>NZ_CP177144.1:1380000-2572500 GCF_050389775.1 Marinibacterium sp. SX1 | reverse complement strand
CATTCCAGCGCGATGGCCAGGATCTCGGCATGGATGGCCTGGCCCTTGTCGGTCAGCCACCACCGGCGCTTGCGCGGATCGGTGGCCGAGGCCGCATAGGCCACCAGCGCACGTTCATGCAGCAGCTTGAGCGAGCGGCTGACCGCGGCCTTGTCCAGGCGGATCACCTCGCAGACCCGGTTGGCCGTGATCTCGGGTTCGATGTTGAGCATCGCCAGCACCCGCCAATCGACGATGCCCAGCCCAAAGCGGGCCCGGTAGATCGCCGAGGTCTGGCGCTGCCAGGCATTGCTGACGGCGTTCAGCAGGAACGGCGCATAGTGATCGATATCCAGTATCTGCTGCCCGTCGCGCAGGCGTGTCGGGCTGGAAATGCGATCCTGGGGCAATGCGGTCACGTTGCGCCTGTCCTTCCGTCAAAACGTGGTCAGGTCATAATCCCTGGCCGCCAGCTTGTCACGGGCCGGGGCCTGCCCCGGGGCCAGCAGACGGCGCGCCGCCATGTGGGTGCGGGCGTCGTTGATCGTTTCGACGGCAACCAGCTGATCCGCGCGGAAGCGCAGGACCAGCTTGTCGGTCAGGGCCAGGCTGTCGTCCTCCGGTCGGGCCAGCCCGGCGATCTGCAGTTTCCAATCGGCCTGGTCGGACCAGAACCAGGGCACCGCCGCATACTCCGCTCCCCCGGAACCGGCAATCGCGCGTGCGATGGACCGGGCGTGATCGGTGGCGGCCTGCACGCTTTCCAGCCGCACGGGCCGGCCGCTGACCGGATCGGGAAAGGCCGCGCAATCGCCCAGGGCATGGATGGCCGGATCGGCGGTGCGCAGCCGGGCATCGACACGGATGCCATTGTCGACCGGCAGGCCTGCGGCCTCGGACAGTTCGGTGTTGGGCCGCACCCCGGCAGCCAGCACGACAAGGTCGGCGGCAATGGCCGTGCCATCGGCCAGCAGAATGCCCCCGTCGGTGACCTCGGCCACCGGCTGCCCCAGAACCAGCCCGGTGCCCAGCCCCCGGTGCAGCGTGGCAAAGGCGCTGGACATCTCGGGCGAGACCACGCGGGCCATCAGCCGGGGCGCGGCCTCGGCCACGGTGACCTCATGGCCCAGGGCCCGGGCAACGGCGGCAAATTCCAACCCGATGAAGCCGCCGCCGATCACCGCCACCCGCCGGGGCCGGTCGAGCGCCCGGCGCAGGGCCCGGGCATCGTCGAGCGTGCGCAGCCCCAGGGCTCGCGAAATGCCCGGGATCGGCGGCACCAGGTTGCGCGTGCCGGTCGCCAGGATGAGGTGGTCATAGCCCAGCTCGCGGCCCCCATCCGGCCCTTCCGCCGCATCCAGCCGCACCCGCCGGGCCGCCCGGTCGATGGCGCCCACCCGAAGGCCGGTGCGCAGCGTGATGTCCTTCTTGGCGAAGAAATGGCCGGGGCGCAGGGCCAGCTTGCCGGCCTCGCCGGTCTTGAGAAAGGCCTTGGACAGCGGCGGGCGCTGGTAGGGCAGCCCGGGTTCCTCGCCGATCAGGGTGATCGGCCCGGCATGGCCCTCCTGGCGCAGCGAGATCGCCGCCTGGGTGCCGCCCTGCCCGGCCCCGATGATCACGACATGGCCGTCCGTCACACCTGGTCCTCCGGCAGGCGCACGACCAGCCCGTCCAGCGCCTCGGTCAGGCGGATCTGGCAGGACAGGCGCGAGGCCGGGGTCACCTCGCAGACGGCGCTGTCCAGCATGTCGTCCTCGCCGTCCATCCGCGGGCCGGTCCGGTCGGCCCAGCCGTCGTCGACGTAACAATGGCACGTCGCGCACATCATCGACCCGCCGCATTCCGCGACGATGCCGTCGATCCCCTCGGCAATCGCCACGCTCATGACCGTGTCGCCGGGCTCGGCCTCGACATGGGTTGTTTCGCCGTCATGGGCGATAAAGGTCACCTTGACCATGGGCTCTCTCCATACTTGGGGACCAGCGTCACCGGCAGCTTGTCCAGCGCGCGGATCGCGTTGTTGGGGCGCCAGACCGCCGGGCCGGCCGGTTCGATGCGGTCGACCCGGTCCAGCAGCGCGCCGAGGATGGCCTCCAGCTCGCCCCGGGCGATGTTCTGGCCGACACAGCCGTGGATGCCCGCGCCAAAGGCCAGGTGGCCGACGGGCCGGCGGTCGATGCGAAAGGCCTCGGGCTCGGGCCACTTGGCCGGATCGCCATTGGCCGCGCCCAGCACGCAGAGCACCTTGGTGCCTTCCTCGACCGGGTGGCCGGCGATCTCGGTCGCCCGGCCGGCGGTGCGCCCGAAGGTATGCACCGGCGAGGTCATCCGCAGCACCTCCTCGAAGGCCGGGCGGATCAGCGACCGGTCCTGTTTCAGCCGCTCCCATTGGTCGGGATGGCGCGAGAAGCACCACAGAGCGTTGCCGATCCCGGTGACCGTCGTGTCGACCCCGGCCGACAGGAAGGACCGCACCAGCATGCCCGCCTCGGCCTCGGTGATCTCGCCGCTGTCGGCGGCGGCATAGACCATGGCGCCCAGCCCGTCGTCCGACAGCCGGTCGCGGGCGCAGGCGGCGGTGATCCAGGGCACGATCTCGCCGGCATGGGCCATCGCCGCCCGGCGCAGGGCATTGTCCGGCCCCACGGCGTTGAAGACCATGGCCCCGTAATCGACCAGGTGGCGGGCGTTGACGTCGCGCATGCCCACGGCCCGGGGGAACACCGTTGTCGGAAAGCGCTCGGCCAGGTCGGTCACCGCCTCGAAGGTGCCAACTTTCAGCAGGTCGTCGACAATGGCCTCGGCCGCGCTGCGGAAGAGATCGCCGAAGGTCTTGACCACCCGGGGCGACAGCGCCCGCGACATGACCTTGCGCGTGCGCGTGTGATCGGGCGGATCGACTTCCAGGATGATCGACGGCGGGCGCCAGGGATCTTCGAGCTTGAAATCGTTCAGCCCGACCCCGCGCGAGGACAGGAAGTTGTCGTGGTCGCTGAAGACCTTTCGCGTGGTCTCGTACCGGCCGACGGCCAGCACGCTGTAGCGCGGGATATAGACCACCTCGCCCAGCTCGCGCAGGCGGCCGTAATAGCCGGCCGGATCGCGCAGGATATCGGCATCATACGGATCGACATCCCAGACCGGGATGCCATCCGCCGGGGTGATGGGCCTGTGCCCTTCGATGAGCGTCATCTCTCTCCTCCTTGATCAATCGGCCAGCGCCAGGCCGACGTGGCGGTGCAGCAGCCCGGGGTCGTCCCGCAAGGCGCGGGCCGGCCCGTCGTGCACGATCGTGCCGCCGACCATCAGCACCGCGCGGGTGGCAAAGGCCAGGGCGGCCTCGGCATGTTGTTCCACCAGCACCACCGCCCGGCGCCCGTCCGCGGCCAGGTCTTCGAACACGGCCATCAGCTGGTCGCAGATCACCGGGGCCAGGCCTTCCAACGGCTCGTCGAGCAGGATGACCCCGGGCCGGGTCATCAGCGTCCGGGCAATGGCCAGCATCTGCTGTTCGCCGCCCGACAGCTGGGTGCCGCCGTTGCGCCGCCGTTCCTTCAGCCGGGGGAACAGCGCATAGGCCTCGTCCAGCGTGGCATCGCCGCGCATCGCGGCCAGCAGGTTTTCCTCGACGGTCAGCGACGGAAAGATGTCCCGGGTCTGCGGCACCAGCCCCAGCCCCAGCGCATTGCGCCGGTAGGGTGGCAGGCGGCCCAGCGGCTGGCCCCGCAGGCGGACCGTGCCGGCATGCATCCGGGTCAGCCCCATCACCGTGTTCAGCAGGGTTGTCTTGCCCGCCCCGTTGCGCCCGATCACGGCCAGCCGTTCGCCCGGAGCAACGGCCAGGTCGATGCCCCGCAGCACATGGGTCGGCCCGTATCCGGCGGTGACCCCGTCAAGTTCCAGAACCGGCTCAGCCATGTCCGCCTCCCAGGTAGAGTTCGCGCACCTGCGCATGGGCCGCGATCTGCTGCGGCGTGCCTTCGGTCAGGATGCGCCCCTGCACCAGCACGACAATCGATCGGGCGACCTTGAACACCAGGTCCATGTCATGTTCGATCACCAGCACGGCCAGGTCGTCGGGCAGCCGGTCGATGGCATCGGTGATCAGGTGGGTCTCGCTCGACGGCACCCCGGCCGCCGGTTCGTCCAGGATCAGCACCCGCGGTTTCAGCGCCAGCGTCAGCGCCATTTCCACCAGCCGCTGCTGGCCATAGGCCAGGTCCAGCACCGGCCGGTCGGCCAGCGCATCCAGGCCGAACTGGGCGATCAGCGCGGCGACCTCGGCCTCGATCCCCGGGTCTCCACCGGCCGGGCGGAACATGCGGAACCCCAGCCCCTCGCGTTCGAGGATCGGCAGGCGCAGGTTCTCGCGCACGGTCAGGCGCGGGAACAGCGTGGTGATCTGGAACGTCTTGGCGATGCCCAGCCTGACCCGCTGCGCCTCGTTCAGCCCGGCGATGTCGCGCCCGTCAAAGCGGATCGTGCCACCCGACGGGGCGAGGATGCCGGTGACCAGGTTGGCAAAGGTGCTCTTGCCCGCGCCATTGGGCCCGATCAGCGCCTTGCGCGCGCCCGGCGGCAGGTCGAAATCGATGTTCTCCGACACGACCAGCCCGCCGAAATGCTTGGACAGGCCACGAACCTCAAGACCCTGCATGGCGACCTCCCCGGAACAGACGGCCCAAGGCCGTGGGCAGGGCGATCAGGCCGGACGGCAGGAAGAACACCACCGCCAGGACCATCGCCCCGATGACAAAGAGCCAGTTGAACGGATCATTGGCCGCCGCCGTGTGATGGACGGTCATGAAGATCACCGTGCCGATCACCGCGCCGTACAGCCGGCCGGTCCCGCCCAGGATCAGCATGATCAGCGCCTCGGCCGACAGCGCAAAGGCAAAGGTCTCCAGGCTGACCAGCTGGGTGATCTGGGCGGTCAGCGCCCCGGCCACCCCGGCGATCGCCCCGCCGATGGCATAGGCCAGCACCCGGCGCCGGTAGATCGGCGCGCCGATGGCCTCCATCCGTTCGGGGCTTTCGTGGATGCCGCGCAGCGACAGGCCGAAGGGCGAGCGCGAGATCAGCACCAGCAGGGCAAAGACCACGGCCAGCACGGCACAGGCATACCAATAGGCCGTCTGGCCGATGAAATCGAAGTCCCACCGGCCCAGGACCGGCTGCATGCGGATGCCGCGCAACCCGTCGGCCCCGCCGGTCAGGTCGCGGGCCCGGTTGGCAATCTCGGCACAGATCTGGGCCACGGCGATGGTCAGCATGATCAGGGTCAGGCCCTGGGTGCGCATCAGCACCAGCCCCGACAGCCCGGCAAGCGCCGCCCCGGCCAGGGCGCCGACGGCCAGACCGGCCAGCGGATCGGCCCAGACATGGATGGCAAAGAGCCCGGCGGCATAGGCCCCGGCCCCGTACATTGCCGCCTGTCCCAGCGTGGCGATGCCGGCCAGGCCCAGCACCAGGTCCAGCGACAGGACCAGCAGGATCATGATGACGATCCGGGTCAGGAAGGCCAGGTTGAACGGAAAGAGGACATAGGCCGCGACCGCCAGGGCGATCATCAGCACGGGTCCGGTCAGGCGCGCCATGTCAGGCCCTCCCCAACAGCCCCTGCGGGCGCACCGCAAGGAACAGGATGACAAGCGAGAAGAAGGTGATCGTGGCCAGGTCGGGCACGAGGTAGCGGCTGGCCGTCTCGATCAGCCCGATCCCCAGCGCCGCGGCGAAGGACCCCAGGATCGAGCCCATGCCGCCGATGGCCACGACGATCAGGAAGAGCACCATGTAGCGCAGCGGGTAATAGGCATCGATGGGCAGCAGCTCGGCCCCCAGGATGCCTCCCAGCGCGGCCAGCCCGGCACCAAGCGCAAAGGTCACCATGTAGATGCGGCTGGTCACGATGCCCAGCGACGCGGCGGTGTCGCGATTGTCGACCGAGGCCCGCAGCCGGATGCCGAAACGCGTGCGGTCCAGCAGCCACCACAGGCCCAGCGTCACGACAAGGCCCATGACGATGACTAGCGCCCGGTGGGCAGTCAGCCGGCGAAAGCCCAGGTCGATCGACCGGCGCAGGCCCTCGGGCAGTTCGATGGCCAGCAGGGTCGAACCCTGCCACAGGTTGATCGTGGCGATCATCAGGAAGGTCAGGCCGATGGTGGCCAGCACCTGTTGCAATTCGCCGAAGCCGTAGATCCGGCGATAGACGAGACGTTCGAGCGGCAGGGCCACCAGGATCGTGCCGGCGATGGCCAGCAGCGCCGCCGCGGCAAAGCCCAGGCCCAGGTCGGTGCCCAGCCAATGGGCCAGCGCGCCGCCGATCAGGGCAAAGCCCCCGTGGGCCAGGTTCACCACCCGCATCAGCCCCATGGTCACCGACAGGCCGACGGCGATCATGAAGAGGATCATGCCGTAGGCGATGCCATCGACCGCAATGTTCAGGATAAGGTCCATGTGTTCAGTCCGCAGCCGGGCGCGGTGGCGGGTCTCCCCGCCCCCGCGTGCCGGTCACTTGGCCCAGCCGAGATCGCCGACCGTGGCGATCACGCCGGTCTCGGTGTTTTCCAGCAGGCCGCTGTCGGGGTTGCGCGTGACCTCGCGGATATAGACGTTCTGCACGATGGTCCGCGTCTCGGGATCCATCTGCACCGGCCCGCGCGGGCTTTCCCAGGCCATGCTCCGCGCCGCCTCGACGGCCGCCGGCCCGTCGCTGCCCGCCGCCCGGACCATCTCGTAGATCAGGTGCACCCCGTCATAGGCCCCGACCGAGGCCCAGTTGGCCACCGCCTCGGGATGCAGCTCGGCCAGCTTGGCCAGGAAGGCCCGGTTCAGGTCGGACGGATGGGCCGCCGAGTAATGGTAGGCCGTGGTCAGACCCAGGGCCATGTCGCCCAGCCCCTGCAGGTTGGTCTCTTCGGTCTCGGCCGTGCCCAGGAAGGTCACCCCGGCCTCCTTCAGCCCGTTCTCGTTGTAGGTCTTGGTATAGGTGAAGGTCGGCGGCCCGCCGGGCAGGAAGGTAAAGACCGCATCCGGGGCCTGGTCCTTGACCCGTTGCAGGAAGGGCGTGAAATCGGTGGTCGACAGGGGCATGCGCACGGCATCGACGACCGTGCCGCCCCGGGCGCCGAACGCCTCCTGAAAGGCCTTTTCCGCATCGATCCCGGGGCCGTAGTCGCTGACCGTCGTGATCACGCTGCGGATGCCCTGGTCATGGGCCCATTCGGCCAGCGGAGCCGCGACCTGCCACAGCGTGTAGCTGGTGCGCAGGTAGAACGGGCTTTCGGCATTGATCGCCGAGGTCGCCGCGTTGAAGATCACCGTCGGCGTTTCCGACTGGGTGATCACCGGGCCGACGGCCAGCGCATTGGGCGTGAAGGTGAAGCCGGCCAGGTAATCCACCCGGTCGCGGATCAGCAATTCCTGGGCGAGGCTGCGCGACTGGTCCGGGTTCACCCCGCCGACATCCTTGTAGATGAAGCTGATCTCGTATTCGCCCGCCCGGGTGCCGTGCTGGGCCTGGTAGACCTCGATGGCCTGCTGGTACTGGATGCCGTATTGGGCGAAGGGCCCCGAGAACGGGGCGATCACGCCCACCTTGATCTCGTCGGCCGCCGCCGCCGTGGATGTGGCGAGGGCAAGGGTCAGGCCCAGGGCCTTGGCTGTCTGTTTCATGGTTCCTCCCTGTCGCAGCGCGCTTGCGCCGCCGAATGCGCCCCCGTCCCGGGGCTGTGCAAAGATCCTCCGGTCCCGCCCGGGGCCCGGGCGGAAGATGGTCTGGTTCGGGCTGTCCGGATGCGCCGGCCTCACCGCCCCATGGGCGATGGCCGGCCGTCATTCACCTTCGGCGCCGCGCCGAAGGCCGTGCTGCGGTGAGCATGGTCATGGTCCTCCCGGTGCCGCCTCCCGGCACATGAGTTGAAAGATCAACTACGCCGACGCTAGCCGCCCATGAGTTGATCTGTCAACAGAGTCTCCGCGGGCTACGACCTAGGTCGCAGATCCCGCCCCCGGTTGGCGCTGGATGGCTCTGGCCGCCCCGCCCTTCACGGCGTACCTCGGAAGATCCCGTCCCCGGTTCGCACCCGAAGGCTTGGCCTGGCCCCCGTCACACCACACCGGCGCGGATCGGGACGCGTCACCGGCACGGATCGGAACACGGGCGTGACACGGGCCGGCCCGAGGGGCCGTTTCAGGGAGTGGCAGGCATCTGTCAAAGGCACAGGCAAGAACCGGCGACCCCATGGCCCGGTCAAGATCCGATGCGGGGGACACGGAAAGGGACCGCCACGCGGCCCCCGTCAGGCCCCCGTGCCGAAATCGAAACTCTCGACCTCGCGGATATAGGCCTCGAAGAAATCGGTGAAGGTCGCCACCAGCGGCGGCAGCTTTTCGTAGGGCGGGTAGTACAGCATGAGGTTCAGCGGCGTGACCTGCCAGTCCGGCAGCACCGCCTCCAGCCCGCCGCCCGCCAGATCGTCGCGCACCAGGAAATCCGGCAGGTTGACCATGCCGTTGCCCGACAGTGCCAGCGCGTGCAGGAACTCGCCGTTGTTCGACACCACGTCGCTGCCCGCCCGGATCGTCCGGCGCAGCCCGCCGCGCGTGAAGGTCCAGCTTTCGGCCGTGCCCTTCTGCCCGTAGGACAGGCAATGATCCGGCCCCAGGTCATCGGGCGAAACCGGACGGGGCATCCGGTCAAACAGCGCCGGAGCGGCCACCACGTGGCGCGGCACAAGACAGATCCGGCGCCAGATCGTCGACTTGTCGCCCGGCGGCGCCGAGATGCGGATCGCCAGGTCGCAACTTTCATCGAGAATGTCGACCAGCGTGTCGGTCAGCTGCACGTCGAGCGCGATATTGGGATAGGCCAGCCGGAAACTGGCCACCAGCCCGGGCATCAGCCGCATGCCGAAGGACAGCGGCGCATTGATCGCCAGCCGGCCCCGGTCGGGCCGGGTGGTGCGGGTGACCTCTTCGGTGACCCGGTCGAATTCCTCGACCACCGGCCGGTAGCGCGCCGCGACCATGGCCCCGGCCCCGGTCAGCGACACCTGGCGCGTGGTGCGCAGCAGCAATTGCTGGCCCAGGTCCTGTTCCAGCTGGGCAATGATCCGGGTGATCGATGCGGGTGTCATCCGCAGGTGCCGCGCGGCGCCGGCGAAACTGCCCTGTTCGATGACGGCCAGGAAGACACGGATGGGCTTGATGGTCTGCATGGCGCCAGATTGTTGCGACCGATCGAAATAGTAAATGGCCGAAGGCGTCTATTCTTCCCGATCTGCGCCGGACGTAGATTGGGGTCAACATGAACACAGCCAGATGGAGCCCCAGATGCTGAAGGATATCCGCGGCCTGCACCACGTCACCTCGATGGCGGCGGATGCGGCCGAGAACAACCGTTTCTTCACCGACACGCTTGGCCTGCGCCGGGTCAAGAAGACCGTCAACTTCGACGCGCCCGAGGTCTATCACCTCTATTACGGCGACGAGATCGGCACGCCCGGCTCGGTGATGACCTATTTCCCCTTCGGCCAGATGCCGCGCGGCCGCCGGGGCACCGGCGAGGTCGGCGTGACCGAATTTGCCGTGCCCGAAGGCGCCCTGCCCTATTGGCGCGACCGCCTCGCCGCCCGGGGCGCAACCGGGCTGGGCGAGACCAGCTTTCTCGGCGAGAACCGGCTTGAGTTCACCGGTCCGGACGGCGACGGCTTTGCGCTGGTCGAAAGCGCCGACCGGGGCCGCACGGCCTGGACCGGCGCGGACGTGCCGCAGGACGCGGGCATCCTGGGTTTTCACGGCGCCCGGATGCGGCTGCGCGACAGTGCCGCCACCGGCGAGCTGCTGACCTTCATGGGCTACCAGAAGGACGAGACCGACGGCGCGGTGACCCGCTACCGGATCGAAGGGGGCAATGCCGCCGACACGATCGACCTCGAGGCCATTGCCGATGGCAAGGCCGCCTCGCAGGGCGCCGGGTCGGTCCACCACATCGCCTTTGCCGTCGAGGATCGCGCGGCCCAGCTGCGGGTGCGCGAGGCGCTGGTGGATACCGGCTACCAGGTCACCCCGGTGATCGATCGCGATTACTTCTGGGCAATCTACTTTCGCACCCCCGGCGGCGTGCTGTTCGAAATCGCCACCAACGAGCCCGGCTTCGACCGCGACGAAGACACCGCCCAGCTCGGCCAGGCGCTCAAGCTGCCAACCCGGTACGAGCCCTACCGCAGCCAGATCGAAGGGCTTCTGCCCGCCATCGGAGCCTGAGCCCATGACAGATCCCTACCACGCCCGACTGCGCGCCCCCGATCCGGGGGCGCCGCTGATCTTTGCCTTTCACGGCACCGGCGGCACCGAAGACCAGTTCTTCGACCTCGTGCGCCAGGTCCGGCCGGACGCGGGCATCGTGTCGCCCCGGGGCGATGTGTCCGAAGGCGGGGCCGCGCGGTTTTTCCGGCGCACCGGCGAAGGTGTCTATGACATGGACGACCTGGCTCTGCGCACCGCGCGGATGGCCGGCTATGTCGCCGATCACAAGGCCGCCCACCCGGGCGCGCCGATCTACGGCTTCGGCTATTCCAACGGGGCCAATATCCTGGCCTCGGTGATGATGGCCCGGCCCGAACTCTTCGACCGGGTCGGCCTTTTGCATCCGCTGATCCCCTGGGATCCGGCCGCGGCCGATCTGACCGGACGCCGCGTGCTGATCACCGCCGGGCGACGCGACCCGATCTGCCCCTGGCCTCTCAGCGAGCGGCTGATCGGCTGGACCTCGGCCCAGGGCGCCGAGGTGGCCACCGAGATCCACGATGGCGGGCACGAGATCCGCCAGGGCGAGGTTGCCGCCCTGGCCGGGCTTCTGACCGGCTGAACCATTCATCGGGCCGGGCGGCTAGCGCCGCGGCCCGATGAAGTGACGCACGACCGGGGCCTGGGGCCCTTCATGCAGCCGGCGCAGGTCGTGGTGCAGATCCATGTCCGACACGCTGACCCGTTCGTGCTGTTCAAGGTGCTCGGCCCAGCTGGGCAGGTGAAAGGTCTCGATCCAGAGGCCGGGGTCCTCAACGCTCTGGTGCACGTGCCATTGGGTGGCGCCGTTGCGCATCCGCTCCTTCGAGACCGCCCGCATCCGCTGCACGAAGTCATCGCGGTGTTCGGGCGGGATGCGGTATTCGACGATCACCATGGCGGGCTGATCCTCGGCCTGGCCCTCGCCAGGCATCGGCGCCTCGGGCCAGAGCGCGGCGGGCGCATGGTCCAGCCCCTCGGCCAGCCCAACGGCCAGCTTGCGGGTCAGCAACAGGCCAAGGCCAAGGCCGGCGGTTGCCACCAGAAGGGCAACCGGGACCGACGTGCGTGACGCGACTTGCCCCCACAGGATAGACCCGCAGGCCATCGAGCCGAAGAACACCATCAGGAAGACCGACAGCCCGCGCGCCCGGATCCAGTTCGGCAGGGCCGTCTGGGCCGAGACGTTGAACGAGGTCAGCACCGCGATCCACGACATGCCGCCCAGGAACGCCGCCGGCAACAGCGCCACCGGCCCCTGCGCCAGCGCCATCAGCAGCAGCGCCAGCGCCGTGCCAGCCGTGCCGATCCGGACCGTGGCATCCAGTGAGGCCACCGCCTGCAGCTTCGGCAGCACCACCGCGCCGGTAACGGCCCCTGCCCCGATCAGGCCCATGAGCAGACCGTAAAGGGTCGATCCTCCGCCCTCGACGCTGCGCGCGATCAACGGCAGCAGCGCCCAATAGGCCGAGGCAAAGAGGAAGAACGCCACCGCCCGCACCGCCGTCGCCAGCATCGCCGGGTTGTGGCGCACGTGGCGCAGCCCGGTGCGCATCTCCGACAGCAGCGATCCGCTGTGACGGCGAGGGGCCTGCGCCTCGGGCTTCCAGAGCAACAGCGCGCCGATGATGACAAGGAAGCTGGCGGCGTTCACCGCAAAGGGCGCGGCAAGACCCACCGTGGCGATCAGCATACCGGCCACGGCCGGACCGATGGCGCGGGCGATGTTGATGCCCATCGAATTCAGCGCGATGGCCGGTTTCAGCTGATCGCGCGGCACCAGCTGCGGCACGATGGCCTGCCAGGCCGGCGCCATGAACGCCGCCCCCGTGCCGATGGTCAGCGTGAAGAGGATCAGGAGCAGAGGCGTCATCGCCTGCGCCCAGACCAGGGCCGTCAGCAGGCTCACCACCGCCAGCAGGCCGATGTTGATCCCGATGAGCATCCGCCGCTTGTCCAGCCGGTCGGCCAGCGCCCCGGCCAGCAACGCGAAACAGAAGACCGGCAGCGTGGTCGCCGCCTGCACCAGCGTCACCACCGCCGGGCTGGGATCAAGCGTCGTCATCAGCCAGCCCGAGCCCACGTCGTTCATCCACGTCCCGATGTTCGAGATCAGCGTGGCTGTCCACAAAAGCGCAAAGGCGCGCTGGCCGAACGGGGCATAGGCGCCGGGTGCCGTGTCACCACTGGATGACATCGGCCAGCTCGTCGCGGTGTTTCGTGGCATGCGCCCGGACGAAGGGACACAGCGGCACGATCCGCTGCCCCTTCCCACGCGCATCGGTGATCAACCGCTCGGCCAGCGCCTTGGCCACGCCCATGCCGCGCATCGTGTCGGGCACCGCCGTGTGATCTGCGATGATCAGCGAGGGCGAGACCTTGGAGATGGTCAGCTCTCCCTCCCCCTCGACACCCTCGACTGTGGCGCCGTAGCGGGCCTTGGTGTCACTTTCGGAATAGGTGATGGTGACGTCGGTCATCTTCGGGTCTCCTTCAGACAGCGAAACAGGAACAGCCAAGCGCGCCCCAGAAAGCGCCCTTGTCGCGAACGGGGATCGGGTTGACCCAGGCAACGCCATGGTCATGCCCATGCAGGCCGCACCCATGCGCACACCCATCGGCACAGGCGCGCATCGGCAGTGCGGCCGGGGCCAGCGGAACCTCGCGCGCGCCGGGGCTGGCGAAATGGGCATTGACCGACCACGACGGGCTGGCGGGCGGGATCGGCGGGTCAAGATCACGGAAGGCATCATCGGCAAAGACGACCCTGCCGCCCACCATGGTCAGCACCGAGCGGATCCCCCGGATCTGCGCATCCGGCACCGACATCAGGTCTGCGGACAACACCGCCAGGTCGGCATACATGCCGGGGCTGAGACGTCCCTTGACCTCCTGCTCACCCGAGAACCAGGCGGAGCCGGTGGTCCAGATCGCCAGCGCCTCTTCGCGGGTCAGCAGGTTCTCGTCACCGTAGAGCGCCAGCCCGCCGACGGTCTGGCCCGTGGTCAGCCAGTGCAGCGCGACCCATGGGTCGTAACTCGCCACCCGCGTCGCATCGGTGCCGCCGCCGACCGGCAGCCCGGTCGCCAGCATCTCGCGGATCGGAGGCGTGGCACGGGCGGCCTCGGCCCCGTAGCGGTCGACGAAGTACTCGCCCTGGAACGCCATCCGGTGCTGCGTGGCGATGCCCCCGCCCAGCGCCCTGATGCGCTCGATATTGCGCGGGGACACCGTCTCGGCATGGTCGATGATGAACCGGGTCCGGAAGGGCGTGCGGCCGTTGACACGTTCGAAGACGGTCAGGAAGCGGTCGATGGTCTCGTCATAGGTGGCGTGGATACGGAAGGGCCATTGGTTGTCGGCCAGCAACTCGACGATGCGCTCCAGCTCCTCCTCCATCACCGGCGCGGGGTCGGGGCGCGGTTCGAGGAAGTTCTCGAAATCCGCCGCCGACCAGGCCAGGTTCTCGCCCGCCCCGTTCATCCGCAGGAACCCGTCCCCTGCTCCCGGCTCGGTCATGCCGATCCAGCGTTCGTAATCCGTCAGCTCCTGCCCGGGCGTCTGGGCAAAGAGGTTGTAGGCAATCCGCAGGGTCAGCTGACCATCTTCGTGCAGCCTCTGGACCACATCGTAATCCTGCGGATAGTTCTGCCCGCCGCCGCCTGCGTCGATCACCGATGTCACCCCCAGCCGGTTCAGCTCGCGCATGAAATGGCGGGTGGAGTTCACCTGATCCTCGACCGGAAGCTTCGGCCCCTGCGCCAGCGTCGAGTATAGGATCAGCGCGGAAGGCTTCGCGATCAGCATGCCGGTCGGATTGCCCTTGGCATCCTTCTCGATCTCGCCGCCGGGCGGGTTGGGCGTGTCGCGGGTGATGCCCAGCACCTGCAGCGCGGCGCGGTTCAGCATCGCGCGGGCATAAAGGTGCAGGACAAAGACCGGCGTGTCGGGCGCCGCGTCGTTGATCTCGTCCAGCGTGGGCATCCGGCGCTCGGCGAACTGGAATTCCGACCAGCCGCCGATCACCCGGACCCATTGCGGCGCGGGCGTGTTGGCCGCCTGCCGGCGCAGCATCGCCAGCGCGTCCGAGACCGAGGGCACGTTCTCCCAGCGCAGCTCCATGTTGTAGCTCAGCCCGCCCCGGATCACGTGGGTATGGCTGTCGTTCAGTCCGGGGATCACCCGGCGCCCGCCAAGGTCGATCACCTGCGCACCCTCGGCCAGCCGCATGACATCGGCGTCAGACCCTATGGCTGCAATGAGACCGTCGCGGATCGCGATGGCCTGGGCCTCGGGCGTGTCGGGATCAAGCGTGGTGATCCTGCCATTGCGCAGAATGGTCGTGGTTTCGGTCATGGCATCGCTCTCCTGCTGTGCCCGGGCCAAGCGCGGGCGGACAAGGCCAAGGGCCGCGCCGGCGCCAAGCCCCGCCAGCACTTTGCGGCGGTCGGTGGACATGGGGTGTCTCCTGTAGGGAACGCGCCCGGCGGGACCTATCCGGCCGGGCGCGCGGGATCAGATGGCCGCCGGGACAGGCGCGTGGCGCGGGCCCTTGTGCTTGGACCGGTGCGGCGCCTTGTGAACCATCGTATAGGCGTAATCGACGCCCATGCCGTAGGCGCCGGAATGCTCGCGCACCAGCTCCATCACCGCGTCATAGGTGTCGCGCCGCGCCCAGTCGCGCTGCCATTCCAGAAGCACCTGCTGCCAGGTCACCGGCACCACACCCACCTGCATCATCCGCTCCATGGCGTAATCATGCGCCTCTTTCGTGGTCCCGCCCGAGGCATCGGCGACCATGTAGATCTCGAGATCCGTGTCCTTCATGCACGACAGGGCAAAGGTCAGGTTGCAGACCTCGGTCCAGAGCCCCGAGACAACCACCTTTGTCGCCCCGGCGGTGGCATGGCCCATCAGCGCGTCGCGCACCTTCTGGTCGTCCCAGGAGTTCATCGAGGAGCGTTCGAGCAGCGGCGCATCGGGGAAGACGTCGAGCAGTTCGGGATAGCTGTGGCCCGAGAAGCTCTCGGTCTCGACCGTGGTGATCGTGGTCGGGATGCCGAAGATGCTGGCCGCCTTGGCCAGCCCCACGGTGTTGTTCTTGAGCTGCTGGCGGTCGATGGATTGCACGCCGAAGGCCATCTGCGGCTGGTGGTCGATAAAGATGACCTGGCTGTTGAGCGGAGTGAGCACGTCGAGTTTGGACATGGGGGATACCTGTCGTTTGGGGGATCAGTTTTCGATGAAGGCAAGGATGTCGGCGTTCAGCACGTCGGCGTTGACCGTCAGCATGCCGTGCGAGAAGCCGGGATAGGTCTTCAGCGTGCCGTTCTGCAGCAGGGCGACCGATTTCATGGCCGAGGCTGCGATGGGCACGATCTGGTCGTCCTCGCCGTGCAGCACCAGCGTCGGCACGGTGATGGCCTGAAGGTCGGCGGTCTGGTCGGTTTCGGAAAACGCCCTGATGCCGTCGTAATGCGCCTTGGCGCCGCCCATCATGCCCTGGCGCCACCAGTTCTGGATGACGCCTTCGTGCACCTCGGCGCCGTCGCGGTTGAAGCCATAGAACGGCCCCGCCGGCACATCGCGGAAGAACTGCGCCCGGTTGGCCGCGAGCGCGCTGCGGAAGCCGTCGAACACCTCCAGGGGCGTGCCCTCGGGGTTGGTCTCGGTCTTCAGCATCAGCGGCGGGACGGCGGCGACCAGCACCGCCTTGGCCACCCGTCCTGCCGGCTGCCCGTGACGTGCGACATAGGCCGCGACCTCGCCGCCACCGGTCGAATGGCCGACGTGGACGGCGTCGCTCAGGTCCAGAGCCTCGACCACGGCAAAGGCGTCAGCCGCGTAATGGGCCATGTCGTGCCCATCGCCAACCTGTGCCGACCGGCCATGGCCGCGGCGGTCATGGGCCACGACGCGGTAGCCCTTGGACAGGAAGAACAGCATCTGCGCATCCCAATCGTCGGACGACAGCGGCCAGCCGTGGTGGAAGACAATGGGCCGGGCGTCTTGCGGCCCCCAGTCCTTGTAGAAAATCTCGGTGCCGTCGGGTGTTGTCACGAAACCCATTGCGCATACTCCTGTCACGCGTGCGGAAGTCGGGCCGCCGGTGCCCGGCCAAACCTGCGGCGGGGCGAAAGGCGGTGTTCGGATCGGGCGGGGGTCACCTTGTGCGGCGTCCGGGGCGCCGAGCGGCGCGGGTTCAGCCCCGGTCACGCGGGCAAGGCGCATCGGCGCCCGTGGCGCCGGGAAGATGGCCCAGCACATGCGGGCGGCACTGGCGGTCGAACCAGCCGGTATCGACCTGCCCGCCCACCAGCACATGGCGCAGCAGCGGCACCGCCTGTTCTCCGATCAGGATGCCCAGCAGGCCGACCAGCGCGATGACCGGCGGCGCCGGCGAGCGGACGTTCAGCAGGCCATAGACCATTCCCACGAGGAGCCCGGCCCCCAGCGACATCAGGTACAGTTTCATCTCTCGCGCCCTTTCGGCTGGCGACCGCCCGCCGTCGCGCCGGCCCCGGCCGGCGGCCCGCCCGGACCTTGCTGGCCGGGCTTTCCTGCCCGGCATCGCGGTGTGCCGGCGGGCGGCGGTTCATCATGGGTGTGACCTTAGCCCTCGCCCTCCGGTCCGCTCTTGTCGCCATTGCTCGTTTTTTTAACGAAACGATCCCCAAGCGCGGCGCCGGCGTCGATCGGTCTGGCGCGGGCCGGCCGCGGGCCTTATGCATCATGCCAACGGCGGGACGGCCGCCCCTGGCCAGGCCCGGCATGCGGAGCAATCGGCCATGAGCGCCCCCAGGACCACCAACGACGAGATGGATTACCTGCGCGTCCGCGACGGGCAGACGATCCGCACATCGGCCCTGGACCAGGGCACGGTGACCGCCACGCGCCTGACCCGCGACACGCCCAACCACGGCTTTGTCGACCAGCACGTGACCGAAGACGCCTTCATGATGTCGGTGCAGCTGCGCGATTACCGGGGCGAGCTCTGGGTTGATGGCCGCAACGTCGCCCTGCCCGTCCTGCGCCGGGGACAGTTTTCCTTTTATGATTACAACCGGATCTGGCAGGCCAACATGAAGTCGGATTTCGACTGCGTGAACTTCCATATCCCCCGCGCCGCGCTGACCGACCTGCAGGAGGACCTGGGCCCCCGGCGGATCGAGACGCTGGATATCGCCCCGGGGGCCAGCATTGCCGACCAGGCCGTGCTCGGGCTGGTCCAGGCGCTGTTGCCGGCCTTTGCCGCGCCCGACGAGGCCAGCATGCTGTTCGTCGATCACGTCGGGCTGGCGCTGTGCCTGCACGTGACGGCCAGCTATGGCGCCGCGCGCCCCACCCCGGCCCCGCACCCCGCCGGGCTGGCGCCCTGGCAACTGGCCCGGGCGAAGGAGATGATCGACGCCCAGCTCGACGGCAACCTGCAGGTGGCCCAGATCGCCCGGGCCTGCCGGCTGTCACCGTCGCATTTCGCCCGGGCCTTCAAGCTGTCGGCCGGCATGCCGCCGCACCAGTGGATGATGCGCCGGCGCATCGACAAGGCCATGTCGCTGATGCGCGGAACGGCCCTGCCCCTGAGCGACGTGGCCCTGGCCTGCGGGTTCACCGACCAAAGCCATTTCACGCGGATCTTTTCGCGATCGGTGGGCATGTCTCCGGGAAGCTGGCGCAAGGCCGTCCGGTCCTGACCTCCTGCCCCGCCGGTGCCGGGCCCGGGGCGGCATGGGTGCGCCGCCAGCTGCCCGGGGTTTCCTGCATGATCGCGGCGAACACCCGGGTCAGGTGGCTCTGGTCGGTGAACCCGCAGGCCAGCGCTACCTGGGCGATGGGCATGCCCGTGCGCAGTGCGTCGCAGGCCCGGGCCACCCGGTATTCGGTCAGCCAGCGATAGGGCGACTTGCCGAAGGTCACCTTGAACGCTTTGCCGAAATAGCTGCGCGACAGGCCGCAGACCCCGGCCAGGTCATCCATCGACACATCCCCGGCCAGGTGGGCCGCCAGGTAATCGCGGGCCTGCGCTTCCTGCCGGGCCGACAGCCCACCCTTGCGATGCGGCGGAAAGTGCAGCCCGCCATGGGCCTGGACCAGGTGGGCCAGCACCGCCAGCCCGACCTGTTCGACAAAGAGCCGGCTGGGCGGCGATGCACCGTCCAGCGCCGGGATGAGCGCCTGGGCCAGCCCGTGAAGGGTCGAATCCTGCAGCGGCCCGGCCGCGCGCAACCCGTTGAATTCGGGCCGCCCCGCCCCGGCGGCAAAGGCGCGCAGGGCCCGGCGGGGGATGGTGAAACACATCCGGTCGACGGGCGTGTGGTACAGGGCCACGTGGCCTGTGGTCATGTCGTGGATGGTCGCCGCCCCGGCGGCCAGCGGCCCGACATGTCGTGTCTCGCCCGCCGCCACGCGGCGATGCGGGCCGACTTCCGCCAACTGGATCTCGACGGCAAAGCCGTCGGCGCGGGGCAGTCGATCTTCGCATGGTGCGCCGCGCCCGTCATGGATCAGCCGCTCGACATGCATCGATGGCAGGTCGAGGCGGAACCGCCGGGATGCAGGGATGCGGGTCATCTTCATCGGCCCCGCCCTCCGGCCCCGCCCGGCCCATCGGCCCGGTAGCTGTGCAGCAGATGGGCACAGATCGCCACGGCCAGGTGGCGCAGCAATGGCCCGGGAAGGTCCGGCGCATCAAAGAGCGGCAGCAAGGCCCGCGACAGGCTGGCGATGACCGGGTCGGGCACCCCGCGCAGGCAGCGCAGCCCGGTCGGCCGCGGCCGACCCGGCCCGGCGCCCATGTCCGCGATTTCGGCCAGCAGGTCGCGGGGCAGCCCCAAGGCCAGTGCCTGCAACCGCCCCCGGATCGCGATGGCCGCGCCCCGCCGCAGGTCGACCAGGCAGATCGACCCGGCCGGGTAGGTCCGAAGCGGCAGGCGCGCGCCGCCGGCCAGGATATCGGCATGCATCGCCGGGGCGAGATAGAGCATGAGGAACCAGCTGTCTCGCGCCGGCAGCGCCACCCGGGTCAAACCATCGCCGGCCCCGCGCAGATCCAGCCGCGTTGCGGTGAATGGCGCCACGCGGGCGGGCACCACCCGCAGGCTGGGCGCTGCTGGCAGGCCGAAAGCGGCCCCGATCCCATCGTTCTGTCCTGCCGCGATCCCCACCTTGCCCCCGTGCCTGTCCCAATGCCCGGCCCATCCGGCCCGCCTGTGCCGCCCGTGCCGCCGCCCGGTCCGTCCGGCCGGCGCATGGCACAAGGATAGCCGGACGCCCGGCGCGGTTCTTGAAGGTTCCTGCGGTCCGGCAACGGCCGGGACCCGCCCGCGCGGAGCGGTATCCGGTTCTGCGTGGTCCCCGATCATGCTGATCCTCCCGGTTGGGTTGCGACCTGGTGAGGACAGGGTAGCCGGAGGCGTGAATTGCGAAAATTGAAACGTTTATTCAGATATTATGAACACAAATCGATCCAATCTGAACATGGCGCCCCCAGATTGCCAAACCGCAAAACGGTCCGGCCCAAGAGGTCCGCCCCACAAGTCCCGTGCCCGTCTCTTGTCACGAATGACCCGAAAACAACCCGATGACAGGTGCCGACGCCGTTCCACGCGCGCAGGCTACCGGCCCCGATATGCGGAGTGGCGATGTTTCATTGTGTGGGAGCGCAGCCAGATCGGCAAAGGCCAGATCGAAACACGCCAAATCGAAGCAGGCGCAAACATTCAGGCTGGTGGGATATGGCGGAGAGACAGGGATTCGAACCCTGGAGACGGTTTCCCGCCTACACACTTTCCAGGCGTGCGCCTTCGACCACTCGGCCACCTCTCCGTTCGCGACCCCTTAGCAGAACTCCGAAGGCGCGTGCAACGGCCTTTGGCAGGAAATCCGTGCCGAAGGCCGCTGCTCTTGCGGGTTTCATCGCCGGTTGGCGAGCTTCCCTTGCGTCAGGCCGATTGCGGATTGCCCGGGCCTTCGTCCAGCCCGTCATCCGCCCCGTCCTCGCCCGGGTCCAGCTCGCGCTGGGGGGGCTGCATCGGCGCCGGGGCGGGCTTGGGCACCTCGGCCAGGGCCTCGGGGTTGCGCAGCCAGATGTCACGCTGTGCAAAGGGTATCTCGATGCCTTCCTCGACAAAGCGCTCGGCGATGGCATGGTTGATCTCGGTGCGCACCGACAGGCCCCAGCTGACGTCGCGGATGATCACCCGTACCTCGAAATCCAGCGAATCCGCGCCGAAGCCCTGGAACACGATGAACGGCGCCGGGCGGGCCACGACCATCGGGTGATCCTCGGCGATCTCCTGCAGGATCTGGGCCACCTTCTTGGTGTCCGACCCATAGGCCACGCCGACATTGATGATCACCCGCCCCGTGGGCGTACGGGTGTAGTTGGTCACCGCCCCCGAGATCAGGTCGGAATTGGGCACGATGACATCGGTGCGGTCAAAGGTCTCGATCCGCGTCGCGCGCACCGAGATGTCCTTGACGATGCCCATGGTGCCGGCAACCTCGATCCAGTCGCCTTCGGAGACCGGCCGTTCGATCAGCAGGATGATGCCCGAGACAAAGTTCGACACGATGGTCTGCAGGCCGAAACCGATGCCGACGGACAGCGCGCCGGCGACGATGGCCAGCGACGACAGGTTGATCCCCGCGCTGGTCACCGCGATCAGCGCGGCCAGGAACAGGCCGATGTAGCCGGTGCCCGAGACAATGGCGTTCTGGCCGCCGACGTCGATCTGGGTCTTGGGCAGAAGCGAGCTTTTCAGCGCGCCCTGCAACAGCCGGGTCAGCCCGTAGCCCACGCCGAAGATCACCAGGAAGGTCAGGAAATCGACCGGCGAGATCCGCGTGCCGCCGACGCTGACCCCTTCGAGGAAGCGTGACCAGAGCTCGCCCAGGTCGCTGTCGCGCACCCCCCAGGCCAGGGCGATGAAGGGCAGGCAGATGGCCGCCAGGACAAAGCCCACGAGCACGGCAAAGAGCGAATCCATCGCGCCGTCGCCCTGCCCCGTGGCATAGCCGTAGATCCCGGTGATGAACCGCTGCAGCACGGCGGCCAGGGCAAAGATCGCCAGGGTCCAGATCATCGGGTAGAGCGCGGCTTCGGCCGCGTTCATGTAGCCCGCCGCGGCGGCCAGCGGCGCGGCGATGGCGATGATCTGGGCGATGGTGCGCACCGGGGGCATGATGCGGCTGAGGCTGCCCATGGCCTGGCTCGCGGCCGGGGCCTCGGCCTCGTCGGGGGTTTCGACCGGTTCGGCCGACTTGACCGGCCGGGTGATCGACACCAGGCGGTAGAGGATGATCGCGCCCAGGATGATGATCGGGAAATGGATGACCGCCGCCGATTCCGTCCCGATCCGGTCCAGCCGGATCACCAGGTCGGCGGCATCCTTCAGCACCAGCACGATGGCCAGCGACCAGACCGTGGCCCGCACCTCGGCCTTGCTGCGCTGGGTGTTAGGCAGCAGCCCGTCCTCGTCATCGCTGTCGAACAGCCGTTCGCCCAGCCAGCCGAAGCACAGCATGATGACCGACCAGTGCATCACCCCGTCGATCACGGCATTGCCGCGCATGCCGGTCAGCTGGGTGACCTTGAGCGCGGTCAGGATCAGCACCACGCCGATCAGCGGGATGATGATGCGGCCCAGCGAGACGACAAAGCTCCAGACCCCGCTGCCGGCCCCGCCGAAGCTGCGCAGGTAATCGCCCAGCCGCCCGGCCAGCCGCCGGCCACGCAGGATGCAGCCCAGGCCCAGCACGACCAGGAACAGCGCGATGGGAATGGCGCTGACGGCCTGGCTGCGGGTGACCTCGTTTTTCAGCGCCCGCTCGGTTTCCGAGGCCAGGTCATCGACGAACTGGGCCAGCTCGCCCAGGGCGGCGGGCAGCAGCACCGGGTTGATCGGCACCGGCCCGCGCGTGAACAGCGCCTCGGTCTGGCGCGAGCGCAGCATGGAATCGATCTCGGCCACCAGGCCGTTGGCCTCGGTATAGGCCGCCTCGGCCACGACGGACGGCGCGCGCAGCTCCTGCAGGCGGGCTTCCATCTGGTCGCGGGTCGCGGCGACGGTTTCGCTTTCCGATCCGTCCTCGGGTTCGGGCCCCAGCGCATCCAGCTGCGATTGCAGCGAGGCAATGCGCGCGGCGTTCTCGTCGCGGGCATCGGCAAAACGCTGGCGGTAATCGGCGATCTCGGCTCGCAGGTCCTCGAGCGCCTCGTCCGAGGCGCGCCCGGCGTCCAGCGTGGCCTCGGCCCGGTCGGCCAGGGCCTGCCAGGCGGCCTGGTCGATGACATCCGAGCTTGTGGTTTGGGCGGCAGAAAGCCCGGCCCAGAGCACCAGGCTCAGGACCGTCAGCAGACGGATCAGAAAGGTCATTGCACTCACGCGTCTTCGAAGACACCCGGAATGCTGGCCGGGCCGCGGCCCATCCAGTCAGGAACGGGCAGCCCCTTGTCCTTGAGGAAAGCGGGATTGAACAGCTTGGATTGGTAGCGCGTGCCATAGTCGCACAGCACGGTGACGATCGTGTGGCCCGGGCCCATCTCGCGGGCCAGGCGGATGGCGCCCGCGATGTTGATGCCCGTCGATCCGCCCATGCACAGGCCCTCTTCGCGCAGCAGGTCGAAGATGATCGGCAGGGCCTCGGAATCGGGCACCTGGTAAGAGAAATCGGGCGTGAACCCGTCGAGATTGGCCGTGATCCGGCCCTGGCCGATGCCCTCGGTGATCGACGTGCCCTCGGCGCCCAGTTCGCCATGGGCGTAGTACTGGAACAGGGCCGAGCCCAGCGGGTCGGCGATGGCAACCTTGACGCCCTTGGGCTGCAGCGCCGCAGCGACGCCGGCCAGCGTGCCGCCCGAGCCCACGGCCGAGACAAAGCCGTCGACCTTGCCCCCGGTCTGTTCCCAGATCTCTGGGCCGGTGGTTTCGACATGGGCCTGGCGGTTGGCCACGTTGTCGAACTGGTTGGCCCAGATCGCGCCATGGGGTTCGGTCTGGGCCAGCTTCTCGGCCAGCCGCTGCGAATAGCGCACGTAGTTGTTGGGGTTCTTGTAGGGCGCCGCGGGCACCTGGACCAGCTCGGCCCCGGCCAGGCGCAGCATGTCCTTCTTTTCCTCGGACTGGGTCTCGGGGATGACGATGACCGTCTTGAACCCCATCGACGCGCCGACCAGCGCCAGGCCGATGCCCGTGTTGCCGGCCGTGCCTTCGACGATCGTGCCGCCGGGCTTCAGCTCGCCGCGGGCGATGGCGTCGCGGATGATGTAAAGCGCGGCCCGGTCCTTGACCGATTGCCCGGGGTTCATGAACTCGGCCTTGCCGAGGATCTCGCACCCGGTCTCTTCACTGGCCTTGCGAAGGCGGATCAACGGCGTGTTGCCGACGGCGTCGGCCAGGTCTCGTGCAATGCGCATGGGCGCTCCCCAGTCTTGTCGTATGGTCAGATGTAGCGTCGGTGCCCCGGGACAACAACCCGGTCAGCCGGCCCGGCGCAGGCGTTCGCGGTTCAATGCCAGCCACAGCCCCGCCGTGACCAGCTGCAGATTGACATGCCGGCCCGCCTGGAGGTCGTCAAGGAAACGGGCGAAGGGTATGACTTCGCTGCGAATATCCTCGCCCTCGGCTTCGACCCCGGCCACCGCCCCGGCCCCGCGCAGATCGGCGATGCCCACGAAGATATGCGAAAATTCGGTCGAGGAACCGGTCGAGGAATAGGCCTGGGCCACGGGTTCGAGCCGGTCGAGGGTCAGCCGGGCCTCTTCGACGGCCTCGCGCAGGGCGGCCTCGGGCGGGGTTTCGCCGGGATCGACCAGCCCGGCGGGGGCCTCCCAGATCCAGGGCGAGCTGTCGCCGGCCACATAGGGCGCGGCGCGGAATTGCTGGACCAGCAGCACGCAGTCGCGCACCGGGTCATAGGGCAGCACGATGGCCGCGTCGCCGACCTTGAGCGCGGCGCGGTTCATCACCGGGCCCAGCGTGCCGTCGTGGCGGCGGTATTGCAGGTCGATCTCGGCCAGGCTGAAGAAATTGAGATAGGGCAGATGGCGGGCGTGCACGACCACGTCGCGGTCCAGGTCAAAGGCCGAGGGGCGCGGCCGCTCATCGGCCCGCAGCCGGGCCGCCGCGCGGGTCTCGACGGCGCGCAGGCGGTGGGCGCCAAAGGCCGCGCCCTCCAGGCGGCCATGCTGGGCCATGATCTCTTCGGCGGCCAGGGACCACAGCGGCGCCCAGTCGCGGGCCCAGTCCGTGGCATCGAATGCCGGCGCCTCCTGCGGCCCATCCTGTAGCCCGTCTTGCGGCCCGTCCTGCGGCATGTCGGCCAGGAACACCCGGACGTCACGGCCATCCAGCGTGACCGTGTCGGGGCGGCAGCCATGGACGGCGGTGAAATAGGCCAGCCGGTCGGCCGCCTGCGGATCCAGCCCCTCCAGCACCAGCCCCGGGGCCACCGCCTCGTCTCGGGCGATCAGCGTGGCCGGCCCGCGCGGAGCGGCGGCAACGGGCTGCCAGCCGTCCAGCCGTGCCGGGCGCCCGGCCAGGTCGCAGCCCAGCACCTGCGCGCGCAGGGGTGCATGCACCAGGGAGCCGAACAGGAATACATCCATGGAAAACGTGCCGCCTTGACCGTGATTGCCTGTGGCGGCGCTAGCGCCACCTGCGGCTGGCATATTCCGTCGCGAGCCCGGCCGCCACCCCTCCGACCAGAAGCGTGACGATGATCTCGGTCGTCATGATCATGATGGCGTAATCCTGCCCGATGTAGAGGATGCCAACGATCGCCTCGAACGGGCCGTCATAGCGGTTGCGCATGGCCAGGCGCACCATCTCGTCGGTCGCATGGACGAAGAGTTCCCAGAACATCATGGCCACCATGGCCGTCAGCCCGTTGTTGATCCCCGGCACCGTGCCCCGGCCCGCCCTTGGGCCCATGACCACCCAGCCGGTGACCAGCCCGATGGCCATGTTGACCGGCGCGAACCAGTCACCCACGCCCCGCCCGTCGGGCAGAAGCGGGATGACCATCCCCGAGACGACAAAGGCCAGCAGGGCCAGGCTGAGCGCGGCGACGAGACGGGCGGCTGTGGGCATCGGGGCGGTCTTCCGGGTTTCTGCGTGGTCGTGACCGCATCCCGCCGGATCGGCCCGGCCGCGATCACCCCGGGTTCTGCACGACCCCGGGGCGCAAAATCAAGACGGGCGCGACACGGTGATCTGGGTCACGTCGCAATTGCCACTGTCGAAGGTCGCCGCGCAGGAGGTCAGGTAGAAATTCCACATCCGCCGGAACCTGTCGTCGAACCCGTGGGCGGCCACCGACTCCCAGCGGTCGTTGAAGGTTTCATGCCAGCGCCGCAGGGTGATGTCATAGCTCTTGCCGAACTCGATGGACCGTTCAAAGGCCAGCCCGGCCTTTTCGATCTGGTCGCGCAGCACCGTCGGGCTGGGCAGCATGCCCCCGGGGAAGATGTACTTCTGGATGAAATCCACCCCCCGCTTGTAGACCTCCCACCGGCGGTCGGCCACGGTGATGATCTGCAACGTGGCATTGCGCCCGGGCTTGAGCCGCTCGCGGATGGTCTCGAAATAGACCGGCCAGTATTTCTCGCCCACGGCCTCGAACATCTCGATCGAGGCGATGCCGTCGTAGCGGCCGCGCTCGTCGCGGTAATCCTGCAGCTTGAACTCGACCAGGTCGGCCAGCCCGGCGCGCTGGATGCGGTCGCGGGCATAGGCCAGCTGTTCCTTGGAAATCGTCAGCCCGGTGACCTTCAGCCCCCGTTCCCGCGCGGCATATTCGGCAAAGCCGCCCCAGCCGCAGCCGATTTCCAGCACGTGATCGCCGGGCCGGGCGCCCATCTGGTCGACCATGCTCTTGTACTTGGCCGTCTGCGCCCGTTCGGTGCTTTCCTGGCCGGTCTCGAACAGGGCCGAGGAATAGGTCATCGTGCTGTCCAGCCAGAGGCCGTAGAAATCGTTGCCCAGGTCGTAGTGATAGGAAATGTTCTTGCGGGCCTGGGCCTTGTGGTTGCGCTGCAGCCAGAAGCGCAGCTTTTCGTAGGTGCGCACCAGCCCCATGCCGGGAAAGCCGTCATAGACCTCGTCGTTCTCGGCATGGACAAAATCCATGAAGGCCTGCAGGTCGGGGGTGGACCACCAGCCGTCGAGATAGGCATCGCAGAAGCCCAGGTCGCCCTCGCGGATCAGCCGGGCAAAGCAATCGGGATTGTGGATGTGGATCTCGGCCACGAACCCCGGCCGCGCGCCCTGGGCGCGAAAGCGGCGGCCATCGGGCAGGACCATGTCCAGCCGTCCGGCGTTGGTCTTTTGCAACTGCTGGAAAACCTGCGGGAAATAGCGCGGCAGGTTGGCCTGGGCATCGGTACTGGTCAGGATCATCTTGTCCCCCCACTTTGTCCATGAAAAAGGCTAGGCCGGGATCCGGCCTGCGGCAAGCGGGCAGCGTGCAAAAAGTGCGCCCCCGGGCCGGCCGGCGCCGGCCGGATCACGCGGATTGGGCCAGGCGCCCGGCTCTTTGGCACAAAATACACCGGTTTTCGGATGAAACACGGCGCGCGCGCCGCTCAGAACGACCGGCCTTCATAGGCCTCCAGCGCCGCGCGGCGGCCGTCCTCGGCGGTGACCACCGGATCGGGATAGGCATCCTCGGGCGACAGGCCCCAGCTTTCGGGCACGGCCTCGAAATAGCGCAGGGCCAGCCGGTCGGGCCGCGCCCGGCCTTCGGCGATCCAGCGGTCGACATAGACCCGGCGCGGATCGAATTTCTCGCGCTGGGTGATCGGGTTGAAGACCCGGAAATAGGGCGCTGCATCGGGCCCCGACCCGGCTGTCCATTGCCAGCCCATGGCGTTCGAGGCCGGGTCCCAGTCGATCAGGCAATCGGCGAACCAGTCCATCCCGACCTTCCAGTGAAACATCAGGTGCTTGGTCAGGTAGCTGGCCACGATCATCCGCGCGCGGTTGTGCATGTGGCCGGTCACGTACATCTCGCGCAGGGCGGCATCGACGAATGGAATGCCCGTGCGCGCCCGTTTCCAGGCCCGTATCTCCTTGAGACGCTCGTCGGTCTTCCAGGGAAAGGCCTCCCATTCCTCGCGCCAGTTGTCGGTCGTGATGCGGGGCGTGTGATAGGCCAGGTGATAGGCAAAGTCGCGCCAGACCACTTCCTTGAGAAAGGTCTCGGGGCCACGGCCGCTGTCGTCCTCGCGGGCGCGCATCCCGGCATGCCACAGCCGGGCCGGGCTGATCTCGCCCCAGGCCAGGTTCTCGGACAGCCGCGAGGTGCGATCCTCGGCCGGCAGGTCGCGGCCCTCGCTGTAGCCGGCGATGCGGTCTTCGATGAAACCATCCAGCCGGTCCTGCGCGGCGGCCTCGCCGACGGTGACGAAATCGCCCACCACACCGGCCCCGCGCCGCATCGCCGCGCCCAGTTGCCAATCCTCAAGCCGGTCGCTGTCGGGCCAGCTCTCGGGCGCGGGCATCGACGGCGCGGGCAAAAGCCCGGCCACGTCGCGCGATTTCACGGCCTTCCAGAACGGCGAATAGACCTTGTAGAACCCGCCCTGCTTGGTCTCGACCGTCCAGGGCTCAAAGAGCACGTGGCCCGGGAAGGACCGCGCTTCGGTGCCGTCGTCCTTCAGCCCGGCCTTGACGTCCGTGTCGCGGGCGATGGCCTGGGGGTCATAAGTGCGGGTCCAGTGCACGGCCCCTGCCCCGGTTTCGGCCACCAGCGCGCGCAGCACGTCCAGCGCCGGGCCACGGCGCAGGATCAGCCGGCTGCCGGCCGCGCGCAGATCGCGGTCCAGCCGGTCGACCGACAGGCCCAGGCGCCATTTCGGGGCGGCGCCCATGTCCTCGACCGTCTCGTCGCAGATGAAGACCGGAATGACCGGGCCGCCGGCCTCGCAGGCGGCGGTCAGCGCGGCATGGTCGCTCCGCCGCAGGTCGCGGCGGAACCAGACGAGGATCGGACGTGCGGGCATCGGGGCTCCTTGGCGGCGCGCGGGATCGAGTTGCGACCAGACCTAGCCCTTGGCCGCGATCCGGCAAGCATGGCCCGCCGCCCCCTGTCGCCGGGTTAACACACCCGGATCACACGCCCTGCCCGGCCGCCGTTGATGCGCGCGGCTCTCTGACGTGCCCAGCCGCCGTTGCCGCGCCCGGCGGTCCGGCGTGCCAGTCCACCGCTGCCGCCCCCGGCCATCGGCAGTGCTTGGCCGCAGGTGCCGCACCCGGCCACCGGCAGTGCCCTGCCGCAGGTGCCGCCCCCGGCCATCCGCCGCGCCCGGCCCGGCTAATGCAGCCGGTCAACCGCCGCTGCCCCGCCCTGCCCGCCTCCCGGCCGCCGCGTCGCGGGGACCGGGCGGCGGCTCAGAGCACCTCGTCGAGCGCCGCGATCAGGCGGTCGATCTCGTCCATCGTGGTGTAATGCACGAAGCTCAGCCGCAGCACGCCCTGGCGGGCATCGACGCCCATCGCGCCCAGCGGCCGGACGGCATAGAAATCGCCGCCCCCGCAATTGATCCCCCGCTGCGCCAGCGCGGCGGCCACCGGCTCGGCCGGGCGGCCCAGGTCCAGCGCCACCGTCGGCGCCCGGCGCGCGGCCTCGGCCGGGCCCAGCAGGCGCAGGTCGTTGCGCGACGACACGGCATCGAGCAACGGCTGCAACAGCGCGATCTCGTGGTCGCGCATCAGGTCATGCACGAAATCGCCGGCCTCGGCCGGGCTGCGCCCGGTGCCGCCGTGATGGTCATGCAGCATGTCGATGTAATCGGCGATGCCCGCGCAGGCCGCGACCTGGGCATGGTCGGGCCCGGCCGGGGTGAATTTCTTGTAGAGGCTGTCGGCGTTGAAATAATGCGCCTGGTTGGGCAGCAGCGCGGCCAGCGCCTTGCGGATGACCATGATGCCCTGGTGCGGGCCATAGGTCTTGTAGGCCGAGAACAGGTAGATGTCGGGACCCATCTGGCCCAGGTTGGGCAGGCCGTGGGGGGCATAGGACACCCCGTCGACACAGACAAAGGCCCCGGCCGCATGGGCCATGGCGGTGATCTCGATCACCGGGTTGATCTCGCCCACCACGTTGGAACAATGGGGGAAACAGACCAGCCGAACGCTTTCGTCCAGCAGCTTTTCCAGGTCCTCGGGGTTCAGCCGCCCGGTGACCGGGTCGATCTTCCACTCGCGAACGGTGATCCCCTCGTCGGCCAGCCGCCGCCAGGGCCCGGAATTGGCCTCGTGGTCCTGGTCGGTCACGATGATCGTCTCGCCGGGCTTCATCCATTGCCGGAAGGCCTGGGCCAGCACATAGGTGTTCTGCGTCGTCGATGGCCCGAAGGACAGTTCCTGCGGCTCGACACCCATCAGCGCGGCCAGCCTGTCGCGGGCCTCGTCCATTTCCTCGCCGCCCAGGCGGCTGGCGTCAAAGGGCCCGTAGGGCTGGACCTTGCGCTGGGTGTAGAACCGGTGCAGCCGGTCGACGACCTGGCGGCAGGTATACGATCCCCCGGCGTTCTCGAAAAAGGGCTGGCTGTCCAGCCCGGGTTGCGCAAAGGCCGGAAACTGGCCGCGCACGAATTCAATGTCCAGCGCCATGAAGATCCTCCGTCACGATGACGGCCCCGACGCGACGCGCGCATCGGGGCCGTTTCCGGGCACAGGCTTACCCCGCGCCCTTGCCAGTCGCAATCCTGTCAGCGCCGTTCGTCGACCAGACCCTTGTAGATCGCCCAGCACATGACCAGCAGCACCACGGTGAACGGCAGGCCCGTCGAGATGACCATGGATTGCAGCGAGGCCAGCCCGCCGGCCGACAGCAGCAGCACGATGGCCACGGCGCCTTCGAAGACACACCAGAACACCCGCTGGGGCACCGGCGCATCGACCTTGCCGCCGGCGGTGATCGTGTCGATCACCAGCGAGCCGGAATCCGACGAGGTCACGAAGAAGACGATGACCAGCACGATGCCGACCAGGCTGGTGATGCCCGTCAGGGGCAGTTCCTGCAGCATCTTGAACAGCTTGAGCGGCAGTTCGGCTTCTTGCGCCGCGGTATAGCCGTCCTGGACGACCTGCTGGATCGCCACGCCGCCAAAGACCGACATCCACAGCACGCAGACCAGCGAGGGGATCAGCAGCACGCAGATGACGAATTCGCGCACGGTCCGGCCGCGCGAGACGCGGGCGATGAACATGCCGACGAAGGGCGACCAGGAAATCCACCAGGCCCAGTAGAACGACGTCCAGCCCTGCATGAAGTTGACGTCATCGCGGCCCAGCGGGTTCGACAGCGCCGGCAGGTATTCGACATAGGCCACCAGGTAATCGAGGAAGCCGGTCAGCGTGGCCAGGGTATGGCCGGCCAGCAGCACGAAGAGCAGCAGGGCAAAGGCCAGGCCCATGTTGATTTCCGACAGGACCTTGACCCCGCCATCCAGCCCGCGCAGCACCGAGACAAGCGCCACGGCGGTGATGCAGGAAATCAGGATGACCTCGGTCGAGGACGAGATCGGGATGCCGAAAAGCTCGTTCAGCCCGGCATTGGCCTGGGTCGCGCCGAAGCCCAGCGAGGTGGCCAGGCCGAACAGCGTGGCAAAGACGGCCAGCACGTCGATGGCATGGCCCCACCAGCCCCAGACCCGTTCGCCCAGGATCGGGTAGAAGGCCGAGCGGATCGTCAGCGGCAGGCCCTTGTTGTAGGAAAACAGCGCCAGCGCCAGGGCCACCACGGCATAGATCGCCCAGGGGTGCAGGCCCCAGTGGAAGATCGTCGCGGCAAAGGCCAGCCGGACGGCGGCCTGTTCATCGCCGGCCGCGCCGTTCAGCGGCGCCCAGTCGGTGCGCAGCCCGTCCTCGCCGACGGCCGTGCCGCCCATGGACGAGGCGAAATGGCTCATCGGTTCGGACACGCCGTAGAACATCAGGCCGATGCCCATGCCGGCCGCAAAGAGCATCGCGAACCAGCCGATATAGCTGTAATCGGGCGTGGCATCCGTGCCGCCCAGCCGCACCGAGCCCACGGGCAGGACGATGAGCAGCAGGCAGAAGATGACAAAGATGTTGGCGGCCGACAGGAAGAACCAGTCAAAGCCCTTGGTCACCGCGCCGAACAGCCAGGTAAAGACCGAACTGGCCTGCTCCGGCAGGGCGAGGGTGTAGAAAACGAAAAGGATGACGGCCAACCCGGAAATCAGGAAGACCGGGTTGTGAATATCGAGCCCGAACGGCCCGATCTGGGTTTCGATATTGTCCTGACCGATCTCGTAATCGGTCTCGATGACATCCGAGTGGCCTTCCGGCTCGGGGATGCCCTGTGAGGTTTCATCGACCATGCAAGGTCTCCCTGTCTGGGGTGGCTGGGGGGCTGGTCCGGGGGCCTGTCGGGCCGTCCGCACGCCGGCTCACGAGCGGATCACCATGATCGAACATTTGACATGTTCGGCCAGCTTGCCGCCGTTGGACGGCCAGATGTGATCAAGCACGTTGGGCACGTGGCTGGCCATGACCACCAGGTCGCAACCGGTCTCGCTCACGGCCTTCAGCAGGCTGCGTTCCATGTCGACGCCGGGATCATGGCTGATCTGGACATGGGCGCTGGCCGCATGGCCATGGGCCGCGCCCTGGGCCGCGGCAAAGGCCGTCAGCTTGTCGCCGAATTCCTGGGGGTTGTGGGCCACCGAACCGGGGCTGGTCGATGTCACGCCGACATAGACCACCTCGGCCCCGTACATCCTGGACTGGTCCGCTGCGCATTGCAGGGCCTTTTGCAACTTGTCCGCGTGGGCCAGGTCCACCGGACACATGATTTTACTGAACACTTGCGCTCCTTCCTGTCCAAGCGCGGTCCGAACCGGGGTCGGCCGCGTCTTTCGCGATCTTTGTTGCCGCAGGGGCAATGTGCCGCGATTGACAAAGGGTAGCGCACCCACCGGGCACAACCCACCCGATGGAGGCAATTTTTTAACCAAAACCGACCAAAAGCCGCCCTGTCAGGGCCCAATGGCCGCCATGACCGCGCGTCAGGCGTTGACGTCGACGACCACCCGGCCCTGCACGCGGCCATTCAGGATGTCGGCGCCCAGGCCCGGCAGATCGCCCAGTGTCGCCGGGCGGATCATGTCCTCCAGCCGGTCCATCGGCAGGTCGCGGGCGATGCGCTGCCAGGCACGCAGGCGGTTGTCATAAGGCTGCATGACGCTGTCGATCCCCAGAAGGTTCACCCCGCGCAGCAGGAAGGGGATCACCGTGGCCGGCAGGCCCGCGCCCCCGGCCAGGCCCACCGCCGCGACCGATCCGCCGTATTTCATCTGACCCAGCAGCCGGGCCAGCATGGCCCCGCCCACGGCATCGACACAGCCCGCCCAGGTTTCCGATTCCAGCGGCCGCTTGACCGTCTCGGCCAGCTCTTCACGGGGCACGATCGTCGTGGCGCCCAGCTTGCGCAGGTAATCGGCCGTCTCGGGCCGGCCGGTCACCCCGGCCACCTCGTGGCCCAGCCGGGCCAGGATCGCCGTGGCCACCGACCCCACGCCTCCGGCCGCGCCGGTCACCAGCACCGGGCCCTGCCCGGGGGTCAGCCCGTGGTCTTCCAGCGCCATCACCGCCAGCATCGCCGTGAACCCGGCCGTGCCCACGGCCATGGCCTGGCGCGTGTCCAGCCCTTCGGGCAGGGGCACCAGCCAGTCGGCGCGCACGCGGGCCTTCTGGGCATAGCCGCCCCAATGGGCCTCGCCCACGCGCCAGCCGGTCAGCACGACCTTGTCGCCCGACGCATAGCGCGGATCGTCCGAGGCCTCGACCGTGCCGGCGAAGTCGATGCCCGGCACATGCGGGTAGCTGCGCACCAGCCCGCCGCCCGGGCCGATGCACAGCCCGTCCTTGTAATTCACCGTCGAATATTCGACGGCCACGGTGACCTCGCCTTCGGGCAGATCCGCCAGGGCGATGTCCTTCACCGCCGCGGAGGTCTTGCCGCTGTCAGCATCCTTGTCGACGACCAGTGCCTTGAACATGATGAACTCTCCTTCCCGCGCCGGTCCCCCGACCGGCGATCGCCCAAGGGGTAACGGCCCGCCCGGACCGGCACAAGCCACCGCCCGCCAAGGGCGCAAGGATCAGCCGTCGCCCGGCCGGGGCGTGCTGCATGGCAAAATCAGCAGCCCCCGCCCCTCGGGGCCACGCACCGGTGCAGGCCGCAAGACGCCGGGCTCAAAAGAGCACGCCGGCCACGGAGCGCAGACGCGGGACAAGGGACACGAAAAGCTCAGCCCTCAGCCCTCAGCCCTCAGCCCTCAGCCCTCAGCCCTCAGCCCTCAGCCCTCAGCCCTCAGCCCTCAGCCCTCAGCCCTCAGCCCTCAGCCCTCAGCCCTCAGCCCTCAGCCCTCAGCCCTCAGCCCTCAGCCCTCAGCCCTCAGCCCTCAGCCCTCAGCCCTCAGCCCTCAGCCCTCAGAAAGCGGCCAGCCCTACAAGCGTGACGCAAGGCGGAAACACCGGCACCTGCCCCGGAGACACGCTCGGACGCATGCGAGGTGTCAGCCAGCCCCTGCCACCACCCCGACCGACCCGATCCGTTCACCCCTCGTCGGGCATGAAGGCCAGGTCGCTGACCGGCGCCTTGGCCCCGGCGGCGGTGATCATCGCATGGATCTGGCCCCGGTGGTGGGTCTGGTGGTTGAACATGTGGGTCACGCAGAGCGCCATGGGCCGCGCCATTTCGGCCCCCGTGGCCCCGGAATACCAGGTCAGGTCGCCCGCCAGGTCCACCGCCCGCAGCCGCTCGGCCCAGAGCGTCAGCCGCCGGTCCGTACGGTAGCGCTCGGCGCTCCAGGTGGCCAGCGTCGGACAAAGCGTCGTGCTGCCCGCGATGCCCGTGGCCGGCTTGTCCCAGCCGTCGAACCGCGACATCCACATCAGGTCGGCCCACAGCAGGTGGTTCAGCGTGGCCAGGATCGAGCCGAAGAACGCTCCGCGCTCGCGCGTCAGCTCTTCGGCCGGCAGATCCGCCAGGCATTCGGCCAGCTGGCTGTTCTGCCAGGAATTGTACCGCACCATGACGCGGCAGTAACCGGGGTCGATCATTGCGTACCGGCCCTTTCAAACCATGTTCACCCTGCGGCCGGCCGGCCCGATACCATGGGCCGGACAGCCATGTTCCATGACAGGCTGCATGCCAGATTGCGCCTGCCCGGACAATCACTTGCGCACGAAGGCGACCGCCTGCGGTCACGCCACCGCCGGCAGTGCCGCCGCATCGGGCGGACAATGGTCAAAGGCTGGTCAAAGGCCGAAATCAAGGGCCAGGATCAAGGGCCGGTCACGGCGGCGGCAGCGCCCCGACCACCACTTGCGCGCAAAGCCAACCGCCCGCAGCCGGGCCACGGGCAGCAGCGACACCGCGACGGGCGGACGATGACCAAAGGCGGTTCAACCATCCGAACCACAAGGCCCGGATCAACGGCAGGCCGAAGCGGCAACAGCACCCGGCCGGATCGCCCGGCCGGGCGTCGTTCAATCCTCGGGGGTTTCGGCCAGAACCCGGGCATCGCGCGCCCGCAGGTTCGACCGCGCCGCGTCAAAGGCATGGCTCTGCGGCGCGCCGCGCAGCTCGGGGAACAGCGTAAACAATTCCTCGCGCTGCGCCGCCGTCAGCCCCGAGACCGAGCGTTCCGACGGATGGAAGCTCTCGGCCTCGATCCCGTCGGCATAGACCACCTCGTGGGTGTCGAAGGCCATGTGGATATAGGTCACCGGGCCGGTCGGCCGGTCCTCGATGATCGTGCTGTCGTTCAGGAGCGAGACCACCGGCACCAGCACACCGTCGGGCTTGCCGAAAAGCAGGTCGGCCCGCCAGTCGCGCACCAGGATGCGGTGCTGGCGCGACAGGCGCATGTCGCGCACCGGCTGGTCCGGCCCCAGCGCCCCGGCCCGCACGAGCACCGGGCGCATGGCCGAGGTCCGGTTGACATAACCCGCCGGCAGGGTTGTCGCCCCGATCCAGCGGATACGCTGCACACCGTGGTCGCGGGTGATCACCCGGTCGCCGATGCCCAGGTCCTCGATCGCCACCTCGCCGGTCGGCGTCAGGATCATCACGCCCGGGGTGAAACAGATCACCAGCGGGATGTTGTGCATTGTCGTGACATATTGCTCGCCGCTGCCCGGGTTGCCCGGATCCTCGGCAAAGATGCCGTTGACCGTGACCGTCAGATCCTGCGGGGCGATGAAATTCGGGTCGATCTCGAGCTTGTCGATCGACCAGCCCAGCGGCGTCTTGATCACCGCCGCGTCGCTTTCCTGCAGGGTGATCGTCTGGGTCAGCGGGTCGCCATTGGCGTCGACACCCTCGATCTCGATCTCGAAGCGCAGGAAATCGGCATCGGTCAGCGGCTCGACGATGATGTCGACCAGCTCCTGGCCGTTTTCGACCTGCACCGCGCCGCCGGGCGTATTGTCGAGGATGTTCAGCTTGGTCAGCGAGGAATTGTCGCCGATGCCGATGCCCCGGATCACCGCGTTGTAATTGTCTTCCAGGTCTTCGGCGGCATTGCGGATGGCGTTGTCCGAGGATTCGGTGGGATAGCCGTCGGACATGAAGAGCACGATATTGGTGCCATCCGGGTCGGCGCCCGCCGCCTCAAAGGCGTCTTCGGCCGATTTCAGCCCCTCGTCGAAATCGGTGCCCCCGTTCGGCCCGTCATCCTTGATGTCGTCCAGCATGGCGACGAAATCGTCGCGGTCGTCCAGCGTGTAGTAGCCCCGGTCATCGGCATCCGAGGCAAAGGTGACCAGCGAGATCACCACCTCGTCGCCCTCGTAGCCCGCGGCGATGTAGGAATCAAAGACTTCGAGCGCGGCGATCAGCTCGGCTTCGAGGATCGATTCGTCCTTGCCGTCGCCGGTGAAATCGCTGCCCGAGGAATCGCGCGTCGACCCCGAGGTGTCGATGACGATGGCCACGTCGATCCGGTCCTGGTCGGTATCGGCGCCCTGCAACTCGGCCGAGAGCTGAAAGCCGTCATCGTCTGCGCCTTCGTCGAGAATGTAGAGGGTTGAGGTCATGTCGAACAACGTAGGGTTGTTCGAGTCGGGATTCACCTCGACGTCATCAACCGTCTGAACATCTGTGGCCATGCTGTTTCCCCCTACACTTGCCCGGGGAAAATTCCCGGAATCGTCAATCGGCAGCCCATTGTCAGTGACAGGGTGTTAACAGAACCGGGGGCGCAGGTCGCTTCAATTCATGAAAAATCTGTGGCGTTCCGTGAATTTCACGATTCAATGATGGAAAAGGTCAGGAAATTGTTGACGCAGCGACAACAATATCGCGGCATTCGGGGCAAAAAATGGGCAGCCCTGCCGCGACACACCCCAAAGCAGAGTCACATAATACCCCAACCGGAGTGAATCACCCGCCGCGCCGCCGCGTCCCCGGGCAGATCGCAGGGCACCGCCCGGCGGCATGCTCTTGAAACCCGCGCGGCTCTCCCATACATTCGATCTGCTCTTCGGAGCTATGGACATAAACGCGCTCGTAATAAGCGGATCGGACCCGGGGGCGGTACCCGGCGGCTCCACCAAACATCCCGCGTTGGGGGATCATGGGGCCGAAACAGGATCGACGAACGTCTAAAGGGGTTATGCTTTGTCTCGGCTGTCTGCCACCGTTACCGGCGAACATAGTACAATTGCCAACGACAATCGTGCTCCGGTCGCCGTTGCTGCGTAAGCAGTAACAAGACCGAAATCTAAGCCCTTGCGCCTAGCCGCGTAAGGCGGGGTTCGCAGGTACCTGGCAACAGAAACCTGCATTTCCCTCCCCTGCATGATCCGACATCCGACCGCATAACCCGGCTTTCGTTCGCGCGATCCGGCAATCCACGGCACGACCCGGCTTCTGTTCGCGTGATCCAGTAATCCAAGGCACGACCCGATATTCGCCCCCGCGATCCGTCTATTCACCGCGTGATCCGGTATCCGTCCGTACGATCAGGCAATCCACCGCGTGATCCGGCATCCGTGCGTGCGATCGGACAATCCACGGCCTGATCCTGCCCCCCCGCGCAATGGGATCAACCCACATACCACGCAACGGCATCTGCACCTGGCATCGGGGGGCTTGCCTGACGTCGCCCCCGCACGGCCTGGCCCCTTCGCCACATCACGCGATCCCTGATCGGGTTTCCCCCGCATCGTCACACGCCGCCCCCATCCCCCCTGCACCACGCGCCCACCGGCGCGTCCGGGCGGATCTATTGACAGATTTGCCCCGGGCGGGTCAGGTCGCGGCAACCGGGCCGCGTGCTGGCCTGACGGATGGAGAGCCCCGTGCCCGAAACTGCCGCCGCCACGCCGCCCGACACCGCGCCCACGCCCGATGGCCCGGATGGCGCCGGCGCCCCCGCCAATCCCCTGGATAATCAGCCTGAACCGCCCTCCATGGCCGAGATGGTCCAGGTCTTCGGGCGTATCGGCCTGCTGTCCTTCGGCGGCCCGGCGGCCCAGATTGCCCTGATGCACAAGGAGCTGGTCGAAGACCGGCCCTGGCTCGACGAGGACGGTTTTCTGCGCGCCCTGTCGCTGTGCATGCTGCTGCCCGGACCCGAGGCGATGCAGCTGGCCACCTATGCCGGCTGGCGCCAGCGCGGGGTGGCCGGCGGGCTGCTGGCCGGGGGGCTGTTCGTTCTGCCCGGCGCCCTTGTCATCGGCGTCCTGGTCGCGCTTTACGCGGCCTTCGGCCAGCTGGGCCCGGTGCAGGCGGCCTTTACCGGGGTCAAGGCCGCGGTCATCGTCATCGTGCTGCAGGCCCTGCGCGGGGTCGCCCGGCGGGCGTTGAAATCGCGCGATGCCTGGGCGCTGGCCGGGCTGGCCTTCCTGGCCATCTTCGCCCTGAACCTGCCCTTTCCCCTGATCATCGCCGCCGCCGCGGCCTGGGGCTATGCACGCATGTCCGGCCCCGCTGCACCGGCCGCGGCCCCTGCCCCGCCGGCGGCCCATCCCCTGCGCACGGCGGCAACTTGGCTGGTGCTCTGGCTGGCGCCGCTGGCGCTGCTCTCCCTGGCCGGCCCGCCGCTGCTTGCCGAGATCGGCTGGTTCTTTGCCTGGCTGGCCGTGGTCACCTTTGGCGGCGCCTATGCCGTGCTGGCCTACATGACCCAGACCGTGGTCGCGCAATTCGGCTGGATCTCGACCGCCCAGATGATCGACGCCCTGGGCCTGGCCGAGACCACCCCCGGACCGCTGATCCTGGTGACCCAGTTCGTGGCCATGCTGGCCGGCTTCCTGTCGGGCGGCCCCGGGCTGGCGCTGGCCGCCGGGGCGGTGGCGCTCTGGGCGACCTTCGTGCCCTGTTTCCTCTGGATCTTCCTCGCCGGTCCCTTCCTGGACCGTCTCGCCGCCCGCCCGCGCCTGACCGCCGCGCTGTCGGGGGTGACCGCCGCCGTGGTCGGCGTGATCCTGAACCTTTCGCTGTGGTTTGCCCTGCACGTGCTCTTTGCCCGGGTCGGCCGGCTGGACATCGGCCCGCTGGCCCTGCCCTGGCCCGACCTGGCCAGCCTCGATCCCACCGCCCTGGCCCTGACCGCCCTGGCCGCCGCGCTGGCCTTTGGCGCACGCTGGTCGATGGTGCCGGTACTGACGCTTTGCGCGGCGGTTGCACTGGGGCTGAATCTGCTCTGACGGATTAACGCAAAGGGCGTCTTTCGTTTCCCTCCGAATCCCCTATTCTGTAGCCAAGACGGCAGGGAATGGTGCGATGCCACGCAATATCGACTACGGAAATCTGATGCACACGGCGATGCGCGGGCTGATCAAGGCCGTGCTGGAGGATGTGCAGGCCAATGGCCTGCCCGGGGCGCATCATTTCTTCATCACCTTTGACACGACCCATCCCGACGCCCTGTTGGCCGACTGGCTGTCGGACCGCTATCCGTCGGAGATGACGGTGGTCATGCAGCATTGGTTCGACAATCTCGACGTGACCGATGACGGATTTGCCGTCACGCTGAACTTTGGCGACCAGCCCGAGCCGCTCTATATCCCCTACGACGCCATCAAGACCTTCGTCGATCCGTCGGTCGAATTCGGCCTGCGATTCGAATCGCCCGAGGATGACGACCCCGATACCGAGCCGCCCGAACCCATCGAGCCGGAAGACCAGCCCGAGCCCGAGGAACGCAAATCCTCGGATGCCGAGGTCGTGTCGCTGGACAAGTTCCGCAAGTAAGCCGGGGCCTTCGGGCCGCATTGAACGATCCCGGGCGTGCCGATGGGCGCGCCCGTTGCGTTTTCCCCGACGTGCTGCCCCTGCACCGCCCGACGCCGGAACCATGGCCGCCCTAAGGCCTGGTGGACGCGGCGCGTGTTTCCCGGGAAGGGTGCCGCCGGAGATTGCCTTACAGGTAAAGTTTCAGCCGGGACGTGCTGCAGAGGCCCAGGCGACCTCGCAGATCACGTCCCCACCGGAGTTGCCCTCGCACATTACGATGCAGCAACAGGCTGCCCCCGGGCGACGGGTCAAACGCCATGCAGTGCCAAAGGATCAGGCGCCGCCCCTCGTCCGGCCGGCAGCGAACGCAATCGCCACATTGACCCCCGCCTCGGCAGGCACCAACACCCGATCCCGCGCCGGGGCCGCGCCTATTCCAGCGCCAGGAAGGTTTCGACCCGCCGGCGCACGGCGCCGTTGCGCACGCTGAGGAAATCCAGGTCCAGCCCGCCTTCGGTCAGGGTGCGGTTGAATTCCTGGATCTCATAGCCGCCCTGGTCGTCGACGAAGAGCGAGAAGACCGTCATCGTGTCGCCGATGATGCGCGCCCAGACATAGGGCTCGCCCTTCATCGGGTCCATCTGCACGTCATGGCCGAACATGTTCTTGCGCATGGCCGCCGAATAGACCTCGTCGCGGTCGCTGGGCACGAAATTGATCGAATAGACCGCTTCCTTGGTCCGCCCGTCGGCGCGGTAGGTGATCGTGCTCCAATCGACCTTGAAGCCTTCGCGGGTCTCCTGGATCTCGACCGACAGGTCGCGCTGGTGCATCTCGCCGGCCGAGGCGATCTGGGCCTTGCCCTTGTACGAGCCCACGAAATCGGCGATCTCGGCCGCCCCTGCCCGGCCCGCGGCCAGCAGGGCCAGCGCCAGGGCGACCAGCAGGGTCAGGCCCAGGGTCTTGAGCGGGCGCAGGTCATCGGCCGGGCGGGCCACGGCCCGCGCCACGGCGGACCGGCCTGCCACCCGACGGGCGGCCGGGCGGACCCGGGACAGGGCCGGACGGGCATGGGAACCTGCGCAACGGGGCATCGGCGATCTCCTTGATCCTGGCGGGGCTTGATCCCGCCGCGCCGAAGTTTCCGTTCTCGCCCCGGCGAACTCAAGCCCTTTCTCACCGCGCCCATCACGTTGGCGACACCGCCCGCCATGCACCTTGCGGAAACCGCAGGGGAAACAGCCAGATTGCCTAAACCCGGCCACCCCGCTAAACCCGCCTGCAAGTGTCCACGCAAGGGAGCGACAGATGTCCGAGACCCGCACCGAAACCGACAGCTTTGGCCCGCTGGAAGTCCCCTCCGACAAGTACTGGGGCGCACAGACCCAGCGGTCGATCATCAATTTCCCCATCGGCTGGGAAAAACAGCCCGTGCCGATCATCCGGGCGCTCGGTGTGGTCAAGAAGGCCTGTGCCATGGCCAACAAGGCCAACGGCGCGATGGCGCCCGAGCTGGCCGATGCCATCATCGCCGCCGCCGGCGAGGTGATCGACGGCAAGTTCGACGACAATTTCCCGCTGGTCGTCTGGCAGACCGGGTCCGGCACCCAGTCGAACATGAACGCCAACGAGGTGATTTCCAACCGGGCGATCGAGATGCTGGGCGGCGAGATGGGGTCGAAGACCCCCGTGCACCCCAACGACCATTGCAACATGGGCCAGTCGTCCAACGACACCTTCCCCACGGCCATGCACGTGGGCATCGCCATGCAGGCCCGCGACGTGCTGCTGCCGGGGCTGGAAAAGCTGCATGCGGCCCTGGTGGCGAAATCGGAAGAATTCAAGGACATCATCAAGATCGGGCGCACCCATACCCAGGATGCCACGCCCCTGACGCTGGGCCAGGAATTCGGCGGCTATGCCCACCAGGTGGCCAAGGGCATCGAGCGGGTCAAGGCCTGCCTGCCCGACATCTACGAGCTGGCCCAGGGCGGCACGGCCGTGGGCACCGGGCTGAATACCAAGAAAGGCTGGGGCGAGGCCGTGGCGGCCAACATGGCCGAGATCACCGGCCTGCCCTTCGTCACCGCGCCCAACAAATTCGAGGCACTCGCCGCCCATGACGCGATGGTCATGTTCTCGGGCGCGCTCAAGACGGTCGCCGCCTCGCTCTTCAAGATCGCCAACGACATCCGCCTGCTGGGCTCCGGCCCGCGGTCGGGCCTGGGCGAGCTGATCCTGCCGGAAAACGAACCCGGCTCGTCGATCATGCCCGGCAAGGTCAACCCGACCCAGGCCGAGGCGCTGACCATGGTCTGCGCGCATGTCATGGGCAATGACGCGGCCGTCGGCATGGCCGGCTCGCAGGGTCATTTCGAGCTCAACGTCTACAACCCGATGATGAGCTACAACGTCCTGCAATCCATGCAGCTGCTGGGCGACAGCGCCTCGGCCTTCACCGACAACATGGTGGCCGGCATCCAGGCCAACGAGACCCGGATCGACAAGCTGATGAAGGAAAGCCTGATGCTGGTGACGGCGCTGGCGCCGACCATCGGCTACGACAAGGCGACGACCGTGGCCAAGACGGCGCACAGGAACGGCACGACGCTCAAGGAAGAGGCCATCGCGCTGGGATATGTCGACGAGGAGACCTTTGACCGCGTGGTGCGTCCCGAAGACATGATCGGGCCGAAGGATTGAGCAAACCGGTCAACCTGAACAGGTTCCGGAAAGACAAGGCGCGGGCCGAGAAGAAGGCCCGCGCCGACGAGAACGCGGTGAAATTCGGGCGCAGCAAGGCCGACAAGACCCGCGACAAGGCCCGGACCAGCCTGGCCGAGCGCCGGCTGGACGGCCACAAGACCGACGAATGAGCCCGCCGCGCAAACGCTCGCTGACCCTGCGCGGGCATCGCACCAGCGTGTCGCTCGAGGACGAGTTCTGGGACGTGTTCCGCGAGATCGCGGCCGAGGATGGCATTGCGATCAACGCCCTGGCGGCCGAGATCGACGCCGGGCGCGACCTTGATACCGGGCTGGCCTCGGCCATCCGGCTGTTTGTCCTGCGCCGGTTAAGGGCGCGTTAACCTCGCTGCCGCAAAACTGGCGGCATGTCCCACATTTCCCGTCACCTGCCGCCCGATCTCTGGATGCAACGTATCTTCGACGCCAAGGCCGCCCGTGAAGGCCAGGTCGTGCGTCGCTCCATTCGCGACATGGAAATGATCGTCGGACGCGAAGCCTTCGAACAAGAACTTCGAAGACGTGGCTATCATGCCGTGCTCAACGGCGAGCAGGTTGTCATCTTCTGCAACAACGAACCCATCCGCATCTGGCTCTGACGCCCGAAAAGTCTCCCCGAGACTTTTCCCAAAACTTTCAATGAAAGTTTTGCCCGTCACCCCCGCGCATTGACCTTCAACCAGATCCCGTCCTTGGACCGCACCGTCAGATGCGCCACCGGCACCGGCACGCGCCCCTCGACCGGCGCCACGTGATACCGCGCCATCAACCGCGCCAGGATCAGCACGCCTTCGATCATCGCAAACCCCGCCCCGGTGCAGACCCGCGCCCCGGCCGAGAACGGGATATAGGCCTCGCGCCCGCAACGCCGCCCGTTCTCCCCCTGCCAGCGTTCGGGGTCGAACCCGTCGGGATTGTCCCACAGCCGCGCATGGCGATGCAGGTGCCAGGGGCTCAGCACCAGCTGCGCCCCCCGGGGTACCTCCCGGTCGCGGAAATGTTCGCAGCCCGTCGCCTCGCGCACCATCATCGGCACCGGCGGATACAGCCGCAGCGCCTCGCGGAACACGTCCCGTGTCACCCGCAGCCGCGACATCGCCGCGAAATCCCAATGCGTCACCGCCCGGGCCTCGGCCGCGACCTTCTCCTGCCACTCGGGATGGGTGGCCAGCAGGTACAGCGCCCAGCCCAGGGCCGAGGCACTGGTCTCGTGCCCGGCCAGGAAAAAGATCGCCACCTGGTCGACCATCTCGTCGGTGTCAAAGCCCTGCCCCGTCTCGGGATCGACCGTTGTCATGATCTTGGTCGCCAGGTCGTCCGGCGCCCGGCCCGCATCGATCTCGCGCTGGCGCGCTTCGGTCAGCCCTGTGATCAGGTCGCGGATCGTCCGCGCCGTGGCCCGCGTGCGCCGCGAGAAGAACCGGGGCACCCAGCGCGGCACCGGCACAAAGGCCGCCAGGTTCAGGATCGGCTGGCTGCGCTGGTAGCTGCGGAAGGCGTCAAAGACCTCGCCCGCCACCCGGTGATCGATCGGAATGGAAAACAGCGTGCGGAAGATCACGTCCGCCGCCGCCTGGCTGGTCACCGCCTCGATCTCGACGATGCCCTCCGCCAACCCCTCGACGGCCCGGTCGGCCGCGGCGAGCATGGCCGGAAAGGTGTCCTTCAGCCGGCCGCCCTCGAAGGCCGGGTCGATGATCCGCCGCTGGCGTTCCCATGTCGCCCCGTTGGTCAGGAAAACCGAATTGCCCAGGAGCGGCCGCAGCCCCTCGCCCACACGGTCCGACTTGGGGAAATCCCGCGGCCGGGCCTTCAGGATCTCGGCCACAAGGTCGGGCTGGTTGACCAGGAAGGACCGGAAGAACGGCGTGCGGAACTCGGCCATCCAGGCTCGGTACAGCCGTTCGGGCTGGGCCGACAGGATGTCCCGACGAAACAGCCGGGCATACCGTAGCAGCGATACCCTGTCGGGCCGCGACGGCGGCTTCGGGGGCATCATGGCGCCACCGACCGATAGTTTGACAGGGGCGTGACGATGCGCGACTGCGACGGCGCCCGCCCGTCATACCGCCCGGCCAGCGTCCGGGGCCCGGCGGTGATGCAAAAGTAATCGTAATCGCCCGGCCGGTCGAACGCATGCAGGTACTGGAAATGCAGCCGGTGAAAACGCCAGCGCAGGGCCGCCCAACGTTCGGGCGACAGCGTCCGGGTGAAGGCTGCCGAGATCACCAGCGGCCATCGCTGGTCCTCGGGCGCCACGCCGGTCACCGCCACCGGGTCGCACAGGGCAAAGGCACAGCCATCGCCCGGCGCCGTCACATCCACCCAGGTCACCCCCCCGGCCACCGACAGGTCGCGCAGGTCGCGGCGCAGCCGGTCAGCCCCGGGCAGGAAGGACACCATGGGCACCACCTGGCCCAGCGACAGGAAGGCCAGCGCCGGCCCGTCCCGCGGCACCCGCCCGGCCCGCACCAGGTCAGCCAGCACGGTTACGGCCAGGTGCGCCCCCGAGGAATGGCCGACGACCAGCACCTCTTCGACATCATCGGCCAGCGCCTCGGCCACCAGGTCGCCGAAACGCGCCAGCCGGTCCGACAGGGCGGGCGGGATCGCCCCCCGGGCCTCGGCCGAATAGGCAAAATCATGCATCAGGTAGAAAACAAAGGTCCGCCCGTCGACCCTTCGGGCCAGCCGCAGCACCCCGATGGCCGTCGCGAGACCGGCCGCAAGGGCGGGCAGAGCCGCCCATGCCCCCAGCCCGGACAAAAGCGCCAGCACCAGCCAGAAAGCCAGCCGTCCCAGCCCGAGGGCCAGCAGCGCGTAGAGTAACAGCATCCCCACCGGGTAGAGCGCGGCAATCACCGGGCCCTTGCGCAGGCGCAGCAACGGCCAGAACGCCCCCGTGCCCAGGTAGGCCCGGGCCGTACGCCACAGCTGGCCATAGGTTGCCGCGATGGTGCCCGACATGCTGGCCTTGACGATGTCCGACCAGACCAGCACCTCGACCCGCGCCGCGACCTCTTCGCCCTCGATCGTGGCCCGCACGTCCCAGCCGAACGGCCCCGCCCCCGCCGGGCGCCCGGCCACGGCGATGCGATAGCCCGAGATCCGGGCCTGTTCGGCCCCTTCCCGGCGATAGATCTCTCGGTACTTGCGCGGCGGGATCGGATCGTAGCCGGGAATGTAAAACACCCGGCGCCGCCTCACCTGCCGCCCCTGGGCGCTGCTCATCTCGGACCTCTCGGGCCCACCATAGCCCGCCAGCTTGTCGGGATTAAGGCCTCTCTGCGCCACCTTCAGGCCCGGCCGGACCTACGCCCACCAGTCCGCGTCAGCCCAGCATGGCCAGGCCCGGAAAGGTTTCGAGCAGCCAATAGGAAAACCGCGAGAACCCGCCCGTCAGCATCAGCAGCCCGACGGTCCAGAGCAGCAGGCCCATGACCCGCTCGATCTGTTCCATGTGGCGTTTCATCCAGCCCATCAGCCCGCCCAGCCGGGGCAGAAAGGCCGCGACCAGCAAAAAGGGCACGCCCAGCCCCAGCGCATAGACCGCCAGCAGCATCGTCCCGCGCGAAACCGAGGCCTCGGAGGCCGCCAACGACAGGATGGCACCCAGCTGCGGGCCGATGCACGGCGTCCAGCCAAAGGCAAAGGCCAGGCCCAGCACATAGGCCCCAAAGGACGATCCCCCCCGGTCGCCCACGTCGATCCGGGCCTCGCGGTCGAGGAAACCGATGCGGTAGACGCCGACGAAATGCGCGCCAAAGCCCATGACCAGCAGGCCGGCGACGGTGTTGAACCAGCCCTGGTAGGCCAGGAAGACCGAGCCGATGGCCGAGGCGGCGAAGCCCAGGAACAGAAAGACCGTCGACAGGCCCAGCACGAAGAACACGGCCGGCACCAGGGCCGAGCCCCGGCCCTTGGCCCCGTCGTTGAGATCGCTGACCGACACGCCGCTCATGTAGGCCAGGTAGGGCGGCACGATGGGCAGAACGCAGGGCGACAGAAAACTGATCAGCCCTGCGACGAGGGCGATGGCCATGGCCGGCAGAAGCGCGGCGTCGATGATATCCAGTCCGAACATCCGTCCCGCTTAGGCCATTCCGCCCGGCCAGTCACGCGCCGCAAGGTCACATCCCCGTGGATCATGTGTCAGGCCGGGGGTGCCTTTGGCGGCGCAGGACCGGGCGGGTGTTTGGGGGCACGTGTCGGGCCGGTATCCGTGACCGTAGGGCGGGTAGAGCACAAGCCGGCGGACACCGGTCGAACGCATGTTGGTAAGCATCGGTCAGACGCATATCGCCGGACCCAACACGGCCTGTATTGGCAAGCACAAAGCGGCGCCCATCGGCGGAGGCGGCAAGCTACCTCAGGGCGGGCAGAGGTCGACGGGCATCGGCGGCGCGCATCGATGGCCAATAGGCGACCGGGCCAGCGCGGCGCATGCGGGAGGACAGAGTGCCGTCAGCTGACGAGATCACCGCGCAGGCGGGTATCAATGCCATCCGGCGGACCGATGTCAGCGCCATCAAACAGGCAGATTTCGGTGGGCACCACGCAGGCCGGTATCGACGTCATAGGTCAGGAAGGGGTCGGATCTTATCGCCCGTGATCTGCCCGCTGCGGGTCCCTCAATCATAACGAAAGTCTGCTGGTTGGATTTTGCTATTCGGCGCCTCGTCGGACGCAAAGCCGTGGAGCGGTCATCATCGCCACGCATCCCCGCACCACAGGAGAGACGGGGCATCGGAAAAGCGGAACGAGACAGAGACAGAGACAGAGACAGAGACAGAGACAGAGACAGAGACAGAGACAGAGACAGAGACAGAGACAGAGACAGAGACAGAGACAGAAGGACAAGGACAAGGACAAGGACAAGGACAAGGACAAGGACAAGGACAAGGACAAGGACAAGGACAAAACGCTGACCACCCGCCCCGGCAAGCCCGCGCCCATGTCCGGTGCGCGCCCCGGACAGAGTGATGGACAGGACTGGGGCGCCGTCCTATCACTCTGGAATGATCGAAATCAGCGAAACGCTCGACGCCCGGGGCCTGCTGTGCCCCCTGCCCGTCCTCAAGGCCCGCAAGCGCCTGCAATCCCTGCCCCGGGGCGCGGTGTTGCAGGTCTGGGCCGATGATCCGGCTGCCGTGATCGACGTGCCGCATTTCTGCAACGAGGCCGGCCATGGCCTGTTGTCGCAGGACGAACGCGACGAGATGCAGGTCTACCTGATCCGCAAGGGCGGCTGAACCCGGCCCCGAAGCCGCGCCTCAACCGGCGCCAACACCCCGCCTGACCCGACCTTCTATCCCGCCCGCCTGAGCCGGACGGCGCTATAGTCTGGCTTCGGCGGCTGGCAGTCCCGTCAGCCTTCATCGACCTCCAATCGCAGCTTCCTTTGGCAGCCCGCACCCCTGGACTGCTCTCACCGGCCTGCAAGTCCGCCTGCCGTCACCGACACGCAACCCTCTCTACCTTCGCCGGCGTGAAACTCCGGCTGCTCTCGTCGACCTGCAGCCACGACCTCCCTCACTGGCCCGCAGTCCCGGACCACCCTCAGCGGACTGCAGCCCGCCTGCCGTTACCGGCGTGAAATCCCGGCCTCCCTCGTCGACCTACAGCCACGACTTCCCGCATCAGCCCGCAATCCCGGACCGCCCTCAGCGGACTGAAGCCCCGCCTGCCCAAACCGATCTGCAATCACTGCTGCCTTCACCGACCTGCAATCCAGCGTGTTGGCACAGGGCCGGACCCGTTTTTCCGTCGGAAAACGTGTTGCGCGCAGGATCCAGGGATCGCCTGAAATGCAAGAGCGCGGCCCGGGGGCCGCGCTCTTGTCTTGTTCCGTGCAAGGGTCCGGTCAGGAGCCCATGGACCACCATCCGCGCCGCTTGGGCTTGGCCGGCTCGTCCGAATCGATTTCGGTCGTGTCGGCCTCTTCGCCGGGTGCCTCATCGGCCGTGGCGGGCGCCTCTTCGGGTGCGGGCGCCGCTTGGGCTGCGGGGGCCTCGTCGGCCGGCGCGTCATCGGCCGGCGTGTCCACCGCCTCTTCGGCCGTGTCCGAGGCATCGGCCAGGCCAGCCACCTCTTCCTGGGCCTCGCTTACCGGTTCCTCGATGGCAGGCTCTTCGGCGGGTGTTTCGGCCACGGGCTCGGCCACCTCTTCCGCGACTACCTCATCGGCAACCACTTCATCGACAGCCACCTCTTCGGCCGGGGCCTCGACCTCGGTGATCGCCGCCACTTCGGGCGCCACCTCGGGTTCGGCGGCAGCGACCGGCTCGTCCATGGCTTCGGGTTCGGGATCAAAGGCCGGCTTGGGCGCCTCTTCGGCATTCGCCTCGATCGGCAGCTCGACCTCGGCCGGCGCTTCCGCCGCCTCTTCGGCCGGCGCCTCGGTGCCCTCGGTCGCAGCGTCGTTCACCGCATCCGCCTTGGGCTGATCCTCGTCCGAGGCCGTCTCGCCATCCGTCTCGGTGCCATTCTCGGCATCCGACCCGCTGCTCGACGACTTGCTCGACTTGCGCCGACGCCGACGACGGCGCTTCTTGGGCTTGGGCGCATCCTCGTCCTCGGAGGTTTCACCGTCCGAGCCGTTCGACCTGTTCGACGCGCCGCCGTCCGACCGCTCGTCGGTTTGCTCTTCGGCCTGGACTTCGGTCAGATCCTCTTCGACCTCGTCCTCGGCATCGATCATGTCCATGATCGAGCTGTCGGCCGAGACCACCGGCGCGCTCACCGCCGGCACGCTGCGCGTCGCCGTCTTGAAGCGTTCCATCGAGAAATCGGGGCTGACCAGGTGCGGATCGGCCTCCAGCCGGACCGACAGGCCGTAGCGCTGTTCGATCTGGGCGATGTGTTCGCGCTTCTGGTTCATCAGGAAGTTGGTGATCCCCACCGGGCATTTCACCAGCACTTCGCGCGAGCGGCGGCGCACGCCTTCCTCTTCGACCTGGCGCAGGATGGTCAGCGCCATGTTGTCGTCCGACCGGATCAGGCCGGTGCCATGGCAGGCCGGGCACGGCTGGGTCGTCGCCTCGATCATGCCCGGGCGCAGCCGCTGGCGCGACATTTCCATCAGGCCGAAACCCGAGATCCGCCCGACCTGGATGCGCGCGCGATCCGTCTTCAGACGGTCCTTCATGCGCTTCTCGACGGCCGAGTTGTTCTTGCGCTCGTCCATGTCGATGAAATCGATGACGATCAGCCCGGCAAGGTCGCGCAGGCGCAGCTGGCGGGCCACCTCGTCGGCGGCCTCCAGGTTGGTCTTGAGCGCGGTTTCCTCGATCGAGCCTTCCTTGGTCGCCCGGCCGGAGTTCACGTCGATGGCCACCAGCGCCTCGGTCACGCCGATGACGATGTAGCCGCCCGATTTCAGCTGGACGGTCGGGTTGAACATGCCGCCCAGGTAGCTTTCCACCTGGTAGCGGGCAAAGAGCGGCATCTGCTCTTCGTAGCGCTGCACGTTCTTGGCGTGCGACGGCATGATCATCTTCATGAAGTCCTTGGCCACGCGGTAGCCGCGTTCGCCTTCGACCAGCACCTCGTCGATCTCGCGCGAGTACAGATCGCGGATCGAGCGTTTGATCAGGTCGCCTTCTTCATAGATCTTGGCCGGCGCGATGGATTTCAGCGTCAGCTCGCGGATCTGTTCCCAGAGCCGCTGCAGGTATTCATAGTCGCGCTTGATCTCGGTCTTGGTGCGCTTGGCGCCCGCGGTGCGGATGATCAGGCCCGCGCCCTGGGGCACGTCGATCTCGGTCGCGATTTCCTTGAGCTTCTTGCGGTCGGTGGCATTGGTGATCTTGCGCGAGATGCCGCCGCCACGGGCGGTGTTGGGCATCAGCACGCAATACCGGCCGGCCAGCGACAGGTAGGTGGTCAGCGCGGCGCCCTTGTTGCCACGCTCTTCCTTGACGACCTGCACCAGCAGGATCTGGCGGACCTTGATGACTTCCTGGATCTTGTAGCGGCGCGGACGGGGCTTGCGCGGCGGACGGATGTCGTCGCTGTCGTCCTCGTCGGCCACGGATTCGATCGTGTCGTCACGGGCGGCGGCGTCGTCGCGGTCGGTGTCGTCACCGTCGCTGTCGTCGTCGTTATCGTCGCCCGCGTCGTCAGCTGCGTCGTCCTCGTCCGAGGCGTCTTTGGCGGCGTCATCGGTTGCGGCGGCGTCGCCTGCTTCTTCGGTTGCCGTGTCCTCGGCGGCGTCTTCGGCGGGGGTTTCTTCGACCGGGGCCTCTTCGGCCACGGTCTCGTCAGCGGCGGCCGCCTCGGCCGGGGCCTCGTCGGCATCCGCCGCGGGCGCGGCTGCAACGGCATCTTCGGCCACGACCGTTTCGGCCGCGGTGGCGTCGGTGTCCGCCGCCTCGGTCACAGCGTCGGCCGGGGTTTCGACCAGGGCCTCGGTCGTGCCGACCGCATCCTCGTCATCGCCCAGGTCGATGGTTTCCATGCCCCGGATCTCGGCCGTCTTGTCGGCGGCATCCTCGGGGGAGGCGACGTCCTTGGTCTCGACCGGATCATCCGACCGGGTCTTGGCGGCCTTGGTCGACGACGACGACGACGACCGCGAGGACCGGGACGACGAGGATTTCGACGACCGCGACCGCGAGGATTTCGAAGATTTCTTCTTCTCTTCCTCTTCATCCCGCGCGCGCATCGCCTCGGCATAGGCGCGCTCTTCCTCCATCAGCGCCTCACGGTCGGCGACGGGGATCTGGTAGTAATCGGGATGGATCTCGGCAAAGGCCAGAAAGCCATGCCGGTTGCCGCCGTAATCGACAAACGCCGCCTGCAGCGACGGTTCGACCCGGGTTACCTTTGCGAGGTAGATGTTGCCGGCGAGCTGCCGCTTGTTTTCGCTTTCAAAGTCGAATTCCTCGACCTTGTTGCCTTCCACCACCACGACGCGGGTTTCTTCCGCGTGGGTGGCGTCGATGAGCATCTTCTTTGCCATGTATCCTTACTGCACACCAACGGACGCGCCCTCCCTGGCGGGACGGCACGCGGGTCGGTCTGTCTTGTCAAGGCGATGGGAAACGCGGTGCGCAGCCGGGCAGTTTGCCCTGCGGCCTGTCCTCTCAGCTGTTGCACGCGCGTCATCGCGGTTCTTCTCCGACAGGTCGGTCGCGGACCGCCTGCCCATTCTTTGCCCGGAACCCGGGAGCTTGCCCGGTTACGGACGGTTCGGTGGCCCCATGTCCGGGCCGTATCGGTCTGCCCACGCATCCTGCCGGCGCATAGGGCGACAGGGGTCGGGCAGCGAAACTCAATGATACGGGGGGCCGCCGCCAATGCGGGGCACACTCCGTCGGAACACCATATGATTACGCATACCGAAATGACAATGCATAAAAACGATCCACAGGGCAGGAATATGCCGCACCGGGTGTGGCCCTGACCCCGCACCCTGGCCGACGGTGGGGCCTGTTCGGCTGCGGGCCGGGCCCTGACTTGCCCGGCTCCGGGCCGCTTGCGGGCGTTGTGTTCGCGTTGCCGGTCCGACCCTCGGGGCCAGCGGCAGGCCCGGTGTTGCCTGAAGCCTGACGATCCGCAGCCCATGAGCCGCGCCACCCTCGGCTGCCCTCTGTCCCGCGCCCCGGACCCGGGCCGCCCGCTTGCCTTCTGCGCCAGATGTCGACAGGCCTCCACAGCTAGCCCATGGGACCGGAGGGCCTGCGGCGCCAAACGCGGGCCAGCCCCCCTTGCCATCGGGCACGAGGCGCCAAAGCCCCCATTGCCCTGCACAGTTCCCCTGCCCCGTCACCGGCGCCGGGGGATCGCGCCAAGGGATTTGCCCCCGGCGTCACGTCCCTGTCATGGCTTCGTGTCGCGGCCGTTACCTGCGCGCCTTACCCTGCCGCGACAGTTGATCCCAAGGAACCCGCCCATGACCCCGACCGCGACATCCACCGCCCTGGCCCTGCCCGCCCTGCTGGCCGCGTCCATCGCCCTGGCCGACAGCCCGGCGCCCGATTTCCTGGGCCAGATCATCGTGCCTTCGGGCCTGTCGATCGCCGGCGTGCCCTTCGGCGGCATCTCGGATCTCAGCTATGACGCCGCGACCGGGCATTTCCATGCCATTTCCGACGACCGCGCCGACCACGGCCCGGCCCGGCGTTATGACCTAGCGCTGACGGCCGGCGAAGACGGTGTGGTGACCCTAGACATCGTGTCGATGACCGAACTGACCGACGAGACCGGCGCGGCCTTTGCCCCGCGGGCGACCGACCCCGAGGGCATCGCCTGGGACGGCGCGGGCCAGCGGCTGTTCTGGTCGACCGAACGCGACGCGGCCGGCGTGCCGGCGATCTACGTGACCGCAGCCGACGGCACGACCCGGCGGCTGACAATCCCCGAGGCCTACACGCCCGACAGCGACGGCACCCGGGGCGTGTTCAACAACCTGGCCTTCGAGGCCCTGGCCCTGTCGGCCGACGGCAGCCGCCTGTTCGTGGGCACCGAGAACGGCCTGGCCCAGGACGGCGACCGGGCAACGCTGGAAGCCGGCAGCCCGGCACGCATCCTGGTGATCGACACGAACTCGCTGGAGCCGGTGGCCGAATATGTCTACCCGACCGAACCGATCTTCGAGGCGGCCAGCCAGGAACCCTTCTGGAACGACAACGGGCTGACGGCCTTTGAAACCCTGCCCGACGGGCGGCTGGTGGCCGTCGAGCGCAGCTATGCCCATGGTGTCGGCAACCACATCCGGGTCTTCACCGTGTCGCTGGACGGGGCCGACAGCATCCTGGGCCAGGACGACATCGCGGCGGCGGCGCCGGTGACCAAGACGCCCTGGTTCGAGATCGGCGAAGGTGATCACGGGCTGGACATCGACAATATCGAATCCCTGTCCTGGGGTCCGGAGATCGGCGGCCGGCCCATCATGGTCCTGGCCTCGGACGACAATTTCAACGCGGCCACCCAGTTCACCCAATTCGTGGTCTTTACCCTGCCGGGCGACATGTGATCCCGCCCCGCATGGCGGGGTGAGCAAATGGAAAGGGCGGAGGCGCGTGGCGCTCCGCCCTTTTTGGTTGGGGTGTGGTTGAGGGGGATGGGTCGCCCAGGGGCTGCTGCTTTGTCAGACACCCCGGGCGTTTGGCCCGGGGGGCCGATTGGGGCGGGCAACGTCCTATGGGTGTTTTCGAGACGCGCCTGCCCCGAGGCTTCATCTGTAGGTGTCGACGCGGGCGCGCCTGCCCCGGGGCTCCGCCCGTTCGGCGCTGAAATCGGTCCACTGGACCGATCTCCGGGCGCGCCTGCCCCGGGGCTCCGCCCGTTCGGCGCTGAAATCGGTCCACTGGACCGATTTCCGGGCGCGCCTCACCCCAAATAATCCGCCCGTTGCAGGCCGTACTTGGCCATCTTCTCGTTCAGCGTCCGGCGCGGCAGGCACAATTCGTCCATCACCGCCGAAATCGAGCCCTTGTGCCGCCGCATCGTATTGTCGATCAGCATCCGCTCGAACGCCTCGACATATTCCTTCAGCGGCTTGCCCTCGGTCGTCACGACCGGCTGCATCTCTTCGTGGTCGGACATCAGCAGCGACGAAATCGTCCCCGTCCCCCGCCGCGATTGCAGCACCGCCCGTTCAGCCACGTTGATCAGCTGGCGCACGTTGCCCGGCCAGGGCGCCTGCAGGAACTGCGCGGCCTCCTGGGCCGAGACCTTGGGCGCGTCGCAGCCGTATTCGTCGGCAAAGCTCTCGGTGAACTGGGTGAACAGCTGCAGGATATCCTCGCCCCGCTGGCGCAGCGGCGGCACGATGATGCGCAGCGCGGCCAGCCGGAAGAACAGGTCGGGGCGCAGCGCGTCTTCGCAGGTGCGGCCCTGTTCCTGCATGTTGGAAATCGCGATGATCCGTGTCTCGGCCGGCTCGCCCTGCTGGTTGATCGTCGCCAGCAGCTTGCCCTGAACCGTCGGCCCGATGCTCTCGATCCCTTCCAGAACCAGCGTCCCGCCGCGCGCCTGTTCGATGGCCGGCAGATGCTCGTCCTCGGGGTTCATCGGCCCGAAGAGCCGCTTGGCCAGCGCCTCGTCCTCGTAGGCCGCACAGCTGACCAGCACGAATTTCTTGGCCGCGCGGCTCGCCACGGCATGCAGCGCGTGGGCGATCAGCGTCTTTCCGGTGCCCGTCTCGCCTTCGATCAGCACGTGGCCGTCGGACTGGCCCAGGTCCAGGATATCCTCGCGCAGGCGTTCCATGACCGGCGAATTGCCCACCAGCTTGGACATCAGCTGGGTGCCGTCGGACAGCTCGCGCCGCAGCGCCCGGTTGTCCAGCGTCAGCCGCCGCGCCCGGGTGGCGCGCTTGGCCAGCTCCGACATCCGGTCGGGGTTGAACGGCTTTTCGAGGAAATCGAACGCCCCCACCCGCATCGCCTCGACGGCCATCGGCACGTCGCCATGGCCGGTGATCATGATGACCGGCAGGGTGCTGTCGGTGCCCATCAGCTTTTTCAGGAACTGCATCCCGTCCATGCCCGGCATCTTGATGTCGGAAATCACGATCCCCGGGTAATCGGGCGACAACCGTTTCAGCGCATCCTCGGCGCTGGCAAAGGTTTCGGTGTCATAGCCCGACAAGGCCAGCCATTGGCTGATCGACTGGCGCATGTCGTTTTCGTCGTCGATGATCGCGATCTTCATGGCTTGAGCCATTCACGGCGCTCCTTTGATCTTTTCTTTATTCCGCGGCGTCCTGCGCCGGCTCGTATATCGGCAGTTGCACATCGAAAACTGCGCCACCCGCCTGTCCGTTCCGTGCCGTCAGACGTCCCCCGAGGTCACCCACGATCCCCGAGGAAATCGCCAGCCCCAGGCCGACCCCGTCGCCCGGCTGTTTCGTCGTGTAGAACGGTTCGAACAGCTGGTCGGGGTCTTCGATCCCGTGGCCGTTGTCGCGCACCGACAGCCGCGCGGTCTCGCCCTTGGCCAGGAGGATCTCGATCTCGGGATCCTGGACCGACTTGGTGGCATCGATGGCATTGCGCAAGAGGTTGATGATGACCTGCTCGATGCGCACCCGGTCGGCCAGCACGAGCACCGGCTCGGTGGGCAGGATCTGGGTGATCCGCACGGCCCGCTGGCGCAGCTGCGGTTCCATCATCGACAGCGACGAGGACAGTGCTTCGTTCAGGTTCACCGGCGCCAGGGAATCGGTGCCCTTGCGCGCATAGGATTTCAGCTGGCGGGTGATCGCGCCCATCCGCTCGATCAGCCCGTCGATCCGCTTGAAGGCGGCCATCGCCTCGTCGGGCCGGTTGCGGTTGAGCAGCAGCCGCGCGCCGGCCAGGTAGGTCTTCATCGCCGCCAGGGGCTGGTTCAGCTCGTGGCTGACGGCGGCCGACATCTCGCCCAGGGCGGCCAGCTTGGAGGATTGCGCCAGGGTCTGTTCGGTCACGGCCAGGGTTTCCTGGACCCGCTCGCGCTCGGCGATTTCCCGCTGAAGCCGGGTGTTCAGGGCCCGCAGCTCGACCGATTCCCGCTGGAACAGCATCATGCGGAGGGCCGTGCGCCGGCTGAGCGCGTAGAAGACCAGCGACAGCAGGATGGCAAAGCCCATGATCTCGAGCGCCAGCACCCCGTTCACCTTTTCGCGCACCGAGGCATAGGTCGTGAAGGAGGCCATCCGCCAGCCGCGGAACGGGATGCGGGTTTCCATGCGCATCACGCCCTCGCCCAGCACGTAGGCATCGGGCGGCAGGGCCGTCCAGTCGGCGGTGGCCCGGATCGCCCGTTCGATGGCGCTTTCTGGGGTCTCGCGCGACAGGGCGTCTTCCTCGGACAGGCCGCGCCACTGGTTCTCGGTGGCCAGGACGATCGTGCCGTTGCTGTCGGTCACGATGACCGCGTCGGAAATGCCGGCCCAGGCCCGTTCGAACTTGCGCAGGTCGACCTCGACGACAACCACGCCCATCACGTTGGTGCCGCTTTCGATGCGCCGGGAATAGAGAAACTGATAGCCCCCGGCCTCGCGTTCGATCGTCGAGAAGATCGTCGCATCGGCCCGCATGGCATCAACGAAATAGGAGGCATTGCGCAGCTGGGCGCCCAGCTTTTCGCGGTCGGTCGCGGCCACGATGCGCCCGTCGCGGTCCAGCAGCTGCAACGAGGCCACCCCGATTTCGTCCTTGAACGAAATCAGCCGCTGCGACGAGGCGGTGTAATCGGAGGAATTGAGCGCCCCGATCAGCGCCGGATCGCGGGCCAGCAACTGGGGCACGATGGCATTGCGCCGCAGTTCGGACAGCAGGTTGCCGGAGTACAGCGCCAGGCGCAGTTCGGCCCGGTTGCGCGTGGTCGAGGTGAAGCGTTCGGTCAGCAGAGAATTGGTCGTCCAGACCGTCACCACGGCCAGGCCGAACAGGGCCATCAGCACCATGCGCACGCGCCAGGTGATGTGGCCGGGGCGGCGGCCCCAGCTTCGGCCGGATCTCGCCGTGGTGTTGTCTTCGCTCGACATGGCAGCCAAGCTACGCCGCCGCTGCGACAGGCTCAAGTCAGGCGGTTTCCAGCGCCCCGGTCAATGCGCGGAAGAGCGCCGCCCCGTCGGTTCCACCATGGGCCTCTTCGGCCGCGCGTTCGGGATGGGGCATCATGCCCAGCACCCGGCGGTTGGGCGACAGGATACCCGCGATGTCGCGCTGCGAGCCGTTGGGGTTGTCGGTATAGCGGAAGGCCACGAGGTCTTCGCCTTCGAGCCGGTCCAGCGTGTCACCATCGGCAAAGTAATTGCCGTCGTGATGGGCGATCGGGATCGTCACGACCTGGCCGGCGTTGTAGCCCTCGGTATAGGCCGAATTCGAGGTCGCAACCTCCAGGCCCACGTTGCGGCAGATGTAATGCTGGTTGCCGTTGCGCAGCAGGGCGCCGGGCAGCAGGCCGGTTTCGGCCAGCACCTGGAAGCCGTTGCACACGCCCAGGGCATAGCCGCCCCGCTCGACATGGGCGGCCAGGGCCTTGCAGATCGGCGAATTGGCCGCGATGGCCCCGCAGCGCAGGTAATCGCCGAAGGAAAAGCCGCCCGGAACGCCGACGATGTCGACGCCCGCGGGCAGTTCGGTGTCCTTGTGCCAGACCATCTCGACCTCGGCCCCCGCATTGCGGAAGGCCATGGCCAGGTCGCGGTCGCAGTTGGACCCGGGAAAGACCAGGACGGCGGCGCGCATCACAGCACCTCGATCCGGTAGCTTTCGATCACCGTGTTGGCCAGCAGCTTCTCGCACATCTCGGCGATCTGGGCCTCTTCGGTGTCGGGGGCCACGTCCAGTTCGATGACCTTGCCCTGGCGGGCGCCGGTCACCCCGTCGAACCCCAGCGAGCCGAGCGCCTGGCGGATCGCCTCGCCCTGCGGGTCGAGCACGCCATCCTTGAGCATCACCGTGACACGAGCTTTCATCGGGCTATCCCTTCGATTGGGGTCTGTTCAGTTGATCAGGGTGGGCTTGGCATGGCCCGAGTTCTTGGGCATGACACCCAGCCGGCGGGCGACCTCGGAATAGGCGTCCGTCAGGTTGCCCAGGTCGCGGCGGAAGACATCCTTGTCCAGCTTCTGGCCGGATTCGATGTCCCACAGCCGGCAGCTGTCGGGCGAGATCTCGTCGGCCACGACCAGGCGCTGGAAATCGCCTTCGTAGACCCGGCCGATCTCGATCTTGAAATCGACCAGCCGGATGCCGACGGCCAGCATCACGCCGCTGAGGAAATCGTTGACCCGCAGCGCCAGCGACAGCACGTCGTCCATGTCCTGCTGGCTGGCCCAGCCAAAGGCCGCGATGTGCTCTTCGGTGACCAGCGGATCGCCCAGGGCATCGTCCTTGTAGCAATATTCGACGATCGGCCGGGGCAGCTGGGTGCCCTCGGCGATGCCCAGACGCTGGGTCAGGCTGCCGGCGGCATAGTTGCGCACGATGACTTCCAGCGGGATGATCTCGCAGGAGCGCACCAGCTGCTCGCGCATATTCAGCCGCTTGAGGAAGTGGGTCGGCACGCCGATCTGGTTGAGACCGGTCATGAAGAACTCGCTCAGCCGGTTGTTCAGCACACCCTTGCCTTCGATCACGTCCTTCTTCTGGGCGTTGAAGGCGGTGGCATCGTCCTTGAAATACTGGACAAGCGTCCCCGGCTCGGGGCCTTCATAGAGAATCTTCGCCTTGCCTTCGTAGATCTTCTTGCGACGCGCCATAAACGGGCCTTTCGGGAAAAGAGGGGCGCGGGCGTCCCCGCGCGATCATGCGCTCTCATACGCGATGGGCCCGATGGTCGCAAGCGAACCGGAAAAGCTTGATCGCGCAGGCGCGCGACAGCATATCTCGGGTAACGGATATCGAGGAGAAAGGGGAACGCCATGAGCACCTTCGATGATCGGGAACACGCCTTCGAAGCCAAGTTCGCCCATGACGAGGAAATGCTGTTCAAGGCCACGGCCCGGCGCAACAAGCTGGCCGGCCTCTGGGCGGCGGAGCTGCTGGGCAAGACGGGCGACGAGGCCCAGGCCTATGCCAAGACCGTGGTGATCGCCGATTTCGAGGAAGCAGGCCACGAGGATGTCGTGCGCAAGCTGGCCGGCGACCTGGGCGACAAGAGCGACGCCGACACGATCCGGGCCAAGCTGGCCGAGCTGCTGCCGGTGGCCAAGGCCCAGCTGATGGAAGAGCTGGGCTGACGCCCGGCCCCGCCGGTGGCCGCTGACGCGGCCCCGCATGCCCATGTCCCACCCGGGCGCCGCTGACGCGGCGCCCGTTTTCGTTTCGCCGCCCCTTTCGTCATACTTGCCGCGCGCCGCTGCGCGGCGCTTCCGTCCCCGGGGCCGCCCCGCTGCGCGGGTCGGTTTTGGCCGAAATACGGCACGTTTTGGAATTGCGGTGATGACGCGTCCGTGAAATGCCCGTTTGTGAAATGTGAACGCACCGCCCACGCCACGAGGAAGCCGCCATGTCCACCTCCCTTGCCGATCTTCTTGCCGCGAAAGGCGTCCTGCTGGCCGATGGGGCCACCGGGACGAACCTGTTCAACATGGGGCTCAAGGCCGGCGAGCCGCCGGAATTGTGGAATGTCGATGCGCCCGAGAAGATCACGGCGCTTTACAAGGGCGCGGTGGATGCCGGGTCGGACCTGTTCCTGACCAATACCTTCGGGGGCAATGCCTCGCGGCTCAAGCTGCACGATGCGCAGAAACGCGTGCGCGAGCTGAACCGGGTGGGCGCCGAGCTGGGCCGCGACCTGGCCGATCGCCAGGACCGCCCGGTTGTGGTGGCCGGGTCGGTCGGGCCCACGGGCGAGATCATGCAGCCGGTGGGCGAGCTGTCGCACGAGCTGGCCGTCGAGATGTTCCACGAACAGGCCGACGGGCTGAAGGACGGCGGGGTCGACGTGCTCTGGGTCGAGACGATCTCGGCACCGGAGGAATTCCGCGCGGCGGCCGAGGCCTTTGCCCTGGCCGGCCTGCCCTGGTGCGGGACGATGAGCTTTGACACGGCGGGGCGCACGATGATGGGCGTGACCTCGGAGGCGATGGTCGGGCTGGTCGGGGATTTCGATCCGGCGCCGCTGGCCTTCGGGGCCAATTGCGGCGTGGGCGCGTCGGACCTGTTGCGCACGGTGCTGGGCTTCCGGGCGGCCGAAACCGACGTGCCGGTGATTGCCAAGGGCAATGCGGGCATTCCGAAATATGTCGAAGGCCACATCCATTACGACGGCACGCCCGAGCTGATGGCGACCTATGCGCTGATGGCGCGCGATTGCGGGGCGCGGATCATCGGCGGCTGCTGCGGCACGACGCCCGATCACCTGCGCGCCATGCGCGAGGCGCTGGACAGTGTCGAGCCGGGCGGCGAGGCCCCCGATCTTGACGCGATCCAGGCCGCACTCGGCGGGTTTTCCTCGGCCAGCGACGGCACCGGCGATGACGGCGGGCCGGTGCGCGAACGGCGCGGGCGCCGGCGTCGGGGATAGGCCCCGGGCGTCATTCCTGCTGCAACGTATGACCTGGGGGCGCTGCCCCCGTCCTCCGTTGGAGGACTCCCCCGGGAATACTTGGAAAGAGAAAGAAGCAGGACGCCCGCGCGCGGCCGGGACGGCGCACCGACCTGCTGCTTCTTTCTCTTTGAAAATATCCCTGCCCCGATTGTCCTACCGGGCCGGCCGCTCGGATGGGGCGCCGGTTGTGTCAGAACAGGCTCATCTGGTCGCCGGGCATCGGTGGTCGCGCGAAGAGATCGCTGCGCAAAGGGGCGGTGCGTTCGCGCAGGCCAAGACGGCGGCAGGCGGATTTGAACCGCCGGGCCGTCAGTTCGGCAAACTCGCCCTCGCCGCGCATCCGGTGGCCCCAGCGCGGATCATAATCCCGCCCGCCATGCATCTCGCGCAGTCGGGCCATGATCTTGGCCGCGCGGTTCGGTTCATGTTCGGCCAGCCAGTCCTGCCACAGGGGCGACACTTCGCGCGGCAGGCGCAGCATGATCCAGCTGGCGGCATCGGCCCCGGCGGCAGCGGCTTCGGCCAGGATGGTTTCCAGCTCGTGATCCGTCAGCCCCGGAACCACCGGGGACACCATGACGCACACCGGAATCCCCGCATCGACCAGCCGGCGGATGGCCGCCAGGCGCCGGCGCGGCAGGGGCACGCGAGGTTCCATCCGGCGTGACAGGTCGTCGTCGAGCGTTGTGATCGTGATGCCCACGCGGACCAGCCCCTGCCGGGCCATGGGCGCCAGGATGTCGATGTCGCGCTCGACCAGGGCGCCCTTGGTCACGATGCCCACCGGGTGGTTGAACTCGGACAGCACCTGCAGGCAGGACCGGGTGATGGCCCGGTCGCGCTCGATCGGCTGGTAGGGATCGGTGTTCGTGCCGATGGCCAGCGTGGCCACCTTGTAGCCCCGGGCACCCAGCTCGCGGCGCAGGACGTCGGGCGCCCCGGGCCGGGCGATCAGCCGGGTTTCGAAATCCAGCCCCGGCGACAGGCCGAGATAGGCATGGGTCGGCCGGGCGAAACAATAGATGCAGCCATGTTCGCAGCCCCGGTAGGGGTTGATCGACCGGTCGAAAGGCAGATCGGGCGAGCGGTTGTAGGTGATCAGGCTCCGCGGCTGTTCCTCGGTGACCCGGGTGTCGAAGGCAGGGCGCGCCTCGGGGATGTCCCACCCGTCGTGATCCTCGGTCCGGGCCAGGTCGTAGCGGCCGGCCAGGTTGGTCGTGGCGCCCCGGGCGCGGCGCCGGTCGGGGTCTATGGTGGCGGGCTGGTCCATGGCCACCATCTGGAACAAAATGAGAACAATTGCAAGGTGTGGCCGGTTGGCGGTGCCAAAACTTACGTCATCTTCATCATTTTCGGCCACTCAGGTCGCAAGACGGACCGGCGATGTCGCTAATTGCCTAGTCGCTGGCCGCCCGAGCGCGGAAAACGAAAGATGAGGCCGGTCCGGGTGTCCGGCCTTTTCGACCCATCCCATGACCACCCCTGCAGGATCAGGCCCATGTCCGACGAAGAAGACGACATCATCCTCTCCGAACTCGATGACGAGGAACTCGTCCAGCAGATGTTCGACGATCTCTATGACGGTCTCAAGGACGAGATCGAGGAAGGGGTGAACATCCTGCTTGACCGCGGCTGGGCGCCCTATCGCGTGCTGACCGAGGCATTGGTCGGCGGGATGACGATCGTGGGCCACGATTTCCGCGATGGCATCCTCTTCGTGCCCGAAGTGCTGCTGGCGGCCAACGCGATGAAGGGCGGCATGGCCATCCTCAAGCCGCTGCTGGCCGAGACCGGCGCGCCGCGCATGGGCAAGATGGTGATCGGCACGGTCAAGGGCGACATCCACGACATCGGCAAGAACCTGGTGTCGATGATGATGGAAGGCGCGGGTTTCGAGGTTGTCGACCTGGGCATCAACAATGCCGTCGAGGCCTATCTCGAAGCGATTGCCACCGAAGAGCCCGACATCCTGGGCATGTCCGCCCTGCTGACGACAACGATGCCCTACATGAAGGTCGTGATCGACACGATGAAGGAACAGGGCATCCGCGACGATTACATCGTGCTGGTCGGCGGCGCGCCCCTGAACGAGGAATTCGGCCGGGCGATCGGGGCGGATGCCTATTGCCGCGACGCCGCCGTGGCGGTGGAAACGGCCAAGGACTTCATCGCCCGCAAGCACAACCAGATGGCCGCAAGCTGACGACGCAGGGCGGCCCGCCGCCCTGCTCCGGCGCTCACCCCAGGCGGAACCGGCGCAGGACGGCGACCAGGACAATGCCGTAGAGCACATGGCCGATCAGCGCGACCCAGGTGATGCCGGTGAAATCGAGGAAGAAGGGCAGACCGGCAATGGCCGTGATGCCGCCGATGGCAAAGACCCAAAGCGCCAGGCCATAGAGCGCGGCCGGCAGGATCCAGGGCCCGCCCGCCCCGATCACCGCGCGCCAGGCCGGGCGGAAAACCAGCAACCAGCCCAGCGGATAGCCCAGCAGGCCGACCAGGTAGAAATGCACGAAATACCCTGCGAAATCTCCGTTGGGCAGGCCGAACCTGCCCAGCAGGCTGCGGGCCAGCCCATGGGGCGACAGCGTGGCCCAGCCCAGCCCGGGGCTCAGGATCTGGCCCCAGAGATCAAAAGCCATGGTTGCCACCGCCCCGGCGACAAACATCGCTCCGAGGGTGGCGCCATTGGCGGGTGGCAGGCGGCGCGACGACGTGGCGGCGGTATCGGACATGTGCAACACTCCTGGCATGTCTGCGGGTCTGACAGCGATCTGGGCCCGCCACCGCGCCACGCAAGCATTGCAACATCCGCCGCACGCAGAGGTCAGAATTGTGTCAGCCCCGGCCCGCCCCAGTGACATCGCCCTGCCCGGCCCCGATGCCCTGACCACGGATGGCATGGACCCGACACACCGGGGTCGCATCCTGCTGCTGGCCTGCGGCGCGCTGGCGCGCGAGATCCTTGACCTCATCGCGCTGAATGGCTGGACGCATCTCGACCTGGCCTGTCTGCCGGCCATCCTGCACAACCACCCCGATCGCATCCCCGCCGCCGTCGAAGAGGCCGTGGCCCACCACAGCGCGGCCTATGACAGGATCTTTGTCGTCTATGCCGATTGCGGCACGGGCGGCCAGCTGCGTGCGCTCTGCGACCGGCTCGGGCTCGACATGGTCGAAGGCCCCCATTGCTACAGCTTCTTCGAAGGCAATGCCCGCTTTGCCGAACGCGCCCAGGACGAGTTCACCGCCTTCTACCTGACCGATTTCCTTGTCCGCCAGTTCGATGCCTTTGTCTGGCGCCCTCTCGGGCTGGATCGCCATCCCGAGCTGCGCGACATGTATTTCGGCCATTACACCAAGCTGGTCTACCAGGCCCAGACCGACGATCCCGCCCTAGCCGCCCGCGCCGCCGATTGCGCCGCCCGGCTTGGCCTGGCCTTCGAACATCGCTTTACCGGATATGGTGATCTGGCCCCGGCCCTGGCCCGGCTCTGACCGCGCCCTTGCCGATCGGCAGGCTCCACGGCGCGATCAGAGCCGGGTATTTGGACCAAGAAGAAGCTGCAGGTTGCGCGCCACGTCCTGCTTCTTTCTCTTTGAAAGTATTCCCGGGGGAGTCCTCGTTTACGAGGACGGGGGCAGCGCCCCCTCAGGCGGCGGCCGCCACGCTGCGGATCCGTTCGATCATCGCGCGCAGCCCGTTCGACCGTTGCGAGGACAGGTTCTCGTCGAGTTCCAGCCGGGCCAGTTCGGCCCTGGCATCGACCTGGCCGACCTCGGCCACCGGCAGCCCGTTGTAGAGCGCGCGCAGAACGGCGATCAGACCGCGCACGATCATCGCGTCGCTGTCCCCGTCGAAGCGAAAGATCCCGTCTTCGATCACCGGGTGCAGCCAGACCTGGCTGGCGCAGCCGTCGACCTTGGTCGCCGGCACCTTCAGCGCCTCGTCCAGCGGGTCCATCGCCTTGCCCTGTTCGATGACATGGCGATAGCGGTCTTCCCAGTCTTCGAGGAACTCGAAATCTTCGACAATCGCTTCAAAGGCTTGCGCCGCCATATCCCGTTCCCCTTCTGTCATGGGCCTGCCCGACCCCTAAGCCCGGCCTGCCCGGCTGTCCAGCCCCTGCCCCCTCACCTTTGCCTGCCCGGCCCCGCCGCCCCACGCGCCGTCTTGACGCTTTTCAACGCCCGGCGGATGCGCTAGGTCCGAAAACGCAACGAGCAGAGGACCTGACATGACACGACCGGCCGCGCGGATGATCACGCTTGGGCTCCTTGTGGCCACAATGGGGCTTGGCGCTTGTTCGGGCTGGCGCGACAGCGGGGCGAACCCGTCGAACTGGTTTGGCCGGTCGCGCGCCGCCGAGGTCAGCCCCGAGGCCGTGGCCACCGATGTGAACCCGTTGCTGCCCGAAAGCGCGGCCGATTTCATCGCCGGCAACCAGAAGGCCGTCGAAGGCGTGACCATCGACCAGATCGTCTCGCTGGAAATCGAACGCACCATCGAAGGGGCGATCATCCGCGTGGCCGGGCTGGCCACCCGCGAGGGCGCCTATGACGCCCGGCTGATCCCCGACACGATCGACGAAGAACCCGAAGACGGCGTCCTGGCCTATCGTTTCGTGGTCAAGTACCCGGTCGAAGGCACGCCCCGGGGCACCGAGGCCACGCGCACCATTTCCGTCGCGCGCAGCGTGACCTCGCAGCATCTCGATGCCGCCCGGGTCATCCGCGTGACCGGCACCCAGAACGCCCGCGAATCGCGGCGGCGCTGAGCCGGCCCACCAGGGACACGAAAAAAGGGGGCCGCGGCCCCCTTTTGCATTTCTGCCCCGTGGTCTGGCCCGGGATGATTGCTTATCCGCCCGGCCATCCGACCCGGGATCAGCGCGACAATTCGACGATATCCACCGCCTCGCCCCGCGCGGCCAGGGCGATTTCCCCCTGGCACAGCCGCAGCGCATCGGCGCCAAACACGTCCCGCCGCCAGCCGCGCAGCGACGGCACGTCGCGCTGGCCGGCCGCGATGGCGTCCAGCTCGGCCGCCGGGGCGATCAGCCGGGGCGCCACGTTCGAATCCTCGCTCTTGGCCTTGAGCAGTACGCGCAGCAGGTCGGCCAGCGCCGGGTTGACCTGAAGCTTTTCCCGGCTGCGGTCGGGCACGGGCAAATCGCCCTGGTCCATCGACACGCCGCGTTCGACCGCCGCCAGGATGCCATCGGCAATGGCGCCCTTGCGCGCCTCACGCAGCAACAGACGCGACCGGCCCAGGTCCTGCATCGTCCGGGGCTTGGTCGAGGCCAGCTCGATCAGCGCGTCATCCTTGTAGACCCGGCTGCGCGGCACGTCGTTCGACTGGGCATAGCCCTCGCGGAAAGCGGCCAGTTCGCGCACGATGCCCAGGAAACGCGGCGAATTGGTCCGCGTCTTGATCCGCTGCCAGGCCGTGGCCGGATCGACCTCGTAGGTCTCGGGATTGGTCAGGATCTGCAGCTCTTCCTCGACCCAGACGGTGCGTTTCGAGCGGACCAGTTCAGCCTGCAGGAATTCGTAGATCTGGCGCAGATGGGTGACATCGGCCAGGGCATAGGTCTTCTGGGCATCGCTCAGCGGCCGGCGCGACCAGTCGGTAAAGCGCGAGGTCTTGTCCAGCGGCTGCCGGCAGATCTTGCGCACCAGGGTTTCATAGCCCACCTGTTCGCCAAAGCCGCAGACCATCGCCGCGACCTGGGTATCGAAGAGCGGCGTCGGAAAGAGCCCGGCCGCCACCCAGAAGATCTCAAGATCCTGGCGCGCGGCGTGGAACACCTTGACCACCGAGGTATCGCGGAACAGCGTGTAGAGCGGTTCCAGGTCCATGCCCTCGACCAGCGGATCGACCAGCACGGCGCTGTCCTCGCCGCCGCCCGGATGGGCCAGCTGGATCAGGCAGAGCTTGGAATAATAGGTGCGTTCCCGCAGGAATTCCGTGTCGACGGTAACGTAGGGATGTTCGGCAGCCGCCGCGCAGAATGCCGCCAGCTCGTCAGGCTTCGTGATTGTCTTCATTCGCGATGGGTCTTCTTTGTTCTTGTTCTGGGCCCGGTTCTTGTTCTTTGCCCGGTCGGCCTCCCGGACAGGACTGTCCCCAACCGCCGATAGTCATAGGACATTCCCGGCCCTTTGAAAAGCGTCCGCCCCGCCGTGCCGCCCGCGATCGCCGCCCGACCCTGCGTCGCCGCGCCCCGGGCGGGCGCCCTGCCCCTAGGGCAGGCGCACAGGCGTCGTGTCGCCGCCGGCGAAACGGCGCAGCACATCGGTGTAGAGCCGGTGTTCCCACAGGTGCAGACGACCGGCCAGATCCTCGGCCGTGTCGCCGGGATGGATCGGCAGGTGCACCTGCCCCAGGATCGGCCCGTCGTCCAGCGCGGCCGTCACCACGTGGACCGTCGCGCCGAACTCGGTATCACCCGCCGCCAGCGCCCGGGCATAGGTGTCCAGGCCACGGTGACGCGGCAGCAGCGAGGGATGCACGTTCAGCACCCGGCCGTCCCAGCGGGTCACGAAGCCTTCGGTCAACACGCGCATGAATCCGGCCAGGCAGATGATGTCGGGCCGGGCTTCTTCCAGAACCGCCGTCAGCGCGGTTTCAAAGGCCGCCCGGTCGCCGGCGAAGGGCCGGTGATCGACCACCGCCGTGGGCACGCCCCGGGCCTGGGCCTTGTCCAGCCCGCCGGCGCCGGGCCGGTTGGACACGACCAGCACGGGCCGGGCCGGATGGTCGCCGGTCATGCTGTCGACCAGCGCGGCCATGTTCGACCCGCTGCCCGACAGCAGGATGGCAACGCGCTTGTGGCTCATGCCAGCGCGCCGCTGTAGCGGATGCCCGCCCCGTCCTCGACCTGGCCGATGCGGAACACCCGCTCGCCCGCGGCGTCCAGCGCCTGGGCCAGGGCCTCGGCCCGGTCTGCCGCCACCACCAGCACCATGCCGATGCCGCAATTGAACGTCTTGAGCATCTCGCCCTCGGCAATGCCCCCGGCGCGCTGCATCCAGCCAAAGACCGGCGGCAGCGTCCAGCTGCCCAGCTCGATCGACGCGCCCAGCCCCTCGGGCAGGATGCGCGGCAGGTTCTCGGTCAGCCCGCCGCCGGTGATATGCGCCAGCCCGTGCACCCCGCCCAGGCGGATCGCGTCGAGGCATGGCCGCACGTAGACCCGCGTCGGCGCCAGCAGCGCCGCGCCCAGGGCGCCCTCGCCGAACGGGCAATCGGCGGCCCAGTCCAGCCCCTCGGCCTCGACGATGCGCCGGACCAGCGAATAGCCGTTGGAATGCACCCCGTCGCTGGCCAGCCCCAGCAGCACGTCGCCCGCCGCCACGCCGGCCGGCAGCGCCTGTCCGCGTTCCATCGCGCCCACGGCAAAGCCCGCCAGGTCGAAATCGCCGGCCGGGTACATGCCCGGCATTTCGGCCGTCTCGCCCCCGATCAGCGCCGCGCCGGCCTGGCGGCAGCCCTCGGCAATGCCCTCGACGATGCGCGCCGCGCTCTCGGTCTCGAGCTTGCCGGTCGCGAAGTAATCCAGGAAGAACAGCGGCTCGGCGCCCTGGCAGACCAGGTCGTTGACGCACATGGCCACCAGGTCGATGCCCACGCCATCGACCTCGCCGGTATCGATGGCGATGCGCAGCTTGGTGCCCACCCCGTCGGTCGCGGCCACGAGGATCGGGTCGTCATAGCCGGCGGCCTTCAGATCGAAGAGCGCGCCGAACCCGCCCAGGCCAGACATCACGCCCGCCCGGTCGGTCGAGGCGGCCGCCGGTTTGATCCGGTCCACCAGCGCATTGCCCGCATCGATATCGACGCCGGCCTCGGCATAGGTCATTCCGTTCTTGCGCTCGTCCTTGCCTTCGCTCATCGCGGCTCTCCCGGCCCCTGGCCCCTGGGTTGTCAGATCTTCCGCGCGGCCTAGTCGATTGGCCGCGCGCATGCAATGCCAAGGCTTGACCCCGGCCCCGATCATGATAGGCAGATTGGCCTTAGGCGGGCCTGTAGCTCAATTGGTTAGAGCAGAGCGCTCATAACGCTTTGGTTGCGGGTTCAAGTCCTGCCGGGCCTACCAGAAAACCGCCTATTCAGCTGAAAACAAACGATTGTCTCACGGCTGCCTCTAACGGATGCCGCCGCATTGCCCGGGCCGATTGCATCGCGCGCCCCCCATGCAGCCCTGCCCCGTCCGCCATTTGGCGCAGCGTCTGGCGCAATACCCACCAAAAGCGCCCGTTCGGCCGAGGAATCGCCGTCGCCGGTGAGCACATGCCCACCCTACGGGTCCTCGCCATCGGCCGGTCTGTCCGCCACTGCCCCGCCCGCCCACCCCGTCCTCAACCGCCCCGCGCCCGGCGTCGGGCATGCACGATCCGCCCGGCCTGGGCCATCGTGATCTCGACCGCGCCGAACAGCACGGCCATCCGCCGGCGATGGACGGGAATGTCGAAATGCTCGTGGATCGTGCCGGGCTTCTGGATCCATTTGTGGTCCATCCCGATCCGGTCGGCCATGGCCAGCAGCTCTTCGGTGCTGTCGGCCAGCATGTGGCACATCCGGTACGGCCCGAACCGGCCCATCTCGCTCAGATGCATGTCGTCGACATAGACCGCCATGGCCCGGCCCTACCTCGCGATGACGATCTCGGCCAGCAGCCCGCCCAGGCGCGGGCTTTCGTCCAGCCGCAGCGCCCCGCCATGGGCCCGGGCGATATCCATCGCGATGGCCAGCCCCAGCCCGACCCCCGAGCCGCGGTTCTGGTTGCGCGCCGGATCGAGCCGCGAAAAGGCCTTGACCGCCTCGTCCCGCGCCGCCGGCGGGATGCCCGGCCCGTCGTCCTCGACCCGGATGCGCAGCGAGCCGGCCAGCAGCCGCACCGACACCTCGGCATGATCGCCGTAGCGCACGGCATTGCCGATCAGGTTCTCCACCGCCCGCCGGATCGCCACCGGCCGCAGCATGACCCGCCCCTCGCCTTCCGGCGCGCACAGCGTGACCGGGCTGCCGGCCCGCCGGGCGTCCTCGACGATGCGCCCGATCAGCGCATGGGGGTCCAGCATCTCGGGCTCGCTTTCCTGGGCACCTTTGGCGAAATCGAGGAAGGCATCGATCAGCGCCTCCATCTCGCGCACGTCGCCCAGCAGCTGCTCGGCCTCCTCGTCCTCCATCATCGACAGGCCCAGCTTCAGCCGGGTCAGCGGCGTGCGCAGGTCATGGCTGACCCCCGACAGCATCAGCGTGCGCTGTTCGATATGCCGTTCGATCCGGTGGCGCATGTCGACAAAGGCCCGCCCGGCCGCCCGCACCTCGATCGACCCGCCGGGGTGGTAATCGACATGCTGGCCGCGACCAAAGGCCGTGGCCGCCCGGGCCAGCCGGGCGATGGGCCGCAGCTGGTTGCGCAGGTACAAAAACGCCACGGCCGTCATCAGCGCGCCGAAGAACACCATGTTGACCAGCAGCTGGTGCGGCGCCGAGGCCGACACCCGGTTGCGGTCAAAGGTGATTTCCAGCGGCCCGTTGGGCGTGGGATAGAACACCGTCACAACCCGCGGCTGGGCCAGCAGGATCGGCCCGGCCTGGGGCAGCGCCTCGCGCACCGTGTTGCGCATGACGATGCCCGAGAAATCGTACCAGTACCGGCTGTCCGTGGCCGGGATCTCGTCGGGCCCGACGAAGCGCAGGTCGAAATCCAGCACCTCGGCCGTCGGCCCCATGCGCACCAGGGCCATGGCCGAGCTGTCGGCCGCCGATGCCTGCCCGATGATCAGCTGCAGTTCACGAATGACCGTGTGGGTCATCTGCGTCGTGACATCTTCGAAGTGACGCTGGATAAAGATCACCGAGACGACCAGCTGCAACAGCACGACCGGCAGGACGAGGATCAGCGCCGCCCGTCCGTAAAGCCCTCGGGGCATGTAATGTTTGAGGCGCAGGGCGGTCATGGCCAGAGCCTATCCGCCCGCGAAGACGTAAGAAAGGCCCAACGACCTTGTCCAGCGACACATCCGCCCTGAAATGGCCCGATGATTTCAACCCGCCGGTCGGCACCGCCCAGGAGCTGCAGCCCGGCCTGCGCCGGATCCTGGCCGACAACCCCTCGCCCATGACCTACCGGGGCACCAACACCTACCTGCTGGGCAACAGCGACCTGGCCGTGATCGACCCGGGCCCCGACGCGCCCGGCCATCTCGATGCCATCCTGGCCGCCGTCGGCCCCGGCCAGCGCATCAGCCACATCGTGATCACCCATTCCCACCGCGATCATTCCACCCTGGCCGTCCCCCTGGCCCGGGCCACCGGCGCACCTGTCCTGGCCTTTGGTGATGCCACCGCCGGGCGCAGCGCCATCATGGCGGACCTGGCCGCCTCGGGCCTTGGCGGCGGTGGCGAAGGCCTGGATGCGGGTTTCGTACCCGACGTGACCCTGGCCGACGGCGCGCTGATCGAAGGCGCCGGCTGGACGCTCGAGGTCATCCACACGCCGGGCCACCTGGGCAACCACATCTCGCTGGCCCTGGGCGATGCCTGCCTGACGGGCGATCATGTCATGGGCTGGGCCAGTTCCATCGTCTCGCCTCCCGATGGCGATGTCGGCGATTTCATGGCCTCCTGCACGCGGCTCAAGTCCCGCGACTGGCGGGTGTTCTACCCAGGCCACGGCGCGCCGGTGACCGATCCGGCCGGGCGGCTCGACTGGCTGATGGACCACCGGCGCAAACGCGAATCCGCGATCCTCGGCGCCCTGGCCTTCAGCGCCGCCACGCCCCAGGTCCTGGCCGCCCGGATCTACACCGAAACGCCCCGGCGCATGCTGGGCATGGCCACGCGCAATGTCTTCGCCCATCTCGTGGATCTCAAGCAGAGACAGCTGATCACCCATGACGGGCCGCTGTCGGAAACCGCCGTTTTCCGGCGGCTCTGACAGCCCCCGGCCCGCGCCTTGCCCGAGGTTTGCGGCGCTGATTGCGGGGCCATTTCCGGCTCCTGCCAGGTTGCCCCGACGTCGGCCAAAAATTTTGCGAAGGGGCGCCAAAATCCTCTGGACGCCCCCAATGGCCATTGCTATACGGCGCAGACCGTTCCGGCGTAGCTCAGCGGTAGAGCAGTTGACTGTTAATCAATTGGTCGTAGGTTCGATCCCTACCGCCGGAGCCATAAACCTCAAGTGGCTGAAAAGCAACGACTTCTCCAGAGGAGTCGAAGCTCAGACCTAGTTGGCACGACTCCTGTCTCTTTGCTTGGCACATTTGCTGGCACAAGGAGTCGGAGCGCTGCGCATCCACCAGTCCAATCAACCCCATCTCGAATACCGCCCCACCGGCTTTCACTGGCGTCGGCGCTGGCCCCAACGCTTGTGCTCCGACCAGCTGGCAAACCCCTTGAGGAAATCGCCACTCCTGTTTCCGCTTCGAACGCATCTCCCGTCCGAAGCGAAGGTGTTGGCCCAGAGATTGACCTTTCTGACCGACATCGCCTTCGCCCGCAGGACGGAGATGACGATGGCGATCGAGCCGCAGATCATGGCAAGCTATCTTGAGGGGCTCGGGCGCTTCCTCGTGGAGTCGGCTCACGCCGCGCGCGAGGTCGCACCGCAACTCACCGCCGAGGCCGCCGCCTACGAGGCTGCCTGCTCCCAGGCCGCCATCGACGCGCTGCGTCGCACCCTGTCCCTACGGGACAGGGAGAAGGCACGCCAGCCGCTTCGGGACGTCGCCCAACGGCTCGGCCTCGCGCTCGATGAAACCGACACGGACTGGCCGCGCCGGGCCTACCACGCCCTCCGTGTCATGCTCGACGCCGCGGAAGAGAACATGCGTCGAAACGCCGGTATTTTCGACGAGCCAAGCCCGTTCTTTCGCTCCACACGCGCGTCCGATTCCAGCACCCTGCTTGTCCGTCGTCAGATGATTTGGGACACGAGGGCCTGATCGAGAACGGAGGGCCTGGCTCGTTGTGGTTTCAGTCTATGCCGCGGTCTGGCGATGCAGCAAGCGGCGCTTCTCGATGGTTTTGGCTTTGATCTCCTTTCGTGTTTTCAGAATAGCTTCGGCCCTGCCGAGATAGACGTCGGCGGGCGCGAGGTTGCCCAGGCTCTCGTGGTAGCGGTGATGGTTGTAGTGGTCGATGAAGTCGCCGATCGCCTGTTCCAGAGCGCCGGGCAGGTAATAGTTCTCGAGCAAGATGCGGTTCTTGAGGGTCTGGTGCCAGCGCTCGATCTTGCCCTGGGTCTGAGGGTGGCGAGGAGCGCCCCGGACGTGATCCATGCCCTCGTCAGCAAGCCAGTCGGCCAGTTCCCCGGAGATGTAACTGCTGCCATTGTCGCTCAGCAGCCGAGGCCGGTGGGCGACTGTGGCCCGATCACAGCCCGAGGCGACCAGAGCATCTTCCAGCGTCGCGGTCACGTCCGACGCCTTCATCGTCGTGCAGAGCCGCCAGGCGATGACGTAGCGGCTGTAATCATCGAGGATGGTAGAGAGGTAGAACCAGCCCCAGCCGATGACCTTCAGGTAGGTGAAGTCGGTTTGCCAGAGCTGGTTCGGTCGGGTCGTCTTCTCGTGGAACTCCTCTGCTGCCTTGATGATCACGAAGGCCGGACTGGTGACCAGGCCATGCGCCTTCAGAACCCTGTAGACGCTGGCTTCCGACACGAAGTAACGCTGAGTGTCGGTGAAGCGGGCGGCGAGCTCCCGGGGTGACAGCTCGGGCTGCTCGAGGGCCAGATCGACGACCTGCTTGCGCACCTTGTCTGGGATCCGGTTCCAGACCCGCGCAGGGCGCGAGGGCCGGTCTGCGAGCCCGGCGGCGCCAAGCGACAAATAGCGGTCATACCAGCGGTAGAAGGTCGTGCGCGGGATGCCCAACATGTCCAGCGTCCGCTTCGCCGGCAGGTGCGATTGCTCCACCTGCCGGATGATCTCGAGCTTCTCGGAGGCGGGATATCTCATTCCTCGTCGCCCCCATCCCCGAGCATGCTTTTTTTGAGCAGGCGGTTCTCCAAGGTGAGATCGGCCACCGCCTCTTTCAGCGCCGACGCTTCCTGCCGCAGATCTTTGACCTCGGGGCTGGTGGCCTGGCGCGCGGTATCGCCCGCGAGCCGCTTCTTGCCGGCCTCGAGGAACTCTTTTGACCAGCTATAGTAGAGGCTCGTGGCGATCCCCTCACGCCGGCACAGTTCGGCAATGCTGTCCTCCCCGCGCAGCCCTTCAAGGACGATGCGGATCTTCTCTTCGGCGGAATGGTGCTTCCGCGCGCGCCGGCGGATGTCCTTCACCATCGACTCCGCCGTCGGCTTCGCTGTTCCGGGTTTCTGTCTCATCTCCACTCCTTGGTGGTTACGATGAGCCAGAAACCCTCCGTTACAAAGTCAACTCAGATGTCCCAGGGGCGCTGACGGGGGACATCCGTCGGGGTCATACCAAAAGGGTCTCGCGAGTGCGCGCGAGAAATGGCGCGCGCTGAAGACCCGTCACACTCTTCTCGATGCACTGGTTCGCTTCGAACTGACGGAAGACCAGTTTATCGACCTGATCTCAGAACTTGACCGAGTGGGCCGCGGCATCAGTGCGACGATGTCCGAAATTATCGAGAATCCTTACCTGCTTTGTGAACAGGACTGCGGCACCAACTTTTCGGCGGCCATAGCGATAGAGGTTATCGACCAGGGTGTCCGCCCCGAGGGAGCTGCGCGTGCGTTTGGTGATCCGTGGGAGATGGCGCAAGACGATAAGAGACGGGTCCGTGCCGTTGCCAATGCCGTGCTGAACCAGGCTGCGGCGGAAGGTCATAGCTTTCTGCCGATGGCGAGCATGATTGAAAGGGTTCGGGGATTTTTTCCCGAGCGACGGGTCTGCCGCCCAGATGAAGAGGTTGTGCTGGGGCAAGAAGAATTTTACGAATCTGTCCTCACTTTCGACGAAATCGAGGAAGTGCCTGTAGTGGCTTTGAGTTCATTGCGGCAGCGTGAGAGCGATGTGTCGTCTGTCTTTCAGACAATGATACGAAAATCATATGATGACGCGCCGAAAATCGATTGGGCGGCGCGTCTACTGAAAGATCTCGGTGAGCCAGAAACGCAGCGTCAGAGCGACGCGCTCAACGAAAAAACGGTCGCACTTGAGCGACTTTATCGAAATCGCATCTCGGTGCTGACCGGCGGCGCCGGAACCGGGAAGACGAGGGCGCTAAAGATTTTCGTGGACGCGTTGAACGAGATCGAACCCATGCGCCCGATTCTGCTGCTCGCGCCCACGGGCAAAGCGCGGGTTAGACTGGCCGAGAATACCAAGCGTCGTGCGCAGACGATCCACCAGGTTCTCAGCAAGCAGAAGCTGATCGGGCCTGGATTCTCCCTTTTGACGCGAACCAATGAACCGCCACAGAAGGCTACCACCGTGATCGTTGATGAGGCATCCATGCCGTCGGTCGATCTGTTGGCAAGCCTGCTCAAGGCCGTGGATGTGAATGCAATCAAACGGCTGATATTCGTCGGTGATCCATTCCAGTTGCCACCGATCGGTCCAGGACGCCCCTTTGCCGAACTGATCGAAGAATTACGCCGTGCGCGACCCGACGCCATCGGTGAGCTGTATACCTGCATGCGCATCTTGGAAGTAGATGGCGCCACCATGGTAAGTCCCGGGCTCGAACTCGCGGCGACCTATCGCAACGAGGCTGCTCCGGACGACGATGCAATCTTGTCGCAACTGGCCTCAGGCGAGGCCCTGGGTGACGTAGAGATCGCCGTATGGAAGGACCGTGACGCTCTCCGCGATCTGATCAAAGAGAAGCTCAAAGCCCATCTGAATATCGGTGCCGGAGATTACGAATCGTTCAACCGCTCGCTGGGCTTCGACACCGAGCACTGGAAAGATGCCGAGAACTGGCAGATCCTCACCCCGACTCGCCAGGACGCCTTCGGAACGACGGAACTCAATCGACAGATCCAGGGCGAGTTTCGCGGCGCCATGCAAAAATATGCCCGCAACCCATGGAAGAGAATGCCACGGCCGTTCGGTCAGGAGGAAATCGTCCGCGGCGACAAGGTTATCAACGTCATCAATGACCGTGCCTATTGCAGCCCAGCAGAGAAAGGACTGAGTTACCTCGCCAACGGTGAGATCGGGATGGCTAGCAGCGCCTACAACAAGGGTGGCGTTGACAGGCTTTGTATCGGTTTCTCTTCCCAAGACCAGACGGTGTATTTCTTCAAGCGCGGCGAAATTGAGGAACGGCTGGAGCTGGCATACGCCCTGACGGTCCACAAAGCACAGGGCAGTGACTTTGATCTTGTATTCTTGGTTCTGCCGCAGGAGGCGCGCACCCTTTCTCGGGAGCTTCTCTATACGGCTCTGACCCGTTTCAGAAAGCAACTCGTTATCCTGGTAGAGCGCGACATCACGCCGCTTCTGCGGCTACGCGCGGCGAATGCCTCCGATGCGCGGCGGCGGTGCTCTCGGTTGTTCGCACCGCATATTCCCGGAGCGATCCTGCCTAAAGAAGATCCTCGAACGCCAATTTATGCCGATCGGCTGAAGCACCGCACCGGGGAAGGCGTCAAAGTGCGCTCGAAAAGTGAAGTGATCGTAGCCTACGTTCTCGAAAAGCTTGGGTTGAGCCCGGAATACGAAGTTCCACTCTACGCCACCAATGGAAATGCCAATGATTTTCGCCTCCCCGATTTCACGATAAGCCATGAAGGAGACACATGGTATTGGGAGCATCTGGGCATGCTCCATATTCCTAAATATGCTGCCAGCTGGAAAGAGAAACAGGCTTGGTATCAGAGAAACGGATACGCAGACCGTGTCATAACATCCCGGGATGGGCCGGACGGTGAGATACATGCCGACGAGATTGAACGAATTGCGCGGGAAACTCTTCTCGGCATAGACGCATAGGAATATCTTCGTTCGTGCCGAATGTGTCAGTTCATGCAAAAATAGAGCCAATCGGCCCCTTTCTGGTCAAAGATCACAGCGGCGCCGCTCACGTCTTCTGATCCTGACCAAGCGGTTTCCAAAACGTTTCAGGCGGCCTACCCCTACGGGGCAATTCTTTGGGCGCAGCCCTTGGACTGGTGACAGATCATGATCGGACTCTTTCCAGCGCCGCCTTCCGCCAAAGCGTAATATTCTCGAAATTGCCAAATGACCGATATTGCTTTTTCCGACCACTAAAAGATTGGACCGAGACCATGGCTCCCCTGAACCAATTGATGCGAGACTATTTGGATCGCGACTGGCGGGCAGAAATGCCAGCCGAATGGCGGGATTTTTTTGCAGATGTCGAGCCGGATCTGGATGGCCTTCCTGATTGGGAGGTGCCTGAAGTATCCCCACCTCGTCGCGTCCACGAACTGCCGCGGGAGGCCGGAGGGCAACCTGAAATCGCGCACATGAGCCGGGCCTTCGACGGCCTCACCCCGGACCAGGTCCGTGTCGTAATCCTTGGACAGGACCCCTATCCCAGACCGCAACGCGCTACCGGGCGTGCGTTCGAGGATGGACTTTGGAACGCAGAAATCCCAATGGCCGTAGCCAACAGTTTGCGGCGTCTTCTCCAGTCGGCGGCAGCCTGCGAGCATCCAGGCCTTGCAATATCTGAAGCAGAAGATGATTGGGACAGCATCTGTGATGCAATTCGAAGGGGGGCAATCCCTTCCCCTGCAACGCCAGCATACTTCGATCATCTGGCCGTAGAAGACGTCCTGTCGGTCAATGCGGCCTGGACTTTTACGGGCACCAACGATGCAATGAAGCGTGCCCATCTCCGGATGTGGAAGCCTGTCATGAAGCAACTGCTCCGGAAACTGACATGGCGAGATGGTGACGTCCCGATTGTATTCCTGCTGCTGGGTGCTGATGCTCGAACTCTCTTTCGAGTTACCGTGGCGACTTCATTCCGGAGCGATGCTATAGATGGGTCGACGCGTCTTTCAACCGTGTATTGCGACCATCCAGCATATCAAGGCGGCAGGCCTTATTTTGCCTGTGGAAATCCCATGCGCCGTGTGAACCACGCATTGGAGCGGCTCGGAGCTGAGCCAGTTCGATGGTGGCCGCCCGAGCACTGACAACCAGACGCACCAGAATGACGACTGAACACTATAATGCCGTGGACGTAGGCCTCCTGGATCACAGCGATGAGCGCTTTCTCTGCCGTCCGGCGCGGCTCCAGGGGGCTGGGGAGGTAGCTGCCCATGCGCAGCTTGGGGATCTCCAGCGCGATCCGATCGGCGCGCATACCCCAGTCCCGGTCGCGGTATCCGTTCCGCTGGGCCTTCCTCACCGGCGAGCGAACGCCCTGGGCCGCACCTGTCCGCGCCTCGATCTCGGCTTCCATGATACGCTCGGCTGCAAAGGCCAGCATCTCACGCACGAGGTCGCCATCGGCCTGCTTCTCAACCAGCTCGATCAGAGCCATACTGTCGTCGGTCATCGTCATCTCCGTCTCAGGGTTCAGGTGTCGCAACCCAAACCTTCTCCGAAGATCGACGGTGACCGCCAGCGTCGCCTAAGGCTCCAACGGCAGCTTCCTACATCACGCGCTGGGGCACTATCGCCCTTGCGGCAAGCCAAGCTCTCCGCGACAGACATATCGAACCTCGCGCCCTCCGGACCGCGATGCGCAGGCTCGGCGTTGGCCTGACGGCGGCGCTTGCGCTCGAAGCACTCCTGCGCGGGGCATCAAGTCCCGATCATCCGCGCTTGACGCCGGTTTTCTTCCCGCACTTGCCAGATGGCACAGGTTACGGCACATATGTTTACACACTGCGGAGTCGGACGGGAGTCGCTCCATAAAACTGCTTCGTTTTCAATGCCTTGAGGCCGCCCCTCCGGACCCTACCGCCGGAGCCATAATCAACCTAACCAGTTGGTACTGAAAGAAAACGGAAAGTAGCTCCGTTCACATTCTCCCTTAGGTGCGATCCTGGCACACAGGCCGCACACATGAGGGGCACAAGTGGCTCACATACTGTGTCTCCCTTGGTTCCGCGACGGATTAACCGTCGAGGCCAGCATGGCAACCTTTCGATATCTGCACCGCAAGGGCGACCGCTTTCACTTCCGCCGTCGGCTCCCCGATTTTTTTTGCATCCGTTCCTGCAGTTCCTTTGCCCTTGGGGACGACAGACCAAAATCTTGCGCATAATTGGGTAAGACACCTGACCCAGGAGTCCGATCGGATGTTCGACAGTTTCGTTTTCATGGCGCCGCCACTGCCCGAAGAGCTTGTAGGGCGGTATTTCCGTCATTGCCTTGAGGACAGCCTGTTCTCCCTACGCCGCCAGGTGCGCATGGCCCGGATGAGCGGCAGGTTCGGTGCAGATGATGAAACCCGCCTCTATTTGCTCTATTTGATGCCGGTGAGATGCCGGTGATCCTGCAGAGCCTTCTGGAGGATGGCATCCGCGACAGCCTCCCGCTGCAGCGGGTCGACCATGCATGGTCGCCGGAGACCCTGGGTATCGCGATGCACCTGTATTCGGTGGAAGCCCGCCGCATCCAGTCCCCGGAAGAAACGCGCCGGATTCAACAGATCCTTCCGGACATCAGGGTGCCGGACCTCACCAGCGCCGAGCATACTGGACAGTTGCGCGACGGCACCGCGCCGACAAACTTTGCTTCCCTCCGCAATGAGGTGCAGCACCGCGATCTTAGTCCAACCGTGCGCGACATCGTCATCGACATTCCCAAGGACGCCGAACCGTCACCGCACCTGAAAACCGCCGAACCCTTGGAACCCACAGGACCCGAAGTCCCTCGCGAGGATCCCGAGGCCCAACCATCAAGGCCATCCGGTCCCGCGCAGGCTGCAAACTGTCCTGCGCAACCCGCAGCCGACATTGCACGTCCGGCCCCGAAATCCGTCTGCAAGACCATGGCAACCCTCGCCGATCATTTCGCGGCTTGTAAGGATGCTGCCCTGGCCGCCGATTCCGCCACTTGGTCCCCGGACATCGCCCATGTCTTCTGTCGAGCCGTGCGGTCGGAAGACATGACGCCAGCGGTTGCGAGGCAGCGCGAATCTGGCCTGCTGCCGGTTTTGTGGGCACCGAGATAAGGTGTTCATGAAACTGGAGAATTCACATGACGAGAAGAGCATTCAGCCGCGAGTTGAAACAGGAAGCGGTGGAGCTGATAACGAAGCGTGGCGTCAGTACGGCGCAGGCTTCAAGAGATCTTGGAATACACGCGACTGTACTTCGCCGGTGGGTGCGGGCATCTGAGATAGACGGGTCGGCTGCGTTCCCCGGACACGGCAAGCTAACCCCGGAACAAGAAGAGCTCAGAAGCCTGCGGCGCGAGGTTTCGAAACTGAAGGCGGAGCGGGACATCCTAAAAAAGGCCGCAGCCTACTTCGCCAAGGACCGGCTGTGATGTTTTGGTTTGTGGCGAAACACCGAGGGGTGTGGCCAGTCAGTTGGATGTGTGACGCGCTCGGTGTGTCACGGAGCGGCTTCCATGCCTGGCTGACGCGACCACGCAGCAACCGGTCGATCCGCGATGAAGAGCTGTCGCTGGCGATCCGCGCGAGCTTTCTGCGTTCAGACAGGACCTATGGCGCACGGCGGGTCTGGCACGATCTTCTTGAAGAGGGCTATTCCTGCGGGTTGCATTGCTTTGAGCGACTGATGCGGCAGGCGGCCTTCAGAGCTCGTCCAAAGCGTCGGCAACCACCGAAAGACGAGGGCACGAGATCGATCAAAGCTGCCAATGTGCTTGAACGTGAGTTCGATGCGGATGGTCCGAACCAGAAGTGGGTAGCGGACTTCACCTACATCTGGACAGTGGAAGGCTGGCTCTATGTCGCCGCCGTCATTGATCTCTTCTCGCGGCGTGTCGTCGGATGGCCAATGAGCGATCAGATGACGTCGCAGATGGTCACGGACGCCTTGATTATGGCGATCTGGCGCAGAGGTCGACCAAAGGAGCTACTGCATCATTCCGACCAGGGCAGCCAGTATACCAGCGAACCATTCCAAAGGCTGATGGACGACCACGGCATCACCTGTTCGATCGGCCGGTCCGGAAATGTCTGGGACAATGCTGCGATGGAAAGCTTCTTCTCTTCGCTGAAGACAGAACGGATCAAACGCAAAACCTACCGAACCAGAAAGCAGGCGCGTGCAGATGTCTTCGATTACATCGAATGCTTCTACAACTCGAAGCGCCGCCACTCGACCATAGGCTATCTAAGCCCTATCACATTCGAGGAGCGAGCTATGAAAGCTTAAGTTGTCGTCCACGAAACCGGCAGCAGGCCAAACAGTGAACCGGCGACATTCGGTTTCGCCACAACCTGGAGCTACTGCCCGGGCCCATCAGAGGGGCCCGTTTCAAGGGCTGCAAGGTCTGCCAGGAACTCTGAAACCGGCTCGGTGCCGGAGAGCCATAGGAAATCTCTGGCACGTGTAGCGGCGACGTAGAGCAGATGGCGTTCAGTCGCCATGACCTCGTCAAGTTGCGCCTCATCCAGAGCAACAAGCAGCCGCGCATTGTCCGGGAGAACATCATGGTTCAATCCCGCGACCGCAACGGCCCTGAACTCGGCACCCTTCGCATCATGCATCAGCATGACTTGGGCCTTCAGGCCTTCAAACTGTCTCACCTGAACCGCCGAGCGGACCAGAACGGCAATTTCGTCCGCCTCGACACCACGACTCCGAAGGTCATCAATCCATTGTCCAAGTTCATCGTGTTCCCGATGAGGATCATCGAAGATCCGAATAGCCGGTGCTGGTCCGTCGAAAACCGAGGTCACACCCAGGCGGCTTTCTTCGCTGCCATCGGCTTCTACGAGGGTTTCAGGCAGCAACGTGTCGCTGCGCCTCCGGATCTGATGGGACGTCCTGTAATTCACCTTCAGGCTGCGCGAGCGTCCACGTATGTCGATGCCAGCAGCGGCCCATGGAAATGGAGCACGGAAAATCCTCTGGCCGATGTCGCCGGCGAAGAAGAGACCGTTGGGACTCGCACCGAGAGCGTCGGCCAGCAAAAGAAGCTCCGGCACCGAAATGTCCTGCGCCTCGTCGACGACGACATGTGTCCATGGGAATTTGCCGTGGCCGCGCAGGTCATGCGCACTCGATGCCTCCGTGGTAAGGCCTTGCACCTCAAGCCGCGACCTCGTGGCGTTAAAGACAGCCCATAGGGCCTCGCGCCGTGAGGCCGCCATGCGCTGCTTCCGACCGAGCCGCGGCAGATCGCGATACGTCTCGGCATCCCGAACGTTCCACGCATCGATGATAAGGGACCATTCATCGAAAAGAAACTCCGGATCGAAAGTGAGTGACGCTCCTACCGCAGCCTCTTCCAGGAAACGTCGCAAGGTCATTTCGTCGACGATGTCGACTCCGCCGAACCGCTCGGCATGAAGCCTGTGGATCACGGACCCCAAGCTTTCGACGGTGATCCGATCCATGACCAAAGGCGGCGCCACCAGCGGCAACTTTCGACGAAGAAGGTCGGCCAGACGCCGGTTGAAAGTGGTCAGCAGGACGTGAGCAGACGGATCGGCGGCGAGGCGCACAGCACGGTGGAGAGCGACCACGGTCTTTCCAGTGCCAGCAGAGCCGATCACCCGCGCCGGGCCGTTGAAGTCGCGATCCACGTATTCCCGCTGTGCCGGATGGAGGAAAACGGTCCATTTCTCCCAAGGAGCATCCAGCGCCGCACGGAGTTCTTCGACGTCCTCCACAACACGGAACCGCCGCAGCGCATCCGGGTGAGACCACGGGTCCTGTGCGGTCGCGAAAGCAATGGAGGGTGTCGGCCGTTCCCCGGTAGCCGCGGCGAGGATGGCGTCGGCAGCCTCGGACGGCAGATAGCCTGCAATATCCAGAACGGTTTCGTCCGTGGCTTCCCGAACGGTGCCGATCCAGTCCTCCGGGACGCCCCAGGAAAGAAGAGTTTCGTTGGACTCAGCCTCGAACAGCCGTGGCAGGAGAACGGCCTCTTCGACGAACCGTTGGACGACAATATCCTCGACGGTTTCGCGCGCCTCGACGATCTGGATTGCGCCGGTCTTCGGGTGTGCCTCGATTCGCCGGGTCTCGGCCCAACGATAGGCGGCATCATGGTGGCCAACCCATGCCAGCAGCGTATCGCCGTCGGTCTTGTGGATGACCATCCGGATGTCCCGCGTGACCCGAGCGGTCCAGAAGTTCGGATCCTTCGCCCGATCGACACGGTGCATTTGGAAGCCGGGGAGGCTCGGATCCATCTGGAAGTCGAAGGCGGATTGCTTGACAGCTTTCTGCTCCTGCGGCGTCAGCTTGGCCAGTGCGTCGTAGAAAGTGTCGGCGATGCGGTGGGTCACTCGCTCAAATCTCCGACATTTTCTTGCCGGTTACTGTGTCTCTCCAGTCATTTGTCCCACTCGAGTTCCCGTCTTTGACAACTCCAGCCGCGGCGCTCGGACTATCGAACACGTAATCGCGGGAAAACCGCAGAAGCTGTAAATCCCGATGAGGGACCAGCACTCCGTCTCTCACGAGCTTGTCGCGCAGCGGTCGGTCACGCTTCACGAAAGGCGAGCCGTCTACCATGGCCGTAGAACCCGCGTGGACGACGAAACCACCTACTGTTTTGGACGCTACTGCATGAGCTTTTTCTATCAACAGGAAAAACTTATCCATCCACTTACACCCCCAGCACCTTCATGACCTCGTCCCCGAGGTGGTTGATGACCTTCACAGCCACCCTGCCCGACTTCGGCCGCGCAAACGGACGTGACACCGTCCGTTTCAGGCTTTCCCAGGCCTCCTCGTCGATCTCTCCCTTCAGCGTGGTTTTGAGCTGCTTGTAGGGGATGTCCGCCCCGGGGAAATATGCGTGACGAACGAAAAAGCTCTCTTCGTTGTAGTCGGTATCGATGAACCAGCAGGCGATGTCATCGGGCTCTGAGGACACGACTTCTCCGGTTGCGGGCTTGAAGATATCGACGCCCAGAAGCTCGATCCTGATCTTGTCACCCTCCTCTTTCACAACAATGTCCGGCTCGCCGAAGACGACGAAGAGGTTGCCGCCGCCGGACTTCAGATCGCCCGCCATATGCAGGTCCGGGTTCATGCGGGCTTGGAGGATCGGCAGGCGACCCAACTTGCGGGTCTCGGCCGTGTGGGCGTCGTAGTTGAAGGCGCAGGTGATCAGGATGTCGAAGCCCATGTCGACGGCCTCGCGCGCGGCGGCGATCAGGTCGGCGCGTTGCAGGGTGCCGTATTCGGGGCCGAGGAAGATGCCGGCCTTCCGCTCCGTCTCGCCCTCCATGTAGAGCCCGACGGCGGCCAGCCATTCGCCTCCGGTCGCCTGGAGGGAGGTGAAGGTGATCCGGTCCTCCTTGTCGGACTGCTGGACCCCGGCCTTGGCGAGGTTGTCGAGGATGGCCGTGCGGTAGTTCTCGGCCTCCAGTTCGCGCCCGCTGCGCTTGCCTTGGGCTGCGTCATGCTCCTCAATCAGTTCGCCGTGTTCGTTCACCGCCTGGGTGCGGTGCGGCGAGAGGCTTTCGACAGTGAAGGGTCCGGCGACGCGGACGCGCTTCCTGTCCTCGAAGGGCTTGTCGTAGAGGTATTCGAAATCGGCCTTGGCAGCGATGGACTTGTCGATCTCGGTCTGCCGGGCGATGCGGGCCTTCCAGAACGCTTCATGAGACTTCACCGCGGCCTCTGGCCAGGGTGTGACAGGACCGGGCGGCAGGGTGTCCTCGGTCCACGACCCCCCCAGGGTTCGGTTGATCTCTGCCAAGGCGGAGGCATTCCCGTCCTTGGCGGGACCATGCAGTTTGATCAGGCTGGCGGGCCATGGTGTCCCCGGTTCGCGAGGGATTTCCCATTCCATGAAGCCGTTCGCCGGGGCCATCTCTCCGCTTGGCAGTTCGACCTCGCCCGTGGCGGTGAAGTCGATCTTCTTGTCCTTCCGACCGCCGGATTCGACGGTGAAGGGCGCGGGGTGGCTTGCGAGGGCGGCATTGAGGGCAGCGCGGGCCTCCTCGACGGCCGGTTGCAGGGTGTCCCAGATCGTGTCGATCTCGGTGTTGTTGGCGATGGACTTGAGCGTGATGTGGGGCACGCGGTCGTAGACGAAGCCATGGCGGATGTCGCCATAGGTCGCGGCGGTGGCGGGGGCGGAGCGGGTGACCTCGGCCTCCTTCTTCTGCCCCTCGGGGCTATCGGCAAGCAGATACCAAGGGTAGCGCGCGCCCATGATCCGGGCCCGGGCGAGCGCGAGCGCCACGCGCGAGGTGTCGATGGTGATCCAGCGCCGGCCCCATTGCTCGGCCACATAGGCGGTGGTGCCGGAGCCGCAGGTGGGATCGAGCACGAGGTCGCCGGGGTCGGTGGTCATGAGGAGGCAGCGAGCTACGGCTTTTGTGCCACTCTGGACCACATACACTTTATCCTCGGTGAAACTTCCAGTGCTGGTATCTTGCCAATCAACATTGATTGGGATCGCCGCGAAATCGAGCAAGTTGCGAACGTAGCGAAGTGCAATTCCCCCCTTTGTGAGCCTGGAAGCCATAGCCAGTCGCGACAAGCCCAAATCGTTTGTCTTCCATCCTCCCTTAGTAGGCCGATACGTTTCACCGAAATGATTTCTTGGAATCTGCGTCGTGGCCACGCCGGTCTGTGAAGTCAGATTGTCTGAAGCAACCAGCCGCCAACCTTCGGGTTCGTAATCACGTTCGAAGTCCTCGGCGGCACGAAGGCCTTTTACAGTCATCCCATCGGGACTCTGAACTCGATTGTAGCTTGCAGCACCCTCGGCGCCAGCTTCCTTCCCTCTGTAGGGCTGCCGGTATTTGAGTTTCGGGCGGCTCTTCGCGAACCAAACGATGTAGTCCTTTACTCCAGCCAAAACCTCCGTGCCGATGGCAGGGCTACCAGCTCCGGTTGTCTTCCTATACGAAATCAAAGCACAGAAATTCTCTTCTCCGAACACCTCATCCATGAGCGCCCGCACACGGTGAACGTTCTCGTCCCCGATCTGGACAAAGCAAGACCCGCTCTCGGTCAGGAGTTCCCGCGCCACCACCAGCCGGTCGCGAAGGTATTGCAGGTAAGAGTGTATGCCGTCGCGCCAGGTGTCTCGGAAGGCCTTCACCTGCTCGGGCTCGCGGGTCAGATGCTCCAGCTTGCCGTCTTTCACCGCTGTGTTGGTAGTGGACCACTGGAAGTTGGAGTTGAATTTGATGCCATAGGGCGGGTCCATGTAGATCGCCTGGACCTGGCCCTTGAGCCCCTCGCGTTCGGCCAGCGACGCCATGACCTGCAGCCCGTCGCCCAGGATCATCCGGTTCGACCATTTGCGGTGGTGGCGGTAGAATTCGATCTCGGCCTCCTGATCCTCGTCACTCAGGCCGAAATGATCGAAGAGGTCGACGCCCCCGCCCTCTCCGTTGCGCTTGTTGCCGGCGCGCAGGTCCTCGATGATCGCCTTGGGATGCACCTGTTCCTGCAGGTAGATCGGCGGCGCGTCGGCGGTGACGGCGGCCTGGTCGATATCCTTGCCGCGCCAGATCAGCTGGGGATCGAGATCGGGGTTGCGCAAGGCATAGGCCGCCTTGATCGGCCGGGCGTCGTCGGGATCCATCATCGGGGCAAGCTCGGGCGTGGGGATGTTCACACGCTCGTCTTCATGGGTGATGGGGTCGATCTTGGTCTTGTCCTGCGGCATCAGGCTTGTCCTTCTTCGGCCATCAAGGCGGCCGCATATGTCCTCACGCGGTCGACATGCCAGTCGAGCGTCACGTTCCATGTTTGTGTCTGATCGAGCGTGCAGCGCGTGGAGGCGAACAAAGCACCACCCCATTTCGCTTCTCGAATGTCGCCCAAAGTCTCTTCGATATTTGGTATTGCGGTGATGATCTCTTTTCCAAGATCGCCATAGTCAGTCGCTGTTTCAGACAACACGAAAATCATCGCCCTATACCGATGGACCTCGATCGCGATACTGAGGTTCGGATGGCTTGGTAGCGGGAAACACAACCGACGCTTCCGCTGCTCGGATGCGAACTCCGGCAATCGCGCCCGGATCTGATCGAAGTAAGCCGCACGCAAATTCCTGAGGTCACCGCCCTGAGGTTCCACCTTCAGCTTCCGGTTCCACACATCCGGCTTCTCGACCACCTCGAAAATCGGCGCATACGGGCTATCGCCGATGCGGACCACCCGGGCTTTCACGGCAAAGAAGGAAAATCCATCCGCCGTGTGCTGGTTCAGCCACCTGATGGCTGACAGGTGCGGCTCGCGGAATGCAGGCGCTATCCAGACCACTGTCTGCGCTTCCAGACCGGCCAGATACGTCATAATCTGACCGAGATGAGTGTGGTCTGTCGTTTCAAGCTGGTTCTCGATCAGAACGACCGTGTCATCCATCGGATTGCGCGCAAGGATATCAGCCGAAAATGTCTCGACCGCTACCTCGGTCCCGGTCAGTTCCAGGGGGACCCCGATGGCATCAGACAGATGGTCGATATTCGCTGCCAACCAAGGTGTGAACTGGAGAGCCTCGTGTTTCCAGGCATCACGAAGGGGAAGGTCGACGAGCCGCCCGAACTGGATGTCGGTCATGCGGGCACCGTCCCGAGCATCTTCTCGATCACCTCGTCCAGTGCGGGTCCGAAGTCGTTGATGTCCCGCAGCTCTGCGAATCCCCACTTGCCGTAGGTCCCGAGACGGTTCACTGCCGGGATCCATTTCGCGCGCATAGTTTCGGCCTTCAGCATGGCATCATGGCCCCGGTATCCCTTGACCTCGATGATGAGAGTCGTCGGCTCCGGCGCATCAAGGCGGACCAGGAAGTCAGGTCGGTAGACCCTGGACTCGCCTTCCATCAGATAGGGCACGTCGAGGCCGAGGTTGTGGTTCTTGGCGTAGGAAAGCACTGCCGGATGGTCCTCGATCCGGGCGGCCAGCTTATCCTCCCAGTCGCTGTCAGTGATGATCCAGTTCAGGTGCGACTTGTCGGGACGCGGCTGGTAGCGCGTGGCCTTCGTCGTGTTGAAGTTGACCCCCAGTGTGGATCCTGTCGGATTGTAGGGATCGAGGACGGCGCGCAGGACGCTGTCGCCGCCTGGTTTATCGATCAAGGCGCCAAAAATCAGGTCACAGACCTCGTCAGCGATCTCGCGGTAGAGAAGCTGGGCTGGAACGGTGCCCCCGGTGCAATGCAGGTGCCCTTCGGAGAGCCACTGGTTGACGATCCGCTTCGCTGCCGGGATGAGGTGCATCCGGGGCTTCTGATGGGCATCGCGGAGCTTCTCGAACACCATGTGCTTTGCGACATGGTAGGCGATCGTCGACTGCCGGGTGGTGCGAAGGTATTCGAGCGTGAGCTTCTCGCTCTCGCCGACGATCCCCTGCATGGTGACCTCAGCGGCCGAGGTTTTTTCGGTTGTCAGGACGTAGCGCTCCATACCCGAGAAATCGACGTCGAGCCGATCCGAGGGCAGGTCTGCGACGTAGCCGATCACCCGCGGGAAGGTAATTTCGAGTTGGTCGCGGTCAGGTGAGACGGCCCGGACATTCACCACGTCGCGCGGCTGTTGCGGCGGTGCAATTCTTGGCTGAGCCGAGAAATTCAGACCGTCGATCCCCATGATGTCCGCGTATTCGGTGCGGAACAGCCCTGTCTCCGGATCCGCATCGTAAGACAGACGTCGGAGGGCCCGGCCGATGACCTGCTCGCAGATCAGCTGGGTGCCGAAGGCGCGAAGGCCCAAGATGTGCGTCACGTTGTTCGCATCCCAGCCCTCGGTCAGCATCGACACGGAGACAACGCAACGGACCTGCTCTCCCAGGCGCCCCTTCTTCCCGACGGTGTTCATCACCTCGCGCAGGATGTCGGCATCGGTGAGGTCTTGGTTGCCACCCCGCTCAGCCTGTTCCCGGCGGAAGGCCTCGATTTCTTCGGCATGGGCGTCCCGGAACGACTTGTCGACATCACCGCCTGCTTCGAGCGTGGCGCTATCAATGAGAATCGTCCTGGGTCGAGGCAAGCGGTCGCCATCTGTCGAGAAATTGGAGAAAAGTTCGCACTTTCCTTTCACAGTCTCGATGACGCCGTTCGCGTCCTCCCGCTCGTAACCGGCCATATAATCGCGCAGCAGCTCCGAGTTTGTTGTGTTGTTGCAGACGACGATAAAGACCGGGGGAATGCCGACACCCTCCGCCTCCCACAGCTTGTAGGTCTTCTCGTAGTGCCCATAGAGCGCGTCGATGGCGGTCTTCAGGGGGATCGGCAGGCTCTGCGGATCCGGCTTGGCGCCCTTGGTCTTCTTCGGCATCTTCTTCCCGATGGAATCCCAGAGCTTCAGGTAGAGGGGCTCGGGCTGACCCGGGAGATTGTCGGCTACAGGGACGCGCGGGAGCTTCACGATCCCGCACTCGATGGCATCCATGAGAGAAAAGTCCGAGATCACCCAAGGGAACAGGGTGCCTTCGATCCAGCCTGAGCCGGAGAGAAAGAACGGTGTCGCGGAGAGATCATAGACGGTATGGACGCCCAGCTTTTTCTTGGCGGCTTCGATACCCGAGATCCAGAGGCGCGCGGCTTCTGCGTTTTCGTCAGCCTCTTTTTTCTCGTCACCCGTCAACTTGGCGACGATGCCGCCAGGTCGCTCGCGATAGCAATGGTGGGCTTCATCATTGATTACGTTGATGCGTCCGAGACCCATGAGTTCGGGCATAACACGTTGCAGCATCTGTCCTTCGCTCTCCAGGGTGGACAGGGCATCGCCGTGTCCTTCCAGAGCAGAACGGGTGCCCTTCGCCAGCTGAATTTTCTCACGCAGCTTGAAGGCGTGGTAGTTCGTCAGGACGATCTTGGCCCGTTGCATGTCCTGCATCAGATCGCCGGGGACCAAGTTAAGGCGCTGATAATAGCTCTCCGCATCATTCGGCAACAATACCCGAAGGCGGTCACGGATCGTAATACCAGGGGTGACGATCAGAAATCCGCGGGAATAGGTCTTCGAATTGGGGGAGCGAACGGCATTCAGCGTCTGCCATGCGATCAGCATGGCCATCACTGTCGTTTTCCCTGCACCTGTTGCAAGCTTCATGGCGACGCGAAAGAGATCCGGGTTCGCCTCCGCGTTCGCGGTTTCCAGACGCTTGCGAACCCGCTTTCCGCGCTCGCCCATTTTCGGCGCGACTTCGGTCATCCAGATTGCTGTCTCGACGGCTTCGAGCTGACAGAAAAAAGGCCGAATGGCCTGGCTCTCGTCGCGCTGGATCGCACGCCAATGTTGGAGGAGCCGCTGCGTAATAGGTGTCACCTGCCAGTCATTCGGGTTCGGCAGCGCCCGCCATGCATCGACCTGGAATCGCATTTCGTTGACGAACTCGGTCACGTTATAGGCGACATCCTGTCCCTCAAGTCCCGCAGAACTGAGTTCCATCTCGTTCTGGCGGCCACCTTTGACGCTCTTGGGCTTCGGCATCGCCGAAATAAGTTCGGACTTTCGCCTGCTCGAAACTACTGTGTCGGTCGGCCGGCCATCGCCGTCCAATTCCCAATGCTGCTGGGGCACAAAATAAGGCGAGTTAAGAATTGGCCGCACAAAAAATGACATGGTCGTCTCGATTATTTCCTGCTCACGGCTACTTAACCAAAGGATGTTCTCCATGGCAATCAGCCAGGAAGATGCCTGAAGGCATCATTATATGCGCAAGACATTAGTCCGGGCACACCTGCCAGTTGCTCGTATCGGACGCACGTCCAAGGAGGCTGGCATCGACTGCTCGGCCATCGCCACAGCACCCCGTTGTCGACCATCGAACCCGGGAGCAACTGCTATCCCCGACGTTGGTTGAAATCCGAACACGGGGGCTTGGCCTGTGCACTTCTTGACCCGGTGCACAGGTTACGGCACATTCGCAGGCACATCGCCGGAACCGATCCGGAAACTCTGGAAAATTTCCTTTGATTTCAACGTGGTTTACTGGAAAGCACCTGTCCCTACCGCCGGAGCCATAAAAAGCCCTTCAAGGTGAAAGCCTTGGAGGGCTTTTTTAATTCCCGCTCCGCCGCGAAGGCCCAGCAGTTTCTGCCCGCCTCTCCCCCACAGGCGGCCCTGACGCCGCCGCCTGCCCGACACCCGTCAGATCAGGAAGTCGCTCTCGGTCAGCCCTGTCACATCCAGCGCCAGGACCTTCATGTCGGCCGCGCCGTCGCGGTCGATATCGACGGAAATGATCGTGTTGCCGTCCCGTTCCCGCGTGGCCAGCGTACGACTGCCGGCCACGAGGCCGCCGCCGATGGACAGGGTCAGGTTGTTCGCCACGGACGAGAAATCCAGCACGTCGCGCCCCGAAACCGCATCCAGGATGCGGTCATAGCCCGCCGCTTCGGCACTGTCGGAAACCTTCATGAACATGAACACATCCGCCCCGGCATGGCCGCGCAGGATGTCCTGGCCGGCCCCGCCGATCAACACGTCGGCGCCCTTGCCCCCGCGCAGATCGTCGTTTCCGTTCAGGCCCTTGAGCCGGTCGGCCCCGTCATCGCCCCAGAGCAGGTCCGCCCCGTTGCCGCCCAGCACCAGGTCATCGCCGGCCCCGCCGCGTAGGGTGTCGCCGTGCTGGCCGCCGAGGATCGTGTCGTCGCCCGCCTCGCCCAGGATCGTATCGCGCCCGGCCCGGCCTTCCAGCCGGTTGGCGCCCTGGTTGCCGATGATCTCGTCGGCCTTGGTGCCCCCGATCGCGTTCTCGATCAGCCCGCGCAGATCCCCCTGGTAGAGCCGCGCATTGGCCAGGTTGCCCCGCGCCATCCGCGCCGCGCTGTCGGATGAGAAATCGAGATCGGCCAGCTGAGCCTGGGAAAAGGTCGACCAGGCCCCGGGCCGCAGGTCCAGCTGCAGCGCCGTGGTGTAATTGCCCAGGTCATAGGTGTCTTCGCCATGGCCGTCCCAGATCGTGCGAAAGATCCGGTTGGCCTCGGGTCGGCCCTGACCCTCGCCATTGATCGACATCTCGCCGGTCCCCGGATCGAAGGTATAGACCGTATCGCCCGACCAGATCCGTCCACTGGCAGAATGATCGGCGCCATAGAGGAATTGCAGCGCGGCGATGTCCAGCTGCATGAAGCTCTGGGCAAAGCCCCCGGTCTCGTTGCGATAGCCGTCATGTGCGTCGCCCACGAAGGCCGCATAGCTCATGACGGTGAATTCGGTGCTGTCCAGCGCGCTGCCGCCAAAGCCGGCCGCCTCGTGGGCATGTTCCAGGCCCAGCATGTGGCCCAGTTCGTGAATGAAGGTGAACTCGGCATAGTTGCCGGGCGTCGGATCCCGGGTTTCGGGGCCGAAGAACCCGTCGCCGCCGCTGTCGAAGGCATTGGGATAATAGGCCGAAGCCGTGGGTTCATCGGCCTTGGCCACAAAGCGCAGGGTGGCCGCAGCGTGATCGGCGCTCTCCTGGAAGCCAAGGTTGGTAAAGCTCTCGACCTGGGCCAGCGCCCGGCGGGCAGAGGCCTGCTGGGCGGCGCTCAGCTGGGACAGCGGGTCGCCTGACAGATAGTCAAAATCTGTCACATTGTCAGGGAACGCGTATGTCAGCACGGGATCGGCCCATTTCACGGGATAGATCCAGGCACCGAAATCGTCGGACGACGTGCCCGACGCGGCGAGGGTGGCCATGTAGAATTGCCTTCGTATCAGGAGGATGCGCCACACGGGCGCATCCGGTCAGTGATCCGGCCCGCCCCGTCGGCAGGCCAGGGATGTCAGAGCAGGAAGTCGTTCTCGGTCACGTCCAGCGTGCCGATCAGGAAGAACTTCATCTCGGCCTGCCCGTCACCATCGGCATCGACCATCACCGCCGTGTTGCCCTTATTCTCGCGGGTGATGGCCATGGCCAGCCCCTCGCTGAACCCGCCGCCGATGGACAATTGCAGCGAGCCGTCCGAGATCCTTGCCAGGTCGATCAGGTCGTCACCGCTGGTGAAATCCTGCACACGGTCCAGTCGCGTGCCGTTGAGGCTGTCGTCGACCGACCAGAACCGGAAGGTATCCGCCCCGGCCTGGCCATACATCCGGTCATAGCCTTCGCCGCCGATCAGGATGTCGTCGCCCGCGCCGCCGACCATGAAATCGGCCCCGTTCTGGCCGCGCAGCACGTCGTTGCCGTCAGCGCCCTTCAGCGTGTCGTTGCCATTGGCCCCCGACAGGATATCATCGCCAAATCCGCCGAACAGCCCGTCATGCCCGCGCCCGCCGATCAGCGCGTTGGCCCCGTCATTGCCCAGCATCTTGTCATCGCCGTCGCCGCCGATGGCGTTTTCGATCAGCGAGCGCAGGTCGCCCTGGTAGAGCCGCGCATTGGCCACGTTGCCCGCGGCGATCCGCGACGGATCGTCGGAATTGCGGTCCAGGTCGGCCAGCTGGGCCTCGGAAAAGGTCGAGAACTGGCCCGGGCGCAGGTCAATCGCCAGGTCGGTGTCGTAGTTGCTCAGGTCATAGGTGTCCTCGCCATGGCCGTCCCAGATCGTGCGGAAGATCCGGTTGCCCGCCGGCGTGCCCTGGCCCACCCCGTTGATGGACATCTCGCCGGTGTCGGGATCGAACATGTAGACCGTGTCGCCCGACCAGACCTCGCCCGTGGCCGAGAAATTCGCGCCGTACATGAATTGCAGCGCGGCGATGTCCAGCTGCTGATAGCTCTGCGCCCAATCGACCAGGCCGCTGTCATAGGAAAACGTGTCGGTGTCGCCCACGTAATCGGTATAGGTCACCACGGTGTATTCCTGGCTGTCATAGCCCGAAGCCACGAATTCCGGGTATTCATGCCCGTGTTCCAGCCCCATGGCATGGCCGATCTCGTGGATGAAATAGACATAGGCCTCGTTGCCGATCACCGGGTTCTCGGTGCCCGAGCCAAAGAAGGCATCACCGCCCTGGCTGGCCGTCGTCGGCAGATAGGCATAGGCCCCGCCCAGGTTGTTTTCCTGGGCAAAGCGCATGTCGGCCTCGGTCGACTGGGTCTCGGTCACTTCCTGGAAATCCAGCCCGGTAAAGCTGGCGATGTCGTCCAGCGCCCGGCGCACGGCATCCTTCTGCGATTCGGTCAGCTCGGTGACCCGGAAATCGGGCTGGTAGGTGTAATAGCTGCCATCGGTCGGAAAGCTGTAGGTCAGGGTCTGGACGTCCCATTTCTGGTCCCACAGCCAAGGGTCGAACACCTCTCCCGACTGGCCGGTCTCGGTCACTGCCGTCATGCGAAAATTCCTTGAAGCAATCGATGGTCCATGAGGGCCCTGCCGGCCCCTTGTGCAAGTATCGGCGACAATCGCCGGGCGCGCAACACGCGGGGCCCGGAAACGGGATATTCTTCCGCATCCACGCTTGGCGGGTGACGCCGCCGTCCGCCGGGGGTAGCCTTGGGGCCATGTCGACGCCGATCACCACCATCCGCAACCTCGGCCCCGCGATCGAGGCCAGCCTGCACCGCGCCGGGATCATGTCGGCCGAAGAGCTGCGCGAGCTGGGGCCCGACGCGGCCTATGCCCGCCTGCTGGCCACCGGGTCGCGGCCGCATTTCATCGGCTATTACGTGCTGGTCATGGGCTTGCAGGGCCGGCCCTGGAACGATTGCAAGGGCGCCGAAAAGACCGCCCTGCGCGCCCGGTTCGATGCCATCAAGGCCCGGGCCTTCGATCCCCATCGCAGCGCCTTCGAAGCGGCGCTGGACGAAATCGGCGTGATCGAACGACGGCTGCCGTCCTGACATGACAACGGGGGCCAAGGGCCCCCGCCGATCTTTTCATGGCCGTGTCATGGCCGCGCCGGCAGACCTGCCAGGCCCACGGGGCCCGGGGCGCCGCGTCGCGGCTTAGCCGACGATTTCGCAGCCAGCGAAGAAATACGCGATCTCGACCGCGGCGGTTTCCGGCGCGTCCGAGCCGTGGACCGAGTTCTCGCCGATCGATTCCGCGAATTCCGCGCGCACGGTGCCCGGAGCCGCGTCGGCCGGGTTGGTTGCGCCCATCACTTCACGGTTCTTGGCAATGGCGCCTTCGCCTTCCAGAACCTGCACCACGACCGGGCCCGACGACATGAAGTCGCACAGCTCGTCGTAGAACGGACGCTCGGCATGCACGGCGTAGAACGCGCCGGCCTGTGCCTTGGTCATGTGGATCCGCTTTTGTGCGACGATGCGCAGGCCGGCATCCTCGAACTTGGCGTTGATCTTGCCGGTCAGGTTGCGGCGGGTTGCGTCGGGCTTGATGATCGAAAAGGTGCGTTCCAGAGCCACGGGATCTCTCCTGTCCTGCGCAGGCCCCAATGGCCCGGCGTTCAAATCGGCGCCCGCCTAGCATGGGGCCGCGCCTTTGGGAAGGCCTGACTGCGCCGCCCGCGCGGGGCCTGACGGCCCGTCCCGCCCCACCTTGGCACGCCCATCGCCGCCCGGCGTCCGCGGCCTCTGGCCCCGCGCCCGCAGCTCTGCTAGGGGCCTTGCATGCTCAGGATCGAAAACATCACCTACGCGGTCGAAGGCCGCCCGCTGTTCGAAAGCGCCTCGGCGGTCATTCCCGATGGCCACAAGGTCGGCCTTGTCGGGCGCAACGGCACCGGCAAGACCACGCTGTTCCGCCTGATCCGGGGCGAGCTCTCGCTGGAAAGCGGGGCCATCTCGCTGCCCTCGCGCGCCCGCATCGGCGGGGTGTCGCAGGAAGCGCCCTCGTCGGATGTCTCGCTGCGCGATACGGTGCTGGCCGCCGATACCGAACGTGCCGCACTGATGGCCGAATCCGAGACCGCCACCGACCCCGCCCGCATTGCCGAGATCCAGACCCGGCTGGCGGACATCGACGCCTGGTCGGCCGAAGGCCGCGCGGCCTCGATCCTCAAGGGGCTGGGCTTCGACGAAGACGACCAGCTGCGCCCCTGTTCCGATTTCTCGGGCGGCTGGCGGATGCGCGTGGCCCTGGCCGCCGTGCTCTTTGCCCAGCCCGACCTGCTGCTGCTGGACGAACCGACCAACTATCTCGACCTCGAAGGCGCGCTCTGGCTGGAAACCTACCTCGCCCGCTATCCCCACACGGTCATCATCATCAGCCACGACCGCGGGCTGCTGAACCGGGCCGTGGGGTCGATCCTGCATCTCGAGGACCGGCAGCTGACTTTCTACCAGGGCCCCTATGACCAGTTCGCCCGCCAGCGCGCCGAAAAGATCGCCCTGGCCGAGGCCATGGCCAAGAAACAAGAGGCCCGCCGGGCGCATCTGCAATCTTATGTCGACCGGTTCCGCTACAAGGCCGACAAGGCCAAGCAGGCCCAGTCGCGGCTCAAGGCGCTGGCCCGGATGCAGCCGATCTCGTCGCCGCAAGAGGCCGCCCTGCGCGCCTTCACCTTCCCCGAACCCGAGGAAATGTCACCGCCGATCATCAATCTTGAAGGCGGTGTGACGGGCTATGGCGAGACGCCGATCCTGCAAAAGCTGAACCTGCGCATCGACCAGGACGACCGCATCGCGCTGCTGGGCAAGAACGGCCAGGGCAAATCGACCCTGTCCAAGCTGCTGTCGGACCGGTTGCCGCTGATGGCCGGCAAGATGACCCGGTCGTCCAAGCTGCGCATCGGCTATTTTGCCCAGCACCAGGTCGACGAGCTGCATGTCGACGAGACCCCGCTGGACCACCTGCGCCGGCTGCGGCCGGCCGAGGCACCGGCCCGCTGGCGGTCGCGGCTGGCCGGGTTCGGGCTGGGCCCGGCCCAGGCCGAAACCGAGGTCGGCCGGCTGTCAGGCGGTCAGAAGGCCCGGCTGTCGCTGCTGATCGCGGCGATCGACGCGCCGCACATGCTGATCCTCGACGAGCCGACCAACCACCTGGACATCGAAAGCCGCGAGGCGCTGGTCGAGGCGCTGACCGATTACTCGGGCGCGGTGATCCTGGTCAGCCACGACATGCACCTGCTGTCGCTGGTGGCCGACCGCCTGTGGCTGGTCTCGGGCGGCACGGTGCGCAGTTTCGACGGCGATCTCGAAGCCTATCGCGATTTCCTGCTGGCCCGCGACAAGCCGGCCGAAAAGGCCACGCCCAAGGCCCGGCCGCGCCGGCCGTCCAAGGACGAGATGACGGCGCTGCGCTCCGAGGTGCGCAAATGCGAAACGCGCATGGCCAAGCTGGAGGAGATGCGCGAAGAGCTGGCCCGCCGGCTGGGCGATCCTTCGGCCTATGAAGAGGAAAACACCGCCAAGCGCGAGGTCTGGCAGGCGAAATATGCCGAGGTGATGGAGGCGCTGGAGCGCGCCGAAACCCTGTGGATGAGCGCGGCCGAAAAGCTGGAAGCGGCGGAACAGGCGGCCTGACAGAAAATGTCAGCCTGTCAGGACGGATGAATTCGGGATGAGGATCGGCCGGGCGCGGCACCGGTGAATGACAGGGGGTCCAGGCATGGACGTGCAATTTGTCATGACGGCGTTCGTGACGCTTTTCGTGGTGATCGACCCGCTGGGCATGACCCCGCTTTTCGTGGCCCTGACCCAGGGCATGACGGCCGAGGCCCGGCGCAACATCGCCCTGCGCTCCTGTGCCGTGGCGCTGGTCGTGCTGACGCTCTTTGCGGTCTTCGGGGACAAGGTGCTGGGCTATGCGGGGATTTCCATGCCGGCCTTCCGCGTGGCCGGGGGCATCCTGCTGTTCCTGACCGCGCTCGACATGCTGTTCGAACGCCGCACCAAGCGGCGCGAGGACCAGGCCGACAAGGGTCACAGCGATCCCGACGATGACCCTTCGGTCTTTCCCCTGGCCATTCCGCTGATCGCGGGGCCCGGGGCAATTGCCTCGATGATCCTGCTGACCGGCCAGCATCCGGGGATCGAAGGGCTTTTCGTGACACTGGGTGTCATGGTGTCGGTCATCGCGCTGGTCTTCGTGCTGTTCCTGGCCAGCCCGCTGCTGGAACGGGCCATGGGCCAGACCGGCACCAATGTTGTCACGCGCATCCTGGGCATGCTGCTGGCCGCGCTGTCGGTGCAATTTGTCATGGACGGGCTCGCCGCCTTTGGCATCGCCGGCCCGTCCTGACCGCCCCCGACACGCCCCACCCGTCCCGCGCATCTGGCACAGGCGCCCGGTGCCGCCTATATCGGCTGTCAGGAGAGTGGCATGAACGAATTCCAGACCGGCAACCTGATCTATTTCGTGCTGCTTGGCGCGGCGCTGATCACCATGTTCATCGTGAACAACCGCCAGGGCATCGGCGCGACCCTGCGCCAGATGCTGACCTGGGGGCTGATCTTTCTGGCCGTTCTGGCCGGCTATGGCCTGTGGGAGGACGTGCAGCGCACGGTGATCCCGACCCAGACCGTCGTTGCCTCGGAAAACCGCATCGTCGTGCCGCGCAGCCCCGATGGGCATTTCTACCTGAACCTGGCGATCAATGACCGCAATATCCGCTTCATGGTCGATACCGGGGCGACCGACATGGTGCTGACCCGGGCGGATGCCGACCGCGCCGGGATCGACCCCGACAGCCTGCAATATTTCGGCCGGGCCCTGACGGCCAATGGCGAGGTGCGCACCGCGCCGGTGACGCTGGACAGCGTGTCCCTGGGGCCCTTCGTCGATCGCAATGTCACGGCCAGCGTCAATGACGGGGCGATGGAAACCTCGCTCCTGGGCATGCGTTACCTCGATCGCTGGACCCGGATCGAGATGGGTGGCGGCGAGTTGACGCTGACCCGCTAGGCCCGGCCGCTCCCCACTCCTGACAGACACCTGACAGGGTTCAGGCCTCGGCCTTCTTCTCCCAGCGGCCGCTTTCCTCGGACCAGTATTGCGCCTTGCAGCCCGCGGCAGTCAGCTGCTTCCACTGGCCCCGGGCCACCTGCAACGCCGCCTCGTCGCGGCCGTCAAACAGGATGCAGGCCCGCTCCAGCGCCTCCGCCTCGGCCGCTGTCACTTCGGCCCCGTCTACTGACATAAGGCAGGCGCGATCGCCCAGATCCTGACGTTCAGCTGTCAGGAGCACCGGTTGCAACGCATCATGCGGCCCGCCGGCCAGCCCATGCGGCAGGAAATGTTCCTCGGGGCCCAGCCACAGCTTGTCGTCCAGCCAGGCCATCCTCCGGGCGTCGGTGCCCCGCACGGCAATGCGCCAGCCGGCCTGCATGGCCCGGTCCAGCAGCATCGGCAGCACCGCCTCGAGCGGGCGGCGGGTCAGGTGGTAGAAATAGACAGCGCCCATGCCGCTTCCTTCGCTTCACGTCCCGCGCGGATCATAGCTGCCGATGGTCCAGACATGGCCCTCGGGGTCGCGCAGCGAATAGCTGAGCCCGCCATGGTCCTGTTCTTCCAGCGGAATGATGATCGTTGCCCCGGCCGCCATGGCCTTGGCATTGTGGGTTTCGACATCACCGACAACCACGTACATCACCGTTGTTTCGCGCCCCCCGGTGTCACGGGGGGCGGTCATGTAGCGCGAGAACGGCGTGTCCGCCTCGGGTCCGAACATGAACAGGCTGTCGCCCATCCGCATCTCGGCATGGACGACCTGGCCCGCCGCGTTGCGGTGGATGGCCACCTCCTGCATCCCGATGACCTTCTTGAGGAACGCCAGCGCAGTCTCGCAATCGGCGTATCGGGTGGCGGGGATCAGCATCGGACCAGGCCCTTGTCGCCCCGGGGTTACTCGGCCTCGAACGCGTCGGCAACCAGACGGTTCAGCGCGGCGACGCCCCAGCCCGTGGCGCCCTTGGGCGCGAAATCGGTGTCCGACTTGACCGAGGCCACCCCGGCGATGTCGAGGTGAATCCAGGGCTGGCCGTCCTTGATGAACCGCTGCAGGAACTGCGCGGCGGTGATCGACCCGCCGGCCCGGCCGCCGACGTTCTTCATGTCGGCGATAGAGGATTTCAGCAGGTCGTCATAGGCCTTGCCCAGCGGCATCCGCCAGGCCCCGTCGCCCTCGGCCTCGGCGGCCTTGAGGAACTTGTTGCAGAAGGCATCATCGTTCGAGAACACGCCCGCATTCTCATTGCCCAGCCCGACGATGATCGCGCCGGTCAGCGTGGCCAGGTCGACGATGCCCGCCGGTTCGAACCGCTCCTGCGCGTACCAGAGCACGTCGCACAGCACCAACCGCCCCTCGGCATCGGTGTTGATGATCTCGACCGTGTCGCCCTTCATCGATTTGACCACGTCGCCGGGGCGCGTCGCCCGCGCCGAGGGCATATTCTCGACCAGGCCCACCAGGCCCACGACATTGGCCTTGGCCTTGCGCAGGGCCAGGGTCTTCATCGCCCCGGCCACCACGCCGGCGCCGCCCATGTCCATGGTCATGTCTTCCATGCCCGCCGCGGGCTTGAGCGAGATCCCGCCGGTATCAAAGACCACGCCCTTGCCGACCAGCGCCAGCGGGGCCGCATCCTCGGCGCCGCCCTTCCATTGCATGACCACGACCTTGGACGGGCTGTCCGACCCGTGCCCGACGCTGAGCAGCGTGCGCATGCCCAGCTCGGCCAGCTGATCTTCTTCCAGCACCTCGACCTCGAGCCCGATGGCGCGCATCTCGTCCAGCCGGTTGGCGAATTCGGTGGTTGTCAGGACATTGGCAGGTTCGTTGGTCAGATCGCGGGTAAAGAACGCGCCCTCGGCCACCGCCTGCAGCGGGGCAAAGCCGGCTTCGGCCTCGTCGGGATTTGCCACGTGCACATCGGCGCCGGCCGGCGCGGCATCGGCATCTACGGCCGTCTTGTGCACGCCGAACTTGTAATCGCGCAGCTGGATGCCAAGGGCAATTTCCGTTGCCTTGGGGTGACTTCCGGCCATGAGTTGAAGTGATTTCGCACCTTTCAGCTTGCCCAGGGCCGCACCCGCGCGCCGCGCTTCGACCGGGGTCACCCGCTTGGTCAGAACCAGGATGTCGAGCGCCTCGGCCGCCATGCCCGTGGGCCAGGCCAGCGTCACGGTCTTGCCCGAGCCGATCTTGGCAAAACCCTCGCTTTCGATCAGCCGCGCCACCGCGCCCCTGGTCAGCTTGTTGGCCCGACGACCGGCGGGATCAAGCTTGCCCTCCGGGGTGACGATGATGGCAACCCGGCCGGTCGCCGCCCCCATGCTGTCGATGTCGGTGGCCAGAAATCGGATCGGTGCAAGCGCGCTCATGTCGTCCTCCAAGAAGTCACAAAACTGACCTAGCCTGCGCCCGGCTTCTTGACCAGAGAGCAGTTTTCGCTTCAGTCCAATTGCTCTAGGATTTGGCACCGAGACTGCAGACAGGGATACGCATTGTCAAAATTCGACCGTTACGTGCTGTCGCAGTACCTGCTGTTCTTCGGGTTCTTCTCGTTGATTCTGGTGGCTGTCTTCTGGCTGAACCAGGCTGTGATCCTGTTCGACGTGCTGATCGGCGACGGGCAGTCGGCGCTGATCTTCCTGGAATTCACCGCGCTGTCCCTGCCCCGGCTGATCCGAATGGTGCTGCCGATGGCGACCTTTGCGGCGGTGATCTATTTCACCAACCGGCTGAGCAACGAAAGCGAGCTGACGGTGATGCAGGCCACCGGGGCCAGCCCCTGGCAGATGGCCCGCCCGGCCGCGGCCTTCGGGCTGGTCATCGCGGTGATGATGGCCATCCTGACCAACCTGCTGCTGCCGGCCTCCGTCGGGCGGCTGAACATCCGCGAGGCCGAGATCTCGCAGAACATCGCCGCGCGGCTGCTGACCGAGGGCACCTTTCTGCATCCGACCGACGGGGTGACGTTCTACATCCGCGAAATCGGGCTGGACGGCGCGCTGAACGACGTTTTCCTGTCCGACCGGCGTGACCCCGAACAGGCGATGCTCTATACCGCCTCGCGCGCCTATCTCGTGCGCGAGGACGGCGGAGCACGGCTGATCATGGTGGACGGCATGGCCCAGGGGCTGGAAACCGGGCGACAGGCGCTGTCGCTGACCTATTTCGAAGACTTTTCATATGATATCAGTGCCCTGATGCCCACGCGCGGCGTTGGCAAGCGCAGTCACCGGGCCATTCCCACCCTCGAGCTGATCACCTCGCGCCAGGAGATCGCCGAGACCGAGGGCCATGACCTGGGCACCCTGACCGAAGAGCTGCACGTGCGCATGACCCGGCCGCTGAACTGCCTGGCCGTGGCGTTGCTGGGCTTTTCCACGCTGCTGCTGGGCGGGTTCTCGCGCTTCGGTCTCTGGCGGCAGATGGTCGGGGCCTTCATGCTGCTGATCCTGCTGGAAACCCTGCGCGGCATGGTCTCGCCGCCGGTGGTGGCCAACCCGGCGCTCTGGCCGATCCTCTACGTGCCGCCCATCCTGGGCCTGATCGTGGCCGCGCTGTTCCTCAGAATCTCGGGCCGGCCGATCCGCCTGCGACGACGCCCCCCGCCCGCCGAGGCGCCGGCATGATCCTGGATCGCTACTTCGCCCGGCGGTTCCTGGTGCAGATGGCCATCATCATGGTCGTCTTCCTGACGCTGATGTTCCTGATCGAGCTGATCGAACAGGTGCGCCGTTTCGGGGGCAGCGATGTGCGGCTGACGCAGATCCTCTACCTGGTCAGCCTCAACGTCCCGGCCGCCATGTCGACCATCCTGCCGCTGATCACCATCCTGGCCACGGTCTCGCTGTTCCTGGGCCTGGCGCGCAGCTCCGAGCTGGTGGTCACCCGGGCCTCGGGCCGGTCGGGCGTCCGTGCCCTTCTGGCGCCGGTCACCGTGTCCTTCGTGCTGGGGCTGATGGCCGTGGCCATGCTGAACCCGATCGTCGCCTCGACGATGAACCAGTACCAGAGGGTGTCCGAACTCTATCGCGCGGGCGAGACATCGGCGGCCTCGCTGTCGGGCGAGGGCCTGTGGCTGCGCCAGGGCGGCGCGGATGGCCAGTCGGTGATCCATGCCACCGGCTACGCGCCCGAGGACTCGCGGATTTACGGCGTGACCGTTCTGACCTATGCCCCCGGCGGCGGCCCCGCCCGGCGGATCGAGGCGGCCACCGCGACGCTGGACGACAACGAATGGGCCCTGGAAGACGTGAAGATCTGGAACCTGACGACCGAGACCAACCCCGAGGCAGCGGCGCAGATCCTGCCCGAATACCGCCTGCCCTCGACGCTGACGCCCGAGCGCATCCGCGAGACGATCGGCGGGCGGATGAACATTTCGGTCTGGGACCTGCCGAGCACGATCCGCCAGCTTGACGCCGCGGGCTTTTCCACCCTGCGCCACCGGGTCTGGTATCAATCCGAGCTGTCCCGGCCGATCTTCCTGGTGGCCATGGTGCTGATCGGCGCCGCCTTCACCATGCGCCACGTGCGGTTCGGGGGCACCGGCGTGGCCGTGCTCACCGCCGTGCTGCTGGGCTTTGGTCTTTATTTCATCCGCAATTTCGCGCAGATCCTGGGCGAGAACGGCCAGATCCCGGTGCCCATGGCCGCCTGGGCCGCGCCGGTTGCCTCGGTGCTGCTGGCCTTCGGTCTGATCCTGCACGCGGAGGACGGATGACACGCCCCGCCGCCGCCCCGATGCGCCGCCCCGCCCCGCTGTCGTTCCCGCTGCCGTGCCAGTCACTGCGCCGGCCGTTGCGCCTGTCGCTGGCCCTTGCCCTGGCCTTTGCCGCCTGGCAGGCCGATCCCGCCCGGGCCCAATCCACGGCCACCGCAACACCTCCGGCCACCACCCGCACCCAGGTCGACGGGCCGGCGATCCTGGTGGCCGATGACGTCCACATCACACCCGACCGCAAGCTGGTTGCCCAGGGCAATGTCGAGGCCTACCAGGGCCAGACCCGCCTGACCGCCTCGCGCATCGTCTATGACCAGGACAGCGGCCAGCTGTCGATCGACGGCCCGATCCGCATCGAGGACGCCCGCGGCGTGATCGTCCTGGCCTCGGCCGCCGAGATGGACGACCAGTTGCAGGACGGGCTGCTGACCGGCGCCCGGCTGGTCTTCAACGAACAGGTCCAGCTGGCCTCGACCCAGATGACCCGCGCCGGCGGGCGCTACAACCAGCTGTTCAAGACGGCCGTGACCTCGTGCCATGTCTGCGGCGACGGCGGCCCGCCGCTGTGGTCGATCCGCGCGCGCAAGGTCATCCACGACGAGCAAGAGCGCCAGCTCTACTTCGAGGACGCCCAGCTGCGCGTGCTGTCGGTACCCATCTTCTACCTGCCCCGCCTGCGCCTGCCCGATCCGACCCTGGCCCGCGCCCGGGGCTTCCTGATCCCCGAGTTCAAGCAGAGCTCGGACCTGGGCGTGGGGTTCAAGCTGCCCTATTTCGTGCCCATCGGCGATCATGCCGATGTCACACTGACGCCCTACCTGTCGACCAACACGCGCACGCTGGAATTCCGCTATCGCCAGGCCTTCTGGAACGGCAATATCGAATTCGAGGGCGCGGCATCGCGCGACACCCTGGTGCCCGACCAATGGCGCGGCTATCTCTTCGGCGAGGGCCGGTTCGACCTGGGCAACCGGTTCCGGCTGGAATTCGACATCTCGGCCGCCTCGGACGATGCCTATCTCAAGGAATACGACATCTCGGACGCCGACCGCCTGCGCCGCGAGATCGAGCTGAGCCGCACCGACCGCGACAGTTTCTTTGGCGCCACGGCGGTCAATTTCACCTCGCTGCGCGACAGCGAGGACCAGGCCCTGCTGCCGACCAACATCCTCGACGTGCGCTACCAGCGGCGCAGCTATCCGGCGGCCCTGGGCGGCGAGTTCCGCACCACGCTGATCGGCCATTCCCATGCCCGCGAATCCGACCTGGATATGCTGGGCCGCGACATGACTCGCACCACGGCCGAGCTGATGTACCTGCAAAGCTTCATCCTGTCGTCGGGCCTGCGCACCGATTTCCGCCTGGGCATGGCCGGCGATCTCTTTGGCATCCGCCAGGACAGCACCTATCCCGACAGCGTGGCCGTGGTCACGCCCCAGACCGCCCTGGCCCTGTCCTACCCGATGCTCAAGCAGACGGCCGGCGGCACGCACATGATCGAACCGGTGGTGCAACTGGCCTGGTCGGATGTCAGCGGCGGCGACGTGCCGCGCGACGAAAGCAACCTGGTCGAGTTTGATGCCGGCAACCTCTTGTCCCTGTCGCGCTTTTCGGCCGAGGACCGGCGCGAGGAAGGGCTGGTGCTGGCCTATGGGCTGAACTGGAAACGCACGCCGCGCGGCGAGGGATGGGGCGCCTATGCCAGCTTCGGCCACATCCTGCGCGACATCGAGAACACCGATTTCTCGGCCTCGTCGGGCCTGTCCGGCACCAGTTCGGATTTCCTGGTCGCCGGCCAGCTGATCCGGGGCGACAACCTGTCGCTGACCGCCCGGACGATATTTGACGAAAGCTTCGATTTCTCGAAGGCCGAGATGATCGGCTCCTGGGCCACCGGGCGCAGCGAGCTGGCCGGCACCTACCTGTGGCTCGACGCCGACAGCGCCGAGGGCCGGACCCAGGATGCCCATGAAATCTACCTCGATGGCGCCTACGAGCTGAACCGGTACTGGACCGCCTCGGCCTATTGGCGCTATGACATCGTCGATACCACGCCCACCGAAGCCGGCATCGGCCTCGGCTATACCAATGAATGTGTCAGGGTCGTCCTGTCGGTCGAACGCGACTACACGTCGTCGACAACGGTTGATCCTTCGACAAGTGTCGGGCTAACCATCTCGCTACGCGGCTTCGGAACCGCGGACGGAGCAGAAAGATACGCATCCACATGCAAGAACTCGTGATCAAGACCCTGCGCGGGCTGGCCCTTGGCGCAACGCTCGCCGTCACGCTGTCGCCCGCCGCGCTGCAGGCGCAAAGCCTGTTTTCCCCTGCCATCACCATCAACGGCGATGTCGTCAGCCGCTATGAGCTGGACCAGCGCACGCAATTCCTGCGCCTGCTGGGCGCGCCCTCGGATCCCGACAAGCTGGCCTTTGAGCAGCTCGTCGAGGACCGGCTGAAATTCCAGGCCGCGGCCGAGATGGGCGTGACCGTCTCGCCCGAGGACCTGCGCGCCGGGATGGAGGAATTTGCCGCCCGTGCCGACATGAGCGCCGACGAGTTCATCGGCGAATTGTCGGGCGCCGGCGTGTCCGAGGAAAGCTTCCGCGCCTTTGTCGAGGTCGGCCTGGTCTGGCGCGACGTCGTGCGCGCGCGCTTCCTGGCCCAGGCCCGGCCCTCCGAAGCCGAGATCGACCGGGCCATCGGCTCGGGCGGCAGCGGCGGCCTGCGCGTGCTGCTGTCGGAAATCGTCATGCCCCTGACGCCGACCAACCAGCAGGCGGTCATGGCCAAGGCCGAGGAAATCGCCCAGATCAAGAGCATCGACGCCTTTTCCGCCGAGGCCCGCCAGGTTTCGGCGACGAATACCCGCGACCGGGGCGGCCGGATGGACTGGGTGCCGCTCAACGAACTGCCCCCCGCCCTGCGCCCGGCCATCCTGGCCCTGTCGCCCGGCGACGTGACCCCGCCGCTGCAGCTGTCCAATGCCATCGCCCTGTTCCAGCTGCGCGACCTGGCCGAGATCGTCGGCCAGGCGCCCAGCTACGCGGCGATCGACTATGCCATGTTCTTCCTGGCCGGCGGGCGTACCGCCGACACGCTTGAGACCGGCCAGAAGCTGATCGATTCCATCGACACCTGCGACGACCTCTACGGCATTGCCAAGAACCAGCCCCCGGGCACGCTGCAACGCCAGTCGCTGCCGCCTTCCGAGATTCCCTCGGACGTGGCCGTCGAACTGGCCAAGCTCGATCCCGGCGAGACCTCGCTGGCGCTGACCCGCAACAACGGCCAGTCGCTGATGCTGCTGATGCTCTGCGGCCGCACCTCGGCCGGCAACGAAGACGCCTCGCGCGAGGACGTGGCCAATGCGCTGACCGCCCAGCGGCTCGAAGCCTTCGCAGCCAGCTATCTCGACCAGCTCGAAGCCAACGCGCTGATCGTCACCCCATGAGCACGGCCCCGACCGCGCCCCTGGTCCTGTCCTGCGGCGATCCCGCCGGGATCGGGCCGGAAATCGCGGTCAAGGCCTGGCAGCAGCTGGGCAGCGATCTGCCCTTTGCCTGGATCGGCGACCCGGCGCATCTGCCGCCGGGCACGCCGGTGGCCCTGCTCGACGGGCTGGGCGACACGGCCTGGGCGGCGGCCGATGCCCTGCCCGTCCTGGCCCATCCCTTCCCCGCCCCGGCCGTGCCCGGCCGGCTCGACCCGGCCAATGCGCCGGGCGTGATCGCCGTGCTCGACCGGGCGGTCGACCTTGTGCGCTCGGGCGCGGCGGCCGCGCTTTGCACGGCGCCGATCAACAAGAAGGTGCTGATCGACGGCGCGGGCTTTGCCCATCCCGGCCATACCGAATATCTCGCCGCCCGGGCCGGCGTCGATCGCGTGGTCATGATGCTGGCCAGCCCGGCGCTGCGCGTCGTGCCCACCACGATCCACATCGCCCTGGCCGACGTGCCCGCGGCGCTGACCCCTGACCTGCTGCGCGCAACGATCGAGATCACCGCCCGCGACCTGCGCGACCGCTTCGGCCTGCCCGCTCCGCGCATCGCCCTGGCCGGGCTCAACCCCCATGCCGGCGAAGGCGGTGCCATGGGCCGCGAAGAGCTCGACTGGATCGCCGACCTCGTGGCCACCCTGCGCGCCGAGGGCCATGACCTGACCGGCCCGCATCCGGCCGACACGCTGTTCCACGCCGCCGCCCGCGCCCGGTACGACGTGGCCATCGCCATGTATCACGACCAGGCCCTGATCCCGATCAAGACCCTGGATTTCGACCGCGGCGTCAACGTCACCCTGGGCCTGCCCTTCATCCGCACCTCGCCCGACCACGGCACCGCCCATGACATCGCCGGGCAGGGCATCGCCAATCCCACCAGCCTGGTCGAGGCCCTCAAGCTCGCGCGACAGCTGGCCGACGCATGACCTCCTGCTTCTTTCTCTTTGAAAATATCCCGGTCCTGCCCCCGGCCAGATGCACGGAGCCTTGGACATGAGCGCCATCGATTCCCTTCCGCCCCTGCGCGAAGTCATCGCCAGCCACGGCCTCTCGGCCCGCAAGTCGCTGGGCCAGAATTTCCTGCTGGATCTCAACCTCACGGCCAAGATCGCCCGCCAGGCCGGTGACCTGGCCGGCTGCGACGTGCTGGAAATCGGCCCCGGCCCCGGCGGGCTGACCCGTGGCCTTCTGTCCGAAGGCGCCCGCCGCGTGGTCGCCGTCGAAAAGGACAGCCGCTGCCTGCCCGCACTGCAGGAGATCGCCGCGGCCTATCCCGGCCGGCTGGAGATCCTGCAGGGCGATGCGCTGGAACTCGACCCGCTGCAACACCTGGCGCCGCCGATCCGCGTGGCCGCCAACCTGCCCTACAATGTCGGCACCGAATTGCTGGTCCGCTGGCTGACGCCCCCCGAATGGCCGCCCTTCTGGCAGAGCCTCACGCTGATGTTCCAGAGGGAAGTCGCCGAACGCATCGTCGCGGCCCCCGGCTCCAAGGCCTATGGCCGGCTGGCCATCCTGGCCCAGTGGCGGGCCGAGGCGCGCATCGTCCTGTCGCTGCCGCCCGAAGCCTTCACCCCGCCGCCCAAGGTGTCGAGCGCCGTGGTCCACCTGTCCGCCCTGCCCGCGCCGCGCTATCCCGCCGATGCACAGGTGCTGTCGCGCGTCGTGGCCGCGGCCTTCAACCAGCGCCGCAAGATGCTGCGCGCCGCGCTCAAGGGTGTTGCGCCGGATATCGAGGATCGCCTGATCGCCGCCGGTCTGAAACCGACCGACCGGGCCGAGACCGTGCCGCTGGAGGGCTTCTGCGCCCTCGCCCGCGCAGTGGCCCAGGGATAGACCAGCGGCCAGATCCTGGTTGGACAGGGCTGGGTCCAGGTCAGGGCTGGATCAAAGGTCCGGGCAATGGGCCAGGTCACGCGCCCTGGGACTAGGTGATCGGCTATAGGGTTAGGTCATTGGCTTTAGGGTTGGCTCACCGGCCCAAGGGTTGAGCCACGAGGCCTAGGGTTAAGTCTTGTGCCCTGGGGTTATTACCCCCCAAAGGCAACTCATCAGCCTCAAGCTAGGGTAAATGGCACAAGGGTAGGCGTATCAGCGGGAGGGGGCTGCGGCCCGGGCTGGGCCCAATGCAACGGCGCCCTGTGCACCATTCCATCACCTGAGACCGGCCAGCCTCGCAAATGCCACCTGCGGCGGCCGACGCCCTTGCAGACAGCCCTGCATCTCCGGTCGCGCCGGTTTGGCCGGATGTCGTGCATCAGCCGCGTGTCGTGCATCACTGGATCATGGTTGCGAAGGGAACAGGGACATATCCCCGGGCCGTCGCCGCGCGGTTCACCCCCGCGCGCTGGCTCCCTTCTTGTCCCGCGCAGGGCCCCCGCGGGGCGCCTGCGCCGGGATCAGCCGGCCGCAGCCTGGCTGGGTGGCGTGTCGCCGTCGTCGGACGTGCCCTCGGCGGATTTCTCCGCGGCGGACTTGCGCGACGTGGTCTTCTTGGGCGCCGCTTCGGCATCTGCCGCGGCATCCTCGGCCGGCTTGTCCTTCTTGGTCGTCGTCTTCTTGCGCGTGGTCGTGCTGCGCGAGCTGGTCGACTTGGACGAGCTGCCGGACTTCGAAGAGCTGCTCGACCGGGTCGAGGTCTTCTTGGGCGCGCTTTCGGGCGTTTCCACCAGGCCGCTGTCGCCTTCGTCGGCGGCATCGTCGGCGATGACGTCGATCACGTCGGGCTGCGGCGCATCTGCCGGATCGGTCGACCGGCCGTTGGATTCCCGCTCCTGGCGCTCGGCCCGCTCGCGGTCACGTTCGGCCTGGCGTTCGCGGTTCTGCCGCTCCTGCTCTTCCCGGCGCTGGTCCTGCTCTCGCTGTGCCTCGCTGAGCATGCGCAGGTAATGTTCGGCATGCTGCTGGAAATTCTCGGTTGCAACGCGGTCATTGGCCAGCTGCGCATCACGGGCCAGCTGGTTGTACTTGTCTATGATCTGTTGCGGGGTCCCGCGCACCTTGCCTTCCGGTCCCGAGCTGTCGAACACGCGGTTGACAACGTTCCCTCCGGAGGGGCGGTTACGGCTGGACTTCGACCGCGAACGTGATTTGGACGATCTCATCTATTTGCTGTCAGCTTTTTTCTACCGTGTGTCGACCCGCTTCGCGCCTCGCGCGCTCTGATCGTTCCAGGTCGACGACTTGTTGGCTTGGCGTTGCGCGGGAGCGTAACAGCGTCCAGCGCAGCAACGGTACTGACTAAGCATGTCCGGGCGCATGAAACAAGACCCTGTGGGCGACAAAGGCGGATTTTCCTGATGAATTTGCCCTATTAACCGCAGGGAAAGGGTCGCCGGACCCGCTCAGCAGAGCCCGCTGGCCCGCACCACCCGGTCGCGGCCGTCCAGATCGGGCAGCACCTCGACCTGTCCGAAGCCGGCCCCTTCGCAGATCCGGGCCACCGCCGCGCCCTGGGTCGGCCCGATCTCAAAGAGCAGCCGGCCGCCCACGGCCAGGTGCCCGGGCGCCGCCGCGCAGATCGCCCGGTAGGCGCCCAGCCCGTCGCCGCCATCGGTCAGGGCCATGTCGGGTTCGTGGTCGCGCACCTCGGGGGCCAGCCCGGGCATTTCCGACCGGGCGATGTAGGGCGGGTTGGACACGATCAGGTCAAACCCCGTGTCCACATGGGAAAACCAGTCCGACACCACGATCCGCGCCCGTTCCTGCACCCCGTGCAGCACGGCATTGGCGCTGGCCTGCAGACAGGCCGCTTCGCTGAGGTCCACGCCCATGCCCCGGGCCGTGGGCATCTCGGCCAGCAGGGTCACCAGGATGCAGCCCGAGCCCACGCCGAGATCCAGCACCGAGCCGAAGGGTTCGGCCAGCGCCGCCTCGATCAGGATCTCGGTCTCGGGGCGCGGGTCGAGCACGTCGCGGCTGACCTTGAACTGGCGGCCATAGAAAGCCCGTTCGCCCACCAGGTGCGACACCGGCACGCGCACCGCACGCAGGGCGATCAGCCGGTCGTAGCGCTCGGCGATCTCGGGTTCCAGGTCCTCGGGCGCGATCAGCGTCACGCGCGCCGCCTCGATCCGCGCGGCATGGGCCAGCAGCACCCGGGCATCGCGCGCCGGGTCGGCCACCCCGGCCGCCCGCAGGCGGGCGGTGGCCGATGCCATGGCCTCGGCCGCGGTGGTCATGCGCCCATCTCCGCCATGCGCCGGGCCTGGTCATCCGAGATCAGCGCATCGATCACCTCGTCGAGATCGCCGCCGATCACCTGGTCGAGCTTGTAGAGCGTCAGGTTGATGCGATGGTCGGTCATGCGGCCCTGCGGGAAATTGTAGGTGCGGATGCGTTCCGACCGGTCGCCCGTGCCGACCTGCGCCGCCCGGTCGGCCGAGCGCTGGCTGGCCAGCCGCTGGCGTTCGAGGTCGTAGAGCCGGGTCCGCAGGACCTGCATGGCCAGCTCGCGGTTGCGGTGCTGGGATTTCTCCGAGCTGGTCACCACGATGCCCGAGGGCATGTGGGTGATGCGCACGGCGGAATCGGTGGTGTTCACATGCTGTCCCCCGGCCCCGGAGGAACGCATCGTGTCGATGCGGATGTCGCCCGGCGCGATGGCGATGTCGACCTCCTGCGCCTCGGGCAGAACGGCCACGGTGGCCGCCGAGGTATGGATGCGCCCGCCGCTTTCGGTGGCCGGCACCCGCTGCACCCGGTGCACGCCGCTTTCGTATTTCAGCCGGGCAAAGACGCCCTCGCCCTGCACATGGGCCGTCACTTCCTTGATCCCGCCCAGCTCGGTCGCCTGTTCGTCGATGATGTCGAACCGCCAGCCCCGGGCATCGGCATAACGCTGGTACATCCGCAGCAGGTCGGCTGCGAACAGCGCCGCCTCGTCGCCGCCCGTGCCCGGCCGGATCTCGAGCATGGCCGGGCGCACATCCGCCGCATCCTTGGGCAACAGCGCGATCTGCAGGGCCTTTTCCACCTCTGGAAGGCGCGCCCGCAGGATCGGCAGCTCTTCCTCGGCCAGGGCCTTCATGTCGGGATCGTCAAGCAGCGCCTCGGCCTCGGCCATGTCGTCGCGCACGCCGCGCCACAGGCCGATCTGTTCGACCACCGGGCGCAATTCGGAATATTCGCGGGCCAGTTCGGCAATATCGCCCGACCCGGCGGCCATGGCGGCTTCGAGATACTGGAAACGCTGCGAGATCTGTTCAAGACGGTCTTCGGGGATCATTGCGGTTGTCTGTGCCATCACCGGGCATTGGTCAAGGCTTTGCTTGGGGCTTTGCGGGGGGGCATTGCCGGGGAGAGAAAGCCCCGCACGCGGGGCTTTGGCGCGGGGCCGGGCCATGGTAGCGTGAAGTCATGAAGAATGCATGCGCCGTTGTGATCTGCGCGCTTGCCGCGCTGCCCGCCGCCGCCGATGTCACCGGCCCCGGCGGCAAGACCATCGATTGTTATTGCACCGACCAGACCGGCGGGCGCATCGAGTTGGGCGAGATGATCTGCCTGCATGTCGATGGCATGACCTTCACCGCCCAATGCCAGATGTCGCTGAACGTGCCGATGTGGCGCAAGATCCAGGACGGCTGCCTGAGCGTGCGCAACCTAGAGCGCGGCCAGCCAGCGCTCGACCCGGGCGCGGTTCACACCAAGATCTGAGCGGCCGAACCGCTGGCGGGCATGGATCACCAGCCGGTCGCCGTCCTGGCGGGCGGTGGTGTAATCGGGAAAGCCCCAGAACCGGCTGCGCGTGACAAAGGTCATCATGCCCTCGTCCACCGAGCCGGCCAGCAGCACCGTGCGCGGTGTCTGCAACGCCACCGCGGCCAGCCGGGCCAGCCCGTCGGGCCCGGTCTCGGCCTGCCGCAGCACCCCGCGCAGCTTGTCGGCCCGGGCCATGTCCGGCGTGATCTCGGGCATGTGGTGCCAGTCGGCCGGATCGCTGGGCGCCAGGCGCACAAAGCCCATGACGATGGCCAGCAAGGCGACCAGCACGACAGGTCCCACGATGTAACGAGCCATGGCGATCCCGATGACCTTCCCGTTTGCTTGCAGGTGGCCGCCGGCGCCGGCGGCCGGCCGCTTACCTGTAGGTCACGCCCGGCAGGACGCAGAGCAATTCGAACAGCAGGTTGGCCCCGGTCAGCGCGGTATTGCCCGAGGTATCATAGGGCGGCGACACCTCGACCAGGTCGCAGCCCACGATGTTCAGCCCCCGCAGCGCGCGGATCAGCTCCATCGCCTGTGCCGTTGTCAGCCCCCCGATCTCGGGCGTGCCGGTGCCCGGCGCATAGGCCGGATCCAGGCTGTCGATATCATATGAGACGTAAACAGGCGCCTCACCGATATCGCGGCGAATCTCCGCACCCAGCGGCGACAGCGACCGGTGCCACAGCTCGGGCGCCAGGAACTGCTGAAAGCCCCAGCCCGCGGCCTCGGTGAAATCCGTCGCCGCATAGCCCGTGCCGCGCAGCCCGATCTGGTAGGTTTTCTGGGGGTTTATCAGCCCTTCCTCATAGGCCCGGCGGAAGACGGTGCCATGGGTTTCGCGCTCGCCGAACATCTCGTCGTTGACATCGGCATGGGCGTCGACATGGACCAGCGCCACTGGCCCGTGACGTTCTGCCACGGCCCGCAGGATGGGCAGCGTCAGGGAATGATCGCCGCCGATGGCCATGGGCGTCACCCCGCTTTGCAGAATGACGCTGTAGCTGTCCTTGATGATTCGCAGGCTGTCGGCCAGCGAGAAGGTATTGATCGCCAGGTCTCCGATATCGGCCACGTTCAGGCTGTCGAAGGGCGCCGCCCCGGTCTGCACGTTGTAGGGCCGGATCATCGCGCTTTCGGCGCGCACCTGCTTGGGGCCGAACCGGGTGCCCGAACGCCACGAGGTGCCGATATCCATCGGAATGCCCAGAACGGCCACGTCGAGCCCGTCGAGCGATCCGGCCTGGGGCAGGCGCATGTAGGTGTTGGGCCCGGAGAAACGGGCCAGGTCATTGCCGGAAATCGGTTGGTTCGGTGTTGTCATGCGCGCAGGTTCCATCCCAGGAGGCAGATGATCTCGACCGCCACATGGGCGCCCGCGATGGCCGTGGCTCCGGTCGTGTCGAATGGCGGCGACACCTCGACCACGTCGCCGCCCTTGATGTTGATGCCCGCCAGGTCGCGCAGCAGGATCGACGCCTGGCCAGAGCTCAGCCCGCCCCAGACCGGCGTTCCGGTGCCCGGGGCAAAGGCCGGGTCCAGCCCGTCGATGTCAAAGCTGAGATAGACCGGCCGGTCGCCTACGATCTCGCGCGTGGCCCGGGCGATCTCGGCCGGGCCGCGTTCGTGCACCGAACGGGCGTCAAAGGTGGTCACGCCCAGCGTGTCGGGATTGGTGGTGCGGATGCCGATCTGGACCGAGGTGGCCGGGTCGATGAAACCGCATTTCACGGCCTTGTAGAACATCGTGCCGTGATCGATCCGCGACATGTCGTCATCGGGCCAGGTGTCGGAATGGGCATCGACATGGACCAGCGACAGCGGGCCGTATTTCTCGTGCATCGCCCGCAGGATCGGGAAGCTGATGTAATGGTCGCCGCCCAGCGTGACCGGCGCCGCGCCGCCCTGCAAAATCGTTCTGACATGATTTGTCAGAGTGTCAGGAAAGGCCGGGACATTGGCGTAGTCAAAGGCCAGGTCACCATAATCCACGATCGTCAGCTCGGACAGCGGGTCATAGCCCCAGCCGTAGGGCGCGTCGGGCGCCTGCAGCGCCGAGGCCTCGCGGATCGCCCGCGGCCCCAGCCGCGTGCCCGGCCGGTTGGTCACCGCCTGGTCAAAGGGCACGCCGGTCACGGCGATATCCACCCCGGTCAGATCCTTGGAATAGCGCCGCCGCAGGAAGGACGTCGCCCCGCCGAAGGTGTTCTCGAAACTGGGGCCACGCGGGTCGTCGCGGGTAAAGGCCTGATCCACCTGATGCTTCGCATCTTCCAAGCTCATGTTGCTTATGCCTTCCTGGCTGTCGGGAAATCCGGGGTTTTGGGGATGGTCCGGCCGGGTCTCAGCCCGCCGGCTGCGCCCGCTCGACGAGCCGGGCGAAGAACGACGCGCCCACCGGAGCAATCGCATCGTTGAAATCGTATTCCGGGTGATGCAGCCCCGCCCCCGGCCCCTGGCCGATGAACAGGTAGGCCCCCGGCCGCGCCTGCAGCATATAGGCAAAATCCTCGGCGCCCATCTCGCGCCCGGCCTCGGCCTCGACATTGCCTGCGCCCGACACTTCGCGCGCCACGTCGGCCGCAAATTCGGTGCGGTCCGGGTGGTTGACCGTTGCCGGATAGCCGACCTGGTAGTCGAATTCGGCCTCGACATCGAAACTGGCCGCGTGGCCCGCGACGATGGCCTCCATCCGCCGGCGCACCATGTCCTGGACGCGCGGATCGAAGGTGCGGATCGTGCCGTTCATGTAGACCGTGTCGGGGATGACGTTGTCGACATTGCCCGCATGGATTTGCGTGATCGAGATCACCAGGTCGTCGCGCGCCGCGTTGTTGCGGCTGACGATGGTCTGCAGTGCCTGGCCGATGGCCAGCGCGGCGACGATCGGATCCTTGGTTTCATGGGGCAGCGCGCCATGGCCGCCCACCCCGCGCAGGTAGAGGTCAAAGGTATCGACCGCGGCCATGAACGGCCCCGGCGTGGTGTGGAACGCGCCTTCGGGCAGGCCCGGCGCATTGTGCAGCCCATAGACCTGCGCGATGCCGAACCGATCCATGATGCCTTCGCGCACCATGACCTCGGCCCCGGCGCCATGTTCCTCGGCCGGCTGGAAGATCATCGCCACCCGCCCCGAGAAATTCCGCGTCTCGGCCAGGTAGCGCGCCGCGCCCAGCAGCATCGTCGTGTGGCCATCATGCCCGCAGGCATGCATCCGCCCCTCGTGGCCCGAGGCATATGCCGCCCCCGTCGCCTCGACCACCGGCAGGGCATCGAAATCGGCCCGCAGCCCGATCGTCGGCCCCTCCCCGGTGCCATTGATGATGGCCACGACACCGGTCTGGGCGATGCCTTCGTGAATCTCGTCGACCCCGAAGTCGCGCAGGCGGTCTGCGATGAAGGCCGCGGTCTTGGGGCAATCGAAGCCCAGCTCGGGGATCTGGTGCAAATGCTGGCGCCAGGCCGTCATCTCGGGGGCAAAATCGGCGATTCGGTTGACGACAGGCATGGTAACTCTCCCCTGAGCGGCGCTAGGAATGGGCGCATCTGACACCGAACCGGATAGAGCCGCAATGCCCGATGACGCCCTGATCCACGACCGTGACGCCGGGATCGACCGCCTGCTGGAAATCATGCGCCGCCTGCGCGACCCGGAAACCGGCTGCCCCTGGGATATCGAACAGACCTACGCGACCATCGCGCCCTACACGATCGAAGAGGCCTATGAAGTGGCCGATGCCGTCGAACGCGGGGCGATGGACGAGCTGGAAGGCGAGCTGGGCGATTTGCTGCTGCAGACGGTCTATTTCGCGCAAATGGCTGAAGAAGATGGGCATTTCTCATTCCAGTCGGTCGTGCGCGGCGTGTCCGACAAGATGGTCGCCCGCCATCCCCATGTCTTTGGCGACGAAAGCCGCGACAAGTCGGCCGAACAGCAGACCCGCGACTGGGAGACGATCAAGGCCGCCGAACGCGCGGGCAAGGCCCAGCAGGGTGCGCTGGACGGGGTGGCGATGAACCTGCCCGCGTTGCTGCGCGCGCTCAAGCTGCAGAAGCGGGCGGCGCGTGTCGGGTTCGACTGGGCCGACACGTCGGACGTGCTGGCCAAGATCACCGAAGAGGCCGCCGAGCTGGTCGAAGCGCGGGACACGCTGGGGCCCGACGCGATGGAGGACGAATTCGGCGACCTGCTGTTTGTCATGGTCAATCTCGGCCGGCACCTGGGCCTTGACCCCGAAGCCGCGCTGCGCCGGACCATTGCCAAGTTCACCCGCCGGTTCGAAGCCGTCGAGGCGCGGCTGGCCGAACGAGGCCGGTCACCGTCCGGCAGCGACCTGGCCGAGATGGATGCGCTCTGGGACGAGGTAAAGGCGGCGGAAAAGACCCGCTAGTCCAGCCGCAGGCCCGGCATGGCGCGGATGCGGTCCAGGTCGGCGTGATACCGGTCACGCAGGGCCTGCCGGGCGGCTGCATCGAATTGCGCAAAGCCTCTTGAGCCGCGGTCGTCGGCGTGGCTCCTGACAATCTCCTGCCATTGCGTGCGGGTCAGGGTTTCGCCCGCGCGATACCCTGCCTGCAACGCCTCCAGCGCGGCATCGGTGGCGCTCAGGTTCAGCACGGCCTGCGGTTCCACCAGCTCTTCGCGCGGCATATCCGGCAGCAACCTTGTCAGGAGGTCGATGCTCTTCCCCCTGTTTTCATAGGAAACCAATGTCAGTTGTGCCGGTTTCAGCTCGGCCTGCATATCCGCGACCAGCTCGGGCCAGCCGCGATCCATGGCCAGGAAATGCGGGACCAGGCCTGCAAAGGGGTCAACGGCATTGTCTTCGGCCCGCTTGCGATAGGCCGACGCGTAAAGCTCGTCATAAGACCGGAGCACGTAGACGACATGCAGATCGGCGGCGCCGATGCCTGCACGAAAGGCCCGGAACCGTTTCGCCGCGGCCGGGAAGAACTGGCCCTGGTAGAAATGGAACATGCGTCCGGGGATGTTTTCCTCTGACAGGACCAGTTGGCGGGCGGGATCGGGGCTGAACCGGGCGACAGCGTCGCGCACCGATCCGGCAAACCGCCCCAACCGGCCGATCCCGTGACGCGGCCCCGGCAAGCGCAGCCGCAGCCGCCCGTCCGGCACGCCATCACGGCCGGGATAGGCCAGGTCATAGCCATGGCGACCCAGCGCCGCCCGGTTGTCGTATAGGCACATCTGGAACGAGCTCGACCCCGTCCGGTGCGCGCCTGCATGCAGGTGGATCCGCTTGGTCATGCCTTCCCCGACTGGCCTGTCACGGGCGCCACGATGCGCAATTCCTGCCATGCCCGCAATGCCTTCTGGACAATGCCGCCCCGGCTTGCCACCCTCCGTGTTCACCAGAACGGAGGCCCCATGTCCCCTCGCAAGATCATCATCGACACCGATCCCGGCCAGGACGACGCCGTGGCCATCCTGCTGGCGCTGGCCAGCCCGGACGAGATCGAGGTGCTGGGCATCACCGCCGTTGCCGGCAACGTGCCGCTGCCGCTGACCGCCAAGAACGCGCGGATCGTCTGCGAGCTGGCCGGGCGCACCGACATTCCGGTCTTTGCCGGCTGCGATGCGCCCTTGGCGCGCAAGCTGGTGACCGCCGAGCACGTGCACGGCAAGACCGGGCTGGACGGGCCGAACCTGCCCGATCCGACAATGCCGCTGCAAGAGATGCACGGCGTCGATTACATCATCGACACGCTGCGCAGCGCGCCGGCGAACAGCGTGACACTGTGCCCGCTGGGGCCCCTGACGAACATCGCCAAGGCGTTCAATGACGCCCCGGACATCATTGAAAAGGTGCAGGAAATCGTCCTGATGGGGGGTGCCTATTTCGAGGTGGGCAATATAACTCCGACTGCCGAATTCAACATTTACGTCGACCCAGAAGCCGCTGATATCGTTTTCAAATCAGGCGTTCCTATCACGGTCATGCCGCTGGATGTGACGCACAAGGCGCTGGTGACCCAGCCACGCAACGACGCCTTCCGTGCCATCGGCAATACGGCCGGCATCGCTGTCGCCCAGATGACCGATTTCTTCGAACGGTTCGACAAGGAGAAATACGGCTCGAACGGTGCGCCGCTGCACGATCCCTGCGTCACGGCCTACCTGATCCGCCCCGACCTGTTCACCGGGCGGCACATCAATGTCGAGATCGAGACCGGCTCGGATCTGACGCTGGGCATGACCGTGGCCGATTGGTGGGGCGTCACCGACCGGCCGGCCAACGCGACCTTCATGGGCGACATCGATGCCGACGGGTTCTTTGCCCTGCTGACCGAGCGACTGGCCCGGCTGTGACCGCCGCGCTCCACCTCGCCCGGCCCGAGGATGCCGACCGGCTCGACGCCATCGTTGCGGCCTGTCACGCGGAAATGGGCCTGGCGACAGACCCCGAGGCGCGCCGGGCCTCCCTGGCGCCGCTGCTCGACGGGTCGCCCTATGGCGCGGCCTATCTCGTCGGGCCGACGCGTGCGCCGGTGGGGTTCATCATCGTGACCTTCAGCTGGTCGCTGGCCGCCGGCGGTCTGGAAGGCACGGTCGATCAGCTATACGTCCGGCCGCCTGTGCGCGGCCGCGGCATCGCTACTGAAGTGCTCCTGACACTCCCCCCGGCGCTGGCCGAGGCCGGCCTCTGCGCGCTTCACCTGCGGATCGCGCCCGATGACGACCGGGTGCGGCGTCTGTGTGCCAGGTCTGGATTTGCCGGCGAGGATGGTTACGTGACGATGACGCGCAGGCTATCCTGAAGACCAATTTGACAGGAGTGACCCGGGGTCCTGACATGACGCTGCACATCCCTTTCGACAATTCCTTCGCCCGGCTGCCCGGCGATTTCTTCAGTGTCCAAGCGCCGACACCGGTCAGCAACCCCGAGCTGATCGCCTTTAACGCGCCGCTGGCCGAGACGCTTGGCCTGTCCCCGACGGACCGCGACGAGCTGGCCCGCGTCTTTGCCGGCAACCTGCTGCCCGACGGGGCCGAACCACTGGCGCAGCTCTATGCCGGCCACCAATTCGGCCATTTCAATCCGCAGCTGGGTGACGGTCGGGCCGTCTTGCTGGGCGAAACGATCGGCACCGACGGGGTTCGCCGCGACATCCAGCTGAAAGGCGCGGGCCCCACGCCCTATTCGCGCAATGGCGATGGCCGCGCCTGGCTGGGGCCGGTCCTGCGCGAATACATCGTGTCCGAGGCCATGCATGCCCTTGGCATTCCGACCACCCGCGCCCTTGCGGCCGTGTCGACCGGCGACCCGGTCTATCGTGAACGCGCCCTGCCCGGCGCCGTGCTGACCCGCGTGGCGCAAAGCCACCTGCGCGTCGGCACATTCCAGATCTTTGCCGCACGCGGCCAAACCGAAAACCTGCGGCAGCTGACCGAATACGCCATCGGGCGCCATTACCCCGATTGCGACGGTCCGCTCGGCCTGTTGCGCGCCGTGCGCGACGCCCAGGCGCGGCTGGTTGCCCAATGGATGTCGATCGGCTTTATCCATGGCGTGATGAACACCGACAATTGCGCGATATCCGGCGAGACGATCGATTATGGCCCCTGCGCCTTCGTGGACAGCTATCACCCCCAGACGGTCTATTCCTCGATTGACCAATTCGGGCGTTATGCCTTTGGCCAGCAACCGGAAATCGTCGTCTGGAACATGGCCCAGCTGGCCACCGCGCTGATCCAGCAACTGGACGATCCCGAAGCCGCCGTTGAGGAAGCCACCGAGATCGTGCATGCGATGCCCGACCTGATCCGCAGCCATTGGCTGACGATGTACCGGGCCAAGATCGGCCTGACGTCGGAACGACCGGAGGACGCTGATCTGATCGGTGACCTGCTGCGGCTGATGGCCACGGACAAGGCCGATTTCACCAACACGTTCCGAGGCTTGGCCGATGGCACCGCGCGCGACTGGCTGCTCGACCGGGATGCCTTTGATGCCTGGTCCCTGCGCTGGCAGGCGCGGTTGGATGGCGAGCCTGATCCCCAATCCCGGATGCGCGCGGCCAACCCGGCCTTCATCCCGCGCAACCACCGTATCGAAGAGGCTATTGCCGCCGCGCTGGAAGCCGATTTCGCGCCTTTCGACCGGCTCAACGCCGTGCTCGCCCGGCCCTATGACGATCAGCCGGCGCATCACGCCCTGGCTGCACCGCCGACCGAAGACCAGGTCGTTCGGGCCACCTTCTGCGGGACATGATCGCCGGCCGGACATTTCCCGCCTGCCCCGTGTCGTTTTTGCGAAACGGCATGTTGGCAGGGCCCATCATCTCGGGCTAAACCGGTAGCCTAACGCCAAACCGGATCCCTCCGCCGCTCGCATGACCGACACGATCATCACCCGTTGCGAGGCCAAGGGCCTGCGCATGACCGGCCAGCGCCGGACCATTGCCCGCGTCCTGGAAACAAGCGACGACCATCCCGATGTCGAATTGCTTTATGCGCGGGCCATCGAAATCGACCCCCAGATCTCGATCGCGACCGTCTACCGGACGGTCAAGCTGTTCGAAGAGGCCGGAATTCTCGAAAAACTGGAGTTTGGCGACGGGCGCGCGCGCTATGAAGACGCGGATCGCGACCACCATGATCACCTGATCGATTTGGCGACCGGCGAGGTCATCGAATTTGTCGACCCGGAAATCGAGGTGCTGCAGGAACGCATAGCGCGCAAGCTGGGCTATGAATTGCGCGGCCATCGGCTGGAGCTGTACGGCGTGCGCAAGAAGACCTAGGCGGCAGCGGCCTTCCTGGCCCGGGCCAGGAACAGCGGCACCAGCACCGTCAGGATGAGCAACCGGCCGAGGTGGCAGGCGGCCAGCAAACCCGGATTGGCCCCGAGCGCGGCACCAAGCGCGATCATCATCTCGAATCCGCCGGGTGCAAAGGCCGACACGATGCCCAGGGTCGGCATGCCCAACCACGCGGCCACCGGAATAGCCGCCAGCGCGGCGACCACGCAGCCGATCACCGTCGTGGCCAGCCCGGCGCCCATCGCCCGGGTCACGTCGCCCCGGCTGACACCCGAAAACCGCGTTCCGATCAGGGCTCCCAGCACGAGAAAGCCCAAGGTGGCCACGGTCGGGCTAAGCCCGCCTTCGACCACGCCGAACCCATGGGCCAGGCCGGACGTGACCATGGCGCCGATCATCAATGCGGCGGGCATGTGCAGGCGAGCCAGGCCCCAGCCAGCCGCCCCGGAAATGACGAGGATGGCGAGCAGCGCAAACGCTGGCAACGGCGCGTTGCTGGAGACCGCGGCCAAGGTCACATCGATGCCGAAGAGGACGGCCAGCAACGGGACAAGGATGCTCATTGTCAGCAGCCGAAGCGATTGCACGATGGTCACGCGGGTCATGTCGATGTCGAGCGACGCCGCCAGGCTGATGACATAGCTCAGGTGTCCGGGCGCCGAGGCCAGGACCGCGGCGCGCCGGTCCAGCCCGAATACACGGCGCAGGACCAGCTGACACAGGGCCATGGTCACGATCAGGCTGACGGTCAACATGACAAATGCCAGTGGCCAGCGTGTCAGCGCGCTCGTGGTTTCCGTGGTCACGATCGATCCCAGGCCGACCCCGACGACCAGAAAGGCCCCCGCCCGGACCAGCGGCATCACGTCCAGCCGAAGACCCGTCAGGCCGGCCAGGGTGACGGACAAGGCCGGTCCGGTCAGTTCTGGCGCGGGGAAATGGAGCAATCTGGCGATCCCTGCCCCGATGGCCGCGATGACCAGGGTCAGACAAGTGGTGCCAAGTTCGGGGAGTGTGGGGCGCAGTCGCATGCCCCCTGCTACCACTCCGGAATTGGCTTCGCCATCCGGCATGTACGCGCGCGTCCGGCTGCGGGTAGAATTTGATCAAACCGCCTCTTGCGCTGGCTGTGGGCTGGGATAAACGGCCAGCAGGAAAGGGGTTTTCATGGACAACCTGCGCGGCGCCGCCTTGATGACATTTGCCATGCTCGGTTTCGCGATCGAGGACATGTGCATCAAGCTCATGTCGGGCGTCTTGCCCACTTGGCAGATCGTCCTGTTCCTGTCCTTGGGCGGAGCGTCGATCTTTGCGGCCCTGTTGCTGCGCCAGGGCACGCCGCTTTTCGTCCGCGAGATGCTGGCCTGGCCTATCCACCTGCGCAACCTTGCCGAAATCGCCGCAAGCCTTGGGTTCGTGACCGCCCTGTCGCTGTCTCCGATTTCGACCGCTTCGGCCATCCTGCAATCCGCCCCCCTTCTCGTGACCATGGGCGCGGCGCTGTTTCTGGGTGAGCAGGTCGGCTGGCGGCGCTGGAGCGCCGTGGTCATCGGATTTTCGGGGGTTCTGCTGATTCTGCGCCCGGGCACCGAGGCATTCGAACCCGCCTCGTTGTTTGCCGTGATCTCGGTGATCAGCCTCGCTCTGCGCGACATTGCGACCCGCAAGGTGCCCCGGGGCGTAACCTCTTTGCAGATCAGCTTCCTGGCGTTCCTGGTCCTGGCCCCGACCTCGCTGATCCTGGCGCTGGTCACTCGTGCGCCCTTCGTCCCGCCCCCGCCCGATACCTGGGCGCTGATCGCTATTGCCGTGGTGCTTGGGGTCACGGGCTATTACGCCATCGTTGCAGCCATGCGCATCGGCGATGTGGGCTTTGTGACCCCCTTCCGCTATTTTCGCCTGCTCTTCGCCCTTGTCATCGGCGCCCTTGTGTTCGGCGAGCGCCCAGACCTGCTGATGCTGGCGGGCGCCGCCCTGATCATCGGCTCCGGTCTTTTCACCTTCTGGCGCGAACGCCGCATCCGGTAGTACTGCCATCCTCAGGCTGCGGAACTCCGGGGCTTGAGGCGCGGCTCACGCGGAATGCGCCGGCGCTCTGCTTCGCCACGCGGCTTCATCTCGTCGGGCACGGCCGAGAAATTCACCGCCAGCTTTGTCATCGATCGATGGGCATTGCGGCATTCCGTATCAATGCGCTCGATGCAGCCCATGACCTTGGTCTGGAACTGCAGAAGCCGCCCAACGATATCCTTGATCCCGCCCGAATCTCCGCTCAACCCCGCCTCTTCGATGCGGCACATCACCCGCGTCACGGCCAGCCCCGAGACGATGCGCTGCAATTGCCGGACCTGGGTCACCAGCTCTTCGGTCCGTTTCAGCATCACGTCGGCCCGGGCGCTGAACTTGCGCGTATGGGGTTGGATGATCGCCGATTCGGCCTCCATCGATATCCCCGGCGGCAGCATATCCTCGGCCTCGAACCGTCGGAACGCCTCTTGCAGCAGCGACACCGCGGCCAGGCCAAACGAATCCTCATCCAGTATCTCGAGCAGGCTGTCGTAGATCCCGCCCATCGTGGCATTGGCCGCCTCGATCTCCTTGGTCAACAGATCGTAGTTCTGGGAAATGATCTGAATGGTCACGGCCACATCGCCGAACCGCGTCGCCTGGATCCGCAGGTTGGTCGGTGTGCCCCGAATGCTCTCGAAGGTTCCGCGCACCTCGTCCAGTTCCTTGCCAATCTTCAGGACGCATGCCTTGAGATCCTCCAACCCGTCGAGCACCGGATCGGGTTTGCGGCCAAGCGCGGTGCGCCGTGCGCCGATCTCGGACCGGACCCAGGCCGCCATGGCATCGCGATAGGATGTCCGTCCATGCTGCTTGAGAAAGACCCCGATCCGATCGACACCCTCTTCGATCGACATGCCTTGCCGCTCGGCATCGAGCAGCTGTGCATAGACGCCTTTCACCGTGTCGAAGATCGGGCTGCTCGGCTTCAGCCGCACGGACACGAACCCGTCCTCAACCGGCAGCGCAATCGCAAAGACCCAGTAATGGCGCCCGTCCTTCGCCCGGTTCTTGACATAGGCGCCCACCGGCTTGCCGGCCTTGAGCATGTCCCAGAACAGCCGAAAAACACATTTCGGCATGTCCGGATGGCGGATCACCTTGTGCGGCGCGCCCAGCAATTCTTCCCAATCATAACCCGCCAGCCGTTGAAAGGTCTGGTTGCCCGAGCGGATCACCCCCCTTTCATCGGTCCGGGACATGAACAGGTCCTCGATTCGGAAATCGGCCACCTCCTGTTCGAAATTTGCTGTCTGGCGCACGGCTTCGGTCAAGGCTGCCCCCGGAATCTGGATCTTGCGTGTCCCGAATTGCTACACATCAATCGCTAACAGCCCCTTACTGCGCACGCGGTTTGCGGCACGGGTCGAAACCGGCTAGAGCAAGGGCGATCCAGGGACTTGGAGTTACCCATGAGCACCATCATCGACATTTTCGCCCGCGAAATCCTCGACAGCCGGGGCAATCCCACGCTCGAGGCCGAGGTGACGCTGGAAGACGGCACGATGGGCCGCGCCGCGGTGCCTTCGGGCGCCTCCACCGGGGCCTACGAGGCGGTTGAGAAGCGCGACGGCGACGCCAGCCGCTACAAGGGCAAGGGCGTTCTGGAGGCCGTCGCGGCCGTGAACGGCGAGATCGCCGAAGCCCTCGTCGGTTTCGATGCCACCGAACAGGTCGCCATCGACACGGCCATGATCGAGCTGGACGGCACCGACAACAAGGCCCGGCTGGGCGCAAACGCCATTCTCGGTGTCTCGCTGGCCGTGGCCCGCGCGGCCGCCGATTTCTCGGCGATGCCGCTTTATCGTTACGTGGGTGGCACTTCGGCACATATCCTGCCGGTGCCGATGATGAACATCATCAATGGCGGCGAACATGCCGACAACCCGATCGACATCCAGGAATTCATGATCATGCCGGTCGCCGCGGATAACATCCGTGACGCCGTGCGCATGGGCTCCGAAGTGTTCCACACCCTGAAGAAAGAGCTTTCCGCCGCCGGCATGTCCACCGGCCTGGGCGACGAAGGCGGATTTGCCCCGGAACTGGCCTCCAGCCGCGATGCGCTGGATTTCATCCTGAAGTCGATCGAAAAGGCCGGCTACAAGCCCGGTGAAGAGATCTTCCTGGCGCTCGATTGCGCCGCCACGGAATACTTCAAGGACGGCAAATATGTCCTTGCCGGTGAAGACAAAACCCTGGATGCAGCCGAGAATGTCGCCTACCTGGAGGCCCTGGTGAAGGACTATCCGATCATCTCGATCGAAGACGGCATGTCCGAGGATGACTGGGACGGCTGGAAGATGCTGACCGATGCCATCGGTGACAAGGTCCAGCTGGTGGGCGATGACCTCTTCGTCACTAACCCGGCCCGTCTTGCCGAAGGCATTTCAAAGGGTTGTGCCAATTCGATGCTGGTGAAGGTCAACCAGATCGGGTCGCTGACCGAGACATTGAAAGCCGTCGAGATGGCCCATCGTGCGCGTTACACCAACGTCATGTCGCATCGTTCGGGCGAGACCGAGGACACCACCATTGCCGACCTGGCCGTGGCCACCAATTGCGGTCAGATCAAGACCGGCTCGCTGGCGCGCTCGGACCGGCTGGCCAAGTACAACCAGTTGATCCGCATCGAGGAAAACCTGGGCGAGATCGCTCAATACGCCGGTGCGTCCATCCTGAAAGGCTAAGCCGGTGCTGGTTGTCGCGGACCCCGTCAGCCCCCGGGATTTCGATGATATCCGGGCGCTGGCCCGGGCGTTCCGCGACTTCCTCGCCACCTTGCCGCCACCCGACGACGTAGTGGTCACTTATGCCTACCAGCCAGAGGCTTACGAGGAGATCCTCAGCCGGATCGAAACGCTTCACGCGCCGCCTCGTGGGGCGCTGAAACTCGCCCGGCTCAACGGCGCCGCCGTCGGCTGTGGCATGATGCAGACGATTTCCCCCGGTGTGGCCGAGATCAAGCGGGTCTTCGTGGCTGACACGGCCCGTGGCACGGGCGCCGGTCGCGCCGTGATGCAGGCCCTGATCGACGAGGCCCGCGGCCTCGGCTTTCACCGCGTCTGCCTCGACACGGCCCGCGTCCTGACATCGGCCCGCCACCTCTATCCTGCTGTCGGTTTTCGCGAATGCGCCCCCTACTGGCCGGCTCCGCCGCATCTTGCCGAACGGCTTGTCTTCTTCGAAATGGATTTGTGATCACAACCCACAAGGGCCCTCCATGACCGCCGACCAGATCATCGCCGCGCTGAATCTTGCGCCCCACCCCGAAGGCGGCCATTACCGCGAAACCTGGGCCAGCCCCGGCGCCGATCGTGCGCAGGCCACCGCGATCTACTTCCTCTTGCGCAAAGGCGAGCGCAGTCACTGGCACCTGGTCGATGCCGATGAGCTCTGGCTGTTCCATGCCGGCGCGCCGCTGATCCTGTCGCTGTCCCCAGATGAGGCCGGCCCGGCAACTGACCATCTCCTGACATCCGATCTTTCCACCGGAGCGCCCCAGGTCCTTGTCCCGGCCGACCATTGGCAAGCCGCGCACACCACCGGCGACTGGACCCTGGTCAGCTGCATCGTCTCCCCCGGTTTCCGCTTCCAGGGCTTCACCCTGGCGCCCCCCGGCTTTGACATCCCCAAGGCCTGACGCCCCCTGCTTCTTTCTCTTCTCAAGTATTCCCGGGGGAGTCCTCCACCGGAGGACGGGGGCAGCGCCCCCTCATCGGCCAGCCAGACTACCGAACCTCAGGCTCCTGACGGACAACTGACAACCCCGCCACCGACCAGCGCCCGCACCCCGGTTGTTGTCGCACAGGAGGTCGCCATTCCCCTGGCCACCCGCACCGCAAGGAAGGCAAAGGCCTGGGCTTCCAGCATGTCACCATCGAGCCCTACGGCTTCCACCGGCTCGACACGGCAATCCAGCGACACCCGCAGCATCTCCATCAAAACCGGGTTCTTGCGCCCGCCCCCCGTCACCAGCAAGCGCTCGGGTGGCGCCGGACAATGCTCCAGCCCTTGCAGGACACCGGCCGCGCACATCCCCGTCAGGGTCGCTGCGGCATCGCTGTCGCCAAGCTCGGACACCAGCTCGATCATCTCGGCAAAATCGTTGCGATCCAGCGATTTCGGCGGCATGCGCGTGAAATAGGGCTCTGCCAGGAACAGCTCCAACGCGCCGGTTTCCACCCGTCCCCGGGCTGCCAGTTCACCGTTGTGATCACAATCACGCCCCAGCCGCCGCTTGACCAGGTCGTTGATCGGCGCATTTGCCGGCCCGGTATCAAAAGCCAGCAACGCGCCGGGTGCTTCGGGGGTCGCCTTGGCCGGATCGACCCAGGTCAAATTACCCACCCCGCCCAGGTTCAGAAAGCCCAGCGGCCCGGTCGCCCCGATCCACCGGGCACAGGCAAAATGATAGAACGGCGCCAGCGGTGCGCCCTCTCCGCCCAAACGCACGTCATCGCTGCGAAAATCCCAGACAACCGGCGCGCCCAGATGCTCGGCCAGCGCCGCCCCGTCCCCCACCTGCAAGGTCCCTTGCAGGCGCGGCGCATGGGCCAGCGTCTGACCGTGAAAACCCACGATATCGATGTCGCGAAACTCCGACAGCAGCTCGGCATGGGCGGCGTCGATCACCCGCGTCGCCGCCTCGACCTCGGGCCCCGACCAGCGCCCAAGGGCCGCGCGCAAAACTTCCTGCTCCTCGGGCGAATAGGGCCGATAGCCGGTCTCGCCAAATTTTGTGATCACATGCCCGTCAGTCTCGATCACCGCTGCATCGACCCCGTCCAGCGACGTGCCCGACATCGCCCCGAGCGCGCGAAGCGTATGACTGCCCTTGATGGCCTTATTCATGGCCTTTTCCTTTGCCTGACTGCCGCCTATACACTGCCTCGCATTTCAAAGCCGAGGCAAGCCATGACCTACCATCCGAAATCGGACTTCATGCACGTCATGATGGAACGCGGATTCCTGGCGGACTGCACGGATTATCAGGGGTTGGACGACGCCCTGATGTCCGGCCCGCAGACGGCTTATATCGGCTATGACGCCACCGCCAAGTCGCTGCACGTGGGCCATCTGCTCAACATCATGATGCTGCGCTGGTACCAGAAATGCGGCCACAAGCCGATCACCCTGATGGGCGGCGGCACGACCAAGGTGGGCGATCCGTCCTTCCGGTCGGACGAACGGCCGTTGCTGGATGGCGCCGCGATCGACGCCAATATCGCCGGCATGAAGAAGGTTTTCGACCGCTACCTCGCCTATGATGACAGCGCGGCCGGCGCCTTGATGCTCAACAATGCCGAATGGCTCGATGCGCTCAACTATCTCGATTTCCTGCGCGACATCGGGCGGCACTTCAGTGTCAATCGCATGTTGTCCTTCGAATCGGTGAAGTCCCGGCTGGACCGCGAGCAATCGCTGTCCTTCCTGGAGTTCAACTACATGATCCTGCAGGCCTATGATTTCCTTGAGCTCAACAGGCGTTACGGCTGCCTGTTGCAGATGGGCGGGTCGGATCAATGGGGCAATATCGTCAACGGGATCGACCTGACCCGGCGCGTCGCGGATCACGAGATCTTCGGGCTGACGACGCCGCTCCTGACAACCTCCGATGGCCGCAAGATGGGCAAATCGGCGGGCGGCGCGATCTGGCTGAACGGCGACATGCTGTCGCCCTACGAGTTTTGGCAGTTCTGGCGCAACACGACCGATGCCGACGTTGGCCGGTTCCTCAAGCTCTATACCGAGCTGCCCGTCGAGGAATGTGATCGCCTGGCCGCACTGGAAGGGTCCGAGATCAACGCTGCCAAGATCCGGCTGGCCAACGAGGTGACAACCCTGCTGCACGGCGCCGAAGCGGCACAGGCAGCCGAGGCAACCGCCCGGGAAGTCTTTGAAAAAGGTGGCGTGGGGGACGATCTGCCGACCCTGACGCTGACCGCCGAAGAGCTGGGCGACGGCATCTCGATCGTGCAGCTGATCGTGCGGACGGGCCTGGCCAAGTCGGGCAAGGAAGCCAAGCGGCTGATCGCCGAGAACGGCGCCCGGCTGGATGATGCGCCGCTCAGCGACAGCGGGCTGATGATCGACGCCGCCGCCCTGGCCGCGCCGCTCAAGCTGAGCGCCGGGAAAAAACGCCACGCGCTGGTTCAGTTGCAAGGCTGATCCATGCCCCTGTCCCACAGCTGGGACAGGGGTCGCTTGCCGGCATTTCAATGAGTTGCGGCGGCGGATTTACCATTTGTCAGGACTTTGTGGATAAGTTGATCCAACGCGGTTAACCCCGTGTTAGGACTTGTGGCGCTCTTATGGCGACATGTTCGATTCCGCGCCGCCCCGCTCCCAACCACGACCGCTGCTGCAAAGCCCGGCCTTCTTCCGCGCCCTGACCGCCGCCGGCCTGCGCCCGGCCCGGCTGGCGGATGACACGCTCCTGACAACCCGCCGATTGCCCGGCGGATTGCGCCTGTCCCATATCCCGCGCGGCGCGCTTGATCCGGCGCGCCTGCCCGACCTGGTTGCCGACGCCGGGCTGCGCAACCGGCCCTTCCTGCTGTCACCCGATCGCCCCTGCCCGGCCTTGAGGCGGATCGGCGCCCTGCGCACCGGCTGTGAACGGCAGGTCATCGAATTGTCGTTGCAGGGCGATCTGTCCGCCGGGCTGGACCCGATGTGGCGGCACCGGCTGGGGCATGCGATGCGCCATGATCTGAGCGTGACTCGCCAGAACCTGCCGATGGATCCGGGTCACTGGATTTTCGGCACGCCACGGCCTGCCACGCGCCACCGGGATCGCCGCCTTCCTGCCAGTGTCCTGACATTGGCCTATGCCGCCGCAAACCCCGGGGATGCCAAGCTTTTTACCGCGTTCGTCGGCACGACGCGGATCGCTGCAACGCTAATCCTTCTGCATGGTGATGCGGCCACCTGGCACCTGGCCCGGACCACGCCCCATGGCCATGCCCGCGCCGCCCATTACCTGTTGGTGTGGGAGGCAATGCAATGGCTGGCAGAGCATGGTTATGAACGGTTCGATCTGGGGCCGTTGGAGGGTCCCGCGCCCGAAACCGCAACCTTCCGGCTTGGCACAGGCGCCATGGCCCGGCCGACCGGTGGCACATGGGCCTGGTGGCCGCCGTTGGCACATCGCCGGTTACGCGCCCATCCCGGACCGACGGCCAGCCGGATGCACCCCGCCCCGTGACGTGCCAAGCCTTGTCTGCATGGCGCGTCGGCCCGGTGTCAGCCCTCGGCTTTCTCTTCGAGGGTCAACCATTCCTCTTCGGAGGCGGCCAGCTTTTCCTGGCGCTGCACCAAGGCCTCGGTCGCCTTGCGGAACTTCACCGGCTCACGGGTGAACAGCTGGGGATCGGCCAGCAGTTCTTCCAGCTTGCCAATCTCGGCCTCCAGCCGTTCCATTTCCGCAGGCAGCGCCTCAAGCCGGTGTTTCTCGGTAAAGGACAGGCCCGACTTGGGCTTTTCCACCGCTTTCGGCGCCGCCTTGACCACTGGTTTGGGCTTGTCAGCCACCGGCTCGGCCCGCTCGGGGCGCTGCGACAAGTAATCCGACCACCCCCCGGCATAGGCCGTGGCCCGCCCGTCGCCTTCCATCGCGACGGTGGTTGTCGCCACCCGGTCGAGGAAATCACGATCGTGGCTGACCAGCAGAACGGTGCCGTCGTAATCGTCGAGCAGCTCCTGCAGCAGGTCCAACGTTTCGATGTCGAGGTCGTTGGTCGGTTCGTCCAGCACCAGCACATTGGAAGGCTTGGCCATCAGCCGCGCCAGCAACAACCGCGCCTTCTCACCGCCTGACAGCGACCGGACGGGCGCGCGAACCTGGCGTTCGTCGAAGAGGAAGTCCTTGAGATAGCCCACCACATGGCGCGGCTGACCGCGCACCATGACCTGATCGGCCTGTCCCGACACTTTCATCGACGGATCGGTCGTCAGGCTGTCCCACAGCGTTGCATCGGGATCGAGCTGGGCCCGGGCCTGGTCGAAGACGGCGATTTCAAGGTTGGTGCCGTGCTTGACCGTGCCGGCATCTGGCGCGACCTCCCCCAGGAGGATCTTGAGCAGGGTCGTCTTGCCCACGCCATTGGGCCCGACAAAGGCGACCTGATCGCCGCGGTTGACCAGGATCGAGAAATCGCTCGCGATGGACCGGTCACCGAAGGCCTTGGAAATGCCGATGGCCTCGATGACCTTCTTGCCGGATTTCGGCCCCGAATCGAGCGCGAGATCCGCCGTGCCCTGGCGCCGGATCTGACCGGCACGTTCCGCCCGCAGATCCTGCAGCGCCCGGACGCGGCCCATGTTGCGCTTGCGCCGGGCCGAGATGCCCTCGACGGCCCAGCGGGCCTCGGCCTTGATCTTGCGGTCCAGCTTGTGGCGGGCGGAATCCTCGTCTTCCCAGACCTTGTCGCGCCATTCCTCGAACCCGTCAAAGCCCCGGTCCTGGCGCCGCACCGCGCCGCGATCGATCCACAGCGTGCCACGGGTCAGCGCGCGCAGGAAGGCGCGGTCGTGGCTTATCAGAACAAAGGCGTCGCGGGTGGATTTCAACTGGTTTTCAAGCCAGGCGATGGCCTCGATATCGAGGTGGTTGGTCGGCTCGTCCAACAGCATCAGGTCGGGCGCTTCGGCCATCAGCCGGGCCAGCGCCGCGCGCCGGCGCTCGCCGCCTGACGCGGTGCCAACCGACCGGCCGGGATCGAATTTCAGCCCTTCGGCCACCTGCTCGACCTTGTAAAGCTCGCCCGGATCGAGGCTGGCCGAGGCGAAATCACCCAGCGTGGCAAAGCCGGCCATGTCGGGATCCTGTTCCATGTAGCCGACCGACGTGCCCTGGGGCACGACAACCTGGCCGCGGTCGGGCTCGACCAGCCCGGCCATGACCTTCATCAGGGTCGACTTGCCCGATCCGTTGCGGCCAACCAGCGCCATGCGGTCGCCTTCGTGGACGACCAGGTCGAGGTCGGAGAATACGGGCTCGCCGCCAAAGGTCAGCGAGATGTCGGTGAGTTGCAGAAGCGGGATACGGGCCATGCGCGCCAGCTAATCAGCGCGCGGGCCGGCGTCAACGGGGCATCGGAGCGCCCAGGCGTTTCACCCGGCCACGGCGCGCAGCAGTTTCTTGCGGGCGGGGGGAATCGCACCGATTTCCAGCCCCGTGAAGACATGCAGCGTGTTCATCTGGCGGTCGACCACGGCATGATCGCTGACCCATCCGCCCATCAGAAGGTAGGTGCGCAAGAGCGGCGGCATCGTGAGCATGGCCTTGCGGGCATCAGGCTTGCGCCGCAGCCGGGCGGCAAAGCGAAAGATCTCGGGCGCCTTGACCCGGGGCAGCCAGCGCGGCGGCGCCAGGTGGCGGGCCTTGAGCATGGCAAAAGCGTCGAGATAAGTGTCGGTTTCGGTGCCGGCGAAGGACGAACAACCGAAGAGCATCTGCACCCCCTGTTCATCGACCAGCCGGGTCATGGCGCCCCAGGCCACGCGCAGGATATCGGGATCGTGCCAATCCGGATGGATACAGAACCGCCCCAGCTCGACCATGCGGCCCTGGAACCCGGCGAGGGCATCCAGCTCGTAGAATTGTGCTGAATAGCTGCGCCCGAGGTCCCCGCCGCCTTCGAGAAGCAGCAGGCGGTAGCAGCAAACCAATGTATTCGTGCGCAAATCCCGGATCATGACATGCAGACACAATTCGTCAAACATGTCCGCGTCGGGATCGCTGAGGCCGAAGCACCGGCCGCGCAGGGCCTGGGCCGCGGCCAGGTCGCCGCGGTCCTGCGCAAAGCAGGCCCGATACTTGCCGCGTGTCAGGGACGGCAGGCTGAACGAAGGCAGGGTCAGGGACATCGGGGGGCTCCGGTCTGTCAGCATCTTGCGCGACCGCCGACCGGGGGCCCGGTCGCGGCGGCAGTTCGCAGCCGATCCTAACAGATTGGTATTGCCCCTGCGCCGGTTTTCCGACGGTCCAGCCGTGGACGGGGCGCGGGTGTCCGGCAGCTGAAGATGCGACGCGGAACCACCATGCAGGCAAGCCAAAAGGTGGAAGCAGGGGCAAGGCATCAAGAGGCGGCGGCAGTCGTACTGACAGTGACAGTGACAGTGACAGTGACAGTGACAGTGACAGTGGAACAGGAACAGGAACAGGAACAGGAACAGGAACAGGAACAGGAACAGGAACAGGAAGACCGAGACCAAGGTCAAAGGGAAGAGGAAGAGGAAGAGGAAGAGGAAGAGGAAGAGGAAGAGGAAGAGGCAAGCACCCAAACGGGCGCAGGCGCAAGCGACCGATCAACGGACGACACCAGGCGAGACTCGAAACGAAAACGCCCCCGGCACCAAGGGGCCAGGGGCGCGAATGAAGTGAGTCCCGCCAGCGAACAGGCGGATCAGACGCCGCCGGGCCGGAAGTTGCCGATGTTGCCCAGCAGCTGGCGCAGGAAGGTCTTGTCGGTGATGCCGGTGTTGGTGACCCGGCGGGTCAGCGGCACGACACGGCCGTCTTCCAGCGCGAAGGTCTCGATGTTGCGCACCACGTCGCCGCCATCGAAGCTGATCGCCACCAGCTTGCGCTCGACCTCTTTCGCCGAGGTGCCGTAAAGGCGCACCTTGCTGGAAACATAGTAATAATCGCTGTTTTCCAGCAGCCCGATCGACGACGGGGCGCCGACAGTTTCGGCCACGCTGTCGCGGGTGTCGACGCCGACGACGATCTGGGACAGGTCGGCATCCGAAGGCGTATACCCGTGGTTGCGATACTGGGCCGTGCAGGCCCCGAGGCCGGCCACCAGCATCAGCGCCGCAGCAGAGCGCATCCCTGCCCGGACGCCGTTCCGGTAACCTGTCGCGCGGAGGATCATGCCTGCCCCTTGTCTTGCCGTTTCATGACTTCTATCCCGATACCCCAATCCGCCTGCAAGGTTCAAGAAACGAAAAGAGGCCGGCAATGACCGATGCGAAGCACGAAGGCGACAAGATGCGCGTGGCCGACCTGAGCCAGGCCGCCCCCACCGCCTTTGCCCTGAAACCCGACGCCCCTGCCCTGAAGGCCATCGCCGCCGAACTGGGGCTGGAAGGGCTGCGCAAGCTGCGCTTTGAAGGCCGCATCGCGGCCGAGGGCAAGCGCGACTGGCTGCTGACCGGCCGGCTGGGGGCCACGGTGGTCCAACCCTGCGTGGTCACGCTGGCCCCGGTGACCAGCCGCGTGGAAAGCGATGTGCGCCGGCTGTACGTCGCCGGGATGGAAACGCCCGAGGGCGAAGAGATCGAGATGCCCGAGGATGACGACCAGGAACCGCTGGGCCGCGAGATCGACCTGGGCGCGGTGATGATCGAGGCGTTGTCCCTGGCCCTGCCCCTCTACCCGCGCGCCGACACGGCCGAACTGGGCGATGCGGTCTATACCGAGCCGGGCAAGACCGCGATGACCGACGAGGACACCCGGCCCTTTGCCGCGCTGGCCGCCCTGAAGGGGCTGGGCGACTCGGCCGGCGGTGAAAACGAGGACGACGACGACAGCGGCAAAGACTGAGCCGGCCGGGGCCCGGACAACGGGCGCCGATGCCCGGTGACCAAGGGTCATGCAGGGCAAAAACCGCCCGCCCCGCCCCCCTGCCGGTCAGTTTCCTCTTGCGCAGCAACCGCGAATCCGTATTTTCGCGCCTTCATCGAATTTAGGGTTGGACAAGCGAGTGGCCGCGGCCTAAACGCTCGTCACGCCCGAGAGTGTGACACAAGCAAACGCGGCCCGCCGGATCGCCGGGGCCCAGAGAAGGTAAGGTTGAGACATGGCCGTTCAACAGAACAAAGTCTCCAAATCGCGCCGCAACAACCGTCGCGCCCATGACGCGCTGGTCGCCGCGAACCCGAATGAATGCCCCAACTGCGGGGAACTCAAGCGTCCGCACCACGTGTGCGCGTCCTGCGGTCATTACGATGACCGTGAGGTTGTCGCGATCGGCGAAGAAATCGATCTCGACGAAGACGCAGCCTGAGGGCTGACCCCGAACAGGTTTCAGTGACCCTGCCCTCGTGACGCCGTCCTTGCCTCCGATGCCCGACCGGACCGACCGTATCGTCATTTCGGTCGATGCCATGGGGGGAGACAAGGGTCCGGCCGCGGTCGTGGCAGGGTTGAACCATTCGGTTCTCAAGAATCCCGACATCGCCTTCATCCTGCACGGACCGAAGGACGAGCTGGAGGCCCTGGTCGCCAAGCGGCGCAAGCTGCAGGACCGGGTCGAGATCCGGCATGCCTCGGACGTGGTCACGATGGAGGACCGCCCGAGCCATATCATGCGTCACGGCAAGGGCACGTCGATGTGGTCGACGCTGGATGCCGTGCGCAATGGCGAGGCAACCGTCGCGGTCAGCTGCGGCAACACCGGCGCGCTGATGGCGTTGTCGATGGTGCGCCTGCGCCGGCTGGACGGCGTGTCGCGCCCGGCCATTGCCGTGCTCTGGCCATCGCGCAACCCGCAGGGCTTCAACGTGATGCTCGATGCCGGGGCCGATATCCGGGCCGATGCCCGCGATCTTCTGCAATTCGCCCTGATGGGCACGTCCTACGCACGCAACGGGATGGGGCTGAAACGGCCGCGCATCGGCTTGCTGAACGTGGGCACCGAACAGGGCAAGGGCCGTCCCGAGCTGCAGGAAGCCCATGCGCTGATCGCGCGCAATGCCGAGAGCGCGCAATATGATTTTGTCGGTTTCGTCGAGGGCGGAGACCTGCCCGGCGACGTGGTCGACGTGATCGTGACCGACGGATTTACCGGCAATGTCGCGCTGAAGACCGGCGAAGGCACCGCCGCGCTGATCGGCGACCAGCTCAAGAAAAGCTTCCGCATGACCCCCCTGTCGCGCCTGGCCGCGATGCTGGCCTATCGCCCGCTGCAACGGCTGAACAAGCGCATCGACCCGCGTCGGGTCAATGGAGGGGTGTTCCTGGGGCTGAATGGCACGGTGGTGAAATCCCACGGCAGCGCCGATGCCACCGGGGTGTCGGCCGCGGTCAAGCTGGCCTTCCAGCTGGCCCAGTCGGACTTTTCGCAAAAGATCGCCGCACGGCTTGCATCCGTCGACCTCCTTGACCATGATGGTCAGGGCGAAACCTCCGTCGAACACACAAGCATAAAAAAAGGGCAGTCCTGACAGATGGTTAGCCGTGCCGTGGTCCAGGGCGTCGGGCATTACCTGCCGGAACGCGTGGTCCCCAACAGCCATTTCGAAACTTTCCTCGACACGTCGGACGAATGGATTCGGACCCGCTCGGGTATCGAACGCCGGCATTTCGCAGCCGAAGGCGAGACGACCTCCGAGCTGGCCGCCCATGCCGCGCGCAAGGCGCTGGCCAATGCCGGGATGGAGATCGGCGAGATCGATGCGATCATCGTTGCGACTTCGACGGCCGACCTGACCTTCCCGTCCGCCGCGACCATGGTGCAGGCCGAGCTGGGCATGACCAGGGGCTTTGCCTTTGACGTTCAGGCCGTCTGCGCGGGGTTCATCTTTGCCCTGGCCAATGCCAATGCACTGATCGTGTCGGGCCAGGCCGAAACCGTGATGGTGATCGGCGCCGAGACCTTCAGCCGGATCATGGACTGGACCGACCGGTCGACCTGCGTGCTGTTCGGCGATGGCGCCGGGGCGCTGATTCTCAAGGCCGATACAGGCGCGGGCACCCCCGCCGACCGGGGCGTGCTGTCGACCGACCTGCATTCCGACGGCCGCTATCGCGAGCTGCTCTATGTTGATGGCGGGGTCAGCACCCAGACCACCGGCCACCTGCGCATGCAGGGCAACCAGGTCTTCCGCCACGCGGTCGAAAAGCTGGCCTCGACGGCTGCCACCGCGCTGGACAAGGCCGGGCTGAGCGCCGCTGATCTCGACTGGATCGTGCCCCACCAGGCCAATATCCGCATCATCCAGGGCACGGCCAAGAAGATGGGCCTGCCGATGGACAAGGTGGTCGTGACCGTTCAGGATCACGGGAACACCTCGGCCGCATCGATTCCCATGGCCCTGTCCGTGGGCGTCGAACGGGGCGAGATCAAGACCGGCGACCTGCTGGTGACCGAAGCCATCGGCGGCGGTCTGGCCTGGGGCGCCGTCGTTCTGCGCTGGTAGGCGCAGCCGCGGAACCGATTCCCGATCAATTGGGCCCCGGTTTTGCATGAAACCGGGCAAAACCCGGGCCGATGGCCCGGGCCGGATGGCGTATGAATACTCAACTTTCGGTTGAAACAGGTAATTCGCCGCCGAAGCCGCTTCGCGCAATTCGTTGATATTGACAGCTAAATTGCCTTCACCATATCCTTTCTGAAAAGCACGGGGAAGGGTATGGGTGAAAAGACACTGACGCGGATGGATCTGAGCGAAGCGGTGTTCCGCGAAGTAGGATTGTCCCGCAATGAAAGTTCGCAGCTTGTGGAAAGCATGCTGGAACATATGTCCGATGCATTGGTGCGGGGGGAGCAGGTGAAAATCTCGTCCTTCGGCACGTTCACCGTGCGGGACAAGTCCGCCCGGGTCGGGCGGAACCCGAAGACGGGCGAAGAGGTGCCGATTCAGCCGCGCCGCGTGTTGACCTTCCGCCCGTCGCACCTGATGAAGGACCGCGTTGCCGCCGGCAACAAGTCTTAAACCGGAACGATCAAGGCCTGGCCTGAATGGACAAATCGCCCGACGCCTTTCGCACCATAAGCGAAGTTGCAGACTGGTTGGGCATTCAGGCGCATGTCCTTCGATTCTGGGAAAGCAAGTTCACCCAGGTGAAACCGGTCAAGCGGGCCGGCGGGCGGCGCTATTACCGCCCGGCGGACATGTTGCTGCTTGGTGGCATCAAGAAGCTGCTGCACGAAGACGGGATGACCATCAAGGGCGTCCAGAAAGTGCTGCGCGAACAAGGCGTTGCCACGGTGTCCGAGCTGTCGCAAGCCCTGGATGACGTGGCCGTCAGCGCCGACCGGCCGCGCCGGGCCCATACGGTGGTGCCCTTTGAACAGCGCGGTTCGGTCCTGGATGGGCGGGTCAGCGACCAGGGGCAGATCGAGCTTGAGCTGGGCGCCGATGGCGGGCCGGTGCGGGCCGATGACGACGACGACATGGTGATCGAGGGCCATTTCACCGACGCGCCCGACACGCCCCCCACCTTTCAGGCCCGGCGTCCTGCCGCCCCGATGGGCCCAATCGACGACCCCGAGGCCGAGACCCCGGCCTTTGCCCCCGGGACCGAGGCGCCCGTCCACGCGCCCGAAGGTGAGGCGCCCATCGGGCCCGAGGGTGAGTCGCCCGCCGATGTGCCCGAGCCCGAGACCTCCGCCGATCCGGTGCCCGTGCCCTCGGCCGAGGAAAGCGACATCGCGCGGGACCCGATCCCGCCGTCTCCCTTCGCGACCGAGCCAGAGCCGGACGCATCGGAACCGGCCATGGCGACCGGACAGGACGACACCGCCGAATCCCCGACGGCCGACACGCCGGACGAAGACGATGCCCCGGCCGCTGCACTGCCGACCTTCCGGCGCCACAGCCTGAAGCCCGTGGTCAGCGACTCTGTCACGCCCCCGGATACTTCGGTCACCGACACCCCCGACAGCGCGCCCGCCCCTGCCCCGCAGGATGATGCTGCGGCCACCGTGCCGTCCGACCCCGTCGCGGACAGCCAGCCGGACCACCCGGCACCGGAGCCGGAAGAGACCGCCAGTGACGCGCCCGCCGACCCGGCCCCCGAGGCCCCGCGCCCGCGCATCGTCGACGCACCCGATCCGCCCGCGGATGATGCCGTGGCCGCCGCGCCCGGCGTGCTGTCGCAGCTGGCCGCACTGGACCGCCTGTCACCCGACCAGCACGACGAGATCGCTGCCCTGGCAGAGGCGCTTGAGGCCCTGACGGCCGCCCGTGCCGGCCAGCACGCCGCCCAGTAACCCCGGCCGCGTGCCGGTCACCGGCCGTATTTCCACCCCTCTTCCCCCTGCCCACCGCGCCGGCTCGCGCGGCCCGCTTGCTTGCCGCGACGGCAGGTGCGCCGGGGGCAAAATCTCCTGCAAATCTCTCCGGATTCCCCCTTGCCCCCGCCGGCGAAATCTTTATGAACACTCAAACGTCGGGCTATGGCGCAGCCTGGTAGCGCGTCCGTCTGGGGGACGGAAGGTCGCAGGTTCGAGTCCTGCTAGCCCGACCAGATCCGCCGATCCAATCCGGGATCGGCGATCGAACATCCCGAAAGAACCAAGAGGAAAAGGAGCCCGTTTCACATGAGTGGCGTCCTTTCCGACACGGGCATCCGCCGGCTGATCGACAGCCGCGCGTTGACGGGAACCTCAGACATTCTCCCCGACCAGATCCAGCCCGCCAGCCTCGACCTGCGGCTGGGGCACACGGCCCATCGCCTGCGGGCGTCCTTCCTGACCGGAAAGGATGCCACCGTCGCCGAACGGCTGGACGAGCTGGAAATGCACCGCATCGACCTGAGCGACGGGGCGGTGCTGGAAAAGGGCTGTGTCTACCTCGTGCCCCTGATGGAGCGCCTGTCCCTGCCCGCCGGCATCTCGGCCGCGGCCAATGCCAAGAGCTCGACCGGGCGGCTCGATCTGCTGACCCGCACCGTGATCGACGGGGGCACCGAATTCGACCGGGTGCATGGCGGCTACGATGGCCCGCTTTATGCCGAAATCTGCCCGCGCAGCTTTTCGGTGCTGGTGCGCCCGGGCATGCGGCTGAACCAGATCCGCTTCCGCGATGGCCAATCGGTGCTGGACGACGACGCGCTGCGCGCTCTGCACGGGCAAAGCCCGCTGGTCGACAGCGACGCGCTGATCCAGGACGGGCTGGGCTTTTCCGTTGATCTGCGGCCGCAGGGCTCGACCCTTGTGGGCTATCGCGCCAAGCCGCATACCGGGCTGATCGACCTGGACCGGATCGGGGCCTATGATCCGGCCGATTTCTGGGAAGAAGTGCATTCCGAGACCGGGCGCATCATCCTTGATCCGGGGGCCTTCTATATCCTTGTCAGCCGCGAGGCGGTGCATATCCCGCCCGATTACGCCGCTGAAATGGCGCCCTACCTGGCGATGGTCGGCGAATTCCGCGTGCATTACGCCGGGTTCTTCGACCCGGGCTTCGGCCATGCGGCCGCCGGGGGCGCCGGGGCGCGGGGCGTGCTGGAAGTGCGCTGCCACGAGGCGCCCTTTGTGCTGGAACACGGCCAGGTCGTCGGGCGGCTGGTCTACGAGCGGATGTCCGAACCGCCGGCCACGCTTTATGGCGCGGGAATCGCGTCGAATTACCAGGGCCAGGGCCTGAAACTGGCCAAGCACTTCCGGGGCTGACCCCTTCTGACATGACATTCGACCGGACCGGGGGCGAGATCGCCCGCCGGCCGTCAGCCCGTGGTCACAGCCGGGTGACCTTGCGCGCCAGCCGGGCAGCCTGACGGGCCTGTTGGGCCTTTTTCTGGGCCTGCTTTCGCATCTGGCGGTCGGGATCCTGGCCGGGTTCTTCCCGGTTGTCGTCCGCCTGTTCGTCCGGCGCCCGGTCGCGCCCGCCCCAGGGGCCGTCCGGCGCGGGCGGCGGGGGTGGCGGCGGCGTCAGGATGGCCTCGTCGCTTTGCGCGGTTGCGGGCTGCGTCACCGCGCGCCGTGCAGGCGGCGGCGGGGGTGGCACGTAAACGTCCTCTTCGGCTGGCGGCGGGGGCGGCGGCATGTCCTCCGCGCGCGCGGCCGGTTGGTCACCGCGCGACAGCGTCGGGCGCACCTGCCGGGCCTGCTGGCGCGGCGGTTCGGGTGGCGCGTCCTGTGTCACCCGGCGCGGCGGCCGGGACCTGGACACGCGGGGCGGCTCGTAATCGTCGTCATGATCCTGCACGGGTTGGCCACGGCGGCCCTTGCCGCCCTGCCCCATGTGTTTCTCGGCAGCCCGAAAGCCCGCGTTGATCCCCCGGCTCATGATCTGTCGCATGAACATGCGCACGAACATGTTGATGTATCTGTCCATCTGGCGCTCCATCGGTTGGGACACATATAGCCCCCAATCGCGACGTTTTCAGGGCCGGAAGAAGATGTTTCAGTCCTCGAAGAGCTCGGTCTGGTCCTCGCCGCCGATCTCGCCCTCGTCCTCGTCATCCTCGTCGCCCGATCCCGGAAGCGGCCGGCTTTCCAGCAGGCCGGCGGCCCGCAGTTCCTTGACGCCCGGCAGGTCGCGGGCGCTTTCCAGGGCGAAATGGTCCAGGAAGGTCGGCGTGACCACGAAGGTCACGGGCCGGCCCGGCGTCATGCGCCGGCGGCCCAGGCGGATCCACTCCATTTCGAGCAGCTGGTCGATCGTGCCGCGCGACACCGACACGCCGCGGATTTCCTCGATCTCGGCCCGGGTGACCGGCTGGTGATAGGCGATGATGGCCAGGGTCTCGATCGCCGCACGCGACAGCTTGCGTGTCTCGACGGTTTCCTTGCGCATCAGAAAGCCCAGGTCGGGCGCCGTGCGAAAGGCCCAGGCATCGCCCACGCGCACCACCCGCACGCCGCGCCCCTCGTAGCGCTTGCGCAGATGCGCCAGCGCCTCGGCCGCGTCGCAGCCATGGGGCATGCGGGCCTCAAGCTCGCGGCTCGTGATCGGCTCGGCCGTGGCAAAGAGGATGGCCTCGATCATGCGCTCCTGCTCGGCGATGGGCGGCGCGTCAAAGAGGCTCTCTTCCTCGTCTTCGGGGCGCGTGTCGCGGTCGTCGCGGTCCAGCTCGTCGCGCATCTCGTCGCGCATCTCGTTTGGCCGCGGATCGGCCTGGGGGCTGTCGTCGGGCGTGTCGCTCATCGCTCGTCCTTCCGGCGGCGCAGTTCGATCGGCGCGAAGGTCTCGCTTTGCCGCAATTCCAGTTTTCCTTCCTTCACCAGTTCAAGCGAGGCGGCAAAGGTCGCCGCCGTGGCCGACCGCCGGCGCACCGGGTCGGCGCCCCAGCCATCGGGCAGGTAGGACGTCAGATCCGTCCAGCTGCCGGCAAAGCCGATCAGCCCGCGCATCCGGTCCAGAGCCTGTTCCATCGTGAACACCGAATCCCGGTCCATGACAAACGGACGAAAATCGTCACGTGTCCTGATCCGCGCATAGGCCTGCATCAGGTCCAGCAGCGTGGCCGAATAGGTCACCGTGCGAATGCGCGTCACGTCCTCGGTGACGCCCCGGGCAAAGATGTCACGGCCCAGCCGGTCGCGCGCCATCAGCCGGGCGGCCGCGTCGCGCATGGCCTGCAGGCGCTCCAGCTGGAAGGCCAGGTGGGCGGCCAGTTCCTCGCCCGTCGGGCCTTCTTCGGTCGGGTCGGGCGGCAGCAGCAGGCGCGATTTCAGAAAGGCCAGCCAGGCCGCCATCACCAGGTAATCGGCGGCCAGTTCGATGCGCAGCGCCTTGGCCTTTTCGACAAAGGCCAGGTATTGCCGGGCCAGTTCCAGCACCGAGATCTTGCGCAGGTCGACCTTCTGGGTGCGCGACAGGGTCAGCAGCACGTCCAGCGGGCCTTCGAACCCGTCGACATCCACGATCAGCGCCTCGGCCGCCAGCCGGTCCTCGACGCTTTGCTTGTCGTCCTTGAAAAGGTCCTCAGTCATCACCCGGCCCGCGCCCTGACAGGGCATCAAGCTCGGCCTCGACGGCGGTCATGTCAAGCGGCCGGGGCGGCTGGCGTTGGGCCAGCGCCCGTTCGGCCCGGGCCCAGCCCGCCGCGCTCATCTCGCCGGCGGCCTCGGCCACGGCAATGCGCTCGGCCAGGGGCTGGTTGCAATGCAGCACGACATCGACCCCGGCGGCCAGCGCAGACCGCGTGATCTCGGCCGCCGTGCCGGCCAGGGCCTTCATCGAGATGTCGTCGGTCATCAGCAGCCCGTCAAAGCCGATATCCTCGCGGATCAGGGCGATCATCTCGGGCGACAGGGTCGCCGGAGCGGGGGCAATGCGGTCAAAGACGATATGCGCCGTCATGCCCATGGGCAGGTCGTTCAGGGCGCGGAACGGCGCGAAATCCACGTCCGACAGCTCTTCGAGCGACAGGCCGACGCGCGGCAGGTCGTGGTGGCTGTCGGCCCGGGCCAGCCCGTGGCCAGGCATGTGCTTGGCCACGGGCAGCACGCCGCCATCCAGGAAACCCCGGGCCGTCGCCCGGCCCAGCTCGGCCACGGTGTCGGGATCGGTGCCGTAGCACCGGTTGCGCAGGAACGGATGGGTCTCGTCGCGGGCCACGTCCAGCGTCGGCGCGCAATTGGTGTCGATGCCATGGCGCCGCAGATCCTCGGCGATCAGCCGGGCACGCAGGTACATGGCGCGCGGGGCGCCAGCCCCGGCGGCCTCGGCAAAATCCAGCGGAGGCAACCATTTGCGCGCCATCGGCGGCCAGATCCGCTGCACTCGTCCGCCTTCCTGGTCGATCAGGATCGGCGCATCGCGGCCCACGGCCTCGCGCATCTCGTCGGTCAGCGCGCGCAGCTGGTCGGGCGCGTCGACATTGCGCGCGAACAGGATGAAACCGAAGGGATCGGCATCGCGGAAAAAGGCCTTTTCCTCGGCCGTCAGCCGCAGCCCGTCGGCATCGAGTATGGTTGCGCCCGGACGTGCCACCGGCCTACCGAGTCACCACGGGGATGCAATCGGCGCCTTCGGCCACCAGGGCCGAGCAGAAGCGCCGGGCATCGGACAGGTCTTCAAAGCCCATGGCCCGCAGGCGATAGAAGGTCCGGCCGCCGCTTGCGGCCTTCTGGACCACGCGCGACTTGCCTTCCAGGTAATCGCCGAAGCGCACGGCCAGCTTGTCCCATTCGCCGCGGGCGACCTCGGGGCTGTCATAGGCGCCCAGCTGGGCCAGGCGCGTGCCCGGGATCAGCTTTTCGGGGTCGATCTCGGCCACGTCGGGCCGGGCGGCGGGCGTGTCGGCAGCCTGCGGCGCGGCCGGGCGGGTCGACAGCGATGCCGGCCGGGTCATCGGCCGGACCGACCGCTTGATGCCCGGGGCGGTGACCACCGCGGCGGGCACGTTGTCCTCGACCTCGGGCTCGGCCTCTTGCGCGGGGGTCTGCGGTTCCTCTTCGGGCGCGTCGATATCCGACAGCGCGCTGTCATCCTCGACCGGCACCTCGGGCCAATCGACGTCAGGCGCGGGGATCGACATGTCGACGCCGTCGCCGGACAGGCTTTCCAACGGGCTGACACCATCTGTCAATTCGTCAACCAGCTTGGCCAGGGCGGTTTGTTGCAGCACTTCGTCATCGGCATCGATCGACGGCAGCTGGTCGTCGTCGTCTTCCAGCGTCTCGGCCGAAGCCTGCTGCACCATGGTCTCGGCCGGCGCCGCAAGCAATCCGCGGGGCTGGTCCTCGTCGCGCAGCGACACCGGGCGCGGCGCCAGCACCAGCCGGTCGGGCGTGGCCTCGGCCTCGCCCCTAGCGGCCACGGCATTCACCGCCAGGCCCTGGTGATCGGCCGGGCGGCCGCCGGGATCTTCGGGCTGCACACGCATCGGGCCTTCGATGGCGCGCACCACCGGGACGCCGCTGACATCGCGGACCATCAGCTTGTAGCCCCAGATTCCAACGCCGGTCATGAAGGCCAGGGACATCACCGCCCCGGCCACGGTCACCGCATTGCCAAGCCCGTTGCCCGAACGCCCCTCGTCCACGCCCGGATGGGGCGCGTAATCATCATGTGCCATGTCCGCCTCACTGCTTCGCCCGAATCCGGCGCTTGTCCGGCCTCGTTGCGACGCTCTGCTCTGCCTCGGTCCGGCGGCTTGCGGGTGTTATTTGCGAAGGCTGCGGGCCTGTCGTGCAAGCCCTTGGCCATTCACCGCATTTCGTCCGCCGGAGTCACGCCAAGAATACCAAGTCCGGCGGAAATAACAACGGCAACGGCCCGGGCCAGCGCCAGTTTGGACTGACTTGTGGCCGGATCGTCCTCCTGCAGGAACCGCAGGCCGGGCTCGTCATTGCCCTTGTTCCACAGCGCGTGGAAATCGCCGGCCAGTTCATAGAGATAGAAGGCCACCCGGTGGGGTTCGTTGGTGCGCGCGGCGATCTCGACCAGGCGCGGCCATTCGGACAATTTCCGCGCCAGGCCCAGCTCGGCCTCGTGGTCCAGCCGGGCCAGGTCGGCGCCGGCCAGCGCGGCATCGTCGCAAGCCACCCCGGCCTCGGTCGCCCGGCGCAGGACCGAGTTCACCCGGGCGTGGGCATATTGCACGTAGAACACCGGGTTCTCGCGGCTCTGTTCCAGCACCTTGTCGAAATCGAAATCCAGCGGCGCGTCGTTCTTGCGGGTCAGCATGACAAAGCGCGTCACGTCCGGGCCGACCTGGTCGACCACGTCGCGCAGGGTGACGAAGTTGCCGGCCCGCTTGGACATTTTGAACGGCTCGCCGTTTTTGAACAATCTGACAAGTTGTGTCAGTTTGATATCCAGCGGCACCTTGCCTTCGGACAGGGCCGACACGGCGGCCTTCATCCGTTTGACATAACCGCCATGGTCGGCGCCGAAGACATCGATCAGCATGTCGAAGCCGCGGGTGATCTTGTCGTAGTGATAGGCGATGTCGGGCGCGAAATAGGTCCAGGCCCCGTCCGATTTCTTGACCGGCCGGTCGACATCGTCGCCGTGATCGGTCGAGCGGAACAGCGTCTGCTCGCGCGGTTCCCAATCCTCGGGCGTCTTGCCCTTGGGCGGTTCCAGCACGCCTTCGTAGATCAGGCCCTTGCCTTCCAGCTCTTGCAGGGCGGCCTCGATCCGGCCGGTGCCATAGAGCGATTTCTCGGAGTAAAAGACATCCATCTGCACGCCGAGCGCGGCCAGGTCCGAGCGGATCAGGTCCATCATCGCCGCGGTGGCAAATTCGCGGATCTCTTCCAGCCAGAATTTCTCGCCCTTGCCGACAAAGGCATCGCCGACCTTGTCCTTGAGCGCTTGACCGACCTCGATCAGGTAGTCGCCGGGATAGGTGCCATCGGGGAATTCGACGTCCTGGCCATGGGCTTCGAGGTACCGCAGGTAGACCGAGCGGGCCAGCACATCGACCTGGGCACCGCCGTCGTTGATATAATATTCACGAGTCACGTCGTAACCTGCGTAATCAAGCAGGCTGGCCAACGCATCGCCAAAGACCGCGCCGCGGGTATGACCCACGTGCAGCGGCCCGGTCGGGTTGGCCGAGACATATTCGACATTGACCTTACGCCCCTGCCCCATGGCCGAGCGTCCAAAGGCCGTGCCCTGGGCCAGCACGGCACCAAAGACGCCCTGCCAGACGCCGGCATCCAGCCGCAGGTTCAGGAACCCGGGGCCGGCCACGTCGGCCGAGACGATGCGCGGATCGGCGACCAGGCGGGCGGCCAGCTTGTCGGCGATGTCGCGGGGCTTTTGCCGGGCCGGCTTGGCCAGGACCATCGCGGCATTGGTGGCCATGTCGCCATGGGCCGCATCGCGCGGCGGTTCGACCGCCACGTTGTCCAAGCTCAGCCCTTCGGGCAGGTCGCCCGCTGCGACCATGGCGGTCAGCGCGTCGAGCACGACGGTGCGGATGTCGGCAAACAGGTTCATCTCGGGTATCCTCGCGGCGTTTGGCGCGATGTATCATGTGGGCATGCGCGGTCAACCATGCGCCCGCCGAACGCCCCCGCCCGGGGAGCGATCGCGCGGCGTCCTGCCGGGTTGTGCGGCGGGGTTGGCGGATCTGGCAGCCGGATCTTTGTGCGCGCCCTGCCAGCCTATCATGCCCGGCCCGGCAATGCGCCACGGCAGAGTCACCGGCCTGGCGCATTGGTCCTGCCCCGCCCGACAATGCCCTGCGGACTTCTGTATGACTGCGGCGATACGGACCGGCTCGGTTTCTACCGTGATACGGCCCGGCCCGGGTTCACGTCGCCCCGAATTCCCGACCATTGCTGCGGCATGGCGCCGACCGGTTTCCCGCCGCGCCGGCGTCTCAGGCCACCCTGTTCGATCACCCACCCACCAGATCGGTGGTCCTGCCTCACCGCGCCGGACGCACCACCCCGGCCGCTCAGCCGAACAGCCGGTGGTGTTCCTGCAGGGCAAACCGGTCGGTCATGCCGGCGATGTAATCGCTGACCAGCCGGGCCAGCGTGGTGTCGTCGGGCACCTGAGCCACGGCCTTTTGCCAGCGCGTGGGCATCAGATCGGGCTGGTCGAGGTAGAGCGGGAACAGGTCCATCACCACGCCCGTCACCTTTTCGCGCTCTTCCATCACCCGCGGCGCGCGGTACATGTGGCCGAAGAGAAAGGCCCGGATCTCCTTCAGATCGGCCCAGAGCCCGTCGGAAAAGGCAATGACCGGCGCGCCGTGATGGCGGATCTCTTCGACCGATCCGGCCCCCGACCCCGCCAGCAGCGCCCGCGACACGTCGATCACGTCGCTGACCATCACGCCAAAGACCCGGCGCAGCGCCTCGTGGCGCCGGCGGCCGAACTCCAGGTCGGGGAACAGCCGGTCGACCTCGGCATAGGCCGCGCCCACGATGGGCAGCTCGGCCACCTCGTCATCGCTGAACAGCCCGGCCCGCAGCCCGTCCATCAGGTCGTGGTTGTTGTAGGCAATGTCGTCCGACAGCGCGGCGACCTGGGCCTCGGCGCTGGCATGGGTGTGCAGTTCGAGATCGTGGATCTCGTTGTATTCGGCCAACGCCCAGGGCAGGTCGCCGACCACCGGACCATTGTGCTTGGCAATGCCTTCCAGCGTTTCCCAGGTCAGGTTGCACCCGTCAAACCGCGCGTAATGCTGTTCCAGCCGGGTCACGATGCGGATCGCCTGGGCGTTGTGATCGAACCCGCCATAAGGCGCCATCAGCGCATGCAGCGCATCCTCGCCGGTATGGCCAAAGGGCGTGTGGCCCAGGTCATGGGCCAGGGCCACGGCTTCGGTCAGCTCGCCGTTCAGGCCAAGCGCGCCGGCAATCGTGCGCGCCACCTGGGCCACCTCGATCGAATGGGTCAGGCGCGTGCGGTAATTGTCGCCTTCGTGTTCGACGAAGACCTGTGTCTTGTGTTTCAGCCGGCGGAAGGCGCCGGAATGGATGATACGATCCCGGTCCCGCTGGAAGCAGGAACGGAAATTGCTGTCCTCTTCCGTGACCAGCCGTCCCCTGCTGGCCCCGGGATCCGAGGCATAGGCCGCGCGCATGTCGGTCTCTCGTTCTTGTCGCCCGTCTTTCGCGCTTCTATATTACGGTCTGTCCTTGATGAAAACCGCGAGGGTTAACCCATGCAACTGCCCCCCAAAGTGACGGACCGCGCCTTTGCCCGCCTGGCCGAGATCGGCGCCGCGACCCAGGGCCAGGCCCTGCGCATTGCCGTCGAAGGTGGCGGATGTTCGGGCTTTCAATACGAAATCGCGCTGGATACGCCGGCGGCCGATGACCTTGTGCTGGAAGGCCAGGGCCAGAAGGTGGTCGTCGACACCGTGTCGCTGCCCTTCCTGGAAAACGCGGTGATCGATTTCACCGAAGAGCTGATCGGCGCGCGGTTCGTGATCGAAAACCCCAACGCCACGTCGTCCTGCGGCTGCGGCACGTCCTTTTCCATGTGACCAGGCCGCTCCCGGCCTGCCGGGGTTGCAGGGCCTAGGGATCGGTGCGCGGGCCCGGCCAATGCCCCGGCCCAAAGGCTCCCGGCCAGGGCCGGAACGCCGGGCGCACCACGCGCTCGGCCGGGCGCATCGTGTCGCGCATCAGCATCAGCCCCGATCCGGCCACGATGGCCACGCCGATCAACAGCCCCGGGCGCAGCCCTTCGCCAAAGGCCAGCGCGCCCAGGATGGCCATCCAGACAAATTGCAGGTTCATCAGTGGCGTAACCACAAAGGCCGGCAACAGGCGCAGGGCCACGACCAGCACCCAGCGCGCAGCAAAGAGCAGCACGGCATAGCCCGCCACCCAGGCCAGGTCGGCCAGGGGCATCGGCCGCCAGACAAAGGGCAAGACCAGGCCCATGACCAGGCACAGCGCGGCATTGGGATAGAAAACCTGCGCCAGCGCGTTGCTTTCACTGCGCCCGATCAGCCGGGCCAGGACCATCGACAGGGTGCCGGCGAGGCTGGCCAGCAGCGCCCAGAGATGGCCGGGGCCGAGGCCCGTGCGGCCTTCGGGAAAGAGACAGAGCACACCTATAAACCCGGCGGCCAGCGCGCCCCAGGCGGTGGGGCGCACGTGTTCGCCCAGGATCGGCCCCGACATCAGCCCGGCCATCAGGGGCATCAGCCCGATGAACAGGAAGACCTCGGCAAAGGGCAGCAGGCGGAAGGCCTGAAAGAACGCCAGCGCAGCCACCACCGTGGCCCCCGCGCGCAGGGCCATGGCCCCCGGCCGCCCGGTGCCCAGCCCCTGCCGCCGCCCGGGATGGCGATCGGCGGCCAGGCTCAGCGCCACGACGATCAGCCCGCTCAGCGCATATAGCTGCGGTGCAGCATATCCACCGGCGATCAGCTTGGTGATCGCATCGGCCGACGAGATCAGCCCGGTGTAGATCACGACCAGCCCGGCGCCCGTCACGGCGCTCCCGGCCAGCATCGACCCCGGCCTCACGAGGCCACCCCGCGCAGGCCGGTGCGGGCGAAACCGGCGAAGAATTCACCGAACCGCTCGGTGCAACGCTCGGCTGCCAAAAGGACGTTCCGGCCTTCGTCCTCCAGCGTGTCGGCAACCAGCGCGCGCATGCGCTCCCAATCGTCGCTGCGCCGATCGTCCAGGCGGAACAGGCAATCGGACAGGGCGCGCAACGGCGCCACGGTCGCCGGAGGGGCGTGAAACGACATCGCCCCGCCCGCCACCGGACGGCTGAACGCCCCCCGCCCGGCCATTGCAAGCGCCCAGTTCGACACGAAAAATTCGTGGTAATCGTCGTGTATATCCGCCCCATCACCGGCGACCATGCCAAAGCCTGCGACACGGGTGGCGATCCAGTCTTCCCAGATCTCCGACGGCTGTCGCCCGGCATAGCGCAGCGCAACACAGACCTCGGCCAGCAGATCGGCGTTCTGGTCCAGCCAGGCCAGGATGCCGGCATATTCCAGCGAGGCCACGGCCGCATCGGACAATCCCGGATCCTGCCGGCCATAGGCGCTGAGGTAGAAAACGATGTGGGTCAGCTCGTAGGCTGCCTTCTTGTTGGGCAGCTGAAAGGTGCCCGAGCGGTCGATGAACCGGTGCAGCCGTTCGGCCAGGCCGGTATCCTCGGGCAGCGGATCGACGCCGCGCCGCAGCATAAGTCGCCGTGCCTCGGCCCGTTGCAGGTCGGACATCTCGGCCCGGGCCAGCCCCTGTCGGGCGGCCCATTCGACCATCTCGGCCCCGGTCGTGCCCGGTTCCAGGCCGGCCCGTTCGGCCAGGTCCTCGACATCCAGGCAGATCGACAGGAGGAAGCGGTAATATTGCGGAAAGAACTCCATGCGCTGCGCGATACGCGCCATGAAGCCGGCATGCGCCTGCAGGGCCTCGGCGGGAACCGCCCGGCCCGTGCATTCGCAGATGTTGAGCAGCTCGGCGTTTTCCTTCAGCCAGAAGACATCGTCGCCAAAGCGGCGATGGGCGGCAAAGCTGTCCAGCAGGGCGCCCAACCGGGCGCCCTCGCTCTGGCGCCGGGACGGGACGTTCAGGGGAATGACATTCGACATCTGGAAAATCCTTTCGGTTGGATCGGCGTTTCCGTGACGCCTTGATGGCTCCCTGGCCGCCCCGTTGCCCGGATCGACCCGCGGCGCGTCAGCTGCCCGACGAGAACATCTGCGTGGCGTCCCCGGCCGCGATCTCGGCGCGCCGTGCCGCGGGCGCCGAGCCCGACGAGAACATCCGCGTGCCCTCACCCGTGGCCGCATCGGCCGAGGCGCTGGGGGCGGACCCCGAAGAGAACATCTGCACCAGCTCGCCGGTCAGAACCCCGCCGCGCGCCGGTGCCGAGCCGGACGAGAACATCTCGACCCCTTCGCCGGTCACGGCCGTGGCCGCGGCCCGGGGGGCGGAACCGGAGGAAAACATCCCGATGTCGGCGCCATCGAACATGTCACCCGAGGCAACGGGCGCCGAGCCGGACGAGAACATTTCGACCCCATCTCCGCAAAAGGCGCCGGTGGCGGCCAAGGTGACGGGGGCGCGGTAGGTTTTCAGCAAGGTTTTCATGACAGTGTCTCCGTTCATGCAGGTTGATCCCGCAATTACGGTTACACGCATTTGGCGAGTTGAAAATAGCTCACACAACCTGAGCGGGCACTCTAGGCGAGTTATCCACATGAAGCTCGCCACCCAATTCTCTGACCGAATTTGGAAACAAACTGTCACAAATTCTATGAAAAAACTTATCCACAAGGCGCATTGTTGCTGGATTCGCTCCAATAGCGGGCATCGTCGCCTCCGAATCGCGCAGAACGAAGGGGGATCAAGCCCCGATCCGGGGCGACTCACCCCATTCTGGTGTCAGCGTCGACCCGCCGCCGCGCCTTGCCCCCGGCCGCCGCATGAGGGATAGGTTGGCCCGACCATTGCCGGCGGAGGGCCCCATGAAGATCGCCACGTTCAACATCAACGGCATCCGCGCCCGGGCCGAGGCCCTGCCCGCCTGGCTCGACGAAGCCCAGCCCGACGTGGCGCTGCTGCAAGAGATCAAGTCGGTCGACACGGCCTTCCCGCGCGAGCTTTTCGAAGACCGCGGCTACAATGTGGAAACCCACGGTCAGAAATCCTTCAACGGGGTGGCGATCCTGTCGAAACTGCCGCTCGAAGACGTCACCCGCGGCCTGCCCGGCGATGACAGCGACGAACAGGCCCGCTGGATCGAAGCGACGGTCGTGGGCAAGACGGCGGTGCGCCTCTGCGGGCTCTACTTGCCCAATGGCAACCCGGTGCCGGGGCCGAAATACGATTACAAGCTGGCCTGGATGGAGCGCCTGCTGGCCCGAGCGCAGGACCTGCTGGCCGGCGAAGAGGTCGCGGTGATGGCCGGCGATTACAACATCATCCCCCAGGCCGAAGACGCCGCCCGCCCCGAGGCCTGGCGCGAGGATGCGCTGTTCCGGCTGGAAAGCCGCGAAGCCTTTCGGCGCATCGTCAACCTGGGTTTCACCGATGCGCTGCGGGCCAGGAACGGCGCGGCCGGGGTCTATTCCTTCTGGGATTACCAGGCCGGCGCCTGGGATCGCAACGACGGCATCCGCATCGACCACCTGCTGCTGACCCCCCAGGCCGCCGACCGCCTGTCCGATTGCGGCGTCGACGCCGAGATCCGCGGCCGGACCAAGCCGTCGGACCACGTGCCCGTCTGGATCGAACTGGACGCCTGACGCCCCTGCCCATCGCCGCATGGGCGGAGTGGACAAGGCCGGATATTTTCAAAGAGAAAGAAGCAGCACCGCGCGCCCTGTCCCCCACGCCCGCACGGCGATGGGCAGGAGCGCGCTCCCCTGGCTTCTTCTTGGTAAAAATACCCTACACCGCCGCGTCCACCCCACGCGCCGCCAATCAAGGGCACCTCAGGCGGTGACATCCTCGCCATAGATCCAGTCGAACTGGCGCAGCATCAACTCGGGCGCCAGTGCGCCCGCCAGCCGCAAAGCCACATGACCGATCCCGCGAGCGGGCGGGAAGCGCATGTGGTACTTCCAGGCGTTGCGATTGGCCGCGGCGATCACCCGGGCCGCGCGGTCGCGCCGGGCCTGCTGATAGGCCGCCAGCGACCCGTCCGATCCGTCCCAGCACCGCGCCAGGACCCAGGCATCTTCCAGCGCCAGGTTTGCCCCTTGCGCCAGGAACGGCAGTGTCGGATGTGCCGCGTCACCAAGGATCGCCACCCCATCGCCCCACCATCGCCCGGCCACCGAATGGCGAAAAAGCCCCCAGAGACCAACGGTTTCAACCCTATCCAGCAGATCGCGCGCCGGGCCGCGCAGGTCGGCGAAGGCCGCCCGCAGGTTGGCCGGATCGTCGTCGTGATGCCAGCCTTCGGCCACCCACTCCGCCTGTTCGCGGATTGCCACCAGGTTGGCCAACCGCCCGTCGCGCAGCGGGTAGCAGACCAGGTGCTTGCCCGGCGCCATGACCACCCGCGCCTCGCCCGGCAGCGGAGAGCTCACCGGCACCACCGCGCGCCAGGCCACCTGGCCCGTAAAGAACGGCTTGTCCGCGCCGTTCAGCGCCGCGCGTGCAACCGAATGCAGCCCATCGGCCCCGACCACCAGCGCGGCGCTGTCTTCGGCGCCATCACCAAAGCGCACAATCGCGCGCGCGCCAGGCGTGACCGAGGCAACCCGCCGCCCCAGCTCGATCGGAATGCCCGCCGCCTGCACCGCCCGGTGCAAAAGCCCGATCAGATCCGCCCGGTGCATCAGGTTGTACCGCTGGTCCGGCCGCCGCATCAGGTCCAGCCGCAGCACATCGCCCGGCCGACGGTAATCGCTGAGCACCACCGCCCGGGCCCGGACCGACAGCGCATCCAGCGTCTCGCCCAGCCCCAGCGCGCGCAGGACCGCGCCGCCGTTCGGGCTGATCTGCAGACCGGCGCCCACCTCGGCCAGTTCATCCGCCTGCTCGACCACCCGCACCGGATGGCCCCGCCGGTGCAGCGCCAGCGCCGCCGTCAGCCCGCCGATCCCGGCGCCCAGCACTAGGATGTCACCGCGCTTGTCCATATCGGCCCCCGTTCCCCGCCTTCCCGAAAAGACGAAGGGCGCCGGGGGCCTTACGCCCCGGCGCCCCCGCCAATCTTGTTGTTCCGACGACGATCAGTCGTCGCGATGGACCTTTTCGCGCCGTTCGTGACGTTCCTGGGCTTCCAGGCTCATCGTCGCGATCGGACGGGCATCGAGACGTTTGAGCGAAATCGGCTCTCCGGTCACGTCGCAATATCCGTATTCACCCTCGTCGATCCGGCGCAGGGCAGAGTCGATCTTGGCAACCAGCTTGCGCTGCCGATCCCGCGTGCGCAATTCCAGCGCGCGATCGGTCTCTTCGCTGGCCCGGTCGGCCACGTCGGGGATATTACGGGTGCTGTCCTGCAGACCCTCGATCGTGTCACGGCTTTCGGCCAGCAATTCGGCCTTCCAGTTCAACAACTTGCGGCGGAAATACTCGAGCTGCCGGTCGTTCATGAACGGCTCATCCTCGGCCGGGCGGTAATCGTCCGGCAGAAAGACTTCCTGCTTCATTTGGGCTCCCTCGGATTGGCCATCAACGTCCGTCAAATTCAGTTCCTTAGACATCTGGCTCTCCATGGTCGCAGCGTTTATCCGAGGCGTTAACAATTGTCACTACACATTCACGCGCTGTCCGGTCTAAAACGCAGGGTAGATATGCATGCGGCGCAATGTACAGCAAGGGATTGTTACAAAATGAAATTTCACGGCACAGAGAAGTATGTCGCAACAGACGACCTGACCGTCGCCGTGAATGCCGCGGTCACTCTCGAACGTCCCTTGCTGGTCAAGGGCGAGCCGGGAACCGGCAAGACCGAATTGGCCCGCCAGATCGCCGATGCGCTGGGTCTTACCATGCTGGAGTGGAACATCAAGTCCACCACCCGGGCCCAGCAGGGTCTTTACGAATATGATGCCGTCAGCCGCCTGCGTGACAGTCAACTGGGCGACGAACGTGTGCATGATGTGCGCAATTACCTGAAAAAGGGTAAATTGTGGGAGGCTTTCGCCGCCGAGGACCGTGTCGTCCTGCTGATCGACGAGATCGACAAGGCGGATATCGAGTTCCCCAACGACCTGCTGCAGGAACTCGACAAGATGGAGTTCCATGTCTACGAGACCGGCGAGACGATCCGCGCCCGCCAGCGGCCCATCGTGATCATCACCTCGAACAATGAAAAGGAACTGCCCGACGCCTTCCTGCGCCGCTGTTTCTTCCACTACATCCGCTTCCCCGACACTGAGACCATGCGCCGCATCGTCGAGGTGCATCACCCGGGCATCAAGGACGCCCTGCTGACCGCCGCGCTGACCCAGTTCTACGAGGTGCGCGACACACCGGGGCTCAAGAAGAAACCCTCGACCTCCGAGGTGCTCGACTGGCTCAAGCTGCTGCTGGCAGAGGATCTTTCGCCCGAGGATCTCAAGCGCGACGGGGCCAGCGCCCTGCCGAAACTGCATGGTGCGCTGCTGAAGAACGAGCAGGACGTACACCTGTTCGAGCGCCTGGCCTTCATGGCACGGGGGCAGCGCTGAGACCGGCGATCCGTGTCCGAAATCGGGCCGATCAGGCCCGAAAGCCGCAATTGTGTCACGGATCGCACCCAACTTCGCCCCTGCGTCACCCCGCCATGGCGCAAACAGCCCCAAGATGACAAAACTGGTCCCATGACCGACCAAACCGATCTGATCATCCGCCCGCTCCGGCCCGACGACCGTCCGGCCTGGACCGCGCTGTGGACCGCCTATCTCGAATTCTACGACTCCACCGTGCCCGCCGAGGTCTATGACAGCACCTTTGCCCGGCTGATGGATGACGCGCCCTATGACCCCAACGGGCTGATCGCCCTGCTGGACGACCGGCCGGTCGGGCTGGTCCATTACTTCTACCACCGCCATTGCTGGAAGGTGGAAAATGTCTGTTACCTGCAAGACCTTTACGCCGATCCCTCCGTGCGCGGCAGCGGCGTCGGCCGGGCCCTGATCGAGGCGGTCTATGCCGCCGCCGATGCCGCCGGTGCGCCTTCGGTCTACTGGATGACGCAGGATTTCAACGAAACTGCCCGCCGGCTGTATGACCGGATCGGCACTGTGACACCGTTTATCAAGTACCAGAGGCCCTGATGCGCGTCTGCCTGTTGTTGAGTGCCGTGGCGATGGCCATGGCCAGTTGTACCACCCCGCCGGACCGCGATACGCCAACCCGCGCGGTGGTCGCCGACAGCACGCTGCCTCCGATGAAGACCTTCGGCAATGCCCGACCCCAGCCACCGCAGGGATCAAACGCGGATATTGCCGGCGATTTCATGGCCTTGCATTTTCAGCTGGAAAGCGGCCGGTCACTGGAGACCTTCACCCGCTTCGAAGGCCCGGTCACCGTCCGCGTGACCGGCGCGCCGCCGGCCAGCCTGGGCCCCGACCTGTCGCGCCTGTTGCAACGGCTGCGCAGCGAGGCCGGTATCGACATCCGCGAGATCCGGTCGGGCACCGCCAACATCACCATCGAGGCCGTCCCGCGCGAGGAGATCCGCAAGGCCCTGCCGCTGGCCGCCTGTTTCGTCGTGCCCAATGTCTCGGGCCTGGCCGAGTTCAAGCGTGACCGCCGCAAGGCCAAGACCAACTGGGCCCAGCTGGAACGCCGCGACCGGCTGGCCATCTTCGTGCCCAACGACACCTCGCCCCAGGAGGTGCGCGATTGCCTGCACGAAGAGTTGGCCCAGGCGCTCGGCCCGCTCAACGACCTGTATCGCCTGTCGGATTCGGTGTTCAACGACGACAATGTCCAGCGCGTGCTGACCGGGTTCGACATGCTGATCCTGCGCACGACCTATGCGCCCGAGCTGCGCAACGGCATGAACCGGGACGAGGTGGCCGCCGCACTGCCCCGTATCCTGGCCCGTTACAATCCGGCCGGCGCCGGCAAGCCGCGCGTTGGCATGGAACCGACGCCCCGGGTCTGGATCAACGCCGTGCAGACCGCGCTTGGCCCCGGCGCCAGCCCGAATGCCCGACGCGCCGCCGCCGATACCGCCCTGGCCACCGCCCGCGAACAGGGCTGGCAGGATCATCGCCGGTCGTTCAGCCATTACATCGTCGGCCGCATGGTCCAGGTCACCGATCCGGCCCAGGCCGAGCGCCATTACGCCGCGGCCATGCACTACCTGGGCAACAGCCCCGGCGACCGCCTGCAGGCCGCCTATATCGTCACCCAGACCGCCGCGCTGGACATCAGCCGGGGCGATCCCGCCGCCGCCCTGGCCAAGCTGAACCCGGCCATCGAGACCGCGGCACGCGCAGAGAACGCCGCGCTGATGTCGACGCTGATGCTGCTCAAGGCCGAGGCGCTTGAGCTGCTGGGCCGTCCCGACCAGGCACGCGCCGTCAGGCTGGACAGCCTCGGCTGGGCGCGATACGGCTTTGGCGCGGACTGGGCCGTCCGGCAGAAGATGCGCGAGATCTCGGCCCTGAACCCGCTGAAAGGGAGCGACGGGCAGATATGATCATCTTGGGCAGCGCGATCCTGGGAGCCATCATCGGGGCGATGACGGCCCGGAAACGCGGCGGCGCGGGGCTGGACCTGGCCCAGTACGGCGCCAGCTTTGCAATCGCCTTCGGACTGATCGGCCTCATCGCCACCATCGCGATCCACCGCATGGCGGTCTGACCCATGTTCCTGCCCTTCTTCGAAAATCTTCGGAAGGGCGGCGTGCCGGTATCGCTTCGCGAATATCTCTCCTTTCTCGATGCCATGCGCGCAGGCCTGGTGACCTACGACGCCGAAGGGTTCTATTACCTGGCCCGCACCGCGATGGTGAAGGACGAGCGCAACATCGACAAGTTCGACCGCGCCTTCGCCGCCACCTTCGAAGGCCTGGCCGCAATTTCCATCGACCAGGTCCTGCAAGCCGTCGACATCCCCGCCGACTGGCTGGCGAAGATGGCCGAGAAACACCTTTCCCCCGAGGAAAAGGCCGAGATCGAGGCCCTGGGGGGCTTCGACAAGCTCATGGAGACGCTGAAACAGCGGCTCGAAGAGCAGAAGGGCCGCCACCAGGGTGGCAACAAGTGGATCGGCACGGCCGGCACCTCGCCCTTTGGCGCGCATGGGTACAACCCCGAGGGCGTGCGCATCGGCCAGGACGAAAGCCGTCACCAGCGGGCCGTCAAGGTCTGGGACAAGCGCGAATTCCGCAACTTCGACGACACGGTCGAACTTGGCACGCGCAACATTAAGGTGGCCTTAAAGCGCCTGCGCCGATGGGCGCGCGAAGGCGCCCATGACGAGCTGGACCTCGACGGCACGATCCGCGCGACGGCCGAACATGGGTACCTGGACGTCAAGATGCGGCCCGAACGGCACAATGCCGTCAAGCTGGTGCTGTTCCTCGATGTCGGCGGATCGATGGATGCCCATGTGAAAGTCGTCGAGGAATTGTTTTCCGCCGCGCGCAGCGAATTCAAGCATCTCGAACATTATTACTTTCACAATTGCCTTTACGAAGGCGTCTGGCGCGACAATTCCCGGCGGTGGAATGAACAGATTCCGACCGACGAGGTGCTGCGCACCTATGGGCCGGATTACAAATGTATCTTCGTGGGCGATGCATCCATGTCGCCCTACGAGATAGCCTATCCCGGCGGAGCCAATGAACATTGGAATGCCGAGGCCGGCCAGGTCTGGCTGGAACGCGCCCGGGCGCAATGGGCGTCCCATGTCTGGATCAACCCGGTGCCGGAAAAATACTGGGGCTATACCCATTCCATCCAGATGATCCAGGAGATCTTTGACGGCGCGATGGTGCCGATGACCCTGGAAGGGCTGGAACGCGGCATGAAGGACCTGACGCGCTAGGGCCCGGTCGGCACGGGCCAAAAGCCCGCGCCGCTGTCCGGCAGGCGATCAACCCGCCACAGGCGGATGCGTCACCGCAGCCTTTGCAACAGGGCTATCGTGCCGATGCCCGTGACGGCCAGGCCGTTGTCGCGCTGATAGCCCGAGATCGCGGCCTGGCTCTTGGGACCCAGCACGCCATCGTCGCCCCCGGTGTCATAACCCGCACGGGTCAGGCGGCGCTGCAGCTCCTGGCGGTCGGCCCGGGTCAGCCCGTTGGCATCGGGGCCGAACGGGGTCTGCAGCGGGCCGCCCCCGGCGATCCGGTTGGCCAGGTAGCCCACGGCCAGGGCATAGCTGGTGGAATTGTTGTAGGTCTTGATGGTGCCGAAATTCGGATAGGTGCGGAACTGCGGCCCGGGCGATTGTGGCTGGATGACCGTGCCACCCGACGTGCCGGGCAGCGCCTCGACCACCCAGGGCTGGCCAAAGCGCCAGCCGTTGCGGTCGAGATAGGCGGCGGCCGAGGCCAGGGCATCGGTGGGATCGTCCGACCAGATGTCGCGCCGCCCGTCGCCGGTGAAATCCACGGCAAAGGCCAGGTACGACGTCGGGATGAACTGGGTGTGGCCCATGGCGCCGGCCCAGGAGCCGACCATGCCCTCGGGTGAGACATCCCCGGCCTGCAGGATCTTGAGCGCCGCGATGAGCTGTTTCTCGAAGAGCTCGCGCCGGCGGCCGTCATAGGCCAGGGTGGCCACGGCCGAGACGACCGGCACATCGCCGCGCCGGGCGCCGTACTGGCTTTCGATGCCCCAGATGGCCACGACGATTTCCTTTTCGACGCCGTAGCGGGATTCGATCTGCGACAGCACGCCGTTGTGGCGGCTGAGCATCTGGCGGCCGGTGGCCACCTTTTCATCGCTGGCGGTCAGCGACAGGTAATCTTCGAGCGAGCGGCGGAACTCGGTCTGGTTGCGGTCACGTTCGATGACCTCGGGCAGGTAGCCCGCGGCGCGGAAGGCCCGGTCGATCGTGGCCTGCGACAGGCCGTTGGCCGCGGCCCGGCCGCGGAACCCGTCCAGCCAGGCATCGAAGCCGGCATTGGGCACGGCCCGGTATTGCGCCCCCGCCGGCGCGCCGCCTCCGCCCGCACAGGCCGAAAGCCCGAGGGCGCCCATGCCTGCCAGCGTCCATCGTCTGTTCATCATCATCGTTCACTCTGCCCGGATTCGTTTGCCTCGCTCCATTGTGCCGCGACGACGGGGGCACTGTCCAACGTTGCGCGCCTGCCCGGCGGCGGTTCGCGTGGCAAGCCGGCAGGCAGGGTATTTGGACCAAGAAGAAGACAGGGGCGTGGCGCGCCGGGCCCGGCCGACCTATATCTGGCCCATGTTGAAACTGACCCCGATCCTGCTGGCCGTGCTCTATGGCCTCGTGTCCTACCAGTTCTCGGTCTGGCGGACCCGGGGCCAGCTGGACCGCAAGTCGACCGAGCTGGCCGATCCGCGGTTGCGGCAGATCCTGGAGCGCATGGCCCGGGCGCTGGATGTCGACCGGATCCGGGTGTTCATCTACGAGATCGATCCGGTCAACGGGCTGGCCGCGCCGGACGGGCGGATCTTCATCACCCGGGGGTTCTACCGCAAGTTTGCCAATGGCGAGGTGTCGGCCGAAGAGCTGTCGTCGGTCATTGCCCACGAGCTTGGCCACGTGGCCCTGGGCCATGCCCGGCGGCGGATGATCGATTTCTCGGGGCAGAACGCCCTGCGCACGGCCCTGGGCATGGTGCTCAGCCGGCTGATCCCCGGTTTCGGCGTGCTGATCGCCGGGGCGGTCAGCTCGGTTCTGGCCGCCAGCCTGTCACGGTCCGACGAATACGAGGCAGATGCCTATGCCGCGGCCCTGCTGACCAAGGCCGGCATCGGGATCGGCCCCCAGAAAACGCTTTTTGCCAAGCTCGACGCCCTGACCGAAAGCCGCGCCGGCGTTGCCCCGGCCTGGCTGATGAGCCACCCGCGCACCCATGAGCGCATCGCCGAACTGGAGAAACTGGAAGCCCGGTGGGTGCGCTGACCGCCCTTGGGTTAGGGCATACCGCTGCTGCTTCTTTCTCTTTCCAAATATCCTCCGCACCCTCCGCCCCGCGCCCGCGCCGGGACGGGTGCGCCCCTATCCCAGCGCCTTGCCCAGCCGGGGCAGCCGCGCCTTTTTCAGCAGCGCGCGCATCTGCCAGGACGCATCCTCGCGCCGGGCCAGGTCGAGGATGGACCGGGCCGCCGTTTCGATCGGCCCCGGGTTGGCTTGCCACAGTTCCAGCAGGAAGCCATCCGGGTCCAGCCGCTGCAGACCTTCCTCGGCCAGGGTGCCACGGGGGAAATCCTTGGCGTTCATCGTCACGATCGCATCGGCCGAGCCATCCACCGCCGCGGCCAGCACGTGCAGGTCCGACGGGTCGGGCAGCCACAGCCGCGCCTCGGTGCCGGGCTGCGGGGTGATCTCGGCCCCCGGCCAGGCCGCGCGCAGCAGGGCGATCTCGCCCCTGGCCCGAGTTTCGGCCAGGGGTCCGGCCCGGCCCGCCGCCCGGGCCCATTCCTCGAGGATGCGCGCCGACCAGGCCGGGCGATAGCCGCCCTCTTCGGCCCCGGCCAGCAGCAGCGCGCGCATCACCGTGGGGTAGAGCACGCAGGCGTCGAGGACGACCTTCACAGCGCGAAGAACAGCGACTTCAGGTATCCCGATTCCGCCAGAAGCGGATGCTGGGGATGGTCCGGCCCGGCCTGGCCGGTATGGATCAGTCGGGCTTCGCGCCCGGCCCGGCCTATGCCGCGCACGCAGGCCGTGCGGAACTTGGCCAGGTCGGCGGCATGGGAACAGGAACACAGGCCCAGCACCCCGCCTTCGGCCACCAGCGGCGCGGCCAGCCGGGCGATGCGCTCATAGGCCCGCAACCCGGCCTCAAGCGCCTGTTTCGACGGCGCAAAGGCTGGCGGGTCGCAAATCACCACCTGGAATTGCGCGCCTTCCTCGCCCAGGGCGGTCAGCACGTCAAAGGCATCGCCCTGGCGGGTGGCAAACCGGTCGCCCAGGCCCGAGGCCCCGGCCCCCGCCACGGCCAGTTCCAGCGCCGGGGCCGAGCCATCGACGGCCAGGGCCGAGCCGGCGCCGGCCGCCAGCATGGCCAGGCCGAAACCGCCGACATGGGAAAACACGTCGAGCACGGCATCGCCCGGGCGCACCAGCCCGGCGGCAAAGGCATGGTTGGGCCGCTGGTCATAGAACAGCCCGGTCTTCTGCCCGCCGGTCAGGTCGGCCATGTAGCGCGCGCCGTTCATCGGCACGGCCAGCGGCGCTTCGGGCGCGTCACCGGCCAGCACGGCATTGGCATCGTCCAGCCCTTCCAGCCCGCGCGCCCGGCCGCCGGCATTCTTCAGCACGGTACGCACCCCGGTCACCGCCACCAGCGCCCGGGTCAGCTCGGGCAGCAGGCGTTCGGCCCAGGCCGCGTTGGGCTGGACCACGCAGGTGTCGCCGAACCGGTCGATGATCACCCCGGGCAGCCCGTCGGCCTCGGCATGGATCAGCCGGTACCAGGGCGCATCGAACAGCCGCTCGCGCAGGTCCAGCGCCCGGGCCAGCCGGACGGTCAGCCAGGTCTCGTCGATCCGTGCCCCGGGATCGCGGTCGAGCATCCGCGCGATGATCTTTGAGTCGGCATTCACTGCCACCACGCCCAACGGCGCGCGCCCGGCATCTTCGAGCCGGGCCAGGCTGCCCGGCGCCAGGACCCGGGTACGCCGGTCGGTCACCAGGTCCGAAGCATAGACCCAGGGAAAGCCATGGCGCAGCGGCCGGGCGTTGATCTTGGGTTTCAGCCGGATGACCGGCAGGTCGCCGGAAGGCAGGTCGGCAGCGGGCATGTCGTCGGTCATGGCGGATGTCCTGTCGGGCCCCTTGTCGGGCAAGGGGGTGGATGATGGGCCGGGCGTGAAGATGACCGGTCTCTTACAGGCCCCGGCCCGGCCCCGCAATCGCGCCTGCGGTTCCGTCTGTGCCACCCTGGCGCCGAACACGCCACAGGGTCCATGCCACGCTCGTGCCGAACCCGTCATTCGGCCCACGCCGCCCTTGCAACGCCCTGGCCACTCGGCCCTTGCGCCCACGCGCCACACCTGCCGTTCATCGGGTGCCACATCAGCACTGCATCCACCGTTCGGCACCCGCCGCCCCCGCGCCGCGCTTGCTATCCAGCCTGCACCGCCTTCGTACTGCATCCGCCGTTCGGCACGCGCCGCACTCGCGCCGCGCTTGCCATCCACCTGAACCGCCCTCGCACTGCACCCGCCGTTCGGCACGTGCCGCTCTCGCGTCGCGCCTGCCACTCAGCCTGCTCCACCCTCTCGGCAAACCCGCCGGTCAGCCCGTGCCGCCCTCGCGTCGCGCCCGCCAGCCTCCGCGCCGGCGTGGGCGGGCGGTGTCGCCTGGTGCGCCGGTGGTCCCGCCTTCGCGCAGCACAAGTGTCATCGGATGATCGGGGTGTTCGGCGCCATAGCGGTCGGCCAGCTGCATCCGGCTGGTCTCGCTGTCCTGGTCGATCGGCAGGCCCAGGGCCCAGTCGAGAAAGATGCTGCGGCATTCGCCCGGCGAAATGCCCTCGATCCGGAAACTCTCCCGGATCAGCCCCTTGGGATCGAGCGGATCACGTGCCTGGCCCATCGCCCCCTCCTCCGCGTTGCAGGGCCGCATCGACGATGGCGGCCGTCTCAGCGTAGCGCGCCGTCACCAGGTCCTGCAAGGCATCCATCCCGGCCTCGGGCTCCAGCCCGGCGCTGCGACACAGGAAGGCCGCCGCCCCGCGCCCGACGCCCGCCCCGTCCCCCGGGGCAATGCCCAGCAGGCGGATGGCCGTGTGCAATTCCCAGTAAAGCCCGTAGGCCGCGTGCAGCACCGCCGTCTCGGGCCCGGTCAGCCAGCCAGCGTCCCGTGCCTCGTCCAGCCCGGGCAAGGCCGCCCGGGTCGGCCGGCCCGACAGCAGGTGACCGGCCTGGGCCAGCAATTCCAGGTCCTGCAACCGGCCCGGCCCGTTGCGCAGGTCCAGCCAGCCGCCCGGCGCCTTGGCCGCGGCCAGCCGGTCGCGCATGTCGGAGACCTCGCGGGCCACATCCCCGCCTTGCCGCGGGCGGGCGATGATCCCGGCCCGGAAGGTCTCGATATCGGCCATCAGCCCGGGCGTGCCGGCAATGCCCCGGGCCCGGGTCAGGGCCAGGTGTTCCCACAGCCAGGCCTCGGTCTCCTGGTAATTGCGATAGGATGGCCAGCTGGTGGCCACCGGTCCCTGCTTGCCCGAGGGGCGCAGGCGCATGTCGATCTCGAACAGCCGGCCCTGGGACATCGGCGCCGACATGGCCGTGATCATGGCCTGGGTCAGCCGGGCGTAATAGGCCCGCGTGGCCAAGGGCCGCCGCCCGTCCGAGCTTTCGACGCCCTCGGCATCGTAGATCACGATCAGGTCCAGGTCGGACCCCGCATTCATGTGCCGCGCCCCGACCGAGCCCATGCCCAGGATCGCCGCGCCCCGGCCCGGCGGATGGCCGTGCTTGCGCGCGAACTCGGCGATGACCACCGGGCTGACCGCGCGCAGGGCGGCATCGGCCAGGTCGGCGTAATGCCCACCGGCCGTCTCGCCGTCGATCAGCCCGCGCAGGTGGTGCACGCCGATGCGGAAATGCCATTCCTTCTTCCAGCGCCGGGCGGCATCGAGCTTGAGCTCGTAATCGTCCTCGTGGGCGATGCGCGTTTCCAGGTCGCGGGTCAGCGCCTCTTCGCCCGGCCAGGGCGCAAAGAAATCGCCGCCGATCACCGCGTCCAGCACCCCGGCATTGCGCGACAGGTATTCCCCCAGCGCCGGGGCCGTGCCGATGATGTCGACCAGCAGGTCGATCAGCTCGGGGTTGGACTGGAACAGCGAGAACAGCTGCACCCCCGCCGGCAGCCCGGCCAGGAAACGGTCGAAATTCAGCAGCGCCTCGTCGGGCCGGGCCGCGCGCGACAGCCGGGCCAGCAGTTCCGGGCGCAGCCGGTTGAAGATCTCGACCGCCCGCGACGAGCGCAGCGCCGGGTAATGATGCCAGCGCGACAGCACCTCGCGGTCAAAGTCATGCACCTCCTGCGCCGGGGGCGGCGGCGCGGCATCGGGGGCAAAGAAATCCTCGGTCAGCTCGGCCACCTCATCGAGCCGCGCAGCCAGCCCGTCCAGCAGCGCCGACCGGTCCAGCCCCATCAGCCCGGCCACCCGGTCGATGCCCTCGGCCGACACGGGCATCGTGTGGGTCTGGGCGTCGTTGACCATCTGGATGCGGTGTTCAACCTCGCGGAAGGCCCGGTAATGGTCGCGCAGCCGGTCGGCCACGTCCTGCGGAATCCAGCCCTTGGCGGCCAGCGCCTGCAGCGCCGGTTCGGTGCCCCGCATCCGCAGCCCCGGGTCCCGCCCGCCGGCGATCAGCTGGCGGGTCTGGGTGAAGAACTCGATCTCGCGGATGCCGCCCCGGCCCAGTTTCATGTCATGGCCCGCCACCTCGACCCGGCCATGCAGGCGCTTGCTGTCGCGGATGCGCAGCCGGATCGCATGGGCATCCTCGATCGCCGCGAAATCCAGGTGGCGCCGCCAGATGAACGGCCGGATGTCTTCCAGAAACCGCCGGCCCGCGGCCAGGTCGCCCGCCGCCGGCCGGGCCTTGATCATCGCCGCCCGTTCCCAGGTGCGCCCGAAACTCTCGTAATAGGTCTCGGCCGCTTCCATCGAGATGCAGACCGGCGTGACGGACGGGTCGGGCCGCAGGCGCAGGTCGGTGCGAAAGACATACCCGTCCGACGTGCGTTCGGACAGCAGCGTCGACATGTTGCGCGTCACCCGCACCAATGCCTGGCGGGCGTCCAGCACGTCGGCATCGCCATAAAGACTGCCGTCGAACAGGCAGATCAGGTCGATATCCGAGGAATAGTTCAACTCGTGCGCGCCCATCTTGCCCATGGCCAGCACAAAGAGCCCCCCGGCCCCGGCGGCATCCTCGCGCACCGGCGCGGGCAGCTTGCCCCGGCGCAGCTGTTCGCCCAGCTCGGCCCGGATCGCCAGGTCGCAGGCCAGCCCGCCCAGGTCGGTCAGCCGGGCCATCACCACGTCCAGCGGCCAGGCCCCGGCCAGGTCGGCCAGCCCGGTCATCAGCGCCACCCGCCGCTTGGCCTTGCGCAGGGCCTTGCCCAGCCCGTCGCGCGGCACGTCGGACAGGGCGGCCAGCGTCGCATCCAGCGCCCCGGCGGGGGCGTCCAGCGCATCGGCCAGCCAATCGGCCTCGCGCGTGATCAGCCCCTGCAGGTAGGGCGAGGACCCCGCCGCGCCGATCAGCAGGTCGCGCAGGGGGCCCGTCGCGCCGGTCACCCGGTCGGCCGCCTCCTGCCCCAGCGCCGCGTCGCAGGGCCGCGGCAGGCGGGTGATCTGGCCGGCCAGCGGCGCATCCTGGGCGGTGGTCGAAGGTCGGGAAGCGGGCGAAGGAGAGGTGTCGGTCATGGCGGCACGTTGCGGCGCGACCCGGGCACAGTCAACGCCCGATCATCGCCCGGGATGCGGCGCATCATACTCCCGCTGGCGCACCGTCGTTCCCCCCTGTGATCGCACCGCCACCGGCCCCGTCACAGTTCCCCCACGTCCATGTCTATCGTTCCACCGTTTCTCAGGGCCATGCCTATCGTTGCACCGTTCCCCCACCGCCATGTTACCGTTCCACCGTTCCACCGTTCCTAATGTGTCCCACACCCGCCCCGCATGCGCCGCGCAGCCTCTCCCGGACCGGCCCCACAGCGCGGCACCTACGGGCTTGCCTTGGCCCGCGTCCCGCCCCATGGTCCGCGCCATGAGCAAGAGCAAGAAACGCGTACGCGCGGCGCTGGACGCCGCCGGGATCACCGCCGAGATCGTCGAGACACCGCTGGCCCGCACCGCCGAGGATGCGGCCGCTGCCCTGTCCGTCACCACCGACCAGATCGTTAAATCCATCATCTTCCGTGGCGAGACCAGCGGCGAGGCCCTGCTATTCCTCACCGCCGGGGGCAACCGCGTCGACCCCGACCGCGCCGCCGCCCTGGCCGGCGAGCCCCTAGGCAAGGCCGATGCCGCGCTGGTCCGCTCGCAGACGGGCTTTGCCATCGGCGGTGTCTCGCCCGTGGGGCATCTGTCGCCGATCCGCGCCTGGATCGATCCCCGGCTGCTGGACTTCGACATCGTCTGGGCCGCCGCCGGCACGCCTCACCATGTCTTTCCGATGACCCCGGACCAGCTGCAAAGCCTGACCGGCGCGCCCGTCGCGGGCTTTGTCGTCGAATGACCCGCCGGGGGCACCGCCCATAAAACACTGACCAAAAACGGGAAATCCGGCCATCCGGGCGGCATGTCCGCCCGCCGTCGGCGAAAATGTTAAAAACATTCACATAGGCCCTTGAACCAGAGCCCCGGAACGCCGATCTCTCGTAATGTGAAAAGGCTTCACATTGACCCGAAAGCTGACCGGAGCGTCAGCCAGAGTGACCGGAGAGAGATGACGATGACCCCTGTTTATTCCCACACCGCCCCGGAGCCGCCGATGGGCTGGTTTTCCAAGGCCGAAGCCTGGCTCGACGCCAAGGGCAAGGGTGCCTGGATTGCCTGCATGGTCCTTGGCTTCGTATTCTTCTGGCCCATCGGGCTCGCCCTTCTGGCCTACATGATCTGGAGTAAGAAAATGTTCGGTTCCTGCCGCAAGTCGCACCGCAACGCCCGCCACATGTCCATGCGCAGCGCCATGTCCGGATCGTCGGGCAACAGCGCCTTCGATGCCTACAAGGCCGATACCCTGGCCCGGCTCGAACGCGAGCAATCGGAATTCGAGGAATTCCTGCAGCGCCTGCGCGAAGCCAAGGACAAGGCCGAGTTCGACCAGTTCATGACCGACCGTGCCCGCGCCGCCGCCGACAGCCCGTCGGACGAGACCACCGGCCCGGCCCCGGCCTGAGCCCACGCCCTGCCCCGTCCCCGCCTGCCTCTCCGGCGCGGGGGCGATGGGCCCCTTCCCCTTTCCCTTCTGACAGCCGAGACCCCGATGCACCTGCCCGACCCCGACATTCAGCCCGATTTCTATGCCGGAGTGACGTCCAAGCGCCTGTTGGCCTGGATCATCGACGTGATCCTGATCATCGGTCTGGTGGCTGTCGTCCTGCCCTTCACGGCCTTCACCGGCTTCTTCTTCCTGCCCTTCCTGCACCTGGTGCTCAGCTTTGCCTATCGCTTCGTGACCATCGCCGGCGGGTCGGCCACCTTTGGCATGCGCTTTACCGGAATCGAGTTCCGCGATCTCAACGGGCGCAAGTTCGATGGCACGACGGCCTTCCTGCACACGCTGGGCTATACCGTGTCGGTCGCGGTCCCGATCCTGCAACTGGTGTCGATCGTGATGATGCTGGCCAGCAGCCGCGGACAGGGCCTGACCGATTCGCTGTTGGGCACCACGGCGCTGAACCGCCGCGCCCGGTTCTGACCCGCCGCCGCCCCACCCCGGGGCGGCCCGCCCATGCCTTGCCCCGGCCCCGCGCATGCGCAAGGGCCCCGCGCGCGCCAGGCCCCGCCAATGGGCGCCGGGCACCTGCAAAGCCTCCGAAATCCGCCACAATCGCCCCGGCCCGCCCCCGCGCGGCCCGGGGCGCTGCGCTGTCTGCGCCGCCCGTGACCCGGGCCGGACAGGGCGGCCAATCTCGGCTTGGCGCGACCGGAGGCCGTTGCTATCATCGCCCTTGACACATGTCAGGAGCCCCATGCGACACACGCTGCCCATCGCACCGCAATTCTACGTCACCGCGCCGCAGCCCTGCCCCTACCTGGACGGTCGGATGGAGCGGAAACTGTTCACCGCGCTGCAGGGCGAAGGCGCGGAACGGCTGAACAATTCACTGTCACAACAGGGGTTTCGCCGGTCTCAGAACGTGCTCTACCGGCCGTCCTGCGCCGAATGTTCGGCCTGTCTCTCGGCCCGGATCGACGTCTCGGCCTTCCGCCTGTCGAAAAGCCAGGCCCGCACGCTGAAACGCAATGCCCGGCTGGTGCGCAAGGCCACCTCGCCCTGGGCGACCGAAGATCAATACGCGCTCTTCCGCCGCTATCTCGATGCCCGCCATGCCGATGGCGGCATGGCCGACATGGATGTCTTCGAATTTGCCGCCATGATCGAGGAAACGCCGATCCGCTCGCGGGTTGTCGAATATGCCGATCCCGAGGCCCCCGACGGCATGTCCCTGACCGGGGTCAGCCTGACCGACGTGCTCGAAGACGGGCTGTCGATGGTCTATTCCTTCTATGCGCCCGACCAGCCCAAGGCGTCGCTGGGCACCTACATGATCCTCGACCATATCCAGATCGCCCGCGAGGCAGGGCTTCCTTATGTCTACCTGGGCTACTGGGTGCCGGGCAGCCAGAAGATGGGCTACAAGGCCAAGTTCTCGGGCCTCGAGATCTATGTCGGCGGGGCCTGGGAAAAGATGGGCGATCCCGAGTCCTATTTCCCCGAGACCCACCCGCTGTCGACCGATCCGATCGCCGAGCAGGTGGCCAATATCTCGCTGCCCGACCGGCGCCCGACCTCCAAGTGATCCGCCCCCCGGCCTGCGCGCAAATGCACTGGGGTGACGGCAGCACATCGGCCGGCGACGGCTCATCTGCCAAACCGCGGGCACTGCCCTCGCGAGGCTGGCCCGCAAGGGCCTGACGAGCCCGGCCCCGGCGGATGGATTGCGGGCAGGCCCGTCCGGCCCGCCCGCATGTGTCCCCTCAGGCCACGTCTGCCAATGCGCCCAGCCGGGCGCGGATCGACCCGGGCACCAGCCGGGCCGACGAAATCCGCGGCAAGGGCATTTCGCGGATCACCCGTTCGGCCCCGCAGCGCGCCACGTAGTCGGCGTAATTGTCGAAGGCCGTCCGCGCCACGTAATCGATATAGCTCTCGGCCGGCGCGCCTTCGGCCAGGATCGTCTCGTGGCCCTCGGTCTCGACATGGTAATAGGTGATCCGCTCCGGCAGCGCCGCCATCGGCTCGACCGCGATCGTGTCGCCATTGACCAGCGCCCCGGCATTGATCGCCAGCCCGTCCAGGACCAGCGCGTGATCGGCCGTCAGCACCAGGTCGCGCCGGGGCAGCCCCTGCCCCAACGCCCCGGCCCGCACCCGGACCGGGGCAAAGCGTTCCGGCGCGGTGAACAGGCGATGCACGCTGCGCCGGCCCAGCCACAGCACCGGCACCGCCCGGCCATCCGACGTCAGCACCAGGTCACCGGGCACCAGCGCCTCGACGGCCACTTCGCCGCCGGGCACGGCAATGCGCGTACCGGCCATGAAACAGGTCACGAAAGTGCCGGTATCCAGGTCATCGGTCTCGTGCACCGTGTTGGGCGCCTCGGTCGACGCCTCGGCAAAGCTGGCCACCGAGTAGACATAGAACGTGTCGGAATCGACCTCGACCACCACGTAGGTGTTGCCGCTGTCGGGATCGGTGTAAGACCCCCAGAACGTGCCGACCTGGGTGGGCGATCCGTCGACATAGATCGGATCGCCCGGCTCGAAACTACCATCCATTTCATTGTCGCTCAGCGTGCCGACGGCATCGCCGCCGCTGCCGAAGGACGCGTTGCTGCTGCCGCCGTCGCGGTCGTAGACCATGAGAGAGTTGAATTCGTAATCGGCCATGGGGAATACCTTTGAACTCGTCGTTTGGGATGACTTGAACCCGGGGTGAGATCGGCTGAAACGGGCCGACCGGGTCAGCGCTGGGATGCACTTCGATCACCGTAGCACCGGCGAAATACCTTTCCGCGACAGGATTTTCGCCGAACAACCCCGGGTGGCGGAAAACCGCCGAGGCCGGGCCCGGCCTGCCGCCATCTGCGGCAACCGGGATGCGGATCGCGGCAGAGTTGTGTCCCGGCGCTCCGTCCCGCGGCCCCGGCGCTTTGCAGCTGCGGCATGCGCGACTGTCCGGCACCCCGATCTGTCACGCGACATGCCGCCCGTCACCGGACCAGTTTTTGAGCGTTTGCTCGCCCCTTCGGCAGATCGCCCCGAAATCGCCGCAAGCCGCCCGGCCATGGCCGATCGGACCCCCTGGCTTACCTCACGCAACCCCCGAATTTTTCAACGAATCCTCGCCTCGGCTGTTGCATTTGATGCGGTTCTGAATACCGTGGCTCTCGGGGGGGGCAAAAAGCGCAAAAGCGCAGGTCCGCCTTGAGCTGACGACAAGTTAAGACATGAAAAATGTCCGACAGGAGGAGAGTTTAACTCATGGAACGTCGTAAATTCCTTGCAGGTGCGGCACTGGCCGGAACCGGCACCGTACTGGCCGCACCGATGGTCAACGCCCAGAACGCAAAGACCATGACCATCGTGTCGACCTGGCCGCGCGACTTCCCCGGCCTGGGCCTGTCGGCCCAACGGCTGGCATCGCGCATCACCGAGATTTCCAACGGGGCCATCCAGACCGAATACTTCGCCGCCGGCGAACGCGTCGGGGCCTTCGACAGCTTTGACGAAGTGGCCAGCGGCAACAGCCAGGGCTACATCGGCGCCGATTACTACTGGGTCGGCAAGCACCCGGCTTACGCCTATTTCACCGCCGTGCCCTTCGGCATGACCACGGCCGAACAGAACGCCTGGGTCAAGTTCGGCGGCGGGCAAGAGCTGTGGGACGAGCTGGGCTCCGAGTTCGGCGTCAAGGGCCTGCTGGCCGGCAACACCGGCACGCAAGCGGGTGGCTGGTTCAACAAGGAAATCAACAGCCCCGACGACCTGCAGGGCCTGAAGATGCGGATCCCGGGCCTGGGCGGCAACGTGATGTCCAAGCTGGGCGCGTCGACCGTGTCGCTGCCGGGCGGCCAGATCTATGAAAACCTCGTGTCGGGCGCCATCGAGGCCACCGAATGGGTCGGCCCCTACAACGACTATTTCATGAAGTTCTACGAGGCGGCCAAGTTCTACTATACCGCCGGCATGCACGAGCCGGGCTCGGCCCTGGCGCTTGGCATGAACGCGTCCTGGTGGGGCAGCCTGACCGATTACGAAAAGGCCGTGATCACCGCCGCCGCGATGGAAGAGAACGCTGCGCAATACGAAGAGACCGTGGCCCTGAACGGCGTCTACCTGCAACGTCTGATCGACGAGCACGGTGTCGAGGTCAAATCCTTCAACGACGACGTCTGGGATGCCTTTGGCGAGGCCTCGGAAGAGGTGGTCGAGGAAGTGCGCGACCATTCGGAAATGGCGGCCAAGGTCAACGACAGCTACGCCGACTTCATCCAGAGCGCCGGCGGCATGATGGCCCAGTTCGAAGTGTCCTTCGTCAACCAGCGCAACCGCGTGCTCGGCCTCGACTGAGCCGGATGCGGCCATGAAAAGCGGGAGCCGGTCGCGAGGTCGGCTCCCTTGTCCATTCTGGTCCGGCCAGGATCATCGCGGCGCCCCCGCCCGTTCTTGCGACCGGTCCGGGGGCGTGGTCATCGCGGGGTCCGGTCGGGCCGGCACCGGTCCGGCATCGGGCGTGCTTTTCGGCCTCACCCTCTACACGGGGCCGCGTCCCGGGCCTGTCGGACAGCGAACCACTAACAGCAACAAGAACATAATCGGGGGAATGCTGTGAGTACCCTTTCTGACCCGGACGCCGTACAGCCTTTCGGCCAGCCCGCGCCGGTCGTCCGCTTCTTCGGCTGGGCCACGCTCTTCATGCTGGCCGCCTTCCTGATCAACAACGTCCTGGTATCCTGGTACGGCTTTCCCGGTCTCGGCGCGATCGCCGCGGGCGGGGCCGATCCCAAGGTCTTTGTCGTGCTCGGTCTCTACATCCTGGCCCTGGCCGGGGCGGTGGTCTGGGTCTGGCATTCGGGCAATACCGCGCTGCGCTGGGACGCCCGCACGATCACGGCCTTCAATGCCTACCTGATCCGGGCCTGTTTCTTCGCCGTGCTCTTCGTCGGCCTGGTCGACGCGGCGATTGCCTTCCTCAGGATCGAAAGCCTGTTCGGCACCTTCCTGCCCGAAGACCTGGCCCGCGAGTTCAACCGGGTGCAGTTCCTGGCCCCGACGATCCACGGCCCGCTGATCGTGGCCGGCTTTGTCGTGGCGCTGTTCACGCGCACGCTGGGCTTTCAGTGGCTGGCGCTGATGATCGTCGGCGCCGAGCTGCTGATCGTCATCTCGCGCTTCGTCTTTTCCTATGAACAGGCGCTGATGGGCGACCTCGTGCGCTATTGGTATGCCGCGCTCTTCCTCTTTGCCTCGGCCTATACCCTGCTCGAGGAAGGCCACGTGCGGGTCGACGTGCTGTATGCCGGGTTCTCGCGGCGGACCAAGGGCAAGGTCAATGCCGTGGGCGCGATCCTGTTCGGCATGGTCACCTGCTGGTGCGTGCTGATCATGGGCATGGGCTCGCCGCAGGCCATCATCAACGCGCCCGTGCGCAATTTCGAGATCAGCCAGGCCTCGACGGCCGGCATGTACGTCAAGTACCAGATGGCCGCCTTCCTGGGCATCTTCGCCGTCACCATGCTGATCCAGTTCGTGGCCTACCTGTTCGAGGCCGTCGCCGACAAGCGCGACGAACCCGGGCACAAGGACCACATCGGCGCGGCGCACTAGGGCCAGATTCGGGGCAGATACATGGAACTTTTCTTTCTTCTCCTGCTGATCGTCATCATGGCCGGCGCGCTGGGTTCGGGGTTTCCCGTGGCCTTCGCCCTGCCCGGTGCGGCGATCATCACCATCACCCTGGCCGCCGTGTCGGGGCATTACTTTGCCGGCGACGCGGATGCCTATTTCCATTCGGGCGGGCCGCAGCAATGGCTGACCGCCGGGGTGACCAACCTGCGAGGGGTCTATTGGGAGGTCGAGAGGGATACGCTGATTGCCATCCCGCTCTTCATCTTCATGGGCATCATGCTGCAGCGGTCCAAGATCGCCGAAGACCTTCTGGTCACCATGGCCCGGCTCTTCGGCCCGGTGCCGGGCGGCCTGGGCATCTCGGTTGTCTTCGTGGGTGCCCTGCTGGCCGCCACGACGGGCATCGTCGGCGCAACGGTCGTGGCCATGGGCCTGATCTCGCTGCCGGCCATGCTGCGCAACGGCTATTCCCAGCCCCTGGCCACCGGCACCATCGCCGCGTCGGGCACCCTGGGCCAGATCATCCCGCCCTCGATCGTGCTGATCATCCTGGCCGACCAGCTGGCCTCGGCCACCGACCAGGCCTCGACCATGCGCAAGGCCCTGCACAAGGAAGCCACCGGCGAATTGTCGATGCCTTCGGTCTTCGACGTGACCTCGACCAGCGCGGGCGAGATGTTCCTGGGCGCCTTCGTGCCGGGCATCGTGCTGGTGCTGATCTACATGGCCTTCATCCTGATCTTTGCCATCCTGCGTCCGAAACTGGCCCCCGCCGTGCCCTATGAAGGCGTGCGCGACGGCCGGTTCTGGGCCGAGGTCGCCCTGACCCTGATCCCGCCGCTGGCCCTGATCTTCCTGGTGCTGGGCTCGATCATCGCGGGCATCGCCACGGTCAACCAGGCAGGCGCCATCGGTGCCGCCGGCGCCCTGATCATGGCCGGCTACCGCCTGCCCGACCAGGACACGCCGGGGCTGTTCATCCCTGCCCTGATCGGCGCCGTGGCCCTGGGCCTGATCGCCTTTGCCCTGTCGGCCTACGACATGAACATCAAGGGCGTGATCAGCTCGGGCGGCGACATGACCGGCATCTGGATCGGGGCCCTGGCCACAATCCTGCTGGTCATCGCCCTGATCTGGTCAGGTGCGCGGGTCTTGCGCATCGAGAACACGATGCACGAGGTCATGATCGAAACGGCCAAGACCACCTCGCTGGTCTTCATCATCCTGCTCGGCGCGGCCATGCTGACCGCCGCCTTCCGTGCCTTCGGGGGCGAAGAGCTGGTGCGCGAGTTCCTCAACTCGCTGCCGGGCGGGTTCTGGTCGCAATTCGTCATCGTCATGGCCGTGATCTTTGTCCTGGGCTTCTTCCTGGACTTCATCGAGATCGCCGTGGTCGTCGTGCCCATCGTGGCGCCGATCCTGCTGGCCGATCCGCAGGCGAACATCACGGCCGTCTGGCTGGGTGTCATGATCGGTCTGAACATCCAGACCTCCTTCCTGACCCCACCCTTCGGCTTTGCCCTGTTCTACCTGCGCGGCGTTGCCCCGCCCGAGGTCAAGACGACCTCGATCTACAAGGGGGTCATCGCCTTCATCGGCCTGCAGCTGGCCGCGCTGGCCATCGTCGGCTACACGCCATCGCTGGTGAACTACCTGCCCAACCGCGTCAGCCTGCTGTCGGAAACCGCGCCGCCGCCGCGCAATCCCAAGCTGCAGCTCTGCCTGGAAGACTATGTCTGGGACAAGCTGCAGACCGGCGAAGAGGGGCTGCGCGCGACCATCGCCCAGGCCCAGGCGCTGGATCTCGAGGTCCTGCCCCGGTCGCTGGCCGGTGATCTCGGCGATGCCTTCGACGACGCCTCCACGGCCATCGACCAGATGGACGAGATCGTGGCGGCTGATGCGGCGGTCAATGCGGCGGCGCCCGCGTTCCGGCCGTTGCTGAGCGAGGTGCGGGGCATCCAGAAGCAGGTGCGCGACCGGCGCAGCCATGCGGACGAGCTGTTGCAGCGCGCGCGCTACATGAACAGCGAGGCCGAGGCCGAACGCCGGGCCGAGCTGGAGGCCGAAGCGGCCGTGCTGCAGGGCGAGGCAGACGAGATCGAGGCAACGATCCCGGCCGAATGGGCCGAGACCTATGCCACGTTCAACGCGCTGACCAAGGCCGAACAGCAGGCGCGCAACACCTACCGCCGGGCGGCCGACGGGTCGGTCGAGCCGGTCAACGAAGTGCTGGCCGTGCTGGCCGACAACGCGGCCTTTGCCGCGCTGGAAGACCAGCTGCGCGGGTTGGAAGAGATCATCCTCAACGGTGACACCGACACGGCCGAGGCGGCCCTGCAGGAGGTCGGCAGCGCGGTCAACGCCGTGGCCGGGGCCAGCGCGATCGCCTCGCCGCTGTCCAGCGCCCGGCGTGACATCCGGCGCGACCGGCGGGATGACGCGATGGAGGAATGGCGCGAGGCCATGGCCGAATACGAGGAACAGGCCAGCTGGCGCGCGCCGGCGGCCGAAGCCCTCGTGCCCGGCCTGACGGCCTATCTGGACGGTATCGCCGAGACCATCGGCGCCCGCCAGCAGCCCAGCCTCAGCCGCGACCAGGCGCTGTTCCTGGCCAGCTGCAACGCCCATCACCGGGATCTGTCGCTGAACTTCTGATCGCCGGCAAGACCCACGAAACCCCGACCGGGGCGCGCCAGACCGGCGCGCCCCGGTTTTTCTTTGCCCGGCGCACGGGTGTTGTCTTCGGGCCCGCGACCGGCGCTTGCGATGACACCGCTGCCGATTGACCGTGCCCCCGGTCTGCGCCCGCGGTGCCTCCCCCCGGCCCGTTCTCTTGGCCTGTTCCTTGCTCCTGCCCGCCCCGACACGCGGCCTCGGGTCCGGCTTTGGCCCGGCCACCGCCGGCCCTCGCAACCCGCGCAGGTTAAGGCTCCCGCCTTGCCCCGGCCCCGCCCGTCCCCCACCATTGCACGGTGCCGCCCTCGGCTCTTGCGCCGCCCACCCGGCACGCCCTGTCCTTCCATTGTCCAGGCCATGGCCCGCCAGCGATTGCCGCGCGGCCCGGGACACATCGCGCGGCCCGATCTTGCGGGCAATTCCCCGGCCAATTCATCGCGGGATTTCCCCGATGAATTCAACCGTCATGAGAATTTCTCAATAATGGCAATTCCCAATCCCCCATTCCGTGGTAATTTACCCCCGATAGGGACAGGCGAATTTCCTTTCGCGCATTCGGGGTGCCCCACGGGCGCCGCAATTCATTGACGGGCGAAACGCCCGGGGAGGACATGATGGCAAAGATCAGGGCATATGACGGGCTGGCCGACGGGCTGACATTCTATACCGACCCCTTCGGCGCGGCCGTGCCGATCTTTGTGCCGCCGCTGGATGCGGTCGAGAACCTGGTCACCGACTGGGACGACGGCACCACGCTCTACCGGTTCTTCCTGACCGGCCATCCGACCATCGTGGCGGCCTCGGTGGTCACGCGCGAGACCGCGACATCGGTGGAAATCCTCGAAGTCACCTACGAGGATTCCCTGGGCAATCCGCTGGTCACCTTCAAGGACGTGGGCATCACCTATTCGACCGAGGGCCTGCCGCCCGGGGTCACCATCGACCTGAGCACCGTCGTGGCGGGCTTTGTGGGCGCGGGGCGGGTGTCGCTCCTGGGCGATGACCAGATCGTGGGCAACGGCTTTGCCGATTACCTGCGCGGCTCGACGGGCAACGACACGCTGTCGGGCCGGGGCGGCGACGACATGCTGTACGGCGACGAGGGCGACGACCTGCTCAAGGGCGGCGCCGGAGCCGACCTGATGGACGGCGGCGAGGGCAACGACACGGCCAGCTACACCTCGTCCGAGGCCGGGCTCACCATCGACCTGTCGGGCAAGACGGCCAATACCGGCGACGCCCTGGGCGACGTGCTGGTCAGCATCGAGAACATCGCGGCCACGGGGTTCGACGACTGGCTCAGCGGCACCAATGCCGACAACACCTTCTTCGGCGGCGGGGGCAACGACACGCTGTCGGGCAAGGGCGGCAACGACCTGCTCAAGGGCGGCGCGGGCGATGACACGCTGATGGGCGACGTGGGCGAAGACACGCTGGACGGCGGCGCGGGCAACGACATTCTCGACGGCGGCACCGGGGCCGACCGCATTCGTGGCGGCGACGGCGACGACATGATCGTCGGTGACGCCGACGACACGCTGATCGACGGCGGCGCGGGCTATGACACGGTGGATTTCAGCGGCTCCCAGGCCGGTATCTATTTCTCGTCCTACTACAGCTCGGCGACAATGCGCGGCGTGGAATCCATCCTGGGCAGTGCATTCAGCGATGATTTTTACCTGTGGAACGCCGAGGACGACATGTTCATGGACGGGGGCGCCGGCAATGACGACCTGTCCAGTGGCAGCGGCAACGACATGCTCTACGGCGGCGCAGGCAACGACTGGCTCGACGGCGACAGCGGCGAGGACGTGCTCTATGGCGAGGGCGGCAATGACTATCTCTATGGCGGCAACGGCGACGACATCCTTTATGGCGGCGCGGGCAACGACACGCTCGAGGATTACGACGGCAGCAACGAGATGTGGGGCGGAGAGGGCAACGACACCTTCTACAGCTGGGGCAATACCGACGACTATTTCGAGATGTACGGCGAAGACGGCGACGACCGGTTCTATGCCTGGGGCGGCAACGCAACGATAGATGCAGGCATTGGCGACGATCACATCCAGATCGACACCTTTTCGACCGACGATCTGGTCACGGCAATGGGGGGCGAAGGCACGGACACGTTCCTGATCTGGGCCGGCACGGGTGTGATGACAGGCGGCGCCGGGGCCGATATCTACAACATCTATGCCTATTATGACTTCGACCTGACCATCACCGACTGGGATGCCGACACGATCAAGGTCGACATGTACCTGATTCCGGGCTACGATTACTACTCCGACCCGATGGGGGCCACGGTGGACGACCTGCTGGCGCTGGCCCGGGTCGAAGGCGACGACATCATTTTCGATTTCGGCGACACCTATTTCGGCACCGCCACGCTGACCCTCGAAGGCGTGACCGACCTGGACCTCGTGGCGGATTACCTGGCCATCGTCTGACCGGGCTGCGGCCCGCCCGGGCCGCCCATGCCCCCGCCCGCCCATCCCGGCCCGGACAGTGCGCCGGGCCGTGCATCGGCCCCGGCCTGTTGGAGACGTGCGGGCAGCGTCCAGGCCCTGCCCGCCCACAGCGCGCCCTCGTCCGGGCACCGCGCGCCCTTGCCGGCCTGACCATCGCGCCCCCTTCCCGGGGACGGCAAACGGACGCTTGCCGGCCGGACCATCGCGCGTCCCGCCCGGGCACGGCAAACGGGCGCCTGTCGGCCCGACCATCGCGCCCCCGCCCGGGCACGGCAAACGGGCGCCTGCCTGCCCCTGCCCGACCTCCGGCTCTCCTGCCCCTGCCCGACCCCGATCCGGGGGGTCCGAACCGACCCCTCGGGCCTTGTCTGACCTCAAGGCCTTGATAGCCAAGGGGAAGAATATCCAGGAGTTTTCCCCCAATGGTCACGATTACCGCCACCGATGCCCTGGGCACGGGCCTTGTCATCTATGAAGATGCCGATGGCGTCACCCAGCCCCTGTTTCCCGCCCCGCTCGACACGACGCTGACGCTCGACACGCTGGACGGCGAGGACACGCTCTTTCGCTTTGCCATCTCCGGCCACACGACCATCGTGGCCGCCAGCGCCCTGGGCCTGGCCGATGCCACGACGGTCACGCTCGACCAGGTGACCTATGAAACGGCATCGGCCGAAACGGCGATCCACGTGAGCGATCTCGACCTGACGCTCTCCCTGGCCAACTATCCCTATCCCGCGCCGGACATCTCGGCCGGCGTGCTGGCCACCGTGTCCGAAGGCATGTTCCTGCTGGATGGCGACGACCGGCTGACCGGCAACAGCTTTGCCGATTTCATCAGCGGGTTGGGCGGCAACGACCTGCTGACCGGCCGGGCCGGCGACGATTTCCTCTTTGGCGGCGACGGCGACGACGTGCTGCGCGGCGGGGCCGGCGCGGATGTTCTGGATGGCGGCGCGGGCGTCGACCTGGCCAGCTTTACCGACCGGACCAGCGGCGTGAAGGCCGACCTGGCCAACCCGGCCAACAGCAGCGCCGACGTGGCCGGTGACACGTTCCTGCGGATCGAGGGACTGGCCGGCACGGCCCATGACGACGCCCTGTTCGGCGATGACGCCGACAACCGGCTGCTCGGCGGCACGGGCAACGATTACCTGCGCGGCCGGGCGGGCGATGACGACCTGCGCGGGGGCGACGGCGACGACGTGCTGACCGGTGATGCGGGCAGCGACCTGCTCTATGGCGGCAACGGCGCCGACCAGCTTGTCGGCGGCGACGACGGCGATGTCCTGCACGGCGGCGCGGGCAACGATACGCTTTACGGCCAATCCGGCGCCGACCAGCTGCATGGGGCCTCCGGCCAAGACATGCTCTTTGGCGGCGGCGATCGCGACTACCTGTACGGCGGCAATGACAGCGACCACCTCGACGGCCAGGCTGGCCACGATTATCTCTATGGCGACAAGGGGTCCGACGCCCTGTTCGGCGGAGGCGGGCTGGATCTGCTCTATGGTGGCACTGGCGACGACGCCCTGCACGGCCAGGCCGGCAACGATATCCTGCGCGGCGAGGACGGCGACGATGTCCTCCAGGGCGGGCAAGGCAACGACACGCTGGAAGGCGGCATCGGCAACGACATCCTGCATGGAAATGCAGGCTCCGACACGATGGACGGCGGCAAGGGCGACGATATCCTCCATGGCGGCGTCGGCAACGACCGGCTGGAAACCAGTCAGGGGCATGACCTCCTGTACGGAGGGGATGGCAACGACCGGCTGTTCAAGACAGGCTATTCCACGGAATACGTCGAACTATACGGCGAAGGTGGTGACGACCTTCTTGTGACCGACCGGGCGACCAATATCCTGATGAGTGGCGGCGAAGGCACCGACATATTCCAGTTCCGCGGCATTCCGGGCGAGCTGACGGCCGTGATTACCGACTGGGACAATGAAATGGTCCTCTTCCGGGGTCTGAGTTCGGTCTCCTGGATGGTGAACTACGCCGTTGTCGAAGATGGCAACACGGTGATGGATTATCACACCAGCAGCGGGTTCGACATACACCTAACGCTGCTGGGCGTGAGCGATCCGACCGTGCTTTACGATTACTTCGACGTCATCTGACCCGGTGCCGCGCCTCTCCCGCCCGACCGGGCCGGGGGAGGCGTGAGTCCACCAGGCGCCCCCCACGGGCAACAAAATGTCGCGAAAACCCGGCCTGCGATCACATTCTTCCGGGATTTGCCGGTTGACGCCCCCTGCCCGTGCTCCTATGGTCCCGCGCAGCACGAAAGGACCCTTCATGTTCACGCTAGTCGTAATCGTAGGATCAACGCGCATGGGCCGGTAAACGGTTTACCCAAACGACGACCCATGCGCCCCCGACATCCTCGGGGGCTTTTTTGTGCGAATGACGCTGTGTCGAAACCGGAGAGCACGACAATGACACAAGAGATGACCGGAGCGAAAATGGTGGTTCAGGCCCTGAAGGATCAGGGTGTGGACACGGTATTCGGCTATCCCGGCGGCGCCGTGCTACCGATCTACGACGAGATCTTCCAGCAAAACGACATCCGCCACATCCTGGTGCGCCACGAACAGGGCGCGGTTCACGCCGCCGAAGGCTATGCCCGCTCGACCGGCAAGCCCGGCGTGGCGCTGGTGACCTCGGGCCCGGGCGCGACGAATGCCGTCACCGGGCTGACCGACGCGCTGCTGGATTCGATCCCGATCATCGTGCTGACCGGCCAGGTGCCGACCTTCATGATCGGCTCGGATGCCTTCCAGGAGGCAGACACGATCGGCATCACCCGGCCCTGCACGAAACACAACTGGCTGGTCAAGGATACCGACCGGCTGGCCCCGACGATCCACGAGGCCTTCCACGTGGCAACCTCGGGCCGGCCCGGGCCGGTGCTGATCGACATTCCCAAGGACGTCCAGTTTGCCACCGGCACCTATGCCGGGCCCAATCCCACGGCCTCGCATTACCAGCCCCAGGTCAAGGGCGACCAGGCCGAGATCACCGAGCTGGTCGCGGCCATCGAGACGGCGAAGCGCCCGGTGTTCTACACCGGCGGCGGGGTGATCAACTCGGGGCCCCATGCCAGCCAGCTGCTGCGCGAGCTGGTCGATGCCACGGGCTTTCCGATCACCTCGACGCTGATGGGCCTGGGGGCCTATCCGGCGTCGGGCCAGAACTGGCTGGGCATGCTGGGCATGCACGGGCTCTACGAGGCCAACATGGCCATGCATGATTGCGACCTGATGATCTGCATCGGCGCGCGGTTCGACGACCGGATCACCGGACGGATCGATGCGTTTTCGCCGGGTTCGATCAAGGTCCATGTCGATATCGACCCGTCGTCGATCAACAAGGTGGTCAAGACCGACATCCCGATCGTCGGTGACGTGGCCCATGTGCTGGAAGACGTGCTGAAGATCTGGAAGGCCCGCGGGCGCAAGACCGAGGTCGAAGCCGTGCGCAAGTGGCACGGCCAGATCACCGACTGGCGCAAGGTCAATTGCCTCGCCTATGCCGACAGCCCCAAGACGATCAAGCCGCAATATGCGCTGGAACGGCTGGAAGCGCTGACCAAGGACCGGGATCGCTACATCACCACCGAGGTCGGCCAGCACCAGATGTGGGCCGCGCAGTTCCTGAACTTCGAGGATCCCAACCGCTGGATGACCTCCGGTGGCCTGGGCACGATGGGCTATGGTTTCCCGGCCTCGATCGGCGTGCAGATCGCGCACCCCGATGCGCTGGTGATCAATGTCGCCGGCGAGGCATCCTGGCTGATGAACATGCAGGAGCTGGGCACGGCCGTGCAATTCCGCGCGCCGGTCAAGCAGTTCATCCTGAACAACGAACGCCTGGGCATGGTGCGCCAGTGGCAGGAGCTGTTGCATGGCGAGCGGTATTCGCATTCCTGGTCCGAGGCGCTGCCCGATTTCGTGAAACTCGCCGAGGCCTTTGGCGCCAAGGGCATCATCTGCAACGATCCGGCCGACCTGGACGATGCGATCATGGAAATGATCAATTACGACGGGCCGGTGGTCTTTGACTGCCTGGTCGAGAAGCACGAGAACTGCTTCCCGATGATCCCGTCGGGCAAGGCCCATAACGAGATGCTGCTGGGCGAAGCCGAGACCCAGGGCGTGATCGACAGCAAGGGCTCTGTCCTGGTCTGACCCCCGCCTGCCCCGGCGCCGTTTTCCCTGCGGAAAACGGCCCGGAATTTTCGAAAATTCCGGCCCGGGCGGTTGCCGTCCGGGTGCGGTCAACCCTTCGGTCAATCCATCGGGAGGCGAGGATGTCCCCTCTACATATCAAGCAAGGCTCGACGAGCCATTCCGCCTACAACCTGCGCCCGACCTTTTCGGACATGCAGGAAAAACACACGATCGCCGTGCTGGTCGAGAACGAACCGGGCGTGCTGGCCCGGGTGATCGGGCTGTTCTCGGGGCGCGGCTACAATATCGAAAGCCTGACCGTGGCCGAGGTCGACCACACCGGCCACCTGTCGCGCATCACCATCGTGACAACCGGCACGCCGCAGGTGATCGAACAGATCAAGGCCCAGCTGGGGCGTATCGTGTCGGTGCGCGACGTGCATGACCTAACGGTCGAAGGCCGGTCGATCGAACGCGAGCTGGCCATGCTGAAGGTCGAAGGCACCGGCGAGAAACGGGTCGAGGCGCTTCGGATCGGCGAGATCTTCCGGGCCAACGTGGTCGACAGCACGCTCAACAGCTTTGTCTTCGAAATCACCGGCGCGCCGGAAAAGATCGACGCCTTCGCCGAGCTGATGCGCCCGCTGGGCCTGGTGGAAATCGCCCGCACCGGCGTGGCCGCCCTGTCGCGCGGGGAAATGCCCGGGCGCGACTGATCCCGTCGGCCATTGGCGTGTCAGCGTGGCGCGTCAATGGCCCCGGCATCGCCCCCGGACCGATGTCGCGACGGGTATTTGGACCAAGAAGAAGCCAGGACGCCGCGCCCTGCTCCCCGGCCAGCCCCCGGGGCCCCGGCCGTGGAAAGCGCGCGGACCTGCTGCTTCTTTCTCTTTTGAAATATCCCACCACGACGCCGGCCAAGGGGCGCGACGTCACATGGTTCGCCCCTCAGATCGGCTCGATATCGCCCTGCGCCCGGGTGGCGTGAAAGTCGTCCTGCCAGGCGTCAAATGTGCCGGCGGCAATGGCCCCCCGCATGCCCTCCATGATCTCCTGGAAGTAATGCAAATTGTGCCAGGTCAGCAGCATCGAGGAAATGATCTCCTGGCTGCGGAAGACATGGTGCAGGTAGGCCCGCGAATAGGACCGGCAGGCCGGACAAGTGCAGGCCTCGTCCAGCGGGCGCGGGTCGTCCTGGTGGCGGGCGTTCTTGATGTTGACCACGCCGCGCCGGGTAAAGACCTGGCCCGTCCGGCCCGACCGCGAGGGCAGCACGCAATCCATCATGTCGATGCCCCGCGCCACGGCCCCCACGATGTCGTCGGGCTTGCCCACGCCCATGAGGTAGCGCGGCTTGTCCTCGGGCAGCATGCCCGGCGCGTAATCCAGCACGCCGAACATGGCCTCCTGGCCCTCGCCCACGGCCAGCCCGCCGACGGCATACCCGTCAAAGCCGATCCCGCGCAGCGCCTCGGCGCTTTCACCGCGCAGCTCTTCGGTCACGCCGCCCTGCTGGATGCCGAACAGCGCATGGCCGGGCCGGTCGCCGAAGGCCTCGCGCGAACGTGCCGCCCATCGCATCGACATGCGCATGCTTGCCTCAACGACCTTTTCCTCGGCCGGCAGGGCCGGGCATTCGTCGAAACACATGACGATGTCCGAGCCCAGCAGCTTCTGGATTTCCATCGAACGTTCCGGGGTCAGGTGGTGTTTCGACCCGTCGATATGGGATTTGAAGGTCACGCCCTCTTCGGTCAGCTTGCGCAGCCCGGCCAGGCTCATGACCTGGAAACCGCCCGAATCCGTCAGGATCGGCCGGTCCCAGTTCATGAACCGGTGCAGCCCGCCCAGCCGGTCGATCCGCTCGGCCCCGGGGCGCAGCATCAGGTGATAGGTATTGCCCAGCAGGATGTCGGCCCCCGTCGCGCGCACGCTGTCGGGCATCATCGCCTTGACGGTTGCCGCCGTGCCGACGGGCATGAAGGCCGGCGTGCGGATCTCGCCGCGCGGGGTCGAGATGGTGCCGGTACGGGCCCGGCCATCCGTGGCCGCGAGCGAAAACGAGAATGTGCTGGTCATTGCCGCCCTCTACCCCGGCACGGCGCAAAAGCAAAGCGTTCCGCGCATGCAAGCGGGTGGAAATCGTAACCAAGACCCCTTAGCAGGGGGGCATCGTCACGAGAGGGATCCGACATGTCCGATACCGACACCACCCCACCTCCGCTCACCTTCGGCTGGGAAGAATGGATCTCGCTTCCCGAGCTCGGCCTGCCGGCCATCTCGGCCAAGGTCGACACCGGCGCGCGCACCTCGGCGCTGCATGCTTCCGACATCGAGACCTTTGGCCCGGCCAGCCAGCCCAAGGTGCGCTTCGACGTGCATCCGATCCCCGGCCATTACGAGCTGGCCATCACCTGCTCGGCCGAGATCGTCGACCGGCGCGAGGTGACCTCGTCGAACGGCGAGCGCGAGCTGCGCTATGTCATCCGCACGCCGCTGACCGTCGGTGGCCAGACCTGGCCGATCGAGATCACCCTGACCGACCGTTCGGGCATGGCCAGCCGCATGCTGCTGGGCCGCCAGGCGCTGCAGGATCACATTTCCATCGTGCCCACCGAACGCCACCTGCAGCCGCTGCTGGATTACGATGTCTACCATTCGTCGAAGCTGATGCGCACGATCGCCCCCAACCGGGCCCTGCGCATCGCCGTGCTCAGCCGCGAGAACAATTACTCCACCCGCCGCCTGGTCGAAGGCGGCGAGGCCCGCGGCCATACCGTCGAGGTCATCGACACCACGCGCTGTTACATGGCCATCAACCCGATGATGCCCGAGGTGCATTACGACGGCAAACGCCTGCCCCGCTACGACGCCGTGATCCCGCGCATCGGCGCGTCGATCACGCCCTATGGCACGGCCGTGGTGCGCCAGTTCGAAACCATCGGCACCTTCGTGGTGAACAATTCCGCGGGCATTGCGTCCAGCCGCGACAAGCTCAATGCCCACCAGATCCTCAGCCGCTACAAGATCGACATGCCCACCACGGCCTTTGCGGCCTCGCCCAAGGATACGTCGAACCTGATCGGGCTGGTCGGCTCGGCGCCGCTGATCATCAAGCTGCTGGAATCGACACAAGGCAAAGGCGTGGTGCTGGCCGAAACCAAGAAGGCCGCCGAATCCGTGATCTCGGCCTTCCGGGGCCTCAAGGCCAACTTCCTGGTCCAGCAATTCGTAAAGGAAGCGGCAGGCGAGGACATCCGCTGCCTGGTCGTCGGCGGCAAGGTCGTGGCCTCGATGAAACGCACCGGGGCCGAAGGCGATTTCCGCTCGAACCTGCACCAGGGCGGCAGCGCGTCGTCGGTGCGCATCACCAAGGCCGAACGCGACATGGCCGTGCGCGCCGCCCGCGCCTTTGGCCTGGGGCTGGCCGGGGTTGACCTCTTGCGCGCGGAAAGCGGGCCCAAGGTGCTTGAAGTGAATTCCTCGCCCGGGCTCGAAGGCATCGAAACAGTGACCAAGAAGAACGTCGTCGAAAAGCTCTACGAAGAGATCGAACTCAACGTCCGGCCCCGCCCGGCCCGGCGCAAGCGCGCTGAATGATCCGATCACCCGGCCCGTCGCGATGGGCCGGATATTTATGAAGAGAAAGAAGCAGCAGGCCTGTCCTGCCCCGTCAGCCGCCGCGCCGGCGGGAAGGCAGGACCGCGCTCCTGCTTCTTTCTCTTTCCAAGTATTCCCGGGGGAGTCCTCCAACGGAGGACGGGGGCAGCGCCCCCCGGCGGCCCTTCTCGGCCGGGCCGTGCTTCGGGCAAGGGCACGCCGGCAGTGGCGCGCCCTTGCGGGGCCTCAGGTGCCCGACTTGATCTTGGTCCAGAGCCGCGTGGCCGTCCGCTGCACCTTGGGCGCCCAGCCCTGGAAAACCCAGAGCGTGTCCATCGTGGCCTCGGGCGGATAGATCGCCGGATCGCCGATCACGTCGGGCTCAAGGAAGGCCTGCGATGCCAGGTTGCCGTTGGCATAATAGACATAGTTCGACACCGCCGCGATGTTCTCGGCCCCCAGCATGAAGTTCAGGAAGGCATGGGCCGCGTCCGGGTTGGGCGCATCCACCGGGATCGCCATCTGGTCGAACCACATGGCCGAGCCCTCGGCGAAGGCATGGTAGGCGATCTCGACCCCGTTGTCGGCCTCGGCCGCGCGGTCGCGCGCCTGCAGCACGTCGCCCGACCAGCCCACCGCCACGCAGATGTCGCCATTGGCCAGGGCGTTGACATATTCCGAGGAATGGAACTTCTGCACATGGGGCCGCACCGCCGTCAGCACCTCTTCGGCCGCATCGAAGGCCGCGCCGTCCTGGGCATTGGGATCGAGCCCGGCATAGAGCATCGCCGCCGGGATCATCTCGACCGGGGCATCGAGGAAATGCACCCCGCAGGCCGCCAGCTTTTCCATGTTGGCCGGGTCAAAGACCAGCGCCAGGCTGTCGACCGGCGCATCGGCGCCCAGAACCTCGGCGACCTTGGCCGTGTTGATCCCCACCCCGGTCGTGCCCCAGAGGTAATTGATCGAATAGGCATTGTCGGGATCGAAATCCGCCGTCCGCCGGGTGATCATGTCCCATTGGTTGCCCGCATCGGGCAACAGCGCCGGGTCCAGTTCCATGAAGGCCCCGGCCTGGATCTGCCGGCGCAGGAAGCTGTCGGAGGGCACCACCACGTCATAGCCCGACTGGCCGGCCAGCATCTTGGTCTCCAGCATCTCGTTGCTGTCGAAGACGTCGTAGACCACCTTGATCCCGGTCTCTTCGGTGAATTTCGCCAGCAGGTCGGCATCGATGTAATCCGACCAGTTGTAGACATGCAGCTCCTGCGCCCCGGCCAGGCCGGCCATCAGGCCGATCGCCGTGCCCAGCACCGCCGCGCGGGTCGTTGTTGTCGTCGTCATCGCTCATCCTTTCACATCCGGCCGTTCCCCGGGCCCGTCCCCGGCCGGGCTGTCCCGGCCGGGTCGCGCCCCCTAAGCCTAACCCGTCCCGATGACAAGAACATCACTGCCCTGCAGGCCCGGCAGAACACCGCCCCGGCCTCCGCGCGCCCACATGTCCCTTGCCAGCCCCGCGCCCAGGGCACATCTATGGCCTGACACGGCCCTGCCGCAGCCCCCGGGAAGGACATGCCCATGACCGAAGACCAGATCATCCAGGCCGCTTCCGGCTCCATCCTCTACATCCTGGCCGCCGTGCTGCTGATCGTCATCGTCTTCAAGGGCGTCAAGATCGTGCCGCAATCCGAGAAGTTCGTCGTCGAACGGTTCGGCCGGCTGGCCGCTGTCCTGGGCCCGGGCATCAACATCATCATCCCCTTCATCGACCATGTCGCCCACCGCATCTCGATCCTGGAACGCCAGCTGCCGGCCATGAGCCAGGATGCCATCACCGCCGACAACGTCCTCGTCCAGGTCGAAAGCTCGGTCTTCTTCCGCATCCTGCACCCCGAAAAGACCGTCTACCGCATCCGCGATGTCGACGAGGCCATCGCCACCACCGTCGCCGGCATCGTGCGGTCGGAAATCGGCCGGATGGAGCTGGACGAGGTCCAGTCCAACCGCTCGCAGCTGACCGCCACGATCAAGCAATCGCTGCTCGAAGCCGTGGACGACTGGGGCATCGAAGTCACCCGGGCCGAGCTGCTCGACGTCAATCTCGACGAGGCGACCCGCGCGGCCATGCTCCAGCAGCTCAATGCCGAACGCGCCCGCCGCGCCCTGGTCACCGAGGCCGAAGGCAAGCGCCGGGCCGTCGAGCTGCAGGCCGATGGCGAGCTTTATGCCGCCGAACAGATCGCCAAGGCCCGGCGCATCCAGGCCGATGCCGAAGCCTATGCCACCGGCGTCGTGGCCCAGGCCATCGAGGACAACGGCATCGAGGCCGCGCAATACCAGGTCGCCCTGAAACAGGTCGAGGCCCTGGCCGCGCTTGGCACCGGCGAGGGCAAGCAGACCATCCTGGTGCCCGCGGCCGCGATCGAGGCCTTTTCCGACGCCTTCCGCCTGCTGCGGGGCCGAGACACATGAGCGCCCTGACGCTCTGGTGGGTCTGGGGCGCCGCGGCGCTGGTGCTGGGCATCCTCGAAGTGCTGGTGCCGGGCTTTGTCTTCCTGGGTTTTGCCATCGGTGCGGCGGCGGTCGCCCTGCTGCTGCTGAACCTCGGGCTGGTGCTGTCGCTGCCCCTTCTGCTGCTGGTCTTTGCCGCCCTGTCGCTGCTGGCCTGGATCGTCCTGCGCCGGGCCTTTGCCCTGCCCCGTGGCCAGGTCACGCGCTTTCACGACGACATCAACGACTGATCGCGCGCGGCTGGGTGCAGCGGCCCTGAAATGCGTCCGCTGACACAATTTTACCTTTGACCGCGCCCCGATAGCCGCTAAACCTGGCGCCCGACCGGCCGCACCACGCGGCCCCGCAACCAACGGGACGAGACATCAAGACCATGCCCTGCCCGCCTCCCGCCGCCGGCCACCCAACAGCCCGGACATGGTGACGCGCCGCTTCCCCGACACCCGCCCCAAGGGCCATGACGACACGCTGGGCGGCTCTGCCCGGCTGGCCGCGCTGGACGCATCGGGCCTGCTCGACACCGCTCCCGAAGAGGTCTTTGACCGCGCCGTACGCCTGGCCACGCGGATCACCGGCACGCCCGTCGGCCTGCTGTCGTTGGTCGATGGCAAGCGCCAGTTCTTCAAGGCCCAGACCGGGCTGACCGGCCAGGCCGCGCGCGACCGCCAGACCCCGCTCAGCCATTCCTTCTGCCAATATGTCGTCAGCGCCGATACCCCCCTGTCGGTCCGCGATGCCCGCGAACATGCGCTCCTGCGCGACAACCTGGCCGTCGGCGAGCTGGGCGTTGTGGCCTACCTGGGCGTGCCCGTCCACGGGCCCGAAGGCCAGCCGCTGGGCTCGTTCTGTGCCATCGACGACAAGCCCCACGACTGGACCGACGCCCAGGTCGAGGCGCTGACCGACCTGTCGCACATGATCGAGACCGAAATCGCCCTGCGCGAGACGCTCGAGGACCGCCAGCTGCTGCTGCGGGAGATGAACCACCGGGTGAAGAACATCTTTGCCATCGTGACCGGCATCATCCGCCTGTCGCGCCGCCAGGAAAGCTCGGCCGAGGCGCTGGCCCGGGCGCTGGAAAGCCGGGTCCAGGCCCTGGCCCAGGCGCATGAGCTGATCGTGCCGGTGGTCGTGGCCCATGAACAGCCGGGGCCGCAGATCTCGCTGCAAAAGCTGGTCGCCACGCTGCTGGAACCGCATCTGGACCGCGAGATCGAGCGGGTCACCATCGACGGGCCCAACCTGATCCTCGGCCAGAAGGCCGTGACCTACCTGGCCCTGGTGTTTCACGAACTGGCGACCAACGCGGCCAAGTACGGCGCCCTGGCCGATGCCGAGGGCCGGCTGACGGTGACCTGGCGCCTGGACGGCGGGGAGACGGATGCGGCCGAGGGCCCTGTGTCCGACCCGGCGCGGGTGGTGATCGACTGGCGCGAGGAAGGCATCGCCCCGCCCCCGGAAACGCCCAAGGGCCATGGCTTTGGCACCGAGCTGCTGCAGATCTCGGTCGAACGCCAGCTCGACGGCCAGCTCGACACCGAGTTCGGCTCCGGCTTCATGGCCCGGCGGATCACCCTGCCCGAAGCCGCCCTGCGCCAATAGCCCGGCCGTGATGGGCCAGGATGGGTTGCCCAACCCATCCTACGGCGGCCCGTCCCCCGGTGCGTCAGGCGCAAAACCGTCGCCCCCGCTGCCACGCGCTCCCTTTACCCTCCCCGCCCATTTCCTATATGTTCGCTCAGGAACCCCGGAAGAGGATGTCATGACCCAATCCCCCGAGCCCATGGAAGGCGCGCCCCTGATCCCCCCGTCGAGCACCGATCACCCGCTCTACGAGCAGATCGTCGATGCCTGCCGCACGGTCTACGACCCCGAAATCCCGGTCAACATCTACGAGCTCGGCCTGATCTACACCATTGATATTTCTTCGGAAAACGAGGTCAAGATCCTGATGACCCTGACCGCCCCGGGCTGCCCCGTGGCCGGTGACATGCCCGGCTGGGTCGCCGATGCGGTCGAGCCGATCGGCGGGGTCAAGCAGGTCGATGTCGATCTGACCTGGGAACCGCCCTGGGGCATGGACATGATGTCCGACGAAGCCCGGCTAGAACTCGGCTTCATGTGACCGCCCGCGGCACGGACCGGCCGCGCGCCGCCCTGCTGCTTCTTTCTCTTTCCAAATATCCGGCGCGCCCTCTCCACGGGCGCCCGTCCGCCCATGGGCGCCCCTTATCCACAGCAAATTCCTCCCTGTTTCAAAGCTGTTACCTGGCTGACACCTGCCTGTCACGCCAGCCCTTTAGCCACCGGCGCGTGTCTTGAGACATGCCGCCACGGCCTCCAACGGCCGGCGGCCCATTTGACGGATCCCTTTTTCGCGGGCCACCACGCTGTCCCCTCGGCACCAATCCGGCCTCCGCTCCGGCCGCCCGGCCCCATGCCGGGCGGTCATTTCCCGTCCGCATGGCCGCCCGACACCTGGCACCCGGGGATTTCGCCTCGCATTGCCGCCCGGCGCCTGACACCGATGTTTTCGCCTCACATGGTCGTCCTCCGCGTGACAAGCGGACATTTCCCCTGGCTTGGCTAGCGGCGCGACGATCCATCATGTCCCCGTGCTTGATCACCGGCCGGGTGACGACCGGTCATTTCCCCTCTCATGGCTGCCCGCCGCGCGCCAGGTGCTTGAGCCCGGCCCCCGCAATCCCTACATTGGCCACCAAAGGAGCCTCGCCACATGTTTGCTATTCCCGGAAAACAGGCCGTTACCATCACCCCCCGCGCCGCGGCGCAGATCCGCAAGCTGATGGACCAGGGCGACAAGACCGGCCTGCGCATCGGCGTCAAGAAGGGCGGTTGCGCGGGCATGGAATATACCATGGATTACGTGGCCACGGCCGACCCCAACGACGAGGTCGTCGAACAGGACGGCGCCCGCGTGCTGATCGCGCCCATGGCCCAGATGTTCCTCTTCGGCACCGAGATCGACTACGAGACCAGCCTGCTGGAATCCGGGTTCCGCTTCAACAATCCCAACGTGACCGAAGCCTGCGGCTGCGGCGAATCGATCAAGTTCGCCAACATGTGACCCCGCGCGCGCCGGCCCGCCCGGCGCCGCCATGCCTTGCCGTATGATACGTAGGGATGACAGCCTGCGCCCTGTGTCGCTCCGAAACCGCCGCTCCGGCGCAGCGCATCACTCCCCGCACCGCCCCTTGCCGTCCGACGCCAGGCCCGGCCCCGGCGCCTGCAACCCCCTCAGCCATGCCATTTGTCACCCCGCGCCGCCGGTGTTAACCATATGCACCAACGCGGTTTCAACGAGGGACGGACCATGCGGCGCAAACTGGCGGCAGGCAATTGGAAGATGAACGGCACCCAGGCGGCGCTGGCGGAACTGGCCACTCTGGCCGCCCGGCCCGCGGCCGGATGTGACGTGCTCATCTGCCCCCCGGCAACCCTTCTGAGCCGCGCGGCCGATGCCGCCGGCACGGCCATCGCCCTTGGCGGGCAGGATTGCCACGCGGCCACCTCGGGCGCCCATACCGGTGACATTTCGGCCGCCATGCTGGCCGATGCCGGGGCCAGCCATGTCATCACCGGCCATTCCGAACGGCGCAGCGATCACGGCGAGAGCGATGCCATGGTCAAGGCCAAGTCCGAAGCGGCCATGGCCGCCGGGCTGACCGTCGTGCTCTGCCTGGGCGAGGACCTGGACCAGCGCGAGGCCGGGACGACCCTTGCGGTCATCGGCGCCCAGCTGGCCGGCTCGCTGCCCGCCGGGGCCACCGGCGACACGCTTGTCGTGGCCTATGAACCTGTCTGGGCCATCGGCACCGGCCTGACCCCCACGCTCGACCAGATCGCCGAGGTCCATGCCTTCCTGCGGGCCGAGCTGACCGGCCATCTCGGTGCCCCGGCGGCGGATATCCGGCTGCTCTACGGCGGCTCGGTCAAGCCGTCCAACGCCGCCGAGATCTTTGCCGTGGATGATGTCGACGGGGCGCTGGTCGGCGGGGCCAGCCTGAAAGCGGCCGATTTCGGCGCCATCATCGACGCGCTCGACGCCGCCTGATCCCGGTCCGGGCCTGCGCTGGCCCGGCCTACCCGCACTTACCCCTGCGCCGGTCCGCATCTGCGCGGGCCTTCCCTCGCTGGCCCAACCTGGCCGGCCTGTTCCTGCGCCTGGCCGACCTTCGCCCGCCGACCTCCAGGCTCCCCACCCTCACCGGCCCCTGCCCGCGCTTCCTGCGTAGGGCGGGGTTTACCCCGCCGCCCCCCGGGCCAGGCGGGCCGTCATGTCCCAACGAAAAAGGGCCGCGGCAGCGCCTTGCGCCCCCCGCAGCCCCCAAAGTCGACCGACCCGGCGGGCGCCCCTCAGCAAGGCGCCCGTCTGTCGCATCAGTTCGTGATGATCTCCGGCCCCATCAGCAACGTCGGCAGCCAGGTCGAAATCCCCGGCACGTATGTCACCAGGATCAGGAAGACGAAGAGCACGGCCAGGAAGGGCAGCGCGGCCTTCACGACCCGCATCATCGGCATCCCTGCAACCCCGGAGGTCACGAAGAGATTCAGACCCACGGGCGGCGTGATCATCCCGATTTCCATGTTCACCACCATGATGATGCCCAGGTGGATCGGGTCGATCCCCAGCTCGATGGCAATCGGGAAGACCAGCGGCGCCACGATGACCAGAAGACCCGACGGCTCCATGAACTGCCCGCCGATCAGCAGGATCACGTTGACGATCACCAGGAACATCACCGGGCCCAGCCCCGCGGCCAGCATGGCCTCGGCGATATGCTGGGGGATCTGCTCGTCGGTCAGCACGTGCTTGAGGATCAGCGCATTGGCGATGATGAACATCAGCGTGATCGTCAGCTTGCCGGCTTCGAACAGGGTCTTCTTGGTGTCGGGATGGACAAAGGCCGTGACCAGCGCCCAGGGCTTCTGGGCCAGCGTCAGGTTCTTCTCGCCCTCGGGCGTGGCCAGCGGGCCCATGTCGCGATAGACAAAGACCGCCACCAGGAAGGCATAGACCGAGGCCACGGCCGCCGCTTCCGTCGGGGTAAAGATCGCGCCCGTCACGCCGGGGATACCATAGATCCCGACCATGATGATGACGATCAGCATCAGACCCCAGAAGGCATCCTTGAAGGCCGACCAGATCTCGCCCCAGCCCAGCCATTCGCCCTTGGGCATGTTCTTGATGCGGGCCATGACATAGATCGTGATCATCAGCATGATGCCGGCCATCAGCCCGGGGATCACCCCGGCCAGGAACATCCGCCCGACCGACACGTCGGTGGCCGAGGCATAGACGACCATGACGATCGACGGCGGGATCAGGATGCCCAGCGTGCCGGCATTGGCAATCACGCCGGCGGCGAAATCCTTGGTATAGCCAGCCTGGCGCATCGCCGCGATGACGATGGACCCGATGGCCACCACGGTGGCCGGCGACGAGCCCGACAGGGCGGCAAAGAGCATGCAGGCAAAGACGCCCGAAATGGCCAGGCCGCCGCGCATGTGGCCGACACAGGCGATGGAAAAGCGGATGATCCGCTTGGCCACGCCGCCCGTCGACATGAAGGACGACGCCAGAATGAAGAACGGGATGGCCAGCAGCGTGTAATGCCCGGCCATGGCCTGGTAAAAGCTCTGGGCGATCGAGGCCAGCGACGTGTCGGAGAACGCCAGCAGGAAGAAGATCGACGACAGGCCCAGCGACACGGCGATCGGCACGCCGATCAGCATCAGCCCGATGACCAGGGCAAAGAGGATGACAACGTCCATGGGTTCAGTCTCCGCGGTTCATGGCGGCGACATCCTCGACCGCGTCTTCGGCTTCGTGGCTGACGATCAGGCTCGACCGCGTGCCGCGCAGCACGCCGATCCCGGCCTGGATGAACCGGATCAGCAAGAGCCCGGTTCCGAACGGCAGGATGAAATAGGGGATCACGCGGGGCAGCTTGTCATAGGCCTCGCCATAGTTGATCGCCTCTTCCAGCCAGCGGAAGATGCCCAGCATCGGCACCTGGTCGGTGGTATAGAACGCCCGGTCGCGCACGCCTTCGGTAAAGCCCAGCGGGAACCAGCGGCCCTCGGTCGGCTGCAGCGCGGCAAACGGCGCCCAGTAATCCCAGGCGCCCTTGAACAGCAGGATGCCGTAGAGAATGCAGACCGCCGCGGCGATCAGCGCCAGCACCCGGCGCGGCCCGGCCGGCAGGGCATTGGTCACGGCATCCACGCCCAGGTGGGCGGTGACCTTGACGCAATAGCTCACGCCCAGGATGACCAGCCACGAGAACAGGATCAGCGTGACCTCGAGCCCCCAGATGAAGGACGAGTTGAAACCGTAGCGCAGCACGACGTTGATGAAGGTGACCAGCGTCATGAGCCCCAGGATCAGGGCGATCAGCGTCTCTTCTAGGTTGTTGATCGCACGGCCCAACGGCGTGCGCGGATGGAATTTCTGCCCGCTCATGGGCCCCCTCCCCGAAATGAGCGCGCCGGACGTCTCGGGCCCGGCGCGCAGGTCGGTTGATGATGGGCCGGCCCCCGCGGGCCGGCCGGCAACGGATTACATCGACGCGTTGATTTCCTGCGCGGCGGCGATGTTGTCGGCGCCCACGTCGCCCTCGAACTCGGCCCAGACGGGCTTCATCGCGTCGACCCAGGCCTGGCGCTGCTCGGGCGTCAGCTCGCGCACGACACCGCCGGCGTCGATGACCGATTGCTTGGCCGCCTCGTTGACCGCCGCCGATTCCGAGTTCCGCGTGGCGGTCACTTCGTCGACGATGGTCATGAACTGGTCGCGCACATCGGCATCCAGGCTGTCCAGCCAGTCGACCGAGGTCACGACCAGGTAATCCAGCACGCCGTGGTTGGTCTCGGTGGTGCCGTCCTGCACCTCAAAGAACTTCTGGCCGTAGATGTTCGACCAGGTGTTCTCCTGCCCGTCGACAACACCCTGCTGCAGCGCGCCGTAGACTTCCGAGAAGGCCATCGGCTGCGGCGAGGCATCCAGCGCTTCCATCTGGGCGACCAGCACGTCGCTGGGCTGCACGCGGAATTTCAGCCCGGCGGCATCGCCCGGCATTTCCAGCGGCTTGTTGGCCGAGAACTGCTTCATGCCATTGTGCCAGAAGGCCAGGCCCTGCAGCCCGCGACGGGCCATGGAATCCTTCATCGCCTCACCGGTTTCCGAGGCCTGGAAGGCATCGACGGCATCGATGTTCTTGAACATGAACGGCAGGTCGAAGATGCGGAACTGCTTGGTAAAGGTCTCGAATTTCGACAGCGAGGGCGCGGCCAGCTGCACGTCGCCCTGCAGCATCGCTTCCAGCACCTGGTCATCGTTGTAGAGCGTCGAGTTCGGGTAGACTTCCATGCACATCGTGCCGTTCATCTCGTCGTTCACCCGCTGCTCCAGCAGCGAGGCGGCGATGCCCTTGGGGTGCTTGTCGGTGTTGGTCACATGGGCAAACTTGACGACGATCTCGCCGTCGTCGCAAGCGGCCATGGCGCCGGAGGCACCAACACACAGCGCCAGGGCGGCGGTGGCTTTGAGCAGGGTCTTCATGGGGTCTCTCCTCCCGATGGATCTGTCATGAACGTGAGGCGGCCGGGCCGCCGGCGCGAAGTGATGCGCGCTGATCCCGCATCATGCAAAGCCGCAATGCACTGACAACAAGTCTTGGCACGACCCCCTTGAAATCCGCGATTCCAAGCGTTTTCAGAGACTTGGCAGGATCGCGCCCATATCCACCGCACCACCCTGTGCGAAGATCCGCACATCCCGCCCCGGCCATTGTGCGACTTTCCGCACACCTTCCCGCCCTTCTCCGCGCCCGAAACACCCCGCGAGTCACCCCGGCCCGCGCCACGTTCCGCCTCGCGACGCCCTCGTTTGCATCACGACCCGCTTCGCAGATCCCCTCCGCCCGCAGATCGGCCCGCAAGCCCACGCACCTTCCCCGAACCATCGCACCAGACACCCCGCCCCAATAGGCGCGGCGCCACACATTACCGTCGCCCCCCAGAACCGACCGCGCCATTGACCACCCTGTCCCGTCTCGGACCGGCGCTCCTTCCCACCCCACCACAAGGCACCCACCGCCGCCCCCCGGGCGCCGGCCTGCTGCTTCTTTCTCTTCGTAAATATCCGGCCGTCCAGCCCGCCGCCCCGCGTCGTCCCCGGGCAAGGGCGGACCCGGCCGATGCGCCCTAGCGGCGGAAATCCTCGGGCCGAATGCCGTATTTCGCCAGCTTGTCATAGAAGGTCTTGCGCGGCAGTTTCAGCACCTTCGCCGCCTCCGACGCCCGCCCGTTCTGCCGCCCCAGCGCCGCGATCAGCAAGGACCGCTCCACCCGGGCCATCTGTTCGGCCAGCCCCAGCTCGGCCGCCGCCGAGACCTCGTCCGACATGCCCAGGACAAACCGCATGGCCGCCGACATCAGCGACCGCGCATTGCCCGGCCAGGCCTGCGCCATCAGCGCGGCCAGGTGGTCGGGCTTGATCTCGGGCGCGGCAATGCCCGCCTGTTCGGCCGCCTGGGCCACGTAGGCCCGGAACAGCACCGGGATATCCTCGGGCCGCTCGGCCAGCGCCGGCACCCGCACCCCGGTCACCTGCAGCCGGTAGTACAATTCCGGGTTCAGCACCGCCCCGTCCTGCAGGATCGCCGGCTCGCGCGACGTGCCCGCCATGACCCGCGCCGCCGCGTCATGCCTGGCCCCCGGCGCCTCCAGCGTCTCGATCAGGGCGATCTGCGTGTCGGCCGGCAATTGCGCGATCTCGTCGAGAAACAGCGCGCCCCCCGCCGCCGCCGCCAGCCCGGCATCCAGCCCGGCCCGGTCCAGCCCGGCCGCCGCGCGCTTCTCGAACGGGCCTTTCGAGCGCGGCGAACACAGGTGCACCACCTCGGCCACCTTCGAGATCCCCGAACCCGGCGCGCCCTCGATCAGCACCGGGGTTTCCAGCCCGGCCACCCGCCGCACCCGCGCCCGCAGCCCTTCGGCCAGGTCGGACACGCCAAAGATCAGCCGGGCGGCGGGATCGCCGGCCTCGGCCCGGTCGCGTGCCTCGCGCTGGCTCAGCACGCCCAGCCGCGCCTCCAGCGCCCGGGTCAGCGTCTCGACCAGCTCGGCCGGGGCACAGGGCTTTTCCAGGAAACCGAACGCTCCCCGTTCCATCGCCCGCACCGCCATCGGAATGTCGCCCTCACCGGTCAGCAGCACCACCGGCAGCTCGTCATCCACCGCATGGGCGTAATCCAGCAGGTGGAACCCGTCGCGCCCGGGCATGCGGATATCCGACAGGATGACGCCCGGAAAATCGCGGGTGATCCGGTCCTTGGCCGCCACGAAGGACCCGGCCTGGATCGGCTCGATCTCGGCCAGGTCCAGCGTCTGGGCCAGCGCCTCGCGCACCGAGGCATCGTCCTCGACCAGTAACACCTTGCCACTCATGCCGCCTGTCCTTCCGATCCGTCCTGCGGCCGCCGGGTTTCCCAGCGGTCCAGCTCGACGGTGAACACCGCCCCGCCGCCGGGGCCGTTCACGCCCCGGATATGTCCGCCAAAACTCTGGACGAGGCCATAGGAAATCGACAGGCCCAGCCCCATTCCCTCGTCGCTGCCCACCTCCTTGGTCGTGTAGAACGGCTCGAAGATCCGCTCGGGATCGGCAATGCCCGGCCCGTCGTCGCTGACCGACACCACCAGCCGCTCGCCCTCGGTGAGGGTGATCGTGATGCCCCGGTCTTCCTGTTCCGACATCGCATCGGCCGCGTTGGTGATCAGGTTGACAAAGACCTGCACCAGCCGGACCTCGCCGCCCCAGGCCCGCACCGGACCGGCCGGCCGGTCCCAGCCCAGCCTGACTCCGTCGCGCCCCAGCCGGCCGGCGGTCAGCTCGACCGCCGTGTCGATGACCTGCACCAGGTCGACCTTGCCCATCGGCTCGCTTTCGTTGCGGGCAAAGGCCCGCAGGTTCTTGATGATCCGCGCCGCCCGCTGGGCCAGGCCCGAGATCTTGTCGAAATTGTCCCGCGCCACCTCGGTCCGCCCGCGATCCAGGAAGGCCGCCCCGTTCTCGGCAAACTGGCGGATGGCCATCAGCGGCTGGTTCAGCTCGTGCGAGATGCCCGCGCTCATCTGGCCCAGGGCCGACAGCTTGCCGGCCTCGATCAGCTCGGCCTGGGCGCGTTTCAGCGCCGCCTCGGCCTCCTGCCGTTCGGCCACCTCGCGGCGCAGCCGGGTGTTGGCCTGGGTCAGCGCGCGGGTCCGGGCGGCCACCCGGGTTTCCAGCTTGGCATTGGCCAGGGCCAGGGTGCGCCGGCGCTCGGTGGCCAGGTTCAGCATCATGCCGAAGGCCAGGCAGATCGCGGCCACCGCCGCGGCCTGGGTCAGGGCCAGCCGCCGGGCCGGGGCCAGGTCGACGAGGATGCTGGCCGTCATGCCGATCACCGGCATCGGCTGGCTCAGATGCAGGGCATGCAGGGGCACGTAGGGGCTCCATTCCACCCGCCAGACCTCGCGCCCGCCGACATGGCGCGCGCGCACCGGCGGGGCCTCGCCCTGCGGCGGCTGCAGGCCCGGCCGGCCCGGGGTCTCGCGCCAGAACAGCAGCTCGGAGCGGTTGGAAACAAACACAATGCCCGAGGCGTCGACGAAATAGACCGGCGCCCGGCCGCCGCGCCAGGCTTCTTCCAGGTCGTCCACGTCGACGGTCACGATCACCGCCCCGCGCACCCCGCCGTCTCCGCCGAAGACCGGCGCGGCAAAGGACCATTCCCGCCGCCCGCCCGGCGCGCCCGGGCCATGGGCATCCCCCAGCGCGCCCTGCATCGCCCGCCGCACGTCGGGCGCCCCGGCCCGGCTGCCCGTCGCCCCGCTGGCCGCCACGACGATCTGCCCGCCGGCATCGACATAGGCCAGGTCCAGCGCCGAGGTCTTGTCGGCCACCTCGCGCAGCACCGCCCGCGCGGCCTCGCGGCCCGGCGCCGCTTCGGGCCCGCGGCGTGGATCGAGCCCGGCCAGCACCGGGTGATCGGCCATCAGCACGGCCAGCTCGCGGTAGGTCTGCAATTGCGAGGTCAGGCTGTCGGCGGCCAGGGCCAGGTCGGACTGGCCGCGCAGGGCCAGCTGGTCCAGGGCCTGGCGATAGCCGGCCTGCCCGGCCAGCGCGGCCAGCAGCGCCACGGCGGCCAGGAACAGCGGGATGACGGCAGGGCTTTGCGGGCGGGAACGGCTCATGACGCGCAGGCTATCAAACAGGGCCTTGCATTGACCAGTGGGCCGGGCCATCTGGCGGCATGCAGAGCCTTCGCCAGTCGCCGACCGACCCCGCCTTCGTCCAGGATCCCTACCCGTTCTACGACCGCGCCCGGGCGGCCGGGCCGCTGGTGTTCTGGGAGGATTACGACATGGTCGCGGCCTTCGGACAGGCCGAGGTGCATGCCCTGCTGCGCGATCGCCGCTTCGGGCGGGAACGGCCGGCCGAAATGCCCCTGCCCGCCCCGGCCCACCTGGCGCCCTGGCTGGCGACCGAGGCCCATTCGATGCTGGACGCCGAGCCGCCGCGCCACACCCGGCTGCGCGGGCTGGTGCTGCGGGCCTTCACCTCGCGCCGGATCTCGGCGCTGGGGCCGGACACGGAGACGCTGTGCCATGCGCTGGTCGACCGCTTCCCCGAGGGAGATTTCGACCTGTTGCAGGCCTATTGCACGGCCGTGCCGGTGACGGTGATCTGCCGGCTGCTGGGCGTGCCCGAAGAGGATGCCCCGTTGCTGCTGGACTGGAGCCACCGGATGGTGGCCATGTACCAGGCCAGCCGCACCCGGGCCACCGAAGACAGCGCCGCGGCGGCGGCGGCGGATTTCACGGCCTACCTGAGGGCGCATGTCGAACGCCGGCGCAGCACCCCGGCCGACGACCTGATCACCCGGCTGATCGAGGCCGAGGAAGACGGCACGCGGCTGTCGACGGACGAGCTGATCGGCACCTGCATCCTGCTGCTGAACGCCGGGCACGAGGCCACGGTGCACGGGCTGGGCAACGGGGTGAAGACCATGCTGCAGCTGGGGCTGGACCGCCGCTGGCTGGCCCCCGACACGATCGCTGCCACGGTCGAGGAAATCCTGCGCTACGACCCGCCGCTGCACATGTTCACGCGCTATGCCTACGAGGATATCGAGGTCTTTGGCCACCGGTTCCGGCGCGGCGACCAGGTCGCGCTGATGCTGGCCGCGGCCAACCGCGATCCGGCCTGCTGGCCCGATCCCCATCGCTTTGATCCGACCCGCGCGCTGACCACCCATACCAGCCTGGGCGGCGGGCTTCATTTCTGCGTCGGTGCCCCGCTCGCGCGCCTGGAGATGCAGATCGCCCTGCCCATCCTCTTCGACCGGCTCCCCGGTCTGCACCTGGCCGAAGCCCCGGCCTATGGCGACACCTATCATTTCCACGGGCTGACCCGGCTGATGGTCGCGCCCTGACCCGAAACCGGCGCCCGGCCCCGGCTGGACGGCCGGATATTTGGAAAGAGAAAGAAGCAGCAGCGCGGCGCCTTGCCCCGGGTGTCGGGCGGCCGGTAGACGGGCGCGCCCAGCCGAACCACCCCGGCCCGCCCAGCCATCCACCGGGCATGACCCGGGCCGGGGGGCGCGGCCTTTCTGCTTCTTTCTCTTCTCAAGTATTCCCGGGGGAGTCCTCCAACGGAGGACGGGGGCAGCGCCCCCGAAGATCACGTCTCCAGGGGCAGCAGGTTCGTCGACTTGATCTCTTCCATCGACAACAGCGCCGTGACGTTGTGCACCCGCACTTCCGAGATCAGCGCCTGGTAAAAGGCATCATAGGCCCGCGCGTTGCGCACCCGCACCTTCAGGATGTAGTCGATATCCCCGGCCAGCCGGTGCGCCTCCTGCACTTCGGGCCGCTCCCGCAGCGCGGTCAGGAACTTCCGCTGCCAGTCGGCCTCGTGTTCCGAGGTGCGGATCAGCACGAAGAACGTCGCCTCGAACCCCAGCGCCTCGGCATCCAAGATCACCGTCTGCCGGCCGATCACTCCGGCCTCGCGCAGCTTGCGGATGCGGTTCCACACCGGGGTCTTCGACGAGCCCACCGCCGTGGCGATATCCTCCAGCGACTGGCCCGCGTCGCGCTGCAGTTCCGCAAGGATTTTCCGATCCGTCTCGTCGATGCGCACCGTCATTCCGTCTCTCCCGGCATTTCCAAACACTTTGCCCGCGCAGCGGCACATCATGGAACATATGTCCTTATTTGCCCGGGGTACTAGTGAGGATACAGGATTTTTTCCTATCTTTAGGGGCAGAACAGACGTGGATGCCGCAATGCAGCACTTTCCGATCTTCCTGGCGCTTTCCGAGCGCAGCGTCATCGTCTCCGGCGGGGGCGAAGCGGCGCTGGCCAAGTTGCGGCTTCTGATGAAGTCCGAAGCCTCGATCACCGTTTTCGCCGCCACACCGGCCGAGGACATCGTCCGGCTGTCGGTCGAAGGCCGGCTGGTGCTGGTCCGCCGCGCCCTGCGCGCCGGCGACATCAAGGGCGCGGCCCTGTTCTATGCCGCCGACGAGGATGCCGCCGAAGACGCCCGCACCGCGGCCATTGCCCGGGCCGAGGGCGCGCTGGTCAATATCGTCGACAATCTCGAGGACAGCCAGTTCATCACCCCGGCCATCGTCGACCGCGACCCGGTGACCGTGGCCATCGGCACCGAAGGGGCGGCTCCCGTGCTGGCCCGGGCCATCAAGGCCGATCTCGAAGCCCGCCTGCCCGCCACCCTGGGCCCGCTGGCCCGCATCGGCAAGGCTTTCCGCAAGATGGCCGAGGCCCTGCCCCATGGCCGGGCGCGCCGGGATTTCTGGGCCGATTACTATTTCGACGCCGGCCCCCGGGCCATCGCCCGTGGCGGTGATGCCATCGACCAGGCGCTCGACGACCTGCTGCAGCGCCATCTCGACCGCGAGGCCGCCCCGGGCCACGTGGCCTTTGTCGGTGCCGGGCCGGGCGATCCGGAATTGCTGACGCTCAAGGCCCGCAAGGCGCTTGATGCCGCCGACGTGGTGATCTACGACCGCCTGGTTTCCACCGAGATCCTGGAACTCGCCCGGCGCGAGGCCGTCATGATCGACGCCGGCAAGGAAGCCTATGGCCCGTCGACCCCGCAGGAGCAGATCAACCTGGCTATCACGACCCATGCCAAGGACGGCCACCAGGTGGTGCGCCTGAAATCGGGCGATGCCACGGTCTTTGGCCGTCTCGACGAGGAAATCGAGGCCTGCGAAGAGGCCGGGGTCAGCTGGCATGTCGTGCCCGGGATCACCGCCGCTTCGGCCGCCGTGGCCGGCATCGGCCAGTCGCTGACCCGGCGCGGGCGCAATGCCAGCGTGCGGTTCCTGACCGGCCACGACATGAAGGGCTTTGCCGAACAGGACTGGGCCGACCTGACCCGTCCCGGCGCCGTTGCGGCGATCTACATGGGCAAGCGCGCCGCGCGCTTCGTCCAGGGCCGCCTGCTGATCCACGGCGCCGACCGGGCCACGCCGGTGACCTTCGTCGAAAATGCCTCGCGCGTGGACCAGCGCGTCGTGGCCTCGACCCTGGGCACCATGGCCGACGACCTGGCCGCCGCGGACCTGCAAGGGCCCGCCCTCACCTTTCTCGGCCTGGCCCCGCGCGCCGCGCGCACGGCCCTGGCCGACCACACGAACAGCCTGCAAAAGGAGCTCGCCTGATGCCGCCACGCCCCTTCACGCCCAAAGTGGTGACCGCCAATGACCTTCTGGAGGGCGATGTCATCTACCTTCGCCAGGACGGCAGCTGGACGCGCCTGCTGGGCGAAGCCTACCTGATCACCGAGGAAGACGAGGCCAAGGCCCGCCTGGCCGAGGCCGAGGCCCAGCCGGGCAAGCTGGTCGGGGCCTACCTGACCGACATGAAAGCCGGCGACAACGGCCCCGAGCCCGTGCATTTCCGCGAGGATTTCCGCCGCACCGGACCCAGCAATTATGCCCACGGCAAGCAGGAGGACCTGCGTCATGTATAAGTATACCGAATTCGACACGGCCTTCCTGGCCGAGCGCAACCGCCAGTTCCGCGCCCAGGTCGAACGCCGCATCGACGGCTCGCTGACCGAGGACGAGTTCAAGCCCCTGCGCCTGATGAATGGCGTCTACCTGCAGCTGCATGCCTACATGCTGCGGGTCGCCATCCCCTATGGCACGCTGAACTCGGCCCAGATGCGCCAGCTGGCGCTCCTGGCCGACAAGTGGGACAAGGGCTATGGCCATTTTACCACGCGCCAGAACATCCAGTACAACTGGCCCAAGCTGCGTGACATCCCCGACATGCTGGACGCCCTGGGCGAGGTCGGCCTGCATGCCATCCAGACCAGCGGCAACACCATCCGCAACGTGACCTCGGACCATTTCGCCGGGGCCACCGGTGAAGAGATCGGCGATCCGCGTCCCGTGGCCGAGCTGATCCGCCAATGGTCGACCGATCACCCGGAATTCCAGTTCCTGGGCCGCAAGTTCAAGATCGCCATCACCGGCGCCGAACATGACCGGGCGGTGATCAAGGCCCATGACATCGGCCTGCGCATGGTCGAACAGAACGGTCAGCCCGGGTTCGAGGTGCTGGTCGGCGGCGGCCTTGGACGGACGCCGATGATCGGCAAGGTCATCCGCGATTTCCTGCCCCAGGCCGATCTGCTGCCCTACCTGGAGTCGATCCTGAGCGTCTACAACCTGCTGGGCCGGCGCGACAACAAGTACAAGGCCCGGATCAAGATCATGGTGCACGAGCACGGGATCGAGGACATCCGCGCGCGGGTCGAAGAGCGGTTCGAGACGATCCGGCCGACCTTCTCGGGCGTCGACCAGGAGATCCTGGCCGATATCGCCGAGATGTTCGCCCCGCCGGCCTTCCGCAACGTGTCCGAGGCGCCGTTCAAGGCGGCCTATCACGAGGACCCGGTGTTCCGGTCGTGGTGCGATACCAACCTGAGCGCGCACAAGGCCGAAGGTTATGCCATCGTGTCGATCTCGCTCAAGAAACAGGGCGAGACCCCGGGCGATGCCACCGGCGAGCAGATGCGCGTGATGGCCGATCTGGCCAAGACATACGGCCATGACGAGCTGCGCATCAGCCACGAGCAGAACGTGATCCTGCCGCATGTGCACAAATCCGACCTGCCGGCGGTTCACGCCGCGCTGAAGGAAGCCGGGCTGGCCACGGCCAATATCGGGCTGGTGTCGGACATCATCGCCTGCCCCGGCATGGATTACTGCGCCCTGGCCACGGCCCGGTCGATCCCGATTGCCCAGCAGATCGCCACGCGGTTCGAAGAGCTGAAGCTGGAGCACGAGATCGGTCCGATGAAGATCAAGATCTCGGGCTGCATCAATGCCTGCGGCCATCACCACGTGGGCCATATCGGCATCCTTGGCCTCGATCGCGCGGGCGTCGAGAACTACCAGATCACGCTGGGCGGAGACGGCACCGAAACCGCGGCCCTGGGCACGCGGACCGGGCCGGGCTTTTCCTACGAGGACATCGTGCCGGCCATCGAACGGATCATGCGGACCTACCTGGACCAGCGTGAAAACGCCGACGAGACCTTCCTGCAGGCCTATGGCCGGCTGGGCATGGAGCCGTTCAAGACCGCGCTCTACGAGCAAGAGGCCATTGCTGCGGAGTAAGCAGATGTTGCATCGAGCCAACTCATTGAGAGACGATGCGGCCGTTCCTTTCGAGACACCGGAAGAGAAGGTCGCGGCTCTCAACAAACGCTACCGGCATCACTCGGCCACCGACGTGATGCAGGGGGCGCTGCGCGATGCCGGGCGCATCGCGCTGGTGTCCAGCTTCGGCGCGGAATCGGTGGTGCTGCTGCACATGGCGGCGGTGACCGACAAGGACACGCCGGTGCTCTTCATCGACACCGAGCTGCTCTTTCCCGAAACGCTGGTCTACCAGCAGGAGGTGACGGAGCGGCTGGGCCTGCGCAACGTGCAGGTCATCAAGGCGGCCAACATCGCCGAGAAGGACCCCTATGGGGCGCTGCGGTTTTCCGACACGGATGCCTGCTGCCTGTTGCGCAAGACGCTGCCGTTGCAGAACGCCCTGTCGGGCTATGACGGCTGGATCACCGGGCGCAAGCGGTTCCAGAGCGCCGGGCGCTCGGCGCTCGACTTCTTCGAGGTCGAGGACGGCACCGGGCGGATCAAGGTGAACCCGCTGGCCCATTGGGCGCCCGAAGACGTGCGGGCCTACATGGACGAGAACCGCCTGCCCCGGCATCCGCTGGTGGCCCAGGGATATCCGTCCATCGGCTGCTGGCCCTGCACGTCCAAGGTGGAAGACGGCGAGGACCCGAGGGCGGGCCGCTGGCGCGACAGCCAGAAGGACGAATGCGGGATCCATTTCGTGAACGGCAAGGCGGTCCGCGGGCCGGTTTGATCACCGGATCCGCTGCGCGCGGCGGCGGGCCGGACAAGGAGACGGGCCGTGGCGCCCGGGGGCCGATGGGACCCGGGCGCACATGGCAATCGGCGGCACCCCGTGGCGGGTGTCGAACAGGGTATTTAGACCAAGAAGAAGCCAGGGGCTTCGGAAAGGGACGACAGATGACGGTTCTTGTGACCGATACCGGGTTCGGCCCGGATGACTGGGCGGCGGGCTTTGCCGCATCCGATGCGCGCACGGCGGCCGAAGGGCTGGACCTGGCCTCTGACGTGGATCCCCGCGAGGTGGATTTCGACGGCGTGCCGGTGATCCGGGTGGATTTTCCCAGCTCGGCCGACGGACGCGGCTTTACCATTGCCCGCCAGCTGCGGCTGCGCGGGTTCGAAGGCCGGCTGCGGGCCCGTGGCCACGTGCTGGCCGACCAATATGCCATGGCGAGACGCTGCGGGTTCGACGAGGTCGAGATCGACACCGCCCTGGCCGAACGCCAGCCGCAGGACCAATGGCTCTTTCGGGCCGACTGGCAGGCGCATAATTATCAGGCGCGGCTGCGCGGCTGAGGCGCAGGCGACGCGCGATTTCCCGCATCCGTACGAGATGAGACAAGGAGACCGGTTTACCCCGCGCCGGTGATGCAAGATATGACCAACATGACACCTGTGACCAAAGGCGCTCCCGCCGACAAACCCGCCGTGAAGGCGATGCCCGATGCGCAGACCGTGACCTCGGTCGAGCATTGGACGGATCGCCTGTTCTCCTTCCGCGTGACGCGACCCGCCAGCCTGCGGTTCCGCTCGGGCGAATTCGTCATGATCGGCCTGATGGGCGATGCCGACCCCAAGACCGGCAAGCAAAAGCCGATCCTGCGGGCCTATTCGATCGCCTCGCCGGCCTGGGACGAAGAGATGGAATTCTATTCCATCAAGGTCCCCGACGGCCCGCTGACCTCGCGCCTGCAGCATATCAAGCCGGGTGACGAGATCATCCTGCGGCCCAAGCCGGTCGGCACGCTGGTCCATGACGCGCTGCTGCCCGGCAAGCGCCTGTGGTTCTTTGCCACCGGCACTGGCTTTGCGCCCTTTGCCAGCCTGCTGCGTGAGCCGCAGACCTACGAGGATTACGACGAGATCGTCATCACCCATACCTGCCGCGAGGCCGGCGAGCTGACCTATGGGGCCAAGCTGATCGACAGCCTCAAGGATGACGAGCTGCTCAACGAGGTGATCGGCGAAGGCTTCTGGAAGAAGATCAAGTATTACCCGACCACGACCCGGGAAGAGAGCGCCAAGATGGGCCGCATCACCGACCTGATGCGTTCGGGCGAGGCCTTTGCCGACCTGGGCGTCGAGCCGCTGAACCCCGAGACCGACCGGGCGATGATCTGCGGCAACCTGGCCTTCAACCTCGAGCTGAAGGAAATGCTTGACGGCTACGGGCTGGAAGAAGGTGCCAATTCCAAGCCTGCGCAATACGTGGTCGAAAAAGCCTTCCTCGACTGATCCTTCGCGTGAGCCTTTTGGGGGCGACTGATCCTGCTGTTGCTCCTTTCCGCTGATCCCGTGACCGGGCCGCCCGACCAGGCGGCCCGTTTCGTTTTCGGCCAGGTCGAGACTGTGCCCCTTGGCACAATTGCCCGAATCCCCGACATCCGGCATCATTCCCGGGCGAAATTAATTTGCGGTTGACGGAGGAATTTTCATGACTTGGCAGATCGGCACATCGCTCGACGATTATTACAGCGCATCAGACAGTTACGATGTGTTCACCACATTTTCCGGCAATGACACGATCGAAACCGGTGGCGGGACGGATTTCGTCTTTGCCGGCGTCGGGCTCGACACGATTGTGGTGGGCAGCGGCACCAATTACGTGCGCGGCGGGCTGGATTCCGACACGTTCATCTTTGCACAAGGCGCCAGCGGCACCACCTTTCTGCGTGGTTTCACCAGCGGCGAAGATGTCATCGACCTGAGCGACATGGGCATCACCGGGATGGACGACATGATTGTGCGCAGCTACGGCGCGGGCACGATCCTTTACACCGACGACCTGACGATCCACGTCAACCTGACCCCCGACCAGTTGACGGACAGCGATTTCATCTTCGCCTGACCGGCCCCGGATTTTTCGGTGTGCTTGAGCCTTTCTTAAGCCTTTTGCGTCACATCTGTCGCCACACAGGACGGAGAAGGCCATGGCAGTACGCCTGGGAACGTCATTTGACGACATGATCGATGCGGCCGACACGGATGACGTGCTGGCCGGGTTTTCCGGCAACGACCGGATCGAGACCGGGGCGGGTGACGACCTTGTCTTTGGCGGCATCGGCGATGACACGATCATCGCGGGAACCGGGTTCAACATGGTCTTTGGCGGGGCCGACCGGGATGTCTTTGTCTTTACGCCCGACAGCGCGGGCATGACGTTGATCGGCGATTTCGAGGACGGGCTCGACCGGATCGACCTGTCGCAACTGGGTATCACCGGCTATTCCCAGCTGGATATCGAGATGAACAGCAGGGGCGCGATCATTGTCATCGGCGGGCTTGTCATCAACCTGCGCACCGATGATGTTGCTGGCTTCGGGGCCGAAGATTTCATCTTTGCCCAGCCGCCCGGCGCGCGCATCCTCGATTTCGAGGATGTCGCCCATGACGATGGCTATGCCGCCCTGATCACCGATGCCTATGCCGGGTTTACCTGGACCAATTTCGGGGTCCTGGAAACCGATGAATACAGTGCCGAGAAGGTCAGCGGCTATCGTGCCCGGGACGGTGACAACCTGCTCTACAACGGCTTCGGTGATCCGGCGGCCTTTGCCCGGGCCGAGAATTTCGATCTCGAATCGCTGTGGCTGTCGGCCGCCTGGTCCGACGGGCTGAACGTCACGATCGAAGCCTGGGATGACGGCGCCCTCCTCGGCCGGCAGGTTGTGACCCTGACCTATGGTGTCAGCGCCCTGTTCGAACTGGATGACGCGCTTTTCGATTCCGTGGACGAGGTCCGGTTTGTTGCCTCCGGCGGTCAGGATGTCACAACCGACGAGGGCACGGGCAGCCATTTCGGCCTCGACCAGATGACCCTCATCGGCTGAACCGGGCACGGGCACATCGCGCCAAGGTATTGCGATCAATGGAATAAAAAGTTCCGATGATTGTGAAATAAATTACAGACAATCAATTGTGACACATGTTACGAACTCTCCATTGGCACGTATTAGACATTGGAGATTGCACAATGCCTTTCGTTTTCGGTACGAATTCCAACGACACCTTTGGCCCTTCGAATTCCAGCGACATTTTCATCACCCTCGGCGGCGCGGACGTCATCGAAACCGGCGGCGGCAATGACCGCGTCTTTGCCGGCAACGGCGCCGACACGATCATCATGGGCGGTGGCACCAACATCGTCTTTGGCGGTGGCGGGGCGGACACGTTCCAGTTCAAGGGCAATGCCTCGGGCACGACCTTTATCCGCGATTTCCAGAACGGCACCGACGTCATCGACGTCTCGGCCCTGGGCATCCAGGACATCAGCCAGCTCAACATCACCGCGTCGGGCAACGGCAGCCTGATCTCGATCAACGGCCTGTCGATCTTTGTCAACGTGGCCCCCGGCACGCTCGACGCCACGGATTTCGTCTTTGACGTGGTGCCCACCCAGACCGTGGATTTCGAAGACCTCTCGGCGCCGAACGGCTCGCTCGAGCCCCTGCCGTCCAGCTATGCCGGCTTTACCTGGACCAATTTCGGCCTGATGGAATACGATGAATTTCAACTGGAATCCGACAGCGGCTATCGCCCCGCATCGGGCGACAACCTGGCCTATAACCAGTATGGCGATGCGGCCTCGATCGCGCGCGGCAGCGATTTCGACCTCGAATCCGTGGCCATGTCGGCGGCCTGGAACGAAGGCCTGCAGGTCACCCTGTCGGGCTACAACAACGGCGCGCTCACCGGCACCGAGACCTTCACCCTCGCCTATGGCGTGTCGCAGGTCTTTGAGCTGAACGATGCGATCTTCGACAATGTCGACGAGGTGGTCTTTACCGCGTCCGGCGGCACCGACGTGACCACCGATTCCGGCGCCGGCACCCATTTCGCGCTGGATGACCTGATCTACGCCTGATCCTCGGCATCACGCCGGCCCACCGGCCACGGATCACCCCGCCCTGTCCTCGCAGGCGGGGTGATTTTTCGATTGCCCCCATGGTTCCCGCTTGAATTGAGACAGGACCGCGATTACCTTGCGCATCCAGCAATTTCCGGTAACTGACGAAGGATTGTCACAATAGCCCGCAGACCTCACAACGCGCCGCCGACCCGTGATACCGGCCCCCGCGTGAACGACAAGATCCGTGCCCCCGAAATCCGCCTGATCGGCCCCGAAGGCCAGAACGTCGGCGTGGTGGCCCCTGCAAAAGCGCTTCAGCTTGCTGAACAGGTCGGTCTCGACCTGGTCGAAATCTCTCCGAACGCAACGCCGCCCGTGTGCAAGATCATGGATTTCGGCAAGTTCAAGTACGAGACCCAGAAGCGCGAGGCCGAGGCCCGCAAGAAGCAGAAGATCATCGAGGTCAAGGAGGTCAAGTTCCGGCCCAACACGGATACGCATGACTATGACGTCAAGATGCGCAACGTGTTCAAGTTCCTCGAGAACGGCGACAAGGTGAAGGTCACCCTGCGCTTCCGCGGCCGGGAAATGGCGCACCAGAACCTTGGGCGCGAGCTGCTTGAACGGGTGGCCGACGACGTCAAGGAAATCGGCAAGATCGAGAACATGCCGAAGATGGAAGGCCGCCAGATGGTCATGATGATCGGCCCGCTGCCCACGCGCTGACCGATCGCGCCCCGGCGCAGATCCCGAGATACCAACGCCCTGCCCTCACCGGCGGGGCGTTTCGCTTTCGGGGCCCGAAAACGGCCTTCCCGAACCCGCAGAGCCATGAATCCATCCCAAATGCAAACGCCCCGACCGAAGCCGGGGCGGGTAGCAATCCTTGTACAGGCGGCCTCAGGCGGCGGCGGTCACCGCCCGCCGGGTCATCACGCCGACCAGGTGCGCGCGGTACTCCTTGGACCCGTGGATGTCGCCGATCATACCGTCAGCCGCCACGGTCAGCCCTTCGACGGCCCCGGCGGAGAAATCGGCCGACAGCGCGGCTTCGGCCTCGCTCCAGCGGAAGACCCCGTCTTCGGACGCCCCGGTCACGGCCACGCGCACTCCGTCGGCAAACCGGGCCACGAAGACCCCGACCATGGCAAAGCGCGAGGCCGGCTGCACGAATTTCTGGTAATTCGCCGCCTGCGGGATCGGGAAGGTCACCGCCGTGATGATCTCGCCTTCTTCCAGCGCCGTGGTGAACAGGCCCTGGAAGTAATCGTCGGCGGCAATCTCGCGCGTGTTGGTCACGATGGTCGCCCCCGATGCCAGCGCCGCCGCCGGGTAACAGGCCGCCGGGTCGTTGTTGGCCAGCGACCCGCCGATCGTGCCGCGGTTGCGCACCGCCGGGTCACCGATGTGGCTCGCCAGTTCGGCCAGCGCCGGATAGGCCCCGGCCTCGGCGGCCACCGTCGCATGGGTCGTGCCACCGCCGATGCGCAGCGTATCACCTTCGGCCGACACGCCCTTGATCTCGGCGATCCCCGCCAGCGACACCAGCGTCGCCGGCATGGCCAGCCGCTGCTTCAGCGTCGGGATCAGCGTCTGACCGCCCCCCAGCGCCTGCGCCTCGTCCCCGCCGAGCGCCGTCACCGCATCGGCCAGGCTCGACGGTTTCACGAACTCGAATTCATACATCTCTCGCTCTCCCCGAAGAGCCGGGGCGCCACGCCCCTCCTCTTCTTCTTGGTTCCAAATACCCTCGGGGGGTCCGGGGGGCAGCGCCCCCCCGTCGCACCCGGTTCCACCTAGCCGTTCATCGCCGCCCAGACCCGCGCGGGCGACAGCGGCATGTCGATATGGGTCACAGCCTTGCCGCCCGAGCGCAGGGCGTCAACCACCGCGTTGACCACCGCCGGCGGCGACCCGATCGCCCCGGCCTCGCCGCATCCTTTCACGCCAAGCGGGTTGTGCGTGCAGGGCGTCTGGCAGGAATGATCCACCTCGTAGAACGGCACATCGGCCGCCCGGGGCATGGCGTAATCCATGTAGGACGCGCTCAGCAGCTGGCCGTTCTCGTCATAGACCGCCCCTTCCAGAAGTGCCTGGCCGATGCCCTGGGCAATGCCCCCGTGCACCTGGCCCGACACGATCATCGGGTTGACGATATTGCCGAAATCATCGGCCGCCGCAAAGCTTTCGATGGTCACATGGCCGGTTTCGGGGTCGACCTCGACCTCGCAGCAATAGGCCCCCGAGGGATAGGTAAAGTTCGACGGATCGTAGAACGCCGTCTCTTCCAGCCCCGGCTCGATGTCTTCCAGCGGGTAGTTGTGCGGCACATAGGCCGCCAGGCAGACATCGCCCCAGGCCACCGACTTGTCGGTGCCCGCGACCGAAAAGGCCCCGTCCTTCAGCTCGATATCGGCTTCCGAGGCCTCCATCAGGTGGGCCGCGATCTTCTTGGTCTTGTTGATGATCTTCTCGGTCGCCCGCACCATGGCCGAGCCGCCCACCGCCAGCGAGCGCGACCCGTAGGTGCCCATGCCCATCGGCGTGTTGGCCGTGTCGCCATGGACGATCTCGACCATGTTTTCGTCGATGCCGATCATCTCGGCGATGACCTGCGGGAACGAGGTTTCGTGGCCTTGGCCGTGGGAATGCGAGCCGGTCATGACCACCAGGCCGCCGGTCGCATTCACCCGCACGGTTGCGCTTTCGTACAGGCCCGCTCGGGCGCCCAGCTGGCCCACCAGCTGCGAGGGCGCGATGCCGCAGGCCTCGATGTAGCAATTCACGCCCAGCCCGCGCAGCTTGCCCCGGGCCTCGCTTTCGGCCCGGCGCGCGGGAAAGCCCGCCAGGTCGGCGATCTCTTCCAGCTTGTCCATCGTCGCGCCGTAATCGCCGGTGTCATATTCGACGGCCACCGGCGTGGCATAGGGGAATTCGGTGATGAAGTTCTGCCGGCGCAGGGCGATCGGATCGACATCCAGCTCGCGCGCGGCCTTGTCGATGACACGCTCCAGCTGGTAGGTCGCCTCGGGCCGGCCGGCCCCGCGATAGGCATCAACCGGCACGGTGTTGGTGAACACGGCCTTGACGTTCACGTAGATCAGCGGGGTCTTGTAATTGCCCGCCATCAGCGTGCCATGCAGCCAGGTCGGCACCGACGGCGCAAAGGTCGACAGGTAGGCGCCCATGTTGGCATAGGTTTCGGTCCGGAGCGCGGTGAAGTTGTTGTCGGCATCCAGCGCCAGTTCGATCTTGGTCACGTGGTCGCGGCCATGGGCATCCGAGATGAAGGCCTCGGACCGCGAGGCCGTCCATTTGACCGGCCGGTTCAGGGCCTTGGCCGCAAAGGTGCAAAACGCCTCTTCGGCATAATGGAAGATCTTGGTGCCAAAGCCCCCGCCCACGTCGGGCGCGATGACGCGCAGCTTGTGCTCGGGGATGCCGAGCACGAAGGCGCCCATCAGCAGACGGATGACATGGGGGTTCTGCGAGGTGGTGTAGAGCGTCGACTCGCCGCTGGCCCGGTTGAAATCACCGACGGCCACGCGGGGTTCCATCGGGTTGGCCACCAGCCGGTTGTTGACCAGTTCCAGCGTGGTGACATGGGCGGCCGACTTGATCGCGGCATCCACCGCCTCGCGGTTGTCCTCGACGAAGCCCCAGTCGTAGCAGAGGTTCGACGTCAGGTCGTCATGCACCTTGGGCGCGTCGGGCTGGACGGCGGCCTTCATGTCGATGACGGCCGGCAGCTCTTCGATATCGGCCTCGATGGCCTCGGCGGCGTCGCGGGCCTGGGCCAGGCTTTCGGCCACAACGGCCGCAATCGGGTCGCCGACGTGGCGGACCTTGCCCTGGGCCAGCACCGGGTGACCCGGCTCTTGCATGACCTCGCCGTGGCGGTCGGTGACCTGCCAGCCGCAGGGCAGCCCGCCGATGCCTTCGAAATCGGCCCCGGTGAACACCCTGAGCACGCCGGGCATGGCCTCGGCCGCGCTGGTGTCCAGGGCGGTGATCCGGCCATGGGCCATGTCGGAGCGCAGGAAATAGACATGGGCCTGTCCGCGCAGGTTGATGTCGTCGGTGTAATTGCCGGTTCCGGTCAGGAACCGCACGTCCTCGCGCCGCTTGTTGCTGGCGCCGATGCCATGATCCTTCGGCATGGTAATCCTCCCTGAAACGATGGGTGCCCGCACCCATCCTACGCCCACCCCGGGGCCCGCTCCTCCACGGTCCCGGCGGGGTGGCCCGGTTGCGCGGCCCTACTCGGCGGCGATGGCGGTCACGTCCTGGCCGCTGGCCGCGAGGATCGCCTTGACGATGTTGTGGTACCCCGTGCAGCGGCAGATGTTGCCTTCCAGGTAATCCCGGATCTCGGCTTCGCTGGGCGTCGGGTTGTCCTTGAGCAGCGCCGCCGCCGACATGACCATGCCGGGGGTGCAAAAGCCGCATTGCAGGCCGTGGTGGTCCTGGAACGCCTGCTGGATCACGTTGAGCGAGCCGTCGGCATTGGCCTGGCCCTCGATCGTGGCCACCTCGGCGCCCTCGGCTTCGAGCGCGAGCATGGTGCAGGATTTCACCGCCTTGCCGTCCACGTGCACGACGCAGGCGCCGCATTGGCTGGTGTCGCAGCCCACATGCGTGCCGGTCAGACCCAGCTCGTCCCGCAGGAACTGAACCAGCAGCGTCCGGCCTTCGACGTCTCTGGATGCGGGCTTGCCGTTGACGGTCATCGAGACCTTCGTCATGGGATCCTCCCCTATCTTGATCCGCTTCCTCCTGACTAAAGCACGGCAAAAGGGCTTTGAAAAGCGCCGGTTATCAGCGCCTTAGGTCGTAGTTACCTTAGGGAAAGACTCAGGTTCTCGTGCGCCGGCCCCGCGATCCCCGTCGCCCGCCCCGCCAGCACCCGCCGGCCGCCCGGCCCGGGGCTGCGGCCGCGTCGGGATCTCCTTGAGCAGCCCGCCCACGCCCATGGCCGCAATGTCGGCCGCCGAGGGCGTCAGCCCGCAGGCCACGCGGCTGAGCACCCAATCGGCCCCGTTCAGGGCCGGCGACCGGGCGCAGCCCGGCAGGCCGATGACCGGCCGGTCGCCCAAACGGCCGAGAAACAGCAGGTTGCCCGGATCGACGGGCATGCCGAACCGGTCGACGATGCCCCCCGCCGCGCGCACGGCCCGGGGCGCCACGTCCATCACGTCGGAGGTGGCCGACGCGGTCAGGATCAGCAGGACGTCGCCCTCAAGCCCGTCGAGCGCCCCGGCCAGCGCCCCGGCCTCGTGGGGCACCTCGACCACGCCGGCCATGTCCAGACCCAGCGCGCGCACCCGGCCTTCGACCGCCGCGCGGCCCTTGGCATTGTCCGGCCCGCCCGGGATCACCGTCATCACCAGCCCGACGCGGCCGACCACCGGCCCGGCCAGCCGCATCGCCCGGCCGCCGGCGCAGGCCTCGGCCCGGGCCACCGCATCGCCGGGCACGCCGTAGGAAATCACCTTGATCGTGGCGACCATGCCGCCCGGGCCCATCTGCTGATGCTGGGGCACCGTGGCGACGGTGATCATCGGATCGACCAGGTTCACCGCCTGGATCACCGCCTCGTCCAGCTCGACCACGCCCGGCCCGGCGGCCAGCAGGTTGACTCGGCCGGTGAAGGGCGCGCTGACCCGCAGCCCCGCCGCGGCCGGATCGCGCACCAGCGCCGCGGCCACCCGCTGCGCGGCGTCATCCTCGCCCACGTCACCGGGTTCGAACCGGGCGACGATGACCTCGGACAGCCCCTCGCCGGCCAGCGCGGCCACGTCCGCCGCCTCCAGCCGCTTGCCCTTGCGCAGCCGCCCGCCGGCCAGCCGGACCGAATGGGCCAGCACCGCGCCCTCGGCCCGGGCCACGGGCACCGGCCCGAAGATCACGGCCGTTTCCCGCGCAGCACGGCGGTCATCTCGGCGAGCACCGACACGGCGATCTCGGCCGGCCCCGCCGCGCCGATGTCCAGCCCAACCGGCGCGTGGATGCGCCCGATCTGCGCCTCGGTGAACCCCGCCGCCACCAGCCGGTCGACCCGTCGGGCATGGGTGCGCGTCGATCCCAGCGCTCCGATGTAGAAACAATCGGCCGCCAGCCCGGCCATCAGCGCCGGGTCGTCGAGCTTGGGGTCATGGGTCAGCAGCACCAGCGCCGTGCGCGCATCCAGCCCCAGCGCGGCCACCGCCTCGTCGGGCCAGTCGTGCAGCATCCGCTCGCCGGGAAAACGCGCATCCGAGGCAAAGGCCTCGCGCGGGTCGATGATCACCGGGTCATAGCCCGCGATCCGGGCCATCGGCACCAGCGCCTGGGCGATATGGACCGCGCCGACGATGATCAGCCGTAGCGGCGGGTTGTGGATGGCCACGAAGGTCCGGCCGTCCTCCTCGACGCCGGACCGGTCCATGCGGAACCGCTGGGCATGGCCGTCCTCCACCAATCTTCGGGTCCCACTGTCCAGGTCGACCTCGTAGGCCACCGCCCGGCGTGCGTCCCGCGCGGCGACCAGGCGTTCCAGCATGTCGACGGGCAGCGCCGTGCCGACCGGCTCGACCAGCACGCGGATCGTGCCGCCGCAGGCCAGCCCGACGGCAAAGGCATCGTCATCGCTGACACCGTATTCCAGCAGCCGGTGCCTGCCGTCTTCCAGCGCCTCCAGCGCCTCGACCAGCACGGCGCCTTCGACACAGCCGCCCGAGACCGAGCCTTCGATCCGCCCATCACCGGCGATGGCCAGCTGCGAGCCCGTCCGCCGGGGCGCGCTACCCCAGGTCTCGACAACGGTGGCAATCGCCGCGCCGTGGCCGTCGCGGTGCCAGTCCAGTGCAATGCGGGGGATGTCGAAATGCTCGCTCATGGGCCGTGCCCTCCTTGCTGCCTGCAGAATTGGGGGCAGCGGGCGGAGAGGTCAACCGGGGCGGCTGCGCGAAGGCCCTGTCCCGGGGCCGCAGACCGGCCCCGGGAGGGTGCGCGCTCAGCGCGCGTTGGGGTCCATCATCGCGTCCATGATGGATTCGGTATCGAAATCCAGGCTGGCCTGGCGCGGCGGGTAGTCTTCGAAGGTCGTGAAGAACTGGCCCAGGATGGCGCTGGCCGGGCCAAGCGCCCAAGAGCGGTTTTCCTGCCATTCGTCAAAGCCACGGCTTTCGTGGAAACGTTCGAACGGATCGAGATCCAGCCGGGTGATCAGCGGCGTGGTCAGCTGCTCCTGCACGCCGTTGAACCATTTGTCCTGCCGGGTGAACAGGAATTTCCACTCGCCGAAGCGCAGCCCGTGAAAGGTGGTCTCCGAGAAGAACGGGAAGAACATCCGGTTCGACGCGCCCTCGCCTGTCAGGATCGGCGACTGGTCGTAACCGTCCAGGTGCACGCGGTATTCCGTGCCGCCGATCTCGGCCCCGTCCAGCAGGTCGGCGCCCAGGTCGGGCTGGCCCAGCTGGGACATGATCGTCGGCATCCAGTCTTCCATGGTGATCATCTCGCCGCTGGTCGTGCCGGGCGCGACCAGACCGGGCCAGCGGATCATGGCCGGCACCTTGAAGGCGCCTTCGTAGCCGCCCACGCCCTTGTCACCGCGGAACGGCTGGTTGCCGCCATCGGGCCAGCTGTTGGTCGGCGCGCCATTGTCGGTCGAGAACATCACGACGGTCGTGTCGGCGATGCCCAGCTCGTCGAGCAGGTCGAGCAATTCACCGACATCGTCGTCCAGCTCGACCATGCCGTCGGCATAGACCGATCCGGTGCCGGTGATGCCGTCGTATTCCTCGCTGAGATTGGTGCGGTAATGCATCCGCGTGGTGTTGTGCCAGACGAAGAACGGCTCTTCGGCCGCCGCTGCTTCGCGGATGAAGCGCTTGCTTTCCTCCAGCACTTCCTGGTCGAGAACGCGCTGTTTTTCCTGGCCGAAGCCGCCAAGGTCCTCGATCTGCTGTTCACCGCCCTCGCCGGCGGCAAAGGAATGGATGATGCCCCGCTGGGCCAGCCCGGCGTCTTCGAAGGCCTGGGCCGGGTAATCGTCCTGTTCGACGTATTCGCCGGCATTGAGGTGATAAAGGATGCCGAAGAACTCGTCGAAGCCATGGTTGGTCGGCAGGTGTTCGTCGCGGTCGCCCAGGTGGTTCTTGCCGAACTGGCCGGTGCGATAGCCCAGGGGTTTCAGCATTTCGGCCAGGGTCGGGTCTTCGGGTTGCAGGCCCTGGGGCGCGCCCGGCAGGCCCACTGTCGAAAGACCGGTGCGGATGGGGTACTGGCCGGTGATGAAGGCCGCGCGCCCGGCGGTGCAGGAGGCATGGGCATAGTGATCCATGAACAGAAGGCCTTCGTCGGCGATCCGGTCGATGTTGGGCGTGTCGCAGCACATCATGCCACGGTGATAGGCCGAGATGTTCCACATGCCCACGTCATCGCCCCAGATGACAAGGATGTTCGGGCGCTCGGCCTCCTGCGCGGTGGCCGCCAGGGGCGCCAGGCACGTCAGGAAAATGGATATCAGAAGTAACCGCATGTTGGTCCCACCTTTCATACACTCATGAATTCGAGGTTAACCCTGGCCGGGCTCCAAGTCACCAAGATGACAGCCGACGCCCCGTCACGGCCCTTGCGCCGAACGACGCCCGGGCGGGGGAAGCGCCGCGGGGGGCGGCCCGGCGTGACGGGCGGTGAGACACGTGGGGAGGCGGGCCATGCCGGCCCTTGATGTCGGGACATGCGGGCGTTGCCCGCGCATGGGGTGGCGGTCAGAGCATGGCCATCAGCCGGGCCTTTTCGCCCATGTCGTCGGGGCGCGAGATCGCCCGGGCGAGATCCTGGAGCGAGGCGATGGAATGGCCGGCGCGGAAACTGTCGACATGGGGCAGCATGGCGGAAATGCCTCGGGCCCGGGGGGCAAAGCCCTGCCAGCGCAGCAGCGGGTTCAGCCAGATCAGTCGGCGGGCCGACAGGTGCAGGCGCTCCATTTCCCTGCCCAGCGCCTCGGGTTCGCCCCGGTCCAGCCCGTCGGTGACCAGCAGCACCACCGCGCCCTGCCCCAGCACCCGGCGCGACCAGTCGCGGTTGAAGGCATGCAGGCAATCGCCGATCCGGGTGCCGCCTTCCCAGTCCTGGGCCTCGGCCCCGGCGGCCCGCAGCGCGGCATCGACATCGCGCTGGCGCAGGTGGCGGGTAATGTTGGTCAGGCGGGTGCCGAAGGTGAAGGCATGGACCTGCGCCCAGCCCTGGCCGCGGGCATTGGCCACGGTGTGGACGAAATGCAGGATCAGCCGGGAATACTGGCTCATCGACCCGGAAATGTCGCAGAGCACGACCAGGTTGGGCCAGCGTTCGCGCGGGGCCTTGCGGGCCAGGTCGCGGATCTCGCCGCCCCGGCGCATCGCCGCGCGCAGGGTGGCCGGGCCGTCGTGGCGCGGGCCGGATGCGGCGGGCCGGCTGCGGCGCGAGGGGATCGGGCGGACCGGCAGATCGAGCCGGGCCAGCATGCGCCGGGCCTCGGCGATTTCGGCGGTCGACATCTGTTCGAAATCCAATGTGCGCAGCCGTTCCTCGGCCGACATGGTCAGCGTGGCGTCGATCTCGATCTCGCTGCCCTCGGGCGGGGCGAAATCCTCGGGCATGTCGGGGGCCATCCCGTCCAGCAGGGCCTCGGCCGCGCGTTTCTCGGCCGACTGGCCGGGGCGCTCTTCCTGCACGCCACGGATGGCGGGCAGCATCATCGACATCATGTGTTCCATGAACCGCGGGTCGCGCCAGTAGAGCCGGAAGACCTGGGCAAAGACCACGCGGTCCTCGGGGCGCGAGACGAAACAGGCGTGCAGGGTCCAGTAGAAATCGGTCTTCGAGGTGAAGCCCGCGGCCTCGACGGCGCGGATGGCGTCGACGACCCGTCCGGTGCCGACGTGCAGCCCGGCCTTGCGCAGGGCCCGGGCGAAATGGGTGATGTTGCCGGCGAGTTTCGGGTTCTCGGGCAGATCGAGAGGGGCGTATTCGGCCATCAGCCGAACCGGGGGCGCTGCCCCCGGACCCCCGAGGGTACTTTGGCCAAGAAGAAGAACATGGGGCCGGGACTGGGGGGATGCCGTGTCATGCCGGGCATCCTGCGGCGAGGTCGAGCGCGTCGATGATGGCAGTGGCGGCCTGGTCCGGAGACAGGGCGGTGACGTCGAGCGGGATGGCGCCGTCGGGGCGCAAGAGGGCGTGTCGGGCGCGGAGGCTGTCGAGGATGGCGGGATCGGTGAGCTTGGTGCCTTGGCCGCGGGCGGGATCGGTGAGGCGGCGGCGGTTTTCCTGCGGATCCAGATCGAGCGTGACGCAGAGCAGGCGCGCGCCGCGCGCCCGGGCCAGGGCGCGGGTGGGGGCGAAGAGCACGTCGTCGGCGGCATCGTCGGAGAGCGCGTCGGTGAGGATCAAAGGGATGGCGGGCGGCAGGGCCAGGGCGGCCTGATCGATGGCGGCGCGGATCGTGGCCCGCAGGGCGGCATGGCGCGGGTCGGAGCGGTCGAAGAGCGCGCCGGCGGGATCGAGCGCCAGGTGATTGTCGATCAGCCGGCCGCCGAGACGCGCGGCCAGGCGCGCGCCGATCGTGGCCTTGCCGGCGCCGGGCCAGCCGCAGAGGTGGATGACCGGAGCGGTCATGCCGGTTCCAGCGCCGCGCGGGCCTCGTCAAGCAGTCGCCTGGCCTCGGAGCCCTGCAGTTTCTGGATGTCATCCTGGTATTTCAGCACCGCGCCCAGCGTGTCGGCGATGACCTCGGGGCTGAGGTTGACCATGTCGAGCGCCAGCAGGCACTTGGCCCAGTCGATGGTCTCGGCCACCCCCGGTTTCTTGAACAGGTCCTCGCTGCGCAGGGCCTGGACAAAGGCCACCACCTCGCGGCTCAGCGCTTCGGAGGCCTCGGGCGCCCGGGCGCGCAGGATCTGCATCTCGCGGTCGAAATCGGGGTAGTCGACCCAGTGGTAGAGGCAGCGGCGTTTCAGCGCGTCATGCACCTCGCGGGTGCGGTTGGACGTCAGGATCACGATCGGCGGCTCGGGCGCGCGGATCGTGCCCAGCTCGGGGATGGTGACCTGGAAATCGGACAGGGCTTCCAGCAGGAAGGCCTCGAACGGCTCGTCGGTCCGGTCGAGCTCGTCGATCAGCAGGACGGGGGCACCGGCGGGATCGGCGCGCATGGCCTGCAGGAGCGGGCGCTCGACCAGGTAGTCTTCGGAGAAGAGTTCCTGCTGCAGGCCCTTGCGGCTGGTCTCGCCGGCGGCTTCGGCGGTGCGGATGGCGATCATCTGGGCGGGGAAGTTCCAGTCGCAGACGGCCGAGGCCGCATCCAGCCCTTCGTAACATTGCAGCCGGATCAGCCGGCGGCCCAGGCCCGCGGCGATGGCCTTGGCGATCTCGGTCTTGCCGGTGCCCGCCTCGCCTTCGAGGAACAGCGGCCGGCCCAGCCGCAAGGACAGGAAGACGATCGTGGCCAGGGCACGGCCGCAGACATAGCCCTGGTCGCCCAGCATGGATTGCACCGCGTCGATGCTGTCTGGTGGGGTCGTGGTCACCTTGGTCCTCCTCTGGCTGCGCCCCCCAGAGGACCCGCGCGGCACGCAGGCGTCAAGCCCGGCCATGGGCGCGGGTGCGTTGACCCGGGCTTTACCCGGTTGGGGTGGGCCGATTGACGGGCTTCGGGCGGGCGTCATAGTTTGAACATGAAGCCGCGCTATCCGGGCGGCCAGGCGGACAGGCGAGCAGACAGAGGGGCGCAGCGGCGCATGACACCCCAGCCATGACATCCAAGACGGCCATGACATCCACGACCGGCGACGACACGCCCGACCGGGGCACGCGGCCCGACACGGCTGACCGCGCCACCCGGCCCGACACGACGGCACGGGCCACCCGGCTCGACACAACGGCACGGGCCACCAGGCCCGATGGCACCGACCTGCGGATCACAGCGGTGACCTGCGTCAAGAACGAAGGGCCCTTCCTGCTGGAATGGATCGCCTTCAACCGGCTGATCGGGGTCAGCGACTTCCTGTTCTATTCCAACGATTGCACCGATGGCACCGACCGGCTGCTGGACGCGCTGGCCGACCGGGGCATCCTGCGCCACCTGCCCAACCCGGCCCAGGGGCGCAATTACCAGATGGAGGCGCTGAAGGACGCCGCGCGCCAGGACATCGTGACCGGGGCCGATTGGGTCTGGATCGCCGATGTCGACGAATTCCTCAACATCCACGCCGGCGATCACACCATCCCCGCCCTGATCGCGGCCTGTGGCGACCCCCAGGCCATTTCGGTCACCTTCCAGTTCTTCGCCAATGACGGCGTCGAGACCTTTGCCGATGTGCCGGTGATCGGCCAGTTCACCCGGTCGCACAATCCCGACATCTGGTGCGGCGAGACGGCGATCGAGGTCAAGTCACTGGTGCGCCAAGATTTCCCCCTGCAATATTTCGGCGCCCACCGGCCCTTTCACAAGACGGGCAAGTCCCGGGCCCAGCCCAGCTGGACCGACGGATCGGGCCGGCCGGTCCAGCACAAGTTCCTCGTGGCCGCCAACCCCCGGCGCATCCGCAAGTTTCCCGCCGCCGGGGCGCGGGCCCATGCGACGCTCAACCATTACGCCCTGCGCTCGCTGGACAGCTACCTGGTCAAGAACGACCGGGGCGACGTCAACCGCGAGAACCGGGCCTTTGACGACACCTATTGGCGTGAGCGCAACGATCCGGCCTGGCAGGACCTGTCGATCCACCGCTACCTGCCCGGGCTCCAGGCCGCGCTGGACGATCTCAAGTCCGACCCCGAGATCGCGCGGCTGCATGACGAGGCCGTGGGCCTGCACCTGGCCCGCCGCGATGCCCTGCTGGCCCAGCCCGACTACCGCGAGATGCAGGCCCAGCTGCGCGCTGCGCCCGCCCTGCCGCCGCAGGAAAGCGCGCTGATCGCCGAGCTGGGGCTGGAGCCCCCGGCATGAGCCTGCAGGTCGTCAACCTGGGCCTGCCGAAATCGGGCACGACCACCCTGGCCAAGGCGCTGCGCCGGGCCGGGCTGCATGTGGCCGACCACCGCATCCGCAAGCGCCAGACCCAAGACACGACGCTGCACGGGACCTATGTCGGCGCGCTGCTCTATGCCGGCCATTATGCCGGGGGCGATCCGGCCGGCCGGCTGGGCGGGTTCCAGGCGCTGACCGAGCTGAGCCAGCTGTCGGGCGGGCGGTCGATCTGGCCGCAGACCGATTTCGCCCTGATCGAGAACCTGCGCCGGCACCATCCGGGCGTGAAATTCCTGGCCTCGCGGCGTGACGCTTTCGAGATGTCGCAATCCATGCTGGCCTGGTCCGACATGGGCACCGCCCGGCTGCCCCGGGCCATGGTGCCCGGCCTGCCCCGGGGCTATGGCGAGACCAGCCGCGAGCGCATCCAGTGGATCGACGGCCATTACGCCACGCTGGCCCGCTGGTTCCGCGACGATCCGGACTATCTTGAATACGACGTGGCCGATCCCGGCGCGCCGACGGCCATCGCGGCGCATATCGGGCGCGACTTGCCCTGGTGGGGCAAGGCCAACGCCAACCCGCTGCGGCGCCAGAAGGAAAAGGCATGATGCGCATCAGGCTTCACATCGGGCTCGAACAGGTGGGCGCCGGCCGTCTGCAAACGGTGCTCTCGGCCGGGCGCGAAGCGCTGGCCGAGCGGCGGGTGCTCTATGCCCGCAGTCCGGGCACGCGCAACCACACCCGGCTGTTCATGGCCGTGACCGACCCCGACCACATCGACCCGCTGCGGTTCAACCGGGGTTACATCGATCCGGCCAAGCAGGATGCGCTCTATCGCTCGGTGGCCGCCGACCTGGCCCAGGAAGTGGCCGCCGCCGCGCCGGACGTGCTGATCCTCAGCTGCGCCCAGCTGGGCACCTCGTTGCGCCGGGTCAGCGAGCTGGAGCGGCTGAAGTCCCTGCTCAGCCCCTTGTCCGACGACATCACAATCGTGGCCCACCTGGACGAGCCCGCCCGCCTGCTGGCCCGCCATTACGCCGCCCAGGTCCTGGAAGGCCGGGCCGGCGGGCTTGAGGCCGAGCTGGGTGTGACCGGCGAATGGTGGGGCGCGACCCAGGCCGCCATGCCCGCCATCGACCCGCAGGCCGGCCAGTTCGAGGAAACCCAGGGGCTGCCCTTCTGGCTCGACTACCCCCGGTTCCTGCAGCATTGGGAAGAGGTCTTTGGCGTCGGCCGGGTGATCCTGCGGCCCTATGACCGGGCGCGGTTCGACGGGCCGGGCATCACCGATGAAATCGCCACGGCCTTTGACATCGACGCTGCGCCGCTGGCCGCCCTGCCCCTGCCCGCCGCCCGCCCCATGGCCGAACCCTCGGCGGCATGGCTGGCCCGGGCGCGCGAGATGAACGCGCTGTTCCTGCGCCTGCTCGACCAAAAGACCCGCATCCTGCCGCGCAAGCTGTGGCGGCAATTGCTGGGCGAAATCGCCGTCGACGGCCCGCCCGTCGATCCCGGCAGCCTGTCGGCCCTGTCCGACCGGTTTGCCCCGGGCCTGGCCGGGCTGGTCGCGCGCTTCCCCGACCTCGGCCCGGTGCTGGGGGACCGCCCCGCGCCGGCCGCTTCCTGGACCGAAACCGATCCGACCCTGGGGTTCCGCGCCACGCAATACCTGGTGGCCTTCATGCACCGCATCGACAAGGCCACCCGCGAGGAACACAAGGCCCGGGCCGCCGCGCTGGCCGCCGCCAATGGCGCCCCGGTCCCTGCCGCCGCCGCTGCAACCCCGCCCGAGGCCGAGCTGACCGAAGCCGGCCGCCGCATCCTGCCCGACGGGGCCATCGCCAATTTCGAACGGCTGCGCGGCTCGCCCTATGCGCCGCACAACCGCCTTGGCGCGGTGGATGAAAACGCGCTGGCCGCGGCCTTTGACCCCGCCCCGCCGCGCCAGCTGGCGCCCGGGTCGTCGGGCAATGTCATCGTCGGCTGCATGAAGAACGAAGCGCCCTATATCTTGGAATGGGTGGCCTATCACCGGGCCATCGGCGTCGACAATTTCCTGATCTACACCAATGGCTGCGAGGACGGCACCGACGAGATCCTCGGCCGGCTCGACGCGCTTGGCATCGTCCAGCACCGCGACAACGAGGATTGGAAGGGCAAGTCGCCCCAGCAGCATGCGCTGAACCAGTCGCTGAAGGAACCGGTGATCCGCAACGCCGACTGGATCATCCATATCGACGTCGACGAGTTCATGAACATCCGTTGCGGCAACGGCACGCTGGACGATTTCTTTGCCGCCGTGCCCGATGCCACCAATGTTGCCATGACCTGGCGGCTTTTCGGCCATAACGGCGTGACCCGGCTGGACGACCGGTTCGTCATCGACCAGTTCGACACCTGCGCCCCGAAATTCTGCCCCAAGCCCCACACCGTCTGGGGCTTCAAGACCATGTTCCGCAACATCGGCGCCTACCAGAAGATCTCGTGCCACCGGCCGAACAAGCTGCAGGACGACTTCCGCGACCGGGTCAAATGGGTCAATGGATCGGGCCGCGACATGACCCGCGAAGTGGCCGAGAACGGCTGGCGCAGCTCCAAGCGCTCGATCGGCTACGACCTGCTGCAGCTCAACCATTACGCCCTGCGCTCGGCCGAAAGCTACCTGATCAAGCGCCAGCGCGGCCGGGCGCTGCATGTCGACCGGTCGATCGGCATCAACTACTGGATCCGCATGGACTGGTCGGATCACCGCGACATCACCATCAAGCGCAACATCCCCCGGCTGCGCGCCGAATATGACCGCCTGCTGGCCGACCCGGTGCTGCGCGACTGGCACGACCGGGGCTTTGCCTGGCACAGGGCCAAGGCCGACGAGCTGCACGGCATGCCCGAATTCGAGGATCTCTACCAGCAGGCCCTGACGCTGAAGCTGACGGAAACCGAACGGGTGGCCTATGCGCTGACCCTGGACATGGAGACCTGATGCGCCTGCTGGCCATCCTGACCGTGCGCAACGAGGCGGCCTTCCTGCTGGACTGGCTGGCCCATCACCGGGCGGTGGGCTTCACCGATTTCCTGGTCTTTTCCAACGATTGCCAGGATGGCACCGACGAGATGCTCGACCGGCTGCACGACATGGGCCAGGTCGAGCACATCCGCAACGACGGGCCCTATGACAAGCGGGGCATCCAGTTCACCGCGTTGAAGAAGGCCGAGCAGCTGAACATCGTCAAGCAGGCCGACTGGATCCTGCCGCTGGACGTGGATGAATTCGTCAATGTCCATGTCGGGGATCGCAGCGTGTCGGCCCTGATCGCCGCCCTGCCCGAGGCCACGGCCATCACCCTGACATGGCGGCTGTTCGGCAATGCCGGCCAGGTCGAGTACCAGGACCGGCCGGTGTCCGAGATCTTTACCGCCGCCGCGCCGGTGGTGATGTACTGGCCCTGGCGCTCGGCCATGTTCAAGACGCTCTACCGCAACGATGGCACCTACCGGAAGGTCGGCGTGCACCGGCCGCGCAACCCGCGGCCCGAACGGGTGGACAGCGCGCGCTGGTTCGATGGCGAGGGCCGCGAGCTGGACGGCCAGTTCCGCACCCGGCGGATCTTTTCCAATTACGGCCGGTCGAACTATGCCCTGGCCCAGCTCAACCATTACCCCCTGGGCGCGATGCAAAGCTACGTGCTCAAGGCCGATCGCGGCCGCGCCGTGCATTCCGACGACATGCTGGGCCTGGATTACTGGGTCGAACGCAATTTCTGCACCGAGGAAGACCGGTCGATCCTGGCCATGGCCGAGCGCGTCGCGCCGATCCGGGCCGAGCTGGGCCAGGATGCCGAGCTGGCCCGCCTGCATGACGAGGCCGTGGCCTGGCGGCTGACCCGCTTCGACGAGCTGATGAAGGAAGAACCCTTCCGCGCGCTGTTCGGCCGGCTGCTGATGACCCCTCCGTCGACGCCGCTGGGCCTGAAAGACGCCCATGTGCTCTTGAGACACGCCACCGCCGCCCGTATGTCCTGACAGGACGATGGTCCGGGGCCCGTCGGTCGCGCCCCGGCCCGCCGGAAAACGCCGCGCCGGACGCCGGGGGACGGCTCCCGCCCTCCCCGGAGACCATGGGCGCGCATGAAAGCGGCCCGAATTTTGCCCAATTTTGCCGCAAATGAGCGGTAGATATGGCAAGACTCAGGTTCCGCGGGACAACCTATGACCGTGACGACCGATGACGAGGAGAGCCAGATGCAGGACGAGAAGGACAGCCTCGACCGGTCGCTGACCGGGCTCGACATGGCCGGCTGGAAGGCCGGGCTGGCCGACATGGCCAATGCCGAAGGCATGTTCGAGGACCTGGGCGACCGCCATTTCGCCACGTTCATCGAGCGCGACAACACGCTGCTCGTGACCTTCGAGACGGTGCAGGGCATCCGCACCCTGTCCGACCGCGACCAGCCGCTGGGCTTCGACATGGTCCGGGCGCAGGATTGGTCGCATCTCTGCCTGATCAGCGATGGCGACACCTGGTTCCGCGACCCGGTGCTTTATGAATTCTTCGACCGGCTGATCGACGACGGGTTCTTCGAGACCTACCACCGCATCGTCTTCTACGGCGCCGGGCCCTGCGGCTATGCGGCGGCGGCCTTTTCGGTGGCCGCGCCGGGGGCCATCGTGCTGGCCGTCCAGCCCCAGGCCACGCTGGATCCGCGGATGACCGAATGGGACCCGCGCTTTACCGAGATGCGCCGGGTGTCCTTTACCGACCGCTTCGGCTTTGCCCCCGACATGATCGACGCGGCCGAACGGGCCTTTGTCTTCTATGATCCCTGCGAGCCCTGCGATGCCATGCATGCGGCCCTGTTCCGCCGGCCCAATGTCAGCCGGATGCGCATGGCCCACATGGGCGACACGCTGCAGACCCGGCTGATCGAGATGGGCATTCTCTACCAGCTGCTGCTGCTGGCCGGCACCGGCCGGCTGACCGAGCTGGCCTTTGCCCGGCTCTACCGGGCCCGGCGCGATCACGCGGCCTATCTGCGCAACCTGATGGCCCATCTCGATGCCGCCGACCGGCCGTATCTGAACGCCCTGCTCTGCCGGTCGGTGACTGAGCGGATGAACGCTCCCCGGCTGCACCGCAGGCTCAACGCCCTGCGCGCGGCGGCCAATACCGGGGCCTTCCGCTTTCCCCCCGAATAGGGCCGGCGTTTCGCCAGCGGGACCGTGCCCCGCGCACCGTCCCTCACATTGCCCGTCAGACCACTCAAAGAACACCCGCCCGGACCGGCAGACCACGCAGGGATCTGGAAGCGCGCCCCGCTTCGTGCTAGCGGGCGGGGCATGAGCGACATCCTGACCCTCCCGCGTCCCGACGACTGGCACCTGCACCTGCGCGACGGCGCGATGCTGACGGCCGTCCTGCCCGAAACCACCCGCCATTTCGCCCGGGCGATCATCATGCCCAACCTGGTGCCGCCCGTCGTGACCGGCGCCCAGGCCGCGGCCTATCGCGACCGGATCCTGGCGGCCCTGCCCGAGGGCGCGCGGTTCACCCCGCTGATGACGCTCTACCTGACCGAAGAGACCGACCCGGCCGATGTCGCCGCGGCGGCCGCCAGCGGGCTGGTCACGGCGGTCAAGCTCTACCCGGCCGGGGCGACGACCAATTCGGCCAGCGGCGTGCGTGATTTCGACAAGGTGCGCGGCGTGCTGGACAAGATGGCCGAGATCGGCCTGCCGCTCTGCGTGCATGGCGAGGTGACCGACAGCGACATCGACATCTTCGACCGCGAGGCCGTGTTCATCGACCGCGTGCTCGACCCGGTGCGCCGGGCGACGCCGGGACTGAAGGTGATCATGGAACATGTCACGACCAGCGATGCCGTCGATTACGTGCGCGGGGTCGACAGCGGGCTTGGTGCAACGATCACGGCCCATCACCTGGTGATCAACCGCAACCACATCCTGGTCGGCGGCATCCGCCCGCATTATTACTGCCTGCCCGTGGCCAAGCGCGAGCAGCACCGCCAGGCGCTGGTCGCCGCTGCCGTTTCGGGCGACGCGCGGTTCTTCCTGGGCACCGACAGCGCGCCCCATGTCGATGCGGCCAAGGAAACCGGCTGCGGCTGCGCGGGCTGTTTCACCGCGCCCAATGCCGTGGCCGTGGTGGCCGAGGTCTTTGACGAGGCCGGGGCGCTGGACAAGCTGGAGGCCTTCCTGTGCCGCAACGGCGCCGCGTTCTACGGCCTGCCGGTCAACGACGGCACCATCACCCTGACCCGCTCGGGCCCGCAATCCTGGCCGTCGCATGTCGAGACCGGCGACGGCACGGTCACGGTCTTCGACCCGGCCCGCCCGGTCCACTGGGCCGTCACGCCCGACAGCTGACCGCCCCGACACCACGCCCCAGAAAATTCGCCGAATTTTCTGGGGCCACGCTGCACCACCGACCAACCGCCCCGCCCGATCCGTTCCACACGCCCGCCGCGCCCAGACACCAGACCAAGGACCGCCCCTGATGATCCCGTCCAGCTACCCGTCCGCCGAAGAGATCGCCCGCCTTTCCGCCTCGATGTTCCTGGAAATCGAAGCCGTGCATCTCAACACCGCCCAGCCCTTCATCCATGCCTCGGGCCTGCCCTCGCCGACCTATATCGACTGCCGCAAGCTGATTTCCTTCCCGCGCATCCGCTCGACCCTGATGGATTTCCTGACCGTCACCATCATGCGCAACGCCGGGTTCGAAGCTTTCGACGTCATCGCCGGGGGCGAGACCGCCGGCATCCCCTTCTCGGCCTTTGTCGCCGAGCGCATGGCCCTGCCCATGGCCTATGTCCGCAAGAAGCCCAAGGGTTATGGCCGCAACGCGCGCATCGAAGGCGTGGTCAAGGAAGGTGACCGGGTCCTGCTGGTCGAGGACCTGACCACCGACGGCGGCTCGAAACTGTCCTTCGTCGATGCCATCCGCGAGACCGGGGCGACCTGCGGCCATACCGCCGTGATCTTCTATTACGACATCTTCCCCGAGACCCGGCAGGTCCTGGGCGACCACGGCATCCAGCTGCATCACCTGTGCACCTGGTGGGACATCCTGGCCGTGGCCCGCGACGAGGGCCGGTTCGATGCCGCCACGCTGGACGGGGTCGAGGCCTATCTCAACGATCCCCGCGCCTGGCAGGAGGCGCACAAGTAAGCCGCACCGCCCCGCGGTTTTCCCCAAACGACGAATCGCGCGCCCGCACACAAATCTTGTGTTGCGGGCGTCACGTGCTACCCTATCTGCACGAGGCAGGCTTACCCACAGAATTGCCCACCCGGTCATCCACAGGACCATCCACAGGCCGGGCGCAATTCATCCACAGAGATATCCAGAGTGCATTCGGCCGGCCAATTGACTATTGCTGAGCCTCACCTTTGGGCGGGAGAGCAGACATGAACGAAGTCGCGCGGTTTGACGCGAACGGACCCGATTCCGGCGAGGGCGAAGGCCAGGAGGCCCTGCCCCATTCCATCGAGGCCGAGCAGCAGCTGCTCGGCGCGATCCTGACGAACAACGACATCTACGACCGCATCGCGTCGATCGTGCGGGCCGAACATTTCCACGACCCCGTGCACAGCCGCATCTTCGAGATCGCCGCCGCGCGGATCGCGCGCAACCAGCTGGCCTCGCCCGTCACGCTGAAGGCCTTCATGGAAGACGACGAGGGCCTGACCGCCCTGGGCGGGGCGCCCTATCTCGCCCGGCTGGCCGGCTCGGCCATCTCGACCTTTGCCGCGCGCGATTACGCCCAGATGATCTACGACATGGCCATCCGGCGTGAGCTGATCCTGCTGGGCAAGGAAATCTCGGCCAAGGCCGCGCGGATCGACGTGAAATCCGAACCCAAGGACCAGATCGTCCAGGCCGAGCAATCGCTCTACAAGCTGTCCGAACAGGGCAAGTCCGACAGCGGATTCCAATCCTTCCTCAAGGCCGTGACCGAAGCGGTCAACTCGGCCAACGCGGCCTACCAGCGCGAAGGCCAGCTGTCGGGCGTGTCGACCGGGCTGATCGACATGGACAAGAAGCTGGGCGGGCTGCACAAGTCCGACCTTCTGATCCTCGCCGGGCGGCCGTCGATGGGCAAGACCTCGCTGGCCACCAACATCGCCTTCAACGTGGCCAAGGCCTATCGCAAGGGTGTCCTGCCCGACGGGTCCGAGGGCAATATCGAAGGCGGCGTGGTCGGGTTCTATTCGCTCGAGATGAGCGCCGAGCAGCTGGCCGCGCGGATCCTGTCCGAAGCCGCCGAGGTGCCTTCGGAAAACATCCGCCGGGGCGACATGACGGAAACCGAGTTCCGGCGCTTCGTCGAGGCCGCCAAGGATCTCGAATCCTGCCCGCTCTACATCGACGACACCCCGGCCCTGCCCATCGCCCAGCTGTCGGCCCGGGCCCGGCGGCTGAAACGGACCCACGGGCTGGACGTGCTGATCGTCGACTACTTGCAGCTGGTGCGCGGCACGGCCGACAACCGGGTACAGGAAATCGCCGAGATCTCGATGGGCCTCAAGGCCATCGCCAAGGAGCTCAACATCCCGGTCATCGCCCTGTCCCAGCTGAGCCGGACGGTGGAAAGCCGCGACGACAAGCGCCCGCAGCTGTCCGACCTTCGGGAATCGGGCTCGATCGAACAGGATGCCGACGTGGTGATGTTCGTGTTCCGCGAGGAATATTACGTCGAACGCGAGAAACCCTCCGATGACCGGCTCGAGGAAATCGCGGCCTGGCAGGAGCGGATGGAACGGCTGCACGGCAAGGCCGAGGTGATCATCGGCAAGCAGCGGCACGGGCCGATCGGCACGGTCGAGCTGTCCTTCGAAGGCCAGTTCACGCGCTTCGGCAACCTGGTCCGCCCCTGGCAGCAGAACGACGACCAGGGCTACTGAGCGCCCAATATCGCGCCGTCCGGCCGGCCTGACGGGCCGCCGGGCGGGCGCGCCATCCCCATGCACCAAAGCGTGACTGGACAGGAATCGCCGGGCAAGGCCCCATGGGGTCATGCGAAACCTGGCTTTCATCGCGGCCCTGCTGATCGGCCTGCGGCCGGCGCTCGCCCAGGATGCCGGCGACATCGAAGTCGACGTGGAACTGGTGCTGGCGGCGGATGTCTCACGTTCGATGTCGCCGTCCGAGCTGGAAATCCAGCGCCGGGGCTATGCCGAGGCGATCACCAGCAACGAGGTCCTAGCGACGATCGGCAACGGCATGATCGGGCGCATCGCCGTGACCTTCATGGAATGGGCGGGCAATGACCTGCAAACGGTGGTTGTGCCCTGGACGCTGATCGACAGCGCCGAGGACGCCCGGGCCATCGCCGATACCCTGACCAGCGAGTTCCACGGCAACATGCGGCGCACGTCGATTTCGGGGGCGCTGACCGAGGCGGCCCGGCTGTTCGAAGACAACGGGTTTCACGGCCTGCGGCGGATCATCGACGTATCGGGCGACGGGCCGAACAATTCCGGCGGGCCGGTGGTGCCTGCCCGGGATGCCGTGCTGGCCCGGGGGATCGTGATCAACGGCCTGCCCCTGATGACGATGGACGGGTTCAGCTTTCGCTGGGGGATCGAGGATCTCGACGCCTATTATCTCAATTGCGTGATCGGCGGACCGGGGGCGTTCATGATCCCGGTCTACGACTGGTCCGAATTCGCCGAGGCCGTGCGGCGCAAGCTGGTGCTGGAAATCGCCGGCCTGCCCGTGGCGCCCGGCGCGGTCGGCGCGCGGCTGCGCCGGGCCAATGGCTATGATTGCATGGTCGGCGAAAAGATCTGGCAGCGCAATCGCCAGATCTGGATGGACCCCTGACCGACGCCGGTCAGGGCGAGGCATCGGAGGTCGCAAGAGCCCGGGCGCAGCAAGGACTTGCCGGTGCCCGTGACCGGGAGGCGGCCATGCGCTCCGCGCGACGCGGCGGCATCTTGACCTCGGCCCCGATCCTGTCATGAACAGCGCATGAGTACCGGACGGCTGAACATCGATCTCGGCGCGATCGCCGAAAACTGGCGCGCGCTTGATGCCATGACCCAGGCCGAGACCGGCGCCGTGGTCAAGGCCGACGGCTATGGCATGGGGGCGGGCCGCGTTGCGGTGACGCTGGCCCGGGCCGGCTGCAGGCGGTTCTTCGTGGCCATGGCCGAAGAAGGCGCCGCCGTGCGCGAGGCCCTGGGCCCCGGCCCGATGATCGGGGTCTTTGGCGGGCACATGGCCGGCGATGCCGCGCTGATCCGTGACAACCAGCTGACACCGATGATCAATTCGGTCGACCAGATGCTGCGACATGTCGAAGCCCTGCCCGGCCATCCGATCGGCATCCAGCTTGACACCGGCATGAACCGGCTGGGCATGGAACCGGCCGAATGGGCCGCCCTGCGCGATATCGCCCTGGCCCAGACGCCCCAGCTGATCATGTCGCACCTGGCCTGCGCTGACGAGCCGGACCACCCAATGAACCTGCAGCAGCTGCATGCCTTCACCCAGATGACCGACGGCATCCAGGCGCCGCGCTCGCTGTCGGCCACGGCTGGCCACCTGCTGGGGCGCGATTACCATTTCGACCTGACCCGCCCGGGCATCGGCCTGTATGGCGGCCTGCCCTATGCCCAGGCCCGGACCGTGGTCACCATCGACCTGCCGGTCATCCAAGTCCGCGAACTGGCCGCCGGCGAGGCCGTGGGCTACGCCAATTCCTATGTCGCCCCGCATCCGATCCGCGTGGCCACCGTGTCGGGCGGTTATGCCGACGGGCTGATCCGCGCCATCGGCGAGAACGGCCGTGGCCAGCTGCATGCGGGCCAGGTGCCCTGCCCGACCGTCGGGCGGGTGTCGATGGACCTGATCACCGTCGATGTCAGCCACCTGGCCGAGATCCCCGATCACCTGACGATCCTGGGCCTGAACCAGTCGGTCGACGGGCTGGCCGACGCGGCCGGCAGCATCGGCCACGAGATCCTGACCTCGCTGGGCGCCCGCTATCACCGGAGCTATCGCGAATGAGCCTGCTTGCCCCGCTTGGCGCCCTCGGGCGCGCGGTGCTGACCTTCCTGGCATCTGTGGGTCGTGTCGCGATCTTTGCCGGCCGGGCGATCAGCCATATCCTGCGGCCGCCCTTCTACCCGCGTGAATTCTTCAACGCCCTGCTGACCATCGGCTGGCTGTCGCTGCCCGTCGTCGGGCTGACGGCCATCTTCACCGGCGGCGCCCTGGCGCTGCAGATCTATGCCGGCGGCGCGCGGTTCAGCGCCGAGGCCGTGGTGCCCCAGATCGTGGCCATCGGCATGGTGCGCGAGCTGGGCCCGGTGCTGGTCGGGCTGATGATCGCCGCCCGGGTGACCTCGTCCATCGCTGCCGAGATCGCGACGATGAAGGTGACCGAACAGATCGACGCGCTGGTCACCCTTTCGACCAACCCGATGAAATACCTCGTTGCCCCCCGCGTGCTGGCCGCGCTGATCACCGTGCCCCTGCTGGTGGGCGTGGGTGACATCATCGGCATCGGCGGCGGGTTCGGCGTGGCCGTCTATTCGCTGGATTTCAACCCGGCGACCTACATGATCAACACGGTCAATTTCCTTGAAATCCGCGATGTCGTGTCCAGCCTGGTCAAGGGCGGGGCCTTTGGCCTGATCGCCGCGCTGATGGGCTGCTATTACGGCATGCAATCGGGCCGTGGCGCCCAGGGCGTGGGCCAGGCCACCAAGGGCTCGGTCGAGGCCGCCGCGGTGCTGATCCTGGCCGCCAACTTCGTGCTGACGGGGGTGTTCTTCTCGATATGATCCGGATGGAACAGGTCACCAAGACCTTCGGCAGCAACCCGGTCCTGCGCGGGGTCGACCTGCAGGTCGACAAGGGCACGTCGATGGTCATCATCGGCGGCTCGGGCACGGGCAAGTCGGTCACCCTGAAATGCGTGCTGGGGCTGATCCAGCCCGACAGCGGTCGCATCCTGGTCGATGGCAAGGATGCCACGGCCGGCGACCGCGATGCCTTCCTGGCCCGGTTCGGCATGCTCTTCCAGGGCGCAGCCCTGTTCGATTCGCTGCCCGTCTGGCAGAACGTGGCCTTCCGCCTGCTGCGCGGTTCGCTGAAACGACCCCAGTCCGAGGCCCGCGAGATCGCCGTGGAAAAGCTGCGCCGGGTGGGGCTGAAGCCCGACGTGGCCGACAAGTTCCCGGCCGAGCTGTCGGGCGGCATGCAGAAACGCGTGGGCCTGGCCCGGGCGATCGCCGCCGAGCCCGAGATCATCTTCTTCGACGAGCCGACCACCGGGCTGGACCCGATCATGGCCGGGGTGATCAACGACCTGATCCGCGAGATCGTCGTCGAGATGGGCGCCACGGCGATGACCATCACCCATGACATGACCTCGGTCCGGGCGATTGCCGACAACGTGGCCATGCTGCATGACGGCGTGATCAAATGGACCGGGCCGGTGGCGGCGATGGATGCCAGCGGTGATCCCTACCTCGACCAGTTCATCCACGGCCGCGCCGAAGGCCCGATCGAAGCGGTGCGGTGACCGGGGCGCTGGCCCTGGTCGTGCTCCTGTCGCCCTTCGTGGCGGCCGCGCTCTGCCTGACCCTGTCCAGCCGCATGACCGCACGGCATGGCCCCGGGGCGCCCTGGGCCTGGCTGTATCGCCTGCCGATGATCTGCTGTGGCTGTTACCTGCTGGCACTGGCCGTGCTGGCCGGGGCCGGGTCCATCCTGCCCGCCGGGTTGAGCACCGCGATTGCGGGCGTCACGGGGGTCATCGCCGCGATATGTGTCACCGGCGCCCTCCTCCTGGCCCTGCGCGCGGCCTGGACCGGGCCGTTCCCTGTGCTCGGCCTGCTGACCGCCCTGGCCTGCCTGCCCGCGGGCATCGTCCTGCTGGGCCCGTTCCTTCCGTTCTGATTGGCATGGCCCGGCGCCTGCCCGAGACGTTCGGGCAACGGCCTGGGCCGGCCAGTGCCGTTTTCTTGAAAGAAAACGGCCCGGAATTTTCAAAAATTCCGGCGCCCAGCCGGGCCGTTGCACCCGGGCCGCTCAGCCCCTAGATCCGCTGGACCATGCTTCTGCGCCTCGCCACCCTGTCCCTTCTCGTGCTCTACCCCATCGCCTGGGCCGCGCCGCTGATGCGCGCCGGGGTTCTGCCGCTGTTCGGCCTGGCGGAAATCTCGGTGCTGACCGGCATCGCCTCGCTCTGGGACAGCGACCGCCTGCTGGCCCTTGTCGTCGCGCTCTTTGCCCTGGTTGCGCCCTATGCCAAGACCCTGGCCCTGGTCGCCGTGCAATGGGGCCTGGCCCCGCGCCGCCTGCTGCCCGCCCTGCACGGGCTGGGCCGGCTGGCCATGGCCGATGTCTTCCTGATCGCGCTCTACATCACCCTGGCCAAGGGCATCGGCATCGGCCGGGTGGAAACCGCCTGGGGACTCTACCTCTTTACCGCCCTGATCCTGGCCGGCATGGCCTGCAGCGCGGCCACCGCGCGCAAGGCGGCTTGAGCGCGCCCCGCGACTGAGGCAGGAAGGGCCATGGCCAAGACACCCAGTTTCACCTGCACCGCCTGCGCGGCAACCCATACCAAGTGGTCCGGCCGCTGCGACGCCTGCGGCGCCTGGAACACGATCATTGAGGCCGAGGCCATGTCGACCACCCCGGGCAAGGCCGGGCTGGGCGCCAAGCGCGGCCGCACCATCGCCCTGTCGGACCTGGGCCATGACGAGGCCCCGCCCCCGCGCACGGCCTCGGGCATCGCCGAGCTTGACCGCGTGCTGGGCGGCGGGCTGGTCGAGGCCAGCGCCATCCTGGTCGGCGGCGATCCGGGCATCGGCAAATCCACCCTGCTGCTGCAGGCCGCGGCCAGCTTTGCCCGCTCGGGGCTCGACACGATCTATGTCTCGGGCGAGGAAGCCTCGGCCCAGGTGCGCATGCGCGCCCGCCGGCTGGGCCTGTCGGATGCGCCCGTGCGCTTGGCCGCCGATACCAACCTGCGCGACATCCTGACGACGCTCGATACCGAGCGCCCCAAGCTGGCGATCATCGATTCGATCCAGACCATGTGGCTGGATTCCGTCGAGGCCGCCCCCGGCTCGGTCAGCCAGGTCCGCGCCGCCGCCCACGAGCTGACCGCTTTCGCCAAGCGCCGTGGCATTTCGGTCATCATGGTCGGCCATGTCACCAAGGACGGCCAGATCGCCGGGCCGCGGGTCGTCGAGCACATGGTCGACACCGTGCTCTATTTCGAAGGCGAGCGCGGCCACCAGTTCCGCATCCTGCGCGCGGTCAAGAACCGCTTTGGCCCGTCCGACGAAATCGGCGTCTTCGAGATGACCGGCGCCGGGCTGAGCGAGGTCACCAACCCCTCGGCCCTGTTCCTGGGCGCCCGCGAGGTCCAGAGCCCGGGCGCCGTGGTCTTTGCCGGAATCGAGGGCACGCGCCCGGTTCTCGTGGAACTTCAGGCCCTTGTCGCCCCGTCCCCCCATTCCCAGCCGCGCCGCACGGTGGTCGGCTGGGACGGCAGCCGGCTGGCCATGATCCTGGCCGTGCTCGAAGCGCGCTGCGCCATCCCCTTTGCCGGGCTCGACGTCTATCTCAACGTGGCCGGCGGGCTGAAGATCTCGGAACCGGCCGCCGACCTGGCCGTGGCCGCCGCCTTGCTGAGCGCCCGCGAAGACGTTGCCCTGCCCACCGACACGGTGGTTTTCGGCGAGATCAGCCTGAGCGGCGGCCTGCGTCCCGCCAGCCAGACCGAAAACAGGTTGAAAGAAGCGCAAAAACTTGGTTTCACCGCAGCCATCGCCCCGGCGGGCGGCAAGGCCACGGCGCGCAAGGGGTTCACCCTCAACCGCGCGGCCGACCTGACCGCCTTCGTGGGTGAGAATTTCGGCGCCGGCTGAGGCACGGCGCCTTGGGCAGGCTCGGACAAAACGGCAAGAAGGCGGGCGCGACATGGAAGGTTTCACCATTATTGACGGCGTCGTGGCGCTGGTCATCGTCGTGTCGGCTCTGCTGGCCTATTCGCGCGGTATCGTGCGCGAAGCGATGGCCATCCTCGGCTGGGTCGGCGCGGCCATCGTGGCCTTTCTGTTGGCCGACAATGTCGAGCCGCTGATCAAGGAAGTGCCGGTCATCGGCGATTTCATCTCCGACAGCTGCGAATTGTCGGTCATCGCGGCCTTTGCGGCGGTCTTCGCCGTGGCCCTGATCGTCGTCAGCTTCTTCACCCCGCTGTTCTCGTCGCTGGTCCAGCGCTCGGCCCTGGGCGGAATCGACCAGGGCCTGGGCTTTCTCTTCGGCGTGGCGCGCGGTGTGCTGCTGGTGGCCATTGCGTTCTTCATCTACGATCAGGTGATCACGGGTACCAATTACACGATGGTCGACGACAGCCGCTCGGCCGTGGTCTTTGAACGTTTCACCGACCAGATCGCCCAGCAGAACCCCGAACAGGCCCTGGGCTGGATCACCACCCAATACGAGGAACTCGTCGGCGTCTGCACCCCGACCTGATCCGCCTGCCGGCGCCGCAACCGCGCGCCGCAACCCCATTCCAAGGCCGCCGCCCCCGACAATCCGGGCCGGCGGCCTTTCTCGTTTTGGGGCCGGATGGTTAAGCAATGGTGAACTTTGCCCCCGCCCGGCGACCAATCCCGGGGCAGCGGGGCGCTATGTCGCGGGCCCGGCACCAGTGAAGAAATCATGCCCCGATCATGACCAAAAATGGGCGAAATCTGTCTGTCTTGTGGCCCCAGACGCCACAATCGGCCGCATCCCCTTTCACCGGCCGCCCCGCCCAAGGAGACAGACCCGATGTTCCACGCCCATGCTTCCGCCTTCGCCCGGTTCCAGCCCGTCACCGCCACGCCCCGCACCGATCCGACCGGCCCGCAGGCCTTTGCGGCCTGCACGCTGATCGACACCGACAAGGGCTGGCGCCCGGCCGCCGAGCTGGCCCCGGGCGACCGGGTGCAGACCTTCGACGGCGGACTGGTGCCGCTGGCCGCCGTCGATCACCGCCCGGCCGGCGCGACACGGTTCTGGCAGGTGCCCGCCGGGGCGATCGGCAATTGTTCCGACATGGTGCTGCCCGCCGGGCAACTCGTGGGCTTTCGCGGGCGCGTCGCGCACAGGCTCTTTGGCGTGCCGCTGGTCCTGGCCCCGGCCCATGCCCTGTCGGGCTTTCGCGGCATCGCGCCCCTGGCCGCCGACCGGCCCACGCCCGGGCTGGTCACCCTGGGCTTCGACAGCGAGGACATCGCCATGGCCCAGACCGGCACGCTGCTGCTGGTGCCCGGCCGGGCCGGCGACGGTCATTACCACCGACTCGGCTATGGCGAGACCCGCCCGCTGCTGTCGCTGATCGATCCGCTGGGCTGTGCGCCCGATCTGGACGCGGCCTGACGTTGCGGCACCGGGCCAAGGGCGGGAAGAGCCCCGCCCCCGGGCCGGAAAATCGCGCTGCATCTGCACAAACCTATGTGATCCTTTCGTGACACCGGCCGCGCGAAGGTTTAAGTACGGGGCGCAACCCCAGCGCATACAAATCCGGAGCTGCCAGCCTCGTGCCCCAGCCGCAGATGCCCCCTGCCCATCCTTTCGACGACGATAAACTCAAGGAAGAATGCGGTATATTCGGTGTGCTCGGCGTCAAGGACGCCGCCAACTTTGTCGCCCTCGGCCTTCATGCCCTGCAACATCGCGGGCAGGAAGCGGGGGGAATCGTCACCCATGATCCGGAGCAGGGCTTCAATTCCGCCCGCCGCTTCGGATACGTGCGCGATACCTTCACCTCCCAATCGGTGATGGAAACGCTGCCCGGCCCGCTCGGCATAGGCCACGTGCGGTATTCGACCGCCGGGTCCAAGGGCAACACCCAGATCCGCGACGTCCAGCCCTTCTTCGGGGAATTCTCGATGGGCGGTGCGGCGATTGCCCATAACGGCAACATCACCAATGCCAACGCCCTGCGCCGCGAGCTGATCGAGCGTGGCTCGATCTTCCAGTCCTCGTCGGACAGCGAATGCATCATCCACCTGATGGCGCGGTCGCTGCAAAAGGGCATTCCCGAACGCATGGAAGACGCGCTGCGCCGTGTCGAAGGCGCGTTTTCGGTCGTGGCCATGACCCGAACCAAGCTGATCGGCGTGCGCGACCCACGCGGCGTCCGCCCGCTGGTGCTGGGCAAGCTCGGCGACGGCTGGGTGCTGTCGTCGGAGACCTGCGCGCTCGACATCATCGGAGCCGAGTTCATCCGCGAGATCGAACCGGGCGAGATGGTGGTCATCACCGAGAACAAGGGCGTCGAAAGCTCCTACCCGTTCCGGCGCCAGAAATCGCGGTTCTGCATCTTCGAACATGTCTATTTCTCGCGCCCCGATTCGATCCTGGGCGGCCGGTCCGTCTATGAAACCCGTGAGGCCATCGGCCGCGAACTGGCCAAGGAAGCGCCCGTCGAGGCTGACCTGGTCTGCCCGGTGCCCGACAGCGGCACGCCGGCGGCCGTGGGCTTTGCCGCCGAAAGCGGCATTCCCTTCGGCCTGGGCATCGTGCGCAACCAGTACATGGGGCGCACCTTCATCGAACCGTCCGAACAGATCCGCAACATGGGCGTGCGGCTGAAGCTGAACGTCAACCGGGCCCTGATCCGCGACAAGCGGGTGATCCTGGTCGACGATTCGGTCGTGCGCGGCACGACCAGCCGCAAGATCAAGGAAATGATCCTGGATGCCGGCGCGGCCGAGGTGCATTTCCGTATCGCCTCACCGCCGACGGCCTGGCCCTGTTTCTACGGCGTCGACACGCCCCAGCGTGAAAAGCTGCTGGCCGCGACGATGAGCGAAGAGGAAATGCGCGACCATCTCAAGGTCGACAGCCTCAAGTTCATCTCGCTCGACGGGCTCTACCGCGCCGTGGGCGTGGCCGACGGGCGCAACAATGCCTCGCCGCAATATTGCGATGCCTGTTTCTCGGGGGAATACCCCGTCGAGCCGGCCGACATGATCGAACAGGGCTTCCGGATGAAGGCCGCCGAGTGAGCCCCCCGGAAACGGCGGTGCGGATGACGGCCTTGGCCGGTCACCGCCCGCGGACCGGCAGGCCCGTCGGGGGCGGCAACAGCCCCGCCCCCCTCGGCGCCCGGGTGCCGGCCGAGAACACGGCCGGTCCTAAATTTGCCAAACCGCCCTTGCGCGGCGTTCTTTTCATCCGATTGCGCGATGGCGGTCTCCGCTGCGGCGGCGGATTGCACGGGCCGGATGTCGACCGGGCGACATGGCCGCGCCTGGCCGGCCCCGTGGATAACGACCGACAGACACACGACACGGGTGCCTGCCCATGAACCTTCTCGATCTCGACATCCGCTGGCGGCGGTTCAACGACGAAGACCGGACCTGCCCCTGCTGCGGGCGCCAGTTCAACGGGGTCTTCGACATCGGCTTCGACCATCCCGACATCTGGCCCCATGGCCCCTTGCCCGACGGCCAGGTCGAACACCAGGTCGGCGAGGACAAGCTGGGCAGCGATCTGTGCCGCCTGGACGAGGCGCGGTTCATCCGCTGCATCCTGCCGCTGCCGATCCAGGGCAGCGACGAGGTCTTTCATTTCGGCACCTGGGCAGAGGTCACGCCCGAGGCGTTCTATGGCTATATCGATGCCTGTTTCGGCGAGGGCCCCTTTGACGGCTGCGCCGCCCGGCTGGCCAACGCGCTGCCGGGGATCGAATCGGGGGATGAGACGGCCTGTGACCTGGCCCCCGGCCCCGATGGCGAACGGCCCCGGCTGATGGCCCGGGGCGGCCCGCTGAAGGCCGCGCAGGAGCAGGGCATCAGCTTTGACCAGCTGCTCGACATCTATGCCGCTTCGGGCAGCGACATCCGACCGCACCTGGCCGCCTGAACGGGCTGCTTCCGGCCCGATTCCGGCAAGCTTCCGCGCGGGTGACAGCGCCTTTCGGCCCATGCCGCAGGGTCGCGTGACAGCCCTTCTTTCATTGGTCTTCCAGCCCTGATACGGCCCGTCGCCAACGTATCCACAGACCGCGAAAACGCGGCAGGCAGAGACATGACACAGACCAATGCCGGCGGGACGACCCCGCCCAACGTGGCCGCCACGGCCACGCAATCGGTGCCGCTGTCGCGGAACCACCCGATGGTCATCGGCATCTATGGCCCCGAGAACGCGCTGAGCGCCCTGGTGCGCCTGCCAAATGGCAAGATCACCACCGTCCGGCCCGGCGAACGGCTGCGTGGGCGGCAGGTGCTGGCGATCGACAGCAAGGGGCTGATCCTGGCCCATAACGGTCGGCAGGAACGGCTGGCCCTGCCCTGATCCGGGCTGATCCCGCCTTGGCCCGCCGGCCGTGGGCATCCGGCCGAAGCCGGGCTGGCCAGCACGGCATCCCCGCCGCGGCGCCATCGGCCCTTGACCCGGGCCGCGCCATTGGCCAAACGCCAGAGCCATGACAGAGCCCAACACCCCCACCGCCCTCATCACCGGCGCCTCGCGCGGGCTTGGTGCCGCGCTGGCCCTGGCGCTGGCGCCCAGCCATCACATCATCGCCGTGGCCAAAACCATCGGCGGGCTCGAAGAGCTGGACGACCGGATCAAGGCCGCCGGGGGCCAGGCCACCCTGGCGCCGATGGATGTGACCACCGACGAGGCCATGGCCGTGCTCTGCCGGTCGATCCACGACCGTTGGGGCAAGCTGGACCTCTGGGTTCACACGGCCATTCATGCCGCCCCGCTGACCCCCGCGCCGATGATCGACGCCCGCGACTGGGACAAGTCGATGGCCGTCAATGTCGAGGCCACCCGCCGGCTGATTGCCTATGTCGCGCCGCTGCTGGGCACCCAGGGACGGGCGATGTTCTTTGACGATGCCCGGGCGGGCGAGAAATTCATGGGCGCCTACGGAGCGAGCAAGGCCGCGCAGATCGCGCTGGCCCGCAGCTGGGCGGCCGAAACCGCGCGCACCGGGCCCCGGGTGGACGTGCTGGCCCCGGCCCCGATGGCCACCGCCCTGCGCGCACGGTTCCACCCCGGCGAGGACCGCGCCGCCCTGGCCACCGCGCCGGACGAGGCCGCGCGCCTGTTGGGGCTGGCCGGGGTCTGATTGGGCTTTGCCATGGCCGGCTGTCTGCTGCGGGCCGTGGCATAACGGGCTTTGGACCGGTGCGCCCCCGCCGGACCGGCCTGCATTTGGCCGGCCAGAGATAGCGGCCCCGGGGGCCGCTCTGCCTGCGGCAGGGTATTTTTGCCAAGAAGAAGAAGGTGAAGCGCCATGGTCCCGGCCAAGTGCTTGCTGCGCCGGGCGGGCTCGCCTAGAGACGTATCAGTGACCACGGGGCTTTCGACATGCGTATTCTCATCACCAATGACGACGGAATCAACGCACCGGGCCTGAAGGTGCTGCATGCCATCGCCGAAGACCTGGCCGGGCCCGATGGCGAGGTCTGGACCGTGGCGCCGGCCTTTGAACAATCGGGCGTGGCGCACAAGATCAGCTATACCCATCCGATGATGGTCTCTGAACTGGGCGAGCGGCTGTACGCGGCCGAGGGCAGCCCGGCCGATTGCGTGCTGACGGCGATCCACGACGTGATGCCCGATTGCCCGCCCGACCTGGTGCTGTCGGGGGTGAACCGGGGCAACAATTCAGCCGAGAACGCGCTGTATTCGGGCACCCTGGGCGGCGCGATGGAAGCCGCCCTGCAGGGCATCCCGGCCATGGCCCTGTCGCAATATTACGGGCCGGGCAACCGCGCGCTGGACAATCCCTTCGAGGCCGCGCTGACCCATGGCGCGCCGCTGCTGCGCCGGATCCTGGCGGCCACCCCGGCCCATTCGGGCGATTACCGCCTGTTCTACAACATCAATTTCCCGCCCCATGCCGCCGACCAGGTCAAGGGCACCCGCGTCGCCCGCCAGGGCGCCCGGGCCGGCACCGGCTTTCACACCGAGCCGCTGATCTCGCCGTCGGGCCGCCGGTTCCTGTGGCTGCGCGGCGCCGACCAGAGCGTGCCGACCGGGCCGGACACCGATGCCACCGTCAATCTCGACGGCTATATCTCGGTGACACCGATGCGCGCCGACCTGACGGCCCATGACCAGCTGGACGCCCTGAAGGCCATCGAATGAGCGCGGACGCCGAAACCAAGATGCGCTTTCTCTATGCCTTGCGGTCCAAGGGTGTGACCGATGCCCGCGTTCTGAACGCCATGGAAGAGATCGACCGAGGCGCCTTTGTCAAAGGGCTGTTCGCCGAACGGGCCTATGAGGACATGCCCCTGCCGATCACCTGCGGCCAGACCATTTCCCAGCCGTCGGTTGTCGGGCTGATGACCCAGGCGCTGGAGATATCGCCGCGCGACAAGGTCCTGGAGGTCGGCTGCGGGTCGGGCTACCAGGCCGCGATCCTGTCGCGGCTGGCCCGGCGGGTCTATACCGTCGACCGCCATCGCCGGCTGGTCGCCGAGGCCCGCGCGGCCTTTGATGCGTTGAGCCTGTCCAACATCACCGCGTTTACCGCCGATGGCAGCCACGGGCTGGCCGACCAGGCCCCGTTCGACCGCATCCTGGTGACCGCCGCCGCCGAAGACCCGCCCGGGCCTCTCTTGGCGCAGCTGCGAATTGGCGGTATCATGGTGCTGCCCGTGGGCCAGTCGGACGCCGTTCAGACGCTGATCCGGGTGCGTCGGCTGGACAGTGGGTTCGACTACGAGGAATTGCGGCCCGTCCGCTTCGTCCCCCTGCTGGAAGGGCTCGGAAAAGAGACCTGACAGGACATATTTGCGTCAAGCCCTCGACGACAGGGGGCGAGCAAGAGGAAATCGAGATGCCGCTCCTTATGCGACCGCCCCACTTTCGCCCGCGCCTTGTCGCCGCCTGCAGCGGGCTGGCCCTTCTGGCCGCCTGTACCGAGCCGCTGGACATGGACCTGCGCGGCAACCTCGGCGGGTTTTCCACCGCCCAGGCCGCGCAATCGGCCACGGCCAAGCGGCCGACGCCGGATGCCCGCGGCGTGATCACCTATCCGAATTACCAGGTCGTGGTTGCCGACAAGGGCGAAACCGTCGCCACCATTGCCAGCCGGCTGGGCTTTACCGCCGACGAGCTGGCCAAGTTCAACGGCATCGATCCGACGGTGGCGCTGCGCGAAGGCGAGGTCATCGCCCTGCCCCGGCCCCTGCCCTCGGTGCCCGATGCGTCGGCCACGGCCAGCCCCGGCTCGGTCGATATCGAAGCGCTGGCCAGCGCGGCCATCGATGCCTCGGCCGAAACGCCCCGGGTCGAGACCCAGACGCTGCCGCCCGCCGGGCCGGAGCCCGTGCGCCACAAGGTCGAACGCGGCGAGACGGCCTATACCATCGCGCGGCTCTACAACGTGTCGGTCCAGTCGCTGGCGGAATGGAACGGGCTGGGCACCGATTTCGAGATCCGCGAAGGCCAGTACCTGCTGATCCCGGTGGCCCGCAGCGCGCCGCCATCGGGCGTGGCCGTTGCCGCGGCCGCAGCCGATACCAACGCCCCGGGCACCGGCACGAGCACGCCCGCCCCGCCGAGCGCCAGCCAGCCGTTGCCGGCGAACGACACCGTGGCGGCCAACAACCCGGTCGAGACACCCGATGTCACGGCCGAGCCGCAGACCATTGCCGCGCCTCAGGGCCAGATGTCCTATCCCGTTCAGGGCAAGATCATCCGGGCCTATGCCAAGGGCAAGAACGAGGGCATCGACATTTCCGGCACCGCCGGCGGATCGGTGGCGGCGGCCAGCGAAGGTACCGTGGCGGCGATCACCGAGGACCAGGACAAGGTGCCGATCGTCGTGCTGCGCCATCCTGACAATCTCCTGACAGTCTATGCCAATGTCACGGATATCACCGTGGCCAAGGGCCAAAGCGTCAAGCGGGGTCAGACCATCGCCAAGCTGCGCGGTGGCGATGCGTCCTATGTGCATTTCGAAGTGCGGGACGGGTTCGACAGTGTCGATCCGATGAGCTACCTCAACTGACAGACACCTGACATGCCCCGGATGTACCGGGGAAGGACATGAGGACCGCGGCCCAATGGGCTGCGGTCCTTGTTTTTTCGGGGGTCAGATGGCGACGCCGTGGCGACCGGCCAGGTCGGTGAAGAACTGCCAGGCCACCCGGCCCGACCGCGCGCCCCGCGTGGCCTGCCATTCGATGGCCTCGGCGCGCAGCTCCTCGGGATCCACCTGGACGCCATAGGCGGTACAATAGCCTTCGATCATGGCCAGATAATCGTCCTGGCTGCAGGGGTGGAACCCCAGCCACAGGCCGAACCGGTCCGACAGCGAGACTTTCTCTTCGACCGCTTCGCTCGGGTTGATCGCCGAGGACCGTTCGTTTTCGATCATATCCCGCGGCATCAGGTGGCGCCGGTTCGACGTGGCATAAAAGACCACGTTGTCTGGCCGGCCTTCGATGCCCCCGTCCAGCACGGCTTTCAGCGACTTGTAATGCTGGTCGTCATGGGAGAACGACAGGTCGTCGCAGAACAGGATGAACCGGTGCTCCGATGTCCTCAGATGCGCCAGAAGCCGGCCGACCGTGGGCAGGTCCTCTCGCAGCAGTTCGACCAGCTTCAGCCCCGGGTGATCGACATTCAGGGCGGCATGCACCGACTTGACGAGGCTCGATTTTCCCATGCCCCGGGCGCCCCAGAGCAACGCGTTGTTGGCCGGCAGGCCACGGGCGAAACGCCGGGTGTTGTCGAGCAGGGTATCGCGGGACCGGTCGACACCGATCAGCAGCGAGATGTCGACGCGGTTGATGCTTTGCACCGGCACCAGCCGTTCGGGGCCGACATGCCAGACAAAGGCCGGGGCCGCGTCGAAATCGGGGGCCGCCAGCGGCGCCGGAGACATGCGCTCCAGCGCCGCGGCGATGCGGGTCAGGGCCTCGGTATCGGACAACGGCAGCTTGGGGTCTCCATCCGCCATCACTTGTCCTCCTCGGCTTCGAACTCGGTCGTCATCGGGTCTTCGTCTTCGTCGTCGTAATAGCCGTCCTTGCGCAGCTCGGCCTCGCGCTTGGCCTCGACCCGTTTGACCAGGAAGATCGAGATTTCATAGAGCCCGTAGACGACGCAGAACAGGATGATCTGCGTGATCACATCCGGCGGCGTCACCAGGGCGGCCAGCAGCAGGATGGCCACGACCGCGTATTTGCGCACGTTGCCCAGACCCTCGGCGCTGACCAGGCCGGCCTTGCCCATCAATGTCAGGAGCACTGGCAGTTGGAAGCAGAGCCCGAAGGCCACGATCAGCTTCAGCGTGATGTCCAGCGTCTCGTTGACCTTGCCGTTGAAGACGATGGCAATGCCCTGCTCGACCGGTTCCTCGGTCACTTCGACAACACCTTCGGATACCCCGTCGGCCACCGTCGACACGAAGGTCGAGATCATCGAGGCGGCGTCGGCAAAGCCCAGGAAGAACTGCATGGCCAGCGGCGTGACCACGTAATGGGCAAAGGCCGCCCCCAGCAGGAACAGCCCCGGCGAGGCCACAAGGAAGGGCAGAAACGCATTCTTTTCAGAGCGGTACAGACCCGGCGCCACAAAGCGCCACATCTGGTAGGCGATCACCGGAAAGGCCAGGGCAAGCCCGCCCACCATCGAGATCCGCACCAGTGTAAAGAAGTACTCCTGGGGCGCGGTGTATTGCATCACCGGGTTGGGATCGCCCAGCCCGCGCATCGTTTTCTCGATCGGCACAAGCAGGAAGTCGAGGATCGTGCCCCCAACCGTGAAACACACCACCATGGCCGCGAGAAAGGCGACAACGGACCAGATCAGCCGTTGTCGCAATTCTGTCAGGTGTTCGATCAGCGGCGCCGCGCTGTCTTCGATCTCGTCATGGGTCGTCGTCATGTCTCGGCCTTCTTCTCCGCCGATTGCAGGGCCGCTTCGGCCTCTTCCGCCTTGGCCAGCGCCTCGGCCGCTTCGCGTGCCTTGCGGTCGGCTGCGGCGCGGGCGGTCTGGGCCTGGATCTTCTTGGCCTGTTCCGCCCGGTCCGCGGCCAGCTTGCCCGTCTCGGACCCGCTGTCATATTTCGTCGGATCCAGCGAAGAGGTCAGGTCGCGCGCCGCGTCCTTGATCCCGTCCATCGCTGATCCCAACGGATTTGTCGCCGTGTTCAGCCCCTTGGCCACGTCCCGGATACCGGATTCGTCGGCCGCATCATTCATAGCCCGGCTGAATTCGCGTGCCATGGCACGCGCCTTGCCGACGAACCGCCCAACATTGCGGAACAACACCGGCAGATCCTTCGGCCCGACCACGATCAGGGCGACGATGCCGATGACCAGGAGCTCGCTCCAGCCCAGATCGAACATGGCGCGTTACGCCTTGGTCTTGTCGGTCTCGGCCTCGGGCGTCACGTCCTTGGCATCGTCGCCCGGCTGGTCTTCCAGCTCCTTGGCCCCTTCGTTCATGCCTTTCTTGAACGACGTGATGCCCTTGCCCACTTCGCCCATCATCGAGCTGATCTTGCCGCGACCGAAAAGCACCAGCACCACGACCGCGATCAGCAGAAGACCCGGAAGACCGATATTGTTGAGCATGTCGAAACTCCTTTTCCGACGCAGGCCGCCTGCGCCCCGTTCATGTCGGCACTTGTGATACGCCGCCGTGTATCGCTGTAAAAGCCATGCCGGGTCCTGTCGCCCCTTCCGCTGGCCGTTTTGCCCGCCAGAAAATCGCACCCAAAACGCTCCTGACAACTTTTTGTCAGGATCTTGGCGCGATACAAGGATGTCAGGAGGACCGCCGATGCGACGCAGCGACCGATTGTTGGAAATGATCACCCTGTTGCGCGACGGGCAGATCCATCGCGCCGATGACCTGGCCGCGGCTTTCGACGTATCGGTTAGGACAATCTATCGCGACATGGACACCCTGATCGCCTCGGGCATACCCGTCGAAGGCACGCGTGGCTCGGGCTACCGGGCAGTCAACGCGCTGACGCTGGCGCCCCTTACCCTGACCGCCGAAGAGGTCGAGGCGCTTCAGCTGGGCCTGGCCATCGTGGCCGAGGCATCGGATGCCGGGCTGAAAACCGCGGCCCTATCATTGAGCGAAAAGGTCGATGCCGCCCTGCCGACCGAGGCGCCATCGGACCGGACAGGACCGCTGGCCGTCTATCCGTTTTCCGATGCGGCGCGCGGCTTTTCCCACATGTCGACCATCCGGGCGGCGATCCGGGGCAAGCAGAAGTTGCGGCTCAGCTATCGCAGGCCCGACGATGTCTGGAGTTTTCGCACCATCCGGCCCTTGCAGATCGAACATTACGGGCGCATCTGGTCGCTGACCGCCTGGTGCGAATTGCGCAACGCTTTCAGGGTGTTCCGCGTCGATCTCATCGAAAGCGCCGACATCCTGCCCGAGTTCTTCGTGGATGAGCCAGGCAAGAGCCTGCAGGATTTCCGGCCCGGTTGATCGGGGATCAGACCGGAAAAATGAAACACTTGGACCGCGGGATCGTCAGCCACATCGGCTTGCCCGCGCCGGGCAGAAAGACCCCCGGCACCGTGGCCTTGAGCAGCGATCCGTCGTGATCCATCCGGAATTCCACCAGGCTTTCATGCCCCATGAACCGTGCCCGTTCGACCAGGCCGCGTGCAGCCACGCCATCGCGGGCGGTTGGCAAGGGTCCCTGGCCGTTGCGGTCAAAGTCGATGCGCACATGTTGTGGGCGAAAAACGATATCCACCGCCGTGCCGTCCGCCACGCCCGGTGCCAGGAACTGACCAAAGACGGTATCGGCCAGAGCCCCGTTCACAACAGCCCGCAAGGTATTGGTATCCGAGAAAAAACCGACCGCTGCGCGATCGACCGGACGGGTATAGACATTATAGGGCGCGCCGCGCTGAACAATGCGGCCCTGACGCATCAGCGCGATCTCATCGGCCATCCGCATCGCCTCTTCGGGCTCGTGCGTGACCAGCAGAACCGCCGTATCCTCCGATTTCAGCAGGGTCAGCGTTTCATCCCGGATACCGTCGCGCAGGCGGTTGTCGAGGCCGGAGAACGGCTCGTCCATCAGCATGACCTTGGGGCGCGGCGCCAGGGCCCGGGCAAGGGCCACCCGCTGCTGTTCGCCGCCCGACAATTCATGCGGATAGCCGTCGATGAAGCGCAGCAGGTCCACGCGGTCGAGCAATTCGCTGACCCGCCCGCGTTTCTCTTCGCGGGTGCCACTGCGCAGTCCAAAGGCCACGTTGTCGGCCACGCTTAGATGCGGGAACAACGCAAAGTCCTGAAACATCAGGCCAATTCCGCGCTGTTCCGGCGGCAGGTTGCGTCGCGGCCCGCTGATCGTCTCGCCATCGACCAGGATACTGCCACTCTCCTGACTCTCGACCCCGGCAATGATCCGCAAGGTCGTCGACTTGCCACAGCCCGACGGCCCCAGCAGGCAGGTCACCTGCCCCGGTTGGATCGACAGCGACACGTCGTCGACCACCGCCCGACCGTTGAACCGGCAGACGAGGTTCCGGATGTCCAGCCGCGCGGGCTGGGTGTCAACGGGAGGGTGGGAGCCGGTGTCAGACGTCACGCCGCAGCTTTCAGGAATGGTCGACCAAAAGAGTTCCGCCCGGATAACAATGCACGGACAGGGGCGCAAGCGCGGGCCGGATCACGGCTCGACAAGCTCGATGTCAGTATCGGCGACGATCCTGCCATTTACCTGCAGGGACATGCGCTGCGGCCCTGAATAGAGCCGATAGGTCGTGGCATCCCCCTTGAACACGTGCCGCTTGGCCAGCACCAGCGGCTTGCCCGGTTTCAACCGCCCGGTCTTGAGCTTGTGCACTTTCGGGGCGAGCGCGCCGTTCGCCCGCCGGCGCCAGAAGATGTAATCGACCAGCACGCCGGTCTCGGCCTCCGAGGTCAGCGTGGCGGATATCTCGATCGCGTCGCCGATCGCGGCGCGAGCCGGAACATCGAAGCTCTGCACTGTCACCGGCGCATCCGGATCATAGCCCACCATGGCCAGCGCCCGGCCATCGCCCTGCTTGATCAGGCCGCGCAACGCGTGGTTGGTCATCCAATCCAGCTCGCTCTTGCGCTGTCGGTCCAGCCCGCGCCAGGCGGTCAGCCGATCCAACACCAGCTCGGGCGTCTGCTTGGTTATGTCATTGAGATGATTGGACACTGACCGTGTGACATATCGTGTCGGATCGTCATGCAGCCGGTCCAGCAGCGCCAGGGTCCGCGCAGGATCCAGGCGCACGGCCTGCGCCCAGGGCAGCTTGGGCCGCGTCCCCTCGCTGACCAGCCGACGCACGTGGTAATTGTCGTGCCCGGCCCAATGCTGCATCCGGTCCAACACCAGGTCCGGCCAGCGGATCAGGTAGGGTCGGATCGAGAATTCCATGGAAAAGCGCTGGGTTATCTCTTCGAGCAAGTCCAGCGAGAGATCCGGGTGATCCTCAAGCCCCAGCGCCACGACGACCTCGCCGAACGGCGCCAGGATGAACGACCCGAAATCGTCATCCGTCAGGGTCGGATCCAGCGGCGGCGGCAAGGCCTCGCGCAGAATCGGCGCGGCTTCGGGCAGGCTGTCGGGCAATTCCGACAACAGGCATTCGGCGATCCAGGCAATCCGGGCCTTCAGCTCCAACTCACCCAGCCGGCTCATCACCGCCTGTTCGAACCGCGCGGCATCCACCGCCCCGGTGCGACCGAACCAACCGCCAAGCTGCCCGACGCTTGTCGCGTTGAACAGCTCGTCCTTCAATGAGAACCCTGACGCCATGACTTACATCGTCAGATTGTTAAGTCCGCCGTCCAGCAGGATATTCTGCCCGACGATGAAGCCCGCATATTGCGAACAGAGGAAGGCACAGGTCTGGCCGAATTCCTCTTTCGTGCCGATCCGCCCTGCCGGAATATTGGCGCTGCGCTCGGCCCGCACCTCGTCCAGGCTCTTGCCGGTTTGCTGGACGATGGCCGCATCGGTGGTCTTGATCCGGTCGGTGTCATGCACCCCCGGCAGCAGGTTGTTGATCGTCACGCCGCGTGCGGCGACCTGCCGCGCAGTGCCGGCGACATAGCCCGTCAGCCCGGTGCGCGCCGCGTTGGACAGGCCCAGCGTCGCGATGGGCGCGCGCACCGATTGCGAGGTCACGTTGACCACGCGCCCCCAGCCGCGATCCATCATGCCGGGCAGAACCGCCTTCATCAGCGCGATGGGCGTCAGCATGTTGGCATCCAGCGCCTTGATGAAATCCTCACGGTCCCAGTCGCTCCAGATGCCCGGAGGCGGGCCACCGTTATTGTTAACCAGGATGTCCGGGGCGCCCGCCGCGTCCAGGACCCGGTCCCGCCCCTCTTCGGTGCCGATATCGCAGGCCACGGCCGTCACATCGACGCCATAGGTCGTGCGCAGACGGTCGGCCTCGGCGTTCAGCAGGTCGGCACCACGCGCGTTCATCACCAGGTTCACGCCGGCCTCAGCCAGCGCCTCGGCACAGCCCAGGCCGAGCCCCTTGCTCGACGCGCAGACAATCGCCCGCTTGCCCGTTAACCCAAGATCCATCTTTGCCCCCTATGTCTGCTCCGGCCCGACGACTATCACCGCTTCAGGAACCTGCGCCAGCAAAACACCGCCACGTTGACCCGAGCCCGCCATAATTCTACCTTTTAACCACGGAGCATCAGCATCACGCGGGCCCCGCCCAACAACAGATCACGCCAAGCGCGTCGCCACATGAACATCGCACCAGTCCAGTCCATCCTCGTCTACCCGGCATTGTGCTTCCGCGTGTCGCTGGGCGCCAACATGGGCGACCCGGTGTCCTTCCTGGCCGAGCTGACGCTGGATGACGTCTATGAACTGTCGCCGGGCAGCGAGCGTGTTCGGTTGGCGCTGAACGCGCTCAGCGACGGCAGCTTTTCCGTCGCCCGGTCGTCGGCCGTGGGCACGCCCGGTGCGCGGTTGCATCTGGATTGCACGCTCTTGCTGATGAGCCCGGATGGCGAGACGACCGATGCGCTGGTTCTGGTCGAGGTCGATGACGGCGGCCATGTGGACCAGATCTTCCTGCTGCCGCTGGCACCGCTGGCGACCCATACGGGCTATACGCTGATCGGCGCCGGGCGCGAGGACGTGCTGGCCAAGTTTGCCCAGATCGCCTGTGTCTCCTTCACACGCGGCACCCATATCACCATGGCCACCGGCCGGCAGGTGCCGATCGAGGACATCCGCCCCGGCGATCGCGTTCTGACCCGCGATTTCGGAGCGCAGGAAGTCCGCTGGATCGGCCAGACGACGGTGCGCGCGGTGGGCGATTTTGCCCCGATCGTGGTGACCAAGGGCACGTTGAACAATGAAAACGACCTGGTCGTCAGCCCCGATCACCGGTTGTTCATCTATCAGCGCACCGACCGCATCGGCGCCGGGCGGGCCGATCTGCTGGTCCCGGCGCGGCACCTGGTCAACGATGATTCGATCTATGTGCGCACGGGCGGGTTCGTGGATTACTACCAGATCCTCTTTGACCGCCATCACATCATCTATGCCGAGGGCATCGCCGCGGAATCGACGCTGATCAATCCACGCACACGCCCCGCCCTGCCCGGCGAACTGGTCGAAAAGCTGCAGGCCATGCTGCCGCGCAACGATGATCGGGCCGAACACGGGCTGGATGTGCAGAAATCGTTGCTGGACCGGCCCGATGCCATCGAATTGCTGCGCCGGGCCTCGACGCGTTAGGCCGGGCCTGCCGCCCGGGTTTTCTTGCGCCGGGCCGCGCCGCGATTTATAGCGCGCTCATGTTGGACACCGCTTCGAACCGCCCCGAATTGCCGCCCGAGATCGCGCGGCGCCGGACCTTTGCCATCATCTCGCACCCCGATGCGGGCAAGACGACTCTGACCGAGAAGTTCCTTCTTTACGGCGGCGCGATCCAGATGGCCGGACAGGTGCGCGCCAAGGGCGAGGCGCGGCGGACGCGGTCGGACTTCATGCAGATGGAAAAGGACCGCGGCATCTCCGTCTCGGCTTCGGCCATGTCCTTCGACTATGGCAACTTCCGTTTCAACCTGGTCGACACCCCCGGCCACAGCGATTTCTCCGAAGACACCTATCGCACGCTGACGGCGGTGGATGCAGCGGTCATGGTCATCGACGGAGCCAAGGGCGTCGAGAGCCAGACCCGCAAATTGTTCGAGGTTTGCCGCCTGCGCGATCTGCCGATCTTGACATTTTGCAACAAAATGGACCGTGAGAGCCGCGATGTTTTCGAGATTATTGACGAAATCCAGGAAAACCTGGCGATCGACGCGACACCCGCCTCCTGGCCGATCGGCCAGGGGCGCGACTTTGTCGGCTGCTACGATATCCTGCGCGACCGGCTCGAACTGATGGACCGGGCCGACCGGAACAAGGTGGCCGAAAGCATCGCCATCGAGGGTCTCGACGATCCCAAGCTGGCCGAACACGTGCCCGATCATCTGCTCGACCAGCTGAAGGAAGAGCTGGAAATGGCGCGCGAGCTTCTGCCCCCGCTTGATCCCCAGGCCATGCTGGACGGCACACTGACCCCGATCTGGTTCGGCTCGGCGATCAATTCCTTCGGCGTGAAAGAGCTGATGGACGGAATCGGCCGTTACGGTCCCGAGCCCCAGATCCAATCGGCCGAACCGCGCCAGATTGCCCCCGAGGAAACCAAGGTGGCCGGCTTTGTCTTCAAGGTTCAGGCCAACATGGACCCCAAGCACCGCGACCGCGTGGCTTTTGTCCGCATGGCCTCGGGGCATTTCAAACGTGGCATGAAGCTGACCCATGTGCGGTCGAAGAAGCCGATGGCCATTTCCAACCCGGTGCTTTTCCTGGCTTCGGACCGCGAACTGGCCGACGAGGCTTGGGCCGGCGACATCATCGGCATTCCCAACCACGGCCAGCTGCGGATCGGCGACACCCTGACCGAGGGCGAGGCGCTGCGGGTGACGGGCATTCCGTCCTTCGCGCCGGAACTGTTGCAGGGCGTTCGCGCCGGCGATCCGATGAAGGCCAAGCACCTGGAAAAGGCGCTGATGCAATTTGCCGAGGAAGGCGCGGCCAAGGTCTTCAAACCGTCCATCGGATCGGGGTTCATCGTCGGTGTCGTCGGCCAGCTGCAATTCGAGGTGCTCGCCAGCCGGATCGAGCTGGAATACGACCTGCCCGTCCGCTTCGAAGCCTCGCAATTCACATCGGCGCGGTGGGTGTCGGGCGCCAAGCTGGCGGTCGAGAAGTTCGTCGATGCCAACAAGCAGCACATCAGCCACGATCATGACGGCGACGTGGTCTACCTGACGCGCCTGCAATGGGACATCGACCGGGTCGAACGGGATTACCCGGACGTCAAGCTGACCGCGACCAAAGAGATGATGGTCTGATCCATGGCCGGGCCTCTGCCGCGCTGGGGCCTGGCCTCGACCATCAAGGCGCCGCGCGCCGAGATCCTGCGCTTCGCGGCCTGGCATCTCGAGCTCGGCGCGCACCGTCTCTACATCTACCTGGATGATCCCGAGAGCGACGCCTTTGACAGTCTAAAGGCCCATCCGAAAATCCGGGTCCGACGTTGTGATGCCACATGGTGGCGCCGCCATAACGGCAGGCGTCCGGCCAAGCACCAGCTGCGTCAGTCGGTCAACGCCACCCATGCCTATGCCCGCCCGGCCGAGGTCGACTGGATGGCGCATGTGGATGTCGACGAATTCCTGATGCCCTCGGGAAACATGGCCGACACCCTGGCCGCCCTGCCTCCTGACAGAATGACACTTCGTGTCAGACCGTCAGAATCCCTGGCTGGTACGGGGAACCTTTTCAAGGCCTTCGTGCCCTCCGGCCCCGAGCGGCAGCCCATCGTCGACCGGCTGTACCCAACCTTTGGGCCTTATCTGCGCGGCGGTTTTGTAAGCCACACTGCCGGCAAGGTCTTTGCCCGAACCGGGATGCCCGGCGTGACGATCCGCATCCACAATGCCTTTCGTGGCCAGGACATGAACCCGGGAGAGGCCGAACTGGGCGATGTCGAGCTGTTGCATTGCCATGCGCGCGATTGGCCGACCTGGCTGGCCCATTACCGGTTTCGCCTCGATCGCGGGTCATACCGCGCTGACCTGCCTTCCCTGCGCCCGGCAGAGAAGGGCGGCATGTCCTTGCACGATCTCTTTGTCTGGCTGGAACAAGAAGAAGGCGAAGCGGGCCTGCGCGCCTTTTACGACGAGGTCCTGTCGGATGCAGCCGGCCTGCCCGATCGCCTGCGGGCCGCCGGGTTGTTGCGCCACCACGTACTGCCGCTCGATGATCTGCTCGCACGCCATTTCGCGGAATGACGCCCATGCCTGCCGGCGCATCCTTGTTAACCGGAAATTGTTGCATATCTGGCTACGATTGCCCGGAAACGCGTTGGCAGTTTGACCGCGGCGCCAAAAATTGCTAAGCGCGCGGTCAGGACGACGAGTTTTTCTCATACGTCATCGTACGGGTGACGTACTTTTCTGACGAGCGGGCCAAGTAAGTGTCCGCAACCAACGGACACATATGACAAAATTCTCTGATCTGAACCTGAACCCCAAGGTGCTGAAGGCCGTGGAAGAGGCTGGCTATGAAACGCCGACGCCGATCCAGGCCGGAGCGATTCCCCCCGCGCTGAACGGGCGCGATGTTCTCGGGATCGCCCAGACCGGCACGGGCAAGACCGCCAGCTTTACCCTGCCGATGATCACCGCCTTGGCGCGTGGTCGGGCCCGGGCGCGGATGCCGCGCAGCCTGGTGCTGTGCCCCACGCGGGAACTGGCCGCGCAGGTGGCCGAGAATTTCGACACCTATACCAAACACCTCAAGCTGACCAAGGCGCTGCTGATCGGCGGCGTGTCCTTCAAGGAACAGGAACAGCTGATCGACCGCGGTGTCGACGTGCTGATCGCCACCCCGGGCCGGCTGCTGGACCATTTCGAGCGTGGCAAGCTGCTGCTGACCGGCGTTCAGATCATGGTGGTCGACGAAGCCGACCGCATGCTCGACATGGGCTTCATCCCTGATATCGAACGCATTTTCTCGCTGACGCCCTTCACGCGCCAGACCCTGTTCTTCTCGGCCACCATGGCGCCCGAGATCGAGCGGATCACCAATACCTTCCTGTCGAACCCGGAACGGATCGAGGTTGCCCGCCAGGCGACGACCTCCGAGACGATCGAACAGGGCGTGGTCATGTTCAAGGCCTCGCGCCGCGACCGCGAAGGCAGCGAAAAGCGCAGCCTGCTGCGCAAGCTGATCGATGCCGAAGGCGACGCCTGCACCAACGCGATCATCTTCTGCAACCGCAAGTCGGACGTGGATATCGTCGCGAAATCGCTGAAGAAATACGGCTATGATGCCGCCGCGATCCACGGTGACCTGGAACAGAGCCAGCGCATGCGTACGCTGGATCAGTTCCGCGACAAGACCCTGCGGTTCCTCGTGGCCTCCGATGTTGCTGCCCGCGGGCTCGACATCCCCTCGGTCAGCCATGTCTTCAACTTCGACGTGCCCTCGCATTCCGAGGATTACGTGCACCGCATTGGCCGCACCGGGCGCGCAGGGCGTGACGGCAAGGCCGTGATGATCTGTTCGACCCGCGACGAGAAGTACTTCGAAGCCATTGAAAAGCTGGTGCAAAAGGAAATTCCGCGGATCGAGAACCCGATGAAATCGGCACCTGCAGAAGCCGTCGAAGATGAGGCACCGGCCGAGAAATCGACCTCCAGCCGGTCGTCGTCGTCGCGCTCTTCGTCGTCGAAATCCTCGTCGAAATCGTCCTCCTCGCGGTCTTCGTCTTCGTCGTCTTCGGCCTCCAAAAGCTCGTCGTCGAAATCCACGTCGTCGCGCTCCAAGAGCAGCAGCCGCTCCACCCGCGACCGCAACGACGACAACCGGGGCAACAAGGTCGTGGGCATGGGCGATCACCTGCCCAGCTTCATCGCCATGAGCTTCGAGGAACGGCGCGCAAGCTGAGACAGGTTCGGCGGGGGCTGCCCCGCCGACCAGACGTCGTAGGGTGGGTTGTGAACCCACCCTTTTTTATTGCCTGAAAAGGGTTTGGGTCAGCCGAGCCGGCTGACCACCACGATGACCTCGGGCTTGCGCCCGATCTCGTCCAGCGCCGTCTTACGGGCCTGCTTGCGCAGCAGTTCTTCCAGCGCGTCATCATCCATCAGCGTCTTCGAACCGGCCCGTCCCAGCGCCTGGGTCAGATCCGCTTCCAGCACCTCGACCAGCCCGGCCTTGGAACGCCCGGTTTCCGGCAGGCCCATCAGCTCGACCCAGGGTTCACCGAGCGGCTCGTCCTCTTCGAGGATCAGCGTGACCACGACCATGCCGTTCAGTGCCATGCGGATCCGGTCGCGCACGATGCCATCCAACGCGCCGATCTTGACCACACCATCCAGGTAAGTCCGCGTGACGTCGATGTATTCCTCGACGGTCGGCGCATTGCCACTGAGGTTCAGCATGGTGCCGTTGGTCGCAATGATCCCGGTCCGGCCCTTGGATTCGGCCAGGCGGACGTGTTCGCGCAGGTGGCGATGTTCGCCATGCATCGGGATGACCATCTGCGGCTTCACGATGTCCTGCAGGCGCTCCAGGTCGGGCCGGTTGGCATGGCCCGACACGTGGTATTTGCCGCTGGAATCATCGACCACATCAATCCCTTTTTCACTGAACTGGTTGATGATGCGAATCACGCCGGATTCGTTGCCGGGAATCGTCTTGGAGGAAAACAGGAACAGATCGCCCTCTTTCATCTCAAGCCCCAGGTACTTGCCCCGGGCCAGCTGGGCCGAGGCCGCGCGCCGTTCACCCTGGCTGCCCGTCACCAGCAGCATCAGGTTCTCGCGCGGGATTTGGGTGGCATCCTCGGGGCTGACCACCGACGGGAAATCGCTCAGAACGCCGGTCTGCACGGCGGCTTCGACCATCCGCCGCATGGCCCTGCCCAGCAGAACGATGGACCGCCCTGCCCTGTCGCCGGCCTCTGCCAGGGTCTTCAGCCGCGCCACGTTCGACGCAAAGGTCGTGGCCACCACCATGCCCGAGGCATTGGCGACCAGTTCCTCGATTGCCGGGCCGACCTCGGATTCCGAACGGCCGGGATGGGGCGAGAAGACATTGGTGCTGTCGCAGATCAGCGCGCGCACCCCGGGGGCCGCGACCTCGGCCCAGAGATCGGGATCAAAGGGTTCGCCCACGACCGGCTTGGTGTCGAGCTTGAAGTCACCGGAATGGATCAGCCGGCCTTCGGGCGTGTCGATGACCAGCGCAGCGCTTTCGGGGATCGAATGCGACACCGGCAGGAAGCCCACGGTAAAGGGCCCGGCCTGCACCGTTTCGGGCCAGGCCGAGGCCAGGTGCACGGCATCTTCCGGCAGCGCCTTTTCGGCCATCTTGCGCCGGGCGATATTGCCGGTGAAGGCACGCGCATAGATCGGCGCCTGGAGCGCCTCGTAGTGATGGGCCACGGCGCCGACATGGTCTTCGTGGGCATGGGTGATGAACACCGCTTCAAGCCGGTCGGCCCGTTCGGCCAGCCAGGCGATATCGGGCAAGATCAGGTCGACGCCGGGCGTCGTGTCCATGTCGGGAAAGGCAACGCCGAGGTCGACCAGGATCAGCCGCTCTTCGCCCTCGCGGCCATAGCCGTAGACATAGGCATTCATGCCGATTTCGCCGGCCCCGCCGAGGGGGAGATAGATCAGTCGTTCACCGGTCATGGCTCAGGATTTTTCCTTGTTGTACTTATGGATGACGGTCAGGCCATGCATTGTCAGATCGTCTTCGAAGGCATCGAAGAGGTCAACGCTCTGCTGGAACAGAGGCGCCAGACCGCCCGTCGAAATCACCTTCATCTCGCGGTCGCGCTCAGCCTTGATGCGCGCGCAGACCTCTTTCACCAGCCCGACATAGCCCCAGAACACGCCCGATTGCATGCAGGCCACTGTATTGGTGCCCACGACTCGCTGCGGTTTGGAAATGTCGACATGCGGCAGGGCAGCAGCGGCCTGGTGCAGCGCTTCGAGGCTGAGGTTCACGCCCGGCGCGATGACACCGCCGACATAGGCGCCATCATCCTCGACGACGTCAAAGGTCGTGGCGGTGCCGAAATCGACAACGATGAGGTTGCCGCCGAACTTGTCATAGCCCGCCACGGTATTGACCAGCCGGTCGGGGCCGACGGCGGTGCCGGCATCGACGCGCACGTCGATGGGCAGCAGGCAATCGGGCTTGCCCACGACGACCGGCCGGGTGTTGAAATACCGGTCGGACAGGACACGCAGGTTGAACACCACGCGCGGCACGGTCGAGGACACGATCACATCGGTGATGTCGGCCTCGATGCCCTGGAATTCCATCAGGGTCGACAGCCAGACGTAATACTGGTCCGCCGTGCGCTGCCATTCCGTGGCGGTCCGCCAGGTGGCAACAAAGGCGTTGCCGTCCCAGATCGAGAAGACGGTGTTGGTGTTGCCACAGTCGATGGCCAGGAGCATCGCGCCCCTCCCTGTTCAGAAAAATACGTCCGCAGCCGGGATGGCGGCCCGACCACGGGCGGTCTTTAGGACAAGATTGCCGTCTTCGTCCACCGTCTCGAAGGTGCCGACGGTTTCGGACCGGGTCGTGCGCGCGGTGATGACCTCGCCCAGGCGGGCGGCGCGCGACAGCCAGGCGGTGCGGATCGGCGCAAAACCATAGCGGCGGAACTGGTCCTCGTGCCGGGCATAGGCCGCGGCGAGGTGATCGAGGAAGGTCTCTGGATCGACGCGGGCCCCGGTTTCCGACAGGATCGACACCGGCCGGACGGCGCGCGCTTCTACCTCGTCGGCCGAGGGCGCCTCGACCAGGTTGACGCCGATGCCGATCAGCAGATGGGTGATCTGCCCCCCCGACCCGGCGCTTTCCAGCAGCATGCCCGAGACCTTGCCACCGTTCAGCAGCACGTCATTGGGCCATTTCAGCGCCAGACCGTCGGCCCGCCCGCTGACATCGGCCACGGCATCATAAAGCGCAAGCGAGGCCACGAAGGTGCGCAAGGCCGCCACACCGGGCGGTTCGGCCGGGCGCAGCGCCAGGGTCGCCGCGAAATTTCCCTTGGGGTTCTGCCACGCCCGCCCCCGTCGGCCACGGGCCGTGGTCTGTTCAAGCGCCAGGATCCATTCCGGCCCGGCCAGCGTGGGCGCCAGCCGTGCCGCTTCGCTCAGCGTGCTGTCGACCGACGCCAGGACGCGCCGGCCATAGCCTTCGGGCCAGATCTCAGTGGACAAGCGTTGCCGCCGCTGCCGCTGCCGCGCCTTCGATGCCGAAGAGATTGACGATGCCCAGGAGCATCGCCGCCGCCGAGGCCGCCAGGAAGACCGACAGGATCGGCGCTTCGGTCCGGTCCAGCTCTTCGCCCGTGTCGGACCCGAAGTACATGTAATAGACGATCCGCAGGTAGTAGAAGGCACCGATGACCGAGGCGACCACACCGGCGATGGCCAGCCAGGCCAGCCCGCCCTCGTAGGCCGCGCGCAGCACGTAAAGCTTGCCGATGAAGCCCAGCATCGGCGGCACGCCGGCCAGCGAGAAGAGCAGGATCAGCATGGCCAGGGCCCGGCCCGGCTCATGGCTGGCGTAGAGGTTGAGCGCCCGCGTGTCGACGACCGGCTGGCCGTCCTTTTCCATCATCAGGATGAAGGCAAATGTGCCAACGTTCATGGCCACGTAGATCGCCATGTAGACCAGCATGGCCTGCACGCCAAAGGCCGTGCCCGAGGCCAGGCCCATTAGCGCATAGCCCATGTGGGCGATCGAGGAATAGGCCATCAGGCGCTTGATGTTGGTCTGGCCGATGGCAGCCACCGCGCCGAGGAACATCGAGGCCACGGACAGCGCGGCGATGACCTGTTGCCAATCGCCGACCGCCCCGCCGAAGGCATCGAACAGCACCCGGGCAAAGAGCCCCATGGCCGCAACCTTGGGCGCGGTGGCGAAGAAGGCCGTGATCGGCGTGGGCGCGCCTTCGTAGACATCGGGTGTCCACATGTGGAAGGGCACCGCCGAGACCTTGAACGCCAGGCCCGAGATCACGAAGACCAGGCCGAAGAGGAACCCGATGGGCAGCTCGCCGTGATGCGCCGTTTCGACGATGTTCGAGAAGAGCGTCGAGCCGGAATAGCCATAGACCAGCGAGGCGCCGTACAGCAGCAGACCCGAGCTGAGCGCGCCCAGGACGAAGTATTTCAGGCCGGCTTCGGTCGATTTCACGCTGTCGCGGCGCAGCGAGGCCACGACATAGAGCGCCAGCGATTGCAGTTCGAGCCCCATGTAAAGGGCCATCAGGTCGCCGGCGCTGACCATGACCATCATGCCCACGGCCGCCAGGGCGACCAGCACGGGGTATTCAAAGCGCAGCAACCCGCGGCGGGCCATGTAATCCTGGCTCATGACCAGAATGGCCGCGGCCGACCCGAGGATAGCCACCTTGGCAAACCGGGCAAAGGCATCGTCGTTGAACATGCCGCCAAAGGCCGTGTGGGCGCCGCCGTCGCTGCGGGTGCCGATCCAGATGGCAAGCAGCAGCATGAGCCCGGCCGTCGCCCAGACCAGGGCCGGCGCGTGGCGGTCCTTGCCGGTATAGACCGCGCCCACCATGGAAAGCATCGCGAAGAGCGCAAGGATGATCTCTGGCAGGATGATGTTCAGATCGGCTGAGATGGAGGACATCTGGGTCGGCTCCTTAGTGCGATGAGGCCACTTGGCCGGCGGTATCGACCGCGCCGGCCAGGGCAGTGTCGACGGATTGGACCAGGGCAGCGGTCGACTGCCCGATCACGTCCGTCACCAGCGAGGGATAGACACCCAGGATGAGGGTCATGGCGACCAGCGGCGCGAATATCCACCTTTCGCGCGGGGTCATGTCCTTGATCGTCTTGAGGCTTTCCTTGATCAGGTCGCCAAAGACAACCCGACGGTAGAGCCAGAGCGCATAGGCCGCCGAGAAGATCACGCCCGAGGCAGCGACGGTGGCGACCCAGGTGTTGACCTGGAACGTGCCCATCATGGTCAGGAATTCCCCGATGAACCCGCTGGTGCCCGGCAGGCCCACGTTGCCCATGGTGAAGAACATGAAGACCAGCGCATAGGCCGGCATGCGGTTGACCAGCCCGCCATAGGCGTCGATCTCGCGCGTGTGCATCCGGTCATAGATCACGCCGACGCAGAGGAAGAGCGCGGCCGAGATGAAGCCGTGCGACAGCATCTGGAAGATCGCGCCGTCGACGCCCTGCTGGTTGGCCGCAAAGATGCCCATGGTCACAAAGCCCATGTGGGCGACCGAGGAATAGGCGATGAGCTTCTTCATGTCGTCCTGCACCAGGGCGACCAGCGAGGTATAGACAATGGCGATGGCCGACAGCCAGAGCACGAAATTGGCCATGACATCCGAGCCCACGGGGAACATCGGCAGGCTGAAGCGCAGGAAGCCATAGCCGCCCATCTTGAGCAGGATGGCGGCCAGCACGACCGACCCTGCGGTCGGGGCCTGGACGTGGGCATCGGGCAGCCAGGTGTGCACCGGCCACATGGGCATCTTGACGGCAAAGCTGGCGAAGAAGGCCAGGAACAGCAGGGTCTGCATGCCGCCAACCACATGGATGCCCAGGATCGAGAAGCTCTCGTAAGAGAATTCATGGGCCAGCAGGGCCGGAATGTCGGTGGTGCCGGCATCCGAGAACATGGCGACCATGGCCACCAGCATCAGGACCGACCCCAGGAAGGTATAGAGGAAGAACTTGAACGACGCGTAAATGCGGTCCTTGCCCCCCCAGATCCCGATGATCAGGAACATCGGGATCAGCCCGGCCTCGAAGAAGATGTAGAACAGCACCAGGTCGAGGGCCATGAAGACGCCCAGCATCAGGCTTTCCAGGGCCAGGAAGGCGATCATGTATTCCTTGACGCGGGTGTTGACCTCCCAGCTGGCCAGGATGGTCAGGGGCATGATGAAGGTCGTCAGCAGGACGAACAGCACCGAGATCCCGTCGACGCCCATCTTGTATTTCAGGCCGAGCAACCATTCGCCTTCCTCGACGAACTGGAACCCGGTGTCGGAGGGATCGAAGCCGAAGAGGATGAAGAGCGAGACGACAAAGGTGGCCCCGGTGGCAAAAAGCGCCACCCATTTGGCATTCTGCTGGGCGGCCTCGTCATCGCCGCGCAGGAACAGGGCCAGGATGACGGCCGCGACGGCGGGGATGAAGGTGGTAATGGAAAGAAGGTTGTCCATCAGTGCGCTCCTCCGCCGAGCGTCATCCAGGTGATCAGGAGGGCGATGCCTATGACCATCGCGAAGGCATAGGTGAAGATGAAGCCCGACTGGGCCCGGCCGGCAAGCCGGGTGAAGAAGGGCACGACGCCCATGGCAATGCCGTTGAGGAAGCCGTTGATGATGCCGACATCCCCGCTCTTCCAGAACAGCCGGCCCAGGGCGAGCGCGGGCTTGACGAAGATCGCGTCATAGAGCTCGTCGAAGTACCACTTGTTCTTGAGGAAGAGGTAGAGGGGGCGCTGGTTCTCGGCCAGCTGCCGGGGCAGCGCCGGGTTCACGATGTAGAAGAGATAGGCCAGGGCAAAGCCCAGGACCATCGCGATGAAGGGCGAGACCTTGACCCATTTCGGGGCGGCATGGGCATCGTCCAGCACGTGGTTGTCGGGGCCGAAGTAGAGCGCGCCCTCGCCCGGCTGGCCGGCAAAGGCGTAATGGTGTTCGCCCTCCCCGCCGTGGTCCGCTTCTCCGCCGTGACCGGCGGCGTCGCCATCTGCATGGGCCGTGTCGGCATGGGCCGTGTCGGCATGGGCCTCATCGGCATGTGCGGTCTCTTCGCCGTGGCTCTCCTCGCCATGACCGGCATCGGCATGGGCCCCGGCCTCGGCCACGGGAATGCCGTAGAACTTGCCGACCTTGTCCGCATGACCAAAGAAATTGCCGTACCAGATCATGCCCGCAAAGACCGCGCCAAAGGCAAGGACACCAAGCGGCACCAGCATGTTGGTCGGGCTTTCATGGGCATGTTCATGGGTGTGCTTGTCGCCCCGGGCCTCGCCGTAGAAGGTCAGGAAGATCAGCCGCCAGGAATAGAAGCTGGTCATGGCCGCGGCGATGACAAGCAGCCAGAACCCGTAGGACGACCCGCCCGCCCAGGCGCTTTCGATGATCGCATCCTTGCTGAGGAAGCCGGCAAAACCGATCGTTGTCAGCGGGATGCCCACGCCGGTGATGGCCAGGGTGCCGATCATCATGGCCCAGAAGGTATAGGGCACCTTCTTGCGCAGCCCGCCATAGTTCATCATGTCCTGCTCGTGGTGCATCGCATGGATGACCGAGCCGGCGCCGAGGAACAGCAGGGCCTTGAAGAAGGCATGGGTGAAGAGGTGGAACATCGCCGCCGAATACATGCCCACGCCGGCGGCCACGAACATGTAGCCCAGCTGCGAACAGGTCGAATAGGCGATGACGCGCTTGATGTCGGTCTGCACCAGGCCGATCGTCGCGGCGAAGAAGGCCGTCGTGGCGCCCAGCACGGTGATGAACCCCGTGGCGCCCGGCGCGAATTCATAGATCGGCGACATCCGGCAGACCAGGAAAACCCCGGCCGTGACCATCGTGGCCGCGTGGATCAGCGCCGACACGGGCGTCGGGCCTTCCATGGCGTCGGGCAGCCAGGTGTGCAGGATCAGCTGGGCCGACTTGCCCATCGCGCCGATGAAGAGCAGCACGCCCACCACCTCGGCCGCGTTCCAGTCGCGCCACAGGAAGGTGATCTGGGTCTCGGCAATGGTCGGTGCGGCGGCGAAGATATCGGTGAAGGAAATGCTGTCGACCAGGAAGAACAGGGCAAAGATGCCCAGGGCAAAGCCGAAATCGCCCACCCGGTTGACGACAAAGGCCTTCATCGCGGCCTTCGAGGCGCTCGGCTTGCGGAAGTAGAAGCCGATCAGCAGGTAGGACGCCAGGCCCACGCCTTCCCAGCCAAAGAACATCTGGGCCAGGTTGTCGGCCGTCACCAGCATCAGCATGGCGAAGGTGAAGAGCGAGAGATAGGCGAAGAACCTCGGGCGATAGCTTTCGTCATCGCGGAAGTTGTCGTCATGGGCCATGTAGCCGAAGCTGTAGAGATGGACCAGCGAGCTGACCGAGGTGATGACGATCAGCATGATGGCCGTCAGCCGGTCGAGCCGGATCATCCAGTCGACCGACAGCGTGCCGCTTTCGATCCAGCGCATGATGGTGATCTGCTCGGTCACCCCGTCGAAGGTGAAGAAGGTGATCCACGACAGCAGCGCGGCCAGGAACAGCAGGCCCGTGGCCGTCCATTGCGCGGCCTTCTCGCCGATCAGCGGCCAGCCGAAGCCGCAGATGATGGCCCCGACGAGGGGCGCGAACAGGAGGATGGTTTCCATGAGCCCCTCAGCCTTTCATCATGTTGACGTCTTCGACCGCGATCGTGCCGCGGTTGCGGAAGAAGCAGACCAGGATGGCCAGGCCGATGGCGGCCTCGGCCGCGGCCACGGTCAGCACGAACAGCGTGAAGACCTGGCCGACCAGGTCGCCCAGGTGGGCCGAAAAGGCCACCAGGTTGATATTGACCGCCAGCAGGATCAATTCGACGCTCATCAACAGGATGATGATGTTCTTGCGGTTCAGAAAGATCCCGAAGATGCCGATGACGAAGAGCGTCGCCGCCACCGTCAGGTAATGTTCAAGTCCGATCATCTGTTCACCATTCCAGTAGCGGTTGGCCGTGTTTCGTGCAGGCGTGCTGGGCGAGCGGTGCCACCTCGTCCTCTTCGCCGAAGGCATTGGTCTGCTGCGGCGAGATCGGGTCGGGGAACTCGGTCGGCAGCTCGGATGTGGCCGGCAGCGCGGCATAGGTCTTGTCGACGCAGTCGAACTGGTGGGTCTGGTAGCTCCAGGCGTCGCCGACGGGGCTGGCCGAGGTCATCATGACCGTGCCATCGCCAAAATCCTTGGTCGCGACCTCGAAGCGCTGGTCGATATCAGCGATCTGCACGTCCTTCAGCCCCTGGGCCTGCAGGGCGCCCGCCCCCGTCACCAGCATCGCGGCCATGCCGGTTGCCGTCTTTCGCCGGCGTCCCGCCACCCGGTCCTTGTCCCGGCCGGGCCGGGATGCGCCAAACGCGCCGACAAGCAGCGTCGCCGCCGCTGCCAGGTGGTGTGCAAGTCCGATCATTCCTGTCCCTCCGGGGCTCAGCGCCCGTTCGATCCGTTTTCTATCCGCCGCTTCATCATCTGCCGGTAAATCCAGCCCAGGATGATGGGGCCCTTGTGGCCGGTCTTCTTCTGGAAGACCTTGTAGAACACCATGGTCACGCCGATCTTCAACGCCCAGAGCGCGGCAACGCCCGCCACGCCGATGGTCTGAAAGACCTGCTCGGCGACACCGAAGACCCCGGCCAGCGTCACAGACCCTGCCCCGGCTTGACGTCCCGCAGCTCCATCGCCTTGGCCGGATCGCGATAGATCTGGGCCAGGATGTCCTGGCGCTTGATGTCCTTGCGGTGGCGCAGGGTCAGCACGATGGCCCCGATCATCGCCACCAGCAGGATCAGCCCGGCCAGCTGGAACAGCAGGAAATACTGGTCATAGAGGATCATCCCCAGCGCCTGGGTGTTGTGCATCCCCTCGGGCATCGGCTGGGCGCGCATGGCCTCGGCCGCCGCGTTGGCATCCCAGGCCCCGAAGGCCATGGCGAATTGCATCAGGATGACCACGCCGATCAGCAGGGCCAGCGGCATGTATTTCGCCATCTCGGCCTTCAGCTCGGCGAAATCGACATCAAGCATCATGACCACGAAGAGGAACAGCACGGCCACCGCGCCGACATAGACGATGATCAGCAGCATGGCGACCAGCTCGGCCCCCAGCAGCACGAAGAGCCCGGCCGCTGACAGGAAGGCCAGGATCAGCCAGAGCACCGAATGCACCGGCTGGCGGCTGATGACGGTGAACAGACCGCCCGCGATCACGCCAAGCGCGAAGAGGTAAAAGGCGAATACGCTCATGACGGATCTTCCTCCTTGTCGGCCATGGCATCCTGCGCAAGCTCCAGCGCGCGGGACATCGCCGGGATCCCGGCGAAAAATGACATCTGGCCGATGGTCTCGACGATTTCCTGTTTGCGCGCGCCCGCCTCGACCGCATGGCGCACGGTCTGGCGGACGGCAGTGTCGTTCTGCGCGCCCTGCATGGTCAGCCCGGCCAGCGTGAGCAGCAGGCGCGTCTTGGCATCCAGCCCCTCGGTGTTGACCTTGTTGCCGAACCACAGCTCCATGACTTCCTTGGGCATGGTGGGCCACAGCGCCTCGAACCCCTTGGGCGAGAAATGCTCAAGCGCCGGGTTCAGGGCCTTGGCCATGTCCCGCGCCTGCTGCATCATCATGTCGAAAGGGTTCGAGGAATTGTCGTTCATCGGTAGGGCGCGTCCAGTTCCAGGTTGTGGGCGATGGCCGCTTCCCAGCGTTCACCGTTTTCCAGCAGCTTTTCCTTGTCGTAGAACAGCTCTTCGCGGGTCTCGGTCGAGAATTCGAAATTCGGCCCCTCGACGATGGCATCCACCGGGCAGGCTTCCTGGCAGAAACCGCAATAGATGCACTTGGTCATGTCGATGTCATAGCGCGTCGTCCGGCGGCTGCCGTCCTCGCGCGGTTCGGCATCGATGGTGATGGCCTGGGCCGGGCAGATCGCCTCGCAGAGCTTGCAGGCGATGCAGCGTTCCTCGCCGTTGGGATAGCGGCGCAGGGCATGTTCGCCCCGGAACCGCGGGCTGAGCGGGCCCTTTTCATGGGGATAGTTCAGCGTGGCCTTGGGCGCGAAGAAGTATTTCAGGCCCAGCTGGAAGCCCTTGAAGAAATCCGCGAGCAGGAAGTATTTCGCCGCGCGCCCGTAGTCGATCTGCGTCATGTCTGCTCCTTAACCCTGCGTATCCGGCATGTAGCCGGTGTTCATGGGGATGGGCGCCGGTGTCGTGTCCATCGGGGCCAGGCCCTGGTCGGCGGGCGCCGGCCAGGGGGCCTGTTGTGTCGTGCCGGGCGCCGGCGCGGCCTGGCTGGCCGGCACCTCGGTGCGGCTCAGCCCCTGCTGGGACACCGCCCAGCGGAAGATGGCCGCCGCGATTTCCTGCTGACCGGACACCAGGTTGCCATCGGCATCGACATCCGGCAGCGCACAATCGCGCACGATGTAGTCGGCCAGGCTGATCATCTCGATGTACTTGGCGTCGAGAATGGCGTCCTTGAGATCCATCGCCTCAGCTCCCCGTGGTCCAGCGGGCGAAGGCGCCCCAGAACCAGCCGAACTTGGCGGCGAAGGCCACGAAGACCACCCAGGCCAGCGAGAACGGCAGGAAGACCTTCCAGCCCAGGCGCATCAGCTGGTCGTAGCGGTAGCGCGGGGTGATCGCCTTGACCATCGAGAAGACGAAGAACATCAGCAGCATCTTGATCAGCATCCACAGGATGCCGTCGGGCAGGCCCGGGATGGGCGACAGCCAGCCGCCGAAGAACAGCAGCGAGATCAGCGCGCACATCAGCACCACGGCCACCAGTTCACCGATCATGAACAGCAGGAAGGGCGTCGAGGAATATTCGACCTGGTAGCCCGCCACCAGTTCCGATTCCGCTTCGGGCAGGTCGAAGGGCGGGCGGTTGGTCTCGGCCAGGGCCGAGATCAGGAAGAGGAAGAGCATCGGTAGATGCGGCAGCCAGTACCACGAGAACAGGCCGAACCGGCCATCCTGGGCCTGGACGATCTGGCCGAAGTTCATCGAACCGGACGAGATGATCACGCCGACGATGATCAGGCCGATCGAGACCTCGTAGGAAATCATCTGGGCGGCCGACCGCAGCGAGCCCAGGAACGGGTATTTCGAGTTCGACGCCCAGCCGCCCATGATCACGCCGTAGACCTCGAGCGACGAGATCGCGAAGACATACAGGATGGCCACGTTGATGTCGGCCACGACCCAGCCGTCGTTGAACGGGATCACCGCCCAGGCGATGAGCGCCATGACCAGGCTGATCATCGGCGCCAGCAGAAAGATCACCCGGTCCGCCCCGGCGGGGATGACCACTTCCTTGACGACGTATTTCAGGAAATCCGCGAAGCTCTGCAGCAGGCCGTAGACACCCACCACGTTGGGGCCCCGTCGCATCTGGACCGCCGCCCAGACCTTGCGGTCGGCGTACATCAGGAACGCCAGGGCCACCAGCAGCGGGACGACCACCAGGAGAACCTGTCCGACCAGGGTCAAAGCGATCCCGAGGCCCGTGGAGGTAAAGAATTCAGCCATGCTTCCTCACACCGTAGGTATTCCGTTTTCCGTGCAGTTCTGGACGACGACTTCAGCGTCGAGCGTCCGCAGACCGCGCGGCAGGGATGGCGAGATGGTGTAAACCGCATCTCCGGCCCACACGCCACCCTTTTCCTTTACATTCGTGCGTAAATGCCGCGTGAATCCGTACCCCCGGATCAGCGCATATTGCGCCGCGGCACATTCGATATAGCGTTCAACCGCAACGTTCCCGCCCGCCTGGGTCATCGTCACCCGGAATTCCACCAGGTCACCGTCAAGGAGCCGGGTCTCGATACCGCGATAGACCGGGTCGGGCGCGGGCTGGCCCGTGTCCTGCGGTCCGCAGGCGGCCAGGGCCGCGCCGATGCCGATATGTGCGAGCGCCAGCATCCCTGCCCTCATTCCGCCGCGATCGGGGCCGTGCGCCGCGCCTTGGCGTTGGCCGACAATTCGGCCATCAGCGCCGAGGCCCGTGCAATCGGGTTGCTCAGGTAGAAATCGCGCACCGGCGACAGGAAGGCCCCCTCGCCCAGGTCGCCACCCTCGGGCAGCACCCATGCGTTCTCGGCCACCTGGTCGACATCGCCCAGATGGGGCACGGCCTTGACCAGCGCCTGGCGCAGCTGGGCCAGGGAATCGAACGGCAGGGTCGCGCCCAGCTCGGCGGACAGCGCCCGCAGGATCGCCCAGTTTTCCTTGGCCTGGCCCGGCGGGAAGGCCGCGCGCAGGGCCAGCTGCGGCCGGCCCTCGGTGTTGACGAACAGCCCCGATTCCTCGGGATAGGCCGCGCCGGGCAGGATCAGATCGGCGCGGTGCGCGCCCCGGTCGCCATGGCTGCCCTGGTAGATCACGAAGGGCCCGGCGGCGATCTCGATCTCGTCGGCGCCCAGGTTATAGATCACCTCGGCCCCCTCCATGGCCTCGGCCATGCCGCCTTCGGTCACGGCGCCCACGTCCATCGCGCCCACGCGCGACGCCGCGGTGTGCAGGATCAGCACCTTGGCCCCGGCGGCTTCGGCCGTCTTCATGGCCAGCGCCAGCACGGCGCCGCCATCGGGCCCCTGCAACGCGCCCTGGCCGATGATCATCACCCCGGGCACGTCCGCCTTGTCGGCGTGATCAGCCTTGGCCAGCTGGGCCAGCGCCTCGCGCCCGGTGCCCAGCTCGGACACGTCGTAGGTCAGGTCGGCCTGTTCGCCGATCCGGGCCACCTTGGCCCCGGCCGCCCAGGCCTTGCGGATGCGCGCGTTCAGCACCGGTGCCTCGACGCGCGGGTTGGTGCCCACCAGCAGGATCATCTGCGCCGCGTCGATATCCTCGATCGTCGCGTTGCCCACATAGCCCGACCGGTTGCCCACCGGCAGCTTGGCCCCGTCGGTCCGGCATTCCACCGCCCCGTCCAGCCCTTCGACCAGCTGTTTCAGCGCAAAGGCCGCCTCGGTCGGCACCAGGTCACCGACCAGGCCCAGCGCCTTCTTGCCCGTCATCGCCGTGGCCGCGGCGGCCAGCGCCTCGGGCCAGTCGACCGGCGTCAGCTTGCCGTTCTTGCGCAGGTAAGGCCGGTCGAGCCGCTGGCGTTTCAGCCCGTCCCAGACAAAGCGCGTCTTGTCGGAAATCCATTCCTCGTTCACGCCGTCATGGTTGCGCGGCAGGATGCGCATCACTTCGCGGCCCTTGGTATCGACCCGGATGTTGGATCCCAGCGCATCCATCACGTCGATCGTCTCGGTCTTGGTCAGCTCCCACGGGCGGGCGGTGAAGGCATAGGGCTTGGACACCAGAGCGCCCACCGGGCACAGGTCGATGATGTTGCCCTGCATGTTGCTGTCCAGCGTCTCGCCCAGGTAGGACGTGATCTCGGCATCCTCGCCCCGGCCGGTCTGGCCCATCTGGGTGATGCCCGCCACCTCGGTCGTGAAGCGCACGCAGCGCGTGCAGGAAATGCAGCGCGTCATGTGGGTTTCGACCAGCGGGCCCAGGTCGAGATCGTCGACCGCCCGCTTGGCCTCGCGGAAACGGGAGAAATCAACCCCGTAGGCCATGGCCTGGTCCTGCAGGTCGCATTCGCCGCCCTGGTCGCAGATCGGGCAATCCAGCGGATGGTTGATCAGCAGGAATTCCATCACCCCTTCGCGGGCCTTCTTGACCATGGGCGAGTTCGTCTTGACCACCGGCGGCTGGCCTTCCGGCCCGGGCCGCAGGTCGCGCACCTGCATCGCGCAGGAGGCCGCCGGTTTCGGCGGGCCGCCCACGACCTCCACAAGGCACATCCGGCAATTGCCGGCGATCGACAGCCGCTCGTGATAGCAGAACCGGGGAATCTCGATACCTGCCTCTTCGCAGGCCTGGATCAGGGTCATCGCCCCGTCCACTTCGACTTCCTGGCCGTCAATGATGATCTTGCGGAGGTCAGACATGGGTCAGTTCTCTTTCAGATACACGCCGATGGCGCTGTTTCGTTCGATTTCCGCGCGACCGAAGGCGCAGAGCGAAGCCGGATCGTGACGGTCCGCCCCGAACCGGGCGAGATAGGCCTCGCCCCGTTCGGCCATCCGTGCGCGTTCCTCTTCGGATTCGTAGAAGGCTTCGATTTCCTTGTCGGAATAGCCCAGCTGGTTGGCCCGGTTGCGCAGCCGCCAGAGCTCGGCGATGCCCTTCATCTTGCGTTCCGAGATATCCGGGCATGTCTTGCGGATCTCGTTGGCCACGGCGATGTAGAACAGCGGCTCGTAAAGCTCGGGCACATCGCGGATCGGCTGCTTGGCCGCGGCCCCGCTGCCGGTGATCCCCAGCAAGAGGGCGACGGTCACAATGGTCACAATACGCATGTCTGCAGACTCCTTGGAAGACGTCCGCATTGCGCCGCAGCGGAGGCCGTTAGGCAATAACGCCCCGCCCCGCATCGGCCGATATGCGCCCGCAATCCTCACGGATTGCAACGTCCCAGGAAAGTCAGCGTGTCGTTCTCGATCGGCACCACCTCGGTTTCGGGCCCGATCTCCCACTTGATGTCGGAGCTGCCGAAATGGGTGATGCAATAGCTCGTCGCCTCGTACTTGCCCGCCTCGCGCGCGGCCGTGATCGAGGCCGAGACCGGGCGCACCTGCACCTGGAACGCCTTGCGGTCGCTCTTGTCGCGGGCCTGCGACTTGTGGCGGAACTCGATCCCGTCGAACAGCACGTCTTCCTGGTCCCAGAAGACCTTGGCGCAGCCCGGCGCCAGGATCAGCGCCACCAGCATGATTTGAAACAGTTTCATCGTCTTCATCCCCCCACCCGGGAGTGCACCGGCCGGTGCGTCGCGCCCTTTTCGATCACGGCGATCGAATCGTGGACGTGATAGCCCGATATCATGCGCTTGAACTCGGGGTGGCGCAGGCCTTTCTTGTGGTACCAATTGTGCATGTCGTCGGTCAGGTCGCGCAGGAACCGGAAGAAGTTGGCCCGGCTGCGATACCCCCCGCCGAATTTCTCGATATAGGCCGTATGGAGATCCTCGACCATGTAGATCCCGCCGTCTTCCAGGCGCGGGAACAGCACGTCGAACGAGGCGCGCACATGCGGCATCCGGTGGCTGCCGTCATCCAGCACAAGGTCGATGCCGCCCATCTCGTCGACCACCTTGTTGAGGAAATCGGGATCGGCCTGGCTGCCGATGCGCACCTGTCCGGCCTGGCCGTCGAAGGCCGCGCATTCCTCGTTGATGTCGATGCCGAAGATCTTGGCTTCGGGTCCGAAATAGCCGCGCCACATCTGCAGGCTGCCGCCCTTGTTCACGCCGATTTCCAGGAAGCGGATGGGCTTGCCCCGGAACTGGGCGAAATAGCGGTCGTAGAGCGGGATGTAATGGTGCCACTTGTGCACCACGGCCCCGGAATTGTTGGCAAAGAGGTCCAGCAGGTCGCCGTCAAAGCCGAATTTCTCGCGGATGTCGGCCGCGACGTCGGCGTCTTCCTCGAAACGGAAACGTCTCATGCCCGGCCCTCCTGGCTGTGCTGTGCTGTCATCAGGCCGCTCATCCGAAAATCGTCCCGCAATGGTTGCGGATCACCCAGCTGCCGCCGACGAACGTGGCCTCGCCTGCCACCGGGGCGGCTGGCAGGCCATAGCTGTCGCAGAAGGCGCTGGCAATCGCGATGGCCAGGACCCGGTCGTCATCGCTCATGGGTTGGCCGTCGGATTGGGCGATCTCGATGAACGAGGCATCGAAGCGCACCGTGCTGCCCCCGGCAATCACCTCGCTGACCTCGCGCACGGCAAAGTTCACCGTGTAGTCGACGCTGTCGTAGCTGACCGGCCGGGTCACGCCCGCCGCGCTTTCGGGCAAGCCCGTGCAGGCACCCAGCCCCAGCCCGGCAGCCACCAGGCCCAATGTCAGGATCATGGCCGAACCTGTTGTCATGCCACGTTTTCCCCTCTTGTTTCGGGGCCTTGGCCCGCGGTCCGCAGATGCGTCCAGCCAAAGGCATGGTCGCTCTCTCCCTGGGCCGCCAGATGATCCAGTCGTGCCTTGGCGTCTTCGATGGTGGGCCGGTGCCCCGCGGGCACCCACCACATCACCAGTCGCGGGCCGGTGTTCTCGGCCGCGTCATACCATTCGCCCCGCCGGTCGTAGAACCGCTTGTGGATCGTGTTCCACACGAAATGTTCCAGCGCCTGCGGGGTTTCCCAGACCGACAGCGTCGAGGCCGTGCGCGGGTTGCCCCCCAGCACGCCCGCGCTGTCCTTCTGGGCGTCGTCCATGTCATCGTCGGTCATCCGCCAGACAAAGCCCGGGCTGCGCTCGGCCAGCCCGTTCACCCGGTCCAGGTTGTTGGCAAAATCCGCCACGCGCGGATCGTCCCAATCATGGGCCAGGGTGCCGATGTTGAATTCGGCGATATGATGACCGGCCGGCTGCATCCTTATTCCGCGGCCACCGCTGCGCTGATCCGGCCCTTTTTCTGGGCCTTGATGCGCTCTTCGATCTCGTCGCGGAAATTGCGGATCAGGCCCTGGATCGGCCAGGCCGCCGCATCGCCTAGGGCACAGATCGTGTGGCCTTCGACCTGCTTGGTCACGTCGAACAGCATGTCGATTTCCTCGACCTCGGCCTCGCCGCGCACCAGCCGTTCCATCACCCGCATCATCCAGCCGGTGCCTTCGCGGCAGGGCGTGCATTGCCCGCAGCTCTCGTGCTTGAAGAATTTCGACAGCCGCCAGACTGCCTTCACAACGTCGACCGACTGATCCATCACGATCATGCAGCCGGTCCCGAAAGACGACTTGTTCTCGCGCATCCAGTCGAAATCCATGATCGCGCCGTCCAGCTGGTCGGCCCGCAGGATCGGGCAGGACGCCCCGCCCGGGATGATCGCCTTGAGGTTGCCCCAGCCGCCCTTGATCCCGCCGCCGTGCTTTTCGATCAGCTCGCGCACGGGCAGCGACATTTCCTCTTCGAAGACGCAGGGGTTGTTCACGTGGCCGGTCAGCGCAAAGAGCTTGGTGCCCGCGTTGTTGGGCCGGCCGAAGGACGAGAACCATTCCGCGCCCCGGCGCAGGATCGTCGGGCAGACGGCAATGGATTCAACGTTGTTCACCGTGGTCGGGCAGCCGTAGAGCCCCGCGCCGGCCGGGAACGGCGGCTTCATCCGGGGCATGCCCTTGCGGCCTTCCAGGCTTTCCAGCAGCGCGGTTTCCTCGCCGCAGATATAGGCCCCAGCACCGTGATGCAGGTAGAGATCGAAATCCCAGCCCGAACCGGCAGCGTTGGCGCCCAGCAGACCCGCGTCGTAACATTCGTCGATCGCCGCCTGCAGCGCCTCGCGCTCGCGGATGTATTCGCCGCGGATATAGATGTAGGAAGCATGCGCGCCCATCGCGAAGGACGCAATCAGCGCGCCTTCGATCAGGGTATGCGGATCATGGCGCATGATCTCGCGGTCCTTGCAGGTCGCCGGCTCGGATTCGTCGGCGTTGATGACCAGGTAGGCCGGGCGCCCGTCGCTTTCCTTGGGCATGAAGGACCATTTCAGACCGGTCGGGAACCCCGCCCCGCCCCGGCCGCGCAGCCCGCTGTCCTTCATCGTCTGAACGATGGAATCGCGTCCGCGTGCAATGATGTCCTTGGTTCCGTCCCAATGGCCCCGTTTCTTCGCGCCCGCCAGCGTGCGGTCGTGCATCCCGTAGAGATTGGTGAAGATGCGGTCTTCGTCCTTGAGCATGAGACCATTACCCCTGGTTCTTCTGGCGCAGCCGCCAGATCTGGAAGATGTTCGCGCCGGCATAGATGAATGCCGCCAGCGCCGCAAAGTCGAACAGCAGCAGCACGCGGTTGCTCATCCCGAAGAGCGGCGCGACAACCTGCATGACCAGCCACAGCGCGGCCGCGCCGGCGATGACCACCGCCACGTGCCGGCCCTTGCGGGTGATGTGCTGATCCAGGTCGCTGTCCACGTCTCTCTTCGTCTCCGTTCGTCCCGGCGGGCCTGAACCCGGCCGGGCAAGTTCTGTCGGTCGGGCCATCGGCGGCCGTCCCGGTCCGTTCTGCGCCCCGCCCGGGCCGGCCTGGCCCTTCGGGATCTGCCCTGCCCCGGCCCGCTGGCCGGTCTCGGGCCCCTGTTTGGCCCCATCGGGCCCGGTTCCCCGGCCCCGGCGATCCGGCCCGGGCGGCCTGTCAGGCCTGGCCGGGCTGGTAGGTCCAGCTGCCCTTGCGGGCGGCCAGTTCGGCCTCGCCCGGCAGCGGCGTGCTGGGCTTGATCAGCGGCCCCGTATCGCTCGGCGCCTCCTCCATCGGCCCCGTATCTGCCAGCCCCGTATCTGCCGGCCCTGTCGCGGCGCGCGGCCCGTCAAAGCCCGCGGCTTCTTCGGCAAAGCCCGTCGCGGGTGCCTCGGTCACCGGCGACGGCTCGACCAGCCGCACTGCCGGGGCGTCGGTCGCCGGGTCCTGCTGGCTCTGCCGGGCTTCACTGCCCGTCTCGCCGCCTTTGCCCGCATCCCTGCCGCCGATCCGGCTGAGCACCAGGTGGCCGATGCCAACCCCGGCCACGCCGGCAATGAGCGCCCCGGTCAGGTCCGACCCCGTCAGCGGGATCCACAGCACGGCCGCCGCGATCCCGATCAGCACGGGTTTGACCCAGATCTTCTCCTTCGGTTCCTCTGCCATCCGTTCTCCTCCCCAGGTGTTCGGCCAGTGTGGTCAGTCGTCGTCGTAGATCCCCTCGTCCTTTGCCTTGCGGGCAAAGTCCGTCTCTTCCCCGGCCGCCAGCAGCTTGGCCTGGCTGACCCATTCATCCCGTGTCACCCGGCCCTTGAACCCTTCGAGGTTCTGGTCGACCCAGTGGATCTCGGCTTCGGTCCAGCCGGCGATCTGGTCGAAATGGTAGAAGCCCAGCGAATTCAGCAGCTCTTCGAGCTTTGGCCCGACGCCCTTGATCAGCTTGAGATCGTCAGCCTGGCCGTCGCGCGGGGCGTCCAGCCCTTCGGGCCGGGTCTCCGGCGTGGCCACCGCGCCCGCGGGTTCGGGCACCGTGCGTTCGGTCGGCGCGGGCTCTTCGCCGGCCGGCTCGACCTGGGCCTTGTCGCGCGCCTGCGGCGTGCCGTCCTTCAGCCAGGGCGTCAGCAGAGGCACCTCGGTGCCGTCGATCCGCTTGACCGTATCGCCGATCTCGACCGCCCGCGCGACCGACGCGTTGTATTGCGCCCGGCCCTCCACGTGGTCCTTCAGGTTGGTCGGCCCGTCGGCCGCCTCGGAGGCATAGCGCCCATTCTGCGGCCCCGGGACCGGCACCTTGCCGGCCACCAGGTCGTCAAGCAGCTGGGCAAAGCCTTCGGCCGTCAGGTCTTCGTAGTAATCCTTGCCGATCTGGGCCATCGGCGCATTGGCGCAGGAGCCCAGGCATTCGACCTCTTCCCAGGACAGCTTGCCATCGGCCGAAATGCCATGGGCCTTGGGCGAGATCTTGTCCTTGCAGACCGCGATCAGATCCTCGGCCCCGCAAATCATGCAGGTCGTCGTGCCGCAGACCTGGACATGGGCCACCGAACCGGTCGGCTGCAGCTGGAACATGAAATAGAACGACGCCACTTCCAGCGCGCGGATATAGGCCATGTCGAGCATCTCGGCGACATGTTCGATCGCCGGGCGGGTCAGCCAGCCTTCCTGTTCCTGCGCCCGCCACAGCAGCGGGATGATCGCGCTGGCCTCGCGGCCCTCGGGATACTTGGTGATCTGGCCCTCGGCCCAGGCCTGGTTGGCCGGGGTAAAGGCAAAGCTCTCGGGCTGTTCGGGGTGCAGACGTCGCAACATCAGGCTCTTCCTTCCACGGCCGGGTCCTTGCGGCGGCCGGGGGCTTGCGCCGCCCCGACCACGCCCGGCAATTCCTTCACCATGCGGCCACCGGCCAGGACGGCCCGGGTATCGCGGGTCATGTTCATCCGGCGCAGGGCCCCGTGGTGATCCGCACGCCGCCGTCTTCCAGCCGTTCGGCGCCGCCGAAGGCCAGGTAGAACTGGGTGATCTCGATGGTTTCCTCGCGGCTCAGCCCGGCCTGGAATTCCACCGCCCCGTACTGGCGCTGGTCGATCAGCACGCAATCGGTCGTGGCCACGGCGGCCAGGTAATCGGCCCGCTGTTCGGCCGTGCTCGTCGCCCCGCCAAGCGCGGCCATGGTGTTTTCGTCACAACCGGCCAGGGCGCCAAGCCCCGCAACCATCAGAATGACCCGTTTCAGCATCCCGCAACCCCCTTGAATGTCACATGTCCGCCGGCATCCTGCGATGTCAGTTCCCCGGCCTGGTACATCTTGAGGATGTGATAGTCCCCGTCCCGTTCCGTCCCGCCATAGGACGCATAGATCTTGTCCCAGTCGCCGGCCGACACCGTGCAGCCCTGGGCTGCCACATGCGCCACGGCCTTGTGCACCGGGTCTTTCTTGGGCTGGCGTTTCAGCCAGGCCGCATCGGCCGTGCCCGCCAGGATCAGCGCCCCGATCAGGCCAAGGGCCAGGGTCTTGGTCAGTCTCAGCTTCACCGGTCGACTTCTCCGAACACGATATCCATGGTGCCGATGATGGCCGCCACATCGGCCAGCTGGTGGCCGCCCGCCACGTGGTCCATCGCCTGCAGGTGCAGGAAGCCCGGCGCGCGCAGCTTGGCCCGGTAGGGCCGGTTCGACCCGTCCGCCACAAGGTAGACCCCGAATTCGCCCTTGGGCGCCTCGACCGCGGCATAGACCTCGCCCGCGGGCACGTGGAAACCTTCGGTATAAAGCTTGAAATGGTGGATCAGCGCTTCCATCGAGGTCTTCATGTCCGACCGTTTCGGCGGCGTGATCTTGCCCCGGGCCAGCACGTCGCCCGGGCAGTCGCGCAGCTTGTCGATGGCCTGCAGGATGATCTTGCGGCTCTCTTCCATCTCGGCCATGCGGCACAGGTAACGGTCGTAGCAATCGCCGTTCTTGCCCACCGGCACCTTGAAATCGAACTCGTCGTAGCATTCGTAGGGCTGCGACCGCCGCAGGTCCCAGGCCAGGCCCGACCCGCGCACCATCACGCCGGAAAAGCCCCATTCCTGGATGTCGTCCTCGGTCACCACGCCGATATCGACGTTGCGCTGCTTGAAGATCCGGTTTTCCGTCAGCAGCCCGTCGATGTCTTCCAGCATCTGCGGGAATTCCTTGGCCCAGGTCTCGATGTCGTCGAGCAGCGCGGGCGGCAGGTCCTGGTGGACACCGCCGGGCCGGAAATAGGCCGAGTGCAGACGCGCCCCGCAGGCCCGTTCGTAGAAGACCATCAGCTTTTCGCGCTCTTCAAAGCCCCAGAGCGGCGGCGTCAGGGCGCCCACGTCCATGGCCTGGGTCGTCACGTTCAGCAGGTGGTTCAGAACCCGGCCGATTTCCGAATAGAGCACCCGGATCAGCGAGGCCCGGCGCGGCACCTCGACCCCGGTCAGCCGTTCGATGGCCAGGCACCAGGCATGTTCCTGGTTCATCGGGGCCACGTAGTCCAGCCGGTCGAAATAGGGCAGGTTCTGCAGGTAGGTCCGGCTTTCCATCAGCTTTTCGGTGCCACGGTGCAGCAGGCCGATATGCGGGTCGCAGCGTTCCACGATCTCGCCGTCCAGCTCCAGCACCAGCCGCAGCACGCCGTGGGCCGCCGGGTGCTGGGGCCCGAAGTTGATGTTGAAGTTGCGGATCTTCTGTTCGCCGGTCAGGGCGTCTTCGAAGCCTTTCGATCCGTCCATCAGAGCTTCTCCAAATCCTGTAGTTTCAGACCCATCCACCACACCATGGCAATGGTGCCCAGGGGGACAATGCAGAGCGCCGCCCAATAGGGGCTGATCCCGAAATGCGGCAGCAGCTTGAACATCGGGATCGCCGCCGAGGCCATGACGAGCCACATGACGAATTCCATCAGGCGCCCTCTTCCGGCGGCGCGAACATCGCCAGGACTTCGGCGCCGGTCATCTTGTGGGTCTCGCCGGCCAGCGCATAGCTGGCCGGTTTCTCGTCGTGAAAGATCTCGGACACCACGGGGAACTGTCCCGGGTCGTCGAACAGCATGATCGACACGGCCGACATCTTGCCGTCGGCCGAACGCCAGGCGATGGTCGATCCGCAGGCGCCGCAGAACAACCGCTCGCCCCAGTCGGAGGATTTGTACACCTTGACCGGCGCGCCGTCGTCGAAACGCAGCGTGTCACCGCATTGCACCCCGATGAACATCCCGCCCGAGAACTTGCGGCACATGCTGCAATGGCAGGTCCCCGCTTCGGGCGCGGGTTTGGCCGTCAGGGTACAGGCCCCGCACAGGCAGCTTCCGGTCTGAACGTCGCTCACTTGGCCCCCTCCTCCTGCTTCTCGTCGCCGGGCAGGATGTAATGGGCGCCTTCCCAGGGCGACATGAAATCGAACTGGCGATATTCCTGAACCAGGCTGACCGGCTCGTAGACCACGCGTTTCAGCGCCTCATCATAGCGCACTTCGGTATAGCCCGTGGTCGGGAAATCCTTGCGCAGCGGATGGCCGCGAAAGCCGTAATCGGTCAGCAGGCGGCGCAGGTCGGGATGGCCCGAGAACAGGATGCCGAACATGTCGAACACTTCGCGCTCGAACCAGTTGGCCGAGGGGTGTACCGACAGGATCGACGGCACCAGGTCCTCTTCGCGGACCTGCAGGCGCAGGCGGATGCGCTGGTTCTGGTACATCGACAGCAGGTGATAGACCACGTCGAACCGCTTGGCCCGCTCCGGGTGATCGACGGCCGTGATGTCGACCAGCGTCGAGAACTTGCACGAGGCATCCGACTTGAGGAAATCGGTGAAGGCCGTGATCGAGGCCGGCGCGACGTTGATCGTCAGCTCGCCAAAGGCGACATCCCAGCCCAGCACGCACTCGGGGCGCTTCATCTCGATATGGGTGCCTAGCTCTGTCAGGGCGTCGGTCATCGAAGAGCCTTTCCTTCTCCCTGGCCCCGGGCCGCCGGGCGGCTGGGGCCGAAATGCGTCCGGGCCGGCCACCTGCCGGCCCGTGATCAGCGGGCCAGCGTGCCCGTGCGGCGGATCTTGCGCTGCAATTGCAGGATTCCGTAGAGCAGCGCCTCGGCCGTCGGCGGGCAGCCGGGCACATAGACATCCACGGGCACCACGCGATCGCAGCCGCGCACCACCGAATAGCTGTAATGGTAATAGCCCCCGCCATTGGCGCAGGACCCCATCGAGATGACGTAGCGCGGCTCGGGCATCTGGTCATAGACCTTGCGCAGCGCCGGGGCCATCTTGTTGGTCAGCGTACCGGCAACGATCATCAGGTCCGACTGGCGCGGCGAGGCCCGCGGCGCGGTGCCGAACCGTTCCAGGTCGTAGCGCGGCATCGACACCTGCATCATCTCGACGGCGCAACAGGCCAGGCCGAAGGTCATCCAGTGCAGCGACCCGGTCCGCGCCCAGTTGATCGCGTCTTCCATCGAGGTCAGCAGGAACCCCTTGTCGGTCAGCTCGCGGTTCAGCGCCTGGGTCGCGACTTCCTTGTCGGGCCCCGCGGTGTTGGCTCCGGTCATCACTCCCATTCAAGGGCCCCTTTCTTCCATTCATAGGCAAAGCCCACGGTCAGGACGGCCAGGAAGGCCATCATCGACCAGAAGCCCACCATCGAGATGTCCTTGAAGGCCACCGCCCAGGGAAACAGGAATGCGATTTCCAGGTCGAAGATGATGAACAGGATCGACACCAGGTAGAACCGGACGTCGAATTTCATCCGCGCATCGTCGAATGCGTTGAACCCGCATTCGTAGGCAGACACCTTTTCGGGGTCGGGGTTGCGTACGGCGATCACGACGGCCGACAACATCAGGACCAATCCAAGTCCGATGGCGACGACGAGGAACACCAGGATCGGGAGGTACTCCCGCATCAGCTCTTCCACGCGCTGGCTCCTTCTTTGCGCGCCTCGCCAGGGGCGCGACGGTCGAAAAGTCTGGCTGTGACGAGTCTTTACGCCCGCACCCGGCGAGGGTCAACCAGAGCCGAACGCAGTTGCATGCGAGAATCGCCGCAGGGGTGATTTGTGATCACATTGCATCCCGCGATTAACTTTTCTTTACTGATTGTCCCAGTTTGCGCGGCGTTTCTCGAAAAACGCTCCGATCCCCTCGGGCGCTTCCTCGCCTTCCCAGCAGGCCACCAGCGCTGCGATGGTCCGGTCGATGACCGCATCGTCGATCACCGGGCCCAGGTCGGCCACCAGCCGCTTGGCCGCGGCCACGGCGCCCGGAGCGGCCGCAAGGTAGGGGGCCACCTCGGCCTCGACAGCCGCATCCAGCGCCTCGGCCGGCACGCAGCGGGCCAGAAGGCCCAGCTCCACCGCTTCGGCCGCCCCGAACAGCCGGCCCGAAAAGAACACCCGCCGGGCCCGCGCCGCGCCCATCCGCGCCACGACATACGGCCCGATCGTTGCCGGGATCAGGCCCAACCGCACCTCGGTCAGCCCCATCCTGAGGTCGTCGACCCCGATCGCCACGTCGCAGACGCTGGCCAGCCCGACCCCGCCGCCAAAGGCATTGCCCTGGATGCGCCCGATCAGCGGCCGCGGCAGCCGGTCGAGAATCGCCAGCGCCTCGGCCAGGCTCCGGGCCTGCTGGGCGCGGGTCTCGGCATCGGCGGCCATCTGGTCCTTCATCCAGTTCAGATCGCCCCCGGCGCAAAAGCTCCGGCCCTCGCCGGTCAGCACCACCACCCGCACCGCCGCATCGCGCCCCAGCCAGCGCGCGGCATGGCGCAGCTCTTCGAGCATCAGCGCATCCATCGCGTTGTGCTTGTCCGGCCGGTTCAGCGCCAACCGCGCCACGCCCCGATCATCGGTCTCAAGACTGATCGTCTGGTACATCTGCCCTCTCCTCACACCATCCCGCCGATTCTCCGGCCTAGCCGGCCTCGACCGGCGTGCGCATCGCCCGGGCCATTTCGGCCGCCCGCGCCAGCACGGCGCCATCCAGCCCGGTATCATAACCCAGCCGCTCCAGGTGGGCTACGACCGCCTCGGTCGCCACGTTGCCCGCCGCGCCGGGCGCATAGGGACAGCCTCCCAGCCCCCCGGCCGAGGCGTCGAACACCCGCAGGCCCAGGCTGAGCGAGGCGTCGATGTTCTCCAGCGCATGGCCCCCGGTGTCGTGGTAATGGCCGGCCAGCCGGCCGACGGGCACCACCTCGCGTACCTTCAGCAGCATCCGGGCGATGCTGTCGGGCCGGCCCTTGCCCACCGTGTCGCCCAGCGAGATCTCGTAGCAGCCCAGGGCGAACAGTCGGTCGGCCACCCGGGCCACCGCCTCGGGCGAGACCGGCCCGTCAAAGGGGCAATCGGTCACGCAGGACACGTAGCCCCGCACCGGCACGTCGCGGTGGCGCGCGTCCTCCAGGATCGGCCGGAACCGCTCGATGCTCTCGTCGATCGTCGCGTTGATGTTGGCCCGCGAGAATCCCTCGCTCGCCGAGGCAAAGACCGCCACCTCGTCGGCCCCCGCCGCCAGCGCCGCCTCGTAGCCCTTCATGTTGGGCACAAGCGCGGCATAACGCGTGCCGGGCGTCCGGGTGATGCCGGCCAGCACCTCGCCGCTGCCGGCCATCTGCGGTACCCATTTCGGGCTGACGAAGGCCGCACATTCGATCCGCCCGAACCCGGCCTGGCCAAGGCAATCGACCAGCGCCACCTTCTCGGCCACCGGGATCTCTCGCGCTTCGTTCTGCAGGCCATCCCGCGGCCCAACCTCGAAAATCTCGACCCGGTCATCCATGGCGCCGTCTCCTCGCTGTTGTCAGTCCTGCGGCTCCAGCCGGATCAGCGCGGCGCCGCCCTCCACCTGCTCACCTTCCGTCACAAGCACCTCGGCGACAAGCCCGTCTCTTGCCGCCAGCAGCGCATGTTCCACCTTCATCGCCTCCAGCACGGCCAGCCGGTCGCCCTCGGCCACGGCCTGGCCCGGCCGGGCCAGCACCGCCTTGACCAGCCCGGGCATCGGCGCCTCGATCAGCGATCCATCGCCCGTGGCCGCCCCACCCCGGTCCAGCGGGTCGGGATGGTCGAAGACAAAGGCGTCGCGCGCCATCACGGTGATCTGCCGTCCGTGCATCACGACCTCACCCGCCATCCGCTGGCCGTCGACCACCCAGCCGCCGCCCTGCCGCTCAAGGGCCACCACCGTGTCACCCACCGTGACGTCGAACCGCTCGGGGCCGATCACCCGCACCGCCGCGGTCAGATCGGCCTCGCCATGGCGCAGCGCCACCTGCCAGCTCTGAGGCACCCAGAGCGCAAAGCCGCCCATCTCGCCCGCCCCCTCGGCCAGGCCAAGCGCGGCCAGTGCGGCCAGGGCGATCTCGGCCGGGCCCGGCGCCGGATCGGCGGCCAGCGTGGCCAGGTGGCGGTCGATCAGCGCGGTGTCGACATCGCCGGCCACGAAATCGGGCTGGGCGGCCAGACGGGCGAGGAAGGCGATGTTGGTCACCGTTCCGGCCACCCGCGTGCCCCGCAGGGCCCGCTCCAGCGCCACCAGCGCCGCCGCCCGGGTCGGCCCCTGCACGATGACCTTGGCGATCATCGGATCGTACCAGGGGCTGATCGCATCGCCCGGCCGCACGCCGCTGTCCGCCCGCACGCCGGGCGGAAAGGCCAGATGCGACAGCACGCCGGTCGCGGGCAGGAAGCCCTTGGCCACGTCCTCGGCGTAAAGCCGGGCCTCGAAGGCATGTCCGGTGAATGTCAGGTGCTCCTGTTTCACCGGCAGCGGCTCGCCACTTGCGACACGCAACTGCCATTCGACCAGATCGATGCCGGTGATCGCTTCGGTCACCGGGTGTTCCACTTGAAGACGTGTGTTCATCTCCATGAAATAGAAGCGATCTTCGCGAAGCCCCTCCGAAGCGTCGACGATGAATTCCACCGTGCCCGCACCGCTGTAGCCGATCGCTTCGGCCGCCCGCACCGCCGCCTGGCCCATCGCCCGGCGCATGTCAGGAGTCATCCCCGGCGCCGGAGCTTCCTCGATGACCTTCTGGTGCCGGCGCTGCAACGAGCAATCGCGTTCAAAGAGATGCACCGCCCCGTTGCCGTCACCGAAAACCTGCACTTCGATATGGCGCGGCTTGTCGACATATTTCTCGATCAGCACGTCGGCATTGCCAAAGGCCGTGCTGGCCTCGGCCCGGGCCGAGGCCAGGGCATCGTCAAAATCCCCCGGCCCCTCGACCCGGCGCATGCCCTTGCCGCCACCGCCGGCCACCGCCTTGATCAGCACCGGATAGCCGATCCGCCCGGCCTCTTGTGCCAAACGCGCCGGGTCCTGGTCGGCGCCGTGATAGCCCGGTACCACCGGCACCCCGGCCTTTTCCATCAGCGCCTTGGCCGCATCCTTCAGGCCCATCGCCCGGATCGCCCGGGCCGATGGGCCGATAAAGACCAGCCCCGCGGCCTCGACCGCCTCGACGAAATCGGGGTTCTCGGACAGAAAGCCGTAGCCCGGATGGATCGCCTGGGCGCCGGTGGCTTGGGCCGCCGCGATGATCCGCGCGCCCTGCAGATAGCTGTCGGCCGGGGCCGGCCCGCCGATGGCCACCGCCGCATCGGCCATGGCCACGTGTTTCGCCCCCGCATCGACATCGGAATGCACCGCCACGCAATCCACGCCCAGCCTGTGGGCCGTTTCGATCACCCGGCAGGCGATCTCGCCCCGGTTGGCTATCAATATCCTCGAAAACATCCGCCCTACCCCAGATCCTCGACCATGCGGAACCGTTCGCAGACCAGTTCCATCTCCGGGTCGAACCCGCCGTTGCGCTCGAAATAGGCCCGGTGGTCGCGTTGCCAGCCGGCCAGGTCCTCGTTCTCGCCCTCGGCCAGGGCGAAATCGGCATCCATGTCGCAGAACCGCCGGCGCTCGACATGCAGCGTCTCGATCACCAGCGCCGGCGTGCCGTCCCAGTTCAGCGCGATGTCGCGCCGCCCGACCACCGGCAGCGCCGGATCGTCCGGCGCATATTCCGCCGCCGCCCCGCAGGTTGCCGTCTTGCGGCCCGCTCGGACCAGGGCCAGCAGCTCGGCGCACATCCCCGGCCCATCCCCGAACCGAAAGGTCTGCGCCCCCGGGTAACGCGCTGTCAGCGCCGCCAGATCGTCGGTCATGTCCGCCATCCTCCGTCCAGCAGCGCCGCGGCCTCGGCCGTCAGCCCCGCGATGATCTCACCCGCCGGGCGCCGGTCGGCGATCAGCCCGACGGCCTCGCCCACCACCGGGTTGCCCACCCGCGCATCCCCCTCGGCAAAGCCCTGTTGCCAGCGCGCGGCCTCGCCCGGACCGGCCCGGCGCAGCCCGTCCAGGTCACTGTGCCACCGGTCGGTAAAATCGTTGCCCAGCACGCGGATGTCCCAGGGCGCCGGCCAGTCCAGCCCGCGCACCACGTCGACCGACCGGGTCCGCAGGGTCTGGTCGCCCGTCGCCGCCAGCGCCGCCCGGGCCTGGCCCTCGGGCACCAGCGCCTCGGCCGAGGCCCAGAGCCGGGTGCCCAGCACCACCCCGTCTGCGCCCAGCATCAGCGCCGCGGCCAGCCCGCGCCCGTCGGCGATGCCCCCGGCGGCCACCAGCAGCGTGTCGGGCGATTGGCCAGCCAGCAGGTCGGCCACCTCGGGCACCAATGTCATCGTCGCCCGGCTGGCCCCATGGCCCCCGGCCTCGCCGCCCTGGGCCACGATCACCTCGGCCCCGGCCTCGACGGCCACGGCCGCCGCCGCCCGGGTCTGCACCTGGCAGATCAGCGGCACCCCCGCCGCGCGCACCCGCTCGGCAAAGGGTTCAACCTCGCCGAAGGACAGGAACACCGCCCGCGGCCGCCGGGCCAGCACCGCGTCCAGCACTTCGGGCGCGCCGGCCAGTTTCCAGGTGATGAACCCGCAGCCCACCGGCGCATTGCCCGCCGCCGCGAACTGGCCGGCGATCCAGTCGGCATCGCCATAGCCCCCACCGATCAGGCCCAAGCCCCCGGCCCGGCTGACCGCCGCGGCCAGCGCCCCGCCGGCCACCCCGGCCATCGGCGCCAGGATCACCGGATGTTCCAGCCCGAAGGCCCGGGTCAGCCGTGTTTCGATCATCGTCTCGTCCTTTCTGCCGGTCCGCTCATTCCAGCGGCCCCGCCGATTCCGCCCGACCCTCCGGCCTGTCGGCGCGCGGCCACCGGGGCCCATGCCCGCCCCGTCACATGCGGAACACGCCAAAGCGCGTCTCTTCGACCGGCCGGTTCAGCGCCGCCCGCAGGCTCAGCGACAGCACCTCGCGCGACCGGCGCGGATCGACGATCCCGTCGTCCCACAGCCGGGCCGAGGCATAAAGCGGGTGGGATTGCTCTTCGAACATCTCAAGCGTCGGACGCTTGAACGCGGCCTCTTCCTCGGCCGACCACTGGCCCCCGGCCCGTTCGATCGCATCGCGTTTCACCGTCGCCAGGACCCCGGCCGCCTGGGGCCCGCCCATTACCGAGATCCGCGAATTCGGCCAGGTCCACAGGAAGCGCGGCTGGTAGGCCCGCCCGGCCATGCCGTAATTGCCCGCCCCGAAGGACCCGCCGACCAGCATGGTGATCTTGGGCACCGCCGTTGTCGCCACGGCGGTGACCAGCTTGGCCCCATGGCGCGCGATACCCTCGTTTTCATAGCGCCGGCCGACCATGAACCCGGTGATGTTCTGCAGGAAAACCAGGGGGATACGCCGTTGCGAGCACAGCTCGACGAAATGCGCGCCCTTCTGGGCGGCCTCGGAGAACAGCACGCCATTGTTGGCCAGGATGCCCACCGGCCAGCCATCGACATGGGCAAAGCCGGTCACCAGCGTCTCGCCGAAGCGGGCCTTGAACTCGTCGAAGCGCGAGCCGTCGACCAGCCGGGCGATGACCTCGCGGATGTCGTAGGGCGTGCGCAGGTCGCCGGGCACCACGCCCAGGATTTCCTCGGGATCGAATGCCGGCGGTTCGGGCGGCTGCCGTAGGATGGGTGCCTGGCACCCATCGCCGCCCAGCGATCCCACGGCCTGGCGGGCCAGGGCCAGGGCATGGGCGTCATCCTCGGCCAGGTAATCGGCCACGCCCGACAGACGGGTATGCACATCGCCCCCGCCCAGGTCCTCGGCGCTGACCACCTCGCCCGTCGCCGCCCGCACCAGCGGCGGGCCGGCCAGAAAGATCGTGCCCTGGTCGCGCACGATGATCGTGACATCCGACATCGCCGGCACATAGGCCCCACCGGCCGTGCAGGAGCCCATGACAACGGCGATCTGGGCAATGCCCCGGGCCGACATGTTGGCCTGGTTGTAGAAGATCCGGCCAAAGTGATCGCGGTCGGGAAAGACCTCGTCCTGGTTCGGCAGGTTGGCCCCGCCGCTGTCCACGAGGTAGACACAGGGCAGCCCGCATTCGGCGGCGATCTCTTGGGCGCGCAGGTGTTTCTTGACCGACATCGGGTAATAGGTGCCGCCTTTCACCGTGGCATCGTTGCACACGACCATGACATCGCGGCCCATCACCCGGCCGACACCGGCGATCACCCCGGCACAGGGCGCGGCGCCGTCATACATGCCATGGGCCGCCGTCGCCCCGATCTCGAGGAACGGCGCCCCGGGGTCGAGCAGCCCGGCCACCCGGTCGCGCGGCAGCATCTTGCCCCGCCCGAGATGGCGCTCCCGGGCCCGGTCGCCACCGCCCCGGCCCGCAGCCTCGGCGGCCTGGCGCACCTGGTCCAGCGCGGCGAGATGAGCCGCCCGGTTGGCCTGGAAGGCCTCGGACGACGGCAGGGCCTGCGAGGTCAGTTTCATGTCACCTTCTCCGTTTCGGCGGCGGCCCGGGCGCGCAGGTCGCGGCGTACGACCTTGCCCGTGACGGTCATGGGCAGCGCATCGACAAAGGCGATTTCACGCGGGTAGGAATAGGCCGCCAGCCGATCCTTCACCCAATCCTGCAGCTCGTCCACCCCGATCGTGGACACATCCATCGGCCCTGTCTCGGCCCCGGTCTCAAGTCCGCTCTCTGACCTGGTCCCTGGCCCGTTGTCCGAGCCATCCTCCGTCCCGACAGCCCCCGCGCCCGGTGGGTGAACCGCATCTGCCACAGCCTGCACGGCGCTTGGCGGCTCCGTCGCATCCCCCACATCCCGAGCTGTGCCCGGCGGATCAGGCATATCGCGCGGCCCTCGCACACATCCGGGCGGATCGGCAACATCGCCCGCACCCCGCACAGCGCCCGGAAGACCGGCCGCCTCGCCCGCATGCCGCACAGCGCCCGGCGGATCAGCCGCAGCCCGCAGATCCCGCATGTCGGTTGCATCCCCCGCATCCCGCGCAGCGCTCGACGGGCGGGCGGCATAACCCGGTTTCAGCACCACATAGGCCTTGACGATCTCGGTGCGCAAAGGGTCGGGCTTGCCCACCACGCCGACGGTGGCCACGGCCGGATGGGTCAGCAGGCAATCCTCGATCTCGGCCGGGCCGATCCGGTAACCGGCCGAGGTGATCACGTCATCGTCGCGCCCGACAAAGCGGATATGCTCGCCCTCGCGGCACCCCCGGTCGCCGGTCAGCATCCAGTCGCCGCGGAACTTGCGCGCGGTCTCGTCGGGATTGCGCCAATAGCCCAGGAACATCGACGCCGATCCCCGCCGCACGGCAATGTCGCCTTCGTCCCCGGTCGGCCGGCCCTCCGCGTCGATGACCTCGACCGCATGACCCGGCACCACCCGCCCGGCACAGCCCGGCCGGGCCGGATGATCGGCGCCACAGGACGACACGATCATGTTGCATTCGGTCTGGCCGTAGAATTCGTTGATCTCCAGGCCAAAGGCCCGGCGCCCCCAGGCCAGCATCTCGGCGCCCAGCGGCTCGCCGCCCGAGGCCACCGAGCGCAGGCCGGGCAGCGTGGCATCAGCGGCCTTGAGCAGGCGCAGGGCGGTCGGCGGGAAGAACACGTTGCGCACGCCCGCCGCCTCGACCAGCCGGCGCGTGGCCAAGGCATCGAACTTGGCCATCCGCGCGGCCACCACCGGCACGCCAAGCGCAAGGCCGGGCATCAGCACGTCGAACAGCCCGCCGATCCAGGCCCAGTCGGCCGGGGTCCAGAGCACGTCGCCGGGCTGGCCCAGGTGATCATGGCTGAGCGATACGCCCGGCAGGTGGCCGGTCAGCAGGCGATGGCCATGCAGCGCGCCCTTGGGCCGGCCGGTCGTGCCCGAGGTATAGATCAGAACGGCCGGATCTTCGGGGCCCGTCACGGCCATGTCCGGCAGGGTCCATCCCGGCGCGCGCTGCGCCTCGCCGTCAGGCCAATGGCCTGCTTTGCCGTCCAGTCCCTGGCCCTCCGTATTGTCCAGCGATCGGCCTGTCTTGCCGTCCGCCCCACGTTTCGCCTCGCCGTCCAACGCGCGCGCCACCGTGCCGTCCTCCCTAGCGCCCACCGTGCCGCCCGACCCACCGTCCGATGGACCGTCCAGCCCACGGTCCAACGTACTGCCCGGCCCTCGGTGCGCCCCGAAACCCGCCCCCGAACCCGGCGCCACTTCCACGCCAGTGCCCGGTTCTCCCTCCGGCCCCGCGATTGGCCCTGTCTTCGCGCCCACGTCGGTGCCAGCGCCAAAGTCGACAGTGGCACCAATACCCGCGCCCATCTCCGCCCACGCCCGGTCGGCCAATACCGGCTCGGCCAACGCCGCGCCCGGCCAGCCCAGCAGCCCCGCGCCCTCGGCATCGGTCAGCACCAGGGTCAGCCCGGCATCGCCGATCCGGCTGGCCAGGGCCTCGCGCTTGAACAGCTTGAACAGCGGCACCGACACCGCGCCCAGCATCCAGATCCCCAGGTGGGCCGCCGCGCACCAGGGCGACTGGCTCAGCAGCACGCCCACACGGTCGCCCCGGCCCACGCCCCGGCCGGCCAGGTAAAGCGCAAGCCCCCGGGCCATGCCGGTCAGCTCGCCTCGGCTGATGTCCACCCGGGCGGGCCCGGTCATGTCGATGATCACCGTGTCACCGGGCGGCCCGGCCAGCGCCTGGGCGGCCATGTTCAGCCCCGCGCCCAGGTCCCAGCTGCCATCCGAACGCAGCCCCGGTATGCGCCGGGCGGGCATCAAAACCGACCTCCCCGGCCCGCGACTTGATGCAGATCAGCGCGGCGTCCTCCGGCCCATGCCAGACTGGCCGGACAAGACATGAAGTGGACAGACCCATGAAGACCCTGATCGCCACCCTCGCCGTGACCGGCGCCATCGCCGCCGCTGCCCCCGTTGCCGCCCAGTCGCAGGGCGACTGGACCGTCGGCCTCGGCCTGGGCTACGTGCTGCCCAAGGACGACAACGCCTCGGTCGGCGGCACCAGCCTCGATGTCGAGGACAGCCTGCGCCCGACCCTGACCGTCGAGTATTTCATCCGCGACAACCTGGGCATCGAAGTCCTGGCCGCCTGGCCCTTCGAACACGACATCAAGCTTGGCGGTACGACCATCGGCTCGACCCAGCAGCTGCCGCCCACTGTGTCGCTGAACTATCACATCCCGACCAACACGGCCTTCAAGCCCTTCGTCGGCATCGGCATCAATTACACGACCTTCTGGGACACCAGCTCGTCGCTGGGTGATCTGGAGCTCGACGACAGCTGGGGCCTCGCCCTGCATGCCGGCGCCGATTACCAGGTGACCGAAGCCGGCGCCCTGCGCTTCGACGTGCGCTGGATCGACATCGACACCGATGCCAAGCTGAACGGCGCGGCGCTGACGGGTGTCGAGATCGACCCCTGGGTCTTTGGTGTCTCCTACGTGCACCGGTTCTGATCCTCCCCCCTTGCCGGCGGCCCTGCGGGGCCGCCGTGTCCCCCGTCAGGGGGTCTCTTCCTTCAGCTTCCCGATCTCGCGATCCAGGAAGAAACTGATCGCCGAGCGGATCGCCACCAGCAGCGCCAGGAACAGCAGGTCCTGCAGGGCCAGGCTCAGCGCCGTGTGGATCAGGTCCGACACGATCAGGAGTTCCAGCGCCGACAGGATGTAGCCGCCCAGCTCGATCCGCGCGGCGTTCATCCCCGCGCTGCGCCTGGTCCGGTCGCCGCCCAGCTCGCCGGGGATCACCCCGGCCAGGAAGCGCAGCGTGCCGATCAGCATCAGCACGACGGCGATCATCTCGATCCCCGCGGCCACCCAATCGAGCGCCTGGACAAGGCCCGTCAGGCCCATCTCGTCGGTCGCCCTGCTGCCGCTCGTCAGATCCATGCCAGGCCCTTTCCCGCCGTGCCGGCCCTAGCCCATCCTGCCCATCAGCTCACGGCCGATCAACATGCGCCGGATCTCCGACGTGCCGGCCCCGATTTCCATCAGCTTGGCATCGCGAAAGATCCGGCTGACCGGCGCATCCGACAGGAACCCCGCCCCGCCCAGCGCCTGCACGGCCTGGTGTGCCTGGACCATGGCCTGTTCGCTGGCATAGAGGCAGCAGGCCGCGGCATCCTGGCGGGTGACCGCGCCCCGGTCACAGGAACGGGCGACCTCGTAGACATAGGCCCGGGCCGAGTTCATCGCCGTGTACATGTCGGCGATCTTGCCCTGCATCAGCTGGAAATTCCCGATCTTCTGGCCGAATTGCTCGCGGGTCGAGACATAGGGCATGACCTCGTCGAGACAGGCCGCCATGATCCCCGTGCCGATGCCCGCCAGCACGACGCGTTCGTAATCCAGCCCCGACATCAGGACGGCCACGCCCCGGCCTTCCTCACCCAGGACATTGTCAAAGGGCACCTCGACATCCTCGAAGATCAGCTCGGCCGTGTTCGACCCGCGCATGCCCAGCTTGTCGAAATGGGACGAGGTCGAGAATCCGGCCATCGACCGTTCGATCAGGAAGGCCGTGATGCCCCGCGGGCCGGCCTCGGGGTCGGTCTTGGCATAGACCACCAGCGTGTCGGCATCGGGGCCGTTGGTGATCCAGTACTTGTTGCCGTTCAGCCGGTAGTGATCGTTGCGCTTCTCGGCCTTCAGCTTCATCGACACCACGTCCGATCCCGCCCCGGGCTCGGACATGGCCAGGGCGCCCACGGCCTGGCCCGAGATCAGCCCGGGCAGGTACCTGGCCTTCTGTTCGGGCGTGCCGTTCAGCTTGATCTGGTTGACGCAGAGGTTGGAATGGGCCCCGTAGGACAGCGCGACCGAGGCCGAGGCACGGGCGATCTCTTCTATCGCCACGGTATGGGCCAGGTAGCTCATTCCCGCGCCACCGTCGGCTTCACCCACGGTGATGCCCAACAGGCCGAGCTCGCCCATCTCGGTCCAGAGCTCGGCGGGAAAGGTGTTGCTGCGGTCGATCTCCTGCGCCATCGGCCGGACCCGCTCCTGCGCCCAGCGATGCACCAGGTCCCGCAGGGCATTGACGTCCTCGCCCAGGTCGAACTGCATGGATGCGGCGAACATGGAACCCTCCCAAGTTTATGAACGCACGTTCAATAAATGGATAGCAGGCAGCTTGCCCTGCGTCAATCGCCCTTGCCCGGGGCCTGTCCGGGTGGTGGGGCCCGTTCATGGATATTTGGAAAGAGAAAGAAGCAGCAGGTCTGGCCTGGGCACGACCGTCGCGCATCTCGGCACGGTCCTGCTTCTTTCTCTTTGAAAATATCCCTGCCCTGTCCCGGCCATCCGCGCGCCGATGACCAGGGGCGCGTCCTGCCCGCTTGCCCCGCCCACGTCAGCCCTTACCTTGAAGGCAACCCAAGGAGAGCGCCCATGTCCATGTCCCCCCATCCCGCCCTGACCCCCGACTCCGTTGCCGTGATCACCGGCGCCGCCTCGGGCATCGGCCTGGCCACCGCCCGGAAACTGGCCGGGCTGGGCCTGCGGCTGGTCCTGGTCGACCGGTCCGACAAGCGGCTGCGGCCCATCGCCGAAGACCTGCGCACAGCCGGCACGCCCGATATCATGACCGCCGCCTGCGACGTGGCCGACCGGGCGCAGCTGGAAGCGTTGGAACTGCAGGTCACCGACCGGTTCGGGGGCACCGACATCCTGATGAACAATGCGGGTATCGGCAGGGGCTCGGATTGCCTGGGCCCGCTGGAGGATTGGCAGGCGCTTCTGGGCGTCAATCTCTGGGGGCCGATCCATGGCACCCAGGTCTTTGCCCCCGGCATGATCGCCCGCGGCCGGCCCGGGGCGATCGTCAACACCGGCTCGAAACAGGGCATCACCACCCCGCCGGGCAACCCGGCCTACAATGTCTCAAAGGCCGGGCTGAAGGCCTTTACCGAGGCCCTGTCCCACCAGCTGCGCAACACCGAGGGCTGCCGGATCACCGCCCACCTTCTGATCCCGGGCTTTGTCTACACCGGCATCACCGGCCTGCCCGAAAAGCCCGCCGCGGCCTGGACCGCCGAACAGACGGCCGATTTCTTCCTGGCCTCGCTGAACCGGGGGGATTTCTACATCCTGTGCCCCGACAACGACGTGCCCCGGGCGCTGGACGAAAAGCGCATGGCTTGGGCCATGGGGGACATCATCGAGAACCGCCCCGCGCTCAGCCGCTGGCATCCCGATCACGCCGCGGCGTTTGCGGCCTTCATCGCCCGGGAGGATTGAGCCCGGCGACCTAAGGAACGCGGAACACGGAACACGGGCGGCATGGCCCCGGCAAACGGGACAACCCGCATCGGCACACCCCGGGCCTGCCCCGCCTCCCCGTCGGACAGGTTCAGCGCGCCTGGTGCACCGCCCCGACCTCGGCCCGGATGATCCGGGCGATCAGCGCGCAATCCTCTTCCGAGAAGGTCAGCGGCACGCGCATGTCCAGGATCGCCCGCAGGATGCGGTCGCTCTCGGGCAGCGGATCGGACGGCGCGTATTTCCAATGCCCGTAGGTCGAGGTGAAGGCCGCAGGCTCGGGCGCGCCGAACCATTTCAGCTCGACCCCCCGTGCCGCACAGCGGGCAACCACCTGGCGGATGTCGTCATCGCCCCAGTCCAGCAGCAGGAACTGGAAGGACGAGCCGACAAAGCGCTCGGCCCCCGGCCGGGCGATGACATGCAGCCCGGGCGTGTCGCGCAGGCCCTCGTCCAGCCGGGCATAACGTTCGTTCCAGCGGTCGACCTGGGTCTCCAGGATGGCCAGCTGGGGCCGCAGGATCGCCGCGCGCAGGTTGTCCATCCGCCCGGAAATGTTGGGCATGTGGTACTTGTGGCGTTCGAACACCTCGGGCCCAGGTGCGGCCAGGTGGCGTTCGTACAGCATGTAGGACCCCGACAGCAGCACCGCCCGGGCGGCGATATCCTCGTCATCGGTGATCAGCAGGCCGCCTTCGCCGGAATTCATGTGCTTGTAGGTCTGCGTCGAATAACACCCCACCGCGCCATGGCGCCCCGAGGCCACGCCGTCCCAGCCACCGCCCATCGTATGGGCGCAATCCTCGACCACGACGATCCCCGCCGCATCGCAGATCGCCATCAGCCGGTCCATGTCGCAGATATGCCCGCGCATGTGCGACAGCAGCAGCACCCGGGCCTGGCCGGCCTTGGCCGCCAGGTCGTCGAGGTCGATGGTCAGGTCCTCTGTCACGCCGACAAAGACCGGCCGGCCGCCCACCGCCGCGATTGCACCCGGCACCGGGGCCAGGGTGAAGGCATTGGTCAGCACGGCATCGCCATGCGCCACCCCCACGGCCCGCAGCGCCGTGGTGATCGCATAGCCCCCCGACGAGACCGCCAGGCAGAACCGCGCGCCGGTGGCCGCGGCAAACTCCTGCTCCAGCAGGGCGGCCTGCGACAGCTCGCCGGCGGTGACGTTGTAGCGGTGCAGGCGCCCGTGGCGCAGCACCTCCAGCGCGGCGGCGATCCCCTCGTCGGGGATGGCTTCCTGCTGGGTGAAGGATCCGGTGAAATGCTCGCTCATGGCCGCTTTCTGCGCCCGCCCGGCCCCGGCGTCAATCGTCAACCGGCCCTAGCCGATCAGCCGGCCGACCACCGCGGGCAGGTCGGCGAAATCCTCCAGCAGGGCCTCGGGCGCCAGCGCGGCCATGTCATCGCCCGACGGGCCGAAGGTCACCAGCACGCAGGGCACGCCCGCCGCTTCGGCCGTGCGCCGGTCGGTGACGGAATCGCCCACCAGCAGGCTGCGCGCGGGGTCGCCCCCGGCCCGGCGCACGGCCTCGCGCAGCGGTTCGGGATCGGGCTTGCGCATGGCCAGCGTGTCGGCCCCGATGAGCGACGCGAAGAGGTCGCGCACGCCCAGCTCGGTCAGCAGCGCCTCGGCCAGGCCCTCGGGCTTGTTGGTGCAGATGCCCACGGCATAGCCCGCCCCGCGCAGCGCCTCGACCGCCGCCACCGCTCCGGGGTAAAGCACCGTGTGCCGGGCGATCTGGTCACCGTAGGCCTGCAGCAGGATCGGATAGCCCCGGTCGATCAGCGCCTCGTCCCCGGTGGCCGTGCCATCCGCAGCACCTGCCCCATCCGCCGTACCCGCCCCGTCCGGCTCCAGCCGCGACAGGCCCAGCCGCAGCATCGCCCGCCCGCCGCGCAGCGCCGTGCCGGCATCGCGGGCGGGATCCAGCCGCACCGGCAGATCCAGCGCGCCGAACGCCGCGTTGGCCGCTGCGATCAGGTCGCCCGACGTATCCGCCAGCGTCCCGTCGAGATCGAAAATCACACTGCGCATCCTGCTTGCCCTTCCGTATTGCAGGGCCGAAACCTTCTTTGATGCCGTCGCGCCTTGCGCCGCCATCCCAGCCCGATAAAACCGCCTCAACCATTCATTAAGGGATATCCCCCATGGAGACGAGCCTCGTCATCCTCGCCGCCGGCAAGGGCACGCGGATGCAATCCGACCTCCCCAAGGTGCTGCACCAGGTGGCCCATGCGCCGCTCCTGGCCCATGCCATGCGCGCCGGCGCCGCGCTCGACCCGGCGCGCACCGTCGTGGTGGCCGGCCATGGCGCCGAGGCCGTTGCGCAAGCGGCGGAAGAGGAAAACGCGCAGGCCCGTGTCGTGCTGCAGCAGGAGCAGCTGGGCACCGGCCATGCCGTGATGCAGGCCCGCGAGGCCATGGCCGGATTCGCCGGCACGGTCATCGTGCTCTACGGCGACACGCCATTCATCACCGAGGCCACGCTGCAGGCGATGATCGCCGCCCGGGCCGATCACGACGTGGTCGTGCTGGGCTTCGACACGCCCCAGCCCGGGCGCTACGGCCGGCTGAAGATGGACGGCGACCAGCTGACGGCCATCGTCGAATTCAAGGATGCCGATGCCGAGGAACGGGCCATCACCCTGTGCAATTCCGGCGTCATGGCTTGCGATGCCACCCTGCTCTTCGACCTGCTCGACCGGGTATCGAACGACAATGCCTCGGGCGAATACTATCTGACAGATATTGTCGAACTGTCACGCGCCGCCGGCAAGAGCGCCACGGCCGTGGTCTGCCCCCAGGACGAAACCCTGGGCGTCGACAGCCGCGCGGGCCTGGCCCGGGCCGAAGCGCTGTTCCAGGACCGCGCCCGGGCCGAGCTGCTGGAACTGGGCGTGACCCTGACCGCGCCCGACACCGTCTACCTGGCCCATGACACGATCATCGGCCGCGACGTGACCGTCGAGCCCCACGTGGTCTTCGGCCCCGGCGTGACGGTCGAGACGGGGGCCACCATCCGGGCCTTTTCCCATCTCGAAGGCTGCCATGTCAGCCGCGGCGCCGTGGTCGGGCCCTATGCCCGCCTGCGCCCCGGGGCCGAGCTGGCCGAGGACACGCGGGTCGGCAATTTCGTCGAGATCAAGAACGCCACCATCGCCGAGGGCGCCAAGGTCAACCACCTCAGCTACATCGGCGATGCCTCGGTCGGCGCGGGCACCAATATCGGCGCCGGCACGATCACCTGCAATTACGACGGCTTCCTCAAGCACCACACCGAGATCGGCGCCGGGGCCTTCATCGGCTCGAACACCATGCTGGTCGCCCCGGTCAAGGTCGGCAACAATGCCATGACGGCCAGCGGCTCGGTCATCACCACCGACATCCCCGACGGCGCCCTGGCCCTGGCCCGCGCGCGCCAGGACACCAAGCCCGGCCGGGCGCTGAAGCTCTTCGACTACCTCCGGGCGCGCAAGCAACAGCAGCAAAAAAGCAAGGAGCAGGGATAATGTGCGGCATCGTCGGAGTCCTGGGCAATCACGAGGTTGCTCCCATCCTGGTCGAAGCGCTGAAACGGCTGGAATACCGCGGCTATGACAGCGCCGGGATCGCCACGATCAACGACGGTCACCTCGACCGGCGCCGGGCCGTGGGCAAGCTGATCAACCTGTCCGACAAGCTGGTCCACGAACCGCTGCGCGGCAAGTCGGGCATCGGCCACACCCGCTGGGCCACCCATGGTTCGCCCTCCGAGGGCAACGCCCATCCCCACAAGGCCGGGCCGGTGGCCGTGGTGCACAACGGCATCATCGAGAACTTTGCCGAGCTGCGCAGCGAGTTGGCCGGCGAAGGCTTTGCCGCCGAGACCCAGACCGACACCGAAACCGTGGCCCTGCTGGCGCAGATGTACATCGCCCGGGGCATGACCCCGGTCGAGGCGGCCTTCACGGCCATCGACCGGCTTGAAGGCGCCTTTGCCCTGGCCTTTCTCTTTGACGGCGAGGCCGACCTGATCGTCGCCGCGCGCAAGGGCTCGCCGCTGGCCATCGGCTGGGGCGAGGGCGAGATGTTCGTGGGCTCGGATGCCTTTGCCCTGGCGCCGATGACCGACCGGGTGACCTATCTCGAAGAAGGCGACCGGGCCGTGGTAACCCGCCAGGGCGCCGAGATCTTCGACGCCGCCGGCCACCGGGCCAACCGGGCGGTCACGCGGATCGAAGACATCGACGGCCAGGTCGAAAAGGGCGGCCACAAGCATTGGATGTCGAAGGAAATCGCTGAACAGCCGTCGGTCATGGCCGATGTGCTGGGCCATTACCTGGGCTCCGGCACGCTGAAATTCCCCGAGGGCGACCTGGATTTCACGGGCATCGACCGGGTGATCATGGTGGCCTGCGGCACGGGCTATTACAGCTGTTTCGTGGCCAAGTACTGGATGGAAACCCTGGCCCAGATCCCCGTCGAGGTCGATATCGCCAGCGAGTTCCGCTATCGCGAGCCGCCGCTGTCCGACCGCACCCTGGCCGTCTTTGTCAGCCAGTCGGGCGAAACCGCCGACACCCTGGCCGCCATGCGCTTTGCCGCCGGCAAGTGCCGCATCGCCTCGATCGTCAACGTGGCCCAAAGCTCGATCGCCCGCGAGGCCGACCTGGCCCTGCCGATCCTGGCCGGGCGCGAGATTTCCGTGGCCTCGACCAAGGCCTTCACCTGCCAGCTGATGGTGCTGGCGCTGATGGCGATCAAGGCCGCGGCCGACCGGGGCACGCTGACCGCCGCCGCCCTGGCCGACCGCATCGCCGCGCTCAGGACCCTGCCCGCCCTGGCCAGCCAGGCCCTGGCCGCCGGCCCGCAAATCAACGCGCTGTCACAGGAATTGTCCGAAGCCCATGACGTGCTGTTCCTGGGCCGCGGGGCGATGTACCCGCTGGCGCTGGAAGGCGCGCTGAAGATGAAGGAGCTGTCCTACATCCATGCCGAGGGCTATGCCTCGGGCGAGCTGAAACACGGGCCCATCGCGCTGATAGACAGCCATGTGCCGGTGATCGTCATGGCGCCGTCGGACCACCTCTTCGACAAGACCGTGTCCAACATGCAAGAGGTCATGGCCCGGGGCGGCAAGGTGCTGCTGGTGACCGATGCCGCGGGGGCCGACAAGGCCGGCCATGGCTGCTGGGGGGTCATCCGCATGCCCGAGGCCGACCCGATGTTCGCCCCGGTGCTCTATGCCATCCCGGCCCAGCAGATCGCCTATCACACGGCCATCGCCAAGGGCACCGACGTGGACCAGCCGCGCAACCTCGCGAAATCCGTCACGGTGGAGTAACGTCGCGGCAGGTTCAGCAGGCGGTTTCGTGGAAAGGGGACCAGATGGCCAAGCAGTTCGACCGGATCACCGATGATCAGAAGGCCTTTGTCGAGGCCCAGCACATGTTCTTTACCGGCACGGCGGCGCCCGACGGGCGGGTCAATGTCTCGCCCAAGGGCCAGGATGCCCTGCGCATCCTGTCGCCCAACCGCGTGGTCTGGCTGAACCTGACCGGGTCGGGCAACGAAACCGCCGGCCACCTGCTGGAACATCCGCGCATGACGCTGATGTGGTGTTCCTTTGAACGGCGCCCGCTGATCTACCGGATGTATGGCACCGCCCGCACGATCCACCGGGGCGATACCGATTGGGACGGGCTCTATGCCCTCTTCCCCGATCACCCCGGCGCGCGGCAGGTCTACGACATGGCCGTCGAGATGACCCAGACCTCCTGCGGCTATGCCGTGCCCTTCATGGATTTCGCCGGCGACCGCGACACGCTGACCCGCTGGACCGAGGACCGCAAGGGCCGCGACGGCGGGCTGCCGGCCTATTGGGCCGAGAAAAACATGCAGACCATCGACGGCCGGCCCACGGGCTTCCCCCAAGACCTGACCCGGGCGCCCCGGCCCGAAGAGGCGGGCTGAGCCGCATGCCCGGCACGATGGCAGGGACCACGACGCAGGCAACCGACTGGCTGGACCGGCTCGGCGCGCTCGAAGATGCCACCCGCGCGGAAGGCAGCGCGGCCTATCACAAGGCGCCCCGGCGCTATCTGGGCGTGCCCAACCCGGTGCTCAACGACATGGCCCGCGAGGCCCGGACGACGCTGGACATCGACACCCGGCTGGCCGTGGCCCGTGGCCTGTGGGACAGCGACATCCACGAGGCGCGCATCCTGGCGGCCAAGGTCCTGACCCAGGCGCGCATCCGGCCCGATGACGGGGCCTGGGCGCTGATCCGGTCCTGGGTGCCCGATTTCGATGCCTGGGCAATCGCCGATCACGCCTGCACCGCCGGGGCCAAGCGCCTGCTGACCGATCCCGCCCGGCTGGACGAGGTCGAGGCCTGGACCGGCTCGGCGCATCTGTGGACCCGCCGGGCAGCGCTGGTCATCACCCTGCCCTGGACCCGCCAGAACCACCCCAAGCCGGCCGAGCTGGCCGCGCGGGACCGGGTGCTGGGCTGGGCGGCGGGCTATGTCGACGATGGCGACTGGTTCATCCAGAAGGCCGTGGCCTGGTGGCTGCGCGACCTGTCCAAGCACGATCCGGCCCGGGTCCGCGATTTCCTCGACCGGCATGGCGACCGGATGAAGCCCTTTGCCCGCAAGGAAGCCGCCCGGCTGCTGCCCGCCGCCTGATCCGGGCGCGACCGGGTTGTGTCGTGTCAATGCCCCCGCCTCGGGGCCATACAGTGCCGGAACGCGCCCGTCTCGGGACCAAGTCGTGTCTACCAAGGCGCGCGCCCGTCACAGGGCTATGTCATCTCGGCCCCGGGGACGCACCCCGGATCTTCGGGTCGCGCCACAGATGTTTCGGAACGATCAAACCCCGTTCAGGCCCGGGTTCCAGAACAGATCAAGACACAGATTTCCGCACGGATTTGGGCGCGGGCCTCAGCGCGCGCCGATCACCGTGACCTCGACCAGTTCGGTCAGCGGCGCTCCGATGGCCTGCATGGCCAGCACCGACATCCGGCTGCCCGATCCCGGCTCACCGCCCGTCGGCCGCAGGGTCAGCGTCACGGTCGAACCCTGGTATTGCACCTGGCCGGTCTGTTCGGCCCGGGTCAACGGCGTGTCCATCCACAGGCCCGGCCGCCCGGGATCGCCCAGCGAGGCCACCGTCGTGCCCAGCGTCGCAGTGCCCGACACCGGCAGCGCCACGGGCACCTCTTCGGTCGGGGCGGGTTTCAGGACGGGCATGTCGGGCTCTGTCGCCACGGTCGGCACCGCATCGCTGTCCGAGCCGTCAAAGACCCCCTTGACCGTCTCGCAGCCTGCCAGCGCCAGGGGCGCCGCAAGCACTATCGTCATCCAGACTCGCATGCGCCCTACATAGGCCGCGCCGGGCCGTCCGTCCATCACCCCCGCCCCCGGCCCCGCCGCCCACGGCGCCCGGCCGCTCACGCCGGGCCCTGCGCTCACGCAATGCTCATGGCCGGCCGGACGCGCTGCCTCTTGTCGCGGGGCAACGGGACGTTTACCTCTTGATCCATGATACAGCCGCCGCTCATCGATCCCTTTGCCCGCGCCATCACCTACCTGCGCGTTTCGGTCACCGACCGCTGCGATTTCCGCTGCGTCTATTGCATGGCCGAAAACATGACCTTCCTGCCCAAGAAGGAACTGCTGACCCTCGAAGAGCTGGACCGCATGTGTTCGACCTTTGTCGGCATGGGCGTGGAAAAACTGCGGATCACCGGGGGCGAACCGCTGGTGCGGCGCGATATCATGACCTTCTTCCAGTCCATGTCGCGCCACCTCGACAGCGGCGCGCTGAAAGAGCTGACCGTCACGACCAACGGCTCGCAACTGGCGCGCTTTGCCAAGGACCTGGTGGCCGCCGGCGTCAAGCGGGTCAATGTCTCGCTCGACACGCTGGACGAGGACAAGTTCGCCCGGGTCACCCGCTGGGGCCGGCTGCCGCAGGTGCTCAAGGGCATCGACGCTGCGCTGGACGCCGGGCTGAAGATCAAGATCAATGCCGTGGCCCTGAAGGGCTTCAACGAGGAAGAGCTGCCCCGGATCACCGAATGGTGCGCCGACAAGGGCATGGACCTGACCTGGATCGAGGTCATGCCGATGGGCGACCTGGGCAACGAGGACCGCGTCGGCCAGTACTGGTCGCTGCGCGACGTGCGTGCGGCCTATGAACAGCATTACACGGTCAGCGACCTGGCCGAGCGCACCGGCGGGCCGGCGCGCTATGTGCGGCTGGAAGAGACCGGGCAGAAGATCGGGTTCATCACCCCGCTCAGCCACAATTTCTGCGAAAGCTGCAACCGCGTGCGGCTGACCTGCACCGGCGAATTGTACATGTGCCTGGGCCAGGATGACATGGCCGACCTGCGTGCGCCGCTGCGCGATTTCCCCGGGGACAACCGGGCGCTGCAGGAAGCCATCCGCGCGGCGATCGGGCTGAAGCCCAAGGGCCACGACTTCGATTATTCCCGCCGCCGCGCCGATGGCCAGGTCGCCCGGCACATGAGCCACACGGGCGGGTGATGTCCCGGCCGGGCGGTGCAACCCCGCTCTACACGCTTTACTCCGGCCTGACCCGGCTGGCTGCGCCGCTTGTTCTGCACCACGTCGGGCGCAAGCTGTCGGACCAGGGGGTCGAGGCCCGGCGCATCCGCGAACGGGCCGGCCGGCCCAGCCTCGACCGTCCCCCGGGTGAGCTGATCTGGTTCCATGGCGCCTCCGTGGGCGAAAGCCTGTCGGTGCTCAGCGTGATCGACCGGCTGGCCCGGCGTCGGCCCGACGCGCATTTCCTGGTGACCTCGGGCACGGCTTCCTCGGCGCAGATTCTGGCCCGCCGGCTGCCGCCCCGGGCGCTGCACCAGTTCGCCCCGCTGGATGCGCCGCACTATATTGATCGGTTCCTCGATCACTGGCAGCCCCGGGCGGGCATCTTTGTCGAAAGCGAGCTCTGGCCGGGCATGCTGGTGCGCGCCCGCGACCGGGGCCTGCGGCTGGCCCTGCTGAATGCGCGACTGTCCGAGAAATCGGCCCGGGGCTGGGCGCGCCACCCCGACACGGCGCGGATGGTGCTGGATTGCTTTGACATCCTGCTGACCCAGAACGCCACGATCGCCGAGCGCCTGCGCCTGATGGGCGCTGATGCCGAAAGGCTGTCGGTCGGGGCCAATCTCAAGGCCGCGGCCGCCCCCCTGCCCGTCGACGAGATCACCCGCGACGAGCTGCGCCGCGCCCTGGGCGACCGGCCGGTCTGGGCGGCCAGTTCGACCCATCCGGGCGAAGACGAGATCGTGCTGGATGCCCATGCCCGGGTGCTGGAGCGCCATCCCGATGCCCTGCTGCTGCTGATCCCGCGCCACCCCGAACGCGGCGACGACCTGCAACGGATGATCGCCGAGCGCGGCCTGGCCCGCACCCGGCGCAGCGCGGGCGAGCGGATCACGGCCGCCACCCAGGTCTACCTGGCCGACACGCTGGGCGAGACCGGCACCTGGTACGCCGCCTGCCCTCTCATCCTGCTGGGCGGGTCGCTGCTGCCTGACATCGGCGGCCACAACCCGTTCGAACCGGCGGTTTCCGGGGCGGCGGTGCTGACCGGGCCGCACGTGGCCAATTTCTCGGAAACCTTCGGGCCGATGATCGACCGTGGCGCGGCCACCGAGGTCGCCACCCCGGCCGAGATCGCCGGCAAGGTCGGCGACTGGCTGGCCTCCCCGGCCCTTCTGGCAGACAAGCGCGCGGCCGCCCGGGCATTTGCACGGACCGAGGCATCGGCCCTCGACCAGGTCATCGACAGGATGATCGACTGCCTGGCGCTCTGACCTGCTGCTTCTTTCTCTTTCCAAGTATCCCAACCCGACCGTGCCACGGGCGGTGCCGTCGCACAGGGGTATTTCACCCAAGAAGAAGACAGGACGCGGCGCCTTGTCCCTGCGCCGCGCCTGGATCTCAGGTCAGGCCGCGGGCATGCGGCGCTCGACGATGCCGGCATACCAGCTGCAGCCGGCCGGGATGACGTCGTCGTTGAAATTGTACTTGGGGTGATGGACCAGGGCCGTGTCGCCGTTGCCCACCAGGATATAGGCGCCCGGCCGCTCTTCCAGCATGAAGGCGAAATCTTCGCCGCCCATGACCAGCGGCGCATCGGCGCAATCGCCGGCAACCTCGCGCGCCACCTCGACGGCGAAATCGGTCTGTTCGCCGGAATTCACCATCACCGGGTAATTGCGCAGGTAGTCGATGCTGACACTGCCTCCGAAGGTGGCCGCGATCCCATCGCAGATGCCGGTGATCCGGCTTTCGGCCAGGTCGCGCATGTCCTTGGACATGGTCCGCACCGTGCCGCGCAGCTTGACGCCCTGGGGGATGACGTTGAACGCCTTGGACGAGGTTTCGAACGAGGTTACAGACACCACGACCTGGTCGACCGGATCGGCATTGCGGCTGGCGATGGTCTGCAGCGCCAAGATGGCCTGGGCCGCCATGACGGTGGTGTCGACGGTGTCCTGGGGCTTGGCCGCATGGCCGCCCTTGCCCTCGAAATCGATCTCGAACACATCCGTGGCCGCAAAGAACGCGCCCGGGCGGATCGAGAAGGCCCCGGCCGGCTGGCCCGGCCAGTTGTGCATGCCATAGACCTCCTGGATGCCCCAGCGGTCCATCATGCCGTCGTCGCACATGGCCTTGCCCCCGGCCCCGCCTTCCTCGGCCGGCTGGAAGATCACCACCACCGTGCCGTCGAAATGGCGCGTCTCGGCCAGGTATTTCGCCGCGCCCAGCAGCATGGCCGTATGGCCGTCATGGCCGCAGGCATGCATCACGCCGGGGGTCTTGGACGCGTATTCGACGCCGGTATCCTCGAGGATCGGTAGGGCATCCATGTCGGCCCGCAGGCCGATGACCTTGCCGGCGCTGTCGGTCTTGCCCTTGATCACGCCGACCACGCCGGTCCGGCCGATACCCGTGACAACCTCGTCACAGCCGAACTCGGCCAGCTTGTCGGCCACCAGGGCCGAGGTGCGGTGGGTTTCATAGAGCAGTTCGGGATGTTCGTGGATGTCGCGGCGCCATGCGGTGATCTCGTCATGCAGCTCGGCGAAACGGTTCTTAACGGGCATCTGTAAAGGTCCTTCGTGGTGATGTCAGGCGGCGGGCATGCGGCGTTCGACCAGTTCGACGAACCAGCTGCAGCCCACGGGAATGGCCGCGTCGTCAAAGACATAGGCCGGGTGATGGCACATCGCGCTGTCTCCGTTGCCCAGGAAGGCATAAGCCCCGGGCCGCTCTTCGAGCATGTAGGAGAAATCTTCGGACGGCATGATCGGATTGCAATTGTCGTCGACCTCGGGCGTCACCGCCCGGGCCGCATCGGCGGCAAAGGCCGCCTGTTCGGCGCCGTTGACCGTGACCGGATAGCCCGGGGTCCAGGTGACCGTTGCAGTGGCGCCAAAGGCCGCGGCGGTGTCTTCGGCCACCCGGCGCACCCGGGTTTCGACCAGGCCGCGCACATCGGGGTCCAGCGTGCGCATCGTGCCGGTCAGCCGGGCGGTCTGGGGGATGATGTTGGACTGGTTGCTGTCGGTCTCGAAGGTGCCGACGGTCAGCACCGTGGGTTTCAGCGGATCGACATTGCGCGACACGATGGAATGCAGGGTGACCACGATCTGGCTGGCCACCAGCGTCGTGTCGATGGTTGTCTGCGGTTCGGCCGCATGGCCGCCGCGCCCGGTCACGACGATCTCGAACTCGTCGGACGAGGCCTGGATCGGCCCCGGGCGCACGTGGAACGACCCCACCGGCAGGCCCGGCGCATTGTGCAGGCCATAGACTTCCTGGATGCCCCAGCGGTCCATCAGCCCGTCCTGGCACATTTCCAGCCCGCCGGCCCCGCCCTCTTCGGCCGGCTGAAAGATCAGCACGACCTTGCCGTCGAAATGGCGCGTCTCGGCCAGGTATTTCGCCGCGCCCAGCAGGATCGACGTGTGGCCGTCATGGCCGCAGGCATGCATCACCCCGGGGTTTTCCGACGGGTAATCGACGCCCGAGGCCTCGGTGATCGGCAGGGCGTCCATGTCGGCGCGCAGGCCGATGACCCGGCCCGACGTGTCGGTGCGGCCTTCGATCACGGCCACGACACCGGTCCGGCCGATGCCCGTGGTGATGTCGGTCAGGCCGAATTCCTTCAGGCGCTCGACGACAAAGGCCGCGGTGCCATGCACGTCGAACAGCAGTTCGGGATGGCGGTGAAGATGGTGGCGCCAGCCGGTGATCTCGTCCGACATGTCGGCCAGGCGGTTCTTGATGGGCATGTGTTCGCGTCTTTCCCGGGGATGACCCGTAGGATGGGTGATCTCACCCATCCCGCCAAAAGCGCCTCAGGACAGCCGGTCCAGCAGGCGCGCCATGAAATCCTGCCCGGCGTCGAGCTCGGCGATGGACAGGTACTCGTTCTCTTGGTGGGCCTGTTCGATGCTGCCCGGCCCGCAGATCACCGCCGAATAGCCCGCGTTCTGGAAATGGCCGGCCTCGGTGCCATAGCTCACGGCATGATTGCCGTTGTCGCCGGTGATCTGGCGCACCAGGGCCTCGGCGCTGCCCTCGTCCTCGGGCACCAATGGCGGCACGGTGAAGAACGCCGCCCGCTCGATCCAGGCCTCGGGGCGCACGGCCTGCATGTCGGCCTGGATCTCGTCGGCCCGGGCCTCGAAGGCCGCGCACCAATCGGCCACGGTCTCGCCGGGCACCAGCCGGCATTCGACGGCAAAGGTGCAATCGCGAGCGGTGATGTTATGGGCCGTGCCCCCGGCGATCATGCCGACATGCTGGGTCGACCAGGGCGGGGTGAACAGCGCCGCAACCTCGGTCGGCGTGCGGGCCATGTTGGCCGCGTTGCGCGCATTGACCCAATCGATCAGCTTGGCCCCGTACATGATCGCCGAGACCCCGGTATGGACCAGCGAGGAATGCACCTCGTAGCCATGCACATGGACGTGATAGCCCGTCCCGCCCTTCTGGCCGGTCACGGCCTTCATCAGCGACGGCTCCCCGATGATCGCATCGCGCCCGCGCGGCACCACGCCATCCATCGCTTCGATCAGGGGCGGCGCGCCCATGCAGCCGATTTCCTCGTCGTAGCTGAACGCGATCTGCAGGGGCCGCACCAGATCGCGTTTCGACCCTTCGACCAGGGCCCAGATGGCCAGGGCGTCAAAGCCCTTCATGTCGCAACAGCCCCGGCCATAGAGCCGGCCATCGCGTTCGACCACCGTGAAGGGATCGCTGTCCCAGGCCTGGCCTTCGACCGGCACCACGTCGGTATGGCCCGACAGCACCACGGCGCCTTCTTCCCAGGGCCCGACATGGGCAAAGAGCCCGGCCTTGGCCTCGTCGCCGGGCTTGTCGACGCGGTGGCTCTCGATCCCGTGCGAGGCCAGGTAATCCTGCACCCATTGCACCAGGTCCAGGTTGCTGCGGTCCGACACCGTGGGAAAGGCGACCAGCGCCTCCAGGATCGCGCGGGGGCTGAGCGTTTCGGCCTTGGATGCGGACATGTCAGTAGCCGCTGTCGGTGGTCAGCACGAAATGGCCCGGCTCGACCTCGGCATAGGCCGAGGGTTCCGGTTCGTATTCCACCGGGTGGATGGGCGACGGGATCGGCTTGAAGTTCAGGTCGCGCTCGGATTTGCGCAGGCTCGGATCGGCGATCGGCACGGCCTTCATCAGCGCCCGCGTATAGGCATGCTGGGGATTGCCGAAGATCTTCTCGCGCGGGCCCATCTCGACGATGCGGCCCAGGTACATCACGCCGACATCGTGGCTGACCCGTTCGACCACGGCCATGTCATGGCTGATGAAAAGATAGGACAGCTGCAGCTCGGCCTGCAGTTCCATCATCAGGTTCAGAACCTGGGCCTGCACCGACACGTCGAGCGCCGAGACCGCCTCGTCGGCCACGATCAGCTTGGGGCGCAAGGCGAGCGCGCGGGCAATGGCCACGCGCTGGCGCTGGCCGCCCGACAATTCATGGGGATAACGGCGCATGAAGCTGCGCGGCAGGTGGACCCGGTCGAACAGGCTTTCGACCCGTTCGCGGATATCGACACCCGCGCTGGGGTAATTGTAGAGCGGTTCGGCCACCTGGTCGGCCAGCTGCATCTGCGGGTTCAGCGAGGCAAAGGGATCCTGGAAGATCATCTGCATGTCGACGCGGGCATCGCGCAGGGCGTGGTCGTCCAGTTCGGTGATCTCGACCCCGTCCAGGTTGACCGAGCCCGATTGCGGCTGGACCAGCCGCAGGAGCGACCGGCCGACGGTCGACTTGCCGCAGCCGGATTCGCCGACCAGCGACAGGGTCCGGCCCTTGTTGATCGTGAAGGACACGTCTTCGACCGCATGCACATTGGCCACGGTGCGCCGGAAGAACCCGCCCTTGACCGGGAAGCGCGTGACCAGGTTGCTGACCGTCAGCAGGGTCTTGTCGGTGCCGGGGATGGGCGCGATCTTCTGGCCCTCGACGCCCATCAGCTTCATCGGCTCGGGCGCGGCCTTGCCGTCCATCTCGCCCAGCTTGGGCACGGCGGCCAGCAGCGCCTGGGTATAGGGGTGCTGGGGGTTCTCGAAAATCTGGGCGACGGGGCCTTCCTCGACCTTCTCGCCGCGGAACATGACAACGACACGGTCGGCCATCTGGGCGACCACGGCCATGTCATGGGTGATGAACATCACGGCCGTGCCCGTCTCGCGCTTGAGCCGGTCCATTAGGGCCAGGATCTCGGCCTGGATGGTCACGTCAAGCGCGGTGGTCGGCTCGTCGGCGATCAGCAGGCGCGGCTCGCAGGCCAGGGCCATGGCAATGACCACGCGCTGGCGCATGCCCCCCGACAATTCGTGGGGATATTGCTTCATCCGCCGTTCGGGCTCGGGGATGCGCACCTGGCGCAACAGCTCGACCGCCCTTTCGCGGGCGGCCTCGCGGCTCAGCCCCTTGTGGACGCGCAGGCCTTCGGTCAGCTGGCGTTCGACCGTGAAGACCGGGTTCAGCGCCGTCATCGGCTCCTGGAAGATCATGCCGATCTGGTTGCCCCGGATGCCGCGCATCAAATCCTGGTCGGCGCTGGCCACGTCGATGTCGGTGCCCGGCTTGCCATCGGCGTCGAACAAAAGTTCGCCGCCCGTAATTTCACCGCCCCCGAATTCCACCAGCCGCATCAGCGACAGCGATGTCACCGACTTGCCCGACCCGCTTTCGCCCACCACGCAGACCGTTTCGCCCGCGTTGATGTCGAAGGACACGCCCTTGACGCCCTCGACCGGGCCGTCCTTGGTCTGGAATTCGACCCTGAGCCCCTTGATCCGTGCAATCGGCTGATCCAGCAAACCCGATACTCCCGTTCCTGCGATGCTGAACGCTATGGCGGCGCCCGAGGCAGTGTCAAACCCCCGTGCCGCTTTCCCTACCGCCACCCTTGCAATTTTCCGAATCTCTGTTTCGATATTCGGCGTGCCCGGTGCGGTTGAGCGCATCCTGACCGGCGGCAAGGCCAAGTGCCTGTGTCGCCGCGAGGTTTCGCCAGGCTTCGGGATCAAAGAGCCGCCACCAGAGCGGCAAGACCAAGGCCGGCGGAAGCCGTGTCCAACATGGAGTGTAACATGACCCTCAAGACCCTTTTGCTCGGCGCGACCGCGACCGTGGCGCTGACCGGCACGGCCTTTGCCGAAGGCCATGACGGCGAGCGCGGGCGTGATGGCAACGTCAGCATCATCTACTGGCAGGCCCCGTCGATTCTGAATCCGTTCCTGTCCGGCGGCACGAAGGACATCGAAAGCTCCTCTCTCGTGGTCGAACCGCTGGCCCGCTACGACGAGACCGGCGCGCTGGTGCCCTGGCTGGTCGACGAGGTGCCGACCGTGGCCAACGGCGGCGTCAGCGAGGACCTGACGACGATCACCTGGAAGATCTCGGAAGGCATCGTCTGGTCGGACGGCACGCCGCTGACCTCGGCCGACGTGAAATTCACCGCCGAATACTGCATGCATCCCGAAGGCGGCTGTGCCCAGGGCGCGTTCTTTGACGGGGTCGAAACCGTCGAGGCGCTGGACGACCTGACCGTCAAGGTGACCTTCAACCAGCCCAAGCCCAATCCCTACGGGCCCTTCGTCGGTGGCCAGTCGCCGATCATCCAGGCCGCGCAATTCGCCGAATGCCTGGGCGCCCGTGCCCCCGAATGCACCGAGGCCAATTTCAACCCGATCGGCACCGGCCCCTTCAAGGTGGTCGAGTTCAAGCCGAACGACGTGATCACATTCGAAGCCAACGAGAATTTCCGCATCGAGGGCAAGCCCGCCTTTGCCACCGTGACCTTCAAGGGCGGCGGCGATGCCGCGGCGGCCGGCCGGTCGGTGCTGGAAACCGGCGAGTTCGACTATGCCTGGAACCTGCAGCTGGCCCCCGATGTCATCGCCTCGATGGAATCGGCCGGCAAGGGCGTGGCCATCGCCGGCTTCGGCCCGCTGGTCGAACGGATCGAGATGAACCTGACCAACCCCTCGGCCGACCTGCCGCCCGAGACCCGGGCCACGGTGGCCGAACCGCATCCCTTCCTGAGCGACAAGGTCGTGCGCGAGGCCATGTCGATGGCCATCGACCGCGAACTGCTGGTCGAGGTGGGCTATGGCAAGGCCGGCAAGCCGACCTGTGACCTGGTGCCCGTGCCCGACAATTACGCCGCCCAGAACACCAGCTGCTTTGCCCAGGACATTGCCGGGGCCAATGCCATGCTGGACGAGGCCGGCATCGTCGACAGCGACGGCGACGGCATCCGCGAAAAGGACGGCGTGCCGCTGAAGGTGCTCTACCAGACCTCGACCAACGCCGTGCGCCAGGACTTCCAGGCCCTGATCAAGCAATGGTGGACGGAAATCGGCGTCGAAACCGAGCTGCGCAACGTCTCGGGCTCGGTCTTCTTCGGGGGAGACCCGGGCAGCCCGGACACGTTCCAGAAGTTCTATGCCGATGTCGAGATGTACGCCAACACGTTCAACGGCACCGACCCCCAGCAATACCTGGCGGCCTATCGCTGCGGCAACGAGCCGAAGCCGGCGAGCCAGTGGCAGGGTGAGAACATCAACCGCTTCTGCGAAGAGGAATACGACGCCCTGATCGACGAGCTGGCCCGCACCGGCGACATCGCGGCGCGCGGCGAGATTGCCAAGAAGATGAACAACATGCTGACCGTCGACAGCTGGACCATCGTGCCCCTGGTGCACCGTGGCCGGGTGTCGGCCCATGCTCTGGACCTGGGCGGCGTCAAGCTGAACACCTGGGACAGCGAGCTGTGGAACGTCGCTGACTGGTACCGCAAGAAGGGCAGCTGATCGGCGCGCCCGCGGCCGGCTCTCACCATGGGGGCCGGCCGAATTGTATCTTCTGACAACGCACCGATCGGAAAAGGCATCCCCGAAGAATGCTGACATACACCCTCCGAAGACTGGTCGTGGCCGTCCCGACCCTGCTGTTCATCAGCCTGGCCATCTTCATGTTGCTCGAACTCGCGCCAGGCGATCCGATGGCCCAGGTGCCGCTGACCGTCCCGCCCGAGGTCAAGGAAAAGATGCGCGAGGCGCTGGGGCTGGGCCAGCCGATGCACGTCCGCTTCGTCAAATGGCTCTACCAGTTCTTCGTCATCGAACCGGCGGTCTTCGTCGACACGCTGTTCGGCACGTCCTGGGCCGAAGGCCAGCTGCGCGTGATTTCCTGGCAGACCCGCTCGCCGGTCATGGAAATCGTCGTCCAGCGCCTGCCCCAGACACTGACCGTCGTGGGCCTGGCCTATGTGGTCGGCGTGCTGATCGCCCTGCCCATCGGGATCTATTCGGCCTACAAGCAGTACTCGGTCTTTGACCAGGCCGGCACGTTCATTTCCATGGTCGGATTCTCGGTGCCGCCGTTCTTTTCGGGCGTGCTGGTCATCGTGATCTTTTCAGTCCAGCTGGGCTGGTTCCCGTCGATCTACGACACCACGCTCAAGGTCGACAGCTGGGAAACCTTCTGGCTGCAGGTCAGGCAGATGGTCATGCCCGTGATGGTGCTGGCCCTGCAGACCACGGCCCAGATCTCGCGGTTCATGCGGGCGTCGATGCTGGACAACCTGAACCAGGATTACGTGCGCACCGCCCGGGCCAAGGGCCTGAGCGAGGCCACCGTCGTCATGATCCACGTCCTGCGCAATTCGATGATCCCGGTGATCACCGTCATCGCGCTTGGCGTGCCGTCGATCTTCGGCGGGGCGATCATCACCGAACAGGTGTTCAAGGTGAACGGAATCGGCCAGCTGCTGATCACCGCCATCGAGGCCAACGACCTGCCGATGGTCCATACCCTGACCTTCATCTTCGCCGTGCTGATCGTGCTCTTCAACCTGATCGCCGATGTGCTCTACGGCGTGCTCGACCCGAGGATCCGCTATGACTGAGGCCAATGAAAGCCGCGTCACCGCCGTGACCTCGGCCGTGGTCACCGAACCCCTGACCGATCCCATCCCCTCGGCGCCGCCGCGCAGCCAGTGGGTGGATGTCTGGCACCAGTTCCGCCGCCACCGCGGCGCGCTGGCCGGATTGGTCGTCTTCGTGACGATCCTGCTGGTCGTCTTCATCGGGCCGTTCATCTATCCGCAGGACGCCAAATACGTGCCGACAGGCCGCGAGTTCCTCAATCTCAAGGACATGCGCCCGGCCTACGTGCTGTTGTGGGATGCCGATGCCAAGGCCGACTGGGCCCATCCGCTGGGCACCGACAACATCGGCCGCGACACCCTGGCCCGGCTGATGCAGGGCGGGCAGGTGTCAATCACCGTGGGGCTGGCGGCCATGCTGCTGTCGCTGGTGCTGGGCACCTTCGTCGGCGTGACGGCCGGCTATTTCCGCAAGCTCGACGGGCCCCTGATGCGGGTGACCGACCTGTTCCTGGCCCTGCCCCTGCTGCCCCTGCTGCTGGTCACCGTGCTGCTCTTCCGCGAGCCGCTCAAGGTCGCCTTTGGGGTCGAAGGCGGGATCTTCGTGCTGATCGTCTTCATCGTCGGCGTGACGTCGTGGATGCAGACGGCGCGGATCGTGCGGGGGGACGTCCTGGCCCTGAAGGAGCGCGAATTCGTGCTGGCCGCCCAATCGATCGGCACCCGCAACAGCAAGATGGTGGTGCGCCACATCCTGCCCAACGTGCTGTCGCCGATCATGGTCTCGGCCACGCTGGGCATTGCCACGGCGATCATCACCGAAAGCGCCCTGTCCTTCCTGGGTTTCGGCTTTCCGCCGGATTTCCCGACCTGGGGGCGCCTGCTGAACGATGCCGTCGACCGGATGACCTTTTTCCCCGAACGGGCGATCTGGCCCGGGGTGCTGATCTCGGTCACCGTGCTCAGCGTCAACTACATGGGCGACGGGCTGCGCGACGCGCTCGATCCGCGCATCCGCGGGCGGTAATCCCCCGCGACCGCCGGCCCCCGTCCATCGCGACAAACGGCCCCCGCCCCGCCCGGGCGGGGGCTTTTCATTCCCGCCCTACTTCCTGGGCTTGGTGGCCTTCTCGTTCTTCTTCAACGTATCCGGCCCGGCGGTCGCATCCTTCGACGCCCAGTCGATCCAGGCCTTGTTGTCCTTGATCAGCTGGTTGCCCTCGGTCATCGCCTTGGCATTCCGGTCAATCAGCTTCTGCGTCCGCGACGCCAGCGAATTCATGTGGCCGGCAAAGTTCTGGGCATCCTGCGACAGCGAAAAGAACTCGGCCTGCGGCGCGGTGGAAAAGCCCATCGGGATCTTGGCGCAGGTCATGAAGGCATCGTGCAGCGTGCGGCCGTATTCTTCGAGCATCTTGGCCAGCTTCAGGTTGTCCTTCAGCTGTTTCTGCCGCGTGGTCATGTCCTTGACCAGCCCGGTCAGCACCTTGTCGTAATCCACCAGGCACTTGCGATAGGCCTCGACGGCCTTCTTGGCCTGCGGGCTGTCATGGCCATATTGCCCGGCCGCCTTGAGCGCCGCCGCGAATTTCGCCAGCGAGCCGCTGTCGGGCCAGTCCACCTTGACCTTCAGAGCCGCATCCGCCGCCGCAACCGCCGACTTGGCGTTCTTCAACGCCTTTTCCATCACCGGGTTCTTGAAGTATTTCAGATCGTCCCAATCCAGGGATTTCTTTGAACTGACCTTCTTGGCGTAATCGTTGAGCTTCTTGACCTCGGCCAGCTTGCCATAAACATCCTTGGCCTTGAAAAACGCATCCAGCGCGGCAATCCAGTTCATCGTTAAACTCCTTCAACAATCGATGGGCAATCGGGAAACAATCTTTCGGCAGTCATCCGGCCATGGGGCAATTGATCCGCTGGCCGGTTTCGGAGATGGAAAGATCCCGGAATGGGCGCATCCGGGAATTGGACGATTTCGGGACCAACTTCGCCCGCTCGGGACCACCGTAGCCCGAACAATCAAAAACGCAAAACACAGGTGACCCGAAATGGATCACCTGCGCCTTGCGAAAGTTTGCAATGTCAGGCCCGGGGAAATCCGGGATTTGCCGCGAAACCGGAACGGCCTGCACACAACGTGCACTAAAAAACATGGTCAACAGAGGTTAGGTTCTCAAAATCGTTAACAGGTCCGGCAATCCCCGGGCCATGCAACGACTATAGCCCGGAAAACACGACAGCTATATAAACTGCTTCACACAAAAACCGTTTTTCTACATCCCAAGGCGGTTTTTGACGCTTTCTTTTCACTTTTTGCGAATAAAGGCAGCCGTTTCGCCACGCCGGCCCTGCCCCTAGTGCAGCGAATTGCGAATCTTCCGCAGGCCCAGCCACACCGCCAGCACCACCGGCAGCGTCACGATGGCCGTCAGCTCGGGCTTGCTCAGCCCGGTCAGGCCGGTCAGCGGGTAGATCAGGTAGCCCACCAGCGAGACGGCGTAATAGCTGATCGCCACGACCGACAGCCCTTCGACCGTGTGTTGCAGGCGCAGCTGCATGTCGGCCCGCCGGTCCATGCTTTCCAGCAGTGCCTGGTTCTGGGCCGACCGTTCCACGTCGACCCGCGTGCGCAGCAGGTCGCCGGCCCGGATCGCCCGGTCCGACAGGGTCTTCAGCCGCGCCTCGGTCGAGGCCACCGTGCGCATGGCCGGGTCGAACCGGCGCACCATGAATTCCCCGAAGGTCGGCCGCCCGTGAAACCGCAGCTCGCGCAGCGCGTCGATCCGTTCGCCCACGATCGCCCGATAGGCCCCCGTGGCCCCAAAGCGAAAGGCCGCCCGCGCGGCCATGGTCTCCAGCTCGGACGAGATCGCCAGCAGGTCCGGCAGGATCTGGTCCGCCGGCTTGGCCTCTTCGGTCATCTCGATCATCACCTCGGTCAGCCGCGTGTCCAGCTCGCCCACCCGGCCCGTCAGCGCCCGCGCCCGGGTGAAACCCAGCAAGGCCATGGTCTTGTAGGTCTCGATCTCCAGCAGCCGCTGCACCGTACGCCCGACCCGGCGCGGCCCGGCCTCGCCCCCGGTAAAGACCGCCAGCCGCATGTGGCCGGCCGGGTCGATACGGAAATCGCTGGCCACCGTCGCCGTGCCGTCCAGCACCTGGCTGACCACCGTGCTTTCCGGCACGAACCAGGCATCAAGCAGGCGGATGATCTCGTCAGCGCCCGGGCTGGCCCCGATGCGGACCAGCGCCGAGGTCAACCGCTGGCCCGGCGCGGCCGACAGCCAGTCATCGGGAAAGACCTCGAATTCCGCCGGATCGAATGGCCGGTCGCCGGCCCCGTCGCAAAAGGCCGTGTAGGTCACGAATTCGGTATGCTGTTCCCATTTCAGCCAGTACCGGCCGATCCGCGCCGAGTAATGCGTGGCGCCCGGCTGGGGATGCGCCGCCCCGTGGCGGTCCAGCAGCCGCGTCAGGTGGGCCAGGTCGTCACCCCGGTCGCGCGCCACCGCGTCCGACGGCTGCTTGATGGCCAGGAAGACGGCCATGGCCGGCGAGGTCAGGCTGGGAAAGGGCCGCGCGTGCAGCTCGTTGGCAAGCGCGTAGCGCAGCGGGTGGTCTTCGATGGGCGGCATCCGGCCTCTCCTGGGGTCTTTCGCGCCATGATAGCAGCAAGCCATCCGGGGAGAGACCGAAAAAATCGCGCCATTTCATCGCGTTACGGGAATACCATCGTATACACCGGCGCCGCGCGGCCGCCTGCCAGGGCGGACAAGCCCCCGCCCCGGCCACGAAAAAGGGCGCCCCGCGAAGGGCGCCCTTTCGACATCATTGCCAGACGGGATCAGTCGATCATCGGCAGCAGCTTGTCCAGCGAGGCCTTGGCATCGCCGTAGAACATCCGCGTGTTGTCCTTGAAGAACAGCGGGTTCTCGATGCCCGAATAGCCGGTGCCCTTGCCGCGCTTCATCACGAAGACCTGCTTGGACTTCCAGCACTCCAGCACCGGCATCCCGGCGATGGGCGAGTTCGGATCGTCCTGTGCGGCGGGGTTCACGATGTCGTTCGACCCGATCACGATGGACACGTCCGTCTCGGGGAAATCGTCGTTGATCTCCTCCATCTCCAGCACGATGTCATAAGGCACCTTGGCCTCGGCCAGCAGCACGTTCATGTGCCCCGGCAGACGGCCCGCCACGGGGTGGATGGCAAAGCGTACCTCCTTGCCCTGGGCCCGCAGCTTCTTGGTCAGGTCGCTGACCGCCGATTGTGCCTGTGCCACGGCCATGCCGTAGCCGGGGATGATGATCACGCTGTCGGCCTCGTTCAGGGCCGAAGCCACGCCGTCGACCGGGATCTCGATCATCTCGCCTTCGACTTCCATCTGCGGCCCGCCGGTTTCGCCGAAACCGCCCAGGATGACCGACACGAAGGACCGGTTCATCGCCTTGCACATGATGTAGGACAGGATCGCACCGGACGAACCGACCAGCGCGCCGACTACGATCAGCAGGTCATTGCCCAGCGAGAAGCCGATCGCCGCCGCGGCCCAGCCCGAGTAGCTGTTCAGCATCGACACCACCACCGGCATGTCGGCGCCGCCGATGCCCATGATCAGGTGGTACCCGATGAAGAAGGCCAGCAGCGTCATCAGCACCAGCGCCCACATACCGCCGCCCGCGAGGTAGATGAACAGCAGCAGCAGCGACAGGCCCGCCGCGGTTGCGTTCAGCATGTGCCCGCCGGGCAGCTTCTTGGCCGCCGAGGTCACCTTGCCGGCCAGCTTGCCGAAGGCGATGACCGACCCGGTAAAGGTCACGGCCCCGATGAAGACGCCCAGGAAGACCTCGACCCGCAGGATGCCCTGCTCGACGCCGTCCTTCTTGGCCAGAACGGCTGCGAAACCGTCCAGCGCCTTCTTGGCCTCGTCATCCAGCGTCAGCACGTGGCCCAGCTCGATATGGGCGTTGTAGCCGACAAAGACCGCCGCCAGGCCGACCAGCGAATGCATCGCCGCGACCAGCTGGGGCATTTCCGTCATCTGCACCCGCTTGGCCACGATGAACCCGATGATGCCGCCGCCCGCGATCAGCAGGATCGACAGCCACCACAGGCCCGAGCCGGGGCCGATCAGCGTGGCGAAGATCGCCAGCGCCATGCCGGCGATGCCGTACCAGACGGCCCGCTTGGCGCTTTCTTGGCCCGACAGGCCACCCAAGCTCAGGATGAAGAGAACGGCCGCGACCACGTAGGCCGCCGTTGTGAATCCGAATTCCATTGCTCCGCTCCCCCCTTAGGATTTCTGGAACATGGCGAGCATGCGCCGCGTGACGAGGAAGCCGCCGAAGATGTTGATCCCGGCCATGAAGACCGACAGCGCGGCCAGCAGGATGACCCATCCGCCGGTCGAACCGATCTGCATCAGCGCGCCCAGGATGATGATCGACGAGATCGCGTTGGTCACGGCCATCAGGGGCGTGTGCAGCGAATGCGCCACGTTCCAGATCACCTGGAAGCCCACGAAGACGGCCAGCACGAAGACGATGAAATGCTGCATGAAGCTCGCCGGGGCCACCAGGCCCAGCAGCAGCAGCAGCGCCGCGCCGACGGCGATCAGGGTCACCTGGCTCTTGGTCTGCGCCTTGAAGGCCGCCGCTTCCGCTGCGCGCTTCTCTTCCGGCGTCAGCTCCTTCACCTTTTCCTTCGGCTTGGCCGCGATGGCCGCCACCTTGGGCGGCGGCGGCGGGAAGGTCACTTCCTTCTCATGCGTGATCGTCGCCCCGCGGATCACGTCGTCTTCCATGTTGTGATTGACCACCCCGTCCTTTTCAGGCGTCAGGTCGGTCATCATGTGGCGGATGTTGGTCGCGTAAAGCGTCGAGCTCTGCGTCGCCATCCGGCTGGGGAAGTCGGTGTAGCCGATGATCGTCACGCCGTTGTCGGTGACGATCTTCTCGTCGGGCTGGGTCAGCTCGCAATTGCCGCCGCGCTCGGCGGCCAGGTCGACGATCACCGACCCGGGCTTCATCATCTCGACCATGTCCTTGGTCCACAGCACCGGCGCCGCCCGGTTCGGGATCAGCGCGGTGGTGATGACAATGTCGATATCGGGTGCCAGCTCGCGAAACTTGGCCAGCTGGGCCTCTCGGAACTCGGGGCTGGACGGGGCCGCATAGCCGCCCGTCGCCGCGCCGTCGGTCTGTTCCTCGTCGAATTCCAGGTAGACGAATTCGGCGCCCATGGATTCGATCTGCTCGGCCACTTCGGGCCGCACGTCGAAGGCATAGGTGATCGCGCCCAGCGAGGTCGACGTGCCGATGGCCGCCAGCCCGGCCACACCGGCGCCGACGATCAGCACCTTGGCCGGGGGCACCTTGCCCGCCGCCGTCACCTGGCCGGTGAAGAACCGGCCGAAATTGTTGCCGGCCTCGATCACCGCGCGGTAGCCGGCGATATTGGCCATGGACGACAGCGCGTCCATCTTCTGGGCCCGGCTGATCCGGGGCACCATGTCCATCGCGATGACCGAGGCGCCCTTTTCGGCGGCCAGGTTCATCAACTCTTCATTCGATGCCGGGTAGAAGAACGAAATGAGCGTCTTCGACGGCCCCAGCCGCTTGATCTCGGTCTCGCTGGGCGGGCGCACCTTGGCGATGATGTCGGCGGCCTTGAACAGCTGCGCCGCCGTCTTGATCACCTCGACGCCGGCCTCTTCATAGGCCGCGTCCGAGAATCCTGCCAACACGCCTGCGCCGCTTTCGATCAGGCACTCATGCCCCAGCTTTTGCAATTGCCGGGCGCTGTCGGGCGTCATGGCCACCCGGGCCTCGCCCTCGAACACTTCCTTTGGTGTGCCGATTTTCACTCGTGGTCCCCCTCTGCGGTCCGTCTTGATTGCATTGGCGCGCAATTCCGTCTGGTAACCCGCGCAAGATAGTTGCGCAAGCGCGCCTTTGGTTCCTATACGAAACTGTCACACACAACGGTGGCCATCCTGATTGTTTTAAGGGCAGATGGAGGCATTCCCACCCTCTTTCCGCCGGACATTCGCCACCGCCCGGCCCGGCCCCCGGCCGCCGGTCCCGTCCAATTCGCAGCCACCGCCAGGAGCGCCTCAATGACCGATTTCGCAGCGACAAAGGCGCTGTTTTCCCTGCCCGAGGGCATGATCTATCTCGACGGCAATTCGCTCGGCCCCCTGCCCCGTGCGGCCGGCGCGCGGGTCGCGCAATGCATGCAGGACGAATGGGGCGAGATGCTGATCACCGCCTGGAACCGGGCCGGGTGGATGGACCAGCCCGCGCGGCTGGGCGACCGGATCGGCCGGCTGATCGGCGCAGGCCCCGGCCAGGTTGTCCTGGGCGACACCCTGTCGATCAAGGTCTACCAGGCGCTGGCCGCGGCGCTGGATCTGCGGCCCGACCGCAAGGTGGTCTTGTCGGACACCGGCAATTTTCCCAGCGATCTCTACATGGCGCAGGGGCTGCTCGGTTCGCTGGATCGCGGCCACAGCCTGCGCTGTGTCCCGCCCGAAGAGATCGAGGCCGCGCTGACCGAAGAGGTGGCCGTGCTGATGCTGACCCAGGTGGATTACCGCACCGGGCGGATGCACGACATGGACGTTCTGACAGAAAAAGCACATTCTGTCGGGGCCCTGGTGATCTGGGACCTGGCCCATTCCGCCGGCGCCCTGCCGATCGACCTGGGGGGTGCGGGGGCGGATTTTGCCGTGGGCTGCACCTACAAGTTTCTCAATTCCGGCCCCGGCGGCCCGGCCTTCATCTATGTCGCACCAGCGCTTGCCGATGCGGCCCGCCCGGCCCTGTCCGGCTGGCTGGGCCATGCCGAGCCCTTTGCCTTTGATCCCGATTATCGCCCCGCGCCAGCGATTGCCCGGATGCGCGTGGGCACGCCGCCGATCCTGCAGATGGCCGCCCTCGACGCGTCACTGGACATCTGGGACCAGGTCGACATGCAGGCCCTGCGCGCCCGGTCCATCGCCCTGTCCGAGGCGTTTATTGCCGGGGTGGAGGCCCGCTGCCCCCAGTTGCAACTGGCCAGCCCGCGCGATCCGCATCGCCGCGGGGCGCAGGTGTCGTTTCGCTTCGACGAAGGCTATGCGGCGATGCAGGCGCTGATCGCGGCGGGCGTGGTCGGCGATTTCCGGGCGCCGGACATCATGCGCTTTGGCATTACGCCGCTTTACACCGACATGGACGATATCGAACAGGCCGTCGAGCGGCTGGCCGATGTCATGGACAAGCGCCTGTGGGACAACCCGAAATTCCGCACCCGCGCCGGTGTGACCTGACCAAGGGCGAGCCGCTCAGCGGATCGCCAGCCCCTGCCCGACCAGCACGGCCAGGGTTTCCAATGCGCTCAGGTAATCCTGCAACTCGGTGCCCGGCTTCTTAAGCCCCTTGAGCGCCGAGGTCAGCGTGGCCGCCACGTGATGCGGCGACTTGCGCAGGTCGATCCGCCCGGCGGCCATCTCTTCGGCCAGCCAATCGGCATAGACATCGCGCAGGCGCGCTTCGCCGGCCTCGACCAGGTCCAGCGCCGCGCCGGTGCCCGTTTCCAGCAGTTCCATCCCGTGGGGCGACGACAGCAGCATATCGGCCATCCGTCCGGCCTGGGCCACAAAGGCCCGGTGCAGGCGCATCGACACCGACCCTTCGCTGCGCAACGCCTGGCCCACCTGGCTGGCCGCCTCGTCGTAATGCATCTCGACCAGCGACCGCAGGATCGCCTTCTTGTTGCGGAAATGCGTGTAGAGCGCGGGTCGCGACATGTTTGCCCCGCGGGCGATGTCATCCATCGAGGTCTTGCGAAACCCATAGCTGGCAAAGGCCGTCATCGCCGCCTGGAGGATGGTCTGCTGTTTCGTGTCCGGCGAAATCTCGTTCATGAACAAGACTGTCGCGCTCCCGACCCGGCTTGTCAATCGACACCCTGACACTTTCTGACGATTTTGTCAGTTGACGGAATGACACTTTTTATGAAAACTGTCAGACAGTCACGACCCCGTCACCGCCACCGACCCCAATCCCGGAGCCTGCCATGACGACCCCATTGACCGTGAACGGAACGCCCCACGACATCGACCTGCCCGGCGAGGTCCCCCTGCTTTGGGTCCTGCGCGACCAGCTGGGCCTGACCGGCACGAAATTCGGCTGCGGGGTCTCGGCCTGCGGCGCCTGCACCGTGCATATCGACGGCGAGGCCGTGCGCAGCTGCCAGGTGGCGCTGGAAGATGTCTGGGGCCCCGTCACCACGATCGAGGCCCAGGGCACGCCCGAGGCCATGTCCATCCTTCAACAGGCCTGGGTCGATCATCAGGTCGCCCAATGCGGGTATTGCCAGTCCGGCCAGATCATGCAGGCCGCGGCCCTTTTGGCGGAAACCCCGACGCCCAGCGACGACCAGATCGACGAGGCCATGGCCGGCAATCTCTGCCGCTGTGGCACCTACCCGCGCATCCGCGCCGCGATCCACGCCGCCGCCGCCCGCATGAGCGAGGTCTGACCCGATGGCCCGTATCGCAACGATCGCCCGCCGCAGCTTCCTGATCGGCTCGGCCGCCATCGCCGGCGGCGTGGCCTTCGGCTTTTACAAGCTGAACCAGGCCCCGGCCAACCCGCTGGACGCCGGGACGGGCCAGGCCGCGCTGAACCCGTTCATCTTCATCGACGGCAACGGCGTGACCATCATCACTCCCCGGGCCGAGATGGGCCAGGGCGTGCAGACCACCCTGGCCGCGCTGGCCGCCGAAGAGCTGGACATCGCCTGGCAGGATGTTCGCGTCCTGCATGGCCCGCCCGCCGCGGCCTATTACAACGCGGCGATGGTCGGAGGCATGCTGCCCTTCAAGGAATACCAGATGACCGGCTGGCAGCACATGCTGGCCGGGCAGCTGGACAAGGCCGGCAAGTTCCTGTCGCTGCAGGTGACGGGCGGCTCGACCTCGATGCGCGACGGGTTCGACCGGCTGCGCGAAGCCGGGGCCAGCGCCCGCGAGACGCTGAAACAGGCGGCCTCGGACCAGCTGGGCATCGCCGCGGCCTCGTTGCGCACGGAAGACGGCCAGGTCATCGCCCCCGATGGCACCGCCCTGCCCTATGGCGCCCTGGCCGAAGCCGCCGCCCGGATCGACCCGCCGCGCGTCGCGCTGCGCGACCCGTCGCAATGGCGCTACCTGGGGCATTCGATGCCCCGGCTGGACCAGGTGCCCAAGGTCACCGGCACGGCGCAATTCGGCATCGACACGCGGATGGATGGCATGAAATTCGCCACCCTGCGCCAGAACCCCGCCCGCGCCGGCATGCTGCGCTATGATGCCAGCGCCGCCGAAACCATGCCCGGGGTCGAGAAGATCGTGCCGCTGGACACCGGGATCGCGGTGATTGCCAGCAACACCTGGCTGGCCTTCCGCGCGGCCGAGGCGATCGAGATCGAATGGGAGGGCCCGGCCTATCCGCCCGACCAGGACGCGATCTGGTCGGCCATCGAGGCCAGCCTCGACCAGGCGCCCAATTCGACCCTGCGCGACGACGGCGATGCCGACGAGCTGCCCGAGGGCGCCACGCTGGTCGAGGCCGAATACCGGATGCCCTTCCTGGCCCACGCAACGATGGAGCCAATGAATGCCACGGCGCTGTTTTCCGGGGATGCGCTGCTGATCCGCTGCGGCAACCAGGCGCCGGTCATGGTCCGCGACAAATGCGCCGAGGCGACCGGGCTGGACCCCGAACAGGTCACCGTCGAGACGCTGATCATGGGCGGCGGGTTTGGCCGGCGGGGCGAGGTCGATTACGCCGTGCTGGCCGCCCGGGTGGCCCAGGCCATGCCCGGCACGCCGATCCAGCTGACCTGGAGCCGCGAAGAGGACATGACCCAGGATTTCTATCGCCCCGCCGCCATCGGCCGGTTCCGGGGCGCGGTGCGGGACGGCCGGCCGGTGCTGCTGGATGGCCGCATCGCCGGGCCGTCGGTCAATGCCAGCGCCATGCCGCGCTGGGTCGGGATGGAGCCGTCGGGACCTGACAAGATCCATGTCGAAGGCGCGTATGACCAGCCCTATGCCATTGAAAACTATCGCATCACCGGCCACCTGACCGACCTGTCCGTGCCGCTGGGCTATTGGCGTTCGGTGGGCGCCAGCGTGACGTCCTTCCTGCACGAGACCTTCATCGACGAGCTGGCCGTGGCCGCCGGGCGCGACCCGCTGGACATGCGGCTGGAGCTGATGCGCAACGAACATGCGCCCTCGGCCGCCTGCCTGGACCGGGTGGCCGAAATGGCGGGATGGACAGGCCAGACGCCCGAGGGCATCGGCCGGGGCGTAGCCTTCAGCTTTTCCTTCGGGACGCCGGTGGCCGAAATCGTCGAGGTGGAACAGACCGAAATGGGCATCCGCATCGCCCGGGCCTGGGTGGCCTGCGACGTGGGGCTGGCGCTGGACCCGGCGATCGTGCGGGCGCAGATGATGTCGGGGCTGATCTATGGGCTGTCGGCCGCGGTGATGGGCGAGATCACCTTTGCCGAGGGCGCGGCCGAGCAGCAGAATTTCTACGATTACGACGCGCTGCGCATGCACAATACGCCGGTGATCGACGTGGCGGTGCTGGAGAACAAGCCGCATCTGAGCGGCGCCGGCGAACCCGGCACGCCGCCGTCGATGCCCGCGCTCGGCAATGCGCTGTTCGACCTGACGGGCCGGCGGGCGCGGGAATTGCCGCTGAACAAGAGCTTTGATTTCCTGCTCTGAGCGGCGCCTGGACCGCCGCCCGTGGCTGTGCCCGGGCGGCAGATGTCGTCAGGCGGTTTTTTGAAGATAGGGCCGCCGGCCGGCCGCCCAATCGCGCACGGCATCGCCAAAGGCCGAGAACAGCGGGCGCGAGACCGGATCGTTGTCGGCATTGTATTCCGGGTGCCATTGCACGGCCAGGGTGAAACCCGGCGCGCCGTCGACATAGATCGCCTCGGGCGTGCCGTCGGGGGCGTAGCCGTCGATCACGATGCGCTTGCCCGGGGTCTTGATGCCCTGCCCGTGCAGGGTGTTGGTCATCACGCCGGTCGAGCCGAACAATTGGTGAAACGGCCCGCCTTCGGTCAGCGTGACCTCATGGCGCAGCGCGAATTTCTCCTCGACGGTGCCGTCGGGAGGCATGCGGTGGTTCATCCGGCCGGGCAGATCGCGGATCTCGGGATAGAGCGTGCCGCCCATTGCGACGTTGACCTCCTGGAACCCGCGGCAGACGCCCAGGAACGGCTGGCCCCGCGCCACACAGGCCCGCACCAGCGGCAGGGCGATGGCATCGCGGTTGCGGTCAAAGGTGCCATGGGCTTCGGTGGCCTCTTCGCCGTATTCCTCGGGGTGGACATTGGGCCGCCCGCCGGTCAGCAGGAAGCCGTCGCAGGTTTCCATCAGCTCGTCGACCGAGACATACCGCGGATCGGCCGGGATCAGCAGCGGCATGCAATTGGCAACCATGGCCACGGCAGACGAATTCATCGACCCGCCCGCGTGAACCTCGTACTGATCGTTGATCAGGTGGGAATTGCTGATGATGCCGACCACGGGACGCGTCATGCCGCCTGTCCTACTCGCTTGCTGGGAACGGATACCCGCCGAGGATACAGAGCCACCGCAGGCGCCGCAACTGCACCCGTTGACCCGACCATAGACCAGCCGGATTGACGAAGGATGAACGCCCATGCGCCGGGCAGGACCGGTGGCGGGACAGGATGCCAGTCGAGGGGTCTGGCTGTGGCCATGTGGCCGTGTGGCCGTGTGGCCGTGTGGCCGTGTGGCCGTGTGGCCGTGTGGCCGTGTGGCCGTGTGGCCGTGTGGCCGTGTGGCCGTGTGGCCGTGTGGCCGTGTGGCCGTGTGGCCGTGTGGCCGTGTGGCCGTGTGGCCGTGAACATCCGCGTAGGGGTAACAGGGGGCAAGCCGCTCAACCGATGGATCGGCCACTAAACCGGTTGCGCAAGATGACGGCCGAGGCGGGCCGTTCCTCCTCCTCGACGACAGCCCACCCCGGCGCCACCGAGATCACGCCACCGCAATGGCGGACCTCTTGTCAGGGCTGACCAGGCCGGATCCGCACATGCAGATCCGCAAAGCCATCCCGACCTCCGGTAAATGTTTCCCGTGTCTGTGGCGCCCTGCCCACCCGACCACGGTACCGACCGGCCTCGCCGGTCTTGCTGTCCACGCCTCGCTTCAACCCCCTACCGGACGGCGCCGCGATCCCCGGATCAGTCGGGCAAAGCGGCGCAACGTCGCAGGGATGTTACGTCAGCGTCGATTTCAACTCAAGCCGTCGCGTGTGTAGTACGGGCTCGGTATATCCCGAAGGTTGTACCCGGCCGCGGAACACCAGGTCGCAGGCGGCCTGGAAAGCCACGCCGTCATAGCCCGGAGCCATCGGCCGATAGGACGCGTCGCCGGCGTTCTGTTCGTCGACCTTGGCCGCCATCCGGCGCATCGCATCCATGACCTGCTCTTCCGAGACAACCTCGTGGTGCAGCCAGTTGGCAATGTGCTGGGCCGAGATCCGGCAGGTCGCGCGGTCTTCCATCAGGCCGACGTCATTGATGTCGGGCACCTTGGAACAGCCGACACCCTGGTCGACCCAGCGCACGACATAGCCCAGGATGCCCTGGGCATTGTTCTCGACCTCGCGGATGCGCTGCGCCTCGGTCCATTTCCTGTAGGAGGCCAGCGGAATGTCGAGCACCGCATCAACATAGGCCCGCCGCCCGCCGGCCTTCAGCTTGTCCTGGACGGCAAAGACATCAACCTTGTGGTAATGCAAGGCATGTAGCGTGGCGGCTGTCGGGCTGGGCACCCAGGCCGTGTTGGCCCCGGCCTTGGGATGTTCGATCTTTTGCTCCAGCATGGCGGCCATCATGTCGGGCATGGCCCACATCCCCTTGCCGATCTGGGCAATTCCCGACAATCCGCATTCCAGGCCGATGTCGACATTCTGGTTTTCATAGGCCGTGATCCAGCCCTTGCGCTTGATGAAATCCTTGCGGCTGAAGGGCCCGGCCTCCATCGAGGTATGGATCTCGTCGCCGGTGCGATCGAGGAAGCCGGTATTGATGAAGGCACAGCGGTGTTTCGCCGCCCGGATACACGCCTTCAGGTTGACCGACGTGCGCCGTTCCTCGTCCATGATGCCGATCTTGACCGTGTATTGCGGCAGGCCCAGGATCTCTTCGACCAGGGTGAAGGTGCGGTCGGCAAAGGCCACTTCTTCGGGCCCGTGCATCTTGGGCTTGACCACGTAGACCGAGCCCATGGCGCTGTTGCCGCCCTCGGCCTTGAGGTCATGCATGGCGATGGTCACCGTTATCAGCGCATCCATCAGCCCTTCGAAGACCTCGTTGCCCGCGCTGTCCAGAACGGCGGGGTTGGTCATCAGGTGGCCGACATTGCGGACCCACATCAGCGCGCGGCCCTTGACCGTGACCTCTGCCCCGTCGGGGCCTGTATAGCTGCGGTCGGGCGCCATGCGCCGGGTCAGGGTCTCGCTGCCCTTGGTGAAAGTCGCCTCCAGGTTGCCCTGCATCAGGCCCAGCCAGTTGGAATAGGCCAGGACCTTGTCCTCGGCATCGACGCAGGCGACCGAATCCTCGCAATCCATGATCGCCGTGATGGCGCTTTCGATTCGGATGTCGGCCAGCCCGGCCTGGTCGCGGCTGCCGATCACGTGGGTGCGGTCAAAGACCAGTTCCACATGCAGCCCGTTGTTGACCAGCAGCACCGTGTCCGGCGCCTTGGGATGGCCGCGATAGCCGACGAACTTGCCGGGCTGGGCCAGCGGCATGTCGTCGATCAGCAGCTGTCCATCGCGGATGTGATAGCGCCGGGCATCGGCATGGCTGGTGCCCTCGACCGGGAACGCCTCGTCGAGAAAGACCCGCGCGCGCGCCACGACCCGGGCACCGCGGCCCTTGTCATAGCCGCCCTTCGGCGCCACCGAGCCCATGGCATCGGTGCCGTAAAAGGCATCGTACAGGCTGCCCCACCGCGCATTGGCGGCGTTCAGCGCATAGCGGGCGTTGGTGATCGGCACCACCAGCTGCGGCCCGGGGATGGTTGCGATCTCGGGATCGACATTCCGGGTTTCGATGGCGAAATCAGGGCCTTCGGGCAGCAGATAGCCGATGTCCTCGAGAAAGCCGCGATAGGCTACGTGGTCATGGGGCTTGCCGCGATTGGACAGGTGCCAATTGTCGATGCGCTGCTGCATCTCGTCCCGCGCGGCCAGCAGGGCGCGGTTCTCGGGGGTCAGCTCGGCCACCATGCGGGCGAAACCGGCCCAGAAGGTCTCTGCCGAAATGCCCGTGCCCGGCAGGGCGCCGGTCTCGATGAAATCCGCAAGTTCAGGTGCAACCTGCAGGTTTTCGATGGAAATCCGCTCGCTCATGGATACTGGCCTCCGCATACAATTGTGCACCGGATAGGGGAAAAGTTTCCTATCGGCAACAAGATTGTTGGATTGGCAACATGGGCCGGACTGGGCCGCGCCGGGCCGCCGCGATCAGGCTATGCCCTTCGCCGGGCGGCGTCGCGATCTTTCTGCACTTCGGCGGCCAAGCCATGGCGTTTGCACAGGTTTTTTTCGCCGTGCCACGTCCTTCCCCTGCCTGCGGGCACTGTCAGGAGCGTGTCAGGAGTTTACCCCGGCATCTGGCCCTTCCCCTCGGCCTCCATCCGCGCGTAGAAGGCGCGCAGGCTCCGGCCCTGGTCGGGTTTGAACCGGGCGCCCGTGCGGTCCATCGCCACGATCCGGTCCAGGCGGAACATGCGGAAATCCTCGCGCAATTCGCACCAGGCGATCAGCGTCCAGACCTTGCCCCAGAACCACAGGCCCAGCGGCCTCACCTGCCGCTCGGTCGGGTTGCCGGCGGCATCTGCATAGGACAGGCGCAGCACCGCGCGGTCGCAAATGCCGGCCTCGATTCCGTCGATGCGCTCGCGCACGTCCTGGGTCAGGCCGGGGGACATGGAATGCACCTCGACGGCCTCGGCCTGGGCGCGGGCGTCCGGCGGCAGCACCTCGGCGATCTTGATCAGCGCTTCTTCGGCGGCCCGGGCCATGGTCGCCCCGCCCCAGGCCCGCGCGATGCGGGCGCCGGTCACCAGGGCGACGATCTCGTCGCGCGTGAACATCAGCGGCGGGATGTCGTGCCCCGCCTCCATCACATAGCCATAGCCCGCCTCGCCCGAGATCGGCACGCCGGTGGCCATCAGGTCGGCAATATCACGGTAGATCGTGCGCGGGCTGACTTCCAGCGCATCGGCCAGGGCCCGCGCCGTGGTGCGCCGACCGCCCCTGAGGTGTTGGATGATCTCGAAGAGGCGGTCGGCACGGCGCATCAGGCGCGCTCCATGAACCCGACGGAATTGCCGTCCAGGTCTTCGCAATAGGCAAAGCGCCCGGCCGGGATCGAGATCGGCGGCGAGACCACGGTGCCACCGGCCGTGCGGACCCGGTCCAACGTGTCTTCCAGCTTGCCCGGCGCGTTGAGGTGAACCGTGGGCCCGGTGCCCCGCGCGGCGGGCATGCCCGGATAGAGGTGGCCGGCCACGCCCTTGCCGAACTCCTTCGGCGTGAACAGGGCAATGGGGTTCGGGCCCATGTCGTCTTCTGTCAGTTTCGTGTCAAGAACGACCTCGTAAAAGGCCTTTGCCTTGGCCATGTCGGTGGTCGGGATCTCGGCCCAGACGACAAAATGTTCGGGGGCGTAGGTCATCGTAACAAACTCCTTGTTCAGCGATGACCCTGATGTCGCACAGCGCTGCTGACAGCATACTGTCAGCATCTGTCACCTGGCGCCAGTTCCCCGGAGCTGACAGGAGCGTGTCAGTTGCCCGCCAGGACCATCGGCGCCGCCGTGTCCACCACCGACGCGCCCGAACCGGCCAGCGTGTCGTCCCAGGCAGACAGGCTGTGCACGGCAAAACCGGTGCAGAACAGCGCGGAACAGGCCAGACCTATGCCAATGCCGATAAAGGCGGGCCGATAGGCGTCGGGGTCGGGGCTGGCGGTGGTGACGGGCGCGGGCATGGCGCTCCTTTCCGTTGGCAGATAAGTGATTATAGTCATGCCAATAACGCCGGTCCCGGCACATGGTTTCATGGAAAACGGAAACACAACATGCGCGACGCTGCTCCCCAGACGATCTACCTGTCCGATTACACACCCTTCGGATGGCTGGTCGACAAGGTCGACCTGACCTTCATCCTCGCGCCCCATGCCACCCGCGTCAAAAGCCGGATCGCCTTTTCGCCCAATCCCGATGCCCCGGCGCAGGCGTTCTTCCTGCATGGCGAAGAGCTCAAACTGATCTCTGCATCCATCGACGGGACCGCTGTTGACACACAACTGACAGCGCAGGGCCTCTCCTGCCAGGTTCCTGACACAGCTTTCGTCTGGGAGGCCGAGGTCGAGATCGATCCGGCGAATAATACCGCTCTGGAGGGGCTTTACATGTCAAACGGCATGTATTGCACGCAATGCGAGGCCGAAGGTTTCCGCAAGATCACCTTCTATCCCGACCGCCCCGATGTCATGAGCACCTTCACCGTGCGCATCGAAGGCTCGGCCGACACGCCGGTGATGTTGTCCAACGGCAACCCGGTGTCCAGCGGCGACGGCTTTGCCGAATGGCATGACCCATGGCCCAAGCCCGCCTATCTCTTCGCGCTGGTCGCGGGCGAGTTGGTCGCCCAATCCGACCGGTTCACCACCGCCTCGGGCAAGGACGTGGCGCTGAACCTCTGGGTCCGCCCCGGTGACGAGGGCAAATGCGCCTTCGGCATGGAAGCGCTGAAGAAATCGATGAAATGGGACGAAGACGTCTATGGTCGCGAATACGACCTGGAGGTTTTCAACATCGTCGCGGTCGATGATTTCAACATGGGTGCGATGGAGAACAAGGGGTTGAATATCTTCAATTCTTCCGCTGTTCTCGCCAGCCCCGAGACCTCGACCGACATGAATTTCGAACGGATCGAGGCGATCATCGCCCATGAGTATTTTCACAACTGGACCGGCAATCGCATCACCTGCCGCGACTGGTTCCAGCTGTGCCTCAAGGAAGGGCTGACCGTCTTCCGCGATGCCCAGTTCACCTCTGACATGCGGTCGGCCCCGGTCAAGCGTATCCAGGACGCCATCGACCTGCGCGCCCGGCAATTCCCCGAAGACGGTGGTCCGCTGGCCCATCCGGTGCGGCCGGATCAATACCAGGAAATCAACAATTTCTACACCGCCACGGTCTATGAAAAGGGTGCCGAGGTGATCGGCATGCTGAAACGACTCGTGGGGGATGATGGATACAAGGCCGCGCTGGATCTCTATTTCGACCGTCATGATGGCCAGGCCTGCACGATCGAGGATTGGCTGCAGGTCTTCGAAGACGCGACCGGCCGCGATCTGGCACAATTCAAGCGCTGGTACACCCAGGCGGGCACGCCGCGCGTATCGGTGGCCGAGCATTGGGCCGACGGCACCTATACCCTGACCTTCCGCCAGGAGACCAAGCCTTCTGCCGCAACGCCCGCGCCCTTGCCGCAGGTCATTCCGATGGCCATAGGCCTGCTCAATCCCAACGGCGACGAGGTTCTGCCCACGACGGTGCTGGAAATCACCGAAGAGGAACAGAGTTTCCGCTTCGAAGACCTGGCCGCCCGGCCAGTGCCATCGCTGCTGCGCGGGTTCTCGGCGCCTGTCACGCTGGATCGGGATGCTACCACCGAGGAACGCGCCTTTCTGCTGGCCCATGACACCGACAGCTTTACCCGCTGGGAAGCCGGTAATGCCCTGGCGCAGCAGACACTTCTGGACATGGCCGCCGATGGCGCCGTGCCCGCCGCGGCGTATCTCGATGGCATGAAGGCCGTGCTGCGCGACGACAGCCTCGATCCGGCCTACCGTGCGCTGATGCTGTCCTTCCCGACGCAATCTGCGCTGGCCGGGGCGTTGGCCGACAAGGGCATCACCCCCGATCCCGATGCCATCTGGCAAGCCGTCGAAACGTTGCGCCAGTCACTGGCCGAACATCTGCAGGACGTCCTGCCACGGCTGGAGGCCGAGACCCGCGTGGATGGCCCCTATCGCCCCGATGCCGAGCAATCGGGCAAACGCGCCCTGGGTGGCGCCGTTCTGGGCCTGCTGACCCGGTTGGATGGCGGGGCCGCCGCAGCGGCGCAATATGCGGCCGCCGACAACATGACGCTCAAGCTGAACGCGCTGGCCTGCCTGATCCTGGCCGGCAAGGGCGAGGCACAATTGGCCGAATTCTACGACAATTGGCAGCACGATCGGCTGGTGATCGACAAGTGGTTCGGACTGCAAATCATGCAGGCCGCACCCGAAAGGGTCGTCGACGTGGCCAGGGCGCTGACGGAACATCCTGACTTCAATATGAAAAACCCCAACCGCTTCCGGGCGACGCTGGGCGCGCTGGCCGGCCATCATGCCGGGTTCCATCGCAAGGACGGCGCCGGCTATGACCTGCTGGCCGATTGGCTGATCCGACTTGATCCCGTCAATCCCCAGACCACCGCGCGGATGTGCACGGCCTTCCAGACCTGGAAACGCTATGACGCGACGCGCCGGGGGCATGCCCGGGCCGCGCTGGACCGGATCGCGGCGACCGAGGGGCTGTCGCGCGATGTGTCCGAAATGGTGCAACGCATCCTGGCCTGACCGCCGGGTCGTGGCACCCGATCCGTTCACCCATCGCGGCAGCGGTCGGTCCTGGCCGGTCGCTGCCGTCTGCCTGTTGATCTGGGCGGCGCTGATCGCCGCCCGGTTCGGCCTTGGTGCCAGCCCGTGGATCCTGGCACCGATCGCCCTGATGACCTTGCCCGCCCTGGCGGACCTCGTCCGGGCGCCGGCCACGTTCCTGCAACTCGATGCCTCAGGGCTGCGCTGGCAAGCCGGCCGCAGGAAAGTCGGCATACCCTTGAACCGCATCGACAAAATCCGGTTCGACACCCTATGGGATTTCTCGGTTCGCATCACGCTTTGCCTGACGGACGGGCGCCGCATCCGCCTGCCCCCGGACCTGCGCCCTCCGCACCGGGCCTTCGAGGCCGCATTGCAGGCGCACGGGCTTGCCACGGAACGGCACCATTTTGCGCCGTCCGGCCTGCGCCCCGGGACCCGGCCTTAACACTCGTGTCATGGCGTCTTTGAATGGCTGAGAAAGCTCCGCGAAACCGCCATGATTGCGCCTCAAAACCCGGCGATCTGTGACGAGGTACCAACCGACCGAGTACAGAATGAAGACTTCGCTTCTCGCCGCTTTCCGCAGGATCCGTGACCGATTGTTCGCCCGGTCCGACGCCGGGCATCCCGCCATGCCGCTGGGCCTGCCCTCGCCCTTGACCCCGTCGCCGGACATAAACCCCGAGAAATGCCTGGAAATTGCCATCCGTGAGCAAAGCACCGACCAGGAATTGCGCGACCGTTACGTGGCCCGGGGGCGTTTCCTGGCACGTCAGGAGCAATGGGAGCTCCTGACATCCGAGATCGCGGACGCCGAAGCCGCCCGCGCCACGACCCCATCCGGCATGCCCCGCGCCGACCTGTTGGCCCTTGGTGCGCGGTCCGATGTGGTTCTGGCCGCGGAACATGCGTTGATGGACGGCCGGCCGTCGCGCGATGCGCCGTTGCGCGCGGGCATCCTTGAACTGGAAGAGGTGCTTAAGGACAATCCGACGTACCCCGTCGCGCTGGTGGTTGCGCTGGCCCATATCGACCTGGGCTGGGCCTGGCGGGGCACCGGATGGGACGCCACGGTGCCGCGCGCCAACCGGTCGGCCTTTCACCACCACTTCGAGCGGGCCGAGGAAATTCTTCAATCACATTGCGCACTTGAGCTGGACAGCCCGGCGCTGGCCGCGGCCCGTTGCGCGCTGCTTGCCGGAGATGACGACCCGCGCGGACGCATTGCCGACGATTACGAAGACCTCATCGACCTCGATCCGCGCAACCACCGCCACATGCGCGCGCTTGGCATCCATCTGCTGCCGCGCTGGTTCGGCAGCTATGCCCAGCTGGAACTGGAAGCCCGCCGGACCGCCGCGCGCACCCGCGACATCTGGGGCAATGCCGCCTATGCTTGGGTCCAGTTCGACGCGCTGGCCATCGACGAAGAGGCCTGCGCCGGCGTGGACCTGGATTTCTTCATCGACGGGCTACATGACATCGTTGCCGCCCGCCCCGACCAGCCCATGATCAACATGCTGACGGCCTATTGCTCGATCACCTTGCAACAGCGCCTGGGCTTTGATTCCACGGCAGATTTCACCCGCACGCGGATTTCCGAATGCGCCCGCTGGCTGATCCGCGACCACCTGACCGAAGTGCATCCGATGATCTGGGCCCATGCCGCCGAAGGCGCCGACACCGCTGCGCGCGTGACCTCGAACAGCCGGTTCATGCTGCGCGGCCGGACCGATGCACTGCAGGCCATCTGCGACAATTTCGCCGAAGACATCCTGCGCGGCAATCGCGTGCGGTTCACGCCCAAGGGCCCCGAACTGACGCCCTTCTGAGCGCATGCGCTTGCTCCGCCGGGCCGGCTGGCTTAGAACGCGGGCCAGCCTGTAACCTGGAGCCGCGACGATGCTCGATCTCACCTACGACGCCCCGAAACCCAAGGTCATTGCCGGTGCCAAGCACGACTGGGAACTGGTGATCGGGATGGAAGTGCACGCCCAGGTGAGCTCCCGGGCCAAGCTGTTTTCCGGCGCCTCGACGCAATTCGGCGCCGAGCCCAATGCCAACGTCGCCTTCGTGGATGCCGCGATGCCGGGAATGTTGCCGGTCATCAATGACTTCTGCGTCGAACAGGCGGTGCGCACCGGGCTGGGGCTGAAGGCACAGATCAACCTCGTGTCGGCCTTCGACCGCAAGAATTACTTCTATCCCGACCTCCCGCAGGGCTACCAGATCTCGCAGCTGTATCACCCCATCGTGGGCGAAGGCGAAGTGCTGGTCGAACTGGGTGCAGGCGTGGGACGCAAAGTGCGGATCGAACGCATCCATATCGAACAGGACGCGGGCAAGTCGATCCACGACATGGACCCCCACATGTCCTTTGTCGACCTCAACCGCACCGGTGTCGCACTGATGGAAATCGTGTCGCGCCCGGACATCAGAAGCCCTGAAGAAGCAGCGGCTTACATCGCGAAGCTCAGGCAGATCCTGCGTTATCTCGGCACCTGCGACGGCAACATGCAGAACGGCAACCTGCGGGCCGACGTGAACGTGTCGATCTGCCGGCCGGGCGCCTACGAGAAATACCAGGAAACGCAGGATTTCTCGCATCTGGGGACGCGCTGCGAGATCAAGAACATGAACTCGATGCGGTTCATCCAGCAAGCCATTGAGGTCGAGGCGAAACGCCAGATTGCCATCGTCGAGGCCGGCGGCCAGGTCGACCAGGAAACCCGGCTTTACGATCCCGACAAGGGCGAGACGCGCTCGATGCGGTCGAAGGAAGAGGCGCATGATTACCGCTACTTCCCCGATCCCGACCTGCTGCCGCTGGAAATCGAACAGGCCTGGGTCGATGACATCCAGGCCGGGCTGCCCGAACTGCCGGACGAGAAGAAAGCACGCTTCATCAACGACTTCGGCCTGACCGATTATGATGCCTCGGTGTTGACGGCCGAGGTGGAATCGGCGGCCTATTTCGAAGAGGTCGCCGCGGGACGCGACGGCAAGATGGCAGCCAACTGGGTGATCAACGAGCTCTTCGGCCGGCTGAAAAAAGAAGACCACGACATCACCGTCAGCCCGGTTTCGCCGGCACAGCTGGGCGGCATCATCGACCTGATCGCCAAGGGCGACATTTCGGGCAAGATCGCCAAGGACCTGTTTGAAATCGTCTATACCGAAGGCGGTGACCCGGCCGACATCGTCGAGAAGAAAGGCATGAAGCAGGTCACCGACACCGGCGCGATCGAAACGGCGGTGGACGAGGTGATCGCGGCCAACCCGGCGCAGGTCGAAAAGGCCAAGGCCAATCCCAAGCTGGCCGGCTGGTTCGTCGGCCAGGTCATGAAGGCCACCGGCGGCAAGGCGAATCCCAAGGCCGTGAACGACATCGTCACGGCAAAGCTCGGCCTGTGATCCCCGGTAGGATGGGTGCAAGCACCCATCCTACGCCGCGGTCGGCACCGGTCGCCCCAAGACGCCCTGCCCTTCGGCTTGATCCCGTCCCGCGCCGGACCTAGCCTCCGGTCGACAGCGACAGGAGAGCCGCAATGACCATCCCCGCCCCGTTCATGTCTTCGGTCATGGAGATCCAGCCCGACTGGATCGACTATAACGGCCACCTGAACATGGCCTTTTACAACGTGCTCTTCGACCGCTGCGGTGACGAGGCCTATGAATTGCTGGGTTTCGGCCCGGACTACGCCCAGCGGGGCTTTACGACCTACACGGCCGAATTCCACCTGAGCTATGTGCGCGAGCTGCACCTGGGCGACAAGGTGCGGGTCAGCCTGCAGCTGATCGACCACGATACATCGAAATTCCATACCTACCAGGAGATCCACCATGTGGACGGCTGGCTGGCCGCGACGGGCGAGGCGCTGGGGCTGCATATCGACCGCTCCGGCCCCAGGGTTGCGCCCTTTCCGCCCGACATTGCAAAGCGGGTGGCGGCGATGAAAGCCGCCCATGATCCGCTGGGCTGGCCCGAGCGGGCGGGCCGTTCGGTGGGCATTCGGCGCAAGTGATCCGGCCTGGGAAACGGGGCCGACGGTGATCCGCCACATGGGTGCGGCCAGGTCGGTGGCGGGCGGACAACAACGCGCGAGAATTGGCCGGGGCGCCAAGATGCGGGCTTTCTTCGGGCGGCGGGTCTGGTAGTCTCCCCCGGGTTTTGCAGAAAGGTCCGCCGCCATGCCCCAATTCGAGTACAAGGTCGTTCCGGCGCCGACGCGCGGCGACAAGGTCAAGGGGGTCAAGCAGCCCGAGGCCCGTTTTGCCCATTCGGTCGAATCGGTGCTGAACCGCATGGCCGAGGGCGGGTGGGAATTCGTCCGGGCCGAGATGCTGCCCAACGAAGAACGCTCGGGCCTGTCCAAGACCACGCGGGAATGGCGCAACCTGTTGATCTTTCGGCGTGAACGCAACGCGCCCGAGGCCATCGACCCGTCGCTGATCGCGGCGCCGGCCATGGCGGCCAACACCGCCCCGCCGCTGCGGGCCGAACCGTCGCCGGAATTCGCCGAAGAGCCGGCCGCCTTTGTCCCAGCCGAGCCCACGCCGCCGCCCGAGGATGACACGGACGACGACAAGGGCGCGATCGCGCTGCGCGGCTGGCGCGACCGCGACTAGGTTCCGATGTCGAGGGCCAGCGCATGAATGCGCCCGATCAGATCCGGCCCCAGCGCCCCGTGCACCGCCCGGTGCCGGGCGATCCGCGACTTGCCGTCAAAGGCGGCAGCGCGGATGGTCACGTGGAAATGGCTTTCGCCCCCTTCCTGGTACCCGGCATGGCCACGATGGGCCTCGCTTTCATCGGTCACGACCAGTTCCGTCGGCGCAAAGGCCTTGGTCAACCGGTCCCGGATTTCAGACGTGACGGCACCTTGGCCCGCTTCAGTCACCATTTTTTCAACCGCCCCCTTCTATCTGGCCTGACAAAGTTTAAACTCACCATTCCGAGTCGAAAAGGTGCCCGCACATGACCAAGTCTGACCCCTTCGGTTTCGATATGTCCGTCTCTGCGTCCAAGAAAAAGAACCCGCGCGGTCGCAGGGGCATGTCCGGCGCATCCGAGACATCGACCCGTCTTTGCGAACATGAAGGCTGCAACGAGCCGGGCAAGTTCCGTGCCCCCAAGGCGCCCGACGTGCTGGACGAATATTTCTGGTTTTGCCAGCAGCACGTGCGGGAATACAACCTGAAATGGAACTTCTTCGACGGCACGACCGAGGCCGAGCTGAACGCGCAGCGGTCGAAGGACAAGGTCTGGGAGCGCGAGACCAAGCCGCTGGGCGATCCCGAGGCGCGGGCCTGGGCACGGCTGGGCATCGAGGATCCGCACCAGGTGCTGGGGGCCAACGGCACCAAGAACAAGGGCCGGGTGGTGTCGGGGCGCAAGCTGCCGCCGACCGAGCGCAAGGCGATCGAGATCCTGGAAGCCAAGGACGATTGGACCAAGGCCGAGGTGCGCAAGGCTTACAAGAAGCTGATCAAGGTGCTGCACCCCGACATGAACGGCGGCGACCGCAGCCAGGAAGAACAGCTGCAGGAAGTGGTCTGGGCCTGGGACCAGATCAAGGTCAGCCGCAACTTCAAGGACTGAGACACATCGGGACCGGCCGGTCGGGGACCTGGCCGGTTTGATGCCGGGTCGGTTGGGCGACGAGCGGCGTGGTGGTTCGGCAAATTGACTGTGGCCGGCTTGATGCTGCGTCGGTTTGGCGCCCAGCTGCATTTATGCCTGTGTGATTTGACGGTGGGCCGGGTTTGCGCAGCGCCGGTCCGATGCTCGGCTGGCGTGACGCAGGGCCGGTTTGACACACGACAGGGCCGATGATCGGGTTGGCCGGCTCTTCGAGCGGCCGCCCCATTGACTGGTTGGTGCGATGTTGGTTCGTCTCGATACTGGCTGGCTCCATGATCGGCCTGTTCTATGAGCGACAAGCCAATCTGCTCATCCACGCTGGGGCCCACCGGCGCCGCGGGTTCTAGCAATATGTCAGGAGCGACCCCGACTACTGACATCACCCCCCTTCCGAAAAACATCAGAGAGATGAGACCGTTGCGCCCCGGATTGCCCCGGGCGCGGGGGTTTTGGGTCATCCTGCCCCGGCGATCCTGTCACGGAACTGACACGTTGCCGTGACCTGGCCGGTTTTGGCAAGGGATTGGCCCTGCTGCCAATTGCATGGCCCCGGTCGTTCCCCATATCGGTCGGGTTGAGAGCCAACGGTCCGGGATTTCCGGGCCCTGGCCGGCCCCAATTTCAGGGGCCGTGACTCGAGAAGGAGAATTCATGAAAACGGTCATTTTGATCGACCAGGACCGTGACGGTCTTGCCGCGCTGTCCGGTCTGCTTGAAAACGAGGGATACCAGGTCGAGGCCTTCGTGGACCCGACCCTTGCGCTGCGCTCGATGCGCCGGCTGCAACCCGACATGGCTATCATGGACACGCAGCTGCCGCGGATCGACGGGCTGGCCCTGCTGGCGCAGATCCGCGCGCAATCGGATATCCCGGTGATGCTTATGACGTCCAAGGCATCCGAGCTGGAAGAGGCCATGGGTCTGCGGATGGGCGCGGATGATTACGTGGCCAAGCCCTATTCGCCGCGGGTCATGGTGGAACGCATCGGCGCGCTGGTGCGTCGCCACAAGGGCGAACTGGCGCGCAGCGGCGAGCGGGTGTTGCAGGTGGGGCCGCTGATGCTGGACCCCAACCGCCATCTGGCCGTGTGGAACGACGCGCCGCTGTGCCTGAGCGCGACGGAATTCCGGCTGCTGGCCTACCTGGCCGAGGCGCCGGGATACATCCGCAACCGCGACCAGATCATGAAACGGATCTACGGCGAGCAGATCTGTGTCGAGGATCGGACGGTCGACAGCCATATCAAGCGGTTGAGGATGAAGCTGAAGGCCGTTGATCCGAGTTTCTGCGCGATCGAGACGGTCTATGCGGTGGGCTTCCGGCTGAACCTGGCCGAGGCGATGGCGGCCTGAACCGGCCCTCCCCCGGGGCCAGGGCGCACCCCGGGGGCAAGGCCCGGATCGACGAGCGGCAAGACCGGGATCAGGATTGAGACCAGGTTCAAGACCAAGACCAAGACCAAGACCAAGACCAAGACCAAGACCAAGACCAAGACCAAGACCAAGACCAAGACCAAGACCAAGACCAAGACCAAGACCAAGACCAAGACCAAGACCAAGACCAAGACCAAGACGAGGGTCGACATGGGCCGGGGACCATGTCCAGGCCTTTGCGCCCCCGGCTGCCCGATTAGGCAGAGGCCAGCCGCACCGATTTGCCCCTGCCCCACCCCCGGCCGCTTTGGTTCCCCTGCGTTACGTTCCTGTCATCGACCCATGCTCTAAGCGGTGGAAATCTGCCGGGGGACGCCCCTGTCCGTCGGTGCCACGCAGCCAAGGCAACGAGAGTCATGACCGAAATCCTCTCCCATCTTCATCTTGCATCGGCCTGGGCCGCCGCCCTGTCGGCCCTGCTGCTCGGAGGCCTGCTGGCCTACAACCTGCGCGTCCCGGCCTTCGGCTTCTGGCCGGCGGCCTCGGGCTGGCGCCACAACACGGCCTTCGGCATCTTTCGGGTCTTCTGCGGGTCGACGGTTGTCTTTGCCCTGATGGAAGTCTGGGCCAACGGCTGGGGCCATTGGCTGCGCTATGCCATAGGCGTGCCCTTCACCTTCGTGGCCTTCGGCATCACGCTGTGGGGCTACCGGTTCCTGGGCCTCGACAACACCTATTGCGAGGCCGACGGGCTGGTGACCGGCGGCATGTATGCCTATTCGCGCAACCCGCAATACGTGACGTCGGTCCTGGCGACGGTCGGGCTGGGCATCGTTGCAGCCTCGCCGCTGACGCTGATCTTTGCCGTCGTGCTCTTCGTGCTTTACTTCCTGTTCATCCTGAACGAGGAACGCTGGCTGGCCCAGGGCTATGGCCGGGCCTTCCTGGATTACATGAAGACCACCCCCCGCTTCATCGACGAACGCAGCTTCATGCGGCTGCGCCAGGATGTGCTGGCCCGGGGCTGATCCCCCGGCCCGCCCGAATGCAAATGGCAAAAGGCCCCGCCGGAGCGCCGGCGGGGCCTTTTGCATATTCGGTTGCCGGTCTGGCGGCGGTCAGGCCACCAGAGCGGCCAGCCCGTCCTGGTCGAGCTCGGTGATGGCGATGGAATCGGGGTCGATATCGGCCGCCTGCACGCCCACCAGTTCGGCCACCAGGATCGGGTCCTTGCCGCCCAGGCTGACATAGACCTCGGTCGTGCCACCGTTCTGCACCAGCGTGACATCCTCGGGATCGGGCAGGTCGCTGCCGGTGGGATAGTTCAGCACCAGCGCATCCTCGACCGGGTCGAAATCGGTCACGGTCAGATCGTGCTCGTGGTCGGCATCCTGGACCACGAAGACATCCGCTCCCTCGTCGCCGGTCATCGTGCCTTCCTGGCCGATGAGCACGTCGTCATCCAGCCCGCCCTTCAGGTCGTTGACCCCCGAGCCGCCGTTCAGCACGTCGTTGCCGGCATCGCCGTAGAGCGTGTCGTCGCCCTCGCCGCCCAGCAGCCAGTCGTCGCCGTCCTGGCCGCCGATGATGTCGTCGCCCTTCTGGCCTTCGATCCGGTCGTCGCCGTCGTTGCCTTCCAGCAGGTCCTCGCCGGAGCCGCCCTTGATCCAGTCGTCGCCCTGGCCGCCGCTGACCGTGTCGTTGTCGGCCCCGCCGTCGATGTAATCGTCATCGACCCCGCCATAGAGAATGTCGTCGCCGGCATCGCCGTAGATCGTGTCGTCGTCGTCTTGGCCATAGATGACGTCATCGCCATTGCCGCCGTGGATGACGTCCTGGCCATTGTTCGTGACCGGATCGGGATCGCCGGACGAGCCGTCATCGGGGATGTTGGCGTAATCGGGATAGGCCGGGTCGAGCCCGCCATAGATCAGGTCGTCGCCATCGCCCCCGTCGATCAGGTCGTCGCCTTCGCCGCCGATGATCGTGTCGTCGCCGGCATCGCCATGGATCTCGTCCTTGTCGAACCCGCCGTCGAGGTAATCGTCGCCCTCGCCGCCCGAGATGTAATCGTCGTCGTCACCGGTGAAGATCGTGTCGTCGCCCGCCCCGCCATAGGCCGCGTCGCGGTCGTCGGACGGATCGGGATCGGCCGGCACGTCGGGCAGGCCGGCATAAGACGGAAAGCCGGTGTCGGGCAGATGGGTTTCCAGCGGGGTCGAAGTGTCGATGAAATCGTCGCCCTCGCCGCCATGGGCCTCGTCATTGCCCGCGCCGGTGTAGATCGTGTCGTTCTGAGCGCCGCCATCGGCATAATCGTTGCCCGCGCCGGTATCGATGTAATCGGACTGCTGGCCGCCATAGGCCGCATCGTTGCCCGCCCCGCCATACAGCGAATCGAGCCCCTTGTTGCCTTCGAGCGTGTCGTTGCCGTCATCGCCGTAGAGCGTGTCGTTGCCTTCGCTGCCCTTCAGGAAATCGTCGCCGTCGCCGCCGTGGATCTCGTCGCGGCCGGCTTCGCCGCGGGCGTAATCGTCGCCCTCGCCGCCATAGATGATGTCCTGGCCGGTGCCGCCCGCAAGGTAATCGTCGCCGGCGCCGCCTTCGATGTAATCGTTGTTCTGCGCGCCGTGGATCTCGTCGGCGCCATCGCCGCCGATCAGCGTGTCGTGGCCCTGGGCGCCATAGATCTCGTCATCGCCGTCGCCGCCCTGGATCAGGTCGTTGCCCTCCTGGCCCTGGATGAAATCATCGCCGCCCGAGCCGTCGATGTCGTCGCTGTCATCGGTGCCATAGATTTCATCGTCGTCCATCGTACCGACGAAAGCGGCACCAGCAGACAGGCCCAGAAGAGCCAGAATAGTGAGCATACGACACACCCCCATGTCGAATTTCCAAAATGCCTCGGCACATTCCATTTGTGTCAAAAGTAAGTCAAGCAATACGGAAGAATATCCCATGAACAGGGGAACTTGCGGACAATACCCCCTTTGGACAGGGATTGTTCGCGATCGGACAGGGGCGCCGCACCCCGACCCGGGGCCTGCCCGGCGGTCGGTCCGTCGCAGGCGCGGGCCTGCACATGGGCGTTCAGGGGCGCGTCGGGGATGGAATTTGGCCTTTCCCTTGCTCTCGGCCCCTGTATGGTGCACAGCGGTCGCGCTTGGGCAGGACCGATGACGAGCGACCCCGAAGACGAGCGACAAGGACAGACGTGATGGCCGACGGCAGCATTGAACCGACCGCGAAACCGACCGAGGACATCTCTGTCCGCGATGTGTTCGGCATCGACACCGACATGACGGTGCGCGGCTTTGCCGAGGCCACCGACCGGGTGCCCGACCGCGACCCGACCTACAAGTTCGACCCCGACACGACGCTGGCCATCCTGGCCGGTTTCTCGCGCAATCGCCGGGTCATGGTGCAGGGCTATCACGGCACCGGCAAATCGACCCATATCGAACAGGTCGCGGCACGGCTAAACTGGCCGGCGGTGCGGGTCAACCTCGACAGCCACATCTCCCGGATCGACCTGATCGGCAAGGATGCGATCAAGCTGCGCGACGGCAAGCAGGTGACGGAATTCCACGAAGGCATCCTGCCCTGGGCGCTGCGCAACCCCGTGGCCATCGTCTTTGACGAATACGATGCCGGCCGGGCCGACGTGATGTTCGTGATCCAGCGGGTGCTGGAGCATGATGGTAAACTGACCCTGCTCGACCAGAACGAGATCATCACGCCCAACCCCTATTTCCGTTTGTTTGCAACGGCAAACACGGTCGGTCTGGGCGACACGACGGGCCTGTATCACGGCACCCAGCAGATCAACCAGGCCCAGATGGACCGCTGGTCGCTGGTCGCCACGCTGAACTATCTCAGCCATGATGCCGAAGTGGCGATCGTGCTGTCCAAAAGCCCGCATTACAATACCGAGAAGGGCCGCAAGACGGTCAGCCAGATGGTGCACCTGGCCGATCTGACGCGGACGGCCTTCATGGCCGGCGACCTGTCGACGGTGATGTCGCCGCGGACGGTGATCACCTGGGCCGAGAACGCCGAGATCTTCCGCAACGTGGGCTATGCCTTCCGGCTGTCCTTCCTCAACAAGTGCGACGAGCTGGAACGCCAGACGGTGGCCGAGTTCTACCAGCGCTGCTTTGACGAGGAACTGCCCGAAAGCGCGGCCTCGACGGCGCTGACCTGACGGCCGTCGCGGCGGGGACGTTAGAGCCCCGGTAATCTCTTGATGCTAGCGTCCGGACCCCATGTCCGGGCGCTTTTCTTTTGGTCCGGCCCCCGGGCGGGGCCTGCGCGGTGCCATGCTGGCGCTCTGGCTGGCCTGTGCGCCCCTGGGTCCGCTGCCCGCCTTGCTGGCCCCGATCCTACTTGCACCTTCCTTGTTGGCGCCTTCCTTGATCGCCCCGGCCCTGCTTGTGCCCGTCCTGCTTGCCCCCGCCCCCGCCACCGCCGCCCCCGGCGCGACGACCCCGCCTGCCCCGGCCGACCTGCTGCGCCTGTTTGCCATCTGTGCCGGCCGTTTCTCTGCCCTTGCAGAACACGAAGCCCTGTTCGACGGCGCGGCTTCGGACAGGGCGGCCGACCAGCGCGATGTCTTTCTCGATCTGCTCGACGCCCTTCATCCCGACCTGCCGGCCATCAGCGGCCAGGCCATGATGGCCTGGCGGGTCTCGGCCAAGCAGGCCCAGGCCATGGTGCTGCTGCAGGCCCGGTTCCATGCCGATCCCGCCCGTGCTGCGCGAGCCACCCGCGCCGCCGGCTATTTCCTGGCCGAATGCCGCGCCCTGCTGCCCGGCGGCTGACCCGCCCCCCCCCAACGGCTGCCCGGCGGTCCGCCCCGATGCCGACGAGGCGGCCGATCACCCCGCCCATTTGCCATGCGCGGCCCGCCCTCGGAGTAAAAATGTCCAGCAAATGTGCATCAAATGTATATACTCAATTGACTGGTAATCCATCCGTCATAAAATCGTTACATGAGACCCATCACAGCGATTCTCCTTTGCGGCAGCTGCATCCTCGCCCTTGAGGGCGGGCGCGCCGAGGCCGCGCCGGGCCTTCCGGCCTTTTCCCATCAACGGGCGGAACTCTTCGCCAAATGCTCGGGCCGGCTGGCGGCCCTGGCCTCTCATCAACGCTCGATGCGCCTGGACGATGCCGGCGAGAACGACCGCCTGCGGGCCGAGTTCGACATGCTGCTCGAAGCCGTGCTGCCCGATGCCTATGACCAGGGCGTGCCCTCGGGCCAGGAAGACCGGTGGCGCTCGCAGGGCTGGAGCGAGATCGCCGGCCACCTGGCCAACCAGCTCTACAGCTTTGACGCGGGCATCGCCGATTACGCCCGCCAGGCGGCCGAGGTCAGCATCGCGCGCTGCCGCGACCTGGTGCTGGCGCCCACGACCTGAACTGCCGGACCGGCCCCGACGGAACGGGCCTCCGAACGGCACCACGCATGGCCCGCCGCCCGCGATTTGCGCCGCCCCGCGCCGCCTGTCGGCCGCGATGGCACCGGTGGCGGCACAAGGCCGGCAGGGCTATGGCCAAGCCGGGGCTTTGGGTCTAGGGTGCGGGCTCGACGCCACGGGCGTGTGATGACGCCCCCGAGAGCCTGCGAAGACCATGAACAAGCCCGACAATCCCGCCGATCCGTTCAAGAAGGCCCTGGCCGAAGCGACCAAGGTGATGGCCGACGACCCCGAGCTGAATGTCAGCTACTCGGTCGATCCCTCGGGCCTGTCGGGCGATTCCATGCGCCTGCCCCAGGTCAGCCGGCGCATGACCCGCGACGAGGTCCTGCTGGCCCGGGGCACGGCCGATGCCCTGGCGATGAACCGGCGCTACCACGATGCCGGCGTCCATGCCCGCTATGCCCCGCCGGGCGAGATGGCCCGCGATCTCTACGAGGCCATGGAAACCGCCCGCTGCGAGGCCATGGGCGCCCGCGACATGCCCGGCACGGCCGGCAATATCGATGCCAAGATCGGCCACGAGGCCAACCGCCGGGGCTATGACCAGATCCGCCAGGCCTCGGACGCGCCGCTGGCCGTGGCCGCCGGCTACCTGATCCGCCACCTGGCCACCGGGCGCGATCTGCCGTCCGGCGCGCAGAACGTCATGGACCTGTGGCGCGGCTTCATCGAGGAACAGGCCAGCGAGACGCTGGATGATGTCGATACCCTGCTGGACGACCAGGCCGGCTTTGCCCGGCTGGCCCGGCGGGTGATTTCCGACCTGGGTTATGCCGACCAGCTGGGCGAGGATCCCGACAGCGAGGACGAGAACCAGGACAGCGAGGCCGAGGAACAGCCCGAGGACGAGGAACAGCCCGATTCGACGGGCCAGGACGACCAGGACGACACCGAGGCCGAGGCCAACCCCGAGCAATCCCAGGACGAACAGCAGGATGCCGCCGAGGCGCAGGTCTCGATGGACGAGATGGCCGACCAGGAGCTGGGCGACGAGGCCGAGATGCCCGAGGGCGATGCGCCGCTCGAACCGCCCGCCCCGCCGCAGGCCTCGGAGGCCGACCCGGATTACAAGATCTACCTGGGCGAGCATGACGAGGAAATCGCGGCCGAGGACCTGGCCGAACCCGCCGAGCTGGAGCGCCTGCGGGCCTATCTCGACCAGCAGCTCGAACCGCTCAAGGGTGCGGTGAGCCGGCTGGCCAACAAGCTGCAGCGCCGGTTGCAGGCGCAGCAGAACCGCAGCTGGGAATTCGACCGCGAGGAAGGCATCCTGGATGCCGGGCGGCTGGCCCGCGTGGTGGCCCAGCCGACGACGCCGCTGTCGTTCAAGGTCGAGAAGGACACCGAGTTCCGCGACACGGTGGTGACGCTGCTGCTGGACAATTCCGGGTCGATGCGCGGCCGGCCGATCTCCATCGCGGCGATCTGCGCCGACGTGCTGGCCCGGACGCTGGAACGCTGCAACGTCAAGGTCGAGATCCTGGGCTTTACCACCCGGGCCTGGAAAGGCGGACAAGCGCGCGAGGCCTGGCTGAACGACGGCCGGCCGCAGCAGCCGGGCCGGCTGAACGACCTGCGCCACATCATCTACAAGGGGGCCGACGCGCCCTGGCGCCGGGCCCGGCCGAACTTGGGCCTGATGATGAAGGAAGGCCTGCTGAAGGAAAACATCGACGGCGAGGCGCTGGAATGGGCGCATCGGCGGATGCTGGGCCGGCGCGAACAGCGCAAGATCCTGATGGTCATTTCCGACGGTGCGCCGGTCGATGATTCGACGCTGTCGGTGAATCCGGCCAATTACCTGGAGAAACACCTGCGCGACGTGATCGCCATGGTGGAAAAGCGCAAGATGGTCGAATTGTTGGCCATCGGCATCGGCCATGACGTGACGCGCTATTACGACCGGGCGGTGACGATCACCGATGTCGAACAGCTGGCCGGCGCCATGACCGAACAGCTGGCGGCCCTGTTCGACAGCGACCCCCGCGCCCGCGCCCGTGTGATGGGCATCAGAAAGGCCGGCTGAGGCCGGCCTTCGCCTGCGGCGGGTATTTGGGCCAAGAAGAAGACAGGGGCGCGGCGCCCCTGCCCCACCGGCCCGCCGAGCGGATGGGATGAGTGGCGCGCCGTCCTGCTGCTTCTTTCTCTTTCCAAGTATCCCTGCATGACCGTGCCACCGGCGAAACGCCCTCAAAGGGCAAGCCAGCGACCATTCGCGCCGGCACCGGGGGTTGCGCAGGCGGGCCGGATCGGGTGGGATCGCGCGGTCTGAAAACCGGAGTTCCCCCATGTTCCAAACCTTCGAGGTCACCGCCCGCCCCGAGCAGGGCCCCCCGCGACTGGCCGCGCTGCGCGAGGAGATGGCCGGCGCCGGGCTGGACGGGTTCCTGGTGCCCCGGGCCGATGCCCACCAGGGGGAATATGTCGCCGCGCGCGATGCGCGGCTGGCCTGGCTGACCGGCTTTACCGGCTCGGCCGGGTTCTGCGTGGCGCTGCGCGACATCGCCGGGGTGTTCATCGACGGCCGCTATCGCACCCAGGTCAAGGACCAGGTGGCCGATGTCTATACCCCCGTGCCCTGGCCGGATGTGCGCATGGGCGACTGGCTGAAGGACCAGCTGCCGCAGGGCGGCAAGGTTGGCTTTGACCCTTGGCTGCATGCCGTGGCCCAGCTGCGCGAGGCGCGGCGCAGCCTGGACGGCACGGGCATCGAGCTGATCGCCCATGACAACCTGGTCGACCGCATCTGGCCCGACCAGCCGGCCCCGCCGGCCGAACCGGCGCGGGCCCATCCTCTGGACTTTGCCGGCGAAACCGCCCGGGCCAAGCGCGAGCGGCTGGGCCGGGAGCTGGCCGCGGCCGGTCATCGCGGGGCGGTGCTGACCCTGCCCGATTCCATCATGTGGCTGCTCAACATCCGCGGTTCGGACATCGAACGGAACCCGGTGGCCCAGTGTTTTGCCATCCTCTACGACACCGGCGCCGTCGATCTCTTCATCACGCCCTCCAAGGTCGCCGACCTGGCCGACCACCTGGGCGGCGATGTCACGGTCTGGCCGACCGCCACGCTGATCGACGCGCTGGAGGCCCTGGACGGGCCGATCCGCTATGATCCCGGCTCGGCGCCCCAGGCCGTGGCCGACGCCCTGGGCGAGCGCGGGACCGAAGGGCCTGACCCCTGCCTGCTGCCCAAGGCCTGCAAGAACGAGGCCGAGATCGCCGGCAGCGCCGCCGCCCACCTGCGCGACGGGGCGGCGATGGTCGAATGCCTGGCCTGGCTGGATGCCCAGGCGCCCGGCACGATCACCGAGATCGACGTCGTCCGCCGGCTGGAGGCCTGCCGCCGCCAGGACAATGCCTTGCAGGATATCTCGTTCGAGACGATTTCCGGCACCGGGCCCAACGGCGCGATCATGCATTACCGCGTGACCGAGGAGACCGATGCCACGCTGCAGGACGGCCATCTGCTGGTGCTGGACAGCGGCGGGCAATACCTGGACGGCACCACCGACATCACCCGCACCATTGCCGTGGGCGAGATTGGCCACGAAGAACGCGCAGCCTTTACCCGTGTGCTGCAGGGCATGATCGCCATGAGCCGCCTGCGCTGGCCGCGCGGCCATTCGGGCCGCGAGATCGAGGCCGTCGGCCGCATGCCCCTGTGGCTGGCCGGGCAGGATTTCAACCACGGGCTGGGCCATGGCGTGGGCGCCTATCTCAGCGTCCACGAAGGCCCGCAAAGGTTGAGCCGGACCTCGGACGTGGCCTTGCAGCCGGGCATGATCCTGTCGAACGAACCGGGCTATTACCGCGAGGGCGCCTTTGGCATCCGCATCGAGAACCTGCTGGTCGTACAGGCTGCCACGCCGCCGGAGGGCGCCGATCCGGAACGGGAAATGTACGACTGGCGCACATTGACCTTCGTGCCCATTGACCGGCGCTGCATTCTGGCCGACATGTTAGCGGTCGAGGAACGGGCCTGGCTCGACGCCTACCATTCACAGGTATGGGACAAGATTGCCCCGCGCGTTGGCGATGACGCACGCGCGTGGCTGAAACAGGCCTGCGCTCCGCTGTGAGATGTCACGCGAGCGTTACATCCAGCGGGCACATCGCTGAAGACAAACGGGAAGGGACGGGACATGGCTGATCATATCAGGATTCGCAGGGCCGAAGGGGTCTGGACGGTGCGTTCGGGCGGAGCGGTTCTGGCCGAAAGCAGCAATGCGCTGGAGCTGAGCGAGGACGGCTACCCGGCCATCATCTATTTCCCGCGCGGCGACATCGGGATGGCGTTCCTCGAACGCACCGACAAGGTCACGACCTGCCCGCACAAGGGCCAGGCCAATTACTATTCGATCATGAACCGCTCGGCGACGATCGAGAACGGCGCCTGGACCTATGAGAACCCGACCGAGGCCGTAGCCGAGATCAAGGACCACGTGGCCTTTTATGCCACCGACGAGGTGACCGTCGAACGGATCTGACCGGCCCCCCTGCCGGACAGCTGAAAACGCCCCCGTTGCGGGGCGTTTTTCATTTGGGGCGGACGGGACAGGCCCGGCGCCGCCCTGCCCCGTCAATCAGGAATGTTCTTCGGCCGCGGTGGCCGCCAGGGCGCGGTTGTAGGCCTTCAGCGCGTCGACATGGAACAGCGCCCCGCGCAACTCGGGCGCGCTGTTTTCGCCGGTCAGCGAGACCACGGGCAGGAACGTCACCCCGGCCCGGTCAAAGACGGGCATGGCCGCTTCCAGCGTGGCATTGACGTCGACATAAAGCCCCTCACCGATCATCTGCCAGCAGCGCTCGGCATCGGCGGCCCGGGCGTGGTCGGGCTTGCGCATCACCGCCCCGGCCCGGAACATGGCCAGCAGGTAGGCCTGGGGCCCGGCGGCCAGGTGCTTGCCCCGGCGTTCCAGGGCGGTGAGAAAGAAGCTGCGGTCGACCAGGCGCGAAGACAGGGCCGTCGACATCGACACCGAGACCATCACCGCGATGCCGATCTGCCAGTCGCCGGTCAGTTCGAAGACGATCAGCGTGGTCGAAATCGGCGCGCCCAGCACGGCGGCGGTCACCGCGCCCATGCCGGCAAAGGCATAGAGCGTGGCCGTGCCCGACACGTCGGGCAGCACGCCGGTGGCAATCAGGCCAAAGGCCAGCCCGGCCAGCGCACCGACCATCAGCGAGGGCGAAAACACCCCGCCCCCCATGTGGCCGGCCAGGGTGATGGCCACGGCCACGACCTTGACGGCGGTAAAGAGGATGGCCTCGGTCAGGGGCACCTCCCCCTTGAGCGCGCGGAGCGTGGTTTCATAGCCCACGCCGATGATATGCGGAAAGGCCAGGGCGATCAGGCCCAGCAGCAGCCCGGCCAGGCCCGGGCGCATCCAGCGGGGCATGCGCAGGGTCTTCTGGATATGATTGCCGACATCCTCGGCCAGGAAGATCGAGCGCATCAGCACGACGGCGATCAGCCCCGAGACCAGGCCCAGGATCAGGAAGGCCGGCAGCTCGACGTAGAATTGCAGCTGGCCGGGCGTGTTCAGCACGAATTCCGTCAGCCCGCCGAATTCCAGCCGGTTGATCACCGTGCCGGCCACCGCCGCGATGACGATGGGCGCAAAGGCATGGACGGCAAAGTGGCGCAGCACGACTTCGAGCGCAAAGAGCGCCCCGGCAATGGGCGCGTTGAACGAGGCCGAGACCGCCGCCGCCACGGCACAGCCCAGCAGGTCGCGCCCGGTGATCCCATCGGCGTCGATCCGTTCCGACACCCAGGAGGCCATGACCCCGGCCAGGTGGACCACCGGCCCTTCGCGCCCCGACGAGCCGCCCGAGGACAGGGTGATCAGGCTGACCAGCGCCGAGGCAAAGCCGGCCTTGGTCTCGACCCGGCCGCCGTGCAGGGCGGCGCCTTCGATGACGTCCGAGACATTGCGCAGCCGGCCGTCGGCGGTGAACCAATGCAGGATACCCCCGACGATCAGCCCGCCGCAGACCGGGATCAGCACGATCATCCACCAGGGCAGCGTGGCCACGTGGCTGTGCAGCAGGTTGGGATCGTCGGTGCGATAAAGCGCGGCCTGCAGGGCAAAGATGCCCTTGCGGAAGAACAGCGCGGCAAAGCCCGCGGCGATCCCCACGGCCAGGGCGATGAACCAGAACTGGATCTGGCTCGGCCCGCGCCGGCGCAGGATGTGCCAGCCGTCCCGCAGCGTGGCGGTGACGATCGAGAATTGCTCGGCGAAGGCGGAACGGTCTTTGGCGGACATCGCGGGTTTCGGCTGTGATCCTCAGTATGTCTAGGACAGGTGAACAGCCGGTGAAAGGCCTCCGCATCCTCTGTTGTGAAAACCGTGTTGCGGCGGCCAAGGTTTGCAGACTGAGGGAGCCCGTCGCGTCCCGCCGCCGCTGTAAAGCGCTGCCTCGGGAGAGACCGAAGCAGGAGGGCATCGCGTGGCGCACCGTGGGACGGCCGTTTCGTGAAATGCGCTACCTCGGGGCGCAACCGCAGACGGCGCCGATGCGAGCAAAGGTCGAGAGCGGGGCCGTCGCGTGGGGATGCCGCCTAGTCAGGGGCGATGTCGCTGGGTGCCGTCGACAGCGGCTCAGGGGCCGACGCACATCACTGCAACAAGGGCCGACGCACATCACTGTAATAAGGACCGCCGGGGCCGTCACGTTAGGGCGTCGCGCGAGGCCGCCGATCAGCGCGCGCCGCGCACCCGGTGGGCCATCAGATGGGTGGCGACCGACAGCGCGGCCCAGACGGCCACCATGACCGGCTGGCCGACCATGGCCAGCGGGATCAGCACCAGGCCGAAGCCGATCGAGATGACCTCGGTCATGTTCAGCCCGTCGGCAGCCATGTCGGGCAGCTGGCCGATGGCGCTGCCGATCAGCCCGGCCAGCAGGCTGGCCAGCACCGCGCCGACCACCGCCCGCAACCATCCGGTCACCCCGCCATGGCCGAACAGCCCGGCACAGAGCGCCCCGGCCAGGGCCCCGCCGATGGCCATGGCCACGATGTAGCGCAGGACCAGCCCGCGACCGACGTTCTCGACCCCGGGGTCCGAGGCCCGGCCCATGTCCTCGGCCAGGAAGCCGAAGAAGAACGCGCCCCCGATCAGGGCCATCATCACTGTGACGACAAGGCGGGCCTTGGTGGATTCCGACATGGGCTGCAACTCTCTATGACCTGGCCCGAGTGTGACAGCGCGGGCGTCCGGCGTCGAGCGCCCTGCCCGGCCGCGCGGCCCATTGGCCGCCGACAGCGTCAGCCCTGCAACAGCGAGCGGGCGGCGGCGCGGGCTTCTTCGGTGATCGTGTCGCCGGCCAGCATGCGCGCGATCTCGTCCACCCGGTCGGGCGCGGCCAGCGCGGTGACATCCGACAGGGTCGCCCCGTCGCGCACGGCCTTGGACACCCGCCAGTGATGGCCGCCCCGGGCCGCAACCTGGGGCGAATGGGTGACCACCAAGACCTGGCCCGTCGCTGCCAGCGATTCCAGCCGCCGGCCCACGGCATCGGCCGTGGCCCCACCGACACCCCGATCGATCTCGTCGAAGATCATGGTCAGCCCGCGGGCATCCCCGGCCAGGCAGACCTTGAGAGCCAGCAGGAAACGGCTGAGCTCACCGCCCGAGGCGATCTTGTTGAGCGGGCCGGAGGGCGCGCCCGGGTTGGTCGCCACGGTAAAGGCCACCGCGTCGCGGCCGTCGGGGCCCGGGGTCTCGGCCGTCAGGGTCGTCGCAAAGACCGCCCGTTCCAGCTTGAGCGGCGCCAGCTCGGCCATGACCGCCGCATCGAGCTCCACCGACGCCGCACGGCGGGCCTCGGTCAGGGCGGTGGCCGCGGCATCATAGGCCGCCTCGGCCCGGGCCAGCGCCTTGCGCCGGTCGGCCAGGTCGGCCTCGCCGCCATCCAGAGCGGCCAGTCGGTCGCGCAGGTCGCCGGCAAAGCCCGCCAGGTCATCGGCCACCAGCCCGTGCTTGCGCGACAGGCGGCGAATCTCGAACAGCCGTTCCTCGACCTGTTCCAGCTCGCGCGGGTCGAAATCGAGCGCGTCGATACAGGCCTCGATGCCCGACAGCGCCTCGCCCAGCTCGACCAGCGCACGCCCCAGGGCCGCGATCGGCGCATCAACCGTGCCGGTCTCGGCGCTGTCGGCCACGCCTTCGAGCCAGCGCAGCGCATCGCCGGCCGCCCCTTCGGCCCCGTCCCGGCCCACGGCCTGGGCCGCGCGCAGGACATCGGCCCGGATCTTCTCGGCCCCCTGCATCAGCCGCCGGCGGCTGTCCAGCGTGGCATCCTCGCCCGGCTGCGGATCCAGCGCGTCCAGCTCGGCCACGGCATGGCGCAGGAAATCCTCTTCGGCCTTGACCTCTTCCAGCGCCCGGGTTGCCGCCTCCAGCGCCGTGGCCGCCTCGCGCCGGGTGGCCCAGGCCGCGCGCACCGCCGCGCGCAGATCGTCATGGCCGGCATAGGCATCCAGCAGCGCCCGGTGGCCGCGCGGGTTCAGCAGGCCCCGGTCGTCATGCTGGCCATGCAGCTCCACCAGCGTGTCCGACAGCCGGCGCAGCACCTCGCCCGAGGCCCGCCGGTCATTGATCCAGGCGGTCTTGCGCCCGTCGGCCCGGTTGACCCGGCGCAGGATCAGCTCGTCATCCTCGGCCGGCAGCCCGGCCTCTTCGAGCACGGCATGGGCCGCATGGCCCGGCGGCAGGTCGAACACGGCCACCACCTCGCCCTGTTCGGCCCCCTCGCGCACCAGCTCGGCCCGGCCGCGCCAGCCCAGCACGAATCCCAGCGCATCCAGCAGGATCGACTTGCCCGCCCCGGTCTCGCCGGTCAGCACGTTCAGGCCCGGCCGGGCATCAAGCACCAGCCGGTCGATGATCAGGATGTCACGGATATCAAGTGATCGCAGCATGCGAACCGTCCGTAGGGCGGGGTTTCACCCCGCCGCGCCCTAGAGCCACTGGCCCTTGATTGTCTGACGATAGATCTGGCTCAGCCAGTTGTTGCCCCGGTCCTTCATCTCCAAGCCCTGGCTGGTCAGCAGCTTGTAGCTGTCCTCGTACCATTGGGTGGACCGATAGTTGTAGCCCAGGATCGCCCCGGCCGTCTGCGCCTCGTCGAACAGGCCCAGCGACAGGTAGGCCTCGACCAGCCGGTGCAGCGCCTCGGGCGTGTGCGACGTGGTCTGGAAATCCTCTACCACCACGCGGAAGCGGTTGATCGCCGCCGAGTAATGCTTGCGCCGCAGGTAATAGCGCCCGATTTCCATTTCCTTGCCGGCCAGGTGGTCGAAAGCCAGGTCGAACTTGAGGATCGCCGACGTGGCATATTCGCTGTCGGGATAGCGTTCGATCACCGCGCGCAGGGCCTGCAGGGCCTGGAAGGTCAGGCCCTGGTCGCGCCCGACCTCGTCGATCTGGTCGTAATAGGACAGCGCCAGCAGGTACTGGGCATAGGCCGCATCCTCGTCGGCCGGGTAGAAATCGATGAACCGCTGGGCGGCCGTGCGCGAATTCTCGTAATCCTTGTCCTGGTGATAGGAATAGGCCTGCATGATCAGCGCGCGCTGCGCCCATGAGGAATACGGATACAGCCGTTCGATCTCGCCGAAGTAATAGGCCGCATCCTCGGGCCGGGCCCGGCTGAGTTCGTATTCGCCACGTTCAAAGATCTGCTCGGCGGTAAACCCTTCGAGATTCTCGACCCGCTGGTTGCCGCCACCAAAGAGGCCACCGTCGCCACATCCGGCCAGTGTCAGCGCCATTACCAAAACAGCCGCCTTACGGAACGCCGACTTGCCGCCTGTCATTCTCGCCTATCCTCACCGCATAGTGCCCGGGGTGTGCCCCGCTTTTGAGTGGGTCTAGCACATTAAAATCCGGTGCAAAACGCCTTATCGTGCCTTCGCCCGATGCCAATTTTGCCGCGCCCTGCCCCCGGGGGCCGACAGGCAAGCGCTTGAAATCACCCGCAAACATGAAACAGGCGGCCCGTCGGGGACCGCCTGCGCCCTGGCACCGGCCCAAGGCCGCGTGCCGATTGTGATGTGACCGGAGCGCCCATCACGCCCCCCGGTTGCATGGCCCGGTCATGCCACCTGCGGGATTTCGCGGGCGGCCAGGCCGGCGCCCGGCAGGCGCATCATCTGGTCTTCGTCGCAGACCACCATGCGCACGGCGCCGGGGGTGGCAAAGGCCTGGCGCAGCAGGCTGTTGGTCACCGAATGGCCCGCCCGGTTGCCGATGTAACGGCCCAGGATCGGACCGCCGGCTAGGGCCAGGTCGCCCAGGGCGTCCAGCATCTTGTGGCGCACGGCCTCGTCGGCATGGCGCAGCCCGCCCGGCGTCAGAACCTCGGCCCCGTCGACGACAACGGCATTGTCCAGCGTGCCCCCCTTGATCAGGCCGGCCGCACGCATCTGGTCGATGTCTTCCTTGCGGCAGAAGGTCCGGCTGTCGGACAGCATGCGCACGAAGGCGCCGTTGGCCATGTTCAGAACGCGCGACTGGGCGCCGATCGCCGGATCGGGGAAATCGATGCGGAAATCGATTTCCATGCCGTCCATCGGTTCGAACCGGGCCGTTGCCGCGCCCACGGTCACCTCGACCGGCGCGACGATTTCCAGCGCCCGGACCGGCGCGGTCAGCGCCTGCAGGCCGCGGTCCATGATGCCCTTGACGAAGGGCAGCGACGAGCCGTCCATGATCGGGGCTTCGGGACCGTCGATGTCGATCAGGGCGTTGTGCACGCCGCATCCGGCCAGCGCGGCCATGACATGTTCGACGGTCGAGACCGACACGCCGGCGGCATTGATCAGGCGGGTGCAGAGCGGGCTTTGCTCGACGACATGCCACAGCGCGGGGATCATCGTGTCGCCCAGCGTGATGTCGGTGCGCCGGAACCAGATGCCATGTTCGGCCGAAGCCGGGCGGATGGTCAGCCGTGCCGGGCGGCCCGAATGCAGGCCGACCCCTTCGAAGGTCACGGGTGCTTTGAGCGTCTGTTGCATGTTACCCCTTCCGGACCCGTCATTGGGCCCTCTTCCGTGCCATTCGCGCCTGTTCGCTTACTCATTTACCCGGAAAAACAACAAACCGCTCCGGGAACAGGTTCCTTCGCCGCACGGCAGAAATCGTTAATCCTGAAGTAGAGAACGGGTGGGTGCATCTCAATTCAAAGTTTGCAACCATTTGAAACATGCCTGAAAGCAATGGGCGGGGCCTCGCCCACCCCCGGCTAGTCACCTGTTTTCAAACAAAAAAGAGGCCGCGCAAGGCGGCCTCCGAGTGCTTGGGTTGTGATCCCGGTCAGTTTGCCTGGCGTCGCAGGAAGGCCGGAATTTCGATGCGATCCTGGTCGGGATCGTTGGACGGCTGGGCCTGGACACCAGCGCTCGGCTGGTGAACCGGGGGCTGTGCGCGCACGGCCGAGCCGGTGTGATGCTCGGGCGTGTCGCCGGCATGGCCGGTCATCCGGTTGATCAGCGAGTTGATGCCGAAGCGCGGGCGATCGTGCTCGGCGGCAGGTGCCGGGGCCGGACGCGGAGCCGGCTGGCTGTCCTGGGCCCGGGCGGCGGCGGCCCGCAGGCGGTCCATCATCTCGGGCGTCGGCGTGCCGGGCAGCGGGGCCTTGGGCGCGACAAAGCTGTCGGGCTCGGCTTCCAGCGACTGGGCGCGCTGCGGCTCAAAGGCTGCGACCCGCGGCTGGTAAGCCGGCGGCGGCAGGCCGTCATCCGACAGCGAGGCCGGTTCGTCTTCGTAGAAGCCCTGCTCTGCCCGGTCCAGCGCCGCGGCGGCATCGGAATCCAGCCCGTCGAACAGGCCCGGCTCCTCGGCAGCGGCGGCATATTCGGCCGGCGCGCTGTCAAAACGCTGGGGTTGGGCGGCGGCCATGGCCGGCTGGGCCACGGGCTCGGCCACCGGGGTCGGCGCGGGCATGGCAACAGGCTCGGCGATGTTCTGGGCGTCCTCGACCGAGGTGGTCGCCTTCAGCGGGCGGGCCATCGGGCGGCGCGGCACGGGGATGTCGGATTGCACGTCCGAGGCATCGATGCCGGTGGCCACGACCGACACGCGGATCATGCCGTTCATGTTCTCGTCCAGCGTCGAGCCAACAATGATGTTGGCGTCCGGGTCGACTTCCTCGCGGATGCGGTTGGCCGCCTCGTCCAGTTCGAACAGGGTCAGGTCGTGGCTGCCGGTGATGTTGATCAGCACGCCCTTGGCGCCGCGCAGCGAGATCTCGTCGAGCAGCGGGTTGGCAATGGCCTTCTCGGCGGCCTGGATGGCGCGATCTTCGCCCTCGGCCTCGCCGGTGCCCATCATCGCCTTGCCCATCTCGTCCATCACGGCGCGCACATCGGCAAAGTCGAGGTTGATCAGGCCGGGCCGGACCATCAGGTCGGTCACGCCCTTGACGCCCTGGTAGAGCACGTCGTCGGCCATCGAGAACGCCTCGGTAAAGGTCGTCTTTTCGTTGGCCAGGCGGAAGAGGTTCTGGTTGGGGATGATGATCAGCGTGTCGACCATCTTTTGCAGCTGCTCCACGCCGTCTTCGGCCTGGCGCATGCGCTTGGCGCCTTCGAACTGGAAGGGCTTGGTCACGACGCCGACGGTCAGAACACCCAGTTCACGCGCCGCCTGGGCGATGATCGGGGCTGCGCCGGTGCCGGTGCCGCCGCCCATGCCGGCGGTGATGAAGCACATATGCGCACCGGCCAGGTGATCGACGATCTGTTCGATGCTCTCTTCGGCAGCCGCGGCGCCGACCGAAGCGCGGGCCCCTGCCCCCAGTCCTTCGGTCACTTTCACGCCCAGTTGCACGCGGGCGGGCGCCGAGCTTTGCTGCAGCGCCTGTGCGTCGGTGTTGGCCACCACAAAGTCCACACCATCGAGCTCTTTCTCGATCATGTTGTTGACTGCGTTGCCGCCTGCCCCTCCGACACCGAAGACCGTGATCCTCGGCTTGAGTTCGTCCTGGCCCGGCATCGAGAGGTTCAATGTCATCTGCTATCCGCCTGTCTGCTGTCACCCATTCGGGCGTTTTTTACCTGTCCGGGGATATCCTAGCCCGATGCGTAGGGATCGTCACCCAAAAAACACGCTGATACCACAAAATAACGGGCTTTTGCGCCCGTTCCTTGCAGCATTTCGCCGATGCGACCAGATCTTGGGTTTCCCCGGTCACATGACACAAACAGGCAATCCACTGCACCGCAGGCGCGGAACAGGCTGGGTCGTTTCTGTCGGTGGGTCCTGCTCGACCCTGCGTGTTGGCGCGCATCTCTTTTGCCGGATGCGTCGAATCCAATTAGCACGCCGCGCGGGGGCTGTCATCCGGCTTTGCACTCTGGCGCGCGCACATCCGCGTAATGACGCGCATTGACCCGGCGCCACCCAGCCCCCATCTTTCACGCATTGCAGAAGTTGTTGTTGTCGGCCCGATGGTCGGGCCGGACATGTATTGATCCAGGGCCCGTCGGCTGCGCCATCATTTCTTCGCGCCACCCAACCGGGCCGAGAACGATGGAGCCGTTTGATGGCCGACCCGGTGCATACCGTCAAGAAGGGCGAGACCCTTTCCAAGATCGCCAAGAAATACGGAATAAAGACGTGGAAGGCGCTCTACGACGATCCGACCAATGCCAAGTTCCGCAAGCTGCGCCCGGACCCCGACAAGATCGAGCCGGGCGACAAGGTATCGATCCCGCCGACCCCGTCCACCGTGCAATGCAAGCACACCAAGGACATGCCGCGCATGTCCATCGACATCAACGCCGACAAGGCGCTGATCTTCGTCCAGCAGAAATGGGAATACACCTTTGTCCTGTCGTCGGGCGTGTCGAAATGGACGGCCAAGGAGATGGCCGATTTCCACACTGCCGCCGACAAGGCGATCTGGGCGCGCTGGAGCGGCAAGTTCAAGCTGACCTGCGCGGGCAAGTCCGATTTCGCCCGGGCCTTCAAGGACACGGTGTTCAACGTCAGCTTCGACATCAAGAAGGTCAAGTCGGGCGGGCATTGGAAGGTGACCGTGACCAAGGTGCCCAAGGGCTCGAAATCGCCGACATCGAGCGTGAACTGGGGCAAGCAGACGATCAAGCTGGACAGCGAGGACACCAAGCTGAAGGACCTGCTGGGCACCGGCAAGGACAAGGACAAGCAATCGCCCTTTGCCCATGAATTCGGCCATGCGGTGGGCAATTCCAAGCACGGGCCGGCCGGCCATGGCGATGAATACAAGTCCGGCGCGGCCAATTTCGCCGACAAGAAGAGCATGATGAACATCGGCAACGAGCTGCGCAAACGCCATGCCGATCACCTGGTCGGCGAGCTCAACAAGATGATCAAGGACACCACCTGGACGGTGAAGAGCGTGGGATGAAGGCGATGATGACCGGCCCGCGCGCCGCGCTGCTGGCGGTCCTGGCGCTGATCGCCCGCACCGCCCTGCCCCCCTATCCGTCCACAGCCCAAGCAAAGGAGACAGGCTTGTCCAGCCAGACAGACACGGCGGCCCTGGCCGCGATGACCCCGACCACGGCCGAAGCCGAATACGGCGCGCCGCTGGAAACCGAAATCTTTCCCCTGGCCCCCGAGATGCCGGAATTCCGCAACCTGCTGCCCGACCGGGCCCGGCCCGGCGAGGTCGCCTCGGGCGCCTTCGTGCGGGAAATGACCTGGGGCCTGGGCGCCGAGACCAACCGCACGATCTGGTTCATCGAACGCGGCGGGGCCTGGCATTACCTGGATCACATGGATTGGGACAAGGGCACCGAATTCTGAGCCCGGCCCCCGGGGCGGACGGCGCTGCCACAGGAGCAGCCCGTCTATCACAGCGCCCTGCTCCGGATCGGACACCCCGCTCCGGATCAGACGCCCCCGGGGGCCGGGTCAGACAACCTCGGGCCGGGTCACCCCCCGGCCGGGCCAGGCGACCCCGCGCCGGATCAGGCGGCCGCGGCGCCAGACGTCTCAACGCCCGGCCACCAGGTGTTTACCAATTGTCGCGAAACCAGCGCACCGCGCGTTTCAGCGACCGCGCCGGGTAGCGGTCGACCGGGATCTCGAAATCCCACCATTCGTCCTGCGGATGGGCGGCAAAGAGCGACAGGCCCACGGCCCCGGCAAAGCCCGGCCCCGTGGCCGCCTGCGGCAGGCCATGCACGCGCAGCGGCCGGCCCAGGCGCACCTGCTGCCCGAGGATGCGGCTGGCCAGCCCGTCCAGCCCGGGGATCTGGCTGGCCCCGCCGGTCAGCACGATCTGCTGGCTGGGCAGGTGGTCGAAGCCCGCGGCATCGAGCCGGGTGCGCACCTCTTCGAGGATCTCCTCGACGCGCGGCCGCATGATGCCGATCAGCTCGGCGCGGCTGACCGTGCGCCGGTCATGTTCCCAATCGCCGGTGTCGCCGCCGATCTCGATCAGCTCGCGGTCATCCATGCCCGTGGCATGCACGCCGCCATGCATGGTCTTGATCCATTCGGCCTTGGCCATGGGCACGCCCAGCCCCATGGAAATGTCGCCGGTCACGTGATCGCCGCCCATGCGCACGGTGTCGGCATAGATCATGTGCTTCTTCATGAAGATCGAGATGCCGGTCGCCCCGCCGCCCATGTCGATGCAGGCCGCGCCCAGCTCCTGTTCGTCCTCGACCAGCGCCGAGACCCCGGCCATGTAGGACGACGAGGCGATGCCGGCCAGTTCGAGATCGCAGCGCTTGATGCAATAGGCCAGGTTCTGCACGGCGGTGGCATCGACGGTCAGCATGTGCAGGTCGACGGCCAGTTCCTGGCCCAGCTGGCCCCGCGGATCGGCCAGGCCCGACCGGTGGTCGAGCGCGAAATTGACCGGCTGGGCATGCAGCACCTCGCGGCCGGGGCCGTAATCGGGTACTTCGCAGGCCGCCAGCACGCGGGCGATCTCGCTCTCGGTGACCACCTGGCCTTCCAGCTCGACCCGGGCGTCCAGCCCGTAGCTGCGCGGATCGGCGCCCGAGAAACAGGCGATCACGTGGTCGACCCGGATTTCGGCCATCTTCTGCGCCGCCTGCAGCGCCGTGCGGATGGCCCGCTCGGTTTCCTGCATGGCGTTGATCTCGCCGAACTGCACCCCGCGCGACCGTGTCGTCGCCGCGCCGACCACGCGAAAGCCGGTCTGGCCGGCCAGCGAACCGATGGAATTGTCCTCGCTCAGCCGCCCCGTGCCGTCGAAGCGCAGCACCAGGCAGGCGATCTTGGACGAGCCCACGTCCAGAATGGCCACCACGCCCCGCTGCATGGCCATGCGCCGCATCTGCCGCATTGCCCGCTGTGACTGATAGAGGTCCGTCATCTTGTCTACCCGCTGCCCCTTACTGCCCTTTTTCGTCCTGGTGCCGGATTTGCCACCAGTCTTTTTGTGCGTTTTCGGTCATGCGCAGGGTCGGCCGCGCGGCGAGGCGCATGTCGACCGCCTCCACGTCGCGTTCCAGCAGATCCTGCGCCTCGCTCAGGGCGATGACCCGTTCCAATGCCTGCACGGGGTTGTCCTCGGGCAGCATGATCCGCTGGTCACGATCCAGCAGCACGTCCCAGCGCCGTTCCCCCATGCGCACCAGCCCCCGCAGACGGCCTGACAGCTCGTCCGCGGCGGCAATCAGTTCCAGCGCCTCGGCCACGTGGCTTTCGGCGCCCGCCCCGGCGATCAGCGGCAGGTCGGGATAGGCCGCGCGATGGGCCACCGTGTCGACATGCACGCCGGCCGCATCCAGCAGCTCGACCCCGTCGCGGTTGCGCCACACCACCACCGGCACCCGTTCGGTCACGTCGACCTGCAGGATGCCCCCGGGGCGGATGCGCACCGTCGCCGATTTCACCGGGTCCAGACCTTCGACCATGTCGCGGATGTCGCCCAGTTCCAGATCGAAGGACGACAGCGGGAAGTCCAGCGGCAGGATCTCGCGGATATCCTCGGCCACGCCGTCACCCGCCCCGTCGATGGCCATGACATTGACCATGAATTCCGGCCGTTCCTCGATCGAGGCCCGCAGCCCGGCGACCTTGTCGGTCAGCGCCTCGCGCCGGGTCTCACTGGCCAGGAAGATGCCCGTGCCGGCCAGCACGGCCAGCGCCGGCAGCCCGGCCTTGAGCAGCACCCGGATGCCGGGCGTCAGAAGCCAGCGCTGAACGCGGAACTGAAGACGGCTGGGCGCCGGATCATGCGGCGCGGGCCTTACCGATTGCACGAGGCATCCTCCACCAGCCAGCGGCAGAAGGCGCCGAAGTCATAGCCCGCATGCAGCGCCTGTTCGGGCGCCAGCGAGGTCGGCGTCATGCCCGGCTGGGTATTGGTTTCCAGCAGGTAGAGCCCCTGCAGGCCCTGCTCTTCGTTCCAGCGGAAATCGGTGCGGCTGATGCCCCGGCACCCCAGCGCCCGGTGGGCGCGCAGGGCGTAATCCATGCACAGGTCGAAGATCGGCGCGGGAATGTCGGCCGGGATCTCGTGGCGCGACCCGCCGGGCTTGTACTTGGCGTCGTAATCGTACCAGCCGTCGGTGATGATGTCGGTCACGGTCAGGGCGCGGTCGCCCATCACCGTGGTCGTCAGCTCGCGACCCGGCACATATGTTTCGACCATGACCTCGTCGGGCATGGCGTCGTCCAGCTGCGGCGGGGCATTGGTCATCTCGTGGACGAGATAGACGCCCACCGACGAGCCTTCGTTGTTGGGTTTGACCACGTAGGGCGGCATCAGCATGTGGCCGGCCATGACCTGTGCCTTGGGGCAGATCAGGCTTTCGACCACCGGCAGCCCGGCGTTGGCATAGACGCTCTTGCTGCGCTGCTTGTCCATCGCCAGGGCCGAGGCCAGCACGCCGGAATGGGTATAGGGAATGCGCAGCCATTCAAGGATGCCCTGCACGCAGCCGTCTTCGCCCCAGCGGCCGTGCAACGCGTTGAACACCACGTCTGGCCGCAACGCCTGAAGACGTTCGGCGATATCCATGCCCGCGTCCAGTTCCGCCACGTGGAAGCCTTCACTGCGCAACGCCGACGCGCATTCCTGTCCGGAAGACAAGGAGACGTCGCGCTCCGCCGAGGGACCGCCCATGAGAACAACGACTGAGCTGGCTGCCCTGCCCGACATGCCGCACCTGCCACTCTGCGCGGGTCTTCTTGTACCCGTCGCTCAACTGCCCGATTGCACGCCCCGGTTGATTTTGCCTGTCCGGGGTCGCGAGTTATTTGTCCTGCGGATCACCGACCCGCATGATTTCCCATTTTAGCTCTATGCCGCTCGTATCGTAAACCTCTTTTCGCACCCGCTCGCCCAATCCTTCGAGATCGGCGGCGCTGGCGCCTCCAATATTGACGAGAAAGTTGGAATGCTTCTCGCTCATCTGCGCGCCACCGAGGGTTGCGCCCCGCAGGCCGGCATCGTCGATCAGCTTCCAGGCCTTGAGATCATGCACGTCGTCGGCGCGGCCCGTAGACGAGAAACCGGCCGGATTGCGGAAGGTCGAGCCGGCGCTGCGGTCCCGGGTCGGCTGCGAGGCATCGCGCCGGGCGATCTGGTCGGCCATCCGGGCCTCCAGCGCGTCGGGCTCGCCCGCCTGGCCTTCGAACACCGCCTCGACCAGCACCGCCCCCTCGGGCCAGGCGGTCTCGCGGTAGGCAAAGGACAGGTCGTCGGCGGTCAGGGTGACGGTGCGGCCGTCGCGCAGGATGGCCGTGGCCGAGACGAAATGGTCGGCGACATAGCTGCCGTAGCAGCCGGCGTTCATGCGCACGGCGCCGCCGATCGTGCCGGGAATGGTGCGCAGGAAGGTCAGGTCGATCCCCGCCGCGGCGGCCTTGCGCGCGACATGGGCATCCAGCGCGGCGGCCCCGGCGATGACCCGGTTGCCTTCGCAGCGGATGGTGTTGAACCCCCGGCCCAGCCGGATGACCACCGCCCGCAGCCCGCCATCGCGGACGATCAGGTTCGACCCCACGCCCATCGGAAAGACCGGTACGGCCGGGTCCAGCGCGGCGAGGAATTCGGCCAGGTCGGCGGGATCGGCGGGCTGGAACAGCCAGTCGGCCGGGCCGCCCACGCGCAGCCAGGTCAGCTCGGCCAGCGGGCGCCCGGCGGTCAGCCGGCCACGGGGGGTGGGAATGGTGCTCATGCCCGCCTGCCTACAAGCGCGGCGGCGGGGCGGCAAGCGGCGATGGCCGGGGCGGCGGCGCTCAGCCCCCGGTGCCGCGGCCGAACCGGGCCCGCAGCCAGCGGGTGAGGAAGATCACCGGCCAGCGCAGCACGGACATGCCGGCCAGCAGGCCGATCAGCCCGGCCACCGGCCCGTTCTGCCAGGTCAGGTAGCCCAGCAGGGGAATGCCCACGGCGATCAGGCCATAGGCCGCCGTCCAGTGCTGATCGCGGCTGGGCAACATGGCGATGACATTGGCCGCCACGACCCAGAGGCAGAACAGCACCAGCGAGATCATTCGCCGTGGCTCTCTTCGAATTCATTGCCGCGCATGCGGGTCCAGACATAGCGCAGCGGGTTGCGGTACATCGACACGAAGGCGCCCAGGGCGATGATCCCCACGACCGGGCCGAAATCACGGGCCAGGGCCCAGATCAGCAGTGGCGCGACGATCAGCAGCAACCCGCCCGGGCGCAGCTGACGTTCCATCGGCAGGAAGGCCACGATGGTCGAGGCAAAGACCCAGAGGATGGCAAGCGTCAGGGACAGGGTCATGGCATAACTCCGGTCGGCCGGGGGAAAACGGGGGCCGCGCGGTGCGGCGCATCGGCCTGGCCGGGCAGCACGGCGGATGTCGGCGCGACGGCCGGGGCCGTCCGCACGGCAGGACCGGTGGCGAGGCGACGGGGACGAGCCACCCGCCGCTCTGATTGCTCCCTCCGAAACCCGGTCTGAGTCATGATTGTCCTTTCAACCGCTCGGGCAGGCCATTGGCCCAGGCCGAGATCGTGCCGGCGCCGAGACAGACCACCATGTCGCCCGGCCGGGCCTGTTCGCGCACCAGGCGTTCAAGGTCGTTTTCGTCGAGGATGGCCCGGGCATGGCGATGGCCATGGCGGATGAGCCCGGCAACCAGATCGTCGCGCCCGGCGCCGTCGATCGGCGTTTCCCCGGCGGCGAAGACCTCGGCGATGGCCACCACGTCGGCTTCGTTGAAACAGGCGCAGAAATCGTCGAAGAGCGACGACAGGCGGGTGTAGCGGTGGGGCTGGTGAACGGCAATGATGCGGCCCTCGGTCGCCTGGCGAGCGGCCTTCAGGACGGCGGCGATTTCCACCGGGTGATGACCGTAGTCGTCGATGATCGTTACACCGTCAACTTCGCCCACTTTCGTGAATCGCCGGTTAACGCCACCGAAATTCGCCAGGGCCTCGCGGATCTGGTCCAGCTTCATGCCCAGGTGCCGGGCCACGGCCACGGCCGACAGGGCGTTGGACACGTTGTGATCGCCGGGCATCGGCAGGGTGCAGCCCTCGATGACCTTGTCCTCGGCCTGCAGGGCCACGTCGAAATGGGCGGTGCCGGCCTTGTAGGTCAGGTTGATCGCCCGCACGTCGGCCTGGGCATTGAACCCGTAGGTGACGACGCGGCGGTCGGTGATCCGGCCGACAAGCTTCTGCACCTCGTCATGATCGGTGCAGCAAACGGCCACGCCGTAGAACGGGATGTTGGACACGAAATCGTAGAACCCGTCGCGTAGGCGATCGAAATCGCCCCAATGTTCCATGTGCTCGGGGTCGATATTGGTCACGATGGCCACCGTCGCGGGCAGCCGGTTGAACGTGCCGTCGCTCTCGTCGGCCTCGACGACCATCCATTCGCCCTGCCCCATCCGGGCGTTCGACCCATAGGCATGGATGATCCCGCCATTGACCACCGTCGGATCGAAGTCGCCGGCATCGAGCAGCGTGGCCACCATGGTCGTGGTTGTCGTCTTGCCATGGGTGCCGGCCACGGCCACGTTGGATTTCAGCCGCATCAGCTCGGCCAGCATCTCGGCCCGGCGCACGACGGGCAGGCCTTTCAGCCGGGCTTCGTCCAGTTCCGGATTGCCCGGCTTGATCGCCGAGGAAATCACGACAACGGCCGCGTTTTCCAGGTTCTCGGGGCGCTGGCCCTCAAAGACCGTGGCACCAAGGCCGGCCAACCGGTCGGTGATCTTGGACCGTTTCAGGTCCGAGCCCTGCACCGTGTAGCCCAGGTTCAGCAGCACTTCGGCGATGCCCGACATGCCGATGCCGCCGATGCCCACGAAATGGATGGGCCCCACGTCGGTGGGCAGCTTGGTGGCGGGTGTCATCGGGGTTCCCCTGTCTGGCTGGCAAGACCCTCGACCAGCGCGACCAGGCGTTCGGTCGCATCCGGCGCGCTGACCGACACGGCCGCGCGGCCCATCTGGACGGCGCCCTGGGGCTGGGTCAGGATCGTGGTGATGTTGTCGGAAAGGGCGTCGGGCGTCAGCTGGCTTTCCGGGATGCGGATCGCCGCGCCGGCCTCGACCAGGCCCCGCGCATTGGCCGTCTGGTGATCGCCCGCGGCCACGGCATAGGGGATTAGGATCGACGGCCGGCCGATGACCGAGATGTCGGCCACGCTGGACGCGCCGGAGCGGCTGATGACCAGCTGGGCCTCGGCCATGCGGTTGGGCACGTCGTGGAAGAACGGCTGGACGTCGGCATGGATGCCGTGTTCGGCATAAAAGGTTGCGACCCGGTCGTGATCCTCGGCCCGGGCCTGGTGGCTGACGCGGATGTTGCGGCGCAGGCCCTCGGGCAGGGCCGCGATGGCCGCGGGCACCATGTCGGACAGGATCCGCGCGCCCTGGCTGCCGCCCATGACCAGCACGGCCATCGGGTAATCGCCCGGCGGGATATAGGGCGCATCGGCTCGCTCCAGCACGGCCCGGCGCACCGGGTTGCCGGTAAAGACGCCCTCGACCCCTTCGGGCAGGTCGGTCGGCCAGGTGCCGCAGGCCACGCAGGTCACCCGGGTGGCAAAGGCCTCGTTGACCCGGCCCAGAACGCCGTTCTGTTCGTGGATCATCCGGGGCAGTTTCATCAGATAGGCCGCACCGAGCGCGGGGATCGACGGATAGCCGCCAAAGCCCACCACGGCATCGGGCCGGTCCCGGCGCATGTGCATCATGGCCGACAGCACCCCGGCGCCCACGCGGAAGGGCACGGCCGCCTTGGCCATCAGCCCGCCACGGGCAAAGGTCGCCGAGGGCACTTCCTCGATCTCGACGGCCTCGGGAAAGGCCCCGACATAACGCGCGCCCCGTTCGTCGGTCGACAGCTTGACCCGCCAGCCCCGGGCCAGCATGGCTTCGGCCAGGGCCTGGGCGGGGAACATGTGGCCGCCGGTGCCCCCGGCCGCCATCAGCAGCAGCCTGGTCACCGTCCGCGTCCCCGCAAGATGTCGCCGATCTCGCCCTGGGGGCGGGACCGGGTAAAGGCCAGCAGCATGCCAAGGGCGATGCCCCCGGCGATCAGCGACGAGCCGCCGTAGCTGACGAAGGGCAGCGTCATGCCCTTGGCCGGCAGCAGGCGCACGGCCACGCCCATGTTGATCATCGCCTGCACGCCGAACATCGCGGCCAGGCCGGTGCCGGCCAGGCGGATGAACGGATCACGTTCGCGCATCAGCCGGAACAGCGAGCGGATGACGATCGTGCCGTAGAGCGCGATGATGATCATGACCAGGATCAGCCCGTATTCCTCGGCCGCCACGGCAATGATGAAATCGGTATGGGCATCGGGCAGCGACCATTTCACCTGGCCTTCACCCACGCCCACGCCGAACAGCCCGCCCTCGCGGATGGCATTGGTCGCATAGCCCAGCTGGGTGGTCGGATCGACATCGGGGTTGAGGAACCCGTCGATCCGCCGGGCAAAGTGATCCGAGCTGGAATAGGCCAGCGTGCCGCCCAGCACGACAAGCACGGCCATGATGACCAGCAGCAGCATCGGCGCGCCGGCCACGAAGTACATCACGCCCCAGCCGAAGAGCACCAGGCAGGCCTGGCCGAAATCGGGCTGCATGACCAGCATGCCGACGATGAGCATGGCCAGGATGAAGGAATAGAGCTTGCCCGGGGGGCCGTTGATCTGCTGGTTGGCCGACAGCAGCCAGGCCGAGATCACGACGAAACCGGGCTTGAGGAATTCCGACGGCTGGACGCTGGCAAAACCCAGCGAGAACCAGCGCACGGCACCCTTGCCGAAATCGGTGCCAAAGACCGGCAACAGGGCCAGGGCGACAAAGGCGCCCAGGAAGCCCAGCGTGCCCAGGCGGCGCACCATGACCGGCGACATCATCGACACGGCGATCATCGTGACCAGGGCCAGTCCGCCAAAGAAGGCCTGGCGCTGGACATAGTGGAAAGGCTGGAAATTGTTCCGCTCGGCCAGCGGCACCGAGGCGGCCAGCCCCAGCAGTAGCCCGATCAGGAACAGGATCAGCACGCAGCCGATCGACCATTTGTCCAGGGTACGCGCCCATTTGGGCAAGATCGGCTCGCTATCCCGAATGGGAAGCGCGCCATAGACCATCTCAGTCATGGGAAATCCGCCGCTCGTCTGCCTCTGCTCGCCCCTTTTCGGGGTCTGGCCGCAATCGTACCGCGAAAGCGCGGGCCTGACCAGTCCTTCCCGCCGACATTCGCGTCATCACGGCGTTGCAAAACGGGGCCACCTCTTCCGCCTGCTCGGCCCTGCCCCATCGCCCGACTGCACGCACCCGCGCCACGCCCGCAATCCGGCGCCATTGCTCGGCTGCACGCGCCCGCGCCAGCCCCGCAATCCGGCGCCATTGCCCCGTCCGGTCGCCCCGACTGCATACCGCCACATCACGCACAGCAAGCCGGCGCCACGGCCACCGACCGGTCGGCCGGATTCACCTCCCCCGCCCCCCGTATCAGGCCTTGCAACACTGCGCCGCTGCCCCGGCCCGGTCGGCCCCGTTCCAACGCCCTGCCCGCTCCGAGCGCACCCGCCTGCGCTCAGGCACCTCTCCCAGCCGGCCCTGGTCAATTTGGCCCATCTCCAGCCTGGATGCCCCCGCATCCCGCCTTGCATCCCGCCCGAACTTGGGGCCAAGAAGCGCCCATGCAGGTCGATACCCTCATCCTCGGCGCCGGCGCGGCCGGCCTCTTTGCCGCCGGCCCCGTCGCCCGGGCCGGCAAGCGCGTGCTGGTCGTCGACCACGCCCGGGCGCCCGGCGAAAAGATCCGCATCTCGGGTGGCGGGCGCTGCAATTTCACCAACCTGCATGCCGATCCCTCGGCCTATCTCTCGGCCAACCCGCATTTCTGCAAATCGGCCCTGGCCCGCTATACCCAGTGGGATTTCATCGACCTTGTCGGCCGCCACGGCATCGCCTGGCATGAAAAGACCCTGGGCCAGCTCTTTTGCGACGACAGCGCCCGCCAGATCGTCGACATGCTGCGCGCCGAAATGGCCCCGGCCGAGCTCTGGCTGTCCACCGCCCTGCGCGACCTGTCCCACGGGCCCGACGGCTTTGCCGCCACGCTGGACCGCGACGGCCGGCATGTCGCCGTCACGGCGCGCAACCTGGTCGTGGCCACCGGCGGCAAGTCGATCCCCAAGATGGGCGCCACCGGCCTGGCCTATGACATCGCTCGCCAGTTCGGCCTGGCCGTCACCGACACCCGGCCCGGCCTGGTGCCCTTCACCTTTCCCGACGGCCGGTTCAAGCCGCTGGCCGGCGTGGCCCTGCCCGCCCGGCTGTCCTGCGACGGCACCAGTTTCGACGAAGCCCTGCTCTTCACCCATCGCGGTCTTTCCGGGCCAGCGGTGCTGCAGGTGTCGTCCTATTGGCGCGAGGGCCGCGAGATTGCCGTCAACCTGCTGCCCGACCGTGATCCGCTGGACTGGCTGCGCGCCGAACGCCAGGCCGCCGGCCGCCGCCAGCTGGGCACCGTCCTGGGCCAGGCCCTGCCCGCCCGGCTGGTGCCCCATCTCGGCCTGCCCACCGACAGCCGGCTGGCCGATCTCTCCGACAAGGCCCTGGCCGCGCTCTGCCCCGCCCTGGCCGATTGGCGGCTGGTGCCCGCCGGCACCGAAGGCTATCGCACGGCCGAGGTCACGCTGGGCGGGATCGACACCGCCGGCCTGTCCTCGCGCACGATGGAAGCCACCGCCTGCCCGGGCCTGTTCTTCATCGGCGAAGCCGTGGACGTGACCGGCTGGCTGGGCGGCTACAATTTCCAATGGGCCTGGTCCTCGGCCCATGCCGCCGCCACCGCCCTGGCCACGCGCCCCTGATCCCCGCCGTTCCACCGCCCTGACCGCCCGCGCAAGGCACGACCGTCCGCCGTCGCCCTGGCCTTGCGCCCCTACCCGCCGCTCGCATCACCGCCCCGGCCAGGCGCGCCTGGTCCCCGTCCGCACCACCGCACGCCACGCGCCCCTTCCGCACCGACACCAACCACCGCGCCGATGCCCTGCCCCAGCCATCTTCGCGGAGCCGCCGTCGCGCGACCGCCCCGGGTCCGCCGGGGGTCGCGTGTCAAGGATGCAACCGGCTTGCCGGCGCCGCAGGCGTCCTTGACCCGCGGCTTCCGGTGGGCCAGGTCGTGTGGCGATGGCGGCTCCGGGAAGATGGCGGTCATCTTCGTGGTGAGACCCGAGCCCCCGCCCCGCTGACCACCCAATGACCCACGCCTCACAAAAGCCCGCGCCGAAGGCGCGCCTCCCTGCGCCCGCCCCGAAGGGGCGCCCTGCCTGCACGGCCCCGCAGGGGCCGCCCGCCGCGATCTGGCGGGCGTCAGCCCAGCCGCTTGGCGACCTCGGCCGCGAAATCCTCGCCGCGCTGCTCGAAATTGTCGTATTGATCAAAGGACGCCGCCGCCGGGGCCAGCAGCACCGTGTCGCCCGGCTCGGCCTCGGCCATGGCCCGCTCCACCGCCACGGCCATCGTCGTGCAGACCTCGGCCTCCACGTCCAACCGCATGGCAAAACCCGCCGCCTCGCGCCCGATGACATAGGCCTTGGCCACGGTGCCCGTCGCGCCTTTCAGCCCGTCCAGCCCGCCTTCCTTCTCCAGCCCGCCGCAGATCCAGCGGATCCGCGGGAAAGCGCTCAGCGCGCGCCGGGCGGCATCCACGTTGGTCGCCTTGCTGTCGTTGACAAAGGTTACCCCGTCCCGCTCGGCCACCCTCTGGCTGCGGTGGGGCAGGCCCGGATAGGAATGCAGCGCCGCCTCGATCACCCGCGGCGCCAGACCCAGCGCCCGGGCCACCGCATAGGCCGCGCAGGCGTTCTGGTGGTTGTGCGCTCCGGGCAGGCCCTGCACCTGGCGCAGGTCGATCGACGCCGCCTGCCGGCCCTTGCGCCATTCGCCCAGGAACCCCTTGCGCGCAAAGACATTCCAGCCCGGCCCGCCCAGCTTCTGGCCCGACGACACCCGGATCACCCGGTCATCGCCCGGCCCTTCGGCCATCTGCCCGGCCAGGAACAGCCCTTCGTCCTCGTCCACCCCGATCACCGCCCGGTCCGGCCCGCCCTCGGCAAAGAGCCGGCGCTTGGCCGCGAAATAGCCCCCCGGCCCGCCATGGCGGTCGAGATGATCGGGCGACAGGTTGGTAAAGACGGCAATGTCCGGCGTCAGCGACCGGGCCAGGTCGGTCTGGTAAGACGACAGCTCCAGCACCACCACGTCGCCATCGGCCGGCGGCTCCAGGTCCAGCACGCCCCGGCCGATGTTGCCGGCCAGCTGCGACGGCCGCCCGGCCGCGTTCAGGATGTGGTGGATCAGCGCCGAGGTCGTCGACTTGCCGTTCGACCCGGTGACCGCCACGACCCGCGGCGGGGTGTCGAACTTTTCCCATTCGGCCGTGGCGAAGGACCGAAAGAACAGCCCGATGTCATTGTCCACCGGCACCCCGGCCCGCAGTGCGGCCAGAACGACCGGGTTCGGCGCAGGATACAGATGGGGGATGCCCGGCGACACGATCAGTGCCGAAACGGCCTCGAACGCGCCGGGGCGCGACAGGTCGCGCGTGGCAAAGCCCTCGGCCTCGGCGGCTTCGCGGGCGGCGGGGTTGTCATCCCAGCAGATCGCCCGGCCGCCGCCCTCGCGGATCGCCCGCGCCGCTGTCAGGCCCGACCGGCCCAGCCCCAGAATGGCCACGTCCTGGCCGCTCACGCCCCGAACCGAAATCATCTGCATGCCCTTTCGCTGCCCGTCCCGCCAGCGCTAGCGCAATCCCCCGGCCAAGGCCAGAGCCCCGCCACGATCCCCCCGCTCGCACCTGCGCCCAGACCCACTGCCCTGCGGCCCGGAGGGACACGCGCCACAGGTCAGCGCGAGGCAACCGGGTGGGACCGCACCGGGCCACAAGCGGGCGGCACTCAGGGCGATTGGTGGGCGACACCGCGCAGGAAGGCGGACCCGCACCAAGCCGTGAGCCGGGAAAGACCGCAAGGGCCGCGCGGGTCACACCCAGGCCGCAGAGGGTGGCCGGGCGCCACGCTGACCGCGCATCCCGGCCCGCGAGGAGGAATTGAGAGGCCACACAATTCCGCAAGGGGGTCCGTGGCCTCACGCAGGCACACCCGGCCACGAGGCCGCCGCCCGGAGGGCTGGCGGCCGGGTCATCTCAGCTTGAAATACTTACCGATGGCCCGGCCGATCTCGTCGGGGCTCAGGGGGCATTTCTTCCGGGCCGACAGGTTCTTTGCCGCCATCTTGCCGGCATTGCGGTCCGACATGAACAGCACCACCGTATCGGCCAGCAGGCTGTCGTCATCCATCGCCATCTTCTGTTTCAGCGCCTTGGGGATCTTGATCGTCTTGCGCAGGGCCTTGGCGTGGAAAGCCTTGAATTCTCGGGACTTGTAGAAATCGGCTTCGAAATTGACCTCGATCAGCGTGTTGATCATGCGCCGGCTGTCGCTGTAGATCTTGCGCCAGGCGTTGTCCTTCCAGGCACCGGCTTCGGCCAGGTCCTTGGCATCGTTCTTGAGCTTCGTGTCGACATTGATGGAAAACCGGCCGTTGTCGTCGAAATAGATCGGGTATTACTTGCGCGGGTCGATCTTGCTGGCCGTTTCGTCGAGGAATTTGAAGTTCTCGGCCGCCGCGCGTTTCTTGAGGAAATCGCGATACATGGCGCCCAGCGGCTTGTGCTTGAGCAGGCGTTCGTCACCTTCGGGATAGGTGATGTTGTCGATCTTGGGCATCTGGTGTCTCCTCGGTGGCAAGCCGCGATCATCGCGCCTTTCCCTTCTGTCGGCAGACCCCGGGAAACGGTTCAAAGTGATTTTGCGGATACGCGCGGCCAGGATCACCGCGCCGGGCTATCCGCCCCGCCGCGCGCACCGGCCCCCGTTGCCCCGTTGCCCCGTTGCCCCGTTGCCCCGTTGCCCCGTTGCCCCGAACGGTCGACGATCCTTGGCGATCACGCGCAAGTGCACACTGGTCCGGCGGCATGCCTCTGCCACGCGCAAGACCGTCATCACTCGCCTGTCCATGTGGTGGTGCCTGTAGACCCGCCCCGGCAGGCAAGGTCACACCCGGCTCAGCGCCCGGCGCGCCGTTTGCGCAGGATCAGCCATGTCCCCCCGGCCACCGCCAGGAACAGCCCCGCCGCGATGGCTACGTGCAGTTCCAGCTTCATCTCGCCAAAAAGCTGTTCGATCGCCGTGCCCACGACAAAACCGATGCCCACGAAAAGATGCGCCCAGACCAGAACGGCCATCGCATCCAGCGCCGCGAAACGCGCCCAGGACACCGGCGAATTGGCGATCAGGACCGGCGCCACGGTCTTCAGCCCATAGACGAAACGAAAGCCCAGGATGGCCTTGGTCTGGTGGCGCTGGACCATGTCGCGCAGGCCGCTGACCCGCTGGTGATCCAGGATCTTGCGTGCCAGGCGGGTCTGGCCGGCGAACCGGCCGATGGCAAACATCACGTTGTCGGTGATCACCGCCCCGCAGGCGGCGGCCAGGGCCGCGGCCTCGAAATGGAACAGGCCGCGATGGGCGAAGATGCCCGACAGGAACGCCACACCCTCGCCTTCCAGCGCGGTGCCCAGCACGACCCCGGGCAGGCCCAGGGTCTGGACGATCTGGTCGAGGGACATCGCCGCGCCCGCCCGCTCAGCGGACCTTGAGCGTGGCCAGGCCGATCATGGCCAGGATCAGCGAGATGATCCAGAACCGGATGACGATCGTCGGCTCGGCCCAGCCCTTCTTTTCGTAATGGTGATGGATCGGGGCCATCAGGAAGACCCGCTTGCCGGTGCGCTTGAAATAGGCCACCTGGATGATCACCGACAGGGCCTCGACCACGAAGATGCCGCCGACGATGGCCAGCACGATTTCATGCTTGGTCGCCACGGCAATGGCCCCCAGCGCGCCGCCCAGGGCCAGCGACCCGGTGTCACCCATGAAGACGGCCGCCGGCGGGGCGTTGTACCACAGAAAGCCCAGCCCGCCGCCGAAGAGCGCGGCGGTAAAGATCAGGATTTCGCCCGTGCCCGGCACGTAATGCACGTCGAGATATTCGGAAAAGTCGACCCGGCCGACGGCATAGGCAATGATGCCAAGCGCGCCGGCGGCGATCATGACGGGCATGATGGCCAGCCCGTCCAGCCCGTCGGTCAGGTTGACGGCATTGGCCGCGCCGACGATGACCAGCACGCCGAAGACGATGTAGAAGGCACCGAGGTTCAGCAGCACGTCCTTGAAGATCGGCAGGGCCAGCTGGTTCTTGAGCTCGACGGGATGCATCTGGGTGGCGATCCACGAGGCCACCAGGGCGATGAAGATGCCGAGCGCCAGGCGCAGCTTGCCCGGCACTCCCTTGGTGTTCTGTTTCGACACCTTGGCATAATCGTCGGCAAAGCCGATGGCCGCGAAGGACAGGGTCACGCCCAGAACCATCCAGACATAGACATTGTCCAGCCGGGCCCAGAGCAGCGTGGCCGTGACCAGCGCGCCGACGATCAGCAGCCCGCCCATGGTCGGCGTGCCGGCCTTGGAAAAGTGGCTTTCGGGGCCGTCATCGCGAATCGGCTGGCCCTTGCCCTGGGTCTTGCGCAGCACGTCGATCAGCGGACGGCCGAAGACAAAGCCGAACAGCAGGGCCGTCAGAAAGGCCCCGCCGGCGCGAAAGGTGATGTACCGGAACAGGTTAAAGAAATCGCCGCCGTCAGAGAGGGCCGTCAACCAATAGAGCATTCTCGGGAGTCCTACTCATCATATTGTGGGTCGGGATGGCCCATTTTGCGGATCGCGTCAACGACGCGCGACAGGCCCATCGACAGCGAGCCCTTGACCAGCACGACATCGCCCCCGTCGACCCGGCCGCGCAGGTCGCGCAGCATGGGGCGGGCATCGTCGTACCATTGCCCGCGCCGGGCCGGCGGCAGGGCATCATGCAGCGATTTCATCAGCGGGCCGACGCAATGCACGACGTCGATCTCCTGCATGGCCGGCAGGTCGGCCAGGGTGGCGTGCAGGCTTTCGGCCTGCGGGCCCAGTTCCTTCATGTCGCCGAGGATGGCGATGCGCCGGCCCTTGGCGATGCGGCCCAGCCCGTCATGGGTGCGCGCGGCGGCCAGCACGTCCAGCGCGGCTTCGACCGAGGTGGGGTTGGCATTGTAGGAATCGTCGATCAGCTCGAGCGACAGGTGCCGGTCGACCGGGTCGAGCACGATGCGCATGCGCTGGCCCCGGCCCGACACCGCCCGCCAGGCGGCCAGCGAGAACACCGCCCGCCCCCGGTCGGCCTTCAGCGCAAAGACCGCGGCCAGGACGGCCAGGGCGTTGACGGCATAATGCCGGCCCTCGGCCCCGACCTTGTAGAGCAGCGGCGTGCGCCAGGCCCGGGCCTGCACGACGGTGGCGCCCCGGGCGATGCGGATCTCGGTCGCCCGGTGGTGGCAGCCGCGGCTGGTGCCGAAGGTGATGATGCGGGCGTCGCGCGTCCGCGCAGCGGCGGCAAGGATCGGATAGGTGTCGAGGTCGCCGTTCAGGATCGCCGTGCCGCCCCGGCGCAGCCCTTCGCAGATCGAGGCCTTTTCATCGGCGATGCCCTCGATCGAGGCGAAGGCTTCGAGATGGGCGGCGGCCACGGTGGTCACGATGGCCACGTCGGGCCGGGCCATGCGGGCCAGCGGGGCGATCTCGCCGGGGTGGTTCATGCCGATCTCGATCACCGCGAATTCGGTATCGGCGGGCATGCGGGCCAGGGTCAGGGGCACGCCCCAATGGTTGTTGTAGCTGGCCACCGAGGCATGGGTGCGGCCCTGGTCGGACAGCACGGCGGCCAGCATTTCCTTGGTCGAGGTCTTGCCGACCGAACCGGTGATGGCCACGACCCGGGCACCGGTGCGGCGGCGCGCGGCCTGGCCCAGGGCTTCGAGGGCGGTCTGGACATCGTCGACGATCAGCAGGGGCGCATCTTCGGACACGCCGTTGGGCACATGGGTGACTAGCGCGGCGGCAGCGCCCTTTTCCAGGGCCTGGGCCACGAAATCATGGCCGTCCCGGGCGGCGCTGAGGGCCACGAAGAGATCGCCGGGCTGCAGCGTGCGCGTATCGATCGACACGCCGTCGGCCTGCCAGGGGGCGGTGGCTCGTCCACCCGTGGCCCGGGCGGCCTCGCGGCTTGTCCAGAGGCTCATGCCCGGCCCCCTTCCAGCGCCGAGACCGAGATGCTGGCCTGTTCGGCATCGTCGAAGGGCAGCACCTGGTCGCCCACGACCTGGCCGGTCTCATGGCCCTTGCCGCAGATCAGCAGGGCATCGCCCGGCCCCAGGGCATCAACCCCGCGCAGGATGGCCTCGGCCCGGTCGCCAATGTTCCAGGCATCGGGCGCGCCCTGCATCACCGCCGCGCGGATCGTCGCCGGATCCTCGCTGCGCGGGTTGTCGTCGGTCACGATGACCAGGTCGGCCGCCGCGGCCGCCGCCTCGCCCATCAGCGGGCGCTTGGCCCGGTCGCGATCGCCCCCGGCCCCGACAATGGCCACCAGCCGGCCCATGACATGGGGCCGCAGCGCGCCGATGGCCGTGGCCACGGCATCGGGCGTATGGGCGTAATCGACAAAGACCGTGGCATCGTTGGCCCGCCGGGCGGCCAGCTGCATCCGCCCGCGCACGGTTTCCAGCCGGGGCAGCACGCGGAACACGTCGGTCGCCGGCTGCCCGCTGGCAATGACCAGGCCACAGGCCAGCAGGACGTTCTCGGCCTGGAACCCGCCGATCAGGTTCAGCCGCGCCTGCACCGGCTCGCCGCGCCAGGAAAACCGCAGGTCCTGGCCGGTCGAATCGAACCGCTGGTTGAGCAGCGTCAGCTCGCCCCCGGCCCGGCCGACGCCGATGACCTCCTGCCCGCGCGCCGCGGCCACGGCCCGCATCTCGGCCCCGCGCGGATCGTCGAGGTTGATCACCGCCGTACCCTCTTCGGGCAGCACCCGGCGGAAGAGCCCGGCCTTGGCCGCGAAATAGGCTTCGAAACTGTCGTGGTAATCCAGGTGGTCCTGGGTGAAATTCGTGAACCCCGCCGCGGCCAGCTGGACCCCGTCGAGCCGGCGCTGTTCCAGCCCGTGCGACGAGGCTTCCATCGCGGCATGGGTGATGCCCTGTTCGGCGGCCTCGGCCAGCACCCGGTGCAGGGTGATCGGCTCGGGCGTGGTATGGGCCAGGGGCGCGTGCCAGTCGCCTTCGACCCCGGTGGTGCCCACGTTGATCGCCGGCAGGTCCAGCGCCTGCCAGATCTGGCGGGTGAAGCTGGCCACCGAGGTCTTGCCGTTGGTGCCGGTCACGGCGACCATCTTGCGGGGCTGGGCGCCGAACCACAGGGCGGCGGTATAGGCCAGGGCCTGGCGGGGGTCCTCGGCCACGATCAGCGCGGCATCGCTGGCGGCCAGCGCCCCGGCGGCCAGCGCCGCGCCCTCGGCATCGGTCAGGATCGCCGCGGCGCCCCGGGTCAGCACGTCGGGGATGTACTCGGCCCCGTGCACCCGGGTGCCCGGCATGGCCGCAAAGAGAAAGCCGGCCTCGACCCGCCGGCTGTCGACGGCCAGCCCGGTGATCACCGGGTCACGCCCGCCCTGGGCGGTCAGGGCCAGTTGCGACAGCGGAATCGGGTGGGGAGACATCGGCTGTCCTTTCCTGGCGGGGAGACGGGCGCACGCGGCAGCGGCGCCGCGTCAGTTGTTCGAGGTCAGCTGTATACCCTCAAGCGCCGTGGGTTCAACGGTCGGGCGCAGGCCCAGAAGCGGCGCCACCCGGCCGATCAGCTCGGCGGCCACGGGCACGGCCGTCCAGCCGGCGGTGCGGCGGTTCTCGCCATAGGCCAGGACCGAGGGTTCATCGAGGGTCACGACCAGGACGTATTTCGGATCATGGGCCGGGAACAGGCTGGCAAAGGTCGCGATGACCTTGTTCTTGTAATAGCCGCCGTTCGGCCGGGGCTTGTCGGCCGTGCCGGTCTTGCCGGCCACGGCATAGCCCTTGACCTCGCCGAAGCTGGCCGTGCCGGTCGTCACCACCTTGCGCAGCATCATCCGCGCGGCGGCGGCCGATTGCGCCGACATCACCCGCGGACCCAGCTGGGCCTTGCTTTGTTTCAGGATCGTCGGGCTGACGTAATTGCCCCCGTTGGCAATTGCCGAATAGGCCGCGGCCAGGTGCATCGGGCTGGTCGAAATGCCGTGGCCATAGGAAATCGTCACGGTCGACAGCTCGGTCCAGCGCTGCGGCAGCAGCGGCTTGCCCCCGGCGGCCTCGACGATTTCGAAGGGCGTGGGGTCGAACATGCCCAGGCTGCCCAGGAAGGCCTTCTGGCGGGTCGCCCCGATCTGCAGGGCCAGCCGGCCGGTGCCCCGGTTCGAGCTCTTGACGATCACGTCGGTCACGCTGATGGCCCCGTAATTGTGGCCGTCGAACTCGTTGATCAGGTGGCCGCCGACCTTGAACGGCCCGGCGGTCTGGATGATCGTGTCGGGATTGACCAGGCCCAGGTCAACGGCCTGGGCGGCGGTGAAGATCTTGAAGGTCGAGCCCAGCTCGTAGACGCCCTGGACCGAGCGGTTGAACAGCGGGCTGTCGGACGGATCGCCCGAGACCGGCGGGCGCGGCCGGTTGTTGGGATCGAAATCGGGCAGCGAGGCCACCGAGATCACCTCGCCGGTATGCACATCCATCAGGATGGCGCTGGCGCCCTTGGCATTCATCAGGGCCATGCCCCCGGCCAGCACCCGTTCGGTGGCGGCCTGGACGGTCAGGTCCAGCGACAGTTCCAGCGGCCGGGTGCCGTTGGCCGGATCGCGCAGGTAGCCGTCGAACTGCTTTTCCACCCCGGCGATGCCGATGACCTCGGCCGCGTTCACGCCTTCGCGGCCATATTGCGTGCCGCCCATGACATGGGCCGCCAGCCGGCCGTTGGGATAAAGCCGCATCTCGCGCGGACCAAAGAGCAGCCCGGGATCGCCGATGTCATGCACCGCCTGTTTCTGCTCGGGCGAGATCTTGCGCTTGATCCAGTCGAACTTGCGCTTGCCGGTAAACAGGGCCAGCAGCTTTTCTTCCTCGAGGTCGGGGAAGATCTTGACCAGCTCGGCCGCCGCATGGGCCGGGTCGATCAGGTTGGGCGGCTGGACATAAAGCGAATGGGTCTCGAAATTGGTGGCCAGGATGCGGCCATGGCGGTCGACGATGTCACCGCGCTGCTGGGCGATGGTCGCGCCATGGGCCGAGGCGATGGGCTCGACGGCCTCCGAGGTGGCCAGGTGGCCCATGCGCACGCCGATGACCGCGAAGGCCACGAAGAAGAAGACCGACAGCACCAGCAGCCGGCCCTCGGCCCGGGCGCGGGCCTTGTCCTGCATTTCCTCGTGGCGGCGGCGCAGGTTCTCGCGTTCGATCGCATCGGGGTTCTCGCCCTTGTCGCGGGCGGGCAGGATGCGGGCGAGCGGGCGCAGGGGGACACGGCTCATGGCAGCAGCAGATCCTTGGTGGTCGGCGTGTTCGACACCTCGACGGCGCTTTCGACATCGAGATCCAGCTCGAAGATGTCATCCTCGGGCTTGGGGTATCCGACCTCGTCGACATGGCCGAACTGGTCGGGGCGCAGGGGCAGCAGGCCGAGACGGTCGAAATTGATCTCGGCCAGCTCGCGCAGCCGGTCGGGCCGGTTCAGATAGGCCCATTCGGCCTTGAGCACGGCCAGCCGGGCCTGGGCCGAACCGATCTGGCGTTGCAGCTGCTGGGTTTCGGCCAGCACTTCCTGGGTGGCGTAATTCTCGCGGTAGGCCCAGAAGGCCAGGCCAAAGACCGCCAGCGCGGACAGGACGTAAAGAAGACCCTTCATCAGCGGCTTCCCTTCAGTTGCGGCATGCCGATGGCCCGCGCCTCGACTGTGCCGGCCGGCGCATCGGTGCGCGTGGCCACGCGCAGCTTGGCCGACCGGGCGCGCGGGTTCTCGGCCAGTTCGGTGTCGTCGGGCCCGACGGCCCGGCGGGTATCCAGCGTGAAGGCCGGGGCCACGGCCTCGGTCTCGGGCGCATAGCGGTTGGCCCGCCCGGTCTGGCCGGCCCGCGATTGCAGGAACCGCTTGACCATGCGGTCCTCGATGGAATGAAAGGTCACCACGGCCAGCTTGCCGCCGGGTTTCAGCGCCCGTTCGGCGGCCATCAACCCGTTGTAGAGCTCGTCATATTCCGCGTTCACCGCGATCCGCAGCCCCTGGAAACTGCGCGTCGCCGGGTGCGACTGGCCGGGCTTGGCGCGCGGCAGGCAGCCCTCGACGATCTCGGCCAGGCGCAGGGTTGTCGTGATCGGCGCCTCGGTCCTGGCCCGGGTGATCGCCCGGGCGATGCGCCGGCTGGCCCGCTCCTCGCCGAAATGGAACAGGATGTCGGCCAGCTCGGCCTCGGTCGCGGTGTTGACCAGGTCGGCGGCCGAGGGCCCGTCCTGCGACATGCGCATGTCCAGCGGCCCGTCCCGAAGGAAGGAAAAGCCCCGTTCGGCCATGTCCAGCTGCATCGACGACACGCCCAGGTCCAGCACCACGCCGTCCAGCCCGGTGGCATATTCATCCATGCGCGAGAAGACCCCGGCCTGCAGCACCAGCCGGTCGCCGTAATCTGCCGCCCAGGGTTCGGCCATTTCAAAGGCCAGCGGATCGCGATCGACCCCGATCACCCGCTCGGCCCCGGCGGCCAGCAGGCCACGGCTATAGCCCCCTGCCCCGAAGGTGCCATCCAGCCACTGACCCGTGACCGGCGCCACCGCTGCCAGCAGCGGGCGCAACAGGACGGGAACATGGGGGGCATCGGCGGAAGAAGGATCGGACGGGGGTGTTGCGGCCGCGGCCATGATCTAGCCCGCCTCCGACTTGGAGGTTTCAAGCTGGCGCAGGACGATGTCCAGCGCATCCAGCGGCGCGGTGCCCGGATCCAGGTCAAAGCCCAGGTCCTCGTCACCGTCATCCTCTTCGAGGTAATCCTCGTATTCGGCCTCGGACCAGATCTGGAACGTCCGCAGGGTGCCGACGAAAACCGCATTGGTTTCAAGATCCAGCCCGATGATGTCGCGGTGCCGCTGGGGGATCACCAGCCGGCCGTCGGGATCGATCTGGATGGGAATGGATTTCGAGATGTACTGGCGGACCAGCTTGCGCTTGAGCCGGGATTCGGGAAGCCGCTCGATCTTTTCGGCCCGCTCGTCGGCGGCCTTGACCGTGAAACCTTCGAGAAACCGGTTGTCGCTGCCACCGTAGACCAGGACCAGGTTGGGACGTTCGCCATCGGACCACGCGGGATCGCCGGATTCGAGCACGCGACGGAAGTCGGCCGGAATGGACATCCGGCCCTTCTTGTCCACCTTGAAGGTGTGCTCGCCTCTGAACCTGGGTTCCAAGGAACCGTCCCTTTGTTCGCGCTGTCCCTATGTGCGTCCTGCGCCTGCCCCGTCCCCCGAAAGTCGTGTCTTGAAAGGAAAACGGCGGGTTGAACTGCTGCCACTGTTCAACCCGCCGCCCTCGTCCCGCTGTGCGGGGGTGTCCAGCAACGCGCGCCACCTGGGGGGATGTCTGCTCGCTCGCGCGCCGGATCCTTTGTTAGTCAAATGAAAGGGGGGTGCCTGTATTTACTTGCCTACTTGTCGAGCTCTGGCGGCTCTTTTTGTCTTGGTCTTCACTGCCCCGTCTCATCGGACAATCATGTTGTGGCACGGGAAAGAATGGGGATCAACAGGAAATCGTGGGCATGACCCCCACCGAACGGGTGGGATTGCCCGGGCATCAAGGGGCCGCGCCATGGGAATGCGCTGAATTCAGCCCAGATCAACCCACCTCACGAACCCGCGACACAAGATGTGGTGGAGGCAGAGTCCACCCCACCCGTTCCCACCACCACCCATGGAAGGCCAACTTTTTTTCAGATTCTTGCCAAATGAGCCCGGATTCCACCCGAAATCGCCCTGGAAGGGTGATTCGGACGGCCATTCCCACCCGGAATCCGGGCCAGCCCCGGGAAATCCCGCGCATGAAAAGAGCCGGCGCGGGGTTTCCCATGCCGGCTCCCATCTATTCCCGTGGATTTTCCCGTGCAGGCCCCACGCCATCCCATGGCGATCCCATGATCAAGCCGTGATCTGCCCATCGCGGCCCCGGAAACGGCCCGAAAAGACGCGGGCACGGCGCGGGAATGCACCAGACATCTAAGTATCACCCAGGGCCAGCCCGTATCGCCAGGGACCAGCCCGTATCGCCCGGACCGGGCGCGGCCCACCTTCCGGCCCGCGACCGGGAACAGACCCGGCCAAGCCGGGCGCTCGCCCTGGCGACGCTCTACCCACGCCACCTGACACCGGGCGCCGATCCGGCCAGGCCAGACCCGCGCCCCGGAGCCCTTCAGGCCATGCCGCCCGCCACCAGCCCGGCCGCGATCTTGCCATAGGCCAGCGCCATCGGCCCGTCGCCGGCCGCCACCGGCACGCCCTTGTCCCCCGACAGCCGGGTTTCCAGGTCGATCGGCAACATGCCCAGCAGCGGCACGCCCATCGCCTCGGCCTCGGCCTGCACGCCGCCATGACCAAAGATCTCGGTCTCCTTGCCGCAATGGGGGCAGACAAAGCTTGACATGTTCTCGATCAGGCCCAGGACCGGCGTCTTGAGCGTCTGGAACATGTCCAACGCCTTGCGCGCATCCAGCAGCGCCACGTCCTGCGGGGTCGACACCACGATGGCTCCGGTCACCTGGGCCTTGGTCGACAGGGTCAGCTGCACATCGCCCGTGCCCGGCGGCAGGTCGACGATCAGAACGTCCAGCTCGCCCCAGGCCACCTGGCCCAGCATCTGCTGCAACGCCCCCATCAGCATCGGCCCGCGCCAGATCACCGCCTTACGCTCTTCGACCATGAAGCCCAGCGACATCAGCGTGACCCCATGGGCATGCAGCGGCTCGATGGTCTTGCCATCGGGCGAGGCCGGCTTGCCCTGGGCGCCCATCATCCGCGGAATCGACGGACCATATATATCGGCATCCAGTAGCCCGACTCGCCGCCCCGCCCGGGCCAGGGCCACGGCCAGGTTGGTCGCAACGGTGGATTTTCCCACGCCGCCCTTGCCTGACCCTACGGCAAGGATGCGGTCGACGCCCGAGGGTTTCATCGGCCCGTCCTGCGGCTTGGCATGGCCGCCGATCTTCAGGCTGGGCGGCTTCTGACCCGCCCCGCCCGGCCCACCCGGTGCGCGGGCCGCCGCGCCGCCCTGCCCCGCCGGCGCATGGGCCGTCAGCGCGACCGACACCGCCGTCACGCCATCCAGCGCCGCCACGGCCCGTTCCGCCGCCGCCCGGACCGGCTCCATCTGGCGGGCCTGCTCGGGGCTATCCGCTTCTATAACAAAGCGAACATTGCCCCCGTCCAATTGTACGGCCCGGATCATGTCCCGGCTGACCAGCGTGCCCCCGTCCGGTAGGGCCACCGTTCCCAGGGCCGTTTCGACCTGTCCACGTGTCAATGTCATGGTGTCCTCCTGCGTCGGTTGCCGGACTATCTGGCAGGTGGCCCCGGAATGACAAGCCCATGTGCAAAGGACGGGCGACCCTGCCCGACCTTGCAGCGCCCGGTTATTTACTCGCGTCAAGGTTCATGCAGTTTCTGCATAGCAGCGTTGAAGAGGTGTCCATTGTGCACCTGCAGCATGGTTCGTAAGTTAGGGCCAACAACGACGACAGAACAACAACATAGAAACGCAAGGCCAGACACATGAGCAAGCAGATCGCCCTTTCGGCACCCGTGGCAAACGAGCCCGCCTTTCTGCGCAACCTGATGGATCGCATCGTTGCGCGGCGCGCCCGCAACAAGATCTACCGGGAAACGCTCGCCGAGCTGCGTTCGCTGAGCGACCGTGACCTCGGAGACCTGGGGATCGCACGCAGCAACATCGGCAGCGTGGCCTGGGACGCGGCAAACGGCGCCCGCTGAGGCGCAACCAGATAACAGAGATCAGGTTTCCATCTCCTCCTCCCTTGGGAACCTGACCTAGCGGCGGCATCCTCCTCCTCCCTGATGTCGCCGCCCTTTATACCGGCCCGAGCCGGAACAAGATGCACCAAGGGCTTCCTCCTCCCTCGCCCAAGGTGCTTCAGCGGCTGGCGCCACTCCTCCTCCCTAGGTGCCGCCGCGACCCATACCGGCCCGAGCCGGAACATGATGCACCAAGGGCTTCCTCCTCCCTCGCCCAAGGTGTTGCAGCGGCTGGCGCCACTCCTCCTCCCTAGGTGCCGCCGCGACCCATACCGGCCCGAGCCGGAACAAGATGCACCAAGGGCTTCCTCCTCCCTCGCCCAAGGTGTTGCAGCGGCTGGCGCCACTCCTCCTCCCTAGGTGCCGCCGCGACCCATACCGGCCCGAGCCGGAACAAGATGCACCAAGGGCTTCCTCCTCCCTCGCCCGCGGTGTTGCAAGCAAGCGGCGGCGCCACTCCTCCTCCCAGGCGCCGCCGTTTCGCTTTTCAGCCCTCCCGAAAACTGCGCCCCCGAAAAAATCGCACCGCACAGCGCGGCCTGTGACCTGGTTCGCAGAACGTCGCCGTGCTTGGGGCTAGGGTCGCGCCATGGATGGGCCGCGATGGTCGCCGCCCTCCGCCAGCGTTGATGGAGGTAACGATGGCCGACACGAAAACCGAGAAATTTCCCAAGATCACTGTGAAATCCAGCATCGCCAAGCCGGGCAGCAAGAAGAGCCTGACCGTCAAGGGCGTGACCCTGGATGAGCTGCGGACCAACCTGAACAAGCATGATCATTGGGGCGAATACGTCTGCAACGCCAACATGGGCTACAAGAACGACGGCAAGAAGCGCATCGTCGAGGTCTCGGTCAGCGCCAAGCCCGATATCTACATGCCGGTCTGGTCGGATTATTCCAAGGCGTCCAAGGACGACAAGAAGGCCTGGGACGACATGTATGCCAAGCTGCTGAAACACGAGACCAATCACCATTACCTCGCGCTCGAGGTCTTTGCGATCTTCCTGCAGGAGATCGAGGTGCAGAACGCCCAGGCCGAGGCGACCAACAAGGCCGTCGAAAAGGAAAAGGACCCCAAGAAGAAGGAAAAGCTGTTGGCCGGGTTCAAGCCCTGGACGGTGACCACGCTGAAGGCCCGGCTCAAGACCCTGGGCACCGACCTGCAGAAGGTGCAGGACGATTACGACAAGAAGACGAACCACGGCCAGAAGGAAGGCGTCAAGATCTGACCCCACCTGACAGGCCCCACTCGCGTGACGCTCACCACGCGGCGGCGGGGCACACTTGGGGTTTCGGATGGCTCGACCGCAAAGGATTGATCGCAAAGGCTTTGTGACGGGGACCAGATCGGAAACCTTCGACCTGTGGGGCCACCCGGTCACGCCCGCCGACAGATTGCGGACACGACAGACCTTCGGGTCCGTTCGACATCGTTCGGGTTAGATGCCCGATCGGATATGCCAAGGGGGCCAACCGACCACGTCTGGCAAGGGATCCCGACAGGCCTGACCAATGGGACCGAACGACAACGTTCAATCAAGGCGCCAGATCGGTCATGCCTCCTAGAGGGCCGACCAGCCACGTCCGGCCAGAGGTGCTGACAAGGCAGAGCAGTTGGACCGTTCGACGAAAGTTCACGATTGAAAAGCGCCCTCCCCCAGGAGCCAACCGGCCACGTCCGGCCAAAGGGACCTACGGGGCGGATCAATGAGGCCGGCACCAATGGGCCGGAACGGAACCGCCCGGCCAAGGGCCCCGACACGGCAGGCCCGCCGCAAGCGCCCCGTTCGCACAGACGCCTGCAAACCGGCAGCGCCACGGGCCAGGTCAAGCTGCCTCGACAAACAGGCCGCGTCAGCGCCCCACCACTGACCCGCTCAAACCGCCCCTATCAGAATGGAATGTCGTCGCTCGCCGAGACGAACCGGGCCACGACTTTCTTGGTCCCGGCCTTTTCGAAGTCGATTTCCAGCTTGTCGCCCTCGATCCCCACGATCGCGCCATAGCCGAACTTCTGGTGGAACACCCGTTCCCCCATGGTAAAGCTCGACACCGCGTTCAGGTCGATCACCGTGTTGCGACTTTCCTTGGGCTGGGCCATCGGCCGCTGGCTGCTGCGTTCCTGCAACCGTTTCCAGCCGGGGGAATTGTAGACATTGGCCTCGGCCGCCCGGGCCTCGACCCCGCCGCCGGCCATGCCCGAACCGACCGACCCGCTGGCCGCCCCGAAACCGCCGCCGTAAAGGCCCGGCGGGGTCAGCACCTCGACATGGGGTTCGGGCAGCTCGTCGACGAATCGCGAGGGCAGCGCCGATTGCCACTGGCCAAAGATCCGCCGGTTGGCCGCGAAGGAAATCGTGCAGACCTCTTCGGCCCGGGTGATCCCGACATAGGCCAGGCGGCGTTCCTCTTCGAGCCCCTTCAACCCGGTCTCGTCCATCGACCGCTGCGAGGGGAACAACCCGTCTTCCCAGCCTGGCAGAAAGACCGCCGGGAATTCCAGGCCCTTGGCCGCATGCAGCGTCATGATCGAGATCTTGGCATCCGCATCGTCGCTTTCATTGTCCATGATCAGCGCGACATGTTCCAGGAAGCCTTGCAGGTTCTCGAAGGACTCCAGCGCCTTGACCAGTTCCTTGAGGTTTTCCAGCCGGCCCGGCGCCTCGGGCGTCTTGTCGTTCTGCCACATCTCCGTATAGCCGGATTCGTCGAGGATCATCTCGGCCAGTTCGATATGCGACACCTGCGGCGCGCCCCGCCGCGTCTCGCCGGCCACGAAGGGCGGCTCGTCGTCGATGACCGCCGTATCCTCGTCGTCGTTCATGACCCGCACGACCGGGCCCAGCATCGTCTCGCGCCAGCGCGCCAGGCTTTCGACCAGGTGGCGCAGCTGGTTGCCGCCCTTGCCCTTGATCAGCCCGTTTTCCACGGCCAGCGCCGCACCTTGGATCAGCGACACTCCGTTGGCCCGGGCCGTCACCTGGATCGTCTGCTGGGCCTTGTCGCCCAGGCCGCGCTTGGGCGTGTTGACGATGCGCTCGAAGGCCAGGTCGTCGTCGGGCGACACCACCAACCGGAAATAGGCCATGGCATCGCGGATCTCCATCCGCTCGTAGAATCGCGGGCCGCCGATCACGCGATAGGGCAGCCCGATGGTCAGGAACCGGTCCTCGAAGGCGCGCATCTGGTGCGAGGCACGGACCAGGATGGCCATGTCATCCAGGCTGTAGGGCCGCATGCCCCGGGTGCCGCGCTGCATCGATTCGACCTCTTCGCCGATCCAGCGCGCCTCTTCCTCGCCGTCCCAATGGCCGATCAGGCGGACCTTCTCGCCCTCCTGCGCCTCGGTCCACAGCGTCTTGCCCAGCCGGCCCTCGTTGGCGTCGATCACCCCCGAGGCGGCGGCCAGGATATGCGGGGTCGAGCGGTAATTCTGTTCCAGCCGAACGACATGGGCGCCCGGAAAATCCTTTTCGAACCGCAGGATGTTGCCCACCTCGGCGCCGCGCCAGCCATAGATCGACTGGTCGTCGTCGCCCACGCAGCAGATGTTCTTGTGGCCCGAGGCCAGCAGCCTCAGCCACAGGTACTGGGCCACGTTGGTATCCTGGTACTCGTCGACCATGATGTAGCGGAACCAGCGCTGGTATTGCTCCAGCACGTCGGGGTGATCCTGGAAGATCGTGACCATGTGCAGCAGCAGGTCGCCGAAATCGACGGCGTTCAGCTCGCGCAGGCGTTCCTGGTACAGCGTGTAGAGCCCGACGCCCTTGTGATTGTAGGCCCCGGCATCAGCTGCCGGCACCTTGCCGGGCGTCAGCGCCCGGTTCTTCCAGCCGTCGATGATATTGGCCAGCTGGCGCGCCGGCCAGCGCTTGTCGTCGATGCCCGCGGCCTGCACCAGCTGTTTCAGCAGGCGCAGCTGGTCGTCGGTGTCGAGGATGGTGAAGTTCGATTTCAGCCCGACCAGCTCGGCATGGCGGCGCAGGAGCTTGACGCAGATCGAATGGAAGGTGCCCAGCCAGGGCATGCCCTCGATGGCCTGGCCCAGCATGCCGCCGACGCGGTTCTTCATCTCGCGCGCGGCCTTGTTGGTGAAGGTCACGGCCAGGATCTCGTTCGGGCGGGCCGAACCGGTGTTCAGCAGGTGCACGATTCGCGCGGTCAGCGCCTTGGTCTTGCCGGTCCCCGCCCCGGCCAGCATCAGGACCGGCCCGTCGAGATGTTCGACAGCCTCGCGCTGTGCGGGGTTCAGCCCGTCGAGATAGGGCATCGGCCGGCTGGCCATGGCCCGGGCCGACAGGGACGTTCGGTCGGCCTGTTCAAAGGCATCCATGTCATCGAAACTGCTCATGACCCGATCCTAGCGCGGTTCGGCCCAGCCGAAAAGGCTTGTTCGCCCTTCGTTCACCGCAAAATCGTCCGATCCGGATACGTTTTCTTGCAAGAAAACGGCGCGGAAAATTCGAATTTTCCGCCAACCGCCTGATGCCTCTGGACTTCCCCGCCGAACTTTGGTCACCGTCCGTCCGTGAACCTGCACCAGACCTATCCCGCCCTGTCCGATCTGCGCCGCCGTGCCCGCCGGCGCCTGCCCACCTTTGTCTGGGAATATCTCGACAGTGCCACCGGGACCGAGGCCACCAAGCACCGCAACCGGGCCGAGCTGGACCGCATCGGCTTTGCGCCGTCGATCCTGCATGGCGCGTTCAAGCCCGACCTGACCACCCGGCTCTTCGGCCATGATTTTCCCCTGCCCGTCGGCATGGCCCCGCTGGGCATGTCGGGGCTGATCTGGGAACGAGCCGAGATCCACCTGGCCCGGGCCGCGGCCGAGGCCGGGCTGCCGTTCTCGCTGTCCACCGTGGCCACCCGCGCGCCCGAGGACCTGGCCCCGCACCTGGGCGGCCATGGCTGGTTCCAGCTCTATCCGCCCAAGGACGAGGGCATCCGCAAGGACATGCTGGCCCGCGCCCGCGATGCCGGGTTCACCGGGCTGATCCTGACCGTCGACGTGCCCGTGGCCTCGCGCCGCGAACGCCAGACCCGGTCCGGCCTGACCAGCCCGCCCAGGCTGACGCCCCGGCTGATGGGCCAGGTGGCGCTCTGCCCGGCCTGGGCCTGGGCGATGCGCGGCGAACGCGGCATCCACATGCGCACGCTGGACAAGTATTCCGATATGCAGGCCAACCTGCCGCCCACGGAACATATCGGCTACCTGCTGCGCACCTCGCCCGACTGGGACTACCTGCGCTGGCTGCGCGACCACTGGGACGGCCAGCTGATCGTCAAGGGCGTGCTGCGCGGAGAGGATGCCACCCGGCTCGAAGCCGAGGGCGTCGATGCGCTCTGGGTGTCGAACCATGCCGGGCGGCAGTTCGATGCTGCACCTGCATCCATCACCGCCCTGCCCGAGGTCCGCGCCGGCACATCCCTGCCGATTCTCTTCGACAGCGGCATCGAAAGCGGGCTCGACATCCTGCGCGCGATCGCCCTTGGCGCCGATTTCGTCATGCTGGGCAGGGGGTTCCACTATGCCCTGGCCGCACTTGGCCCGACCGGCCCGGCCCATCTGATCGATATCCTGGCCCGCGATCTCGAGGCCAACATGGGCCAATTGGGCGCGCGCGACCTCAAATCCCTGCCCCCTGCCTTTTCGCTGGACCATCGCGCCTAAATAACGCCATTCTGCACCGCAGAACCGCGAGGAGGCGCGTTCAGACCAAAGACCGGCTTGAAGGAGGGCCGGTCTTGTTCATGCTCTGACGCCAGCGGTTCGACGTGTCGAACTAAGGACGAGGCCAAAGTATGACCGAATTCCGCAAGATCCTGGTGGCCAACCGGGGCGAAATTGCCATCCGCGTGATGCGCGCCGCCAACGAGATGGGCAAGCTGACCGTTGCCGTCTTCGCCGAGGAGGACAAGCTGTCGCTGCACCGGTTCAAGGCCGACGAGGCCTACCGGATCGGCGAGGGGCTGGGCCCGGTCCAGGCCTACCTGTCCATCGACGAGATCATCCGCGTGGCCAAGGAATGCGGGGCCGATGCCATCCACCCCGGCTACGGGCTGCTGTCCGAGAACCCCGAGTTCGTCGATGCCTGCGCGGCGGCGGGCATCACCTTCATCGGCCCCAAGGCCGACACGATGCGCGCGCTCGGCGACAAGGCCAGCGCCCGCAAGGTGGCCATCGAGGCCGGCGTGCCGGTCATCCCGGCGACCGAAGTGCTGGGCGACGACATGGAGGCCATCGCGACAGAGGCCGCCGAGATCGGCTATCCGCTGATGCTCAAGGCGTCCTGGGGCGGCGGCGGCCGGGGCATGCGGCCCATCGCGGCGCCCGAAGAGCTCAAGGAAAAGGTGCTGGAAGGCCGGCGCGAGGCCGAGGCGGCCTTTGGCAATGGCGAAGGCTACCTGGAAAAGATGATCACCCGCGCCCGCCATGTCGAGGTGCAGATCCTGGGCGACAAGCACGGGTCGATGTATCATCTGTTTGAACGCGATTGCTCGGTCCAGCGACGCAACCAGAAGGTCGTCGAACGCGCGCCCGCGCCCTATCTGACCGAAGAGCAGCGGGCCGAGATCTGCGACCTGGGCTATCGCATCTGCAAACACGTCAATTACGAATGCGCCGGCACCGTCGAGTTCCTGATGGACATGGACACCGGCCATTTCTACTTCATCGAGGTCAACCCCCGGGTGCAGGTCGAACACACGGTGACCGAGGAAGTCACCGGCATCGACATCGTGCGCGCCCAGATCCTGATCGCCGAGGGCAAGACCATTGCCGAGGCCACGGGCAAGGCCGGCCAGGAAGATGTCACGCTGAATGGCCATGCCATCCAGACCCGGATCACGACCGAGGACCCGCAGAACAACTTCATCCCCGATTACGGCCGCATCACGGCCTATCGCGGGGCGACCGGCATGGGCATCCGGCTGGACGGCGGCACGGCCTATTCCGGGGCGGTGATCACGCGGTACTACGATTCGCTGCTGGAAAAGGTCACGGCCTGGGCGCCGACACCCGAAATGGCCATCGCCCGGATGGACCGCGCCCTGCGCGAATTCCGCATCCGGGGCGTGTCGACCAACATCGCCTTCGTCGAGAACCTGCTCAAGCACCCGACGTTCCTGAACAACGAATACACCACCAAGTTCATCGACACGACCGACGCGCTCTTCGATTTCGTCCAGCGCCGCGACCGGGCCACGCGCATCCTGACCTATATCGCCGACATCACGGTCAATGGTCACCCCGACGTGGCCGGCCAGCCGCGCCCGCCGGCCACGCTGAAACTGCCCGTCGCCCCCCGGCCCATGGCCGAGGCCCCGGCCCCGGGCACCAAGCAGATCCTCGACGAACAGGGCCCGCAGGCCGTGGCCGACTGGATGGCCGCCCAGGACCGGCTGCTGATCACCGACACGACCATGCGCGACGCGCCGCAATCGCTGCTGGCCACGCGGATGCGCTCGCTCGACATGATCAAGATCGCGCCGAATTACGCACGTGACCTGCCGCAGCTGTTCTCGGTCGAATGCTGGGGCGGGGCGACATTCGACGTGGCCTATCGCTTCCTGCAGGAATGCCCCTGGCAGCGCCTGCGCGACCTGCGCGCGGCCATGCCCAACGTGATGACCCAGATGCTGCTGCGCGGTTCGAACGGGGTCGGTTACACGAACTATCCCGACAACGTGGTGCAAAGCTTCGTCAAGCAGGCGGCGACCACGGGCATCGACGTCTTCCGCGTCTTCGACCCGCTGAACTGGGTCGAGAACATGCGCGTGTCGATGGATGCCGTGCTGGACAGCGGCAAGCTGCTGGAAGGCGCGATCTGCTACACCGGCGACATCCACGACCCCGACCGGGCCAAGTACAACCTCAAGTATTATGTCGACATGGCCAAGGAGCTGAAGGCCGCCGGCACCCATGTGCTGGGCCTCAAGGACATGGGCGGGCTGGTCAAGCCGCGCGCTGCGACCGTGCTGGTCAAGGCGCTGAAGGAAGAGGTCGGCCTGCCGATCCATTTCCACACCCATGACACGGCCGGCATCGCCTGCGCCTCGATCTTTGCCGCGGCCGAGGCCGGGGTGGATGCGGTCGACGGGGCGATGGATGCGCTGTCGGGCAACACCAGCCAGGCGACGCTGGGCACGCTGGTCGAGGCCCTGCGTCATTCCGAGCGCGACACCGGGCTGGACATCGACGCCATCCGGCGGATCTCGAACTACTGGGAGATGGTGCGCAACCATTACGCGGCCTTTGAATCCGGCATGCAATCGCCCTCGTCCGAGGTCTATCTGCACGAGATGCCCGGCGGCCAGTTCACCAACCTCAAGGCCCAGGCCCGGTCGATGGGGCTGGAGGACAAGTGGCACGAGGTGGCCAAGGCCTATGCCGACGTGAACCAGATGTTCGGCGACGTGATCAAGGTGACGCCCATTGCCAAGACCGTGGGCGACCTGGCCCTGATGCTGGTCAGCCAGGGCATGACGACCGAAGAGCTGTTGAAGCCCGACACCGAATTCTCCTTCCCCGACAGCGTGATCACGCTGATGAAGGGCAATGTCGGCCAGACCCCGGGCGGCTTCCCGCCCGCCATCGTCAAGAAGGTGCTCAAGGACGAAGAGCCGATCACCGTGCGCCCCGGATCGCTGCTGGACCCGGCCGACATGGAGGCCGAGCGGCGCAAGCTCGAAGAGAAGTACGAGATCGAGATCGATGACGAGGATCTCAACGGCTACATGATGTATCCCAAGGTCTTTACCGATTACGTCGAGCGCCACGCGATCTATGGCCCGGTGCGCACCTTGCCCACGCGGACGTTCTTCTATGGCATGGAGCCGGGCGAGGAAATCACCGCCGAGATCGACCCGGGCAAGACGCTGGAAATCCTGTTCCAGACCGTGTCCGAGACCGACGAGAACGGCGAGGTGCGGGTGTTCTTCGAGCTCAACGGCCAGCCCCGGGTGATCCGCGTGCCCAACCGCAAGGTCCAGGGCACGACGGCGGCCCGGCCCAAGGCCGATCCGGGCAACCCCGATCACGTCGCCGCGCCGATGCCCGGGGTGGTGGCCTCGGTCTCGGTCCAGCCGGGGGCGACGGTCAAGGCCGGCGACCTGCTGCTGACCATCGAGGCGATGAAGATGGAGACCGGCATGCATGCCGAGCGCAATGCGACCGTCAAGGCCGTACACGTCCAGCCCGGTGGCCAGATCGACGCCAAGGACCTGCTGATCGAGTTCGGCTGAGCCGATCGCCCTGCCGCCCGGCCAATTGTGCCGGGCGGCACGTTTCCTTCGAAACAGGGGCAAAAGGCCCTCAAAATGCCCAAAAGCGGCGCCCTTCCCGCCTTGCCGGGGGCCTAGGTCTTCCGCTGAAAGGGAGACCCCACCCATGCGTTTCATTATCGGTGCCCTGTCCGGCATTATCGTCCTGCTGGTCGGAGCCGTGGCCTTTACCGCGCTGAACCCACTGCCCGCCCGCGACGGCGCGACGAACGACCGGCCGGGTATTGTGCAGGGGGCCGCGCCGCAGGCTGGGGAGGCCGACACCTCACCTGCCGCAGAGGTCACGCGCACCGAGCAGGCCCTGCCCGATACCTCGCTGCGCCCGACCCTGTCCGCGCCACAGGCCCTGCCCGACGCCTCGCTGCGTCCGGCCCTGTCCGCGCCTCAGGCACAGCCCGACACCTCTTTGCGTCCGGACCAATCCGAACCCCAGGCCCAGCCTGAAGCCACGCCGGACACTCTGCCCGCCCCCGCCGAAGATGCCGACGCCCGCGCGCCGCTCTCCGACCCGCCCATGCCACAAGCCACGGCCTCCCCCACCGCCACGCCCGATCCGGCCGGACGCCAGCTCGCGGCCATCGACGGGTCCACACCCCTGAGCCCCGCCCCGGCCGACATCCCCGCTGCCGACACGCCCCCCGCCGAAGGCCCGACTCTGGCCACCCCCGCTCCGCAGGCCGAGGCGCCCGCACTGCCGGGCCCCGCAAATGGCGCTGCCCTACCCCTTCCGACCACGCTGGCCGCACTGCCCGCCGTCACCGACACGCCCCCGGCCCCGCCGGTCATCGACACCGGCGCCGCGCCACGCGTCTATGTCACCGGCGAACGGGTCAACATGCGCGCGGGCCCCGGCTCGCGCCACGACTGGCTGGCCAGCCTGACCCGGGGCACCGGGCTGACGCTGATCGAAAAGCGCGGCCGCTGGTACAAGGTCGAAACCCGCGTCGACGGCCAGCTGGTCACCGGCTGGATGGCCGCCGCCTTCCTCAGCGACGCCCCTCTCGACACCTGAGCTCCCGGTCGTCCGCGTAGGGTGGGGTTTACCCCACCGCCTGCCAGCCCCCTTGCCCGCGTAGGGTGGAGTTCACCCTGCCGCCCGCTCCCGCTTGCCCTCATCGGGCACCCTGCCTTCGAGCTCGGCACGCGCCACCGCACTCCCTGCCTATCCGGGGCCCAACTCAGCGCTTAGACGCCCAGCTTGCCGTGAAGGGCGAGATTACCAAATCACCCCCCGGTCCCAGCACCCTCAGAGCCTCCCGCAGGTCGCCCTTGGCCCCCGGCCCACGCGCTTCCAGCACATCCAACACCCCCGCTCGACACTCGAAACCCCAACCATCCGCGTAGGGTGGGGTTCACCCCACCGCTCCCCCTCACCGCCCTCAAGCAGGTCGCCCGCGCCACCTGCCTCTCCGCTCCCGCCTTCAAGCCCCCACGGGCAGCTTTCCGCCCGGCACACGATTTCGTGCTCTTCCCCACCGTCGGATCACCCTGCCTCACGCGTTCAATCCCCCAATAGCGGAAGACAACGCGCAACAGGACAGGGAGCGTGAGATGAGGCGTCTCGACAGAGTGAAGGTCGGCCTGCTGGTTCTGGCCATCGGCCTGGCATTGGTCACCCAACACCGGCTGGATCCGCCGGACCCGATCGAATGGCAGGACGATGCCGAGGCCAGCGACGGCACGCCCTGGCCGGTCGGCCATCACATCGGCTGAGCCGCCCGGCCGGCGCCCCTCCGCCGGGTGGCAAGTTTTTTCGCCCCGGCCGCGTTTTTGCTCTTGCGGCCGGGCGGCACAATTTATAATTCCCCTCTACCCAATGGATGCGGGCGTAGCTCAGGGGTAGAGCATTACCTTGCCAAGGTAAGGGTCGTGAGTTCGAATCTCATCGCCCGCTCCAACAAACTCTCCGACAGGAACGAAGATCAGGTGACCGGCCTCTGGCCGCCCCGATCCTGTTCGGCCTGTCGCCGGGCCTTTTGGATGGCCTGTTTCCCCGGTTCCTCCGTGAGTGCCTGTTCAACGGTCCGACGCGCCTTTCGGCCCCGGGTCCATTGCGCGCGTGCCTCCCTGTCGCGCCGCCATGCCTCCGGCCCCGCACCACTCCCTACCGCTCCTACGGTCCGGCCACGTGGCCTCCCACCCCCTCAGCACACACAACACCCGGACGTTGCCACACGCGCCGCGGCCTCTCCCCCCAGCCGAACGGCGCGCACGTCCAGCCTGCCGCCAAGCCGCTCCTCGCTCCTGCCCCGCCCCGGCCCACCATCTCCCCCGCCCAGGGGATGCCGTTTGGTCAGCCGCGCATTTTTCTCTTGCGCTCCCCGGCGGGAACCAATACGTCACGCCCTACCCAAAGGACGCGGGCGTAGCTCAGGGGTAGAGCATTACCTTGCCAAGGTAAGGGTCGTGAGTTCGAATCTCATCGCCCGCTCCATTATCTCTCTTGCAGAGACCGACCAAAGGGCCGCCATCGCGCGGCTCTTTGTCGTTTCTCCCCTTCGGTGCAGCCGTGCAGAGCCCCTGTGCGCCATGACGTCCCCGCAGGAACCGGGTCGCCCCGGGGCCGCCCCCCGGGGCCAATGGGCGGAGTTCATCCAAGCACACCGGAGACCTCCCATGCGTTTCACCGACAGGACCTACATCATCACCGGCGCCAGCAGCGGCATCGGTCACGCCGCCGCCGGGTTGCTGGCCGCCGAGGGCGCCCGGCTGGTGCTGACCGCCCGCCGGGCCGACCGGCTCGACCGCCTGGCTGCCGAACTGCAGGCCCGCCACGGCCCCGACCGGGCCGTCGCCCTGCCCGGCGACGTGCGCGACGAATCCCATGCCCGCGCCCTGGTGACCCTGGCCACCGAGCGGTTCGGCGGGCTGGACGGGGCGTTCAACAATGCCGGCACGACCGGGCCGGCCGGGCCGTTGACCGCGCTCGACGCGGCCGATTGGCATGACGTGATCGACACCAACCTCACCGCCGCGGCCCTGGGCGCCAAGCACCAGATCCCGGCCCTGCTGGCCCGGGGCGGCGGGTCGCTGGTCTTTACCTCGTCCTTCGTCGGCCATGCCACCGGCCTGCCCGGCATGGCGGCCTATGCCGCGGCCAAGGCCGGGCTGGTCGGGCTGACCCGGGTGATCGCCGCCGAACAGGGCGGCGCGGGCATCCGGGCCAATGCCCTGCTGCCCGGCGGCACGATGACCGAGATGGCCGGCAGCGATCCGGCCTTCCATGACTGGGTGAGCGGCCTGCATGCCCTGCGCCGCATGGCCACCCCCGACGAGATCGCCCGGGCGGCGCTGTTTCTGTTGTCCGAGGATGCGTCCTTTGTCACCGGCACGGCGCTCTTTGCCGATGGCGGCAATGCGATCTTCAAGGGCTGATCCCACGGCCTTTGCCCGCCCGCCGGGAGCCTTTCGCCCGGCGGCGGGTCGTGCGCGGCACCAATGACCGAGCACAGGTCCCACGCGGGGAGGCGCATCATGAAGCGACGATCGCCGCCTCACATAAGCCGCCCTGGCATGAACGGTGCCACACGGCTTGCCTGTTCGTCAGAGGCACGGCCTTTGGCTAAGTGCCCTACCGTGAGGCAGCTTTTGGCTCTTGCTGCCATGAAAGTCCGCCCTGCGGGCCGAGCGGGTTCTCGCATCTGCGACAGGGCGCATAGGATGTTCCCGGAACAGGACAGGAAGAGGCTATGGACCGCGCACCACATCTCTCACTGGCGGGGCAAAACATCCTGATCACCGGGGCATCCGGCGGAGTTGGTCGCGTGTTGGTCGAGCGCGTTGCCGCTTTGGGCGCAAAACCTGTCATCCATTACGCACATAACCGCGACAGCGCTGAAGAGCTCCTTGCAAGCATCGGTGGTACCGGCTTGGTGGTGCAGGCGGACCTCGCAGATCCCTTGGGGGCAACGTCTCTTTGGACACGCTCCGAACGCGCCTGCGGTCGACTGCATGCGCTCATCAACAACGCCGGAATGCGCGCGACAACGCGTGTCGAAGACCACCTGACAGATTGGCAGCGCGCCTGGGAAACGGATGTGCGCATCAATCTGCTGGCTCCGGCCGATCTGTGTCGCTCGGCCATTTCGCACTTTCGGCAACATGGTGGCGGGCGGATCATCAATATTGCCAGCCGGGCCGCCCAACGGGGCTATACGGAAGACCACATGCCCTATGGGGCCTCAAAGGCCGGTCTGATCAACCTGACAAAATCCATCGCTCGAAACTTCGGCAAGGACGGGATCATCGCCATTGCCATCGCGCCGGGGTTTGTGCGCACGGACATGGCCGAAGACTTCATTCGCGAGAAAGGGCGAGAAGCGGCGGTCGGCGACATACCGATTGGCGAAATGGTCGAGCCTTCCGAACTGGCCGATCTCGTGGCCCTGACCCTCGCGGGATCGCAACGCTCGCTCAGCGGCGCAACGCTCGACATGAATGGCGCGAGCTATATTCGCTGAAGGATAACACAGGGTTCTTGGCGGTCATGCGACAGCACCACGGTTTCCTCGCCCAGGTGAAACAGGTCATCGGGGCGCTGACGGCCTGCTCGAAGGGTGGCGCGTCGCCACGGCGCAGGTTCCCCGAACCAGTCATACGTTGCCGCCTGAACCATGGCTGACAGCCCAAGGGCGGCAGTGCGGACAAGGCTGCCTCTTGCCGCGCCTGCATTGATGTCGGCTATCGACTTATCCCGGCATGTTTCCAGATTGCCGCGAGAGCGTTCCAGCCAGCGGAAAGACCGCGTCATATGCAAACGTGAACACGTATGTATAAACGACGACAAAGGACGTTAGGACGATGTTCACCGACAGCGCTTCGATAAAGGCAATATCCAGCCAATACGCTTTGATCGGCAAGGAGATGAGTGTCAGCAGGACCTCGAACCCGGCGGCGTGCAGCATGCGTTGCTTCCAGTTTCGTTCGCTGGCAACACGGCCCTGGCGTGCATCAATCCGGTCAAGAACCCAGTTATAGACGAGATTACAGATCATCGCGTTCATGCAAAGGATCAGCATGAGAAGACCGATATTGGCCAGCGACCTCTCGAAAAAGAGCGCGCCGACCGGAACGACCAGCGCCATCAGGAAGATTTCGAACAAGAGCGCATAGCGAAGTCGATCTCTGGCCGAGCGAATGGCAACCGTGCTCCCCATTCCGGTCACCTGCTCTCGACCACATGACCGGCGGCCTCAAGAAAACGCGTCGCGTTCTCGACCTCTGACGAGGGGACAAGCACGTGTTCCCCATCAAAGGTGCAGACGACGAAAACGCCGATCCCGTTGGCAGACAGCGGGTCAATCAGCGCACGCACGATGCCTGCGGCATCAAACGGGAAAGGGCCAATGGTGCGCAGGCACGCCCACCCCGTGTCTGCCTCGACGCCCTGTGGCACGCGATCCTCAAGGCAGACCAGAGTTGTCTCGTCATCGGAATGGATGACAGCTCTGAAGCCGGGGCCGTTCAGCCAGGCGGGAAGGCTGGCATCCACCGGCAGGCGGGCAATGGCGTAACGCCCCGGGACAAAACGGATTTTCAGGTTTTGGCTCACGATGGCCCCTCCTCAGGTTTACTGAAGAAGGACATTCCCCTGTTGGCAATTCCTGCCCATTGGGGAGCTTCATCTTCCAAGATGATCGTGCCGAAAAAATAACTCATGTCCTTGGCAAAGCCAAGCGGACATCAATGTAGACTGCAGTATCCGCCGAAAAGGACCCCCATGACGCCATTCACCGCGCGGCCAGCCAACGTCAGCCACCCCCAACCCAGCCAGCGGCCCTTGCGAGGCGCCCTTCCGACAGCGATGAAACCCCGGCGCCGCGCCGACACCATCTTGCCCCGTCTCCCAAAGGCCCCCATGGCACGAACCCCGCGCTCCCGCACCCTGATCACGCGGTTCACCGGGCCGGCCGCTCCGGGAATGGACCCGTTCAGAAGGCCTTGAACGTCATGGTCGTCAGCGACCGTTCGATATCGGGGATCGTGAGCAGGTGGTCGTTGATGTACTTGCCCACGTCCTCGCCCGTCGGGATGTAGAGCTTCATCAGCAGGTCGTATTCGCCGGACGTCGAATAGAGCTCGGAATGGATCTCGCGCAGGGCGATGTCCTCGGCCACCTTGTAGGTCTTGCCGGGCGTGCAGCGGATCTGGATGAAAACGCAGGTGGTCATGGCAAGGGCCTTTCGCAAGCGCGGGCCGGGCCCGCCGTCTGGGGCGCAAGCTGTCACGGCCCGCCCGGCGTTGCAATCCCCCGCACCGGCCCTGTAAACCGGGGGCGCATCACCAAGGAGCCGCCCATGCGACGCGCCCAGATCACCCGCAAGACCGCCGAGACCGACATCACCGTGATGATCAACCTCGACGGCACCGGGTCCTACGACAACCAGACCGGGGTCGGCTTCTTCGACCACATGCTCGACCAGCTGGCCCGCCATGCCCTGATCGACATGCATATCCGCGCCACGGGCGACCTGCATATCGACGACCACCACACCGTCGAGGACACCGGCATTGCCATCGGCCAGGCCCTGACCCAGGCCATGGGCGACAAGACGGGCATCACGCGCTACGGCGCCTGCCTGCTGCCGATGGACGACGCCTTGGTGCGCGCAGCGCTCGACCTGTCGGGCCGGCCCTACCTGGTCTGGAACGTCGACATGCCGGCCCAGAAGATCGGCACGTTCGACACCGAGCTGGTGCGCGAGTTCTTCCAGGCCCTGTCGACCCATGGCGGGATCACCCTGCATGTCGACCAGCTGCACGGGCTCAACGCCCACCACATCGCCGAGGCCGCGTTCAAGGCCGTGGCCCGCGCCCTGCGCGACGCTCTGGAAACCGATCCGCGCAAGGCCGATGCCGTGCCGTCGACCAAGGGCATGCTCTGAGCACAGGCCCGGTCATGCGCGCCCATGGCCAGGTGCCGGGCGCATGACCGGGCTGCGCTGGCCATTGTCCTTGACCCCGGTCCTGGCCAGACGCCCCTGGCCCCGGTCCCTGGCTGCCATCTCTGGCCTTTGCCTCTGGCCCCAGCCCCCTGACCCACGTCGCTGCCCCGGCCCACACGCCTCAGGCCCTTGACCCCCCGGCCGTTTCGCTTCACTTCCCAGCCCAACCCGACCATTCCGCGCAAGGAGCCGCGCCATGCTGACCGCCATCGTCGATTACGAAGCCGGCAACCTGCATTCGGCCGAAAAGGCCTTTCAGCGCATGGCCGCCGAAACCGATGCCGGCCAGGTCGTGGTGACCGACCAGGCCGAAGTCGTGGCCCGGGCCGATCGCATCGTCCTGCCCGGTGACGGGGCCTTTCCGGCCTGCATGTCGGAGCTCAAGGGCCACAAGGGCATCTTCGAAGCCATGGTCGAGGCCGTGACCCAGCGCGGCCGGCCCTTCCTGGGCATCTGCGTGGGCATGCAACTGATGGCCACGCGCGGGCTGGAATATTCCGAAACGGCCGGGCTCGACTGGATCGGTGGCGAAGTCGACCACATCCGGCCATCCGATGCCGGGCTGAAGGTGCCCCACATGGGCTGGAACGACCTGGTCCTGCGCGGCGCCCATCCGGTCTTTGACGGGATTGCCACGGGCGACCATGCGTATTTCGTGCATTCCTACCAGTTCCGCACCACCGATCCGTCCGAGACCCTGGCCGATGTCGATTACGGCGGGCCGGTCACGGCCGTGGTCGGGCGCGACACGATGATCGGCACCCAGTTCCACCCCGAAAAGAGCCATGCCACCGGGCTGCGCCTGATCGCCAACTTCCTCAACTGGAAACCCTGACGCCCCGCTTAAGCCCCGCCGGGCCGGGGCTCGTCGCATGAGCCCCCCTGACGCAAAAGGCCCCGGACAATCGCCCGGGGCCTTCGGTATCTTGCGGCACGGAGCAGCATCCCACCGGCCGACCTGTTTTCCGGCACGGCGGGGCGGTTTTCCACGGATCGGCTTGCCATCGACCCAAAAGATCGGCGGCCCGCCCTTGACGGCCCTGTCACGCTAATTGACGTGCCACACGATATTGCGGGCCAGCATCCCAATTGCGGGCCAGCATCCCACCGGTCGGTTGATCATCCTGCACCGCAGACCAACGTTCCACCAACAGGCCAAGCATCCTGACCGGCGTATCTACCCACCGATCACCCCCCAGTCCGTCGGACCCGATGCCCCGCCAATCTCCGCGCCGCCCTGCGGCCGAGGCGCACCGCCTTGGCGCACCCCGGTCCCGCCAAGACCCGTTTACTTCACCCGGGCCCAATCCTGGCCGCGGCAGATCATGCCCCCGGCCACGCAGCCCTTCACCTTCAGCACATTGCCCGACAGCGCCATCTTCGACGCATAGGTCTTGCCCGTGTCCGGCGCCCAGATCTTGCCGCCGCCATAGGCCCCACCGCCCTCGGCCACCATGTCCCACAGGATCGGCTTGCCCAGGTGCGCATAGCTGCCCGACACCCCGCCGGTCGCATCATAGGCCTTGGCAATCGTCCCGCAAAGCTTGGCCCCGCAGGGCGCGATGGTCACCAGCAGATAGCCCCCGTCCTCGCCCTCGGCCGTCTTCCACGTGCCGGCCGCCGGATCGGCCGCCAGCGGCCCGGCCAGCGCGCCCGCCAGGACGCCGCCCAGAATGCCGGCCAGCATCCCCCGGCCCATGCGTGTCACCAGATGTGTCATGTCCCGTCTCCTCCTCCTCGGACGGTCCCAGCCTGCGTCCCCGCCCGCCCCCGGATCAAGCCTGACCCTACGGCGCGTTGCGCAACGTCCCGGCCCGTGCCATACGGCCCCGACAGCTGAAAACCGGGAAAGCCACGGATGATCCTCTACCCCGCAATCGATCTCAAGGACGGCCAGGCCGTGCGCCTGCTGCGCGGCGACATGGACAAGGCCACCGTCTTCAACGACGATCCCGCCGCCCAGGCCCGGGCCTTTGTCGAGGCCGGCTGCGAATGGCTCCACCTCGTCGATCTCAACGGCGCCTTCGAAGGCACCCCGGTCAATGCCGCCCCGGTCGAGGCCATCCTCGCCGCCTGCCCGGTGCCGGCCCAACTGGGCGGCGGCATCCGCGACATGGCCACAATCGAAACCTGGCTCGACAAGGGCCTGGCCCGGGTGATCCTGGGCACCGTTGCCGTCGAGAACCCCGATCTCGTCCGCCAGGCCGCCCGCGCCTTCCCCGGCCACGTGGCCGTGGGCATCGACGCCCGGGGCGGCAAGGTCGCCACCCGCGGCTGGGCCGAGGAAACCGAGGTCGAGGTCACCGACCTGGCGCGCAGCTTCGAAGATGCCGGCGTGGCGGCCATCATCTACACCGACATCAACCGCGACGGCGCGATGCAGGGGCCGAACATCGCGGCCACCGCCGCCCTGGCCCAAGCGGTCTCGATCCCTGTCATCGCCTCGGGCGGCGTCTCGTCGCTGGACGATCTCATCGCCCTGCGCGATTGCGGCGCCGCGCTCGACGGCGCCATCTCCGGCCGCGCCCTCTATGACGGCGCGCTCGACCTGGCCCAGGCCCTGGCCACGCTCAAGGCCTGACCCCCGGGGCGGCCCCATGGCCGCCCTTTGGCCCACATCGGATCACCCGCGCCCGGGGTCGCGCCCCAAAGGTCACGCCCCCGCCCCGGCTCCGATCCCGGCCTTTGATCAAACCCTTCACGACCACACCACCAATCACGCCCACACGCCTGATCACGGCTCGCCTCTGGATCACGGCCACGCGCCCGACGACGGCCCCCCTCCTGATCGCCCCACGGCCAATGATCAACCCGCCCCGGGTCGTGCCCGCGTCCTGCTTCTTTCTCTTTCCAAGTATTCCCGGGGGAGTCCTCCAACGGAGGACGGGGGCAGCGCCCCCTCTTCCCCCGCCACGCGCCCCGTCCGCCCGGCCCTCGCGCCCCGTCATCACCGCCCCTGCCCCCACGCCATCCGCCGCCCATGACAACAGACCCGCACGGCACCGGTTGTCTGCGCATCACCGCGCGCATAGGTTTGCCCGCAACCCGGCTTGCCTGATCCAAAGAGGACACCCCATGTTCCACCTGCCCTTCCCCGCCCCCGGACACCCCACCCGGCCCGCCTTCGACATCGCCGGCGAAACCGGGTCCGGCGGGCTCGGCAACCTGCCAGTCTGGGACCTCACCGACCTCTACGCCGCCCCCGACGCCCCCGAGCTTCAGGCCGATCTCGACTTCGTCGAAACCGCCTGCGCCAGCTTTGCCGCCGATTACGAAGGCCAGCTGGCCACGCTCGACGCCGCCGGCCTGCTCGATTGCGTCCGCCGCAACGAAGCCATCTCGACCAAGATGGGCCGCATCATGTCCTATGCCGGCCTGCGCTATTACCAGAAGACCACCGATGCCGAGCGCGCCAAGCTGCTCTCGGATCTGCAGGAAAAGATCACCAATTTCTCCACCCCCACGGTCTTCTTCACGCTCGAACTCAACCGCCTGCCCGACGATCATCTCGACCGGCTCTTTGCCGACAATGCCGATCTGGCCCGCTACAAGCCCGTGTTCGACCGCATCCGCGCGATGAAACCGCACCAACTGTCGGACGAGCTGGAAAACTTCCTGCATGATCTCGGCGTGGTCGGTGACGCCTGGGAACGGCTCTTCGACGAAACCATCGCCGGGCTGACCTTCGATGTGGCCGGCGAGACCCGCAATCTCGAAGCCACGCTGACCCTGATGACCGAGCAGGACCGCGCCCTGCGCGAGGAAGCCGCCCACGAGATCGCCCGCGTGCTGGACGACAACGTCAAGACCTTTGCCCGGGTCCACAACACCCAGGCCAAGGAAAAGGAAATCATCGACCGCTGGCGCAAGATGCCCTCGGCCCAGCATGGCCGGCACCTGTCGAACCATGTCGAACCCGAGGTCGTCGAAGCCCTGCGCACGGCCGTGGTCAACGCCTATCCCCGGCTCAGCCACCGCTATTACGAGCTCAAGCGCCAGTGGCTCGGCCTCGACCGCATGCAGGTCTGGGACCGCAACGCCCCGCTGCCCATGGAAGACGACCGCCGGATCGGCTGGGACGAGGCCGAGAAGACCGTGATGGAGGCCTATGCCGCCTTCGATCCGCGCATGACCGACATCGCCGCGCCGTTCTTCTCGAAGGGCTGGATCGATGCCGGGGTCACCGAAGGCAAGGCCCCGGGCGCCTTTGCCCATCCCACGGTGACCGAGGTGCATCCCTACATCATGCTGAACTACCTCGGCAAACCGCGCGATGTCATGACCCTGGCCCACGAGCTCGGCCACGGCGTCCACCAGGTGCTGGCCGCCGGCCAGGGCGAGATGCTGTCGTCGACGCCCCTGACCCTGGCCGAAACCGCCTCGGTCTTCGGCGAGATGCTGACCTTCCGCAAGCTGCTCGACCAGGCCGAGACCCCGGCACAGCGCAAGGTGCTGCTGGCCGGCAAGGTCGAGGACATGATCAACACCGTCGTCCGCCAGATCGCCTTCTACGATTTCGAATGCAAGCTGCACGACGCCCGGCGCGGCGGCGAGCTGACGCCGGACCAGATCAACGCGCTGTGGATGTCGGTCCAGGGCGAAAGCCTCGGGCCGGCCTTCGATTTCATGGACGGGTACCAGACCTTCTGGGCCTATATCCCGCATTTCGTCCATTCGCCCTTCTACGTCTATGCCTATGCCTTCGGCGACGGGCTGGTGAACGCGCTCTACTCGGTCTATGCCGAGGGCGGGCCGGGCTTCCAGGACAAGTATTTCGACATGCTCAAGGCCGGCGGGTCGATGCACCACAAGGAGCTGCTGGCGCCCTTCGGGCTCGACGCGTCCGATCCGGCGTTCTGGAACAAGGGGCTCGACATGATCTCGGGCTTCATCGACGAACTGGAAGCGATGGAAGCATGAGCGACACCGCATCGGCCGCGCCCCTCGCGCGGCCGGCCATCACCCTGGCGCCGCTGCCCCGCGACCAGATCGGCCGGGTGGATCATTTCACCCTGCCGCCCGATCAGGCGCCGTTTTCCGCCCATCCCCGCGATGTGATGGACGCGCCTGACACGCGCGACGGCCATGTCATCCTGGCCGATGGCCAGCCCGCCGGGTTCTTTGCCATCGATCGCGACTATCCCGACCATCACGATTTCGCCCCCGAGGGCACGATTGGCCTGCGCATGTTCTCGGTCGATCATGGCCAGCAGGGCCGGGGCGTGGCCAGCAACGGCTGCCGGGCGCTGGCCGGATACCTGGCCGCGCAATATCCCGGGACGGGCAGCTGTTACCTGACGGTCAATTGCCGCAATGCGGATGCCTACCGGGTCTATATCAAGGGCGGGTTCGTCGACACCGGCGCGCTCTACCTCGGCGGCGGCTTCGGGCCACAGCACATCATGTGCCTCGACCTGAAACATCCGCCCGCCGGATGATAGCCGTAGGATGGGTGATATCACCCATCCTACACGCGCCAACCCATTCTGAATCAATCACAATTTCCGCCCCACCCGGCCCGGCCGGCGGATCCTCGCGTGTTCCCTGCCGTAACGAACAGCACATGCGCGTGAGCGCAAACAACATCCCCTAACGATTCCTAAACTTTTGCGCCATATTCACAGCCCACCCCTTGCACCGGGGCCGGCAGGCTCCATATGGGATGTTAATAGTATAAACATTGGGAGGCCCGAGCCTTGGCCAATTATGGAAATTTGCCCGTGCCCTCGCCGGAAGGCGGGTTGAACCGTTACCTCCAGGAAATCCGCAAGTTCCCCCTGCTGGAACCCGAAGAAGAATACATGCTGGCCAAGCGCTGGGTCGAGGAACAGGATACCGAATCCGCCCATCGCCTGGTCACCTCCCACCTGCGGCTCGCCGCCAAGATCGCCATGGGCTACCGCGGCTACGGCCTGCCCCAGGCCGAGGTCATCTCGGAAGCCAATGTCGGCCTGATGCAGGCCGTCAAGCGGTTCGACCCCGAAAAGGGCTTTCGCCTGGCCACCTATGCCATGTGGTGGATCCGCGCCTCGATCCAGGAATACATCCTGCGCTCCTGGTCGCTGGTCAAACTCGGCACGACCTCGGCCCAGAAGAAGCTGTTCTTCAACCTGCGCAAGGCCAAGGCCAAGCTCGGCGCGCTCGAGGAAGGCGATCTGCGCCCCGAGAACGTCAAGCAGATCGCCACCGACCTGGGCGTGACCGAAGCTGACGTGATCTCGATGAACCGCCGGATGGCCGGCAGCGATGCCTCGCTGAACGCCACCGTCGGCGTCGAGGGCGAAAGCGCCATGCAATGGCAGGACTGGCTGGAAGACGAGGATGCCGACCAGGCCGGCGATTACGAGGCCCGGGACGAGCTGGAAGCGCGGCGCGAATTGCTGGCCGAGGCGCTGGACGTGCTGAACGACCGCGAAAAGGACATCCTGACCGAACGCCGGCTGTCCGACCAGCCCGTCACGCTCGAAGACCTGTCGGGCAAGTACGGTGTCAGCCGCGAGCGGATCCGCCAGATCGAGGTGCGTGCCTTCGAAAAGCTGCAGAAGAAGATGCGCGACCTGGCCAAGGAAAAGGGCATGCTGGCCACGGCCTGACCCCTGGCCGGTTCCGAGACCTGGTCATCGGCCTGTTGGGCGACCAGGTCCGGGCCTGCTGGTCCGACCGATCCGAAGCGAAATCCAGGACCTGATCATCGGACTGATCCGCGATCAGATTCATGGCCGGGGTATCCGAGTGATCCGCGACAAGATCCTGGGGCCGGTCATCGGAGTGATCCCCGACGAGATCCAGGGCCCGGTCATCGGCTTCATCCGCGACCAGATCCGGAGCTCGATCATCGGCCTCATCCTTGAGCAGATCCGAGGCCTGACCATCGGACTCATCCTTGAGAAGATCCGAGGCCCGACCATCGGAATGTTCCACAGCCCTAACCGAAGCCCAGTCTTCGGCCGGCCCGGCGCCGAGTTCCAGGGCCGGGTCATCGGACCAACCCAAGGCCATCCCACCGGTCCGATCCTCGGCACGGCCCTTGGCCTGATCCACGGTCCGGCCAATGCCCCTTGGGGCGCCGGCCCGGGCGGGCTAACTTCCACCCGATGACCCGCCCGATTGTCTTTCACGTCCCCCAAGACTGGCTCGGCACCTCCGGTGAGGGGCTGATGCCGTTCTACGCCCGCCTGCGCGACGGGCTGCAGGCCCGGGGCCGCACCGTCGAAATTCGCCCGCTTGGCATCAGCCAGGGCAAGGCCCGTGTGCTCGACCAGGCCGCCGGCGACACGGCCATCCACCTGGTCAACCACGGCCGGCTGCACCATCCCCGCGTCTGGAACGCCGGCATTGCCTATGTCTACCCGTTCTGGAACGTCGATCCCCGGGGCATCCGCGCCTTTTCCTCCATCGCCGACCTGCCCTTCGATCCCGACACGATCGACACCGAGGCCGCCCGGCCCTTCTTCCGCCGCCTGCGCAAGCGCCTGGTCGATGGCCGCAGCTCGCGCTATCCCCAGCCCGAGGCCCGCGCCACCCTGCCCGACGGCCCGGTGGCCGTGTTCCTGCAAAGCGAGGCCCATCGCGATGTCGACGAAACCTGCCACCTGACCCGCGAAGAAATGCTCGACACCGTGCTCGCCCAGGCGCCCGGCCCGGTTGTCGTCAAGCCCCACCCCCGCGACCAGGACCCCGCCACGCAAGCCTGGCTCGACGGGCTGGCCGCCCGGCATCCCCGGCTGATCCTGTCGCATGGCAATATCCACGACCTGCTGGCCGCCTGCAGCCGGGTGGTCACGATCAACTCGGCCGTGGGCATCGAAGCCTACCTGCATCGCAAGCCCGTCGTGCTCTGCGGCCAGGCCGATTTCCACCACATCGCCCGCACCGCCCGCGACCCCGACGACCTCGCCCGCGCCCTGGCCGAGCGGCCGCGCAAACGGGCCTATGACAAGTATGTCCACTGGTATTTCGCCCGGAACTGCCTGTCGACCACCGAACCCGACCTGGCCGACCGCTTCCTGCGCCGCGTCGACCCGGCGCCCTGACGCCCCCCGGCCCGCAACCCACGCAAAAGGCTGGCGTTAGCGCCCGAAGTCGCTACCTTGCCGCCATCCCCGCGGGGGCAACACACAGGAGGCAAGACATGAGCACACCGGTCAGATGGGGCATCCTCGGCGCCGCGAAATTCGCCCGCGAGCACATGGGCCCGGCGATCCATGCCGCCCGCCATGCCGAGCTGGCCGCCCTTGCCACCAGCTCGCCCGACAAGGCCGAGCCGTTCCGCGCCTTTGCCCCGGGCCTGCGCCTGCATGCCGATTACGACGCCCTGCTGGCCGATCCCGAGATCGACGCCGTTTACATTCCCCTGCCCAATCATCTGCATGTCGACTGGACGCTCAAGGCCATTGCCGCCGGCAAGGCCGTGCTGACCGAAAAGCCCATCGCCCTGCAGGCCGCCGAGATCGACCGCATCATCGCCGCCCGGGAAGCGGCCGGCGTGCTGGCCGCCGAGGCCTTCATGATCGTGCACCACCCGCAATGGCAGCTGGTCCGCGACTGGATCGCCGAGGGGCGAATCGGCGAGCTGGTGCATGTGCGCGGGGCGTTTTCCTTCGACAACAGCGCCGATGTGACCAACATCCGCAACAAGCCCGACACCGGCGGCGGCGCCCTGCGCGACATCGGGGTCTATGTGCTGGGCTCGGTGCGTTTTGCCACCGGCCAGGAACCCGAGGAGATCGGCGCGCGCATCCGCTGGGACAATGGCATCGACGGTTTCGCCGCGATCGACGCCCGGTTTCCGGGCTTTACCTATGCGTCTTATGTCTCGATGCGCATGGCGCCCTACCAGGAAATGTCGTTCCACGGCACCGCCGGCACGATCCGCCTGACCGCCCCGTTCAATGCCAATGTCTTTGGCGAGGCGCGGGTCGAGCTGCACGGGCCGGGGCTGCAGATCGAAAGCCGGCGCTTCCCGGCGGCCAGCCATTACGTGGCCCAGGTCGAGGCCTTTGGCGACAGCCTGCGCAACGGCACGCCCTACCCCTGCCCGCTGGAATTCACCCGGGGCACACAGGATGCGCTCGACCGCATCTATGCCGGCGCAACCAGCCTCTGAGGCCCCCTGCCCCCGGCCGGGCGTTGCCAAGGGCGCGGGCCGGGCGTAGCCTGTTCCGATCCGCGGGCCGCGCAGGGGCGCTGGAACGGGCGATGCAGGAAAGGGGTATCCGATGGCCGGAGGATGGTCCCGCGACGGGGCGGTGAACGAACAGATCGAGGCGTCGATCTCGGATGAGCTGGCGCGGATGAAGGCCGCGCGTCAGCCGGTCGGCGACAGCCTGACCCATTGCGCCGAATGCGAGGAAGAGATCCCCGAGGCCCGGCGCCTGGCCCGGCCGGGGGTCAAGCTGTGCCTCGATTGCCAGCAGGATCGCGACGCGGCCTATCGCGCCCGGGGCGGGATCAACCGCCGGGGCTCGAAGGACAGCCAGTTGAAATAGCGGTAGGATGGGTGCTTGCACCCATCCTACGGGGCGCCGCGCAACACCCCCAGCAGCGTGTCGAAATCCTCGGGCAGCGGGGCCTCGAACCGCAGCATCTCGCCGCTGACCGGGTGTTCGAAACCCAGGACGGCCGCATGCAGCGCCTGGCGCGCAAAGCCGCGCACCGCCCCCGCCGCCGCCTCGGGCAGCGCCTTGCCCGGCAGCCGGCGGGCCCCGCCATAGACCGGATCGCCGACCAGCCCGTGCCCGGCATGGGCCATGTGCACGCGGATCTGGTGGGTCCGCCCGGTCTCCAGCCGGCATTCCACGAGCGCCAGGCAGGGCGGCGTCCCGAAGGTGTCCATCACCCGTGCCCGGGTCACCGCATGGCGCCCGCCGTCAAAGCGCACGGCCTGTTTCTGGCGGTCGGTCCGGTGTCGGTCCAGCCCGGTGGTGATCTTCAGCACGTTGCCCGGCTCGAAACTGGCCCCGCGCACCCCGCGCAGCCGCGGGTCGGCCGCATCGGGCACCCCATAAACCAAGGCCATGTAGGCCCGTTCAGCAGTATGGGCCGCAAATTGCGCGGCCAGCCCGTGATGGGCCGCATCGCTCTTGGCCACGACCAGCAGGCCCGAGGTCTCCTTGTCAATCCGGTGCACGATGCCCGGCCGGCGCACGCCTCCCACACCCGACAGCCGGTCACCGCAATGGGCCAGCAGGGCATTGACCAGCGTGCCCGACGGCGTGCCCGGCGCCGGGTGCACGACCATGCCCGCGGGCTTGTCGACGACGATCAGGTCGTCATCCTCGTGGACGATGGCCAGGGGGATGTCCTCGGGGCCGATATGGCTGTCCTCGGCCTCTTCGACGGTGATCGTGATGTCGGCCCCGCCGGCAACCCGCGCCCGCGGATCGGTCACCACCTGGCCATCGACGGCCACGGCGCCATCGCCGATCAGCCGGGCCAGCCGCGTGCGCGACAGCGCCGCGCTCTCTGGCACATCGCGCGAAAGCGCCTTATCAAGGCGCGGCGGCGGGTTGTCCGCCAGGATGAAAGAGACGATACGCGCGCCCATGGAACCTCCTGCGTCCGAAGACGACTTCGTCGAACCGCCCAGCCTGCGCTTCCTGCGCCGGCTTGTGACCGTGCTGACAGCGGTGATGATCGGCGGGCTTGTAATCCTCGTGGGCGCGATTGTCATCCGCTCTCCTGATCCGGTCGTGCTGCCCCTGCCCGACACGATCACCCTGCCCGATGGCGCCCGGCCACAGGCCGTGACCTATGGCCGCGATGCGCTGATCGTACTGGGTGAGGACAACCGGCTGTTCATCTTCGATGCCACCGGCGAGACTCTGCGGCGCACCATCGACATCGAGTGATGGGCCACCACCCCGGCCTGCGCGGACATCCTTAGCCAGGCGCTGCGGTTTTGCGCGGGCGTGAGTTGGGGCCGGCAGCCTTGCAATTATTCTTGGACTCCAACGCCCTGCCCCCATGACGGGGGTGGGCTCGACGACATGTCATGCCCTGTTCCTGCCAACAACACCTGTTCGCCCCCGGCTTGATGCCCGGTGCAGGCCCAGCAATCCCGACTGGTAACGGCCTGATTCTCTGCACGGCCCGGGTTCGCGTGACAGGCCGCGCGCCGCCGCAATCTGCCGCGCTCACAGCCCATCGGCCCACATGTCCTGCGGCCTGTTCAACAGCAATCTTGAGAAGATGGTACCGCCTCCCCGGCTTGAACGGGGGACCTCTGGATCCACAATCCAGCGCTCTAACCAACTGAGCTAAGGCGGCACTGGCGGGTCGTGTACCCAAGGCCGGGATCCTTTGCAAGTCGATTCCCGGGTTAAAATGACATCCGCCAGGTCTGTTCGACCAGCGGCACGCCAAAGCTGGTCACCGGCCGGCTGTCGACCAGCTGCCAGCCTTCCGCGCGATAGAGCGCGCAGGCCGCCCGGTGGCTTTCATGGGTCCAGAGCTGCATGCCCGCATAGCCCGCCGACCGGGCGAATCCCATGCAGTGGCGCAGAAGGCGGCGGCCCAGCCCGTGGCCCCGGGCCTCGGGCACCAGCAGGAACAGGCGCAGCTTGGCCGTCCGATCGTCCAGCCGCACGCAAAAGATGCTGCCCAGCCTCTGCCCGCCCCGTTCGGCAATCCAGCCGGCCTCGCGGGTCGCATCGTGGCCGGCCATGAAATCGGCCAGGATCTCGGCGACCAGCCGGCCGAAGCTGTCGTCGAATCCCTCGTCGCGCGCATAAAGCGCCTGGTGACGCGCGACCAGCCAGGGCACGTCGCCCGGGCGGATGTCGCGGATCACGATCTCGGCCGTCCTGTCCGTCTCGCTGTCCATCCGGCCAGCCAAGCCCGGATCGGCTTGCGTTTCAAGCCGGAAGCCGCTAGCCAGTCCCGTCATCCGACGGAGGCCATCATGGGCATCAACACCGAACGCGACATCGAAGCCAACCTGCAGATCGGCCCGACCGACCAGGGCATGGTCCGGCTTTTCATCGAAGCCCCCGGCGTCGAGATCCCGATGGATTTCGAACCCGACGAGGCCCGCGAGATCGCCGAAGAGATCCTGGCCGCCGCGGCAGCCGCCGAGGGCGTTAAGCGCTGACCCCCGGCCCGGCCATGTGCCGGGCCAATGCCGGCACGGTTTGAAACGACAGGACCGCCCCGGAGCCGTCATCGGCTGGCCTGTCAGAACCCGGCCAGCCCCATGTCGGGATCGCGCAAGGCCTGCAGCCGCCGCGCGGCATGGGTGGCGAACTTCTGGATCATGACCTTGCGCCGCGCCGGGGCCAGCCTGGTTTCGGGACCCATGCGGATGATCTCGGCATCATATTGATCGGCGATGATCAGCCCGGTGCCCTCGGGCAGAAGCTCGGTCGGGAAATCCTGGTCGACCGCCCAGAAGAACCGGTCGCACCATTCCAGGTAGCCCTGCCACTTGCCGTCGCTCATGTAATCGGCGCGCGAGGATTTGCATTCGATCACCCAGATCTCGCCCTTCGCCCCCAGCGCCATCACGTCCACCCGCAGCCCGCGCGTGGGCACCAGCTCTTCGACCGTCACAAGCCCCAGGCTGGCCAGGTGGCGGCAGACCCCGCGGGCCAGCAGCTGGCCCGGCATCAGCGGGGTCGGGGCGGGATCGAAGGCGGCGGGCTGGTCCATGGGGCAATTATGAACGAAACGAGAACAAAATCAACCACCCCGGGGGGCTTGTTCCCGGGCCGTCGCGACACTAGGTTCATCCGGCGACGGGGTCTGCCCTTCTTGTGGACGGGTACATTCCGGTGGCCTTAAGCAATTCCGAGGGAGCTGGCTCTGTCTAGGCCCTGGTCTAGTTACCTGGTGCCCACCTGTATATACAGGTCCTCGGGAATGAGAGAACCGCACGGTTGTGGTGGTCCCCCGTCGCACTTTTCCGATCATTTTGGCCTGATGATGTTGGCCCGCTTGTGCCTGATCACGCTTTCCCGGTCGCACCCGCTTGACCGCGCTGGCCTGACGCAGGCGTGGCCGGCATCACGTGGTCGACGCCTTGGCCTGACCGAACCTGCCGGACGGTGCAGCAGCCTCAACCTGTGGCCAGAACCCGGCGCCGCGTCCAGAGCCACCAGGCGTGAAACAGGACAACGGCCACCGCCCACAGCCCCACGACAAGCGCCCAGGCCCAAGGCCCGGCCACGTCCATGTGGCGGAAGGTAAAGGTCGTGAAGAACCATCCGATCACCAGGCCCAGCACCTGAAGCTGGCCAAAGACCCGCGCCGCCCGGTCATCGCGGCCCAGCCGCAGATCGGCCAGAATCACCGCGCCGAACAGGGCCAGCACCCAGGGGCCCAGCGGGGCGACCACCAGGTTGCCCAGGTAGATCACGAAAAACAGGAGGGTCTTCATTGGGGTCCCATGCGCCGCATCCGGCCGACATACGCCCGAGGTCGGGCCATGTCGCGGGCCGGCGCTTGCCCCACCTCACGGCGGGGCGCGCCAGTGTCAGCGATCGCGGCGCTGCATCGCGCGGTTCAGCGGCGTGCGCGCCCGCTCGGCCCGGACGCGGACCGGCAGGTAATCGGGAATGCCCATGCCCCGGCCGTTGTCGTCGCGTTCGGCCATGGACATGACGTAGATGCCGAACTGCACCCCGGCAAAGACGATGCCGTTGAAGAACCACAGCATGAACAGCGCCAGCAGGCCGATGTCCGAGCCGAAGATCAGCCCGCGCAGGTTGGCGACGTTGAACCCCAGCAGCAGGGTCACGAAGACCGCGGCGATGCCGAAGCCGATGGCGCATTGACGAAGGTAGGTCTTGATCAGTTCAGGCATGATGCTTTCCCCTCTGATCCGGCAAGGGTAGCACGCCTGCGGCCATGGTCCAGCCCCGACCGCCCGGGCGCGGCCATATACCGCCGCCCGACGCTCCGCCCCTGCCTGCCGGGCAGGCGCCCGGCGGCGCGATGCGCTGAATTTTCGATGACATTTCGGCAGAAACGCGGGCCAAGCCGGGGCGCGTCGGGATTTTCCCCCGATACGGCCCCCGCGTGCCCCAACCGCCCCCCGGGCCGGCGGCTTCAGAACGCCTCGGGCCGGGCCTCGCGCGCCATGTGGTCCAGCACCGCGTTCACGAAACTGGCTTCCTTGCCCTCGGGAAAGAACGCCCGGGCAATGTCGACATATTCGCTGATCACCACCTTGGGCGGCGTGTCGGCCTGGCTCAGCTCGGCCCCGGCGGCCCGGAACAGCCCGCGCAGCGTCGGGTCGATCCGCCCGATCGGCCACTTGGCCACCAGCGCCCGGTCGGTCATCTGGTCGATGCTCGCCTGGAAATTGACCGCATCTTCGATCGTCCGGCGGAAGAGGTCTGCATCGCCTTCCATCAGCTCGTCCCCGTCATAGGTCGCGCCGAATCGGTAATCGAGGAATTCCTTGACCACCTGCCGGGTCGATTGCCCGGAATGCTCCATCTGGAACAGGGCTTGCACGGCATAAAGCCGGGCGGCGGATTTCATCTTGCGCTTCTGGTTGCCGGAAATGGCGGGGGTATCTGCACTCATCGGACGGATCGGATCTCAGCGGTCGGAAGAAAGGAAATCGCCCGCGGACATCTTGAAGCCGACACCCTTGGAGCGATCGCCCCACTTACGGCTCAACGCCAGAAGATGCAAGGCCGCAGCCGCCGCGCCGCCGCCCTTGTTCTGGTCGGCCGGATCGGCCCGCACCACGGCCTGGTCGCGGTTTTCGACGGTCAGGATGCCGTTGCCGATGCACAGGCCCTGCAGGCCCATCAGCTGGATCGCCCGGCTGCTGTCGTTGCAGACCGTGTCGTAATGGGTTGTCTCGCCGCGGATCACGCAGCCCAGGGCGACATAGGCGTCATAGTCGCACAGCCGCGCGGCCATGCCGATGGCCGTGGGGATTTCCAGCGCGCCGGGCACTTCGGCCAGCTCGGCCGTGCCGCCCGCGGCCTCGATCTCGGCCCGGGCGCCGGCGATGAGGTTGTCGGCGATGTCCTTGTAATAGGGCGCCACGACGATCAGCACCCGGGGCGCCTCGTCGAAGGACGGGCGCGGCAGGGTGTAATGGGTTTCCGATCCGGCCATGGCGGTCAGTCCTTTGCGATGGGGCGCGTGCCCGTGATTTCCAGCCCGTAGGCTTCGAGGCCGACGACATTGGGCGCCGGCGAATTGGTCAGCAGGACCATTTTCGACAGGCCCAGCGAGGTCAGGATCTGGGCGCCCAGCCCGTATTGGCGCAGCGTCTGGGGCGACACGTCGCTCTGGTCGGCCAGCTTCATGGTCAGGTCGCGCAGCAGGACGACAACGCCCCGGCCTTCCTCGGCAATCGTGGCCATGGCATCGGCGAACTCGCTGGCCCTCTCGGCCCCGCAGACCCCGACGATGTCGCGCATCGGGTCCAGCACATGCATCCGCACGGGCACCGGTTCCTCGGTGGTAATGTCGCCCATGACCAGCGCGATATGCTCGGCGCCCTTGGTCTGGTCGGTGAAGATGCGCAGGTCCCACTGGCCGCCATGGGCGCTTTCGATGGTCTTGCGCTCCGACAGGCGGACCAGGTTGTCGTTCTTGCGGCGATAGGCAATCAGGTCGGAAATCGTGCCGATCTTCAGCCCGTGTTTCTGGGCAAAGGCGATCAGGTCGGGCAGACGGGCCATGGTGCCGTCCTCGTTCATGATCTCGCAGATCACGCCCGAAGGGTTCAGCCCGGCCAGCCGCGAAATGTCGACCGCCGCCTCGGTATGGCCGGCCCGCACCAGCACGCCGCCATCGCGCGCGCGCAGCGGAAAGACATGGCCCGGCGTGGCGATATCGGCCGGGCCCTTGCCCGCGTCGATGGCCACGGCCACGGTCCGCGCCCGGTCATGGGCCGAAATGCCCGTCGACACGCCCTCGCGGGCCTCGATCGACACGGTAAAGGCCGTCTCGTGGCGCGAGGAATTGTTCGTCGACATCAGCCCCAGCCCCAGCGCGTCGATCCGCTCGCCGGGCAGCGACAGGCAGATCAGCCCGCGGCCATGGGTGGCCATGAAGTTGATGGCCTCGGGCGTGGCCATCTGGGCGGGAATGACCAGGTCGCCTTCGTTCTCGCGATCCTCGTGGTCCACCAGGATGAACATCCGCCCGTTGCGGGCATCTTCGATGATCTCCTCGATCGAGGAGATCGCGTCGCGCCAATCCTGTTCCACAGGACCCGGGGTCTCAAAGCTCATGGGCATGCCTTTCACCAATCGCCCCAGCAGATACCCTCTCGGGACGCGGATGACCAGTGGCCGGGACGCACCGTTCCTGTGCCCCTGCGCCCATCCCGGCCGTCCGCGACCTGTCAGGCCAAACATCCCGCCACACATGACAGGGGCGCGGCCGCCTCATCCGCGCCGCGCCCCTGCTTCTTTCTCTTCTCAAATATCCGGCCGGCCATCGGCCATCCCCCGCCCCGTCCGGGCAGGGGCGCCGGATCACTGGTGGGTGAAATACTCGGCCGACGGCAGATAGCCACAGGCCTGGGCCGCCGTGCTCCACTCGGCCTCCAGCGGCGCATCCCCGATGATCAGCACCTGCCGCGCCGGCAGCGCCTGCGCGCGGATAAAGCCCCGGACCTGGTCGCGCATCTGCGCCCAGCTGTCGGTGAACCGCGGCGCCGCGCCGGCCGCGTCCAGCACCGGGTTGGCCTGCAACACCGCTCCGGGTTCCTTCGGCCGGTGCACCAGGGTCAGTTTCTTCGCCGCCCGGACCTGTTCCAGCGCGCGCGCCTCGGCATCGGGCATCTCGGCGCCCGGCCCGATCACCCGCAGCGCGTTCGACGAGAACAGCAGCGCCAGGATGTCATGGCCCGTCGCCTGCCGGCATTTGGCATAGGTCGCGTAATCCATGCCCAGCTCGGCCGCCCGCCGCACCCGCATCTTGACCACGAAGAGCGGGATCGTCTTGGGCATCAGCTCCTGGCGGGCCTTCTTCCACTGGTAGGTCCGCCAGGTCACGCCCCGGTCCATCGCCGGCCCCTGGTTGTGGCCGATCCCGGCCAGCCCGCCGGTCTTGCCCACGGTCTTTTCCCTGTCCGTCGCCATCATTCAGCCCCCGCCTCGGCCAGCCGCGCCACGTAGCGCGCCAGCGTGTCGATCTCCAGGTTGATCGCGTCGCCCACGGCCACGTCGCCCCAGGTTGTCACCTGCTTGGTATGCGGGATGACATTGATGCCGAAAATCGCGCCCTGCACGTCGTTGACCGTCAGCGACGTGCCGTTCAGCGCCACCGACCCCTTGGGCGCGATGAACTTCGCCAGCGGCTCGGGCGCGCGGAAAGCGATCCGCGTGCTGTCCCCCTCGTCCTCGATCGACACCACCTCGGCCACGCCGTCCACATGGCCCGACACGATATGGCCGCCCAGTTCGTCGCCCACCTTCAGCGCGCGTTCCAGGTTGACCCGCCGGCCCACGGCCCAGGCGCCCAGGTTGGTCTTGCTCACCGTCTCGGCCGAGACCTGCACCTCGTACCAATCCGGGCCCAGGGCCACGACGGTCAGGCAGACCCCGTCCGAAGAGATCGACGCCCCGATGTCGATGCCGCCCGTGTCATAGGCCGTGGCAATCCGCGCGGTCAGGTCGCCGCCCTGCTCCAGGGCGGTCACGGTGCCGATGTCGGTGACGATGCCGGTGAACATGTGTCTTCCCCAATCTTCCTGCAGCCATGCTGCGATGTTCCGCCCGGGCCGGGGTCGCGCTCCGCGTCCGATGCGCCCTGGATACCCTGCCTGGATACCCCCTGCGCCCGATTCGGTCCGCGGCCCGCGCGCCGGCCCCACCCCGGGGCCGACCGGATGCCGGTTCCCCCAAGGGCTAGACCGCCCCGGCCCGCTCCACAAGGCCCGGCAGGACGATCGACACCTTTTGGCCTTACTTTGTCCACAGGTGCATTATACTGCTGCCGTGACGCCCCGTCATGCGCGAGACACCGATGTACAACCCGAACCCGACATCGCGGATCTTCCTGTTCCTGCAGGGCCCCCACGGGCCCTTCTTCCACCAGCTGGGCAAGATGCTGCGCGCCGCCGGCTGCGCCACCTGGCGGGTCGGGTTCAATGCCGGCGACCGGGCCTTCTGGTTCGACCGCGCCAGCTATATCCCCTATCGCGGCACGCCCGAGGATTGGGCCGCCAGCTTCACCGCCCTGCTCGACGCCCGCGGCATCACCGATATCGTGCTCTATGGCGACACCCGGCCGGTCCATGCCCAGGCCGTGCGCATCGCCCGCGCCCGCGGCCTGACGGTGCATGTCTTCGAAGAAGGCTACATGCGGCCCTATTGGGTGACCTATGAACGCGGCGGGTCGAACGGCAATTCCCGGCTGATCGACATGTCGGTCGCCGATATGCAGGCGGCCCTGGCCCGGTCCGACATGGAAGCTCCCCTGCCCCCGGCCCATTGGGGCGACATGCGCGAGCACATGTTCTACGGCGCGCTCTACCATTGGTTCGTCATGTTCCGGAACGGCGACTACCGCAATTTCCGCCCGCACCGCGCCCTGCCCGTCACCCGCGAATTCCAGCTCTACCTGCAACGCTTCCTGTTGATCCCCGCCCATGCCGCCGACCGCCGGGCGGCCACGTGGCGCATCCGCCGGGGCGGCTTTCCCTACCACCTGGCCCTGCTCCAGCTCGAACACGACAGCTCGTTCCAGGAACACTCGCCCTTCACCTCGATGTCGGAATTCCTTGAAGAGGTCATCGAAGGCTTTGCCGCCGGGGCACCGCGCCATCACCACCTGGTCGTCAAGGCCCATCCGCTGGAAGACGGCCGGGTGCCGATCCGCCGGCTGGTGCGGGAGCTGGCCGACCGCCACGGCATCGCCGGGCGGGTGCATTACGTGCGCGGTGGCAAGCTGGCCCAGCTGCTCAACGATGCCCGCACTGCCGTGACGGTCAATTCCACCGCCGGCCAGCAGGTGCTCTGGCGCGGCATTCCGCTCAGGGTCTTCGGCAAGGCCGTCTATGCCAAGCCCGAGTTCGTCTCGTCGCAGCCCCTGGCCGCCTTCTTCGGCTCGGCCTCGCGGCCCGACACCCGGGCCTACAAGGATTATCGCCGCTATCTGCTTGAAACCAGCCAGCTTCCCGGCGGCTATTACTCGGCCCGCGGGCGCCGCCAGCTGCTGCGCCAGGTCGTCGACATGATGCTCGGCCCCGAAGACCCCTATGACGCGCTGAAATCCGGCACAGCGGCGCCGCGGCAACAGTTGCGGCTGGTGACCTGACCGCCCCGGCGCGTGGCACTGGATATTTCAACGGGATTTCGATACCTTGCTGCAAAAAGCTCAGGCGCGACAACCAGCCTGGGACCGAGGCATAAGAACAAGGTCGAGGAGACCGAGCAGTGACCACCCCCACCGTCCGACGGGCGCTGACGGCTGCCATGCTGGCAGCAGGCGCCCTCTTGTCGTCCTGCGGATTGCCTCAGGTCGGCCCGAACAAGTCGCAGATCTTCAAGGGTTCGGTGCAGCGCGAGGGCGATGCCTTTATCGTCGACGTGAACGAACGCGTCACCCGGGCCACCGCCGTGGCCCCGGCCCTGGGCTTTACCGAATCGTTCCAGAACGCCGGCATCCTTGGGTCGGACACGATCCAGCCGGGCGATACGCTGGGCCTGACGATCTGGGAAAACGTCGATGACGGGCTGCTGGCCAGCGACGGTCTGAACTCGACGATCCTCGACGAGGTCCAGGTCGACGGCCAGGGTTTCATCTTTGTGCCCTATGCCGGCCGGCTCAAGGCCTCGGGCAATTCGCCCGAACGGCTGCGCCAGATGATCACCGAAAAGCTGCAGGACCAGACGCCCGATCCCCAGGTCCAGGTCCGCCGCCTGGCCGGTGACGGCTCGACCGTGTCGCTGGTCGGCTCGGTTGGCGGCCAGGGCATCTATCCGATCGAACGGCCCACGCGCACGCTGGCCACCATGCTGGCCCAGGCCGGCGGGGTGACCATCGAACCCGAGATCGCCCAGATCACCGTCAAGCGCGGCGGCCAGACCGGCCAGATCTGGTTCCAGGACCTCTACGATTATCCCGAACTCGACATCGCCCTGCGTGGCGGCGACCAGATCCTGGTCGAACCCGATACCCGGGCCTTTTCGGTCCTGGGCGCCACCCGGTCGCAGGCCCGTGTCCAGTTCGAGACCAAGGATCTTTCGGCACTCGAAGCCATCGCCCAGGTCGGCGGGCTGGTGTCGACCTCGTCCGACCCGACCGGCGTGTTCATCTTCCGCAACGAACCGCCCGAAATCGCCAATATCGTGCTGGGCCGCAACGACCTGGTCGGTGCGCAGCGCATGATCTACGTGCTCAACCTGACCGAACCCAACGGCATGTTCGAAGCCCGCGATTTCGTCATCCGCGACGATGACACGCTTTATGTCACCGAAGCGCCCTATGCCCAGTGGACCAAGACGATCAGCCTGATCTCGGGCTCGCTGACCCCCATCGCCAACGTCCAGACCATCGCGGGCGGCTAAGCCGATGGGCGACGGCCCGCCGTCACGCCTTTATGCCTATAACGGCGGGTTCTTCACCAATCGCAGGATCCGCCGCATCCTGGCCCTCTCGGGCCATGCCCTGCCCCCGGGCCTGCCCGGCCCGGGCGACGGCGTGGTCACATGGGGCGCCTCGCCTACGGCTCATCGCGGCCGCGCCATCGCCGCCCGGCGCGGCGTGCCCGTCACCACCGTCGAAGACGCCTTCCTGCGCTCGCTGCACCCCGGCCGCACCGGCGAGCCGCCGCTCGGCCTGCTCATCGACCATTCCGGCCTGCATTTCGACCCGTCGCGCCCGTCCGACCTGGAAACCCTGCTGGCCAGCCATCCGCTGGACGACACCGCCCTGCTCGACCGCGCCCGCGATGCCATCGCGCGCATCCGGGCCGGCCACCTGTCGAAATATGCCGCCACCGATCCCGCCGGAGATGTCCCGCCCCCGGGCTATGTGCTGGTCATCGACCAGACCCGGGGCGATGCATCGGTCTCCGCCTCGCGGGGCGACCGCGCCCGCTTCCTGGAAATGCTCTTTGTCGCCCGCGAGGAACACCCCCACGCGCCGATCCTCATCAAGACCCATCCCGAAACCGCCCGCGGCCTGCGCCCGGGCCATTACGGTCCCGAGGATGCCGGCGGGCCCGTCTCGCTGCACACCGCGAACACCAGCCCCTGGCCCCTGCTCGACGGGGCCATTGCCGTCTATACCCTGTCGTCGCAGATGGGGTTCGAGGCCATTCTCGCCGGCCACCGCCCGCGCGTCTTTGGCCAGCCTTTCTATGCCGGCTGGGACCTGACCGCCGAGGAAGACCCCCTGCCCCGCCGCCGCCGCCGGCTCACCCGGGCCCAGCTCTTTGCCGCGGCGATGATCCTCTATCCCCGCTGGTACGACCCCCACCGCGACGCCCTGTGCGAGATCGAGGACCTGCTTGCCATCCTCGAATCGCGCAGCGCCGCCTGGCGGGCCGACCGGCACGGCTGGGTCGCCTCGGGCATGCGCCTGTGGAAACGCGCGCCCCTGCAAAAGGTCTTTGGCCGGCCCCGGCGCATCATCTTCGAAGACGATCCCGACCGCGCCCGCAGCATCGCCGAACGGACCGGCCGCGCGCGCATGGTCTGGGCCGGCAAGGCGGATGCGGCGACCAGCGGTGCCACCCATGTCGAAGACGGCTTCCTGCGCTCGCGCGGGCTGGGCGCCGCCCTTGTGCCGCCCCTGTCGCTGGTCACCGACGACCAGGGCATCTACTACGACCCAACCCGCCCGTCGCGGCTCGAAGACCACATCCTGGCCGCCGCCGGCCGGCTGCGCCGCGACCAGCGCCTGCGGGCCGAGCGCCTGATCCGCGCGCTGACCGAGGCCGGCCTGTCGAAATACAACCTGTCCGGCGACCTGCCGGACTTGCCAGACGGCCATCGCATCCTGGTGCCCGGCCAGGTCGAAGACGATGCCTCGATCCGCCTGGGCACGGACGGGGTGTCGACCAACCTGGCGCTGCTCACCGCCGCCCGGGCCGCCCATCCCGATGCCGTCCTGGTCTACAAGCCCCATCCCGATGTCGAAGCCGGCCTGCGCCCCGGCGCCATCGACGCCACGGGCATCGCCGATGTCATCGCCACCCGGGCCGATCCCGTTGCGCTGCTCGGTCATGTCCAGGCCGTCTGGACCATGACATCGCTGCTGGGCTTCGAGGCCTTGCTGCGCGGGGTGCCCGTCACCACCCTGGGCGCGCCGTTCTATGCCGGCTGGGGGCTGACGACCGACATGGGCCGCATTCCCGCCCGGCGCGGCGCCCGGCCCGACCTGGTCGAGCTGGCCCATGCGGTGCTGATCGACTACCCGCGCTATTTCGACCCCGTGACCGGCACCGCCTGCCCGGTCGAAGTCATCGTCGACCGCCTGGCCCACGGGCCCTTGCCCGGCCCCGGCCTGGCCAACCGGGGGCTGTCCAAGCTGCAGGGTGTCTTTGCGACATGGGCGCATGTGTGGCGGTGACGGCCCTGCCCGTGGGGGGCGTCCGGCCTGGACTGTCCGCCCACGGATTTACAGCCCATAAAACACCAGCCCGCCGCGCGGACCGTTCCATCCCGGCGCTGACAATGGCCCGGTCGCGGCCTGTCACGCCCGCCGCCGTTTCAAGCCCCCGCGCCTTGCGTGACACGCAAGCCCGTCTCCCGGAACCGGGGCTGCATGGGGGCATTCCTTTAAGGCCATAGTCACACAAGGCCGACCGACGGAATCCGGCCGCCGCGACGTTCCTTCATCGGTGCCCGCCACCGACCGCCAGATCAGAAAGGTAGCACATTGCCCCCCCTGACCGACACGCCCCTGCGCTACGGCGCCATTTCGCGCGCCCTGCATTGGGGCATGGCCCTGCTGTTTCTCGCCCAGTTCCTGTCAGCCGCCGCCCATTGGGCCCTGCCCCGCGAGAACCCCGTGCGCGAGTTGCTCTGGAGCTATCATTCCGACCTCGGCCTGACGCTCTTTGCGCTGGTCCTGCTGCGCGGGATCTGGGGCCTGTTGAACATGGGTCGCCGTCCGGTCGAAACCGGCCCGCTGGCCGGCGCCGCCCGGATCGGCCACGCGGTGCTGTATGCCCTGATGATCATCGTGCCCGGCGTGCGCATCCTGTCGGCCATCGGCGGGACTCGGGGGCTGGACTATCTCGGCTTTGAACTGGTGCCCGCCCGCGCGGCGGAAATCGCCTGGACCCAGGTGCCCGTGGCCTGGCATGGCGAGATGGGCTGGGTGCTGGCGCTGGTCATCCTGGGCCATATCGCCATGGCCGTGGGCTATCACCGCCTGCTGCGCAACGATGGCACCCTGGCCCGCATGGCCGGCTGAACGGTCACGCTAGCAGCCCATCACGTGACTTTGTCCCGGCGCATCCGACGTGCCGGGCCCATCTGCGCCCGGTTCACATGCATCCCGGTCCAATCCGGTGGTGTCAGTGATGCGCCCCGCGCGGCACCGCCCCGCCTAGACCTCGGTCCGGCGCCAGCGGTGCATCAGGTCGGCGCCCACCTGACGGCTCTCGACCAGCTCGAAACGCTCGGCCTCGGACAGGCGCGACAGGCCCATCGCCCCGATCGCCGGCAGCCCTTCGGCCCCGATCGAGAACCCGGCCGAGAACCCGACCAGCTCGTCCACCGCATCGGCCGCCAGCAACGACGCCGCCAGGGCCGAGCCGCCCTCGCAGAAGATCCGCGTCAGCCCGGCCTGGCCCAGCTGGACGAGCATGTCGGCCGGGTCGATCTGGGCCTGGGCGATGCCACAGGCGACCAGCCGGGCGCCGATGCCCTTCCAGGCCGCCAGCCGCTCGGGATCGGCATCGCGGCCGTGACAGATCCACAGGGGCACGTCCTGGGCGCTGCGGGCGAGTTGCCCCAGCAACGGAAGGTCCAGCCGGCGCGACACCACCACCCGCGCGGGCTGGCGGGCCACGCCCAGACCGCGCACCGTCAGCGACGGGTCATCCTTGCGCGCCGTCCCCGCGCCGACCATCACCGCGTCATGCCGCGCCCGCATGCCATGCACCAGCCGCCGCGCCTCGGGCCCGGTGATCCACTGGCTCTGCCCCGTCGCCGTGGCAATCCGCCCGTCGAAGCTGGCCGCCAGTTTCAGCGTCACGAAGGGCCGGCCGCCATCGGCCACCCGCAGAAAGCCCGACAGGTCCAGCCCGGCCTCGGCCGCCAGCACCCCGGTTTCGACCCGGATGCCCGCCGCGCGCAGCATGTCAAAGCCGCGACCTGAGACCCGCGTGTCGGAATCCTCGACCGCCGCCACGACCCGGGCGACCCCGGCCTCGATCAGCGCCGCCGCGCAGGGCGGGGTCTGGCCGTGGTGGGAACAGGGTTCGAGCGTGACATAGGCCGTGGCCCCGCGGGCCAGCTCGCCGGCCCGGGCCAGCGCCAGGGCCTCGGCATGGGGGCGCCCGCCGGGCTGGGTCCAGCCGCGGCCAACCACCCGGCCATCGCGCACCAGCACACAGCCCACCGCCGGGTTGGGCCAGGCATTGCCCTGCCCCCGCCGGCCCAGCGACAGGGCCAGCGCCATCCAGCGTTCATCGGTCATCTTCATCTGCCGGCCTCTTCCTGCCCGTCGCGCCCACAGGCCTCCCGGGGCACCTTGCCGCCATCCTCGCCCGCGCCGGCCCGAAGCTCAAGGCCCGGGCGCGTGAACGCACGGCTCCGGTACACGCCCCCGCCCCGGCAGACGCCCGGGCGGGGCGGCGGGTCATTCCTCGGGCGGGACCTTGGGCCGCAGCTCGTGCACGAAATCCTCGAAATCGTCGGCCGCCTGGAAATTCTTGTAGACCGAGGCAAAGCGTACGTAGGCCACGGTGTCGATCCGCGCCAGCGCCTCCATCACGATCTCGCCGATGGTCTTGGACGGGATATCCGTCTCGCCCATGCTTTCCAGCCGGCGCACGATGCCCGAGATCATCTGGTCGATGCGCTCGGGCTCTATCGGCCGCTTCTGCATCGAGATGCGGATCGAGCGTTCCAGCTTGGGCCGGTCGAAATCCTCACGCTTTCCGGAGGACTTGATCACCACCAGGTCGCGCAGCTGCACCCGTTCATAGGTCGTGAACCGCCCCCCGCAGGCCGGGCAGAACCGCCGCCGCCGGATGGCCACATGATCCTCGGCGGGCCGGGAATCCTTTACCTGCGTATCAATATTGCCGCAAAACGGACACCGCATCCACGCATCCCCTTCTCTTGTCGTCCCGCCAAACTGCCTGCCGCGTCGGGGTCACCCGTTGTAGGCGCCGCTGCACGTTTATCCACAAGTATAGGGGAGCCTCAAGAGATTGGGTAGTGGAATTGACATTCCCCCAGATGCGGATTTCGTGTTTTCGGAGAATCGCTCAGGACGGGGTGAAGGCCAGCACAACCTGGCGCCGGTGCGGCCGGTCGCGATGTTCGACCAGATAGATGCCCTGCCAGGTGCCCAGCATGGCCCGGCCGTCGATCACCGGGATCTGCAGGCTGACGGGCATGACCGCCGCCTTGATATGGGCGGGCATGTCGTCGGGACCCTCGGCCCGGTGGCGCAGGTAGCCCATCGCCGGGTCATCCGCCGGCGGCACCAGCCGCCGGAAAAAGGCGGCCAGGTCGGTGCGCACATCGGGGTCGGCATTTTCCTGGATCAGCAGCGAACAGGAGGTATGGCGCACGAAGACCGTCACCACGCCGTCGCCCGCGCCCTGCTCGGCCAGCCAGCCCTGGACGGCCCCGGTGAACTCGTGAAAGCCGGGGCCGGGCGTAGAGATCTCCAGGACCTGGGGCATGGGCTCAGCCGTTGCCCTGCGGGTTGTCGATGGCGTTGCAGCCCCGGTTGGCGACGGTCATGGTCTGCCAGTTGCCCGGCGCCAGCTCGGCGCTTTCGGCCGCGGGGGTCACCCCGGCGGCCGCCGGGTCGATGGCAAACTTGACGCCCTGGCCGCTGGCCACGTGATCGGTTTCGGCCGGACCGCTGACCACGTAGATCGCGGTGTGCCAGTCGGTGTGGTGGTGGCGCAGGTATTTCACCGCCCCGCACCAGAATCCCCGGTCCTGGCCCAGGTTCGACACGACCTCGATGACATTGGCATCGACCTGGTAGATGTCCGACCCGCCGGGGCCGCGCATGACCTCCTGCTGGGCCAGGATCGGGGTGGCGGCACAGGTCGCACAGGCGGCCGCGAGGCAGAGAGCAGATTTCAGGGACATGGGACGAGATCCGTCATTGAAGGAAGAAAAGGGTCAGCGGTCGCTCGGGTTGTCGAGGCGCACGCAATTGCGGTTGGCGATGGACACGGTCTGCCAGGTGCCGGGCGACAGCGACCGGCCTTCGCCCGTGGGAGTGACGCCCGCGGCCTGGGGGGCCACGGTAAAGCGGGTGCCCTGGCGGCGGCCGTCTTCCAGCGCGCTGGCCTCGGGCGCGCGGACGACGACGATGGGGGTCTTCCAGCCGACCTTGGCCTGGCGGGCGTATTTCGCCGCCCCGCACCACATGGTCTTGTCGCTGGGCGGGCCCACGACCTCGAAGACCGCGCCGTCGATCGGGTAGATCGTCGTGCCGCCGGGGCCATAGACCTTTTGCGCGGCGGCCGGTCCGGCCAGGACCAGGCCCAGCACAACAAGGGAAGCAAGGCGGTTCATCGGGCTCTCCGGTGTTGATCCTCCCAGGCGCGCGGGCGCCCGGTCAGCGGAAGGGAATGCGCAGCTGCGTGCAGGAGCTGTTGGCGTCCTGCACCGTCTTGGTATCGCCCAGCACCAGCGCGTTGGGGCTGTAGCTTTGCACCGGTTCGATCCCCAGGGCCGAGGGGTTCAGCGTGAATTGTACGGACGACCGGCGCCCGGTGGCCTGGCTGGTCCCCAGGCTGCGGGCGATGGAAATCGGCGCGCGCCAATCGGCGCCCAGCACCCGGCGGGCATAGGTCGCCGCGCCGCACCACCACATGTTGAAGCCCCGGCCAGAATTGCCGACCACTTCAAAGACGTTCTGGTCGATGGGATAGACCCTGGCATCGCCGGGCGTGGCCAGGAAATTCTGCGCCTGGGCGGATCCCGCAAGAGCCAGGGCAAGGGCGGTGATCATCAGGCGGTGCTTGGGCATCGACTCACTCATTCTTGACGCAACGACAACAGGTTACCCGGCTTTCCGCCGCAACCCAATCCGTTCACGCCGAATTTACCCGCCCGGCGTGGCCTCATCCGCGGGCCGCAGCCAGCCGACATAGCGGATCATCGGGCCCAACAGCGGCAGCTCGGCGCTGATGTCGAAATGCAGGCAACCATCGCGCCCGGTTTCCAGGCTGTCGCTGCGCGGCAGGACAAATCGCGGCAGGCGCAGACCAAGGAACGCGCCGCCTAGCACGTCGATCCGCAGCGCGCCGCCCTCTTCCTCGCGCAGGCACAGGAACAGGCAGATGGGGCCGAAGCGTTCCAGCAGCACGCTGCCCCGCCGCACCAGGGTCGAGCGCAGATGATGGCCGTCGAAATCTCGTTCCCAGGTCGCGACCTCGGGGCCGCCGCGCACGGTCATGCGCATCGGCCGGTCGCGCATCGCCGGGGGAAAGCCAAAGAGATCGGCCAGCCGCCCGGCCAGGCCGGACCCCCGGGCCACGCTGACCTGGCCTTCGAAATCGCCGTCCTGGGCCTCGTGAAAGGCGCGGATAGCGGCATCGACCTCAAGCCCGTCGCAGTGGATGATCTTGCCGAAGGGATCCATGACGCCCCATGAAAAAAGCGCCCCGCGGGGCGCTTTTCCTTACTGGTCCAGGAACGACCGCAGCTTGCGGCTTCGGCTGGGGTGCTTGAGCTTGCGCAGCGCCTTCGCCTCGATCTGGCGGATCCGTTCGCGGGTCACGCTGAACTGCTGGCCGACCTCTTCCAGCGTGTGGTCGGTGTTCATGCCGATGCCGAACCGCATCCGCAGAACCCGTTCCTCGCGCGGGGTGAGCGAGGCCAGAACGCGGGTCGTGGTTTCCTTGAGGTTTTCCTGAATGGCGCTGTCGAGCGGCAGCACGGCATTCTTGTCCTCGATGAAATCGCCCAGCTGGCTGTCTTCCTCGTCGCCGATGGGCGTTTCGAGGCTGATCGGTTCCTTGGCGATCTTCATCACCTTGCGAACCTTCTCCAGCGGCATCTGCAGCTTTTCGGCCAGCTCTTCCGGGGTTGGCTCGCGGCCGATCTCGTGCAGCATCTGGCGACCCGTGCGGACCAGCTTGTTGATCGTCTCGATCATGTGGACCGGGATACGGATCGTCCGGGCCTGGTCGGCGATGGACCGGGTGATGGCCTGACGGATCCACCAGGTCGCATAGGTCGAGAACTTGTAGCCGCGGCGGTATTCGAACTTGTCCACGGCCTTCATCAGGCCGATGTTGCCCTCCTGGATCAGGTCCAGGAACTGCAACCCGCGGTTGGTGTATTTCTTGGCGATCGAGATCACCAGGCGCAGGTTGGCCTCGACCATTTCCTTCTTGGCCTGGCGAGCCTCTTTCTCGCCCTTCTGCACCTGCTGCACGATGCGCCGGAATTCACCGATATCGACACCGACATACTGGCCGACCTGGGCCATGTCGGCGCGCAGGTCCTCGACCTTGTCGGTCGAGCGTTCGATGAACATCTGCCAGCCCCGGCCCGGCTTGGCCGCCATGTCGGACAGCCAGTTCGGATCCAGCTCGCGGCCGCGATAGGCGTCGACGAATTCCTTGCGGTTGATCCGCGCCTGGTCGGCGAGTTTCACCATGGCGGAATCGATCGACATGACGCGCCGGTTGATGCCGTAGAGCTGGTCGATCAGCGCCTCGATGCGGTTGTTGTGCAGGTGAAGCTCGTTCACCAATTTCACGATTTCCGAGCGCAGCGCCTGGTACATCGCCTCGTCGGCCTCGGTGAACGAGCCATCCTCGTTCAGCGTGGCCGAGATCCGGCTGTCCTGCATTTCCGACAGCTGGGCGTAATCGTCGGCGATCCGCTCCAGCGTCATCAGGACCTTGTCCTTCAGCGCGGCTTCCATCGCGGCCAGCGACATGTTGGCCTGGTCGTCGTCGTCGTCATCGTCTTCGCGGGCGATCGGGTTGCCGTCGGCATCCAGCTCGGGCCCGTTGCTTTCGGCCTTCTTCTCGGTCTGCACCGATGCCGTGTCGACCAGCGGCTCGTCGACCTCGCCCTCTTCGCCAAGCTGGTTGTCGAAGGTGGTTTCCAGGTCGATGACATCGCGCAGCAGGATGTCCTCGGACAGCAGTTCCTCGCGCCAGATCGTGATGGCCTGGAAGGTCAGCGGGCTTTCGCAGAGCCCGGCGATCATCGTGTTCCGGCCGGCCTCGATCCGCTTGGCGATGGCAATCTCGCCCTCGCGCGACAGCAGCTCGACCGAGCCCATCTCGCGCAGGTACATGCGCACCGGGTCGTCGGTGCGGTCCAGCTTTTCGGTCTGCTGGTTGGCGAGGGTGACTTCGCGGGCGTCGTTGGTCGTGGCGACCTCGGTCGAGCCCTTGTTCTCCTCGTCCTCGGCTTCCTCGTCCTCGATGATGTTGATGCCCATTTCGGACAGCATCGACATCACGTCCTCGATCTGCTCGGAACTCACCTGGTCCGGCGGCAGGACCTGGTTGAGCTGATCATAGGTGATATAGCCCTTCTCGCGAGCCTCGCCGATCATCTTCTTGACGGCGGCCTGGCTCATGTCGAGCGAGATTTCCTGTTCCTGGTCTTCCGACTTCTGGTCTTCGGTGTCCTTGGCGGCCATTCGGTGCTCCTGAGGGGGATAGGGGCGATTCGCTACCGGCGAATCATTAGCGCGTCAATTTGATTCGGCCACCCGCTTACCCGTATTTATTTACCTGTTTGTCACCATACGGTGTCATGTTCCCGGCTTGCTGAAGGATATCTGCGCCAATAGCGCGTCGAGCGCAGAGCGTTCATCGCGGTTGATGGGCGCCCCGTTCTCACCGACATCATATTCGGCCGTGTCCTCCTGCTGGCTTCGCGTCGCGAGGTGGTGCAGCTGCGCGGCCTCTCCCAACCGCCATGTCACCGCCTCGTCGGCAAAGCCCTCGATCTCCTCGATCGCCTCGGCGATCTCGGCATTCAGCCCCCGCGCAGCCGATAGTTTTGCGATCTCGCCGGCCACCGTCATGCGGGCCAGATCCGTGTCGCCAGGTTTGCGCAGGCAGGGGCTGATGGCCACATGGCGAAGCCGCATGAGATTTTCAAGGGCTTCCTGTCCGACGGCGGCGGCCAGATCGCCGGTTTCCGGGTCATGACGCAACAGCAGGTCGCGCAGCCGGGCATGTTCGGCATCGCGGCAGGGCATCGACAGCAGCCCGTCGTCGAAATCCGCTATGAGCTGCGGGGTGACGATCAGCGTGGCCAGGATGACCGCTTCGCGCATGTGGTCCTGGGCCGCCTCGTCGGCGGTGGCCAGATAGGACACCCGCGTGCTCTGCACCGGGCCCGAAGGCCGCCCGCCCGGCCGCCAGCCGGTGCCGTCGCGCTTGCCCCGGCCGCGGTCCTGCTGGCGCTGCTCGGAAAACAGCTTCCACGTCAGGCCGCGCAATTCGCGGTCGTAATGCTGGCGCAGCGACTGGTCCTGGATCTGGCCGGTCACCTTCTTCAGCTCGTGTTCCAGCGCGGCCTTGCGTTCGGGGCTGTCGAAGATCCGGCCTTCGATCGCCCGTTGCCAGATCAGCCCGACCATCGGCCGCGCGCCGTCCAGCACCTTTTGCACCGCTTCGGCGCCCTGGCTGCGCAGCAGGTCGTCCGGGTCTTTGCCGTCGGGCATGATCGCAAAGCGCAGCGACCGGCCCGGGGCCAGCAGCGGCAGGGCCAGGTCGATCACCCGCATCGCCGCCTTGATCCCGGCCTTGTCGCCGTCCAGCGACATCACCGGCTCGGGCGCGATGCGCCACAGCATCTGCAGCTGGTGTTCCGTCACGGCCGTGCCCAGCGGCGCGACCGATGCCTCGAACCCGGCCTCGGCCAGGGCGATGACATCCATGTAGCCCTCGGCCACGATCAGCGGCTGGCCGCGCCCCGCGGCGGCCCGGGCGGGGCCCAGGTTGAACAGGTTGCGGCCCTTGTCGAACAGCAGTGTTTCCGGCGAATTCAGGTACTTGGCATTGTCGTCGGGATCCATCGCCCGGCCGCCGAAGGCAATCGCCCGGCCGCGGGCATCGCGGATCGGAAACATCACCCGGTTGCGGAAGATGTCGTAGGGGTTGCGCCCCTTGGATGACGGCCGGGCCAGCCCGGCATCCATGATCAGGTCTTCGGCCACGCCCTTGCCGCGCAGGTTGTCCCACAGGCCCTGCCAGCCATCCGGGGCAAATCCGATCTCCCAGCGGTCCAGCACCGCTTCGGACAGCCCGCGCCGGGCGAGATAGGCCCGCGCAGCGCCACCCCCGGCGGTCTTCAGCTGCAGGCGGTAGAATTGCACCGCCTGCTCCATGACCTGGGCCAGCAGGGTCTGGCGGTCGAGCTTTTTCTGGGCCTGGGGGTCGCGGGCGGGCATCTGCATGCCGGCCTCGCGCGCCAGGATTTCCACGGCTTCCATGAACGAGACGTTCTCGCTTTCCTTCACGAAGCCCAGGACGTCGCCCTTGGCCTGGCAGCCGAAGCAATAATAAAAGCCCTTGCGATCATCGACGTGAAAGCTGGCCGTCTTCTCATGGTGGAACGGACAGGGCGCCCACCAGTCGCCCTTGCCCTGGTTCGACTTGCGCATGTCCCAGGTCACCTTGCGGCCGACCACCTGGCTCAGGCTCAGCCGGCCACGCAATTCGTCCAGGAAATTCGGCGGCAGGCTCATCGGGCAGGCTCCGCAAGGCGATATGGGATCGGGATGATCAGTTCAGGCTGTCCTTGAAGGCGTCCCAGTTGGCGGTACAGACTTCGGACCAGACGGCGCCGAGGTCGTTGTTGCGAACGTCGCGCATCTTCTGTTCGTAGACCCAGGGGGTCATCTGGACAATGGCGTTGTCGTATTTGTCGGGCCAGGCCGGATCGGTTGCGAGAATCGTGTCGCGCACGTCGCGTTCCTTGACGCGGTCCAGCCGCGCCTGCTGGATCGCAGCCACGACATTGGCCGTCTGGCCGCAATATTCTTCCTTCGTGACCTCCTGGGCCAGCGCCGGCGCGCCGGCGGCAAGCAGCGCGGCCAGGGCCAGCGCGGGGACAAGCGAAGGGGCGACCGGGGTAAAGCGGATCATCTGTGCCTCCAGAATCGGGATCGGACCAAGGTTACCTTCCCCGGGCCCGGGCTTCCATCACCCTTCTGCCCTCCCCTGCCCCGCCCCGGCATCTTCATGCCGGGGGCTTGGCGGTTCATGTTGTGTCATCTTGTATCATCGCGGGCGCCTTTCGGTTGATGCGGCGTCGTTCCCGGCACCCTTCGTGTCACGCCGGGCGTCTGTCGGTTCACGCAGAACCCTCTCTGGCGCCTCTTCGGTTCAAAACGTGACCCCCCCAGGACGCCTGCCGGGGTACTCGGTGCCAACCCGGACCCCGATCGGATCATACCATGCCATCCCGGACGCCTGCCTCGGCGTGCGGCGCCATCCAAAACGCCTGTAACCCCACACTATGTCATCCACGGCGCCTGCCCGGTCATGCGACATCATCCCGGACAGGTTTCCGTTCGCACCAGGTCATCGCCTGCGCCGCCACCCCGTAAACGGCGGCACAGCGCGTGGATCGTGCCACACCGCGCAGACCCTGGACCACCCGGAGCAAACCGTGCCGCACAGGCCGTCAAAGGCCCTTGGCCCGGTAGCTGGCCGCCACCTTGTCGATCGAGACGAGATAAGCCGCCGTGCGCAGGTCTTCGACATCGTCGCGCGAATGCCAGACCTCGCGCATCGACTGGTAGGCAATGCGCATCGTGTCATCCAGCCCCGAGCGCACCAGTTCCAGCTCGCCGGCCCCGCGCAGGTATTTCTCCTTGAACCGAGGATCCAGCGTCCAGGAATTGCCCAGGGCGGCCGACAGCCGTTCCAACTCACCCACGACCAGCTCGTGCCGCGCCTCTTCCTGGCGGCGCTGCATCCGGCCAAAGCGGATATGGCTGAGGTTCTTGACCCATTCGAAATAGGACACCGTCACCCCGCCGGCATTGGCATACATGTCGGGAATGATCACCGTGCCCTTCGCGCGCAGCACGTCATCGGCCCCGGCCGTCACCGGCCCGTTGGCCGCCTCGATGATCAGCGGTGCCTTGATCCGCTCGGCATTGCCCAGGTTGATCACCCCTTCCAGCGCCGCCGGGATCAGGATGTCGCAATCTTCCTCCATCACGGCCCCGCCCTCGGCACTGTGCACCGCGTCGGGGAAGCCGGCCACGCCGCCATGGCTCAGCAGCCAGGCCCGCACCGCCTCGACATCCAGCCCGGCGGGGTTGAACAGCGCCCCGTCGCGCTCGATGATCCCGGTGATCACCGCGCCATCCTCTTCCTGCAGGAACCGCGCCGCGTGATACCCCACGTTGCCCAGCCCCTGGACGATGATGCGCTTGCCCTCCAGCGTGCCCGACAGCCCCGCCTTGGCCTTGTCTGCCTCGTGGCGGAAGAATTCGCGCAGGGCGTATTGCACGCCCCGGCCCGTCGCCTCGACCCGCCCGGCGATACCCCCGGCATTGAGCGGCTTGCCGGTCACGCAGGCCTTGGCATTGATGTCTGTCGTGTTCATCCGCGCGTATTGATCGGCGATCCAGGCCATTTCGCGCTCGCCCGTGCCCATGTCGGGCGCCGGCACGTTCTGGGCCGGGTCGATCAGGTCGCGCTTGGCCAGCTCATAGGCAAAGCGCCGGGTGATCAGTTCGAGCTCGTGCTCCTCGTATTGCAGCGGATCGATGCGCAGCCCGCCCTTCGAGCCGCCGAACGGCGCCTCGACCAGGGCGCATTTGTAGGTCATCAGCGCGGCCAGCGCCTCGACCTCGTCCTGGTTGACCCCCATCGCGTAGCGAATGCCGCCCTTGACCGGCTCCATGTGCTCGGAATGCACCGAGCGATAACCCGTGAAAGTCTGGATGCCGCCGCGCAGCCGCACGCCGAAGCGCACCGTGTAGGTCGCATTGCAGACGCGGATCTTTTCCTCGAGCCCCGGTGGCAGATCCATCAGGGCCACCGCCCGGTTGAACATCAGGTCCACGCTTTCGCGGAAACTCGGTTCGGTCCTCGTGGTCATGTCGCGCCCTCCTTGCACATGACGGGATCTCACGCCCCTTTTCTGCCCCATAGCCTATGACGCATCGGTTAATCCGTGGAGAAAATTCGTCATCGCCCTGAATTCGAGGAAAAATCCGCGATTCTCGGCCCTCTTTGCGGCCCCCGCGCGGCATCGTGCGCGGCTGGGCAACAACCCTCGGCAGCACCCCGCTTCGTTGCCCATACGCCGGACAATCCGCCGGATTTCGGTGCCAATTGCGCCTTATCCCAAACACAAGCCCTGCCAATACTGGCCCGACGCCGGCCGCCAGGGCGCCCGGACCGCCCGCATCACCGCCCCGTCCGGGCCGCAATTGCCACGCCCCGACCGCCGGGCCGGCCGCCCGCCAACCGGGCGCGCGCCAGCACCGGCGACGGGCCCCGGAAACACCCGCCCGAACCGGTGGCCGCCCCCGCCCCGGCCGGCCCATGGAATCGAGAACGAAATGACCGCCAGCCCCCGCATTGTTTCCGCGAAGGGAATAACTAGCGGAATTTCAAAAGGAAAATTGGATTCTCGCCGCGTGATGGCCACAATCTCGCCACATCGCTCGTGGATCTGGAAATGGGACGTATTGGGGGTGTCCCTCAGGAATTGCCCTATGGGGGGGTGAGAGGTTGCCAATGACGAACACACACTCGACTCGCGGGTCGCGCGAGATGTCGCCTGCCCGGCGCCGCCGGATCACCCGTGCCATGACCCGGGATGTCAAACGCCGCCTGCGCCGGATGGGCCTGGGCCGCTTTGCCCGCGACGAGTCCGGCGTGATGGTGATCTTTGCCATCTACATCTTCCTGATGATGCTGATCATCGGCGGCATCGGCATCGACGTCATGCGCTTCGAACGCGACCGGACCATGGTGCAATACACCCTCGACCGCGCCGTGCTGGCCGCCGCCGACCTCGACCAGCAGCTCGATCCGGCCGCCGTTGTCCGCGACTATTTCGAAAAGGCCAATATCGGCGAATACCTTTCCGAGGTGACCGTCGACGAGGGCCTGGGCTATCGTGTCGTCTCGGGCTCGGCCCAGACCACATTTGCCACCCAGTTCATGCACATGGCCGGGGTCGACACCCTGACGGCCAATGCCGCATCGACCGCCGAGGAACGCATCGACGGGGTCGAGATCTCGCTTGTGCTCGACGTTTCGGGCTCGATGAACAGCAACAACCGCCTGACCAACCTGAAGACGGCCGCCAAGGATTTCGTCGACGAGATGTTCGACAATTCCGAAGAGGGCAAGGTGTCGATCTCGGTCGTGCCCTATGCCACCCAGGTTTCGGTGCCGGAAAACGTCTGGGGCGAGCTGACCACGACAAACGAAGCCGATTACGCCACCGTCGTCGCCCGCGAGGCGGCCAGCGGCAACATCCCGGGCTTCCCGCGTTGCATCAACTTTGAATCGAGTGATTTCCAATACACCTCGATGAGCCTGACGCATGAATACGAACGCACGATGTTCTTCGACCCCTGGTACGATTACGACGGCCGGGGCCGCGACCCGATGCGCTATGTCACCCTGCCCGTCTGCGACCCGACGCCCAGCCGCGAGCTGGTCATCCTCGAAGACGACCGCGACACGCTGAGGGATTTCATCGACGACATGTGGGGCGGCGGGAACACCTCGATCGACATCGGCATGAAATGGGGCGTCGCCCTGATCGACCCGTCGCTGCAGCCCGTCGTGACCGAACTGATCGGCGATGGCGACATCTCGGGCAGTTTCGCCGGCCGGCCGCTGAACTACGACGACAGCTCGGCGCTGAAGGTCATCGTGCTGATGACCGACGGCGAGAACACCGCCCAGTATTACCTCAACGACGGTTTCCGCGCCGGCCCGTCGAACATCTGGTGGAACGAAAGCCAGGAGGTCTATTCGGTCTACACCGGGCTCGATACCGACGACGAGGACAACGACGGCAACACCAACGAGCCGCTGTTCTACTGGCCGCACAACAATTCCTGGCAGGACCACGCCTATGGCGAAGGCACCTACGAGGAAACCAACTACGAATATGAATGCACGTCCTACAAGCGCAACGGATCGTGCCGCAAGTACAAGCAGGTCGCGACCACCGTTGTCGTCGACGAACCGGGCGTGGCCGAGGAAGTCAGCTATGCCGACCTCTGGGCCTTCACCACGATGGAAGAGGTTGTCGAGGCGCTTTACGAGCCCTGGATGAACGACGACCAGGCCTGGAACGACTGGTATTACGACGCCCGCAGCTACGTGAACGCCTCGACCAAGAACAGCCGGGTGTCGCGGATCTGCGACGCGGTGAAGGAAGAGAACGTCATCGTCTTCACCATCGGCTTCGAAGCCCCGCCCAACGGCGAGGCCGTGCTGCAGGATTGCGCCAGCTCGCCGGCCCATTACTTCGATGTCGAAGGCCTGGAAATCTCCGATGCCTTCTCGGCCATCGCCTCGTCCATCCGCCAGCTCCGGTTGACCCAATGACCTGCCGCCCGCTTCGCTTCCTCCGCCGTTTCGGCCGCTCGGAAAGCGGTTCCAGCACGATCGAATTCGTCATCACGGTTCCGGCCATGCTGATGATGCTCTGCTCGGCCGTCGACCTGGGCTTTGTCACCCTGCGCCAGGGCATGCTGGAACGGGCCATGGACCAGGTCGTGCGGGACATCCGCCTGGGCACCGGCTCGGCCCCCCAGCATGACGAGATCAAGGACCTGATCTGCACCCGGGCGGGCTTCATCGCCGATTGCGGCACCTCGCTGCGGCTGGAGATGATCCAGATCGACCCGCATGACTGGCAGCCCCCCGACAGCGCGGCCGATTGCACCGACAAATCCGAAGACGTCGCCCCGGTGCGCAACTTCGTCAACGGGCTGGACAACCAGCTGATGATCATGCGCGCCTGCGTCAAGGTCGATCCGGTCTTCGCCAATTTCGGCCTGGGCGCCAATCTGGCCAAGGACGGCGCGGGGCAGTATTCGCTGATCTCGTCGACGGCCTTCGTGCAGGAGCCGAGGTAGCGCCATGCACAGCAACAGGTTCAGAATGACCCTTGCCCGCTTTGCCGACGACACCCGGGGATCGGTGTCGGTCGAATTCCTGATCATGATGCCCCTGCTCTTCTGGGCGTACATGGCGGCCTATGTCTTCTTTGACGGCTATCGGACCAGCACGACCAATCTCAAGGCGGCCTATACCGTGTCGGACATGCTCAGCCGCGAGACACAGGTCGTCGACGACGAATACATCGACACGATGGTCGAGCTGGTCAAGTTCCTGACCCAGCCCGACAACGAGGTCGATATGCGGATCACGCTTGTCTACTGGAGCGAGGACGACAACCGCTATTACGTCGACTGGAGCGAGGACCGCGGTTTCGGGACGATCATCACCAACGGCTCGATCGCCGAATTCGAGGACAAGCTGCCGGTGCTCTATGACGGCGACCGGGTGATCCTGATGGAAACCCGGGGCTATTACGATCCCGATTTCAACATCGGCTGGAAGACCCAGGAGCTGTACAACGCCGTGGTCACCCGCCCGCGCTTCGCGCCCCAGATCGTCTATTCGGGCTGACCCCCGCGCCTCGGGGCGGTTCCTTGCGACATGTCTTTCCCGACCCCCGGTTGCCCCAGGCGCCGGGGGTTTCGCTTTGGTGGCTGGCGGTTTGGCCGGTCCATCGTCCCTGCACCTTGCCAACGCCCGCATCGTCGCGCCCAACAGCGCCAGTCGCCGTCCGCACGCCCCGCAGCAACTTGCTTGCAGCCGCGCGCCCCGCACACCCTGTCTACGGCCTCGCGCCTGGCACTCCCTGCGTAAAGCCTCGTGCCCCGCAGCACCCTGTCCACAGCCTTGCGCCCCGCGGCCCCTCTACAGCCCCGTGCCTTGCGGCGCCGTGGCCTCGCGCCCCAGCCTCTGCGGGTGCCCCCACCTCCGCCCGTATCAGGCCGCGACCAGCTTGCGGACCATGGCGCAATAGGTCTCGGCCAGGTCGTCACGCGACAGACGCCCGGTCTCGCGATACCAGGTCGTCACCCCGGTCAGCATGGCAATGACCGCCAGCGTCGCCACCTTGGGATCGGGCACGCCCAGCACGCCTGCGGCCACGCCATCGCGCAGGATGGCTTCCAGCCGGTCCTCGTAGCGCCGGCGCAGGGTCTCGATCTCGGCGAAATTCTCGGGCGTCAGGTTGCGCAATTCCATGTAGGCGATGAACACCGCGTCGGGCCGTTCCAGGTGATAGCGGATGTGGAACCGGGTGAACCGGTCCAGCCGGGTCAGCGGGTCGGCCGGCCCGTCCTCGGCATCCAGCGCCGCCATCAGCTCGTCCATATGCGCGCGCATCAGCCCGGCCAGCAGGCTCTGCTTGTCGGCGGTGTAATTGTAGAGCGCCCCGGCCTGCACGCCGACCTCGCCGGCGATCTGGCGCATCGACACGGCGGCATAGCCGTGCTTGGCAAAGAGCCGCTGGGCCGCAGCGCGGATGCGCGGGCCGGTGATGTCGGAATGCGAGCCGATGGTACGTGCCATGGCGGCAAGATTATTCGAACGAGCGTTCAGAAAAAAGCCCCAACCGCCGGCGGAGGATCGCCCGCGCGGGCGATGCAGGGGCGCTGGTGCCGGGGTTGGACGATCTACTGTGCGGGCGGTCAGGGTTCCTCAGCGCCAGGGTTGGGTGATCGCCTGTTCGAACGGTCCGGGTTCCCCAAAGCCGGGGTCGGACGATCGCCTGTGCCGACAGTGAGGGAACGCCAATGCCAGGGTTGGACGAACCCTCGTGCGGGCGGCAGGCGATGGCCCGGACGGGCGGCAGGCATTCGCCCGTGACGAGTGGAGGACGGCCGGCGCCGGCCTGTCCATGTTGCGGACAGGCACCGGATGGGGCATCAAGGCCACAGCTCCGAAGGACCCGCCGATGCCCCGCCCGCCCCTTGCCCCGATCTCCGCCGCCCCGCTGCACGGCCGCACATCCGGCCCGCCCCTGCGGCGCACGGCCCGCGCGGCGATGCTGGCCGGGATGGGCGCGATGGCCCTTGCGCTGGCCGGCTGCATCGAGGTGCCGGCGCTGGACCGGGCCGGCGATCCCGACGTGACCGGCGGCGATTATCCCGCGCTGATCCCCCTGGGCCCGGTGGTTGCGGCCAGCGTCGATCCGGTCGCGACGGGCACCGAACTGCAGGGCGACCTGGCCGGCCGCGTGGCCCGGCTTCAGGGCCGGGCCGACAGCCTGCGCCGCGACGAAGTGCTCGACCCCGAGGCGCGTCAGCGCCTGCTGCGCCAGCTGAACCGCTAGCGGCGCGGCGGCGCGTTGCGCCCCCCGCGCGAACCCGCTACACGACATGCCGACCACAGCCCGAAGAAGGAGCCCCGCATGACCACACCGTTGCGCCTTGGAATTGCCGGTCTGGGCACCGTCGGGGTGGGCGTCGTCCGTATCCTGCGCCGCCAGGCCGCGCTGCTGTCGGCCCGCACCGGCCGCGACTTGCAGCTGGTCGCCGTGTCGGCCCGCGACGCCAACCGCGACCGGGGCGTGCCGCTGGGCGGTTATGCCTGGGAAAGCGATCCCGTGGCCCTGGCCAGACGCGACGACATCGATGTCTTTGTCGAGCTGATGGGTGGCCATGACGGCCCCGCCAAGGAGGCCACCGAAGCCGCCCTGGCCAGCGGCAAGGATGTCGTGACGGCCAACAAGGCCCTGCTGGCCCACCATGGCCAGGACCTGGCCGAAATGGCCGAGGCCGCCGGGCGCACGATCCGGTTCGAAGCCGCCGTGGCCGGGGGCATCCCGGTGATCAAGGCCCTGACCGAAGGGCTGGCCGGCAACGAGATCAATCGCGTCATGGGCGTGATGAACGGCACCTGCAATTACATCCTGACCCAGATGGAAGCCACCGAACAGCCCTACGAGGTGCTCTTCGAGGAATGCGCCAAGCTGGGCTATCTCGAAGCCGATCCCGATCTCGACGTCGGTGGCATCGACGCCGGTCACAAGCTGGCCCTGCTGTCGGCCATCGCCTTCGGCACCCGGGTGGATTTCGACAATGTCACGCTGGAAGGCATCCAGCGGATCACCCTCGAAGACATCCAGCAGGCCCGCGACATGGGCTTCCGCATCAAGCTGCTGGGCGTGGCCCAACGCACGGCGCGCGGGCTGGAACAGCGGATGCAGCCCTGCCTGGTCCCGGCCTCGTCCCCGCTGGGCCAGCTGGAAGGCGGCACCAACATGGTGGTGATCGAGGGCGATGCCGTCGAACAGATCGTGCTGCGTGGCCCCGGCGCGGGCGAAGGCCCGACGGCCAGCGCCGTGATGGGCGACATCTGCGACCTGGCCCGCGGGTTCCGCGTGCCGACCTTCGGCCAGCCGGCCGCCACGCTGGACCCGGCCCCGGCGGCCACCGCCGCCCGGCCCGCGCCCTATTACCTGCGCATGCGCCTGCATGACAAACCCGGCGCCCTGGCCAAGATCGCCGCGGCGCTCGGCTCCGCCGGGATCTCGATCAACCGGATGCGCCAGTACGGCCATGCCGAACCCACCGCCCCGGTGCTGATCGTCACCCACAAGACCACCAGCGACGCGCTCGATGACGCGATCACCGCGATGCAGGACACCGACGTCATGGTCGGCCACCCGGTTGCGCTGCGCATCGAAAACGTCTGAACGTTTTTCACAAAAAGCCGTTAAGATTTCCGTCACATCAACTTCGAAGGATTGTCCCCAATGAGCTCTACAGTCGAATTCCACGACCGCATGTTGTCCCTGGGCCTGGCCCGGGTGGCCGAACAGGCCGCGCTGGCCTCGGCCAAATGGGTGGGGCGCGGCGACGAGAAGGCGGCCGACCAGGCCGCGGTGAACGCCATGCGGGAACAGCTGAACAAGCTGGACATCCAGGGCGTGGTCGTCATCGGCGAGGGCGAGCGCGACGAGGCGCCGATGCTGTACATCGGTGAAGAAGTCGGCACCGGCACCGGCCCGGGCGTGGATATCGCGCTGGACCCGCTGGAAGGCACCACGCTGACGGCCAAGGACATGCCCAACGCGCTGACGGTCATCGCCATGGGCCCGCGCGGCTCGATGCTGCATGCGCCGGATGTCTACATGGAAAAGCTGGCCATCGGCCCGGGCTATTCCGAGGGACTGGTGACGCTGGACATGCCGGCGGCGACCCGGGTTTCGGCCCTGGCCTCGGAAAAGGGCTGCTCGCCGGCCGACATCACGGTCTGCATCCTGGAGCGCCCGCGTCACCAGGAGATGATCGAAGAGGTCCGCTCGACCGGCGCATCGATCCGGCTGATCACCGATGGCGACGTGGCCGGGGTGATGCATTGCGCCGAGCCGGAGAAGACCGGCATCGACATGTACATGGGATCGGGCGGTGCGCCCGAGGGCGTGCTGGCGGCCTCGGCGCTGAAATGCATGGGCGGCCAGATCCAGGGCCGGCTGCTGTTCCGCAACGATGACGAGCGCGGCCGGGCGGCAAAGGCCGGGATCACCGACCTGGACAAGGTCTATACCCGCGACGAGATGGTCAGCGAGGACGTGATCTTTGCGGCCACCGGCGTGACCGGGGGCACCCTGCTGCCGGGCATCAAGCGCGAGGTCGGCTGGCTGACCACCGAGACGATCCTGATGCGATCCAAGACCGGGTCGGTCCGGCGCGTCCAGTACCGCTCGCCGATCGAGGAATGAGCCCTGCCCTGCCGGCGGCGCCGGCGGCCCGCGCCGGCAGGGGTATTTTGACCAAGAAGAAGACAGGGGGCGGCGCCCTGCCCCACCCCCTGTCGCGGATGTGCAGATGAGCTTTCTCGGGGTAGAGGCCTCGTTGACCGGACGGCGCTGGACCGGGCCGTCGATCGAGACCGAGCGGGCGGCCGAGGCGCTGGCCCAGGACACCGGGCTGCCCCGGCCGATCTGCCAGGTGCTGGCCCGGCGCGGCGTGCCGGCGGCCGAGGCCCAGGCCTTTCTGGCGCCGCAGCTGCGCGAGCTGCTGCCCGACCCGCGCAGCCTGCGCGACATGGAACGGGCGGCCAGCCGGGTGATCGCGGCGGTGGACCGCAACCAGCGGATCGCGATCTTTGCCGATTACGACGTCGACGGCGGATCCTCTGCCGCGCTGCTGGTCAGCTGGCTGCGCGCGCTGGGGCGCGAGCCGACGGTCTATGTGCCCGACCGGATCGACGAGGGCTACGGGCCCAACGTGCCGGCCATGCAGGCGCTGGCCAAGGCTCATGACCTGATCATCTGCGTCGATTGCGGCACCCTGTCCCACGAGCCGATCGCGGCGACCGGGGGCACGGATGTTGTCGTGCTCGACCACCACCTCGGCGGCGAGACCCTGCCCGAGGCCCATGCCGTGGTGAACCCCAACCGCCAGGACGAGGACGGCGCGCTGGGGCACCTGTGTGCCGCGGCCGTGGTCTTTCTGATGCTGGTCGAGGCCGGGCGCCAGCTGCGCGAGGACGGGCGCAAGGGCCCGGACCTGCTGGCCCTTCTGGATCTCGTGGCCCTGGCAACCGTGGCCGACGTGGCGCCGCTGATCGGGGTCAACCGGGCGCTGGTGCGCCAGGGCCTGCGGGTCATGGCCCGGCGCGAGCGGCCCGGCCTGGTGGCCTTGGCCGATGTCGCCCGGATGGACAGCGCGCCAAGCGCCTATGCCCTGGGGTTCCTGCTGGGCCCGCGGATCAATGCCGGCGGGCGGATCGGCAAGGCCGACCTGGGCGCGCGCCTGCTGTCGACGCTGGATCCGCACGAGGCCCAGGCCCTGGCCGAACGGCTGGACGTGCTGAACACCGAACGCCGGGCCATCGAGGAAGCCGTGCGCGCCGCCGCCCTGGACCAGGCCGAGGCCCGTGGGCTGGAGGCACCGCTGGTCTGGGCCGCCGCCGATGGCTGGCACCCGGGCGTCGTCGGTATCGTGGCCTCGCGACTGAAGGAAGTGACCAACCGGCCGGCCGTGGTCATCGGTTTCGAGAATGACGAGGGCAAGGGCTCGGGCCGGTCGGTGAGCGGCGTGGACCTGGGTGCCTCGATCCAGCGGCTGGCCGGCGAGGGCCTGCTGATCAAGGGCGGCGGCCACCGCATGGCCGCCGGGCTGACGGTGGCGCGCGACCGGCTCGAGCCGGCGATGGGCCGGCTGAGCGAGCTGCTGGCCCGCCAGGGGGCGGGCACGATGGGGCCTGCCGACCTGCGGCTGGACGGCATGCTGATGCCCGGAGCGGCGACCGTCGAACTGGTCGAGGCGCTGGAAACCGCCGGGCCTTTCGGGGCGGGCGCCTCGGCCCCGCGCTTTGCCCTGCCCGACCTGATGGTGCGCCATGCACGCGAGGTCGGCAGCGGCCATCTCAAGCTGTCCCTGACCGATGGCATGGGCGGCAATATCGACGCCATCGCCTTTGGCGCCTTTGACGGGCCGATGGGCGCGGCGCTGACCCGGGGCGACCGGTCGCGGGTGCACGTGGCCGGCCGGCTCGACATCAACACATGGGGCGGCCGGCAGAGCGTGCAGCTGCGCCTGGAGGATGCCGCGCCCGCCGGCAAAGGGTGACGCCGGGTCGTTGTCAGAATCTTCACCCGGGGGCGATTTTTTCGCTTGCGCCCCCCCGGCGTATTCCCTAGATAGCCCCTCACCGGCGGCGACGCCGGGACGGCACCGCCCCGCTGCACAGCCAGCCGGCACCGCCAACAGAAAGAGTGGCCCGTTCGTCTATCGGTTAGGACGCCAGGTTTTCAACCTGGAAAGAGGGGTTCGATTCCCCTACGGGCTGCCACTTCTCCCCTTGATTTCAAGACCTTAGCGCGCCACGCCACAGCGCCGCCCATGCGCAGTGTTTGCCATGCGATGCGCCATGTCCTGCCCCGAATTCCCCGTCGTGTTGCCCAGAGGGCCTTCCCCCCTGCCGGGAAACGGCTAGTCTCACCGCGTTGACCAAGGGTCAGCGCAACGGGCGGGCACAAGGCGGGACGGGCATCCATGGCGGAGCAGACGGAATTCGACTTCATCGTCGTCGGAGGCGGCGCGGCCGGATGTGTCCTGGCCGCCCGGCTGGCCGAACGGGGCGATGTCACCGTTGCCCTTATCGAACGCGGGCCGATGGACCGGCGCCCTGCGATCCACGTGGCCGGGGCCTTCCCCCGGCTCTACGACCTGCCCGAAACCGACATGGTCTTCAGCGAGCCCGACCCGTCGCTGGGCGGCCGCCCCGTCCGCGTGTTGCAGGGCCGGGTCATCGGCGGCGGCTCGTCGATCGGAGCCATGGTCTACATGCGCGGCCAGCGCCAGGATTTCGACGACTGGGCCGAGCGCCACGGCTGCGCCGGCTGGGCCTATGACGACATGCTGCCCGTCTTTCGCCGCCACGAGGCCAACACCCGCCTGGACGACGCCTATCACGGGACCGACGGGCCGGTGGTCGTCTCGGATCCCGCCGCGCCCCACCCGGTCTCGGCCCGGGCCATCGACGCGGCCATTGCCGCCGGCGTGCCCGCCACCCAGGATTTCAACGGCGCGCGCCAGGAGGGCGCCGGCTGGTACCAGGTCTATGCCCACAGGGGGCGGCGCCAATCGGCCGCCGGGTGTTTCCTGCGCCCGGTGCTCAAGCGCGAGACCCTGACGGTCGTGACCGGCGCCACCGTCCAGCGCCTGCGCATCGACGGCCGGCGGGCCACGGCCGTGGAACTGCGCGACAAGGCCGGGGGCGAACGCATCCTGCGCGCCCGGCGCGAGATCGTGCTGACCGCCGGGGCCATCCAGAGCCCGAAGATCCTGATGCTGTCGGGCATCGGCCCGGCCGGGGATCTGAACCGGCTGGGCATCGATGTTGCCTGCGACGCGCCCGGGGTCGGCGCCAATTACCACGACCACCACGGTGCGGCCGTGACCTGGTATCTCGACGGGATCCAGGGGCTGGACGGCCAGGATCGCGGGCGCAACGCCCTGCGCAACCTGCGCGACTATGTGCTGCACCGCCGGGGCCTTCTGGCCTCGACCCACGTGGATGCCGGGGCCTGCGTCGACACCACGGGCAGCGGCCGGCCGGACGTGCAATACAACTTTGCCGCCTTTGCGCCCGCCGGGCCGGACATGCCCCGGCTGGACGGCAATGCCATGGTCATGAACACCACGATCATGCAGACCCGCTCGCGCGGGCGGCTGGGCCTGCGGTCGGGCAACCCGGCCGATGGCGTGACGATCCTGGCCAATGCGCTGGACGATCCCCGCGACCTGGCCACCCTGCGGCGCGGAGTGCGCATGGCCTGCCGGTTCTATGACCAATCCCCCCTGCGCGAGGTACTCGGCGCGCCGATCTGGCCGCCGGCCGGGCTGGACATGTCCGACGCGTCGGAGACCTTCGAGGCCGAGATCCGGGCGCGCGCGGAATCCAAGGGGCACCCGACCGGCACCTGCCGCATGGGCCCCGATGCCGAGGCGGTGACCGACCTGGACCTGAGGGTCAGGGGGATCGACGGGCTGCGCGTGGCCGATGCCTCGGTCATGCCGGCGATCGTGTCGGGCAATACCCAGGCCGCCACGCTGGCCATCGCCGACCGCGCCGCCGACGCCCTGCTGCGCGGCTGAGCGCCTATCCTGGAACCGGCGCGCGCCCTTCGCTGTCATAGGTGAAATGCCGCCCGCGCCCGGCCCGCTTGGCCGCGTATAGCGCGTCATCGGCCCGGGCCAGCAGGGTCGCGGCCTCGGTCTCGGTGATGCCGTCATGCACGGCGCTGCCGACGCTGGCCGACACCTGGCACAGCCGCCCTTCGAAGGGGATCGGCGCGGCGATGCCGGCGATCAGCCGATCGGCCAGCGCATCCAGCCGCTGCGGATCCTGCAACCGGTCGAGCACCAGCACGAATTCATCGCCCCCGATCCGCGCGACGATGTCGCTTTCGCGGGTCTCGGACACCATGTGGCGGGCGACGTGCTGCAACACGTGGTCGCCCGCCGCATGGCCCAGCGTGTCGTTGACATCCTTGAAGAAATCCAGGTCCAGCTGCATCACCGCAAAGGGCCGGCTGGCCGTCAGCAACCGGCGCATGACGTGGTCCAGCGCGCGGCGGTTCTTGAGCCCGGTCAGCGTGTCGGTAAAGGCCTGTTCCTCGGCCGCGATCATCGCCCCCTGCAACCGGGCATTCAGCGAGCGCGACGCTTCCATCGCGGCCGACTTGGCCTCGACCAGGTAGAGCATTTCGATGGTCAGGTCGGTGGCCGAGAAATCGGTGCCGGTCAGGGCGTAATCGCGCACGGCATCGAGGACGGAAAAGCCGAAGGACAGGTTGATTACCACGCCCTGCCCCTGGCCCAGCGGCACGACAACGCCCTTGAAGCCGGTGCGCGGCAGATCGCGGAACTGAAGGCGCAGCTTGCCCCCGGGCGCGTCATGGAGATCGTCGATCGTGGCGACCGAGCGCGGGCGGATCATCTCGAAGAGATCGAGGAACCGCGCGCCGACCATGGCCGTCCGGGGCCGCAGCTTTTGCAGGGTCGGCCCGACCTGGCGGATCGCGCCGGTGGCATCCAGGACCAGGTGCATGGGGCACAGCGTCGTCAGCACCCGCGACAGGTCAGCGGCGCCGGTCATATCGCCCGTGCCGGCCAAATCTTCGGTGTCACCCGTATCACCCGTGTCCCCTGTGTCGATCACGTCACCCTGTTCACCCGTGTCGCGCGCGTCACTCGCATCACCCGTGTCTCGCGTATCTTCCACGTCGGCCATGTCGCTCACGTCTGACTTTTCGTCCGGGCTGGCCACATCAACGGAGCTCGCCACATCAGCGGAGTCGGTCATATCACCGCCTTCGGCCAGATCGTCTGCATCGGCCATGTCGTCCAAATCACCGCTCTCGGCCTCATCGCCCATGCCAGCAACATCACCCTTGCTGACCATACCGCCCTTGTCAGCCTCAGCCTCATCGCCCTTGCTGACCATACCGTCCAAGCCAGCCACATCGCCCTCGCTGGACATACCACCCCTGGCAGCCACATCACCCTTACCAACGACATCACCCGTCTCGCCGGTCTCTCGCCCACCATCTGCCGTCTTGCCCTTGCCCGGCCCGGGCGGCGTCCCATCGCTCATCCGGCCCGCGCCCCCAGGTCGAAATCGCGCCCGGCGGCAAAGTCGGCCTCGACCAGCGTGATCGTGATGACCTCGACGCCCGGCGCCATGTCGGCCGCCCCCTCGCCCGGTGGCACGTCATCCGCCCGCCGCGCCGGGCTTTCGGACCCTGCCCCCGGCTCGGCGCCGCCATGTTCCAGGCTGTGTTCCAGAAAGACCAGCGCCCCGTAATCATCGGCCATGGCCCGCAGGATGCCCATCATCACCCGCCCATAACCACGCAGACCCGCCCCGCAGGTCAGGGCGAACTGGTGCCCCGACCTGTCGCGCAGATCCAGCGGCGGCAGATGCAAGTCCGACACCGCCAGCCGCGTGCGCTCGGGCAATTCGTCCAGCGAATGCAGGAAGTCCTGGAACGTCTCGCCCCCAAAGCGCAGCAGCCGGCGCAGCGCTTCGACCTTGGGATCGGACACCAGGTAGGTGCCCAGGTCTTCCAGGATCTCGCCCTCTGGCCGGCCCAACTCGATACACAGCGCGCGCAGCACGGCATCGGTCATGCCGTCGTCATAGATCAGCATGGCCTCGAAATCGGAAAAGCCCAGCCCGGCCTCTTCGGTCACGCCCAGCCATCGGTCGCGCCCATAGGTGTTGCACACGAAGGACTGGATCGCCGTGTTGATCAAACCGTGCATCTGCATTTCACCCTTCGTCAGGATCAGTGTCGCAAGACGACAGTTAAGACGGCCTCAACGCCTTCAATTTTCCCTATTTCGAGAGCGGCAGCCCCGGGGCAAGGCGCAATCCGTCGATTTCCAGCACCCGGGTTTCGACCGGAGCCAGGACGTAGTCACCGGCGAGGATGCGCGCTGTGGCGTCCGACGGCAAGCCCGCCGAGCCGTCCAGCAGGTCGGCCGTGCCGCTGGGCCAGCGGATATGATAGGCAAAGCTGCGCCCGTCCGGCGCGCTGTAGATCAGCAGGCCCTGGTCGGCCGCCGGCAGATCGGCGGTGAACCGGCCGGTCACAAAGACACAGGGCGGCGGCGCGCCGTCCTCGGGCCGGCAGTTCCAGTGAAAGTTGTGCAACCAGCGCCGGGCCAGCCCCGCCAGGGCCTCTTGATCAAGCACCCCGTCGGGGCGCTGGGGCACCCAACCGGCCAGGTCCCGGGCCATCTCGGCGGGTTCGACCAGGGCCAGCGGCTCGGTCACCTCCAGGCCATCGTCCAGCTCGGCCAGCCGGCGCGTCAGCTCTCGCTGTTCGGGATGATCCGCCATCTCCGCCATGCGCACCAGCGCATCCCGGCCGGCCCGGCCCCAGCTTTGGCTCATCTCGCGCAGGGGCAGGTCGTCGACCCTGCTGCGGCCATCGGCAAAACGGGCCAGCTGGTTGCGCGCCGACAGGGCATCGGCATTGAGCAGCGGGCTCAGCCAGGCCGCGCAGACCGCCATGACCAGCAGCGCCAGCCCCACGTTGCCCCGGCGCAGCGCGTCCCGCCAGTCCCCTCCCCGCAGCGCCGCGGCGCCATAGACCAGCCCGTAGGCCAGCATCACCCCGGCCACGGCCCCGGCCAGCACCCGGTCGGGCGTCAGCCCGTATTGGGCGATGCGCAGGCCCACCGCCCAGGCCGCCAGCCCGGCGATCAGCGGCACCGACAGCGCCAGCAGGCGCGGCGCCATGGCCGCCTGCATGGCCTCGTCATCGCTCCGGCCCACTGCCGCGGTGATCAGCGTGACCGACCCCAGCGCCACGCCCATCAGCGTGCCGGCCGGCGACAGCCCGCCCACCAGGCCCGACAGCCCCTGCAGCGGCACGGCCACCAGAAAGACCGCCACGACAACGAGGATGGGCCAGATCATCAGTCGCAACAGGCGCAGGATCAGCAGCGGCGACACCACCTCGCGCAGTTCATGGATCGCGGCAATCCCCAGGCCCAGGGCCGCCCCGCTGACCGCCGCGGCCACGGCGCCATTGTCCAGCAGGTCCCCGATCACGGTGATGCCCACGATGTCGAGCAGGGCATGCGACAGCAGCAGCAGGCCCCAGACAATAGCCATGAACAGCACCCCGGCGGCAAAGCGGATGGTGATCGCCCAGGCCGTCTCGAAGAGCGCGGCATAGGACCACGACAGGGCCCGGCGCTGCAGGGCGACCGACAGGAAGGGCGTGGCCACGAAGATCAGCAGCAGGAAGATCGACAAGGTGCCCGGCGCGTCCAGCACATCCGTCGGCACCGGGTGGCGCTGGCCGGCCAGGCGCAGCAGGCCGGCGGCCGGCAGGGCGAGGATCAGCGCGCCGGCCATGGCCCGCCCGGGGCGCAGCGGCCCGGCCAGGGCCAGGGCCACGCCCGACCAGCAGCCCAGCAGGGCAAAGAGCAGCAGGAACAGCCCCGGGGCCTGGTCGCGCATGCCATCGGCCTGCATCAGCGCGTAGAGCCCGATCGCCGCCAGCCCGCCCAGCCCGGCCAGGATCACCCGCAGGCGCATGTGCCCGTCTTCCCAAAGACCGCTCATCGCCGCGCCTCCCACATGGACAGCCCCTTCCTACACCCCGACCCGCCGGCGCGACAGCCCCCGCCACCTGCCCGGCCGAAAGCGGCCATCCATGCGCCCTACGGCAACCGATCATGTGCCAGCGCGCACGGCCAAAACCGCCCATCGGCCCGCCACCGAGCGCACAACCCCGGCGCTCCCCCACGGCATCCGCAACCATCCGCCTTCCCGCGCGCTCAGGTCCAGGCATCCATGGCCCAACACGCCTGGGCGAAAGCGCCAATCAGCCCGCCACCGAGCGCACAACGCCGGTCGCTCCTCGCGCCATCCGAAACCATCTCTCTTACCGCGCGCCCGGGTCCCGGCATCAATAGCCCAACACGCCCGGCGGAAACCGCCTATCGGCCGGCCAATGCCCACCCCGTGCCGGCCGCCCGCGTCCCCCGTCGACAGGTGCACCTCGCGCCCGGGGCGCATGCGGGGTGGGCGGGCGGGAGCATGGGCCCCGGGCGCGGCTCGCCGCCCACGCTGCCAGACATCTTTCAGCGCGCCGCCCTCCGCCCCGCTGCCGTTCCACGAAATCTGCCAGCCCGTCGCGGACCGCCTGAATCGGCGGCGGCCAGACGGCCTCCATGATCTCGCGAGACACCAGATGCGCCCGTCCCAGCACCCAGACCGCGGCGGGCGCGGCTCGCCGCCCGCAAGGATCAAAAATCGGTCGGCGCACCGCCCTCCGCCCGGCGCCGTTCCACGAAATCCGCCAGTTCGTCGCGGATCGCCGCGTCCATCGGCGGCGGCTCGAAGGTCTCCAGGATCTCGCGGTACATCAGGTGCGCCCGCTCCGGCGTCCAGACCGCCCCGGCCGCCTCCCAGGCCTCGAAATTCCGCCAGTCGCTCAGGAACGGCTGGTAGAACGCCGTGGCATAGCGGTCCTGGGTATGCTGCACCCCGAAGAAATGACCGCTCTGGCCCACCTCGCCAATGGCCTCCAGCGCCAGCTCCGGCGGCCCGCTGGCCCAGAGCTGCGGCTCCATGTAACGCTGGATCTGCTGCAGGATCTCGCAATCCATGATGAACTTCTCCGGGCTGGCCACCAGCCCGCCTTCCAGCCAGCCAGCCGCGTGATAGACCATGTGGCTGCCCGATTGCACCGCCGCCCAGAGCGAATTCGATGTCTCCCACATGGCCTGGCCGTCGGGCACATTCGCCGCACAGACCCCCGACGACCGCATCGGCAGGCCGTAGAACCGGGCCATCTGGCCGGTCATCTGCGTCGCCCGCATGTATTCCGGCGTGCCAAAGGCCGGGGCTCCGGATTTCATGTCGACATTCGACGTGAAGGTGCCGATCACGCAGGGCACGCCCGGCGCCACGTATTGGAACAGCGCAATGGCCGACAGCGCCTCGGCGATGGATTGCGCCACCGCTCCGGCCAGCGTCACCGGCGCCATCGCCCCGGCCAGGGTAAAGGGTGTCACGACAATGGCCTGCCCCCGCCGGGCCAGCCGCAGGCACCCGTCGATCATCGGGTAATCGTGTTTCAGCGGCGAGGTCGAGTTGATGTTGGTATACATCCGCGGCGTGGCCTCGAATTCCTCATGGCTCAGCCCGCCGGCAATGCGCACCATCTCCATCACGTCCTCGACCCGCTCGGGCCCCAGCGAATAGGCGTGCATGACCTTGTCGGTCAGGGTCAGCTTGTCGAACAGCACGTCCAGGTGCCGGGTCGAGGCATGCAGGTCGACCGGCTCGACCGGGTAGCCCCCGGCGAAATGGATGCAGTTGAAATACTGGGTCAGCCGCAGCAGGTTGGCACATTGCGCCCGGGTGCCCGGCACCTTGCGGCCCAGCTCCAGGTCCCAGTAATTGGGCGGCGACGAGACATTGCCGAAGAGCATGACATCGCCGCCGATCTCCAGCCGCCGCTCGGCATTGCGCGGGGTCAGGGTAAAGCGCCCCGGCGCCCGGCCGACCATTTCCATGACAAAATCGCGGCCCATGCGCACCAGCCGGTCCTCGACCCGCGCCCCGGCCTGGCGGAACAGCGCCAGCGCCTCGTCGTTGAGGAACTCGATGCCGATCTCCTCGAGGATGCGCATCGCCGTGTCGTGGATCGCCGCCACCCCTTCGGGCGGCATCGGCTCGACCGGCCGGTCGCGGTTGCACGGCAACCGCCAGGGCATCTGGTCGATGACCTGGGTGCTCCGCCGGGCCATGTTGGCCGCCCGCCCGCCGCCGCGTTTCCTGCGTCCCTGACCCTCTGCCATGGCATCCTCCGAAAGCTGCGCCTTCAGAAGGCCGCGTTCCGGCCCGGCCTGCCGCTCCGTTCCCGACACGCCATGTCGCATTTGGCGATGGCCCCCGGGCTTTGGCCCCCTGCCCCGTCCGGTGCCGCGCCCCGGCGCCCATCCATCGGGCAGTTGCGCGCGGCAGCATCCACCGCCCGGCGACGGCGCGCCGCAAGCCGTGCCTAGACCCCGCCCAGCCAGCCCGGCAGATGGCCGATGTCGGGCAGCACCACGTCGGCAAAGGGCGCCAGCTCGGCCACCCCGCTCATGCCCGTCAGCACGCCCACGGTGCGCATGCCCGCCGCGCGGCCGGCCACCAGGTCATGGGTGCTGTCACCGACCATGACCGTCGCCCCGGGCCGCGCACCCACGGCATCGCAGAAGGCCAGCAGCGGATCGGGATCGGGCTTGGCCCCGTAGCCGCTGTCCGCCCCGGCCACGAAATCGAACATCTCCAGGACGCCCGAGGCCGACAGATGCGCCCGGGCCGAGCTTTCGTGATCGTTGGTCATCACCCCCAGCGCCATGTCCCGGGCGGCCAGCTGGGCCAGCAGGGGCACCAGCGGCACCGCCTCGGCCAGCGGCGCGCCGGCCGCGCTGTCGGCCAGGAACCGGGCGATCTGGCCGGCATCAGCCCCGGGCAGTTCCGAGGCCAGCGCCCGGGCGACCATGTCGTTGGTTCCGGCAATGGCCGGGCTGCCCGGCAGGAAGGTCACGGCCTGGCGGTCGAACATGATCGCCCGGGCCAGGGCATCGGCCAACGCCTCGTCGCCGCCCGACAGGTGGTTCAGCACCTCCAGCGACCAGGCGTTCCAGGTCCGGGCGAAATCGAACAGCGTGCCGTCCTTGTCGAACAGCACCGCCCGCACGTCGGGCATCCCCGCGGCGCTCATGTCCAATGCACCTGCTGGCCGCCGGGCAGCGCCGCGCGGGCGGCCTGGGGCCGGTCATAGGGCACCTGCAGCGCGTCGCAGGCCGCGATCACCCAGGCATCGTCCATCAGGAGGAAATCCAGTACCGACGCCAGGAACCCCGGGTCGCCCGCCCCGCTGCGCACGGCATCGATATCGGCCCCGGTCGATCCCAGGAAGACCGGCAGCAAGTCGTCATTGGTCACCAGCCAGCCCAGCACTTGCAGGGCAAAGGTCTCGGCATTTTCGGAAGATAGAACCATCGTCGCCTGTCGTCGGGTTAATCCGCGGGAACGGAAAGGGTTTGTTAACCCTGATGATTAAGACTGCGTGAAAACTGAAATCAAGGGCAGAAAGGTGGCAGCGTGCAGGGACGACTTCTCATACTCGATGCGGTGTCGACCAATCGCATCGTGCTCACGGCGCTGCTGGAACCGGCCTGTTACACGGTCGACCAGGGCCAGACCCTGGCCGATGCGCTGGTGGCCCTGCGCATCGACCGGCCCGACCTGGTGCTGACGGCCTGGTCGCTGCCCGACGGCTCGGCCATGGACCTGCGCGCGGCGCTGGATGCCGAGGACCCCGATCGCCTGGTGCCCGTGGTGGCCATCGCCCGCCCGGGCGAGCTGACCGACCGCCGGGCGGCGCTGCGGGCGGGGCTGACCGATCTGCTGGTGCATCCGCTGGACGAAACCATGCTGCAGGCCCGGCTGCGGGCCATCCTGCGCGCCCGCCCGGCCGGCCCGGCGCTGGACCTCGGCCCCGATCCCGACAACCATGGCCGCCCGCCGGACCCGCCCCGGACCTGGCCCGAGACCGCCCCCGACACATCCGCCCGGGCCGCCGGCGCGCCCCATGCCGCCCCGGGCTTTGCCGAACCCCGGCCGGGCTTTGCCCGCCCCGGGCGGGTGGCCATCCTGGCCGACGAGCCCGAAACCGCCCATGCCTGGTGCCAGGGCCTGTCGGCCCAGCTGAACCAGCCGGTCTCGGGCTTTGGCATGATGCAGCGTGGCCAGGTGCTGAACGCCGTCCACCCGCCCGACGTGGTTGTCCTGGCGCTGACGGCCGACCGGCCGGGCCCGGCGCTGCGCTGCCTGGCCGACCTGCGCGCCGGGCCGTCGACGCGCCACATGGCCGTCATCGCCCTGCCCCGCGGCCGCGACGGGGTGGCCTCGGCCGCGGTCCAGGCGCTGGACATGGGTGCCGATGACGTCATGCCCGGGCCGTTCGAACCGGGCGAGCTGGCCCTGCGGGTCCAGGCCCAGCTGAGGCGGAAACACCTGTCCGACCGGCTGCGCAACACCGTGCGCGACGGGCTGCGCGCGGCGCTGATCGACCCGATGACCGGGCTTTACAACCGCCGTTATGCCCTGCCCCACCTGGCCCATGTCATCCGCCAGTCGGCCCGGACCGGGCGCAGCTTTGCGGTGATGATGGCCGATCTCGACCATTTCAAGCGCATCAACGATCAGCATGGCCACCTGGCCGGCGATGCCGTCCTGACCGAAGCCGCCGGCCGCCTGCGCGCCGCGCTCGATCCCCAGCACGTGCTGGCCCGGATCGGCGGCGAGGAATTCCTGGTGGTGCTGCGCGACACCGATGCGCCCACCGCCCGGGCCGTGGCCGACGCCCTGCGCAGGGCCGTCGATGCCCGGCCCTTTCCGGTCGGCGATGCGCCGGATGGCCAGCTGCGCAAGGAAGCCGTGACCGTGTCGATCGGCGTGGCGATCTGCCCGCCGGCGGGCGACCCGGATGTCTACGGCTTTCCCGACGACCCGGACGAACCGCGCCTGGCCGCCCTGCTGCAACAGGCCGACCGGGCGCTCTATACCTCGAAGAATGCCGGGCGGAACACGGTCACCATCGCCCGGTCCGCCGCCTGACACCACCCCCGGCCAGGGGCCCAGAGACGCAAGCCCGCGCCGAAGGCCGGGCGCCGCGGTGATGCGGGCGCCGGCCGTCAGTCCCGCGGCGGCCCTTTCGGCCCGCGCCCGTCCTCGGCCAGCTCGACCAGCCGCTCGGCATAGGCCACCCGCGCGGCATCTTCCATGCCCGCCACGTGATCCATCCAGGCTTGCTGCAACGCCCCGTGGAAGGCCGCCCGTGTCGCCGACTGGGCCTCGACCACCGCCCGCAGGGCCGCCGGATCGAAGGGCACGGCCGACAGTTCGGCGGCCAGGTCGCGGGCCTCGGCCACCCGGTCAGCCGGCGGCGGCAATACCTCGAAGATATGCGCCTTGAGCGCCTTGCGGTCCTCGGCCGGCAAGGCCCGGATCAGCGACAGCCCCGTCGGTGGCGGCATGTGGCTGCCCGGCAGGCCAAAGCGCAGCACCGCGCCCACGACCAGCCCGACCACCAGTAGGTTCAGCGCCAGCGAGACCGCCAGAACCACCCGCAGCCAGGGCCGCATGGCGCCGGTCGCAGTCGTCTGCCCCGCCATCAATTGCCCCCCTCGGCCAGGATCGTGTCCTGCAGATCGGAATAGACCGTCAGCGCGTTCGAGGAATTGACCACGAAACCCAGCGGATCGAAGGCCTGCGGCGGCGCCGCACCCAGCCAGATCCCCGCGGCGCAGGCCGCCATCAGCCCACCCAGCGCGGGCATGCCCCCCAGGGCCATCAGCACCTGGCGCCAGCCCGGCACCCGCACCACCGACGCCTCGCGCAGCGCGCTGTCCTGCCAACCGGCCTGGACCCGCGCGGCATCGGCCATCACCCGGGCCATCAGCCCGTCGGGCAACCGTGCGTCCTCGGCCCGGGCCGCCGCGATGCAGGGGCCCACCAGCCTGTCGAATTCGTCGTCTTCAGTCATCTTCGTACCCCAATTCGCCCTTCCTGTCCGCCAGCAGCCGGGTCAGGCTTCGCTTGCCCCGAGCGGTCAGGCTTTCCACAGCTTCAACCGAGATCTCCATCACCTCGGCAATGCGAGGGTTCGGCAGATCCTGCAGGTGCCGCAGCACGACCGCCAGGCGCTGGCGGTCGGGCAGCTGGTCCAGCGCCCATTGCAGGGCCGCACCCCGCGCGGCGTCCTGCATCCTGTCGGCCACGCTCTGCGCCTCGTCAGCCGGTTCCGGCGCCTCGTCCAGCGATCCGTCCCGGCCCCGCCGGCGCCGCTTGTGATCGAGACACAGGTTGGTCACCACTCGGTAGACCCAGGTGCTCACCCGTGCCGTGCCCGGCTCCCAGTCCGGCGCCATCCGCCACAGGCGGACCATCGCCTCCTGGGTGATGTCCTCGGCCTCGGCCCCGTCGCCGGTCAGGCGCAGGGCCAGCCCGTAGGCCCGCGGCGTCAGCCGTTCGGTCAGCACCGCGGCCGCCGAATGGTCACCGGCCGCGAACGCGGCCAGCAACACCGCCTCTTCGTCCAGCTCGGCCGGACCGGCGGTACAGGATCGCGCGGCCGGTCTCACGCCGACCGGCTTTCCCGGGCTGTCTCGTGCGCCGTGCCCAAGTCTCAGCCCTGTCCCGCCTGCGCCGCCGGAGCCATCTGCCGGGCCTTCTGCTGCCCGGCCTCCATCTCGGCCCGCGACAGCCCGCCCGACCCGTCGGTATCCATCTCATCGAAGGCCGCCGCCCGGTTGGGCGCCGCCGCGCGCATCTCGTCCATCGACAACAGCCCGTCGCCATCCGCATCAGCCCGGGCCATCAGGCGGCCGACGAACAGCCGCGCCTTGCCCTCGGCCCGTGCCTCCAGCTCGGCCCGGCTGAGATGGCCGTCGCCATCGGTGTCGGCCGCATCGAACCGCGCCTGGCCGCTGGCCTGCATCTCGGCCCGGGTCACCTCGCCGTTGCCGTCGCGGTCGATCTCGTCGAAAGGCACCGGGCGCGGGCCGAACCCCGATCCCGCCGCCCAGGCCGCCGTACCCGTCGTGCCCGCCAGGGGCCCGGCCAGGGCCATCGCGATGAAGGCCGATGCCACGGCCCGTCCGATCCGCTGTGTCGTCGTCATTGCTCTGATCCCCTCGGGTCGTCCTCGTCTGGCAGATCGGCAGGTTCCTGCCACCAACCATATCCCATCAACGCCCCGGCAACAGCATTCCGTCGCTCATGCAGGCAAAAACTTCCACATTTCGCGACATCGCGACGCAAGGGCGCTCTGCCACCTTTCCACCGCCCGGTCATGGCCCCACATTGCCACAAATCTCGAAAAGGACGGAAATGACACAGATCAGGCACGATATCGCGACTGGCACCTCCCGCCCCGTCTGCCCGACCTGCGCCCCGGCGGGCGAGGTCCAGGCCGAGATGGGCGCGGGCGATTGTCCGCGTGCGCTCTGGCCGGCAATGTCGCGGGGCTGGCGGGGCAAGTGCCCCAGCTGCGGCAGCGGCCCGCTGATGCGCGGCTACCTGGCTGTCACCCCGGTCTGCCCGGTCTGCCGCCAGGAGCTGCACCACCAGCGCGCCGATGACGGCCCGGCCTATCTGACCATCCTGATCGTCGGCCACCTGATGGCCCCCCTGCTGCTGGTGTCCTTCGAGATCTGGCGCCCCGAACCGCTGGTGCTGTTCACCATCTTTGCGGTTGGCTGCGTGGCCCTGTCGCTTTACCTTCTGCCCAGGTTGAAAGGGGCGATGATCGGCTTTCAATGGGCCCGGATGATGCACGGCTTCGGCCGCCCGGGCTGAAAGAGCCCTCGCCCCGGGGGAGGACAGGATGAGTGACAGCACCGGTACCGCCGGACGCCGCGCGGCGTCACCGGCAGACAGTGGGGCCATGGCCGCGCCCGTCGACAAGACGGCCATCCGCAATGCCGCCACGATCATCGTCCTGCGCGATCGCCACGACGCCCCGGCCGTGCTGATGGGCCAGCGCGGATCGCGCGCGGCCTTCATGCCCGACAAGGTGGTCTTTCCCGGCGGGGCCGTCGATCCCGGCGATGCGGCCATCGCCCTGCACGCACCCCTGCCCGCGCCCTGCCACGAGCGGCTGGCCGACGATGCCCCGGCCGGGCTTCAGACCGCGCTGGCCGCCGCCGCCATCCGCGAGCTCTGGGAGGAAACCGGCCTGGTCCTGGGCCGGCCCGGATCCTGGCCCGGCCCGGTGCCCGCCGATTGGGCCGATTACGCCGCCACCGGCCATGTGCCCTCGGCGGAAGCGCTGCAATTCGTCTTTCGCGCCCTGACCCCGCCGGGCCGGCCGCGCCGCTTCGATGCCCGGTTCTTCCTGGTCGATGCCGCGGCGATCCGCGGCGACCTGGACGATTTCTCGCGCGCCTCCGACGAGCTGTCGCACCTGCAATGGGTGCCCCTGGCCGAGGTCCGGCGCTTCGATCTGCCCTTCATCACCGAGGTCGTCCTGGCCGAGGTCGCCGCCCGGCTGGACGATCCCGCCCCGCCGGCCAGCGTGCCCTATTTCCGCAACAACGACGAGGCCAGCCTCTTCCTGCGGCTGCACGGCCGCCCCATGCCCGAGGGCTGAGCGCCGGCCCCGTGGCCGCCCACCCAGGGGCTGCGATGCCTCAAACCACGACGATCAGCGCCAGGATGGACAGGCCCAGCAGGGCCATGCCCGTGATCTCGCGCCCGGTGACCTTTTCACGGAACACCAGGACCGAGGCCAGCAGGCTGAGCATCAGCTCGATCTGGCCCAGGGCCTTGACGTAGGCCGCGTTCTGCAGCGTGAAGGCATAGAACCAGCAGAACGATCCGCCCATCGACATCAGCCCGACCCAGACCGCCACCCGCCGGGCGGTCCAGACGGCAACCAACCCGGGCCGGTCGCGCCAGTAGAGCCAGGCGCCCATGCCCAGCATCTGGCTGGATGTCACCGCCGCCAGGGTGATCGCCGCGCGCAGGGCGGCGTCGATCTCGCCCAGCTGCAACGACGCACCGCGATAGCTGACCGCCGAAATGCCGAACAGCACGCCCGAGGCCAGGCCCAGCCCGGTGGCCGGCGCGGCCAGCCCGCGCCACCAGCCAGAGGCATCGCCCGGGGTCTTCGACAGGATCAGCACGGCCACAAGCCCCAGCAGGATCGCCCCGAAGGCCCCCGGGCTGACGCCCTCGCCCAGCAGGACCAGCCCGACCAGAACGGTCTGGATGACCTCGGTCTTCTTGAAGGTGATGCCCACGGCGAAATTGCGCTGCTTGAACAGCAGCACGACACAGAGCGTGGCCAGGATCTGGGCCAGCCCGCCGACCAGGGCAAAGGCCCAGAACCGCCCCGTCAGGGCCGGCAGGGCCTGGCCCGACAGGCCCAGCCACAGGCCGGTCAGTACCAGGATGACCGGGGCCGAATAGGCAAAGCGGGCAAAGGTCGCCCCGGCGGCCGACAGTTGGCCGGTCGACAGGTGTTTCTGCAACATGAACCGCAGGGTCTGGAAACAGGCTGCGGCGATGGTGATGGGAATCCAGAGGCTCATGCCCCCCCTATGGCCCGCTTTCAGCCCCGCGACCAGAGCGGATGGGGCACGGGATCCTTGGCCGCCAGGAAATGATGGCGAAAGACCTGGGCGTAACCGGCAAAGACGTAATTGTCGTTGCAGGCCCGGTAATGGTCGGCCCGGGCGGCATAGAGCCGGGGCAAGGCATACCACGGCGCCCGGGGATGCATGTGGTGCACGACATGCAGGTTGTTGTTGAGAAAGAGAAAGGCCAGCGGCCCGCGATCCTCGACGATGACCGTCCGCGCGCGCACCCGGTCATGGGCCCGGTGTTCGGCAAAGGTGCGGATCTTGAGCACGGAAAAGGCTCCGTAGGCCGCCAGCCCATAGGTCCAGAGCCCCAGCCCGCCCCGCGTCGCGGCCCACAGGACCAGCGCGCACATGACCAGATGGGCACCCCAGGTCGCGGCCAGCCCACGCTCGCCCCGGCGGATCCGGCGCAGGTCGTCGGCCAGGAAGGCCAGCGTGCCGATCGCCGGGCCCAGCAGCATGCGGCCCAGCAGGGTGTTGTTGGCCCGGTAGAGCCGCCGTTTCCACCCCGGCAGGGCCAGCCAGACGACGGGATCGAGGTAATTGCTCTCGGGGTCGTCATAGGGATCGGTCAGGTCGGCATCGCGGTGGTGTTCCAGGTGCAGGTCGCGGAACCGCGCATAGGGCACGAACAGGCCCAGCGGCAGGGTGACCAGCGCGGCGTTCAGCCGCTGGTTCGGAAAGGGATGGCCGTGCAGCACCTCGTGGGCCAGCGAGGATTGCAGGGTCAGCAGCGGCACCAGCACGGCCACGGCCAGCCAGGGCGACAGCCCGGCCAGCCCCCAGACCGCCCCGGCCCAACCCAGGTAGACCAGCCCGATCAGCGCAACCGTCGGCCATTCGACCTGGTCCGGCGCCGGCGCGCGTCGGGGGGCCGGCGTGTGGCAAGGATCGGGCGCGTGGAGCGGGTCGTCGATGCGGCGGAGGTCCGGCCTGTTGCAGGGTTCGGCTGTACTGCGGGGGGCTGCCGCGTGACGGGCCTTGGGCGTCAGGGGAGCTTTGGCAGCTTGGCCGGAATCGGGCGCGAGGCCGGCTTCGACCGCGCGGCGGGGCTCAGACGCGGGGCCCGGTTCGGGCGCATGGCATGGCTCACCCGTGTGGCCGGGTGCGGACCCGCGACGGGGTTCGGACATGAGCCAAGGTTCAGCGGCATGGCTCGGCGCGGACGTGTGGCGGAAAGACGCGACACCATTGACGCCAGGCGAACGGGTGTCAGGCGCATGCGGGCTGGGCGTTTGGGCATCGGGCGATCGAGGGATGGGCCGGTGGGGCATCGGGTCTCTGCTGTGTGCTGTGGCCCCTTCGGCATCGCCCGCCAGGGCCGCCGGTGACAATTCGGGAAATGGTCAACAAAACTCTGCATCCGTGATAAAATGCACCACATGCAGGATATCATCGACAAACGCACCCGCGCCGACGGCTTCCGCGCCCGCCTCGCCCAGGCCATGGGCGACAGCGGCCTGAGCCAAAGCGCCCTGGCCCGCCGGATCGGCGTCGACCGGTCGACCATCTCGCAGCTGCTGACCGGCGACGGGCCGCGCCTGCCCAATGCCCATGTCATCGGCTCGGCGGCCACCGCGCTCGGCGTGTCCTCGGATTGGCTGCTGGGGCTGTCCGACCGGCCCGAACGGGCCGCCGACCTGCTGGCCAACAGCCTGGGCCTGGCCGAAACCGCCCGGGCGCCGGTCGACGAACAGATCCAGGCCTGGCACCAGGAGGCCCAGGGCTACAAGATCCGCCACGTGCCGGCCGCCCTGCCCGACATGCTGAAATGCGATGCCCTGCTGGCATGGGAATACAGCCCCCACCTGGGCCGCACCGCCGCCCAGGCCATCGGCGCGGCGACCGACCGGCTGGACTGGATGCGCCGCTCGCAATCGGATTACGAGATCGCCATGCCGCTCTACGAGCTGACCAGCTTTGCCAGCGCCACGGGCTATTACGAAGGCCTGCCGGCCGACATCCGCCACGCCCAGATCGACCATTTCCTCGACCTGGCCGAACAGCTCTACCCCCGGCTGCGGCTCTATCTCTTCGATGCCAAGCGGCTCTATGCCGCCCCGGTGACGATCTTCGGCCCGCTGCTCTGCGTCTTCTACACGGGGGGCCATTTCATGTCCTTCCGCGACCGCGAAAGGATCGATCTCTTCACGCGCAACTTCGACCTGCTGGTGCGCGAATCCGCCCTGACCGCCCGCCTGGTGCCAACCCACCTGCGGGCCCTGCGCCACAGGATCGGCTGAGGTCCCGGCCCGCCCGGGCACAGGCGGCGCCCGGACGTTTGATCATGAAAGGGAATGCGCGCCCGGCACGGGCGCGCACCGCCGGATCACGCCGGCTTGCGGATCGCCCGGCCGGCGCCCTCGGGATAGCCCAGCCCGGCCTGGGCCGCGGTGATCCGCGCCATGGCATCGGCAATCGCCGCCGACGGCTCGGACGGCCGCCGGCTGTCGAGATCGACATGCAGCAGGAAATGCTCGCCCGTGGCCAGCAGCCGGTTGCCCTCGAACATCTCGTGGTAGAGATGCAGCTTCTTGCCCTGCCCCAGCACCATCTGCGTGCGCACCTCGATCTGCGCACCGCACAGCACCTCGTCGACATGGCGGATATGGGTCTCGACGGTGAAATAGCTCTGCCCGGCGGCGATGTAATCCTTGGTGCAGCCGATGATTTCCATGAACCGGTCCGTCGCCAGCGAAAAGGCTTCGAGATAGCGGAACTCGGTCATGTGGCCGTTGTAATCGGCCCAGTCGATCGGCACCGCCCGGCGCAGCGTGGGCAGGGGTTGGGACAGGTCGGCGAACCCGTCGACCCCGGCGGCCAGCTCGGTGCCTTCGGCCAGCGCCCTGTCCTGGGCGACCAGCAGGGCGCCGGCGCCGAAATCGCGGCCCTTCAGCGCGCGCAGCAGGGCAACCAGGTTGTCATCCCGCGCCCGCAGCAGCTCGGCGATGGTCATGTGGCCCGATTGCGCATCCGACTGGCCGGCGATCAGCTCGACCAGGTCGTCGTCGAACTCGGGCACGTCCATCAGCTTGGTCCAGGGCCATTTGAGGGCCGGGCCGAACTGGGCCAGGAAATGCCGCATCCCGGCCTCGCCCCCGGCGGTGCGATAGGTTTCGAACAGGCCCATCTGCGCCCAGCGGATGCCGAACCCGTAGCGGATGGCATTGTCGACCTGTTCGGTCGTGGCAATGCCGTCCTTGACCAGCCACAGCGCCTCGCGCCAGACGGCCTCGAGGAACCGGTCGGCCACGTGGGCGTCAATTTCCTTTTCCAGCACAAGGGGATACATGCCGATGTCCGTCAGCACGCCCTCGGCCCGGGCGATGACCTCGGGCGTGGCACCGGTGGCCACGACCTCGACCAGGGGCAGCAGGTAGACCGGGTTGAACGGATGGGCCACGACGATCTGGCCGGGCCGGGCCGCGCCCTGCTGCAATTCCGTGGGCTTGAACCCCGAGGTCGACGATCCGATCACTGCCTCGGGCGCACAGGCAGCCTGGATCTCACCCAGCACCTTGTGCTTCAGCTCCAGCCGTTCCGACACGCTTTCCTGGATCCATTCCGCCCCGCTGACCGCCTCGGCGATGCTGGCGCAGAAGGTCACTGCGCCTTCGGGCGGCAGGGGCACGTCCATCAGCCCCGGCAGGGACCGGCGGGCATTGGCCATGACATCGCCCAGCACCCGCTCGGCCTGGGGGTCGGGGTCGAATATCTTCACGTCCCAGCCGTTCAGCAGGAACCGCGCGGCCCAGCCGCCGCCTATGACACCGCCGCCGATGATCGCTGCCGTTCTGGTCATGGGATCACTCCTTCAAATCTCTCAATCGATGCAGATGGCAACACCCGGCTGCCCCTCTTCGTACAGGTCGTGACAGCCGAAGAACGGTGTCACCGGTGAACAGGTCCGGCTGTCGGCCAGGCAGAAGCCCTGGCAATCGGCCGACCCGGTGCAGGCCTTCCCCGCGTCGGGCTGGGGCATGGCACAGGCCGGCCCGGCCTTGCCGAAGACCAGCGTGCCGCCCCGGTCGGCGCAATCGGCCGCCAGGGCCGAATCGGCCGTCTCCGCGCCGGTGGTCGGCGGCGGAGCATCGGACCGACAGGCGGCCAGCAGGGCAAGCGCCAGCAGGGCCGCCCGGCCGGTCACGTCATGCGCTCCGTGTGGCCATCCACGGCAATGGCCTGGCCCGACACGTGCCGCGCGGCAGGCGAGGCCAGGAAGAGCGCGGTCTCGGCCACGTCCTCGGCCGTGATCCAGCGGCGCATCGAGGTGCCCTCGGCATAAAGCGCGCGCACCGCCTCTTCGGTCATGTCCCGGGCCCGGGCCTCGGCGGAAACGACCCGGTCCATCCGCGGGCCTTCGACCGCGCCCGGGCAGATCGCGTTGACCCGCACGCCCTTCGGGCCCAGTTCCATGGCCAGGGTCTTCATCATGCCGATCACGCCCCACTTGGCCGCGACATAGGGCGACCGGGTGGGCACGCCGTAGAGGCCCGAGGTCGACGCGGTCATGATGATCGCCCCGGCGCCCTGCCCGCCCATCCGTTGCGCCGCCCAGCGGCAGGCCAGGAAGGCCCCGTCGAGATTGACGGCCAGGCAGGCTTTCCAGTCGGCCAGGGCGATCTCGGCCATCGGCGCCACCGGCCCGCCGGTCCCGGCATTGGCACAGAGCACGTCGACCCCGCCCAGGTGGGCCTCGGCCGCATCGAGAAAGGCCGCCATCTGGGCCTCGTCCGTCACGTCGGCGCCCTGCCCCATCGCCCCCGGCAGGTCGGCCGCCACGGCCCGGGCGGCATCGCCGTCGATGTCGCACAGGGCCACCCGGGCGCCAGCCGCGGCAAAACGCCGGGCCATGGCCGCGCCGATGCCCCCGCCGCCGGCGGTGATGACCACGCGCTGTCCGGCCGGCCCGGTCATGCCGAGACCACCTGTTCCGCCATCGCCCGGCCCAGGGCCCGGTGGCCGGCGGCGCTGAAATGCACCCCGTCGAGCGGATCGCTGTCGATCACCGTGCCGGCATCGAAGAAGGCCACGCCCTTGGACGCCGCCTCGCGGGCCATCTCGGCGGCCAGCCCCTCGCTGCGCGCCTCGGCCCCGGCAAAGACCTGGGCCAGCACGCCGCGTTCCAGGCATTTGGGCGGGCAGACCAGCAGGATCTTGTCGACCCGGCCCGAGGCCTGGGCCATGGTCACCAGCCGCCCGGCGCCCATGGCGATGTCCTGGGTGCCCAGGCCGAACCGCTGCTTGTGGTCGTTGGTGCCCAGCATCAGGATCAGCAGGTCGACCGGCCGGTGGCTGTCGAGGATCGCCGGCAGGATGCGCGCGCCGTTGCGGTGAATGCCCTCGATCGGATCGTCATGCACCGTGGTCCGGCCCGGGTGGCCTTCCTCGACCAGGTGCCAGCCCCCGCCCAGCCCGGCCGCCATGACCCGCGGCCAGCGGGTGTCCATGTCGAACCGCTCGTCATGGTCCAGCCGGGTCATCGGCACGGTGCCATAGGTGTTGCTGTCGCCAAAGCACAGGACGGTCTTCATCGCCTCACCCTTTCGGCGCGCGTTTCACCAGGCCCAGCTTCTCGCGCACGGCCTCGGGCCCGATCACCCGGGCGCCCATGTTCTCGACGATGGTCACGGCGCGTTCGACCAGCTGGGCATTGGTGGCCAGCACGCCCTTGTCGAGCCAGAGGTTGTCCTCGAGCCCCACGCGCACGTTGCCGCCCGCCAGGACAGAGGCCGCGACATAGGCCATCTGGTTGCGGCCCAGGGCAAAGGCCGAAAAGGTCCAGTCGTCGGGCACGTTGTTGACCATGGCCATGAAAGTATTCAGGTCATCCGGCGCGCCCCAGGGCACACCCATGCACAGCTGCACCAGCGCCGGGCTGTCCAGGACGCCGTCCTTGACCAGCTGCTTGGCGTACCACAGGTGACCGGTGTCAAAGGCCTCGATCTCGGGCTTCACGCCCAGCTCGGTCATCTTGCGGCCCATGGCCTGCAACATGCCGGGCGTGTTGGTCATGACGTAATCGGCCTCGGCGAAATTCATCGTGCCGCAATCGAGCGTGCAGATCTCGGGCAGGCATTCGGCAATATGGGCCACCCGCTCGGTCGCGCCGACCATGTCGGTGCCTTCGACCGGGGGCAGCGGCGTTTCCACCCCGCCAAAGACGATGTCGCCGCCCATCCCGGCGGTCAGGTTCAGCACCACGTCGACCTCGGCCTCGCGGATCCGGTCCGTCACCTCGCGGTAAAGCGCCACGTCCCGGCGCGGGCTGCCGGTCTCGGGATCGCGCACGTGGCAATGCACCACCGCGGCCCCGGCCTTGGCCGCGGCAATCGCGCTGTCGGCGATTTCCTTGGGCGATCGCGGCACATGCGGGCTGCGGTCCTGGGTGCCACCGGATCCGGTGACGGCACAGGTGATGAAGACCTCGCGGTTCATGGTCAGGGGCATGGGTGTCTCTCCTTGTTGTCTGCGGCGCACCCTCTGTCTGGGACACGCCGGATCTGTTCCGTCCCCGGCACCCCGGCCCTGGGCGCCATCGGGGTCACCGGCCTTGCCGCGTCATGCCGGGGCCGGCGCCTGGCCACCGCGTCCGGCCGGATATTTGGAAAGAGAAAGAAGCAGCAGCGCGCCCCTGTCTTCTTCTTGGCCCAAGTACCCTCCGCCGGAGGCATGGCGCGGCACGCGCCATTCAATAGGGCATCGGATGGGCCTTGTGTGCCGCGCTCAGCTCGCCCAGCACCTCGTCGCTCAGCGTGACCTCGACCGAGGCCAGGGCGACTTCCAGCTGTTCGAACGTCGTCGCCCCGAAGATCGCCGACGCCATGAAGGGCCGCGTGCGGCACCAGGCCAGGGCCATGTGCACCGGGTCCAGCCCGTGGCGCTGCGCGATCTCGACATAAGCGCCCGCAGCCTCGAAGACCCGGTCGGTGATCCGCCCGCCCAGGTTCGGCACGATCGACTTGCGCGAGCCCTCGGGCACCGCGCCGCCCTGGTACTTGCCCGTCAGCAGGCCCGCGGCCAGCGGCGAAAAGGCCAGCAGGCCGACATCCTCGGCCACCGACAGCTCGGCCAGGTCGGTGTCGTAAAGCCGGCACATCAGCGAATATTCATTCTGGATCGAAGCCACCCGCGGGCCCTTGCCCTCTTCGGCCAGGCGCAGCCATTGGGCCGTGCCCCAGGCGCTTTCGTTCGACAGGCCGAAGGCCCGGATCGTGCCCCGGTCGATCTCGTCCTGCAGCGCGCCCAGGCAATCGGCCATGTCCTGGCGCACCGCATCGGCCTTGGCCGTCGGTTCGTAGTCCCAGTTCTTGCGGAACATGTAGCTGCCCCGGTTGGGCCAGTGGAACTGGTAGAGATCGACGTAATCCGTGCCCAGCCGCTTGAGCGAGCCTTCCAGCGTGGCCCGGATCGAGGCCGAGGAAATCGGCGCGCCGTCGCGGGCCTGGCTGCCCGCCCCGGAATGCTTGGTGGCCAGGATGTAATCGCCGCGCCGGCCCGGGTTGGCCGCGTGCCAGCTGCCCAGGATCTCTTCGGTGCGGCCGATGGTTTCCTTGCGCACCGGGTTGACCGGGTACATCTCGGCCGTGTCGACAAAGTTGATGCCGGCGGCCAGGGCCGCGTCCATCTGGCGGTGGCCTTCGGCTTCCGAGGTCTGGGTGCCGAAGGTCATCGTTCCGAGGCACAGCTCCGTGACGGTCATGCCGGTCCGGCCGAGCGGGTTCATCTTCATCGGGGGGTCTCCGCAGGTCTCTTGTCGCGCGCACCATGGAGAGCGCCTGCCGTGAGCGCAAGCAGATCGCCCCGGTCGCACCGCCCGCGCCGGCCCGGGCGGGCGCCCGGCCTGTCCGACCGGCGCGCGGATGATCAGCCGGACGGCAGGGCGGCGGGCCGGGCCGGACACCGACCCGGCGGCGACGGGTCCGGCCAGGGCGCGGCCCGCCACGGCGACGCCCCATGAGACTTACGGAACAAAAAGAGAACATGTATACTGTTCCCCATGACGACTCGGCTGCTGACCTCTTCGCCCGACCGGGACCGCCCGGCGCAGGATCTCGCCCCCGGCCTGGGGCCGGGGCTGGCCCTGGCGCGCGTGCACGAGGCCTGCGGCCCGGCTCGGCGGACCCTGGCGGCCTGGCTGGCCGGGCGGATGCGCGGGCCGGTGATCTGGATCGCGCCGTCCTGGGAAAAGGACCGGCTGAACCCCGACGGGCTGCTGGCCTTTGCCGATCCCGCGCGGTTCCTCTTTGTTGCGCCCCGGCGGGCCGAAGACCTGCTCTGGGCCTGCGAGGAAGCCCTGCGCGCGGGCGCCGCGCCGCTGGTGGTGGCCGACCTGCCCGGCGCCCCGGCCCTGACCCCGGTGCGGCGGATGCACCTGGCCGCCGAGACCGCCCGCGACAGCCGGGGCCTGGCGCCGCTGGGCTTGTTGCTGACGCCGGGCACGGGCGGCGCCCAGGGGGTCGAGACCCGCTGGCACATGGCCCCGGCCCATGGCCATGCAGAGCGAGCCTGGCACCTGACCCGGGCGCGGGCCAGGACCGCGCCGGTCTGCCAGTGGAAGATCACCCGGCAGGCCGGAAAGATGCAGGCCGCGCCCCTTGCTGCGTCCCTGCCCGAGGCGCCGGGCGAAGTGCCGGCAGGAGCACGGGGCGACATGCGGGCGGCAACACCGGCCGAGACAAAAGGAGAAGCGGGGACCGAAGCACAGGGCGAAACGGGGGCCGCGCCCCGGCTCCGCGCGGGGGCCGAACCGCTGGCCGACGCCGGGGGACAGGCGGTGGGCAATGGCACGGATATTGGGATGCATAGGGGAACGGGCAGCGGGGCAACCGGCACCGGATAAACGGACACGGGGGAAACGGTCACAGGGACAGCAGGCACGAGGAAAGACGCCACGATGACAAAAGACACGGGAGGAAAAGCACCGGGGAAAAAGCACTGGGGGGAAAAGACGCGAAGGAAAAAGACACGGGCAAAACCGGCAACAAGCAAACGGCACCCGGGCCCGGCGCCGCCCGGCAGGGGAATGGCCCCCACGATCGGCATAAAGTTTGAACCGCCCGGGCCCCAGCCCCGACAGACCCTGCAGAGGCCGGTCATCCCGGCCGGACAGACCCCGATGTTTCGATAACCCAGATGTTCCGATAAAGGTGCCCGACCCATGACACGCAAGATCCCCCAGATGCCCGACACCACCTCCCTCATCGCAACCGCCCCCGCCCGGCCCGGCCGCCGGGCCTTCCTGGCCAGCGCCGGCGCGGCGGCCGGTGCGCTGCTGCTGGCCCCCCGGGCCGGCCTGGCCGCCGCCCGCCGCTACGGGCTGGCCGAACAGGCCTCGCGCGTGGGCTTTGTCTATACCCTGAGCGGCGCGGCGCAGACCGGCACCATGCCCATCGCCAGCGCCGACATCCGGCTCGACCCCGACAACCTGGTCAATTCGCGGGTCGATGTCTCGGTTTCGGTGGCCCGGGCACGGACCGGGCTGATCTTTGCCACCGATGCGCTCAAGAGCGCCGAGGTGCTCGACGCCGGGCGGTTCCCGACCATCCGGTTCGTGTCGACCCGCGTGGGCCTGGGCGCCGGCGGACGGATTTCCGACGGGGCCACGCTGAGCGGCAACCTGACCGTGCGCGGGGTGACCCGGCCGGTGACCTTCAAGGCCAGCGTCTTTCGCCCGGCCGGCAGCGCGGCCGACGACCTGGACAACCTGCAGGTCCGGCTGAGCGGAGCGATCTCGCGCAGCGCCTTCGGAGCCAGCGGCTATGGCGACCTGGTGGCCGACCGGATCGGCCTGGACATCCAGGCCGGCGTGCAGGCCATCTGACCGCCCCGCCCCGGGGGACCGCCCCCGGGGCCACGGCGCGGCGGGCCCTTGCCCGGCCCACGGCCGGACCTGCCCTTGCCCGGCCTCCGGCGGGACGCGCCATCGCCAGCCTTCCGACGCGACCCACCATTGCCCGCGCTCCGGCGGGACACACCATTGCCCGCGCTCTGGCAGGGCGCACCATTGCCAAGCCCCGGTGCGGCCTGCCCTGGCCTGCTCCCGGCGAGATGCGCCATTGCCTGCTCCCCGGCGGTCCGCGCCCACATCTGCCCCCGGGGCAAGACATCCCTGCCCGCCCGGCGGCAGGACGCGCCCTTGCCAGCCCTGGGCGCAACCGCCCCTGCCCGACCTCGGTGCAACTCTCCCCGCCCCCGGCGCGACACGCCCATCCCCCCCCGGCCCAACCGACCGCCAGACACGGAAATCTGCAGGAAAGATGCAGACCGGCGAAAAACCGTCTCGCCGTGAAATCACATGACCGTGATGGCCCGGCGGAACATCCTTCCACGCCCGTATGACGATCACACAGCATGCAGAAAGGTTGCTCTGATGATCTCGAACAATGCACGCCCCGTCCAAGGCCCCACCCGCCGTACCGCCCTGGCCCTGCTGGCCGGCCTGACGGCTGCCCCGTCCCTCGCGGCGGCCGGCGGCGCGCGTCTCTACGCGCTGGACGCCGAGGGGCCGCGCGTCGGGTTCACCTACCTGCTCGACGGCACGCCCCTGCGCGCGGCCATGCCCGTGACCCGGGCCGAAGCCGCCATCGATCCCACCAACCTGGGCGCCGCCCGGATCGACGTGGCCATGGATGCCTCGGCCGCGCGGATCGGCCTGAACTTTGCCGACACCGCCCTGGCCCGGGCCGACATGCTCGACACGGCCAACCACCCCGAGCTGCGCTTTGTCGCCACCGACATCCGCACCGGGCTGGACGGGCTGGAGACCGGCGACGCCCTGGTGCTGGGCAACCTGACCATGCGCGGCGTGACCCGGCCGATCAGCCTGACCGCCCGCATGGTGCGCACGCCCGGCCTGCCCCGCTACCTGCCCGATGCCGCCACGATGCGCCTGACCGGCGAGATCAGCCGCAAGGCCTTTGGCGCCACGGGCTATCCCGGCCTGGTCGGCGACCGCATCGCGATCAAGGTCGACGCCCCGCTGCGCGCGGTCTGACCCGCCCGGCCCGCGGCGCCGGCCCGGTGCCACACGCCCGAACCGGCGCGGGCCGGAGGGCCGTGGCGCCCTCGAGCGGCATGATCCGCCGCATGGCATGAAAACGACGCGCGAAGGTCGAAAACACTCGCGCGCCGCACGACCCCGGGCGTATGGCTGGCCCCATGCGCCTGATGATTTCCTTTGCCGCCCTGTTCCTCTCCGTCCTGCTTCTGCAATTGTCCTCGGGCGGCCTTGGCCCGCTGGATGCCCTGTCGGGCCTGACCCTGGGCTTTACCACCGGCGAGATCGGCCTCCTGGGCTCGGCCCATTTCGTGGGCTTCTTCGTCGGCTGCTGGTGGGCCCCGCGCCTGATGGGCGATGTCGGCCATTCGCGGGCCTTTGCCGCCTTTACCGCCGCCGGGGCCATCGGCATGCTGGGCCACATGATGATCGTCAGCCCGACGGCCTGGGCCATCATGCGCCTGATGTCGGGCCTCTGCGTGGCCGGGTGCTACACGATCGTCGAGGCCTGGCTGCAATCCAAGGTCACCAACGACATCCGCGCCCGGACCATGGGCAGCTACCGGGTCGTCGACATGACCGGCGCGCTGCTGGCCCAGCTGGTCATCGGCGTGCTCGAACCGGCCTCCTACGTGTCCTACAACCTGCTGGCCATGATCTGCTGCGCGGCCCTGCTGCCCCTGACCCTGACCAAGGTCGCCCAGCCGGAAACCCCCGCCGCCCCGCGCCTGCGCCCGATGCTGGCCGTCACCCGCTCGCCCCTGGCCGCCGCCGGAGTCATCGTGGCCGCCCTGTCGGCCGCCTCGTTCCGCATGGTCGGCGCGGTCTTCGGCCAGGAAGTCGGTCTGACCGCCGGCCAGACCGCCTGGTTCCTGGCCTGTTTCGTCCTGGGCGGCGCGCTGGTGCAGTTCCCCGTGGGCTGGCTGGCCGACAAGTTCGACCGGCGCTGGGTGCTGATCTGGCTTTCGGCCGCGGCGATCCTGTCGTCGGGCCTGACCATCGCCACCCAGGGCCTGGGCGTGGGCGTCGTGCTGGCCAATGCCTTCATCTTCGGCATGACGTCCTTTCCGATCTATTCCATCGCCTCGGCCCATGCCCATGATTTCGCCGACAGCCATGAACGGGTCGAACTCTCGGCCGCGCTGATGTTCTTCTATGCCGTGGGGGCCATCGCCGCGCCCTATCTCAGCTCGCTGCTGATCGAAGGCTTCGGGCCCTATGCGCTCTTTGTCATGATCGCCGTGGCCCATGCCGGGCTGGTGATCTTCGGCCTGGTACGCATGGCCGCCCGGCCTTCGCCCTCGGCCCGCACCAGCTATGTCTGGGCCCCGCGCACGTCCTTCGTCATCGGCCGGCTGACCGGCCGCGCCCGCGAAGACGACTGATCCCCGCGCCGCCGGTGCCGCCCGGGCAGCCCCGGCGCGGGGTGGGCGGGCGGGAGCGTCGGGGCTGCCCGGCCTCCTCCACACGCGCCGCCGCGTCGCATCGGAGCCCCGCCCGGACCATCGGCCCCATACCATCTGGCCCCGGCCCGCGCTGGCTGTTAAAGACGCCGCCGACGCAGACGGAGACCAAGGCCCATGACCCGGCATCTCATCACCTCGGCGATCCCCTACATCAACGGGATCAAGCACCTGGGCAACCTGGTGGGCTCGCAGCTGCCCGCCGACCTTTTCGCCCGCTACCAGCGCGGCCGGGGCAACGAGGTCATGTTCCTCTGCGCCACCGACGAACACGGCACGCCCGCCGAACTGGCCGCCGCCAAGGCCGGCCAGCCGGTGGCCGAATATTGCGCCGAGATGCACGAGGTGCAGTCGAAGATCGCCGAGGGCTTCCGGCTGAGCTTCGACCATTTCGGGCGGTCCTCCTCGGACCAGAACCGCAAGCTGACCCAGCATTTCGCAGGCGTCCTGGCCGACAACGGCCTGATCGCGGAAGTCTCCGAGACGCAGATGTATTCGCCCACCGACGGCCGCTTCCTGCCCGACCGCTATATCGAGGGCACCTGCCCCAATTGCGGCTTCGACAGCGCCCGGGGCGATCAATGCGACAATTGCACCAAGCAGCTCGACCCGGTCGACCTGATCAACCCGCATTCGACGATCTCGGGCGCCACCGACCTGGAAATGCGCGAGACCAAGCACCTCTACCTGCGGCAATCCGCGATGAAGGACCAGCTCGAGGCGTGGATCGACAGCAAGACCGACTGGCCCGTGCTGACCACCTCGATCGCCAAGAAATGGCTGAACGACGGCGACGGGCTGCAGGACCGCGGCATCACCCGCGACCTCGACTGGGGCGTGCCGGTGAAAAAGGGCGATCAACCCTGGCCGGGGATGGAGGGCAAGGTCTTCTATGTCTGGTTCGACGCGCCCATCGAATACATCGCCTGCGCGCAGGAATGGGTCGAGGCCGGCAAAGGCACCGACTGGGAACGCTGGTGGCGCACCGACAAGGGCGCGAGTGACGTGACCTATACCCAGTTCATGGGCAAGGATAACGTGCCCTTCCACACGCTGGGCTTCCCCGCCACGATCCTCGGCTCCGGCGAGCCCTGGAAGCTTGTCGATTTCATCAAGTCGTTCAACTACCTGAACTACGACGGCGGCCAGTTCTCGACCTCGCGCGGGCGCGGTGTCTTCATGGATCAGGCTTTGGAGATCCTTCCGGCGGATTACTGGCGCTGGTGGCTTTTGTCCCATGCCCCCGAAAGCTCGGACAGCGAATTCACCTGGGAGGGCTTCCAGTCCGGCGTGAACAAGGACCTGGCCGACGTGCTGGGCAACCTGGTCAGCCGGGTGACGAAATTCTGCCGCTCGAAATTCGGCGAGGTCGTCCCCGACGGCGGCACCCTGGGCAAACAGGAAGAGGCGCTGATCGCCGACCTGACCACCCGCATCCGCGCCTACGAGGGCCACATGGACGCGATCGAGGTCCGCAAGGCCGCGACCGAGCTGCGGGCGATCTGGGTGGCGGGCAACGAATACCTGCAATCGGCGGCCCCCTGGTCGGTCTTCAAGGAAGATCCCGAGCGGGCGGCGGCTCAGATCCGGCTGGCGCTGAACCTGATCCGGCTCTACGCGGTGCTCTCGGCGCCCTTCATCCCGGACACCTCGGCCAAGATGCTGGACGCGATGGGCACCACCGACGACAGCTGGCCCGACGATGTGGCCGCCGCGCTGAACACCCTGCCCGCAGGCCATGCCTTTACCGTGCCGGACGTGCTCTTTGCCAAGATCACCGACGAACAGCGCGAAGACTGGCAGACCCGCTTCGCCGGCACCCGCAGCTGATCCACGGGCGGGCGGCCCCGGCCGGGCCGCCCGCCACAGCGCCTGCAATTCCCGCAGGCCCGCCGGTTTTCCGGCCTCCGCCTCTCACCTTCGCGCGATTTTCCCGGTTCATTCCCGGCCCGGTAGGCTATGTCTTGACCCGGCGGCACCCCTGCCGCCGCAACGCAAGGGAATTGCCTGATGGACAGGAAAACGCTCGGATCCACGGGAATGGACATCGCCCCCATCGTCTTTGGCGGCAACGTGCTGGGCTGGACGGCGGACGAGGCCACCAGCTTTCGCATCCTCGACGCCTTCGTCGACCACGGCTTCGATGCCATCGACACGGCCGATGTCTACTCGGCCTGGGTCGATGGCCATGCGGGCGGGGAATCGGAGACTGTGCTGGGCCGCTGGTTCGCCGCCCGGCCGGGCCTGCGCGACCGGGTCAAGCTGTTTACCAAGGTCGGGTCCGACATGGGCGGGCCGGGCGAAAAGGGCCTGTCCTCCGACTGGATCCTCAAGGCCGCCGACCGGTCGCTGCAACGGCTGGGGATCGACAGCATCGACCTCTACTTCTCGCATTGGCCCGACCCGCAGACCGATCACGCCGACACGCTGGGCGCCTATGACACCCTGTTCAAGGCCGGCAAGATCCGCGCCATCGGCGCGTCGAACTACGATGCCGACCTGCTGGCCGAAGCCCTGGCCACCTCGGCCGCCCAGGCCCTGCCCGCCTACCAGGTGATCCAGCCGGAATACAACCTGATGGACCGGGCAGCCTTCGAAGGCCCGCTGTGCGATCTCTGTGTCGACAAGGGCATCGGGGTGGTGACCTATTTCAGCCTGGCCTCGGGTTTTCTGTCGGGCAAGTACCGCAGCGAGGACGACCTCAAGGGCCGTGCCCGTGGCGGGGCGGTGGGCAAGTACCTGACCGAACGGGGCATGCGCGTGCTGGACGTGCTGGAAGACGTGGCCGGGGCCCATGGCGCGAAACCGGCCGAAGTGGCGCTGGCCTGGCTGATCGCCAGCCCGGGCGTGACCGCGCCCATCGCCAGCGCAACAAGCGTCGCGCAGGTGGAAAGCTTTGCCCGGGCGGCAGCCCTGTCGCTGAGCGACGAGGACATGATGCGCCTGACCGACGCCGGCGCCTGATACACGTGCCTTGGCGGGGCCGGATCGGCCCTGCCCCGGCGCAACAGCACCCGCCACGGGCGCACTCAAAAGGAAAAGCAGGACAGGCCCGTCACGGGGCCCTTGCCATGGTGCGGGCGGCGGGACTCGAACCCGCACGGGCCAGGCCCTAGCGATTTTAAGTCGCTTGTGTCTACCATTCCACCACGCCCGCACGGCCCGGCCCGGGCGCGCCCGGCCAAGCCTGACCCGTGTGGTAGTCACCGCCCCCGCGGCTGTCAATCGCGCCGCTCAGCTCTCGGCCACGCCCGTGCCGCCGGGCTCCTTGACCGCTTCCATCGCCACGTAGGTCGATGTGCCGGCCACGTGCGGCAGGGTCGATATGGCCTCGGCCAGCACCCGGCGGTAATCGCGCATCGAGCCCGTGCGCACCTTGAGCAGGTAATCGAACTTCCCCGCGATCATGTGCGCCTGTTCGATCTCGGGCACCCGGGTGACCGCCGCGTTGAAATCGGCCAGCGCGGCCTCGCGCGTGTCGGTCATGCGCACCTCGACAAAGGCCACGTGATCCAAGCCCATGCGGATCGGATCGACCAGCACCCGGTAACCGGCGATGGTGCCGTCGGCCTCCAGCCGTTTCAGCCGGGCCTGGGTGGGCGATTTCGACAGGCCGATGCGCCGCGACAGCTCGGCCACGCTCATCCGGCCGTCTTCGCCCAGAGCCTTCAGGATCGCCCGGTCGAAGCGGTCCATATCGGAACCGGCCATTTGATCGGCATTTTGCGTCATAATCGGTCTCTTTGCCTGCCAAGCCACTCAAATCGGGAGAACCGCCCGATCCGGCGGGGATATACTGAGCGAAACACCCGGAAGAGGCAACATGACACATTTCTCTGCCCTGGCGCTGGACGCCGGAACCTATGCCGACGAAGCGCAGATGGCCGAAGCCCTGGTCGACCGGGCCGCGCTTGGCCCCGAGGACCGCGCGGCGATCTGCGCCGCGGGGGCCGACCTGGTCCGCGCCATCCGGGGTGCGTCGAACCCCGGGCTGATGGAAGTCTTTTTGGCCGAATACGGCCTGTCGACCGACGAGGGCGTGGCCCTGATGTGCCTGGCCGAAGCCCTGTTGCGCGTGCCCGATGCCGAAACCATCGACGCGCTGATCGAGGACAAGATCGCCCCGTCGGACTGGGGCCGCCACCTGGGCCATTCGGCCTCGCCGCTGGTCAATGCCTCGACCTGGGCGCTGATGCTGACGGGCAAGGTGCTGGACGACACGCCGCCGGGCCCGGCCAGCCACCTGCGCGGGGCGATCCGCCGGCTGGGCGAGCCGGTGATCCGCACGGCGGTCAGCCGGGCGATGAAGGAAATGGGCCGCCAGTTTGTCCTGGGCGAGACCATCACCTCGGCGATGAAACGGGCCGCGGGGATGGAGGCCAAGGGCTTTACCTACAGCTACGACATGCTGGGCGAGGCCGCCCGGACCGAGGCCGATGCCGCGCGCTATCACCTGAGCTATTCGCGGGCCATCGGGGCGATTTCCGACGCCTGCGGGTCGAAGGACATCCGCGAGAACCCCGGGATCTCGGTCAAGCTGTCGGCCCTGCATCCGCGATACGAGGTGGCCCAGCGGGACCGGGTGATGGAAGAGCTGGTGCCCCGGCTCAAGGCCCTGGCCCTGCTGGCCAAGGCCGCGCGGATGGGGCTGAACGTCGATGCCGAAGAGGCCGACCGGCTGTCGCTGTCGCTGGAGGTCATCGAAACGGTGCTGGCCGATCCGGCGCTGGCCGGCTGGGACGGGTTCGGGGTGGTCGTCCAGGCCTATGGGCCGCGCTGCGGGGCGGCGATCGACGCGCTTTACGACATGGCCACGCGCCACGACCGGCGGATCATGGTCCGGCTGGTCAAGGGCGCCTATTGGGACACCGAGGTCAAGCGCGCCCAGGTCGAGGGGATGGAAGGCTTTCCGGTCTTCACGCGCAAGGCGCTGACCGATGTGTCCTACATCGCCAATGCCCGCAAGCTGCTGGACATGACCGACCGGATCTATCCGCAATTTGCCACCCACAATGCCCATACCGTGGCGGCCATCCTGCACATGGGCCAGGGCCGGACCTATGAATTCCAGCGTTTGCACGGCATGGGCGAGACGCTGCACACGATCGTCATGGACCGCCACAAGACCCGCTGCCGGATCTATGCTCCGGTCGGCGCCCATCGCGACCTGCTGGCCTACCTGGTGCGCCGGCTGCTGGAAAACGGGGCCAATTCGTCTTTCGTCAACCAGGTTGTCGATGACAGCGTGCCGCCCGAGACGGTGGCCGCCGATCCCTTTGCCGCGCTCGAGGCTCCGGCCCCGGCCATCGCCCGGGGGCCGGCGCTCTTTGCCCCTGAACGGGGCAACTCGCAGGGGTTCGACCTGGCCCATCGCCCGACTCTGGAGGCCATCGAGGCCGCCCGCGCGCCCTTTGCCGCCCATCGCTGGGAGACCGGCCCGCTGATCGCCGGCACCGCCGCGCCCGATCCTGCCCGGCCCGTCCTGTCGCCCGCCGACGGCACGACCACGGGCACGGTCCGGCCGGCCAGCGCCGCTGACATCGACACCGCCCTGGCCGCCGCTACACCCTGGGCCGACCCGGCCGGGGCGCGGGGCGATATCCTGCGCCGGGCCGCCGATCTCTACGAGGCGCGCTACGGCGAGATCTTTGCCCTGCTGGCCCGCGAGGCCGGCAAGACCCTGCCCGACGGGGTGGCCGAGCTGCGCGAAGCGGTGGATTTCCTGCGCTACTACGCCGCCCGGGCCGATGACCTGCGCCCGCCGGCCGGCACCTTCCTGTGCATCTCGCCGTGGAACTTTCCGCTGGCCATCTTCACCGGCCAGATCGCCGCCGCCCTGGCCGCCGGCAACGCGGTGATCGCCAAGCCCGCCGGCCAGACCCCGCTGATCGCCGGGCTGGCCGTGGCGCTGCTGCACGAGGCCGGCGTGCCCCGCGCCGCGCTCCAGCTGCTGCCCGGCGACGGCCAGGTCGGCGCCGCGCTGTGTGCCACCGACCGGATCGACGGCGTGGCCTTTACCGGGTCGACGGCCACGGCGCTGAAGATCCGTGCGTCGATGGCCCGCCACATGGCCCCCGGCGCGCCGCTGATCGCCGAGACCGGCGGGCTGAACGCGATGATCGTCGACAGCACCGCCCTGCCCGAACAGGCCGTGCAGGCCATCGTCGAAAGCGCCTTTCAATCCGCCGGCCAGCGGTGTTCGGCCCTGCGCTGCCTCTATGTCCAGGACGATATCGCCGATGCCTTCCTGGCCATGCTGACCGGCGCGATGGATGCCCTGCGTCCGGGCGATCCCTGGGCGCTGTCCTCGGACCTCGGCCCGGTGATCGACGCCCAGGCCCGCACCGGCATCCTCGACCACGTTGCTCTGACCGAAAAGGACGGCCGCCTGCTGCATCGCATCGCCGTGCCCAATGGCGGCCATTTCGTCGGGCCCTGCGTCATCGCGGTGCCCGGCATCGGGGCACTGGACCGCGAGATCTTTGGCCCGGTGCTGCACGTGGCCCGGTTCCGCGCCGGCGAGATCGACGCGGTGATCGAGGCGATCAATGCCACGGGCTACGGGCTGACCTTCGGATTGCAGACCCGCATCGACGACCGCGTGCAGCACGTGACCGAGGCGGTGGCTGCCGGCAACATCTACGTCAACCGCAACCAGATCGGCGCCATCGTCGGCAGCCAGCCCTTCGGCGGCGAGGGCCTGTCGGGCACCGGGCCAAAGGCCGGCGGGCCGTTCTACATCGCCCGGTTCAAGGCCCCCCTGCCCGCCGGTGCGCCCGCAGGCACGCCGCCCCCGCCGGCCGAGACCCTGCCCGGGCCGACCGGCGAATCCAACCGGCTCAGCCGCCATCCCCGGCCGCCCTTCCTCTGTCTCGGACCGGGGGCCGAGGCTGTGGCGGCGCAGAAAGCGGCCGTCGAGGCCGCCGGCGGGCAGGCCATCGCGGCGGACGGGCTGGATTCCGAGGCGCTGGTCACCCGGGCCGGGATCGGCGGCGCGCTCTTCTGGGGCCCGACCGAGGCAGCCCGCCCGCTGGCCCAGGCCCTGGCCCGGCGCGACGGGCCGATCCTGCCCCTGCTGACCGGCGCGCCCGAGCCGGGCCACGTGCTGGCCGAACGCCATGTCTGCGTCGACACCACGGCCGCCGGGGGCAATGCCGCCCTGCTGGGCGGCGCGGCCTGACCTCTCCACCGTTGCGCCCTGCACCCCGACCCTGGGGTGCGGGGTGTGCGTCGGTCTTTGAGCGTTGGCGATGCGGGGGGCGTTCCTGTTCCCGCCGCGCCCTGGGGGATACCCGCCCGTTACCGATGGGCGGGCGACATCCGTTCTGCGCTCATGGCCGAGCGATCCCCCAGACACTTCCGAAACCCGGATGGCACCACCACGCCCGTCGCAAGGGCACCGCCCATCCATTCCCGACACGCGGGCAGCACATATCCTTGCCCGACACGGGGGCAACACCCAGCCGTGCCCCCACGCGTGCAACCCCAATCCGCACACGACACGCGGGCGACACCCATCCGCACCCGACACGCGGGCGACACCCATCCGTACCCGATACGCGGGCAACACCCGTCCGTGCCCCCCTCGCAGGCATCCCCCATCCGTGCCCGACGTGCCGTCGCCCCCAACCGCCCCTGCGACCCAGATGGCAGCCCGTCCACCATCGCCCCCGGGCGACACCCCAGCCGCTCCCGACACCCAGGCGCCATGCCAGCCACGCACCCCGGCCTCACCATCCGCATACCGGCGTGCAGGCCCTTGACCTTGCCCGGCTTTGGCACAAGCTTTGCGCCATGTTTCCGATCCGTGATCACAACCCGTCCGGCCGCACGCCCTATGTCACCTGGGGGCTGATCCTCGCCAACGTGGTGATCTACGTGCTTTATACCACGATGCTGCCCGGGCCGGCCGCCGTTCAGGACTTCTTCATGTCCTGGGCCATCATCCCAGCCGAAGTCTCCACGGGCAGCGGCTGGATCACGCTGCTCACCTCGATGTTCCTGCATGGCGGACTGATGCACCTGGCCGGCAACATGCTGTTCCTGTGGATCTTCGGCGACAATCTCGAAGACGAGATGGGCCACCTGCGCTATCTCGGCTTCTACCTGGCCAGCGGCATCGGCGCCGGGCTGATCCATGTCCTGGCCGCCCCGGGATCGCCGATCCCGACGGTCGGTGCCTCGGGGGCCATTGCCGGGGTGATGGGCGGCTACCTGCTGCTGTTCCCGCGTGCCCGGGTGGATATCCTCGTGATCCTGGTGATCTTCTTCAAGATCTTCCCGGTGCCCGCCTGGGCCATGCTGGGCCTGTGGTTCGCCCTGCAATTCTTTGGCGGGATGGGCGCCGATCCGCAGGCCGGAGGCGTGGCCTATTGGGCCCATGCCGGGGGGTTCGTCATCGGTTTTGCCCTGTGCCTGCCGCTTTGGCTGCGCCGGGGCGGGGTCGGGTTCTGGTCACGCACCCATGGCACACCGCCCCATCCCCAGGCCCGCTACAGCCTGTCTCCGACGCGCATCCCCAAGGTCCCGCGCCAGCGTTAGGCGCGGTTCGGGCGGGCGTGATCGCCCGGTTGTCTGTCGGGAAGGATGCGGGCCGGTTGGTGGCCCGGCAACCTGCGGGAGAGGCGCGGCCCCGCGTGATCGCCAGGCAAACTGTCGGAAGAGTGTTGGTCGGTCGATGCCCTGGTACCCTGCGGGACAAGCGCACGCCGAGGTGATCAGCCCTGCAGCCCGTCGGACATGCACGGGCCAATTCAATGGCCGGACGCCTTTTGGAAAGATTCGGGCCGGCCCTCATCAGGAAATCTGTCGGAATGATGCGGGCCGGTTGGAGGCCCGCCGGGCGACCGGATTGCCCGGGCGCGCACCGGCCCGTGGCGGGTCAGGCCCCGCCGGAAGCCATCAAGGTCAAGCCATCAGCCCCGCCCCGCGCCGCCCGGTCAGCCCCGGCCGGCGGTCAGCCCGGCCCGGAGGTCAGCCTTCGTTGCGGATGATCTTGGCGAAATTGCCGAAGACATTGCCATTGCCGCAGATCACGCCCTTGCTGTCGAAGATGTCGGCCTCGGGGCGGATCGCCTCGACCAGGCCACCGGCTTCGCGCACGATGACCAGCCCGGCGGCCATGTCCCAGGGCGACAGCCCGCGTTCCCAGTAGCCGTCGTAGCGGCCGGCCGCGACATAAGCCAGGTCGAGCGAGGCCGCCCCCCAGCGCCGCACCCCGGCACAGACCGGCATCAGCCGGGCCAGGTCCTGCAACGTGGCCGGCAGGTTGGGCGACGACGCAAAGGGCACGCCGGTGGCATAGATCGTCTCGATCATCGAGATCCGCCCCGACACCCGCAGGCGCTGTTCGTTCATCCAGGCCCCGGCGCCCTTCTCGGCAAAGAACATCTCGTCCTTGGCCGCGTCAAAGACCACCCCGGCGACGATCTGGCCCTTGTGTTCCAGCGCGACCGACACCGCCCAGTGCGGCAGGCCGTGCAGGAAGTTGGTCGTGCCGTCCAGCGGATCGACGATCCAGCGCCGGGTGGGGTCTTCGCCCGGGGTCTCGCCGGTTTCCTCGCCCAGCCAGCCATAGGTCGGCCGGGCTTCCATCAGCTCTTCCTTCAGGATGGTCTCGGCCGCGATATCGGCCTTGGACACGAAGTCCCCCGCGCCCTTGGACGAGACCTGCAGGTTCTCGACCTCGCGGAAATCCTTGACCAGCGACCGGCCCGCCTTGCGCGCCGCCTTGATCATGATGTTGAGGTTCGCACTGCCAATCATCGGGGGAAACTCCTGTCCGGTCAGGTCGGGCGTATACGCGTCGGGCCGGGCCTTGCCAAGGGTGGCTTCGCCGCGTCACGGGCTTGCACATCGCCCCGGCCCGGCCCACCTTGAGCCCGATCGCAAAAGGGGAGACCGATCCATGACCGATACCATGCGCCGCATCGTCCTGGCCAGCCGGCCCGAGGCCGCACCCGTCGCCGAGAATTTCCGCCTCGAAGAGGTGGCCCTGCCCGAGCCGGAGGACGGCGAGGTGCTGGTGCGCGTCGAGTACATGTCGCTTGACCCCTACATGCGCGGGCGGATGAGCGCGTCGAAATCCTATGCCACCCCGGTCGAGATCGGCGAGACCATGACCGCCGGCGCCGTCGGCGAGGTCATCGCCTCGCGCCATCCCGATTTCGCCCCGGGCGACAAGGCCCTGGGCATGTTCGGCTGGGCCGATCACGGCTGCCTGCCGGGCAAGCAGCTGCGCAAGCTCGATCCGGCCCACGGGCCGATCACCACGGCCCTGGGCGTGCTGGGCATGCCAGGCATCACGGCCTGGTACGGGTTCAATGCCATCGGCCAGCCCAAGCCCGGCGAAACCCTGGTTGTCGCCGCGGCGACCGGGCCGGTCGGCTCGATGGTCGGCCAGCTGGCCAAGGCCAAGGGCCTGCGCGTCGTGGGCATTGCCGGCGGGCCCGAGAAATGCCGCCTGGCCACCGAGACCTTCGGCTTTGACGCCTGCATCGACCACCGCGCCCACGGCGATGCCGCCAGCCTGTCGGCCGCCCTGAAAGAGGCCTGCCCGGACGGGATCGACATCTATTACGAGAATGTCGGCGGCAAGGTGCTGGCCGCCGTGCTGGAAAACATGAATCCCTTCGGGCGCATCCCGGTCTGCGGCATGATCGCCTGGTACAATGGTGCTTCGGACGACGACATGCCACTGGCCGCGGCCTGGCGGTCGGTGCTGACCAATTTCCTGCATGTCGAAGGGTTCATCATCTTCAACCATTACGACCGGTTTGGCGAGTTTGTGGCCGAGGTCGGGCCCAAGGTCGGCGCCGGAGAGATCCGCTATCTCGAGGACGTGGCCGAAGGGCTGGAAAACGCCCCCGCAGCCTTCATGGCCATGCTGACGGGCGGCAATACCGGCAAGCAGATCGTCAAGGTTTCCTGACCGGTCCGCCGCCATCAGATCGGGCCCCATCCCGGTATCGGCCCCCACCGCCTGCCCCGCCCCAGAAAATGCGCATTTTCTGGGGCGCCTCCCTCGCCCGATGCTGCCCGCCGCTCAGGCCGTCTGCAGCTTGACCGCCTCGGTCCGGGCCAGCTCGACCAGCCGTTTGACAAAGGGCTTGCCCACATCGTCGCTGCGCACCGCCGCATAAAGCGTGCGTGTCAGCCCGTCCGCGGTCAGCGGCCGGGTGACGTAATCCGACGAATACTTGACCTCGCGCACCACCCAGTCAGGCAGCACCGACACCCCCCGGTTCGACGCCACCAGCAACAGGATCACCGCCGTCAGCTCGACCTGCCGGATCACCGCCGGCTCGACCTTGGCCGGGATCAGCAGCTGGCTGAACACGTCGAGCCGCGAACGCTCCACCGGGTAGGTGATCAGCGTCTGGCCCCGGAAATCCTCGGCCTCGATGAACGGCTTCTGGGCCAGCGGATGGCGGGCCGAGGCCACGAAGACCGGGGCATAGTCGAAGAGCTTGAGAAACTCGACCCCGGCCAGGTCCTCGGGATCGGACGACACCACCAGGTCGACTTCTTCCTTCTGCAAGGCCGGCAGCGCATCAAAGGCCAGCCCCGGGCGGATGTCGACATCGATATCGGGCCAGTCCTTGCGAAAGCCTTCCAGCACCGGGAACAGCCATTCGAAACAGGCATGGCATTCGATGGCGATATGCATCCGCCCCGACTTGCCCGCCCGCAGCGCGGCAAATTCCTCGGTCGCCGCCTCGACCTGCGGCAGGATCTGTTCGGCCAGGCGCAACAGGCGCATGCCCGCCGCCGACAGTTTCATCGGCTTGGACCGCCGCACGAACAGCTCGACCCCGGCCTGTTCCTCCAGCCCCTTGATCTGGTGGCTCAGCGCGCTTTGGGTGATATTCAGCTGGTCGGCCGCCCGGGCCAGACCGCCGCAATCATGGATCGCCTTGATGGTCCGCAGATGCCGAAACTCCAGATGCACTTTAGACAAACCTCATCTTGTTCTTGAGTAATATGAATTAGCTTCACCTCCCGGCCTCGTCTAGACAATAGGCCAGACCCAGAGGATTCCCCATGACCATTCCCGAGATCTCTCTCGAATTCTTCCCGCCGCGCGACCTCGAAGCCTCGTTCCGCCTGTGGGACACCGTCCAGGTGCTGGCCCCGCTGGGCCCCCGCTTCGTGTCGGTGACCTATGGCGCCGGCGGCACCACCCGCGACCTGACCCGCGATGCCGTGGCCACGCTGCACAAGCATTCCGGCCTGACCGTCGCCGCCCACCTCACCTGCGTCAATGCCACCCGCGCCGAAACCCTGGCCATCGCCCAGGGCTTTGCCGATGCCGGCGTGCGTGACATCGTCGCCCTGCGCGGCGACCCGCCCAAGGGCGCGGCCGGGTTCGAACCCCATCCCGACGGCTTTGCCAATTCCTGCGAGCTGATCGCCGCCCTGGCCGAGGCCGGGCCGTTCACCATCCGTGTCGGCGCCTATCCCGAGGTCCATCCCGAGGCCCCCAACCAGCAGGCCGATGTCGACTGGCTCAAGGCCAAGCTCGACGCCGGCGCGACCGAGGCCCTGACCCAGTTCTTCTTCGAGGCCGAGACCTTCTTCCGCTTCCGCGATGCCTGCGAAAAGGCCGGGATCGACGCGCCGATCGTGCCGGGCATCCTGCCGATCGAGAACTGGAAGGGCGTCAGCGGCTTTGCCCGGCGCTGCGGCACCTCGGTGCCGACATGGCTCGACGAGGCCTTCACCGCCGCCACCCGCGACGGCCGCCAGGACCTGCTGGCCACGGCCGTCTGCACCGAGCTTTGCTCCGAGCTGATCGAAGGCGGCGTCGACAAGCTGCATTTCTACACGATGAACCGGCCGGAACTGACCCGCGACGTCTGCCATGCCCTGGGCGTGACGCCCAAGGCCCAGCTCGAGAACGTCGCGTAAGGCTTGGCCCCCGCGCAGCCCTCCCCTAGCGTCGTCACCGCGACGCGAAACGGGAGGGCGCGATGACCACGACGACACAGGCCGGATCCGGCCCGGACAACCGGCCGGACCGGTCCACATCCGCCGACCCGTCCCCTGACACTCCGCGCGCCGAGGCGCGCGATGCCGGCGACCTGCTGCCGCTGTCGCAGATCGCTTCGATGTCGGGGCTGGAGTTCATGCAGGGCATGATGGACGGCCGTTTCCCGCCGCCACCCATTGCCGTGACCCTGGGCTTTTCCGGCCATTCCGTCTCAGACGGCCGGGTGGTCTTTCGCGGCACGCCGGAATTTCACGTGATGAACCCGCTGGGCACGGTGCATGGCGGCTGGTACGGCACCATCCTCGACAGTGCGATGGGCTGCGCGGTGATGACCCGCCTGCAGGTCGGCCAGGCCTATACCACGTTGGAATACAAGGTGAATATCACCCGGGCGATCCGCCCCGGCACGCTGGTGGAATGCTGGGCCGAGGTCGACCACGCCGGCCGCTCGACCGCCGTTGCCCATGGCGAGATCCGCGGCGTCGAGGACGGCCGGCTTTATGCCACCGGCTCGACCACCTGCATCATCATGCAGGTTCCCACGACCTGACCGCGCCCCGGGCGCGCCCCCGCGCCCGGCCCTTTGGCGCTTTACCCGGCGTTGCCCGCATCCGGCGGTGCCTCAATGCCCCTCCCGCGCCCAGCGCGCGGCCACGGCTTTTCCTTCGCCCACCCCTGACGGCCAGCGCCCGCCGGCCGAGGTTCGCAGCTGCCCCCAACCTGTCCCAGGGTCACGGCTCTTACCCAGCCCAGCCCCACGATCACGGCTTTTCCTCAGCTTGACCAAAGGGCCGCAATGCCTCCCCCCGGCCTGATATCAACGCTCTTTCCCAGTCCAGCCCACGCTTACAGCGCCTCCCCCGCACGACCCACGCACACAGCCGCGCCCGGCCAAACGGTCACAGCTCCTCGAACCCCAGGTAAAACCGGTTCCACGTCGGCGATATCAGGATCTCGTTCAGGCAGACCCGCGGCGGCATCTCGGCCACGAACCGGATCGTCGCGCCCAGGTCCTCGGCCTGCAGCATGCGGTCCATCTGTTCGCGCGACGGCGGCACCGGCCGGGTCTGCAGGATGTCAGTGGCCACCTCGCCCGGCAGGATCGCCGTCGAGCGGATGCCATTGGCCCCTTCCTCGGTGTTGATCGATTCGCTCAGCGCCACCACCGCATGTTTCGACGCATTATACGCCGCCCCCGTCAGCCGCGTGGCATGGCGCCCGGCCCAGCTGGACACCAGCATCAGCACGCCACCGCCCCGCGCCCGCATGCCCGGCATCACCGCCCGGGCCGCGTGGAACACCCCGTTCAGGTTCACATCGACCACCCGCTGCCAACCCTCGGTCTCCACCTCGGCCATGCTGCGCGCCGGCACGTTTGTGCCCGCGCTGGCCACCAGGATGTCGACCGGCCCGATCTGCGCCACCGCCCGATCCACCGCCCCGGCATCCGCCACGTCCAGCGCGATCGCCTCTCCGCCGATCTCGCGCGCCAGCTCTTCGAGCGGCTCCGCCCGCCGGCCCGAGACCACCACCCGCGCGCCGGCCTCCGCCAGCGCCCTTGCCCCGGCCGCACCGATCCCCGTGCCGCCGCCCGTGATCCAGGCCACCTTGCCATCCAGTCCCATGCCGCTCCTCCCGTTCCGACCGGCCAAGGCTAGCCAGCCCGCCCGCCCCCGTCCAGACGCCACGGCCGGGCCCCGCGCCGACGCCCTGCTTCTTCTTGGCAAAAATACCCGACACGCGGCCGGCCACATGGCCCGCCTTCAGGCCCGACCATCCGTCGATGTCCACAAGGCGGCCATCCGCTCGGCCCAGCTCACCCGCGGCAACCCGGTCTCGCCCGCCTCCGGCCAGCCCGCCCCCAGCGGCTCGGCCCCGGCTTCAGCGCCCGGCTCGGCCTCGAACAGCCGTTCCGACCGGTCGCGCCCGATGACCCGTGGCGCACGCAGGATCATCACCTTGGCCCAGCCGCGCCAGCCTCCGATCGACGGCGCCCCGGCATCACAGGGGAACCGCGCGCGCCACCCTTCGGGCAGGGGCAGACCGCTTTCCTCGGCGCGCTCCAGCATCCAGACCAGCGACAGGTTGGCCAATGGCCGTGCCGCGCGCACCCCGTCCAGCTGGCCGCCCACGTCGCCATGGGTGCCCGGGAACCAGACCTGTTCCAGCCGCCCTTTCCAGCCCGGCGGCGTTGTCCACATCACCGGCTCATAGGCCAGCCGCGTCTCGTCCCGCGCCAGCGCATGAAACCCCGCCTTCACCGACGGGCCCAGCGTATGGTTGTGATAGGCATGCCGGCTGCGCACCAGCCGCCACAGCACCGGCACCCGCAGCCCCAGCGCCTTGACCGTGTCCCAGACCCCGACCATCTCGATCTCGACGGTGCCATGGGGGTGGCACAGCCGCTCGGAAAAGGCCGCCGCCGCATGGCCATAGGGGTTGCGCTCGTAATGGCGATAGGCCTGGCGCACGTTGGAATGGGTGGCATGTTCGGGCCTGAGCAACCCCACCATGTCGATCACCCCGGCCAACGAGCGCGCCGCAAAGGCCCCGCGCGAGAATCCGAACAGGAAGATCCGGTCACCCGGCCGATAACGCGAGGCCAGCCGGCCATAGGCCCTGCGGATCTTGCGGCTGGTGCCCTTGCCCTGCAGCACGTCCATCGTGGCCCGCCAGTTGGGCCATTGCACGCCCTTCTCGTAATGCACCAGCACCGGCGCACCGGCCTCGCGGCAGAGCTTGTAGAGCAGCCCGGCATTGGTCTCCTCGCCCGGCTCCAGCGTCGACAGCGTGCCGTCCAGCACGACCACGTGAATGCGGGGCGGCAGCTCGCGCCCCGGCTCCGACGGTTCGGCCCACCGCAGGCGACCGAACCATCGGGAGAAGCGGTCATTCAGCGGCGACAGGGCCATCCTTGAGCATTTCCCAGACCTTGAGCGGGGTGAACGGCATATCGGCCTGGCGCACCCCGCGATCCCACAGCGCGTCCTGCACCGCGTTGGACACGGCCGCCAGCGCGCCGACGGTCCCGGCCTCGCCACAGCCCTTCATCCCCATGATATTGGCCTTCGAGGGCACGGGTTCCGAGGTAAAGGACACCATGGGCATATCATAGGCCCGGGGCATGGCGTAGTCCATGAACGTTGCCGTCAGCAGCTGGCCGTCCTCGTCATAGACCACGTGTTCGGTCAGCGCCTGTCCCACGCCCTGGGCCACCCCGCCATGCACCTGGCCCTCGGCCAGCATCGGGTTGATAAGGTTGCCAAAATCGTCGACCACGGTATAGCGGTCGAGCGTGACCAGCCCGGTATCGGGATCGATCACCACCTCGGCCACGTGACAGCCATTGGGATAGGACCGCCCCGGCAGCTCGGCGGTTTCCTGGTGGACCAGCAGATCGTCGCGCCCTTCGGCCCGGGCCATCTCGGCCGCCTCGATCATCGTCGGCGTCATGTTCGACCCCGGCGCGCGGAAGGTCTCGGCATCGAATGCGACACTGTCGGGCTCAACGCCCATCTTGTCGGCCAGGAAGGGGATGAAGGCCGCGACCATGGCATCCACCGTGGCCAGCGTGGCCGTGTTCTGCGTGGTCACCGAGCGCGACCCGCCGGTGCCGCCGCCCTTGGCGATCAGGTCGCTGTCGCCCTGCACGACGCGGATCATGTCAGCCGGGATGCCGGTCTGATCGGCAAGGAACTGGGCAAAGACCGTTTCATGGCCCTGCCCGTTCGATTGCGTGCCGACATAGATGCTCACTGTGCCATCCTCGTGGAATTCGACCTTGGCCGTTTCCGAAGGATCACCCAGAATACTTTCGATATAGTAACAGATCCCCTGCCCGCGCAATTTTCCCTCGCCGGCATCGGCCGCCCGGCGCGCGGCAAAGCCGGCCAGGTCGGCCTCGGCCACGGCCCGGGTCATGACCTTGTCGAAATCGCCGACGTCGTAATTCTCGCCGGTGGCGGTGACATAGGGAAACTGGTCGGGCTTGATGAAATTGATCCGCCGCAGCTCCAGCGGGTCGATCCCCAGCTCGCGCGCGGCCCGGTCCATCACCCGTTCCAGAACGTAGATCGCCTCGGGCCGGCCGGCCCCGCGATAGGCATCAACCTGGGTGGTGTTGGTGTAATAACCCTCGACGCCCAGCCAGGTGGTCTGGACATCGTAGGTGCCCATCAGAACCCGGGCAAAGAGCTCGGTCTGGATCGGCTGGCCATAGACCGAGTTGTAGGCACCCAGGTTGCAGCGCGTGCGCACGCGGTAGGCCGTGATGCGGTTGTCGGCGTCAAAGGCCAGCTCGGCCAGCGAGACCAGGTCGCGGCCACCGTTGTCGGCCATCATCGCCTCGGCCCGGTCGGACATCCAGCGCACCGGCCGGTCCAGCAGCCGGGCGGCCAGGGCGACCGAGAAATACTCGGGATAGGGTCCGGATTTCATGCCGAAGCCCCCGCCCACGTCGGGATTGGTGATGCGCACGGCCTCGCGGTCCAGCCCCAGCGCGGCGGACAGGGCCTCCTTCATGCCCCAGACGCCCTGACCGTTGAAGGCCAGGTGCATCCGGCCGTCCTGCCATTCGGCGTAACAGCCGCGCGGCTCCATCGAATTGACGATGATCCGGTTGTCGCCGACCTCCAGGCTGACAGTCCGGGCGGCGGCCTGGAAGGCAGCCTCGGTCGCGGCCTCGTCGCCCAGCCCCCAATCGAAGGCCAGGTTGTCGGGGGCCACGTCATGCAGCGCGGCGCCACCCCGGGCCAGGTCGAGCTTGGCCGGCAGGTCGTCCAGGTCGTATTCGATCAGCTCGGCGGCATCGCGGGCCTGGTCGAGGGTCTCGGCGATGACCACGGCCATGGGCTCGCCGACATAGCGCACCTTGTCCCTGGCCAGCATCGGGCGCAGCGGCTCGGCGCCCATGGTGCCGTCGCGGTTGGGCACCACGGTGGCCGGCATCGAGATATCGACGCCGGCAGCTTCGAGATCGGCCACGGTGTAGACGGCGGCAACGCCTTCGGCGGCGCGGGCGTCTTCGACATCGATCGACAGGATCGTTGCATGGGCCGCGGGGCTGCGCAGGTAGACGGCATGCAGGGCGCCGTCCGGAGCGATGTCATCCACGTAACGTCCCGTGCCGGTCAGAAATCGCTGGTCCTCGACACGTTTGACGGGCTGGCTCTTGCCGAACTTTTCCATCGTCATCCTTCCTCAGATCTGGCTTGGAAGTGACACTAGCCAGCCGGCCGCGCTTGTCCAGTGACAGGCCTGCGACAGTGGGCCTGCGCATGGTCCGGGCGGTCGGGATGCGGAGAGAACGGACGTTGCGCGCAGCTTCCGAACCGTCGGGAGCGGATGGTGGGGACGCACTGGGATATTTGAGAAGAGAAAGAAGCAGGAAGGAGGCGCGAAAGAGCGATCGGGGATGCAGGCCCGTCGCGTGGGCGTTTTCGGGGCGGTGATCAGGATGATCACGATGTCTGCGGCGATCAGCGGCACCGCGGTGCGCCCGGCGGGCAACAAACGGCCGGGCGTGGGGGCCAGGCGGCGGCCGCCGCAGCCGAAGCGCCCCGATCCCCTGCCGGCCGCTGTACATCGCGGTGCTTACAGTGAGACCGGGGCCGCTTCTTCCTCTTGCGGTCATCGGCTTCCCAGCCTGTACCGCCCGATCAATGTGACCGACCAGGGTTAAGAAAGCCTTTCTGCTTCTTTCTCTTCTGAAATATCCCATCCCGCCGCCTCCGCCCGGGCCATCGCCGGGCAAGAAATCCCCCGCTGCCACCTTCCCCTTGCCCGGCCCAGCAGGTAGAGGACAAAGCCGACCGTCAGGACGAAAGCGTGGGACCCATGGACAAGACATTCGACGCCGCCGCAGCCGAAAGCCGTCTCTACAAGGCCTGGGAAGAAGCCGGCTGTTTCAAGGCCGGGGCCAATGCCTCCCGGCCCGAGACCTTCTGCATCATGATCCCCCCGCCCAACGTGACGGGCTCGCTGCACATGGGGCATGCCTTCAACAACACCCTGCAGGACATCCTCGTCCGCTGGCACCGCATGCGCGGGTTCGACACGCTCTGGCAGCCCGGCCAGGACCATGCCGGCATCGCCACCCAGATGGTCGTCGAGCGCGAGCTGGCCAAGGACAGCGCCAATGCCACCCGGCGCGAGATGGGCCGCGAGGCCTTCCTGGAAAAGGTCTGGGAATGGAAGGGCCAGTCCGGCGGCACGATCATCAACCAGCTCAAGCGCCTTGGCGCCTCCTGCGACTGGTCGCGCAATGCCTTCACCATGTCCGGCGCCCCCGGCGCGCCCGAAGGCGAAGACGGCAATTTCCATGACGCCGTCATCAAGGTCTTCGTCGACATGTACAACAAGGGCCTGATCTACCGCGGCAAGCGGCTGGTCAACTGGGACCCGCATTTCGAAACGGCGATCTCCGACCTCGAGGTCGAGAACATCGAAGTCAACGGCCACATGTGGCATTTCAAGTACCCGCTGGCCGGTGGCGAGACCTACGAATACGTCGAGAAGGACGAAGACGGCAACGTCACCCTGCGCGAGACCCGCGACTATATCTCGATCGCCACGACCCGCCCGGAAACCATGCTGGGCGACGGCGCCGTGGCCGTGCACCCGGACGACGCGCGCTATGCGCCCATCGTCGGCAAGCTCTGCGAGATCCCGGTGGGCCCCAGGGAACACCGCCGCCTGATCCCGATCATCACCGATGAATATCCCGATCCGAGTTTCGGTTCGGGCGCGGTCAAGATCACCGGCGCGCATGATTTCAACGACTATGCCGTGGCCAGCCGCAACAACATCCCGATGTACCGGCTGATGGACACCTCGGGCCACCTGCGCGACGACGGGGCCGACCATGCCACCTGCGCGGCCCGCGCCCAGGAGATCGCCAATGGCGCGGCCTTCTCCGAGGCCGAGATCGACACGCTGAACCTGGTGCCCGACCACCTGCGCGGGCTCGACCGGTTCGAAGCCCGCCAGCGCGTCATCGACGACATCACCGCCGAAGGCCTGGCCGTCATGACCGCCGCCGACGACCCGCGCCTGGGCAAGAAAAAGCGCGAGGCGGACTCGGAAGAGACCGACGAGCCGGCCCTGGTGCCCCTGGTCGAAGCCAAGCCCATCATGCAGCCCTTCGGCGACCGCTCCAAGGTGGTCATCGAGCCCATGCTCACCGACCAATGGTTCGTCGACACCGCCCGGATCGTCGGCCCGGCCCTCGATGCCGTGCGCAGCGGCGAGACGACCATCCTGCCCGAATCCGATCGCCGGGTCTATTTCCACTGGCTGGAAAACATCGAACCCTGGTGCATCTCGCGCCAGCTCTGGTGGGGCCACCAGATCCCGGTCTGGTACGGGCTTGACCTCTCGGCCCCCGATTTCCGCGACGACGAAGGCGACGGCGATCTCGACATGGTCGAACTCGGCCGCCTGCTGCAGGACGGCGGCATGGTCCATGCCGGCGCCCGGGCCCATTGCGCGGCCAGCTTCGAAGACGTCCAGCCGGCCTTCCGCGATGAAATCGCCGACATTCCCACGCCCCTGTCGCATGCCCGCATCGTCGAGGTCGCCGACAAGCACGAGGCCATCGCCACCCTGGCCCGCAGCCTGGCCGAATACGAGGTCAGCCAGGACCCGACCACCGTGCTCTACCCGGTCTGGCGCGATCCGGACGTGCTCGACACCTGGTTCTCGTCGGGTCTCTGGCCCATCGGCACGCTGGGCTGGCCCGACCAGACCGACGAGCTGCAGAAATACTTCCCGACCAATGTCCTGATCACCGGTTTCGACATCATCTTCTTCTGGGTCGCCCGGATGATGATGATGCAATATGCCGTCATGGGCCAACGTCCCTTCGACACCGTCTATGTCCATGCCCTCGTCCGTGACGAGAAGGGCAAGAAGATGTCGAAATCGCTGGGCAACGTGCTCGACCCGCTCGAGCTGATCGACGAATACGGCGCCGATGCGGTCCGCTTCACCCTGACATCCATGGCCGCCATGGGCCGCGACCTGAAACTGTCGACCGCCCGCATCGCCGGCTATCGCAACTTCGGCACCAAGATCTGGAACGCCACGCGCTTTGCCGAGATGAACGGCGTCTTCACCGACGCCGTGCCGCAATCGGCCACGCCGCCGGCGGCCACGGCCACGGTCAACCGCTGGATCATCGGTGAAACCGCCCGCGTGCGCGCCGAGGTCGATGCCGCGCTCGAAGCCTTCCGCTTCAACGATGCCGCCGGCGCGCTTTATGCCTTTGTCTGGGGCAAGGTCTGCGACTGGTATGTCGAATTTGCCAAGCCCCTGCTGGCCGAAGGCAGCGCCGCGCAGGCCGAGACCCGGGCGACCATGCGCTGGGTGCTCGACCAGTGTTTCATCCTGCTGCACCCGATCATGCCCTTCATCACCGAAGAGCTCTGGGATGCCACCGGCGACCGGGCCAAGCTGCTGGTCCATGCCGATTGGCCGACCTATGGCGATGCCCTGATCGACGATGCGGCGGACCGCGAGATGAACTGGGTGATCTCGGTGATCGAAAACACCCGCTCGGCCCGCGCCCAGATGCATGTGCCCGCCGGGCTCTACGTGCCGATGGTCGTGACGGGCATGGACCCGGCCGCCCGCGCGGCCTGGGATGTCAACGAGACCCTGATCCGGCGCCTGGCCCGGATCGAGGGGCTGACCGAGACCGAGACGATGCCCAAGGGCACGATCACGATCCCGGCCGAGGGCGCGACCTTCGGCCTGCCGCTGGCCGACATCATCGACATCGACGCCGAAAAGGCGCGGCTGGAAAAGACCCTGGGCAAGCTGGCCAAGGAGCTAGGCGGGCTGCGCGGACGGCTGAACAACCCCAAGTTCGCCGAAAGCGCGCCCGAAGAAGTGGTCGAGGAAACCCGGGCCAACCTGGCCGCCCGCGAAAGCGAAGAGGCCCAGCTGAAAGAGGCCCTGGCCCGGCTGTCCGAGATCGGCTGAGCCGGGCGCCCTCCCGGCAGGCCCGAACTGGAACGGTGGCGGGACATGTGGCATGATACGACCCATGTCCCGCGCCTTCCGCTCCCTCGTCGAACGCCAGATCCGCAAGGCAGAAGCCCGCGGCCTGCTGCGCGGCCTGCGTGGCGAAGGCCGCCCCCTGCCGGACCGCTCGGGCGAGGCCTTGGTCGATCCGGCCCTGTCGGCAGGAATGCGGATCATGGCGGAAGCCGGGGTGAAACCCCGGGAATTCAGCTTGAAGGACGAACTGGCCGAGGCCCGGCGCGCCTATGCCGCGCTGACCGACCCGGATGAACGCCGGGCGGCCATGCCGCGGATCGCCGACCTGGAAATGCGCTATCACATGGCCCGTGACGCCCGCCGCGCCTTTTTCCGGTGACAGCGCCCGGCGGAGCCTGGACGGCCGGATATTTAAGAAGAGAAAGAAGCAGCAACCCGGGCCGCTTCATCGACGTCACGCCCATGCCGGATGCCGGCGAGAACGGGCTCGAACCCGACGCATTCCCCTGAACGATCGTCAAACCGCCGCCGCAACCCGCCGAAGACGCACGTTCCGCCCTCCCCAACGCCCGGGACAACCACGCATCCCCCTGCTTCTTCTTGGCCCAAGTACCCTCGGGGGTCCGGGGGCAGCGCCCCCGGCGCCTCACTTGAACACGGGCGCGCGCTTTTGCATCTGGGCGGTCACGACTTCCACCTGGTCGGGCTTGCCGATCAGCCCGACCTGTTCGCGGCTTTCGGCCAGCAGCACCTCGGGCCGGCTGTCCTGCTCTGCCTGCCCGATCAGCCGCTTGGCTGCCCGGATGGCCGACGGGCTCTGCCCGGCGATCTGGCGGGCCAGGGCCTGCGCCTCGGCCAGGGGATCCTCGGCCAGCCGGGTGACCAGCCCCCAGCGTTCGGCCTGCTCGGCGCCCACCGGTTGCGCCGTATAGGTCAGCAGCCGCAGCACGTCCGAACGCACCAGCGACGGCAACAGCACCATGCCTCCCATGTCGGGCACCAGCCCCCATTTCATTTCCATCACCGCCAGCTGCGCATCCGGCGCCGCGATCCGCACATCCGCCCCCAGCGCCAGCTGCAGCCCGCCGCCATAGACCGCCCCCTGCAGTGCCGCGATGACCGGCACCTGCAGCCGCCGCCACGCCAGCGCGACCTCCTGCATCCCGTTGGCATCATGGTGGCTGCGCGCCATCAGCCAGCCCTCGACATCCATCCCGGCCATCCGCGCAAAGCTCTGCAGATCCAGCCCGGCGCAGAAACTGCGTCCCTCGCCGGCCAGCACCACCGCCCGCGCGCCCGAGGCCCCGACCTCTTCGGCCGCGGCCAGGATCGCCGCGATCATCTCGTCGTCGAGCGCATTCATCTTGTCGCCCCGGGTCAGCATGACCGTTGCGACGTGATCCTCAAGGGTGACCGATACACGGGCCATGTTCTCTCCTCCGCCTGGCTTGGCCCCACCCTGCCGGGGGCCGGACCGCCCGTCCACCGGAACGCCGGGTCACGGCCCCCGGCCCCGCCGGCCGCCATGGGGCTTGCGCCGCCCCGCGACCCGGGCAATATGGCGGGCCATGACCACACCGCGTTACACCACCCTGGCCCAGGGCCTGCCCGCCACCGTCCCCTTCGTCGGCCCCGAGGCCCAGGAACGCGCCCGCGGCCGGGCCTTTGCCGCCCGGCTGGGCGCCAATGAAAACGTCTTCGGCCCGTCGCCCCGGGCCCTGCAGGCCATGCGCGACGCGCTGGACGCCATCTGGTGCTACGGCGACCCCGAGAGCCACGACCTGCGCCAGGCCCTGGCCCGCCACCACGATGTCACGCCGGAACAGATCACCATCGGCGAAGGCATCGACGGCCTGCTCGGCGCCCTGGTCCGCCTGCTGATCGAACCGGGCGACGGCGTGGTCACCTCCGACGGCGCCTACCCGACCTTCAACTACCATGTCGCGGGCTTTGGCGGCGTGCTGCACAAGGTGCCCTATCGCGACGATGCCGAGGACCCCGAGGCCCTGGTCGCCCGGGCGGCCGAAACCGGGGCCAAGCTGGTCTACCTGGCCAATCCCGACAACCCGATGGGCAGCTGGGTCACCGGCCAGACCATTGCCCGGGCCATCGACTCCCTGCCCGAAGGCACCCTGCTTGTGCTCGACGAGGCTTATATCGAATGCGCCCCGGCCGCCGCCGCGCTGCCCCTGCCCCATGACGATCCCCGGGTGATCCGCATGCGCACTTTCTCCAAGGCCTATGGCATGGCCGGCCAGCGCATCGGCTATGCCCTGGGCCATCCCGAGCTGATCCAGGCCTTCAACAAGGTCCGCAACCATTTCGGCGTCAACCGCCTGGGCCAGGCCGGCGCCCTGGCCGCCCTGGACGATGCCGACTGGCTGGCCCGGGTGCAGGACCAGATCGCCGACGCCCGCACCCGCATCGCCACCATCGCCCGCGACAACGGCCTGGTCCCGCTGCCCTCGGCCACCAATTTCGTGGCCATCGACTGCGGCGCCGACGGGGCTTTTGCCAAGGCCGTGCTCGACGCGCTTATCGACCTCGGCATCTTCGTGCGCATGCCCTTCGTCGCCCCGCAGAACCGCTGCATCCGCGTCAGCTGCGGCACGCCCGCCGATCTCGACGCCTTTGCCGCCGCCCTGCCCAAAGCTCTGGCAACGGCGCGCGGCTGATCACCCGGGCCCGGGCGGTCGCACAGGATTTACCTGACAGCGCCGCCCCGCGGGCTATTCTGGGGTGAGCCTAAGGACCCTCGCCCATGCCGTCAGACGAACGCCCCTCGGCCCCCGATTACACCAATGCCGCCCTGACCATGCTCGGCGTCAACCTGTTCTGGATCTTCTGCGCGATCTGGTCGCTGCTGGGCTTCATCGCCGTTGTCGGCCTGGCCCTCGGCCTGAATTACGGCATCGACCGGCTCGCCGCCGCCCGCGCCGCCCCCGTAGACCCGGTGCAGCAGGTCGACGACTGACCCCGCCCTGCTGCTTCTTTCTCTTTCCAAATATCCGGCCCGACAATTGCCACCGGCGGGCCGTCTGGCAGGGTCACACCCCGGCGATCACCTGTGTCGCTGCCTCCAGCGCGCCGCCGCCATGGGGGATGTCCAGCGCCTTGAGCCCCGCATCGATGCCCCCCAGCAGGCCCAGGATCATGTGGCCGTTCACGTGCCCCATGTGGCCGATGCGGAAGAACCCGTGCCAGGCCGGATCGCCCGGAGGCGCCATGCCCAGGCCGATGCCCAGCGTCAGGCCCAGCCGCTCGTCGACCCAGTCGCGCAGCGCCGTGCCATGGGGCGCCCCGATCCGCAGCGCCGTCACCGCATGCGACCGATAGGCCGGATCGGCCATGTTCAGCTCCATCGGCCCGTCCGCGCCCCAGGCCTCGACCGCCGCCCAGACCGCCCGGGCCAGGGTGGCATGTCGCGCCCAGATGTTCTCGATCCCTTCCTCGTGGATCATCGTCAGCGCCTCGCGCAGGGCAAAGATGTGATGCGTCGCCGCCGTGCCCCCGAAATACTCGTAATAGAACTCGGGCGCCGCGCGCGGCGACCAGTCCCAGTAGCGGCTGACCCGCGGCATGGCCTTGCGCACGGCATCGGCCTTGTCGTTGAAGAACACGAATCCCAGCCCCGGCGGCGTCATCAGCCCCTTCTGCGAGCCGGTCACCATGACATCGGCCCCCCAGGCATCCATCTCGAACCGGTCACAGCCCAGCGACGCGATGCAATCGACCATCAGCAGCGCCGGGTGGCCGGTCTCGTCCAGCACCCGCCGCAGGCCCGGCACGTCGTTGCGGATCGAGCTGGACGTGTCCACGTGCACGGCCAGCACGGCCTTGATCTCGTGGCCCTCGTCGGCCCGCAGCGCCTCGGCCACGCGGTCCAGGTCCCAGGGCGTGCGCTTGCCGAAATCGATCACCTCGGGCACGCCGCCGATCCCGGTGACCATCTCGCTCCAGCCCAGGCCGAACCGCCCGGTCGCCGGCACCAGCACCTTTTCGCCCGGGGCCACCACGTTGGACACCGCCGCTTCCCAGGCCCCGTGACCATTGCTGATATAGATGGCAACATGGTGATCGGTGCGCGCCACGCGCTTGAGATCGGGCACAAGGCTGGCCGTCATGTCGACGATCTCGCCGGCATAGATGTTGGGCGCGGGCCGGTGCATGGCCTGCAACACCCGGTCGGGCATGACGGACGGACCGGGAATGGCCAGGTAGGGGCGGCCCTGGCGAAGGCTTGGCTTGGATGTCATGGAACGTTCCTGTAATAGCGCCGGGCACGTTAGCGGGGTTGCCGGCGGGGTCAATCCGCGAAACGCCCGCGTCTTGGCCGCGCGGGCCGACCCTGCGCATATCGGTCGCAGACCGCACAGAGGAAGGACCACCGGGATGAGCCTGGCGACACGGCTGAAGGATTGGGAAGGCCGGATCCGGGCGCATTACAACGTCGCGCCCACCACGCCCGAGAACCGGCGCAAGGCCCGGATCTACGCGCTGTGGTTCGACCACGAGATCCTGCGCGGGCTCTGGACCAATTTCGACGAGGTCGCCCCGGGGGTCTACCGGTCGAACCACCCGACGCGCAAACGCTTCGAAAAGATGAAGGCCATGGGCATCCGCACCGTGCTCAACCTGCGCGGCGAGACCGACGGGGCGCATTACCTGCTGGAAAAGGAAATCTGCGACGAGCTCGGCCTGACCCTGGTCAATGCCCGGCTGCTGGCCCGTGGCGCGGCGGTGCCCGAGGACATCCTCGATGTCATCGACAAGCTCAAGACGCTCGAGCCGCCCTTTGTCATGCATTGCAAGTCCGGCGCCGACCGGGCCGGCTTTGCCTCGGCCATCTACATGATGGTCGTGCAGGGCAAGCCGGTATCCGAGGCCCGGCGCATGCTGTCGCCGCGCTACATGCATTTCCGCAACGGCAAGGTCGGCATCCTGGATTACACGCTGGATGTCTACGAGGCCCGCAACGCCCGCGACCCGATATCCTTCGAGGACTGGATCGCCACCGAATACGACAACAACGAGATGTTCCGCGCCTTCCACGCCGGGGAGAAACCGGAATGAGCGACACCCCAGGACAGGGCCTGTTCCGCTGGCTCTGGGACGGTTACCTGCGGCGCCACATCGGCTGGCTGCTGGTGGCGCTGGTCTTCATGACGATCGAAGGCTCGATGCTGGGCGCGCTGAGCTACATGATGCAGCCGATGTTCGACAAGGTCTTCGTCGGGGGTGATCCCCGGGCGATCTGGACCGTCGGGCTGACGATCACCGGCATCTTCGCCCTGCGCGCGGTGTCCGGGGTCAGCCAGAGCGTGATCCTCACGCGCATTTCCCAGCTTACCGCCGCGGCCCTGCGGCTGGACCTGCTGCGCCGGATGATGCGCCAGGACGGGGCGTTTCACCTGGCCCATCCGCCGGGCTTCCTGATCCAGCGCATCCAGACCGACGTCAATGCCATCAACGATGTCTGGCGGGCCGTGGTCACCGGCACCGGGCGGGACGTCGTGGCCCTGGTGGCCCTGATGGGCGTGGCGATCAGCGTCGACTGGCGCTGGACGGCCGTGACCCTCATCGGCGCGCCGCTGATGGCCCTGCCGGTCGCCGCGATCCAGCGCTTCGTGCGCGGCCAGGCCCGCAGCGCCCGCGACCTGGGCGCGGCCCTGGCCACCCGGCTGGACGAGGTCTTTCACGGCATCGTGCCGGTCAAGCTGAACCGGCTGGAAAGCTACCAGGCCGACCGTTTCGCCGACAAGACCGGGGCCTATGTCGAGGCCGAGGTCCGCGCGGCCTTCGGCTCGGCCCTGATCCCGGGCATCGTCGACCTGATGGCCGGGCTGGGCTTCCTGGCCGTGCTGGTCTTCGGCGGATCCGAGATCATCTCGGGCGAGAAATCCGTGGGCGAGTTCATGAGCTTCTTCACGGCCATGGGCCTGGCTTTCGACCCGATCCGCCGGCTCGGTTCGATCAGCGGGCTGTGGCAGGTGGCGGCGGCGGCGATGGAACGGATCAAGGCGCTGATGGATGCGCCGATCACCCTGACCTCGCCCGACACACCCGTGGCCCCGCCCACGGGCCTGCCCGACATCGCGCTCGACAAGGTCACCCTGTCCTACGGCGAGACCACCGTGCTGCGCGATCTCGACCTCGTCGCCCGGGCCGGCGAGACCACGGCGCTGGTCGGCGCCTCGGGGGCGGGCAAGTCGACGATTTTCAACGTGCTGACCCGGCTGGTCGATCCGGCGCAGGGCTCGGTGCGGATCGGCGGGGTCGAGGCCCGGGACATGTCGCTCGACGACCTGCGCGGGCTGTTCTCCGTGGTCAGCCAGGAGGCGCTGCTGTTCGACGAGACCCTGCGCGAGAACATCCTGCTGGGCCGCGAGGATGTCAGCGACGCCCGGCTGCAGGAGGTTCTGGACGCGGCCCATGTCAGCGATTTCCTACCCCAGCTTCCGGCCGGGCTGGACACCATGGTCGGCCCGCGCGGCTCGGCCCTGTCGGGCGGCCAGCGCCAGCGCGTGGCCATCGCCCGTGCCCTGCTGCGCGAATCCCCGGTGCTGCTGCTGGACGAGGCGACCTCGGCGCTGGACGCGCAATCGGAGAAGGTCGTGCAACAGGCGCTGGACAAGCTCTCGGGCGGGCGGACCACGCTGGTCATCGCCCACCGGCTGTCGACCGTGCGCGATGCCGACCGGATCGTCGTGATGGAACGCGGCCGGGTGATCGACCAGGGCACCCATGACGAATTGCTCGCCCGTGGCGGCGCCTATGCCGAGCTCTACCGTCTCCAGTTCCAGGATCCGGGCGAGACCCCCACCGGGTAGATGGGGGCGCTGCCCCCGTCCTCCGTTGGAGGACTCCCCCGGGAATACTTGAAAAGAGAAAGAAGCAGGACATCCCGCGCCTTGGCCGGGGTGGCGCGCCGACCTGCTGCTTCTTTCTCTTTGAAAATATCCGGCGACCGGCCTGCCACGGGCGTGACGCCCCAGAAGAAGGCTCAGCGCCGGTAGCCGGCGGCCAGGCGTTCGGGATCGGCCCCCAGCCGGTACCGCAGCATGGTCCAGAGGTTCCGCAGGCCGCGGCGGATCCAACCGTCACGCAGGTAGCGTTCGGCGCTGGTAATCGCCCGGCTGTCCAGCCGTGCCAGGGGCCGGCCCAGGGCGCGGACGAGGGCCACGTCTTCCATCAGCGGCTGGTCGGGGTAGCCGCCCGCTTCGTCGTAGTCACTGCGCCGCAGCAGCAGCCCCTGGTCGCCATAGGGCAAGGCAAAGAGCCGGGCCCGCAGGTTGGCCCAGCCGGCCACCAGCCCGGCCATCATCCCGCCCTCGCGGAAGGACAGCCGGAAATGGGCCGTGGGACCTTCGTCGCGGATATGGTCGATGACCTCCTGCGACCAGCCCGGCGACAGATGGGTATCGGCATGCAACACCAGCAGCCAGTCGCCCCGGGCTGCTTCGACCCCGCGGCGCAGCTGCCCCCCGCGCGAGGCCGGCCCGGTGACCAGGACGGCGCCTGCGGCTTCGGCCATCTCGGCCGTGGCATCCTGCGACCCGCCATCGGTGATGACCAGATCGCGGATCAATCCGCTGGTCAGGCCTTCGATCAGGCTGTCCAGGCAACGGGGCAGATGTTTTTCGGCGTCCAGGGTCGGAATCACGATGCTGAGCGTGGCGGTCAAGGGCAAGTCCCGGTTATTGTGCTGCACGCGCATACCTATATCAAAGGCCGCCAGACACAAGATCGCAGCCCGGGTGGTGCCCCATGGACAGCCCCGCCCCGGCGCCATGGACCGGCCCCGGGCCGTCCACGACCAACAAAGGAGAGACAGATGGCGAGCAGACGCATCCTCAGGATCGGGGGCCGCGATGCGGCGGATTTCCTGCAGGGCCTGGTGACCAATGACATTCGCCGGCTGGATGACGGGCTGGTCTATGCCGCCATCCTGACGCCCCAGGGCAAGTACCTGGCCGATTTCTTCCTGGCCCGGGCCGGCGACGACATCCTGCTGGACGTGGCCGAACCGCTGGCCGACGGGCTGGCCAGGCGGCTGGCCATGTACAAGCTGCGCGCCGACGTGACCATCGGTGACAGCGGGCTGCAGGTGCAGCGGGGCACCGGCCCGGCACCCGACGGCGCCCTGGCCGATCCGCGCCACCCCGCCCTGGGCTGGCGGGCCTATACCGAAGCGCCCGAGGCCGATGACGGCAGCGACTGGACCGCCCTGCGCGTGGCCCATTGCATCCCCGAGACTGGGATCGAGCTGACGCCCGACAGCTACATCCTGGAGGCCGGGTTCGAACGGCTGAACGGGGTGGATTTCCGCAAGGGCTGTTACGTCGGCCAGGAGGTCACCGCGCGGATGAAGCACAAGACCGAGCTGCGCAAGGGGCTGGCCACCGTGCAGGTCGACGGCCAGGCCGAGCCGGGCACCGAGATCCGGGCGGGAGACAAGCCCGTGGGCACGCTGTTTTCCTCGGCCGGCGGACAGGGCATTGCCTACCTGCGCTTCGACCGCGTCCAGCCCGGCATGCAGGCCGGCGCGGCGGGCGTGACGATGGAGCAAGCCTGACGGGGACGGCGCGAGGGCCTGCCTCGAATGGGCCGGTTTTCCGGGCATGGGCCGGACTTGCGGGACAAGAGGCGAGCCTTCGGGGCAAGGCGTCAAAACTGGGCGGTGTGAGCCAGTCCTGTGGGACATGGCTCTACCCTACGGGTTTCGGCTCAGTGCCTCGGGGCTTGGCCCCGTCATGCGAGGCACGGGTCACACCAGTCAGCGCCACGGGGTGAAGCCCGCCCCTTCGGACCACGGCTTATTCCTCAAGGCCACGGTACAGCCCTGTGACACAAGCCTCAGCCCTGCGGGGCGCGGGTCAACCGGGCATGCAGGATCAGCTCGGGGCGGTATTCGAAATGCATGCCGTCGAAATGGTGCCACTTGCCGCCCCAGACAAAGCCATGGCGTTCCAGCGCCGACACGATGCCCTCGGGGATCTGGTTGTCATAGGCCCCGACCTGCCCGGCCGTGGCCCCCGACCAGCGCCAATAGCCGCCAAGCTCGGCATTCAGGTCGAGCGCGATGCCGAAGCTGTGGGCGCTGAGCCGTGTGGTGCCCGAGATCCGGCGCCAGTTGAAACTGCCTCCCACCGATTGGAAGAACCGGCCGTAATCGACGCCCTGCGCCGCAATGGCCTGCAGGGCCGCGTCCAGCTGGGTCGCCGCGCAGGTCTTGTCGGTCAGGTAGAACCGCGTGCCCGTCGGCGCATAGGTCACCGTTCGCAGCGACCGGGCGGCCTCGGCCTGGGCCGAGAAATAGAGCGCCTCGAAGAAGTCCGGGTTGCGCGGGCGGCCGGGATCGACCCAGGGCGTGCGGCGGGCGTCGAGATCGAAGGCCAGCGGATAGGGATAGGCAAATTGTTCAACGATTGTCGGCGTTTCCAGCAGCCGGGCCGGCGGCCGGCCGGTCATATCGCCCAGGGGCAACACGGTCGCCCCGTCGGGCATGTAGACGCTGGCCTGGCCGTCGTCGACAAAGAGCCCGGGATAGGCCGTTTCAAGCGCGACCGACACCGCCGGGCGGCCTTCGGTCGGCGGCAGGGGCATGGCCAGGAAATCGCGGGCGGTACACTCCGAGGCCGCGACCGGGGCCGCCAGCCCCAGCAACAGCGCCCCGCGCACGAGATAGCCTAACATCCCGAGGCCCTTTCGCGGGCGCGGATGGTCTCGACCCGGGTCAGGTCGAAGGCGTTGAGATTGGGCGAGCGGGTCTTGCAGGACGACACGTCGAAATACTGCTTGGCCTTGTCGGTCTGAAAGCAATAGCCGTAATCGTGGAAGATCGCGTTACGCTGGTACCAGAGATCGAAACAGACATCCCCCGAGGGCACCGGGCTGGGGGTGACCTGGGGCACCGGCGTGACGACCGGGGCCGGCACGGCGGCCGGCCGGACGGGCGACGTGCCCGGGGCCGGTTGAGCCGGGGCGATGGCCCCCGCGGCGACACCCACGCCAACCCCGACGGATGGCAGCGCGCCCGACGATGACGCGGCGGCCATGGTCGTGTCCGGCAGAGCCGGCGCCTCATTGGTGGGCGTTGAGGGGCCCTTCAGCTGTTCGATCCGTTCGGTGGCCAGGGCCACGAACATCGGGCAGGCCTTGTAACGTTCGATGTAGAGTTCGAAGACCGATGCGCTGCTGCTCGATGCGATCACCTCCCAATGGCCGACCGCCCCGGAACAGGGGTCGCCCACGGGCGGCACGGCCTGGGTCTCGGGGATCTGCGGCGGGGCGTCGGCCGTGGCGGGCGCGGTGCTGATGGTAAAGGCCCCGCGATCGGCCGGCTGGCGCACGAAGAAATCCCCCGACAGCTGGTCGTAATAGGCCGGGAACTGGTCATGGTTCACGCTGCGGGCCATGGCGCGCACCTCGTTGCGGACCTGGCGGGCGATGTCATGCAGGCCCAGGCCCGGTTCGGACATCAAAGGCAGGAGCGCGCGGGTAAAGACCGAATTGGGATCGCTGTCCGCATTCGACAGCCGGTCCAGCGCGGTCTGGCCGGTGCCGGCGGAATAGAGGATGAAGGCGCCTTCGGGGGCATCCATCCGGCCCAGGCCCCGGGCCCCGCCGACGCTGCGCTGACCCGATTGCGGGAAGGGATTGTTGCGGCAGGCATCCAGGATCAGAAAGCTGACGCGCGCACCGCGCCGCTGGATCTCGTCGAGGATCTCGTCGGCGGCCAGGCTTTCATAGGCCAGCAGGGTCTCGTTGCCCGGCGACACGACGGGCACGTCGGCGGGCAGCAGGCGGTTGCGGCCATCAAGCAGCACGCCGTGCCCGGCGAAGAAAAAGACCACCTCGTCCCCCGGGCTGACCCGGTTGTAGAAATCGTTGAGCAGGATGAAGAAGTCGCGGCGCGAGACGTCGATGCCGCTGAGCACGTCAAAACCCGAGGCCTGCAGCGCCTGGCCCACCGCCCGGGCATCGTTGCGCGCCTTTTGCAGGACCGGAACGTTGCGATAGCCGTCGATGCCGACCACCAGGGCCAGCCGCTTGGCCATGGCCGGGCCCGCCGGGACCAGGCCGATGCACAGGCCCATCACCAGGGACAGGCACAGGAGGGTGAAACGGACAGGCACCATGGTCACCTCGTATCAACTTCGCAAACGGCGATCCTTGAACGCTACACGAGCCCGCCCCCGCCTGTCACCTTTCGGCAGCGGGCCGGGGCCGTTTGCAGGGCGGTGATCTTGCCCTTGCGGCCGGCAAGGGGCAGGAATCCGGGGAGAAACGGGGTGAAACCGGACCGGGAGGGCGCCCGATGTGGGACATGTATGCCGCGATCTGGCGGGTGAGCGGGCGGCGGCAAGTGATTCTGATCCTGCTGTCGGTGGCCATCGCGGCGCTGGCCGCGGTGCCCTTGTCCTACCAGAAGGACATCATCAACGAGCTGACCGACGACCAGATCTCGCAGCAGGTGCTGATCCGGCTCTGCGCCGAGATGCTGGGGGTGATCGTGCTGAGCCTCGGGCTGAAATGGGCGCTGGGGTTCCTGTCGAACCTGCTGGGCGAAGACGTGATCCGGCGGTTGCGCCGGCGCATCTATGGCGATGCCGTGGGCGGCGGGCCGGCGCATGAGCTGGGCGCGGGCACGGTGACGACGATGGTGTCGGCCGAAGCCGAGGAGCTGGGCAAGTTCGCCGGCAGCGCCTTTTCCGAGCCGGTCGTGCAGATCGGCACGATGGTGTCGGTCGTGGGGTACATCGCCACGGCCCAGCCGGTGCTGGGCCTGATCGCCCTGATGATCGTGGCGCCGCAGGTGATCCTGGTGCTGACGACCCAGCGGGTGGTCAACCGTTTCGTGGCCGAGCGCGTGCGGGTGCTGCGCCGGGCCACGCGCGACATCGTCGACACCGACCTGGCCCGCGAAAGCGCCGAGGTGCTGCGGGGCTTCGACGAGATCTACGACACGCGCCGGCAGATGTTCCTGTGGAAGCTGTCGACCAAGTTCGTGCTGAGCCTGATCAACGGCGCAGGCACGGTGGGGGTGCTGCTGCTCGGCGGCTGGGCCGTTCTGAACGGCACGACCGACGTGGGCACCGTGGTGGCCGCGACAATGGGGCTGGCGCGGCTGCAGGGGCCGACGAGCTTCATGATCGCCTTCTACCGGCTGATCAGCGCGACCCGGGTAAAGTTCGAATTGCTCCGCGACGTGGCCCTGCCGCGACCGGACAAGGAAACGGCCACGTCCCGTGGGGCGTGACCGTCATGCCGGATATTTTCAAAGAGAAAGAAGCAGGAGCGCGGCGCGGGCCGGAGGTGGCCCACCCTGCCCCGGCCTGGGTCCCATTGGACCCGGGCCCGTTCAGGCGCGTTCGGCGTATTCCATCGTCTCGGTGTTGACGATGATGTCCTCGTCCTGGCCCACGAAGGGCGGGACCATGACCTTGACGCCATTGTCCAGCACGGCCGGCTTGAAGCTGTTGGCCGCGGTCTGGCCTTTGACGACCGGCTCGGTCTCGACGACCTTGCAGGTGACCTTTTGCGGCAGCGTCGCGTTGAGCGCCTCGGCGTCGTAGAATTCCACGACGATGGTCATGCCGTCCTGCAGGAAGGGCCGGCGTTCGCCCAGCAGATCGGCGGGCAGCTCGATCTGGTCGTAGGTCTCGGCGTCCATGAAGACGAGCATGCCGTCATTCTCGTAGAGGAACTGCTGGTCCTTCTGTTCCAGACGGACACGTTCGACCTTGTCGGCGGAGCGGAAGCGTTCGTTCAGCTTGGAGCCGTTGCGCAGGTTGCGCAGCTCGACCTGGGCGAAGGCGCCGCCCTTGCCGGGCTTGACGTGGTCGACCTTGACGGCGGCCCAGAGCCCGCCGTTGTGCTCCAGAACGTTGCCCGGCCTGATCTCGTTGCCATTGATCTTCGGCATGACATAAAACCTTTATGAACGGTTGATGGCCTGTTTCGGCCCCCTATATCTCCGGTGCAACGGTGTGACAAGGCGACGAAACCAACCGGCGTCCCATCTGGTGGTCGAAACAAGTTATGCACGGCTTGCATGGAAGGTATGCGAAAAGGCGGTATCCGAATCGGTCCGCATTCGTCATAAGGGGCGCCACGCCGAAAACACAAGAGCAAGAAAAACAAGGAAAACGAGATGAGAGATTTCGTTGACGGCACGGCCTTTAACAACGAGCAAGGCAACCGTGCCCGAAAATTGTTCGCGGCAGTGGTGCTTGCTGCCTTGGACGACGCCATTGCCGACGACAAGAAATATGGCAATGGCCCCGAGCAGATTGCCCGTTGGGCGCGCTCGCGCGATGGTCGTGAAGTTCTGACCTGCGCCGGGATCGACCCCAACGAACGGGTTGTCTCGGGGTTGATGGAGTTCGTGTCAAAGGGTGTGCGGACCTCGGTCGCATTGTCCCGCGAGGAAAGCGAACGCCGCCATGCCGCAGAGGCCCAGGCCCAGGCGGCCTGATCCGAACGGACCAAAACGAACGACGCGCCCCATTCGGGCGCGTCGTTCGTTTTTCACGCCCCATTTGTGACGTGACGTCGCGAATGCCCTGCCATGACCTGAACCGGGCGATCTGCCTTGGGCGGGATCAAGGGCGATTATGTCGCGCGGGTGAAGCGTGATCCGGCGATGGCCGGGGACACGATGGGTTTGCGGAATGCGCCGGGTGGACGGCAGACGCCGGACCAGCGGGCCCTTGCCGGGCCATTCCCTACATCAACCGGACCATCCGCCCTTTGCGGGGCGTTTCCTGACATCAACCGGACCATCCGCCCGTTGCGGGGCGCTTCCTGACATCATCCGAACCATCCGCCCGTTGCGGGGCCATTCGCCATATCAAAGCGGCAGGATATCCGCCGCAGCCCATCGGTCTGCGCGTGATGTACGTTGGTCGGTTATGACCGGGTGACCGGGCCAAATGGCAGGGCCTGCAACAGCCCCTGCCCCGAGGATCAATCCAGGTCCTGGGCGGCCAGGGCGCGATGGATCTCGCGCCGGACCAGCTTGCGCACGTTGCGGGTGATCCGCTCGCCGAGGGCGCCCTGCAATTCCTCGCGCACCATGTCGATCACCAGCTCCCGCAGGCTGTCCTCGTCCAGCACAGCCTCTTCGGTGCCAAAGATGTCGGCATTGGCCGCCTGTGCCTCGCGCAGGGCGTCCGCCGCCTCGGCCGCAGCCTCTTCGTCGCTGACCTCGTCCGCCCGGGGCTGCCAATGGCCCTGGGTCACGTTGCTTTCGGGCAGTTCGGGTTCGTCTTCGGTGTCATCCACCGCGGCCGGCATCGGCGCGGGCTGACCGGCGGCCAGCTGGGCCTCAAGCGCGGCGATCTTGGCCTGCAGCGCGTCGATCGCATCGGCGGCGCTGGCCAGAAGGGCATCGGTTTCGTCCGGGGCCAGGGGGGCGCCCTGCATCGCCGGAGCACCGGCGGTGGGCACATCGGCCTCGGTGTCGGTGGTCGCAGAGGCTTCGCTGGAGGCGGCCACTACAAAGGCGCGGGCCTCGGCCGGGGTCCAGCTTTCGGCGCCCGGCTCGGCATCGGGCAGGTCATCGGCCGACATGTCGGGCGCGTTTGCAAGCGCCGCATCGCTGACCAATTCGGCCGAAGGATCGGGCAGGTCCGGGCGCAGGACCATCGGTTCGGCCCCTGCCCCGCTGTCCGCCGTTTCAGCGGTGGGGTCGGGCCGGGCCACGGATGCGGCGAAGGGCGTGTAAAGCTGCGACGGTGCCGGGCCGCGTTCCTCGCGGGTCACCCGGCTGGGCGTGACATGGCGCGGCTCCTGCGGGCCCAGGACCTCGGCCGTGGCGGCGTCCGTGGGCTGCGCGACGTCCCCGGTCGGGGACGGCAAGCCGGACCCGGCCCAATCGTCCTCGTCGGGCTCATCGTCACCGGCCAGGCGGCAATAGCGATCCAGCTCTTCCTCTTCGGCAGCCAGCCGTTCGGCCGAGGCCATGGCCGCGTCGGCAGCCGCCTCGTCGGTCAGGTCGTTATCGGTCAGGTCGCCATCGGCCGGGGGGGCATCGGCCTGAGCTTCGTCGCCCGGGGGGACGCCAGCCAGGCCATCGTCAACCAGCATTTCGCCGGCCAGCGCTTCGTCAATCGAGAGGTCTTCGGTCGGAACATCATCCGAAACCGCTGTGTCGGCGGCTGCTCCGTCGGCAGGAAATTCCTCGGCGATCAGCTCTTCGACATTCAGCTCTTCGGCACGCGCTCGGTCGGCATCCGCCACTTCAGGCGCCGTATCCACCGCATCGGACGCGGCCTCAGGGCGTTGCGGCGCGGGAGCCTCGGCGGCATCCAAACGCAGCGGCGCGGGATGCAGGACGATGGGCGCGGAATCACGTACGGTATCCGCGTCGTCCCGGGTCTCCCTCTCGGGCATGCGCTCACGAGGGGTCAGTTCGTAGGCCCTCAGCGGCAGGGCCTCGGGGGCCTCGGGGGCCTCCGGCGTATCGGCCATGCGCTCCTGCATCGACAGGTCGTAGGACATTGCCGGGTTGGGCCGGTTGACGGTTTCCTCGTCGGTCGTGGGCTCGTCATCGCCGGCCGTCACTTCGTCATCACCGGCGAAAGGCGCATCTTCCCCGGCCGTATCCCGGGCCAGCGGATCAGCCGGCGCTTCGGCCGCGCCCTCATCCGGCGTTTCCGCTTCAAACGACGTTTCCGCTGCAATCGGCGTTTCCGCCTCGGCCGGCGGCGTCACCGGATCGGTCACGCGCAGGGCCGGCGTCAGGACCAGCCGGTCCTGCAGCTTGTCCCTGGTCCCGGTCTCGGCCAGCCCTCCGGCCTTGTCGGTCCGCGCCGTGGAATCATCCTGCGACTCCGGCGCCTTGGCCGACCCGGCCACAAGAGGCTTGCGCGATTCTTCGGAAACCAGCCGCCTGATCGAGGACAGCACATCCTCGATCTCTACATTCGTGACCGGATCTGTCATTCACTGCTACCGTTCTGCCCCGAGAGAAAGGATAACCCGTCCCAAATCGTCACACAACAGAAAGGGAAAATTGTCACTCTTTCCCGATGGCGCGCAGCACGCGGTCCAGTTCCTGGCCCTGCTTGCTGTACAGGCTCGGCCCCGACTTGACCGCATTGTAATAGGCCGACACGTCGTAGAGCGGCACGTTCAGCCCCAGCCGTTCGGCGCTGAGCAGGCCCTGGGCCGCGACCAGCCGATAGGCCGCCACGTAGCGATCGGCCTGGGCCGAGATCAGCGCGGCCTCGGCATCCAGCAGCTCCTGCTCGGCGGTCAGCACGTCCAGCGTCGTGCGCGAGCCCAGCCGGGCCTCTTCGCGGATGCCGTCAAAGGCGACCTGCGCCGCGCGCACCCGTTCCTGGGTCGAGGTGATCGTCGCCCGGGCGACTTCCAGCTCGACATAAGACGCCGCGACTTCCTGTTCGACCGACCGCTGGGTGGTCAGCAGGTTGCCCCGCAGGGCATCGCGCGAGGCGATCGACCGGCGCACCTGGGCGGTCAGCGCGCCGCCCTGGTAGATGCGCTGGCTGACACCGACCGAAGCCGTGACCGTGTCGGAATAGACCTCGTTGTCGAAGGTATTGTTGATCCCCGCGCTCAGCCCCAGGCTGACGGTCGGCTTCAGGCTGGCCCGTGCCACGTTGACCGTGATGTCGGCGGCCGAGATCTGCTTTTGCAGCGAGGCGATGTCGGGATGGTTCTGCACGGCGATGGCCTGGGCCTGATCGATCGACGCGGGCTTGCCGGGGATCGACGGCGTGGACGACAGGTTGCCCGCCGGACGGCCGACGACCTGGACAAAGATCGCCTGGGCCGAAACCACGTCCCCGCGGGCGATGGCCACGTTGCTGTCGGCATTGGCCAGCCGCGATTCCGAGAGGGCCACGTCGGTGCGCGTCACCTCGCCAACTTCGAACCGGTCGCGCGAGGCCCGCAGTTCCTCTTCGAGGACGCGGCGGTTGTTCTGGGCCAGGCGCAGGAATTCATTGGCCCGCACCAGGTTCATATAGGCCTGGACGGCGTTGAAGAGCACGGTCTGCTCGATCGAGCGCAGGGTCTCGCGCGAGGCCAGGACGGTCTGCTGGGCGGCCTGGATGCTCATCCGCGAGGCGCCGGCATCATACAGCAGCTGGGTGCCGCTGATGGCCGCCGACCCGGTGTCGGTGTTGACCCCGACCCGGCCAAAGCCCTGGTTGCGGTCGACCCAGTTGCGATTGTAATCGGCCGACCAGCTGATCACCGGGCGCAGGGCGGCCAGGGCGATGGCCACGTCTTCGTCGGCGGCCCGCAGCAGGGCGCGGTTCTGCTCAAGCAGGCCGCTGTTGACATAGGCGCTGGCCATGGCGTCGGACAGCACTTCGGCCCGGGCGGGCGCCTGGCCCACCACGCAGGCCACTATGATCGCGGCCCCGCCGCTGCGGATACGGTTCAGAAATCTTGACATGCCCAACTCGCCTTTTCGCAACGTCTTTGACGTGTTTTGGCGCAAAGCCTAAACCAGTCGGTACAGTTTCTGTATCACGCAAGCGTGACGGCGGGCATGTCGTCGGCGTCTGGTGCGGAATTACAACGTGAAGGCGGATTCGCGGGCAAAACCGGGCATGACGGGCACATGGGCGTTGAACTCGTCGCGCCATGTCATCTTGCCATTGTGCTTGTGACCGACGCGCAGGGTGCCAAGCGCGCCTTCGCAGAAGACCGCGGCCATGCGCCCGCCTTCCTTGAGCTGGTCGATCAGCGCCGCGGGCATGGTTTCGACCCCGCCTTCGATGATGATGACGTCATAGGGCCCGTGTTCGGCCGCGCCTTCGGTCATCGCGCCTTCCTCGACGATCACGTTGTCGGCCCCGGCCTCGCTCAGCAGCGGCATCGACTCGGCGGCCAGGGTTTCATCACCTTCGACGGCAATGACGGCCTGGGCGATATGGGCGATGACGGCGGCCGAGTAGCCATAGGCAGAGCCGATATCCAGCACGAGGTCCTCGCCGGTCAGGTCCAGCGCATCCAGGATCTTGCCCAGCAGGCGCGGTTCCAGCACCACGCGGCCCGGCGAGATCGGGACATGTTCGCCCACATAGGCCGTTTCGCGATAGGCGTCGGGCACGAAATCCTCGCGCGGGACGGTCAGCATGGCGTCGATGATCGGGAAACGGGTCACATCGGCGGGACGGACCTGGGTATCGACCATCGTGCGGCGGCGGGCTTCGAAATCTGTCATGGCCTGGCTCTTGTCGTTGGCGACGTATTCCCGGCTTGTCGCATATCGCTCGGGCACGGGCAACGGGCGGCGGTGCCCCCGGCCCCGGGCATAACGTCCCGAAGTTGAGAGATCATTGACGCCGCCCGATCCCCGGGCAGTTCAGCCCGGGACGGACAAGGCGTGATTTGCGCCCCGTGCAGCCGGGCTTGCACCGCATGTGGCCGGGCTTGCGCGCCCCTCACCCCCGGCTGGCCGCCGCGACCGGCCCCGTCACGAGGCGTCGCGGCAGGCCTGGGGCAGCAGGTAGGGCACGCCCGAGGGCGCGGGGCGGTTGACGCGCAGCGGATGGTCATAGGCCTGGCTCAGGCGCTCGTCGGTCAGCACCTCGGCCGGGGTGCCCCGGGCCAGAACCTGGCCGTCCTTCATCAGCACGACATGATCGGCATAGATGGCCGTAAGGTTGAGATCATGCATCACCGTGATGACCCCGCCCCCCTGGCGGGCATAATCGGCCAGCAGGTCCATCACGACGAACTGGTGGCCGATATCCAGGCTGGACACCGGCTCGTCGAGAAAGACCCAGGACGGCTGGAAAGCCTGCACCGGGTGCCAGACCTGGGCCAGCACGCGGGCCAGCTGGGCGCGCTGCTGCTCGCCGCCGGACAATTCGTGGTAATAGCGGTGGGCATAGCCATCCAGCCCCAGCCGCGACAGGGCGGCCTCGGGAATGCCCGGCTCGGCCGCCCAGGGGCCTGCGGAATGACCCAGGCGGACGACCTCGATCACCGTGAAGGGAAAGGCCACGGTCGTGCTCTGCGACTGCACCGCCCGGACCGAGGCTAGTTCCCAGGGTTGCATGGCGTCGATGTCGCGGCCGTTCAGCGACATGTCCCCGGTGGCCGGGATCTCGCCGGTCATGGCCTTCAGCAGGGTCGACTTGCCCGAACCGTTGGGCCCGACGATGGCGGTGACCCGGCCGTCGCGGGCCTCGAAATCGAGCCCGTGCAGGATTTCGCGGCGGCCCAGGGTGACGCGGATGTTCTTGCCGATCATGGTCTCACAGCCCCAGCGTGTTGCGGCGTTTCAGCAGGATGGCCAGGAAGACCGGCGCGCCGATCACGGCGGTGACGATGCCGATGGGCAGCTCGGCCGGGGCCACGATGGACCGGCTGATCATGTCGGCCCCGACCAGCAGGGTCGCGCCCAGCAGGGCGGCATTGGGCAGCAGCGCGCGGTGGTCCGGCCCGGTGGCCAGGCGCAAGAGATGCGGCACGACGATGCCGATGAACCCGATGCCCCCCGACACGGCCACGGCCGCGCCGGTCGCGGCGGCCACGACCAGGATGGCCACGCGTTTCACATGCTGGACCGAAATGCCCAGGTGCATGGCCGTGGCCTCGCCAAGCGCCAGCCCGTTCAGCCCGCGCCCCAGCGACGGCGCGACGGCCAGGGCCAGCAGGATGATCGGCGCGGCGGCGGCCACCTTGGTCCAGGTCGCCCCGGCCAGCGAGCCCAGCCCCCAGAACGTCAGGTCGCGCAGCTGGGCATCGTCGGCCATGTAGACCAGCACGCCGGAAAAGGCCCCCACCAGCGCGGCCAGGGCGATGCCGGCCAGCAGCATGGTGGCCACCGAGGTGCGGCCGCCATGTGTGGCCACGCGATAGAGAAGGATGGTCGAGATCCAGCCGCCGACAAAGGCCGCGATGGAAATCAGGTAGGACCCCAGCGTTTCGCGCAGGGCCAGGGGCAGCAGCCCGCCCAGCACGATGGCCAGGATGGCGCCCAGCCCGGCGCCGGCGCTGACGCCCACGATGCCGGGATCGGCCAGCGGGTTGCGGAACAGCCCCTGCATCAGCGCGCCGGACACGGCCAGGGCCGCGCCGACGAGCAGGCCGAGGATCAGCCTCGGCAGACGAATGTCGACCAGCACGATGCGGTCGAGTGCCGACAGCTCCTGCCCCGTGGCCAGCGCCTTGAGCGCGGGCCAGAGCGCCGTGCCCGTGGCCCCCGACGACAGCGAGGCCACCGAGACCACGACCAGCAGCAGGGCCAGCACCAGGCTCAGCCGCCGGGCGGTCTGGACCCGGTCGCGGGCCGGGGCCACGGCGGGCGGGGCAAGGCCGTCGGCGAGGCTCATTCGTGCAGCGCCGCGCTCAGGGCCTCGACGGCCTCGGCCACGCGCGGGCCGAAGCCCAGCATCAGCATGCCGTCCATGCGGATCACGCTGCGCGTTTCCGCCGCCGACGTGGTGGCAATGGCCGGCATGGCAAAGAGCGCGTCATCGGTCAGCCCGTGGTCGCCCACCCGGTCCATCATCAGGATGACATCGGGGTTGGCCGTGGCCACCGCCTCGTCCGAGACCTGCTTGTAGCCGGTGATGTCGGTCATGACATTGCGCCCGCCGGCCATGGCGATGATGCCATCGGCCGAGCTGCCCTGCCCCGCTGCCATGATCCGGCCGTCGGCGGCCGAGATGATGAACAGCACACCGGGCGAATCCTCGGTCACCGGGCGCATGGCCGCGGCCAGGCGCGTGGCGACGTCATCGGCCAGGGCCCGGGCCGCGGCCTCTTCGCCCAGGGCCTTGCCCACGATCATGATCTTGTCGGTCACGCCCTCGGCCGTATAGACCTCGGGCACGCGGATGAAGGGAATGCCCGCCTCTTCCAGCACCTCGATGGTTTCGGGCGGGCCCGAGCTGTCGGAGGCGATGATCATGTCGGGTTTCACCGACAGCACGCCTTCGGGCGACAGCGCCCGGGCATAGCCCACGTCGGGCAGGTCGGTGACCTCGGCCGGATAGGTGGACGTGGTGTCGCGGGCGACGATGCGGTCCTGCTGACCCAGGGCATAGATCACCTCGGTGATCGCCCCGCCGATCGACACGATGCTCTCGGCGCGGGTATCGGCGGCCACGGCCGGACCGGCCAGGCCGGCGGCCAGGCCCAGGGCAAAGGCAAAACGGCGCATCAGGCGGCCTCCTCGGCTTCGAGCGACGGCAGGCCGGCGACAATGTCGTTCCAGGCCGGGCGGCTGTCGTTCTCTTCGGTCTTGCGCCCGAAGATCTGGGTGATCAGCCCGCCCTCGGCGTCGAAAGCCTCGATCGACACGGCATCGCCGCGCTGGGTCGGCTTGGTCACGGCCCAGACCTCGGCGATGTGATCGGCCCGCAGGTGCAGATTGAACCCGGGGTCCAGCACGTTGAACCAGGGCCCCATGACCTTGAGCGTGTCGCAACGCCCGCCGTGGATCTCGATGCAGCCGCGGTTGCCCACGAAGACCATGACCTCGATCCCCGCGGCCGAGACCGCCTCGAAGGCCTGGGCCACCGAATCGGTGGTGATGCGCCGGGCCATCGGCGCGCCGGCGATGCGATAGGCGCCCAGCCGGTTCATCCGCAGCTTGGACGTCAGCCGCAGGAACTGGTGGGTGTCGGTCATCTTGGCCCATTCGCTGCGCAGGATGTCCAGCTTGTCGGGGTTCGACTTGGGCGCTTCCTTGGGCTCGCGCGGGGCGACCTCAAGCAGGTCCGGCTGCTCTTCGGTCTTCAGCGTCTCGACCAGCGTGGCCCAGCCTTCGAGGCTGGAGCCTTCGCGCATGTGCACCTTGTGCACCGCATCGCCGGCGGCATCGAAGACCTGGACCGACCGGCGCATCCCGCCATCCTCGGTGGGCGTTTCCACGGCAAAGGCCGAGACCCAGTGCGACGGGAACATCCGCGTGTCGATCTCGCCGTTGAGAATCATCGAGGCATGGGGCCCGGAGCGGAAGTTGTCATAGACGCCGACCTTCTCGATGACGCAGCTGTCGTTGCGCGTCAGGGCCATGACCTCACCCAGGGCGGTCAGGGCCGGCATGATCCGGTCGGGATGGGCATCGATGCGCGTCGTGCCATGGCCTACGCCCGCCGCGACCAGCTGGCCTTCGGTCAGGCCCAGGTGTTCCGCCTTCTCGCGGGCGCGCATGTTCGTGATCGCCGCGGACTGGGCGCGAATCTCTTCTGCGGTTAGGATTTGGGTATCGGTCATCTGTGCCTCGGGACGTTGTTGAGGTGGGTGAGATGACTGGCTGAGCGCACCGGATAATCACGTGGTCCGGGAACGCGTTGGCTTGCCATGTTGCCGTGCAACTTGTTTGTTGACTGTTTTAGTCACCTAAATTAGGGATCTCAAGCCATAAGCCGGTGGGGATCCGGCAAAAAACCCAATCCATACTGACCCGTGCCAGCCAGAGATGCGCAAGCCTTCCGGTCACAAGATCTGACATGAAGGAACACTCATGCGTGGCAAAGCGCTCCGATCACTCCTGACGGGAACGGCCTCCGTCCTGGCCCTGACCGCCTTCAACGGCCAAGTTCTCGCCCAGGAGGCCGAGGACGTCTTTGTGGCCACGGGCACCGATTCAGATGTCGAGGAGATCATCCCCCAGGATGACGATTACCTCGGCGAGATCCAGCTGGGCACCTCCAAGCGCGAGGTCCAGACCCAGACCGCCGAAGCCCTGACGACGATCAACCAGGAAGAGATCAACGACCGGCAGGCCGGCACCGTGGCCGAGCTGATCGATTCGGTCCCCGGCGTGACCCTGGTCAACGGCTCGACGCCCCAGGGCTCGGGCATCAACATCCGCGGCTTCGGCTCGAACTCGACCTATGGCACCGACCAGAAGGTCCTGGTGCTGATCGACGGCGCGACGACCGGGGCCGAAGAGCTGTACCGCATCGGCAACCAGCTGTTCACCGATCCGCAGCTCTACAAGGAAGTGTCGGTCAACCGCGGCACCATCGGTTCGTTCGAATACGGCTCGGGCGTGATCGGCGGCGTGGTCCAGCTGGAAACCAAGGACGCGTCGGATTACACCGGCGGCGAGGTCGGCTTCCGCTTCCGCCAGGTGCTGGAAGGCTCGTCCAACGGCGAAGGCTTCGTGACCTCGTCGACCCTGGCCTGGCAGCCCACCGAACAGGCCGAGTTCCTGCTGAACTACACCCTGCGCGACCAGAACAACCAGGAAGACGGTGCCGGCAACGAGATCAACAACTCGGCCTTCCGCCTGCCTTCCTACCTGATCAAGGGCAAGTACAGCTTCGGCGACGATCTCGAACATTCGATCACGGCCTCCTACAACGACAGCTATTCGTCGGAAAAGGACGTGCCCTATGACAGCTTCGGCACGACCGGCGGGGCCTTTGGCAATGTCGACCGCGACATCCACACGCGGGTGGCCGGGCTGAAATACGAATACAACCCCATCGGCAACGACCTGATCAACTTTTCGGCCAACCTGACCTATTCCGACCAGACCATCGACCAGGAATATGTCGAGGGCAGCTCGCCCTATGCGCCGATCGGCGGCTATGACGTGGTGAACGCGGACCAGCGTTACGAAACCACCAAGCTGACCCTGAAGAACGTGGCCTATTTCAGCACCGGCGCGGTCAGCCACGACCTGCGCGCGGGCATCGAGCTGATCCGCAAGGACCGGCTGGAAGCCAGCTCGGCCCCCGGCGGCACCGATGACCGTTTCGCGATCTTTGCCGTGGACGACATGCAGTTCGGCGGCCTGACGGTCACCCCGGCGGTGCGCTATGAAACCCAGCACATCGAAGGGTCGGGCACCTATCTCGACACGACGTCGAACAATGACGCGCTGATGGGCGGGCTGTCGCTGCGCTATGAATTCGCCAGCGGCTTCGCGGTCTTCGGCTCGGTGGCCTATACCGAAAGCCTGCCGATCCTCGACGACCTCGGCACGCCGTTCTACATGACCCAGCCCGAGAAGGCGACGACCTATGAAGGCGGCGTGTCCTATGCCCGCGGCTCGCTGTTCTCCGAAGGCGACGCGGTGCGGGCCAAGGTCAATGTCTACCAGACCCGCATCTGGGACGTGACGTCCTACAGCTCGGTCGGCAACATCGAGATGGAAGGCATCGAGCTGGAAGCCTCCTATGCCCATCTCAGCGGCGTCTATGTCGATTTCAACGCCAACCTGGTGGACGGCAACGAGATCTCGGACACCGGTGTCGAAAGCCGCTGGCGCAACGCCCCGGCCGACAGCGCCCGGATCACCCTGGGCAAGCGGTTCGGCGAGGCCTTCGACGTCAGCTGGGAACTGGTCGGCAACCAGGGTGTGACCACCTCGGCCGGCGACCACACCCCGGGCTTTGGGGTCAACAACCTGCGCACGACCTACCGGCCGCAGGGCGGCGGGATCTGGGAAGACACCGAAGTGCGCGTGAGCGTCGAGAACATCTTCGACCACGAATACACGCCCTACCTGTCGACCCGCCCCGCACCGGGCCGGAACTTCAAGGTGTCGCTGGCCAAGACCTTCTGATCCGCGCCAAGCGACCTGAACCAGCCTGATCCAACCCGATCGACCAAGGGACCCAAGACATGAACTTCACGCCAGCCACGAAATTCAGCCACGTGATCGCGCTCTGCGCGGCGGGCATGTTCCCGCTTGCCGCCCAGGGCCAATCGTCTGACCAGGAAGCGGCCGAGGCCCCCTTCCTTGCCATCGAGCTCAGCGCCGCCGACGATGTCGGCAGCGCCTGCCGGATGAGCTTTCTGGTCCAGAACGGCACCGGGGGCGACATCGCCCAGGCAGTCTACGAGATGGTGCTCTTCGGGCGCGAGGGACAGGTCGCGCTCATGACCCTTCTCGACTTCCAGGACCTGCCCATGGGCCGTCCCCGCGTGCGCCAGTTCCAATTCGAAGGACTGGCCTGCGACGACATTTCCCGCGTGCTGATCAACGGCGCCCAGACCTGTGAAGGCGGCGATGCCGGCGCCTGCATCGACGGGCTGGACCTGAGCACGCGCACCAAGACGGAGCTGATCGGATGAACCTCGTCCAACGCCTTCAGGACGCGCTGGTTGCCGTCTATGACCTCGGCGGCCCGGTGGTCGCCGTGCTGCTGGCCACCTCGGTCGTCACGGCCAGCCTCGTGCTCTACAAGATCTGGCAGTTCCGCGCCGCCGGCGTCGGCCGCCACAAGGTCCTGGCCCAGGCTGTCGATGCCTGGGACCTGGGCGATCGCGCCCGCGCGGCCATGCTGATCGACCAGAGCCGCAGCTACCTGGCCCCGGTGATCCGCCAGGCCTGCGGCGATCCCGAGAGCTTTCGCGCCGAGCGCGCCGATGCCGAGGCCGAAGACCGCTTTGCCCGGCTTGAACGCGGGCTGTCGGCGCTGGACATCATTTCCCAGCTGGCCCCGCTGCTGGGCCTCTTCGGCACCGTCCTGGGCATGATCGATGCCTTCCGCGCCCTGCAGAACGCCGGCACGTCGGTCGACCCCTCGCTGCTGGCCGGCGGCATCTGGGTCGCCCTGCTGACCACCGCCGCCGGCCTGGCCGTGGCCATGCCGACCTCGCTCATCCTCAACTGGTTCGAAGCGCGCATGCGCCGGGACCGGGTCTTTGCCAACCGCGCCCTGCGGGTGGTCTTTGCCCCCGAAGCGGGCACCCCCGAAGGCACCGCCCGGCTGCGTGCCCATGGCACTTAAGACCGCTCCCCGCCCCAGGTCACGCCTGTCGATGACGTCGTTGATCGACGTCATCTTCCTGCTTCTGCTGTTCTTCATGCTGACCTCGACGTTCACCAAGTACGGCGAGATCGAGCTGATCTCGGGCGGCCAGGGCACGCCCGGCCCCGAGGCCAGCCAGGCCGAACGGCTGTTCCTGACCCTGCGGCCCGCCGGGCTGATGCTGAACGGCACGCCCGTCACGCCCGAAGACCTGCCCGCCCGGCTGGAAGCGCCCGAAGGCAGCGACCCGCGCCTGCTGCTCATCAGCCTGGCCGCCGAGACCAGCTCGCAACAGCTGGTCGACGTGCTGACCCTCGCCCGGGGCCTGCCCGGGCTGACCCCCGTGGTGCTGAGATGAAAATCGCCCCCAGCCTTGCCCGCCCCAAGGAACCCACGATCGCCCTGATCAACGTGGTTTTCCTGATGCTCGTGTTCTTCATGATCGCCGGCACGCTCGCCCCGCCGCTGGACCCCGACCTGTCGCTGATCAAGGCCGAAGACCTCGACGGCCGCGCCCCGCCCGACACGCTGGTCGTCCATGCCGACGGCCGGCTGTGGCTGCGCGGGGTCGAGCTGACCTCGGCCAGCGCCTTCATGGAACGGCTGCCCGATGACGACCGGTCGGTCGTGCGCATCGTGCCCGACCGCGACCTGCCCGCCGTGCAGCTGATCGAAATCTCCGACGAGCTGCGCCGCGGCGGGGCCGAACGCATCCTGCTGGTCTCGGAAAGGGGGCTGCAATGACCGCGCCGTCCACCGCCCCGCGCCCGCCCGTGACGGGCGACACCCCCGCGCCGACCCCGGCGCCCGGCCCCGCGCGCCGGCGCATTCCCCGGTCACGCATGGCCGGCTGCCTGGCCGTGCTGCTGGCCGTGGCGGCCCATGCCACCGCCCTCGTGCGCAACGAACCCCGCGACGAGATCCAGATGGAAGGCGGCGCCGGCGGCGCTTCGGCCGCCCTGGGCAGTTCCTTCGAAGACCTCGTGGCCGGCCGCGACGAGCCGGTCACGCCCGACGACATCACCCCCGAGGCCGAGCCCGAGACGACCCCGCCGGAACCGCCGCAGGAGACGGCCGAAACCCCACCGACGGAAACGGCCGAGACGCCTCCGCCCGAAACCGCCCGGACAGAGCCCACCCAGGTCACCGAGACCCCTGCCCCGCCGGCCGAGACCACGCCGACCGAGACACCGCCGCTGGCCCAGGCCCCCGCCGCGCCGCAGATGCCCGTGCCCAGCGAACCTGCCGCGCCGGCCGATGCCGCCCCGGCCGAGGTCGTGACCACCGCGCCGACGCCCGGCCTGGCCGTGATGCCGTCGCAGCCCGCGACAACGGCCACCGCCCCGGCCGAGGCCCCGCAACAGACCGCCCTGCCGCTGGCCCCCACCCCGACCGAGCCGCAGGACACCCCCCCGCAGGAGGCCGCCCCGGCCGAGCCGGTCTCCCCTACCCCGCCGGTGGCCACCGCGGCCCTGACGCCCACGCCCAATGTCACGCCCGAGAATGCGGAGCCCGACAGCACCGCGCCCCTGATCTCGCGCAAGCCGCCGAACCGGCCCGACAGCATCCGCCCGCCCGAGCCGGAACCGCGTCAACAGGCCCGGCCCGAACCCCCGCGTGAGACTCCGCCCAAGCCCAAGACGGCCGCGGCGCCCCAGGGCAACAATGCCGACCGCAACGCCCGCAAGGGCGCCGAGACCGGCGGCCAGGGCACGGCAGCCCGGACGGCCACGTCCAATTCCAACAGTTCCGAGGCCGGCAACGCGGCGATGTCGAATTACCGCGGCAAGGTCTTCCGGCGGATCGCCCGGGCCAAGCGCGGCCGGGTCAACATCCCCGGGGCAACGCTGGTGTCGCTGACCATCGCGCCGTCGGGCCAGCTGGCCGGCGTCAGCGTGGCGCGCAGTTCGGGGTCGGGCAAGCTGGACCAGATCGCCGTGGCCCAGATCCGCCGGGCCGCGCCCTTCCCTGCTCCGCCGAACGGCCGCACGGCCAGCTACACGGTCAAGATTTCGGGCCAGAAGTAGAGCGGAAGCCCTTGCAGTGCCCCGCGAAACGGGGCATGTACTGCGTCACTGTCACCACAGGCGGGCCCCGCGCCCGTCCTGGGACCTACCGGCGGCGAGTTGGCGGAGTGGTGACGCAGCGGATTGCAAATCCGTGTACACCGGTTCGATTCCGGTACTCGCCTCCACCCCAACCAGCCCCGCACGTCTCCAGGCCAAAACGCACAGCCCAAAACGCACAGCCCCGGCGACTGCCACTTGCCCGGCCGGGCCAACCCTCTATAACGCGCCCATGCTCAAGACCCGCGTGATCCCCTGTCTCGATGTCGCCGACGGCCGCGTGGTCAAGGGCGTCAATTTCGTCGACCTCATCGATGCCGGCGACCCCGTCGAAAGCGCCCGGGCCTATGATGCCGCCGGCGCCGACGAGATCTGCTTTCTCGACATCCATGCCACCCACGAAAACCGCGGCACGATGTACGATGTCGTCACCCGCACGGCCGAGCAATGTTACATCCCGCTCACCGTCGGCGGCGGCGTGCGCAGCCGCGACGACGTGCGCAAGCTGCTGCTCGCCGGGGCCGACAAGGTCAGCTTCAACTCGGCCGCCGTGGCCAACCCCGATGTCGTGGCCGAGGCCGCCGACCTCTTTGGCAGCCAGTGCATCGTCGTGGCCATCGACGCCAAGACCGTGGCCCCCGGCAGATGGGAGATCTTCACCCATGGCGGCCGCCGCCCCACGGGCATCGATGCCGTCGAATTCGCCACCACCATGGCCGCCAAGGGCGCCGGCGAGATCCTGCTGACCTCGATGGACCGCGATGGCACCAAGTCGGGCTTCAACCTGCCCCTGACCCGCACGATTTCCGACACCGTCCGCATCCCGGTCATTGCCTCGGGCGGGGTCGGCACGCTGGACCACCTGGTCGAAGGCGTGACCGAAGGCCATGCCAGCGCCGTGCTGGCCGCCTCGATCTTCCATTTCGGCACCTTCACCATCGGCCAGGCCAAGGCTCACATGGCCGCCGCCGGCATTCCCGTGAGGCCGGCATGAACGTGCTCGACACCCTCTTTGCCACGATCGAGGACCGCCGCCAGGCCGATCCCGACAGCAGCTGGACTGCCAAGCTCCTGTCGAAGGGCCCCGAGAAATGCGCCGAGAAATTCGGCGAAGAGGCCGTCGAAGCCATCATCGAAGCGGTGAAGGGTGATCGCGAACGGCTGACCTCGGAAGCGGCGGACGTGCTCTATCACCTGCTGGTCATGCTGGCCGCCCGCGACGTGGCCCTTTCCGACGTGATGGACGAACTGGCCCGGCGACAGGGGCTGAGCGGCATCGCGGAGAAGGCCAGCCGCTGAACCGCCGCGGCGGTCTGATCGGACGCTGTCCGCCGCACCAGAACATGTGGACACATTTTCTCGGCCCGCGAGGCCCGGCGCCCTGCCGTTCACAGCTTCGACGAAATCACCCCGGTGGCAAAGCCCGCCTTGCGCAGCTCGCCAAAGAGCCTCTGGTGTTCGATCTTGGGGCAGCGATCCTGCACCACGTCGATCCCCGCCGCCCGGGCCACCCCCGCCGCGCCTTCGTGCTCCACCCCGATCTGCATCCAGATCGTGCGCAGGTCGGGCAGCACCTCGATCGCCTCGTCGACAATGCCCGGCACGGCCTCGGACCGGCGGAAGATGTCGACCATGTCGACCCCCGGTCCGGCCTCGGCCAGCGACCCCACGACCGGCTCGCCGAACAGCACCTGGCCGACCGCCCGCGGATTGACCGGAATCACCCGGTAGCCGCGCAACGACAGGTAGCGCCCGACGAAATAGCTGGCCCGCAGCGGGTCGGGCGACAGGCCGACCATGGCAATCACCTTGCTGCGTGTCAGGATGTCTTTGAGGAAGGAATCATCGTATTCAGCCATGGGCCGACCCTATCCGGCCCGGTCCGCCCCGCCAATGGCCGCCAAGGGCGGCCGTCGCGCAGATCGGCGGGCCATCGGTCGCCCGATGGTCAGGCAAATCGGGAAAAATGACCGGGCAAGAAAAAAGCGCCCAGGATCGGCCTGGGCGCCAGTGTCGGAACGAGGGACAGTGAAGTGGATCACGGTGGTTCCGAACCGTGTCCTGAGAGTGACATAAGCGATTTATCTGAACGGTGAAGGCTTGCTCTCGTTCATGTGATCTGAAGCCGCCCCCAGACTCAGCTGCCCTGCCGGCGCAGGATGCCCGGCCAATTGCCATTGGCCAGGGTCACGTTGCGGTCCATGTCGGCCTCCCAGGCCACCAGCGCCTGGGGATCGACGGTCAGGTACAACCGCCCGCCGGCCAGCATCCAGGACCGCGGATCCCCCTTGGCCAGGCGCCCCTGCGACATGGCAAAGGCGCAATAGGCCCCGTATCGCGGGGCCAGCGCCCAGGGATTCGATTCGAACATGTCGCGATGGGCGGCGGTGGCAAAGTACCAGACCGCCCCTTTCCACATCAGCCCGATGTCGCGCCGGCCCTTGCGCGGGCCTTCCCCGGCGAAATAGCTGACACTGTCATAGCCCCCGATGGCCACGCCCCCGGTGGAACAGAACATCGCCCCGCCCGCCCGGGCCGGGCCCGCCGCAAGGGTCAGGCCCGAGGTCAGGCCGGCGGCCAGACCCGTGGCCAAACCGGAAACAAGGAACTGGCGGCGATCCATGGGACAGGGATTCTCTCGATCGTTGAACACCCCCCTAAACTGGCCGACCGTCCCCGTTCCGCCAAGCCCGGCAACGCAGATGTGAGCGGTGTTGCAAGGCCGTTCACGCCTCCGTGCCCACAGGACGCCCAACCGGCTGCCCCGGCACACAGGGGTGCATCACCGCCCTGCCCGCCGCTCAGCCCCTCTGGCTGGCATAAAGCGCGATGGCCGCCGCGTTCGACACGTTGAGCGAGCCGAATCCCCCCGCCGCATCGATCCGCACCAGCCGATCCACCGTCTCGCGGGTGCGCTCGCGCAGGCCCGGCCCCTCGGCCCCCAGCACCAGCGCCACCGGCCGGTCGCGATGCCCCTCAAGCGCCTCTTCCAGCGTCACCTCGCCTTCGCCGTCCAGGCCCAGCGTCAGGTAGCCCATGTTCTTCAGCTCGACGATCGCATCGGCCAGGTTGCGCACCCGCAGGTAGGGCTGACGCTCCAGCGCTCCGCTGGCCGTCTTGGCCAGGGCGCCGGTCTCGGGCGCGGAATGGTGGCGCGGGGCGATCACAGCGCTGGCGCCCAGCACCTCGGCCGACCGCAGGATCGCGCCGACATTGTGCGGATCGGTCACCCGGTCCAGCAGCAGCACCCGGGGGTTGGATGTCTCGCCGATGCAGACATCGACCAATTGCCCCCAATCCAGCGGCTTGACCTCCAGCGCCGCGCCCTGGTGCACCGAGGCCGGATCAATCGGCGCGGTGAACTTGCGCGGGTCGGCCAGCTCGGGCTCCATCCCCGCTTCGGCAATCGCCTCGGCCAGCTTGGCCTGGGCATTCGGCGTCACGATCAGGCGCAGTTTCTCGCGCCGCGGATTGACCAGCGCGTCGCGCACCGCATGCAGGCCAAACAGCCATACGGTCTCCGCCCGGGCGGCCTTTTTGGCCTGTTCCTTTTCCACGACCCATTTCGGCTTTTTCATCTTCGGCCTCGCATGTGCAACTGACGTCCGGGAAGCTGGGATTTTCCGGTTGACGCCCCTGAGACGCGCTTGTAATCACGCCTCCACGTCGGGCGCAACGCCCGGAGATGGGCGACAGGCCGCAAGGTGTGGCAGGGGACTGTAACTCCCTCGCGGAGACGCACGCCTGGTTCGATTCCAGGGTCGCCCACCATCTCCCCCCTTCCAAGGTTGATGTGAACGCACCGGGCCCCGCGCCGGGTTTCGGGGCCAGTGTCGGCCTTTGCCCAGCACAGCGCAGCGATTGATTCGCGCCCCATCCGACCTGCTCTCCGACGGCTCGACACCCTTGCGTCCCGCCCCCCGGCCCTGTCCACTGCGACAACCAGCCGGAGGCTCGCATGTCGTTCACCCTCAAGCAATTGCGCTATTTCGTGGCCGTGGCCGAAAAGGGCTCGGTCATCGGTGCGGCGCAGACCCTGTCGATCTCGCAATCCTCGGTCACCGAAGCGCTCAAGAACCTCGAAGCGGACCTGGGCGTCAGCCTCTTCGACCGCCATGCCCGGGGGCTGGCCATCACCCATTCCGGCCACCAGTTCCTGCGCCATGCCACAAAGATCCTGTCCGATGTCTCGGGCGCCAGGCGCGCCTTCCAGAGCCAGCCGGGCCGGATCTCGGGACGGCTGAACATCGGGGTGACCTCGCTGATGGCCGGCTATGTCATGTCCGATCTGCTGGCCCGCTATCGCCGGATGAACCCGATGGTCGATGTTTCGGCCCTGGAAGATACCGGCGAATACCTCGAACACCTGCTGATCGGGGGCGAGCTGGACGTGGCCGTCATGGTCATTTCCAACCTGCGCGACCGGATGGCCCTGCAATCCGAAATCCTCGATGTCTCGGCCTTCCGGCTCTGGCTGCCGCTGGAACACAAGCTGACCGGCCGCGAAAGCATCGGGCTGGACGATGTCGCCCGCGAACCGCTGATCATGCTCAACGTCGACGAGATGGAGGAAGAGGCCGTCAAGCTGCTGTCGGCCTTCGGCAAACGGCCCCAGATCGCCTTTCGCACCCGGTCGGTCGAAGCGGTGCGGTCCCTGGTGGCCACAGGCGCGGGCGTCGCCCTGCTGCCCGACCTGGTCTATCGGCCCTGGTCGCTGGACGGCGACCGGATCGAAAGCCGCGACGTGTCGGGCGCGCTGCCCATCGTGCAGGTCGGCGTGGTCTGGCGCCGCGGCCTGCCCCTGTCGGATGCCGTGCGCGATTTCATCTCGCTGGCGCGGATGGGCCAGACGGGCCAGGCCGGGCGCCACCTGCGGATCTGAGCTATCGGTTTTTCCGAATGCCACTTTCTGATTAATGAATTTGCGAATGCAGCACGGGCTTCGCATAGTTTTCCCACGGCGGCAGGACCGTGCCCTTCGGCATGAACCGGAACCGCAGCCCCCCGCGTGACCACGCGGCCGGGGAACCAACAGGACAATGATCAGGGTCGCGACCCGGGGCCGGAGCCCGTCCGGCCAACGGCATCGGCTGGCCCGCCGACAGGGAGACCGCAATGAAGACCCAATTCCTCACCGCCGTGGTGGCCTCGTTCACCGCTGCCTCGGTGGCAACGGCGAGCATGGCCCAGATGACCGAGATCGGCGAAGGCGAAGGTGCGCTGTCGATCGTGGCCTGGGCCGGTTATGTCGAACGCGGCGAAACCGACCCGGCCTTCGACTGGGTGACCGGCTTCGAAGAGGCCACCGGCTGCATGGTGTCGGTCAAGACGGCCAATACCTCGGACGAGATGGTCGCGCTGATGAACGAAGGCGGCTTCGACCTCGTCACCGCCTCGGGCGATGCCAGCCTGCGGATGATCGCCGGCAAGCGCGTGCAGCCGATCAACACCGACCTGGTGCCGTCCTGGTCCACGGTCGACGACCGGCTCAAGGACGCGCCCTGGCACACGGTCGACGGCGTGCATTACGGCGTGCCCTACATGTGGGGGCCGAACGTGCTGATGTACAACACCGAGGCCTTTGCCGAGCCGCCGACCTCGTGGTCGGTCGTCTTCGAGGAAACCACCCTGGGCGATGGCGAAAGCAATGCCGGCCGGGTGCAGGCCTATGACGGGCCGATCCACATTGCCGATGCGGCCATGTACCTGATGTACCACCAGCCCGAGCTGGGCATCGAGGACCCCTACGAGCTGAACCAGGACCAGTACAACGCGGCCCTCGACCTGCTGCGCCAGCAGCGTGAACTGGTCAGCCGCTATTGGCACGACGCCTTCATCCAGATCGACGATTTCAAGAACGAAGGCATGATGGCCTCGGGCTCCTGGCCCTTCCAGGTCAACCTGCTCAAGGCCGACAGCGTGCCGGTGGCCTCGGTCATCCCGGTCGAAGGCGCCACCGGCTGGGCCGACACGACCATGCTGCATGCCGACAGCGAACATCCCAACTGCGCCTACATGTGGTTCGAACACCAGCTGAGTTCCAACCTGCAATCCGACCTCTCGGTCTGGTTCGGCGCGGTGCCCTCGGTGCCGGCAGCCTGTTCCGACGGGCGGGGCATGCAGACCCAGGACGGCTGCGACGCCAACGGCCTGTCCCAGTTCGACAAGATCCGCTTCTGGAAAACCCCCGTCACCCAATGCGAAAGCCAGGGCGAATGCGTGCCCTATTACCGCTGGGTGTCCGACTATATCGGCGTGATCGGCGGCCGCTGATCCCCTTCCTCCGCGCTGCCCCCGGGGTGGCGCGGACCACGACCGGAGACTTCCCATGACAGCCGTGTGTTTCGACCACGTCTCGCGTCATTTCGGTGACGTGAAGGCGGTGGATGGCGTTGACCTCGACATTGCCGAAGGCGAGTTCTTTGCCATGCTGGGCCCGTCCGGCTCGGGCAAGACCACCTGCCTGCGCCTGATCGCCGGGTTCGAACGGCCAAGCCAGGGCGACATCCGCATCTTTGGCGCCCCCGTGGCCGAGCTGCCGCCCTACAAGCGCCAGGTGAACACGGTGTTCCAGGATTACGCCCTGTTCCCGCATCTCAACGTGATCGACAACGTGGCCTACGGGCTGATGATCGCCGGCCAGCCCCGGCGGGCCCGCCACGCGGCCGCCGAGGCCGCCTTGGAGATGGTCCGCCTGGGCGGCTACGGCAAGCGCAAGCCGTCGGAACTGTCGGGCGGTCAGCGCCAGAGGGTCGCCCTGGCCCGCGCGCTGGTCAACAAGCCCCGCGTCCTGCTGCTGGACGAACCGCTGGGCGCGCTGGACCTCAAGCTGCGCGAGCAGATGCAGGAGGAGCTCAAGGGCCTGCAGCGCCAGCTGGGCATCACCTTCGTCTTCGTCACCCACGACCAGGGCGAGGCCCTGTCGATGGCCGACCGCGTGGCCGTGTTCAACCAGGGCCGGATCGAACAGGTCGGCACGCCCGAAGACATCTATTTCCGCCCCGACGTGCCCTTCGTGGCCGATTTCGTTGGGTCCTCGAACGTGTTGCCGGCCGAGATCGTCGCCCGACTGACCGGCACCGCCTGCCCCGCCGCCATCCGGCCCGAACACCTGCGCCTGGCCGCCGATGGTCCGCTGAAGGCCCGCGTCACCGGGCTCAGCTTTCTCGGCCTGACCACCCGTGTCAGCGTCGAGGCCGAGGGCAACCGGTTCACCGCCCTCCTGCCGCAGGATGCGCGGCGCCCGGAAACGGGCGACGAGCTGGCCCTGGCCTGGGCGCCCGAGAACCTGCACCTGATGGCGCGCGGGGCATGACCATGGCAGACCCCCGGGCCACCCTGCCCCGCGCCGACAGCACCGCCACGCGGGTGTCCGACATGCTGTGGCGCCGGCCGACCCTGCTGCTGATCCTGCTGCTGACGCCCCCGGTCCTGTGGCTGGGCATCATCTACCTGGGCTCGCTTTTCGCGCTGCTGCTGCAAAGCTTCTTCTCGATCGACCACTTCACCGGGCTGATCAATTACGAATTCACCCTGCGCACCTATGCCGAGCTCTTCACCCCCACCAATTTCGACATCATCCTGCGCACGGTGACCATGGCCGCCTGTGCCACCCTGGCCTCGGCGGTCATCGCCTTTCCCATCGCCTATTACGCCGCCCGCTTTGCCCGCGGCCGCTGGCGCGCGGTGTTCTACATCGGGGTGATGATGCCGCTCTGGTCGAGCTACCTGGTCAAGATCTACGCCTGGAAACTGATCCTGGCCAAGGAAGGCATCCTGACCTGGGCGCTGGACAAGCTGCACCTGCTGTGGCTGCTCGATGCCTACCTGTCGCTGCCCGTGGTGGGCGGCAATTCGCTGTCGGTCAGCCCCACCGGCACCTTCATCGTCTTCGTCTATGTCTGGATGCCCTTCATGATCCTGCCGATCCAGGCCGCCTTGGAACGGGTGCCCGCCTCGATGCTCGAAGCCTCGGGCGACCTGGGCGCGAAACCCGGCCAGACCTTTCGCCACGTGCTGCTGCCCCTGGCCCTGCCGGGGGTGGTGGCCGGGTCGATCTTTACCTTCTCGCTGACGCTGGGGGACTACATCATTCCCCAGATCATCGGCACCTCGCGGCTGTTCATCGGCCAGGCCGTCTATCAGCACCAGGGCATCGCCGGGAACATCCCGCTGGCCGCGGCCTTTGCCGTCGTGCCTATCGTGATCATGGGCATCTACCTGACCATTGCCCGGCGCATGGGGGCCTTCGATGCACTCTGACCGCGCGCCCCTGTCGCTGAAACTCGCCGCCGGAGCGGGCTTGCTGTTCCTGCACCTGCCGATCCTGCTGATCTTCGTCTATGCCTTCACCACCGAAGAGAAATCCTTTGCCTGGCCGCCCCCCGGCCTGACCCTGAAATGGTTCGCCGTGACCTGGAACAGGCCGGACGTCTGGGAGGCCCTGCAGCTGTCGGTCAAGGTCGCGGCGATCTCGACGGTGATCGCCATGATCCTGGGCACGCTCTGCGCCGCCGCCGTCAGCCGGACCCGGTTCTTCGGGCGCGAAACCATCTCGCTGCTGGTCATCCTGCCCATCGCCCTGCCCGGCGTCGTCACCGGCATCGCCCTGCGCTCGGCCTTTTCCCTGGCCGAGATCCCCTTCAGCACCTGGACCATCGTCCTGGGCCACGCGACCTTCTGCGTGGTGATCGTCTACAACAACGCCGTTGCCCGGTTCCGCCGCACCTCTGGCAGCCTGATCGAGGCCTCGATGGACCTGGGCGCCAACATGTTCCAGACCCTGCGCCACGTGATCCTGCCCAATATCGGCACGGCGCTGGTGGTCGGCGGCATGCTGGCCTTTGCGCTCAGCTTCGACGAGGTCATCGTCACCACCTTCACCGCCGGCCAGCAGCAGACCCTGCCGATCTGGATGCTCGAAGAACTTGTCCGCCCGCGCGAACGGCCCGTGACCAACGTGGTTGCCATGGTCGTCGTGCTGGTCACCCTTCTGCCCATCCTGGGCGCCTATTACCTGACCCGCGGGACCGACACGGTCGCCGGCCAGGGCAAATAACCGGAGGATATCCCCATGCAGACCAAGATGCTGATCGGCGCGGCCATGGAAGCCGGCACCGAGACCGAGGAACAGGTCCTGAACCCGCGCACCGGCGCGCTGATCGTGCCGATGCCCGAGGCCAGCCTTGACCAGGTCGCCCGGGCCGTGGCCGCGGCCAAGGCCGCCTTTCCCGGCTGGGCGCGCACCACGCCCTCGGCCCGGTCGGCCCTGCTGCTGGCCATTGCCGATGCGGTCGAGGCCCGGCTTGAGGAGTTCGCCCAGCTGGAGGCCCTGAACTGCGGCAAGCCGATCAACGAGGTCCGCAACGAGGAAATCCCCGCCGTGGCCGATTGCTTCCGCTTCTTCGCGGGGGCCGTGCGCAACATGCACGGGCCGGTGGCCGGGGAATACATGGAAGGCCATACCTCAATGATCCGGCGCGATCCGGTGGGTGTCGTGGCCTCGATCGCGCCGTGGAACTATCCGCTGATGATGATGGCCTGGAAACTGGCCCCCGCCCTGGCAGGCGGCAACACGATCGTCATGAAGCCATCCGAACAGACGCCGCTGACCGCCCTGCTGATGGCCGAGGTCCTGGCCGGCATCCTGCCCGAAGGCGTGGTCAACGTGATCCTGGGCCAGGGCGCGACGGTGGGCAACGCGCTGATCAACCATCCCGACATCAACATGGTGTCGATCACCGGCGACGTGGCAACCGGCAAGAAGGTGCTGCAGGCCGCGTCGAAATCGGTCAAGCGCACGCACCTGGAACTGGGCGGCAAGGCGCCCGTCATCGTGATGGACGACGCCGACCTGGGCCGCGTGGTCGAGGGGCTGAAGGCCTTCGGCTATTACAACGCCGGCCAGGATTGCACCGCCGCCTGCCGGATCTACGCGGGGCCGAAGATCTATGACAACCTGGTGGCCGATCTCAGCAGCGCCGTGTCCTCGATCGTCTACGACAATGCCGACGACACCCTGAACGAGATCCCGCCGCTGATCTCGCAGCGCCAGCGCGACCGGGTGGCCAGCTTTGTCCAGCGGGCGTCAGAGCTGAAACATGTCGAGGTCACCACCGGCGGCGACCTGGCCGGGGGCACCGGGTTCTACTACCAGCCGACCGTCGTGGCCGGGGCGCTGCAGACCGACGAGATCGTCCAGCGCGAGGTCTTTGGCCCGGTCGTGTCGGTCACCCGGTTCGACGATGCCGACACCGCCGTGGCCTGGGCCAATGACAGCCAGTACGGCCTGGCCTCGTCGGTCTGGACCACCGACATCGGCCGGGCGCTGGATATGTCGGCCCGGCTGCAATACGGCTGCACCTGGGTGAACACGCATTTCATGCTGGTCAACGAAATGCCCCACGGCGGGCTGAAACAATCGGGCTATGGCAAGGACATGTCGATGTATGCGCTCGAGGATTACACCGTCCCGCGCCACGTCATGATCGCCCACTGACCGCCGGGCACGGCGCCCGGGGCCATCGGCTGCGCCGGCCTCAGCAGGCCGGCGCGTCGCCTTTGGCCGCCGCGTCGGCCGCCGGGCGGCGGGCCAGCACCGGGGCCAGCACGGCAATGGCCAGGGCAAAGCCGCCCAGCAGGACAAAGGCCAGCCGCAACGAAGCCAGCTCGGCGATCTGGCCGATGGCCGGCGGGCCCATCAGCATCGCGCCATAGCCCAGCGTGGCCACCGCCGCGATGCCCTGGCCCGGCGGCACATGCGGATCGCGGGCCGCCCGGCTGAAGGCCAGCGGCACCAGCGCGGCATAGCCCAGCCCCATCAGCGCGAACCCTGCCAGGGCAAAGCCCAGGCTCGACAGGCCGGTGACGCAGAAGATCCCCACCGCCGCGACAAGCCCGCTGGTGCGCGCCACGGCCAGCGCGCCGAACCGGTCGACCAGCCGGTCGGCACAGAGCCGCATGGCCACCATGGCCACCGAGAACACGGCATAGCCCAGGGCCGCCTGGGCATCCGACGTGCCCATCACGTCGCGCAGGAACACCGCGCTCCAATCGGCCATGGCGCCTTCGCCCAGGCCGGCCGACATGGCGATGATGCCGACCAGGATCAGCGGCCCGCGCGGCAGGGCAAAGACCGGGTCACCCGCCGCGCCCGGGCGCAGTTCGGACGACCAGCGCAGGGTCAGGAAGGGCACAAAGATCACGGTGGCCAGCGCGGCGGCCAGGGCGAAATGCGCCGGCACGCCCATCTGCGCCCCGGTCACCACAAAGCCCAGCCCGGCCCCGGCCCCAAAGCTCCACATGGCATGGATCGACGACATCACCGGGCGGCCCAGGTGCTTTTCCACCTCGCTGGCCCAGGCATTCATCGTCACGTCCATCGCCCCGTGGCACATGCCGAAGAAGAACAGCGCCGCACCCAGCGTCACCGGCCCGGGCGCCAGCCCGACCAGCACCAGCACGGCCAGGTAGGCCGCCACCAGCCAGCGCGTCACCCGCACCGCGCCCAGCCGGTCGGCCTGGCGCCCGGCGACGGGAAAGGAAATCAGCGCGCCCAGGCCCATCAGCAGCAATTGCAGGCCCAATGCGCCCTCGCTCAGCCCGTGGCGCTCCATCACCGCCGGCACGCGCGCGGCCCAGGTGCCCAGCAGGAACCCGTTGAGCGCAAAGGACGCGGCCACCGCGCGCCAGGGCGTGATCAGGCGGGACGGGTCGGACAAGTTGAACATGGGGCACCTCGGCACGTGACGTTGCCCCGGGCGGCGGCTCGGCACGGTCCGGGTCTTGCCCGTGGCGTTACGTCAGGCCGGGGGCAAAGTTCAAAGCCTTTCTGCCCGCCCGGGCCGGTTCCCGCCCAAAGCTGCGGCGTTTGCTCCCGGCGCCCGGACAAATTCGACACCCCCTGCCCGCCGGCCCCCACGCGCCCCCTTCGATCCCGGCTCCGGCCCATGCTAGACCCGGCCCGTTGCCTGCATTTCCGGAAAGATCCCGACGCATGACCTCCCCCCTTCCCTATTTCGACGGACATAACGACTATCTGCTGCGGCTGATGACCTCGGACACCCCGCGCGAAGATCTCTGGCTGGGCGATACCGGCCAGGGCCACCTGGACCTGAAGAGGATGAAGGAGGCGGGCTTTGTCGGCGGGCTGTTTGCCGTCTTCGTCCCGCCGGTGCAGACCGGCGAGGCCACCGATTTCATGGCCCTGATGGCCAACCCGCCCTACGACCTGCCGCTGCCGCCGCTGATGACCCATGACATCAGCCAGGCCACGGCGATGACCATGGTCGGCCTGCTGCACTGGATGGAACGCAGCGCGCCCGAGGATTTCGCCATCTGCCGCACGCCCCGCGACATCCGCGCGGCGATCGACTGGGGGCGCATTGCCGGGGTGCTGCACATGGAAGGCGCCGAGGCGATCGGGCCGGACCTGGATGCGCTCTACCTCTTCCACGAGATGGGCCTGCGCTCGCTCGGCCCGGTCTGGAGCCGGCCGACGATCTTCGGCCATGGCGTGCCGATGCGCTACCCGGGCGATCCCGACACCGGCCCGGGCCTGACCGAGGCAGGCAAGGACCTGGTGCGGCTGTGCAACGAGCTGGGCATCCTGATCGACCTGTCGCACCTCAACGCGGCCGGGGTCGACGACGTGGCCCGGCTGTCGGATGCGCCGCTGGTGGCCAGCCATTCCAACGCCCATGCCGTCTGCTCCTCGGCGCGCAACCTGACGGATCGCCAGCTGGGCCAGATCCGCGATTCCGGCGGCATGGTCGGGCTGAACTTTGCGACCTTCTTCCTGGCCGAGGACGGGGTGTCGGACCCGGCCATGGGCTTTGACCCGATGCTGCGCCATCTGGATTACCTGATGGAGAAGCTGGGCGAGGATCACGTCGGGCTGGGGTCGGATTTCGACGGGGCGGTGATCCCCGAGGCCATCGGCGACGTGACCGGCGTGCCGCGCCTGCTGGAGGCCATGGCCGCCCACGGCTACGGGCCCAAGCTGGTGTCCAAGCTGGCCTGCGACAACTGGCTGGCCTGCCTCGACCGCACGCTGAAGCCTTGATCACCGCGCCGGCCCCTCCCGGGGGGCCGGGCAGACGGCCGCCCGGGCAGTGTGACCTGGGGCGCGTGCGATATGGCCGCGCCCTTGAAGGGACAGCCGCGCCCACAGCCGGCGAGGCCGAAGCGGGTAGCGAGGGGTGTCGTTGTGCGGGATACGGACCCAGGCGGCCGGTTCGGCGTGGGCCCGGCGCACCTGTTGCGACAGGGACCGGACGCAGGACAGGCCCGAGTCCCGGCAGCGTCGGCCACTCCGGCGCTGGCAAGCGCAGGACATGCGAGGAGCGCCAAGCCTGGGGCGCGCCGATATCGGCCGCCCCCTAATGGCATTGTTAGGCCCTTGGGCGCGGGCGGCCGCCCCGCACGGACGGGCGCTCAGTTGATTTTGACGCCCTTGCGCTCGAAGACCTGGGCCATCGTCGTGCCATCGTCCAGCGTCAGCTCGACCCGCACCTTCTGGACATGGTCCAGCGGAAAGCGCCGGGCCGGGGTGGGATCGTCGGAATGGATGGCATTGGGCGCGTTGGTCTCGACATGGCAGTCGATCAGCGGCCAGATCTCGGCCGGGGCATCGTTGACGGCCACGCGCATTTCCTCCAGCCCGCAACGCCAGGACATGACCTGGGTGACGTAAAGCCAGTCGTTGCCGTCATATTCGCCGATGGCCACCCAGGAGGTCCGGGTGATGTCGAGAACAGGGCGGACCTCTTCGGCGGTGGTGAACCGGCCGGTGTTGGCCTCTTGCGCGGCGACCGGCAAGGCCAGGGCGGTCAGCAAGGGCAGGCAGAAGATGGGCAGGAGACGGGCGGAATGCCGGGAAAACAATTGGCGGAACATGCGGTATCCAATCGAAATGCGATGCCACGGGGCGCGGGGTTTGACCCGGCCGGACGGGGCTAATAAGTCTGAACCAAACGGGGCGATAATGCCCGCGACGCGAGTATGGCAAAACCCATGGGTCCCAGCCAATCCCCAATCCGCCCGACCCCGCCTGGACTGGCCGCCGATCCGGCGGTGTTCAACGTGGTGATCGTGGCCCAGGCCGGCCGGCTGTCCTATGAGGCGGCGGTCTTTGCGGCGTCGCTGCGGGCCAATGCGCCGGATTTCGCCGGCCGGCTGTTCATCGCCGTCCCGCAAGCGGGACCGCTCTGGGGCAGCGACCCGGCGGTGAAGGACGACGGGATGCTGGCGCTCTACGACCGGCTGGGCGCCGAGATCCTGCCCTTCGAGAGCCACCATTTCGGGTCGTCTTATCCCTATGGCAACAAGATCGAGGCGCTGCTGGCCCTGCCCGAGGGCGAGCCGTTCGTGTTCTTCGACAGCGACACGCTGATCACCGGCGACCTGGCCCGCGTGCCCTTTGATTTCGACCGGCCCACGGCCTCGCTGCGGCGCGAGGGGACCTGGCCCAAGATCGAGCTTTACGGGCCGGGCTACGAAGAGATCTGGGGCGCGCTCTACACGCGGTTCGGGCTGGATTTCGAGGCCAGCCAGGACCCGGGCTGGCCGCGCGAATACTGGCAGCGCTATCTCTATTTCAACGCGGGGTTCTTCTTTTACCACTGCCCGCGGGTGATGGGCCAGCGGTTCCTCGACTATGCGCTGTCGATCCGCGACGACCCGCCCGCCCCGCTGGTCTGCCAGAGCCTGGATCCCTGGCTGGACCAGGTCGCGCTGCCGCTGGTGATCCGGTCGCTGGGCGGGGGCAAGCGGACCCTGCCCGAGGGGCTGCTGGACGGGGCGGTGAGCTGTCATTACCGGCTGTTGCCGCTGCTTTACGCGCGCGAAAGCGACCGGGTGGTCGAGGTGCTGGAAGAGGTGACGGCGCCGAACTGGATCAAGAAGGTGCTGAAGGGTCACGAGCCGATGAAGCGGATGATCTTCCAGGGGCGCGGCCGGAAGGTGCGGGCGCTGTTCGACCGCGAGGACCTGCCCCGGCGGGAACAGGCGATCCGCAACCGGATCAAGGACAACGGGTTCTGGATGCGCTGAGGCCCCTGCCCGGACGGGGCGCGGGGGCGGCAATGTCCGGCCGGATATTTGGAAAGAGAAAGAAGCAGCAGCCGGGGCGCTTCGGGGGTCAGGGCCGGCCCGGTCCCGGGCGGGGTGGGCCGCGGGACGGCAAGGCCAGGGCAACGTTCGCCGGGGTGGGAGCCCGGGGACGGGCCGGGATCGCGGTGGCCGGAACAAGAATGCGGCGATGGGCCGATAGCCGGGTCGAAGAAGCAGCGCGGGACGGGACCGGGACGAGGGTGGCAGGCGTGCGGGAACGGGCCGCACGCGGGGTCACGCCGGGGCGCTTCGGGGCGCGTTGTGCCGCCACGTCAAAGGGCCTAGACAGGGGCGGCGCCGGGGTTCGGCGCTGACTAACCAGTTTGGGAGGACACCATGACCGACGCCCCCGTCTACGGCTTCGACACGTTGCAGATCCATGCCGGCGCGCGGCCCGACCCGGCCACCGGCGCGCGGCAGACGCCGATCTATCAGACCACGGCCTATGTCTTTCGCGATGCCGACCACGCCGCGGCGCTGTTCAACCTGCAGGAAGTGGGCTTCATCTATTCCCGCCTGACCAACCCGACCGTTGCCGTGCTGCAGGAGCGCATCGCAACGCTGGAAGGCGGGGTCGGCGGGGTTTGCTGTTCGTCGGGCCATGCCGCCCAGATCATGGCCCTGTTCCCCCTGATGGGCCCCGGGCGCAACGTGGTCGTGTCGACCCGGCTGTACGGCGGCACGGTCACCCAGTTCAGCCAGACCATCAAGCGGTTCGGCTGGTCGGCCAAGTTCGTCGATTTCGACGACCTCGATGCCCTGAAGGCGGCGATCGACGATGACACCCGGGCGGTGTTCTGCGAATCCATCGCCAACCCGGGCGGCTACATCACCGATCTCGATGCCGTCTCCGCCGTGGCCGATGCCGCCGGGCTGCCGCTGATCGTCGACAATACCTCGGCCACGCCCTACCTCTGCCGGCCGATCGACCACGGGGCCACGCTGGTCGTGCATTCGACGACCAAGTACCTGACCGGCAACGGCACGGTGACCGGCGGGGCGATCGTCGATTCCGGGCGGTTCGACTGGTCGGCCTCGGACAAGTTCCCCTCGCTCTCGGCGCCCGAGCCGGCCTATCACGGGCTGACCTTCCACGAGACCTTCGGCCCCCTGGCCTTTACCTTCCATGGCATCGCCGTGGGCCTGCGCGACCTGGGCATGACGATGAACCCCCAGGCCGCCCATTACACGCTGATGGGCATCGAGACCCTGTCGCTGCGGATGGACCGCCACGTGGCCAATGCCGAGAAACTCGCCCGCTGGCTGGAAGCCGATCCGCGCATCGGCAAGGTGACCTATGCCGGGCTGCCCTCGTCGCCCTACAACGACCGGGTCGCGCGGATCTGCCCCAAGGGCGCCGGCGGGCTGTTCACCTTCTCGGTCAAGGGCGGCTACGAGGCCTGCGTGAAGCTGGTCAATGCGCTTGAGATCTTCAGCCACGTGGCCAACCTGGGCGATACCCGCTCGCTGATCATCCACTCGGCCTCGACCACCCACCGCCAGCTGACGCCCGAGCAGCAGGAAGCGGCCGGGGCCGGGCCGGACATGGTGCGCGTGTCGATCGGGATCGAGGATGCCGACGACCTGATCGGCGACCTGGACCAGGCGCTGACCAAGGCCACGGCCTGACGGGAAACGGGCCGGCGGAGGATCGCCCCCGCCGGCCCGGCACGGCCCGAAAGGGTCAGTCGGCGATGGTGAAGACCATGGTGACCGAGGACTCGACCGTGACCTCGCCCTGGGCCACGGGTACCGAGACATCCCGGGCAGCGGCCATTTCCATCATCATCGGCCGGGGGTTGCCGCCCTGTTCGGACAGGCTTTGCACCGGGCCCAGCGTCACGCCGGCGGCCTCGGCGTACAGCTGGGCCTTGGCCATGGCATCGGCCACGGCGGCCCGGCGGGCATCGTTGACCAGCGGTTCGGGATCCTGCAGCGAGAATTGCAGCCCGCCGAAATCATTGGCCCCTTCGGCCAGGATCTGGTCCAGCACGCCACCCAGGCTCGACAGGTCGCGGATGCGCAGGCTGATGGCATTGGACGCGACGAACCCGGTGATCTGGGCCGGTTCATCGCCGCTGCGGCGGTTGGACCAGACCGGGTTGACGGTCAGCCGGCGGGTCTGGATGTCGGACGGGTCGATGCCCATCTCGCCCAGCCGTTCCAGGATCGCGCTGACCGAGACCGAGGCCTGCTGCATGGCGTCGCGGGCCTCGTCGGCCTGTTCGGTCACGCCGATGGTGATCGTGGCCATGTCCGGGCCGGCGGCCACGCTGCCCTGGCCCGACACCGTGATCTCGCGCAGGGGGCTGTCGGCCCGGGCTTCGCCGGGGGTCACCTGGGCGGCCAATCCGGCGGCCAGGCCAACCATCAGGGCGAAGGTGCCATTTCTCAGCCCGCTCTTAATCCTCTGCATACCAATCCTCCGTAGATTTGGACCCTAAAGATGGGTCCGGCAACGGGGCGCCGACAAGGGGCGGTCGCGCGTTTTCCTTTTCCTCCGCGACGGAAACCAGTAAACTGGATGGACGAGGTATCATGGGTGCCGCCGGGACCAGAACCGCCGGACGGAATGCAGAAGTCGTAGCAGTATGAAACCGGGATTTGCACTCTCTCTGTCATTCGAGGGAATCACGTTGTTGTCGCGCGGGGAAGGCCAATGGCACCCCGTCGGTGAGGTGCGTCTGGACGCGGGCGACCTGGCCGCGGCCATGGCCGGGCTGCGTGCCCAGGCCGGGGCGCCGGCGGCCGAAGCCCTGGCCAGCAAGATCGTGCTGCCCGAGGATCAGATCCGCTATATCACTGTAAACACGGGCGATATTCCCCCAGCCGCGCGCCGTGAGGCGGCAGCGCGAGCGCTGGATGGCGCCACGCCTTACACGGTGGACGAGCTGGCCTTTGACGTGTCGGCCGAAGGCGCGCTGACCCATGTTGCGGCCGTGGCCCGCGAGACCCTGGCCGAGGCCGAGGGTTTTGCCGTGGAGCATGGCTTTGCCCCCGTGTCCTTTGTCGCCCGGCCCGATCCGGCGGCGTTCCCGGGCGAGCCGTTCTTTGGCCCCGCGGCCCATGCGGCCAAGGTCCTGGCACCGGGTGACGCGGTCGAGCCGGACGGTGCGACCATGGTCATCGGCGGGCCCCGGCCGGCCCCTGCGGCACAGCCGCCGGAACCGCCGGCCGAAACGGTCGATCCGGCCGCCACCCCGGCCACGGCGGAGCCGGACGGCGAGGACCAGACCGCAGAGGGGGCCGCGGACGGCGGCAATCCGCCGATCGCCGCCCCGACGCCGCCCGCCCCGCCCCCGGCCACACCGGACGAGGCCCCCGCCGGGTTCACCTCGCGCCGGGCCCGGCCTGACGAGACACCCGCATCCGAGGCGGCCGACATCATCCCGATCCCCGCCCATCAGCGCATTCCCCCGCGCCAGTCGCGCCCCGCGCCGACGGTTGCGGCACCCGGGGCCACGGCTCCGCAGGTCGGGCCACGCTCGGCCGGGCTGGCCCCGGCCGCCGCCCCGCAGCGGCTGGCACCGGCCAGCGCGCCGGGCGTATCGCCCCAGGCCGCGGCCGCCACCCTGCGCGCCGCCCCGCCGGCCGCCGACGGTGACGGCACGGCCCGCACCGGGTTCATGAGCCGGCGCAGGGCCCAGCCCGCGCCGCCCCCGCCCGCGTCCCGGCCCGTGGTTGCCGATCCGGCGCTCGCCCCGGCGATGGCTGCCCAACCGCTGCCCGAACCCGAGAACGACACCGCCCGCATGACGGTCTTTGGCGCGCGCCAGAAGACCCCGCCGCAGCGATCCAAGCCGCGCTTCCTCGGCCTGTTCCTGACGGTCATCCTGTTGATCGTGCTGGCCGGCGTGGCGGCCTTTGCCGCGATCTTCACGGACAATCCGGTCAGCAAGCTGTTCAGCCGCGAGCCCGTCGTGGCCGATGTCATGATCGAGGAACCGGCGGCCAACCTGGACGAGGCGGCAGTCGATCCGCGCGTCCTGGCCATGCCCGTGCAAAGGGTCGAGCCGCAGGCCGATGTGCTGAGCGACGGGCCCGAGATGGGCGCGGCGGATACCGGGGCCGACAACGCGCCCGACCTGCTGCCCGAGACCGACCTGGCCCTGGATGGCAGCGGCCCGGCGGCGCTGACCGAAGACAGCCTGTCGGAAACCGATGCGGCGGTGCTGGATGCGCTGGCGGCACCCGACGAGCCAGACGCAGAGGCCGACACATTGGCCGGGGACGCGGCGATGTCTGCCACGGCCGGGGACGAGGACGCCTGGGCAGCGACCGATCTCGAAGCGCTGGCCGATGATCCGCTGGCGGATTTCGGACCCGATCCGGCGGCCGCACCCGCAGCACCCGCGGCCGCACCCGACCCTGCGACCTACGCCGCGACCGGCATCTGGAGCACGGCCCCCGATCACCCGCGCACGCCGGGCGTGATCACGCTGGACGATCTCTTTGTCGCCGCCATCGACGGCGCGACGCTGACCCAGGACGCGCTGGCCCTGCCCCGCCCAGCCAGTTTCGAGACCGATGTCTCCCCCTCGGGCGTGGCCTCGCCGGCCGGCCCGGGGATTGCCTTCAAGCTCGACGCGCTGGGGCTGGTGGAGCCGACGCCGGAAGGCGCGGTGACACCGGACGGGGTGCTGGTCTACCTCGGCCAGCCCAGCAAGGTGCCGCCGCCGACGCCCGCACGGGTCGAGCCGGCCGAGACCGAAGAGGCCCTGCAGCCGGCCCTGCCCGACCGCCGGCCGCGCAGCCGGCCCGGCGACCTGGTTGAAAATGCCGAACGCTCGCGCCTGGGCGGGCTGACCCTGGCCGAACTGGGCGGCGTACGCCCGCGCGAACGGCCCTACGAGCCCGAGTTGCCCGAGCAGGCGCCGCCAGAGACGATTGCCGATGCGGTCGAGGAAATCCTGCTGAGCGAAGCCGATCAGCGCCTGGCCGGACTGACACCCAAGGCACGCCCCTCGGGCTTTGCCGCGACGGTGGAAGCAGCCCAGGCTCCGGCGCCGCGAAGCCAGAGCGCGTCGGCCGGCCCGGCGGCGGCAGCGTCAACGGCCTCGAACCTGGCCGCGGCGGCCCCGGTGGCCACGGCCCCGCCCCCGGCGGCCAGCCGCAATGCGCCGGCGGTGCCGCGCAACCAATCGGCCAGCCCGACCGGACCAAGCCCGTCGAGCGTGGCCAAGCAGGCGACGATCAAGAACGCGATCAACCTGCGGCAGGTCAACCTGATCGGGGTGTATGGCACGCCGTCGAACCGCCGGGCGCTGGTCCGGCTGTCGTCGGGGCGCTACAAGAAGGTCAAGGTTGGCGACCGGATCGACGGGGGCCAGATCGTGGCCATCGGCGACAGCGAGTTGCGCTACCAGAAGGGCGGGCGCAACGTGGTGCTGCGGATGCCGCGCGGCTGACACGGGAACGGGCGGCGCGGTGCGGTTGTCTTGAACAAGGCGGCGCATCGCTGATTGCATAGCCCTGCCTGCGTGCGGACAGGCCGCACGGCAAGGATGCTGTCTACATGCAGACAGGCGGCGCGGCACAGATGACATCGGGAAAGGTGTCGGGCCGTTGCTGACTTCGGACAGGGCACCAAGACGCAGGCCGCAGGGCCACAGCCGTGGTCGGCTCATCCCCCCTTGCAGGGGGACGCGCCGGCGTCATTCGGCGGCCAGTTCTCCGTTGGCGATCTGTTCCTGCTCGATGGATTCGAAGAGCGCCTTGAAATTGCCCTCGCCGAAGCCGTCATCGCCCTTGCGCTGGATGAACTCGAAGAAGATCGGCCCGATCACCGTCTTGGAGAAGATCTGCAGCAGGATCCTGGTTTCGCCGCCATCCACCACGCCTTCGCCGTCGATCAGGATGCCATGGCGGCGCATCCGCTCCAGCGGCTCGTCATGGCCCTGCACCCGCTCGCGCGAAGCGTCGTAATAGGCCGCGTTCGGCCCGGGCATGAAGGCGATCCCCCGCTCGGAAATCGCATCCACCGAATCATAGATGTCGTCGGCCCCCACGGCGATATGCTGGATGCCCTCGCCCTTGTATTTCTTCAGGTAGGCCACGATCTGGCCGGTCTCGCCCCGGTCCTCGTTGATCGGAATGCGGATGCGGCCGCAGGGCGAGGTCAGCGCACGGCTGAACAGGCCGGAATACTTGCCCTCGATGTCGAAGAAGCGGATCTGGCGGAAATTGAACAGGTCGCCGTAGAACCGGAACCAGGTGTCCATGTTGCCCTTGAAGACATTGTGCGTCAGGTGATCGAGGTAGAAAAACCCGACACCGCGCGGCTTCGACGGGGCCAGCCAGTCGAACTCCTCGTTATAGGGCGAGGTGTCGTAATACTGGTCGATGAAATAGATCAGCGACCCCCCGATGCCCTTGATCGCCGGCACGTTCATCGTCTTGTCCGGCGCATCGTAGGGCTCGGCCCCCAGGGAGATCGCCCGATCATAGGCATGGCGCGCATCGACCACCCGCCAGCCCATCGACGGGGCACAGGGCCCGTGTTCGGCCACGAAGCGCGCGGCAAAGGATTGCGGATCGGCGTTTAGCACATAGGTGATGTCGCCCTGCTGCCAGAGTTCGACCTCCTTGGCCTTGTGGCGGCCGACCAGCACATAGCCCATGCGGCTGAAGAGATCGCGCAAAGCCTGCGGGTCGGGATGGGCGAATTCGACGAATTCGAACCCGTCGGTGCCGGCCGGGTTGTCGGCCGTGATCTGCGATTTCGGGGCGTCGTGCGGGAAAGGTCCCATGGCCTGATCCTCCTTGCCGGACGGGCAACCGTCGGGTTGGATCAAAAATACGTCATGGCCGGGGAGTATTTTGCGCATTGTTCATGCAACGATCATGGATTTACGCTTAAACTCCGCATGAAACCCGGGCGACAGATGAAATTTGCGCAGATGCTTGATGCCACCGACACGCGGCTGCTGGCCGCCCTGCAGACCGATGCCCACCTCACCGCCCACCAGCTGGGCGAGATGCTGAACCTGTCGCCCAGCCAGGCCGGCCGGCGACGCCAGCGGCTGGAGGCCGAGGGTTACATCCAGGGATATGCCGCGCGGCTCGATCCGGCGCGGCTGGGGCTGACGGTGCAGGGCTTTGTCCAGGTCCAGCTGGCCCGCCACGGGCCCGAACAATCGAAAAGCTTTGCCCGGCTGGTCAGCACCCGGCCCGAGATCACCAGCGCCTGGACCATGACCGGCGAGGCCGATTACCTGCTGCGGGTCTATTGCGCCGACCTGGCCGGGCTGAACCGGCTGCTGCACGAGGTCCTGCTGACCCATCCGGCCGTCGCCCGGGTGCAGAGCCAGATCGTCATGGACCAGCTCAAGCGCGACGCGCCCCTGCCGACCTGACCCCGGGCCCCTGCCCGCGCCGCCCCATCCGACCCGAAAGGACCCGACGACATGGAAAGCTTTCTCTACCAGGCCACGATCTACCTGGCGACGGCCGTGCTGGCCGTGCCGATCGCCGCGCGGCTGGGGCTGGGATCGGTGCTGGGCTACCTGGCGGCGGGCATCATCGTCGGGCCGGTGCTGGGGCTGGTAGGGTCCGAGACAGAAAGCATCCAGCACGTGGCCGAGTTCGGCGTGGTCATGATGCTGTTCCTGATCGGGCTGGAACTGGACCCGCGCACGCTGTGGAACATGCGGACCAAGCTGATGGGGCTGGGCGCGCCGCAGGTCATTCTGACAGCGCTGGCGCTGATGGCCGTGACCATGGCCTTTGGCCAGGGCTGGGGGCCGGCGCTGTCGATCGGGCTGACCCTGGCGCTGTCCTCGACAGCCATCGTGCTGCAGACCCTGTCGGAAAAGGGGCTGACCCAGACCCAGGGCGGGCGCAGCGTGTTTTCCGTGCTGCTGACCCAGGACGTGGCCGTGATCCCGATCCTGGCCTTCCTGCCCCTGCTGTCGGCCACCGCCGTGCACCAGGGCCCGGCCCAGCGAGCGCGGGTGAACGACAGCGGCACGATCGAGCTGGCCGGGACCAATGGCGCCGAACACGGCGCCGGCCATGGGGCGGGTCATGGCGCCGAGCTGTCGCTGGTCGAAGGGCTGCCCGGCTGGGGCGTGACGCTGGTGACCCTGGCGGCGGTGGCGGCGGTGATCCTGGCCGGGATCTACCTGGTCCGGCCGCTGTTTCATTTCATCTATGTCTCGCGCCTGCGCGAGATGCATACGGCCGTGGCCCTGCTGATCGTGGTGGGCATTGCCTTCCTGATGACGCTGGTTGGCCTGTCACCGGCACTTGGCACATTCCTGGCCGGTGTCGTGCTGGCCAACAGCGAATTCAAGCACGAGATGGAAAGCGACCTGGAGCCGTTCAAGGGCTTGTTGCTGGGGCTGTTTTTCATCACCGTGGGCGCGGGCATCCAGTTCGGCGTGCTCTTTGGAGACCCGCTGCGCATCCTGGGCATGACGCTGCTGCTGATGGTGGCCAAGGGCGCGATCCTCTACCTGCTGGGGCGCACCTTTGGCCTGCGCCGGCGCGACCTGTGGCTGTTCACCCTGTCGCTGGCCCAGGCCGGGGAATTCGGTTTCGTGCTGATCTCGTTCTCGCTGCAGCAGAATGTGATCACAAATGCCGTGGGCGAGACGCTGTTGCTGGTCGTGGCGCTGTCGATGCTGATCACGCCGGCGCTGTTCATCCTGTATGACCGGCTGTCGCGGCGGATGACCGAGGCCAAGACCGTGCTGGAGCCCGATCCGATCACCGTCGAAGGCCCGGTGATCATTGCCGGCATCGGGCGGTTCGGCCAGATCGTGAACCGGCTGGTGCAGGCCAGCGGGATCCAGACGGTGGTTCTGGACCACGACATGGAGACGATCCAGCTGATGCGGCGGTTCGGCTTCAAGGGGTTCCTGGGCGATCCGACCCGGCCCGAGCTGTTGCGGGCGGCGGGGCTGGGCAAGGCGCGCATCCTGGTCGCGGCGATGGACGATCCCAAGAAGGTGACCCAGCTGGTGACCTATGCCCGGCGCGAGCGCCCCGACCTGCATATCATCGCCCGGGCCTATGACCGCAACCAAGTCTACGAGCTCTACCGGGCCGGGGCCAATGACATCGTGCGCGAGATGTTCGATTCGAGCCTGCGGGCCGGGCGTTACGTGCTGGAGAACGCCGGGTTGACCGAGTTCGAGGCGGCGACGGCGGAACAGACGTTCTACACCCACGACCGGCAGACGGTGCGCGAGCTGGCCGACCTGTGGGACCCCGAGGTGCCGACAACACAGAACGCGGCTTATATCGCGCGGGCGCGGGAGTTGCAGAAGGACCTGGAGACGGCGCTGATGTCGCGGGCCAGCGAGACGACGAAGAAATCGGCCTGAGGGGGCGAGAGGCTGTCTTGGCGGTACGGTCGGTAGGTGCGGCGCGCTGTTCAGGGTGCTGTGCCCGGCAGCGGACGGGGCAGCGCGCATTTTGGATTGTTGCGTCACGGTGGTGGGCAGAGGCGCCCGTTTCCGGGGTTCTGCGCCGTGGGCACGCCCTGTCCTGGATTGCTACGCTCGTGTCCCGCGTGTTGCGTCGTGGGGCGAAAGGGGCAGCGCCCTTTTCTGGGATATTGCGCGCCAGGGCGGGCCGACGGCCGGATATTTATGAAGAGAAAGAAGCAGGAGCGTGGCGCTCTGGCCGGAGGGGGGCGTGTTGGGGGCAACCGGGCAAAGGGCGGGGTGCCAGGCGGTTGGCAGGGTTACCAGGCGCGGGCGATGCCGATGCCGAAATAGAGCTGGTCGCGCGAAAGGGTGACCGGGCTGGAGCCGGCATCCTGGAGCAGGTAGGAATAGAGCAGCCCGGCGCCGACGGCCCATTCCCGGCTGACCGGCTGGACGAAGAGGGCCATGGCGCGGGCATCGCGCCAGCCCGGGCCGGCGGAATAGGACGGCAGGCCACTGAGCAGGGCATCCGCGGGGCTGACCGAGAAATAGGTATCCATGTAATCCTCGGAGCCCCATGAGGCGGCGGCGGCCAGGCCGAAGGCGCCGTAGCGGCCGACGGGCAGCCAGCGGCGGATGCCGAAATCGGCGACCATCCCGCCATGGGCTCCGGTGACATCCTGAAGGGCGCCAAAGTTGAAGCGCCAGCGGTCGCGCGGATCGGGGCCTCCGAATTCATAGGCGAGGAAGCCGCCGAGATCGACCGACATGTCGACATCCGGCAGGGCGTCGATCTGAGGGTTGTCGACGTTGCGCCGGCCGAAGCGCAGGATGCCGGCCGGGCCGGCCTGCCAGCGGCCATGGTGCATCAGGTTGATGCTGAGGTAATTGGCCTGAAGGCTGACATATTGCGACCCGAGATCGAGTTGGACGGCAGGGGCCACGGCAACGGTGTCTTCGTCCGAGCCGAGATAGCGCGGGCCGCGGCCTACGCCCAGCAGGGCGAAATCGGGGAAATTGGGCACGTCGAGCAGCGGGCTTTCGGCGCGGGTGGGCGCCGGCAGGAGCTGGGCGGTCATCAGGCCCAAGGCCAAGGCGATGGTTCTGATCTTCATGTTGCCTGCCCCGTTGTCGTGATCGCGGCCGTTGCCCCGGCCATTGTGGTGTTCGAAGTCCGGCCGATCATAACCGGGCCCGGAGGCCCGGCAAGCGCGATCAGGGGGGCCGGACCGGGCTTTGGGCCGTTCAGCCGGCCGAGACGCCGGCTTCGGCGAAGGTGGCCATGCCGGAATGGCAGGCCAGCGCGGCCTTGAGCAGCGGGATGGCCAGCGCCGCGCCCGAGCCCTCGCCCAGCCGCAGGCCCAGGGACAGCAGAGGGGTCTTGCCGAGCCGGTCGAGCACGGCGGCATGGGCGCCTTCGGCGCTGCAATGACCGGCGATGGCATGATCGAGCGCGCCGGGCGCGGCAGCGTCGAGCGTGGCGGCCGCGGCGCAGCAGATGAACCCATCGAGGATGACGGGAATGCGATGGGCGCGGGCGGCGGCGATGGCGCCGGCCATGGCGGCCAGTTCGCGCCCGCCGAGGCAAGCCAGGATGGCCAGCCCGTCGCCGGCGGCACCGTGGCGGGCCACGCCATCGGCCACGACCTGTGTCTTGAGCGCCAGGGCGGCATCGTCCACCCCGGTGCCACGGCCGGTCCAGTCACCGGCCTCGCCGCCGAAGAGCGCCAGGGCGATGGCCGCGGCCGGAGTGGTGTTGCCGATGCCCATCTCGCCCACGACCAGCAGGTCGCTGGCAGGATCGACGGCCTGCCAGCCCAGGGCCAGGGCGGCGACGCAATCGGCCTCGGTCATGGCCGGGCCTTCGGTGAAATCGGCGGTCGGGCGGTCGAGGTCCAAGGCATGGACATCCATCCGGGCGCCGGCCTCGCGGGCGAGTTGGTTGATCGCCGCGCCGCCGGCCCGGAAATTGGCCACCATCTGGACGGTGACATCGGGCGGAAAGGCCGAGACGCCGCGGGCGGCGACGCCATGGTTGCCGGCAAAGACGATGACCTGGGGCGCGGTGATCACCGGGCGCGGGTCCGCCCGCCAGCCGGCATACCAGGCGGCCAGGTCCTCGAGACGGCCGAGCGCGCCGGGGGGCTTGGTCAGCTGGGTGTTGCGGTCCCGGGCGCCATCGATGGCCGGCTGGTCGGGCGCGGGGGCCCGGGACAGCAGGGTGCGGAATTCGTCGAGCGTGGTGAAGGGAGCCGTCATCGGGGACCTCGTTGCATCCTGTCGGTGCGAGGTGTTTAACGGCCCAGATCCTCGCGACAAGAGCCGAGCCGCAACATGCGCAGAATTCGCCCCCTGATGGATATCGGCGTGGCCCTGGCCCTGCTGACCCGGCTGCCCCTGCCCCGCCTGCCCGACGGAGCGTTCGACGGCCAGGCCCGGGCGGCCTGGGCCTTTCCGCTGGTGGGGCTGGTCGTGGCGCTTCTGGCCGGGGGCGCCGGGCTGGCCGGGCTGGCCATCGGCCTGCCGGCCGGGGTGGCCGCCGGGCTGGTGCTGGTGGTGCAGGTCATGGCCACCGGGGCGATGCACGAGGACGGGCTGGCGGACACGGCGGACGGGCTCTGGGGCGGGATGACGCCTGAGCGGCGGCTGGAGATCATGCGCGACAGCCGGATCGGCACCTATGGGCTGCTGGCGCTCGTGCTGTCGGTGGGGCTGCGCTGGCAGGCGCTGGCCGTGTTGCTGCCCATGGGGATCGTGCCGCTGATTCTGGCCGAAGTGGTTTCGCGGGCGATGGTGACGGTGCTGATGACCGCCCTGCCCCATGCGCGCAAGGACGGGCTGGCGCGCCACGTGGGCCAGCCGCCGGCCTGGCCGGTGGGGCTGGCCCTGGGGCTGGCGGCGGTGGTGACGGCCGGGCTGGGCGGGGTGGCGGCGCTGGCCTGGGCGCTGATCGGGCCGGGTCTGCTTGTCGCCCCCTTGCTGGGGCGCCTCGCGATGCACCGGCTGGGCGGCCAGACCGGCGACATCCTGGGGGCGACTCAGCAGCTGACCGCGTTGGCCGTGTTGCTGGGTGCGCTGATCGCGGCTTGAGGGCGGGGCCGGCGCGACACAGCAGGACAGAAATACAGCAGGGCAGAAACGACAAAGGCCGCGCCCGGGCGCGGCCTTGTTTTTGCGGACGGCGCTATGCCGGCGGGCGGATCAGGCCGCGCGCGACATCAGCACATCGTCGACCTTCTTGGCCGCGGCAACCTCGTCGCTGCCCGACACGGCGGCAACTTCGCGGGTCAGCCGTTCGAGCGCGGCTTCGTAGAGCTGGCGTTCCGAATAGCTCTGCTCGCGCTGGTCATCGGTGCGGTGCAGGTCGCGGACCACCTCGGCGATCGAGATCAGATCGCCCGAATTGATCTTCTGTTCGTATTCCTGAGCCCGGCGCGACCACATGGCCCGCTTGACCTTGGCCTTGCCCTTGAGCGTGGTCATGGCCTTGGAAATCACGTCCGGCGAGGACAGCGAGCGCATCCCGATCTCGGTGGCCTTGGCGGTGGGCACCCGCAGGGTCATCTTGTCCTTTTCGAAGGAAATAACGAAAAGCTCCAGCTTGATGCCGGCGACTTCCTGCTCCTCGATCGACATGATCTGGCCAACGCCATGCGCCGGGTATACCACGTAGTCATTGGGGCGGAATTCGAGCTTCTTCGATTTACTCATTCAAGTTTTTCCTTGCTTGACGGCCGGAGCAGGCGACAAAGATCCGCAGGCCGGGAAACTTGATATCCCGTCCAGCGGTTCTGATGGATCGATGTTAGCCGTCCCTGAGTGGCAGCAAGATGTGGACAGCTCCGGCCGTAGGCTTCGTTGAACCTGCCTTATACCACAAAATTGGCGCCCGGAAAAGGCGAGTGGACCGGCGGCAGGCCGGGATATGATCAAACCACGGGCGATTCACCGCCGATTTGCGGCAAACCGGGCCCGAAACGTTGCGGCACCTGGCGCCGCGGGCGAATCGCTCAGCCGCCCTCGCCAGGGGCTTCGGAGAAGTATTTCTCGAGCTTGCCCTCTTCGCCGTCATGCTTTTCGTAATCGGGCATCGGGTCCTTCTTCGAGATGATCACCGGCCAGAGTTCCGAATACTTGCGGTTGAATTCGACCCATTCTTCCATGTCCGGCTCGGTATCCGGGCGGATGGCGTCGGCCGGGCATTCGGGTTCGCAGACACCGCAGTCGATGCATTCGTCAGGATGGATCACCAGCGTGTTTTCACCTTCGTAGAAACAGTCCACGGGGCAGACTTCCACGCAATCGGTGTACTTGCAGTTGATGCAGTTGTCGGTGACGACATAGGTCATTTGGCTCGGGCTTCCGTATCGGCTGACGGAGTGTAGCTAGAACAGGTTTCGGGGGGGTTCAAGGCAATGGCCGCCAGAAAAATCACGGTCGGAACGTTGACCTTCAGAAAGCCTCATCCGTGGAACCTGTGTCCTTCAAGGCGTCTATTGCACGACGATTTCGTTTGGTCGGCCGGGCGCCGACACGCTCGGCTGCGGGGGGCGACTCGGGGGTGAGATCGTCATAGAGCGCCCGGGCTTCGGGGGCCGGGCCACGACGATGGCCCAGGGCCAGCACGCGGACGACGCGGATTTCGCGGCCCTGGGGAAAGGTCAGGACATCGCCGGGGGTGACGGGTTGGGCGGGTTTGGTCACGCGGTCGCCGTTCAGCCGGACATGGCCGTCAGAGACCTGGCGCGCGGCCAGGCTGCGGGTCTTGTAGAAACGGGCCTGCCAGAGCCACTTGTCGATGCGCAGCTTGCCGCCGGGCAATGTCGGGCCGGTCGGCGGGGTGCCATCCTGGGGATGCGGGGCGGGATCGCTCATGGCCGGCCGGGGCCAGCCGCAGGATCCCGCCCGCGCATGGTCACTTGTCCGACTTGTCGTCCTTCAGCGCCATCAGGGCGGCGGCGAAGGGGTTGTCGGGGTCGATCTTCTTTTCCTGGCGCGGCGGGCGGGCGCTGTAGGTCTTGGCGCCCTTCTGCTGGTCGCGCGGACCGTCGCGGCCCTTGCGGCCCTGGGGCTTGCCACCGTCGCGGCGAGGTTTGCCCCCGCCCTTGCGGCCCTGCGGCTTGCCGCCCGAGGCATCCCGGTCGCGGTCACCACCACCCCGGCGCTGGCCGCGCTGGCCCTGGCCGGAAGGGCGCTGACGGCCCCAGGTGAAGGTATAGAAGACCTCGGATTCGGGGGCTGCTTCGGCTGTGGCGTCGCCGGGTGCATCTGCTGCGGCCTCGGCTGCCGGCTCTGCGACGGGCTCGGCCGCGGGCTCGGGCGTTTCCACCGGCGCATCAGCGGGTTCCGCCGGGGGTTCGGCCGGTTCCGCGGGGGTCTCGGCCGTTTCCGCGGGCACTTCGGCGGCGTCTGCCCGGGCTTCGGCGGTATCTGCCGGGGCCTCGGTTGCCTCTGCCGGTGCCTCGGCGGCGGCGGCAGGGGTTTCAGCCGGGGTTTCGGTGTTGTCAGGCGCGGCGTCGGCGGCTGCCGGCTCGCCGGGCTCTTGCGTGCCCGTCTCGCCACCTTCGGCAGCGGCGGGGGCTTCGGCCGCCGGGGCCGGCTTGACCTTGACCCGCTCGCCCTTCTCGGCGCGATAGCCCAGGCCTTCCATCAGGTTGGCGAATTGCTCCAGCGTCATGCCGGTGATCGACAGCATGTCGGCCTTGGCCTCGAAACCGCCGCGGCTGTCTTCGGAGCGCAGCATGTCGGCCAGCCGTTCCAGCATGTCGATGCGGATCGCCCGTTCGCCCGCCGCGCGATAGCCGGCCATGGCGTGATAGCCATCGGCCGCGCCGGTGTCGGCGGGCACGGTCACCAGCCCCGGGGGCGGTGCTTCGGGGAATTCGGACAGACCGCCCGCCAGGCCCCACAGCACCAGCCGCAGCCGGGTCGGCGCGGGCTTGAGCAGGAGCGGCATGAAGATCGTGAACTGGCCGAACCGGATGCCATGCTTGCGCAGCAGCCCGCGCGCATCCTGGTCCAGGTCCTTGACCTCCTGCGCGACATCGGCGCGCGGGATGATCCCCAGGTTCTCGACCATGCGGAAGGCAAAGCCCCGGGCCAGCCCGGTCATCGCCTCGTCCTTCTGCATGTTCAGCAGCGGTTCGAACAGCGCGGCGACCTTGCGGTCGATGAAATGCTGCAACCGGCGCTGGACCTTGGCCGCCACGTCGGGGCCCGCGGCCTCGTCGACAAAGACCTCGACCTGCGGCTTGAGCGGTTCCGCCCCGGCCACCAGCTTGCCGACGGCGGCATCGCCCCACATCAGCCCGCCCTGTTCGGTAAAGTCGATCTCGGTGTCGGGCGCGTTGTAGAACCGATCCGCCCGCAGGTGGAAATGCGGCACCAGCGCCTGAACCGACGCCGCCTTGAGCGTCTTTGCCTCGGGTCCCTGGGCGGCCTTGTCGGGCGCAAACCGGAATCCATCAAGACGGCCGACGAATTCGCCCTCGACCGTCACTTCCCCTTTGTCGTTCACTTCGGCCAAAAGGGCCTCCTTCTGCTTGAGCCGGCGCAGCAACACGGATGTACGCCGGTCCACAAATCTCTGGGTCAGGCGCTCATGCAGCGCATCGGACACCCTGTCTTCTACAGCGCGGGATTCCTCCCGCCAATGACTTTCATCCTCGACCCAGCCCTTCCGCTGGGCCACGTAGGTCCATGTGCGGATAAAGGCCAGCCGTTTGGACAGTGTGTCTATGTCGCCATCGGTCCGATCGATGCGCCGGATCTGGCGGGCCATGAAATCATGGGGCACCGCGCCGCGTTCGTGCAGATGACCATAGATAACCTCGAGCAGCCCGGCATGTTCCGCATGGCTGATTCCCCGGAAATCGGGGATGCGGCAGACATCCCACAACAGCCGGACCGACGGCCCGTCGGTCGCCCTGGCCTGCACTTCGGCCACGCTGCCCAGCATTTTCAGGGCGGTCAGGTCGTCGGATTCGCGGGCCCGCACCAGGGTTTCGCCCGGGGGTGATTCCTCGAGCGAGGCGATCAGCCGCTCGATCGAGCCGAAGCTCAGCGCCGCATTCCTCCAGTTGAGTTTCTTCAGAGGCGTGAACCGGTGATCCATGATCGCCCCGGCCACGCCATCGTCCAGCGGCGAGGCCTCGCCGGTCACGCCGAAGGTGCCGTTCTTCATGCCCCGCCCGGCCCGGCCGGCGATCTGGGCCAGCTCGTTGGGCGCCAGCGGGCGCATGCGCCGGCCGTCGAACTTGGTCAGGGCCGAAAAGGCCACGTGGTCGATATCGAGGTTCAGGCCCATGCCGATGGCATCGGTGGCCACCAGGTAATCGACCTCGCCGTTCTGATAGAGGGCCACCTGGGCATTGCGCGTGCGCGGCGACAGCGCGCCCATCACCACGGCCGCCCCGCCCTTCTGGCGGCGGATCAGCTCGGCGATGGCATAGACATTGTCGACCGAGAACCCGACGATCGCCGAGCGCGCGGGCATGCGGCTGATCTTCTTGGCCCCGGCATAGAGCAGCTGGCTCATCCGCTCACGGTAGACAAAGCTGGCCTCGGGCACCAGTTCGCGGATCGGCCCGCGCATCGTGTCCGAGCCCAGGAAAACCGTTTCGCTCAGGCCCCGCGCGCGCAGCAGCCGGTCGGTAAAGACATGGCCCCGCTCGGGATCGGCACACAGCTGGATCTCGTCGACGGCCAGAAAATCCACGCCCATGCCCTCGGGCATGGCCTCGACCGTGCAGACCCAGTACTGGGTGCGCGGCGGCACGATGCGTTCCTCGCCGGTGACCAGCGCCACGACCGACGGGCCGCGCAGCTCGACGATGCGGTCATAGACCTCGCGGGCCAGCAGGCGCAGGGGAAGGCCGATCACACCGGTCCGATGCCCGAGCATGCGCTCGATGGCGTAGGTGGTCTTGCCTGTGTTGGTCGGGCCGAGGACGGCCACAACCCGGGATGACCCGGTCATCTTCATCGTCTCCGCATCGTCTCCGCGCCGGGCGGGTTAGAGCGTTTGGCCTTCGACGCGGGGACGGAGGCGGTCCAGGGCTTCACTTACGTCCTCGAAATGCGGATGTATAGCCTTGGCACGCAGATAGGCCTCGTAGGCGCGTTTTTCATCCCCGAAGGTCTCAAGGATCGTGCCGAGGCCAAAGATTGCCCGGTAATTGTTGGGATTGAGCGACAATGCCCGTTCCAGGTCGGCCACGGCCGGGCCGTAGAGATCGGCGCGGAAATAGGCCGTGGCCCGGGCATGCCAGCCTTCGGCGAAGTCGGGCGCATGGTCGGTCAGGGCGGTGAGGTGTTCGATGGCGCCGTCCAGGTCGGCGACCTCAAGCGCGTCGCGCCCACGCTTGAACAGCAGGTCCATGGCCGGCGATCCGCTCTTGCGCCAGAGCGCCAGCAATTCGCGGTCGACGGCAATGGCCTCGGCCGCATCGGCCCGGGCCAGCCGGCGCAACAGGGCGGATTCGTCGGCCTGGCCCGAAGGCACGGCGATGTCTTCCTCGGGAAAGGCCATCTGCGGCTCGGCCGGCACCTGCGGGCGGGTCGAGGGCGCGTTGCCCGGATCACCGTCCGGCCCGGCCCCGGGGGCCTCGGGCGGGATCTCTGCAGGGGCCTGCTGGGCCATCGCCGGCCCCTGCCCCACCAGCAAAGCCGGACCCAGGGCCACAAGGATCGCCGGCGCCGGGGCAACAAGGCCCGTGGCAAATGCCGTGACGATTCCTTTGAGTTTGGGATATGTTGGTTTCATAACATATTTGAGTGTAACCAAGCGCGCCGCGATTACCAGACACGGCTGCGTCAATTTGAGGGACCCTTGAACATGAGCGAATTCCTGCAGGACATCCTGGAAGAGCTGAAACCGCGCCTGGAAGAAGCCAGCTTTGACGGCAGCGCCAAGCTGGCCATCGAGGACGAAGGCGCCATCGTCTTCACCTCGGACAGTGCCGAGATCTCGGATGCCGATGCGGACGTGACCATGTCGACCGATGCCGACACCGTGCGGGCCATGTTCAACAAGGAACTCGACCCGACCGCGGCCTTCATGTCGGGCAAGCTGGCCATCGACGGCGACATGGGCCTGGCGATGCAGCTGGCCGCGGTGCTGGGCTGATGCAGATCCAGGCCGCCCCGCTCTTCGAGGATATCGCCCCCGGACCTGCGGGCGGGGCGGCCTGGTGGCTCAAGACGGCCGACGGCGTGCGCATCCGCATCGCCGCCTGGCCCTGTGACGTAGCCGACGATGCCGCGCATGGCGCGGCAGATGACCCGGCCGACATCACGCCGGACGGCGCAACCAGGGACGGGGCGGTCGGCGCAGCCGACACCCCCCCGAACAACGGCACAAGCGCCGGGGCAAAAGGCACCGTGCTGCTGTTCCCCGGGCGCACCGAATATGTCGAGAAATACGGCGATGCCGCCCGTGAATTCGCCGCCCGGGGCTATGCCACACTGGCCATCGACTGGCGCGGCCAGGGCCTGGCCGACCGGCTGGTGCCCGACACCCGCGTGGGCCACGTGGAATGGTTCAGCGACTACCAGATCGACACCGATGCCGTGATCGAGGCCCTGGCCCATCTCGACCTGCCCCGGCCGTTTCACCTGATCGGCCATTCCATGGGCGGGGCCATCGGGCTGAACGCCCTGATGAACGGGCTCGACGTGGCCACGGCCTGTTTCACCGGGCCGATGTGGGGCATTTCCATCGCGCCGGTCGTCCGCCAGATCGGCTGGACCCTGGCCGTCATGGCGCCCAAGGTCGGCTTTGGCCACAAGCTGCCGCCGTCGACGCGCTATGAAAACTATGTCACCAACACGGCCTTCGAGGGCAATGCCCTGACCCGGGACCGCGAGATGTACGACATGATGCGCGCCCAGATCGCCGCCCATCCCGAGCTGGCCATCGGCGGGCCAACCCTGACATGGCTGCGCGAGGCGTTGAGCATCACCCGGGCCATGGCCGCGCGCCCGGCCCCGGCCCTGCCCTGCCTGACCTTCGTCGGCGCGGCCGAGCGCATCGTCGACGTCGAGCGCATCCGCACGCGCATGGCCGCCTGGCCCGGCGGCGAGCTGGTCGTCGTGCCCGAGGCCGAGCACGAGGTCATGATGGAAGTCCCGGCCACCCGCCGGATGATCTTTGACCGCATGGTCGCCCATTTCGACTCCGCCCCGGCCCCGGCCGACACCGCGCGCACGGCCTGACCCGGCCCCTTGGCCCGCACTGGACCGGGCGGACAAAGGCGCTAGGCTTCGCCCCATGCGCACGCCTGTCCTCAGCTTTACCGATCGCGGGATCTATTGCCCGGCCGGCGATTTCTTCGTCGATCCCTGGCGGCCGGTGCCCCGGGCGCTGATCACCCATGGCCATGCCGATCACGCCCGCCCGGGCATGGGCGCCTACCTGGCCACCGGTGCCGCCGCCCCGGTGCTGCGCCACCGGCTGGGCCGCGACATCGCGCTTGATACCATCGCCTATGGCGAGACCCGCCGTCTGGGCGGAGCAAGCGTGTCCTTCCACCCCGCCGGCCATGTGCCCGGCTCGGCCCAGATCCGCATCGAGGTGGGCGGCGAGGTTTGGGTTGTCTCCGGCGATTACAAGACCGCGCCCGACGGGCTGTCCGAGCCCTTTGAGCCGGTGCCCTGTCACACGTTCATCAGCGAATGCACCTTCGGCCTGCCGGTCTTTCGCTGGCAGGACCAGGCGCGGATCGCCGACCAGCTCGCGGCCTGGTGGCAGGCCGCCCGCGAGGCCGGCCAGACCCCGGTGCTGGGCGCCTATTCCCTGGGCAAGGCGCAGCGGCTGCTGTCGCTGCTGGACCCCGGCCAGGGCCCGATCCTGACCCATGGCGCGGTCGAGGCCACGACGGCCATCCTGCGCGACCAGGGTTATGACCTGCCCGAGACGGTGCCCGTCACGCCCGACACCCGGCCGGCAGATCACCCCGGCGCGCTGGTTCTCTGCCCCCCGGCGGCCATGGGCACAAGCTGGTCCCGGCGCTTCGGCCCTGTCTCGACGGGCTTTGCCTCGGGCTGGATGCAGCTGCGGGGCATCCGCCGCCGGCGGGCGGCCGACCGGGGCTTCGTGATCTCGGACCATGCCGATTGGGACGGGCTGAACGCGGCGATCACGGCCACCGGGGCCGAGACGATCTATGTCACCCATGGCTATACCGAGATCTTCAGCCGCTGGCTCGTCGACCAGGGCCACGACGCCCGCATCCTGCCCACCGAGTTCGGCCAGGACGAAGATGGCGATGCGCCGGCGCCTGTCGATCCGGCCGCAGGTGTCCAGGGCGACACCAACGCTCCCGTCCCGGGCGACACCAACGCTCCCGTCCCGGGCGACATTGATGCGCACGTCCCGGGCGACATTGATGCGCACGTCCCGGGCGACAATGACCCGCCCGTCCCGCACGACAGTGACGCACCCGCCGCCGGCGACACCGACACTCCCATCCGGGACGACACCAACGGCCCCGCCCCGGGCGACACCAACACCTCCGCCGCCTCCCCCCACGGGGCCGCCAAACCACCGGCCGTTTCATGAAGGACTTCGCCCGGCTCTTCACCCGCATCGACCAGACCACGCGCACCACCGCCAAGGTCGCCGCCCTGGCCGATTACCTGGCCACCGCACCCGATGACGACCGGCTCTGGACCGTTGCGCTGTTCTCCGGCCGCCGCCCCAGGCGCAGCGTCACCACCACCCGCCTGCGCGAATGGGCCGCCGCCCGGGCCGGCCTGCCCCTCTGGCTCTTCGAGGAATGTTACCCCGTCGTCGGAGACCTGGCCGAGACCATCGCCCTCATCCTGCCCCCGCCCTCGCGCCATTCCGACCTGTCGCTGTCGCACTGGATCACAACCCTGACCGCCCTGTCCGACCGTCCCGAGGACCAGCGCCGCGCCGCCGTGCTGGACGCCTGGGACCAGCTCGACCCGACCGAACGCTTCCTCTTCAACAAGCTCCTGACCGGCGGCTTCCGCATCGGCATCAGCCAAAAGCTGATGACCCGCGCCCTGGCCCGGGCCACCGGCCGGGACGAGGCCGAGCTGGCCCACCGCCTGATGGGCGACTGGACACCGACCACCACGACCTGGGACGCGCTGGTCCATGCCGAGAACCCCGCCGCCGATGCCTCGCGCCCCTATCCGTTCTGTCTGGCCCACGGGCTGGACGGCCCGGCCGAGGCGCTCGGCCCGCCCGGCGACTGGCACGCCGAATGGAAATGGGACGGCATCCGCGGCCAGCTGATCCTGCGCGGGGGCACCCATTACACCTGGTCGCGGGGCGAAGAGCTGATGACCGACCGCTTCCCCGAGCTGGCCCGGGCGGTGGATTTCCTGCCCCCCGGCACCGTGCTCGACGGCGAGATCCTGGCCTGGGCCGATGGCCGGCCCCTGCCCTTCTCGGCCCTGCAGAAACGCATCACCCGCAAGAGCGTGCCGAAATCGCTGCTGGCCAGCGCGCCGGTGCTGATCTGCGCCTATGACCTGTTGGAAGACAACGGCCACGACCTGCGCGACCGGCCCTTTGCCGAGCGCCGCGCCCGGCTCGAAACCCTGGCCGCCGACCTGCCCGCCGATGCCCCGGTGCGCCTGTCGCCCGGCCTGGCCTTTGCCGACTGGTCCGACCTGGCCACCCTGCGCGCCACCGCCCGCGACCACCAGGCCGAGGGGCTGATGCTGAAACGCCGCGACAGCCCCTACCACGCCGGCCGGCGCAAGGGCGATTGGTGGAAATGGAAGCTGGACCCGCTGACCATCGACGCGGTGATGATCTATGCCCAGGCGGGCCATGGCCGCCGCGCCAACCTGTTCACCGATTTCACCTTTGCGGTGCGCCGGGGCGATGAATTCGTGCCGTTCACCAAGGCCTATTCCGGCCTGACCGATGCCGAATTCGCCGAGATCACGACCTGGGTGCGCAAGAACACCCTCAACCGCTTCGGCCCGGTCCGCCAGGTGCCACCCCATCATGTCTTCGAAATTGCTTTCGAGGGCATCCAGCCCTCGCCGCGCCACAAGTCCGGCGTCGCCCTGCGCTTCCCCCGCATCTCGCGCTGGCGCCGGGACAAGCCCGTGACCGAGGCCAACGATTTCGACGACCTGAAGGCGCTCCTGGCGCAATACGGCTGATCATCGCGCCAAGACCTTGCTTCTTTCGTTCTCCAAGTGTCCGGCCCGCCTACCGCCTCGGGTCGCACCATCAACGCTCTTGCCGCATGACCGCCCGGGCCCGGCACCTCGCCCAGCCAGTCGAGGAACACGTTCAACCGCCTCAGACCCGAAGACCGCGTCAGGTAGAGCGCCCTGATGTACAGCGGTGCGGCGTCCTTCCAGCCAGTCGGGAAACGGCGGCACCAGCCGGCCTGCTCCGATCTCGCCGCCGACCTTGCGATCCGAAGACCCCACGATGCCCATCCCCCAGCACCAGCTCACGCACGGCCTCGCCAATGACCGCATGCACCGACGGCGAATGCCCGACCGCCCCGACACCTCGGAACCGCAGCGTGTTGATATCGTCCGGCCCCGTGATCCGAACCTGGGCCAAACGGGCAAGGTCCTGCGGCAAACGCGGCACGACCGTGCCGCGCCCAAAGACATCGGGCAACCGGGGATAGGGCATGTATGTGAAGGCTGACTTCGCCCGTGATCTGGCCAGCGATGCCTATCTCTGCCCGGCCGGAGCAGAGCTGACCTGCCGCTACACGTGCAAGGAGCACGGGCTGCGGGCCGGCCGCTACTGGACCAATGAATGCCAGCATTGTCCGGGTCGTCACCGGCCCACCAGTAGCAAGGAGCGCGGGATCACCCGCTGGGAGCATGAGCACCTTGTCGATGCGATGCGCAAAGGACCGGGGTGGGGAGGCGGACCCGATGACCTACGCCGCTGCACCGGTGAACACCCGCTCCCCAGCCTCAAGGCCTGGATGGGGCACACCCATTTCCTGACGCGGCGGCTGAAGAACGTCCGCACCGAAATCGGCGCTGAATGTACTGGCCTACGACATCAAGCGGGTGGTCGCGTTGGTCGGCATCCAGGGCCTGATGCGGGCCATTGCCGCTTGATCGGGGACTACTGTTTTGAGTTTAGGTGCCCCAGCACTGCCTACAAAGGCTTGGCGGGTCGCCATCTGCACCAGGCGATGTCTGCGGCTGCTGAAAGCGAGCAGCCTGGCCAACCAGCAGCTGAAAACCCCTGGCGGCCCGTTTTCACACATCCTCGACCCATAACTGACCTAGGCGGATGACCACAGGCAGCTCTTGGCGTCGGACATTGGCACTTGCAGTTGCTCCCGTTGACCACCCTAGCGGCACCCCAAGACAACCGCGCGTTCACCCTGTCATCCCAGCGGGCGCAGCTCCCGGATCAGATCGACCAGAAGACGCACGCCGTTGGGGACCTGCCTGCGACTGGGGTAGTAGATGTGGAAGCCCTCTCCACTGGCGGACCAGTCATCCAGGACGGTCACGAGATGCCCCTCGTCGACATGGCGCTTGACATCCCATTCGGTCATGTAGATCAGCCCGGCCCCCTGCAGAGCCAGCTTCAAGGCCGTTGCACCCTCATCGAGGATGATCGGCCCGGATACATCGATCTCCAGATCCTTGCCATCCTGCTCGAATTCCCAACGGTACAGCGTCTGGTTGCCCAGCCTGATCTGCATGCACCGGTGGGCCTTGAGATCATGCGGGGTCTTGGGCGTTCCATGTTCGGCGAAATAATCGGGTGCTCCAGCCACGATCCAGCGAGCATCGGGGGACAGGCGACGCGCGATCATGTCTGCGGGAAGCGTGGCCCCGAACCGGATACCAGCATCGAAGCCTTCGCCCACCACGTCCAGCATCTGGTTCGTGACGCTCAGTTCCACCGTGATGTCGGGATAGCGCCGGATGAATTCGGGCAGGACCGGCGCCAGCAGCAGGTCGGCGGCCCCCACCAGAACGTTCAGCCTAATGTGGCCCGTGGGCGCGTCTCGATGGAGGTTGAGACGCTCCATCGCGTGCCCAATCGCCCCAAAAGGTTCCTCCAGGTCGCGGCGCAGCTCCTCTCCGGCCACCGTCAGCGTCACGCTTCGGTTGGTCCGGTTCAGCAGGCGTACGCCGAGACGTCCTTCGAGACCCTTGATCGCATGGCTGACGGCAGAGGCGGTGATCCCCAGCTCGACCCCGGCCTGTCGGAAATTCTGATGTTTCGCGACGACAAGAAAGTAGGTCAGATCCGGCAGGTCAGATCGGTTGTTGCGCACTTGAAGGCCTCTCGAACGGCATGAACGGCTTCCGAGTTCCGCAAAACCGACGGGCGGGGAACTCGCGGTACCGGGCCGATCTGCACACAATAGGCTGTAGCTGCGAGGGCATGAAATCACTCATCCTCGGCGTCATGAAACCCTACACCTTCCGCATGATAATCAACGCCTTGAAGTTGAAGAAAGACAGTTCTTACGTCTTCATCGCAGCCCGAATGATGAACGTCATTCATCGACGCATCAATAGTCCAAGGGGGCGGTTCAGTATGTCAGCGGCCATATCTTTTGTCGGGATGACAACAAGGATCTCACGATGAACCTCTCCATTCCCCTCTGCGCAGCTACTTCGCTCGCCTGCGCATCCGCAGCCTTGGCAGACACCATCTATACCGACGCGACCGCAACGCATGTACCCGCAGCCCCGAACCTGCACGCGCTGGATGTCGCGATCTTCGACGCGAACGGCGACGGCATCAACGATGTCGTCCTTGCCGTCGAACATGGGGTCAACCGGCTGTACCTCAACGACGGCACCGGCCGGCTGACCTATGTCGAAGGTGCCCTTGGCCGCGGCGCCTATGACAGCGAACATGTGCTCGCAGTGGATATGAACGCGGATGGCATCCTCGACCTGGTGTTCGTGGCCGAGGATGATTTCAACCACCAGTTCTTTCTGGGCGACGGCACCGGCGGCTTTCAGGATGTCAGCGACCGCCTGCCTGCGCGGAGCGAAGGCAACGGCCTTGCGATCGGCGACGTGAACGGGGACGGCCTGCCGGATATCGTCGTGGGCAACTCGGCTGAACGTCGCGGCTCGGTGGCGCGCAACTTCCTGTGGCTCAACGATCCCGACGCGCCGGGCACCTTCATCGACGTGTCGCAGACGAACCTGCCGGACCATTCCGAAGGCACGCAGGACATTGCCCTGGCCGACCTGAACGGCGATGGACATCTGGACATGGTCGTCGCCAACCAGACGCCGCCGAACCGCATCCTGCTCAACGACGGCACCGGGGTGTTCTCCGACGCGACCGATCGCATGGAGCAACCCGTCGAGATGGAGACCCGCGAGGTCCACGTCTTTGACGCGACGGGCAATGGCCACAACGACATCGTCTTCTTCAACCTGACCAGCAACAACCGCGACTGGGACAAGGACCCGCAGACGCGGCTGCTGATCAACGACGGCACCGGCCATTTCACCGATGAAACGGACAGCCTGCCGCAGCACAGGTTCTCCAGCTGGGGCGGCAAGGTGATCGATTTCGACGATGACGGTGCGCTGGACCTGATCGTCGGGGCAATCGATGTGCCGGGCTTCGTGCCGCAACAGGTTCGCGCATGGCGCAACGACGCAACGGGCGCATTCGAGGACGTGACCGCCGATGTCATCCCCGCCGAAACCATCGGCCGCAGCTGGAGCATGGACGCAGGGGATCTGGATGGCGACGGGGTGGACGATCTGTTCATCGGCCAGTGGGGCACGCAGGCGCGGATGCTGCTGACGGGCGACGGGGAGTAGAGCCTAATGGGCATCGGCGGGGGAGCTTCCTTCGCCGATGCCGAACAGCTTGCCCTTCTCGGCCACCAGAACGGCGGCGAGCGACAGGAGCCCCATCAGGAAATAGCCCGCCGCCACGGGGATGACGGTGCCGTTGAACTGCTGGCCGATATAGCTGCCGATGATCACACCGCCCACCGTCTGGATGAACCCGAACACCGAAGACGCCATGCCCGCGACCTCGCCAAGCGGCTCCATCGAAAGCGAATTCATGTTGGCGGCGGCCCATCCGAAGCAGGACATGATGATCGCCAGCAACGGCAGGAACAGCCAGAACGGCAGAGGTTGGACGCTCGCCAAGGCCAGCCAGAGGCCGCTGACGCCCGTGAAGACAAGGATCGCCGTGTGGGACAGCCGGCGCATCCCGAGCCGCGCCACCAGCCGCGAATTGGTGAAGGACGAAAGCCCCATCAGCGCCGCAACCGAGGCGAAGGCCACGGGGAACCAGTTCCCCAGGTGATAGATCCCGACGTAGATCTGCTGCGCGGTGTTCAGGAAGCCGAACAGGGCCGCGAACATGAATGTACCGGAGAGCCCGTAGGCAAAGGCCGTGCGGTGCGTGGTGACGATCCGGAAGCCCTGCAGCACCGCGCGTGGCCCGATTGAGCGCCTCCGCGCCGGCGGCAAGGTCTCGGGCAGTCTGAGCGCTGTCCATATCGCGACGCCGAAGCCCAGCACCGCCATGAAGGCAAAGATCACCTGCCAGGGCCCGAAGAACAGCAGGGTTTGGCCCAGACCCGGCGCCAGGATCGGGATTGCCATGAACAGCATGAAGGCCATGGACATGACCTCGGCCATGGCATTGCCGGAGAACCGATCGCGCACGATCGAAGTGGCAATGACCCGCGTGCTTGCGGCCCCGATCCCTTGGGCAAAGCGCAGCGCCAGCACCGCCGCAAAACTCGGCGAAAACATCGCCGCCGCCGCGGCAACGACATAGAGCGCGACGCCCACCAGCAGCGGCCCCCGCCTGCCATAGCGGTCCGACAGCGGTCCGAAGACGATTTCACCCATGCCATAGCCCAGCATGTAGGCCGAGATGATGAACTGCCGCTCGTTCTCCTCAGCCACCCCGAGAGCCGTCCCCATGTAGGGAAGCGCGGGCAGCATGATGTCGATGGCGAGCGAATTGAGCGCCATGAGGGCGGCAACGAGGCCGATCATCTCACCGCGCGAGAGGTCAAGGGGGGGCTTGGGCAGCATGGGGGACTCTGGAGGGGGGCGGAAGGCAGAGGCGTTTCCTCGGCCTTCTGGACGTCTAGAAAGCTGGCGAGTGGTGACGGTGTGGCCACTGCCGTCCCGTTCGCTGAGCTGTGGCAGTCCCGGCGGCAAACCACACTTTCTGGAACGCCGCCGGGACTGCCATGGGCGTGTCACTGCCGTTCGGGGCGGTTCATCTGGTCGGCGTGATGGCGTGCCTTGTCCTCTTCCGATTGCAACCGTTTCTCGGCCCCCGCCTGCTGGGTCCGTTCGTCGCCGCCGATGGCGCTGCTCACGCCTGACATCAGGGCTTCGACCCCCTGCCGGGCCACGAGGGCGGGATCGTTCTTCCAGCTGTTGTCGCCGAAACGCGTGGCCTGCATGCCGGCCCTGTCATGGAACTCGGTTGCCGTTGCGCCGGGGTGAAGAATGGTCACGCCCACGCCCGTCCCGCGCAGCTCTTCGCGCAGACCATGGCCGAAGGAGGTCATGAAGGCCTTCGAGGGGCCGTAGACGCTTTCGTAAGGTGTGGGGCCATAGGCCGAAAGCGAGCTCACCATCAGGATCTTGCCACGGCTGTCCAGCAGCATGGGAAGCAGTGCGTAGCTCAGGCGCACGGTCGACCCGATGTTGAGGTCTACGAGCTGCAGGTGTTGCTCAAGCGTGAGTTCGAGGAAGGCCCCGCCAAGGGCTATGCCCGCGTTCAGGACCATCACGTCGAGGCGGCCTGCGTTCTTCACCGCGTTGACGACGTCTGCGACGCCCTCCGGCGTTGAAAGATCGGATTGGACGCCGATGACCTCGGTTCCGTAGTCGCGCAGTTGCAGGGCGGCCGTTTCGACGCGGGCGCTGGACCCGGCGATGATCAGTTCGTAGCCATCCGCCGCCAGCAGCTTCGCGATTTCAAGGCCGATGCCTGCGGAACCGCCCGTGATGAGGGCTCTTTGCCGATCGGTGGCATGCATTTGGAAACTCCGGTCAGTTGGTTTGACCCCGGAGATTAGAGCGTTCACTGCCCAGCCGTTAGGCGACGGGAATTTCACGCGGCATTGAAGAGCATTCATCAGTGAACAGGCACCAAGGGCATAGCTCCTGTCTCAACAGGATACCAAACAGAGCGAAGCAAAAAGGTGCGGCGGATCCTGGTGGCCAGCGTTGCGGACCGCGCCGATGACCCGGTAACCGCGCGCAGCCACCTTCGGTGAATGGCTTGGCGGCGCCCCTTGGCCATGTCTCGAAACACCTGTGTTCAGTCCGGTCGATCACCGTGTTGAGCCACAGCCCCAGCGAAACAATCGCGGGGATGCATAGCTTTCCGACATGCGCGGACCTCCCCCGCGCGCCTATCCAACAGGAGCTATCATGACCGACACCATTGATGCCGATCAACTGGCCGACAACGCGGGCCGCCGCAAATTCCTCAGGCTCGCCGCTGGCACGGGCGCCCTGGGCGCGGCGGGGCTCGCGGGCAGCCGCGCGGCCTATGCCGCAACGGACGCCGCCCCTGCCACCTTCAACGCTCCGTTCCCTGTCTCCGGCTATGCAGCGCAATCTGCGGACTCGGCGCTCGCGCCCTTCGGCTTCAACCGCCGCGCCGTCGGCACCAACGACGTCGCAATCGAAATCCATTACTGCGGCGTCTGCCATTCCGACATCCACACCGCACGCGGCCACTGGGGCCAGCAGCGCTATCCGCTGGTGACGGGCCATGAGATCGCCGGCATCGTCACCGCGGTCGGCAGCGGCGTCAGCGATTTCCGCGTGGGGGACCGCGTTGGCGTCGGCTGCATGGTCAACTCCTGCGGCCATTGCGGCGAATGCGACGCGGGCTTTGAGCAATACTGCGAGAATGGCTCGACCATGACCTATGGCACGGGTGTCTCCGCGGACATCGAGCCGACCGAGACAACGCAGGGCGGCTATTCCACTGGCGTCGTCGTCGACAAGGATTTCGTGATCCGCATCCCCGAGACCTTCGATCTGGCCGCTGCCGGTCCGGTGATGTGCGCCGCCGTCACGGTCTACTCTCCGCTGCGGAACTGGAACATCCGCAAGGGGGCCAAGGTCGGCGTCGTCGGCATGGGTGGCCTTGGCCACTTCGCGGTGAAGATCGCCCATGCACTTGGCGCCGAGGTGGTCGTCTTCACCACCAGCGCCGACAAGGAAGAGGACGCGCGGGCCTTCGGAGCCACGGATGTGGTCGTGAACTATGACCAAGCCAAGATGGACGCGCACCGCAAGTCGCTCGACTTCATCTTGAACACGGTGCCCGTGCAGCACGACATGGACCCGCTGGTCACGCAGCTGAAGCGTGACGCGACCATGTGCCTCGTCGGGATCGGCGATGTGACCGCGCCAAACCAGCTGTCGCCCTTCACCACGATCCAGGGGCGCAATTCCTTCGCCGGGTCGCTGATCGGGAGCATCCGCGAAACGCAGGAGGTCATCGACTTCTGCGACCTGCACGGCATCGCACCTGAATACCAGCTCATCGGCTTCGAGGACCTCAACCAGACCTGGGAAGACGTGATCGAGAAACGGGCGCGTTACCGCTACGTGATCGACATCCAGAACGCCTGAATTCACTCGCGTTGCAAAGCGAGGTCGCCCCTGTAATTTGGGCGACCTCTTTGTATTTTCTGCGCTACATTTGGCAGCCCGCCCCTCCCGAAAAGGATCTTTTTCCGTGTTTCAATTGACGACCTGGGCGCTCGGCCTCTTCGTCTGCGCGCACCTCTGGCCCCTGTTGCCCGCGTCGATCCTGCTGCGTGTTGTCACCTGTCTCGGCCTGCTGCTGGTCTCGCAGCATCATGCCCTGACAAGGCTCGCCTTCGGCACGATGTTCTCGGCCGAGGTGCCGCGTGTCATGCTGATCGGGGTGAACGTCCTCTTCGCGGCCATCGTGTTTGCCGCGGTGATGTTTGTCGTGCTGGACGTGCTGCGGCTGGCCCTTTCTCTTGTCAGGATGACCTGGACACCTTTGCCGAGAGCCGCTGGCTGGGGTGTTGTTGGGGTGGCCATGCTATTCGGGAGCATTGGCGTGATCTCCGCCATCGGTCAGCCGGGGGTGCGACACATCGAGGTGGCCGTCGCCGATCTACCGGAAAGCTTCGACGGATACCGCGTCGTGCAACTCACCGACCTGCACCTGAGCCGCCTGTTTCAGACCCGCTGGGCCGAGGAACTGGTCCGCCGGACCAATGCTCTGGAGGCGGATGCCATCCTGATCACCGGGGACCTCATCGACGGTACGCTCGAGGCGCGGGAGGCAGATGTCGCGCCACTGGCAGGACTGCGGGCGGCGGATGGGGTCTTTGTCGTTTCCGGCAACCACGAATATTACTTCGATCATGACCGGTGGATGGCGCATTACGCGGACCTTGGCATGACCATTCTGCACAACGAACACGTCGTCCTGGGGGCCCCAGACAACGGTCTGGTCCTGGCCGGTGTCCCTGATCGATCTGCGCATCGGTTCGGCCTTCCGGGCCCTAATCTCGGCACCGCCTTGCAAGGCGCGCCAGAGGGTCTGCCGGTGATCCTGCTCAACCATCAGCCCGCCGACGCTCATCTGTCGGCCGAGGCAGGCGTTGCCCTGCATCTCGCCGGACATACTCATGGCGGCATGATCCGGGGCCTCGATGCGCTCATCGCCCGTTTCAATGACGGCTTCGTCTCTGGGCTTTACCGGCTGGGTAACACCGCGCTCTACGTCAACAACGGCACGGCGCTCTGGCCCGGCTTTGCCGTACGGCTCGGCGTACCAGCGGAACTGACGGTATTTACCTTGCAGCGAGCGTAATGCCGTTAAGGCATGTCGCGCCGGTGATGAACAAGCACCCTGGACCGAAGCACAGGTTGCTGACTTTTTCCGGCACCGGGATGCGTCTGAGGCAAACGCCGTCTGGAGCCTAGACGTAAACGCCTCCCGCACTCGCCCAGAGCCGCCCGGCAGCGTCCACCCGGAACCCGTCGAAGACACCGTTCGGGCAGATGGCAAAGACCTCACCGCCCGACCAATGATCACCCGTCGTGTAGAACCGGCGGATGTGTCGCTGCCCTCTGCAAGGCTGCCGCCGGAATCCGCAATATAGGCCAGATCCCCGGATGGCCCGAAGGCAATACCGTTGAGATAGGCGACATCGGGGAATACGTGCGTCAACTGCCCTCGGTACCATCGGTACACGCCGTTCACAGGCTGCTCCTATGGCCCCGCGATCCCTTGGCCCTCGATCTCGTTCCCATAGCTGGGGACTGTGAACCAGAGCGCTTCGTCGGCCACCATCGCGACGTCGTTCGGAATGTTGAGCCGCCCGCCGTCGTAATGCGTTGCCAGAACCTCCCGCATGCCATCCGGCATCAGCCGGGTCAGCGCGAGGATCCCGTGCTCGCATATTGCCAGCGCTTCGTCGGCACCCGTCGTGCCGTTGACGAAATGCCCCGAACCGCCGCGATACTCCGATGTCAGCTGTGTCAGCGGTGCGTCGAGTCAGCTGGCGGTCGTTGGGAATGTCACTGAAGACAAGGATGCCGGGGCTCGGCAGCCAGGTGGGGCCTTCGAGCCAGCCGCTACTGGAAACGAGACACTGTAGCTCAGCCTCTTGGGGGAAGAGCATCGGAAAGATCGGATCGTAGGCTTGAAGAGGCATCGCGGGTCTCCGGTAGAAAATGCCCCCGCCGGAGGGCGCGGCGAGGGCATGGGACGGACCAGTCCGGGGTCAGTCCCATTCGGGAGACATGTCCTGTGGCGAGACGATCCGCCCGTCCTTGCGCGCGAGGCCGTGGATGGCCTGCATCTCGGCATCGCTCAGCTCGAAGTCGAAGATGCCGAAGTTCTCGGGCACACGCTTGAGTTTCGCGGTCTTCGACAGGGGCACGACGCGGGGTTGCTGGACCAGCCAGCGCAGAGCCACCTGCGACGCCGTCTTGCCATGGGCGGCACCGATATCCTTCAGCACCTCATCCTGCGGCACCAGGCCATCGGCCATGCCGTAATACCCGGTCAGCGCCATGCCGAGGTCCTCGCAGGCCTTCAGGATAGGCGCCTGAGAGAGGTAAGGATGGTATTCGACTTGGTTGGTGACCAGCCGTGCGTCGGAGAGTTCCGCCGCCTCGTGCATCTCGGCGACGTTGTAGTTGCTGACACCAATGTGGCGGGCCATGCCCTTGGTCACGGTCTTGTTCAGCTCCGCGATCTGCACCTCGCGCGGCGTGTCGTTGCCATGGGGCCAGTGTAGCAACAGCAGGTCAACGTGGTCGACGCCCAACCTCGCGAGGCTTTCCTCCACGGAGGGCAGGAAATCGGCCTCGGCGAATTCGGTCACCCAGACCTTGGTGGTCAGGAAGATCGCGTCGCGGGCCACGCCGGAGGCCTTGATCGCGGCGCCCACGGCGGCCTCGTTGCCGTAGACCTGCGCGGTATCGACATGGCGGAAGCCGAGCTTCAACGCCTCGGGCAACACGGCGGCCACCTCGGCATCGTTCATGCGGAAGGTGCCAAAGCCGAGTGCGGGGATCGCGGCACCATTTGCCTTTGCGTTATGCATTGTCTTGTCCTGTCTGGTCGGGGCGTGGGGTTTCACGATTTCATCCATTGGGCGAAATCCTCCTTGTAATCGGGGTGCCAGCGCGACAGCGCCGGGCGATTGCGCACCATGTCCTCGGCGGCCCAGCGGATGCGTTTCGCGTCCATCGCGGGCGTCACCTCGTTGTCGGGGCACAGGATGTAGAAGTCGCCGTTCAGCAGACGCGCCATGAAGTAATCGACCATCTGTTCAGCGGACCACGGGGCGTCGGGCTTCTTGTCACCGGGCTGTGCCTCGGGGAAATTCATGGGCGTGTAGGTGTAGCCCGGCACCAGCAGGTGCGCTGAAAGACGGCCGTCGGTGGCGTTGCGCAGCTCGTGCTCCAGCTGCTCGGTCAGCACTTTGATGCCTGCCTTGGCGACGGAATACGCGGCCTGGCCGGGCGGGGTCGTGATGCCCTCCTTGGAGCCGAGGTTGACGATGGCGCCGGGCTGGTCGCCGGCGATCATGTCCGGCACGAAGAGGTGCTGCATCCTCAGGGTAGAGGTGAAGTTCACGTCCAGCACCTCGCGCCACTCTTCAGGCGAAGACCACGGACCCGGACGGCGCATCATGCCTGCATTGTTGATCAGCAGCTGCGGTACGCCGAAGCGGTCGGTCACCGCGCCATGCAGGTTTTCGCAATTCTCGCGCTTGGACACGTCGCCGGTCACCGTCAGCACGTCGGTGTTCAGGCGGTCTGCGAGCGCATCAAGCGCCTCGGCGTCACGGTCGAACAGCGCCAGTTCCATGCCACGTGCGGCGAGGTCTTCGGCGATGGCGGCCCCGATGCCCTTCGCCGCGCCGGTGATGACGGCAGCATTCCCGGGGGCGATGATGTCTTGCATGCGTGTCATGGATCAGTCCTTTCGTTGAAGTTCCAGCGCGAAGGTAAAGATGCAGAGCCCGGCCACCGCCAGCGCCGCGCCGACGTAGCCCGTCGAGGCCCAGCCGAGGCCCGCCGAGATCGCAAGCCCACCGGTCCAGGCGCCGATGGCATTCGAGAGGTTGAAGGTCGAGTGGTTCATGGCCGAGGCCAGTGACTGTGCGCGTGGGGCCGCGTCCAGCAACCGGGCCTGCAACGCCGGGACCAGCGCGAACCCGATGCCCACGAGGAACAGCGCCAGCCCCGCCAGCCAGACATTGGCCGCCACCGCGCCAAAGAGCGCCAGCGTCACCACCGTCCAAGCGAAGAACCCCAGGATCGCACCGGTCAGCGACCGGTCAGCCAGCCAGCCGCCGAGCGTATTGCCCACGACCATCCCGAGCCCCCAGAGCGCCAACATCCACGGCACGCGGGCCTCGGCGATCCCCGTGACCTCGGTCAGAGTCGGGGTGATGTAGCTGTAGACCGCGAACATGCCGCCAAAGCCGATCGCCGCCGTCGCCAGCGTCAGCCAGACCTGAAGCGAGCCGAAGGCCGAGAGTTCGGACCGCGGCGAGGCGTCCTTTTCTGCGGGCCGCGTAGGGACCACCAGCGGCAGCAGGAAGACCAGCAGCACACCGCCTGCCGCCACCAGCCCGAAGGCCGAGCGCCAGCCAAAGACCTGCCCCATCCAGGTCACCAGCGGCACGCCCGCCACATTCGCGGCGGCAAGGCCCAGCATGACATGGCCAATGGCCTGCGTGCGCTTTTCGCGCGCCACCAGCGAGGCGGCCACCAGCCCCGCCGTCCCGTAATAGGCCCCGTGCGGCAGCCCGGCGACAAAGCGTGCCACGCCGATCTGGCCAAAGCTCGCCGCCAGTGCCGAGCCGGCGTTGCCCAGCACGATCAGCACGGCAAGGCCCATGAGCAGCTTGCGCTTTTCCATGCGCGCCGTGACGACCGTCAGCAGCGGTGCGCCGACCACGACCCCGATGGCATAGAGGCTCACCAGATGACCCGCCGTCGGCACGTCCACCTCAAAGGTTTCGGCGATCGAGGGCAGCAGCCCCATGGCCGCGAACTCGGCCGTGCCGAGGAACAGCCCGCCAAGGGCGAGGACGAATTGAGCGATGGCGATCTGCATGCGGGGCCTCCTGTCTTGCCTTTGGGCAGCAGATAGCGGCACGACAGAGGCACGATAAGGCAAGCAAAGCTGCACGCAGTGATGAGTGAAACTAAACACAAAACGTGTTATGTGAGCGTCAAAGGAGCACCGATGACCCTCAACCGCACTGACCTTGGCGATCTCAATCTCTTCCGCACCATCGCCGAGACGGGCGGGTTTCGGAAGGCTGCGGCCGAGCTGGATCTTTCGCCTTCCGCGCTCAGCCATGCCATGCGCGGGCTGGAGGCACGCCAGGGCGTGCGCCTGTTCAACCGGACCAATCGCAGCGTGACCCTGACGCATGCGGGGCGGGAGCTTCTGTCACATGTGCAGGCGGGTCTCGACGCCATCGAGGGTGGGTTGGAAGGCCTCAACCGCTACCGGGATCGTCCCGCAGGCAACCTGCGGATCAACGTGCCGACGGATGCCGCACGGCTTGTGCTGGCGCCGATCCTTGCGGGGTACATGCGGCAGTTTCCCGAAGTCAGGGTCGAGGTCGAGATCAACGACCACGTCATCGACATCGTGCAGGAAGGCTACGACGCGGGCATCCGCTACGGCGGCACCGTGCCTGAGGACATGATCGCCTTGCCGATCGGCCCCGAGCTGCGCTGGCTGGCTGTGGCCTCGCCGGAGTATCTCGCCTCGGCACCGCCCCTTACCCATCCCAACGACCTGAAGAACCATCGCTGCATCGGGCTGCGCATGGGGACCGGCCGGATCTACAACTGGGAATTGGAGCGCGGCAACGAAGAGGTCGAACTGTCTCTCGACTGGTCAGTCATCGTCATTGAAACGATCCTGTCACTGGAGATCGCGAAAGGCGGCGGGGCAATCTGCTACACGCTGGAAGATCGGGTCCGGACCGAATTGGAAACCGGCGAGCTGCTGCACGTTTTGCCGGAGTGGTCGTCCATGGGCCCGGCGTTCCACCTTTACTATCCCAGCCGCAGGCAGTTGCCAGAAGCGCTCCGCGCACTACTGAGGTCGATGCAAGCCAACAGAGTGTGACCGGGATCTGAAAGCTGCCATTGTGGGAGGAGCTGACCCTATGCTCGAAGGCTAGCTCCTGGTTAATGGGAGAGAGGAAATGCCGACGGTGGCAACTACCTATTTTGATTTCGATTAGCGGCCAATGGTGCAGGCCGCGGCAAACGACTACTTCCCGCCATTGGAGCCAGGGCAGTTCAACATACTGTGCCGGACGTGAGCGGTGACTATGACCCCTTGAAGCAAACCATTCGCTCCCAAGAGCGACGACGCTTCGTGTATTCGTATCTGGTGTTGAGCCCAGTCCCCCAGGAAACCCTCGGGAGGCGTCACTCAGCTCTGATCTCGCGCTGATGGCGGGCAAGAAGGGTGACGAGTCTGCGGCCGGAAATCACCTTCTGGCGCTTTAGATGGATGCGGCCCAGTTCGACGGGGTCAAGGTCAACGTCGTCTCCACAGAAGCGAGCAATGGTGTCGCCGTAGACGTCCGTTGCTGTGACGGACACCTGACAAATTCTCCGACGCTGATATCGGCTGAGGATCGTAGCGACAGCTTGCGTCGGCTTAATGGTCTTCATCGGAGTTCCCACTGCTTCTAAGCGACCTCGTGTCCACGGTCTCACCATCACAAGCCAGCCCCACTGCGCCATGCTCAGGCTCTTACAGGGAGGGCACAACGGCCCTCCGCCAGATCCCCGCCTCATGCCACGAACCGCACATCCCCTTCATACGCGAAAGGCGCCGGAGCGTCCGCCCCAGCGCCTCTATCACCGTCTTTCAGAGAGCAGCCCAGGGACACCAGGCGGTACGTTTCGCCCTTGACACCCTTTGCGCAGACTTATGCTTCCGTTTGCGCATTCATCTGCTTTCTCTGACTCCGCCAGCCGCCGCCCTCACCCGCATTTCGAATGACCGCAGGACGCGCAGGTCATGCATCCCTCGACCATGCGCATGTCGTATTGGCCACAGCTCGGGCAGGCCGGGCCTCGCGGAGTGCCCAGGTTGACGACATCGGCCTGGGGATCGGATTTCAGGCCCATGCCCTCGCCCTCGATGAAACCGATGGCAATCATGTGGCGCTCGATCACGCCACCGATAGCCGCCAGGATCGACGGGATGTACTTGCCCTGCATCCAGGCCCCGCCGCGCGGGTCGAACACCGCCTTCAGCTCCTCGACGACAAAGGACACATCGCCCCCGCGCCGGAACACCGCCGAGATCATGCGGGTCAGCGCCACTGTCCAGGCGAAATGCTCCATGTTCTTGGAATTGATGAAAACTTCGAAAGGCCGGCGGTGCCCGCCGATGATGATGTCGTTGATCGTGATGTAGATCGCGTGTTCGCTGTCAGGCCATTTCAGCTTGTAGGTCTGCCCCTCCAGAGCCTGCGGACGGTCCAGCGGCTCGGACATGTAGATCACGTCGCCATGGGGCTGAAGCGGTTCGGCACTGTCGGTTGCAACCACCTCGGGCGCGCTCCCCCCGATCAGGCTTGCGACGGACACCTTCAGAACGCCCGCCAGCTTTTCCACGTTGCCGACCGTTGGTTCGATCTGCCCGGAAACGACACTCTGAACATAGCCTGCGCCCAGGCCCGCATCGAGCGACACCTTTCGCATGGAGGTGTTTCTTGCCTCGATCAAGGCAGTCAGACGCCCCTTCAAATCGCCAGAGACCTCGACGCTCTGGGCGGGCTTTTGCTCTGCAACCGTCAAAACCGACCCGGTCACGTCGTTCGGCCGGTAGGTCGTGCACCCTTTGCAGCCGGTTTCCCAGGCCTGCATGTAGACGTCCTTGAACGCTTCGAAGGAAATGTCCTCGGGGCAGTTGATCGTCTTGGAAATCGACGAATCCACCCATTTCTGCGCTGCGGCCTGCATCTTGACGTGGTCGGCCGGGTCGAGGGTCTGGGCATTGACGAAATGGTCGGGCAGCGGGGCATCGCCGAACATGTCGCGCCAAAGCTGGACGGCGTAATCGACCACCTCTTCCTCGGTGCGCGATCCATCTTTCTGCAACACCTTGCGGGTATAGGCATAGGCAAAGACCGGCTCGATCCCCGAGGACACGTTGCCGGCATACAGGCTGATCGTCCCGGTCGGCGCGATCGAGGTCAGCAGCGCATTGCGGATGCCATGAGCACGGATGGCCTCGCGCACGTCGTCATCCATCTGGGCCATGGTGCCCGAGGCCAGGTAACCTTCGGCGTCGAACAGCGGGAAGGCGCCCTTTTCCCGGGCCAGGTCGACAGAGGCCAGGTAGGCCGCCCGTGCGATGGCATGCAGCCAATCCTCGGTCTGCCGGGCTGCCTCGTCCGAGCCGTAGCGCAGGCCCATCATCAGCAACGCATCGGCCAGCCCGGTCACGCCCAGGCCGATCCGGCGCTTGTTCTGGGCCTCCGCCGCCTGTTCCGGAAGCGGGAATTTCGACGCATCGACGACGTTGTCCATCATGCGCACGGCCGTGGCGACCAGCTCGGTCAGCGCGTCGGTGTCGATCGTGGCGCCCGGGGCAAAGGGCTGATCGACCAGCCGGGCCAGGTTGATCGACCCCAGCAGGCAGGCGCCGTAGGGCGGCAGAGGCTGTTCGCCGCAGGGGTTGGTCGCGGCGATGGTCTCGCAATAGGCCAGGTTGTTGGCCTGGTTGATCCGATCGATGAAGATCACGCCCGGTTCGGCGTAATCATAGGTCGCCTTCATGATGCGGTTCCACAGGTCGCGGGCCTGGACGGTGTGATAGACCTTGCCGTCGAAAACCAGCTCCCACGGGCCATCGGCCTTGACGGCTTCGAGGAAGGGATCGGTCACCAGGACCGACAGGTTGAACATGCGCAGCCGGGCGGAATCCGACTTGGCGGTGATGAAATCCTCGATGTCGGGGTGATCGCAGCGCATCGTGGCCATCATCGCGCCGCGGCGCGAGCCGGCCGACATGATCGTGCGGCACATGGCGTCCCAGACATCCATGAAGCTGAGCGGGCCCGAGGCATCGGCGGCCACCCCGGTCACATTGGCGCCGCGCGGGCGGATCGTGCTGAAATCATAGCCGATTCCGCCGCCCTGCTGCATGGTCAGCGCAGCCTCGCGCAGCATTTCAAAGATGCCGCCCATGCTGTCGGGGATCGTGCCCATGACAAAGCAGTTGAACAGCGTCACGGCCCGGGCCGTGCCCGCCCCGGCAGTAATGCGGCCGGCGGGCAGGTATTTGAAATCCTCCAGGGCGGCATAGAACCGCTCTTCCCAATGTGCCGGATCCTGTTCCACCCGGGCCAGGTCGCGGGCGATGCGGCGCCAGCTGTCCTCGACCGTCTGGTCGATCGGGCTGCCATCGGCATCCTTGAAGCGGTACTTCATGTCCCAGATCTGTTCGGCAATGGGGGCGGCAAAACGGCTCATCGGCGGCTTCCTTTGACCGGGTCTATTCGGGAGGGGCGATTCACAGTGGAAAGCGGAAGCCAAAGATAACGCGACTGGCGCCTTCACCTCAACACCTTGAGTTCAGATCCTTGGCCACTACTATACTAAGGGGATAGCTTGGGGCCGAGTCCATTGGACAAATACGTCAATCTTGTGAAGCTTTGCGTCGGGGCCGAAGCGGTGGACGACCTGCTGGCCTGGCAGGCCACGTCCCGCGGGCGCTGGCCGGACAATCTGCCGCGCCATGTCACGCGGATGTGGCCCAAGCGCGAGGCCGAGTTGCTGAACGGCGGGTCGCTCTACTGGGTGTTCAAGGGCCTGGTCCTGTGCCGTCAGCGCGTGCTGCGGCTGGAGCGGGTGACCGGCGAAGACGGGATTGACCGCTGCGCCATCGTGCTGGACCCGGAGGTGATCCGCACCCGGGCCCTGCCCCGCCGGCCGTTCCAGGGCTGGCGTTACCTGGCCGCCGGAGATGCGCCCGAAGACCTGGGCGAAGGCCGGGCCCAGGAGGACGTATTGCCACCGAAACTGGCCGCAGCGCTCGCCGATATCGGGGTGCGCTAGCGCCCTTGCCCGGGGACATGCGCGGGACGCGCTGTGTAGGGCCGGGATATTTGGAAAGAGAAAGAAGCAGCATCGTCAGAGATGTTCCAGCGGCCGGGCGGGCGTTGATGTGGTGGGGCGGGTGATCACCGGACCGTGGCCGCAGAGCCGGGCCAGCGCTCGTGCGCCCGGGGCGTCGAGGCACGTGGTACCTATCTGGAACGGCCTGGCGCCGGAGCCCAGCTTGAAACGCGCAAGGCCCGGGGTGGTTTCGGTGTCCAGCGTGCCGAGATCCAGCCAGGCGTAGCCGCGGGCCTGGAGCCAGCAGGCCGCCTGCCAGAGCAACAGGGAATGGGCATGGCATTGCCGGCCCAGCTCGTCTGACCAGCCGATATGGTAGCTGGCCGATTTTCCGTGCAACAGGAAGAGCATGGCCGCCACCGGGGTCTTGCCATACCGGGCGGTGAACAGGCGCGTGGCGCGAGGGCCGTTGACATGGCGCCAGGCCTGCGTGAATCGGATCGGCAGGCGACGATAGCCGCGGCGGCGAGACTGGGCCTCTTCCCGGAGCAGAAGCCAATGGTCGGCGACGTCGGGCAAGGGCGCGTGATCGACGCGCAGGGGGCCATCCTGGGCGCGGCGCAGGCGGTTGCGCCACTTGCCGTGCTGGCGGGCCAGCATGTCATCGGGCGCCGACAGGGCCAGCCGGGCCTGGCCACCCGGGGTGACCATGGGCAGGAGGCCGGCGCCAGCCAGCGGATCAACACCCTCGACAGGTTCGCAGGTGGCCATGACGCCTCGGCAATCGCGACGCAGGTGGCGGGCCAGCGCCTCCGTGCCCTGGCGCATTGTGGCCAGCGACGTGCCCGGCGCCCAGGCGGGACCACGGGCCAGAAGCGCAAAGTCGCCGAAGAGCGGCCAGCGGCGCAACAGGACCTGCGCCCGGGCCAGCGGATCCTCGGGCGGGCCGGTGCACAACGTGATCACGCGCGAGCCCATGGCCGTGCAGGCCCGGCCGTAGAACGGATGCTGCTGCATCGGGACCGGGGCGCCATCGGGCAAGGGACATTCGGTTATCTGCCAATCCATGTCCGGCATTAACCGGACAAGAACCTAAATCGGCGTAAACAACCGACATGAAAACGACCAGACCACCGCCCAAGCGCGTTCATGGCCATGCCATTGCCCGCGCCCGACCGACCCGCGCCGGGGCCCTTTGGCTGGCCCTGGTCATATCCTTGCCCGCCGGCGCAGTGCTGGGCGCGCTGGAATTGGGCTGGCGCCTGTTGCGCTAGCCTCCGACCCGATCGAGGAGTTCGCTCAATGCCTGACGATCGCCATTGTCGTAATCGGCCACACGGCTGCGCCAGAGCGTCGCCTGGCTGCGCAGGATCAGACCGTCCGACAGGATGCGCAGGTGGTTCGCCCGCAGGGTCTCGCCCGTCGAGGTGATGTCGGCAATGGCCTCGGCGGTCTCGTTCTTGACCGTGCCTTCCGTCGCGCCCTGGCTGTCGACCAGCATGTAGTCGGCCACACCTTCGTCGCGCAGGAATTCGCGCACCAGCCGGTGGTACTTGGTCGCGATCCGCAGGCGCTGGCCATGCACCGCCCGGAATTCGGCCGCCGCGGCGTCGAGATCGTCGAGTGTGTCGACATCGACCCAGAAGCGCGGCACGGCCAGAACCAGGTCGGCATCGCCAAAGCCCATGGGCCGGATCTCTTCGACCTGCTGTTCCCAGCGGGCCAGCTTTTCATGGATCAGGTCGGTGCCCGTGACGCCCAGGTGAATGCGCCCGGCAGCCAGTTCGCGCGGGATCTCCCCGGCCGACAGCAGCACGAGCGACACGCCCTCGATCCCTTCGACCATGCCGGCATATTCCCGGTCGGAGCCCGAGCGCGACAGGCGGATGCCGGCCCGGTCGAACCAGTCGAAGGTCTTTTCCATCAACCGCCCCTTGGACGGCACGCCCAGCTTCAGGGTCATCGCGAAACCTCCTGCAGCTCGAGCATCAGGCCGGGGCGCAGCACCGCCCCAACAGCCGGGATCTCGGCCCCCTGCCCCAGCTCGCGGGTCAGGGCATCATACCGCCCGCCGGTGGCGACGGGGGGCAGATCGGGGCGGCCCTCGGCGTAGAACCCGAAGACGAAGCCGTCGTAATATTCCATCGAGGTCCGGCCGTAGGCCGCTTCGAAATCGAGGTTCTCGGTGTCGATGCCGCGGGCCGCCAGGGCCGTGAACCGGGCGTCCAGCCCGTCGATGGCCGGGGTGATCGCCGGCAGGTCGACGGCGATGTCGCGCAGCTGCTGCAGGGCGAAGGGCGCGGTTTCGCGCACGGTCAGCAGCGCGTCGATCATCGTCAGCTCGTGGTGGCTGATCGGCGCGGTGGCCGCATCGTCACGCAGGGCGTGCAACCGACGGGCGATTTCCGCACGCGAGCGCAGGCCGATTTCGGGCCCGGCTTCGGCAAAGGGATCTGCGGCCGTGAACAGCGCGGCCCGGGCCGGCGCAGGAGCCTGGGGATGGGCATAGCGGTCCAGCAGGGCGCGGAACCGGCGCGGCCGCCAGATGTGGCGCAGAAGCATGGCCTTGCGCGTCTCGGTCGTCTGCAACCCCAGGATCGCGGCCTTGAGAATGCCGATATCGCCGGTGGCCGCCCGCAGCGACAGCCCGCCCAGCGCCTGGGCGATCAGGGCAAAGACCTCGGCATCGGCCGCGGCCGGATCGGTGCGGTCAAAGACCTCGTAACCGACCTGGATGTATTCGTTGGCCCGGTCCGGGTCATGTTCTTGCCGGCGAAAGACCTCGCCGGCATAGGTATAGCGCGCAGGCTCGGCCCCCTGCGACATGTGCATCTGCACGACCGGCACGGTGAAGTCCGGGCGCATCATCTGCTCGCCGCGCAGGGCGTCGGTGGCGGTATAGGCCCGGGCGCGGATCTCTTCGCCGTAGAGGTCCAGCAGCGCATCGGCCGGCTGCAGGATCGGTGTCTCGACGGCCCGGGCGCCCTGGGCTTCGAAACCGGACCGCAGCCGGGCGGCCAGGGCTAGGATCTCGGCGCGGGCGGCCATCAGCCCTGCCCGTCCAGGATCTTGCGGATGGTCGCCACCAGCTCGGCGCGCGGAATCTCGACTTGGCTGGGCCGTTCCTTCCATTCCTCCAGCGTGGCGTTCTCGGCGATTTTCTTGCCCAGGATCAGGTCTTTGACCTGCACCACGCCGCGCGCCTTCTCGTCGGCGCCCTCGATCACCGCCGCCGGGCTGTCGCGCCGGTCGGCATATTTGAGCTGGTTGCCGAAATTCTTCGGGTTGCCCAGGTAGACCTCGGCCCGGATGCCGGCATTACGCAGTTCGGCGACCATGGCCTGGTAATCGGCCATGCGGTCGCGGTCCATCACGGTCACGACAACCGGCCCCTGGGACGCCGAGGTCAGCCGGCCCTTGGCATGCAGGGCGGCCAACAGACGGTCGACACCGATGGAAATGCCGGTGGCAGGCACCGACTGGCCGGTGAAGCGCTTGACCAGGTCGTCATAGCGCCCGCCGCCCGAAACCGAGCCGAACTGGCGCTTGCGGCCCTTCTCGTCGAAGATCTCGAAGGTCAGTTCGGCCTCGTAGACCGGGCCGGTGTAATAGCCCAGGCCGCGCACGACCGACGGATCGATCAGGATGCGGTCGGCGCCATAGCCCCCGGCATCGAGCAGTTCGGCGATCTGTTCCAGCTCGCGCACGCCTTCCTCGCCGGTGGCCGAGCCTTTGACCAGCTCGTTCAGCCGGGCGACGGTGGCCGCGCCGGTGTCACGTCCGGCCTCGGTAAAGCCCATGACGATCTCGGCCTGTTCGGGCGAAAGCCCGGCGCCTTCGGTGAAATCGCCGCTGTCATCCTTGCGCCCCTCGCCCAGCAGCGCGCGCACACCATCCGGGCCGAGGCGGTCGAGCTTGTCGATGGCGCGCAGGACAATGCCGCGCTCGTGGGCACGGACATCCGGGTCGGACGGGTCGAGCACGCCGGCCACTTCCATCACGCCGTTCAGAACCTTGCGGTTGTTGACGCGCACAACGTAATCGCCGCGCGGGATGCCGACCTCTTCCAGGGCGTCCGAGAGCATGGCGCAGATCTCGGCATCGGCGGCCATCGAGGCGGTGCCGACGGTATCGGCATCACATTGATAGAACTGGCGGAACCGGCCGGGACCGGGCTTTTCGTTGCGCCAGACAGGGCCCATGGCATAGCGGCGATAGGGCGTGGGCAGGTCGTTGCGGTGCTGGGCATAGACCCGGGCCAGCGGGGCCGTCAGGTCGTAGCGCAGGGCGACCCAGTCGCTGTCCTCTTCCTGCCAGGCAAAGACGCCTTCGTTGGGGCGGTCGACGTCGGGCAGGAACTTGCCCAGGGCCTCGACCGTCTCGACGGCACTCGATTCCAGCGCGTCGAAGCCGTAGCGATGATAGACCCCGGCGATCGTGCGCAGCATCTCTGCCCGTTCGGTGACGTCCGGCCCGAAATAGTCGCGGAACCCTTTCGGAGTCTCCGCCTTGGGACGGGGCATTTTCTTCGGCTTGGCCATGGGTCGTTTCCCCCTTTTTCGCGGCGGGGTCTAGCCCAAGGGCGGGGGCGGAGCAAGGCGCTGCGGCGTTGCCCAGGCGGTGAGGCCGGGGCGGGATATTTGGAAAGAGAAAGAAGCTGCAGGCCCGGACGGCCCCGGCACCGTCGCCGGGCCTGGCGCCACCGCGCGTCCAGCGGACGCGCAAGACCTCGGCCGTGTTGCGCCCTCGTCCGTGTTCAGCTCTGTCCGTGTCCGGCCTTGACCCGTGCTCTGCCCTGCCTTTGCTCCGCGCCCATGCCTGTTCCGTCTGGGCCCGTGCGCCGCGCCGTCCATTGTTCCGCGCCAACGCGGGTTCCGCCTGTGCCCCCTGCGTCGCCTCAACTCTTGTTCTGGACTGGCCATGTCCGGTCCACATCCGTGGCCGCCGCCCTTCTTCCGCGCCCACGAGCGTTCCCTCCCTCATCTCAGGGTCCGCCCATGTTCTCCTGCATCCCGGCTCCGCCGAAGCCCACACTCCGCCCCGCCCTTTTCCGCACCCACGCGAGTTCCGGCGGCGCCCACTGGTCGGGTCGTTCACCGCCCATGAAGGTTGCGGCTGCGTCCAAGCGCTGCCCCCAATGTCTCTGTCTCGCCCGTGTTCCGCCCCACCGCCCGCATACCGTGCCCCATCCGTGCTTCGCCGCCGACTACGCCCCCGCGCCCACCGGCGCACCTAGCGGCGCTTTTCCCGCTCCCATGGCTTGGACGGCGGCGCGGGGTGTCCTATGTGGCGGGCAGTGATCGGGCGAGAGGTGCAAGATGGACAGGTCCCTGCAGGCGCTGGAAGAGAAGCTGGCGCACCTGATGCGCAGCGTGGACGAAATGAGCGACGTCGTGTCCGGCCAGGCACGCGAGATCGAGCTGCTGAACCGGCGCGTGGCCATGCTGATGCAGCGCGAGGCCCAACGCGAGGCCGAGGGCACCGGCGGGGTGGTCTTTGGCGACGAGACCCCGCCGCATTACTGATGTCCATCACCGCGAAGGGACCGGACCATGAGCCATGACCTGACCTGCACCTGCGGCGCCGTGGGGCTGCGCCTGACCGGACAGCCCCGGGTGCGCGGCCATTGCCATTGCAATGCCTGCCGGACGCTGCTGGGCACGCCCTATCATTCGGTCACGGCCTGGGACAGCGACCAGGCCAGCGTCACCCGGGGCCGCGAGATGCTGGTCGAGGCACAGCATCCGGCGCTGAAGATGAAAAAGGTCTTCTGCCGGGCCTGTGGCGATGTTCTCTACAATACCAACGCCATGGGCTGGCGGGTGGTGTCGCAGCACCTGATCGCGCGCAGCCTGGGCGCCCTGCCCGAGGAGCTGTCGGCGCAGAGCCATTTCTTCTACGACAGCCGGATCGTGACGATCGACGACGACCTGCCAAAGAAAGCGTGAGGAGCGGCGGGGTGCCCCCCGCCCTACAGCTCCTCGACCGTGATCACCCCGTCGAGCGATTTCAGCGCGCCCTTGACCTGGGGGCTGACGGTGAAATCGGCGCCCAGGTCCATGTCGACCTCGCCGGGCAGCGAGGGATGTTGCAGGCACAGCTGGACCGGCCCGCGGGCGGCCTGTTTCGCCGCCGCCCGGGCCTGTTCCAGCACGGCCGCCACGACCGACACGGCCGCCGCATCGTCGATGAAGATCCGCAGGCCCGACGACCCGCCCGCCGCCACGGCGCTGTCGATCGGGGCGATCGACCGGCCCAGCAGCTTGAGCTGGTCGGCCTCCAGCGTGGCTTCGGCCGTGACAACGACATTGGACCCGGCCTCGAGGAATTCGCGCGAGGCTTCCAGCGCCTCGGAAAACAGCGTGACCTCGTAATTGCCGGTGGGATCGGACAGGCCGACGAAGGCAAAGCGGTTGCCCTTGGCCGACTTGCGTTCCTGCCGGGCGGTGACCACGCCGGCCAACTTGGCGATCAGCGGGCCGTTCTGGGCCTTGGCCGTGACCTCGTCGAAGGTCAGCACGTTCTGGCGGCGCAGCGGACCCATGTAATCGTCGAGCGGATGGCCGGTCAGGTAAAAGCCGATGGCCTTGAATTCCTCGCCCAGCCGTTCGGCCGGCAGCCAGTCCGACACCGGTGACAGGCGCGGTTCGGGCAGGTCCTCGCCGGCCTCGCCAAAGAGCGAGACCTGGGCCGAGGCGCGCTGTTCGTGGATCGCGGCCGAATAGCCGACCAGGGCATCGAGGCTGTCAAAGACCCGCCGGCGGTTGCCGTCGAGCGTGTCAAAGGCCCCGGCCCGCACCAGCATTTCCAGCGGCCGCTTGCCGACCTTCTTCAGATCGACCCGGCGGGCGAAATCGTAGAGATTGACAAAGGGCTGCCCGCCCCGCCCGTCGACCACCAGGCGCATGGCGTCGAGGCCGACATTCTTGAGCGCGCCCAGGGCATAGACCAGCCGGCCTTCGATCACGTCGAACGTGGCCTCGGAGCGATTGACGCAGGGCGGCACGTAGGGCAGGCCCAGACCCTTGCGGACCTCCTGGAAGTAGATGGCCAGCTTGTCGGTCAGGTGGATATCGCAATTCATCACCCCGGCCATGAATTCCACCGGGTGATTGGCCTTGAGCCAGCCGGTCTGGTAGCTGACCACCGCGTAGGCCGCGGCGTGGGACTTGTTGAACCCGTAGTTGGCGAATTTCTCCAGGAGGTCGAAAACCTCCTTGGCCTTGGCCTCGTCGACGCCGTTTTCCATCGCGCCTTTGGTGAATTTCGGGCGTTCGGCGTCCATCGCCTCCTTGATCTTCTTGCCCATGGCCCGGCGCAGAAGGTCGGCGCCGCCAAGGCTGTAGCCGGCCATGACCTGGGCGATCTGCATCACCTGTTCCTGGTAGACGATGATGCCCTGGGTCTCGGCCAGGATATGGTCGATCGAGGCATGGACCGACGTGATCTCGCGCTGGCCGTTCTTGACCTCGCAATAGGTCGGGATGTTTTCCATGGGCCCCGGGCGATAGAGCGCCACGAGGGCCACGATGTCCTCGATACAGGTGGGTTTCATGCGCTTGAGCGCATCCATCATGCCCGAGCTTTCAACCTGGAACACGGCCACGGTCTTGGCCGCGGCATAAAGCTTGTAGGTCGCCTCGTCGTCCAGCGGGATGGCGTCGATGTCGTTCTCGGTGCCCGCCACCGGCTCGTAGAGCTCGGTGCCATCGGCCGCCACGTGCAGCGGACGGCCGGATTTCAGGATCAGGTCCATGGCGTTCTGGATGACGGTCAGGGTCTTGAGCCCGAGGAAGTCGAACTTGACCAGCCCGGCCTGTTCCACCCATTTCATGTTGAACTGGGTGGCCGGCATGTCCGAACGCGGATCCTGGTAGAGCGGCACCAGCTTGTCGAGCGGCCGGTCGCCGATGACCACGCCCGCGGCGTGGGTCGAAGCGTTGCGCAACAGGCCCTCGACCTGCTGGCCATAATCCAGCAGGCGCTTGACGACCTCTTCGTTGCGGGCCTCCTCGCGCAGGCGGGGTTCGTCCTGCAGGGCCTTTTCGATGCTGACCGGCTTGACCCCTTCGACGGGGATCATCTTGGACAGGCGGTCGACCTGGCCATAGGGCATCTGCAGCACCCGCCCGACATCGCGCACGGCGGCCTTGGACAGCAGCGCACCGAAGGTGATGATCTGGGCGACCTTGTCGTGGCCGTATTTCTCCTGGACGTAGCGGATGACCTCTTCGCGGCGGTCCATGCAGAAGTCGATGTCGAAGTCGGGCATCGAGACCCGTTCGGGGTTGAGGAACCGCTCGAACAGCAGCGAATAGCGCAGCGGGTCGAGGTTGGTGATGGTCAGCGCATAGGCCACCAGGCTGCCCGCGCCCGAGCCCCGTCCCGGCCCCACCGGAATGTCGTGATCCTTGGCCCACTTGATGAAATCGGCCACGATCAGGAAGTAGCCGGGAAAGCCCATGCCCTCGATGATGCCCAGTTCGAATTCCAGCCGCTCCTCGTATTCCGAGACCGGGGCGGCATGGGGGATGACCTCGAGCCGGGCCTTCAGCCCCTCGACCGCCTGGCGGCGCAGTTCGACAACCTCGTCATCGGCGAATTTCGGCAGGATCGGCTTGCGGCGATAGGCCATGAAGGCGCAGCGTTTCGCGATCTCGACGGTGTTTTCCACCGCTTCGGGCAGGTCGGCAAAGAGCGTGGCCATTTCCTGGGGCGATTTCAGGTAATGCTGGGCGGTCAGCCGGCGGCGGGCATCCTGCTGGTCGACATAGGCGCCCTCGGCGATGCAGATCAGCGCGTCATGGGCCTCGTACATGTCGGACTTGGGGAAGTAGACATCGTTGGTGGCCACCAGCGGCAGGTCCATCGCATAGGCCATTTCGACATGGCCGCGCTCGGTCTGTTTCTCGGCGTCGGGCTGGCCGTCCTCGCCCGGGTGGCGCTGCAGCTCGACATAGAGCCGGTCGGGAAAGGCCCGGGACAGGCGTTGCAGCAGGGCCTCGGCCTCGGCGCGGTGGCCGGTCTGCAACAGCCGGCCCACCGGGCCGTCGGGGCCGCCGGTCAGGCAGATCAGCCCTTCGGCATGGGCCTCGATCTGGTCCAGCGTGACCTGCAGCAGGTCGCCCTGCTTGCCGACGTAGAGGCAGGTGTTGAGCTCCATCAGGTTCTCGTAGCCGGTCTCGTTCTGGGCCAGCAGGACCAGCGGCGCGGGCGGCTTGGGTTTGCCGCCCGGTTCCGGCGTGAGATAGGCCAGGTCGGTCTGCATGCCGATGATCGGCTGCACCCCGGCATCAGCGGCGCCGACGGAAAATTCCAGCGCGCAGAAGAGGTTGTTGGTGTCGGTGACGGCAACGGCGGGCATGCCGAGACCGGCGCATTGGCCGGGCAGCTTCTTGAGGCGGACGGCGCCTTCGAGGAGGGAATATTCGGTGTGAAGGCGGAGGTGGACGAATCCGGGGGTGCTGCTCATGGCGCAAGATTAGTGGCCCGGCGGGAGGCGGGCAACGGGGGGAAAGACCGGCGGCGGTGCCTTTTACGGGAGGGGGTGAAGGCGGCGGGGAACGGCCGGATATTTATAAAGAGAAAGAAGCAGGAAGGGGCGCGTCGGGGCGACGGCAGCAAGGGCGGCGGGCGGCAGGGGCACATGGCCGGGCCTGGCGCCACGGCGACCCCGAAGGGGGCGCAAGACCTCGGGCGATGGCCGGAGGACAGTTAGTCACTTGGAAAAGTATCTTGCGCGAATCGGCATTTGCGGATTGGTTAGCCACATGACTAACCAAATGGATGCGTTCTTTGCGGCCCTGTCCGATCCGACCCGCCGGGCGGTGATCGAACGGCTGGTGGCCGGCCCGGCGCCGGTCGGCGAGCTGCACGCGCCGCATGACATCGCGCTGCCGACCTTCCTCAAGCATATCAAGGTGCTGGAAGGGTCCGGCCTGGTGCGGTCGGAAAAGATCGGCCGGGTGCGGATGGTCCATATCGAGGCCGCTCCGCTGCGCCAGGCCGAGGAATGGCTGCAGCGCCAGAGGCGGATGTGGGAAGGCCGGCTGGACCGGCTGGGCGCCCTGGCCGAGCGGCTGGACCGCGAGGCCGGCGACGGGTCGTGACGGATGATGACGGGAGATGACAGACGGCGGCGCCCGGCCCCGCATGCAAAAGAAGACAGTGACAGGATCAGTGAAAGGAAAGCCCGATGAATGACGAGACACCCCCCTGCGATTTCGAGACGCTCGTGTTGGAACGCCGCTTTGCGGCCAGCCCCGAGCGGCTGTTCGCGGTGATGACCGATGCGGCGGCCCGCAGGGTCTGGAACGCGCCGTCGGATGACGTGGTGATCGAGATCGATGCCTGCGACATCCGCCCGGGCGGCCGCGAGGTGGCGCGCTGCGGGCCGAAGGACAACCCGGAATTCACCGCGACGGCCGATTTCCACGTGGTCGACGGGCCCGGCCGGCTGGTGCTGACCGAAACGCTGACCGTTGGCGGGGACATGCTGTCACTGTCGCTGGTCACGCAGGAAATCCGCCCCGACGACATGGGCAGCCACCTGAAGGTGACCTTGCAGATCGTCAGCCTGACCGGGCCGGAAACGCTGGCGGGCTATGCCGAGGGTTGGACCGGGGCGCTGGACAATCTCACCCGGCTGCTGACCGCCGAGATGGCCGATTAAGCGCCCAGGGTCGAACCGGGCACCGGGGCGGCCCGATACCTGATGTGGGCGGGTCTGGTCGCCTGGATGGCCCAATGGGCGGCGCGGGTGGAAACGGCCGCCGGGGTCGCCCAATGGGTGGCGCGGGCATCGCAAGTCGACGGGGTGGCCCGATCAATGGCCCGGGCGGAGCCGGCCGTCGGGGCTACCCAAGGGGCGGTTTGGGCGGAACCGGCAGGCGCTGCGGTCCGTGACCCGGTGCGGGATGGCCGCGGGCCACTCCTTCAAATAGGGCCGGCCCGGATTCAAATGCGGCCGGCCCGGACTGGCGATGTGGTGGCCAGCCACCCACACCTCGCAACGCTATCGGAATAGGCGATTGCCACCCAAAGACACAACTTGTCGCGCCAGCCTCTTGCCTAGGGCCGGCGTTGCCGCTTTTCTGTGCAGGATGACGGGCTGCGCCCCTGCTTTCCGCCGCATCGGGCGGGGGCGCGCGACAGGCCCCGGGACAAACAGACAGTGGCAGGCAGACGCCCATGAAGATCACGTTCCGTCTGAACGGCGAAACGGTCACGCTCGACAATGTTCCGGCCACCGGGACACTTCTTGACTGGCTCCGCGAGGAGCGGCGGCTGACCGGCACCAAGGAAGGCTGCAACGAAGGCGATTGCGGGGCCTGTTCGGTCATCGTGACCGATGCGGCGGGGGCGAAGGCGCTGAACGCCTGCATCCTGTTGCTGCCCCAACTTGACGGCAAGGCCGTGCGCACGGTCGAGGGGCTGGCCGGGCCGGATGGCGAATTGCACCCGGTCCAGGACGAGATGATCACCCATCACGGCAGCCAGTGCGGCTTTTGCACGCCGGGCTTCCTGGCTTCGATGGCCTGCGCCCATCTCAACGGCCAGCGCGATTTCGACGACCGGCTGGCGGGCAACCTGTGCCGCTGCACGGGCTATGCGCCCATCGTGCGGGCGGCCAAGGCGGCGGCCGACCGACCGGTGCCCGACTGGATGCGCGACACCCCGCCCCCGGCCGAGGGCACGTCGGAATACGCCCCGGCCAGCGCCGACGAGCTGGCCCGGATCTATCACGCCGAACCCCAGGCCACGCTGGTGGCCGGGGCGACCGACGTCGGGCTGTGGGTGACCAAGGGGCTGCGCGACATCGCCCCGGTGATCTTCCTGGGCCGCTGCGAGGATCTCAAGACGATCGACATCACCGAGACCGAGGTGCGCGCCGGGGCCATGGTCGACATGGAACGCTGGCGCGCGGCCATGGCCCCGCTGCACCCGTCCTATGCCGAGATGATCCGGCGGTATGGTTCGGTGCAGGTGCGCGGCGCGGCGACGCTGGGCGGCAACATCGCCAATGGCTCGCCCATCGGGGACAACCCGCCGGCCCTGATCGCCCTGGGCGCGACCCTGTGGCTGCGCAAGGGCGATGACCGGCGGTCCCTGCCGATCGAGGACTTCTTCCTCGACTACGGCCGCCAGGACCGCGAGCCCGGCGAATTCGTCGAGGCCGTGAGCTTTCCGCGCCAGGCCGACCGGCTGCGGGTCTACAAGCTGTCGAAACGGTTCGACCAGGACATCTCGGCCGTCTGCGGGGCGTTCAGCATCACCACCGACAAGGGCCAGGTGACCGGCGCGCGCATTGCCTTCGGCGGACTGGCCGGGGTGCCCCGGCGGGCCGGCCACACCGAGGCCGCCCTGCGCGACCGGCCCTGGACCGGCGAGACCATTGCCGCCGCGCGCGAGGCGCTGGCCCGCGATTTCAGCCCGATGGACGACATGCGCGCCTCGGCGGCCTATCGGCTGGATGCGGCCGGGGCGATGCTGGAACGCTACTGGGCCGAGGATGCCGGGCTGGCCACGTCGGTCCTGGAGGTGCGGGCATGAGCGTGGCCAAGCCCCTGCCCCACGACGCCGCCCGCCTGCACGTGACCGGCCAGGCGCGCTATGTCGACGACATCCCCCTGCCCGCCGGCGCGCTGCAACTGGCCTTCGGCCTGTCCGAGATCGCCCGCGGGCGGATCGCGGCGATGGATCTCGATGCCGTGCGCGCCGCGCCGGGCGTGGCCTGCGTGATGACGGCCGACGACCTGCCCTTTGCCAATGATGTCTCGCCTTCGGCCCATGACGAGCCGCTGCTCAGCGACGGCAGCGTGCATTACGTCGGCCAGCCGCTGTTCCTGGTGGCCGCGACCAGCCACCTGGCCGCGCGCAAGGCGGTGCGGCTGGCCCGGGTCGAGTATGTCGAGGACACGCCGATCCTGACGATCGAAGACGCCCTGGCCGCCGACAGCCGGTTCGAGGAAGGCCCCCGGGTCTATGGCCGGGGCGATGTCGACACGGCCCTGGCCGGCGCGCCGCGCAGGGTCGAAGGGCGGTTCGAGATCGGCGGCCAGGAACATTTCTACCTGGAAAGCCAGGCGGCCATGGCCCTGCCCCAGGAAGGCGGCGACATGATCGTCGGATCGTCGACCCAGCATCCGACCGAGATCCAGCACAAGGTGGCCGAGGCCCTGGGCGTGCCGATGCATGCCGTGCGGGTGGAAACCCGGCGCATGGGCGGCGGGTTCGGGGGCAAGGAAAGCCAGGGCAACGCGCTGGCCATCGCCTGCGCGGTGGTCGCCCGGGCCACCGGCCGGGCGGCGTCGATGCGCTATGATCGCGACGACGACATGGTGATCACCGGCAAGCGCCATGATTTCCGCATCGACTACCGGGCCGGTTTCGACGAGGACGGCCGGCTGCTGGCCGTGGATGTCACCCATTACACCCGCTGCGGCTGGGGCATGGACCTGTCGCTGCCGGTGGCCGACCGGGCGATGCTGCATGCCGACAATGCCTATTGGATCCCCGAGGTGCGCATCACCTCGCACCGGCTGAAGACCAACATGCAGAGCGCCACGGCCTTTCGCGGCTTTGGCGGGCCGCAGGGCATGATCGGCATGGAACGGATCATGGACCACGTGGCCCGCGACCTGGGCCTCGACCCGGTCGAGCTGCGCCGGCGCAATTACTACCCCGCCGCCGGCGAGGTGGCCAGCAATGCCCCCGGCGCGGGGGGCACGGGAACGGAACCGGCATCGGCCAGGGCCCGCACGCCCTATGGCCAGCTGGTCGAGGATTTCGAGCTGCACGAGATGACCGAGGCGCTGCTGGCCTCGTCGGATTATGCCGCGCGCAAGGAGGCCGTGGCGGCCTGGAACGCGACCAACCCGATCGTGAAGAAGGGCATCGGCTTTTCGCCGGTCAAGTTCGGCATTTCCTTCACGCTGACCCATCTCAACCAGGCCGGCGCGCTGGTGCATGTCTACCAGGACGGCTCGATCCACCTCAACCACGGTGGCACCGAGATGGGCCAGGGCCTGTTCCAGAAGGTCGCCCAGGTGGCGGCCAGCCGGTTCGGCGTGGGCATGGACGCGGTCAAGATCACCGCGACGGATACGGCCAAGGTGCCCAATACCTCGGCCACGGCGGCCTCGTCGGGCAGCGACCTGAACGGCATGGCGGTCAAGGCGGCCTGCGACACGATCCGCGACCGCATGGCGGCCTACCTGGCCCAGGTCTACCAGGCCGACGTGACGGATGTGCATTTTGCCGACGGCCACGTCACCGTGGGCACCGAGCGGATGAGTTTCGCCGAGGCCGCGGGCAAGGCCTATGCCGGGCGGGTCAGCCTGTCGTCGACGGGGTTCTACAAGACGCCCAAGGTCGACTGGGACCGCATCCGGGGCGATGGCCGGCCGTTTTTCTACTTTGCCTATGGGGCGGCGGTGACCGAGGTGGCCATCGACCGGCTGACCGGCGAGAACCGCATCCTGCGGGCCGACGTGCTGCATGATGCCGGGGCCTCGCTGAACCCGGCGCTGGATATCGGCCAGGTCGAAGGGGCCTATGTGCAGGGCGCCGGCTGGCTGACCACCGAAGAGCTGGTCTGGGACGACAAGGGCCGGCTGCGTACCCATGCGCCCTCGACCTACAAGATCCCGGCCTGTTCGGACCGGCCCGACGTGTTCAACGTGGCGCTCTGGGACGGGCGGAACCGGGAAGAGACGATCTATCGGTCCAAGGCCGTGGGCGAGCCGCCCTTCATGCTGGGCATCTCGGCCTGGCTGGCGCTCAGCGATGCGGTGGCATCCTGCGGCCGGGGCGGCTATCCCGGGCTGAACGCGCCGGCGACGGCCGAGGAGGTCTGGCGCGCGATCCGGGGGATGGAAGATGGGATTTGATGTCGAGGCGCTGCGCGCGGCCCTGGCCCACGGGCCGGTCAGCCGGGTTGTCGTGGCCGAGGTCCGGGGCTCGGCCCCGCGCGAGGTCGGCGCGGCGATGCTGGTCTGGGACGGCGGCCAGAGCGGCACGATCGGCGGCGGCACGCTGGAATTCGAGGCCGCGGCGGCAGCCCGGGCCGGGCGGCGCGGGCTGAGCCGGCAGGCGCTGGGGCCCGACCTGGGCCAGTGCTGCGGCGGGGCGGTGACCCTGCTGACCGAAGGCTTCACCCGCGACGACCTGGCCCGGCTGGATGCCGGCACGACCGATGTGCTGGCCCGGCCGGTGGGGGCGTTGGCGTCTTCGGCGCCAGGAGCGGCGGCTGGGATGTCGTCGGCAGAGGCTGCGGCGCGTTCGTCTTTGGCGCAGGCCGGGGCGTATTCGGCAGCAGCGGCAGCGGCGACTTCGGCAAAAACCCCGGCAGCGGTATCTTCGGGAGCGGCGGCTTCTTCGGTGTCGGCGGAAGCTTCGGGAACGGTCACGGCGGCGACCTTTGGGGCTGGCCCGGTGCCGCTGAGCGTCGAACGCATCCTGGCCCGGGCCAGGGACCGGGGTGAACGGCCGGCGGCCGGGCTGGTCGACGGCTGGATGGTCGAGCCGCTGGCCCGGGCGGTGCGGCCGCTGTGGATCTGGGGCGCGGGCCACGTGGGCCGGGCGCTGGTCGACGTGCTGGCTCCCCTGCCCGACCTGGCCATCACCTGGGTCGACACCGGGCCCGGGCGGTTCCCCGCCACCGTGCCCGACCGCGTGACGGTCCTGCCGGCCGCCACCCCGGCCGCGCTGGTACCCCATGCGCCGCAGGCCGCCGAACACCTGATCCTGACCTATTCCCACGCGCTGGACCTGGACCTGTGCCATGCCCTGCTGACCCATGGCTTTGCCTTTGCCGGGCTGATCGGGTCGCAGACCAAATGGGCGCGGTTCCGCTCCCGACTGGCCGGGCTGGGCCACGGCCCGGGCGAGATCGCCCGGATCACCTGCCCGATCGGCGACCCGGCCCTGGGCAAGCACCCCCATGCCATCGCCATCGGCGTGGCGGCGCGGCTCCTCGCGCCCTCGCAGGCGGCGCGTCGCGAGGCCATTGCATGACCCCACTCCTGAGCATCAGGGGCCTGACCAAGGCCTATCCCGGCGTCGTGGCCAACGACACCGTGTCCTTCGACATCGCCCCCGGCGAGGTCCATGCCCTGCTGGGCGAGAACGGCGCGGGGAAATCCACGCTGGTCAAGATGATCTACGGGCTGGTCAAGCCCGACAGCGGCGAGATGATCCTGCGCGGCACGCCCTATGCCCCGGCCGAACCGCGCGCCGCGCGGGCCGACGGCATTGCCATGGTGTTCCAGCATTTCTCGCTGTTCGACGCGCTGAACGTGGCCGAGAACATCGCCCTGGGCATGGAAAACCCGCCGCCCCTGCGCGACCTGGCCCGACGCATCCGCGAGGTCTCCGAAACCTATGGCCTGCCGCTCGATCCCGCGCGCATCGTCGGCGACCTGTCGGCCGGCGAGCGCCAGAGGGTCGAGATCATCCGCTGCCTGCTGCAGGACCCCAAGCTGCTGATCATGGACGAACCGACCAGCGTGCTGACCCCGCAGGAGGTCGACATCCTGTTCCAGACCCTGCGCAAGCTCAGCTCGGAAGGCACGGCCATCCTCTACATCTCGCACAAGCTGGAAGAGATCCGCACGCTTTGCGACAACGCCACGATCCTGCGGCTGGGCCGCAACGTCGGCACCTGCATCCCGCGCGAGACCACCGCCCGGGAGATGGCCGAGATGATGGTCGGCACCGCCCTGCAGACCCCGCAGCGGGCCGGGCGCGAACTGGGCGCCGTGGCGCTTGAGATCCGCGGGCTGTCGGCGGCCTCGCCGTCGGCCTTTGGCACGTCGCTCAAGGACCTGGGCCTGTCGGTGCGCAAAGGCGAGATCCTGGGCATCGGCGGGGTGGCCGGCAACGGCCAGGACGAATTGCTGGCCGTGCTCTCGGGCGAGATCCGCACCCGGGGCGATGCGGTCCGCCTGCATGACCGGCCCGTCGGCACGCTGGGCCCGGCCCGGCGGCGCGAGCTGGGCCTGCTGACCGCGCCCGAGGAACGGCTGGGCCATGCGGCGGCGCCCGACATGAGCCTGACCGAGAATGCCATGCTGACCGGCGCCCTGCGCGAAGGGCTGGTGACCCGGGGCTTCCTGAAATGGGGCGCGGCCCGCCAGTTTGCCGAGCGCATCATCCAGGCCTTCGACGTGCGCACCCCCGGCCCGGGCAATGCCGCCCGGTCGCTGTCGGGGGGCAACCTGCAGAAATTCGTCATCGGCCGCGAGGTCCTGCAAAAGCCCGAGGTGCTGGTGGTCAACCAGCCGACCTGGGGCGTCGATGCCGCCGCGGCGGCGGCGATCCGCCAGGCCCTGCTGGACCTGGCCGCCGGAGGCGCGGCGCTGGTGGTGATCAGCCAGGATCTCGACGAGCTGATGGAGATCGCCGACAATTTCGCCGCGCTGAACGAAGGCCGGCTGACCGCCCCGCGCCCGACATCCGGCCTGACGATCGACGAGATCGGTCTGATGATGGGCGGCGCGCATGGCATGGAGGTGGCGCATGTGTGAGGTCGGAGCGACGATTGAAACAGAGGCGCAGCCGGGTAGCCGCCGACCTGGAGGTCGCTTCGGTCCGGTGGGTCGGTTCGGGCGCTCAAAAGAGGCAATGTCGCGCGTGTTGCCAATGACATCGCCAAAGCGGCCTCCGGGGGGAGGTGTTCGGAGGGGGCGGATCGTCCACTGGACGATCCTGAACCCCACCTCACCGCTGACCGGCTGCGCCGGGCGGTGCGGTTGGACAGGGCAGCACGGAAAGACTGACGCATGATCAAGCTGGAAAAACGTCCCCAGCCGTCGGACCTGTGGTCGCTGGCCACGCCGGTCGTGGCGGTGCTGGCCACGATGGTCTTTGGCGGGCTGCTCTTCGCCCTGCTGGGCAAGAACCCGGCCGAGGCCATCCGCACCATCTTCTGGGATCCGCTCTTTGGCGAGTTCTCGTTCTACTACCGGCCGCAATTGCTGGTGAAGGGCGCGCCGCTGGTGCTGATCGCCATCGGCCTGTCGCTGGGCTTTCGCGCCGGCATCTGGAACATCGGGGCCGAGGGCCAGTACATCATGGGCGCCATCTGCGGCGCGGCGGTGGGGCTGGCCTTTTATCCCACCGAAAGCCTGCTGGTCTTTCCGCTGATGGTGCTGGGCGGGGCCTTTGGCGGCTGGGTCTGGGCGATGATCCCGGCCGTGCTCAAGGTCCGGTTCGGAACCAACGAGATCCTGGTGTCGCTGATGCTGGTCTACGTGGCCGAGCAATTCCTCGCCGCGGCCTCGCTGTCCTTTCTCAAGAACCCCGAGGGCTTTGGCTTTCCGGGCAGCCGCAACCTGCAGCAATACCCCTCGGCCCACAATGCCGAGCTGATCGCCGGGTCGGGCATGCATTGGGGCGTGGTCTTTGCCTTCATCGCCGTGATCTTTGCCTATGTGCTGCTCAACCGGCACATGCTGGGTTTCCAGATCCGCCTGACCGGCGAGGCCCCCCGGGCGGCGCGGTTCTCCGGGGTGAAACCGGCGCGGCTGGTGCTGTTCTGCCTGGGCATGTCGGGGGCGCTGGCCGGGCTGGCCGGGCTGTTCGAAGTGGCCGGGCCGGCCGGGCAGGTCACCATCGATTTCAACGTGGGCTACGGGTTCACGGCGATCATCGTAGCCTTCCTGGGCCGGCTGCACCCGGTCGGCATCCTGCTGGCCGGCGGGCTGATGGCCCTGACCTATATCGGCGGCGAGATCGCCCAGTCGAACCTGGGCCTGCCGGCGGCGGCGATCCAGGTCTTCCAGGGCATGCTGCTGTTCTTCCTGCTGGCCTTCGACCTGCTGACCAATTACCGCATCCGGTTCGCAAAGAGCGAGGTGGCGTGATGCGTCCGGTGTTGCATGCCCCCTGCCACCAGCCCCCCGCGCGCCGGGCCGCCCCGGATAGCGGCGATCGCCCTTCGATGCGCCATCGGGCCGGGCACGATGGCGACGGGTGGGCGCGGTCCGGGCCTGCCCTCCCGCATACCACAGCCCCTGTCTTCGCAAAGGGAGCCACCCCATGGACCTGAGCGCCATCAATCCCGTCCTGCTGATCGCCTCGCTCATGGTCGCGGCCACGCCCCTGCTGCTGGCCGCCATCGGCGAGTTGGTCGTCGAGAAGGCCGGCGTCCTGAACCTGGGCGTCGAGGGCATGATGATCACCGGCGCGATCTGCGGCTTTGCCATTTCGGTCGAGACCGGCTCGCCGGCCGTGGGCTTTGTCGCCGCGGCCATCGGCGGGGCGCTGCTGTCGGTGCTCTTTGCCGTGCTGACCCAGTTCGCCCTGGCCAACCAGGTGGCCTCGGGCCTGGCCCTGACGCTGTTCGGCCTGGGCCTGTCGGCCCTGATGGGCCAGTCCTACGTGGGCATCAAGCCGCCCGAGACAGGAGATGCCTTTGGCGCGCTCGGCGATCTGCCGGTGATCGGCCCGATCCTCTTTGGCCATGATGCCATGCTGTACGTCGGCATCCTGATCGTGGCCGGCACCTGGGCCGTGCTGAAATTCACCCGCGCCGGGCTGATCCTGCGCGCGGTGGGCGAAAACCACGATGCCGCCCATGCCCTGGGCTACAAGGTCAAGCGCATCCGCGTGCTGGCCATCCTCTTCGGCGGGGCCTGTGCCGGGCTGGGCGGGGCCTATATCAGCCTGATCCGCGTGCCCCAATGGACCGAAGGCATGACCGCCGGAATCGGCTGGATCGCCCTGGCCCTGGTCGTCTTTGCCAGCTGGAAACCCTGGCGCGTGCTGATCGGTGCCTACCTTTTCGGCGGCGTCACCGTGTTGCAGCTTAATCTGCAGGCGGCAGGTGTTGCGATACCCGTCGAATATCTTGCAATGTCGCCCTACCTGATCACGATCCTCGTGCTCGTGATCCTGTCGGCGGACAAGAGCAATGCTCCGGCCTCTCTGGGTCGGATCTTCCATGCCTCGAGCTGATGCCTCGGGGCCAAGAACCTGAAAACTAGGGGATAGATATGAAACGCACTTCTCTTCTGGCCGGTGTCGCCATGGCCCTGGGCCTGGCCGGTGCCGCGCTGGCCCAGACCAAGGTCGGCTTTGTCTACGTGGGCCCGGTGGGCGACGGCGGCTGGACCTATGAACACAACCAGGGCCGGCTGGCCGTGGAAGAGGCCTTTGGCGACGACGTCGAAACCGTCTATGTCGAGAACGTGGCCGAAGGCCCGGATGCCGAGCGGGTCATCACCCAGATGGCGCTTGGCGGGGCCGACCTGATCTTTACCACGTCCTTCGGCTACATGGACCCGACGATCAATGTCGCGGCCAAGTTCCCGGACGTGAAGTTCGAACATGCCACCGGCTACAAGACCGCGCCCAACGTCTCGACCTATTCGGCCCGCTTCTATGAAGGCCGCGCCGTGCAGGGCACGATCGCCGGCATGATGACCGAAAGCAACATCATCGGCTACATCGGGTCCTACCCGATCCCCGAGGTCATCCGGGGCATCAACGCGGCCTATATCCACGCCAAGAAGGTCAACCCCGACGTCGAGTTCAAGATCGTCTGGGCCTATACCTGGTTCGACCCGGCCAAGGAGGCCGACGCGGCCAAGGTGCTGATCGAACAGGGCGCGGACGTCGTGCTGCAGCACACCGATTCCACCGCCCCGCTGGCCGCGGCCAAGGCCGCCGGCAATGTCATCGGCTTCGGCCAGGCGTCGGACATGGGTGAATACAAGCCCGCCCCGCGCGTGTCGTCGATCATCGACAACTGGGCGCCCTATTACATCGCGCGCACAAAGGCCGTGATGGACGGCACCTGGGAAAGCACGATGACCTGGGATGGCATCGCCCCCGGCATGGTCGAGATCGGCGAGATCACCGACGCCGTGCCCGAGGACGTCAAGGCCGCCGCGCTGGAGGTCATGAACGGCATTGCCAACGGCCAGTATCATCCCTTCACCGGCCCGCTGAACAAGCAGGACGGCTCGCCCTGGCTGGCCGGCGGCGAAGTGGCCGATGACGGCACCCTGGCCGGCATGGATTTCTATGTCGAAGGCCTGACCGGCGAGATCCCGCAGTAAGCGCCGCCGCCGGGCCGGTCGCCCGGCCCCGTCATGTGAACGAGCAGAAGGCCCCGCCGGTTCGGCGGGGCCTTCTGTCGTCTGCCGGTCTGTCGCGCGGCGCCATCCCCATGCCCGCCGCGTCCCGCTCGGCCGACCTCAGACCGGGATGTCGCCGTCGGTGTATTCGCGGAAACGCTCGGCCATCATGCGGTAGGATGTCGGGATGTCGCGCAGCGAGATCATGCCCACGACCCGGCCGTCGTCATCCAGCACCGGCAGGTGGCGAAAGCCGCCGTCCTGCATCCGGGCCATGGCATCGGCCAGGCCGGCGCTGCGCCGGATGGTCACCGGGTCGCGGGTCATGATGTCTGACACGCGCATGCGGTCCAGGGCCCCGGGCTCGTGCAGGCATTGGCGGATGACGTCGCGCTCGCTCATGATGCCGGTCAGCGCCCCGCCATCCATGGCCGCCAGGGCGCCGACATTGTGGTCGTTGAGCAGCCCGCAGGCCGTGCGCACCGTGGCGTCCTGGCGCACCGACACCAGGCTGCGCCCGGCAATCAGCGCGTCTATGGTGCGAATGATCATGCCTTCCTCCATCCAATGACGGGTTCGAAAGGCCTCAATGTAACAGATATGTGACGCACACGTCAGGCGGGAATCCCTGACCGATCCGCAACCTCTGATCCGGGCGTCACGCTGTAGGATGGGTGCAAGCACCCATCCTACGGGCCGCTCAGAGGCGGGACAGAAGCTCGGTCTTCTTGGCCGAGAATTCCTCGTCGGACAGGATGCCCTTGTCACGCAGCGCGCCCAGCTTTTCCAGCGTGGCAAAGATGGCATCGCTGTCGCTGGACGGCACGGCGCCTGCGCCTGGCGCCGGGGCGGCAGGCGGCGTCATGGGCGTGACGGGATCGGGCTGCCAGCCGGCCTGCGGCGCCGGGCCGGGATCGACGGGCGGTTCGGGCTGGAACGGCTCGGGCGCCATTTCGGCCATGCCATCGGCCGCCGCCTCCATGGGCCCGGGCATCGGTGCGCCGCCATCGGCGGCCTGCACCACCGGCAGATCGGCCACGCGGACCATGCCGAACTGGCTGGTAAAGGTCAGCGACTGGTCGCCCGATTGCTGCTGGCCGAACCCGCCGATGTTATGCGCCCCGGTGTCATAGACCGTGACCTGCCCGTTCAGCAGGATGGCCAGCCGGCAGATCGCCGGGAAATAGGCATATTTCAGATCGTTCTGCGCGCCCTGCGATCCGGGCTGGCCCAGGTCCTGGGGCCACCACTGGCCGCTGCCCGGCCCGGGCACGAAGAGGCTCGACTGGCCGAAACCGCCGCCGCCCTGCATCTGCATCTGGCCGCCGCCCTGGCTCTGGCCCTGGAACGATCCGCCCTGGCCCTGCCAGGCGGCCGGCGGCTGAAAGACCCGCGCGCCACCCAGCGTGTTGGACAATTCGGCACACAGCCCGTCGACCCGGGCCTTGAGCCCGTTGTTGAACATGTCGCCGATCATGGTCATGCCGCCCAGCGACCATTGGCCCATGCCGCCCAGCTCCCAATGGTTGAACTGGGCCTGGCTGCCGCCGCCCTGGTCCAGGGCGACCAGCACATGGGTCACGGCATCGGGGCTGAACCCGTGGCGCGTGGCCACGTCGTTGACGATGGTCTGGCCTTCGGGGGTGAGATTGGTCATCGGGAAGCTCCCATCCAGTCTGATCGGGGTTGGCACCGCGCGATGGTCTGGCGATCGGCCGCTGGGTAACATGCGCCCGGCCCGACCGATAGGGGGAATCCCATCTGCACCGCCCGGCGTGTTTAAGCGGCCCGGCCTTCAGCCCTGAACCTGACCTGTTTCCCGCCCTGACCGTCCACCCCTTGCACAGCTTCGCCCCACCCTGCGGTCAAGAAACCGGCACCCGGCCAAGGTCGCCCTTCCACCACCGGCTCTCCCGTGCCACATCTGGGCCCATCCCCCGGCCGGCGCCCGCCGCCGGCCCGCCACCGACCGGATCGCATGCCCATGACCCAACGCCCCCTGCCCCCCTCGGCCAGCGTCGCCGAACCGCGCGAGGGCGACCGGCTCTTTGCCCCCTCGGCCGCCCGCAACGCCGGGCCGATCGCCGACCTGCTGGCCGATGTCGCCCCGCCTCGTGGCCGCGCGCTTGAAATCGCCAGCGGCACCGGCCAGCACGTCGTCACCTTTGCCGCCCGCCTGCCCGGCCTGACCTGGCAGCCCACCGAACCCGATGCCGCCCGCCGGGCGAGCATTGACGCCCATGCCCGCGACGCCGGCCACGCCAACATCCTGGCCGCCCGGCCGCTGGATGCCTGCACCCCCGGCTGGGCCGCCGCGCACGGCGGGCAGGATCTGATCGTGCTGTGCAACCTGCTGCACCTGGTGCCCATGGACGAGGCCCTGGCCCTGCTGGACGAGGTGCCCCTTGCCCTGGCCTCCGGCGGGCGGTTCGTCGTCTATGGGCCGTTCCGCCGCGCCGGCCGGCTGACCAGCGATGGTGATGCCCGGTTCGACGCCGAGCTGCGCGCGGCCGATCCGCGGATCGGATACAAGGAGATCGACGCCGTGCGCGACCGGCTGACCGCCGGCGGGCTGACCCTGGTCGAGACCCGCGAGATGCCCGCCAACAACCTGGCGCTGGTGGCCAAACGGCCCTGACACCCGGAAAATCGCGTGTTTCCAATTCCTTGACGGCAGATGTCGCACCCACGACACCCCGCGCCCGGCGGCTGCGATAAAAATTTCTGAAAAAGTTGCGATTTCGGCGCCGGAAACGGCCGGCCCGGGCGTTTCAGCTTGAGAATGATAGTGCGGGACCATGTCGATCCCCAGAGCCCGTGCACATTCTGTTCGCCTGCGGATCGTCACTCACGGAACGATTCGGGGGCAGGCGCGCTTCGGTCCTACCCCCGAAGCGCGCCCATCTCCCCTTGTCCTCCGACCCCGCCGGGTCACCGGTCAGTCGGGCAGCACCTTGCCCGGGTTCATGATGTTGTCGGGGTCCAGCGCGGCCTTGATCGCCTTCATGTAGGGCAGCGCCGCGCCGATCTCGGTGGTCAGGAAGGACTTCTTGCCCTGGCCGACCCCGTGTTCGCCCGTGCAGGTGCCATCCATCGAGATCGCCAGGTTGGCCAGCCAGTCGATATAGGCCTCGGCCTTTTCCAGCTGGACCGGATCGTCGCGGTCGATCAGCGGCGACATGTGGAAATTGCCGTCACCGACATGGCCCACGACGGGCGACAGGATGCCCAGCTCTTCGGCCTTGGCCGCAGCCCGGGTCACGCATTCGGCCAGCCGCGAGATCGGCACGCAGGCATCGGTGGCCACGGCCGTCGAGCCCGGGCGCAATTCCAGTGAGGCCCAGTAGAAATCGTGGCGGGCCTTCCACAGCCGGTTGCGCTCTTCGGTCGAGGTCGTCCATTCGAACCCCGAGCCCCCGACGTCTTCGGAGATCGCCCCGAAGCTTTCGGCCTGTTCGGCCACGCCAGCGTCCGAGCCATGGAATTCCAGAAGCAACAGCGGCTCTTCGTGCAGGTCCAGCTTGGAATGCAGGTTGACCGCCCGCACGGCCAGCCGGTCCATCAGCTCCATCCGGGCGACGGGGATGCCGTACTGGATGGTCATCATCGCCGCCTGGCAAGCCGCATCGAGCGAGGGAAAGGAACAGCGCGCGGCCGAGATCGCCTCGGGGATGCCCTGCAGGCGCAGGGTGATTTCGGTGATCAGGCCCAGCGTGCCCTCGGACCCGACCAGCAGCCGGGTCAGGTCGTAGCCGGCCGAGGTCTTCTTGGCCCGCTGGGCAGTACGGATGATCGTGCCGTCGGGCATGACGGCTTCCAGCGCCAGGATGTTGTCCTTCATCGTGCCGTAGCGCACGGCGTTGGTGCCCGAGGCCCGGGTCGCGGCCATGCCGCCCAGCGAGGCATTGGCACCGGGATCGATGGGAAAGAACAGGCCCTTGTCGCGCAGGTGCACGTTCAGGTCCTCTCGGGTCACGCCGGGCTGGACCACCACGTCGAGATCCTCGGGATGCACGGCCAGGATGCGGTTCATCCGGCTGAAATCGACGCTGATGCCCCCGGCCGGGGCGTTCACGTGGCCTTCCAGCGACGAGCCCACGCCGAAGGCGATGACCGGCACCTTGTGGGCGGCACAGATGCGCACGATCTCGGCCACCTCTTCGGTGGTCTCGGGAAAGGCCACGGCATCGGGCGGCTGGTTTTCCAGCCAGGTCGTGGTGTGGCCATGCTGTTCGCGGATCGACCGGCCGGTCTGCAGGCGGTCTTCGAAAAGCTGTTTGAGGCTGGCGACAGCGGTTGCGATCCCCGCCTCGTTGCGCGCGAGCGGCTCGGCACGTCCCATGGATATTCCCCTTGAAAAGTCGGGCGCACTCTGGACCGCCGCGCCGCCCGGGGCAAGAGCCCGGGAACGGCCTCCGCCCGCCGGTTTCACGCGCCCGGCCCCGGCCGGTCATTGGCCCGTGGGTCGCACCGGCCGACAGCGCATCGGCCGACGGCCCCGGCGCGATGCCGCCGCGCCGGGGAACAGTCCGGCCAGTCGCCCCGGTGCGATGGCTCCACGCCGGGATCAGCTCCAACTATTGCCCCGATGCGATTCCCACGCGCCGCGGATCGGTCACCCCCGTGATCCCGGTGCAGTGCGCTTGGGCGGCGGATCGGTGCCCGTTGCGCCCCTGGTGCAAGGGCCGCGCGCCACAGGTCGGCCCCGCCTGTTGCCCGCGACGCCGGCACGCCAGTCGACAACCCCGCCTATTGCCCCAGCGCGATGCCCTCGCGCCGCGGATCGGCCCCGCCTTTCAGCGTCTTGCCGATCTCGATCGCATGCAGGCCCGAGTTCAGCTCGCGCTGGTTGACCTCGTATCCCAGCGCCTCAAGCCCGGCGACCTGGCTGTCGGTCTCGACATCATAGGTGCCGAACCGGTTGACCGCATGGGGCATGGCCAGGGCCTGTTGCACGTCCAGCCCCCAATCGGCCCAGCCGATCACGGCCTGGGCCACGTAGCCGATGATCCGGCTGCCCCCGGGCGAGCCGATTGCCAGCACCGGCGCGCCGTCGCGCATCACGATGGTCGGCGCCATGGACGACCGGGGGCGCTTGCCCGGTTCGACCCGGTTGGCGATCGGCCGGCCGTCGGCATGGGTACGAAACGAGAAATCGGTCAGCTCGTTGTTCAGCAGGAACCCTCCGACCATCAGCCGCGACCCAAAGGCGTTTTCGATCGTCGTGGTCATCGACAGCACGTTGCCCTCGGCATCGACGATCGAGATATGCGAGGTCGAGGGGAATTCGATGGCCGTGTCATCGGCCCAGTTCAGCGCGTGGTCGTAGTCTGGCGTGCCCGGCGCCACCTCTTCCAGCGCCGTCTCGCCCTGCAGCAGCGCCGCCCGTTCGGCCAGGTAATCGGCGGCCAGCAGGCCCTTGACCGGCACCGGCACGTAATCGCTGTCGGCCATGTAGCGCCCGCGATCGGCGAAGGCCAGGCGCGAGGCATCACCGATCAGCCGCCAGGCCTGCGGATCCTGGGCCCCCAGGGCAGCCAGGTCGAACCCGTCGAGCAGGCCCAGGATCTGGCCGAGCGTCAGCGCGCCCGACGAGGGCGGGCCCATGCCGCAGACTTCGAAGGCCCGGTAGGGCTGGCAGACCGCCGGCCGTTCGACCACCTGGTAGAGCGCCAGGTCGGCCTGGCCCAGCACGCCGGGATTGCCCGGCGCCGTGGTCACCGCCTGCACGATCTGGCCGGCCAGCTTGCCCATGTAGAACGACCGCACCCCGTTGGCCGCCAGCAGGCGCAGGGTCAGGGCATAGGGCATGTTGGTCAGGGTGTCGCCGGCCGCGATGGGCTGGCCGTCGGGCAGGAAATAGGCCGCCGTGGCCGGAAAGCGCGCCAGCCGCTCGGCATCGCCGGCCACCAGCCCGGCCAGCCGGGGCGAGACCTCGAACCCGTCGGTGGCCAGGCGGATCGCATCGTCGAAGAGCTCGGGCCAGGGTAGACGGCCCCAGTGCTTGTAGGCGCGTTCCATCAGCGCCGGCGTGCCCGGCGTGCCGACCGACCGGCCGCCGACCACCGCGTCGTAGAATTTCAGCGGCGCACCGGCCTCGTCCTGGAACAGCGTCGGAGTGGCCCGCAGGGGCGCGGTTTCGCGCCCGTCCAGGGTGGTCAGCCGGCCTTCGGCGGCGTCCCAGTAGACCAGGAAGGCCCCGCCCCCCAGCCCCGAGGATTGCGGCTCGACCAGGCCCAGCACGGTCTGGACGGCGATCATCGCATCCACCGCGCTGCCCCCGCGTTCGAGGATGCGCGCGCCGGCGGCCACGGCCAGCGGGTTGGCCGCGGCCACCATCCAGTCATGGGCTTCGACGGGCCGGCCCTCGGCCTTGGCCCGCAGGGCGGCATCAATTGCCGCATCCTCGTGGCCAGCGGCCAGGGCCGTCGGGGCCTCGGGCGCCACCGCATCGGCGGCCTGCTGGGCGGCCAGCGGCCCGGCCAGGGCAAGAAGCATCAGCCGGGCAATCGCCCGGGTGACGGCGCGGGCCGGTCGCGGGGCCGCGACCGGGCCCGTGGATGAGGCCCCGAACGAGGCCAGGGCGGCGGACATGATCTTCAGGCGCATGGTGTGGGTCTCCCTCTCCTGGTCGCCACGCTACCCGAGCCCGGGCGCGATGCAAAACCCGGGCTGCGTCCATGGGACCAATCGGCAGGGTTTCCCCCGGCGATCACCACCGGGCGCCCGGAATTTTCGAAAATTCCGGTCCGTTTCCTGCGCAGGAAACGTCTACAGCATCGACGGCACGACCTGGTCGGGCGGCCGGTGGCCATCTTCGAAGGTCTTGATGTTGATGATCACCTTCTCGCCCATCTCGATCCGGCCTTCGACCGTTGCCGAGCCCATGTGCGGCAGCAGCACCACGTTGGGCAGCTCGCGCAGGCGCGGGTTGATGTCGGTGCCGAACTCGTAGACATCCAGCCCCGCCCCGGCGATCTCGCCGGCCCGCAGCATCCGTGTCAGGGCGTTTTCGTCGACGACCTCGCCGCGCGAGGTGTTCACCAGCACGGAATCGGGCTTCATCAGCTTGAGCCGGCGCGCATTCATCAGGTGAAAGGTCGAGGGCGTGGCCGGGGTGTGGATCGTCAGGATGTCCATCCGCGCCACCATCCGGTCCAGGCTTTCCCACCAGGTCACGTTCAGCTCGGCCTCGGTTTCCGGGCGCAGCCGGCCGCGGTCGTGGTAATGCACCTGCATGCCAAATGCCTGGGCCCGCCGGGCCACGGCCTGGCCGATGCGGCCCATGCCCAGGATGCCCAGCCGCCGCCCGGCGATTCGCCCGCCCAGGTAGGCCGTCGGCGCCCAGCCCGGCCATTCGCCCTTTTGCATCACCGCCAACCCTTCCGGGATCCGCCGGGTCACGGACAGGATCAGGGCCATGGTCATGTCGGCCGTGTCCTCTGTCAGCACATCAGGCGTGTTGGACACCAGGATGCCCCGCTGGCGCGCCGTGGCCACGTCGATGTTGTTCACCCCGGCCCCGTAATTGGCGATCAGCTTCAGCTGTTCGCCGGCCTGGCCGATCAGGGCCGCATCGATCTGGTCGGTGATCGTCGGCACCAAAACATCCGCCCGTTGCACCGCGGCGACCAGTTCGGTCCGGTCCATGGGCGTGTCATCCTCGCGCAGCTCGACGTCGAAGAGCTCGCTCATCCGTTTCTCGACCGCCTCCGGCAACCGTCGCGTCACGACAACACTCAGCCGATCTCTTGCCATACCTGCCTCCGCTTGCTTTCCATCCGTGCCCTTGCCGTGGCATGGTGAACCATGGCCAACGGGGCGCAAGACCCCGCGTGACCATTCGGAACCCTTATAGGGTGACGACCGGGCAGAAAAAACAGGCAAACGGACACACCAAGGTGGTACTCAGGGCATCGGGCAGGGCTCTTGTCTTTTCCATGGTCGCAACGGCCCTTCTGGCCGCGACCGCCGTGGCCTCCCAGCCGGCGGATACCCGCCGTGGGCCGGTCACCAACCTTCCGCTTCCACGCTACGTCTCGATGAAGGCCGCCGAGGGCAACGTGCGCCGCGGCCCGTCGCGGGCGCATCGCATCGACTGGGTGTTCAAGCGCCGGGGCATGCCGCTGATGATCACGGCGGAACATGGCCATTGGCGCCGGGTCCAGGACCGCGACGGCGCCGGCGGCTGGGTGCATTACGCGCTGATCTCGGGCGTGCGCACCGTGCTGATCCAGCAGGACATGGTCGAAGGCCACACCCGGCCCGACCCGACCGCGCCGGTGACGGCCATGTTCGAGACCGGCGTCGTGGCCAAGCTGGGCGATTGCGAACCCGACTGGTGCCGGATTTCGGCGGGCGGCTACAAGGGCTGGGTCCAGAAGACCGCCCTGTGGGGTGTCAGCCCCGACGAGCTGCGCGACTGATCCGCCCCTCCCCGGCATCCTAACGGCGTCGCTCCCCGGGGAGATCCATCCTGCTTTTCCCATGCCTTTCCCGCCCCTCCCCCGGCCAGACGGCCCGGCGGCATCACGGCCGGCCACGGCGCAGGCGCGGTTTCGAAGGTGCCGCATGGGAAATGGCAAAAAATCTCTCCATGGCCCTTGCGCTGCCCGATCAGTCAAAGTAATCAGCGCTCCACCACGTTGGGGTGTAGCCAAGCGGTAAGGCAGCGGTTTTTGGTACCGTGTACCGTAGGTTCGAATCCTACCACCCCAGCCACTTCTCTCAGACAGATCCATCACTCGGCTGCGACCTGCGCCCGGACCCAGTCGACGAATACGCCCGTGTCCTGCGATGGCATGGCATTGGTCGTCAGGAAATACGACGTGCCCAGGTCGACCGTGCCCCCGGGCCAGTGGCGCAGGGTGCCCGCCTGCACCGCCCGGCCGGTGATCGACCGCCAGCCCAGCATCAGCCCCCGCCCGTCATAGACCGCCTGCGCGGCCTGCACGTAATTGTCGAAATGCTGCCCCCCGGCCCGCCCCCGCGCCAGGCCGCGGGCCTGGAAATAGTCCGGCCAGCCGGCCCAATGCTGGTTGGCCGGGCTGCGCACGTGGATCAGCGGCACACTGTCCAGCCCCCGGCCCTCGGCCAGCAGCCGGTCGACCAGCGCCGGGGCGCCCACCGGGCAGATCTTTTCGTCGAACAGCTTCTCGGTACGCCCTTCGCGCCAGCCGCCCATGCCATAGCGCAGGGCCACGTCGATGCCCGGTGTCAGCACCGGCAGATCGGTCGCGGGGGCCTGCACGTTGACGGTGATCTGGGGATTGTCGGCATAGAAGGCCGGCAGGCGGGGCATCAGCCAGTAGGTCGCCATGCCCAGCGTGCAGGACACCGTGACCTGGCGTTCACCCTCGGCATGCAGGGCGCGGATGTCCTCCAGCGTGGCCGCGATCCGCCCCAGCCCCTCGCGCACCGCCCGCGACAGCAGCTCGCCGGCCTCGGTCAGCCGGGCCGGGCGCACCGACCGGTCGAGCAGAGCCGTGCCGACGTGGTCTTCGAGCAGGCGCAGGGCCTGGCTGACCGCCGGCTGGGTCACGTTCAGCCGGGCGGCGGCATCGCGCATCGATCCATGGCGCGAGACAGCTTCGAAGGTGACGAGCAGGCGCAGGGGCGGCAGGTGATCCATGGCATGACAACTTAAGCAGATGGTTATGCAAGGATCACACGAAACGATCTGTCTGGAAAGGCCCCGCCGTGGGATGCTGAGGGCCATCCATAACCCCTCCAGCCAAGCGGAAGCCCTGCCATGAACGATCTCAGCTCTCCGATGACCGCCCCGCCCGCTGCCCCCGCCGTCCTGGCGCTCGGCGAGACGGGGCTCGACATCACCCTGGCCGACGGCCGGGCGCATTACTTCAACTATTACTGGCTGCGCGACAATTGCCCCAGCTCGTTCAGCCCGGTCACCCGCGAACGCAGCTTTGACATCTTTCATCTCGACACCGCCCCGCGCGCCCGTTCGGCCGACATCGAAGACGATACCCTGGTCATCGCCTGGCAGGACGAGGCCCATGTCACCCGCATGCCCCTGGCCTGGCTGGACACCTATGCCGGGGGCCGGTCGCGGCCCGATCCGGCCGACCTGCCCCGCCGGGCCTGGTTCAGCGATCACTACATGTCCGTCCCGCGCTTCTCGCAGCCCGACCTGGTGGCCGATGACGGCCTGCGCGCGGCCTGGATCGAGGCCATGCTGGTGCACGGGTTCACCATCGTCACCGACATGCCCGACAGCGATGCCGGGCTGACCGAAACGGCCGAGCTGATGGGCTTTGTCCGGCCGACCTTCTTCGGCACCTATTTCGACGTGCGCACCAAGATCAATCCGACCAACACGGCCTATACCGCCGGCGCGCTCGAACTGCATACCGACACCCCGGCCGAAGAACACGCCCCCGGCATCCAGTTCCTGCATTGCCGGGTCAACACCGTGGCCGGGGGCGAAAGCCTGTATGCCGACGGGGTGGCCGTGGCCAATGCCTTCCGCGCCGCCGATCCCGAGGGGTTTCGCCTGCTGAGCGAGGTGCCGATCCCGTTCTTCTGCGAACACGACAGCTATGACGCCCGGTCGCGCCAGCACGTGATCGAACTGGACGCCCATGGCGAGGTCTCGGGCCTGACGATCAGCCAGCACATGGCCGATATCTTCGACCTCGACCAGAAGCTGCTGGATGCCTATTACCCCGCCTTCTGCCGCTTTGGCCGGATGTTGCAGGACGACCGGTTCATGATGCGCTTCATGATGAAGGGCGGCGAATGCATGGTCTTTGACAACCACCGCATCGTGCATGGCCGGGCGGCCTATACCGCGTCGAGCGGCGACCGTTACCTGCGGGGCTGTTACGTCGACCGGGCCGAGATGCGGTCGACCTATCGCGCGCTGGTCAGCGAAGGGCGGTTCAAGGCATGAACGCGCCCCTGCCCCCGATCGCCGCGATGGACCCGGCCGACCCGGCCGATCGCGAAGCCCGGCTGCGCGCCGAGCTGGCCGATGCCTTTCGCATCTGCCATGCGCTCGGCTGGAGCGAAAGCGTCGGCAACCATTTCAGCGCGGCGGTCTCGGACGATGGCCAGCGGTTCCTGCTGAACCCGCGCTGGCAGCATTTCGACACGATCACCCCCGAGGACCTGCTGCTGCTCAATTGCCGGGATGCCACGGTGCTGGACGGGCCGGAGCCGCCCGATGCTTCGGCCTGGTGCGTCCACGGCACGCTGCACCGCCGCCGGCCTGATGCGCGCGTCGTGCTGCATGCCCATTCGCCCTATGCCACCGCCCTGGCCTGCCTGAAGGACCCGACGCTGGTGCCCATCGACAACAACACCGCGCGGTTTCACGGGCGCACGGCCTATGACCTGTCCTTCGGCGGCATTGCCGATGCCGCCGAGGAAGGCGAACGGCTGGCCGATGCGCTGGGGGACAAATCGGTGCTGGTCATGGGCAACCACGGCGTGACCATCCTGGGCGAAAGCGTGGCCGCGGCCTTCGAAGACCTCTATTTCTTTGAAAAGGCCGCGCAGACGCTGATCCTGGCCCGCTCGACGGGAGAGCCGCTGGCCGTGCTGTCGGACGCCGTGGCCCGGCACACGGCCGAGGGCTGGCAGGCCTACAGCGGCATGGCCGACCGCCATTTCGCCTATCTCCGCCGCCAGCTGCCGCCGCTGGCCTGACAGAGCTGCGGCACCCGGCCCCCACGGGGCCGGCGCGCATCATGTCCCGCGCTTGACATGTATTCCCGGCCGGATATGCCAAGGGTCCGGCCGGGTGCCCGGCCGCGTCCCCAAAGCACAGGAGATGCGCCGATGAAGGCCGTCATGTTCGAGACATTCCAGCAGCCCCCGCGCATCGCCACCCTGCCCGACCCGACGCCCGAACCTCATGGTGTGGTCTTGCAGGTCGGGGCCACCGGGGTCTGCCGCAGCGACTGGCACGGCTGGATGGGCCATGACACCGACATCACCCTGCCCCATGTGCCCGGCCATGAACTGGCCGGCACGATCCGGGCCGTGGGCCGCGACGTGACCCGCTGGTCGGTCGGCGACCGCGTGACCGTGCCCTTCGTCGGTGGCTGCGGTGCCTGCCCGGAATGCCATGCCGGCCATCAGCAGGTCTGCCAGGACCAGTTCCAGCCGGGCTTTACCCATTGGGGCTCGTTTGCGGAATATGTCTCGATCCACCATGCCGACATGAACCTCGTGGGCCTGGCCGACGACATGGATTTCGCCACCGCCGCCAGCCTGGGATGCCGCTTTGCCACGTCGTTCCGCGCCGTGGTCGACCAGGGCCGGGCCGGGGCCGGACAATGGGTGGCCGTGCATGGCTGCGGCGGGGTGGGCCTGTCGGCCGTGATGATCGCCAATGCCCTGGGCGCGCAAGTCGTGGCCATCGATATCGATCCGGCCAAGCTGGCCCTGGCCCGAGAGCTGGGCGCGCTGGCCGTTGTCGACGGCAGCACAGTGGCCGATGTGCCCGAGGCCGTGCGCGAGATCACCCGGGGCGGAGCGCATGTCTCGCTCGATGCGCTGGGGCATCCGGTCACTTGCGTGAATTCCGTCCTGAGCCTGCGCCGGCGGGGCAAGCATGTGCAGGTCGGGCTGATGCTTGCCGACCAGGCCACGCCGCCGGTGCCGATGGACCGGGTGATCGCCCACGAGCTTGAGATCCTGGGCAGCCACGGCATGCAGGCCCATCGCTATGGCGCGATGCTCGACATGGTCCAGTCCGGCAAGCTGGCCCCGGAGCGGCTGGTCGGCCAGCAGATCGCGCTGGATGACGCGCCCGAGGCGCTGATGACCATGGACCGTTTCCAGTCGGTCGGCGCCACGGTCATCACCCGGTTCTGATCCAACGCCCAAGTGCCCGGGGCCGCACCACGGCCCCGGCGCGTCAGCCCAGGAAGGACCGCCCCGGCCCCTGGGACGGCACGCCCAGGTGATCGGCGACCGAGGCCGCCACATCGGCAAAACCGACCTGGCCGATACAGCCCGCCCCGCGCCCGACAACCAGCACCGGCACCCGTTCGCGGGTGTGGTCGGTGCCCGTCCAGCTGGGGTCGTTGCCGTGATCGGCGGTCAGCACCAGCATGTCGCCCTCGCGCAGGCGGGGCAGGATCGCGGCAATCCCGGCGTCGAACCGTTCCAGCGCGGCGGCATAGCCCGCCACGTCGCGGCGATGGCCGTAAAGGCTGTCGAACTCGACGAAATTGGCAAAGGTCAGGCTGCCGTCCTCGGCCGTGTCGACCAGGTCCGACAGGTGGCCCATCAGCGTGGCATCGTCGCCCTTGCGCAACTCGTCGATGCCCGTCATCGAAAAGATGTCACCGATCTTGCCCACCGCATGAACCCGCCGCCCGGCCTGTTGCACCCAGTCGGTCAGCACCGGCGCCGGCGGGGCCACGGCGAAATCGCGGCGGTTGGTCGTGCGCTGAAAGCCGATCTCCGGCGTGCCGATAAACGGCCGCGCGATCACCCGGCCGACATTCATCGCATGCAGCCGCGGGGCCACGGTGGCGCAGAGATCAAGCAGCCGGTCGAGGCCAAAGGTCTCTTCATGCGCCGCGATCTGAAAGACGCTGTCGGCCGAGGTGTAGCAGATCGGCCAGCCGGTCTTCATGTGCGACGCGCCAAGCGAGGTCAGGATCATCGTGCCCGAGGCATGGCGATTGCCCAGCACGCCATCGGTGCCCGCGGCCTCGGCCACCGCCCGGGTCAGGTCGTCGGGAAAGGCCGGCACCTCGTCGGGGAAGTAATGCCAATCCCAGGGCACCGGCAGGCCGGCCAGCTCCCAATGGCCCGACGGCGTGTCCTTGCCGCGCGATTGTTCAGTCGCCGCACCCCAGAGCCCGCGGGGCTCGGCCTCAAGCCCCGGGGCCAGGTCGCCCGAGGCCAGCCGCACCGCCGCGCCCAGGCCCAGCCCGGCCAGCGCCGGCATGTGCAGCGGGCCTGACCGGCCGGTCTCGGCCCGGTCGGCATCGCAGGCCTCGGCGATATGGGCCAGGGTATTGGCCCCGGTGTCGGGAATGGAGCCGTTGAAATAGGATCCCGCGTCCGGCGCGCCGCCAATGCCCACCGAATCCATCACCACGAGGAACGCCCGCGCCATCAGCCCAGGGTCTCGCGGATCAGTGCCGGCGCTTCGGCCGGGGTGTCGCTGATGGTGATCGCCGCGCGCAGGGCGGCCACGGCCTCGGCCGCGGCATCCTCGCGGGCGGCATGGACCAGCGCCAGGGCGCTGTCGGCCTCGACCCGCGTGCCCAGCCCGACGATGCGCGACAGGCCGACCGCCGGGTCGATCACGTCGCTTTCCACCTTGCGCCCGCCGCCCAGGGCAACCGCGGCCAGCCCCAGCGCCTGGCCATCGATGGCCGTGACATAGCCTGCCCGGCCGGCGGAGACCTCGGTGATCACGTTGGCCTCGGGCAGGAACCGCTGCCAGTTCTCGGCAAAGACGATCGGCCCGCCCATGGCCACGATCATGCGCCCGAAATGCTCGGCCGCAGCGCCACCGGACACGGCCGCCCGGATCTTCTGCGCGCCCTCGTCATCATCGGCGGCCAGGCCCGAATCGGCCAGGGCCATGCCGCCCAGCCGGGCGCTGATCTCCAGCAGCGGGCCTTCGGCCTGGCCGGCCAGCACCTTCATGGCTTCCTCGATCTCCAGCGCATTGCCGATGGCCGGAGCCAGCGGCTGGCTCATGTCGGAAATCACCGCCCGGGTCCGGCAGCCCGCGGCATTGGCCGTGTCCGTCAGCGCCCGGGCCAGCGCCCGGGCCGCGTCGGGCGATTTCATGAAGGCACCCGAGCCGGTCTTGACGTCCAGTACCAGCGTCTGCGTGCCCGCGGCCAGTTTCTTGGACAGGATCGAGGCGGTGATCAGATCGAGGCTGTCGACCGTCGAGGTCACATCGCGCACCGCGTAAAGCCGCTTGTCGGCCGGAGCGATGTCGGCCGTGGCCCCGACGATGGCGCAGCCGGCGGCGTCGATGATCGCCCGCAGCCGGTCCTCGCTGACCTGGGTCGACACGCCGGGGATCGCTTCGAGCTTGTCCAGCGTGCCGCCGGTATGGCCCAGCCCGCGCCCCGACAGCAGCGGCGCAAAGGCCCCGCAGGCGGCCAGCGCCGGAGCCACGACGAAGGACACGCAATCGCCCACCCCGCCGGTCGAATGCTTGTCGACGACCGGCCCGCCCAGGTCCCAGCGCAGGACATGGCCGCTGTCGCGCATGGCCAGGGTCAGGGCGGTGCGACCCTCGGGCGACAGGGCGGTCGTGCAGATGCCCATGGCAAAGGCCCCGGTCTGGGCGTCGCTGATCGCCCCGTCGGTCAGGCCCCGGATGAACCAGCCCAGGGCCTCCGGCGTGGGCGAGACACCATGGCGGAGGTCGGCAAGGATCGTGCGCGCATCCATGGCTCAGCTTTTCTCCATATGCGCCAGCGTGAAGGCCCCGGGCAGCAGGTCGGCCAGGGTGGTGCGCATCTCGGCCCCGTCGGTCGTGGCCAGGGTGACCGGCGTGTCGCCGTCACCGAACTCGGCCAGCTTCTGGCGGCAGCCGCCGCAGGGCGGCACCGGCGTGGGGCAATCGGCGATGACATAGACCTCGGTCAGCCGGGTATCGCCGGCCGCGATCATCGCCGCGATCGCCCCGGCCTCGGCGCAGGTGCCTTCGGGATAGGCCACGTTCTCGACATTCACCCCGGGATAGATCGCGCCCGACGCCCCGCGGATCGCCGCGCCGACCTTGAAGTTGGAATAGGGCGCATAGGCCCGTTCGCGGATGGCGGTTGCGGCGGTCTTGAGATCGGTGCTGGACATGGGGACAGGCGGGCTCTTGAGGTTGATCGGCAGGGTGTGGGGCGCGAATCCGGCTGGCGGATCGGCGGGGGGATCAATGGGGTGTCACATGTAATGCACTGCCCCATCCGCGCAAACAGGGCGCAAGCCGGCCCCGGCGTCAACCACGCGGGAAAATGCCCGGACCGGCGGAGGATCGGCGGAAAGGCGGGCAATCGGGCGGCCCTTCGGCACTGGCGGCACCGGCGGGATGCCGCCGGTGGCATAGGGGTACGTGCCCGCGCGCGCCCGGCCCCGCCCGGCATGCACGGCACCGCCCCGACCGGGCGGCCGCCACCGGGCCGGCCGCATCGGGGCAGGCATCTGGGCAAGCTCGTGGGCCATTGTCCTCTCTCTCCTGGGCGGAGAGTGGCGAGGAGGGTCGCAAATATCAAGCGGGCGCGTGATAAGGGGGTGAGACGGGATGGCCGATTCCACCCCAATCGAATATAGTTTAACACTAAACTACCCCAGAACTCCGGAGCCCGCCCCAAAATGGTTGACCAACCGTCCGACAACGAGACCCTGCGCCAGGCCGCATTGTTCTATCACGAGCATCCCAAGCCCGGGAAACTCGAGATCCGGGCAACCAAGCCCATGGCCAACGGCCGCGACCTGGCCCGCGCCTATTCGCCCGGCGTGGCCGAGGCCTGCCTGGAGATCCGGGACGAAGCCGCCAATGCCGCGCGTTATACCTCGCGGGGCAACCTGGTGGCCGTGGTGTCGAACGGCACGGCCGTGCTGGGCCTGGGCAATATCGGCGCGCTGGCCTCCAAGCCGGTGATGGAAGGCAAGGCGGTCCTGTTCAAGAAATTCGCGGGCATCGATTGCTTTGACATCGAGGTCAACGAAACCGATCCCGAGAAACTGGCCGACATCGTCTGCGCGCTCGAACCGACCTTCGGGGCGATCAACCTCGAAGACATCAAGGCGCCGGACTGCTTCATCGTGGAAAAGCTCTGCCGCGAGCGGATGAACATCCCGGTCTTCCACGACGACCAGCACGGCACGGCCATCGTCGTGGGCGCGGCGGCCAAGAATGCGCTGCATGTGACGGGCAAGAAATTCGAGGACATCAAGGTCGTGTCCACGGGCGGCGGCGCGGCGGGCATCGCCTGCCTCAACATGCTGCTGAAACTGGGGGTCAAGCGCGAGAACGTCTGGCTGTGCGACCTGCACGGGCTGGTCTACGAAGGCCGGACCGAGGACATGAACCCGCAAAAGGCGGCCTATGCCCAGCCCACCGACCTGCGCACGCTGGATGAGGTGATCGACGGCGCGGACCTGTTCCTGGGCCTGTCGGGGCCCAACGTGCTCAAGCCCGAGATGGTCGCGCGGATGACCCGCCAGCCGATCATCTTTGCCCTGGCCAATCCCAACCCGGAAATCCAGCCCGACGCCGCCCGCGCCGTGGCGCCCGACGCGATCATCGCCACCGGCCGGTCGGACGTGCCGAACCAGGTCAACAACGTCCTGTGCTTTCCGTTCATCTTCCGTGGCGCGCTGGATGTCGGCGCGACCGAGATCAACGACGACATGCAGCTGGCCTGCATCGAGGGCATCGCCGAGCTGGCCCGCCAGACCACCAGCGCCGAGGCCGCCGCGGCCTACCAGGGCGAACAGATGACCTTCGGGCCCGATTACCTGATCCCCAAGCCCTTTGACCCGCGCCTGATGGAAGTCGTGTCGACAGCCGTGGCCAAGGCGGCGATGGACAGCGGCGCGGCCACCCGTCCGGTCGACATCAAGGCCTATCGCGAGAAGCTGCAGGGCTCGGTCTTCCGGTCGGCCCTGCTGATGCGCCCGGTCTTCGACGCGGCCACCTCGGCCTCGCGCCGGATCGTGCTGGCCGAGGGCGAAGAGGAACGCGTGCTGCGCTGCGCCCAGGCCATGCTGGAAGAGACCACCGAAAAGCCCATCCTGATCGGCCGGCCCGAGGTGATCGAGATGCGCTGCGAACGGCTGGGCCTGAAGGTGCGGCCGAATGTCGATTTCCCGGTGGTGAACCCCGAGAACGACCCGCGCTACCGCGATTACTGGGAAACCTATCACAAGATCATGTGCCGCCAGGGGGTCACCCCCGACCTGGCCCGGGCCGTCATGCGCACCAACCTGACGGCCATCGCGGCGGTCATGGTCTATCGCGACGAGGCCGACAGCATGATCTGCGGCACCTTCGGCCAGTACCGCTGGCACCTGAACTACATCAACCAGGTGCTGGGCACGCCCACCCTGCGCCCGCATGGCGCGCTGAGCATGATGATCCAGGAAGACGGGCCGCTGTTCATCGCCGACACCCAGGTGCGGCCCGAACCCAGCCCCGAGGAAATCGCCGAAAGCGCCATCGGCGCGGCACGCCACGCCCGGCGCTTTGGCGTGGAACCGGCCGTGGCGCTGTGTTCGCAATCGCAATTCGGCAACCTCGACACCGAGAGCGGCCGGCGCATGCGCGAGGCCATGGCCATTCTGGACGCCCGCGGGGTGGATTTCGTCTATGAAGGCGAGATGAACGTCGACAGTGCCCTGGACCCGGAAACCCGGGCGCGCCACCTGCCGGAAAGCCGGATGAAAGGCGCGGCCAACATCCTGGTCTTTGCCCATGGCGATGCGGCCAACGGCGTGCGCAACATCCTGCGGCTGAAGGGCAACGGGCTGGAAGTCGGGCCGATCCTGATGGGCATGGGCAACCGAGCCCATATCGTCACGCCGTCGATCACCGCCCGGGGTCTGCTGAACATGGCGGCCATCGCCGGCACGCCGGTCGCGCAATACGGCTGAGCCCCGCGCCGCGAACAGGGGCCGCGCCGCCCGGCCATTGCCGGGACGGGCGACGCGGCCGGGCCGTCACTTCTTGACGGTCTTCGTGCCGGGCTTGGCCGGCTTCTGCTTCTTGTCGCCCATGGGCGTTGTGTCCTGTGCAAGGGGGCCGGCGGAATGCCGGCCCTGGCGCTGATCAAGGCGCCGGTGCGGCCGATTCCGCAAGCGCCGTGCCATGCGTTACAAGCGATGTGATCGCCCCCGTCGCGCCCGGCCCTGCCCGGCCCATGCCGCCACGGCAGCTGCGAAGAAATTTTCAAGCGTTATCAGCCACTGTAAAACCCGTTTGCTCGGCCGCGCTTTTGCCGCTTGATATCGCAAACACCGCATATGTCGCAGGTCATCGCCGCTTGCGCGATGCTTCGACCCGCCGTTTACTTGCCCGAAATGCAGGGATCACGCGGGATGGAGGAGCATCGCGATGAGCTACGCAGAGGTCTACAAGTCATGGACGTCGGACCCCGAGGCCTTCTGGATGGAGGCCGCCGAGGCGATCGACTGGGTCGACAAGCCGACGCGCGCGCTGGATGACAGCGCCGCCCCGCTTTACGAATGGTTCACCGACGCCCGGGTCAACACCTGCTGGAACGCCGTCGACCGCCATGTCGAAAACGGCCGTGGCGACCAGGTGGCCATCATCCACGACAGCCCCGTCACCGGCACGGTGCGCAAGATCTCCTACGTGGAACTGCGCAACCGGGTGGCCTCGCTGGCTGGGGCGCTGCGGGCCAAGGGCGTGGAAAAGGGCGACCGGGTCATCATCTACATGCCGATGATCCCCGAGGCTCTGGAAGCCATGCTGGCCTGTGCCCGGCTGGGCGCGATCCATTCGGTGGTCTTCGGCGGCTTTGCGGCCCATGAGCTGGCCGTGCGGATCGACGATGCCCGGCCCAAGGCGATCATCGCCGCCTCCTGCGGGATCGAACCGGGCCGCGTGGTGCATTACAAGCCGCTTCTCGACGGGGCCATCGACCAGGCCGCCCACAAGCCCGATTTCTGCGTGATCTTCCAGCGCGAACAGGAAGTCGCCCACCTGGAAGAGGGCCGCGATTATTCCTGGCACGGGTTCCAATACGGCGTCGAGCCGGCCGAATGCGTGCCGGTCGAAGGCAACCACCCGGCCTATATCCTGTATACCTCCGGCACGACGGGCCAGCCCAAGGGCGTCGTCCGCCCGACCGCCGGCCACCTCGTCGCGCTGAACTGGTCGATGAAGAACATCTACAACGTCGATCCCGGCGACGTGTTCTGGGCGGCCTCCGATGTCGGCTGGGTCGTGGGCCATTCCTACATCTGCTACGGCCCCCTGATCGCCGGCAACACCACCATCGCCTTCGAAGGCAAGCCCGTCGGCACGCCCGATGCCGGCACCTTCTGGCGGGTCATCGCGGACCACAAGGTCAAGAGCTTCTTCACCGCCCCCACCGCCTTTCGCGCCGTGAAACGCGAGGACCCCAAGGGCACGTTCCTGGGCAAGTACGACATCTCCTGCCTGGAACAGATCTACCTTGCCGGCGAACGCGCCGATCCCGATACGATCAACTGGGCGAAAAACCTGACCGGCCTGCCGATCATCGACCATTGGTGGCAGACCGAAACCGGTTGGGCCATCGCCGCCAACCCGCTGGGCATCGAGGCGCTGCCGGTCAAGCTGGGCTCGCCCTCGGTGCCGATGCCGGGCTATGACGTGCAGATCCTGGACGAGGCCGGCCACCCGATGAAACCGGGTGAGCTGGGCGCGATCGCGGTGAAGCTCCCCCTGCCCCCGGGCACGCTGCCGACCCTGTGGAACGCCGAAGAGCGGTTCCGCAAATCCTACCTGACCACCTTCCCCGGCTATTACGAAACCGGCGACGCGGGCATGATCGACGACGAGGGTTACCTGTACATCATGGCGCGCACCGACGACGTGATCAACGTGGCCGGCCACCGCCTGTCGACCGGCGCGATGGAAGAGGTCCTGGCCGGCCATCCCGATGTGGCCGAATGCGCCGTGATCGGCGTCAGCGACGATCTCAAGGGCCAGTTGCCGCTGGGCCTGCTCTGCCTGACAACGGGCGTGAACCGCGAACATGCCGAGATCACGCAGGAATGCGTCAAGCTGGTGCGCGACCAGATCGGGCCGGTGGCGGCCTTCAAGCTGGCCGTGGTGGTCGACCGGTTGCCCAAGACCCGGTCGGGCAAGATCCTGCGGGCGACCATGGTCAGGATCGCCGACAATGCCGAGTTCAAGATGCCGGCGACGATCGACGATCCGGCCATCCTGGACGAGATCCGCACGGCATTGCAGACCCTGGGCTATGCCCGGGACACCGCCCCTGCCTGATCCGCGCGGCCCGAGCTTGTACGACCAGGCCTTCGCCAACTGAAGGTGCGGCCTGGTCGTCACCAACTGATCGGAGCGGCCTGACTTTCACCGCCTGATCTGCCTGGCCTTCACCGCCTGATCTGCCTGATCTGCGCCGCCTGACCTGACCATGTCGCGGGCCGACCGCCGGGATGCATGACGCGCCCCGGCCCGTCGTCCTGCACGCCCTTTCCGCCCCGCAAAACAGCCGTTCGCACAGCGCAAACCTGCCTTGCGCGGTGTTCCGCTTGGCAAACCCGGGCGCCGGCGCCTAGGCTCCGCGCGAGAACCAGAAGGGAATGAGCATGGCCGCATCCGACCTGTGGCGCCTGAGCGCGACCGAAACCGCCCGCAAGATCCGCGACGGCGAGATCACCGCCGAAGATGCCGTGGCCTCGGCCATCGGCCGGATGCACGCGGTGAACCCCGGGCTGAACGCAGTGGTCGAAGACCTGGGCGACAGCGCGCTCGAACGGGCGCGCGAGCTGGACAAGGCCCGGGGCAACGGGGCCGAACCCGGGCCGCTGCACGGCGTGCCGGTGACCATCAAGATCAACGTCGACCAGAAGGGCCATGCCACGTCGAACGGCATTCCCGCCCTGGCCGAGGCCATCGCCCCGGCCAATGCGCCGGTCGTCGACAACCTGCTCAAGGCCGGGGCCGTGGTGATCGGGCGGACCAACACGCCCGAATTCTCGTTCCGCGCCGACACCGACAACCCGCTCTTCGGCCGCACCCAGAACCCCTGGGGCGCGCATATCTCGCCCGGCGGATCGTCAGGCGGGGCGGGCTCGGCTGTCATGGCCGGGATCGGTGCGCTGGCCCATGGCAACGACATCGGCGGATCGCTGCGCTTTCCGGCCGCGGCCAACGGCGCGGTGACGGTCAAGCCCGGGCTGGGCCGGGTGCCGGCCTGGAACCCCGGGCAAAAGGCCGAACGCGGCCTGCTGGCCCAGTCGATGTCCGTCCAGGGCCTGATCGCCCGCACGGCCGGCGACCTGGCCCTGTCGATGCCCGCGCTCATCGCCCCCGACCCGCGTGATCCCTTCCACGTGCCGGTGCCCTATGTCGGCCCGGCGCTCGAAGCCCCGATCAAGGTGGCCTTTACCCGCGAGTGTTTCGAATACGATCTGCATCCCGAGGTCGCCGCCGCCCTCGAACTGGCCGCCGACGCGCTCAGCGACGCCGGCTACATCGTCGAAGAGGTCGACCCGCCCCTGGCCCGCCAGGCCGGCGAGGACGGCTATCGCGCCCTGATGGGCGAGGTTGCGGCGCTGATGAAACCCGATATCGACGCCCTGGGCTCGGACACGATCAAGCAGATCTTCGCGGTCTATTTCGATGAATTCCCGCCCTTCGACGGCCCCCGCCTGCTGGAAGCCATGGCCCGGCGGACCCATTACGCCCGGGCCTGGTCGCTCTTCCTCGAAGATTACCCGCTGCTCCTGACGCCTTTCCTGCCCCAGCCCTTCTTCCGCCCCGATCGCGATGCCGAAGGCGCCGAAGGCGTGCGCGAGGCGCTGGGATCGGCGATCTGGTCCTATTCGATGAACTTCATGGGCCTGCCCGCGGGCAACCTGCCGACCCGGCTGGCCAAGCTGCCCCAGGGGCCCCAGCCGATCAACGTGCAGATCGTCGGCCGGCGCTGGCGCGAGGATCTCATCGTGCGGGCCATGCGCTCGATCGAAACGCGGATCGGCGGGCTTTACGAAACCTTGTGGGACCGGATGGCCTGACCCCCGGAAAGGGCGGAGCGGACGCCGGCCTCGCCGCGCCCGCTCCTTTGGGACAAGTCACTCTTACGTCACTTTGACACGGGGCGGGATGAATCCCCGTGCATCCAGATTGCCCCGCCCGGCCGGGCAATTTCTGTGAAATGGGTCACACAAGCCGAGATTTTTCGAGAAAAATCTTGGACCTCAGGTGAATTGTTCGGAAATGACCCGCTCTTCCAGCCCGTGGCCCGGGTCGAACAGGATGCGGTGGCAGATCGTCGGCACCGAGCGGATCTCGACCCAGTCGATATCGTTGAACTGGATCGCATCGGCATCGGCCATGACCGGGCGCTTGGCTGCCTCGCGGACCTCGAACCGCACGGTCACCGTCTTGGGCAACAGCGCCCCGCGCCAGCGCCGGGGCCGAAACGCCGCGATGGGCGTCAGCGCCAGAACATCCGCGCCGATCGGCAGGATCGGGCCATGGGCCGAGTAGTTATAGGCCGTCGACCCCGCCGGGGTGGCCAGCAGGCAGCCATCGCAGACCAGCTCTTCCAGCCGCTCTCGCCCGTCGACGGTGATCCGCAGCTTGGCCGCCTGGGGCCCGGCCCGCAGCAGCGACACCTCGTTGATCGCCAGCGCCTCGTGCAGCGCGCCGCTCTGGTCCATCGCCCGCATTTCCAACGGGTTGACCACCTCTTCCTCGGCCGCGGCCAGCCGGTCGAGCAGGTCGTCGCAGGAATATTCGTTCATCAGGAACCCGACCGTCCCCCGGTTCATGCCATAGACCGGCGCCGACAATTCCTGGGTGCGGTGCAGCGTGCGCAGCATGAAACCGTCCCCCCCCAGCGCCACGATCACGTCGGCCTCCATCGGATCGACATTGCCGTAGCGCGCCACGAGTTCACCCAGCCCTTCCTCGGCGGCCGGGGCGGAATTGGACAGGAAGGCTAGTTTCATGATTGTACTCAGGAGTTTCCGGTCTACGGCTCTTGGATCCGAAACAACCACACCTTTTCCCGCTGCACCAGCCTTGGCCGCCTCCGGCACCGCTTTGGTCGCATTCCGGCCTTCCACAGCGCCCGCCCTTGCGCTACGACCGGCGCCAATTCCCTTGTCCATCCGGAGCTTGCCATGACCGCCACGACCCGTGACCCCGGTTTCTTCACCGAAGCCCTCTCCGACCGCGACCCCGAGATCTTCGGCGCCATCCAGTCCGAACTTGGTCGCCAGCGCGACGAGATCGAGCTGATCGCCTCCGAGAACATCGTCTCGGCCGCGGTGATGGCCGCGCAGGGGTCGGTCATGACCAACAAATATGCCGAAGGCTACCCCGGCCGGCGCTATTACGGCGGCTGCCAATATGTCGACGTCGCCGAGACCCTGGCCATCGAACGGGCCAAGCAGCTGTTCGGCTGTGCCTTTGCCAATGTCCAGCCGAACTCGGGCAGCCAGGCCAACCAGGGGGTCTTTCAGGCGCTGATCCAGCCCGGCGACACGATCCTGGGCATGAGCCTGGATGCCGGCGGCCACCTGACCCACGGCGCCCGGCCGAACCAGTCGGGCAAGTGGTTCAACGCCGTTCAATACGGCGTGCGCCAGCAGGACAACCGGCTGGATTACGACCAGGTCGCCGAGCTGGCAGCCGAGCACAAGCCCAAGCTGATCATCGCCGGCGGTTCGGCCATCCCGCGCCAGATCGATTTCGCCAAGATGCGCGAAATCGCCGATTCCGTGGGTGCTTACCTGCAGGTCGACATGGCCCATTTCGCCGGCCTGGTCGCGGCGGGCGAACATCCCTCGCCCTTCCCCCATGCCCATGTCGCCACGACGACGACCCACAAGACCCTGCGCGGCCCGCGTGGCGGCATGATCCTGACCAATGACGAGGCGCTGGCCAAGAAGTTCAACTCGGCCATCTTCCCGGGCATCCAGGGCGGCCCGCTGATGCATGTCATCGCCGGCAAGGCCGTGGCCTTCGGCGAAGCCCTGCGCCCCGAGTTCAAGGACTACATCCGCCAGGTCATCGCCAATGCCCAGGCCCTGGCCGATCAGCTGATGAAGGGCGGGCTGGACATCGTGACCGGCGGCACCGACACCCATGTCATGCTGGTCGATCTGCGGCCCAAGGGCGTCAAGGGCAACGCGACCGAGCAGGCGCTCGGCCGGGCCCATATCACCTGCAACAAGAACGGCGTGCCCTTCGATCCCGAAAAGCCCACCGTGACCAGCGGTGTGCGCCTGGGCTCGCCCGCCGGCACGACCCGCGGTTTCGGCGAGGCCGAATTCCGCCAGATCGGTGACTGGATCATCGAGGTCGTCGACGGGCTGGCCGCCAATGGCGAGGAAGACAACGGCGCGGTCGAAGCCAAGGTCAAGGCCGAAGTGGCCGAGCTCTGCGCGCGCTTCCCGGTCTACCCCGGCCTGTGATCACAAGATCCACGTGACAGGGGCGGCGCCGGCACCGGCGCTGCCCACCCCGGGCCGAACGGCCCTAGATATAGCCCAGAACGGCCAGGGCGCAGATGAAAAGAACCAGCACTGCCAGCAGGTTGAAGGCCATCCCCCCCAACACCCCCAGCCAGAAGCCCTTGCGCCGGTCGGCCACGTCGATCGTGCCGAGATGCCCGGCAACGGCATCCGCCGCCCGCATGTAGCGCGCATCGTCCAGGGTCAGCGCCAGGCGGGGATGATCGGCCAGGGCCTCGGCCTCGGTCAGAACCCGCGCATCCTGGCGAATCCGGCGCGGCAGACGGCCATTGGCCCGGCGCAGGCGCGCGGCCAGGGTTGCCCCCCGAACCCCATGTTTTTCCTTCAGAAGCCGGGATACATCCTGCATCCGTCCGGCCAGATCGCTGGTCTCTGTCATGGCCGCAGATTAGCGCCGGCGCCGGGCGGGCTCAATGGGGCTGGCATGGGCCGGCGGGGCGGCGTAAGACCGACCCATGTTGAATCAGGTGTCCTATGGCGGTGGCCCGGCCACGCCGCTCTTGATCGTGCACGGGCTGTTCGGCTCGGCGCGCAACTGGTCGGTCATCGCGAAACGGCTGTCGGACGGCCGCGAGGTCGTGACCGTCGATCAGCGCAATCACGGCTATTCCCAATGGCTTGAGCCCCATGACTACATGGCGATGGCCGGAGATCTGGCCGAGGTGATCGACGCCCATGGCGCGCCGATGGACGTGCTGGGCCATTCGATGGGCGGCAAGGCGGCGATGGTCCTGGCCCTGACCCGGCCCGAACTGGTGCGCCGGCTGATCGTGGCCGATGTTGCGCCCGTGCCCTATGGCCACACCCAGATGCAGTATATCGAGGCCATGCGCGGCGTCGACCTGGACAAGGTCGAGCGCCGGTCGGACGCCGAGGCCCAGCTGAGCGCGCTGGGTGTCGAAAAGGCGCTTTGCTCGTTCTTCACGCAAAGCCTTGATCTGAAAGAGAAGAAATGGCGCATCAACCTGGATGTGCTGGCCCGCGACATGGCCGACATCCTGGGCTTTCCGGCGCTCGACAGCCAGTTCACCGGCCCGGCGATCATGCTGGCCGGGGCGGACTCGGATTACGTGCTCCCGGACTATCGCCCCGAGATCAAACGCCTCTTCCCCAACGCACGGTTTGCCAAGCTGCCCGGCGCCGGCCATTGGCTGCATGCCGACAAGCCGCGCGAATTCGAAGCCACGGTCCGCGCCGTGCTGGACGCGCCCGACCCAAAGGCCCCTGCCCCGGGCAGCTGATGGCCGCAGCGCGGCCACCAGGACGGGCTCAGTAGGTATCCCAATACGAGCCGGAGGTGCCCCGGCCGGTCGTCGCCGGCGCGCTGGTCGTGCCGGCATGCTGGGTCGATGCATGGGTCTGGTGAGGCACGGCCTGGCCGGTCAGGGTCTCGGCCGGCAGGGCACAGCCCATCTGGGTCATCTGGCGGGTGATGGCATTGTAATTGCCCTTGGCCCCGGCCAGCGCGTTGGACTTGTCATTGGTCATGCCCACGGCCAGCACGGCCGGCCAGAACAGCACCAGCCCGACCCCCATCAGCATTGCATCGGAATCGGCGGCCTTCTTCTGCTGTTGGGTCAAGTCATTGACTTCGCGCACGATATCGTTGCGCTCGGCCATCAGCTGATGACAGGACCGATCGCGGAAGGCGTTCGAGCTGACATAGGCGGCTTCGACATTCGACGGCTGTTCGGCGCAGGCCGACAGGATCCCGCAAAGGGGAAGGATGGCAAGTTTTTTCACGGGGGCCTCGTTGGTTCTGGTTAACAACCCAAGGGCGTGTAGACCCGTGAAAAAGGTCGGGAATGGGGCGCTGGTGCGTCGCCGGCAGGGTGATCGTAGGATCATGCGCAAAGAGGGGCCAAGGCCCCTCTTTCTTCAGCAATTCCAGTATCTTGTCACAACCGGCAGAGATGCACCCGGGCCGAACCGGCGGTGGCCAGCCCGACGGTATAGCTGGACCCAAGCACGCTGCGGGCGGAGATCACGTCGCGCGAATCTTCACCGTCGAGCTTGATCGAATAATCGACCTCCGACTTGCCAAAGGCCGTGACCAGCGGGCCGTCAAAGGGCGGGATGTCGCGCGACCGGCTGCCCGGGCCCCGGATCGCCACGGCCGACGGGCCTTCGTTGAAGACCATCCAGTTGGGCAGCGCGCCATAGATCGGCGCCCGGTCCGAGGTGGATCTCAGATCCCAGGACTGGCAATTCAGCCCCCGGGTCAGCGAGTAGATCGACGGTTTGGTCCAGGGCCATTCGACGGCCAGGGCCGTGCTGGCCGAGGCCAGGCCGAGGAATGTGGCAAGGATGATGCGGCGCATGGCGGGAACCTCCGGGTTTGGCCCATGGAAGGTCAGAATGCGCCGCGAATCAAGGGTTTTTCAGCGTCCTGCGACCATGGGGCGGGCGAAAAGACCCGCGCGCCCCGTGGTCATCAGCTGTCCATCTTGAGGGCCGAGATAAAGGCTTCCTGCGGGATGTCGACCTTGCCGAACTGGCGCATCTTCTTCTTGCCGGCCTTCTGCTTGTCCAGCAGCTTGCGTTTCCGCGTGGCATCGCCACCGTAACACTTGGCCGTCACGTCCTTGCGCATGGCCGACAGGGTCTCCCGCGCGATGACCTTGCCGCCGATGGCGGCCTGGATCGGGATCTTGAACATGTGGCGCGGGATCAGGTCCTTGAGCTTTTCCACCATCGCCCGGCCGCGCATCTCGGCCCGGTCGCGATGCACCATGGTCGACAGGGCATCGACGGGCTCGTCGTTCACCAGGATCTGCATCTTGACCAGGTTATCGGTTCGGTAACCGGTCATCTGGTAATCGAAGGAGGCATAGCCCTTGGTCACCGATTTCAGCCGGTCGTAGAAATCGAAGACCACTTCGTTCAGCGGCAGGTCATAGACGACCATGGCGCGCGGCCCGGCATAGGTCAGGTCCATCTGGATGCCCCGGCGGTCCTGGCACAGCTTGAGCACGTCGCCCAGGTAATCGTCGGGCACCAGGATCGTGGCCTTGATGCGCGGCTCTTCCAGGTGGTCGACATGGGTCAGGTCGGGCATGTCGGCGGGGTTGTGCAGCTCGATCATCGTGCCGTCGCGCATGTAGACGTGGTAGACTACGGAGGGCGCGGTGGTGATGAGCTCGATATCGTATTCGCGTTCGATCCGGTCGCGAATGACCTCGAGGTGCAGCAGCCCGAGGAACCCGCAGCGGAAGCCAAAGCCAAGCGCGGCCGAGGTTTCCATTTCGTAGGAAAAGGAGGCGTCGTTCAGGGCCAGTTTCTCGATCGCGTCGCGCAGGTCTTCGAATTCGGCCGAATCGACGGGGAAGAGCCCGCAGAAGACCACCGGGACCGACGGCTTGAACCCGGGCAGCGGCGTTTCGGCGCCCTTCTTCTCATGGGTGATCGTGTCCCCGACGCGGGTGTCGCGGACCTGCTTGATCGACGCGGTCAGAAAGCCGATCTCGCCGGGGCCGAGGCTGTCGACCATCTGCATCGCGGGGCGAAAGACGCCGATGCGGTCGACATGGTGGATGGTGCCGTTCGACATGAAACGGACGCGCTCGCCCTTCTTCAGGGTGCCGTCCATGATGCGGACCAGGACGATGACGCCGAGATAGGCGTCGTACCAGCTGTCGACCAGCATGGCCTTGAGCGGCGCGTCCAGAGTGCCCACGGGCGCGGGCAGCTTGTGGACGATGGCTTCCAGCGTGTCGTGGATGCCCTGGCCGGTCTTGGCCGAAACCTGGATGGCCTCCGAGGCGTCGATGCCGATGACATCCTCGATCTGCTCAGCCACGCGTTCGCAATCCGACGCGGGCAGATCGATCTTGTTGAGCACCGGCACGATCTCGTGGTCGGCGTCGATGGCCTGGTAGACATTGGCCAGGGTCTGGGCCTCGACACCTTGGGTCGAATCGACGACCAGAAGCGAGCCTTCGACGGCGCGCATGGACCGCGAGACCTCGTAGGCAAAGTCGACATGGCCGGGCGTGTCGATGAGGTTCAGCACGTAGGCCTCGCCGTTGTCGGCAACATAGTCGATCCGCACGGTGTTGGCCTTGATGGTGATGCCGCGCTCGCGCTCGATATCCATGGCATCGAGCAACTGCTCTTTCATGTCCCGGTCCTGGACGGTGCCGGTCTCCTGGATCAGCCGGTCGGCCAGGGTGGATTTCCCGTGGTCGATATGGGCAACGATGGAGAAGTTACGGATATGCGAAAGCTCTGTCATGACGGGCCATATGCGTTGGAAACAAGGGCCGGTCAAGCGTACTGACAAGCGCGCGATCACCTTGTCGGCATGTGACGGGGCGCGCAATTGCGAATGTGCCGGTTCTGGGCCATATTGCGCCGAAAGCCGGGGTACACCGGCACGAGGCGAGAGCAGGCAGATGACCAGGACAAGATGGGCCGCCGGTATGGCGGTCGTGTTGATTTCCCTCCCCTTTCTGGCAGAGGCCGGCCCGATCAGCCGGGCCTGCATGGATTCGGGGCGCAAGGGCGCGTCCAGCAGCCTGTGCGCCTGCCTGGACCGGGTGGCCAAGGGCGAATTGTCGCGGCGCGATCAGCGCAAGGCCGCGAAATTCTTCAAGGATCCGCAGCGGGCCCAGGACACCCGGCAATCCGACCGCCCCTCGGACGAAGCCTTCTGGAAACGCTACCGCAGCTACAGCACCCGGGCCGCGGATATCTGCAGCTGAACCGCGCCGGCACCCGGCCGCCCGGCGTCGTGCCCGTGGCCGATGGTGCGTGGGGTACTTGGACCAAGAAGAAGACAGGGGAGAGCACCAGGCCCCCCGGGCGATCCGCGACGGCAAGGGCGCGCGGCCCTGTCTTCTTCTTGGCAAAAATACCCGTCTCCGCATTCGCCGCCCGCGCCACGATGACATGAGGACACCCGCCCGGCTTGCGGGCATCCGCCGTCGGCAGCGGGCAGTTCGGCGGGACACGGCGCGCCCTTGCCCATGGGCAGGGGCCGGGGCTTGACCCCGAAGGCCCGTCGGCCGAGAAGGATCGCGTACCCAGCTCCCGGATCCCGAACATGCTCAAGGGCGTCACCCTGCGTGGGCTCGAAGTCTTCGAAGCCCTGGCCGCTCATGGCTCGGTCGCCGCCGCCGCCGAGGCCACCGGCCTCAGCCAGCCGGCCGTCAGCCAGCAGCTGACCAACCTGGAAAAGGCCGTCGGCGCCACGCTGGTCGAACGGGCCCGCCGGCCGATGCGCCTGACCCGGGCCGGACGGGGCTTCCTGGCCCGGACCGAGGCCGCCCTGCGCGAATTGCGCATGGCCCGCAGCGAGCTGAGCGTCATGGACCTGTCGGACCTGCCCTCGCTCGACATCGGCCTGATCGACGATTTCGACAATGACCTGACCCCGCGCCTGGTGACCATCCTGGCCGACAGCCTGACCCGCTGCCGGTTCAAGCTGATCACCGCGCCCAGCCGCGAGATCAGCCAGGCCATGACCGAGGGCGTCTTTCACATCGCCGTGGCCGCCAGCACCGGAGAAATGCTGAACGGGGTCACCGAATACCCCCTGGTGCGCGATCCCTTTGTCGTTGTCGCCCCGCGCGACATGGTCGGCGCGCCCGAGACCCTGCTGGACGATCTCGCCGCCCTTCCCCTGCTGCGTTATGCCCGCGAGCAGCTGATCGCCCGCCAGGTGGAATCGCTGCTGGACCGCCAGTCGCTGGATTTCGAGGACCGGTTCGAGATCGGCAGCCACCTGGCCATGATGGCCATGGTCGCCCGGCGCATCGGCTGGGCCGTGACCACTCCGCTGGGCTACATGCGCGCGGCCCGGTTCCACGACGAGATGAGCTGCTTCCCCCTGCCCTTCACCGGCGCCGCCCGGACGATCTCGCTCTTTGCCCGGCGGGATTTCAGCACCAGCGTGCCGCTGGACGTGGCCCAGTCCATGCGTCGGCTGGTCCAGGGTCACATGATCGATCCGGCCGTCGGTCGCCTGCCCTGGCTGGCCGGCGACCTGCGCGTCATCGAGGCCTGAGCCGCCTTTCCAAAGCGCCTCTCTCAGCGCGCGGCCAGCCACCGGGCCAACCCGTCGACCCCGCTTTCGATCAGGTCGAGCGCGCCGTTGAAATCGCGGGTGTAATACGGGTCGGGCACGGCCGAGACGGCGCCGTCGATGAAATCGGTCAAAAGCCGCAGCGGCGTGTCATTGCCCGCCGGGCGCAGATCTTCGAGCGCAGCGAGGTTGTCGCCATCCATGGCCAGGATCAGGTCGAACTGCTCGAAATCGTCGGCAATGGCCTTGCGCGCATAAAGCCCCGTCATGGCCACGCCCCGGGCCCCGGCCGCGCGGACCATGGGCGGATAGGGCGGCTCGCCCTCGTGCCAGCCCGAGGTGCCGGCGCTGTCGACCAGGCAGGCCACGGGCATGTCGCCCAGGCGCGTGCGGGCCACTGCCTCGGCGGCGGGCGACCGGCAGATATTGCCGAGGCAGACGAAGAGGATGCGCATCATTTGTTTCCTTGTGGCCAAACTATGGCATGAAAGAGCCATGGGGAATATTGTGATTCTGACAGGGGCCGGTATTTCGGCCGAAAGCGGTATGGGGACCTTTCGCGATGCGGACGGCCTCTGGACGCAATACAGCATAGAAGACGTGGCCACGCCCGGCGGCTTTGCCCGCAACCCGGGCCTGGTGCACGATTTCTACAACATCCGCCGTATCCGGGCCGCCGAAGCCCAGCCGAACGCCGCCCACCGGGCGCTGACCCGGCTGCAGGCGGAATGGCCCGGGCCGGTGACCATCGTGACCCAGAATGTCGACGGGCTGCATGAAAAGGCCGGGTCGGACGGGGTTCTGCACATGCATGGCGAACTGGCCGGGGCGCTGTGCCAGGGCTGCGACCATCGCTGGCCGGCCCCGCCGGACATGTCGGTCACCCTGGCCTGCCCGTCCTGTGGCGCGGCCCGGACGCGGCCCGACGTGGTGTGGTTCGGCGAGATACCCTATCACATGGCCGAGATCGCCGGCCTGCTGGACAGCGCCGACATCTTCGCCTCGGTCGGCACGTCGGGCCAGGTCTATCCGGCCGCGGCCTTCGTGCAGCAGGCCCGCGAGGCCGGGGCCCATACGATCGAGCTGAACCTCGATCCTTCCGACATTGCCCATGATTTCGACGAGGTGAGCACCGGGCTGGCCAGCCAGGTCGTGCCGGCCTGGGTCGATGACATGCTGGCCGGAGCGGCGGGCGGACAGGCGGCCCAGGCCGACCCGGAACGCCCGGTCACCTGAGGCGGCAAGGGCCGCGCCCCCGCAGGGGGACGCGACCATGGGGTCAGTGCGAATGGGCGGCCGGCTGGCGTTCGAGATCGACGGGCACGTCGACGACCATGTCGCCGGCATGCTCGAAGGTCAGGGTCAGGGTGACGGTATCGCCCTGGGTCATCGGGCCGGTCAGGCCCATCAGCATGACGTGATCGCCCCCGCGTTCCAGCATGTGCATCCCACCGGCGGGCACGACAAAGCCCTCCTCGACATGCAGCATCTGCATCACGCCGTTGCCATCGTCCTTGTGGGTGTGCAGTTCGACCTTGGCCGCGGCCTCGCTGCTGACGCCGACCAGGCGGTCGTCGGTGTCGCCGGCATTGCGCAGGGTCATGAAGGCCGCGCCCGACTTGGCCACCGGCGAGGAGGCACGGGCATAGGCATCGCTGACGGAGATTTCGCCGGCAAGGGCGGGAACGGCGAGAAGGCAGGCGGCCAGGGCGGCGCCCGTGAGGGATTTCGGGAACATGTGCAGTCTTTCGTAAGTCCGGGTCGGTATCCGGCGGGCACGCGGGCCGCGCCGGGAATGGCATTGGGGGATCAGGCCGCCAGAGGGGGCGCCCGGGCACGGGGCGCCGGGGCCAGGCCAAGCGGCCGGCCCGGGGCGGGCACGGGCGCATCCAGCCGGCGCGACACGGGCGCCAGCCGGGCGTCGGGCATGGGCAGGGCCACCGCCAGCAACAGGGCCAGGACACCTTCGGGGCAGTAATGCGGGGCGTCGATGGGCTGGCCATGGCTGTCGAGCAGGACCATGACCGGGCCGGACCCGGTGCAAAGCTCGACCTGGCCGGCGGGCAGCGGCGCGCCACGGGCCACGGCCAGGGCCTGGCCGGTCACGACCAGCAGCAGGGCCAGGCCAAGGGACTGGAGGAAGGGCAGCGCACGCATCATCGGGCCGGACACTGCCCCAGCCCCGCCGGGGCGGCAAGGGGGCGGATGGCCACGGGCCAGCGCCCGATTGGCGCAGGGCATGGCGGGTGTGCAGGCATGGGCAGGCAGGCATGGCCAGGCGGGCGTGCGCCGGACGGAAACACCTGCCGGTCCCGGACAGGGCCGGATGTGCCAACCGCGCCGGCACACAGTGCGGAAACGGAAAAACCCCCCGCGCCATGACGGCGCGAGGGGTCTCATCTGTCCCTCGGAAGCCCGATCAGGCGGCGGTGGCTGCCTTGGCTTTCGCGATTTCTTTCTTGACCTTCAGGGCAGCGGCCGAGAGTTCCTCGTCCTTGGCCTTGGCCAGGAAGGCATCCAGCCCGCCCCGGTGATCGACGCTGCGCAGGGCCGAAGCCGAAATCCGCAGCTTGACGCCACGGCCCAGGGTTTCCGACTGCAGGGTCACATCATTCAGGTTCGGCAGAAACCGGCGCTTGGTCTTGTTGTTTGCATGGCTGACATTGTTGCCAGTCATCGGGCCTTTTCCGGTCAGTTCGCAACGGCGCGACATAAGCGTATCCTCTGTCTTGCGGCGCGGCTCTCTCGCCCGGCGCCAAATAGAAGGGGCGCGGCCAATGGCAGCGCCCGGAATTCGGTTCAGCGTCCATATGGGGAATCGCCTTGGCAGTCAAGGCCCGACCCGGCCCGGCCGCCGATTTCCCCAAGGTTTCTTCACCTCCGCCCGGCGGCGGGGTCGGGCGCGACAAAATTCTTTGAAGAATTTTGGCCGGAATTTTCGAAAATTCCGGGGCCGCGATGGGGACCCGATTCCGCGCGACCATGTCAGGCCAACGGCGGGGCCAGCCCCGCCCTACCCAGCCCGGCGCGTGGCGTCCAGCCCGGCCAGCATCTGCCCGGCCGCCACACCGGGGGTCAGCCGGCCCTCGGCCACCTCGCGGCCCAGGCGGTCCAGCTCGGCCCGGGCGCCGGCGGTTTCCAGCTGGGCCAGCAGGGCATGGCGCACCTCCTGGTCGAACCAGTACCGCGCCTGCTCGGCCCGGCGGCTGGTCCAGAACCCGGCCGAACGGCGCCAGCCGACCAGGGCCTGCATCTCGTCCCAGGCCTCGGCCAGCCCGGTTTCGGCCATGGCCGAGACCATCATGGCCTTGGGGAAATCATCGGGATCCTGCGGCCGCCGGCGCAACAGGCGCAGGGCGCCGGAATAATCGGCACAGGTGCGCGTGGCCACGGGCTTGAGATCGCCATCGGCCTTGTTCACCAGGATCAGGTCGGCAATTTCCATGATCCCGCGCTTGACGCCCTGCAACTCGTCACCACCGGCCGGGGCCAGCAGCAGGACGAAGAGATCGGCCATCTCGGCCACCACGGTTTCCGACTGGCCGACGCCGACCGTTTCGATGATGACCACGTCGAACCCCGCGGCCTCGCACAGGGCCACGGCCTCGCGCGAGCGGCGGGCCACGCCGCCCAGCTGGCTCTGGCTGGGGCTGGGCCGGATAAAGGCCTGGGGCACGCGGCTGAGCCGGTCCATCCGGGTCTTGTCCCCCAGGATCGAACCGCCCGACCGGGCCGAGCTGGGGTCGACGGCCAGCACGGCCACGCGCAGTCCCTGCCCGACCAGCATCATGCCGAAGCTTTCCGTAAAGGTCGACTTGCCCACCCCAGGCGTGCCCGACAGGCCGATGCGCACGGCCTCGCGGCCCGACAGGCGCAGCCGCTCCAGCAGGTCGCGGGCCTGGGTCCGGTGATCCTCGCGGCTGCTTTCGACCAGGGTGATGGCCCGGGCAAGAGCCCGCCGATCTCCGGACAAAATCCTGTCGGACAGCTGTGCAAGATCCATGTGCGCTCCATATGGTTGGGTCATGTCTTGCCTTGCCCGGCGCCGGCTTGTCCAGCCCGCCTTAGGGCGCAGGCCCGGCCGGAACGGCCGATGCGGTGAGCGGAGAGTGATGATGATGCGATGTGCACCGGCCCCCAGGGCCCTGATCGGCCTGCTGGCCGTGCTGACCCTGGCCACGGCCCGTCCGGCCGCCGCCCAGCAGGTGACGACCGATGCCAGCTTTGTCGTGCGCCTGTCGGTGGCCACCCTGGCGGCGATCGCGCTGGATGGGCGGACGGGGGGCGGGCGCTATGACGTGACCGGCGAATTGTCGACCCGGGGCATCGTCAGCGCGCTGAGCGACGTGCACTACCTGGGCAAGGCCCGGGGCAGCCAGGCCGGCAACCGCTTCCGGCCCGCACGCTACGACGAGACGGTGACCGAAGGCGGCGACAGCAAGATCGGCGCGCTGGCCTACAGCGGCGGCGTGCCCCGGCCCGAAGGGTTCAAGGCCGAGGAACGCGGCGACGATGCGCTGGCCGTCGAGGGCCAGGCCGACACGGTCGACCCGCTGACGGCAATCTTCATGGTGCTGCGCGACCAGCCGCCCGAAGAGGTCTGCCCGCCCCTGCGCCAGTTTGTCTTTGACGGCGAGCGGCGCACGGTGGTCGAGCTGACCCGGGTGACGGAAACCGCCGACCAGATCGTTTGCGGCGGCCAGTTCCGGCGGATCGCGGGCTATCCATCGGATGCCCGAAAGGGCCAGCGCCAGGTGCTGGCGCTGGAGGTGACCTATGCCCGGGCCGGGGCGGTGATGCAGGCCCAGCAGGTTCGGCTGATGACGGATTACGGGCCGGCGACGCTGACGCGCCAGTGATCGGGGTCGCGGGTGGCGGCATGGGTGGCGACGCGAAAGGCCGCCCTGCTGGCAGCTTAGGCGGGGCGGCCGGATAACCCGGGCCACAACAAAGACGGGGCCGACAAGAAAGACGGCAACCGGGAATGCAACAAGATCGGCGATCGAGAGCGCGACCAGCACGGTGCCCGGTCCGGCACCGGCGTTCGGACTGACCGCTCAGGGCCGGAAGGTGGCCCCCAGGCACGGCAGCACGAGGCCGGGCGGCGATTGACGGATCCAGCAGCGCCGAGCCAGCAAACGGTGCACACACACGGCAGCGCCGGGCCAACTAGGGGCACCCCAGCGCGGCGGCACGGGGCGGCGGTGACAGACAGGCGCAGCAGCGCCGAGCCACGACACGGTGCACAGTCCCGGTCGTGCCGGGCCAGCTGGTCGCCCACAGATGCGGCGGCGCTGGACCTTGTCCGCGTGATTGCCGATAAGGCGGCGATGGCCGCCACCCTGCCCATAGAAGACGCCCTGCCCGACCTGCTTGCGGCCCTGTCGCGGGCCGGCCGGGCCGTGCTTCAGGCGCCGCCCGGGGCGGGCAAGACCACGCGGGTGCCCCTGGCCCTGTTGGACGCCGGCATCACCGGCCGCATCCTGATGCTCGAACCCCGCCGGCTGGCCGCCCGGGCCGCGGCCGAGCGCATGGCCGACCAGCTGGGCGAACGCCCGGGCCAGACCGTGGGCTATCGGATCCGGGGCACGACCAAGGTCTCCGGGACCACGCGGATCGAGGTGGTGACCGAAGGCATCCTGACCCGGATGCTGCAGAACGACCCCGAGCTGCCCGGCGTGGGCATCGTGATCTTCGACGAGTTCCACGAACGTTCGCTGCAGGCCGACCTGGGCCTGGCGCTCTGCCTCGAAGTCACCGAAACCCTGCGCGACGACCTGCAGCTGCTGGTCATGTCGGCCACGCTGGATGCCGAGCCGGTGGCCGCGCTGATGGGCGCGCCGGTGGTCACCTCGCAGGGGCGCAGCTTTCCGGTAACCGAGCATTGGCTCGATGCCGCCCTGCCCCCGCGCAGCCGGCGGCCCCAGGCCCTGGCCGACCTGATCCGCCGGGCCGAGAGCGAGACCCGGGCGACCGGCGGGACGATCCTGGCCTTCCTGCCGGGCGAAGGCGAGATCCGCCAATGTGCCGCGGCGCTGGCCGGGCGCCTGCCCGGCGATTGCCAGGTCCGCCCGCTCTATGGCGCCCTGCCGTTTGCCGATCAGCAGGCCGCGCTGGCCCCGCTGACCTCGGGGCGCAAGATCGTGCTGGCCACGTCGATCGCCGAAACCTCGCTGACCATTCCCGACGTGCGGGTGGTCGTCGATGGCGGCCAGGCCCGGCGGTCGCGGTTCGATCCCGGCGCGGGCATGGCCCGGCTGGTCACCGAACGGGTGACCCGGGCCGAGGCCGTGCAGCGGGCCGGCCGGGCGGGCCGGGTGGCCGAAGGGGTGTGCTATCGGCTGTGGACCCGGGGCGAACATGGCAGCCTGGCGGCCTTCCCCCCGCCCGAGATCGCGGCGGCCGACCTGGCCGGGCTGGCGCTGGATTGCGCGGTCTGGGGCACCGGGCCCGAAGACCTGGCCTTTCTGACCCCGCCGCCCGAAGGCGCCTATGCCGAGGCCCGCGCCCTGCTGGCCATGCTGGGCGCGCTGGATGACAAGGGGCGGATCACGGCCCATGGCCGGGCGCTGGCCCGGCTGCCGTTGCACCCCCGGCTGGCCCATATGCTGATGCGCGCCGGGCCGTCGGCCGCGCCGTTGGCGGCCCTGCTCGAAGAGCGCGACCCGTTGCGCGGCGCGCCGGTCGACCTGGCCCTGCGGCTGGAGGCCCTGCGCGATCCGGCCCGGTTCGGGCGCGAACGGACCTACCAGCTGAACCGGCCGGCCATCGACCGCATCCGGGCCGAGGCCCGGCGATTGGCCAAACGGGCCGGCCCCGAGGCCGGGCTGCCGCCCGAGGAACAGGCCGCGCTGGCCTATCCCGACCGGATCGGCCAGCGCCGCCGGGGCGAGGCGCCGCGCTACGTGCTGTCGGGGGGCAAGGGCGCGGTGCTGGACGAGGGCGATCCGCTGGCCGGTACGCCCTGGCTGGTGCTGCTGGACAGCGACGGCAACCCGCGCGAGGCCCGGGCCCGGCTGGCCGCGCCGATCTCGGCTGGCCAGATCCGCGAGACCTTTGCCGATCAGTTGCAAGCGGTCGAAAGCTGTACCTGGTCGCGGCGCGAACGGCGGGTCCTGGCCCGGCGGCAAGAGATGCTGGGCGCGGTGGCGCTGAAGGACGAGGCCTGGACGGATGTGCCCGACGAGGCCGTGGCCCGGGCGATGCTGGACGGCGTGCGCGACCTGGGTCTGCGGCTGGAGAAGGGCGCCGGCCGGCTGGCCCGGCGGGTCGAGCTGGTGCGGGCCGGCGGGGCGGATGTGCCGGATTACTCGGTCGACGGGCTGATGGCGCGGCTGGAGACGTGGTTGCTGCCGATGCTGACCGGGGTGCGGACAGCCGAGGACTGGAAGCGGTTCGATCCGCTGCCCGCGCTCGAGGCCGGGCTGAGCTGGGATCAGCGCCAGCTGGTCGACCGGCTGGCGCCGGGGGCCTTTGTCACGCCGCTGGGGCGCAAGGTGGCCATCGATTACGTCGACGAGGGGCCCGAGATCGCCCTGCGCCTGCAGGAGCTTTTCGGGGTGACGACGCATCCGGTGGCCGGCGGGGCGCCGATCAAGATCAGCCTGCTGTCACCGGCCGGGCGACCGGTGCAGGTGACGCGGGACCTGCCGGGGTTCTGGGCCGGATCCTATGCCGACGTGCGCAAGGACATGCGTGCGCAATATCCCAAGCATCCCTGGCCCGAAGACCCGACCCAGGCCGACCCGACCTTGCGGGCCAAGCCTCGCCGGCGTTGACCCCGCGGAGGCGCGCGCCCCGGGGCGGCACAACGGCCAGCCCGGGGGCACAAGATTTTTCTCCGGAAAAATCTCGGGCCGGACAGTTCGGGTCAAGACACCCGGCCCAAAAGTCCCGCGCCGGAACGCACGGGACAAGCCTCCCCGCAGCCCCCGCCGATCCTTGATCAGACGCCCAGGCACCAGCGCATGACGGCCTTCTGGGCATGCAGGCGGTTCTCGGCCTCGTCAAAGATCACCGATTGCGGGCCGTCCATGACCTCCGAAGTGACTTCCTCGCCGCGATGGGCCGGCAGGCAATGCATGAACAGCGCATCCTCCCGGGCCCGGGCCATCAGCGCGGCATTGACCTGGTAGGGCCGCAGCAGGTTGTGGCGCCGTTCGCGGGCCGACTGGGCGTCATGCATCGACACCCAGGTATCGGCCACGATCAGGTCGGCCCCGGCCACGGCGGCCTCGGCATCGCGGGTGATCTCGATGGTCGAGCCCTTGCTCCGGGCGAATTCGACGAATTCCGGCTCGGGGTCCAGGACCTGCGGGCCGGCAAAGGTCAGATCGAAACCGAACTGGCCGGCGGCATGCAGGAAGGACGAACAGACATTGTTGCCGTCGCCGCACCAGACGACCTTCTTGCCGGCGATCGGCCCGCGATGTTCCTCGTAGGTCAGGACATCGGCCATGATCTGGCAGGGATGGGTGCGGTCGGTCAGGCCGTTGATCACCGGCACGTCCGAGAATTCGGCCATTTCGGTCAGCACGGTCTCGTCGAAGGTCCGGATCATGATCAGGTCGACGTAGCGGCTGAGCACCCGGGCGGTGTCGGCGATGGTCTCGCCATGGCCCAGCTGCATGTCGGCGCCCGAGAGCACCATGGTCTGGGCGCCCATCTGGCGCGCGCCGACGTCAAAGCTGACCCGGGTGCGGGTCGAGGGCTTTTCGAAGATCAGGGCGATCATGTGGTTCTTGAGCGGCTGCTCGGCATCGGGTGCGGCATGCAGCTGGCCGGCGCGGGCGGTCTTCATTGCCGCGGCCTGGTCGATCATGCCCCGAAGTTCGGTCGGGTCGGTCTTGTGGATGTCGAGGAAGTGATTCATGTCGGATATCTCGTGTTCTTGTCGGGCATTGGGGGCGCTGCCCCCAAACCCCCGAGGGTATTTCAGCCAAGAAGAAGGATCAGGCGGTTTCCCGGACCAGCGCGGTCGCGGCGGCGTCGAGGCGCGTCACGGCGGCGTCGATCTCGTCGTCCGAGATGGTCAGCGGCGGCAGCAGGCGGACGACGTTGTCGGCGGCGGGCACGGTCAGAACCAGCTGGTCGTAGCCGGCCTTGACGACATCGACATTGGCCGCCTTGCAGCGGATGCCCAGCATCAGCCCCGACCCGCGCACGGCTTCGAAGACCTCCGGATGGGCGGCGACCAGGCCTTCGAGCTTCTGGCGCAGCAGGCCGGCCTTGCGGTTGACCTCGGCCAGGAAGGCTGGATCGGAGATGATGTCCATGACCTTGCAGCCCACGGCACAGCCCAGCGGGTTGCCGCCATAGGTCGATCCATGGGTGCCGGCGGTCATGCCCGAGGCTGCCCGTTCGGTGGCCAGCACGGCGCCCAGCGGAAAGCCCCCGCCGATGCCCTTGGCGACCATCATGATGTCGGGCGTGATGCCGGCCCATTCATGGGCGAAGAGCTTGCCCGTCCGGCCCATGCCGCATTGCACCTCGTCGAGGATCAGCAGGATGTCGCGGGCGTCGCAGAGCGCGCGCAGGGCCTTGAGATCGTCGTCGGCCATGGGCACGATGCCGCCTTCGCCCTGGATCGGTTCGATCAGGATCGCCCCGGTGGTGTCGGTGATCGCAGCTTCCAGCGCCGCGCGGTCGCCCCAGGGCAAGTGCACGAAGCCCGGCAGCAGCGGGCCGAAGCCCTTGACCATCTTCTCGGACCCGGCGGCGGCGATGCCGGCCGAGGACCGGCCGTGGAACGAGCCGGTGAAGGCGATGATGTCGGTCTTTTCGGGCTGGCCCAGGTCAAACCAGTACTTGCGGGCCATCTTGACGGCCAGTTCGCAGGATTCGGTGCCCGAATTGGTGAAGAACACCGTGTCGGCAAAGGTTGCCTCGACCAGCCTGTCGGCCAGGGCCTGCTGCTGGGGGATGCGATAGAGGTTCGACACGTGCCACAGCGCCTGGGCCTGGTCGGTCAGGGCGGCGACCAGATCGGGGTTGGCATGGCCCAGGGCGTTCACCGCGATCCCGGCGCCCAGGTCGAGGAAACGTCGGCCATCCGCTTCGATCAGCCAGGTGCCTTCGCCCTTAACAAAGGCGAGCGGCGCGCGGGAATAGGTCGGCAGAACGGAGGGGATCATCGGATCATCCTTCTCATGGGTCAGGCCCTGTCAGTGCCTCAGCAGGGACCATGCGTCAACGATTTCGGGAATGGGTCGGGCCGGGAAAGGGCCCGAATGGGGTACGATCGGCAGATCGCGGCGCGCGTTTCAGGCGCGTCGGCGTCGGAGAGTGCGATATGCAGCAATGCGGATCATGACTTGCGCTTACAGCCAATTGCCCCACTTGGGAAGCCCCTGATTGCGCAGGTGCCCTTGCCTTGCAGATCGCATGTGGCCCCGTCATGCCGGATATTTGGAAAGAGAAAGAAGCAGCAATGCCGCGCCCCGCCCCGGCCGACCGCCCGGCCCGAGACGGGCACAGGTCCTGACCAGCTCGGGGCGGTCGCCGGCTATCCTGCTTCTTTCTCTTTTCAAGTATTCCCGGGGGAGTCCTCCAAAGGAGGACGGGGGCAGCGCCCCCTCTTGCCGCACCAACCACTTCGCCGCAATGGCCGGGCAGGCTTGCGATCCACCGCAAACGGCACCTTGCCGCCGCGCTGCTCTTGGTGGCCACGGCCGCCACTGTCGGCATCGCGCCGGCGGCCAAGCCACCTATACGCCGGGATCGGCCTGCGGGCCCGTCGCCACCTGCCCGGCCCCGGCCTCAGGGCTTCAGCCGGTACCCTGTCCGCAGCATCCAGCGCGCCGCCGCCACGATGGCCGCCGACGTCACCAGGCAGACCGCCGCCCCCAGCCAGGGCGAGCTGTCGGACACGCCGATCATGCCATAGCGCGCGCCGTCGATCAGGTAGAACACCGGGTTCAGGTGGGTGATCACCGCCAGCACCGGCGGCAGGGTCTCGACCGAATAGAACGTGCCCGACAGGAACGACAGCGGCGTGATGATGAAATTGGTGATCGCCGCCATCTGGTCGAACTTCTGGGCATAAAGCGCGGCGATGATGCCCAGCCCGCCCATCATGACCGAGCCCAGCACGACAAACCCCAGCGCCACCAGCGGATGCGCCGGGGCATGGCCCAGCACCAGCCAGATCGCCAGGGCGATGGCCACGGCCACGGTCAGCCCGCGGGCCACGGCCCCGGCCAGGTAGCCGATGGTCATCTCGGTCCCCGACAGCGGCGGCATCAGCGTGTCGACGATATTGCCCTGGACCTTGGCCACCATGATCGACGACGAGGAATTGGCAAAGGCGTTCTGGATCACCGTCATCGTCAGGATGCCCGGCGCCAGGAAGGCCGCGAAGGGCACGCCCATGACATCGCCCCGCCGCGGCCCGATGGCCAGGGTGAAGATCATCAGGAACAGCCCGGCCGTCACCAACGGCGCCAGCAGGGTCTGCGTCCAGACCGCGCTGAACCGCCGGATCTCGCGTTCGATCAGCGTTTCCAGCCCCAGCCAGTTGATCCGCCCGAAGCGCCGGACCCCAAGTTCTGCTTCGTTCATCCGATCCCGCTCCTGTCTTCTGTCGTCCTGGCCGCCACGCGGCCATGGTCCCGACGTCGTCTTCTGTGGCAGCGCCTTGTAACTCCGCCGGCGCCGACTAAAATAGGGGTCTGCTGGAGATGTCGAGTGCGGCCGCCGGGTGCGGCCCGCTTTTTTTGGGAAGGGTCGCGAATGTCGTGGACTGACGAACGGGTTGAACTGCTGAAGAAGATGTGGAGCGAAGGCCAGTCGGCCAGCCAGATCGCCAAGGAGCTTGGCGGTGTGACGCGCAATGCCGTGATCGGCAAGGTGCACCGGCTGGGCCTGTCGAACCGCACCTCGGGGGCAGGACCCGCACCGGCGGCCAGCCCGGCCCCCAAGGCCGAGGCCAAGCCCAAGGCCGCGCCCCGGCCCGAGGCCAAGGCCAAGCCGGCCCCGCGCAGCGAGCCGGCGGCCGAGCCGGAAACCGCCGCCGCGCCGGCCGAAGAGACCGAGACCCGCATCCCTGCGCGCAAGCAGATCATTCCCGCCGGCCAGCCGCTGCCCCCGCAGCCCTCGGCCAACGAGATCAGCCCCGAGGCCCTGGCCAAGGTGTCCGAGGTCGAGAAGAAATCCAAGAAGCTCACCCTGATGGAGCTGACCGAGCGGACCTGCAAATGGCCCGTGGGCGACCCGGCCACCGATGATTTCTGGTTCTGCGGCCTGCCCGCCCAGGCCGGCAAGCCCTATTGCGAGGCCCATGTCGGTGTGGCCTTCCAGCCGATGAGCGCCCGGCGCGACCGCCGCCGCTGAGCCCGGCCCGCGCAGGGCACCAGGCACAACAAGACGCGACGAAAAACCAAACGCCCGGCAGATCCCCTGCCGGGCGTTCTGGTGCCCGGCCCCTGCGCGGGGGCCGGGCGGCATCATGTCGATCCCCAGGGCCGGGCTCAGTTCAGCGGGGCCTGCGAGGTGAATTTCGGGATCGGGTTGGTCGAGGCGGCCTGCGGCTCGATCGACACCCAATTGTCCGCGGCCAGGTCGAGATTGCCGGGGATGTCTTCTTCCCAGAACCCCACGACGACGGGCGTGATGTTGAGGTAGAGCTTGTCGTCGACGATCCGCCACAGGAATGGGTTGCCCGGCACCTTGCCGCCCTTGGACACGCCATAGGCGCAATGGCCGTCGTATTGCGGGGCGTAATGCGCGGGGTCGGCCAGGAACTTGTCGCGGTTTTCCTCCGTCGAGAAGGCAAAGGTCGCGCCGTTGTAGTCGGCCGTGATCGCGGCCTTGCCCGGGACCGGGGCGGGCTGGGCCGTGCCGACGGGCGATTGTTCGAGGTCGAAATAGGCCACGACATCGTAGCCCGACACGGCAAAGCCCGTGGTGTCGACGAATTGCTCACCGGCCAGGGCGGGCAGCGCCGGCAGGGCGAAGGCTGCGGCGACGGCCGCCGCCGACAGCAGCTTGCGAGGGGTGGTGCGGAACATGGGAAGATCCTCCAGGTGTGCTCACGGAGCCGGGCAAGCGCCCGGCCTGCGGGCAATCTGTGACATGTCGGCGCCGCTGCGAAGCCCGCCTCGCGCGTTGGTGAGACAGGCTCAGCCGGCGTGATGGATCGGCGGGGATATGTTACAGGACATCCGCCCGGATCGCGGGCAGGCCCTTCGCAGGCCGCCCCCGGGGGCGGCCCCGACGCCACGCCCTTCCGCCAATCGCGCCGGTCCCCAGTCGTCCCGGCCGCGAGTTGTCCCGGACCAAAGTCGCACCGGTCCTCCGCAGCATCAGCCCCCAGTCACGCCGGTTCCTAGCAGCGCCGAACCCAAGTCGCGCCGCCCCCTGGCTGCACCGGTCCCCAGTCGCGCCGCCCCTTGGCTGCACCGGTCCCCCGCCGCCCCGAACCCCTGACCCGCCGGCGCCTGCTCCTGCCGAACCCTAGTCGCCCTTGCGCAGCACGTTCATGTCCTGCCCGCCCAGGATCGCGCCGGGCAGGATGTCGACGACTTCCATGTGGCGGGACCATTCGCGGCGGATATAGGCCGGATCATGCGAGGCCAGCCCATAGGTGCCGGTGCCCCGGGTGGAGGGCGTCTCGATGAAGACAAAGCCCGTCTCGCGCAGCATCTCGTCGCTGACCTCGGCCCAGCCGAGCGCGGCGGTGACCATGTTGGACCGGCGGATCTGCAGCATCGTGTAGCTGGACGTGGTCAGGAAGGCATATCCGCCCGGTTTCAGGATGCGCCGGATCTCGGCCAGCCAAGCCTCGGCGCTGTCGGCATTCAGATGAGTCCAGATCGACACCGAGAAGACCGCGTCAAAGGCCCGGTCGCGGAACGGCAGCGGCGGGTCGAACCGGGTGACCCGGCAGGCTGCATCGGGGATCTGGGGGCGCAGGTAGCGGATGGCCGCGGCATCGACATCGACGCAGACATCGGGCTTGCGGAAGTAATGGTAGAGCGGCATGGCCACCCGGCCGACGCCACAGCCGAAATCCAGGATGCGCTGATCGGTGATCGGCCGGCCGGTATATGTCTCGATGCAGGTGCGGATTGTCGCGGCCATGCGCGTGCCCTGACGGATGAAGACCTGTTCGCGGTTGGCGTGGTTTTCCATCATGTTGCCCGGCTCGGGCAGGGTAAAGGCCGCGGCCCAATCCTCGGTGATCTCGGTCATCTGGTCTCCCCCCCCTCTGGCCCCGGGCCGGGCCGGTGCTGTCCCGGCCCCGTAGCGGCCACGCGTCGTCCCCATGTGGGCCGCGTGCCCGCCGCTTGTCGGGTCGATCAAAGCCCAGGACGCGCCACACGGCAAGCGCGGCGCGCCGGATCGGGGGCCACGGATCGCACAGGGGCCCCGGTCGCGGAGTGCTTCAGCTTGCGGGGGGCCATGGCTCGCGGGGGAACCGGAGCGCGGGCCGAGATCACGCCCCGGCACAGGTCAGCGCAGGATGGGCGGCTTGTCGGGGTCCGAGCCGGGCGCCGGGCGGACGACCTCGGCGCGGGTCTCGGGCTGCGGCAGATCAAAGCGCAGGCCGACCCGGGCCAGCCGGGCGGCCATCTGGTCGGAGGCCGCAAAGAAGGCCACGTCGAGCGCTCCGGCCTCGATGCCCGAGAAGGTCAGCGCCTCGTTCACCGCCCGTGCCAGCGCCGGTTCGGCCCCGGGCCGGGCGTCGATGATGCCCAGCACATGGCCCCGCCCGCCCTCGCCATAGGCCGCTTCGACGAGATAGGCCGAGGCGGCCAGGCCGGCGGCCGTGGCCAGCTTGGCATCCAGCGCGGTCAGCAGGCGCTCGGGCACGCCGCCCGGAGGCAGAAGCTCGGTGATGCGGTGTTCGACCTCGTCGGGGCCTTCGCCCAGGGTGGCGCAGAGCCAGTCGACGGCCTCGGCCGGCACCAGGATCGACGACGGCGCGACCTCGGGGTTGACGGCCAGGCCGATGCCCTGGCCGGTCAGCATCATGGCAATCGCCCGGCCCGACAGCGCGGCATAGGGCGCGGGACGGCCGGCAAAACGGGCCAGGCGGTCCTCGCGGTCGAAGGCCAGCACGAATTGCCCGTCGGCCACGGCAAAGATCTCGGGGCGAATGGTCTCGCCCTCGGCCTCGGCTTCCAGCATCAGGAACAGCTCGCTGTCGGCCAGCCGTTCAAAGAAGCGCAGGCGGGCGGCATCGTCCCGGGGCGCGGCATCCATCGCGGCATGGGCATCGTCGAGCGCTGTGCGGTCAGTCATGAAAGAACCTCTCTGACCCGGGCGCGCAGGACGGGCAGGACCTCGTCCCCGAACCAGGGATTGCGTTTGAGCCACGCGGTATTGCGCCAGGACGGATGGGGCAAGGGCATGACGTCCGGCCAATGGTCGCGCCAGCCCTTCACCACCCCGGTCAGCGGAGCCTTGGCGCCAAGATGCCAGCGGATGGCATGGGCGCCCACCAGGACTTTCAGGCGAACCCCGGGCAGGGCCTGCATGACCTGGCCATGCCAGGTCGCCGCGCAGAGCGGCGGTGGCGGCAGGTCGGCCTTGCGCGCATCGTAGCCCGGAAAGCAGAAAGCCATGGGCACGATGGCCACCCGGTCGCGGTCGTAGAAGGTGGCGTCATCCAGCCCCAGCCAGTCGCGCAGCCGGTCGCCCGAGGGATCGGTGAAGGGCCGGCCCGAGGCATGGACCCGCGCACCGGGCGCCTGGCCGGCGATCAGCAGCCGCGCGCCGGGCCGGAACCAGGCCACCGGGCGCGGGGCATGGGCCGTCCGGGTGGCCGCGAAGCGATCGGCGCAGAGCCGGCAGGCCCGAATGCGCCCAGCCAGCTCTCCGGCCGTTTCCGGCCCGCTCGCAGACGGCATTTCCCCGGCGCCATCAAAGGCTTGGCGATCAGGCCCCATCGCCCTGCCCCACCCCCGGGACCGGCCCGGGCGCGCCACATTCCTGACCCTTAAAAACCACGCAATGCACCAGATTCCCCCTATTTCCGGGCGTAAACGACCTATATATCTATTTGACATAAAAACGGAACGTGCCCCGCGCCGTGGACGCGCCAGACCGGTGCGTCGCCGGGCGGGCCCGATGAGCAGGCCAAGGGCCAGACCGAAACCGCCGAAGGCCGGGCAGAAGCCCGGAACGGACATGCTGGAATTCAAGAACGTCAGCAAATCCTTCTGGACCGGATCGCAGCGCAAGGTGATCCTGGACAAGGTGTCTTTCAATGTCGAACTGGGCAAGTCGCTCGGTGTGCTGGCGCCCAATGGCACCGGCAAGACGACGTTGATCAACATGATGTGCGGGCTGGAAAAACCCGACGAGGGCGAGATCATCCGCTCGTGCAACATCTCGTTCCCGCTGGGCTTCATGGGCGGGCTGGTCAGCCGGGTGTCGGCCATGGAAAACGCCCGCTACATCGCCCGGCTCTACGGGCTGGACCCCGATTACGTCGAGGCCTATTGCCGCTGGGTCTGCGGGCTGGGCGAATATTTCGACCAGCCGGTGGGCACCTATTCCTCGGGCATGCGGGCGCGATTCTCCTTTGCGCTGATGCTGGCGCTGGATTTCGACATCTACCTCATCGACGAGGGCATGCCGGCCACGACGGATGTGGAATTCAACCGCAAGGCCGGTTCGATCATCGAGGAACGGCTGAATTCGACGACGATCATCATCGTCAGCCACGACCCCAAGACGTTGGAAAAGTTTGCCCGCCAGGCGGCCGTCCTGTCGGCCGGGCAGCTCTACATGTTCGACACTCTGGAAGAAGCGAAACAGCTCTATGACTATGAAACCAAAGGCTAGAAAGTTTCGCATCAAGCGCGGCGGAGCCGGCACGCTGATCCGTTCGGCCGCCGCCACCGCCGCCATGCCCGATGACGACGAGGACACGATGCCGCCCCGCACCGGCGCCGACACGGCGCCGCGCGAACGGCCGGCGCCGCGCGACATGGCCGATGGCGACACACCGATCCGCCTGGGCGCCGGGCCCGGCGTGACCCGGGGTACCGGGCCATCAACCCCGTCGCGCCCCACGCGCCCGGCCAGCACCGCGCCCGGCGCCGAAGAGCCCGTCGCGCGCAGCGGCCAGGTCTCGCCCCCCGACGAGGTGGCCGGCGAGGACGGCATCGAGGCCATCCGCCGCGAAGGGCTGACCAGCCGCCAGCTGCGCATGGCCCGGCGCGTGGCGGAAAAGCACAATCTTGACGTGACCTCGGATTTCGACGCGGTGTTCCAGCTGCGCAAGGCCGGCATCGACCCGTTCCGCCATTCGAACATGCTGGAACTGGTCGTGCCCCGCTCACGCGACAGTGGTAGTGCGGCCCAGGGCGGCGCGGGCGATCCCCCGGCGGGCGGGGACACATCCAACCGCCACCCAATCGCCAAGCTGCCCCAGACCCTGCCCGAGACAGCGCGCGAAACCCTGCCTTCGACCGATCTCAGCCCGGCCGAACGGCGCAACCGCGAGATTGCCGGCATCCAGCGCGACATCATGCTGCGCCGCCGGCGCAAGATGCTGCTGCTGCTGGCCCGGCTGTCGTTCTTTGTCTTCCTGCCGACCTTCCTGGCGGGCTGGTATTTCTATGTCGCGGCCACGCCAATGTATTCGACCAAGGCCGAATTCCTCATCCTGCAGGCCGACAACACCGGCGGCGGCGGGATCGGCGGGCTGCTGGCCGGCACCCAGTTTGCCACCAACCAGGATGCCATCGCGGTGCAATCCTACCTGGAATCCAAGGATGCCATGCTGCGCCTGGACCGCGACGTGGGCTTCAAGGCGCATTTCGAACAGGATTGGATAGACCCGATCCAGCGGCTGGCCCCCGATGCCGACAACGAACAGGCCTACAAGGTCTACAAGAAGCGGGTGAAGATCGGCTATGACCCGACCGAAGGCGTCATCCGCATGGAAATCTCGGCCGCCGATCCCGAGATCAGCGCCGAATTCGCGCGCAAGCTGATCACCTATGCCGAGGAACGGGTCAACAACCTCTCGGAGAAGAAGCGCGAAGACCAAATGCGCGACGCGCTGCAGAGCTTCGAGAAAAGCCAGGACGACCGCCGGGCGGCCCAGGAACACCTGGTCCGGCTGCAACAGGAAGGCGCCCTGCTCGACCCCGAGGGCGTGATCAGCTCGCTGCGGGCGCAGATTTCCAATGTCGAGGTGCAGTTGCAGGAGCGCCAGCTGGACCTGGCCGCCCTGACCGACAATGCCCGGCCCAACCAGGCCCGGGTCGAAGGCGCGCGCGGCGATATCCGGCGGTTGCAGAACCTGCTGGACGAGCTGAACACCAAGATGACCGATGCCTCGAAGGGCGAGAATTCGCTGGCCCAGCTGACCGCGCGCATCCAGATGGCCCAGGCCGACCTGGCCACGCGCGACCTGCTGCTGCAATCGGCCCTGCAACAGGTCGAACAGACCCGGATGGAGGCCAACCGCCAGGTGCGTTACCTGACCACCTCGGTGCTGCCCGTGCCCTCGCAATCGCCCAGCTATCCGCGGTCGTTCGAGGACACGATCCTGGCCTTCCTGATCTTCTCGGGTGTTTACCTGATGATCTCGCTGACGGCCTCGATCCTGCGCGAACAGGTCACCTCGTGACACCAGCGTAGCCCGGGTGACGGCCTCCGCGGCCGGCACCCGGGTCACCGTCGGCGCGGTGCGACCGCGGAAGACACGCCGCCCGGCCGGATGCCGGCTGACCGCCGGCGCAACTCGGGTGACCGCCAGCGCAGCCCGGGTTACCGCAAACGCGACTCGATACCCGGAGACGACCTTCGCGACCCGATCCCGAATGACCACCTGCACGACCCGATCCCGCGCGGTAACCCGCCCGGCCGGATCCCAAGTAACGGCGCAAGCGAACCGATCCCGCGCAACCCGACCCGAACCTGCCTTTCCGCCCCGACCGGGCGGAAAGGCGCCACCGCCCCGGGCGCGCGGGTTTTGACCCGCGCGCCCGACTGTGCCAACAAGACGGCGCGACCGGCCCCGGCCGGGCGCCACCCGTCAGACCAACGCCCGGTAGCCCATGACACATGTCTCTCTCGCCGATCTGACCATCGGCAACGACCTGCCCCTCACCCTGATCGCCGGCCCCTGCCAGCTGGAAAGCGCCGACCATGCCCAGATGATCGCCGGCGCGATGAAGGAAGCCTGTGCCGCCGCCGGCGCGCAATATGTCTTCAAGGCCAGCTACGACAAGGCCAACCGCACCTCGCTGACCGGCCGGCGCGGCCTGGGCATGGACGAGGGGCTGAAGGTGCTGCAGGGCGTCAAGGACGCCATCGGTGTGCCCGTCCTGACCGACATCCACGGCCCCGACCAATGTGCCCCCGTGGCCGAGGTGGCCGACATCCTGCAGATCCCGGCCTTTCTGTGCCGCCAGACCGACCTGCTGATCGCCGCCGGCGAGACCGGCGCGGTGGTCAATGTCAAGAAAGGCCAGTTCCTCGCGCCCTGGGACATGCCCAACGTGGTGTCCAAGATCGAAAGCACCGGCAACAGCCGCATCCTGCTGACCGAACGCGGCACGTCCTTTGGCTACAACACCCTCGTGGCCGACATGCGCGCCCTGCCCCAGATGGCCAGGACGGGATACCCGGTGGTCATGGACGCCACCCATTCGGTGCAACAGCCCGGCGGCATGGGCGGGTCTTCAGGCGGTCAGCGCGAGTTTGCGCCGGTCATGGCCCGGGCGGCCGTGTCGCTTGGAATTGCCGCCGTTTTCATCGAAACCCATGAAAACCCCGATGCCGCACCCTCGGACGGGCCGAACATGGTTCCGCTCGGGCAGATGCCCCGATTGATTGACACATTGATGCGCTTTGATGCGCTTGCTAAGGCCAACCCGCTCGATATCTGAACTTCTTCACGAGACATTTTGACATGACCAAACCCCTCTCCGACGTCACGCCCAACAGCTGGGAATTCCTGCGCGACGCAATGATCAAGCCCACGGGCTTTCGCGAATATGATGCGCGCTGGAAATACCCTGACGAGATCAACCTGCCCGGCATGACCGCCCTGGGCCTGGGCCTGGGTACGCAGATGCGCCGCCACGGGCTGAAGCCCGTCATTGCCGTGGGCAACGATTACCGCGACTATTCGCTGGCCATCAAGAACGCCCTGGTGATCGGGCTGATGCAGGCCGGCATCCAGGTCAAGGACATCGGCCCCTGCATCACGCCGATGGCCTATTTCTCGTCCTTCCACCTGGACGTGCCCGGGGTGGCCATGGTCACCGCCTCGCACAATCCCAACGGCTGGACCGGGGTCAAGATGGGCTTTGCCATGCCCCTGACCCATGGCCCCGACGAGATGGCCGAGCTCAAGGACATCGTGCTGAACGGCAAGGGCGAGCCGGCCGAAGGCGGGGCCTATGAATTCGTGCCCGGCGTCTGGGACGCCTACATGGACGACCTGGTCGGCGATTTCAAAATGTCGCGCAAGCTCAAGGTCGTCTGCGCCACGGGCAATGGCACCGCCTCGGCCTATGGGCCGGCGCTCTTCGAGCGCATCGGCGTCGAGGTCGTGCCCTCGCACAACACGCTCGATTACACCTTCCCCCATTACAACCCCAACCCCGAAGCCATGGAAATGCTGCACGACATGGCCGACACGGTGAAGGCATCGGGCGCCGATTTCGCCCTGGGCTTCGACGGTGACGGCGACCGCTGCGGCGTGGTCGACGACGAGGGCGAAGAGATCTTTGCCGACAAGGTCGGCGTGATCATGGCCCGCGACCTGGTCAAGCTCTACCCCGGCTCGACCTTTGTTGCGGATGTGAAATCCACCGGGCTCTTTGCCTCGGACCCCGAGCTGATCGCGGCCGGCGCCAAGGCCGATTACTGGAAGACCGGCCATTCCCACATGAAGCGCCGGGTGCACGAGCTGGGCGCGCTGGCCGGGTTCGAGAAATCGGGCCATTACTTCATGGCCGGCGAGGTCGGCCGGGGCTATGACGACGGCATGCGCGTGGCAGTCGAGATCTGCAAGCTGATGGACCGCAACCCGGACATGAAGATGTCGGACCTGCGCAAGGCCCTGCCGCAGACCTTCTCGACGCCGACCATGTCGCCCTATTGCGCCGACACCGAGAAATACGACGTGCTGGACCGGATCGTGGCCAGGATCGTCAAGCATGCCGAGGACGGCGGCACATTCGCCGGCCGCGACATCGCGACGGTGGTGACGGTCAACGGCGCCCGGGTGATCCTGGACAATGGCTCCTGGGGGCTGGTGCGCGCCTCGTCGAACACGCCGAACCTGGTGGTGGTCTGCGAAAGCTCGGACAGCGACGCGGAGATGCGGGCGATCTTCAAGGAGATCGACGGCTTCATCCGCACCGAAGACGCCGTGGGCGATTACGACCAGACGATCTGAGCCTGGCTGGCGGAGCGATGAGGGCGCTGCCCCCGTCCTCCGTTGGAGGACTCCCCCGGGAATACTTGAAAAGAGAAAGAAGCAGGAACGCGCGCGCCCTGTCCCGCCGCCGCACCGGTTGACGGGGCAGGACAGGTCTGCTGCTTCTTTCTCTTCCAAAGTATCCCCACGCCGTCCCCGCCGTGGAGCGTCACGTCGGAAGGTCGGGCGGCACGGCATGGATTGCGGGGCGCGGCAGTTGTCTTTATGTCACGCCCATGAGTGAGAACCCGCCCCAGCTGCGCCCCGACATAGCGCCCGCCATCCGTCTTCCCGAAGCCCGCAGGCCCGGGCAGCCCATGGTGGGCATGGTTTCACTCGGTTGTCCGAAAGCGCTGGTCGACAGCGAAAGGATCCTGACCCGGCTCAGGGCCGAGGGCTATGGCGTGTCGCCGGATTATTCCGGGGCCGATGCGGTCATCGTCAACACCTGCGGGTTCCTCGACAGCGCCAAGGCGGAAAGCCTGGAAGCCATCGGCGAGGCCCTGGCCGAGAACGGCCGGGTCATCGTGACCGGCTGCCTGGGCGCCGAGCCGGATTACATCACCGGGGTGCATCCCCGGGTTCTGGCCGTGACCGGGCCGCATCAATACGAACAGGTGCTCGATGCCGTGCACAAGGCTGTGCCCCCGGCGCCCGATCCCTTCGTGGATCTCGTGCCGGCCTCGGGCGTGCACCTGACCCCGCGCCACTACAGCTATCTGAAGATCTCGGAAGGCTGCAATCACAAGTGCAAGTTCTGCATCATCCCCGACATGCGCGGCCGGCTGGTCTCGCGTCCCGCCGGGTCGGTCCTGCGCGAGGCCGAGCGGCTGGTCGGCGCCGGGGTGAAGGAACTGCTGGTGATCAGCCAGGACACCAGCGCCTATGGGCTGGACCGCAAGCATGCGATGTCGACGTGGAAAGACGGCGAGATCCGCGACCATATCCTGGATCTCAGCCGCGAACTGGGCCGGCTGGGCGCCTGGGTGCGGCTGCATTACGTCTATCCCTACCCCTTCGTGCGCGACCTGATCCCGCTGATGGCCGACCCTGAAAACGGGTTGCTGCCCTATCTCGACATCCCGTTCCAGCACGCCCATCCCGACACGCTCAAGCGCATGGCCCGGCCCGCCGCGGCAGCCCGGACCCTGGACGAGATCGCGGCCTGGCGCGCGATCTGCCCCGACCTGACCCTGCGCTCGACCTTCATCGTGGGGTATCCCGGCGAGACCGAGGCCGAGTTCCAGACCCTGCTGGACTGGCTCGACGAGGCCCAGCTGGATCGCGTGGGCTGTTTCAAGTACGAAAACGTCGATGGCGCCCGGGCCAATGACCTGCCCGACCACCTGCCCGACGAGGTCAAGCAGGACCGGTGGAACCGCTTCATGGAAAAGGCCCAGGCGATTTCCGAGGCCCGGCTGCAGGCCCGGGTCGGTCGGCGGATCGAGGTCATCGTCGACGAGATCGACGGCGAGGCCGCAACCTGCCGGACCATGGGCGATGCGCCCGAGATCGACGGCCATCTCTATATCGACGAAGGGTTCCAGGACCTGTCACCCGGCGACATCGTGACCGTCGAGGTCGACGAGGCCGGCGAATACGATCTCTGGGGCCGCCGGGTCTGAGCCCGGGCCTGGCAAGCCCGCGCGCCTGACGCCCGTCACCCGTCGGGCGGGGGCGCTCTCAGGCCTCGACGCTGTGGCCCGCGCGCAGGGCGGCAAAGCGGGCCCGGTTGCAGCAGGGCCGCGGGGCGGCGTCCTGGTGATCGTGGCCGGCCAGCCAGCCGTCGCAGCGCTCGGCCCAGGCACAGCCCCGGCAGGCATTGACCATGCCCGCCCAGGCCTCGGACGACAGCCGCCCCTCGTCGAAGGCCGTGACAAGATCGGTGTCGGTGGTCCGGGCCATCCGGCTGACCAACCGCCAATGTTGCATGATCTCTCCGCGTCGGGGCATGTCTCTCTCCCTGGCTGGGCCAATGATGCGCGGCAATTCCGCCGCGTCGGGCCGGTCTTGCGCGGCCGTCCAGCCGCGCGGGGCCAACATAGACTGCCCGTCCCCCTCGCCCCTTGACGCAGATCAAGGACGCCCGGCCGGGCCTAGCGCGCGGCCTTGAGCTGTTGCAGCGTCATCTGCACGATCTGCACCCGGGCGGCATTGGGCGGATGGGTGCCCAGGAACCGGTTGCCCGGATCGGGCAGGCGCGTGAAATATTCCGCGCCCTTCAGCGGATCGTATCCCGCGTCGAAGGTGATCACCGTGCCGAGCGCATCGGCTTCCAGTTCGAAATCCTTGGAATAGCTGCGGGCGCCCACCGCCGCGCCCAGTTCCAGCGCCGATTGCACATCGGCCTGCGACCCGCCGGTCAGCTCGGCCAGCCCGGCAAAGATCGCCGCCCCGGCCTCGGCATTGGCCTGCTGGCGGTCGAGATGACCCAGGATGTGATGCGAGGCCTCGTGGCCCAGCACGAAGGCCAGCTCGTCCTGGTTCTGCATTTCCTCGATCAGCGTGGCCGTCACGGTCAGCACCGGGCGGCCGCTGTCGGTCACGCTCTGGTAGGCATTGGGCGGCTGGTTGGGATTGCGGTCGATGACGATCTCGAAATTGCAGTCGCGCACCGCGCCTTCGCGCCGACAGATCCGCTCGGCGACCGGTTCGATCCGGCCGGCCACCTCGGTGAAGGTCGCGTAGACCGGGTTGGCCTCCCAACCCGGGGCCCCGCCGGGGCCGGGCAGACCGCTGGGCAGGGTACAACCGGCCAGCAGGGCCGTGCCCAGCCCGGCCAAGAGCATCACGATCCGTCGCATGTCGTTTCCTGTCCCACCTGCGCCTCGTCCCGGATCACGGCCCGGGTTCCGCCTGTATAGGCCCTGCGCCGGCCCGCGGCCAGTGCCCCGGCGCCCGCCGGAGGCCCGATCGGGCCGGCCCCGACCGCCCTGCCCGCTTTGGCGGCCGCCCGGGCCAGCACGCGCCGATGCGCGGTGCTTTCCCGCGGTGACGGGCCCGCCAGAGTGCCTGAAGAACACTCACGGTTCACCTTGTGATGGCCCCATCTGTCATCCCGGGGTTACTCACTGATTCACTAGCCGATCTCCCCCAGTAGCGCCCCGCGATCATCTCCCCAGCCACCTTCGGATCACCACATGTGTCACCCCGGAGCCACCTCTTAAGTCATCCCGAGATCACCCCTCGGTCACCCGCGTATCCCCCTGGCATGCCCACCCAATGCCCCCTTGTAACCCGCCTGCCGGACAGGCATCGTGGACCCATGTTTAGCATCGAGCATGAATTCGACTCGACCGTCATCACCCTGGTCGATGACGGCAGCACGCCGCTCCAGGAAGACGTGATCATCAACGCCTTCTCGGAATGTTTCACCATCGAGCAATTCGACGCGCGCACCGACACGGTCATGCGCATCACCCTGTCGCCCGAACAGGTCCGCGACCTGGCCGCCGCGCTGAACCTGCCCGAAGGGGTCTACCAGTTGCCCGCCGAGGGTGCGGCCACGCGGGGCTAGCCCCGTCAGCCGGCGATGCGAAAGGTCTTGTCCCGCGCGGTCTGGCCCCGGATCAGCACGACCCGCCCCGGCGCCACGCCAAGCGCCGTGGCCAGCATCCGCCCGACCGCCGCATTGGCCTTGCCGTTCTCGGGCACGGCCGTGACATGGGCCTTCAGCTGGTCATCCTCGACCAGCAACCGGTCGCGCCCGGCACGGGGCGTGACCCTGACGCTTATCTCGGCCCCTGCCACGGCCAGGCCGGACAGATCCGTCAGATCCCTGTATTTCGCCTTGCCCATGGCCCCTGCCTGCCACACCGTGGCGCCGTTGCAAAGCATCCGCGGCCGCGACCTGGCCGCAGGGAAGGACAGACATGACAACCGGATTTTTCTCTGACGAACGCTGCTTTTGGCATGCGGGCGGCAATTATGCCTTTACCCTGCCCGTGGGCGGGCTGGTCCAGCCGGTCTTCGGCGGGCTGCCGGAAAACCCCGAGACCAAGCGCCGCCTGAAGAACCTGATGGAGGTCACCGGCCTTCTGGCCGAGCTGGACCGCCGAGGTCCGGCCGAGGTCACCCGCGAGGACCTGCTGCGCGTCCACCCGGCCTCCTATCTCGACGAGTTCAAGCGCCTGTCCGATGCCGGCGGCGGCGAGCTGGGCCTGCGCACACCCTTCGCCCGGGGCGGCTATGAGATCGCCACGGTGTCGGCCGGGCTGGCCAAGGCCGCCGTCCGCGATGTCGTGGCCGGCGAGCTGCCCGATGCCTATGCCCTGTCGCGCCCGCCGGGGCACCATTGCCTGCCCGATTTCCCCAATGGTTTCTGCCTCTTGGCCAATATCGCCATTGCCGTCGAAGCCGCGCGGGACGACCAGGGGCTGGGCCGGGTGGCCGTGATCGACTGGGACGTGCACCACGGCAACGGCACCGAGGCGATCTATTACGACCGCGACGACACGCTGACGATCAGCCTGCACCAGGAAGGCAATTATCCGACCGACACCGGGGCGGTGACCGACCGGGGCAAGGGCGCGGGGCTGGGCCACAACATCAACGTGCCGTTGCCCGCGGGGACCGGCCACAAGGCCTATCTGGCAGCGATGGACCGGATCGTGCTGCCCGCGCTGGAGGCCTTTCGGCCCGACCTGATCGTCGTGGCCTGCGGGTTCGACGCGGCGGTGGTCGACCCGCTGGCCCGGATGCAGGCCACGGCCGAGACCTTTGCCCAGATGACCCTGCGCGTGAAGGACGCCGCCCGGCGGCTCTGCGGTGGCAAGCTGGTCTTGGTGCACGAGGGCGGCTATTCCGAGGTCTACGTGCCCTTTGCCGGCCATGCGACCATTGCCGCCCTGTCCGGCTCGTCGATCGAGGCGCCAGATCCGCTGGCCGCCGCCGTGGCCGCCCGCCAGCCGCGCGGCCGGTTCGATGCCTTCCTGCTCGACGAGGTCGAGCGCCTGGCCGAGGAGATCTTTGCCGAGGGCTGAGCACCATTGGCCAGACGGTCGGCGCCGGCCGAGGTCCATGGCGGCCTCACATCGCCGGGCCGACCGGCCATGAAGGTGGAGCGCACCCCGGCCGGTCCAAGGCCCGGTACGCGCCCCGCTCCTTCTCGCCAGGCCGCTCCCGGCGCTGCCTTTGTCCGCGCCGGGGCGCCCCGCCTGACCCGCCATACAACCTCCCAGGGCCAGCCCACCGGGCGCGCCATCCATCCGCGCCGGGCCAGCGCATCGATCGCGCCGATCGCCCTGGCCAGTCCGCCGACCTCGCCGCTCGCTAGGCCAGTCCCACCGTCAATCCACTCCGGGACAGCCATCGGGCCCACCGTTTATCCTCGCCGGGCCAGCAACCGGCCCGTCATCCCCGCAAAGGCACCCACCGGTGTCTCGCCGTCCATCCCCGCCAGGCCGCCCACCGGGCCCCCGCCACCAATCTCCGCCAGGCCCGCCCACCGGCCGCGCTGCCCTTCCCCCGCACCTGCCATCCGCCCCGCCTCTTGAAATTGCCGGGCAGGACGAAGAGATAGGGCAGGACAAATGTAAAAAGGCGTCACATCCATGCCCGATCCCAATCCCGCCGCGCTCGATTTCCTGCTGACGCGCCGGTCCCGGCCCTACAAGACGCTGGGCCAGCCCGTGCCCAACCGGGCCGCGCTCGAGCCGATCCTGACCGCCGCCCTGCGCACGCCCGATCACGGCAAGCTGGAACCCTGGCGGCTGATCGTGCTTGAAGCCCCGGCCCTGCGCCGGCTGGCCGATATCGTGTCGGCCCGGGGCACGGCCCTGGGCAAGTCCGACGACGACATTGCCAAGGCCCGGCTGGCTTACGAGATCAGCCCGCTGGCCGTGGCCGTGATCGAGGTGCAGAAACCCTCCGACAAGATCCCGGCCGTGGAAATGACCTATGCCGCCGGGGCGGCCTGCCTGGCCCTGCTCAACGCCGCGCTGGCTGCGGGCTGGGGGGCCAACTGGCTGTCGGGCTGGCCCAGCCATGACCGGGGCTTCTGCGCCGAGGCGCTGGACCTGGCCGACAACGAGACCGTGGCCGGGCTGATCCATATCGGCACCGAAAGCGCCACCCCGCCCGACCGGCCCCGGCCCGACCTGGCCACCGTGACGACCTGGGTTTCCGCATGATCCTGACATCCTTCATGCGCGCCCTGGGCCAGGCCGGGGATCCGCGCTTTCGCAAGGTGCTGTTCCTGGGCATCGGCCTGACCCTGGCCCTGCTGGTGGCGCTTTATGCCATCGTGTTCTTTGTCGTCGGCTGGCTGGCCGGCGACAGCATGACCCTGCCCCTGATCGGCACGGTGACCTGGGTCGACAGCCTGCTGGGCTGGGGCTCGCTGGTGCTGATGATGGGCCTGTCGGTCTTCCTGATGATCCCCGTGGCCGCGGCGATCTCGTCGATGTTCCTCGACCAGGTGGCCGAGGCCGTCGAAGAGGTGCATTACCCCAGCCTGCCCCATGTCGATCCGGTGCCCCTGCTCGACGGGTTCATCGACGGGCTGGGCATGCTGGGCGTGCTGATCCTGGCCAACATCCTGGCCCTGGCGCTCTACCTGGTCTTCGCCCCGCTGGCGCCGCTGATCTTCTACCTGATGAACGGCTACCTGCTGGGCCGGGAGTATTTCACCCTGGTGGCCATGCGCCGGATCGGCCGGGCCAATGCCAAGGCTGCCCGCAAACGCCACATGGCCACGATCTGGGCGGCCGGCACGCTGATGGCCCTGCCCCTGACGATCCCGATCCTGAACCTGCTGGTGCCGATCTTCGGCGCGGCGACCTTTACCCATGTCTACCACGCCCTGGCCCGCAAGGACCCGCGGCTCAGCTCGGTCTGACCGCCCGTAGGATGGGTGCAAGCACCCATCCTACCCCTGCACGGCACTTGGCCTGTCTCCTCGCCGTGTCGCAGTCCTGAGCAAGACCGCATCCTGCCCGCGCACTTTCTGCCCGCACGCGCCGCCACGTCACGCCATCGGCCCGGCCCGGACATCACTCCAGCGGCGGCATCCGGTTGAACCAGTCGAAGTCGCGCACGCTGATCGCCCCGGTCACGATGATCGTCGCCACGATCCCCCAGATGACCGCCGCGGCCAGCGTCGTGATGATGGCCTTGCGCCTGAGGTTATGCTCTTCGGGCGCGCCCTTGTGGGTCCCGGGCACAACCGCCCCGGCCTCGCCCTGGGTCTGCAGGCGCAGGGGCAGGACGACGAAGAAAGTCATGAACCAGATGACAACGAAAAGCACGATTCCGGCGGTGATGGACATGGCTCAGACCTGTTCCAGCTCGACCAGGCAGCCGTTGAAATCCTTCGGGTGAAGGAACAGCACCGGCTTGCCATGAGCCCCGATCTTCGGCTCGCCGCTGCCCAGCACCCGGGCGCCCGTGGCCTTCAGGTGATCGCGCGCGGCCAGGATGTCCTCGACCTCGTAACAGACATGGTGGATGCCCCCCGACGGGTTCTTGTCGAGAAACCCCTTGATCGGGCTGTCGTCGCCCAGCGGGTAGAGCAGCTCGATCTTGGTGTTGGGCAGTTCGATGAAGACCACCGTCACCCCGTGGTCGGGTTCGTCCTGCGGGGCGCCGACCTTGGCGCCCAGGGCGCTGCGGTATTGCTCGGATGCCGCCTCGAGATCCGGGACAGCGATGGCTACGTGGTTGAGACGTCCGATCATGGGGTCCTCCGAAACACAGATCCACCCGGTTATGGCACAGCGCCCGGCAGGGGCAAGGCCCGGGCGCATTAACCGGGTGTTAGCAAACCTGGCCGTAGCCTCGTCGGATAACAGACCGGAGGACACGCGATGCCCGAATCTGAACTCTACGGCCCGCCCGGGCCGGCGCCGACCCCGTCCCGCCCGCTGCTGGGCATCACCGTGCTGGTGGTCGAAGACAGCCGCTTTGCCTGCGAGGCCCTGCGCCTTCTGTGCCTGCGCAGCGGGGCGCGCGTCCGCCGGGCCGATTGCCTGAAATCCGCCCGCCGCCACCTGCGGGTCTACCGGCCTTCGGTGATCATCGTCGACCTCGGCCTGCCGGACGGCTCGGGCCTGGACCTGATCCAGGAGATGATCGACACCGCGCCCCGGGTGCCGGTGATCCTGGGCACCTCGGGCGACCGCTTTGCCGAACACGCGGCCATCGCCGCCGGCGCCGATGGCTACCTGCCAAAACCCATTGAATCCCTTGCCGCTTTCCAGGAAGCCATCCTGCAGCGCCTGCCCGCCGACCGGCGGCCCGCCACCCTGTCGCTGCCCACGGACGAGCTGATCCGCCCCGATCCGATCGCCTACCAGGACGACATGGCCCATGCCGCCGACGTGCTGTCGGACATGGAGGATTCCAAGGCGCTGGATTACGTCGCCCAGTTTGTCGGCGGGGTTGCCCGCAGCGCGGCCGATGAGCCGCTGGCCCGGGCGGCCGAAGACCTGGCCGACGCCCGGCGCAACGGCCGGCCCGTGGCGTTCTTCGCCGCGCAGGTGGCAGGCCTGGTCCAGACCCGGCTGGCCGACCGGCAGGTGGTGTGACGATGGATGGCGCAACCCTTGTCGCCCTGCACGGGCTGGCGCTGCTGCTGGGAGCCGTTGCAATCCTGCTCCTGACCGGCCCCCGCCCCTCTGCCCGCCCTGTCCGCAGCCGCCCGCGCGGCCCCTCCCGCGACCTCAGGCCGCACCGCCGCAAACGGCCCTGGCGCCCGCCGGTGGGCTGACACGCCGGTCCTCCGAGTGACCGGCGCCCGGGGAATGTGTTGGGCGGCGATGTGGCATGGCGTTCCGGGGCCGTGGTCGGAAAGGGCTGTTACGGGTCAGGCGGCGGGCCTTCGGCTGCGGCATAGATCCACCGCGTGAATCATTGCCAGAGCCAGGGCCAGAGCCTAGAGCCTAGAGCCTAGAGCCTAGAGCCTAGAGCCTAGAGCCTAGAGCCTAGAGCCTAGAGCCTAGAGCCTAGAGCCTAGAGCCTAGAGCCTAGAGCCTAGAGCCTAGAGCCTAGAGCCTAGAGCCTAGAGCATCACGCCCGGATCGGCGCCCATGTCCAGCCCCGGAAAGACCACGCTTTCCAGGATGGCCCGGTCCAGCCCCGTGGCGGCCTTCAGCATCCAGGCCGCCGGCGCGCGGACATCGCCCGTGGCCACCAGGTCGCGCCCGGCATAGAGATCGGCCTCGGCCACGCCCGGCCAGTCGCCCAGCACCCGGCCGCCGCGCACCGCCCCGCCGGCCAGCACCATCAGTCCGCCGGTGCCGTGATCGGTGCCGTTCGTCCCGTTCAGCCGCGCCGTGCGCCCGAATTCGGTCATCGCCACGACAGCCGTCCGGTTCCAGACATCCGCCCCGGCCGCCCTCTGCAGGCCCAGCAGCGTATCCGCCAGCCGGCCCAGCGAGCGGCCGATGTCACGGTCCTGGTTGCGGTGGGTGTCCCAGCCCATCAGCGAAAAGGCCGCCACGCGGGTGTCTCCCCGCAGCCGCTCGCCGACGAATTCGGCCATCTTCACATGCTGCGCCCCGCGCATCGCCCGGACCATGTCCCGCTCGATCGGCGTGCCGGCCGCCATGATTCCGTCGCCTTCGTCCGACAGGATCACCGCCTCGCTGAGCGCCGCGTGAAAGGCCGGGTCTTCTTCCATCATCCGCTCGGCCAGGCGCAGCGCCTGGGGGCTCATCTGCAACCGCGCGTCCGGCGTCCAGTCGGCCACCTCGGCCGCGCCCAGCAGCACCTTCATCTCGCCCCGGCCCACGGCATAGGCCGTCTGGGCCTCGACCCCGGGCATTTCCTGCAACATCCGGTTCAGCCAGCCGTCACGCCGCTGGCCCACCCCGGCGGTGCCCGCCTCGAGGATGTCCTGGCCGTCGAAATGGCTGCGCTTGTCGCGATAGGGCGTCGACACCGCATGGACAAACCCCAGCTGGCCGGCCTGCCACAGCGGCATCAGCGGCCCCAGCGCGGGGTGCATGGCAAAGCCGCCGGCCAGCTCATGCGCCTCGGCCCGGGTGGCCGCGGCGGCCGGCCGCAGGTCGGAAAACGCGGCATCGCCGTAGGGCCGCAACGCATCCAGCCCGTCCATCCCGCCCCGCAGGATGATGACGACAACCCGCGTGTCCCAGGGCGCGGCGGCCAGGCTGACGGGCGTCATCCAGGGGCTGGCCGCGGCGGAGCATCCCAGCAGCGCGGCACGGCCCAGCAGGGCGCGGCGGGTCAGGCGGTCGGAACGCATGGCAACACCTCCTATCGGCGCTGAAAGGCCGGGGACGACAGGACCAGGCCGATGGCCTCGGACCGGCTTTCGGCGGCGCGCGCGGCAAAGCGCACGGGCTCGGTGACATAGGGCCCCAGCGCCTGGTCGACGAACTCGCGCGGGTCGGGCAGATCGGGGCGGAACCGCTGGGGCGCGTCCATGGCCCACCGCATGCGCGCCGACAGGCCCTGCGGCGTGATCCAGGCCTCGTCCTCTTCGGGCCAGCCGTCGGGGCCCGAGGGTTCGGCCCAGGGCTGGCCCATCAGGGCCAAAGGCGCAAAGAGCAGCCCGTAGAGCTGGCCGTGATCCATCTGGCCGGCCGGTTCGTCGGGCAGGTTCAGCGCCCGCCCGGCGGAGGCCATGAAATCGAAGGGCGGCTTGACGTTGGACAGGCCCGGCGCCCAGGACGCGGGATGTTCGAGCAGCGCGGCATAGACCTGGGCCAGGTCGCCGTCGGTCTCGGTGAACCGGCGTTCGACATGGGCGACAAGATCGGGATCGGGCCGGTCGGCCACGAAATGCACGGCCAGCTTGCGGGCGACATGGGCGGCCGTGGCCGGGTGGCGGGCCAGGTCGGTCAGCGCGTCGTGGATATTGTCCAGCCCCGGCTCCGCCCCGTAGGTGCGCCCCAGAAGGGTCTCGGCGCCCGGCTCGGCCCAGCCTTCGAAATAGCGCAGCCCGCCGTGCTTGGCCCGATAGGTGATGCCGGTCAGCAGCTCGGCAAACTCGCGCACGTCACCCTGGCCATAGGGCCCGCCGGCGCCCAGCGTGTGCAGCTCAAGCACCTCGCGGGCGAGGTTTTCATTCATGCCCTTCAGGTTCTTCTGGCGGGCGACGGCCGGGCTGTTGGGCCCGGCGGAGTTCATCTGGTCGAGGGCGTTCAGCATGACCGGATGGGTCACGGCCGCAATCAGCAGATCGGCAAACCGCCCGGCCAGGTTGGGCCGGATGGCCGATTCGACAAAGGCCGCGTTGGAATAGAGCATCAGGTCGGTCTTGCCCGTGGCCGTGAAATGATCGGCCCAGAACTGCACAAGCCGCTCGCGGAAACCGGTCGTCGTATGGGCCCAGCGCAGGCAGCGTTGCATCGCCCAGCGCACCCTGGATTGATCGGTGTCGCGGCGCAGGGCGCGGATCTCTTCGGTCAGCCGGTCGCTTTCGGCCGTCTCGCCGGCCTCGTTGCGCTGGCGATACAGGCCCTGGATGCGCAGGATGCGTTCGTTGAACCCGGCGAAATCCTCGATCGGATGGCGCTGGACCATCGCGTCGAGGGCCGACAGACCGTCAAGCAGGGCCGCGGCATCAGCCGGCGGATCCAACACCGGGGACAGGCCGCAGCCAAAGCGGATCTCGGCAAGGTAGGGCGAAAACGTCACGCAGATCTTCCCTTTCGGGCCGGCCGGACGGCCGGGCATCTGCTCCCAGATATAGGATACCCCGCGCCCGCCGTCACGGGCCCGGGGTCACTTTGCAACCACAGCGGTCGGCGGGCGGCCGGTTCCTGCCGCCCCTGCCCCGCGCGGGTCAGCTGTCCTGCGGAATGACCCGCAGGCCCAGTTCCATCAGCTGGTCCGACGTCGGCTCGGACGGGGCCTGCATCATCAGGTCCTCGGCCCGCTGGTTCATCGGGAACATGATGACCTCGCGGATGTTTTCCTGGTCGGCCAGCAGCATGACGATCCGGTCGATGCCCGCCGCGCAGCCACCGTGCGGCGGGGCGCCGAAATGGAAGGCATTGTAGAGCGCGCCAAAGCGGTTCTTGACCTCGTCCTCGCCATAGCCGGCGATCTCGAAGGCTTTCAGCATGACATCGGGCTTGTGGTTCCGGATCGCGCCGGACACCAGTTCATAGCCGTTGCAGGCCAGGTCGTACTGGAACCCGCGCACGGCCAGCGGGTCGCCGTTCAGCGCGTCCATCCCGCCCTGGGGCATCGAGAAGGGGTTGTGTTCGAAATCAATCGCCCCGGTTTCCTCGTCCTTCTCGTAGATCGGGAAATCGACGATCCAGGCAAAGGCGAAACGGTCCTTGTCGGTCAGTCCCAGCTCGTCGCCGATGACATCGCGCGCCCGGCCGGCAACCCGTTCAAAGGACGCCGGCTTGCCGCCCAGGAAGAAGGCCGCGTCGCCCACGCCCAGGCCCAGCTGCTGGCGGATCGCCTCGGTGCGCTCGGGGCCGATGTTCTTGGCCAGCGGGCCTGCGGCTTCCATGCCGTCCCCCTGGTCGCGCCAGAAGATATAACCCATCCCCGGCAGGCCCTCTTTCTGGGCAAAGGCGTTCATCCGGTCGCAGAACTTGCGCGAGCCGCCCGTGGGGGCCGGGATGGCGCGGATCTGGGTGCCGTCCTGTTCCAGCAGCTTGGCAAAGATGGCAAAGCCGGAGCCGGCGAAATGCTCGGACACGATCTGCATCTCGATCGGGTTGCGCAGGTCGGGCTTGTCGGTGCCGTATTTCAGCGCCGCCTCGGCATAGGGGATCTGCGGCCAGTCGCCGGGGGCATCGACCTTGCGGCCGCCACCGAACTCTTCGAAGATCCCGGCGATGACCGGGGCCACGGTGTCAAAGACATCCTGCTGCTCGACAAAGGACATCTCCATGTCGAGCTGGTAGAAATCGGTGGGCGAGCGGTCGGCCCGCGGGTCTTCGTCGCGGAAACAGGGCGCGATCTGGAAATACTTGTCGTAGCCCGACACCATGATCAGCTGCTTGAACTGCTGGGGCGCCTGCGGCAGGGCATAGAACCTGCCCGGATGCAGCCGCGAGGGCACCAGGAAGTCGCGTGCGCCTTCGGGCGACGAGGCGGTGATGACCGGGGTCTGGTATTCGCGGAACGCCTTGTCCCACATCCGCCGGCGGATCGAGGCGATCACGTCCGAGCGCAGGGTCATGTTGCGCTGCATCGCCTCGCGGCGCAGGTCGAGGTAGCGATAGCGCAGGCGGGTTTCCTCGGGATATTCCTGGTCGCCGAAGACCATCAGCGGCAGTTCCTCGGCCGCGCCCAGCACTTCGATGTCGCGGATATAGACCTCGATCTCGCCGGTGGGCAGCTTGGGATTGATCAGGCTCTCGTCGCGCGCCTTCACCGTGCCGTCGATGCGGATGCACCATTCCGAGCGCACCTTCTCGGCCGCGGCAAAGACCGGGCTGTCGGGGTCGCAGAGCACCTGGGTGATGCCGTAATGGTCGCGCAGGTCGATGAAGAGCACGCCGCCGTGATCTCGGACGCGGTGCACCCAACCGGACAGCCGAACGGTCTGGCCGACCTCGGCTTTGGTCAGATCGGCGCAGGTATGGCTGCGATAGGCATGCATGAAAGCGGCTCCCGGAGTGCTGAAAAGTTCCGCGCCGATACACATCGCGCGGGCGGTGAAGTCAAGCTTGGCCGTGAATGTGCCGCGCGGAGTTTGGGAAAAACCTTCCGACACCCTAGTTTGTTAACCGTGAAAGGGAGGTCAAACGACCATCTGGGTGAGTTCCATGTGGGAAACGGTATTACACACGACATTGACGCGCCTCGTTCGCACCGGGGCATTGACGGTCACATATCCCGACGGGCGCCGGCAGCGATACGGCGATGACCAAAGGCCCGACACGGGGCCGTATGCGGGGCAAGGCATTGGCCAAGGCTCTGCGCAAGGCACCGGGCCGGACATGGCACCGGCCTCGCGGCAGGATGCGGGGCCGCAAGCGCAACAGGACAGGCGGCAGGCTGCGGAGCAGGCCACGGGACAGGACGGCCAACCGGGCACCGGGCCGCAGACCGGACCGGACGTTCAAACGGCAAACGGGCCAACATCAGACAGACCACCTGCCAAGGGGCCGAGACACCGGCCCGCAGCGGCACAGGGCGGGGATCCGGGCGGGGATCCCGGATCGGCCCCCTTCTCCGCCCGACAAGCCGGCAATCCGCAACACCGCGCGCCGATCACGACAGCCGTCCGCTTCACCGATGCCTCGGCGATCCGGGCGCTCTGCCTCAACCCCGACCTGGGCCTGGGCCAGGCCTACATGGCCGGCACCTTCGTGCCCGACGATCTCGATGCCTTCCTGCGGCTGATCATCCGCAACCGCCGGCCCGGCACGATGCCTTTCTGGGTCGATTGGGCCGACCGCGCGCTCTACGCCGCTCGCCGCATCCTGCAGCACAACACCGCCGCCCGGTCGCGGGCCAACGTGGCGCATCATTACGACATATCCGACGATCTCTACCGGCTCTTCCTGGATGCCGACATGCAATATTCCTGCGCCTATTTCGCCCGGCCCGACATGTCCCTGGACCAAGCGCAGGCCGCCAAGAAGGCCCATATCGCCGCCAAGCTGGCGCTTGAACCGGGAATGGAGGTGCTCGACATCGGATGCGGCTGGGGCGGCATGGCCCTGACCCTGGCCCGCGACCACGGCGTGCGCGTGACCGGCGTCACCCTGTCGGACAACCAGCTGGCCACCGCCCGGGCCCGGGCCCGCGAGGCCGGGCTGGAGCACATGGTCGACTTCCGCCTGCAGGATTACCGGGCGATCGACCGGCAGTTCGACCGGGTGGTCAGCGTGGGCATGCTGGAACACGTGGGCCTGCCCCACTACGGCACCTATTTCGACAAGGTGGCCGGGCTGCTGCGCGACGATGGCGTCGCCTTGGTCCATACCATCGGCCGGGCCGCTCCGCCGACAACGCCCAGCCCCTGGTTCGACCGCTACATCTTCCCCGGCGGCTATATCCCCTCGCTGTCGGAACTGGCCGTGCCGGTCGAACGGGCCGGGCTGTGGACCTGCGACGTCGAGACCCTGCGCCTGCATTACGCCCTGACGATCCGCCAGTGGCAGACGCGGTTCCGCGCCAATGTCGACCGGGTCCGCCAGATGTACGACGAGACTTTCGTGAGAATGTGGGAGTATTACCTGACCGCCTGCATCATGGCCTTCGAAGAACAGCCGCACGGGGTTTTCCAGCTGCAACTGGCGAAATCCGTTGAAACCCTGCCACTTACCCGCGAGTATCTCTATCCGCCCGGCGCCGGCGCCCGGGCCATCGCGGCGGCCGAATAGGGCCGCGGCCCGCATAAACGCGCATGGGGGCCTTGCGCCCGTGCGCCCCTTGCCTATAACGCAGGCCGATTTGACCGGGCGCGCTCGCGCCGGGAATCGCCAGCATGTCAGAAAGGGGCCCTCCATGCCGAAGCGTACCGACATCAAGTCGATCATGATCATCGGTGCAGGACCCATTGTCATCGGGCAGGCCTGCGAGTTCGACTATTCCGGCGCCCAGGCCTGCAAGGCCCTGCGCGAGGAAGGCTACCGGGTCATCCTGGTGAACTCGAACCCGGCCACGATCATGACCGACCCCGGCCTGGCCGACGCCACCTATATCGAGCCGATCACCCCCGAGATCGTCGCCAAGATCATCGAAAAGGAACGCCCCGACGCGCTGCTGCCGACCATGGGCGGGCAGACCGGGCTGAACACCTCGCTGGCGCTCGAAGAGATGGGCGTGCTCGAGAAATTCGGCGTCGAGATGATCGGCGCCAAGCGCGAGGCCATCGAGATGGCCGAGGACCGCAAGCTCTTCCGCGAGGCGATGGACCGGCTGGGCATCGAAAACCCCCGCGCCACCATCGTCACCGCCCCCAAGGTCGACGGCAAGAAAGACCTGGCCGCCGGCGTGCAGCTGGCGCTCGAATCGCTTGAAGACATCGGCCTGCCGGCCATCATCCGCCCCGCCTTCACCATGGGCGGCACCGGCGGCGGCGTGGCCTATAACCGCGACGATTACGAGGCGATCTGCCGGTCCGGCATGGATGCCTCGCCCGTGGGTCAGATCCTGGTCGATGAAAGCCTGCTGGGCTGGAAGGAATACGAGATGGAGGTGGTCCGCGACACCGCCGACAACGCCATCATCGTCTGTTCCATCGAAAACGTCGATCCCATGGGCGTGCACACCGGGGACTCGATCACCGTGGCCCCTGCCCTGACGCTGACCGACAAGGAATACCAGATCATGCGCAACGGCTCGATTGCCGTCCTGCGCGAGATCGGCGTCGAGACCGGCGGGTCGAACGTGCAATGGGCGATCAACCCCGAGGACGGCCGCATGGTCGTGATCGAGATGAACCCGCGCGTGTCGCGCTCTTCGGCGCTGGCCTCAAAAGCTACCGGCTTCCCGATCGCCAAGATCGCGGCGAAGCTGGCCGTGGGCTACACGCTGGACGAGCTGGACAACGACATCACCAAGGTGACCCCGGCCTCCTTCGAGCCGACCATCGACTATGTCGTCACCAAGATCCCGAAATTCGCGTTCGAGAAATTCCCCGGCTCCGAACCGCTGCTGACCACCGCGATGAAATCCGTGGGCGAAGCCATGGCCATCGGCCGCACGATCCACGAATCGCTGCAAAAGGCGCTGGCATCGATGGAATCGGGCCTGACGGGCTTCAACGAGGTCGACATCCCCGGCGCGCCCGACAAGGCTGCCGTGATCAAGGCGATCTCGGTCCAGACGCCGGACCGCATGCGCACCATCGCCCAGGCCATGCGCCACGGGCTGACCAATGACGAAATCCAGGCGGTCACGAAATTCGACCCCTGGTTCCTGGACCGCATCCGCGAGATCGTCGATGCCGAGGCCGAAATCCGCGCCGAGGGCCTGCCGGTCACCGAAGCCGGGTTGCGCGCGCTCAAGATGATGGGCTTCACCGATGCCCGGCTGGGCGAGCTGACCGGGCGCGACGAGGCCAACGTCCGCCGCGCCCGCCACAACCTGGGCGTCACGGCCGTGTTCAAGCGCATCGACACCTGCGCGGCCGAGTTCGAGGCCCAGACGCCCTACATGTATTCGACCTATGAAGTGCCGATGATGGGCGAGGTCGAATGCGAGGCGCGGCCGTCGGACAAGAAAAAGGTCGTCATCCTGGGCGGCGGGCCGAACCGGATCGGCCAGGGGATCGAGTTCGACTATTGCTGCTGCCATGCCTGCTTTGCGCTGACCGATGCGGGCTATGAGACCATCATGGTCAATTGCAACCCCGAGACCGTGTCGACCGATTACGACACGTCGGACCGGCTGTATTTCGAACCGCTGACGCTGGAACACGTGCTGGAAATCCTGCGGGTCGAGCAATCGGCCGGCAACCTGCACGGGGTCATCGTGCAGTTCGGCGGCCAGACGCCGCTGAAGCTGGCCAATGCGCTGGAGGCCGAGGGCATCCCGATCCTGGGCACCACGCCCGACGCCATCGACCTGGCCGAGGACCGCGAGCGGTTCCAGAAGCTGGTGCAGGACCTGGGCCTGAAACAGCCGGTCAACGGCATTGCCTCGACCGACGCGCAGGCGCTGAAGATCGCCAAGGACATCGGCTTTCCGCTGGTGATCCGGCCGTCCTACGTGCTGGGCGGGCGGGCGATGGAGATCGTCCGCGACATGGGCCAGCTGGAACGTTACATCAACGAGGCCGTGGTCGTGTCGGGCGACAGCCCGGTGCTGCTCGACAGCTACCTGTCGGGCGCGGTCGAGCTGGATGTCGACGCCCTGTCGGACGGCACCCAGGTGCATGTGGCGGGCATCATGCAGCACATCGAGGAAGCCGGCGTGCATTCGGGCGACAGCGCCTGTTCGCTGCCCCCCTACTCGCTGCCGGCCGAGATCATCGACGAGGTCAAGCGCCAGACCGAATCGCTGGCCAAGGCGCTGAATGTCGTCGGCCTGATGAACGTGCAATTCGCGGTCAAGGACGGCGAGATCTACCTGATCGAGGTCAACCCCCGCGCCTCGCGCACCGTGCCCTTCGTGGCCAAGGCCACCGACAGCGCGATCGCCTCGATCGCCGCGCGGGTCATGGCCGGAGAGCCGCTGACGACCTTCCCGCTGCGCGCGCCCTATGCCGATGTCGATTACGACACCAACCTGCCGCTGGCCGATCCGATGACGCTGGCCGATCCGAACATGCCGTGGTTCTCGGTCAAGGAGGCCGTGCTGCCCTTCGCCCGCTTCCCGGGCGTCGACACGATCCTGGGCCCCGAGATGCGTTCGACCGGCGAGGTCATGGGCTGGGACCGCGATTTCCCGCGAGCCTTCCTCAAGGCGCAGATGGGCGCGGGCATGGTGCTGCCGTCGACGGGCTGTGCCTTCGTGTCGATCCGCGACCTGGACAAGGGGCCGCAGATGGTCGAGGCGGCGCAGGTGCTGGCCGGCCAGGGCTTTGCCATCGTGGCCACCCGGGGCACGGCGGCCTGGCTCAAGGACCAGGGCGTGGCCTGCGAGCAGGTCAACAAGGTCTATGAAGGCCGGCCCGACATCACCGACCTGATGAAGGACGGGGGCGTGCAGCTGGTGATCAACACGACCGAGGGGGCGCAGGCCGTCGAGGACAGCCGGTCGATCCGGTCGATCGCGCTGTACGACAAGATCCCCTATTTCACCACGGCAGCCGGGGCCCATGCGGCGGCGCTGGCGATCCGGGCACAGAACGAAGGCGGCGTCAGCGTGAAATCCCTGCAGGGCGCCGACGCCTGAGCTTGACGCAAGGCGCGATGCGGCGGAGACTTCGCCGCATCGAGCACCCCACCCAAAGGAGCGCAAAATGCGCCTGATCCGCCCTGCCCTCGCCCTGACCCTCCTCGCCGCGCTTGCGGCCTGCGGGCGCGGCGTGCCGCTGATCCCGATCATCTGATCCGGCGCGGGGTGCGCCTTGGCCACCCCGCTGACACGCTGTCCAAACACCGCTTGCCCGCCGCCCGCGATCCCGCGTAGACCGCGGCCATGGCCAAGCTCTTCTTTCATTATTCGACCATGAACGCCGGCAAGTCGGCGGTTCTGCTGCAAGCCTCCTACAATTACCGGGAAATGGGCATGCGGACCTTCCTGCTGACGGCGCGGATCGATGCGCGGGCGGGAGAAGGCCGCATTGCCTCGCGCATCGGCATCGCGGCCGAGGCCGAGACCTTCCTGCCCGAGGACGACCTGCAGGCCCGGATCGCGGCGGTGCAGGCCGAGGCGCCGGTCAATTGCGTCTTTGTCGACGAGGCCCAGTTCCTGACACCAGAGCAGGTCTGGCAGTTGGCGCGGGTGGTCGACGATCTGAACGTGCCGGTGATGTGTTACGGGCTGCGGGTGGACTTCCGGGGCGAGCTGTTCCCGGGCTCGGCCGTTCTGCTGGCGCTGGCCGACGAGATGCGCGAGGTGCGCACGATCTGCCATTGCGGGCGCAAGGCGACGATGGTGGTGCGCAAGGCCAATGGCGCGGTGATCACCGAGGGTGCACAGGTGCAGATCGGCGGGAACGAGAGCTATGTGTCGCTGTGCCGGCGGCACTGGCGGGAAGCGGTGGGCGACCGGGCGGACGTCGCCGAGGGCTGAGGCTCGGACTGGCCGTCGCCGGGGGTTGAGACCCGGAATGGAGAGTGCGGCGCGGGGTGGCGGGCGTCGTCGGAGGGGGCGCCCGGAATGGAAAGTGCGGCGCGGGGTGGCGGGCGTTGTGTCTGGTATTTTTGCCAAGAAGAAGACAGGGCCGGACGAGACGCCCCCGACTGGGCGACGGGTGGTGGCCGGGTGGTCGGTCGGGCCGGGAAGCAGCCCCGGGCCGAGGGGGCCCGGGGACGGGATCAGTGCAGACGGCCGCCGCTGGGCACGTCGAGATCCGGGCGGGCCAGGACGATGGCGCCTTCGGCGTCGGGGAAGCCCAGGACCAGCACTTCGGACATGAACTTGCCGATCTGGCGGGGCGGGAAATTGACCACGGCCATGACCTGCTTGCCGACCAGGCTGGCCGGATCGTAATGCACGGTGATCTGGGCCGAGGAGCGTTTCTCGCCGATCTCGGGGCCGAAATCGATCCAGAGCTTGATCGCCGGCTTGCGGGCCTCGGGATAGGGCTCGGCCCGCAGCACGGTGCCCACGCGCACGTCGACCTTGAGGAAATCGTCGAAGCTGATCTCATCCATTGGCCAGTTCCTTCGACCGGTCGGTCGCCGCGGCCACGGTGCGGGCGATCAGGGGTTTCAGCCCGTCGGGAGCCATCAGCACATCGAGCCCGGCCTGGGTGGTGCCGTTGGGGCTGGTGACATTGATGCGCAGCTGTTCGGCCGTCTCGCCCGAGGTTTCGGCCAGCGCTCCGGCCCCGGCCACGGTGGATACGGCCAGTTGCATGGCCATGTCGGCCGGCAGGCCCTGGGCCTCGCCCGCGGCGGCCATGGCTTCGATCATGTGAAAGACATAGGCCGGGCCCGAACCGCTGAGCCCGGTGACGGCGTCGATCTGGGCCTCGCTGTCCAGCCGGACGGTGCGGCCGATGGCCGACAATAGCGCCTCGGCCAGGTCGAGCTCGGCATCGGCCACGTGGTCATTGCCGACCACGGCGGTGATGCCCCGGCGGATGGCGGCCGGGGTATTGGGCATGGCCCGGATCACCGGGGTCGCCGCGCCGAGCACCTCTTCGAAATAGGCGATGGGCGTGCCGGCCGCGACCGACAGGAAGACCGTGCGCCCGCCGCCGAAGGCCTGCAGCTCGGGCAGGGCCTGGGCCATGATCTGAGGTTTGACGGCCACCAGCACGATGGCCGGATCGGCGGGCAGATCGGTGTTGAGATGGACGCCCTGGGCCGTCAGCCAATCGCCCGGGCGCGGGTCGCGCACCCAGACCGACGTGGCCGGCAGGCCGCCGGACAGCCAGCCTTCGAGCATCGCCGAGCCCATCTTGCCACAGCCCAGGAGCACCAGCCCCCGGGACGCGAGTTCATCCATGTTCATGATCCTGGCCCCCAAGTCCCTGTGCGGGGCCATCCGGTCTGCTTGCGGCCCCGCGTGTTCACGGCCCGGGGGGACACGCGCCCTGCCCCGGCCCTTTCATGGCATCGGGGCACGGCATGCGCGGCCCCGACCGGCGGGATGGCCCGGGCCTGTCGGCCCCGGCGGTCACCCCGCACCGGAGGCCGGTCCAGCCAGCCCCCCACATCCTGTAGAGGGGCCCGGCCCGACCGGGCCCCGAGGCCGGGACATTAGGCGCGACCGTAGGCCTCTGCAATGGCCACCTGCATGGCATCGGCCGGGCTGCGATCGCCCCAGACCAGCAGCTGCATCGCCGGGTAGAACCGTTCGGCGTTCAGCACGGCCGCGGTGATCAGCGTGTCGATCTGGTCGGCCGTGGCAACCTGGCCGCCCGACAGGACCAGCCCGTAGCGGTAGACCATCAGTTTCTGCGCCGCCCAGAAGGTGAACGACCCGGTCCAGCACTGATCGTTGACCAGGTTGAGCAGTTCGTAGAGATCGGAATGGCGCTCTTCGGGCGGTTCCATCTCGAAGGTGCAGACCATGCGCAGGGTTTCGTCATAGGCCGACCAGGCCAGGGTGATCGAATAGGTGCGCCATTGTCCTTCGACGGCCATCGCGATCTGGTCATCGCCGATCCGGTCGAAATCCCAGTCATGGTGTTCGGCCAGGTGCTCGACGATGTCGATGGGGTGAATCTCGTCTTCCAGATAATGCTCGGAAAGGGCCATGGTGCCACCTCGTGTATCGCTGGGGTAAGTGAGCCAATGGCCCCCGACCCTTAGGTGCCTGTTCTACAAGCCGGGGCTCGCCCCCGTGCCCGCACTAAATATGGTGCGGGCGCAGAAAGCCCGTGGCAACCATTATTTTGGGGATAAGCCCAATTACTTGTGGATGACCGGGCAAACGCACCGAAATGTCGTCAAACCCGGGCGCCGGGATGCGCGGATCCTGCGCCGGGCCGGCCCAAGGCGGAACATGGACGCAAGGGCATGCGGTGTGACAGGGGCCGCGGCGCGGGTAAAGGGGCGAATCCCGCGCCGGCACGCCCGGATCATGGCGCCGGGGCAGACCGGCGGGCCGGGCCGGACAACCGGGCACCAAAGGCGGGCCACGAAAAAGTGACGCCCCCGCCGGGACAGCGGGGGCGTGCAGCATCTGTGGTCATCCCGGCCCGGAAAACCGGGGGCCGGGGATCACTCGGGCGTGGCGGCCTTGGCTTCCAGCACGGCCAGGCGCGCTTCGAGGGCGGCGTTTTCCTCGCGGGCCTTCTGGGCCATGGCACGCACGGCGTCGAATTCCTCGCGGGTGACGAAATCGCGGTCGGCCAGCCAGCGGTCGATCATCGATTTCATCGCGGTTTCGGCTTCTTCCCGCGCACCGTGCGCCACGCCCATGGCGTTGGTCACCAGCTGCGAGATATCGTCCATGAGCTTGTTGCGGGTCTGCATCTGTCATCTCCCTGTGGGCTTGTCCGTTATATGGAGGCACCGGGCGGAAGGGGCAAGGTTGACGCGCGCCCGGACCGCAGGCAAAGGAGCCGCCATGATCGCCGCTGCCCTCCAATTCCCCGACCTGTCGCCGGAACTGCTGTCCTTCGAGATCGGCGGATTCGCCTTTGCCCTGCGCTGGTACGCGCTGGCCTATATCGCCGGCATCCTGATTGCCTGGCGGCTGGGCGTGGCCGCCGTGCGCCGGCCGCAGCTGTGGCCGGGTGACAGCCCGCCGATGACCGACCGCCAGATCGAGGACATGCTGACCTGGATCATCCTGGGCGTCATCCTGGGCGGGCGACTGGGCTTCGTGCTGTTCTACCAGCCGGGCTATTACCTGACCCATCCGGGCGAGATCCTGCGAATCTGGCAGGGCGGCATGGCCTTTCACGGCGGGCTGCTGGGCGTGATCGTGGCGGCCTGGCTCTATACCCGGCGCCAGGGCATCGCCCAGATGCAGGCCGCCGACCTCATTGCCTGCACCGTGCCGCCGGGCCTGTTGCTGGGCCGGCTGGCCAATTTCGTCAATGGCGAGCTTTGGGGCCGGGCTTCGGATGCGCCCTGGGCCGTGATCTTTCCCGATCCGCGGGCGCAGATCTGCGACGGCGTGGCCGGGGTCTGCGCGCGCCATCCCTCGCAGCTCTACGAGGCCGGGCTCGAAGGCCTGTTGCTGGGCGGGCTGCTGCTGGTCATGGTCTGGCGGCGCGGGGCGCTGAAGAAACCGGGGCTGGTCTGCGGCACGTTCTTTGCGGGCTACGGCATGGCCCGGTTCATCGTCGAGTTCTTCCGCCAGCCCGATCCCCAGTTCATCACCCCGGGCAACCCGCTGGGCCTGGCCTGGCAGGTCGGCGGCTGGGGGCTGACCCAGGGCCAGGCCCTGTCGCTGCCGATGATCGCCTTCGGCCTGTGGCTGGCTCTGCGCGCGCAGCGCCGGGCCCGGGCGGGGGACGCGGGGCGCAAGGCCGGCGCATGAGCCTGGCCGATCACCTCGCCGCGCGGATTCGCACCGAGGGGCCGCTGAGCCTGGCCGATTACATGGGCGATGCCCTGCTGCACCCCGTCCATGGCTATTACACCACCCGCGATCCGCTGGGCGCGGCGGGCGATTTCACCACCGCCCCCGAGATCAGCCAGATGTTCGGCGAGATGCTGGGCCTGTGCCTGGCGCAAAGCTGGCTGGACCAGGGCGCGCCCGGGGCCTTTACCCTGGCCGAGCTGGGGCCGGGCCGGGGCACGCTGATGGCCGACGTGATGCGCGCCACGGCCGCCGTGCCCGGGTTTCACCAGGCCGCGCGGATCGTGCTGGTCGAGGCATCGCCCACCCTGCGCAAGGCCCAGGCCGCAACGCTGGCGCCCCACGCGCCGCACTGGATCGACCATGCCGGCGCCCTGCCCGACGCCCCGCTCTGGCTGGTGGCCAACGAATTCTTCGACGCCCTGCCGATCCGCCAGTTCGTCCGAGACGGCGCGGGCTGGCGCGAGCGGCGGATCGGGCTGGAAGGCGAGGCGCTGGCCTGGGGCCTGGGGCCGACCGGCCCGCAGCCGGCCCTGGCCGGGCGGCTGGCCGATACGGGCGACGGTGACCTGGTCGAGATCTGCCCCGCCCTGCCGGCCATCGCCGAAGAGATCGGACAGCGCATCGAATCCCATGGCGGCGCGGCGCTGATCATCGATTACGGCGACTGGCGTTCGCGCGGCGACACGCTTCAGGCCCTGCGCGCCCATGCGCCGGTCGACGTGCTGGACACCCCGGGAACCGCCGACCTGACCGCCCATGTGGATTTCGAGGCCCTGGCCCGGGCCACGCCCTCGGCGGTGACGGCCATGACCCCGCAGGGTGTCTTTCTCGAACGGCTGGGCATCACCGCCCGGGCCCAGGCGCTGGCCCGCGGTCTGCGCGACGCGGCGCTCGACAGCCACATTGCCGCACATCGGCGGTTGACGCATCCGCAGGAAATGGGAAACCTGTTCAAGGTGCTGGGCTTCCATCCGGCACGAGCCATCCCTCCCGCAGGGTTCCAGACTTGATGCTCGAACGTCTCACTTCCGCCGAACTCTCTCCCGTCTCGCACGGGTTCTTCACCCGCCGCGGCGGGGCGTCCTCCGGCATCTTTGCCGGGCTGAACTGCGGCCGGGGGTCTTCGGACCAGTCCGAGGCCGTGGCGATCAACCGTGCCCGGGTGGCCGAGGCCATGGATGCCGACCACGACGCCCTGGTCGGCGTGCGCCAGGTCCATTCGGCCCGGGCGATCACCGTCGACGGGCCGCTCGACCCCGAGACCGAGGCCGATGCCATCGTCACCGCCACGCCCGGCCTGGTGCTGAGCGTGCTGACCGCCGATTGCCAGCCTGTGCTCTTTGCCGATCCCAGGGCCGGCGTGGTCGGCGCGGCCCATGCCGGCTGGCGCGGGGCGCTGGACGGGGTGCTGGATGCCACCGTCGAGGCGATGGAAGCGGCGGGCGCCCGGCGAGCGGATATCGTTGCCGTGATCGGCCCGACGATCAGCCAGCGCAATTACGAGGTCGGCCCGGAATTCCTGGATACCTTCCTGGCCGAGACGCCCGACAATGCCCGGTTCTTTGCCAATGGCCAGGGCGATCGGCTGCAATTCGACCTGCCGGCCTACGGGCTGCACCGGCTGCGCAGCGCCGGGGTGGGCCATGCGGAATGGACGCGCCATTGCACCTATGACGATGCCGAGCGGTTCTATTCCTACCGCCGGTCGACCCATGCCCGCGAGGCCGATTACGGCCGGCTGCTGTCGGCCATCCGGCTTTAGGCCCCGGCCCCCGCGGGCGGTCGTGGAAATTCCCGTAAACGGACATTCTCGCGACATGCCCCGGCCTTATCGCCGCCCGAATTCGCGGACATCCTGACCCTTGCCCGACGCATGGCCATGACCTGCGCGGCCCCAAGGGAGGAGCCCCCAGGATGCATCACCGTTTCACCGCGCCCCTGCAGGCCCGGTCGCTGCCGGCGCGCCCGGCCGGTGCGGCGCGCGGCCCCCTGCCCGGCCCATCCGGCCCGCCCGCGCCGACGCGCCGCGCGGCACATTTCTGAGATCCCTCCGGGGTTTTCGCGCGCGCCTGCAACGCCGCGCCCCGGCACCGGTCGGAACAGCTGCTCGTGTTTCGACCGGAAAGTCGCCCGCCCCCGTCCCGGGGCGGGCGGTTTTCGTTTTCGGGACCGCCCCGCGCGCGGCGGCAGCCGCCAAAGTCCCGCCGCGATTCCCGCGGCCTGCGCGGAAATGTGGCGCGAAAGGCCCGAACACGGGCAACAATGCCCGGACCTGCGCGGGGATTGATCATGTCCGCCGGAGATTTGCGACGAATTTTTGACAAAATCCGGCGAAGCCCCAAGTCTGGTCGCAGAAGTTGTCACATTCACTCAGTGTCCTTCTGTCGTTGTCGGTGGGGGCCGGCGCAGATGCGACCCTAACCAGGGCCGTTTTTAACATGTCGAACTTCCGTCCCATCGCGGCTTTCACACCGCGGTCAGAGCAGGGCGATTCCCCCGCTGCCACTCCCGTTTCCGGGCCCGGCCGTGCCGGCCTGCCCGCACCACACACTGCGACACATCCCGGATCGTCTCCCGTTTCGCCGCTGCGCCCGCAGGTGCGCCGCTATCGCATCCGCACGCTGGACGCGCGGGGCGACATCACCGAGAGCTTCCAGCTGGCTCCGGCCCTGCCGCTCTTCGAAGAGGCCTTTTCGGCCTTTGCCCGGGGCTCGACCGTCGAGACCGACATGGGCCCGATGGCCGTCGAGGACCTCTTGCCCGGCGACCGGGTGATGACCCGCGACGGCGGGGCGATGGAGATCCGCTGGATCGGGTCGACGATCTACGTGCCGGGCCATGCCAGCCACAAGGCGCGCAACCTGCACCTGACGCGGATCATGGCCGACAGTTTCGGCCTGGCCCGGCCCTCGGCCTGCCTGCTGACCGGCCCGGCCGCGCGGCTGTTGCAGGGGGGCAGCGAGGGGATGCTGACCCCGGTGCAGGGCTTTGTCGACGGGATCAGCGTGATCGAAACCGCCCCGCCCGCGCCGGTCGAGCTGTTCCACATGTGCCTGGCGCGCCATGCGGTGATCCGGGTCGGCGGCATGGAGTTCGAAACCTATCACCCCGGGGCCGATGCCGCCCGGCGGGTGGGCCAGAGCCTGCGCCCGGCCTTCATGGCCTTGTTTCCGGGGATCGGAGGGCTGGAGGATTTCGGACGCCCGGCCTACAAGCGCGCGCCTTTCGGCCTGGCCGAAGCGGTCTGACGGCCCGCCCGGTGGAGAGGCCGGGCCGGGATATTTTCAAAGAGAAAGAAGCAGCAGAAGCGCCCCTGTCGAGCGGGGGCGCCGAGAGGCGGCTCAGGCGCTGCGGCTGAGCCGTTCCTCGAGGATGTCGAAGGGCACGCCCGGTTCATCCTTGGCCCCCCGGATGACCAGCGATGTCTTGACGCTGGCAACGGTGGGATGTTTCAGCAATTCGTCGGTCAGGAAGGATTGAAAGGTCGACAGGTCGGGGGCCACGCATTTCAGCATGAAATCGACCTCGCCGTTGAGCATGTGGCATTCGCGGACCAGCGGCCAGTGGCGGCAGCGGTCCTCGAAGGCCGAGAGATCGGCCTCGGCCTGGCTCGACAGGCCGACCATGGCAAAGACCTGGACTTCGAAGCCCAGTTCGCGGGCGTCGACCTCGGCATGGTAGCCGCGGATATAGCCGGCCTCTTCCAGGGTGCGGACCCGGCGCAGGCAGGGGGGTGCCGAAATGCCGACCCTGCGGGCCAGTTCGACATTGGTCATGCGGCCATCCGCTTGCAGTTCGGCCAGAATCTTGCGATCGATCGGGTCGAGGCGGGTCGTTGCCATCGTGCTCACCTCCGTTTTGCATTTCTTATAGCAGCGCGCGTCGATTGCGCAATAATCTTTCGCCGCGCCGCAGTACAGCCCCTAAATGTGAAAATTCTCACGATTTTCCGGACGCCGCGCTTTTGGCCCGGCTGCCGCCCGTTTGCAAGGCCAAGCCGCCGGGTTTGCGGCGGCGGGGCGGGCGCGGCGGGCGGGCCGGGCCGGTCACGACAAGATGGGGCATGCCGTCCGAGGTCAGGCGCAGGCTCCGGCCGCGGGCGTCGACATCGGCGGTGACCCGGTGGCGCAGGTTGGAAAATCCGGCGAATCGCACGGTGTCGACCGGCCGGTCAAAGCGCAGGGACAGGCGCAGCTTGCCGTCCGGCAGCGGCAGGGCCTGCAGGATGCGCCCGGTGAAGGACCGGCCGAGGAACCGGCCGGCCACCCGCGCGCCGGGATGCAGGGCCGGGCCGGCCGAGGTGGCCAGCCGGGCCGAGAGGGTGTTCCAGTCGCGCGCGCCCATCTGCCGGGCGACCAGGTCCAGGGCCTGGCCATGGGCGATGACCTGGCCGCGCCGGGCCAGGGCCGCACGCAGGGCCCGGGCCCGGGCCTTGAGGGCCGCGCGATCAGGCAGGTCGGTCATGGGCCGGTGGCCAGGGCAAAGCCCGGCCGGCCCGGCCGGCGCAGGCGCCACCAGGTGCCGAGAGCCAGGGCGATGAGCAGGGCATCGGCCAGCGGCAGGGCGTACCAGATGGCCTGCGGGCCAAGCGCCCAGCCCAGGGCGACGATCAGCGGGGGCTGCAACAGGTAGGGCTTGGACAGGGTCAGCAGGGCTGCCCGCCCGGCCTGGCCCACGGCCTGGAAATAGAGGGCCAGCAACAGGATGGGCGCGGAAAGGGCATATAGGGCCATCATCGGGCGCAGGATGCGGCCAAGCTCGGCGATGATGGCCGGATCGCCGGTGAACATCCCGCCAATCGCCGGGGCCAGGCCAAGGAAGGCGGCTTCGACCCCCAGGCCATAGGCCAGCCCGGCGGCCAGGCTGAGGCCCAGGACGCGGTCGGACCGGGCCGGCAACCCGGCCCCGACATTGTTGCCGGTGATCGATTGCATGGCCTGGGCCAGGCCCATCAGGGGAAGGAAGACAAAGCCCATCAGCCGGGTGACCAGCCCGTAGGCGGCAAGGGTGGTGACGTAATCCGGGGCATCTGTTGCCTGCAGCGTGGTGATGATCACCGTGGCGACCAGGGCCAGGCCCAGGAAATTGAGGCTGAGCGGGGCGCCAAGGGCCAGGATGCGGGGCCAGCCGCCCCACCAGCGATGGGCCAGCAGGGCGGCCAGCGGCAGCGGCGTGTCGATCCGCCCACGGGCGGCCAGGGCCAGGCCAAGCGCCAGGGTCTGGGCCGCGGCGGTGCCAATGGCCGACCCCGCCACGCCCAGGCCCAGCCGGGCGATGAGCACGTAGTTCAGGGCCAGGTTGACCAGGGTGACCAGCACGCTCAGCCCGGCCATCAGCATGGCCCGGCCTTCGCTGCGCAGGGCATCGACCTGCAGGCCCAGCCAGAACATCACCGGCGCGGCGCCGACCAGGATGGCCAGGTAGCGCCAGGCCATGTCGGCGACCGGCCCCGCGCCGCCGGCCAAGCCCCGGGTCAGCCCGGCGCCGGCCAGGGCAAAGCCGGCAGCCAGGACCAGCGACAGGGCAAGGGCCAGGCCATGGGCACTGGCCAGCAGGGCGCGGGCCCCGGTGACGTCGCCGGCGCCCAGGCGGCGGGCCAGCAGGCTGGCCATGCCCGAGCCGACCATTGTCGACAGGGCGATGAGCAGAGCGAAGACCGGGAATATGGCGCTGACGGCGGCCACGGCCGAAGGGCCGACATACCAGCCCAGGAAGGCAGCATCGACGATGTTGAGCGAGCCCGACAAGGTCATGACCAGGATGATTGGCGCGGCCGTCCGGGCCAATATGGCCCCGGGCGGGGCGACCAGGTAGGGGCTGGCGGCGGGGCTGTTCGCGGCATCGCCGGGAGAGGTGGCGGAGGATGCGGCGGGGTGTGACGATGCGGCGGGGTGCGTGGCGGACATGGATCTGGGCTCCGGCAAGGCGCCTGGCATCGGGGGCCTGCATTGCCCGGCGGCGCAAGAACCGTTGGGTCGGGACAAGATCCGGCCGGACTTCACCATGGCCATGCGGCCTGCAGGCGGCAGGGGTCCGGCGCCCGGCCCGGCCATAGCAGCGCGCCCTGCCCCGGTCAATCGGCGCCGGCCAGGCTCGGCCACCCCGGCGCGGTGCCGGGCGTGGCGGCAACGGCGCGGTGCCGGACATGGCAACCCCGGCGCAGGGCCGGGGATGGCGACAACGGCGCAGGATCGTGCATGGCGGCAACGAAGCAGGACCCGGTCGGGCGGTTCGGGCACGGGACCCGGCTCGGCGGCAAAGGCGCAGGGCCCGGCTTGGCGGCATCTGCGCGGGCCCGGGCCCTTGCGTCACAGCCGACCGGGGCTCGTGCAAGCGGCCGGTTCGGGGGTTCCACCCGCTGGCCCCAGGCCCTATATCCCTTGTCCTGCACCTGCCTGCACCCGACACGCCCCGCGCCCCACCACAGCCCTTCCGGGAGAGACGACATGAGCGACACGCGCCACACCAAGGTCCTGATCATCGGCTCCGGCCCGGCCGGTTACACGGCCGCCGTCTATGCCAGCCGCGCCATGCTGGAACCGCTGCTGGTCCAGGGGCTGGAGCCCGGCGGCCAGCTGACCACGACGACCGAGGTCGAGAACTGGCCCGGCGAGACCGAGATCCAGGGCCCCGACCTCATGGTGCGCATGGAGGCCCATGCCAAGGCCGTGGGCACCGAGATCATCGGCGACATCATCACCGATCTCGACCTGTCGCAGCGGCCCTTCACGGCGAAGGGCGACAGCGGCACGACCTACACGGCCGATGCCGTGATCCTGGCCACAGGCGCCCGGGCGAAATGGCTGGGGCTCGACAGCGAGGAGGCCTTCAAGGGCTTTGGCGTCTCGGCCTGTGCGACCTGTGACGGGTTCTTCTACCGGGGGCAGGAAATCGTGGTTGTCGGCGGGGGCAACACGGCGGTGGAAGAGGCGCTGTTCCTGACCAATTTCGCGTCCAAGGTCACGCTGATCCACCGGCGCGACGAGCTGCGGGCCGAGAAGATCCTGCAGGACCGGCTGCTGAAGAATCCCAAGATCCAGCCGCTGTGGTTCCACGAACTGGCCGAAGTGGTGGGCGAGGACAATCCCAAGGGCGTCGAGGCCGTGCGGGCCCGCGACGTGCGCACCGGCGAGATCACCGAGATCCCGGCCAAGGGGGTGTTCATCGCCATCGGCCATGCGCCGGCCAGCGAGCTGGTCAAGGACCAGCTGGAGACCCACCACGGCGGTTACGTCAAGGTCGATCCGGGCACCACGCGGACCTCGATCCCCGGCGTCTTTGCGGCCGGCGACCTGACCGACCATGTCTATCGCCAGGCGGTGACCAGCGCCGGCATGGGCTGCATGGCCGCGCTGGACGCCGAGCGGTTCCTGGCCGCGCAGGATGCCACCGTGGCGGCGGCGGCCGAGTAAGCGCTCCGAACCGCGCCCCCAGGGGCGCGGTGCCTCCGGCGGGGAATATTTTCAAAGAGAAAGAAGCAGGAGCGCGGCGCTTGCTGCTTCTTTCTCTTTCCAAGTATCCATTCGTCCGGCCGGCCAAAGGGCGGGCCATTCCATAACGCGAACCGGCATGCACATTGACCCCGGCCGACGCCCCGCCCAAGGTGCGCCCATGATGCACCCAGACCGGATCCGGGAATGAGCGCCCTCTGGCGGGGCAGCCGCGTGGCGAAGCTGAGGATCGCCAGCGGGCTGGTGCTGTTCACCCATGCCCTCTTCCATTTCATCAACCTGGGCCTGGTGCTTGTCTCGGTCGAGGCGGCCGCGGCCATGCAGGAGGTGCGCGAGGCCATCCAGCATTCGCCGCCGGGCTCCCTGGTGCTTTACGGTGCGCTGCTGAGCCACGTGGTGCTGGCCCTGGCCCGGCTGGCCGGGATGCGCCGGTTCCGCATGCCGCTGTCGGCCTGGGTGCAATACCTGTTCGGCCTGGCCATCCCGATCCTGCTGATCCCGCATTTCACCTTTGCCCGGCTGGCCGACCAGGAGTTCGGCGTCAACGTCCAGATCGGCTTCATCGCCGGCCTGATCTGGGACACGCCCGACGGCTGGAAACAGGCGCTGCTGCTGATCTTTGTCTGGGTCCATGGTTGCATCGGCCTGCACATGTGGCTGCGCATGACCAACTGGTGGCAGCGCTGGGAACCGGTCATGGCCGGCCTTGCCGTCTTCGTGCCGACCTGGGCCATGGCCGGTTATGTCGCCGAAGCCCGCCGGATCACCGCCCTGCTGGCCGATCCGGCCACCGCCCCGCTGGCCAGGGCCGGCTACAACTGGCCCGATGCCGCGACCTTTGCCACGCTGATCGACATCCGCCACGCTACCCTGGCCGCCTTTTATGCCGCCCTGGCCGCCACGGCCCTGGCCTTGGGCCTGCGCCGGCTGCTGGCCCGGCGCGGCACCTTCCGCGTAACCTATGTCGGCGGCCCCCAGGTCACCAGCCCGCGCGGCCCGACCCTGCTGGAAATCAGCCGGGCCAACGGAATTTCCCATGCCGCGCTCTGCGGCGGGCGCGGGCGCTGTTCGACCTGCCGGGTCATCGTCGAGGAGGGCGGCGACCAGCTGCCCGCCCCGTCCGAGGCCGAGGCCCGCACCCTGGCCGCGGTCAATGCCCCGCCCGACGCCCGCCTGGCCTGCCAGATCCGGCCGACCGAACCGCTGACCGTCTTTCGTGTCTTCCGCGGCGACGGCCGCCACAACCGGGCCCATGCCAGCGAAGGCGAGGAGCGCCGGCTGGCCATCCTGTTCCTCGACATCCGCGGCTTCACCGCGCGCACCGCCGGGCAGTTCCCCTATGACGTCGTCTTCCTGCTCAACCGGTTCTTCGATGCCATCGTGCCCCAGATCACCGGCGCCGGCGGCAGTGTCGACAAGTACCTGGGCGACGGTCTGCTGGCCGTCTTCGACGCCCGCGACCCGGCCACCTCGGCCCGCAACGCGCTGGTCGCCGCGCAGGGCATCGGCTCGGCCCTGGACACGTTCAACACCACGCTCAAGGCCGAGGGCGCGGCGCCTGTCCATATCGGCATCGGCCTGCACCTGGGCGAGCTGGTCATGGGCGAGATCGGCGCCGCCGGCCACGCCCCGCGCACGATCATCGGCGACACGGTCAATGCCGCCAGCCGGCTGGAAGGCGAGACCAAGACCCTGGGCGTCGAATTGCTGGTCTCGGCCCCGCTGTTGCAGGTGGCCGGCCACGACACCGCCCCCCTGCCCCTGGTCTCGCTCGACCTGCGCGGCCGCGACCGCCCGCTCGACGCCCTGCCCGTGGCCCGGGCGGCCCGACTCGATGCTGCCCTGGCCGCCCCCGGCCCTGCAGCTTCCGGATGAGCGGCGGCCAGCGCCTGTTCGACCGGCAAGAACCCACCCAAAATCGCCGATTCCCGCCGGTTCGGGTGGGATAATTGGGCACATCGGCCCGAAATCGGCCATCCGGCGCTAGACTTTCGAGCGCTGCCCAGTTTATGCCGCAGCCGACCGGACGGCATTACCGTCGCCCTGTGCACGAAACATCGAGAGATTTGAAATGACAGTGCTTAGCAATCTGGCCCCAATCCCTGAACTTTACGTTTCTTATGACAGTGCCGAAAAACTCAAGGTCGAGGCCGGCAATTACAAGAGCCACGACCTGACCCCGCGCCAGATCTGCGATCTCGAACTGCTGATGAACGGCGGCTTTGCCCCGCTCAAGGGCTTCCTGTCCGAGGAAGACTATGACGGCGTCGTCGAGAACATGCGCACTACCGACGGCACCCTGTGGCCGATCCCGATCACCCTGGATGTGTCGGAGAAATTCGCCGAAACGCTGGAAATCGGTGAAGACATCGCCCTGCGCGACCAGGAAGGCGTCATCCTGGCCACCATGACGGTCACCGACCGCTGGGTGCCGAACAAGTCGAAGGAAGCCGAAAAGGTCTTTGGCGCCGACGACGATGCCCACCCGGCCGTCAACTACCTGCACAACCATGCCGGCAAGGTCTATCTCGGTGGCCCGGTCACCGGCATCCAGCAGCCGATCCACTATGATTTCCGCGCCCGCCGCGACACGCCCAACGAGCTGCGCGCCTATTTCCGCAAGCTGGGCTGGCGCCGCATCGTGGCCTTCCAGACCCGGAACCCGCTGCACCGCGCGCACCAGGAACTGACCTTCCGCGCCGCCAAGGAAGCCCAGGCCAACCTGCTGATCCACCCGGTGGTCGGCATGACCAAGCCCGGCGACGTCGATCACTTCACCCGCGTGCGCTGCTACGAGGCCGTCCTGGACAAGTACCCGGGCTCGACGACCACCATGTCGCTGCTGCCGCTGGCGATGCGCATGGCCGGCCCCCGCGAGGCCGTCTGGCACGGGCTGATCCGCAAGAACTACGGCTGCACCCATTTCATCGTCGGCCGCGACCACGCCGGCCCCGGCAAGAACTCGGCCGGTGAAGATTTCTACGGCCCCTACGACGCCCAGGATCTCTTCCGCGAGCATGCCGAGGAAATGGGCATCGAGATGGTCGATTTCAAACACATGGTCTACGTGCAGGAACGCGCCCAGTACGAGCCCAACGACGAGATCGCCGACAAGGATCAGGTCACCATCCTGAACATCTCGGGCACCGAGCTGCGCCGCCGCCTGGCCGAAGGCCTGGAGATCCCCGAATGGTTCTCCTTCCCCGAGGTCGTCAACGAGCTGCGCAAGACCAAGCCGCCGCGGGCCAAGCAGGGCTTCACCGTCTTCTTCACGGGCTTCTCGGGTTCGGGCAAGTCGACGATCGCCAACGCGCTCATGGTCAAGCTGATGGAAATGGGCGGCCGTCCGGTTACCCTTCTGGATGGTGACATCGTGCGGAAAAACCTCAGCTCCGAGCTGGGCTTCTCGAAAGAGCACCGTGACCTGAACATCCGCCGCATCGGCTATGTCGCATCGGAAATCACCAAGAACGGCGGTATCGCCATCTGTGCCCCGATCGCGCCCTATGCCACGACCCGCCGGGCCGTGCGCGAGGATATCGAGCAATACGGCGCCTTTGTCGAAGTCCATGTCGCGACCACGATCGAGGAATGCGAACGCCGTGACCGCAAGGGGCTCTACAAGCTGGCGCGCGAAGGCAAGATCAAGGAATTCACCGGGATCTCCGACCCCTACGACGTGCCGGAAAGCCCCGAGCTGCGCCTCGACACCGAGAATGTCGATGTCGACAATTGCGCACACCAGGTGATCCTGAAGCTGGAAAGCATGGGCCTGATCGCCGCCGTCTGATCGGCAGCATCAGCCAGGAACGCAAGCGGCCCGGAGAGCGATCTCCGGGCCGTTTTTCATGGGCGGGATGGTTTGTGGCGAGGGCTTGGGGCGGGTCTGTGACAGATTTTTCGCAGGAAAATCTCGGGCCGCGCGCAGATCCCTGCCCGGCGACCTCAGCCCGATAATTTCCATCCGAAAATTATCGCCGCGCTAGACCTCGGCCGAGGCCGGCAGGATGACATCGCCCTGCATCAGCACATAGCCCCGCCCGGCCACCTTGACCCCGCTCATGGCGTCGGGCGTGCCGACGCGGGTCACCCGGGCCAGCCCGGGCCGGCCCATCCAGTGGCCCTGCTCGGCCGTGAACCCGGCATGATCCATAAGCCCGTTGGCCCAGAGATAGGCCGCCATGGCCCCCGTGGCCGAGCCGGTAAAGGGGTCCTCGGGCGGCATCGGCGGCGGCAGCAGCAGCCGCGAGAAGGTATCGCCCCGCTCCGTCGCGCCTTGCAGCGTCACGAGGAAAGGCTCGAGCACGTCGTCAACGGCCACGCCGCAGGCCGCCTTGAAACTGGCCATGGCCTCGGGGTCCAGCCTAGCGGCGCGCAGCGCATCGTGGTCGCGCAGGACGGCAATGCAGAAGGGCAGCCCCGTCGACACGACCTGTGGCTCGCCCAGGATGGCATCGACCGGCAGCCCCGCCGCCCCGGCCACCACCGCCCGGCCCGGCATGATGCCGAACTGAGGCGCGGCCTGGGTCATCTCGATTAGGTCGCCCTCGATGGTGATCGGCACCACCCCGGCCCCGGTTTCCAGCGTCAGCCGGTCGCCCCGGGCAAAACCCCGGGCCAGCAGGGCCGAGACCGTGGCAATGGTCGGATGACCGGCGAAGGGAATCTCGCCCGTGGCCAGGAAATAGCGCACCCGCACGTCGGCCACGTCGGACGGGCCGGTAAAGGTGCATTCCACCAGCGAGGTTTCCCGCACGAAGGCCTTGCAGGTCGCGGCATCCAGCGCCGCACCGTCATGGACAACGGCACAGCCATTGCCCCCGAAGGCCCGGTCGGTAAAGGCGTCGACCCAGTCGAAGGCATAGCGTTTCATGGCCGGCTCAGTGCAGCGAGACGGGGGCGTAGTCGTTCTGGCGCGCCAGGGCAAAGGCCATGCGCCGGTCGGCCACCAGGGCCAGCTGCTGGCCCTCGGAATCGTGCACGGCATAGAGCAGGTCCAGCCCCTCGGCCTCGGCTTGCACCTCTTCGGGCAGGTCGGCCACTTCGACCGTCTTGACATAGACGATGGGGTGTTCGCCGGCTTCGAATTCGTATTTCTCGTTCATGACTTACCCTTTCCTGATGCGGATCGTCTGCACCACCGGCTCGGGCACGGCCCGGGTCAGATCGACATGCAGCAAACCGTTTTCCATCCGTGCCTCGCCGACCTCGACACCGTCGGCCAGCACGAAAACCCTCTGGAACTGCCGCGCCGCGATGCCGCGGTGCAGAAAGATCCGCCCGTCCGCCTCGTCATCGACCTGGCGGCCGCGGATGACCAGCTGGCGGTCCTCGACGGTGATGGCCAGGTCCTCTTCGCGAAACCCCGCCACGGCCAGGGTGATGCGATAGGAATGGTCCGAGGTCTGTTCGATATTGAAGGGCGGATAGCCCCCGTTTTCGGACTTTGCCGTCCGTTCCAGAAGCCGTTCCAGTTGCTCGAACCCCAGGAGATGGGGGTAGGAGCCCAGTGTGAGTTTCGTCATCGACACGTCCTTTGATCGAAAGCGACGGGTGGTACGGGCCCCGTTGTGGCGGCCCCTGACCCAGAATATGGGGTCCGCGCCGGAACGCAACAAGGCCCCGCATGCCGGCCCGTGACCGCGCCGTGATCGCACCACATCACCTTTGCCCCCGGCGTGGCCGGGCATCAGGGGCAACGCTCGACACCGCTGGCAGCAATGGGCACCCTGGGTTTCACCGGGCATGACGCGGGTCATCGGGCATAAGGGCCGCCCCATACAGAGCATGAGGGACTGCCGCTCTCTGACGGCAAGGCCCGGTCCGCCTCCCCTCCCCCATCCTGCCCCCCGGCCCTTTTCGCGGCCCATGTTCCGCCCAAAACGGCCCGTGATCCATGGGCCATTAACCACGTGCCGTTAACAAAGACTGGCACCAGGCCCCGCCGCGACCTATAGTTCGGGAACCCCCTTGATCGGAATCATGCGGCCCGAATGAACGTGCAGTCAGATCTTTCGATGAAAACCGACGAGGTGCTGCGCGTCGAACTCGAAGTCTTCCGTCGCCAGCACCGCGATCTCGACCAGGCCATTTCGGCGCTGGAGGAAAGGGGCACCGGTGACCAGCTGACCATCCGCCGGCTGAAAAAGCAGAAACTGCTGCTCAAGGACAAGATCTCGCTGATCGAAGACCGGCTGACCCCCGACATCATCGCCTGATCCGGCCGCCACCGGCCCGCCGTTTATCCCATCATACGCCCCGGCAAGACCGCCGGTCAGCGGTCCCCGGGCGCGATGTCGCGGATGCGGGCGACATGGGCGGCGATGTCCTCGGGGCTGAACCGGCTGTGGTGGCGCTGTTGACCGGCCGGGTGATGGGCCAACCCCAGCGACAGGTCTGCGCGCCAGGCCCGGCGCGGGCGGATGGGACGCGGGGCAAAGCCACCGCCGCAGGTCGGGCAGACATCGCAGAGCCGGGTCTCGACGCAATCGGCGCAATAGGTGCATTCGTAGGAACAGATCCGGGCCTCGGCGCTGTCGGGCGGCAGGTCCTTGTCGCAAAGCTCGCAATTCGGGCGCAATTCCAGCATCTTTTCCCCTTTCTGTCCGCCGTCTGCCGGGCGTTGGCCAAGGCCCCGGACCGCCTGGCCCGATGCCCCCAGATCCCGCATTGCCCAGCGAAACGATCCCGCTATAGTACGCGCTCTTTCGCCAGCGGGGACAAGAGACATGAGCGATATCGAGGTGGGAATCATCATGGGCAGCCAGTCGGACTGGCCCACCATGAAAGAGGCCGCCGACATCCTGGACGCCCTGGCGATTCCCTACGAGGCACGCATCGTGTCGGCCCATCGCACGCCGGATCGGCTGTGGGATTACGGCCGGGCGGCAGCCGGGCGCGGGCTGAAGGCGATCATCGCCGGGGCCGGCGGAGCGGCGCATCTGCCGGGCATGATGGCGTCCAAGACGCGGGTGCCGGTGATCGGCGTGCCGGTCCAGACCCGGGCCCTGTCGGGGGTCGATTCGCTTTATTCCATCGTGCAGATGCCCAAGGGCTTTCCCGTGGCGACCATGGCCATCGGCGCTGCCGGAGCGGCCAATGCCGGGCTGATGGCCGCGGGCATCCTGGCCACCTCCGATCCGGCCCTGGCCGAACGGCTGGATGCCTGGCGCGCGGCGCTGTCGGCCTCGATCCCCGAGGTGCCCGTCGATGAGTGATCGCCGCACGCTCGCCGCCCCGCTGGCCCCCGGGTCGGTCATCGGCATCCTGGGCGGTGGCCAGCTGGGCCGCATGCTGGCCATGGCCGCCGCACGGCTGGGCCTGCGCTGTCATGTCTACGAACCGGCGGCCAACCCGCCGGCCGGCCAGGTGGCCGAATGGGTGACCACCGCGCCCTATGACGATGCCGACGCCCTGCGGGCCTTTGCCGAGAGCGTCGATGTCATCACCTATGAATTCGAGAACATCCCCACGGCGGCGCTGGACCTGCTGGAAGACCTCCGGCCGATCCGGCCCGGGCGCGAGGCGCTGCGGGTCAGCCAGGACCGGCTGACCGAAAAGACCTGGCTGACGGAACTGGGGCTGACCACCGCGCCCTTTGCAGATTGCCCCGACCTGGCCGCGCTGGACGCCGCGCTGGCACAGATCGGCACGCCGGCGATCCTGAAGACCCGGCGATTCGGCTATGACGGCAAGGGCCAGGTGCGGATCGACGGGCCGGAAATGGCGGCCGAGGCGCTCGACGCCTTGCAAGGTGCGCCGGCGATCCTGGAAGGCTTCGTGCCCTTCACCTCGGAGATTTCGGTCATCGCGGCTCGGGGCGTGGATGGCAGCGTGGCGGCCTTTGACCCGGGAACCAACGTGCATCGCGACGGCATCCTGCGCACGACAAGTGTGCCGGCCCCGATCACCGCGGCCCAGCGGACCGATGCGGTGCTGCTGGCCGGGCGCATCCTGAACGCGCTGGATTACGTTGGTGTCATGGGGGTCGAGCTTTTCGTGACGGGCAGCGGGCTGGTGGTCAACGAGATCGCGCCACGGGTGCATAATTCGGGCCATTGGACCCAGGCGGGCTGTGCGGTGGACCAGTTCGAACAGCATGTGCGGGCGGTGGCCGGGCTGCCGCTGGGCGACGGCCAACGGCATGCGGACGTGATCATGGAGAACCTGATCGGCGACGACATGGACCGGGTGCCGGGACTGTTGCGCAACGCTGACACGCAGGTACATCTCTATGGCAAGGCCGAGACGCGGGCCGGGCGCAAGATGGGCCATGTGAACCGGATTCAGCGGGCAGGCTGACACGGGCGGGGCCCCTGCCCGGGGACGGCGCCTGGCGGGGCCTGGACGGCCGGATATTTGAGAAGAGAAAGAAGCAGCAAGGTCGGGCGATTGCCCGGCCTTGTCTTGGTTTGGCGGTGGGGTTTTTTGATCCCCTGCCCGGGGGAGGCGCCGGGTGGATGGGCAGAGGCCGGATGTTTGGGAGGAGAAACGGGCGGTCGGCTGTGCGCCTCAGGCGGCGAGGAAACGGTGGGCGACGGGGGCGGCCATGTGGGCGACGCGGCCGCGGGTGATGGTGGCGCCGATGCGCCAGGTGGCGGGATCGAGCACGACGAGGTCGGCGCGCAGGCCGGGGCGCAGGGTGCCGCGATCGGCCAGGCCCAGAACGCGGGCCGGGCCGGAGGAGACCAGGGCCCAGGCACCGGCCAGGTCGGTGACGCCGTCGTCGACCAGCCGTTGCACCGCCCGGCGGAGCGAGGGGTAGTGGTAATCCGAGGCCAGGGCATCGCAGAGCCCGGCAGCCACCATGTCGAGCGCCGGGACATTGCCGTTGTGCGAACCGCCGCGCACGACGTTGGGCGCGCCAAAGACGATGGCTCCGCCCCCGGACCGGGCGGCGGCGGCGGCCTCGGCGGTTTCGGGGAATTCCGAGACCGGCACGCCACGGGCGGCCCAGACGTCCCGGGCCTCGGCGGTGCGGTCGTCGTGGCTGCCCATGCGGATGCCCGCGGCCGACAGCCGGGCGGCAAGGGCTTCGAGCGCGGCGGGCACCTCGGACTGGCGGGCGTGCAGGGCCTGCATCAGGGCCAGGTGGGCGTCGGGGTTGCGCCCGGCCTTCAGGGCCTGGCCGGTCAGGCGCGGAGGCTTGCGCCCCTGGGCCAGCCGGTCGTGCGGCAGGTGGTCGTTGAACACCAGGTAGCCCACGCCCCAGTCGTGCAGCCGGGCCGGCAGATCGGCGTAATCGTCGAGCAGGTGGGTTTCGAAGCGCAGCTGGGGCAGCATGTCGGTCAGCATGTCGGGCCGGGCCGCGCGGATGGCGCGAAAGACCCTGTCGGCGAAATCGACGCCGCGCAGCCCGCCTTCCCAGCTCATGAACTGGGCAAGGACACCCGTGGTGATGCCATTGGCCGACAGCTCGGCATCGACGGCCTGCAACCCGGTGGCCAGCTCCATCATCGCGCCGCGCCGGGGGGCCAGGTGACGTTCGAACCCGTCGCCATGCACGTCGACGATGCCCGGCAGGACCCAGTAGCCCGCCAGGTCGACCGACCGGCCCACCGGGCCGTCGGCGATCAGCCCGTCGGCCAGCGACAGCCGTGCATCGACCAGCCCGTCGCCGGGCAGAAGGACCTGCGCGCCCCGCAGGTCGAGCGACAGCGCCGGGCCGGTCATCGGCGGATCGCCAGGGCGATGCCGCCCAGCACCAGAACCGTGCCGCCCAGCAGGCGCAGGCTGGCGGTTTCGCCCAGCAGGACAACTCCGGCGGCCAGGGCAATGACCGGCACGCTGGTCTGCAGCACGGCGGCCAGGCCGGTATCGAGCCGGGGCAGCACGGCATACCAGGCGGCATAGCCCAGCCCCGAGGTCAGCGCGCCCGAGATCAGCGCCAGGGCCAGCCCGGCGCCCGAGATGCCGGCCAGACCGTCCAGGCCTTCGGGCAGCAGGCCCAGCAGGGCCACGGGCAGCAGGGCGGCCACGAAATTGGCGGCCGTGCCGGCCAGGGCATCCGGCTCGCGCCGGCCCAGCAGGGTATAGGCGGCCCAGCCCAGACCGGCGGCCACCATCAGCCCGGCCGCCAGCGGATCGACGGCCAGCCCGCCTCCGGGCCAGAGCACGGTGACCAGCCCGGCAAAGGCAATGCCCGCCCCGGCCACCTGGCGGGCGCCGGCCGGCGTGCCGGTCACGGCCGTCCAGGCGAACATCGAGACCTGGACCACGCCGAAGAGGATCAGCGCACCCAGCCCGGCGTCGAGCGAGCGATAGGCCAGCGAAAAGCCCAGCATGTAGACGGCCAGCGCCAGCGCCCCCTGCCAGCGCCCGGGCACGGCGAGCGGCAACCGCCCACCACGCAGGCGCACCAGCAGGGTCAGGACCAGGGCGCCCGAAGCCACGCGCAGGGCGGCAAAGGCGCCCGGGCCGATCGCCCCGCTGTCGACGGCCAGGCGGTTCAGGATGGAATTCGCGGCAAAGGCCACCAGGGTCAGGCAGGTCAGCAGGGCAAGTTTCATGCCGCCTCCGTTAGCCGCAATCGCCCGGTGAGGGCAATGAATTGCGCGGGGTCACACGCCATCGTGGGGGGCCGTGGGATCATTTGGCTCCGCAGGATCGGGGGGCGCCCTGCGGCCCGGGCCGGGATCGCGCGCCATGGCCGCGCGCAGGCAGAGGCGCACCAGTGTATCCGGCATCACCCCGCGTCCGGCAGCCAGTTCGGCCAGCCGCACCCGCGTGGAGCGAGGCAATTGCAGGGGCAGCGGGCGGGTCGGCGCATCGGAGGCCGGGTCAGAGGCCGCCGCAGCAGGCGCCGGATCAGAGGGCGCCACGCCAAGAGTCGGGTCAGAGGCCGTCATAGCAAGGATTGGGTCGGGTGGCGCCACACCAAGGGTCGGGTCGCGGAACGTCGGAACAAGGGCTCCATCGGGGGGCTGCGCAACTGGGGCCGGGTCGGGGCGTCCTGCAACAGGTGGCGCCTCAAGGCGCACCGCGACACGGCCCGGGTCGGAGGCGCCCGCAGCAGCGGGCGGGTCGGGCGGCGGAACGTCGGGGGCGGGGATCGGCGGGTCGGCCAGGGCGGCCTCGACCAGGCGGCGCAGGCTGTCGGCCAGGCTGCGCCCGCGCGCCCGGGCACGCAGCCAGCGCCGTTCGGCCCCGGTCAGGGCCACGGGCATCACTGCCCGGCGATCCTTGCGCGACATGCCCTGTCCGCCCCCTGCCCCGGAACCATCCATGGCGGGCCACCCGGGCCCGCCGCCCGGTTAGAGCCTCGTGCCCGGCCCGAAGGCAAGCCCCCATCGGGCGCGGGCCTCGGCCGGGCCACCAATATCATGGCAGGCCTCCGCGAGCCCCGACAGGCCGACCAATGCCCGCCATCCGCCCGGAAAACCGGCACCGGGAAGCCGCTTTTTGTGGCAGATTCGCCGCCCCCTGCGACCGGCACGGAAAAAAATTCCTGTAAAACGGCGCGGATGTGTCAGGTTGGACCCCATCACATGACCAGACCAGAAAGGGCAGTGATGGGTTTCCTCGACACGATCTTCAACGGTATCAACGACTTGACCTGGGGTTGGGCGCTTATTCCCTTCCTCGTGGTCCTTGGCGTCTTTTTCACCCTGGCCACCGGGCTGGCCCAGTTCCGCTTCTTTGGCCGCATGTTCGCCGTGCTGACCGGCGACGAGGAAAGCGCGGACCCCACCAAGATTTCCGCCCGCGAGGCGCTCTTCGTGTCGGTCGGCGGGCGCGTCGGCGGGGGCAATATCGCCGGCGTTGCCGTGGCCATCACCCTGGGCGGACCGGGCGCGGTGTTCTGGATGTGGGCCATCGCCCTGATCGGCATGTGCTCGGCCCTGATCGAATCGACCCTGGCCCAGGCCTACAAGCGCACCGCTCCCGGCGGCGAGTACCGCGGCGGGCCGGCCCGGGCGATCATCCATGGGCTGGGCGAGAACTACCGCTGGCTGGCCGTGATCTATGCGGTCTGCCTGATCGCCTCGTTTGCCATCGGGTTCAACGCCTTCCAGGGCAACACCGTGGCCGGGGCGGCGCTGGATGCGCTGGCCATCCCCCGGGTCTGGACGGGCGCCGTTCTGGCCGTGCTGACCGGGTTCATCGTCTATGGCGGCATCCACCGCATCGCCAAGGCCGCCGACGTCATCATCCCGGTCATGGCGCTGGGGTATATCGGCCTGGCCCTGGTCATCATCCTGCTCAACATCGTGCACCTGCCGGCCGTGCTCTGGGACATCGTGGCCAATGCCTTTGGCCTGCGCGAGGCCGTGGCCGGCGGCATGGGCGCGGCCATCGCCCAGGGCCTGCGCCGGGGGCTGTTCTCGAACGAGGCCGGGCTGGGCTCGGCGCCCAACGTGGCGGCCACGGCCTATGTCAAGCACCCGGTCAGCCAGGGCATCACCCAGAGCTTCTCGGTCTTCATCGACACGATCCTGATCTGTTCCTGCACGGCTTTCATCATCCTTCTGGGCGATGTCTATCAGCCGGGGGCCGAGGGGATCGACGGGGTCAAGCTGACGCTGGACAGCATGGCCGGCCACGTGGGCGAATGGGTCCAGTATTACCTGGCCGCCGCGATCCTGCTCTTTTCCTTCTCGTCGATCATGTACAATTACTACCTGGGCGAAAACGCCCTGACCTTCATGACCGACAGCCCGGCGGCGCTGCACGTGTTGCGGCTGGCCATCATCGGCATCGTGTTCCTGGGGGCCACGGCGCCCGGGGCGACGGCGGTGTTTTCCTTCTCGGATCCGCTGATGGGCATCCTGGCCGTGGTCAACCTGCTGGCGCTGATGATGATGTTCCCCCAGGCGCTGCGGCTGATCACCGATTTCCGCGACCAGCTGAAGGCCGGGGTGAAGAAACCGGTGTTCGACCCAAGGAAGTTCCCCGACCTGGACACCGATCCCGAGGCCTGGCCCGACGCCAAGGACCTGCCCTGACGCCCGGCGCCTGATCCGGCGTCCGGCCCGTCACCCCATGGCCGGGGTGGCGGTGGCCGGGGCCTCGGGCGGGCAATGGGGGGCGACGAAGGCGGCCGGCGTGGCCGCGCCGCGCGTGGCCAGGGTGAGGCAGATGCAGATGAAGAGGATGAAGGCACGCATTGGGTCGGTTCCGCTCTGGCTGTTGCGGGCCGGTCGGTTTGCCCCGGCCCCTTGCCGAAGGTTCTAGCGCGCACCGGCGTGGGGCTCTGTGAACCAGGTCTCACATAGCGGGGAAGATGCGGAAAATGCCGGGTGCCGGGCCAGGCTCGCCGGGCCGGGGGGCCGGCCGTCTCGCCGCCGACGGGTGGTCAGCCGGGCATGACTGATTGATCCCCACGAAGGGATACATCTGCCCGGTCCTCTGTTGCGCCCCCACTGACAGCACGAGATCCGCAGATCGGCCAACTGGCGCCCCCCCAAACGCGAAAAGGGGCCGCCAAAGCGACCCCTTTCCTGATCCTGCAATGGATCGGCTGACTTACATCATGCCGCCCATGCCGCCCATGTCGGGCATGCCGCCACCGGCTGCCGGGGCGTCTTTTTGCGGCTTGTCGGCCACCATCGCTTCGGTGGTGATCAGCAGGCCGGCGACCGAAGCCGCGTCTTCCAGAGCGGTGCGGACAACCTTGGCCGGGTCGATCACGCCGAACGAGAACATGTCGCCATATTCTTCGGTCTGGGCGTTGAAGCCGAAGGTCAGGTCGGTCGATTCGCGGACCTTGCCGGCCACCACGGCACCGTCGACGCCGGCGTTCTCGGCGATCTGGCGCAGCGGCGCTTCGATGGCGCGGCGCACGATGGCGATGCCGGCGTTCTGGTCGGCGTTGATGCCTTCCAGGCCGTCCAGCGACTTGCCACCCTGAACCAGGGCCACACCGCCACCGACGACAACACCTTCCTGAACGGCCGCGCGGGTCGCGTTCAGCGCGTCATCGACACGGTCCTTGCGCTCTTTCACTTCGACTTCGGTCATGCCGCCGACGCGGATGACGGCAACGCCGCCCGCCAGCTTGGCCACACGTTCCTGAAGCTTCTCACGGTCGTAGTCCGAGGTGGTTTCCTCGATCTGGGTGCGGATCTGGGCAACACGTGCTTCGATCTCGGCCTTGTCGCCGGCACCGTCGACCACGGTGGTCTCGTCCTTGGTGATCTGAACCTTCTTGGCCGAGCCGAGCATGTCCATGGTGACATTCTCGAGCTTCATGCCCAGGTCTTCCGAGATCACCTGGCCGCCGGTCAGGATCGCGATGTCCTGCAGCATGGCCTTGCGGCGATCGCCGAAGCCCGGTGCCTTGACGGCTGCGATCTTCAGACCGCCGCGCAGCTTGTTGACCACCAGGGTCGCCAGGGCTTCGCCCTCGACGTCTTCGGCGATGATCAGCAGCGGCTTCTGCGACTGGATGACCGACTCGAGCAGCGGCACCATCGGCTGCAGCGACGAGAGTTTCTTCTCGTGCAGCAGGATCATGCAGTCTTCGAGATCTGCGGTCATCTTGTCGGCGTTGGTCACGAAGTAAGGCGACAGGTAGCCGCGGTCGAACTGCATGCCTTCGACGACGTCGGTTTCCGTTTCGAGACCCTTGTTCTCTTCGACGGTGATGACGCCTTCGTTGCCGACTTTCTGCATCGCGTCGGCGATCTGGCGGCCGATTTCGGCTTCGCCGTTGGCCGAGATGGTGCCGACCTGGGCGACTTCGTCGCTGTCGGTCACGTCACGGGCGGCCGACTTGATCGCGTCGACGACCTTGGCGGTGGCCAGGTCGATGCCGCGCTTGAGGTCCATCGGGTTCATGCCGGCGGCAACCGCCTTCATGCCTTCCTTGACGATGGCTTGCGCCAGCACGGTTGCGGTCGTGGTGCCGTCACCTGCTTCGTCGTTGGTACGCTGGGCCACTTCCTTGACCATTTGCGCGCCCATGTTCTCGAACTTGTCTTCCAGTTCGATTTCCTTGGCGACCGATACACCGTCCTTGGTGATGCGGGGCGCGCCGAAGGATTTGTCGAGCACCACGTTGCGGCCTTTGGGGCCCAGGGTCACCTTCACCGCGTCGGCGAGGATGTTGACACCCTTCAGCATGCGGTTGCGGGCATCGGTATCGAATTTGACGTCCTTAGCAGCCATTTTCTATCTCCTGCGTTGGAATTTCGGAAAGTCGGATCGACTTGGGGTCAAAGGCGCCGATCAGGCGGCTTCGATGATCCCGAGGATGTCGCTTTCCTTCATGATCAGCAGCTCTTCGCCGTCGACGGTCACTTCGGTGCCCGACCACTTGCCGAAGAGGACCTTGTCGCCTTCCGACACGGCCATGGCGATCAGCTCGCCGCTGTCCTTGCGGGCGCCTTCGCCGCATGCGACAACGAGCCCTTCAGCCGGCTTTTCCTTGGCGCTGTCGGGGATGATCAGACCGCCCTTGGTCTTTTCGTCGCTTTCGACGCGCTTAACAAGCACCCGGTCATGCAGAGGTTTGAATGCCATCTTTGCAGCTCCTTAAGCTCAAAGTTTGTCCTTTGCCCTCGCTCCCCGGAGGGCGTTATCACTCACCTGGCATGAGTGCTAACGCAGCCGGAGATAGAAGTCCGCAGGCCGCCTGTCAACGAGTCGTGATCGATTTTTTCGGTTCGTCCGCCATGGGAACCTGGCCTTTCACGCCCGCCTGGGCGGCCTGTGCGGTGGTGCCCGGCCCTGCCGCGCCACGCCCCGGGCGGCCCCCGCCCCGCAAGGGGCCCGGGCTCAGCCGGTGACAGCGGCGGCGCACAGCCGTTGCATGGCCTCCACGTAGGCATCCTGATCCCATCCGCAACCCTGGCGCAGGTGGCGCCATGTCTCGACCGTCAGAAGCGCGCAAAGCAGGTCGGTGGCCGTGGCTTCGTCCAGCCCGGGACGCAGATCGCCATCGCGGGCCAGCGCCGAGACAGCCGCCGCACAGCCCTGGCGCACGGCCTCCATCCGGTCGTCCCAGGCCGCGCGGACCTCGGCATCGCTGTCACGCATGGCCTGAAGGGCCCGGGCAATGCCTTGAATTTCCGGGATATAATTGCCCCAGGCCGCAACGAAGGCGGCCAGCCTGTCCCGACCTGTAGCCGCCGCGCGGCTGGCAGCCAGCCGGCCGTCGACATCCTTGACCGTATCGACATGGCGCGTGACCGCCGAGAGCAACTCGGCCCGGTTCGGGAAATGTAGATAGACCGCCTGTCGGCTGATCCCCGCCGCCCGGGCCACGTCGGCCATGCGCACGGGCCGCGCCGGATCGGCCGCTTCGAGCAGCGCCCAGGTGGTGTCGAGAATGCGGTGGCGGGTGTCTGGATTATCGCTTGACATGGCGTCAAGTCGCATGCAATTGACACGCTGTCAAGTTTACACAGTGTCAAGTTGCCATCCTGCCAGAGGAGCCGTTCGATGCCCCACGACCAGATCCCCAATTCGCACCCTGTCCAGACCCAGGCCACGCCTGCCGCCCCGGGCGCAGGCACCGGCCCCGCCCCGGCCCTGCCAACCGCCAAGCCACGCGCCCCCGGCAACGCCCCGGGCCGGTCAGACGCCCCGCCAAACACCGTCAGCAATACTCGGACCGCGGACTCCACCACGCCGGGCATCCCGGGCTCACCGCCCATGTCGACCGCGCCCGGTATGGCCCCTGCCCTGCGTGGGACCTCGTCCCAATCATCCGAAAACACCCCCTCCGCTCCCGACGCTGCCACCGATCCGCACACGCCCCGGGACGCCGCTGGAACATCCCCTGCCCCGCGCCGGATCATCGTCTTTGGCGCCACCGGATCGGTCGGCCGGCTGGCCGTGGCCGCCCTGCTGGACGAAGGCCATGCCGTCACCGCCTTTGCCCGCCGGCCCGACCGGCTGGTCCTGGATCATCCCCGCCTGGCCCGTTTTGCCGGTGATGCCACCGATCCGGCCGGGGTTCGGCGCGCGCTGGCCGGCCATGACGCGGTGATCGTGGCCCTGGGCGCCGGGGCCTCGCGCAAGAGCCGGGTGCGCTCGGACGGGACGCTGACGATCATCCGCGCGATGCAGGCCGAAGGGCTGACGCGACTGGTCTGCCAATCGACGCTGGGCGCCCACGAAAGCTGGTCCAACCTGAATTTCTTCTGGAAGCGTATCATGTTCGGCGCCCTGTTGCGACCGGTCTTCCGCGATCACGAATTGCAGGAGAGCCTGGTGCGGGCCAGCGGGCTGGACTGGACGATCCTGCGGCCCTCGGCCTTTGCCGACACCCCGGTGCCCGGCCCGCTGAAGGAGGACTTCCCGCCAAACGACCGGGCGCTGAACCTCAAGATCGGGCGGGCCGAGGTGGCCGCCGCGCTGGCCCGGCTGGCAAGCAGCACGGGCTACATGCAGCGCGCCGTGGCGATCTCGCACTGATCTACGGCCGCCGCGCCCGGTGGGCAACGCCGGGCTGGCGCGGCCCCGACGGGCGGCCCCGCGGGCCACGCAATCGCGGGCGCCGGGCCGCCGGCGGGGCTGGACGGGGCAGAGCGGACCTTGCCAAGCGGGCACCTGCCGGGCCAGATGGGCACGACGCGGGCCACGGCCCGCCCTCGCCCCAAACCCCCGACGAACGCTCCGGCCCGACGCGCCCGCCCCATCGGCCGCGCCGCCGGCGCCCCGCCCGCAAGAAAGACCGCCCATGCCCCTGCCCGCCGCCCCGATCAACGCGCCCCTGCCCAGCCAGCAGGCCCAGAACCTGCGGGGCATCGTCCTGATGGCCATGGGGTTCTTTTCGCTGGCGGCCTGCGACATGCAGGCCAAGCTGCTCACGGCCGAACTGCCGGCCTTCCAGATCGTCTGGTTCCGCCAGCTCGGCCTGCTGATCGGCGTGCTGGCCCTGCTGGCCATCCGCGGCCGCGCTTTGCTGGTGTCGGTCAAGCCGGGGCTGCAGATCGCCCGGGGCCTGACGGCCGCCGTCTCGGCGGCTTGTTTCATCGTCGGCGTGGGTTTCGTTCCGCTGGCCGATGCCGTGGCCGTGACCTTCATCGCGCCCTTCGTCGTGACCATCCTGGGCGCGCTGATCCTGCGCGAGCCGGTGGGCCCGCGCCGCTGGGCCGCCGTGGCCGCGGGCTTTGTCGGCATGCTGATCGTCATCCGGCCGGGCATGGGCGTGTTCCACCCGGCAATCCTGTTCATCGTCGCCGCCGCCTGCATGTTCGCCTTTCGCCAGGTCCTGTCGCGCTGGCTGTCGGGCGCCGACAGCGTGACGACAACCGTGGCCTATACCTCGCTGACCTCGTCGCTGGTCATCACGCTGACCCTGCCCTTCGTCTGGGTCACGCCCGACAGCCTGTCGACCTGGGGCATCATCGCCGGGCTGGCCATCTGCGCCGGGCTGGGCGAGGTGCTGGTCATCCGCGCGCTGGACATCGCCCAGGCCGTGGTCCTGGCACCGGTGCATTACAGCATGATCCTCTGGGGCACGTTCTATGGCTTCGTGATCTTCGGAGACCTGCCCGACAGCTGGACGATCCTGGGCTGTGCGATCATCGTGGCCTCGGGGCTTTATACCGTCCACCGCGAGCGGCTGCGCCGCGCGTCGTCCTGACCGGAGGCCGTGGCATGACCCTGGGTCGACTGATCATCTACACGCGCAAGATGGACGAGATGGCCGAGTTCTATGCCACGCATTTCGGCTATCAGATCCGCCGCGACCCGGCCGACCGGATCACCGAGCTGGCCCCTCAGGCCGGCGGGGCGGCGCTGTTGCTGCACCCGGCTGGCAAGGCCCAGAAGATGGGCCAAGTGCTGGTCAAGCTGGTCTTCGACGTGGCCGATGTGCCCGCCCGGCGCGCGGCGCTGATGGCCGCGGGGATCGAGGTCGGGCCGTTGCTGGATGGCGGCGGGTATGCTTTTGCCAATCTCAAGGATCCCTCTGGCAATTCCGTGCAGATTTCCGCCCGGGCGTTCCGGTCCCCCGGCTGATCCCTTTGCCTTGCGGCGTTGGCGGCAGGCCGCGCGCGGTGCAACGCGCCGCCCCCCGCCGCTGTAGCCCGGTCCTGCGGCCGATGGTCCCGGCCCGGCCTTTCGGTCCGCTGAGGAGGTTTTTCCGACAGTCGGCATGCGCCGTTCCTGCATCGTTGGCCCCTTGCCCGCCCGATGGCGGCCCGCCGCCCAGACCGGGCACAATAGCCCCCTCAACGACCCTGCGTGTCCGGCCCCGGCGCGGTAACTCTGGAGACCCTATTACCCCGACGTCACGATGGCGCTCCCCATCGGCCCGCTGCACGGCCCTGGCGCGGTAGCTCCCTCGACGGCCTGCGTGCCCTGCCCCACCTCCGCAATCCTGCCTGTCCGGCGGGGGCGAGATAACTTGCTGGCAACCCTGTGTACCCTTTCCGTCCCCGGCAGGCGGCCGATCCGTTAACATGGCTGACGGGGGACGCGGGATGCGTTAACCTTCTGGTAACGATTTCGGGTGGGGCCGGAGGGACAGATGGGTGAGGTTGCGCTGGCAGCGATCTATTGCGTGCTGATGCTGGGCGGAATGCCCGAGCAATCGCATGGCTATTCGGTGGGCTATGACCTGCACCGCATCCGGGTCGATTGCGAAACCGAAGACGCGGTGATCGAGGTCGGGCTGGACAAGCGATCATCGCTGGACAGCGTCCAGCAGGCGCTCTTTGCCGCCCATCTAACGGGCAAGCGGCCGGGCATCCTGATCATCGACACCGACGGGCGGGTCGGGCCCTATGAAACGCGGATCCGCACGGCGGCGGCCATGGCCGGGGTGACCTATGACACGATCGAGAAAGACCGGCTGATCCGCTGGCAGATGACCGCCTGGCTGCGCAGCTTCAACCCCGCGCAGCAGACCGGGTCCTGATCGTGCGGCTTCGGCCGGCCTCCGTTGTCCCTTGCCATCCCCTGCCCGGCTCAGCCGTCTCGTGCCGCTGTGCCGGTTTCGGGGTCGATGTCAGCACCTGCGCTATTCCTCGTGTCGTCCCCTGCGGAAACGTCATCGCCCGGGGTCATCGCCGCCACAGCGTGATCCGCCGTGTTGCCCGACGCTATCGCCGCATCGACCGGCCTCATCGCCCGCAACCATGTGGTTGCGCCTGTCATCGCCTGCGACCGCATCATCACCCGTGTCACCGGCCGCCACGGCGTCATCAACCCGCGTCTTTGCCCGCATCTGCGTCAACACCGGTGTCATCCACGGCATCGCCCGCATCGTCCCCCCAGCTGTAAGCCCAATGGGCCAGCCCGGCGCTGCCCTCGCCGGTCAGGGCATAGACGCCGGTGGAGACCTTTTCGAACCAGCCGTAATGGTTGTCGCGCATCAGCCGGGTGGCCTGGGCCACGCCGGTGGCCGCGGCCACGACGGCTCCGCGACAGGCCCCGTGTTCGGCCAGGTGGGCGGCGCAGCGCAGGGCGTCCTGGCGGTAGCCCGTGACGATGCCGTGCCGGGTGGCGCCGCCGGCATTGGGATCGCCTTCGATCCGGTCGAATTCGCGCAGCAACCGGGCCCGGGCCTTGGCCGATTTGCGCGGGGCATAGGGGCCGGGATCACATTGCACCTCGACCAGCCCGTCCGAGCGCACGGTGATCAGGCCCAGGCCCAGCCGGCGGCAGAGGGTGACATTGTCCTTCAGCGCGCGCCGGGCGCTGCGTCCGGTCGGGCGGGGCACGGCCAGGTAGACCAGGTCGGTGACCTTCAGCCGGGCCAGGGCCTGGTGGTAGAGCGACAGGGAAAAGCGCAGCTTGAGCTCGACGATCAGGGGCTCTTCGTCGCCGCGCATGGCCATGACATCGGCCGCGCCGACCTCGCCCCGGACGGTATAGCCCTGGCGTTCGAGCATCGCCTTGACCGGCGCGTAGAGGTCCTGTTCCCGCTGCATGACCGCCTTGGTACGCAGCCGCCGCCCGGCGATCAAGCGGGGGGCCACGCGGACGGTGGCAGGGAGGGCGAGCGCTGCAGGGGGTGTCGGGATACCGCAGGCGGCCGCCATAGGGATACTGACCGGTATTGGGGCTGCGGGCGTTCATGGACAATGCCCGAGAAAGGGCTGTGCGGCTGCGGCAGGCGTGCGATCCCCCATGCTGGGCTGCGTGGCCACATCGCCGGGGGAAAGAGTTGCGAGGCTTGGGACGGCGGCACCCGGGGGCCACAGCTGTGGCGGGCTGTTGCCAAGCCTCGCCGCTGCGGCTTTCCCGGGCGCAGGCCGCGGCCTAAGCTGGCACGACCGGCGCCGCGCCGGTTTGACCGCCCCCGCCCGGGGCAGTGATATGGAGCTTCGCATCGTGGCATGCCGCCTGATCCTGACCGCCCTGCTGGTGCTTTGCGCGCACCAGGCCCTGGCCCGGTGCACCGGACGCGACCTGCGGCCGATGCTGACGCCGGCGGCCGAAGCGCGGATGGAGGCCGAGCTGGCCCGCACGCCCTATGCCCACGGCAACCACTGGATCGCGCGCAAGGCCGGCCGGCAGCTGCATGTCATCGGCACGATGCATACCGGCGACCGGCGGCTGGGCCCGGTGATGCGACGGCTGCGGCCGGTGGTCCTGTCGGCCGATGCCGTGCTGCTGGAAGTGACCTCGCACGAGACCGATGCCGAGATGGACCGGATCATGCGCGACCGCTCGGTCTTTCTTTTGGACCGGCCGCCCTATCTGCCCGACATGCTGTCGCCGCCGGTCTGGGATTACCTGTCGGCGCGGATGGCCCGCGACGGGTTCCTGCCCGATGAGGTGGCGCGGATGCAGCCCTGGTTTGCCGGGTTCTTCCTGGACCAGTCGCCCTGCAGCGAGACCGGCGGGCGGATACGCGGGCTGGACGACCGGATCGAGGCGCTGGCCCAGCGGGCGCGCATCCCGATCGGCTCGCTGGAGCCTTCGGCCGCCGGGCTGCAGGCGCTGGCCGCCCAGCCCCTGCGCGACCAGGCGCGGATCCTGGAATACGACCTGACCAGCGAGATGAATTTCGACGACCAGGTCGTGACCATGTCGGAGGCCTATTTCGACGAGCGCCTGGCCGAGGGTCTGCTGATCCAGGACTGGACGATGTATGCCGACCTGGACGTGCCCCGGGCCGAGGTGCGCCGGCTGCTGGACGGGTTCCAGGAGCGGCTGATCGACGCGCGCAACCGGGCCTGGCTGCCGGTGATCGAACGGACCGGCGGCGCGGTGCTGGTGGTGGCCGTGGGCGGGGCGCACCTGCCCGGCGAGGCCGGCCTGCTGAACCTGCTGGCCGGGAAGGGCTGGGTGCTGGAACGGGCGGGCTTTTGATCGGCGGAGCGCCCGTGGCCGGTGGCGCGCCGGGTATTTGGACCAAGAAGAAGCCAGGGGCGTGGCGCGACGCAGGGCCCGCGGTGCAAGCGGGCAGCGGGTGCCGCGACGGGCGGGGTTGCGGCAGGCGCATGGCTGAAACGGGCCAGGCGGGCATGGGGGCAATGACGCGATGGTGACAAGACCAGCCGGGGTGCCTATAAGGCGCGCGAATTGATTACCCGTTGAACCCCGAAGGACCGTTTCAGCATGACCACGCAAGTTTTCGGCCACAAGTCGCCCGATACCGATTCCACTGGTTCGCCCATCATCTGGGCCTGGTACCTCAACGAGGTGAAGGGCACCGCGGCCAAGCCCGTGCTGCTGGGCGAGCCCAACACCGAGGCGGCCTTCATGCTGGAGCGCTGGGGCTTCGAGAAGCCCGAGATCATCACCGACGTGGCCGAGGGCGCGCCGGTGGTCATCGTCGACACCAACAACCCGGCCGAGCTGCCGGCGTCGATCAACGCGGCCGACATCACGGCGATCATCGACCACCACAAGCTGGTCGGCGGGCTGGAAACCAAGGGCCCGATCGACATCACCGTGCGCCCGCTGGCCTGCACCGCGACGATCATGCTGGACCTGATCGGTGACGATGCCGCCAAGATGCCCGAGGCCGTCAAGGGCGCGGCGCTGACCTGCATCCTGTCCGACACGCTGGAATTCCGCTCGCCGACCACCACGCCGCATGACAAGGCCGTGGCCGAGAAACTGGCCGCCGACCTGGGTATCGACATCCCGTCCTATGCCGCCGAGATGTTCGCGGCCAAGTCGGACGTGTCGGAATTCTCGGATGCCGAGCTGCTGCGCATGGACAGCAAGGAATACGAGGTCGACGGCACGAAATTCCGTGTTTCGGTCCTGGAGACCACCGCACCGGGCGTGATCCTCGACCGCAAGGCCTCGCTGGTCGAGAGCATGTCCGCCGTGGCCGCCGAGGATGGCGTCGACCAGGTGCTGCTCTTCGTCATCGACATCCTCAAGGAAGAGGCAACGCTCTTCGTGCCCAACGACCTGGTCAAGGGCGTGGCCGAAAAGAGCTTTGACGCAACGGTGTCCGGTGACACGGTCGTCCTGCCCGGCGTGATGAGCCGCAAGAAGCAGATCATCCCCAGCCTCAAGGTCTGATCGGTGCCATCCTGATCGGCATTCGGAAGGGGCGCCTGCGGGTGCCCCTTTTTCTTACGGGAGAAGAGCCATGACCGTGACCCTGTCGAACGACCAGCTCGAGGTGACCACCACCGCGGCCGGCGGCGAGATGCAGAGCCTGAAGGCCAGGGGTCGCGAGATCCTGTGGCAGGGCGATCAGGCCTGGTGGAGCGGCCGGGCGCCGATCCTGTTCCCGATCATCGGGCCGGGCCCGGACGGGCGCATTTCGGTGGGCGACTTCGAAGCCGAGATGGGCCAGCACGGGCCGGCGCGGAAATCGCCTTTCACCCTGGCCGCGCAGGATGACCTGTCCTGCCTCTGGGTGCTGAACGACAGCGAGGCCACGCGCGCCCAGTTCCCCTTCGCCTTCCGCCTCGAACTGGGCTATTGCCTCGACGGGGGGACGCTGACGGCCAGTGCCGAGGTGATCAACACCGGCGACCGGCCCTTTCCCTTCCAGCTGGGCTTTCACCCGGCCTTTGCCTGGCCCCTGCCCGGCGGCGAGGGCCAACCCCACGAGATCACCCTGGCCAACGGGGCCGAGCCGGCCCTGGCCCGGATCGACGGGCCCTGCCTGCCCGACACCCGCCTGCCCTCGCCCTTCCGCGCCGGCCGGCTGACGCTGGACCCGGCGCAATTCGCGGCCGATGCGATGATCTTTCCCGATGGCGCCGGCCCGGCGCTGAGCTATGGCGTGGCCGATGGCCCCCGGCTGGACTTCCGCTTCGACAACCTGCCGCACCTGGCGATCTGGCAGAAGCCCGGCGCGCCGTTCCTGTGCATCGAACCCTGGCAGGGCATGCATGCCCGGCCCGGCACCGGCAACCAGCTGGCCGACCGGCCCGGCGCCCTGGTCCTGGCCCCCGGCGCGCGCCACCGCGCGGCCTGGTCCGTCACCCCCCGGCTCTGAGCCGCCCTTCGTCCCACGCGTCCCCAAGGAACCACCCCATGACCCGCATCATCTCTGCCCTCTCCGAGGTTTCCGCCAATTACGACGCGCTTTTCGTCGATCTCTGGGGCTGCCTGCACAACGGCGTGCATGCCCTGCCCGAAGCCGTCGCCGCCCTGCAGGCCTATCGCCGGGCGGGCGGCGTGGTGATCCTGGTCACCAATTCGCCCCGCCCCCGGGCCGGGGTCGAAGACCAGATCCGCACCCAGTTCGGCGTGCCCGACGATTGCTGGGACGCCGTGGCCACCAGCGGCGACAGCGCCCGGGTGGCCATGTTCACCGGGGTGATCGGCACCAAGGTCTGGTTCATGGGCGATGCCGAGCGCGATGCCGGGTTCTTCGACGTTCCCGCCCTGCTCGACGATCCGCTGACCATCGAACGCGTGCCCCTGGACGAAGCCGAGGGCATCGCCTGCTGCGGGCCCTTCGATGCCCTGGCCGATCCGGACGTCAACCGGCCCGAGTTCCTGCTGGCCAAGACCCGTGGGCTGAAACTGCTCTGCGCCAATCCCGACATCGTCGTTGACCGTGGAGAGGTCCGTGAATGGTGCGCCGGCGCCCTGGCCCGGCTCTATACCGAGATGGGCGGTGAGAGCCTCTACTTCGGCAAGCCCCATCCGCCGATCTACGACCTGGCCCGCCGCCGCCTGGCCGCTCTCGGCCACGAGATCCCCGACCGTTCGATCCTGGCCATCGGCGACGGCATCCACACCGATGTCGCCGGCGCCATGGGCGAGGATCTCGATTCGCTCTTCATCACCGGCGGGCTGGCCGCCACAGACACCCGCACCACCGGCCAGCCCGATCCCCGGGCGCTGGAAGATTTCCTCGCCCGCGAACAGCGCATGCCGACCTTCTCGATGGGCCACCTGCGCTAAGTCCGGCCGGTTGGGCAGGACGGCGCCCCCTCCTGCTTCTTTCTCTTTTCAAGTATTCCCGGGGGAGTCCTCCAACGGAGGACGGGGGCAGCGCCCCCGGCGCGGCGGCACCACCCATGCCGCCGCCCCCGCTTCTGCGCGCGCCCCGTCACGTTCCCCGGCCGAGGCCTTTCCATCCCGGTACGGCTGTCCCGCGCCCTACGACTTCCGTCGCTCCTTATCTTTCTGCGCTTGCAAAGTAATTTAATTTCACTATACACCTCGCTATCGGATTTAAAATTACCGGACCGATTGAAGAGGCCATGGCAATGCTCGACAACCTCCCCCGCGGCACGATCTGCATCGAAGACATCGAGATGGGCATGTCCCGCCACCTGCAGAAAGTTGTCACCGACGAGGATATCGAGATGTTCGCCCAGGTCTCGACCGACCGGAACCCGGTGCACCTGGATGACGATTACGCCCGCGACACGATCTTCGAGGGCCGCATCGCCCATGGCATGCTGACCGCCGGGCTGATCTCGGCGGTGATCGGCGAACAGCTGCCCGGCCATGGCACGGTCTACATGGGCCAGTCGCTGAAATTCCTGGCCCCCGTCCGGCCCGGCGACATGGTCCGGGCCGAGGTCACCGTCACCGACATCGATCCGGCCCGGCGCCGGGTCAAGCTGGATTGCGCCTGCCTGGTCGACGGGCGCAAGGTGCTGGTCGGCGAGGCCACCGTGCTGGCCCCCTCTCGCAAGTTCGACTGACCGCCTCCGGGGCGGCGGGGCAAGCCCCGCCCTACGTGCCCCGCCCGGGGACAACCATTGGCCACCCGAACGATCCCCGCGTGCCCATTGTTCACCCCCGGCGCCGCGCCGCCGCATCCGGCGCTTGAACCTCCGCGCGGCCGGGGGTACGGCTGGCGCCATGCGGATCATCCGGGACTATCAGTTTGTCGAACCCCAGGATCGCGGCGCCTCGGCCGCGATCGGCAATTTCGACGGGTGCCACCTGGGCCACCAGGCGGTCATCGACCTGGCCCGCACGGCGGCGCCCGATGCGCCCCTGGGCGTGCTGACCTTCGAACCCCATCCGCGCAGCTATTTTGCCCCCGACGCCCCGCCCTTCCGCCTGATGAACGAGGCCGCCCGGGCCCACCGGCTGGAAAAGCTGGGTGTCGAGAAGCTTTACCAGATCACCTTCAACGCCGCCCTCGCCAATCTCAGCCCCGAGGATTTCGCCCGCAATGTCATCGCCGAGGGCTTCGGCCTGTCGCATGTCATCGTCGGCGCGGATTTCTGTTTCGGCAAGGATCGCGCCGGCACGGCCGAGGATCTCGTGCGGTTCGGCCGCCAGATGGGCTTTGGCGCCACCATCGCCCCGCTGGTCGAGGAAACCGGCGTGACCGTGTCCTCGACGGCCATCCGCCAGGCCCTGACCGATGGCCGCCCGCGCGATGCGGCCAAGATGCTGGGCCATTGGCACCGCATGGAAGGTACCGTGGTCGGCGGCGAGCAGAAGGGCCGCGAACTGGGCTTTCCCACGGCCAATATCTCGATCGAGGGCCTGCATGCCCCGGCCTCGGGGGTCTATGCCGTGCTGGTCGACGTGCTCGACGGGCCCCATGCCGGCAGCTACCACGGCGCGGCCAGCCTGGGCCTGCACCCGATGTTCGGGCGCGACGTGCCCAACCTGGAAAGCTTCCTCTTCGATTTCTCCGGCGATCTCTACGGCGCGACCCTGTCGGTCGGGCTGGTCGATTACCTGCGCCCGGAACAACGCTTTGACGGACTTGATGCGCTGATCGCCCAGATGGATGCCGATTGCGCCCGGGCCCGCCGGATCCTGGCCGCCACATGAGCGAGCCGATCGACCGCAAGGGCCTGGCCCCGCGTTTCTGGGAAACCAAGCCGCTGGACAAGATGTCGCCCCGCGAATGGGAAGCGCTGTGCGACGGCTGCGGCAAATGCTGCCTGAACAAGCTGGAAGACGAGGACACCGGCGAGGTCGCCCTGACCCGCGTGGCCTGCCGGCTGTTCGACGATACCACCTGCCGCTGTTCGCAATACCCGATCCGCCACCAATTCGTGCCCGAATGCATCGTGCTGAAGCCGTCCAACCTGGACAGCCATGCCTACTGGATGCCCGAAACCTGCGCCTATCGCCTGCTGTGGCAGGGCAAGCGCCTGCCCGACTGGCACCCCCTGCTGACCGGCGATCCTGACAGCGTGCATGCGGCCGGCGTATCGATGCGCCTGCGCACGGTGCCGGAATTCGAGATCGACCAGGACGACTGGGAAGACCACATCATCGAGGAGCCCATCTGATGTTCTTTGCCTCCGACAATACCGGCCCCGTCCACCCCGATGTCATGGCCGCCCTGGCCGCGGCCAACACGGGCTATGCGCCGGGCTACGGGGCGGATGCGCTGATGGACGAGGTGCGCGAGCGCATCCGCACGGTGTTCGAGGCGCCCGAGGCCGCGGTCTACTTGGTGGCCACGGGCACGGCGGCCAATTCCCTGGCCCTGGCCACGCTCAGCGATCCCTGGTCGACGGTCTTCTGTTCGCCGGTGGCCCATATCCAGGAAGACGAATGCAACGCCCCTGAGTTCTTTTCCGGCGGGGCCAAGCTGACCCTGGTGCCCGGCGGTGACCGGATGACGCCCGAGGCCCTGCGCGCGACCATCGCGGGCGAGGAAACCCGGGGCGTGCACGGGCCGCAGCGCGGGCCGGTCTCGATCACCAACGTGACGGAACGGGGCACGGTCTATTCGGCGTCCGACGTGGCCGCGCTCTGCGCCGTGGCCCGCGAGTTCGACCTGCCCGTCCACCTGGACGGCGCGCGTTTTGCCAATGCGCTGGTGGCGACCAATGCCACCCCGGCCGAGATGACCTGGCGGGCGGGTGTCGATGCGCTGAGCTTCGGGGGCACCAAGAACGGCTGCATGGGCGTCGAGGCGGTGGTGTTCTTCGATCCGAAACAGGCCTGGGAATTCGAGCTGCGGCGCAAGCGCGGGGCCCATCTGTTTTCCAAGCACCGCTACCTGTCGGCCCAGATGGCGGCCTATGTCACCGATGACCTGTGGCTGCGCCTGGCGCGCAAGGCCAATGACGGCGCGGTGCGCCTGGCCCGGGGGCTCAAAGCGGCCGGCGCGGGCTTTGAGTGGGAGCCGCAGGCCAACATGCTGTTCCCGTCCTTCCCCCGCCGCCTGCACAAGGCGCTGCACGAGGCCGGGGCGCAGTATTACGTCTGGGAAGGCGATCTGGACGGTTCCGACCCCGAAGAGGCGTTGACCGCCCGCCTGGTCTGCGACTGGTCGGTCAGCGACGAGAGCATCGACAGCTTCCTGGACGTGCTGCGCAGCTGACCCGGACAAGCGCCCTCGGGCGGGCCGGCGGCCGGATATTTAAGAAGAGAAAGAAGCAGCAAGGCGGCGCACCTGCCCTGTCGGCGCGTTGGCCACCGGCGCTCGGCCGGGGCCCTGGGGCGGGGACGGCCCCGCATTTGGGCTTCTTTCTCTTTGAAAATATCCCAGACCGCCATATCCGCCCCACATCCACCGCAGGCAGGGGCGGTGGTGTCAGGCCGGGTGGCGGGCGAAGAAGGCCGAGAGTTCGGCGGCGGTCTGCGAGGAATGGGTGATCGGCACCATGTGGCCGGCCCCCGCAATGATCTTGTTCTCGGCCCCGGGGAGACGTGCGGCCAGCTGGTCGTTGATCTCGCCGATGACCGGATCGGTCGCGCTGCCCCGGATCAGCTGCACCGGGCAGGCCAGGGCATCGAGGCCGCCTGGCGCGAGGAAGCCCAGGCTGTCGTGATAGAGCGCGGCATTGCAGGCCGGGACCAGCGGGATCGCCCGGATCATGCCCGCCCGGGCGGCCGGGGAGAGATCGGTCCAGGCCGGCGCACGGGCATCGGACCACATGGCATTGAAATGGCGGGCGGCACCGGCCAGGTCGCCCCGGGCCATCATGTCTTCCATCGGCAGGGCCCGGGCATCGATATCGGCCAGGGCCGCCGTGCCCCGGGCCGCGCACATCAGTACCGGCTCGATCAGGGTCAGCGTGCGGATGCGGGCCCCGGCCAGCTGCGCCATGCGCAGCGCCACGATGGCTCCGAAGGAATGGCCCACGAGGTCGATCCGGGGCGCCGTGCCCAGGGCGGTATCCAGCAGGGCGCAGCCCATCCGCGCCACGGCATCGGGCAGATCGCCCTGGCCGTCCCAATCGGCGCTGCGCCCGTGGCCCGGCAGATCAAAGGCCGTCACCCGGGCCTGGCCCGACAGGCCCCGCGCCACGCCTTTCCAGGCCCCCGACTGGGCCAGGGTGCAATGCACGGCCAGCACCTCGCGCGGGCCCTCGCCCATCGACACAACGTGCAGCCCGTCCGGCCCGGTGACATCCTTCATCGTTTCCGCTCCTCGCTGGTCGGTGGCGGCCCCGGCCGGCACCCCGGACACAGCATGGCATCCGCTGGCCCGACATGGCCGCAGCGTCACGCAGGGCCAACGCCCGCGCCGCTCGTCTTTGCGCGACGGTAAGGGCGTGATACTCCGTGTCAACACAGCGAATCGGACGTGACTTCACGTCGCCGCCGGGGGACAGCCTTAAATGCCGCAAATGACCGAACCCAAGCTCATCGCCGGGAATGCCAACCTGCCACTGGCCGAGGCCATCGCCCGGCGCATGACCATGCACAGGGGCGTCCACACCGGGCTGGTCGACGCCCGTGTCGAACGGTTCAACGATGCCGAGATCTTCGTCGAGGTCTTCGAGAACGTCCGTGGCGAGGACATGTTCCTGCTGCAATCGACCTCGAACCCGGCCAATGACAACCTGATGGAACTGCTGATCATGGCCGACGCCCTGCGCCGGTCCAGCGCCGCCCGGATCACCGCCGTGATCCCCTATTTCGGCTATGCCCGCCAGGACCGCCGGACCAAGGCCCGCACGCCGATCACCGCCAAGCTGGTGGCCAACATGCTGGTCGGCGCCGGGATCGAGCGCATCCTGACGATGGACCTGCATGCCGCCCAGATCCAGGGCTTCTTCGACATCCCCGTCGACAACCTCTATGCCTCGCCGATCTTTGCACTGGACGTGATCTCGCGGTTCCAGGGCCGGATGGACGAGATGATGGTCGTGTCGCCGGATGTCGGCGGCGTGGCCCGCGCCCGCGAACTGGCCAAGCGCATCAACGCCCCGCTGTCGATCGTCGACAAGCGCCGTGAAAAGCCCGGCGAAGTGGCCGAAATGAACGTCATCGGGGATGTCGAAGGCAAGATCTGCCTGATCGTCGACGACATGTGCGACACGGCCGGCACCCTGTGCAAGGCCGCCGACGTGCTGATGGAACACGGCGCCCAGGAAGTGCATGCCTATATCAGCCACGGCGTGCTGTCCGGCCCGGCCGTCGAGCGCATCACCAAGTCGCAGATGTCGTCGCTGGTGATCACCGATTCCATCCAGCCGACCGAGCCGGTCAAGGCCGCGCACAACATCCGCATCGTGCCCACGGCCCCGGTCTTTGCCCAGGCCATCCTGAACATCTGGAACGGCACCTCGGTCTCGTCGCTCTTCGAACAGGACACGCTGACGCCGATCTACGAAACGCTCTACCCGGGCATTTCCTGACACCTGGTCATGATCATCCGGGCCCCCGCGGCCCGGCCACCCTGCCCCCGGTCATTGGCCGGGGCTTTGTCGTTTCCCCCCGGCAACAGCGGGATCAGTACAGGTTCCAATCGTCGTCATGGGCCAGTTCGCCGATGGCCATCCAGGTCACCCGGATGCGCGCCACGCGGCTGTCGCCCCAGGTGCGGAAGACCACTTCGCATCCCTCGCAGGTGACCTCTTCGGCCGAGAGGTCGGCGCGCATGTGCGACGCCGTGTCGACATCCCACAACGAGACCGACACCTGCACCGTCGGAGGATGCCGGAAACTGGCCGAAAAGCTCACCGCGCTGCGGCGTTCGCGTGGACCGACGCCGGTCCACATCTGGCCCCCGTCCTGGAAGTCGGAAAACAGGTTGATGTCGCCCTGGTCGATGCCGACCAGGTGATTGCGTAGTCTTTTCATGGCGACCGTGTGGAGTGAATGCCGGTGGCGGTAACAAGAGCTATACCGCCCAATTCAGGCAGTGGAAGCGTCAAACTTCGACGAAATGATGGCGTTTGCATCAAATTCATACGGCCATTCTGTGTACCAGCCCGGTCAGTTGCGACTGGCGGTTGATTCCGGTCTTGCCATAAACCGATTTTAGCTGGCTGCGCAGCGTATGCATGCTGACCCCGGTCAGGTCGGACACGTCCGACAGGCTGCGGTCCTCGGCGACATGCATCACCAGGCGCCGCTCGGCAGCCGTCAACCCGTAGAGCGCGGCCAGGCGCTGTTCGGTGCGCACGCGGTCCAGGCTCTGGTCGGACAGGCTGAGCAGGGCGGCGGGCGGATGGGTCCAGGGGTGGCTGTCGGTTTCGGCAATGCGGAACGGATCCAGCGTCGCGGCCACGCGCATGCCATCGTCCAGCTCGACCCCGAAGGGCCCCGGCAGGCGGGTGTCATCCGCGCGCAGAAGCCGGGCCAGACCGGCGTGAAAGGCGGCCTGGGTGGCGGTGTTGCGGAAGGACAGCGCGCCGTCGCGGTCCAGCCCCATGGCCCGGCTTGCGGCCATGCGCTGGCGCGCGGCGGCATTGGCAAAGAGCGGGCGGCCCCGCCCATCCAGCACCAGGACCGAATTGCCCACCCGGTCCAGCACGGCCTCGCAGGCGGCGCCGGTGATGGCCTGGTTGCCCAGCCGCCGACCGATGCCAAAGGCCCGGCCCACATGCGGGCCCAGCAGCCGGATCAGCTCCATCAGCCGGGGCACCTTGGTGTCCTCGTCGCGGAAGCGCACGTGGCCACAGAGCACCAGCATGCGGCCGTCATCGTTCAGGATCGTCCCCCCTGCCCCGGCGCCGACATGTTCCTCGGCCGACAGGAAGCCGTTGAGGAACTCGCTCTGCAAGAAGGTCTCGCGGTCGATGTAGCCGTCGGTCGTGCGCACATCCATCGGCGCCGCCGAGGCCAGCCCGGCCAGAAATGGATTCCGGCGGTGGTAATAGAGCTGGTAGCTGTCGATCTGGTCAGGGGTATAGCCGCTGGTGATCAGGTCCATCGTCGTGGACAGGCGGGTGTCGTAGCCGTAGAGCGAGAGATAGGCGCCATCGATCTGGCGGTCCAGGGCGGTGACAAAATCCGACCAGGCCGACGCATCAAGCCCGGCCCGGTAGATCGCCGCGACCAACCGATCGTACTCTTCAACCGAGATCCCGCCAGCCGCGATCCCCACGCCTTGCGCCCCCAACACTTGTCCCCGGGTCATCATTTCAACCATGAGGCGCGCTGTCCACCCTCTTTCGAGGGTGGACAGGCCAGCAAAGCCCGCCGATCGGAGAATAGGGTGAGTGACCGGTTCCGCGGCGTTGCGGCACGTTCGGGGCGAAGGAGAAAAAACCGCCTTGTGCACGTCGCTTGCGTTGGGCCGACCGGCTCTCACGGGGCCGCAATCCCCACGGCACCGGTCGTTCAACAAGGTTAACGAAACACGGTGTCAGAAAAGTGGCATCCCCTGTTTGGGGGATGATCAACGAAAAAGACCCCCGCGTGGGGGGTCTTGATCAAACGTGCCGTGAGGGGCCGGCGACTCAGAGCGACATGTGGTCGCCGAGCGCTTCCATGTCGGCCAGCAGCTTGGCGGCATCAGCCACCAGGTTGTGGTCGCCATTGGCCTTTTCGGCCTGCTCATGCGCGGCGCGGGCGCCGGCGACAAGCTCGTCCAGGTGGGCCTTGGTCATCTCGTCCACCGGGATCGCCTTTTCGGCCAGCACGGTGATGCCCTCGGCCCCGATTTCGGCAAAGCCGCCGGTCACGACATATTCCGACGCGCCTTGGGCCGTCTCCGCCCGGAGGATGCCCGGACGCAGCGTGGTGATGGTCGCGGCATGATCGGGCATGGCCGTCATGTCGCCTTCCGTCCCCGGGATCTGGACCGCGCTGGCCTGGAGCGACGCAAGGCGGCGTTCCGGGCTGACGAGGTCGAATTGCATCGTGTCTGCCATATTGTTCTCCTGTGTGGGAGCGGCGGGGAAATCCCCGCCCTACACCCGGCGGTTCATGGCCGTGTAGGGCGGGGTTTTACCCCGCCGTCGGCTCACGCAGCTTCCGCCGCCATCTTCTCGGCTTTGGCGATCACCTCTTCGATGCCGCCAACCATGTAGAAGGCGCCCTCGGGCAGGTGGTCGTATTCGCCGGCGACAACCGCCTTGAACGACGAGATCGTGTCTTCCAGCGGCACCTGGACGCCGTCCGAGCCGGTAAAGACCTTGGCCACGTCGAAGGGCTGGCTGAGGAAACGCTGGATCTTCCGGGCACGGGCCACGGTCAGCTTGTCCTCTTCCGACAGTTCGTCCATCCCGAGGATGGCGATGATGTCCTGGAGCGACTTGTAGCGCTGCAGGATGCCCTGCACGTCACGGGCCACCTGGTAATGCTCTTCACCGACGATCTGCGGGTCGAGGATCCGCGACGACGAGTCGAGCGGGTCAACGGCCGGGTAGATGCCGAGTTCCGAGATCGCACGCGACAGAACGGTCGTGGCGTCGAGGTGGGCAAAGGTCGTGGCAGGCGCGGGGTCGGTGAGGTCGTCCGCGGGAACGTAGACGGCCTGGATCGAGGTGATCGAGCCGGCTTTCGTCGAGGTGATCCGCTCCTGCATGGCGCCCATGTCGGTGGCCAGCGTCGGCTGGTAGCCCACGGCCGAGGGGATACGACCCAGCAGGGCCGACACTTCCGAACCCGCCTGGGTAAACCGGAAGATGTTGTCGACGAAGAACAGAACGTCGGTCCCCGAGCTGTCGCGGAACTGCTCGGCCAGGGTCAGGCCGGTCAGGGCAACACGGGCACGGGCTCCCGGAGGCTCGTTCATCTGGCCGTAGACCAGGGCAACCTGCGATTCCGACAGGTTGTCGGGCTTGATGACGTTGGATTCGATCATCTCGTGGTAGAGGTCGTTCCCTTCACGGGTCCGCTCGCCAACACCGGCGAACACGGAGAAGCCCGAGTGCACCTTTGCGATGTTGTTGATGAGTTCCATGATCAGAACGGTCTTGCCCACGCCGGCGCCGCCGAACAGGCCGATCTTGCCGCCCTTGGAATAGGGCGCCAGCAGGTCGACGACCTTGATGCCGGTGACCAGGATTTCCGATTCCGTCGCCTGCTCGGAGAATTCCGGCGCGGTGGCGTGGATCGGGCGGTATTCGGTGGCCTCGACCGGGCCGCCTTCGTCGACGGGCTCACCCACGACGTTGAGGATACGGCCCAGGGTGGCGCTGCCGACGGGAACCGAGATCGGCCCTTCGGTGTCGGTCACTTCCTGGCCGCGCACCAGCCCTTCGGTCGCATCCATGGCGATGGTGCGGACGGTGCTTTCGCCCAGGTGCTGTGCGACTTCCAGGATCAGCGTCTTGCCGTTGTTGTCGGTGGTCAGCGCGTTCAGGATCTCGGGCAGGTGGTCGTCGAACTGAACGTCGACAACGGCGCCGATGACCTGGGTCACTTTGCCTTTTGCGTTAGCCATGTTTCGTCTCCGGTTGTCTTTTTACAGCGCCTCGGCGCCGGAAATGATTTCGATCAGCTCGTTGGTGATGACGGCCTGACGCGAGCGGTTGTACTCGATCGTCAGCTTGTCGATCATCTCGCCGGCGTTGCGGGTCGCGTTGTCCATCGCGGACATCCGGGCCCCCTGTTCCGACGCGCCGTTTTCCAGCAGAGCCGAGAAGATCGCCGTCGCCACGCCCTTGGGCAGCAGGTCGGCCAGGATGGCCTCTTCGCTGGGCTCGTAGTCGTAGAGCGCGGCGCCCGTATCCTCGCCGGCATCCTCGAAGGTCGCCGGGATGATCTGCTGGGCGGTCGGCACCTGGCTGACCACGTTGACGAACTTGGCATAGAAGATCGTGGCCACGTCGAACTCGCCCGCGTCGAAACGGTCGAGAACGCCCTGGGCGATCTCCTGTGCATTGGCGTAGCCGACGGATTTCACCTCGCCCAGGTCGACGTGACCGACGAAGAGATCCTTGTGGTCGCGGCGCAGGGCATCACGACCCTTCTTGCCGACCGTCAGGATCTTGACCGTCTTGCCCGCCGCCCGCAGCTCGGCCACCTTGGCCCGTGCAAGCTTGGCGATGTTGGCGTTGAAACCACCACACAGGCCGCGTTCCGCCGTCATGACGACCAGCAGGTGCACCTTGTCCTCTCCGGTGCCGGAGAGGAGTCGGGGCGCGGAATCGGAACCGCCGACGGACGACGCCAGCCCGGCCATCACGGCATTGAACCGCTCGGCATAGGGGCGCGCATCCTCGGCCGCTTCCTGTGCCCGCCGCAGTTTCGCGGCGGCCACCATCTGCATGGCCTTGGTGATCTTGCGGGTCGACTTGACCGACTCGATCCTGATTTTCAGGTCCTTGAGGGAAGGCATGGATGCTCTCCCTTATGCGAAGTCGGCTGCGAATTCGTCGAGCACTGCCTTCATCTTCTCGACCGGTTCACCGCCCTTGAACTTGGGATCCTCGTCGGTGATCCACTGCAGGAAGTCGGCTTTCTTGGTCCGCAGGAAGTTCAGCAGACCGGCTTCGAACTTGCCGACCTGGTTGACGGGCAGCTTGTCGAGATAGCCGTTGGTGCCGGCGAAGATGATGCAGACGATCTCGGCGTTCGTCAGCGGCGAGTATTGCGGCTGTTTCATCAGCTCGGTCAGGCGCGCACCACGGTTCAGCAGCTGCTGGGTGGCGGCGTCGAGGTCCGAACCGAACTGGGCAAAGGCCGCCATCTCGCGATACTGGGCGAGCGACAGTTTCACCGGGCCAGCGACCGACGACATGGCCGAGGTCTGGGCCGACGAACCAACCCGCGACACCGACAGACCGGTGTTCACGGCCGGGCGGATACCCTGGTAGAACAGTTCGGTTTCCAGGAAGATCTGGCCGTCGGTGATCGAGATCACGTTGGTCGGGATAAAGGCCGACACGTCGCCGCCCTGGGTTTCGATGATCGGCAGAGCCGTCAGCGAGCCCGAGCCGTTGTCTTCGTTCAGCTTGGCCGAACGCTCCAGCAGGCGGGAGTGCAGGTAGAACACGTCGCCCGGGTATGCTTCACGTCCCGGCGGACGGCGCAGCAGCAGCGACATCTGGCGATAGGCCACGGCCTGTTTCGACAGGTCATCGTAGATGATCAGCGCGTGGCGGCCGTTGTCGCGGAAATACTCGGCCATGGCCGTTGCGGTGTAGGGCGCCAGGTATTGCATCGGGGCGGGCTCGGATGCGGTGGCGGCCACGACGATCGAATATTCGATAGCGCCGCTTTCTTCCAGCTTCTTCACCAGCTGGGCCACGGTCGAGCGCTTCTGGCCGACGGCGACATAGATGCAGTACAGCTTCTTGCCTTCGTCGTCGCCCGCGGCTTCGTTGTAGGATTTCTGGTTCAGGATCGTGTCGAGCGCCACGGCGGTCTTGCCGGTCTGGCGGTCGCCGATGATCAGCTCACGCTGGCCGCGGCCGATCGGGATCATGGCGTCGATCGACTTCAGGCCGGTGGCCATCGGCTCGTGCACGGATTTACGCGGGATGATGCCCGGCGCCTTGACGTCGGCCACCGAACGGCCGGCGGCTTCGATCGGGCCCTTGCCGTCGACCGGGTTGCCCAGGGCGTCGACCACGCGGCCCAGCAGGTTGTCACCCACCGGCACGTCCACGATGGCGTTGGTCCGCTTGACCACGTCGCCTTCCTTGATGTCCCGGTCCGAGCCGAAGATCACGACACCGACGTTGTCGTTTTCGAGGTTCAGGGCCATCCCGCGGATGCCGCCGGGGAATTCGACCATCTCGCCGGCCTGCACGTTGTCGAGGCCGTGGACGCGTGCAATCCCGTCACCCACGCTGAGCACGCGGCCGACTTCGGAGACTTCGGCATCCTGGCCGAAGTTCTTGATCTGGTCCTTCAGGATCGCAGAAATCTCTGCAGCTTGGATACCCATTTATCCGACCTCTTTCATAGCATTCTGGAGGGAGGCGAGCTTCGACTTGATCGACGTGTCGATCATGGTCGAGCCCAGCTTGACAATCATTCCGCCGATGAGGCTCTCATCGACCGTGGTCTTCAGCGTGACATCCTTGCCGGCGCTCTCGCGCAGCATGGCCGCCAGTTTCTCGGACTGCGCATCCGTCAGGGCGGTCGCGCTGGTGACAACGGCGGTCACCTCGCCGCGATGTTCGGCCAGCTTGTCGCGCAATGCGGCCAGCAGCTGGGGCAGCACGAACAGGCGGCGTTTCTGGGCCATCAGGGCCAGGCCCTTGCGCAGCACCGATGCAAGTTCCATCTTGTCGGCTATCGCCGTGATGGCGGCACCCTGTTCCTCGCGCGAGATCATGGGGGACGAAATCAGCGTCCGCAGATCTTCGCTTTCGGCCAGGGCCGACGACAGGTCGTCGACGCCGCTTTCAAGGCCTTCGAGGTTGGAATCTTCTTTCGCGATCTCGAAGATCGCCGAGGCATAGCGGGCCGCAATGCCGACGGAAATCGAAGCTGGTTCGGACACGTCCACCCTTCCGATCATTCGGGCCCGGCCACCGGGCAGATCCGATGGACATAGGCATGTTGACCGACCCGGCTCGCACCGGGGCAGCAAAATCAGCGTGGGTCTAGCAGAGCCTCCCCCACCCCGCAACAAGCATTAACGAAATGGTCGTGGACCAATAGTCGGGGTAGCCTAGGGCCTTAGCCGGGGTGCGACTCTTTGCGCCTGCGGCACGGATTGAAACCCGCCTGCATTGAGCCCCAAGCCGTGATTCTCGGCAAGGCTGTTGCGGCGCAGCATGGCCTGTCACACAGGTTTAGCGACCGGGTCGGCCATGCCATCCAAGATGTTGAGGGGCGCCCGCACCGCGCGGCGTTCCACGGTGCCCCGCGGCGGATGGACGCGCTTGGTCGCCTCGACCATGAACACCCCTCCGGCCAGCTCGGTCGGCATGCTGCGCCCGATGCGTTCGATCAGCCGACCAGATTTCTGCCAGAACCGCCGTTCGGTCGGCGGCTGATAGAGCGCCGAGGTGTGACGTTCGGGCAGGAAGCCGTGTTTCTTCAGCTGGGTTTCCAGCTGGCCCAGCGTGTAGGGCCGGCCATAGCCGAAAGGCGTCTTGTCCGACCGCGACCACAGCCCGGCCCGGTTGGGCACGATGAACACGGCCCGCCCCCCCGGGCCCAGCACCCGCCAGCATTCCTCGAGCAGGTCGGCGGGATGTTCCGAGGTTTCCAGCCCGTGCAGGATGACCATGCGGTCGACCAGCCCGGTTTCCAGCGGCCAGAGCGTTTCCTCGATCAGCACCGAGACATTCTGCTGCCCCGCCGGCCAGGGCATCACGCCCTGCGGCCCGGGCATCAGCGCCACCACCCGGCGGGCATCGTTGAGGTAGGGCCGCAGCAAAGGCACGGCAAAGCCGAAGCCCGCGACCGTCATGGCCTTGGCCTCGGGCCAGTATTCCTGCAGGCGGGCACGCAGCGACAGCTGCGCGGCACGGCCCAGCGTGCTGCGATAGTAGAAATTGCGCAGGTCCTGCACGTCGAGATGCATTGCGGGCCGTCCGGCGATCAGTCACTCTTTGGTGCAAGACTAGCAGCGCGAAAGGGAAAGACCATGCCTCTTCAGATCGTCACCATCCCCTGCCTGACGGACAATTACGCCTTTCTCGCCCATGATCCCGTCTCGGGCGAGACCGCGCTGGTCGACGTGCCCGAGGCCGCGCCGATCCTGGCCGCCCTGTCCGACCGGGGCTGGCGCCTCAGCCATGTGCTGATCACCCATCACCATGCGGACCATGTCCAGGGCCTGGACGAGATCCTGGCCGCACATCCCGGCGCGCTGGTCGTGGGCCATGCCGCCGATGCCGCCCGCCTGCCGCCGCTTGGCCTGGCCCTGGCCGAGGGCGACAGCGTGACCGTCGGCAGCTCGACCGGCACGGTGATCGACGTGTCGGGCCATACCATCGGCCATATCGCCTATCATTTCCCCGACAGCGCCGCGGCCTTCACGGCCGACAGCCTGATGGCCCTGGGCTGCGGGCGGGTGTTCGAAGGCACCATGCCGATGATGTGGGCCTCGCTGTCGAAACTGGCCGCCCTGCCCTTCGACACGATTGTCTATTCCGGCCACGAGTACACCGAGGCCAACGGCCGCTTTGCCCTGTCGGTTGATCCCGACAACCCCGATTTGCAGGCCCGCATGGCCGACATCCGCGCCGCCCGGGCCAGCGGCACGCCGACCGTGCCCTCGTCGCTGGCGCTGGAAAAGGCCACCAACCCGTTCCTGCGCGCGCCCGAACTAGCCGCCTCGCTGGACATGACCGGCGCCGATCCGGCCGAGGTCTTTGGCGAGATCCGCCGCCGCAAGGACAGCTTTTGAGACCAATGGCCCATGCCCGGCATCCGGCGCGCCCCCTGTTTCCGCGCGCCCGGCGCCCTATATACTGCGTTACACTCCCATCCCTCGAACGCCGCCGGTCCGGTCGTTCCGGGCGAATTTCACGCCCCGAACCGCCCGGCACCACCGCCCCAAATCTGTTCGCCCCCGCTTTTCGGTGGGGAAATGTGATCGCGCCACCGCAGAAAAAACTTGAAGCCGGCGTTTGATCAACCAAACTCTAACTCTATGAGCACATGGTTGGTCTTGGGGGACCTGCCCGAGCCATCCCCCAACCGCCGGCCCAGATCAGAGGAGCACGCCAGGTGCCATCTTTTTCAAACTCCCTCGAGCAGGCCATTCACGCAGCTCTGGCGTTCGCCAATGAACGACGGCACGAGTTCGCCACGCTCGAACACCTCCTCCTTGCCCTGCTCGACGAACCCGACGCCGTGCGCGTGATGAAGGCGTGCAACGTCGATCTCGACGAATTGCGGGCGACCCTTGTTGAATTCATCGACGAAGAGCTGGCCAACCTGGTCACCGACGTCGACGGCTCCGAAGCCGTGCCCACCGCGGCCTTTCAGCGTGTGATCCAGCGCGCGGCCATCCATGTCCAAAGCTCCGGCCGCACCGAGGTGACCGGGGCCAACGTGCTCGTCGCCATCTTTGCCGAACGCGAGAGCAACGCCGCCTATTTCCTGCAGGAGCAGGAAATGACCCGCTACGACGCCGTCAACTTCATCGCCCATGGCGTGGCCAAGAACCCCGCTTTCGGCGAGAGCCGCCCGGTCCAGGGCGCCGATTCCCCGCAGGAGGAACCTTCGACGTCTGCCCAGCCCGAAGACGACGGCAAGGAAAGCGCGCTTGCCAAGTATTGCGTCGATCTCAACGCCAAATCGCGCGAAGGCAATGTCGATCCGTTGATCGGCCGTGACAGTGAGGTCGAGCGCTGCATCCAGGTGCTCTGCCGCCGCCGCAAGAACAATCCGCTGCTGGTGGGTGACCCCGGCGTCGGCAAGACCGCCATCGCCGAGGGGCTGGCCCGCAAGATCGTGGCCGGCGAGACCCCCGAGGTGCTGGCCAATACCACGATCTATTCGCTCGACATGGGCGCGCTGCTGGCCGGCACGCGCTATCGCGGCGATTTCGAGGAACGGCTCAAGGCCGTGGTGACCGAGCTTGAGGAACATCCCGACGCGGTGCTCTTCATCGACGAGATCCACACCGTGATCGGTGCCGGCGCCACCTCGGGTGGCGCGATGGATGCGTCGAACCTGCTCAAGCCGGCGCTCCAGGGCGGAAAGCTGCGCACCATGGGCTCGACCACCTACAAGGAGTTCCGCCAGCATTTCGAGAAGGACCGCGCGCTGAGCCGCCGGTTCCAGAAGATCGACGTCAACGAGCCGTCGGTCGAGGATGCGGTGAAGATCCTGAAGGGCCTCAAACCCTATTTCGAGGACCACCATTCGGTGAAATACACCTCGGACGCGATCAAGACGGCCGTCGAATTGTCGGCGCGCTACATCAATGACCGCAAGCTGCCCGACAAGGCCATCGACGTCATCGACGAGGCCGGCGCGGCCCAGCATCTGCTGGCCGAATCGAAGCGGCGCAAGACCATCGGCGTGAAGGAGATCGAAGGCGTCGTGGCCAAGATCGCCCGCATCCCGCCCAAGAACGTGTCCAAGGACGATGCCGAGGTGCTCAAGGACCTCGAGGCAACGCTCAAGCGCGTGGTCTTCGGCCAGGACAAGGCGATCGAGGCCCTGTCCTCGGCGATCAAGCTGTCGCGGGCCGGCCTGCGCGAGCCCGAGAAGCCCATCGGCAACTACCTCTTTGCCGGGCCCACGGGTGTCGGCAAGACCGAGGTGGCCAAGCAGCTGGCCGATACGCTGGGCGTCGAGTTGCTGCGGTTCGACATGTCGGAATACATGGAGAAACACGCCGTCTCGCGCCTGATCGGTGCGCCTCCGGGCTATGTCGGCTTTGACCAGGGCGGCCTGCTGACCGACGGGGTCGACCAGCATCCGCATTGCGTGCTGCTGCTGGACGAGATGGAAAAGGCGCATCCGGATGTCTACAACATCCTGCTGCAGGTCATGGACCATGGCCGCCTGACCGATCACAACGGCCGGACGGTGGATTTCCGCAATGTCGTGCTGATCATGACCTCGAATGCCGGTGCCGCGGAACAGGCCAAGGAAGCCATCGGCTTTGGCCGCGACCGCCGCGAGGGCGAGGATACGGCTGCCATCGAACGGACCTTCACGCCGGAATTCCGCAACCGGCTGGACGCCGTGATCTCCTTTGCGACGCTGCCCAAGGGCGTGATCCTGCAGGTTGTCGAGAAATTCGTGCTGCAACTGGAAGCCCAGCTGCTGGACCGCAACGTGACCATCGAACTCCTGCCCGAAGCCGCACAATGGCTGGGCGACAAGGGTTACGACGACAAGATGGGCGCCCGCCCGCTTGGCCGCGTGATCCAGGAGAACATCAAGAAGCCGCTGGCCGAGGAACTGCTCTTCGGCAAGCTGGCCAAGGGTGGCGTGGTCAAGGTCGGCGTCAAGGATGGCGAGATCGACCTGCGGATCGAAGGCACCGGCAATCCCCGGATCTCGGGCAACAAGCCGCCGCTGCTGACGGCCGAATAATGCTTCGGGCGGCACTTGCCGCTCTCCTGTCGCTCGCCGCCTTCCCCGCGGCGAGCGATGTCGTTTTGCAGATGCCCTTGGCCTGCACCCTGGGCGACACCTGCCATATCCAGCACCTGCCCGATCATGCGCCCGGCCCCGAGATCCGCGATTTTCTTTGCGGCGGGCTCAGCTATGACGGCCATGACGGCACCGATTTCGCCTTGCCCTCGCTGGCCGCCATGCGCGCCGGGGTTGATGTCCTGGCCGCGGCCGCGGGCCAGGTCGTGGGGATCCGCGACGGCATGGATGACGTGCTCTACGATCCCGAGAGTGCCGCGATCGACGGGCGCGAATGCGGCAACGGCGTCGTGATCCGCCATGCGGACGGCTGGGAAACCCAGTATTGCCACATGAAACAGGGCTCGGTCTCTGTGCGCAGCGGCGACACGGTCGCCCCCGGTGACCGGCTGGGCCAGGTCGGCCTGTCGGGCCAGACCCAGTTCCCCCACCTGCATCTCGCCGTGCGCCATGACGGCAGGTCGGTCGATCCCTTTGCCCCCGAGGCGCCCGACGCCTGCCAGCCCGACGCGCCCTGGTCGCCGGACCGGCGCGCGGCCCTGTCCGCCGATGACCTCTGGGCCCGGACCCCGCCGCTGTCGCCCGGCGGGCTGATCCAGGTCGGTTTCGCCCCCGCCCTGCCCGAGTATGACGCGATCAAGGACGGGCGCGCGGCCCATGCCACCCTGCCCGACGACGCCCCGGCCGTGGTGATCTATGGCTTTGCCTATGGCGGCCAGCCCGGCGATGTCCTGCGGCTGGATATCACCGGCCCCGGTGGCCAGCCCTTTCACACCCGCGAGGTCGAGCTGACCCGCGCCCAGGCCCAGCTGTTCCGCGCCAGCGGCCGCCGCCTGACCGCGCCCGCCTGGCCCCGTGGCACCTATGACGGCCGGGTCACCCTGCTGCGCGACGGCCTGCCGCTGGCCACCATGGCCACGCAGCTGCGCATCGACTGACCGCCCCTATTTCTCGGTGAATTTCAGCTCGATCCGTCGGTTCTGGGCCCGGGCCTGCGGCGTGTCCTCCGGGTTCAGCGGCTGGTACTCGCCAAAGCCGTTGGCCGACAGCCGCTCCGGCGGGATGCCCAGGAAATCGACCATGTAGCGCACGACCGACAGCGCCCGGGCCTGGCTCAGCTCCCAATTGTCGCGGAACTGGCCGCTGCCCGAGATCGGCACGTTGTCGGTATGGCCGTCGACCCGGATGATCCAGTTGATGCCGGGCGGAATCTCGCCCGCCACGTCGCGCAGGATGCGCGCGATCTTGGCAATCTCGAACCGGCCTTCGGGCGTCAGCTCGGCCCCGCCCGAGGGGAACAGCACCTCGGAAGAAAAGACAAACCGGTCGCCGACGATCTGCACGCCTTCCTGGCTGCCCAGCACGTCGCGCAGACGGCCGAAGAAGTCCGACCGGTACTTTTCAAGGTCGGTCGCTTCCGCTTCCAGCCGCCGGGCCTCCTCGGCCAGGCGCGCGGCCTCGGCCTCGGCGGCCAGCCGGGCCTCTTCCTCCAGCCGCCGGCGCTTGCGCTCTTCGGCGGCGGCCCGGGCCAGAGCGGTGTTCAGCTCGGTGCCCAGAGATTGCAACTGGACCTGGGATTCGGCGTCGCGGTCGCGGGCCTCGTCCAGCAGGCCCTGCAATTGGTTCAGCTGGGTGCGCAGCGCGGCGACCTGCTGGTTCAGCAATTCCGTCTGGCGCTGCGCCTCGCCGGAAATCTCCTCCTGTTCGGACAGCGACTTGCGCGCCGTGGCCAGCAGGACCTGGCGCTGCTCGGCCAGGGTCAACTGTTCTTCGGCCGCCTCTTCGGCCCGGGCCTGGGCGGCCAGCGCGGCCATCAGGCGCGATTGCAGAACCTCGCGATCCGAGGCCGCGGCCTCGGCGCGTTCCAGCGCGTCCAGCGCCGTAAGCAGCCGCGCCTCGACGCTGGCCTGGCTGTCCGCTTCGGCATCCGCTTCGGCCCGCGCCTCGCTCAGGGCGGCCTGAAGATCGGCATTCTCGCTCCGGGTGGCCTCCATCTGGGCCAGCACCACGGCCAGCCGGTCGGCCAGCGCGTCACGTTCCTCGGCCCGGGTCGAGGCCGTATCCAGCGCCCCCAGCGCATCGGCCAGCCGGGCATCGACATCCTTCCTGGCCGCCTCGGCCGCGGCCAGCAGGGTCAGCGTCTCCTCGGCATCCCGGCGCTGCGCCTCCAGCGCCATGGTCATCGCCGTCAGCTCGGCATCAGCGTCTTCCAGCCGCGCCCGCAGGGCCCGGGCGGCTTCGGATTCGGCCAGCCGCGCGGCCTCTTCCTCGCTCAACTGGGTCTCGAGATCGGCCACACGGTCGGTCTGGTCCTCGGCCCGGCTTTCCAGGTCGGCCACCAGCGCTTCGAGCGCCTCGCGCCTGGCGGCGGCCAGGCGGGCGGCCTCGGCCTGGGCGTCGATCTCGGTCCGGCTGTTGGCCAGCGCCAGGTTCAGCGCCTCCTGCTCCGACAACAGCTCGGCCTGCCGGTCGGCCAACGCCGCGCGCTCGCCTTCCAGCGCCGCGACCTGGTCACGCGCCGTGTCCCGGCTGGCGATCAGCGCGGCGACCTGGGCCTCGAACGCGGTGATCTCGGTGCGCGCCGATTGCAGCGCCTCGTCCTGGGCATCGCGTTCGGCCGTCAGCGCGGCGATATTGGCCTGGGCCGATTGCAACGCCGCCTCGGCCTGCGACAGGTCGGACTGGGTGTCGTTCAGCGTGGCATTCAGCGCGCCCATCCGCGCTTCGAGCTGGCTGTTGCGCCGTTCCTCAAGGCCCAGCGACCGGGCCAGCGCGCCGACCTGCGACGACAGCTGGTCCAGCTCGGTCTCCTGGCCGGTGATCGTCTCGCGCAGGACGAATTGCACGATCATGAAGATCGTCAGCACGAACATCAGGACCAGCAGCAGGCCGGTCATGGCATCGACGAACCCCGGCCAGATCGAGGCCTGGAAACGCTGACCGGTGCGGCGCGACAGGGCCATGGATCAGCCGTCCCCTTCGGCCCGTTTCGCCCCGCGCCCGGCGCGCAGCGCCCGCGGACCGGCGGCCTGCGCATTGCCCTCGCCGCCACCGCCGCGTTTGCGGGGGGCCAGTTCGCGGACCAGGATGTCGATGTCGCGGCGCAGCTCTGTCATGCTTTCCTGCCGGCCGGCGGCCATTTCCTCGAGGATGCGCAGCATCTGCACGTCGATCGACCGCAGCCGCATCCGGCTTTCGGCATCGATGCCCTCGCCGGCCATGCTGCCCTGCTGGGCCAGCAATTCGACCAGCCGGTCCTGGCCATCGGCCACCCGGGCCAGCGCCTCGGCCGATTGGTCGCGCCGGTCCAGCCGTTCGGTCATCCGGGCAATGGCATCGGCCAGGTTGCCCAGCTTGTCGTCGACAATCGCCCGGCCGGCATCGGATTCGGCGAACATTTCCTGCAGCGTGGTCATGTTCTCGTTCATCTGGTCCAGCATGGCCCCCACCGCGCCCAGCTCGGCCGGGCCCTCGCCATCGCTGGCAAAGCCCACCCGGGTGATCGAGCTGAGCCATTCCTCCAACTCGCGGTAGAACCGGTTCTGGCCATGGCCGGCAAAAAGTTCCAGCAGGCCCACGATCAGCGACCCGGCCAGGCCCAGCAGCGACGAGGCAAAGGCCACGCCCATGCCGCCCAGCTGGCTTTCCAGCCCGGTCATCAGCCGGTTGAAGATGTCGGTGCTGGCCTCGCCTTCCTGCGGCGCCAGCGAGCGGATCGTGTCGACCACGGCCGGGACCGTCGTGGCCAGCCCATAGAACGTGCCCAGAAGACCCAAAAAGATCAGCAGGTTGACGATATAGCGGGTGATCTCGCGCAGTTCGTCGATCCGCGTGGCCACCGAATCGAGGATCGACCGGGTCGACGACGACCCCAGCTGCATCCGCGCCTCGCGCGAGCGCAGCATCGTGGCCAGGGGCGCCAGGATGCGCGGCGGGCGAACGGTGTCGGTGATCTCGCCCGAGACAAAATGTTCGATCCAGCGGACCGAGCCGATCAGCTGCAGCACCTGCCAGAAACAGGCGATGACCCCGATGGCAAAGACAAAGACGATGAAGCCGTTCAGATACGGGTTGGCCTGGAAGACCGGAAGCACCTGGGGCAGCGCGAGGAAGGCGCCGAAACCGGACAGGACGATGACCATCAGCATCAGGAAGATCTGACGGATGGGTTGCGAGAAATGGGGTCTGGCCTCGCGGCCCGGCTGCGCCATGCGCTGCTCCTGGAAGTCGACTGCTCTTGAAGGAGAACCTACAGAAAAATCAAGGCTTGATCCAAGATATTATGCCGCAAGGCAGCGAACGCGTTCGGCCAGCCAGTCGAGATCTGCATCCGGCAGGCCGAGTTCGGCCAGGTGACGGGCCGTATTGTAGAGATATTCGGTGTTTGGCCCCCGCCCGCCATGGGCCGTGGCAATGATGCGGGCCTGGTCCTCAAGCGTGAGATGGCCGCAATATTGCACGTGGTCGGGGTCGATCACATAGGTCACGGCCTCGACGGTTTCGCCGCTGTCCAGCTGCACCGGAAGGGTCTTTTCCAGGTAGGCCGACGAGACCAGCTCGCGTTCGCGCAGATAGGCCAGCGAGGCGGCCTCGGTCCCTGGTTCGACCATCAGCGCCTGGCCCTTGCAGGCCGCCCCCGCCGCGGCATCAAGCGCCAGGACAAGGCCCGGGTGATCCTGCGTGCCGCGATGGTGGATCGAATACATGCAGAACGACCGGTGCCAGCCCGGCAAGGTGGCCAGCGCCTGGCGGGCAACCGGAAAGCCGGGGTTCCAAAGCAGCGAGGCATAGCCGAAGACCCACATCGTCATCTTGCACCCTTTGACAAATCCGCATCTATAAACCGTAAACTCGGGCCAAGTTAAAGGGGCGGTGACATGCGGCTGATCAAGGTTCTGGTAACGCTGGCGGTGCTCTGGGCGCTGGCCTGGGGTGGGCTGGCCTACCTGTTGCGCACGGGCATCACCGGCTGGTTCGATGACCGGGCCGCCGAAGGCTGGCAGGCCGATTACACCCGGGTCGAGACCGGCGGCTTTCCCCTGCGCCATGTCACCGTGCTGCACGAGCCGGCGCTGGCCGATCCGCGCACCGGCCGGGCCTGGAGCGCGCCGCAGATCAGCTTTGAAAGCCCGGCCATCTGGCCCGGCCGCCAGAGCCTGCATTTTGCCGAGGGGCCGCAATACCTGTCCTATTTCGACAACACCCAGGTGCTGACCGCCGCCGACATGGTGGCCGATCTCGACCTGCAGGCCGGGCTGGCGCTGGAACTGCGGGCGATGGGGCTGAGCGCGGGCGGCTGGACCCTGACTGCCGGCGAGACCACGCTGGCCGCCGGGGCCGGGCTGGCCATGGCGATGACCCAGGATGCCGGGCGGCCCGAGAACTATGCCATCACGCTGGACATCCCCGATTTCGCCCCGGGCGAGCGGCTGCGCCGGCTGATGGGCAGCGACAACCTGCCCGACACGTTCGACGCGCTGGAAATGCAGATGGACGTGGCCTTTGACCGGCCCTGGGACCGCCGCGCGCTGGAAGAGCGCCGGCCCCAGCCGCGCCGGCTGGACCTGCGCCTGGCCGAAATCGCCTGGGGTCCGCTGCGGATTTCGGCGGCCGGCGGGTTCGATGTCGACGAGGCCGGCGTGCCCAAGGGCAAGATCTCGATCCGGGCCGAGAACTGGCGCGAGATGCTGCGCATGGCCCAGGCCGCGGGCGCCCTGCCCGAGGCGGCGGTGCAATCGGCCGAACGGGCGCTCGGCTTCCTGGCCGGGCTGGGCGGCAACCGCGAGGCGATCGACGTGCAGCTCAACGTGACCGGCGGTGTCGTGGCCCTGGGTCCGCTGCCCCTGGGCCCGGCGCCCCGCCTGATCCTGCGCTAGGCGGCGGATGGCCCGCGGGTCGGTCTAGGGAACGGCTGCAGGGTCGGCCCCGATTGTCGTGACGGCGTCAACGAGGTTGACCCTGCCTGCCCCGGGGTCAGGTGGTGGGGCGCCCCCGACAACGCTCAGAGCGGCGACCTGACAACAGCCATTGCGAGGACCTCAACGACGGTCATTGCGCCGGCCCAAACACCGGCCGTTGGTTCGGCTCAGGTGACGGCCAGCGCCCCGGCCAGACGACACCCATTGCGCCGCCCCCTGTGACGTCCGGCGCACCGGGATCAGCGGCAATAGGCGCCCGAGCGGTAATTGGCGGTGTCCAGGTGGAAATGATCGCGGTGATAACCGTCCGAGCGCGGCCCCAGCACGGTGCCGAATGTGCCACAGGCCGCGGCATGGGCCTTGGCCAGCGCGCGGCCGTGGCTGCCCTTGCCCCAGTCGCCCAGCACCGTGACCTGGCGGCCGTTGCTCAGGGTGAAGGCCGAGATGTCGATGGCCCGGCCCTTGGCATGTTCCGACAGCTTCGCCCCAGCCCGGTTGTTGCGCGTGCGGCAGGCGTAATGGGCAGCGACCTTCAGCTCGACGACCTTCTTGCCAAAGGCTTTTTGCACGCCCTTGTCGACCCAGGTGTTCAGGGCCTCGGCCGTGTCGCAGGTCATCAGGGCCGAGGTGCTCAGCCGCACGCCCGAGACCGAGCGCACCCGCACGGCATTGGGAATGGTACACCCCCCGCCCTTGCCATAGGTGCCGACCTTTTCGCCCTGGATGTCGATGTTGCCGCAGACCGAGCCCTTGCGCTTCTTGCGTTTTCCAAAGAGCGCCTGCTGGACGATGCTGTCGGGCCGGAAGGCCGGGCGCAGGGAATCGTCGGGGCTGAAGACCGGGGCGGACAGGGGCCGCGCGGCGGCGGCGACGATCTGTTCGGACAGCGGCCGGACCGGCGGGCGGACCGCCGGCAGGTCAGGCCCGACCGGCAGCGGCACCTTGGCCACGGAATAGAGATCCGCGGCCGGGGCGGCCATGGTCACGGTGTCGTTGACCGGGGGGATGTCGGGGATGGCGTCGGTCGCCGGACCAGCGGTGTCGGTCACAGCGGGATCGGGGGCAGCTGGATCGGGGGCTGCGGTTTCGATCACCGCGGATCCGGGCATGGCAGCGCCGGCCTGGCTGTCGCCAACCGGCGCCGGCCGGTCGGCAGGGCGCAGCGATCGTTCGGGCGCGCCAAGGGCCCCTGCCCCGGCGCCGCCCAGGATGACAACCGCAAGAGCGGCGCTCCTCATCGCCGCCCGCATGGTCATGACCCCGACTTGCTCCGCCCGAAGTCCGGCGCGTCGGTGTCCTGACCCGCCTCGATGATCCCGCGCCGGATCTCGCGCGTGCGGGTGAAATAATCGAACAGCAAATCTCCGTCCCCCGTGCGGATGGCCCGTTGCAGCGCAAAGAGCTCTTCGGTGAACCGGCCGAGAATCTCCAGCGTCGCTTCCTTATTGTTAAGGAAAACATCGCGCCACATGGTAGGGTCCGATGCCGCGATGCGGGTGAAGTCGCGGAAACCCGCCGCCGAATACTTGATGACCTCGCTGTCGGTCACCCGGCTGAGGTCATCGGCCACGCCGACCATCGTGTAGGCGATCAGGTGCGGCGTGTGGCTGGTGACCGACAGAACCAGGTCGTGGTGATCGGGGTCCATCGTCTCGACATTGGCGCCGATGGCCTGCCACAGGCGCATCAGCCGGTCGGTCGCCTCGGCATCGGCGCCCTCGACCGGGGTCAGCAGGCAATAGCGGTTGTCGAACAGCGTGGCAAAGCCGGACCGGGGCCCGGAATGTTCGGTGCCGGCCAACGGGTGGGCGGGCACGAAATGCACGCCCTCGGGCAGGTGCGGGCCCACGGCCTCGATCACCTGGCGCTTGACCGAGCCCACGTCGGTCACCGTCGCGCCGGGCTTGAGCACCGGGGCGATGTCGCGGATGACGGCCTCCATCGCGCCGACGGGCACGGCCAGAACGACCAGGTCGGCGCCCTCGGCCGCCGCGCGCGCGCTGTCGCAGACCCGGTCGCACAGCCCGATCTCGCGGGCCGTGTCGCGGGTTTCGGCCGAGCGCGCATAGCCCGTGATCTCGCCCACGGCGCCCGCCCGTTTCATCGCCCAGAACATCGAGGACGCGATCAGGCCCAGCCCGATCAGCGCGACACGGTCGTAGATCACTGCCATTGAATTACCTTCGAGACTTTGACTTCAGGACGATTTGAAGGCGCGCATTGCGTCGGCCACCCGACGGCAGGCGGCTTCGTCGCCGATGGTGATGCGCACGCCATGGGGCAGGTTGAAGCTGGCCGTGTAGCGCACCAGCAGGCCGTGGCCCTGCAGGTGATCGACACAGGCCCGGGCCTCGTCGGCACTGGCGAAGCGGCACAGGATGTAATTGGTGCAGGACGTGTCCGACGGCACGCCGACCTCGGCCAGCGCCTCGGCCAGCCAGGCCCGCCAGCGAGCGTTTTCGGCCCGACAATGGGCGACCCAATCCTGGTCGCGCACGGCGGCTTCGGCGGCCATCAAGGCCGTCGACGACACGTTGAACGGCCCGCGCACGCGGTTGAGCACGTCGATGACATGGGCCGGGCCATAGCCCCAGCCGATGCGCAGCCCACCCAGCCCGTAGATCTTGGAGAAGGTCCGCGTCATGACAACGTTGGACCGGCTGTCGACCAGCCCGGCATGGCCGTCGAAACCTTCGATGAATTCGACATAGGCCCCGTCGAGCACCAGCAGCGCGCCCTCGGGCAGGCCATCGGCCAGCCGGGCGACCTCGGCCTGGCTGATCATCGTGCCGGTCGGGTTGTTGGGATTGGCGATGAAGACCAGCCGGGTGTTGTCGGTGCAGGCCGCCAGGATGGCGTCGACATCGGTGACACGCTCGCGCTCGGGCACTTCGACGGGCGTGCCGCCGGCGGCCAGGGTCGAGATGCGGTACATGCCGAAGCAATGTTCGGTGTGCACGACCTCGCTGCCCGGGCCAACATAGGCCTGGCAGAGGAAGGCGATGACCTCGTCCGAGCCGACGCCGCAGATGATGCGGTCGGCGTCCAGCCCGTGGACCTCGGCGATGGCCCGGCGCAGCGGGCCGTGGTCGGAGGACGGGTAGAGGGTCAGGGCCGAGACGCTGGCCTTGACGGCCTCGATCGCCGCCGGGGCCGGGCCCAGCGGGTTTTCGTTCGACGACAGTTTTACCACGTTGGCCACGCCGTCCACATGGGCCTTGCCCCCCTGGTAGAGCGCGATGTCCATGATGCCGGGTTGGGGTTGGATCAGAGTCATGGTCGGACCTCCTGCGTTGGGGTCTCTTACCCACGGGGCAAGGGGTTTGAAAGCCGCAAAAACGGGTGGGGCGGTCGGGCCATGGCCCCCGCGCCCGTAGGATGGGTGCAAGCACCCATCCTACCACAACGAAAAAGGCCGCACCCGGATGGTGCGGCCTTTCGATCGTGAAGAGATCCGGGTGGGATCAGTTCTTGGCGTAGAATTCGACGACCAGGTTCGGTTCCATCTGCACCGCGTAGGGCACGTCGCCCAGGCCGGGGGTGCGCACGAAGGTCGCGGTCATCTTGTTGTGGTCAGCGTCGATGTAATCGGGCACGTCACGCTCGACCAGCTGGGTGGCTTCCAGCACCGAGGCCAGCTGCTTGGACCGATCGCGGACCTCGATCACGTCGCCTTCCTTGACGCGGTAGGACGGGATGTTCACGACCTTGCCGTTCACGCGCACGTGCTTGTGGTTCACAAACTGGCGGGCGGCGAAGACGGTCGGCACGAACTTGGCGCGGTAGACCACGGCGTCCAGGCGGCGTTCCAGCAGGCCGATGAGGTTTTCACCGGTGTCGCCCTTGACCCGCTCGGCTTCGGCATAGATGCGGCGGAACTGCTTTTCGGTCATGTCGCCGTAGTAGCCCTTGAGCTTCTGCTTGGCGCGCAGCTGGATGCCGAAGTCGGACAGCTTGCCCTTGCGGCGCTGGCCGTGCTGGCCGGGGCCGTATTCGCGGCGGTTGACCGGGGACTTGGCGCGGCCCCAGATGTTTTCGCCCATGCGGCGGTCGATCTTGTACTTGGCAGACGTGCGTTTGGTCACGGCTGATCTCCTTCGTTATGGCCCCTCGGGGGGCGTGAAGGGCGTTGTCCTCTGGGATCACGTTGCGCAAACCCTGACAGGCATCCCCTCGCGGGGGCCACCAACACCAATGAAGCCGCGCTCATACCCGATGGGCGGGCGGTGTCAATCCAAAATGACGGTCCGGGCCGATCTGCCCCCCGCCCCGTCCGGGCGGCGGGTGGCCAGTGTCAGGCCGCATCATGCATCAATATGGCCACTTCGGACGGGCTGAGCGCCCGCCGGGCATACCCGCCGTAGCGCACCGGGTCTTTCTCGAGCCGCGGATCCAGCCGCAGGAGCCGCGCCCGATCACCCGCCGAGAGCGCATCCAACCGGGCGCTGGCGGGGTGAAAGCTCTCTGATTCGATGCCATTGGCCCAGAGGATCTGGTGGTCGGCCAGCAGCAGGTGCACATAGGTCACCTCGCGAGCCTCCAGGTCGATGCCGACCGTCCGGCCGTCGACCAGCTCGCGCGCGGGCACCAGGACCTCGGCGGCATTGAACAGTGCCCGGGCCGCATGGGAGCGGATCAGCAGGCGGTGATCGGGCGACACGCGCAGGGGGGCGTCGGGCCGGTCGATGCCCAGGGCTCCCGGGTCGATGCGGATGGGCCGCAGTTCGGGCATGGCGAACATGCGCGCGCCGCTGATCCGGCGCGATCCGATCCAAAGGATCTCCTGCGGGCCGTTGTCGCGGGTCAGCACCCGGTCGCCTTCGCGCAGCCGTTCGACCGGCACCGGCCCGTCGGGCGCATCGATGCGCGTGCCATGGGTGAAACAGATGACGCCTGCCGCCGCATCCCGGCGCAGGCGGGACCGGCCGGCATCGGCATTGCGATGCACGACCCACAGATCGGTGCCCCGGGGCGGCATCTGGTCAAGGAACATCAGCAGCGGCGGCGCCCCGGCGCCCACCTCGATCAGGGTGACCGAAAAGCTGCGGCTGCCGTCCGACACGACAAACCCGGCCTCGAACAGCGGCGTGTCGACGTCGATGGCGGCAATGTCGCGACGGTCGGACCGGGCGGCACCGACCAGCTGGCGCACCGTTCTTGCCGCCGATCGCCGGTTCGCCGCCGCGTCGCCTGTCCTGTCCATCCGCAGCCCGTCCGCAGGCCCGTCCACGCGCACGGGATCCCCGTGCCAGGCCCATCCCGCGCCGACATCCAATGCGTCGAGCGGGGCGGACCGCAGGCCGTCCACTTCCGTCTGCGACCATGAAATGACAAACGTGCCCTGAAAGCCCGTGCCCATAGCCGTATGTCTGCCTCGGTTCTGTTCTTTTGCCCGAACCTAGCGGAAGAGGCTGAACCTGTTAAGCAAGTATTGGCTGCACCGCCACATTTCGGCCTCAGAAACGCAACCGCAGTTGCAGCGAGCCCAGCACCTGGGGGTCCGGCTGGTCGGTGAATTCGGGGCCGAGCCATGTCATGCCATAAAAGACGGCCATGTCGCCCTGGCGGTAATTCACCCCGGCGCGCAACCGGTCGCGGCGGGTTTCCAGGATGGCACCGGGCGACGTGCCGGGCAGGTAGACGCTGTCGGCCACCCGCGCGGAATCGGCGCCCAGAACCAGGGAAAGACCCGATCCCCCGCCCGGCCCCACCGCGTAGCGATGGCCGGTCACGCTGTCGCGCACCGGCAGCCCGTCGTCCCAGCCGCCCCAGGGCACGCCGATCAGCAGGTCGGCGCCCAGCCGGGCCAGGGATTCATCGCCCAACCTGGCTTCGGCGAAGGGCCGAAGAGTGACATTGTCGCCCAGCACGATCCGCCGGCCATATTCGAATACGGCCGTGGGCCGCAGGCGGTTGCCGATCTGGTTCGCACGGATCTCGGGCGCCACCTGCGGCCCGCCCAGCACGTCATGCAGGGCGCTTTGCACGTCGTCCATTTCCGTGCGCGGGCCGATCATGACCAGGTCCCCGCCGATGGCCAGGTCATTGGCCCCGAGAAAGCTGTGCCGATGCAGGCCCAGCGACACGACCCCGGCATAGGGCCGGTCATCGGGGTCAAGCCGGGTCAGGTTGTCGGGCTGGATGACCTGGGCCTGAAAGCGCAGCTCCCACATCGGGTCGGCGGCGGGCCGGGTCAGCGCGTCTTCCATGCGGAAGGCATGCGACAGGTTGAACGACCCGCTGCGCCAGCGATCGGCGCGGTCGCCCAGCGCGTCATTGGTCAACAGCCAGCCGGTTCCGCCCACGTCGCCCGGGGTGCCCCCGGACTTGGCCCGCGTGTCACGGGCGGGCCGGGTCAGCACGCCAAAGCCGTAATCGCCGGCAAGGGCCGCCGGTGCGGAGCCCGGACCGGCGGCCGGGAACGCCCAGCCGAAGTCCAACGCGGACGGCGCCGACATCAGGAAATCATCGGCCATCCCCGACGCGATCCGCCCGGCCGGCGCATCGCCGGCATCCTCGGCCAGCTCGGCGCCCAGCGCAGGAGGGCCAACCAGCATCATGGCCAGCACGACGCCAAGCACCATCATCCGCGCCACGACCATCGCCGCATCACCGGCCAGACCCGCCACATGGCGGATCATCCCGAAAGGCACCCCAGCAAGGCACCGCATCTTCGCTATCCTCCGGCCCCTTTGTCGGGGGCATGTCATCCCTCGCGCCGGGCCGCCCCGCCCGAACGCCGCGACTCGCCATAAAAGCGCAAGCCTCAGGCAAGCATCTCGCAAAACGTTAAAGAAATCATACACAAACGACGGTCACCGACAAATTTCCCCCGATCCGGGCCGCTCACCCCAGCACACGGCCTTCCATCAGCCGCTGCAATGCCCCGGCCACCGCCGGCACCAGCCCTTCGCGCCGGGGGCCGTGATCGGGATAGCGGGTCATGTTGTCACCGTTGTGCATGAAGACAAAGCCACCCCGATGCGTCGGCGCGGGATAGCGCCAGAGCCAGTCGGCGGGTTTTGGGTCATGTTCGGCGCCCACGTCGGTCAGCCAATGCGCCCCCGGCGGCGGATCGGTCCAACCCCGGGCGTATTGGCCAAAGATCCCCTGCCAGCCGTCGAAATCGGCGCCCAGCCCGTCGAAAATGCCGAACCGGTCATCGCGCAACCGCACCTTGATATTGGTGAACGGCCGCGCGGGCACCGCCCGGAAGGCCGACAGGAAAGGCAGCCAGCACCGGCAGGGCTCGGCACACAGGATCATCGACCCGCCCCCGGCCAGGTAGGCCAGCAACAGATCCTGCCGGCTTTCCAGGAAGAATTCGTCATGGCTGAACGGCAGGTAGAGGATATCGGTCTGCTCCAGCATCGCCGCGTCGAGGTCATAGAGCGGGCGGAAGGCCGGGCGGAACCCCGCGGCGGCCAGGTCGCGGTCGAGCCGCTCGGGGTACCATTCGCCGGGGACATGGGAACATTGCAGATAGGTGAACCGGTTGCGCGGCGGCCGGTCCAGGCCCAGCTCGCGGTTGAGCCAGGGATAGAAGGCCTGCAGGAAGGCCGTGGTCGCCGGCATGAACCGCTGGCCGTTGTGCGAATGGGGGTCCAGCGTGGCCAGCAGCAACCGGCCGGTGCCCTGCGGCTCGGGCCGGTCCAGCATCAGGTGGCCGGACCCGTCATCAAGCGCCAGGATCGACCGTGCGCCCTCGGGCAGGGCATAGCTGCCGCCCCAATGCCAGCTCATGGCGCTGAGCGGCACCGAAGCGGTCATCGGGTGGGGCGGCTGGGCCAGGTGGATTTCCAGCCGCTCGCCCTTGGTCCACCACAGCCAGTCGCGGCAATTGCCCGGCGTCCAGTGCAGCCCGGGCACGTCCAGCCAATCGGCATGGCCCTGCAGAAAGACCACCAGCATGCCGCCGTCGCGCCGATAGGCGTTCAGCTGGGCGGCGTGCGACCGGGGCGCGGCGGCATCCATCGCGTCGGGCATGATCACGCAGCGATAGGCCGAAAGATCCACCCGGGGCAGGTCGTGGATATAGATCAGGTCGTCGATCCAATGGGCGAAATCCTGGAAGCTGCGCAGCTGCCAGCTGTTGCCCCAATGGATATAGGCAATGCCCCGGGGGCGGGTCAGATCAGGCATCGGCCGCCTCCCCTTCGCCTCGTGCCGGATACGCCCCGAAGAGCGGCGCAAAGGTGTGCCGGTCGCTGCCGTCAAACCCGGCCCGGCCGATGGGCAGACCGTAAAGCGCGGTCAGGTTGGCGGCTGTCAGCACCTCGGCCACCGGGCCGAACCTATGGTGCGTGGCATCCTGCAGCAGCAGCACGTGGCTGGCCACCTCGACGGCATGCTGGGGCATGTGGGTCGAGAAGACGATGGTCAGCCCATGTTCGGCGCGCAGCCGGGCCAGCAGGGCCAGCACCTTGTCCTGGTTGCGGTAATCCAGCGCGGCACAGGGTTCGTCCAGGATCAGCAGGTCGCATTCCGAGGCCAGCGCCTGGGCGATGATGACCAGCTGGCGCTGACCGCCGCTGAGGGCGTTGAACGGCCGGTCGGCCAGCCCGGCAATGCCCAGCATGTCCATGAAATGGCGCACGATGTCGAAATCGCGCCGGCCCGGCGCACCGAACAGGCCCAGGTGGCGGGCCCGGCCCATCAGCGCGATGTCGAAGGCCGAATAGGAAAACGGCGCTTCGAACAATTGCGGCACCAGGGCGGTCCGCCCGGCCACGGCCAGCCGGCCTCCGGCCGGGGCCAGCCGGCCTCCGGCCGGGGCCAGCGTGCCGTTCAGCGCGCTCAGCAAGGTGGTCTTGCCCACGCCATTGGCGCCCAGCAGGGCCATGCACTGGCCCGGCGCCAGCGCAAAGCCCAGCCCGTCGAGCACCTTGCGCGACCCGCGTTGCAGGCTCAGCCCGCTGACCTCAATCATCGCTCCAGCCTCCGTTTGCATGGATGCGCCGCAGGATCACGGCAAAGACCGGCACGCCAATCAGGGCGGTGATGATGCCCAGCGGGATTTCGGCCGTTGTCGCCGTGCGCGCGACATTGTCGACCAGCAGCAGGTAGATCGCCCCGATCACCCCTGCGACGGGCAGCAGCCGGCGGTGATCGGCCCCGACCAGCGCCCGGCCGACATGGGGAATGACCAGCCCGACCCAGCCGATGATCCCCGAGGTGGCCACCACCCCGGCCGAGATCAGCGCCGTGGCCAGCAGCACGATCCATTGCACCAGCCCGACCCGGCTGCCCAGGGCCCGGGCCCGTTCCTCGCCCAGGCTCAGGATGTTGATCTGGAAGCGCAGCAGGTAGATCACCAGCGCCGCCGGCCCCACGGCCAGGCCGATGGTCAGCAGGTCGGCGTAATCGGTCGAGGCAATCGAGCCCATCAGCCAATAGGTGATGGCCGGCAGTTTCTGGAACGGATCGGCCAGCAGCTTGGCAATGGATATGGCGGCCGAGAAAAAGGCCGAGACGATGACCCCGGCCAGCACCAGCGTCAGCATGCTGGTCCGCCCGCGCACGGTGGCCAGGAACTTGACCAGCAGGATCGACCCCACGCCGAACCCAAAGGCCACGGCCACCAGGCCGGACCCGGCAATGCCCAGCAGGATGGCCAGCGTGCCGCCAAAGCCTGCGCCCGAGGTCACGCCGATGATGCCCGGATCGACAAGCGGGTTGCGGAACAGCCCCTGAAGGGCCGCGCCCGACACGGCCAGGCCAAAGCCCAGGATGACAGCCGCCAGGATGCGCGGCAGGCGCACCTGCTCGACGACCACCTCCTGGACCGGCGCCCAGCCCGGATCGGCCACCGGAACCAGGTTGTCGCCCAGGATCGCCGCAACCTGGCCGACGGTCAGGTCATAGCGCCCGATGGTCACCGACCAGAGCACGGCCAGCACCAGCACGAGGATCAGCCCGGGCAGCACAAGCGCCTGCCGCCCGCCCGGTCTCCCCGTCCCTGGCGAGGCCCCCGGGGCGGCCGGGCCATCAGCCCCCGGTGCCGGACCGGCCAGACCGGGCGCAGCTGGCGCGCCCGGTCCCGTTCTTGTCCCGCCGGTCATTCCCCGGCCGGACCGAACAGCGCGTCATAGCCCGCGGCCCCGGCATTGGCCTCGGTCTCAAGCGCCGCATCGACCTGGGCGTCCGACATGTCGACCCCGTAGATCACCCCGTAGGCCCCGGTCACCGCCTCGCGGAAGGCCGGCGCGAAATCCGCGCCATGGGCCAGCGCCGCCAGCCAGGCCGAGGTCAGGTAGATCTCGGGCGCATCCGGCGTGCGGGCAAAGACCGGCTGCTTGTAGACCTTGCCCGCGGCCACGGCCTTGAGGCTGCCCAGCACCGGGTCATCCAGGAAATCCTGCGGGGTCAGCTCGGTCGCATAGGCCGGGATGACGATCATGTCGGGATCCCAGACCAGCAGCTGTTCCAGGTCGATCGTGCGCCACCATTCGTTGCTGTCGTCGGCCGCCGGGTTGGTCACCCCGCTCAGCGACAGGTCCTGCGACCCGTTGGCGATCACCCGGATCTGGTCGCCCAGCTGGTCGACATGCAGAACCGACGGCCAGGCCCCGGCATCGACATCGGCCAGCTTGTCGCGCAGCCCGTCCAGTGCCTCGGCCTGCAGGCCCAGGATCTGCTGGGCCCGGTCGTTGCGCCCGGTCATGTAGCCGGTCAGGGTCACGTAATCCAGCCGGTGCTGTTCGGTGCAGCAATCCCAGCCCACGACGGTCAGCCCGACCCGTTCGAGCGGCTCGATGATCTCGGGGTCATAGATCCACTGGATCACCGCGTCGGGCTGCTGTTCCAGGATGGCCTCGACATTGGGCACGAAACCGTCCTGGGCCGCACTGGCCGGGATATCGGCCATCTCGGGCAACAGTTCGGCCAGCAGGCCCGAGGTGAAATAGCGCGTCAGGGAATCGCGGTTCATCCCGGCCACGTGGTCCGCCGTGCCATCGACCGCCCGGTAGAGGATCGGCGCCGAGCGCACGATGGTCACCACCCGCTCGGGCGGGCTGTCAAAGGTGATGGTCTTGCCCCGGTGATCGACAAAGGACGCCTGGGCCAGGGCCCCGCCCGCCAGCAGGGCCAGGGTGGCGCAGGCGGTCAGGCCCGATCGGATCGGCATGGAAAGCCGCATGGTGTGTCTCCTTCTGGACAGCAATCCAACCTGGCTCTCGACTGGCTCGGTTCTGGGGCTGCTTATTCTGATTCTTTTGCTTGGTTAATAGCTTTCCACCCCCGGCCTGTCGGACCGGACCCGCAGATTACCACCCTTGGCGCCCTTCCCCCTGCCCCCGACGTTCTCCCCGGGGCCGCAGGGCTGGGCAGATCACCCCGCCCGCCCCGGCTTTTGCCCGCCCGCCGGCGCCCGGCGCTTGACCGGCGCCCACACCATGCGCCCTGCTGGACCTGACCACCCCTGACCGGAAAGACCGCCCATGACCCTGCCCGTTGCCGACACCTGGTTCACCGCCAGCCGCATCGCCGAAGGCGTGACGCTGATCCTCGAACCGCATGTCCATGTGCTGGAGCAGGCCAACATGTTCCTCGTCGAAGGCGCCGAGCGCGACATGATCCTGGACACCGGCATGGGCATCGCGCCCCTCGCGCCCTTCCTCGACACCCTGCGCCCCGATCCGGCCAAGGACATCATCTGTGTGTCGTCGCATACCCATATCGACCACATCGGCGGGGTGCATGAATTTGCCACCCGCCTGGTCCACCCGCTGGAAGCCGAGGAGATGGCCGCGCCCTCGGGGCTGAACTCGCTGTTTCGCCGCGACATGCCCGACCGGCTGCTGCAGACCTTCCTCGATGCCGGCTATCCGCCCATCGGCGAGCTGCTGATCGATGCCCTGCCCCATGCCGGCTACGACCCCGAAAGCTATGTCCTGCGCGGGGCGCCGGCGACGGGGCTCTTGGACGAAGGTGATGTCGTCGACCTGGGCGACCGGCGGTTCCACGTGCTGCACCTGCCCGGCCATTCACCGGGGGGCATCGGCCTGTGGGAGCCGGCCAGCGGCACGCTCTTCGGCGGGGATGCGATCTATGACGGGCCGCTGATCTACGAAGGCCCGGGCATGAGCATCCCGGCCTATCGCCAGACCTTTGCCAAGCTGCGCCAGCTCGACGTGCGCATCGTGCACGGCGGCCATGATCCCAGCTTCGGGCCCGAGCGCATGGCCGAGATCATCGAGGAGTACGAAGAGCGCTGGGACGGCTGACAGCCCGGGCCAGCCACCCTGAACAGCGTCCTGTCCCGCCTTGTCCCCCGGTTGTCACGGGCTTGTCCACAGGATGTCCACCCCGCGCCCGGTCCGGGCCCGCAACCGCCCTGCGCCCGGTCCGCCAAGGCCCGCAAGGGCCTTTGACAGGTTTTCCCCGGGCCGGCGCGGCGCCTGTGGATAAATTTTGGTAAATTTGTGGCGCCGGGCAAGCTGGCTTGGCGCTGCGCGGGAACATCCTGTGGATAACCTTGTGGGGAAAGCCCGGACAGCACGGGGATTGATGCCCCCCCTGCCCCGCGCGACGGCCCGCAAGGGGCGGCAAGCCGCACCGCGTCGCAAACTCCGGCCGCGGCGCCCAAGGCCCCGGCCGGGAACGACAATTGCAGGTCGATGGATGGGTGTCAGTCGAGCTGGCGCAGCCAGTCCATGATCGCCGGGCGCACCGATTGTTCCCCCCGGTGGCGCGCATCCGACACCAGCCGGCGCAGCGCCGGCAGGTCGGCCCGCATCAGCAGGCTCTTGACCGGCCCGATCGACGCCGGGCGCATCGACAGCGACCGGATACCGATCGCCGCGAAACAGACCGCCTCGATCGGCCGCCCGGCATCCTCGCCGCAAAAGCTCAGCGGCGTGTCCGAGATCTGGCACCGTTCGACGATCCGCTCGATCAGGCTCAGGAACGACACGTTCAGCGTGTCATAACGCCGCCGCACCCGCTCGTTCTCGCGGTCGGCCGCAAAGAAGAACTGCTTCAGGTCGTTGCCCCCGATCGAGATGAAATCCACCTCGTCAAAGAACTTCTGCGGCGCAAAGGCCAGCGACGGGGTTTCCAGCATCGCCCCGACCTTCAGCGAGGCCGGCAGCACGTGGCCCAGCCGCTCCTCGCGGGCGATGGCCTTGTCGACCTCGCCACGGGCACAGCGGTATTCCTCGAACTGGGCAATGAAGGGGAACATGATCGTCAGCGGCCGGCCATTGGCCGCCCGGATCAGCGCCTGCAACTGCATGCGCAGCACGCCCGGCTTGTCCAGCCCCACCCGGATCGCCCGCCACCCCAGCGCCGGGTTGGGCTCGTCGGTGGGCTTCATGTAGGGCAGCACCTTGTCCGACCCGATGTCGAGCGTGCGGAAGACCACCGGCTTGCCCTGCGCCGCATCCAGCACCCGGGCATAGGTCTGGGCCAGCTCCTCGCGCTTGGGCATCTTGTTGCGGATCAGGAATTGCAGCTCGGTGCGGAACAGGCCCACGCCTTCGGCCCCCGACCCGGCCAGCGACGGCAGGTCGGCCATCAGACCGGCATTCATGTTCAGCCCGATGCGCTGGCCACAGGCCGTCACCGCCGGCTTGTCGCGGATCGAGGCGTACCGCTCCTGGGCCTTGGCCTGCATGGCGATCTTGTCGCGGAACGACTTGGCCACCGCGTCTTCGGGGCGCAGGTGCACGATGCCCTGGTCACCGTCGACCAGGATGTGATCGCCGTTCAGCGCCTCGGTCGTGATCCGTTCGGCATGGACGACCAGCGGGATCGCCAGCGCCCGGGCGACAACCGCCGCATGGCTGCCGACCGACCCTTCCTCCAGCACGATGCCCTTCAGCCGCCGGCCGTATTCCAGCAATTCCCCCGGCCCGATGTTGCGCGCCACAAGGATCGGATCGACGGGCAGCGACGCCCCGGTCTCGGCCCCCTGGCCGGTCAGGATGCGCAGCAGCCGGTTGGACAGGTCGTCGAGATCGGCCAGCCGTTCGCGCAGATAGGCATCCTGCACCTCGGCCATGCGCGACCGGGCCATGGATTGTTCCTTTTCCACCGCGGCCTCGGCCGACAGGCCATTGGCGATGTCGCCTTCCATCCGGCGCATCCAGCCCCGGGAATTGGCAAACATCCGGTAGGCTTCCAGCACCTGCAGCTGCTCGCTGTCGCCCGACCCGGTGTGGGCCAGCATCTCGTCCACGCTGACCCGCAGCTTGTCCACCGCATCGGTCAGCCGCTCGCGCTCGCGGTCGGGATCCTCGGCGATCGGGTTGGTCACCACCACCCGCGGCTCGTGCAGCCAGACATGGCCTTCGGCCGCGCCTTCCTGGGCCGTGGTCGAACGCAGGGTCACCGGCTGCTGGTGCAGGGCGGCCAGGGCCGCGCCCTCGCCGACAAAGGCGCCCAGCTCGGCCATCTCGGCCAGCACCATGGCCACCACTTCCAGCGCATAGACCTCGTCGGCCGAATAGACCCGCGCATCGCGGCTCTGCACGACCAGAACGCCCATGATCTCGCCCAGCCGCTGGACGGGGATGCCCAGGAAGGACGAATACCGCTCCTCCCCCGTTTCGGGCATGTAGCGAAACCCCTTCTCCGACGGCGCATCGGGCGTGTTGATCACCTTGCCCCGCAGGCCGACGCGCCCGACCAGGCCTTCGCCCAGCCGCATCCGCGTCTTGTGCACGGCCTCGGCCTTCAGCCCTTCGGTCGCGCAAAGTTCGAGGGTTTCGTCGTCGCGGAACAGGTAGATCGAACAGACCTCGGTCCGCATGCTGTCGGCAATGAGCTGCGTGATCCGGTCAAGCCGGGCCTGGCCCGGCTCGTCACTGGCCATCGCAACCCGCAGCCGGCCAAGCAGCTTGCGGCTTTCGCTCTCACTGCGCTCGATCATCGACCGACCGATGCTCCCCTCGATACCCCGGACGTCGGGGTCCGGTTCCACCGCTTAGACCACAGACACCACGGAAGGCAAAAGAGAAAATATGCAATCGCCAGTTGATCCCCCGGCCGGCGCCGCCCTTTTCCGGCCCTGCTCCGCCCCGCCCGGGTCCATGAAAAAGGGCGCCCCGAAGGACGCCCTGCAATGGTCGGCACGCCCGTCGGGCCCTGCTCAGACCGCCTTTTCCAGCTCGAAGGCATCATGCAGCGACTGCACGGCCAGCTCGGTGTACTTGCGGTCGATCAGCACCGAGATCTTGATCTCGGACGTCGTGATCACCTTGATGTTGATGCCCTCGTCCGACAGCGCCTTGAACATTTTCGCGGCAACGCCGGTATGGCTGCGCATGCCGATGCCCACGACCGACACCTTGGCCACCCCGGTATCGGCGATGACCTCACGGTAATTCAGGATCTCGGCCTCCTTGGCCTTGTCCAGCGCCTGTTCCGCCCGCGCGACCTGGTTGGTCGGGCAGGAGAAGGTCATGTCGGTGCGCCCCTCTTCCGAGATGTTCTGGACGATCATGTCCACATTGACCCCGGCCTCGCTGAGCGACGAGAAGATCAGCGCGGCGATGCCCGGCCGGTCGGCGACCGAGATCAGCGTCAGCTTGGCCTCGTCGCGGGAATGGGCCACACCGGCCACAACGTTGGATTCCATGATGTCCTCCTCGGCACAGACCAGGGTGCCGGCATTGTCCGATTGTTCCTCGAAGCTCGACAGCACCCGCAGGCGCACGCCAAAGCGCATGGCCAGTTCCACCGACCGGGTCTGCAGCACCTTGGCGCCCAGGCTGGCCAGCTCAAGCATTTCCTCGAAGGCGATGCGATCGAGCTTGCGGGCCTTCTCGCAGATGCGCGGATCGGTCGTATAGACCCCGTCCACGTCGGTGTAGATGTCGCAGCGCACGGCATCGAACGCCGCGGCAAAGGCCACGGCCGTGGTGTCGCTTCCGCCCCGGCCCAGGGTGGTGATCCGGCCCTCGGGGCTGATGCCCTGAAAGCCCGCGACCACGGCCACCTGCATGCCTTCGCCGAACTTGGCGTTGATGTTGTCGGTGGGAATGGATTCGATGCGGGCCGAGGAATGCGCCGACGAGGTCTGCAACGGCACCTGCCAGCCCTGCCAGCTGCGCGCCGGAACGCCCATTTCCTGCAGGGTCAGCGCCATCAGGCCGGCGGTGACGTTTTCGCCCGAGGACACCACGGCATCATATTCCCGCGCGTCGAACAGCGGCGAGGTCTCTTCGACCCAGCCGACCAGCTCGTTGGTGCGCCCGGCCATGGCCGAGACGATGACGATGACGTTGTGGCCCTTGGCGACCTCGACCCCGACCCGTTTCGCGGCGCGGCGGATCCGGTCCAGGTTTGCCACCGAGGTACCGCCGAATTTCATCACCAGAACGGACATTGCGCCTGTTATTCCTTGGGCTGAGAGTGCGAATTCCGCATGCTCATAAGGCAGCTTTCAGCCGGGGGCAAGAAGGCGCCCGCGCGGGGGCGGTGATCCCGGCCATGCGGGGCGGGCCCGCGCAGGCTGCACCACACGCGCGACGTCGCCGGGGTGGGAGCATGGACGGGATCACCGGGCGTGTCTGCAGGGCTTGTCGGCCGGCCCCACCGGCCGGGGATCAGTTGGTCTTGCGCGTGGGCCGGAAAGGCAGCGGGGCGACGGGCACGCCGTCTTCCAGCAGCTTGCGGGCCTCGTCCAGCCGCGCCTCGCCATAGATCGGGCGTTCGGGGCTGTCGCCATTGTGCATCGCCCGGGCTTCGGTCGCGAATTCCATGCCCACGTAATCGGCCTTTTCCTCGACCTGGCGGCGCAGCTCCGACATGGCCTTTTCCAGGTCGCTGCCCGGCGCCCGCAGATCGCCCCGAACCGGCGCCCCGGCCGGCCGTTGGCCCGGCGCGCCGCCCCGATCCCCGCCCCGTACCGTGGTCCCGGGATGGCCCTGGTCATGGCCCGCTCCCCCGGCCCCACGGCCGGTTTCGCCCGGAGGCACAGCCGCGGCCTTGCGCGAAGGCCGCACTCTGGGGGCCATCATGGATTTGGTCACTTCGCTCGATCCACAGATCGCACAGCTGACCATCCCCGCCCCGGCGAGTTTTTCATAGGCATCTGCCGACTGGAACCAGCTGTCGAACGCATGGCCCGCGGCGCATTTCAGCGAATACTGGATCATTCCGATCTCACGAAAGCAGATGGGAATTAAATATTCCTTAACGCGGCAAGATCAAGCCGCCGCCCGCCCGGCCCAATGCGTGTCGCGGCGGCAGATGCGCGCCCGCCACGCCCAGCCGCCTAGGGCAGCGCCGCCGGGTCGAAATCGAGCAGGATCCGCGCCAGCTCCGGTTCAGCCACCCGCTCGGCGGCTTTCTTGGGCGAAAACCACTTGCGCTTGCGCTGGCCGCGCTCGGGATAACTGCGTGCCAGGGTCTTGACTCGCACCGGGTAGACCATCGCCGCGCAGGGCAGATCGGGCCCGTCCTCGACGATCTTGATGTAGGAATAAAGCCCCAGGCAGATGTCGTGGAACCGCCCGCGCACGCCGGCCTCTTCCCAGGCCTCGCGCTCGGCCGAGGCCGCGGGGGTCATGCCGGCCACCGGCCAGCCCTTGGGCACGATCCATCGCCCCGTCCCGCGCGAGGTGATCAACAACACTTCCGGCCTGTCTGCCTTGACCCGGTAGCACAACGCGGCAAATTGCGTGCGCATGTCCGTCTTGCGTTCCGGCCGCACCAATAGCGGCATCTGTTTTACCAACATTTAAAAACCGGGCCCCCTTGCCCGCCCCCTGTTCTACAGGACCGGCCCGGACAGTTCACGGCTAAATTTTGCGCAGATGCCGAACGGAACAAGGGCCTTTGCATCCCGCGACTTGGGCGACGCGGCCGGCCGGCGGGCCGGGAGATGCCCGCAAAACGAGCCTTGGCACCGCCCTGCCCCACCAAGGGCCATCCAAGTCCGCCGTTCAGGTCCGGCCAGGTCAGGTCAGCCGCATCCGCTCGCGCAGGCGTTCGACCAGGATCTCGCGTGGCATGTCAGCCTCGATCGCCAGCCGGCGCAGGCCGAAATGGACATGGGCAATGTCCTGGTAATAGCGCGCGTAGATGTAATTCGTCGTGGCCCCAGCCACCGCGCCCAGGACCGGCACGATCTGGGTGGCAAGCTTCTGGCCCATGACCAGCGCCAGCCTCGGGGCCACGGCAGAGATCATCTTCTGCACCGCTCCGCCCGTCAGGGTCATGCGCAGGGTATAGAACCCCAGGTCGGCGCCGTCATCATCCTCCAGCGGGCCGGCCGCCGACAACACGCGGATGCAATCGAAGGTCACGCTGTCGGCCGCCGGGTCAAAGCCCTCGGCCCGGGCCGCGCCCTGGATCGCGCGCAGCAGCAGCGTCGTGGTGACCGGCAGTTCCATCAGCGCCGTCGGCGCCCCGCCAAAGCCGCCCGCCGCCCCCAGGGCCGAGGCCACGGCCGTGTTGACCCAGCGCTTCTGGTCGGGCACCGCCGCCCGGCTGCCATTGGCCGCGCGCATCGACAGGCGCAGGGCGGCTTCGGTCGCATCGACCAGGTTGTCGCGGATGCCTGACGGCAGCCGGTCGATCAGGGCATCGGCCTGCGAACCAGCCATGTTCAGCAGGCGCAGGCCCGGGCCACTGGCCGAACGGTACTGGCGGGCCAGGCGATCAAGTTCGGCCTCGGTATCGACCGGGCCGACCTGCAGGATGTCGGTCATGGTGCTGTCCATGGCCCAAAGATCGTCACAAAGGGCCGCCGTTTCAATATCTGTCGCGCAGGAGGCCCGCGATGGGCAAGGCCCGGCCGCCGGGCGCCCGCCGGTCAGGCGTCGCCGGTCCAGCGCGTGACATCTCCTTGCACGCCGGCCCAGCCGTCGGGCTGCAAGGCGATGCCCAGCACCCGGTCGGGGTTGGTCGGCGGAGGCATCACGACACCGCTCAGCCGTTCAAAGCCGAACCGGCCGTAATAGGGCGCGTCACCCACCAGCATCACCCGGGCCCAGCCCCCGGCCCGGGCGGCATCCAACCCGCCCTGGATCAGCATCGCGCCCAGTCCTTCCCCCTGGTGCGTCGGGTGCACGGCCACCGGGCCCAGGAGCAGCGCCGGCGCCCCGCCCACATGGACCGGCCAGAACCGGATCGCCCCGGCCATGGCCCCGGTCTCGTCGCGGGCAATGCGCGACAGCGCGGTCAGGGGGGCCACGTCATCGCGCAGCCGATAGGACGACAGCGCCGTCCGGCCCGGGGCAAAGCAGAGGTCGTAGAGCGCCTCGACCTCCCACCAATCGTGGGGATGTTCATGGGTCAGGGTCAGCAAGGGATCGGCGGCCGGGCTCTGGGCGGAAAGGGTGGCCTTCGCCCTATCATGCGGCTAACCCGGGAGCAAATCATGAGGAGTGACCCATGTTCTATCGCCCCGAAGACGGCCACGGCCTGCCCCACAACCCGTTCAACGCCATCGTCACCCCCCGCCCGATCGGCTGGATCTCGACCCGCGACGGCCAGGGCATCCGCAACCTGGCCCCCTATTCCTTCTTCAACGCCGTGGCCTATGTGCCGCCCCAGGTCATGTTCGCCTCGACCTCGGCCAAGGACGACCAGGACGGCACCAAGGACAGCGTGGCCAATATCCGCGAGACCGGGGTGTTCTGTGTCAACATCGTCGAATTTGCCGCCCGCGACGCGATGAACCGCACGTCGGCCGGGTTCGCTCGGGAGGTGGATGAATTCGAGGCCGCCGGCATTGCCCCCGCCGCCTGCGAAACGATTGCCTGCGACCGGGTGGCCGACGCCCCGGCGGCGCTGGAATGCAAGTTGACCCGCATCGTCGACCTGCCCGGGGCGGCGAACAAGGCCGTCTTCGGCGAGGTCACCGGCATCCACATGCGCGACGATTGCCTGGTCGACGGGGCGTTCGACGTCACCCGGTTCCAGCCCCTGACCCGGCTGGGCTACCGCGATTATGCGCGGATCACCGAGGTCTTCTCGCTGAAACGGCCCGACGACTGATCCGACCCGGGGCATGATGCCCGCCGGCCGGGCCAGGCGGGCCGGTCGTAGGATGGGTGGCCCACGGGTGGGTCACCCATCCTACCGCGGGCTACCAGGGGTCGCCCGGGCCGGATCATCGCGCGGAAACGAAATCACCCGCCGACAGGGCCGGCGGGTGACAGACATTTCACAGGGCCGAGGCGCCTGGGGACAGGACCCCCGGGCCGTGAGCGCGGCCGGTCAGTGACCGCCCAGGATGCCCGTGCGCACCGAGTAATTGACGGCCAGCTCGTAATCGGGGTCGTCATCGCTGTCGACCACCAGGTGGCCGGCCTTCTTCAGCAGCCGGTGGCAATCGCGGCTGAGGTGGCGCAGCTGGATTTCCTTGCCCTCGGCCTCGTACTTGGCCGCCACCGCCTCGATCGCCTGCAGCGCCGATTGGTCGACCACCCGGCTGTCGGCGAAATCGACCACCACGACGGCCGGATCGGCCTTGGGATCAAAGAGCTCGACGAACCCTTCGGACGACCCGAAGAACAGAGGGCCCTGGATCTGGTAGACCTTGGCCCCTTCCGGCGTGCGGTGGCTCTTGGCATGGATGCGCTTGGCATTGTTCCAGGCATAGGCCAGGGCCGACACGATCACCCCGACGACCACCGCCACGGCCAGGTCTTCGAGCACGGTCACCACGGTGACCAGCAGGATGACAAAGGCATCCATCAGCGGCACCCGGCGCATGATGCGGAACGAGTTCCAGGCAAAGGTGCCGATCACGACCATGAACATCACGCCCACCAGCGCGGCCAGCGGGATCTGTTCGATCAGCGGCGAGGCCACGAGGATGAAGAGCAACAGGAAGAGCGCCGCACAGATCCCCGCGATTCGCGTCCGCCCGCCCGATTTCACGTTGATCATCGACTGGCCGATCATGGCACAGCCGCCCATGCCCCCGAAGAAGCCGGTCACGGTGTTGGCCAGGCCCTGGGCGATGCATTCCTGGCTGGCCCCGCCCCGCTTGCCGGTCATTTCCGACACCAGGTTCAGGGTCAGCAGGCTTTCGATCAGGCCGATGGCCGCCAGGATCACCGAATAGGGCAGGATGATCTGCAGGGTTTCCCAGGTCAGCGGCACGGCCGGAATGTGGAACGGCGGCAGCCCGCCCTCGATCGAGGCCATGTCGCCCACGCGCGGCACGTCGATGCCGAAGACAATGACCAGGACGGCCACGATGCCGATGCCCGCCAGCGGCGCGGGAATGGCCTTGGTCACCTTGGGCATGGCCCAGATGATGGCCATGGTCAGGGCCACCAGCGCCAGCATGGTATAAAGCGGCAGGCCCGACAGCCATTCGCCCCCGCCGCCGCCATGGCCGGAAATCTCCACGGATCCCGGGACCTTGAACTGGGTCAGCTGGGCCAGGAAGATGACAATGGCCAGCCCGTTGACAAAGCCCAGCATCACCGGATGCGGCACCAGGCGGATGAACCGGCCCCATTGCATGATGCCCGCGAAGATCTGGATCAGGCCCATCAGCACGACGGTGGCAAAGAGGTATTCGACCCCGTGTTCGGCCACCAGCGCCACCATGACCACGGCCAGCGCGCCGGTCGCCCCCGAGATCATGCCCGGCCGGCCGCCGAAGACGGCGGTGATCAGCCCGACCATGAAGGCCGCATACAGCCCGACCAGCGGATGCACGCCGGCGACAAAGGCAAAGGCCACGGCCTCGGGCACCAGGGCCAGGGCGACGGTCAGGCCCGACAGGACATCGGTGCGGACCTGCGACGGGGTCAGGTCGTCCCCGCCGTTCAGGCGAAGATCGGGAAGGGTCAAACGCGTGGTCAGCGTGCCCAGGGTGGCGCGGGGCATGGCAATTCCTGAAAGAAATGGGAGGGTGAGGTTTGGCGCGGACCCTACACGCTGAGGCTGAGTGACTCCATGCGACCAAATGGGTAGCGGCCATGCGCCCCACGCATAGCTCATCGACCGAACCATTTCCTGTGGTCAGCGCCGTTCCAAGTGTTAGCTTGCGACAGACAAACGGACAATGACTTAGGAATGGCTGAGGCAAAGATGACCACAACCAAGATCGCGGTGATCGGCGGATCGGGGCTTTATGATATCGACGGGTTGCAGGACCAGGAATGGGTCGAGGTCGACACGCCCTGGGGCAGACCTTCGGATGCGATCCTGACGGGCACGCTGGACGGCATGCCGATCTGCTTCCTGCCCCGGCACGGGCGCGGCCATGTGCACGGGCCGTCCTCGGTGCCTTACCGGGCCAATATCGACGCGCTGAAACGGCTGGGCGTGACCGATGTGATCTCGGTCTCGGCCTGCGGATCGTTCCGCGAGGAAATGGCTCCGGGCGATTTCGTGATGGTCGACCAGTTCATCGACCGGACCTTCGCCCGCGAAAAGAGCTTCTTCGGCGAAGGCTGCGTGGCCCATGTCAGCGTGGCCCATCCGACCTGCGACCGGCTGCGGGCGGCCTGCATGTCGGCCGGGCTGGATGCGTCGATCATGATGCATGACGGGGGCACCTACCTGGCCATGGAAGGCCCGCAATTCTCGACCCTGGCGGAATCCAGAATGTACCGCGACAGCTGGGGCTGCGACGTGATTGGCATGACCAACATGCCCGAGGCCAAGCTCGCCCGCGAGGCCGAGCTTTGTTACGCCAGCGTGGCGATGATCACCGATTACGACAGCTGGCATCCCGACCACGGCGAGGTCGACGTGACCCAGATCATCGAAACGCTGAAGGGCAATGCCGACAAGGCCCGGTCGCTGATCCGGGCGCTGCCCGGCATCCTCGGCCTTGAGCGCGCGCCCTGTCCGCATGGCTGTGACCGGGCGCTGGAATACGCGCTGCTGACGGCCCCCGACAAGCGCGACCCGGCGCTGGTGGCCAAGCTGGACGCCGTGGCGGGCCGGGTCCTGGCATGAGCCCCGAGCTGTGGCTGACCTTTGTCGCGGCCTCGACCGCGCTGCTGCTGATCCCCGGGCCGACGGTCCTGCTGGTGCTCAGCTATGCCCTGTCCAAGGGGCGCAGCGTGGCCGTGGCCTGCGCCCTGGGCGTGGCCACGGGCGATTTCATCGCGATGACGGCCTCGGTGCTGGGGCTGGGGGCGCTGGTCATGGCCTCGGCCACGCTGTTCACGGTGCTGAAATGGCTGGGCGCGGCCTACCTGGTGTGGATGGGCATCAAGCTGCTGCGCAGCGCCCCGTCCGAAGGGCTGACCGTGCCCCGGCGCGAGGTGACGGCCCGGGGCGTCTTTGGCCATGCGGCGATGGTCACCGCGCTGAACCCCAAATCGATTGCGTTCTTCGTGGCCTTCGTGCCGCAATTCATCCAGCCCCAGGCGCCACTGGCCCCGCAATTCGGCGTGCTGATCGCCACCTTCGTGGGCCTCGCCGGGCTGAACACCCTGGCCTATGCGCTGCTGGCCGACCGGCTGCGCCTGGCCATTGCCCGGCCGGCGGTGCTGGGCTGGCTGACCCGGGCCGGCGGCGCGGCGCTGGTGGGCATGGGGCTGATGACGGCCGTGCTGCGTCGGCCGGTGTCCTGACACGCTGATTGCCCCCGGCCCCGTCCCCTCCCGGGGCCGGTCAGTCGGCGTTCTGTTTCATGAAATCCCGGATGAAGCCGCGGATCTCGCGGGCGGCGCTGGTGTCGAGCTTCTTGCACAGGTCGACAAAGGCATCCCGCTCATCCTTGTCCAGGCGCAGGACCAGCTGGCTGTTCTTCTTGCCTGCTTTCTCGTTTTTTTTGTTCACGACAGGTCTTGTCCTTACCTTGACATTGCGCATAGGCAATGTATATACACCGCATATGCAACTGATGTTCATCTGAACTAACATAAAGGAAAGGAAACGCAAATGTCTCTTCTGACCGCGTCGCAGATCCTGACGACAGACCGGATGGACTGGAACAAGCCGCATCTGTCGTGGATTTCGGCAAAATTCTACCGGTTCTTCCAGAAGCACTGAGTATCAAAGGCGGCGCTTGCAAAGGCGCCGCCCTTGGGCCACACCTCGGGTCGCGCAGCCGACAGAGGAGGCCGGGACTTGCCCGACCACAAGACCGTCAAGGATTACATCCGGACCATCGTCGATTTCCCGCATGAGGGAATCCTGTTCCGCGACGTCACCACGCTCTTCGCCGATCCCCGGGGCTTTCGCATGGCCATCGACCAGATGCTGCATCCCTATGCCGGGATGCGGATCGACAAGGTTGTCGGCCTCGAAGCCCGCGGCTTCATCCTGGGCGGGGCGATTGCCCACCAGCTGAGCGTGGGTTTCGTCCCGGTGCGCAAGAAGGGCAAGCTGCCCGGGACGACAATCTCCGAAGATTACACGCTGGAATACGGCGAGGCCGTGGTCGAGCTGCATGACGATGCCATCACGGCCGGCGAGAAGATCCTGCTGGTCGACGACCTGCTGGCCACCGGCGGCACCGCCGCGGCCGGAATCCGGCTGGTCGAACGGCTGGGCGGCGAAATCATCGGCTGTGCCTTCGTGGTCGACCTGCCCGAACTCGGCGGCCGTACCAAGCTGGAAGGGCTGGGCATGGACGTGCATTGCCTCTGCGACTTCGAAGGGCTCTGACGCCCCTCGACATGACCCGTCTGACCGGGTTGGCGCCCTTGCCCAAGGCTGCGCATCTGGCCGGCGAACGGCCGGATATTTAAGAAGAGAAAGAAGCAGAAGAGCGCGCATGCTGCTTCTTTCTCTTTAAAAGTATCCATCCGTGACCTTTGGCACGGGCGGTCCATCCCAGAAAAGGGCCCGGCGGCGCCACCCCCGGTTCAGAGGCGGACCGCTTGCATCTGGGCACCAACGCGGGCCACGGTTTCCCATCGTGGCAGGCGGAGAAGACGACCCGGACACTGATGCCCGCTCGCCAAGATGCCAGGAAGGCGCCCCTGGCACGGTAGACGAAGCAGCCAAAATGCCGGCGGCCACCGCTCGTCCCCAAGGGGCGCGCGAAGACACCAGCACTTGAGACGCGCCGTGGCCCGGGGCGATCGGCCGCCTCAGGGCGACCGCCCGCCCTGCCCCGGTCACACGGTCAGGACCGCGCCCGGGTTCATGATGCCGGCCGGATCGAGCGCGTCCTTGATCGCGCGCATCGCGGCCAGTTTCACCGGATCGCCATACTGCTCCAGCACCGCCGCCTTGGCCCGGCCGACGCCGTGTTCCGCGCTGAAGGACCCGTCGTGGCGGGCGACAAGGTCATGCACCAGCGCCGAGACCCGGGCCGCGCCCTGGCGGGCGGCGTCGCGGTCCTGGCCCGGGGCGGGGAACACGTTGTAATGCAGGTTGCCGTCACCGACATGGCCGAAGCAATTGATCCGGCAGGGCCCCAGCGCCTGCAGCGCCGGGCCGGCCTCGGCGATGAAATCCGGCAGAGCCGAGAGCGGCAACGAGATGTCGTGGCTGGCCACCGCGCCGACCAGCCGATTGGCTTCGGGGATGCTTTCGCGCACGGTCCAGAACGCATCGCGCTGCTGGGCGCTCTGGGCGATCAGCCCGTCGGTCACGAGGCCTTCTTCCAGCCCGGTCTCGAAGAGCCGGGCCAGGGCCTCTTCGGGGTCGATCCCGGCGGCCAGGCCCAGTTCGATCAGCACCGACCATTCCGGAGGAGTCTCCCAGGGCTGGCGCACCTGCGGCATGGTCTCGGCCAGGAAATCCAGCCCCTGTCGGTGCATGATCTCGAAGGCCGAGATGGCTTCGCCCAGCTGGGCCCGGGCGATGGACAACAGGCGCAGGGCGGCGGCCGGGTCGGCCACGGCCAGGAAGGCCGTGCCCTGCCCTGCCGGCACCGGCGACAGCTTGAGCGCGGCGGCGGTGATCACGCCCAGCGTGCCTTCGGCGCCGATCAGCAGGTTGCGCAGGTCATAGCCGGTGTTGTCCTTGCGCAGGCGCTTGAGCCCGTGCCAGATCCGGCCGTCGGGCAGCACGGCCTCGAGCCCCAGGCACAGGTCGCGGGCCGCGCCATAGCGCAGCACGTTGACCCCGCCGGCATTGGTCGCCAGCGTGCCGCCGATCCGGGCCGAGCCTTCGGCGGCCAGCGACAGGGGAAACAGCCGGTCGGCCGCGCGCGCGGCCTGCTGGACATCGGCCAGGATGGCGCCGGCCTCGGCGATCAGCACGTTTTCATCGGGATAGACCGCGCGGATGCGGGTCATCCGTTCCAGCGAGAGGATCAGCGGCGCGGGGCCGGACGTGGCGACCTGGCCGCCGACCAGCCCGGTGCCCCCGCCATAGGGCACGACGGGCACGCGCATGCGGGCGGCCGTGGCGACCAGGGCGGCAACCTCGTCCACCGAGTGCGGCAGGGCCAGCAGGCCGGGCACGCCGGGATACTTGCCGCGCGGCTCGTCCATGTAGCGCGGATCGGCCGGGCGCAGCCGGTCCGAGGGAAGCCCGGTCTGGGCGGCGAAGGCGGCGTCGGCGGGATTGAGTGTCATGCCCGAGTTAGAGCCCGGAACGCAGGCGGCGGCAAGGGCCAAGCGACCCTCGGTCAAGCCGCGCGGTGCGGCCATGGGCGGGCCGTGATCGGGCGGGCAATCGGCGGCCGAAGCAAGGTCGCGGGCGGGCGCCCGGGCCAGGCCCTGACAAGGGGATCAATGGCGCCTTCGATTGGCTCGCAGGTCAGCAGCGGGTCTCAATCAGGGGCGTCTTCGAGCCATTCGGGGGCCAGGACAACGATGGTCGGCCGGTCGGGCAGGTCGCGCAACGAGACCTCGACCGAAGATCCCTTGCTCATGTCGATGGCGAAATCGTCCTGCATGCCGGCCAGGAAGGCCTGCAGCGAATAGGTCGAGAACCAGTGCATCGGGATGACAACCGAGGATTTCAGGCGCTTGAGCGTGGTGATCATCTCGGGCAGCGGCAGGGTCATGCCGCCGTCGACCGGGGCCATGACAACGTCCAGCCGGCCCATGGCCGCGAATTGCGCGTCGCTGGGGATGTGGTGCAGGTGGCCCAGGTGGCCGATGCACAGGCCTTCGACCTCGAAGATGAAAACCGAATTGCCGCTTTCCTCGACGCCTTCGCCATAGGGCGAGCGGATGTCTGTCGAGACGTTGCGGATCAGCATGTCGCCCAGGTCGAGATGGTGGTCGATGCCTTCGCCATAGACGCCCCAGCCTTCCAGCACGTGGGGAATGGCCGGATCGGGCGCCGAGGTCCAATGCGAGGAATGGGCGTGGTTCATGGTGACGACATCGGGGATCAGCGGCGCGGTGCCGGTGAAGCCGGTGTAATCGGTGACGATGTTCAGCCCGCCCTGGGTCTGCAAAAGGAAGCTGGCATGGGTGATGTAATGCAGGCGGACGGTGTAATCGGGCAGTGGGTCGGTCCAGGCGGCCTTGTGCACATATGTCAGTCCCGGGGCGGCATCGGCGATGGCGATGCAATGGCTGGGGCGGCGGGACCCGTCGGTGGATTGGGCACGGGCCTCGTCCGCCGTCAGGGCCAGGGCGGCCAGGGTGGCGACGGGGGCCAGGGCGGTGAAAGGGGCCGGATGGCGCGGGCGGTCGGACGTTCTGGGCGTGAAAGGCATGGGCCGTATCCCCTGTTGACCGGCTCAGGGTAAGCGACGGCGCCTGCAAGGCCAGAGAAACCGGCGGTGCTCAAGACCTCGTGACCGGGCAGGCCGCGGCCTGCCCGTCTGTCGGGCGGCGCGGGATGGGGCGTGGCGGGGCCTGTGCGGGAGAATGGGGCGTATGGGGCGGCGGGGTAAACCCCGCCCTACGCAGCGCGGGGGGCCTTAGCCGACGTCGGTGCGGCCGCGGCGGTCCGAACGCAGGGAGGCGTAGAGCACATGGGTGCGCCAGCGGCCGTCGATCTGCAGGTAGCTCTGGGCCACGCCTTCGTATTTGAACCCCGAGCTTTCCAGCAGCCCGCGCGAGGCGGCGTTTTCCGGCAGGCAGGCGGCTTCAATCCGCGACAGGTCGAGCCGGGTGAAGGCGAAATGAACCACCCCGCCGATCGCCTCGCGCATGAAACCCATGCGGGCGAACGGCTTGCCCGTCCAATAGCCCAGCGTGCCGGCCTGGGCCGGGCCGCGCCGGATGTTGTCCAGCGTGATCGCCCCCACCAGCACCTCGTCTTCGCGCCGGAACAGGAACAGCGGCAGCGCCGACCCCGAGGCCACCGACCGCTGGGCCCAGTAGACCCGGTTGGTGAAGGCCTTGCGCGTCAGGTGATCATGCGCCCAGGTCGGCTCCCAGGGCGTGAGGTAATCGTGGCTCTCGCGGCGCAGCGAGGTCCAGGCCCGGAAATCCGAATGGGTCGGCGGACGGAGCGTCAGGCGCTCCGTCTCGATCTTCAGCTTGCGTTTGGTCAGCAACATGCAGTCGACACCTGCCCGCCGTCACGCGGTGCGCAGCTCCTGCATCTCGGCCAGGCTGGGCGCCGCATCGATCGGCCCGTAGAGCGCCAGCGCCGCCGGGGCGGTCACGGCCATCTCTTCGGCAAAGGCCCGCACCTCTTCGGTGGTCACCGCGTCGATCCGTTCGACAGTCTCCTCGAGCGGGGGCACCTTGTCCCAGATCTGGACCAGCCGGGCCAGCCGTTCGGCCCGGTTGGACGGGCTTTCCAGCCCCATCAGCATGCCGGCCTTCATCTGCGCCCTCGCCCGGGCGATCTCGGCCTCGGTCATGTCGTCGGCCGCACGCTTCATCTCGGCGATGGTGATCCGGGCCAGGTCGCCCAGCTCGTCGCCGCTGGTGCCCGCGTAGATCGTCGTTGTGCCGGTGTCGCCATAGGCCCCGGTCTGGGCAAAGATCGTGTAGCACAGGCCGCGGTTCTCGCGGATTTCCTGGAACAGCCGCGAGGACATGCCCCCGCCAAGCGCCGAGGAATAGATCTGCGAGGTATAGATCCGGTCGTCGCGATAGCCCGGGCCTTCGAAGGCCAGGGCGAAATGGGCCTGTTCCAACGGCTTGGACCGGCGCACCTCGCCCCCGGTGAACCGCGCCTGTTCCAGCGGCTCGGCCGTGTCGCGAGCCGGCAGATGGCCAAAGAGCTCTTCGGCCAGGCGCAGCAGCACGTCGTGATCCACCGCACCGGCGGCAGCGATGATCATGTGTTCGGGCCGGTAATGTTCGGCCACGAAGGCCGCCAGGTCGTCGCGCCCGAACTTGCCCACCCGTTCGGCCGGGCCCAGGATCGTCCGGCCCAGGGGCTGGTCGCGATAGCTTTCTTCCTGCAGCCAGTCGAAGATGATGTCATCGGGCGTGTCGTTGGACTGGCCGATTTCCTGCAGGATCACGCCGCGCTCGACCTCGATCTCGCGCGGGTCGAAGACCGGGTTCAGCACGATGTCGGAAATGACATCCATGGCCAGCGGCACATCCTGTTCCAGGACGCGGGCGTAATAGGCCGTGACCTCGCGCGACGTATAGGCGTTGATGTAACCGCCAACATCCTCGATGGCCTCGGCGATCTGCAGGGCCGACCGCGTGCGGGTGCCCTTGAAGGCCATGTGTTCGAGGAAATGCGCGATGCCGTTCTGTTCGATCCGCTCGTGGCGCCCGCCGGCCGCAACCCAGACCCCGATCGAGGCGGATTGCAGGCCCGGCATGACCTCGGAAACGATGCGCACGCCGTTGGGAAGTCGGTCCAGTCTGACAGTCAATTCGCGATTTGCTCCGTAATGAAAGATTCAACCGCCCGGAGATCATTGGCAATCCGGGTCACCCGTTCCGACCGTTCATACAGGTCCGCCATCCGGGGGGGAAGAGGCGGAAAGACCCCGCTAGCCGCTTCGACCGCATCGGGGAACTTGGCCGGATGGGCGGTGGCCAGGGTGATCATCGGCACCGCCGGATCGCGCTCTTCGTTGGCGACCTTCACGGCCACGGCCGAATGCGGGCACAGCAGCTCCTGCGCCGAGCCCAGGGTGGCGCGGATCGTGGCGCGGGTTTCCTCCTCGGAGGCCCGGCCCGAGGCAAAGGTGTCCTGCAGCATCTGCAAGGCGCCCTGGCTGACCTCGAAACCGCCCTGCTTCAGCTCGTCCATCAGCTGGGCCACGGCGCGGCCGTCGCGGCCATAGGCGTCGAACAGGGCCCGTTCGAAATTGGAGCTGACCTGGATGTCCATCGACGGGCTGATCGAGGGCACGGTGGGGCCCTTGTGATAGCCCTGGCCCGACAGGCAGCGGTGCAGGATGTCGTTCTGGTTGGTGGCCACGACCAGCCGGTCGATCGGCAGGCCCATGCGCTTGGCGATGTAGCCGGCGAAGATGTCGCCGAAATTGCCGGTGGGCACGGTAAAGCTGACTTTGCGCTGCGGCGCGCCCAGCGAGACGGCGGAAGAGAAGTAATAGACAACCTGGGCCAGCACGCGCGCCCAGTTGATCGAATTGACCCCGGCCAGGCGCACCCGGTCGCGGAAGTCGAAATCGTTGAACATGGCCTTCACCAGGGCCTGGCAATCGTCGAAATCGCCATCGACGGCCAGGGCATGCACGTTGGCATCGTCCGGCGTGGTCATCTGGCGGCGCTGCACCTCGCTGACCCGGCCATGGGGGAAGAGGATGAACACATCGACATTGTCGAGACCGCGAAAGGCCTCGATCGCGGCCGATCCGGTATCGCCCGAGGTCGCACCGACGATGGTCACCCGTTCGCCGGCGCGGGCCAGCGAGACCTGGAACATCTGGCCGATGAGCTGCATGGCGAAATCCTTGAAGGCCAGTGTCGGCCCATGGAACAGCTCAAGCAGGAAATGGTTACCATCCAGTTGCTTCAGGGGCGCCCGGGCGGCGTGGTCAAAGCCATCGTAGGCCCGGGCGATGATCGCGCGAAAGGTATCGTCGTCGAACGTGTCGCCGATGAAGGGCTTCATGATCCGAAAGGCGGTCTCTTCGTAGGACAGGCCGTTCAGGGCGGCGATGTCCTCGGCGCTCAGCGTCGGGATCTCGGCCGGGACATAAAGGCCGCCGTCGCGGGCCAGGCCGGTGAGCATGGCCTCTTCGAAGGTCAGTTCCGGCGCCATGCCGCGGGTGGAGATATAGCTCATGTGTCTTGGCCTTTGGGGTCGGAGGCGCGCAGGCGCCGGGCGAAGAAATAGGTCATGACCACCCAGACGGCGGCCAGCAGGAACCAGGTGATCGCGTATTGAAGGTGGTCGTTGGGAATGCCCGAGCTGTCGACCGGCAGGGGCAGGATGGTCGGATCGGTCGGGGTGGCCGCGATGATCATCACCGGCTCGGTACCCAGGGCGGCGGCGATCGACGGCACGTCGCGGGCAAACCACAGGCCGGCGGCCTCGTCCGGGTCGGGGGTAAAGCCGTCGACCTCGTCGGGCCAGTGCAGGTTGCCGGTGACCTCGAAACTGCCGGTGCTGCGCAGGGCGTCTTCGAATTCGGTGGTGGTAAAGCCGCGGTCGATCAGCACGGTGCGCCCGCCGACGCGCAAGGGCGCGATGACCCGATAGCCCGGGCCGACCTGTTTCATCGAGGCCAGCACCAGGATTTCACCGTCGAGGATCTCGCCGGTCACGCGGACGGGCAGGAAACCGGCCGTCTCGGGCGTGGGATCGTCGGGCAGCTCCACCGGCGCGGCGGCGATGCGGCTGTCGATCCGGGCCAGCATGTCCTGTTTCCAGGCCAGGCGCTGCAATTGCCAGACACCCAGCCAGACCAGCGTGGCGGTGCCGGCCAGTCCGATCAGCAAGAGGAAGAGGATGCGGCGCATGGGACCGGTTGGAACAGGGTGGCGGGCCGCACCGGACAGGGGTCGGCAGGGCCCAGGAAAAAGGCGAAAGGCGCGCGGGGAACCGCGCGCCTTGCTTCTTGTCGGGTCGGAGGCGGATTTTCAACCGCCAATCCGAACTCAGAGCAGCGAGACGCCCCACATGTAGATGGCGAAGAACAGGAACAGCCAGACCACGTCGACAAAGTGCCAGTACCAGGCGGCGGCTTCGAAGCCGATGTGGCTTTCGGGGGTGAAATCGCCCTTGGTCGACCGCAGGAAGCAGATGAACAGGAAGATCGTGCCCACGATGACGTGGAACCCGTGGAAGCCGGTGGCCATGAAGAAGTTCGAATAGAACTCGTCCCCGCCGAATTCCCAGCCCTCGTGGGCCAGCAGCTCGTAATATTCGAAGGCCTGAAGGGCCGAGAAGAACACGCCCAGCACGACGGCGATCAGCAGGCCCTGCATCACCGGCTTGCGGATGTTGCCATGGACCAGCGCATGGTGCGCCCAGGTCACGGCACAGCCCGACAGCAGCAGGATCAGGGTGTTCATCAGCGGCAGGTGGAAGGCATCGACCGGGTGGATGACCGGCGCGGTGTATTCGCTGCCGACGTAATCTTCCATCGGGTAGATGGCATGTTTGAAGAACGACCAGAACCAGGCCGAGAAGAACATGACCTCGGACATGATGAACAGGATGAAGCCGTAGCGCAGGCCGATCAGGACGACGGGCGTGTGATCGCCGGCATGTTCCTCGGCCACGGTTTCGCCCCACCAGGCGTACATCGTGTACAGCACCAGGGCCAGGCCGATCAGGCAGAGCCATGCGCCGCTGCCGTGCATCCAGAGCACGCCGCCGAACAGCATCAGGAACGCGCCGACAGAGGCGGCCAGCGGCCAGATGGACGGGTGGAGAATGTGATAGTCGTGGTTCTTAGCGTGTGCCATCGGCTTGTCCCTCACCTTTCGGACGTGTTGATCGCCTCTGCCTGCGCATCCGTCAAGGCGGCATAGTCTTCGGGCAGATCTATTTCATAGAACGTATAACTGAGTGTGATCGTGTGGACGAACTTGCCGTCCCGGTCGGTCACGATCTCGGGGTCGACGAAAAACGTCACCGGCATCTGCACGCGCTCGCCGGGTTGCAGCACCTGCTCGGTGAAGCAGAAGCATTCGATCTTGGCAAAGAACGATCCGGCCGTATAGGGCGTCACGTTATAGGCCGCCTGGCCGGCGACGGGCCGGTCGGTGGGGTTGTAGGCCTCGTAGAAGGCCAGGCCCGTCTCGCCGATCTTCAGCTCCATCTCGCGCTGGACCGGCTTGAATTCCCAGGGCATGCCCTTTTCGCGCGAGGCGTCGAAGCGCACCTTGATGGTCTTGTCGAGGATGGTGTCGGAATCGCCCTCGGCGGTGTTGGTATAACCGCCGTAGCCGGTCACCCGGCAGAACCAGTTGTAGAGCGGGATCGCGGCCCAGGCCATGGCCCCCATGAAGACGACGACCGACACCAGCTGGATCAGGGTCTTGCGCTTGGGGCTCATGCTCATTGGCCGCTGCCCTCCTGCGCGGGCTGGGTTTCGACGAAATTGCCCGTCGACACCTTGGCCACGGTCAGCCCGAAGACGATGCAGATGAAGGCCGCCAGCACCAGGCCGGTGCCGATGTTGCGGCTGCTGCGGCGGTGGTGCAGCTCATGGGTGACACGAAAGCTCATGACCAGCCTCCCAGACCATAGAGCCCAAGCGCGGCCTGCACGAGGATGGCCATGAAATGGGCAAAGAGATAAAGCAGCGAGACCCGGAAGAACCGGCGCTCGACGGCGAAATTGTCGGCCTCGGCCATGGTCTCGTCCCGGCGCCAGATGCGCCATGCGCCGGCCAGGAAGATGGCGTTGAGCACGACGGCCGTGGCCAGGTAGACCGGCCCGCCCAGCCCGGTGAAGCCGGTGCCGATGGCCAGGACGGCCAGCAGGATGGTGTAGACCAGGATATGCACGCGGGTGGCCCGGCGGCCATGGGTGACGGTCAGCATCGGCACGCCGGCATCGTCGTAATCGTTGCGCATGAACAGGGCCAGGGCCCAGAAATGCGGGGGCGTCCACATGAAGGTCAGGGCAAACATCAGCCAGGGCTCGATCGACATGCTGCCGGTCGCCGCGACCCAGCCGATGACCGGCGGAAAGGCCCCGGCGGCGCCGCCGATGACGATGTTCTGGGGCGTCGAGCGTTTCAGCCACATCGTGTAGATCACGACGTAGAAGAAGATGGTGAAGGCCAGCATCGCCGCGGCCAGGGCATTGGTTGCCAGCCACAGCATGACAACCGAGAAGACCGACAGGGTCAGGCCGATGGCCAGGGCCTCGTCGCCGGTGACCTTGCCGGCGGGGATCGGCCGCTTGACGGTGCGCTTCATGACCCGGTCGATATCGGCGTCCCACCACATGTTCAGCGCGCCCGAGGCGCCGCCGCCCACGGCGATGAACAGGATCGCGCAGAAGCCGACGAAGGGATTGACCGATGCCGGCGCGGCCAGGAGGCCGACAAAGGCCGTGAACACCACCAGCGACATGACACGCGGCTTCAGCAGGGCGAAATAATCCCCGAAGCTCGCTTCATCGTCCTTGCCGGTGATGGGATAGCTGGCGTCGCTCATGATCGGTCTTTCTGCTTGGACAGGCGGGCCAGGCCGGCCCGCCCGCTGTCATCCTGGCACATTGCCCCGCCCACCCGGGCGGGGGCCCGCCTCAGTTCGAGGCGACGCGGTAATCGTTCCGCGGCGTGCCGGCATATTCCTCGATCGCGCCGTTCAGCCATTCCTCGTAGGCCTCTTCGCTCACGACCTTGACGGTGATCGGCATGTAGGCGTGGTCCTTGCCGCAAAGCTCGGAACACTGGCCGAAATAGATGCCTTCCTTCTCGGCCTTGAACCACAGCTCGGCCAGGCGGCCGGGCACGGCGTCCTGCTTCACGCCGAAGGCCGGGATGGTCCAGGCGTGGATCACGTCGGCGCCGGTGACCTGCATGACGATGGTCTTGCCGACGGGCACGACAACGGCGGTGTCGGTGGCCAGCAGGTATTCGTCGTCGGCGTAGCCGTATTCGGCCAGCTGGTCGCGCTCGAGCTTGAACGATTCGAACCCGAAGTCGTGATCGACGTATTCATAGCCCCAGTACCACTGGTAACCGACGACCTTGATGGTTACGTCCCCTTCCGGGATTTCCTGTTGCTTGAACAGGACCGGCAGCGAGAAGGCACCGATGAAGACCAGGATCAGCACGGGCACCAGCGTCCAGGCGATTTCCAGCGGCGAATTGTGCGTGAAGGTCGCCGGTGTCGGGTTCGCCTTGGAATTGTAGCGGACGATGCAGACGGCCAGCAGGGCAACGACGAACAGGCAGATCACGGTGATGATGACCAGCAGCAGGTGGTCGAGCGAATGAATGTCGCGCGCCAGTTCGGTCGCCGCGGGCTGAAAGCCCAGCTTGCCCGAAACCGGCTTGCCGATGACTTCAAGCTGCTCCTGCGCCGCGGCCGGAAGCGCGGTGAGGGCCGCGAAAAGGCCCGAAAGGGTAAGAACGTGTTTCATGTCGTGTCCTGATCGGTTCATCCGCAATGTGCCACAGACGGTCGCGAACGCACGCGCCGAGACCGGTTGTCATTGAGCCAGCTAGAAAACATATTCAACCGCGCAGATAAAGACGTCTGTTTGCGGCAAACAGACGCTTTTTGATCCAGGACAACGACCGCGAGGCCTCCGACATGCACCGAGACAGCTCAGAATCATTCCGCCCGCTGGACGATGCCATCGGCCGCGAAGAGGCGCTGGCCGTGCTGCGCCAGGCCACCGACGGGGCCGATGACGGCGAGTTGTTCCTGGAGCGCCGCAAGTCGGAAGCCCTTGTTTTCGATGACGGAAGGCTGCGCAACGCGACCTATGACGCGTCCGAGGGTTTCGGCCTGCGGGCGGTGCGGGGCGAGGTGACGGGCTATGCCCATTCCACCGAAATCTCGGAACAGGCCCTGTTGCGGGCGGCCGAGACGACCCGGCTGGCCGTGGGCGACGGCGGCGGCACCTGGGCCGAGGGGCCACAACCGACCAACGTCCGGCTTTACGGCGACGACGACCCGATCTCGGGCCTGCCCTTCCCGGTCAAGGTCGACACCCTGCGCGAGATCGACGCCTTCCTGCGCGATCTGGACCCGCGCGTGGTGCAGGTGACGGCCTCGCTGTCGGCCGGGCTGCAGGAGGTCGAGATCCTGCGCCCCGACGGCGTGCTGGTGCGCGATGCGCGACCGATGACGCGGATGAACGTGTCGGTCATCGTCGAGGAACACGGCCGGCGCGAAAGCGGCACGGCCGGCGGTGGCGGGCGTGTCGGGCTCGACGGCCTGATCGAGCGTGCATCCTGGGAAGCCAAGGCCCGCGAGGCGCTGCGCATCGCGGTGGTGAACCTGGGCGCCGAACCCGCGCCGGCCGGCGTGATGGAGGTCGCACTTGGGCCCGGATGGCCGGGGATCCTGCTGCACGAGGCCGTGGGCCACGGGCTGGAAGGCGATTTCAACCGCAAGGGGGCCTCGGCCTTTGCCGGGCTGATGGGTCAGCGGGTGGCCGCACCGGGGGTGACCGTGCTGGATGACGGCACGATCCCGGACAGGCGCGGATCGATTTCCGTCGATGACGAGGGCACGCCTTCGGGCAAGAACGTGCTGATCGAGGACGGCATCCTGGTGGGCTACATGCAGGACCGCCAGAACGCCCGGCTGATGGGCGTGCCGCCCACGGGCAACGGGCGGCGGCAGAGCTATGCCCATGCGCCGATGCCGCGGATGACCAACACCTACATGCTGGGCGGGTCGGTCGCGCCGGGCGACATCGTGGCCGACATCAAGGACGGCATCTGGGCCGTGGGCTTTGGCGGCGGCCAGGTCGACATCACCAACGGCAAGTTCGTGTTTTCCTGCACCGAGGCCTACCGGGTGAAAAACGGCAAGGTCGGAGCGCCGGTCAAGGGCGCCACGCTGATCGGTGACGGGGCCACCGCGCTGAGCAAGATCCGGGCGCTCGGCAACGACATGGCGCTGGACCCGGGGCTGGGCAATTGCGGCAAGAACGGCCAATGGGTGCCGGTCGGCGTGGGCCAGCCGACCCTGCTGATGGACGGGCTGACAGTGGGCGGTGCGGCAATCTGACGGTTTTCGCGAAAAAACGAGAAAAAGGTGTTTCGGTTTACCCCCTATTAACCCTTGGAGCCGTAAAGCTGTTCGTGCAGTAGGCGGAGCCGCGGATGACCGAAGACCGAATTTCTTCCACTCACCCCCCACTCCCACCCACCACGGAAGAAGATCGGTTTGCGTGGCTCCGTCTCCTGCGTTCGCGTCGTGTCGGTGCAACCATGTTTCACCGGCTCATGGCCGAACACGGGTCGGCGCAGAACGCGTTGGCCGCGCTGCCTGAACTGGCACGCGCAGCCGGGATCGAGGACTATGAAATATGTCCTTCCGGCATCATAGACGCCGAGATCAAGGCCGCAAAAGCCGCCGAAGCGCGGCTTTTGTGCCTTGGCTCGGGCGACTACCCTGCCCTTCTGGCCGAACTGCCCGATGCCCCGCCACTGCTGTGGGTGATCGGTGATGCCAACTGGCTGAAACAGCCGCTGATCGCCCTGGTGGGCGCGCGCAATGCCTCGTCTCTGGGGCTGCGCATGGCCCGCGGGCTGGCGCGGGACCTGGGCCGGGCGGGCTTTGTCGTGGTCTCGGGCCTGGCCCGGGGCGTCGATGCCGCCGCCCACGAGGCCGCGCTCGACACCGGGACGATTGCCGTGATGGCCGGTGGGGTCGACATGATCTACCCGGCCGAGAACACCCGGCTGGCCCATGACATCGCCCGCAAGGGCGCCCGGCTGTCGGAACAGCCCATGGGGCTGCAACCGAAATCCCGCCATTTCCCCTGTCGCAACCGAATCGTGTCGGGCCTGTCGCAGGCCGTCGTGGTGATCGAGGCCGCGGCCCGGTCGGGCAGCCTGATCACCGCCCGCGACGCGCTGGACCAGGGCCGCGAGGTCCTGGTCGTGCCGGGCCATCCCTATGATCCGCGCGCCTCGGGCTGCAACATGCTGATCCGAGACGGTGCCACGCTGGTGCGCCATGCCGAGGACGTGATCGAGGCGCTGTCGCCGCTGATGCCCTCCACCGGGGCAGCAAAGGACAACGCCGCAAGGGCAGCCAGGGACACTGCCCAGCCCAAGGTGCAGCCCGCGCAGCAACCCCCGCCGCAACCGCCCGCCGACCGGCGCAGCCGGCAGGAAACCGCCGCCCTGCACCAGCAGATCCTGTCGCGGCTGGGCCCCGCCCCGCTGGCCGAAGACCAGCTGATCCGCGACCTGGCCTCCACCCCGCGCAGCGTCGGCCCCGCGCTTGTCGAGCTGGAGCTCGACGGCCGGATCCAGCGCTGCTCCGGCGGCATGGTCACGCGCGTTTCCTAGGCAATTCGCCCCGCCGGGGGGCCGGTTCGGCCGCGGCTTTTCCGCCGCGATTGACAATCGCCTCTTGCACCCCACATCTTCCGCGGCCAATAACCGCCCGGTACCCGTGCCTTGAGGATTTCCGCTAAATGCCTGTTGTCGTTGTCGAATCTCCGGCCAAAGCCAAAACGATCAACAAATATCTCGGCCCAGACTACACCGTTCTGGCCTCGTATGGCCATGTTCGGGACCTGCCGCCGAAGGATGGATCGGTCGATCCCGAGCATGATTTCGACATGCTGTGGGAGGTCGGATCCGACAGCAAGAAGCACATCAAGGCCATCGCCGACGCACTGGCCGACGACAACGCCCTGATCCTCGCGACCGACCCCGACCGCGAGGGCGAGGCGATTTCGTGGCACCTGCAGGAAGCGCTGACCAAGCGCCGGTCGATCAAGAAGGACACGCCGGTCAGCCGGGTGGTCTTCAACGCGATCACCAAGGACGCCGTCACCCAGGCCATGCAGAACCCGCGCCAGGTCGACATGCCGCTGGTCGAGGCCTACCTGGCCCGCCGCGCGCTGGATTACCTGGTGGGCTTCAACCTGTCGCCGGTCCTGTGGCGCAAGCTGCCCGGCGCGAAATCGGCCGGCCGGGTGCAATCGGTCTGCCTGCGCCTGATCGTCGAGCGCGAGATGGAGATCGAGGCCTTCCGCCCGCGCGAATACTGGTCGGTCAAGGCGATCCTGACCACCCCGCGCGGCCAGGAATACGAGGCGCGCCTGGTCAGCCTGGCCGGCGACAAGCTGGACCGGTTCGACATCGAGAACCAGACCCAGGCCGAGCTGGCCGTGCAGGCGATCAACAGCCGCGACCTGACCATCACGTCGGTCGAGGCGAAACCGGCCGCGCGCAACCCGTCGGCGCCCTTCATGACCTCGACCCTGCAACAGGAAGCCAGCCGCAAGTTCGGCATGGGCGCGCGGCAGACGATGTCGACGGCCCAGCGGCTCTACGAGGCCGGCTACATCACCTACATGCGGACCGACGGCATCGACATGGCGCCCGAGGCGGTGACCGCCGCGCGTGACGAGATCGCCGGGCGCTATGGCAAGGAATACGTGCCCGACAGCCCGCGGGTCTATAAGAACAAGGCCAAGAACGCCCAGGAAGCGCATGAATGCATCCGGCCGACGGACATGGGCCGCGACGCCGACAGCCTCAAGGTGACCGACCAGGACCAGCGCCGGCTCTACGACCTGATCTGGAAACGGACCCTGGCCTGCCAGATGGAATCGGCCCGGCTGGAGCGCACGACCGTCGAGGTGGGCAGCGCCGATGGCCAGGTGGGCCTGCGCGCGACCGGCCAGGTGGTGCTGTTCGACGGCTTCCTGCGGGTCTACGAGGAAGGCCGCGACGACGCGGTGACCGATGACGACGACAAGCGCCTGCCCCAGGTCCACGAGGGCGAGAAGGCCGACAAGAAGACGATCACGCCGGAACAGCATTTCACCCAGCCCCCGCCGCGCTACACCGAGGCGACGCTGGTCAAGCGCATGGAAGAGCTGGGCATCGGGCGGCCGTCGACCTATGCGTCGATCGTGACGACGATCCAGGACCGGGGCTATGTGCGCAAGGACAAGAACCGGCTGATTCCCGAGGACAAGGGCCGGTTGGTCATTGCCTTCCTGGAAAACTACTTCCGGCGCTACGTGGGCTATGATTTCACCGCCGGGCTCGAAGACGAGCTGGACCAGGTCAGCGCGGGTGACGCCGATTACAAGGACGTGCTGCAGAAGTTCTGGCAGGATTTCTCGGCGGCGATCGAGGAAACCGCCGATCTGCGCATCACCGAGGTGCTGGAAAAGATCAACGAGGTGCTGGAACCGCACCTGTTCCCGCCCAACGAGGAAGGCACCGACCCGCGGTTGTGCCCCAATTGCGGCCAGGGCCGGCTGTCGATGCGCACGGCGCGGTCGGGCGGGGCCTTCATCGGCTGTTCGAACTATCCCGAATGCCGGTACACGCGCCCCTTCGGGCCTCCGGGCCAGGAAGACCCCAGCGACATCCCGCCCGAGGGCAAGGTGCTGGGCGAGGATGCGGGCGACAAGATCTACGCGTTCAAGGGCCGGTTCGGGCCTTATGTCCAGCGCGGCGAGGCGACGGACGAACAGCCCAAGCCCCCGCGCCAGTCGATCCCCAAACCCTGGCCGCCCAACGAGGTGACGCTGGAACAGGCCGTCAAGCTGCTGGCCCTGCCCCGCGAGATCGGGCCTCACCCGGAAGACGGGGTGATGATCTGGTCGAACATCGGGCGCTACGGGCCCTACCTGAAACACGCCGATTCGATTTCCTTCAAGGGCGGCACCAATGCCAACCTGGAAAGCGTCGAGGACGTCTGGGAGATCGGCATGAACCGCGCGGTCGAGGTGCTGGCCTCGAAGCCCAAGCGGGGCAAGGCCGCGGCGGCGACGCCGCTGAAAGAGCTGGGCGAACATCCCGAGCACGGCGGACCGATCAATGTCATGAAGGGCCGCTATGGGCCTTACGTGAAATGGGAAAAGGTCAACGCGACGATTCCGAACGAGGTCGAACCCGAGGATGTGACCATCGATTTCGCCGTTCAGCTGATCGATGAACGGGCGGCCAAGACCGGCAAGGGCAAGAAGAAGGCCGCGCCGAAGAAAGCGGCGGCCAAGAAGACGACGGCGAAGAAGACCACAGCCAAGAAAACGGCGACCAAGAAGGCAGCACCCAAGAAGGCCGCTGCGCCGAAATCCGCCAAGACCGGCGGTGATGAGTCGTCATCGCAGGCGGGCGAGGCCGAATAGGCCACCCCGCCCCCGGCCCGGGGCCATGCGCATGTTGACAGCCGCGCCGGGCCAATGGCATTCGACTTCGGGCGGGGTCTGGAGTGGCGCCGCCGTCACGGGCGCGGCCAGGAGGGACGCGGCCCCTGGTACAGTCAGCAACGACGTGGGAAGCATTTCATGAAAAAAGTCTATGCCTCGGCCCAGGAAGCTCTTGATGGGGTGCTGTTCGACGGAATGCTGATCGCCGCAGGGGGCTTTGGCCTGTGCGGCATCCCCGAGCTGCTGCTGCAGGCGATCAAGGATGCCGGCACCAAGGACCTGACCTTTGCCTCAAACAATGCCGGCGTTGACGATTTCGGCATCGGCATCCTGCTGCAGACCAAGCAGGTCAAGAAGATGATCTCGTCCTACGTGGGCGAAAATGCCGAGTTCATGCGCCAGTATCTCAGCGGCGAGCTGGAGCTGGAATTCAACCCGCAGGGCACCCTTGCCGAGCGCATGCGCGCCGCCGGCTGCGGCATCCCCGGTTTCTACACCAAGACCGGCGTGGGCACCGTCATTGCCGAGGGCAAGGAACACAAGGACTTCAACGGCGAGACCTATATCCTCGAAGAGGGGATCTTTGCCGACCTCAGCATCGTCAAGGCCTGGAAGGCCGATGCGACGGGCAACCTGGTGTTCCGCAAGACCGCGCGCAACTTCAACCCGCCGGCGGCCATGTGCGGCAAGATCTGCGTGGCCGAGGTCGAGGAAATCGTGCCGACCGGCAGCCTGGACCCCGACACGATCCACCTGCCCGGCATCTACGTGCACCGCCTGATCCAGGGCGAGCACGAAAAGCGGATCGAACAGCGCACCGTCCGCGCCGCCTGATCGCCCCGGGCCGGGCCCGCCCGCCGGAGCGGGTGCCCGGCCGCCGACCTGACCTCCGGCCGGGAGGGAGCACATGGGCGCCCCAGCAAGTCCCTACAGCGACCTGGAACCCCGGGCCTTCTGGCGGTCGGCCGTTACCGACCGCGAGCCGCTGGACCCCGGCGATGTCTATCGCCCGAAATTCCCGATCACCCGCGACATGCGCATCGCCACGGCCGGATCCTGCTTTGCCCAGCATGTGGGTCGGGCGCTCAAGACCGCCGGGTTCAACGTCATCGACACCGAACCGATGCCGCTGGATGTCGATCTGACGCTGGCGCAGCGCTATGGATACGAGCTTTACTCGGCGCGCTACGGAAATATCTACACCACCCGTCAGCTGATGCAGCTGGTCGAGGAAGCGCGGGGCAAGGTCACCCCGGCGCACCGGGTCTGGGAACGCGACGGGCGGTATGTCGATGCTCAAAGGCCCAGTATCGAACCCGACGGATTCGACAGCCCCGAGGCGGTGCTGGCCCATCGCGAACGCCACCTGATCAACGTGCGCAAGGCCTTCTTCCGCTGTGACTTGATGGTCTTTACCTTCGGCCTGACCGAGGCCTGGATCGACCGCGAGAGCGGCACGGTCTATCCCACCGCGCCGGGCACGATTGCCGGCCGGCACGATGATGCGGTCTTTGGGTTCCACAATTACCGCTACGACGAGATCAAGCGCGATTTCGAGACCTTCATGGCGCTCATGCGGGCGCGCAACAAGGATGTCCGGTTCCTGATCACGACGTCCCCCGTGCCGCTGACGGCCACGGCCTCGGGCCATCATGTCGAGGTGGCCACCTGCTATTCCAAGTCGGTCCTGCGGGCGGTCTGCGGGGCGCTGGCCGATGCCAACGACGATGTCGACTACTTCCCGTCCTACGAGATCATCACCTCGGCCAACACGCGCGGGGTCTATTACGAGACCAACAAGCGCACGGTATCGCGGCTGGGCGTGCAGACGGCGATGAACACCTTCATGGCCGCCCATGGGGCCGCCCCATCGGCCGATGCGGCCCCGTCGGGCGGCGGTGCGGAAAAGACCGCCCCGCGCCGGGCCCGAGCGGGCGGGGCCCGGGCCGACGATGTCTGCGAGGACGCCCTGCTGGAGGCCTTCTCGCGATGAGCCGGGCGGTGATGATCGGGTCGTCCCACACCGCCGCGCTGCGCATGGCCTGGGATGCGATGACGCCGGAGGACCGGCCCTTCGATCTGGATTTCCTCGTCGCGCCCGCCGGGATCTTTGCCGAACTGTCGATGCAGGACGGCCATGTCTTTGGCCTGCACGATCCCGATCTCCTGCCGACCAAGGCACGGGTATCGCTCGAACGGCTGAACGGCAGCCTGACCGTCGATGTCGCCAGCTACGATTGGGTCATCCTGGTCGGCCATGCCTTCACCGACATGGGCCTGCTGTCGCTGCTGGAACATGCCGATGTCGACGGGCTGCGCGCGGTGGGCGCCGATCAGATCGTCTCGCGCCCGGCCTTTGATGCATTGCTGACGGCCAGCATCGCCCGCGCCCTGCCCGATCCCTGCTGGCACAACCGCACCGACACCCGGGTCTGCGTGGTCCAGCGCCCGCGCCAGTCCGAAGCCGCGCTGGAGGCGTCGCGCAAGCTGGCCGCGCTGAACCGCGACAGCACCGGGCTGGGCGAGGCGCTGGATTACTGCACCGCCGCCGCCACCCGCGCGCTGGAGCCGCTGGGCCTCGCGCTGATCGACCAGCCGGCCGAGACGATCGGCGCCCGCGGACTGACCCGGGCGGAATTCTCGCGCGGGTCGATCAAGCTGAACGAGCGGACGCATGACGACGACGACAATGCCCACATGAATCCCGACTATGGCGCGCTGCAATGGCGGGAAATACTTGAAACCCTCGGGCTGCAAAAGTAGCCCCTAGGGTAAGCACCCTGCCCGGCCCGGTTGGCCGGCATCATGGAGGATGACGACAGATGGCTTGGGACCGCAATCAGATGGCCGCCCGCGCGGCACAGGAACTGGAAGACGGCTGGTACGTGAACCTGGGCATCGGCATCCCGACGCTGGTGTCCAACTTCATCCCCGAAGGTGTCGAGGTCACGCTGCAATCGGAGAACGGGATGCTGGGCATGGGCCCCTTCCCCACCGAGAACGAGATCGACCCCGACCTGATCAACGCCGGCAAGCAGACGATCACCGAACTGCCCCAGACGGCCTATTTCGACAGCGCGCAGAGCTTCGGCATGATCCGGGGCGGCAAGATTGCCATGGCGATCCTGGGCGCGATGGAAGTGGCCGAGAACGGTGACCTGGCCAACTGGATGATCCCGGGCAAGCTGGTCAAGGGCATGGGCGGGGCGATGGACCTGGTGGCCGGTGTCGGGCGGGTTGTCGTGGTGATGGACCACACCAACAAGCACGGCGACAGCAAGGTGCTCAAGGAATGCACCCTGCCGCTGACCGGCAAGGCCGTGGTCGACCGGATCATCACCAACCTGGGCGTGCTGGACGTGGTCGACGGCGGGCTGAAGATCGTCGAATGCGCCGAGGGCGTGACCGAGGACGAGCTGCGCGCCGCCACCCAGGCCACCCTGGTCGACTGACACGGGATCGGGCGCGGGCCGGTGAGACCGGGCCGCGCCGTTTCTCCCGGCGCGATCATGTGCCGGTTTCGGCGGGCGTGATTGCGCGTCAGCTTGCGTCGGCGCGACGTCGGGCCAGTCGCGGGCCGATCTCGGTGGCAGGCGATCACCTTCCGACTTCGGTGGGCGCAATTGCGGGCCGGTCTGGGCGGCGGGCGCTCCCATGCGAGCCTGGGTGGGCGCGACGACGTGCCCGTCCCGGCGATGGGCGATCCCCTCCGGGTAGATGAGCGATCCCATGCAGATCAGTGTGGCGCAAGATCACGCGCCGCCACCGCCCCACCGGGCACCCGCTAGTTCGACGTGGAAAAGACGCATCCGTCCGAGATCAGCTCGGGCGGGGTCTGGCACAGGGCCTTGGCCACCTGGAAGGCGGCCAGCACCTTGGGCACGTAATCGCGGGTTTCGGGAAAGGGCGGCACGCCGCCATGGGTGCGCACCGATCCCGGCCCGGCATTGTAGCCGGCCAGAACAAGGATCGGGTCGGCGTCGAATTCCTTCATCAGGTAATCCAGGTAGCGCACGCCGCCGGCGATGTTCTGTTCGGGCACCAGGCTGTCGGCCACGCCGAATTCCCGGGCCGTCCCCGGCATCAGCTGCATCAGCCCCTGCGCCCCGGCCTTGCTCACCGCATCCGCCCGGCCCGCGCTTTCCACCGCGATCACCGCCAGCACCAGGGCCGGCGACACCCGCGTGCCGACCGTCGAGGTCAGGATGGGAATCGCCCGGGCGCTGGCAATGTCACGCAGGGTCTGCAGGCGCGGCGCGGATACCGGCCCGGCGCTGGCCAGCGCGGCCAGGGCCGGCTGCAACCGTCCCGGCCCTGTATCCCCCAGCGCCGGCGACACCCGCTCCCAGAACCAGTCATAGGTGCTGCCCGCCACGCGCGGCAGGGCACGCGCGGCCTTTTCCTCGGCCGTGGGCGGCGGCGGAACCGAGCGCACCGGCGCGGCATCGGGATCGATCTGCACGGTGATCCGGCGCTTGGTGCCGGGCTTGGGCGGTTTCACCCGCTTGGCCGAAAACTCGGGAAACTCTGCGGGCGTGCTGACGTCCTGCGCCGCCAGCGGCAGGGCCAGCGCACAGGCAAGACAGCTTGCCACCATCTTATGGGCAAACATTTTGGGCCTCGGACTGCTCGATCTTGGTGATCTGGTTTTGCCGACAGGATTAACGAAGCCCCGGATTTTGGCCAGAAATTCCTGCCCAAATTGTGACGGATTGGTCAGATTCGCCCCGATCCGTTGCCGATCCGCCCCGTTCCTCGACGTGCCGCCAAATAACAAAGTCATGTGAATCAAAGGATTACCGGAAAGTTAACAAAATCGCCCCGGGTACAGAAAATTCCGTCTGAGCGCCCCAATGCTGCCACGCGGCGTGGTCCATATGGGCTCATCCAACGACGGACGCGGCCTCGAGTAGAGAGAGCGGGCCAGGGACGACGGGGGATAGCGAAAACCAACCTGTGATCCTTGGAGGGACATCAAATGATCAAGTTCATCAAGAGCTTCCGCAAAGACGAAAACGGTGCCGTGACGGTTGACTGGGTCGTGCTGACCGCTGCTGTCGTGGCCCTGGCCGGCGCTGCCTACACCTCGATCGACTCCGGTGCATCGACCCTGTCGGAAAACACCGAGACCTTCATCGAGAACGAGAACCCGAACTAAGTTTCGGCAATCAGTTTCCCGTGAAAGGGCCGCGCTGCAGGGCGCGGCCCTTTCCTGTTTTCGGGCCCCCGCCTTCCGCCAAGGACCGCCGCGGGCCCGACATCACTGCGCATTTCACGTCACGCGAAGCGCAGAACGCGATTCGCCGCCCCTGTCGGCGCCTGCATTTCGCGCAACGCGACCGCCACACCGCGCCAGGCCGCAATTGGAACGATTCTCCCGCAACGCCGCCCCCCCTGCCGCACGGCGCACGAGACGACCGATGCACCGCGGCCCATCCACATTTCGCGCGGCCCGACCGGCCCCGCGGCCCTTTATCGTCACATCACGCCCCGGCATGGCCCTCTCCGGCACAGCAGACATGCCCCACCGTGCCTCGCAAGGCCGGCCCCGGCGCCCCACGGACGCAATCCGTCACCAATCTGTTTCCCGAAACGCGTCAGAAACATGGAAATGCCTTGTTTCCCGCCGCAATGGCGCCCCAATCCGGGGGCTTTATGTCCTCATGCCGCGATGGACAGGCCGGAAGAGAGAGACCCGGCCACCAGGACAACGCGGACGGACACACAACCCCAATCTCCCTGGAGGGACAAGAAATGATCAAGTTCATCAAAAGCTTCCGCAAAGACGAAGACGGCGCCGTTACGGTTGACTGGGTCGTGCTGACCGCCGCTGTCGTCGCCCTGGCCGGCGCTGCCTACACCTCGATCGAATCCGGTGCATCGACCCTGTCGGAAAACACCGAGACCTTCATCGAGAACGAAAACCCGAACTGAGTTCGGGCCTGACGGTCTCGTCACAGATCCGTGCGGCCACGCTTTGCATGCCAAGGCGTGGCCGTTTCTTCCTCTCCCCTGCTGCCACGTAAGAGGATCCCATGTTCAACAAGCTCAAGACGCTCTGCCGCGACGAGGACGGAGCCGTCACCGTCGACTGGGTCGTCCTGACCGCCGCCGTCGTCGCCCTGGCCGCCACGGCCTTCACCTCGATCCAACATGCCTCGGGGGGCATGGGTGTGGGGCTCGAGGAATATCTGAGTAATTACGAGATCGAGTGACCTGCCGGCGCGACCGGCACCAAGACGTACCTTCGCGGCCCGCCGGGCAGGTACAAAGCCGCGGACAGGCCAATGGGACCGGGCGATAGCCCTGGTCAGGGCCGCCGCGGACGGGGCAAGGCCGGCATGGCCGGCAGGCCCCAGGGCGCCATGATGTGCATCCTGACACACCCGGGACCCTCATCCCCTGCCCCGATCTGCCCCGCTACGGCCGCCTCCATCCATCGGATTCGATCCGATTGCCGCCGCGGCTCCGCAGAGCTTCCCATTTTTGGACACAATTCGGAAATAATCCTTAACGCGAGAACAGGATTATCCAACCGCCGCCACCTGTCCGGCGACAAGATCAAAGAGGTGACGACATGCGCGCAGTATTCGGACTGGTCCTCATTGTCGGGGTGGCCCTTGCCGGCGGCGCCGTGATGATGGCCAAGAACTACATCTCGGCCTACCAGACCGAGCTGGCCCGCGAACGCGCGGCCCGCGATGCCGTCGTGCCGACCGTCCAGGTCATGGTGGCCAACCGCGCCCTGCGCTATGGCGAGACGATCACGGCCGAAGACGTGCGCGCCGTGCGCTGGCCCAAGAACGCCATGCCCGAAGGCACCTTTACCTCGGCCGAGGCGCTGTTCCCGATCGAGGACGAGCCGCGCTTCGTCCTGCGGGCGATGGAAAAGGACGAGGCCGTCCTGGCGCTCAAGATCACCGAGCCCGGCGAGGATGCCGGCATCACCTCGCGGCTGGAACGGGGCATGCGGGCGTTCACGATCAAGGTCGACGTGGCCTCGGGCGTGTCGGGCTTCCTGCGGCCCGGTGACCGGGTCGATGTCTACTGGACCGGGTCGACCCGCGATGCCATCGAAGGCGGCCGGGGCGAGCTGACCAAGCTGATCGGCACGAACATCCAGCTGATCGCCATCGACCAGACCGCCGGCGAGGATATCGACGGCACGGTCATCGCGCGCACCGTCACCGTGGCCGCCCTGCCCCAGCAGGTCGCCGGCCTGGCCCAGGCGCAGAACACCGGGCGGCTGTCGCTGGCCCTGGTCGGCGCCGATGACGATACCGTGGCCTCGGCCATGGATGTCGACCAGCGCATCCTGCTGGGCATCGAGGAAGACACCCAGCCCGTCGCCAAGGAAAAGAAGGTCTGCACCATCCGCACGCGCCGCGGCGCCGAGGTGGTCGACATTCCGATCCCCTGCACCAATTGATCGCCCCCTGCGCAGCGCCCGCCCCCGCGGGCCCTGGCCGCCCTGCCCCGGCAGAGCGGCCTTTTTGCGTCACCTGTTGCACCTTGTCCACATGAACGCCCGGGCCAAAGGCGTTGATTCTTGCAATAAAAGCCAAACTCGCTCAACATGAGGCCAATTCCGGGCAACAAGACCCGAAACACTCGAGGCGTGATCGGAAAGGCAGGTCACATGACAATTCGCACGACCTTTGGTGCGGCCCTCCTGGGGCTGGCCTGTGCCGTGGCGCAGATGCCGGGGATGGCATCTGCCGAAATCGTCCGCCAGGTCAATCGCGGGGCCAGCTCGACGCTGGACGTGCCGATGAACCGGGCGGTTGTTGTCGAAAGTGATGTGCCCTTCGCGGAATTGTCGATCGCCAACCCTGGCATCGCCGATATTTCCTCGCTGTCGGACCGCACGATCTATGTCCTGGGCAAGAGCCCGGGCCTGACCACGCTGACCCTGCTCAACGATGCCGGCCAGCTGATCACCAACGTGACGGTCAACGTGTCGGCCGACGTGACCGAGTTCAAGGAACGCCTGCGCCAGATCCTGCCCGACGAGAAGATCGAGGTGCGCACCGCCAATGACGGCATCGTGCTGTCGGGCATGGTGTCCTCGACCCAGCGGATGGACCGGGCGCTGGACCTGGCCGAGCGTTATGCGCCCGAACGGGTGTCCAACCTGATGAGCGTCGGCGGCGTGCACCAGGTCATGCTCAAGGTGCGCTTTGCCGAGATGCAGCGCGCGGTGTCGAAATCGCTGTCGGCCTCGCTGGGCCTGAACGGGTCGATGTTCGGCAGCAACCTGGGCCTGAACGGCGGCTCGGGCACGCTGAACACCTCGGGCGCGCTGAGCAATGCGTTTTCGGGCAACATCCCGGAATCGAACGAAAACACCGGGGCTGTGCTGTTCGGCTTCAACGCCGGTTCGGTGCAGGTCGGCCTGCTGCTGGAGGCGCTGGAACAGAAGGGCGTCGTGCGCTCGCTGGCCGAGCCCAACCTGACGGCCCTGTCGGGCCAGGAAGCCAAGTTCCTGGCCGGCGGCGAATATCCCGTGCCGATCGCCCAGGACCTGGGCCAGATCGGGGTCGAGTTCAAACCCTTCGGTATCCAGCTCAACTTCATCCCGCGCGTCGTCGACAACCAGGTCATCAACCTTGAGCTCGAAGCCGCGGTCTCGGCCATCGACAGTTCCAACGGGATCTCGGTCAACGGGTTCGAGATCGATGCCTTCACCCGCCGGTCGACCTCGACCACGGTCGAGCTGCGCGACGGCGAGAGCTTTGCCATCGCCGGGCTGATCGAGGACAATTTCCTCGACAACTCGGCCCAGCTGCCCTGGCTGGGCGACGTGCCCGTGCTGGGCACGCTGTTCCGCAGCGCCGATTACCAGCGCAACCAGACCGAGCTTGTGATCATCGTCACGGCCCATCTCGTCACCCCCACCCGGGGCGAGGCGCTGGCCCTGCCGACCGACCGGGTCAAGCCGCCCAGCGAAAAGGACCTGTTCCTGTTCGGCAAGGTGGCCGATACCAACCGGCCCCAGGCCGGCCCGGCCGGCGAAGTGGCCAAGCAGGATTTCAGCGGGTCCTATGGCTATGTCATGGATTGATCGGGAGAAAACGCCGATGACCGGACCGATGACAGCCCCACTGGCCCGCCCGATGGCCGCCCCCCGCCGGATCGCGACATGGGCAGGCATGGCCTGCCTGGCCCTGGCCGTGGCCGGGTGCAGCAACGAAGCGGGCTACGAGCTGGACGGGGGATCGTTCGGCAACGCGACGTTCAACAACCAGCAGATCCAGACCGGGGCGATGCAATACACCCAGCTGCTGAACGACCGTTTCGCCGCCGAGGTGCCGACCACGATCACCTTTGCCTTCGACAGCGCCGTTCTGGACGCCAATGCCCAGGCCGTCCTGGCCCGCCAGGCGACCTGGATCCGCCAGTTCCCCGAGGTCCGTTTCCGCGTCTACGGTCATACCGATGCGGTGGGCTCGCCGGCCTACAACAAGCAGCTGGGCCTGCGCCGGGCCAATGCCGCCGTGGCCTACCTGACCACCCATGGCATCAGCCGGTCGCGGCTGGAAGCGGTGGTGTCCTATGGCGAAACCCAGCCCGCCGTGGTGACCAGCAACCGTGAACGCCGCAACCGGCGCACGGTGACCGAGGTGTCGGGCTTTGTCGGCCGTCACCCGACCGTGATGGACGGCAAATATGCCCAGATCATCTATCGCGACTACATCACCAGCGCCCAGTCCGAGACCACGCTGACCGGCATCCAGGCCGAGCTGCTGGAAGACTGACAATAAGGCAAAGCGGCGCCTCATCGTCGCCGCTTTCCCTACAATTGGGTCTTTTAAGCCCCAATCTCGCCTTCATTCCCCTCGACATTATCCCCACTGGGTCAACTGCGCCCTGGTCGATTCTCTCACATCGTACCAGCGGCGAGCAGGTCCGTCAGGCACGGCGCAAGCCGTGTGCGGGCCTGCAGGAAAGGGGAACAAGAAATGAGTGGAACGATCCCGCAACCGGAACCGACGCCGATCGTTGCATGTACCGTCAGCCGGGATGTCCAGATCTTCGATCTGCTGATCGAGGACATGGAAATGGCGCTTGGCGAGGCCTGGGGCGACCTGGGTTTTGCCGAGGCCCTGGCCTTCTTCTCGCAGCCCGAGGCCCAGAGCCTGGAATTCATCGCCCTGGCCATCGATTCGGCCGACGAGGACAACCTTGTCCTGCTGGGCGAGATCATCACCCAGGCCAAGGCACGCGACATCCAGGTCATCCTGATCGCCGAGGACGTGACCCCGGCCTCGCTGCACCAGCTGCTGCGCAAGGGCGCCGACGAATTCGTGCCCTACCCCCTGCCCGAACAGGAACTGCAGATGGCCATCGACCGGCTGGGCCAGATCGACGAGCCGCCGGCGCATCAGCAACCGGCCCACAAGCTGAAGACGGGCACCGACAAGGAAGGCGCACTGCTGGTCTGCCATGGCCTGGCCGGGGGCGTCGGGTCGACGACGCTGGCCGTCAACCTGGCCTGGGAGCTGGCCAATATCGAGGATGACCAGGCCCATTCGGTCTGCCTGATCGACCTTGACCTGCAATATGGCTCGGTGGCGACCTACCTTGACCTGCCCCGGCGCGAGGCGGTCTTCGAATTGCTGTCGGACACCGAAGAGATGGACGACGAGGTCTTCGGCGCGGCTCTGCTCAGTTTCCAGGACAAGCTGCAGGTGCTGACCGCCCCGGCCGAGATGCTGCCCCTCGACCTGATCGGGCCCGAGGATGTCGACCGCATCATCTCGATGGCGCGCAAGCATTTCGACTACGTCGTGATCGACATGCCGTCGACGCTGGTGCAATGGTCCGAAACCGTGTTGCAGTCGGCGCATGTGTATTTCGCCGCGCTCGAACTCGACATGCGCTCGGCCCAGAACGCCCTGCGGCTGAAACGGGCGCTGCAATCCGAGGACCTGCCCTTCAACAAGCTGCGCTTCGCGCTCAACCGGGCGCCCAAGTTCACCGACCTGTCGGGCAAGAGCCGGGTCAAGCGGATGGCCGAAAGCCTCGGGATCTCGATCGACCTGCAATTGCCCGATGGCGGCCGCCAGGTGGCGCAATGCGGTGACCACGGGCTGCCGCTGCAATCCTCGGCGGCCAAGAACCCGCTGCGCAAGGAAATCCTGAAACTGGCGCTGTCGGTCCACGAGCTGGGCCGCAACGACGCCGTCGCCGCCTGATCGGCGCGCCTGTCACCGGGGGTATGAGCCATGTTTTCCCGCTACAAGAAGAGCACTGACGCCGCGCCGCGCAAGGCCCCGCCCGGAGGCGCGGGCACGGCCGCCGCGGTCAAGCCGGCGGCCGGCGACAGCCCGGCGTCTAACGCCCCCGCCCCCGCTGCCGCCGCAGCGGCGGCCAAGGCCTCGCTGCGCCGGCCCGTCGAGCGCAAGGCCGCCGAGGCCCAGGCCGGCGACAAGGAACGCAAGCGCAAGGAGCGGATGGGCGAGATCAAGGTCGAGCTGCACCGCGAGCTGCTGGAAAACCTGAACCTGGCCGCGCTGGAAACCGCGACCGAAAAGGACCTGCGCAACGAGATCAGCCAGATCACCGGCGAGATCCTCGAAACCAAGGGCATCGTGCTGAACCGCGAGGACCGGCAGACGCTCAACAAGGAGCTCTACGACGAGGTCAAGGGCCTCGGTCCGCTGGAAACCCTGCTGCAGGACGACACCGTCAACGACATCCTGGTCAACGGCCCCCACCAGATCTTCATCGAACGGGCGGGCAAGCTGGAACTCAGCGACGTCACCTTCAAGGACGAACGCCACCTGCTGCGGATCATCGACAAGATCGTCTCGGCCGTGGGCCGGCGGGTCGATGAATCCAACCCCTATGTCGACGCCCGCCTGGCCGACGGCTCGCGCTTCAACGCCATGGTGCCGCCGATCGCCGTCGATGGCTCGCTGGTGTCCATTCGTAAGTTCAAGAAGGACAAGCTGGGCATCGACGACCTGGTCAGCTTTGGCGCGTTCACCGAGGAAATGGCCGCCTACCTGCAGGCCGCCGTGGCCACCCGGCTCAACATCATCGTCTCGGGCGGGACCGGCTCGGGCAAGACGACCACGCTGAACGCGCTGTCGTCCTTCATCGACAATGCCGAACGCATCCTGACCATCGAGGACACGGCCGAACTGCAGCTGCAACAGACCCACGTCGGCCGGATGGAAAGCCGCCCGCCCAACGTCGAGGGCAAGGGCGAGGTCTCTCCCCGCGACTGTCTGAAGAACGCCCTGCGGATGCGTCCCGACCGGATCATCGTCGGCGAGACGCGTGGCGAGGAGGTCATCGACATGCTGCAGGCCATGAACACCGGCCACGACGGCTCGATGACCACGATCCACGCCAACTCGGCCCGCGATGGCGTCAGCCGCCTGGAAAACATGATCGCCATGGCCGGCATCGAGATGCCGATCAAGGCCGTCCGGTCACAGATCTCCTCGGCCGTGAACCTGATCGTGCAGGCCAGCCGCCTGCAGGACGGTTCGCGCCGGATGACCTCGATCACGGAAATCACCGGCATGGAAGGCGACGTGATCTCGATGCAGGAAATCTTTCGCTATCAGCGCGTCGGCCTGACCCCCGACAACAAGATCATCGGCCATTTCACGGCCACCGGCGTGCGCAGCCATTATTCCGAACGTTTCCGCATGTGGGGCTATGACCTGCCGGCGGCGATCTACGAACCCACACGGATGGAGGGACGCTGACATGCAGATTTCCGCGGAACCGATCATCTATGGCCTGATCTTCATCGGCGTGCTGGTGCTGGTCGAAGGCGTCTACCTGGTGGCCTTCGGCAAATCGATCAGCCTGAACAGCAAGGTCAACCGCCGGCTGGAAATGCTCGACAAGGGCGCCGGCCGGGAACAGGTGCTGGAGCAACTCCGCAAGGAGATGCAGCAGCACATGAAATCGCAGTCGATCCCGCTGTATTCGCTTCTGGCCGACAAGGCCCAGAAGGCGGCGATCGCGTTCTCTCCGCGCCAGCTGATCATGCTGATGGGCGCGCTGGCCGCCGTGGCCTTTGTCGGGCTCAGCGTCGGCACCTCGGCCGACATGTCGATCAAGCTGCTTGCCTCGGCCGGCATCGGCATCGGCGCGGTCTACATGTGGGTCAACACCAAGGCCAAGAAACGGATCGACATGATCCAGGAACAGCTGCCCGACGCGGTGGAACTGATGGTGCGCAGCCTGCGCGTCGGCCACCCGTTCTCGTCGGCCGTGCAGATCGTGGCCAAGGAGGTCGAAGACCCGCTGGCCACCGAGTTCGGCATCATCGCCGACGAAAGCGCCTATGGCCGCGACATGGGCGATGCGCTGAAGGAAATGGCCGAACGGCTCGACATGCAGGATCTGCGCTTCCTCGCCGTGGCCGTGACCATCCAGCAGCAATCGGGCGGCAACCTGGCCGAGATCCTCGACGGGCTGGCCAAGGTGATCCGCGCGCGCTTCCGCCTGTTCCGGCGGGTCAAGGCGATCACCGCCGAGGCGCAATGGTCGGGCAAGTTCCTGTCGGGCTTCCCGCTGATGTGCCTGATCCTGATCCTGGTCAATGACCCGGGCTATTACGACGAAGTGCTCGACCACGCCTATTTCATCCCGGCCTGCTTCATCGTCGGCATCATGCTGACCATGAACATCTTCGTGATGCGCATGCTCACCAACATCAAGGTCTGAGGTCCCCACCATGGATATCATCAGCGAAATCAACGACATCCTCACCGGCTCGCTGGGCCCTTTCGGCCCGCTGATCGCCGTCGGCATGCTGGGCGTGATCATGATCCTGGTCACTCTGCCCATGCTGCTGAACCAGCGCGAGGACCCGCTCAAGAAGCTCAAGAAATCGGCCTCGACCGACAGCGCCAAGAAGCCCAAGAAGGAACGCCTGCGCCAGGCCGGGCGGAACGAACAGCTCGACCGGTTTGCCACCTTCCTCGAACCGCAGGACAAGGAAGAGCTGTCGTCGCTGCAGCTCAAGCTGCGCCAGGCCGGCTACATGTCCAAGGATTCGGTCCGGCTGTATACCTTCGCCCAGTTCGCCCTGGGCCTGATCGGGCTGGGCATCGGCTTTACCTACACGATCCTGCTGGGCCATGGCGACGACATGGATACCCAGAAAAAACTGATGTACCTGCTCGGCCCCGGCGCCGTGGGATACCTGCTGCCGAAATACTGGGTCACCCGGCGCATGGAAGAGCGCAAGGAAAAGATCACCCAGGGCTTCCCCGACGCGCTGGACATGATGCTGGTCTGTGTCGAGGCCGGCCAGTCGCTGGACCAGTCGATCGTGCGCGTGGCCAAGGAGATCCGGGCGTCCTTCCCCGACCTGGCCGACGAGTTCGACATCGTCTCGCACGAGATGAAGGCCGGCAAGGAGAAGGAACGCGTGCTGCGCGATTTCGCCACCCGCTGCGGGGTGTCCGACGTGTCGTCCTTTGTCACCGTGATGATCCAGTCGCAAAGTTTCGGCACCTCGATCGCCGAGGCCCTGCGGGTCTATGCCGGCGAGATGCGGGACAAGCGGGTGATGCGCGCCGAAGAGGCCGCAAACAAGTTGCCAACCAAAATGACGCTTGCCACAATGACCCTCACGGTGCCGCCGCTGCTGATCATCCTGGTCGGCCCCTCGGCGAACGGCATCGCCAACCTGGGCGGCATGAGCAAGTAACACATGAAGAATTCCGGTGCCGGACGGCAGCAGGCAAGGGCCGGCACCCTCCTGATGATGCTGGGCATCGTGGCGGCGTGTTCCCAACCGGGGATCACGCCGTCCGACACCGACGGGCTCTATGCGCCGGGGGTCAACCTGCGGCAGGAGGCCGTCGACGGCGTGGTGGTGGGCAACCGGCTGATCGGGGCCGGCCAGTACGAGTTGGCCATCGATGCCTTTACCCGCGCGGCGCTGGAACAGGGCATGTCCCCCGAGATCATCCTGGGCTTCGGCACGGCCAACCTCGGGCTGGGCCGGCTGGGCCAGGCCGAACAGCAGCTGCGCCGGGCGACCAAGCAAAGCCCCGACTGGCCCGAGGCCTGGAACAACCTGGGCGTCCTGCTGATCGAAAAGGAAGAATGGGCCGAGGCGGCCGGGGTCTTCCGCAAGGCCTATGCGCTGGACAATGGCCAAAGTGACTCAATCCGCGATAATTTGCGCTTGGCTCTCGCAAAAAGCGAAAATCCTGTTAATACTGCTGAGCAAAACCAAGAATTTACATTGGTGCCGCAGGGAGGCGTCGTTCTCCTGAAGCAGGCGCCGTGAGGCAAGAGCAGCAAGGGACGCAGGAACATGCGCCATCCTCTAATCCTGTCGGCAGGGCTGGCAGCGGTACTGGTCGTGTCGGCCTGTGCCGACAAGAGCGAAGAGACGGTGGAACGGGCCTTTCAGGACGTCAACGTCGTCGATGAAAGCAACCTCAACGACGTCATGCTGACGGTGGCCGACCCCAACGAGGCGGTGACCTATTTCTCACGGGCGACGGGCGACAATCCCGACCGGATCGACCTGCAGCGCGGGCTGGCGATTTCGCTGGTGCGTTCCAAGCGCACGACCGAGGCGGTCAGCGCCTGGAAGAAGGTCGTGTCGATGCCCGGGGCCACGGCCGACGACAAGGTCGACCTGGCCGATGCGCTGATCCGGGCCGGCGAATGGGACCAGGCCGAAGCCGCGCTGGACGAGGTGCCGCCCACCCACGAGACCTTCAAGCGCTATCGCCTCGAAGCCATGGTGGCCGATGGCAACAAGGAATGGTCCAAGTCCGACAGTTTCTACGAAGTGGCCGTGGGCCTGACCACCCGGCCGGCCAGCGTGCTGAACAACTGGGGTTACTCCAAGCTGAGCCGCGGCGATTACGCGGCGGCCGAACGGCTGTTCGGCGAGGCGATCCGCAATGACGCCACGCTGTTCACGGCCAAGAACAACATCGTCCTGGCCCGCGGGGCACAGCGCAACTACGTGCTGCCGGTGATCCCGATGGACCAGTCGGAACGGGCCCAGCTGCTGCACACCATGGCGCTGTCGGCGATCAAGCAGGGCGATGTCGAGACCGGCAAGACGCTTCTGCGCGAGGCGATCGACACCCATCCGCAGCATTTCGAAGCCGCCGTGCGGGCCCTGCGCGCGCTGGAAGCCTGACGCCGTGCAGATCCCGGCGACGCAGGCGCTGATCTTCCTGCCCTTCGTGCTGCCGATCTGTTTCCACGTGGCCTTCACCGATCTGCGCGCGATGCGGATCACCAACCAGGCCGTGGTGGCCCTGGCGCTGGTCTTCGTGGTCATCGGGCCCTTCGTGATGCCCCTGCCCGACTATGGCTGGCGCTGGGTGCACATGATCGCGGCGCTGGTTCTGGGCATGGTGCTGAACGCCGGAGGCGCCATGGGCGCGGGCGATGCCAAGTTCATCGCCGCCGCCGCACCCTTCATTGCCCCGGGCGACGTGTCGGTCATCGTCAAGCTGCTGGCCGCCGTGATCCTGGCCGCCGTGGTCACCCATCGCGGCGCCCGGCTGACCCCCCTGCGCCGGATCTGCCCCGAGTGGCTGAGCTGGGAGCAGAAGGGCGATTTCCCCATGGGCCTGGCCCTGGGCGGCACGCTGGCCTTCTACATCGTGCTGGGCGCGATCTACGGGGCCTGAACCCCGGGGGCAGAGACACCAGCCGCCCCGTGAACCTGCATCCGGGCCAGCCCGTTCTTTTCCAAAAGAACGGCCCGGAATTTTCGAAAATTCCGGGGGCGGCGCCGGCCGGCAAGGTCCCGCGCCCGACCGGCTGCACCCTTTTCCCCGAATTCCGCCACAATCCCGTGGCACCAAGGCCCCAACCAACGTGGGGCCTACCAGATGAACATGCAGCCGACGGGCGTGATCGCGCCGCCCTCGCCCAAGCACCTCGCCGAAATCGAACTGCCCATGGTCATGATGCGGGACATCCTGCTCAAGACCATGTTCCGCAAGACGCTCGACCTTGTCAGCGAACTGGCCCAGGCGCTCTGCCTGCCGATCCCGATCACCCAGGAGCTTGTCGACCTGGCCCGCGAACAGAAGCTGCTGGAAGCCACCGGCACGCTGAACGCCAATTCGGGCAACGAGATGGGCTATCAGCTGACCGACCAGGGCAAGGCCCGGGCGCTGGATGCCCTGGCCCAGTCGGAATATTTCGGGGCCATGCCGGTGCCCCTGCACATCTACCGCGAACAGGTCAAACGCCAGTCGATCCGCAACATCCAGGTCACCCGCGACCAGCTGACCACGGCCATGGGCCACCTGATCCTGCCGCCCGAGCTGCTGGACCACCTCGGCCCGGCGGTCAGCGCCGGCCGGTCGATCCTGATGTACGGGCCGCCGGGAAACGGCAAATCGTCGATCTCCAACGGCATCCGCGACGCCCTGGGCGACAAGGTCTACGTGCCCCGGGCCATCGAATATTCCGGCCAGGTCATCACGGTCTACGACCCGATCGTGCACAACGCCCTGCCCGACATCGTCGACGACCCGACCTCGCTGCGCCGGGCCAAGCGGTTCGACCAGCGGTATGTCTGCTGCGAACGCCCGACCGTGGTCACCGGCGGCGAGCTCAGCCTGTCGATGCTAGACCTGGTCTACAACCCCACCGCGCGGACCTACCAGGCCCCGCTGCAGCTGAAATCGACCGGGGGGATCTTCATCGTCGACGACCTTGGCCGCCAGGCCGAGCCGCCGCAGGCACTGGTCAACCGCTGGATCGTGCCGCTGGAGGAAAGCAAGGACATCCTCGGCCTGCAATCGGGCGAGAAGTTCGAAGTGCCCTTTGACACGCTGGTGATCTTTTCGACCAACTTCCATCCCAACGAGATCTTCGACAACGCGGCGTTGCGGCGGATCTTCTTCAAGATCAAGATCGACGGGCCGGACCAGGAGAACTTTCTCAAGATCTTCGCCATGGTCGCGCGCAAGAAGAAGATGCCGCTGGACGAACGGGCGTTGGTCCACCTGATCCGCAACAAGTACCCGACGATCGACAATGTCTATGCCAATTACCAGCCGGTCTTCCTGATCGACCAGATGATCGCGATCTGCGAATTCGAAGGCATCCCCTACCAGATGTCACCCGAGCTGATCGACCGGGCCTGGGCCAACATGTTCGTGCGCGACGAGGTCATCGTGAAATAGGCCAAGACACCGGGGGCCGCCTCAATGGTCCGGCGCTTGGGGGCAAGCCGCGCAGTGGTGCGCCGAGGGCGTTCGACGCGACAACCAGGTGCTCTAGTTCGGCGCAACAACCCGGCGCGGGGCTCGGTGCGACAGCGACGCAATGCTCTGGCACTGGGTTCACGCACCGCCCGACGCACAAATTCAGCGCCAAGTCCCCGTCAAAAGGCCAGACAATCCCAACTGGGCGGTTTGCCCGCGGCACGATGGCCGCGAGCTGACCGGACGGCGACAGGGATGGAACGCCGTCCGGCCGAAGGTGCAACCGGGGTTACTCGGCCGGTTGCGCCTGTGGCTGTGCCTGCCCCGGCACGCGGTCCTGCAGGGGCAGTTCGATCATCATCAGCGACACGGCGCAGGCCAGCAGGGCCAGCACGCAGGCGATCCAGAAGACCGGGTGCAGGGCGGCGGCGATGCCCTGGGTGACCAGCTCCTGCATCGCCGGGTCCATCGCGGCGATCATCTCCTTGGTCAGCGCCCGGGGCGAGCCTTCGATGGCATTGCCCAGCTGGCTTTGCAGCCCGGCGGCAAAGATCGCGCCAAAAGCCGCCGTGCCGACCGACCCGCCGATCAGGCGGAACATATTGGCCGAAGCCGTGCCGATGCCGATCATATGCGCGGGCACGGCATTCTGGATGGCCGTCACGCCCACGCCCATCGTCGGGCCGATGCCCAGCCCGACCAGGATCATGGTGACCACGATCCACCAGTTCGGCGTATGGGCATGGGTCAGGGCCATCGACACCATGGCCAGGGCCAGCAGGGCCGTCGAGGCCACGGGCAGCATGCGGTATTGCCCGGTCCGGGCCATGACCTGGCCGGCCAGGGTCGAGGCGCCGATCAGCCCTGCCATCATCGGAAAGACAAAGAGGCCCGAGGCCGCCGGCGACATGCCTTTGACGACCTGCATGAAGAACGGCACGAAGGTGATCGTGCCGAACATGGTCACGCCGATGATCAGCCCGACGGAATTCGACACGACGAAATTGTTGATGCGGAACAGCTGCAACGGCAGGATCGGCTCCTGCGCCCGGCTTTCGATGCGGATGAACAGGGCCAGGGCCAGCAGCACCAGCACCACCAGGCCGATGATCAGCGGGCTGGACCAGGGCAGCACCGACCCGCCCAGGCTGGCCGTCAGCACCGTCAGCGACAGCACGCCGGTCAGGCTGGCCGCGCCGGCATAATCGATCGACACCCGCGTGTTGCGCCGGGTGCCATCCAGCGCCAGGGTCAGCACGGTCAGCGCGGCCAGGCCCAGCGGCAGGTTGATCAGAAAGATCCACTGCCAGTCCCAATGCTGCACGATAAAGCCCCCGGCCAGCGGCCCGACAACCGTCGACAGGCCAAAGACCGAACCCAGGATGCCCTGGTAGCGCCCGCGCTCGCGGGGCGAGACATTGTCGGCCACGGTGGCCATCGACGACACGATCAGCCCGCCTCCGCCCAGGCCCTGGACAAAGCGGCCGGCCACCAGCACCCACAATTCCGGCGCCAGCGCACACAGCACCGACCCGGCCAGAAACACCCCGATGCCGCATTGCATGACGATCTTGCGCCCAAAGAGGTCGCCCAGCTTGCCGAAGACCGGCGCGCTGACCGTCGCGGCCATCAGGTAGGCCGTGATGACCCAGGTGATCTGGTCCATGCCGCCAAGATCGCCCAGGATGACCGGCAGGGCTGTCGTGACCACGGTTTGCCCAAGGGATGCGAGAAAAAGCACCGAAGAGACGGCCAGGAAGATTGCGACCAGCCGTCTGGGCTCCAATTGGTCGGGGGTGCTTGGGATTGAATCGGTCACATGTTAATCCTTGATACCAATCCGCCCCGCCCGGCCATGGAATCCATGGTCGAAGACAGGGTACGACAGGCGGCAGAAAGGCCGCCGGCCCTTGACGGGGGCGGATACGGGTGTTGGGGACAGGTATATGTACGTTGCAAATACATGTCAATGACATGTATATGACAGGCAGGGCCGGTGGGATGCCGGCGCCACAGGAGGACAAGGCAATCACGGGCTGTACCAAGGAACTCGCGGACTTCCTGGAGAAGGCAGGTATTGATCACCGATCGACCGAAGCCGCGCTGGATATCGATGCATCGCTGCAGCAATGGCGCAGGCGCATCGGCAAGCGGGAACTGGGGACGGCGGCGCTGGACGCCTTCGGTATCTCCGAGGAAATCGACCAGGCGCAGCTGGACGTGCTGTTTGCCATCGCCAAGCCGGTCAACGAAGCCTGGTACGAGGACGAGGACGAGACCATGGTCTCGACCATCGCCGCGCGCCTGCGCATCGACCCGTCGCGGGCCTCGCGGCTGGTCAGCGACCTGATCGCCAAGTCGCTGGCGCAGCGCAGCGTCAGCCAGCGCGACGCCCGGCGCACCATCGTCGAGCTGACCGAGCGGGGCGAGGCCATCGTCAATGTCGTGCGGCGGTTCAAGTTCCTCGTGCTGGGCGAATTCCTGTCCAGCTGGACCGACGACGAAATCGCGGCCTTCGTGCCCCTGATGGCCCGTTTCGTGGCCTGGACGGATGATTCCGGGCGCATGGGCCGGGAACGCTTTGCCGAGGAAATCGCCGAGATGAGCACCGACCTGAAGAAGACCGCGATCGCGTCCTGAGCCGCCGATGGAGCTGCCCGCGCAGATCACCGCCTGGTTCGACCGGCGCGGCTGGCAGGTTCATCCCCACCAGCAGGCCATGGTCGACCGGGCCGATGCCCCGGCCACCCTGCTGATCGCGCCGACCGGCGGGGGCAAGACCATGGCCGGCTTCCTGCCCACCCTGGCCGAACTGGCCGGGGGCGGGCACCAGGGCCTGCACACGCTCTACATCTCGCCGCTCAAGGCCCTGGCCGCCGACATCAAGCGCAACCTGCGCAACCCGGTCGACGAGATCGGCCTGCCGATCCGCATCGAGGACCGCACCGGCGACACCTCGGCCACCGCGCGCCGGCGCCAGCGGGCCGATCCGCCGCATATCCTGCTGACCACGCCCGAAAGCCTGGCCCTGCTGACCAGCTACGAAGATGCCGGGCGCACCTTTGCCGGGCTGCGCCGGGTCATCGTCGACGAGATCCACGCCCTGGCCGAAAGCAAGCGCGGCGACCAGCTGATGCTGGCCCTGTCGCGCCTGCAGGCCCTGGCCCCCGGCCTGCGCCGGGTCGGCCTGTCGGCCACGGTCGAAGACCCCGGGGCCATCGCCCGGCTGCTGGCCCATCATCCCGATCCCTGCGAGGTGCTGACCGCCGATCCCGGCCCGGCCCCCGACATCGCCATGCTGGCCACCGATGCCCCCCCGCCCTGGGCCGGGGGCGGCGCGGCCCATGCCATCCCCGCCGTGCTGGACCAGGTCCGCCAGCACCGCACCACGCTGATCTTTCACAACACCCGGGCCCAGGCCGAGATCTTCTTTCACAATCTCTGGCTGGCCAACGAGGACAGCCTGCCCATCGGCATCCACCACGGCAGCCTCGACCGCGAACAGCGCGAACGGGTCGAACAGGCGATGGTCCGGGGCGACCTGCGGGCCATCGTCTGCACCGGCTCGCTCGACCTGGGCCTCGACTGGGGCGATGTCGACCTGGTCATCCAGATAGGCGCGCCCAAGAACGTCAAGCGGCTGGTCCAGCGCATCGGCCGGGCCAATCACCGCTACAACGCGCCGTCCAAGGCCCTGCTGGTGCCGGCGAACCGGTTCGAGGTGGTCGAATGCCTGGCCGCCCTGCAGGCCGTCGAGGCCGGCGCACTGGATGGCGAGCCGCGCGGGCCCGGGCCGCTCGACGTGTTGTGCCAGCATATCCTGATCGCCGCCTGCGCCGGGCCCTTCGATGCCGATGCGCTCTTTGCCCAGGTGCGTACCGCCGGGGCCTATGCCGAGCTGTCGCGGGCAGCCTTTGACGATTGCCTCGATTTCTGTGCCACCGGGGGCTATGCGCTGAAAGCCTATGACCAGTGGCAACGCCTGAAGCAGCGGCCAGACGGCCTGTGGCAATTGCGCGACCCGCGCACCGCCCAGCGGATCCGCATGAACATCGGCACGATCATCGACAGCGACACGCTGAAGGTCCGGCTGCAGCGCAACCGGGGCGGCAAGCCCCTGGGCGAGATCGAAGAAGCCTTTGCCGCCTCGCTGTCGCCCGGCGATACCTTCCTGATCGGCGGCCGGATCGTGCGCTATGAAGGGCTGCGCGAAACGGTCGTCGAAGTGTCGCGCAATGCCAGCCGCAAGCCCAAGATCGCGGTGTTCTCGGGCACCAAGTTCGCCACCTCGACCCAGCTGTCGGCGCGCATCCTCGACCTGCTGGCCGAACCCGACTGGCCGCAGCTGCCCGCCCATACCCGCGACTGGCTGGCCCTGCAGCGCCAGGTCTCGCGCCTGCCCGAACACGGCCGGTTGCTGATCGAAAGCTTTCCCCATGACGGGCGCGAGCATGTCTGCATCTACGGCTTTGCCGGGCGCAATGCCCAGCAGACCCTGGGCCTGCTGCTGACCAAGCGGCTGGAGGAAACCGGCCATGCGCCGATGGGTTTCGTGGCCACCGATTATGCCACGCTGATCTGGGGGCTGGACGCGGTGATCGATCCCGCGCCGCTCTTTGACATCGACGCCCTGCGCGACGGGCTGGACCGCTGGCTGGCCGGCAACGCCGTGATGAAACGCACCTTTCGGGCCTCGGCCACCATTGCCGGGCTGATCGAACGCAACGTGATGGGCCCGCGCAAGACCGGGCGCCAGATGACCATGTCGTCGGACATCCTTTACGACACCTTGCTGAAATATGATCCCGATCACCTGATGATGCGTGTCACCCGGACCGAAGCCCTGCGCGGGCTGGTCGATTTCGGCCGGATCGAGGAAATGCTGGCCCGGACCTCGGGCATCGACCTCTTGCGCCTCGACCGGGTCACCCCGCTGGCCGCGCCGCTCTTCCTGGAACACGGGCGGGTTCCGGTGGCCGGCTCGGCCGACGAACGCCTGCTGGCCGAAGAGACCGAGGCCCTGATGACCGCCGCCGGGCTGGCCTGACCCGATCCGCGTGCGGCTCGCCGCTGACCCTCCCACGTGGGACTCGCCTCCGACCCTCCCACGTGCGGCTCGCCTCTGACCCTCCCGCGTGGGGCTCGCCCCCGCCCCTCCCGCGCAGCGCGTCACCGAATCCCTTGCGCGGGGGCGTCGGATCGGTCAAGGAACGGAGCATGAACGCCCTTGACGCCCCCCGCACCCATGCCTTCAACCTGGCCGGCGCCCGCCTGACCGCCCTGCCCTCGGGCGCGCTGTGGTGGCCGGGGCAGGACCTGCTCTGTGTGTCCGACCTGCATCTGGGCAAGGCCGAACGCCAGGCCCGCCGGGGCGGCGCGCCCCTGCCGCCCTACGAAAGCCGCGACACGCTGCACCGCCTGTCCGAGGCGCTGGACACCACCGGCGCGCGCCACGTGGTCTGCCTCGGCGACAGTTTCGACGACCTCGCCGCGGCCCGGGCCCTGCCCGAAGCCGAACGTCTGATGCTGGCCCGGCTGCAGGCGGGCCGGCGCTGGACCTGGATCGAAGGCAACCACGATCCGGGCCCGGTCGAGCTGGGCGGCGATCACCTGGCCGAACTGACCCTCGGACCGCTGACCTTCCGCCACATCGCCCAACCCGGCGCGCGGGCCGAGATCTCGGGCCATTACCACCCCAAGGCCCGGGTCCGCACGCGGATGCGCAGCATTTCCCGCCCGGCCTTCCTGGTCGACCGCGACCGGGTGATCATGCCGGCCTTCGGCACCTTTACCGGCGGGCTGCGCTCCTGCAGCCCCGACCTGTCGCGCCTGATGCGCCCCGAGGCGCTGGCCATCCTGACCGGCCCCTCCGCCCGCCCGGTGCCGATGCCGCGCTGACCTGCGGGTCTGCCCGATGGCCGGCCGGTAAATGGGATATTTGGAAAGAGAAAGAAACAGCAGGTCGGTCAAGCGCGGGTATCCGCCCGGCCCGTACCGATGCCACTCTGACCTGCGGACCCGCCCGATGGCCGATCGACCAACGGGATACTTGGAATGAGAAAGAAACAGCAGGCCCGTCGAGCGCGGGTACCCGACCGGCCCATGCCGATGCCACGCCGACCTGCGGATCTGCCCGATGGCCAATCGACCAACGGGATACTTGGAAAGAGAAAGAAGCAGCAGGTCGGTCAAGCGCGGAGGCCCACCCGCCCCGTACCACGATCCTGCTTCTTTCTCTTTGAAAATATCCCGCCCTGTCCCCGCCAGCCGCGCAAGGCCGGTGGTCAGAGCAGCCCGGCGTCTTCGAGGTCGGACAGGTAGGTTCGGCTGACCGGCACGCGGTCACCATTGACCAGCCGCAGGTAGGTCTTGCCCTGTTCCCTCTCGGCCCCGCTCACCGCATGGCGCGCGACCCAATGGCTGCGGTGGGTGCAGAACCCGTCGACCGGGTCCATCTCGTCGATCGCATCACCAAAGCGCAGGCGGATGCTGTATTCGCCTTCGGTCGTGATCACCCGGACCTGGTGGTCCTTGACGTTCAGCCGGATGATCCGCCCGGCCATCGGCTCCGGCAGGCGGCGGATCAGGCGCGGCGGTTGGGGGGCGGGCTCCGGCACGGGCTCCGGCGCCTGTTCTTCGGGCGCCGGGTCCGCTTCGGACGCAACCAAGGGCGCTCCCTCGGAGGCCTCGACCGCCGGGGCGCTTTCGGGGGCCGCGGGCCCGGGGGCCTCGCCTGCCTGGGCAAAGCTCTGGCGCACCACCCGACGCATCACGCAGATGCCCACCGACACGATGGCCACGTAGAACATCACCCGTCCCAGGTGCGGCCCCGATGCGGCCGGCCGCTGCAGCATCAGCCATTCCGTCAGCCAGACGAAAGGCGCAAAGACCAGGGTCATCAGCAGCACCTGCAGCCCGTCCCGCCGCCACGGCCGGTCCTCGGGCACCAAGCGCATGGTCAGGCTGCGCAGGAAAGCGCCCAGCAAGGTCGACGTGATGACCACCACGCCCCAAAACAGCAGCCGCTGCGGGAAGGTGTAGGATTCGAAAGTGCCGAACGGCCCGGCCATGGCCACGACAAGCGTGCCCAGCGTCCAGACAATGATGTAAATCTTGTTCCGGCCCTGCGCGGCCAGGCCCTGAAACGGGTAGTGCATGGAATTCACTGGTGATTACAAAGGTTGGCCCCATGTGTAGCCAAGCCGGACGCGACCTGTAAACACGAAAGGACCCGCCTCACGCAGCTGCGAAGACGGGTCCCCGGGCCCGGTGGGGCCGTGGTGCAGGCGGCGCTCAGGCCGTCAGGTCCTGCGGCGCCTCCAGCCCGTTGGCCCGGCAGCAGGCCGTCAGCGTGTTGGCCAGCAGGCAGGCAATGGTCATCGGCCCGACCCCGCCCGGCACCGGCGTGATCGCCCCGGCCACCTCGGCACAGCTGGCATAATCGCAATCCCCCACCAGCCGGGTCTTGCCCTCGCCCTTGTCGGGCGCCGGCACGCGGTTGATGCCCACGTCGATCACCGTCGCCCCGGGCTTGATCCACTCGCCCTTGACCATTTCGGGCCGGCCCACTGCCGCCACGACGATATCCGCCCGGCGCACGACATCGGCCAGGTCCCGGGTCCGCGAATGGGCCACCGTCACCGTGCAGCTGTCCTGCAACAGCAGCTGGGCCATCGGCTTGCCCACGATGTTCGACCGCCCGATCACCACGGCATTCAGCCCCGACAGGCTGCCCAGCCGGTCGCGCAGCAGCATCAGGCTGCCCAGCGGCGTGCAGGGCACCATGGCCTTCTGGCCCGTGCCCAGCAGCCCCACGTTCGACACGTGGAACCCGTCGACATCCTTGGCCGGCGCAATGGCATTGATCACCTTGTCGGCATCGACGTGATCGGGCAGCGGCAGCTGGACCAGGATGCCATGCACCTGCGGATCCTTGTTCAGCGCCTCGACCAACTCCAGCAGCTCGCCTTCGGGCGTGTCGGCCGGCAGCTTGTGCTCAAACGAGGCCATGCCCGCCTCGATCGTCTGCTTGCCCTTGGATCGCACGTAGACCTGGCTGGCCGGGTCCTCGCCCACCAGCACCACGGCCAGGCCCGGGGTGATCCCGTGATCGGCCTTCAGCCGCGTCACCTGTTCCGCCACCCGTGCCCGCACATCGGCCGCAAAGGCCTTTCCGTCAATGACATCCGCCGTCATGGTGTCCTCGCTTCTTGTCTCGGCCCCGTCCTACCCCGCCATGGCCCCGGGCAAAACCGCCCCGGCGACGGGTTCGGGCCATTTGCGCCCACCACGCGGCGAGCATCGGAAACCCCTGCCCTTCAACGCGGCGCCCGGTTCACCCGTTCCAGCCCCGCTGCGCCGGCAGCCACAGCGCCAGCCGGTCGCCCGGCCGCAGCGTCCCGGGCCGTTCGACCCAGGCCGTCACCCCGCGCCGGCCCTCGGCCGCCCGCTTGAACGCCTTGCCATGGCCCGGCTCGTCCTTCTCGATCTCGCGCGCCGGCAGGTTGCAGGGCAGGTTCTCCATGTCCACGGTCAGGGTCACCCCGTCCGGGCCCTGCAGGCGCGACGACGGCGGCACATGGGTGAAATCGGGTATGCCCCGCAGCACCACCGACACCCCCAGCAGCCCCGGGTCGAGCCGCTCCAGCCCGATCTCCGCAGCGATCTCCGCCAGCTCTTCCTCGGACAGTACCGTCAGCTGCCGCACGTTGCGGATCTCGGTGCCCTCGGGATGCAGCTCGCGCACCCTGACACAGGCCGGCCGGTTCTCGCCCCCGTGCCGCGCCCCGGTCACCCCGTCAAAGCCCAGCTCCAGCGCGGCCTCTTCCCCCGAGCGCAGCCCCTGCCCCGCGGGCGCCACGCCCAGCCAGACCACTTCCCCGACATATTCGCTCTTGCGATACACCGACATGGGCCCGACCTCCTGCTTCTTTCTCTTTCGAAATATCCCGACACGTCGCCGGCCAAAAGCAAAACCCGCAGGCCGTCACGACCTGCGGGTTTCCAGATGCTGTCCCGGGGCTCAGGCCGTGGGTTCCGGCTCCATTCCCCCTTCGGGCGGGTTCTTCTTGGGCTTGGTCTTGGGGATCGCCGTGACGCTGGGCGCATTTCCCTGGTCGGGCTTGTCGCCGGCATCGTCACCCGATTGCGGCGGCTCGCCCCGCATCACGCGCTGGATCTCGTCGCCGGTCAGCGTCTCGTATTCCAGCAGGCCCTGGGCCAGCCGCTCCCATTCGGCGTTCTTCTCGGTCAGGATGGCATGGGCGCGTTCATATCCTTCCTGGATATAGCGCTTCACCTCTTCCTCGATCAGCTCCTTCGTATGCGCCGAGACCGAGAACCCGGCCGTATTGCCCTGGTAGCCCTCATGCGCCTCGGCATAGTCGATATTGCCGACCTTGTCCGACATGCCCCAGCGCATCACCATGGCGCGCGCCAGCTGGGACGCCTGCATGATGTCGCCCGCAGGCCCGTTCGACACATGATCCGCGCCGTACTTGATCACCTCGGCGGCCTTGCCGGCCATGGTCATCGCCAGCTTCTGTTCGCATTCGTCGCGGTGATAGTTCAGCCGGTCCATCTCGGGCAGCGACACCACCATGCCAAGCGCACCGCCGCGCGGGATGATCGTCGCCTTGTAGACCGGATCGCATTCGGGCAGCGCCAGACCGACGATGGCATGACCGGCCTCGTGATAGGCGGTCTTTTCCTTCTGGTCCTGCGTCAGCACCATCGACCGGCGCTCGGCGCCCATCATGACCTTGTCCTTGGCGTTCTCGAAATCTTCCATCGTGACAAACCGCCGGCCCACGCGCGCGGCCATCAGCGCCGCCTCGTTCACCAGGTTCGCCAGGTCCGCGCCCGAGAAACCGGGCGTGCCGCGCGCGATGATGCGCAGGTCCACGTCCGGGCCTAGGGGCGTCTTGCGCGCATGCACGCCCAGGATCTTCTCGCGGCCCTTGATATCCGGGTTGCCCACGGTGACCTGGCGGTCGAACCGGCCGGGACGCAGCAGCGCCGGGTCCAGCACGTCCTTGCGGTTGGTCGCGGCGATGATGATCACGCCCTCGTTGGCCTCGAACCCGTCCATCTCGACCAGCAGCTGGTTGAGCGTCTGTTCGCGTTCGTCATTGCCGCCGCCATAGCCCGCACCCCGATGCCGGCCCACGGCGTCGATCTCGTCGATGAAGACGATGCAGGGCGCGTTCTTCTTGGCCTGCTCGAACATGTCACGGACCCGGCTTGCGCCCACACCCACGAACATTTCAACAAAATCCGAACCAGAAATCGTGAAGAACGGCACGCCAGCCTCGCCGGCGATGGCCCGCGCAAGCAGGGTTTTACCCGTGCCCGGAGGTCCGACCAGCAGCGCGCCCTTCGGAATCTTGCCCCCGAGTCGCGAGAATTTCTGCGGGTTGCGCAGGAATTCGACGATCTCTTCGAGCTCTTCCTTGGCCTCGTCGATGCCGGCCACGTCGTCGAATGTCACACGGCCGTGCTTCTCGGTCAGCATCTTGGCCTTGGACTTGCCAAAGCCCATGGCCCCGCCTTTGCCACCGCCCTGCATCCGGTTCATGAAATAGATCCAGACGCCGATCAGCAGAAGGAACGGCAGAAGCGACACGATGAAGGCCTGGAAGCCGGATTGCTGCTGCTGCTCGGCCCGGACCGGAACATTGTTGTCGATCAACAGCTTGGTGATCTCGGCATCTTCGGGCTTGATGGTCACGTAATCCTGGCCGTCCGCGCCTCGGAATCGCACCTGTTCACCGTCGAGTGTCACCTGGCTGACTTCGCTCGCCTCGACCGAGGCGACAAAGTCGGAATAGCTGATCTCGCGGCTCTGCAGCGTGCTCCCGGATCCGCTGAACAGATTGAACAGCGCAAGGATCAACAGGAACAGGACCACCCAGAACGCGATATTACGTGCATTTCCCAAGGGAATTCTCCTGACTGCAGGGCCGACGGTCGGTCGGCCCGGTTGTCCATAAGATAGACATCACACCGCTGGGTTCAATTGGATAATAGCGCAGCAAAGAAGGCTTCGGCGCTCTCCTGCAACTCGGCACGCCATCCGTTGGCCATGCCGGCCAGCGGCGCGGCGACCAGCGTATCGCCGCACCACACCGCCGGAGACGCCATGAGCGCGCCATGCGGCCGGCCCGACGAGCGCCAGTCGGGGACCTGGGCCAGCCCGTTGCGGCCAAGTGGCGCAATGGTCAGCCCGTCCTGCATCACCGGGCCGATCAGTGTCCAGCGCCCGTCCCAGGGCTGGCCCGGGGCCACGACCATGTCGCGCACCACGGCATATTCCCGGCAGATCCAGATCGACCCGTCGACCACCAGGATGCGGCAGCCGCCCAGCGTCGCCCCCCGCCCGTGGCGCAGCCCGTCGATGGCCTGGGCCATGGCCGCCCGGCGCGGCGGGTAATCGGCCTGTCCGACCCACATCACCGCCCGTTGCAACAGCCGCCGGGCAATGTCCTGCGGCAGGGTGCGGAACCGGCGCAGGTCAAGGATCACGTCACCGGAATTGACCAGCGCGATGTCGCGGGCCGTGAGAAAGCTGTACCAGTCGAGCGCCTCGCGGGCCTCGCCCATGTAGCCGGCAATGGCCGCCAGCCCTTCGGTCGTCACCCCCAGCGGGGCCAGCGCGGCCAGGATCGACCGGGCCTGCACCCGGTCATAGCGGCTGTCGTCGTTCGACGGATCCTCGCACCAGGTCACGCCGTTGCGGCCGAGGTAATCGCGCAGCTCCTGCCGGGTCAGCCCCAGCACGGGCCGCAGAAGCGACACGCCGTGCATCGTGCGCCGGGCCGGGATGCCGGCCAGCCCGTCGACCCCGGCCGACCGGCCCAGGCGCATCAGCACCGTTTCGGCCTGGTCATCGGCCGTATGCCCCAGTGCCACCAGCGCGATGCCGTTCTGGCGGGCCCAGTCGCAGATCAGCGCATAGCGCGCCTCGCGGGCGGCGGCCTGCAGGTTGCCCTGCCCGTCCCAGCCCTGCCAGCGCAGCGTGGTGTGGCTCAGCCCCAGCCGGCCGGCCAGGGCGGCCACCTGGGCGGCCTCGTCGGCCGCCTCCGGGCGCAGCCCGTGGTCGACGGTCACCGCCCGGATATCGACGGCCGAGGTATCGAGACACCGGCTGAGGATGTGCAGAAGCGCCACGGAATCGCCGCCGCCGGACACCGCCACGCCCAGCCGCGATGGCGGGGCGGCGTGAAACTGAGACCGGACCACCGATAGGATATCGGTGTCGCCGTCGATCACTGGCAGCCCAGGGCGTCCATTTCCGACCGGGCCACGGGCACCGCGTCCGACAGGGGGAACCGGGTGGCCACCTCGGCCAGGGTCAGGCAGGCTTGGTTGACCTGGCCCAGCTTGCCAAGCGCCGCACCCAGCAGGGTCAGCGATTCCGAGGCATGGGTGCCCGTCGGATCGGCGCTGAAACTGGCCAGGTAGGCCCGCGCGGCCTCGCGCGTATCGGACAGGCCGGTCAGGGCCTTGCCCCGGCCCAGGTGGGCCTGCGCGGCCAGCGGGCTGCCGGGATAATTCTCGACGAAGCGGGCAAAGCCGTCTGCCGCCTCGCCATAGCGGCCCTCGGCCAGGGCCGTGCGCGCGGCATCGAAATCGGCCTGTTCGCCGATGGCCAGTTCGGTGCCCGGTGTCTCGGGCGTGACCGGCGCGGCCGGGGCCACCGGCGCAGCCGCCGCCCCGCCCAGGGTCGATGTCTCGCCCAGCTGGCTGACATCGCCGCCTTCCAGCTCGACCAGGCGGAATTCCAGGTCACCGATCCGGTTGGTCCCGTCGCGCACCACTTCGCCGATGCGGAATTCCAGCTGTTCGGTCCGGGCCGTCAGGGTCTGCAACGCCGTCTCGATCGAGGCCACGCGTTCCAGCACCGTATCGCCGCTGAGCTGCACCGACGGCGTGCCCGTCGTCGACAATTCGCGCTTGAGCTTCTGGATCTCGACATAGAGCACGGACAGTTCCTGGCGGATGTCCGCCAGGGTCTGGTCGCCCGGGGCCGCGGCCTGGGCCAGGGCCGGCGCGGGTTGCACCGCCACCGCCCCGAACGCAGAGGTCAGGACCAGGGCCAGGAAGGCTGATCGCATGGTTGGCCTACCCCGTCAGTCCCGCCGCAAGGACGGTCACGACCCGGCGGTTCTTGGCATAACATGCCTCTTCCGAGCAGATCTCGACCGGGCGTTCCTTGCCATAGCTCACGATGCGCAGGCGGTTGCCGGCCACCCCGCGCGAGATCAGGTATTCGCGTGCCGCGTTGGCCCGGCGCTCGCCGAGCGCCACGTTGTATTCCCGCGTGCCCTGTTCGTCGGCATGGCCCTCGATCGTCGCGGTGTAATCGGTGTTCTTCAGAAGCCAGGTCGCCTGGCCGCTCAGCGTCTGCCGCGCGGCATCGCTCAGCGTCGACTGGTCGACCGAAAAGAACACCCGGTCGCCGATGGCCTGCTGGAAGTAGACCGGCGATGTCGGATCGCTGGCCGACCCGGCCGCCACGCCCGAAGACTGGCTGTTGAGATCGACGCTGTTGACGTCATCGAGTGCGTTCTTGTTGGAACAGGCGGCCACCAATGCGGCCGTTGCCAGAAGTCCCGTGAGCCTGCCCGCAAATTTCATGCTTCAGCCCCTGCCTTGCCCGTTATGTTCATTTCCGGTCCCTTAACACAGCGTGTGTTTCATGTGAATAAATCCGCCTATGCGGCATTGCGTCGGCGGCTTATCGCTGCAACGGCGACCAGGCCGGGTCCGACCCGCCATCCGGCGTTGTCACGGGCTTGAGATTGCGCCCCGAGATATCGACCGAATAGAGCCGCGCGCGGCCGTCGGTGCCCTGGCTTTCGCGGGTGAACATGATCACCCGGCCATTGGGCGCCCAGGTCGGGCCTTCGTCCAGGAAGGAGGCCGTCAGCAGCCGCTCGCCGGTGCCGTCGGTGCGCATCACCCCGATGTGGAACCGGCCCTTGTTCTGCTTGGTGAAAGCGATCAGGTCGCCGCGCGGCGACCAGACCGGCGTGCCATAACGCCCGGCCCCCGACGAGATCCGCCGGGCCTCGCCGCCCGAGGCCGGCATGATGTAGAGCTGCTGACCGCCCGAGCGGTCGCTTTCAAAGACGATCTGGCTGCCGTCCGGCGAAAAGCTGGGGGCCGTTTCGATCGACGGCGCATTGGTCAGCCGGGTACGCTGGCCGCTGGCCAGGTTCATCGCGTAGATGTCGGTATTGCCGCCCTGGGCCTGGGAAAAGACCACGGTGTTGCCATCGGGCGAGAACCGCGGGGCAAAGGACATCGAGCCTTCCTGAGTGTCCAGCACCCGGCGCTGCACCTGGCCCACGTCCATGACATAGATCCGCGGAAAGCCGCTTTCGTAGGACGTATAGAGCACCCGGTCGCCCGTCGGCGAGAACCGCGGAGCCAGGACCAGCGCGTTGCTGTCGGTCAGGTACTGCACGTTGGCGCCGTCGTAATCCATGATCGCCAGGCGCTTGTGGCGGTCGTTCTTGGGCCCGGTTTCCGACACGAAGACCACGCGGCTGTCGAAATAGGCCGTCTCGCCCGTCAGGCGCGAATAGACCGTGTCGGCCACCTTGTGCGCCATGCGCCGCCAGCCGTCCGTCGTGCCGGCAAACTGCAGACCGGTGCCGATCTCGGCCCCGGAGAACACGTCGTAGACGCGGAACTGCACGGTCAGCCGGTCACCCGAAAGTGATACCGCCCCGGTGATCAGAGCCTGCGCATTGATCGTTTTCCAATCGGCGAACTGCACCGGCGCGCCGAAATCGGCCACCGTCGAGATATGTGCCGAGGCCGGGATTTCGCGGAAAAGGCCGGTGCCGGCGAGATCCGAGGCCACGACCCGGGCCAGGGACGTGCCGTATTCCGCCGCCGCCGGCGTGTCGGGCACAAAGCCCGGCACGGCAAAGGGCAGCGGTTCGATCACCCCGTCGGTGATCTCGATCCGCAGGGGCCCGCCCTGGGCCGACACGGCAACGGGCAGGATCAGGGCGGTCAGCGCCGCGGCGAGGAAACTCTGGACCAATCGCATCATCTGTACTGCATCTTCTCAGGGTTGAATGTCATTTCGATGTCGCGCCACTGCTCGTACTTGTCGGCCGGCAGGGGATAGCCCTGCTGACCGCAGCGGATGATGGCCCGACGCGCCGCGTCGAAAGCCTGTTGAGCTGCGGAGTCCGATCCCCCACTCCACGACACCAGTCGAATTGAATTCGTCACCGGGCGCCCGTCCGGCGTCATCGACACGCCCACGACCACTGTGGTCGCCAGCGCGGCCGATGACAAGGACCCGACGCTCCAGCATTGCGAAACCGCAACACGCAGGGATTCGCGCTCGCCGCCGGTCAGCGGCGGGCCGGCCGGCGCCGGGTTGCCCGCCCCGGCCTGGCCAAGCGCCGCGGCCACGGCATCGTCCACCGCCTGGCTGCGGTCGGGCTGGGTCTCGGCCGGGGCCGTCGGCACCTCGACCTGGGGCTCGGGCGTCTGGGCCGCCTGGGCCTGCGGCGCGGGCGGTGTCGGGCGGCTGGGCCGGGTGGCCGGACGGCGCGATTGGGTCGGCGCGGCCGGCACGTCGGCCGGGACCTCGGGCGCGGCCTCGGCCGTCTCGGCCGGCGGCTCCGGCGCCGGATCGGGCACGGGTTCGGGATCGGGCACCGGCTGCGCCTCGGGCTGAGGCTCGACCTCGGGTTCCGGCAGGGTATCGACGGCCGCTTCCGGGGCTGCCGCAACATCGGCCTCGGGCGCTTCGTCCTGGCGGCCGTCGGGCGCCACCGGGGCCTGGGTCACCGGGTCGGGCCGCGTATCGGGCGGCGGCGGCGGCGCGGGCGTGGCCGCCTCGCGCTCGATCGGGCGTTCGGGCGGGCGCTGCGCCGTGTCGGGGGCCAGCGCGGCCTGGTCCTGCGCCGGCGGCGCCGGGGGTTCGGGCGTTTCAGGTTCCTGCGCGGCGATATCGGGCGCCGGCGGCTGCGGCGGCTCGGGCTCGGCCGGTGCTTCGGGCGCGGGTTCGGGCGCCGGCGGCGGCGGGGTCACCGCCGGACGCTCGGGTGCCGGATCCTCGGCGATCTCGGGTGACGGCGGCTCTTCGGGCGCCGGGTCCGCGGGCTGGGCAAGGTCGGCCGGGGTCTGGGCCGTGTCGGGCGCGGGGAACGGCGCGGTCAGCGCGGCATATTCCTCGGCCGATACCAGCGCCACCTCGGTCACCGGGACCGGTTCGGGCTCTATGCTGAAGACGCCCTTGAGGATCACCCATCCGATCAATGTCAGATGCGCGATCCCGGATATGGCCGTGCCGGTCTGCACTGCGCGGGCCTTACCCGTCCGACGCCTGGTCGAGCGTCGGACCCCCGCTGTCGGTCACCAGGCCGATATTGGAAAAGCCCCCGGCGTTCAGCGCACCCATGACTTCCATGACCGTCGCATAGGGCACCCGGCCATCGGCCCGCAGGAACACCCGGTCGCTGGTCCGTTCGGCCATGATCGCCCGCAGGCGGCTGACCAGCTCGTCGCGGTCGGTGTCGGTGGTCTGGATCTGCACGGCGCCCTCGGCCGTGACGGTCACGGTCAGCGGCTCTTCCTCGGCATCGGGCAGGGCATTGGCCGCGGTCTTGGGCAGTTCGACGGGCACGCCCACGGTCAGCAACGGCGCGGCCACCATGAAGATGATCAGCAGCACCATCATCACGTCGACGAACGGCGTGACGTTGATCTCGGCCATCGGCCGGGCCCGGCGATGGCCGCGCTTGCGGGTGCGCCGTTCGGTGGTCTGGATCGCGGCGCCCATGGCTCAGCTGTCCAGCTGGCGCGACAGGATGGTGGCAAATTCGTCGGCAAAGGTCTCGTACCCCGCGACGATCCGGTCCCCGTCCGACGACAGCTTGTTATAGAAGATCACGGCCGGGATGGCCGCGAACAGGCCCAGCCCGGTGGCCAGCAGGGCCTCGGCGATGCCCGGGGCGACCACGGCCAGGTTGGTGTTCTGCTGTTCGGCGATCTCGATGAAGGCGTTCATGATGCCGAAGACCGTGCCGAACAGGCCGACAAAGGGCGCGGTCGACCCGATCGTGGCCAGCACCGACAGGCCGCTGGTCTGGGCCTCGGCCTCCTTGGCGATGGCCACGTCCATCGACCGGTCGATCCGGTCCATCGCCCCGCCGATCAGACGTCCGTCCTCGCGGTGGGACCGGCGCCATTCCGTCATGCCGGCGATGAACACCCGGTCCATCGCGCTGCGCGGGGCGTTGGCGATCTGGTCGAACAGCCCGTCCAGCGGCTCGCCCGACCAGAATTCCCGGTCGAAGGCCCGCGCCCTGGCCCGTGCCCGGGCATAGCCCAGGTGTTTCTGGATGATGATCGCCCAGGACCAGAAAGAGGCCAGGAGCAGCGCCAGCATGACGAGTTTCACCGTCAGCGTTGCCCGTGCGTAAAGCCCCCAGACCGAAAAATCGATCTCCTGGGCCGCTGCCAGAATGTCCGTTTCCATCCGCCTGCTCGTTATGTGCGGGGCGTGTCGCCGCCCGTTTCTCTGCTTTGTCGTTGGCGGAAAGTTAATGCATCGCGTCGCCGATTTCCAACAGAACCGGGGAAAATCGCGAAACATTCATCGCGGCAATGCGCGAATCTCTGCCGGAAGACGGGTCGGCCGGCCCGAAAGCCCCATGGCCACGACGGTCACCCGGGCGGTGAACAGCGGCTGGTCGCCCCGTCTCACGACCTGTTCCAGCCGCAGGCGCGCGCCGGAGCGGTCGAGCACCCGGGTGTCGACGCACAGCGCGTCCTCGAACCGGGCGGTGGCCAGGAAATCACATTCGACATGGCGGACGACAAAGACGGTGCCAGCCTCGCGCAGGGCGTTCTGGTCGATCCCCAGGGTGCGCACCCAGGCACTGCGCGCGCGTTCGATGAAGCGCAGGTAATTGGCGTGGTAGACGATGCCGCCCATGTCGGTGTCTTCGTAATGGACGTCCAGCCCGAAGACATGGGCCGCGGGGGCATCAGGCGCGCTCACGCCGGGGTCTCCAGCCGGGCAAAGAGCCGCAGCGCATGGGACGGGTCGGTGGCCACGGCCGGCAGCAGGGGATCATGGGCCGCCCGGATGATGGCCGAGACGTCGGGCCGCAGGATGGTCGTGTCACCGATCCGGGCCAGGGGCGAACGGTTGCGAAAGGCGGCCTCGGACCAGCAGAGCATGACCTGGGCCACCTGGGCCAGCGCCAGGTCGCCGGCCGGCATGGCGGCCAGCTGGTCATCCATGCGCAGAAAGACGAAGACGGCCTTGATCGCCCCGGCCTCGTCGAAACGAAAGACGCGGTACTGGTTGGCATCGGCGGCCTTCAGCCGGCCCAGCAGCGCGGCAAGATCGGGGATCAGTCGGTCCAGGTCGGGCACGGCGGCCAATTCGTCCCAGTCGCGGAAGAAGAACATCATGCAGTTCGACCCCAGCTCGGGATCGGTTTCGGCCAGCATCGGCTGGCCCGGCAAGGTGGCCACCGCTTCAAAGGCGCCCTTGACGACGGCGAGGGTGGCATCATCGACGCCGATCACCATCGGCGCCAGCGGCCGCCCCCAGCGCGCGAACAGAAAGGACCCGTCATCCCGGGTGAAGAAGGCCTCGACATCGGCCGGCTGGATGGCATCGCTCATGCGCCCGATTTATGGGGCATCGCCCTTTTCTGCAAGCGCCCGCCCGGCCCCGGCCGATCGCCGGATATTTAAGAAGAGAAAGAAGCAGCAAGCGCGCCCTGCTGCTTCTTTCTCTTTCCAAATATCCGGCCGGACGCCAGCCCCGTGGCGCAACGATCAAGAAAAGAGATCACGGTCCTGGCCCGGTGGCTGAAGCCCCAGGTGGGTCCAGGCGCGCTGGCCCAGCATGCGGCCGCGCGGGGTGCGCTGGATCAGGCCTTGTTGCAGCAGGTAGGGCTCGATCACCTCTTCCAGAGCATCGCGGCTTTCCGACAGGGCCGCCGAGAGCGTCTCGATCCCGACCGGGCCGCCCTGGTAATGTTCCGCGATCAGGCCGAGGTAGCGCCGGTCGGCCCCGTCGAGCCCCAGGGCATCGACGCCCAGCCGGGTCAGCGCCCGGTCGGCCAGCGCCCGGTCGATCCGGCCATCACCCTCGACCACCGCGAAATCCACCACCCGGCGCAGCAGCCGCCCGGCGATCCGCGGGGTGCCCCGGGCGCGGCGGGCGATCTCGCGCGCGCCGGCCTCGTCGGCCGGGGCGCCAAGGGTGTGGGCGTTGCGCGTGACGATCTCGTGCAGCTCGTCCACGGTGTAGAATTGCAACCGGGTCGGGATGCCGAAGCGGTCGCGCAGGGGGGTGGTCAGAAGCCCCATCCGCGTTGTCGCCCCGACCAGGGTGAAGGGCTGCAGCTCGATCCGCACGGTCCGGGCCGCCGGGCCTTCGCCGATCACCAGGTCCAGCTCGAAATCCTCCATCGCCGGGTAGAGCACCTCTTCGACCACCGGGTTCAGCCGGTGGATCTCGTCGATGAACAGCACGTCCCGGGCTTCGAGATTGGTCAGGATTGCGGCCAAGTCGCCGGCCTTGGCCAGCACCGGGCCCGAAGTCATGCGGAAATTGACCCCCAGCTCGCGGGCCATGATCTGGGCCAGGGTCGTCTTGCCCAGCCCCGGCGGGCCGTGGAACAGCGTGTGGTCCATGGCCTCGCCACGCTGGCGGGCCGAGGCGATGAACACCGCCAAGTTGGCCCGGGCCTCGGCCTGGCCGATGAAATCGCCCAGCTGGCGCGGGCGCAGGGCGCGGTCGTTGTCCTCGGGCAGCGGATCGGGGCGCAGGGTCGGGTCGGCTCCGGTCATCGTTTAGCCTTTCGGAGCCAGCAGGCGCAGCGCCGCGCGGATCACGGTCGAGGCATCCCCCCCGGGCGTCTCGCCCAGGGCCTCGGCCACGGCCGCCGCGGCCTCGCCCGGGGCATAGCCCAGGTTGGTCAGCGCCGAGAGCGCATCGGCCTGGGCATTCGATGGCGGCGGCGGCGGAGCGGCCGGCGGGGCGGGATCGATCACCGCGTCCGACGGTTCGGCCACGGGCGCGGCCGGAGCGCTGGCCGGGGCGGTCATGGCCATGACCGTCGGCGCCTTGTCCTTGAGATCGAGCACGATGCGCTGTGCCGACTTGGGCCCGATGCCCTTGGCCGCCGTCACCGCCGACCAGTCGCCCAGGGCAATCGCCCGGCTGACCCCATCCGCGCCCAACGCGCCCAGGATGGCCAGCGACGCCTTGGCCCCGACCCCCTGGACCGACATCAGCAGCCGGTGCCATTCCTTCTCGACCAGGGACGGAAAACCGAAGAGCTGCAACAAGTCCTCGCGCACCAGCAGGTCGGTATAAAGCGACACCGCCTCGCCCGGCCCGGGCAGCGCGGCCAGGGTGCGTTCGGAACAATAGACCACGTAGCCCACCCCGCGCACATCGATCAGCACGTGATCGCCGGCCCGATAATCCAGCCGCCCCGACAGCCGCCCGATCATGCCCGCACCTCGCGCAGGGTCACGCCCCCGGCCCCGCCGTGGCGGGCATGGCAGATCGCGATGGCCAGGGCGTCGGCCGCATCGGGGCTGGTCGGCTGGGCGCCGGGCAATTGCAGGCGCACCATGTGCATGACCTGGCGCTTGTCGGCATGGCCCACGCCGACCACCGTCTTCTTGACCGAATTGGGGGAATATTCACCGACCGGCAGCCCCGCCCGCGCCGGCACCAGAAGGGCCACGCCCCGGGCCTGGCCCAGTTTCAGCGTGCCCGACCCGTCCTTGTTGACGAAGGTCTTTTCCACCGCCGCCTCGTCGGGCGCATGATCGCGCAGCACCGCGCTGAGCTGGTCGAAGAGCGACAGCAGCCGCCCGGCCAGGTCATCGCGCCCGCTGGTCGTGCAGATGCCGTTGGCCACGTGACTCAGCCGGCTGCCGTTCTGCTCGATCACGCCCCAGCCCATGGTCTGCAATCCCGGATCGATGCCCAATACCCGCATTCCGCCGCCCTGCCCCGTGCCCGTGTTGGAATTTTTTCAACCGTTAGCACGAAACGCGAACATCTGCCAAGCGCTTCGGCCCGGACCGGCCGGTGTCGCCTTTGCGACATCGCCTGTCCCCTGCGCGACAAACCCACCTGGAAAACGACATCTGGATGGCCGGAAACGACACATAAAAAGCACGGGAAATGTCACATTATGACGGCCCCGTTACCGCAATCTCCGGTATTCACAAAACGCATATCAAACTTGCAAGAAGCCCGTATTGCGCCGCCATATTGGGCAATCTATGTGCGAGCCAGACCCGGTGATCGGGTTCATCAGACCACCCTACAATCAGGAAACGGAAAATGGCTGCTTTTGACACCACTCGTCCCGACTATGGCACCACCGGCCCCGCAGGCCGCATGATGTCGCCCATCTCGCATCTCTTCGCCGCCTTCGCCGGCTGGAACGATGCCCGCCGCACGCGCAACTCGCTGTCGCGTCTGACCGACCGCGAACTCGAAGACATCGGTCTGGCCCGCGGCGACATCGATTCCGTCTCGCTCGGCCGCTGGACTCGCTGATGCGTGGACATTGACGCGCCGCGCGCAAAGCCTCGCGCGGCGTCGTCACCCCCGCCCTGACAGGGGCGGCTCTGGATCCCAGCGGCGGCCTGCCACGATACGGCACAGGGCCCGCCGCCGGATCCGAAAAGACCGGGATGCCACCCCATGGCAGCATCGACCGGCACGGATTTCCAAAGACAATCATCCCCGCCCCTCCGCGCCCCTCGGGCCGCCGGCCATGTCGCGCCGTTGCGGGGCCTGTCGCCGGGATATGATCCCGGGGTTTGACAGGGATTGAGACCTGGTTTGAACCTGGAGTCCGAAGCGGGCGCCGGGTCGGCTATTTCAGGTAATGGGCAATGCGCGCGCCGATCTCGGCCGAGACGGGATCGATCTGCATGACCCAGGCGCCGGCCTGCTCGACGATCGACCCATTACCCAGGGCCGTGACACGTTCGCCATAGGCCAGCGGGCCGAGCGAGGCGATCAGGATACCCTTGAAGAGCAGGACACCGGCGATGAAGAGGATGATGGCCCGGGGCGGCACGCCCAGCGAACGTGACCGGCGCGGGCGGGCAACGATCAGCCCGTCGTTCTGCATGTGCAGTTCATAGCCATTGGCCAGCTGACGCTTGTTGCGCTCTATGCGGCGCAACCGCGCGTCAAACCCTTCGAAATCGCCCGACATGACGAACTCCAGTACCGAGGCCCCCACCGTCGGATGGCTTGGGATACGGACGAATTGTGGCAAAAATGGGGCGAACCCTTAAAATGCGGCGAAAATGTGCCGCGATTACAGGGTTTTACGCAGGATTAGCGTCGACCAGTCACCAATGTCCTCGCGCCGCTCCAGATTGGCGCCATGGCGTGCATATTCCGCGACCACGTCGTCGGCCTGTTCGACCAGGATGCCCGAGAGAATCGCATGACCGCCCGGTTCCAGCGCGCCGCACAGGTCGGGCGACAGGGCCATCAGCGGGCCCTTGAGGATATTGGCAAAGATCAGGTCAAAGGGCGCGGCCGCGGCCAGCGCGGGATGGTCAAAGCCCGCGGCCTCGACGCAATCGACCCGGCCGTCCAGGTCGTTGGCCCGCACGTTGGCCTCGGCCACGTCGACGGCCACCGGGTCGATGTCCGAGGCGATGACCCGGTCGGGCCAGGTCCGCGCGGCGGCCATGGCCAGAACGGCGGTGCCGCAGCCGATATCGGCCACCCGGGCCTTGGCCTGGCCCTGGCCGATCAGCCAGTCCAGCGCCTTGAGACAGCCCAGCGTCGTGCCGTGGTGGCCAGTGCCAAAGGCCATGGCCGCGTCGATGAGCAGCGGCTCGACCCCGGCGGGCACCCGGTCGGCATCATGGCTGCCATAGACAAAGAACCGCCCGGCCTCGACCGGCGCCAGCTCGCGCTTGACCTTGGCCACCCAGTCGGTTTCCGGCAGTTCCGAAATGACAAAGCCCCGCGCGCCGAACAGTTCGGCCAGCAGGGCCAACCCGGCCTGGTCCGGGGCTTCGGTGAAATAGCCGCCCACTTCCCACAGGCCCGATCCGTCTTCCAGTTCGAAGACACCGACGCCGGTCGGCTCGGGCGTCAGCCGTTCCATCGCCTCGCCGAGCGCCTCGGCCTGTTTGCGTCCGGTCAGCGTGGTCAGGGCGGTAAAGGTGGTCATGGCAGGTCCTATTGGGCGATGGTCGGTTCGACGGGGGCATCCGGGGCGGTGCCCGGCTTGAGATTGCGGATGAACCACATCCCGATCAACCCGGCAACACTGCCGATGACCATGCTGACCACAATCTGCGAATAGACGACCCCGACCGCCCCGAAGGACGCGGCCATCAGGCTGGCCACGGGGAAGGTCAGCAGGCCTTCGCGCAGCCAGTTGATCGCCGTGGCCCAGGGCGCTCGGCCCAGGGCATTGAAGGCCGCGTTGGTCACGAAGAGCCCGACGGCAAACAGAAAGCCCCCCGCCCCTACCGAGGTAAAGGCCCGGATGACCTCGGCGCCCTGGCCGGTCAGGCCAAAGGCCCGGATGACAGGTTCGGTGGCCAGGTGCAGCAGGATCCAGACGATGGCCACGTAGCCCAGGCCAAAGATCACCGCATCGCGGTAGGTGCTGCGCAGGCGGTCGTAGCGCCCGGCGCCCAGGTTCTGGCCAAAGATCCCCCCGATTGCCGCCGCCAGGGCAAAGAGCCCGCCAAAGGCCACCATGATCAGCCGGGTCAGCACGGCCCAGCCGGCCATGGCCTCTTCGCCGAACCGGGCCATCACGGCGACCAGCAGGGCCGTGCCCACCGGCCGGGCCAGCTGGGTCAGCAGGGCCGGCAGGGCGATGCGCGCAAAGGGCCCGAGGCTCTCGCCCAGGTCGGCCAGCCGCGGCCGGGCCAGCAGGTCATGGACGCGCCGGGCCACGCGGATGCCCAGGGCAAAGCTGACGATGCGCGCCACGCCCACCCCGATCGCCGCGCCTTCCAGCCCCCAGCCCAGCCCGAAGATCAGGATCGGATCGAGCATCAGCGACACCAGCCCGCCGGCCATGGTCACGGCCACCGACCGCCGTGCATCGCCCTGCGCCCGGATCGCCCCGTTGATCACCATGCCCGCCCCGATGATCGTCAGCGACGGCAACGAGATCAGCAGGTAGCGCGCGGCATGCTCGGCCGCCTCGCCTCCCGCACCCAGGGCCGCCAGGATCTGGTGGCGGAAGGCCAGCAGCACCAGGGCGATCAGCGCCTGCAACAGCGCGGCCAGGATCGCCGCGCTGGTCGTCTGGCGCCGGGCCAGGGCCGTATCGCCGGCCCCGATCGACCTTGAGACCAGCGCCGTGGCGGCGATCATCATGCTGATCCCCGTGGCCACCGAGATGACCTGGACGGCAAAGGCAAAGCCCGCCGCGGCGATCAGCATCGTGTCGCCCGTCCGCGACAGCCAGTAGAGGTTCATCGCATCGACGGCAAAGATGAACAGAAAGCCCACCGTGCCCGTCAGGGCCATGCGCAGGACATGGGCCATCGTCGAGCCGGTCAGAAACCGGCCGGGTTCGTTCAGGATACTCACGGGAAAGCCCGACCCACGCTCAGTGTCACGAATACACTCTCAAATCTCACTCAAATCTCGATGCGTTGCCCCGCGCCTTGCCGGGGCCACCGCCCGGTCGGAATGGACCGGGCAGCCGTGTCATGTCATTCGGCGGCAGCGGCCGGGGCGGCCGTGGCAAAGATCGTCTCGTGCCCCGGTTCGGGATGACGCGGGATCAGCATGGCCAGCGCCAGAGACACCCCGGCCATGCCCGCGGCCAGCGCAAAGACCCCGCCCGGCGACACCAGCCACAGATAGCCCAGCCCGGCCGGCAGGAACACCGCGGCGATATGGTTGATGGTAAAGGCCACGGCGGCGGTGGGCGCGATATCACCCGGATCGGCGATCTTCTGGAAATAGGTCTTCAGCGCCAGGGCCAGGGCAAAGAACAGGTGGTCGATGACATAAAGCGTCGCCGCCAGCACCACGCCCCAGCCAAAGAAATAGATCCCGCCATAGGCCAGGAAGACGATGATCAGCCCGGCATATTCAAAGATCAGCGCCCGCCGCTCGCCCCAGGCCGACACGGCCTTGCCCAGCAGCGGCGCGCAGACCATGTTCAGCACCAGGTTGATCAGGTAGAGCGATGTCACCTCGTGCACGTCGAAGCCAAAGCGTTCGACCATCATGAACCCGGCAAAGACCACGAAGATCTGCCGCCGCGCGCCCGACATGAACTGCAGCGCGTAATAGAGCCAGTAGCGCCGGCGCAGCACCATCTTCTTGACCTGCGGATGCGGCGCTTCGAATTGCGGCCACAGCAGAAAGCCCAGCACGGCCAGCACCGCCGTTGTGCCCCCGGCCATCAGGTAGACGATGTTATAGGTCAGCCCCAGCGCGTCCCAGAGCAGCACGATCAGCCCGTAGGACACCAGCGTCGCCGCCGATCCCGCCGCCAGCAGCCAGCCCAGCACCTGCGGCGCCTTTGATTTCTCGATCCATTGCAGCTGCAGCGACTGGTTGACCGTCTCGTAGTAATGAAAGCCGATCGAACTCAGCAGGGTGATGGTCAGGATGCCCCCCATCGTCGGGAACCAGGCCGTCACCGCCGTGGCCACGCCCAGCAGGAACAGCGACAACAGCCCCAGCACCTGCTCGCGCATGACCATCAGGATGGCGATCACCCCGATCGCCAGGAAACCCGGGATCTCGCGCACCGTGTGCAGCCAGCCGATGTCCGACCCGTCGAAATCGGCCACCTCGATGACAAAGTTGTTCAACAGCGCCGACCAGGTCGCAAAGGCGATGGGCATGGCCAGGGCAGTCAGGGTCAATAGCACGATGGGCCGGCGCCAGGCCGGCTGCGCGCCGATGTCGGAAAGGGGAACGATACGAGCCATGCCTGCTCCTTTACGCCCCGCAATTGCCCTTGGCGAGACAAATAAGCATACACACGACAGCTGCCGCCTGCTGCTTCTTTCTCTTCATAAATATCCGGCCCCAGGCCGCCGCCCGCGCCACGTCTCAGAAACCGGCGCCCCGGTTGCGGGCCGGCCTCCGGGCCTGGCGCCCGGCCGGCACGGGCCAGCACGGGCCGAAACCGGACACCCGGTCAGAAGAAACTCTGCGGATCGATATCCACCGCCAGCCGCAGATCGCCCTTCAGCCGCACCGGCGCCAGCCAGCGCGTGATCGCCTCCTGCAGCGCCACGCCCCGCGGCGCCTTGACCAGCAGCCGCACCCGGTGGCGCCCCCGGATCCGCGCGATCGGCGCCGGCGCCGGCCCGAACAGCTGCGCCCCCACCGCCCGCAACGGCCCGTCGTTGCGCGCCAGCGCATTGCCCAGGTCAAAGATCTGGGCCGTGTCCGACCCCGACAGGATGATCCCGGCCATCCGCCCGTAGGGCGGCACCCCGGCGGCCTGGCGCTCGCCTGCCTCGGCGGTCCAGAACCCCTCTTCGTCGCCGGCCAGGATCGACCGGATCACCGGGTGGTCGGGCTGATAGGTCTGCAACAGGGCCAGCCCGGCCCGCTCGGCCCGTCCCGCCCGTCCAGCCACCTGCCGCATCAGCTGGAACGTCCGTTCCGCCGCCCGCAGGTCAGACCCCTGCAGACCCAGGTCGGCATCGATCACGCCAACCAGCGTCAGCAGCGGGAAATTGTGCCCCTTGGCCACCAGCTGGGTGCCGATGATGATGTCCGCCGCCCCCGCCGCGATCTTCTCGATCTCGGCCTTCAGCGCCCGGGCCGATCCGAACAGGTCCGAGCTCAGCACAGCCAGCCGCGCCTCGGGAAACAGCTGCCCGGCCTCCTCGGCCAGCCGCTCCACCCCCGGCCCGACCGGCGCCAGCTTGTCCTCGGCCCCGCAATCCGGGCAGGCCTCGGGCATCGGCATCGTCTCGCCGCATTGGTGGCACATCAGCCGCTTGAGAAACCGGTGTTCGACCATCCGCGCGTCGCAATGCGGACAGCCCACCTGGCTGCCACAGGCCCGGCACAGCGTCACCGGCGCATAGCCCCGCCGGTTGAGGAACAGCAGCGCCTGCTCGCCCCGGGCCACCCGCGCCTCGACCGCCTCGGCCAGCGCCGGCGAGATCCACCGCCCGGCCTTCAGCCCTGCGGCCCGCATGTCCAGCGCCCGCATCTCGGGCAGGATCGACGCCCCGAACCGCGAGGTCAGCTCGATCCGCCGGTACTTGCCCGCCTGCACGTTCGCCCAGCTTTCCAGCGACGGCGTGGCCGAGGCCAGCACCACCTGCGCGCCGCAGATCGACGCCCGCAGCACGGCCATGTCGCGGGCGTTGTACATCACGCCCTCTTCCTGCTTGTAGGCCGTGTCATGTTCCTCGTCGACGACCACCAGGCCCAGGTCGCGGAACGGCAGGAACAGCGCCGACCGCGCGCCGACGACCAGCTGCGCCCCGCCCTCGCCGACCATCCGCCAGATCCGCCGGCGTTCGGTCATCGTCGCGCCCGAATGCCATTCCGCCGGCCGCGCCCCGAAGCGCGCCTCGACCCGGGCCAGGAATTCGCTGGTCAGCGCGATCTCGGGCAGCAGAACCAGCGCCTGGCGCCCGCGTTCGAGGCAGGCCGCCACCGCTTCCAGGTAGACCTCGGTCTTGCCCGACCCGGTGATCCCCCGCAGCAGCGTCGTGCCGTATTGCCCCGCCCGCACGCCCTCGCGCAGGGCTTCCGCCGCCGCCTCCTGGTCTTCGGTCAGGGTCTTGCCCGGCCGGTCGGGATCAAGCCGCGGGAAGGGCAGGTCGCGCGGGCTGTCCTCCTCGCGCACGGCGCCCTGCTTGACCAGCCCCTTGACCACCGATGTCGTCACCCCGGCCATTTCGGCCAGCTCGCCCAGGGTAAAGGCCAGCCCGCCATGCTCGCGCAGCACCTCCAGCACCCGCGTCCGCGCATCGGTCATCCGCTGGGGCGCGGCATCGCCCAGCCGGTAGATCCGGCGCATCGACGGCGGATCGCCCAGCCCCGGCGCACGCGTCGCCAGCCGCAGCATCGCCGGCATCGGCGTCAGCGTGTAGGCCGCGCATTTCTCCAGGAAGGCCCGCAGTTCCTCGCGCATCGGCGGCGCGTCCAGCACCCGGTTCACGGCGCGCAGCTTCGACCGGTCGAAATCGCCCTGCCCGGGGCCCCAGACCACGCCCAGCACCTTGCGCGGGCCCAGCGGCACCTCGACAAAGGACCCGGTCCGGCAGCCCGTCTCGGGCGCGGCATAATCCAGCAGGCGGTCGAGCGGCTGCGTGGTCAGGACGGCCACCGGCTCGCCGGGTGCGAATTCCTCAACCGCGTCCATGCGCCTGCCTCCGGGAAGGGTTGCGGCCGCCCGTCCCGCCCGGCGGCCTCGTCCGACCGGGGTAGCCCAGCCGGCCGGCCAAGGGCAAGGCCCCCCGGTACCCGCCCCCTTCGCCGGTCGGCCCCTTGTCGCCCGCCCTGACATGCAAACTGCACCTTACCGCGCACGTCTGCCCGCCAAGCACCCGCGGGCGTCCCGCCTCCCGCCCCCGGCCTGCCCAACGCCGCCGATCCAGCCATAATCAACCGCCCCGCATTCCGCCGCTCCTGCCGCCACCCTGCGCGCCGGCTGCCCCTCCCCGGCCCTGCCCGTGCCACCGGTCCCGCCACCGCCTCCCGTCCGGCACTGCCACGCACCATTGTCCGGCATCCCCACCCGTCATCGTCCGGCACCATCACGCGTGATCGCCCCTCCCTCCCCCCCTGCTCCCACCACCCCCCACCCCACGCCACCGCCCTGCGCCCATCGGGCGCAGGGCCGGGCCCAACGCCCGGCCGGGGGCCGGCGCAGCCGGGCCATTGCCGGGGGGCGGGAGTGCCACGGTCAGGAATTCAACCAGTCCCCCGGGGTCTTTTTCCGTCGAAAACCCGTTGACGGTCATGTTATACACTGTCGCAAATCATCAGAGGCGGTCATGAGCAGCAGCCCGAAACTCGACGACGCGATCCGCGCCGCGATCATCGCGGCCCCCGATTCCATCCTGGATGACAAGGATGTCATGCATGCCCTCATCACGGCCAATGAACGGTCGATGGGCGGCAATATTGTCGACCTGCGCGGCATCGCCATGGACCGTCTCGAAGCCCGGCTCGACCGGCTCGAAGACACCCACCGCTCGGTCATCGCCGCGGCCTATGAAAACCTCGCCGGCACCAACCAGGTCCACCGCGCCATCCTGCGCATGCTCGACCCGACCGAATTCGAAAGCTTCCTCAGCGACCTCGGCGGCGAAGTGGCCGAGATCCTGCGCGTCGATTCCGTCACCCTGATCCTCGAATCCGCCCAGGCCGACGAAGACCCGGCCGTGCACCGCCTGGGCCAGGTCCTGCGCATCGCCGAACCGGGCTTCATCGACGCCTATCTCGGCACCGGCGCCCCGCCCCGCGTGCACCAGGTCACCCTGCGCCAGCTGCAGGACGGCATGACCACCGTGCACGGCGCCCAGGCCGGCTGGATCCGCTCCGAAGCCTGCCTGCGCCTCGATTTCGGCCCCGGTCGCCTGCCCGGCATGCTGGCCCTGGGCGCCGAGGACCCGCACCAGTTCACCCCCCAGCAGGGCACCGACCTTCTGTCCTTCTTCGCCGGCGTCTTCGAACGGTCGATGCGCCACTGGCTGTCGTGAGCGCGCCCGACCGCTCCGCCCTGATCGCCCCGGCCTGCCGGGACGCCCTGCAATCCTGGCTGAGCGCCGAACAGGCGCTGAACGGCGCCGCCCGGGCCACGATCCGCGCCTATTCCACCGATGTCGCAGGCTTCCTGGCCTTTCTCGCCGTTCACCAGGGCGGGCGTGGCGGCCTGGCCCCCCTGCGCGACATCTCGGTGTCCGACATGCGCGCCTGGATGGCCGCCGAACGCGGCCAGGGCCTGTCGGCCCGCTCGCTGGCCCGCAAGCTCTCGGCGGTCAAGGGCTTCATCGGCTGGCTGGCCGAACGCGAGGGGTTCGATGCCACCGCCGTGCTGTCCACCCGCGCCCCCAAGTTCCAGAAGAAACTGCCCCGCCCGCTGGCCGAAGACGCCGCCCGGGCGATGATCGAAACGGTAGAGCTGCAATCCCCCCAGCGCTGGGTCTCGGCCCGCGATTCCGCCGTGCTGACCCTGCTCTGGGGCTGCGGCCTGCGCATTTCCGAGGCCCTCGGCCTGACCGGCGCCGATGCCCCGCTGCCCGATGTCCTGCGCATCCTGGGCAAGGGCGGCAAGGAACGCATCGTGCCCGTCCTGCCCGCCGCCCGCGCCGCCGTCGATGCCTATGTCGCGCTCTGCCCGCATCCCGTCACGCCCGAGGCCCCGCTGTTTCGCGGCGTGCGCGGCGGCGCGCTGAACCCGCGCACCATCAGCGGCGTCATGGCCCGCGCCCGCCAGCAGCTGGGCCTGCCCGCCAGCGCCACGCCCCATGCCATGCGCCACAGCTTTGCCACCCACCTGCTGGCCGCCGGTGGCGATCTGCGCGCGATCCAGGACCTCCTGGGCCATGCCTCGCTATCGACCACCCAGGCCTATACCGCCGTCGACACCGCCCGGCTGATGGATGTCTACGACCGCGCCCATCCCCGGGCCCGCGGCTCCGGCTGACCGGGTTCAGAACACCTCGTCGATCACCATCTCGCGCCCGCCCATGCGAAAGCCCTCGCCGGCCGACAGCCCTTCCATCGCCATGTAGATCGGGCTCTGCGGCGAAATCCCCATCCAGGTCTCGCCCTCGCAATCGAACCGCGCCGTGGCCACGCTGACCACGAAATGCTTGCCCCCGACGATCACCGCCGCCCCGGGCCGCACCACCGAGGTGGCCGAGAAATCCATCGCCCGGATCGCCGCAACCTTGGCCTGGTGCTCCTCGACGGGATGTTCGAACCCCTGCGCCAGGTTCACCTCGGCCGTGCTGTCGGCAATGTCGTCATTGTCATGCTGCTCGCGCCCGTCCAGCCGCGATTCGGCCATATGCGCCTCGTAATGCTCGATCGCCGCGGCCAGCTCGGCCTCTTCCAGCGCCTGCATCCGCGCATGCAGCTTTCCCTTCAACGCCGCCCTGTCCCGGGTCATGGCATCCTCCTCCTGCTGTCTCCACCTCCAAGGGTGCCCCCCACGCCACGCGAAATCAATCAGATCAGCAGGCCCGCCGCCCCTTCGTGGCGCAACAGCGCCACCTTGGTCTCGACCCCGCCCTTGCCCGAATACCCCGTCAGCCCCCGGGCCCCCATCACCCGGTGACAGGGGATCAGGATCGGCAGCGGGTTCGCCCCGCACAGCTGCCCCACGGCCTGGGCCGACAGCCCGGTCTCGCCGGCGATCTCGCCATAGGTCCGTGTATAGCCATAGGGTATCGCCCGCATCGCCGCACAGACCGCCTGCAGCGCCGTCGAACCGCCCACCGCCATCGGCAGGTCAAACGCCTCCAACACCCCGCCGTCATAAGCCCGCAATTGCCACCCGGCCTCCTCCAACAGGGCCGTCGCCCGCCCCTCGGCCACCCCGTCCCATTCGGCCCGCACCAGCGCGCCGCCCTCTTCGGTCAGGGCAATCTTGCCAAATCGGGTCGGTACAACAATCGCGGCCATGCCCCAGCCTAGCCCCCTTCCCCGCGCGCAAAAAGGGCGGTTCCGCAAGAAACCGCCCAAACCGTCCCTGTCTTCTTCTTGGCCCAAGTACCCTCGGGGGGTCCGGGGGGCAGCGCCCCCCGATGGCCCGGCCTAGCCGTTCAGCGCCACGTCACAGCGCCCGCAGACCCCGTCATGGCCATGCTGGCCCACGTCCGGCAGGATCTTCCAGCACCGCTGGCACTTCGCGCCCTCGGCCTTTTCGAACACCACGCCCACGCCCTCGATCTCGGGCAGGCGAAAGGCCTCGGCCGGGGCCGGATCGCCCGACAGGCTGACACCCGAAGTGATGCACAGGTCGTCCATGTCGATCATGTCCAGGAACTCCCGCGTCTGCGCATCCTCGACATGCACCACCGGAGCGGCCTCCAGGCTCGACCCGATGACCTTCTCCCGCCGCTGGATCTCCAGCGCCGAGGTCACCACGCGCCGCACCCGCCGCACCTTGGCCACGGCCTCTTCGACATTGGCATTGCGCCAGCTGGCCGGGGTCTCGGGGAAATCCACCAGGTGGACCGAACTGTCGTCGCCCGGGTAGCGCTCCAGCCAGACCTCTTCCATGGTGAAGACCAGGATCGGCGCCAGCCAAGTCGTCAGCCGGTGGAACAGGTGGTCCAGCACCGTCCGCGCCGCCCGCCGCCGCGGCGTGTCGCCGTCGCAATAGAGCACGTCCTTGCGGATATCGAAGTAGAAGGCCGACAGGTCCACCGTCGCAAAGTTGAACAGCGTCGTCAGCACGCCCTGGAAATCGTACTTGGCGTAGCCCTCGCGCACCACCTCGTCCAGCTCGGCCAGGCGGCTCAGCACCCAGCGTTCCAGCGGCGGCATCTCGGCCGGATCCTCGATCCGGTCGCTGTCCTGCAGATCGGCCAGCGAGCCCAGCATGAACCGCATCGTGTTGCGCAACCGGCGATAGCTGTCCGCCGTGCCCTTCAGGATCTCGGGCCCGATCCGCTGGTCGGCCGTGTAATCGGTCTGCGAGACCCACAGCCGCAGGATATCGGCCCCGTATTGCTTGATCACCTCGTCCGGCACGATCGTGTTGCCCAGCGACTTGGACATCTTCATGCCCTTCTCGTCCAGGGTGAACCCGTGGGTCAACACGCCGCGATAGGGCGCCCGGCCCTTGGTGCCGCAGGCCTGCAGCATCGAGGAATGGAACCACCCCCGGTGCTGGTCGGTGCCCTCCAGGTACAGATCCGCGATGCCGTCCGGCACCCCGTCTTCGCGGTCGCGCAGCACGAAGGCATGGGTCGACCCGCTGTCGAACCACACGTCCAGGATGTCGAACACCTGTTCCCACTCGTCGGCCACGTAATCGTTGCCCAGGAACCGCTCCTTGGCCCCTTCCAGGTACCAGGCATCCGCGCCCTCGGCCTCGAAGGCCTCCAGCACGCGGGCATTGACCTTGTCATCCTTCAGCAGGAAATCCGGGTCGGTCGGCAGCGCGCCCTTCTTCACGAAACAGGTCAGCGGCACGCCCCAGGCCCGCTGGCGGCTCAGCACCCAGTCGGGCCGGGCCTCGATCATCGAATAGAGCCGGTTGCGCCCGGTCTTGGGCGTCCAGGTCACCAGCTCGTCGATGGATTTCAGCGCCCGTTCGCGGATCGTCTGGCCCATCTCGTCCTGGCCGTCGCCCACGGGCCGGTCGATCGCCGCGAACCATTGCGGCGTGTTGCGGAAGATCACCGGCGCCTTCGACCGCCAGGAATGCGGATACGAATGCTTGATCTTGCCCCGCGCCAGCAGCCCGCCGACCTCGATCAGCTTGTCGATCACCGCCTTGTTGGCATCGCCCTCCTTGCCGTTGGGCTTGAGGATGCGCTTGCCCCCGAAGAACGGCAGATCCTCGCGGAACGACCCGTCTTCCATGACGTTGTAGGTGATGACCTGTTCCAGCATGCCCAGGTCGCGGTAGAGCTCGAATTCCTCCATCCCGTGCGACGGCGCGCAATGCACGAACCCGGTGCCCTCGTCGGCCGTCACGAAATCGGCCGCCCGGAAATCGCGGGGATCGTCCCATTCGCCGTTCGACCCTTCGGCCCCGGCCAGCGGGTGCTGCAGGCTCAGCTCGGCCAGTTCCGACTGGCTCACATCGTCAACGCGTTCCCACATCGACGGCTCCAGCCGCGCGCGGGCAAAGACATCCGCCGCCCGGTCATCGGCCAGGATGTAGCGGTCCCCGATCCGGGCCCAGCATTCCTCGGGCCGGCCGGTCACCTTGTACAGCCCGTAGGAGATCGGCTCGCCATAGACCACGGCCTTGTTCGACGGCATCGTCCAGGGCGTCGTCGTCCAGATCACCACGTAAGCGCCCTGCAGCTTGTGCGACGGGCTGTCCGGCGTGCCGGCGCCCTCGTAGGGCGGGATGACCTTGAACTTCACCCAGACGGTAAAGCTTTCCTTGTCGTGGTATTCGACCTCGGCCTCGGCCAGGGCGGTCTGTTCGACCGGCGACCACATCACCGGCTTCGAGCCCTGGTAGAGCGTGCCGGTCATCAGGAAGTTCTGGAATTCCTCGGCGATCACCCGCTCGGCATGGAAATTCATCGTCAGGTAGGGATCGGCCCAGTTGCCGGTCACGCCCAGCCGCTTGAATTCCTCGCGCTGGATGTCGATCCAGCCGGCCGCGAAATCCCTGCATTCCTTGCGGAACTCCACCACCGGCACCTGGTCCTTGTCGCGGCCCTTGGCGCGGTATTTCTCCTCGATCTTCCATTCGATCGGCAGGCCGTGGCAATCCCAGCCCGGCACGTAACGCGCGTCGCGGCCCATCATCTGCTGCGACCGCACGATCATGTCCTTGAGGACCTTGTTCAGCGCGTGGCCGATATGCAGGTGGCCGTTGGCATAGGGCGGGCCGTCATGCAGGATGAAAGGCTCGCGGCCTTCCTTCTCGCGCAGGCGGTCATAGATGCCGATCTCTTCCCAGCGGGCCAGCCAGCCCGGCTCGCGCTTGGGCAGGCCCGCGCGCATCGGGAAATCGGTCTTGGGCAGGTTCAGCGTGGACTTGTAGTCCGGCGTGTCGGTCGCAGGCATGTCGGTCGGGGTCTCGGCGCACATCTCTTGGCGTCCTCGCAGGTCTTGGCGTGTCGATTGCACGTGTCGATTACACTTGTCGGGAATAACAATGCGGTGCCGGTGATCTCAGCACCTTTGCCCGGCGCCTCGCATGGTCAGAGGGCCGGGTATGTAATTCGAATGATGATGGCGCTCAAATGGCACATGGACAGGCTTATAAGCCGCCCTGCCGGCGGGGTAAAGCCGCGGCCGCCGGGCGCGCCCGGCCATCGGTTTACATCGGCCCCGTTCGCGCCTATGACACGATCCAGTCCCGTGCAGCCCCTTGTCGGGCTTCCGAAGCGACCACCGCAGTGACCCCGGCCACGGCGTCCGCCCTGGCGATCCCGACAGGCTCGACATGAAGACCCTTCTGCACATCGGCACCGAAAAGACCGGCTCGACCAGCTTCCAGAACTGGGCCTCGCGCAACCGCGACGCCCTGGCCGACCGCGGCGTCTGGTACAGCCAGGTCCTGGGCCGGCTGAACCACATCAAGATCTATCTCTGGGCCCTGCCCGAAGACTCGACCGACAACGGCTACGAGCTGATCAATGCCGATGCGCCGGCCGGGCGCGCGGCCTTCCGGGCCAACCTGCCCGACCAGCTGGCCGCCGAATATGCCGCCGCCCGCGCCCGGGGCTGCCATACCTTCCTGATCTCGAACGAACATTGCCATTCGCGCCTGGTCACGCCCGAGGCGGTGGCCCGGGTCCGGGCCCTGCTCGAACCGCTCAGCTCCGACATCGAGGTGCTGTGTTACCTGCGGCCGCAGATCGACATGGCCGTGTCGATGGCCTCGACCGCCGCGCGGGTGCGGCTGCGCGTCGACCGCGACTGGTTCGCCCGGGTCACGCCGACCAATGTCTATTACGATTACCTGCGGCTCTACCGCCGCTGGGCCGATGTCTTTGGCGACGCGGCCGTCACGCTGACCGGTTTCAAGCGCAATGCCGATACCGTGGCCCATGTCTGCGCCAAGCTGGGGCTGGACACCGCCGGGCTGGCCCCGGCCGCGCGGCTCAACGAGGCGCTCGACATCCGCACCATCGCCATCCAGAACGTTCTGTCCGACCAGGGCTACCTGCCCGGGCACCCGATCTATCGGCTGACGCGCTTTCCCATCGACCTGCTGCGCTGCGACGAGCGGCTGCAGATCGGCCCCGAGCTGGCCCGCCAGATCCAGGATCCGTTCGAGGAATCCAACCGCGAACTCAGCCGCCTGCGCCCCGAGATCACACCCGAGGACCTGCTGCCCGACTGGTCGCGCTATGACGGGGCCTGCAACCTCGATCAGCTCGACGGCGATTGCGGCTTTGGGCCCAAGCTGGCCGAGACGCTGATCCTGATGAACATGCAGAACCGCATTTCGACGGTGAACATGCGCATCGCCCAGGCCGAACGGGCGATCTGGGCCGACAATGTCGACAATGCCTGCAAGCTCTATGACGATGCCTGCGCCATGCTCGATGGGCTGCCGGCCGACATGGATGCCTTCATGAACCAGCGCAATTCGGCCGCCGACCGGCTGGCCAAGCTGGCCGGCAACAACAAGCTGTCGCGGGCCCTGGCCGCCCGGTAGGTTTGCCGCTGGCCACGGCAGGCCGGGCCTGCCCCGCCACGACCAATGCCCGCGCCGGCGCATCGCCTAGCCCGGCAGGCAGCCGACGATGACATGGGGCGCGATATGGCCGGCCCGGATGCTGGCCGCCATGTTGGCCACCTTTTCGCCCGCATCCTCGCCCATGACCAGGTGCAGCCCCAGCGGCCCCGGATCGGCCACCCGGGCGATGAGCGAATCAAGGCTGTCCAGGGCAAACCCCGCCAGGCTGACATCCGACACGATGTCGAATCCCACATCCTCAAGCAGGAAACGATAGCGGTCCGCGCCCATGACCGAGCTTTGATGGCGGCTGGAGGCCCAGGGCACGGGATAGGGAATGTCATCCTCGGTCAGCCGCATCACGTCGCAGATCCCGAACCGCCCACCGGGCTTGAGCACCCGCGCCGCCTCCTGCGCCAGACGGTGCTTGTCGGCGATGTTCATGCCCACGTGGATCATGTAGACGGCATCGAACAGCCCGTCGTTGAACGGCAGGTTGGTGATGCTGGCGCGCACGTGCTTGACCCGGTCGGCCAGCCCGCACATCCCGGTAAGTTCAAGCCCCGCCGCGATGAATTCCGATGTCAGGTCGACGCCGACAACCGCCGCCCCGGTGCGCCGCGCGACGTGGCGCGCGGCCCCGCCCAGCCCGCAGCCCATGTCCAGCGCATATTTCCCGGGACCCAGGTCCAGCTTGTCGACCAGCCGGGCCGTGGTCTCTCGCCCGCCGATGTGAAACTCGTCCAGGGGCGCCAGCGCATCGGGATCCAGCGGCTCGGACAGGCCGGCCTCGGCCAGGGCGGCATGGATGCGCGACTGCAGGTTACCGCTCGAATAATGGCGGGCGACATCGGATTCTTCGGTCATGCGGTCCTCGTCAGGTTTGCGCGGACCCTAACATGCAGAACCTGAGCCGCAGGTTAACCGCGCCGCCCGATCAGCCCAGCCAGCGCGCTTTTGATGATCCCCCGTACCGACGGCCGGTGGCGCGGCGAGAACGGCAGCGGCCGGCAGACCTCCATCGCCGCCACGCCCACCCGCGCGCTGAGCGCCCCGTTGACCAGGCCTTCTCCGAACCGCCGCGACAGTTTCGACAGCACCGAGCCGCCCAGGACCGGTTCCAGCAGGTCCTCGCCCGCGGCCACGGCACCGGTGGCGACGAGATGGGTGAACACCGCCCGGGTCAGGCGCAGCCCGCCAAAGAACCCCGACCGCCCGCCATAGATCTCGGCCACCCGCCGGATCATCCGCAGGCTGGACGCAAAGGCCGCCACGACATCGGCCAGCGCCAGCGGCACCAGCGCGGTGACCGTCGCCACCTGGCGCGCCGCGGCCTCGACCTCGCGCCGGGCGGCGGCATCCAGCGGCGCCAGCAGCGTGTCCTCGGCCAGCCCGAAGAGCGCGGCGGCATCGAACTGATCCTCCACCCGCTCGGCCAGCCGGTCACGGCCCCAGCGGGTATCCTCGCGCCCGGCGTAAAGCGCCTGCAGCTGGCGCACCACGCCACGGGCGGCCTCGAGGTCAGCCTCGGCCAGGGCCATGTCGGCGTCATGCTTGATGGAATCGATCCGCCCCAGCCGGCCAAAGGCCGCCAGCTCGCGCAGGGCGACCAGCAGGCCGACCAGCACGAAGGCCGCCAGCAGGCCGGTCACGATCCATCCCAGGATCGGCACCGAAGCCACCAGCGAAGCCGCGAATTGCCAGGCCGCGACCGACAGCACCAGGCCCAGCAGCGAGGTCGCCAGCCCCCAGAACCACTTGGCCAGGGCCGAGCTTGGACGCGCGCCGGCCCGCATGGCGGCTTCCATCGCCGTGCCCTCGGGCCCGGCCTCCGGCCCGCTCAGGTCGGGCACCGGCGGCGCGTCGGCCACGCTGGGCGCAGGCCCGGGCCGGGGCCCCTCGGGATCGGGTTCCAGGTCGAACAGGACAGGTCCCTTGCTCATGCCGCCTCCGCTGGCCAATGGTACTGGATGTCGGGCAGGCCCTCGTCATTGCCCGCCCCGTCGGTGCGCCGGACCTCGGCAAAGCCCTCGCGCAGGTAGAACCGCTGGGCGCCGAGATTGGCCTGGAAGGTCCAGAGCCACAGCCGCCCTGCCCGGGCCTTGGCATCATCCAGCAACAGCCGGCCGATGCCCAGCCCGGTTTGGTCGGGCGCCAGGTAGAGCGCGTGGATCTCCTCGCCGTCGCGGGCCAGGAACCCGGCGATGCCAGGGCCGGTCGCGCCGCCCTCGACCACGGCCACGGTCACCCAGCCCCGGTCGATCATCATCGCGCAGAAGGCCACGGCCTCGGCCGCCGAATGCTGGCGGGGCATCCAGGGCGTGCCGGTTTCGAACCCGTGCAAGATGTCGCCCGTCCGGCCCGCATCCAGCGGCCGGGCCGCGCGCAGGGCGACGGTGGTCACAGCTTGTCCCCAAAGAGGAACTGCGCCGCCCGGTCCAGCCGGATATGCGGCGGTCCGTCCCCGGGTTTCAGCGTCAGCGGCGCCGGGGCAAAGGCCATCATGCCGTAATCCGCGCCCAGCCAGCTGTCGGCCCCGTCCCGCGCCGGGCCGAGCAGCACGGTCGGATCCTGGGGCAGCTCGCCGGGATAGAAGGCCGCGGCCTTGCCGCTGTCCTTGAGATGGCCCCGCACGCAGGGCAGATCGGCCCCGCCATGGCTGCGCAGTTCCTCGGTCGTCGCGCGCAGCGCGGCCAGGGCCATGGCCTGGGTCTCGGCCCCGGCAAAGCGCGCCCGGTCGCGGGCATCGCGGGTTAGCGCATCCATGATCGACGCAAAGGCCGGGTGCTGCTGGTGGTGCAGATGGTCGGCCTTGGTCGCCGCGAACAGGATCTTTTCCACCCGCTTGCCGCCCAGGATGCGGCTGAGGAAGGCATTCCGCCCGGGCCGGAAACTGGCCAGGATATCGGTCATCGCCCGGCGCATGTCCTCGACGGCCCGCGGCCCCTGGTGGATGGCGCCCAGCACGTCGACCAGAACGACCTGCCGGTCGATCCGGGCGAAATGATCGCGGAAGAACGGCCGCACCACCCGGGCCTTGTAGGCCTCGTAGCGCCGTTCCATCTCGCGCAGGAGCGAGCGGCGCCCGGCCCCGGCCTCTTCGGGCAGGGGCGCAAAGGTCAGCACGGGCGAGCCGGCCAGGTCGCCGGGCAGCAGGAACCGGCCGGGCGTGCAATCGTGGTAACCGGCGTCGCGGGCGTTGTTGAGATATTCGGTGAACCGGGTGGCCAGGGCCTTGGCCACCGGCTCGTCCCGCGCGGCGCTGACATCGGTGGCCCGCACCAGGTCGAGATAGGCCGCACCCTCGGCCCGGCCTTCCAGCCGGTCCAGCGTTTCGGCCGACCATTCGGCAAAGCTCTTGTCCAGCAGGCCCAGGTCGAGCAGCCATTCGCCGGGATAGTCGATGATGTCGAGATGCACCGTGCGCGGCCCCTGCAGCCCGCCCAGCAGGCCCGAAGGCCGCACCCGCAGCGACAGGCGGAGCTCGCTGACCGCCCGGGTGCTGTCGGGCCAGTGCGGGTTCGGCCCGGTCAGGGCATGCAGGTGGTCCTCGAACTCGAAGCGCGGCACGGTGTCGTCGGGCTGCGGCTGCAGGAAGGCCGCCGAGATCCGGCCCTCGGCCTCGGCCACCAGCCCGGTCATCCGGCCGCGGTCCAGCAGGTTGGCCACCAGCGAGGTGATGAACACCGTCTTGCCGGCGCGCGCCAGCCCGGTCACGCCCAGCCGGATCACCGGTTCAAAGAGCGTTTCGCTGATCGTGTCGCCGACGGCCTCGACCCCGCGGGTCAGGTTGTCGGCCAGTTGGGTGATGATCAAGACTGCCCCCGGTGCCCGTCGCATTGCGCCGGCCCCCTTGGTGCGGGGCCGGTCCGTTGCCTCGCAAGATAGGGGGCCTTCCCCCGCGATGCCAGAGGCTTGGCCCCCGGTCGACGCGGGTGCGGCCCGCGTGTCACCCGCTTCCGGCCGCCGCTTCGCGCGGGTTCGGCCACGGCCCGCCTGATCCCGACCTGATCCGCTCCAGCCCGATCTCGGTCATCCCCTCCGCCCCTTGCCCGGACAGGATCGGCAGGGTAAGCGCCCGGTCATGCCCCGTTATGCCCTCAAGGTCGAATATCACGGCGCCCCCTTCGCCGGGTGGCAGCGCCAGAAGGATCAGCCCTCGGTGCAGGGCGCCATCGAGGCCGCCCTGGCCCGGCTGGAGCCCCGCGCCCATACCATCGCCGCGGCCGGGCGCACCGATGCCGGGGTGCACGGGCTGGCCCAGGTCGCCCATTGCGACATGGACCGCGACTGGGATCCCTTCCGCCTGTCCGAAGCGCTGAACCACCATCTCAAGCCCGATCCGGTGGCCATCATCGATTGCGCCCGGGTCGACGACGACTGGCATGCCCGGTTCTCGGCCGTCGAACGGCGCTATCTCTTCCGCATCCTGCTGCGCCGGGCTCCGGCCACCCATGACGCCGGGCAGGTCTGGCAGGTGCGCCATCCGCTGGATGCGGACGCCATGCATGACGCCGCCCAGCGGCTGATCGGCCGGCACGATTTCACGACCTTCCGCTCGTCGATCTGCCAGGCCGACAGCCCGGTCAAGACGCTCGACCGGCTCGATGTCAGCGCCGCGACCGGCCTGTCGGGCCCGGAAATCCGCTTTGACGTGCGCGCCCGGTCGTTCCTGCACAACCAGGTCCGCAGCTTTGTCGGCACCCTGGAACGGGTCGGCGCCGGGGCCTGGACGGCCGATGACGTCACCGCCGCGCTCCAAGCCCGCGACCGCGCGGCCTGCGGGCCGGTCTGCCCACCCCAGGGGCTCTATTTGGCCGGGGTGGGCTATCCGCGCGATCCCTTCGCGGGCGGGACTGCCTGAGCGGCTGCCGGCAAACGGGGCCGGGCGGCCGGTCCTCACACGCGGCCGCCTGTCACGCACCCGACGCAAGACACCGTTTCGCTTCAACGCTTCCTACAGCCGGAACAGCCCCAGCGCCTCGACCACGTCGCGCCGGGTCTCTTCGGTCACGGCCCGCGCCCGTTCCGTGCCCCGCCGGATGACCGACACGACATGGCCCTCGTCCCGCGCGAATTCCGCGCGGCGGGCCCGGAAGGGCGCGACAAGCTCCTGCAGGATCTCTTCCAGCCGGGCCTTGATCCGGCCATCGCCCAGCCCGCCCCGCCGGTACTGCGCCTTCAGCTCTTCCAGCCCGGCGCGGTCCTCGTCAAAGGCATCGAGATAGGTGAACACCACGTTCCCCTCCACTCGCCCCGGGTCCTCGGCCCGCAGGTGGCCCGGATCGGTGAACATCGCCCGCACCGCCGCCCGGATCTGGTCGGGCGTGGCCGACAGCCCGATCGCATTGCCCCCCGATTTGGACATCTTGGCCTTGCCGTCCACGCCCGGCAGCCGCCCGGCCTCGGGGATCACCGCCTGCGCCTCGGGCAGCACCGGTGTGCCGGCCACGGCGTTGATCCGGCGCACGATCTCGTTGGTCTGCTCGATCAGCGGCGCCTGGTCGGCCCCGACCGGCACGACCGTCGCCCGGAAGGCCGTGATATCCGCCGCCTGGGCCGCCGGGTAGCACAGGAACCCCGCCGGGATGTCGCGGCCAAAGCCCCTGGCCCGGATCTCGTCCTTGATCGTCGGATTGCGTTCCAGCCGGGCGACGGTGACGAAATTGAGGTAGAGCATCGACAATTCGGCCAGGGCCGGCAGGTGCGATTGCAGGCAGATCGTCGTCCGGCCCGGGTCGATCCCCACGGCCAGGTAATCCAGCGCCACCTCGACGACATTGCGCCGGACCTTGGCCGGATCATGGGCATTGTCGGTCAGCGCCTGGGTATCGGCCAGCAGCAGGTACTGGTCATGGCTTTCCTGGAAGGCCAGCCGGTTCTTCAGCGAGCCGGCATAATGGCCGATATGCAGCGGCCCGGTGGTCCGGTCGCCGGTCAGGATGACAGGGCGTGTCGTGCCCTTTGTGTCGGCGGCGGGGGCCGGTTGTTGTTCGTTGATCGGCCGCCGGGCTTCGGGGGTCAGGGTGTCGGATGTCATGTGCAGGGTCCTTCGGGAATGAAGGCCGCCGCACGGGGGATCAGCAGAAAAGACAAAGGCCGCCCGGGCGGCGGCCTGTTGCAACGAGATGAAACGTCGGGATCAATCGTCGGGCCGCCCTGTCAGGAGGGCCGCCACCAGAGATTGGAAAGGATCGCCAAGCGTTTCATGACCACGGGCTTACGCTCCGGCCCGGCCTCCGTCAAGCCGGACGATCACCGGGTCCACCTCAGGCTCAACCCTGCCCAGGGCCTGTGGTTCGCCCCCGTACCACGCCGCAGACCCGACACCGGACCACGCCTCCGACCCGGCCCCGTACCACGCCTCGGGCCCAACACCGCGCCACGTTTCTGGCATTAAGGGCCCAACCCAGCCCCGAAGCCCTGCCCAGCCCTGCCCGTGCCCCGCATCCCGCGATCAGCCCGGCGGGTGCAGCACCAGCGTCTGCAAGGCCACGCCCACGGGGCCTTTGGTGTCATAAAGCACGGCCTGCGACATGCCCACGCCATTGCCCTGCCAATGCGACACCGCATCCGAGGCCAGCCAGTCCGACACCGGCTCGCGGTGGATCTGCAGCGTCAGGTCGGTGTTCATGAACCCCATCACCCCCGGCACGGCATTCCACGAAATCCCGTTGCCGCAATCGGCCAGCGGGCAGATCGACTGGATCGGGCTGGGCGCCTCGCCCTCCAGCAGCGCCGGCACCCGCATCCACACCGCCTTGGGCCCCGGCGCCCGCGAGACGCCCGGCGGATAGGCCACGTCGATGAACTGGCCGAAGGACGGCCGGTCATGCAGCCCGCCGACCAACAGCGACGGCCCGGGCTCGGCCTCGTCGAACCGGGGCGCGGGCACCTGGGCCGTGGGCACTTCGCCCAGCTCCTTGCGTGCCAGGTGCATCGACGTGCCGGTCATGCAGATTGTGCCGTCCAGCGCCTCGACCTGCACCCGCGTGGTGGCCAGCGTCCGGGTCTCGCGCGTCAGCTCGGCCGTCACCCGCAAACCGTCCAGCGGCAGCGGCCGCAGCACGTCGACGGTCAGCCGGGTCATCACCTTGCCCGGGCTGACCGCCGTTTCGGCCGCCCGCGCTGCCAGCCCGGTGACCGGCCCGGCGTGGCAATGTCCGGCCGACCACGGCCCCCGTGCCGGATCATTGCCGACAAAAACCCCGTCGATCTCGTGGAAATAGGACGGGCTGCCTTCAAAGGGCATGTCTCACACCTTCTCCTGCGTGTATTTCTTCAGCTCGGCCCGGGCGATCTGGCGCCTGTGGACGGCATCGGGCCCATCGGCAAACCGCAGCGTCCGCACATGGGTCCAGGCATGGGCCAGCGGCGTTTCCTGGGAAATCCCCGCGCCGCCGTGCATCTGCATCGCCTCGTCGATGACCTTCAGCGCCACCCGCGGGGCGATGACCTTGATCTGGCTGATCCAGGGCGCCGCGGCCTTCTTGTCGCCCTGGTCCATGTACCACGCCGCCTTCAGGCAGAGCAGCCGGGCCATCTCGATCTCCATCCGGCATTCGGCGATGATGTCGTAATTCGCCCCCAGCTGGGCCAGCTTCTTGCCAAAGGCCTCGCGGTGCAGCGCGCGTTTGCACAGCTGTTCCAGCGCCGATTCCGCCTGGCCGATCGCCCGCATGCAATGGTGGATGCGCCCGGGCCCCAACCGGCCCTGCGCGATCTCAAAGCCCCGGCCCTCGCCCAGCAGCATGTTCTCGGCCGGCACCCGCACGTCGGTGAAACGGATATGCATGTGGCCATGGGGCGCATCGTCATGGCCAAAGACCAGCATCGGCCGCAGGATCTCGATGCCCTCGGTCCCGGCCGGCACGACGATCATCGAATGGCGCGCATGTTTCGGCGTGTCGTCATCGCCGGTCCGGACCATGGTGATATAGACCTTGCAGCGCGGATCGCCGGCCCCCGACGACCACCATTTCTCGCCGTTCAGCACATAATCGTCGCCATCGCGCACGCAGGACATCTCGATATTGGTCGCATCCGATGACGCCACCTCCGGTTCGGTCATCAGGTAGGCCGAACGGATCTCGCCGGCCAGCAGGGGCTTCAGCCAGTCGTCCTTCATCTTGTCGCTGCCGTAGCGCTCGAAGACTTCCATGTTGCCGGTGTCCGGCGCCGAGCAGTTGAAGACCTCGGCCCCCAGTGGCGTCTTGCCCATCTCCTCGGCAAAGAGCGCATATTCGACGGTGCTCAGACCGAACCCCCGCGCGCTGTCGGTCAGCCAGAAGTTCCACAGCCCCCGGTCCCTGGCCCGGGCCTTCAGCCCGTCGAGGATCTCGGTCTGGCGTGGGGTAAAGGCCCAGCGGTCGCCCGTTGCCACCTCGCGGGCATAGTCTTCCTCCATCGGCATGATCTCGTCGCGGATCATCTCGCGCACCCGGTCCAGCAGGTCCGCAATTTCGGGGCGCATCGTGAAATTCATGTCCATCCGTCTTCCTCCCCAAGACGTGCCCGCCGGTCGGATCGGGGCGGGATCGCCCGCAGGATGGATCACCCCGGCAGAGCTTGTCCACCGATTTCGGAACTCAGTTCCGCAGATCGGTACACGCCGTTGCGTCGCCCGGCCCGCCCCCGCGTCGGCCCACGGCCCGCCCGGCCGCCTTTTGTACTACCCTCGCCGCCTCGTTCTGGCCCGCCCGACCCAGGCCCGACAGCCGCCCCGCCTCGCGGTCCCGGCCCACTTTCGCCGGTCTCCCCGTCCGGCCCAACGAGCGCATTCCCGTCCTGCGATCTGAACGTCCCAGTCCACCCGCGTGCCCTGCCCTATCTGCCCCGGCATCGGCCATTTTTCCCCGCAGCCCGGCCATCCCGCCCGGCGCCCTGCCCAACCTGCACCCGCCCGCCGCCTGCACTTCCTCACCCGTCCGCACGCACCCGGCTGCCCTGTCTGCCCCACACCCGTCCGCCTCACGCCCGGCCCCGGCCCTTGCCCCCCTGCCCCGGGCCGGATACCCAGCGCCCAGATCCCTGCCCGACAGCTGCCGCGAAAGGACATCCCATGGCCCTGCTCATCGACATCGGACATTCCGGCTGGATGCCCGAGGAAGAGGTCCGCGACACCGTTCTCGACCTGCTGCCCGATGCCGACATCCGCCTGCGCGATGGCCTGGGCGATGCCTCCCAGATCACCATGCTGGCCTGTTCCGAGCTGCCCGCCCACCTGCCGGCCCTGCTGCCCAACCTTGCCCTGGTGCAAAAACTCGGCGCCGGGGTCGACAGCATCGTCACCCATCCCGCCCTGCCCGCGCCTGTCCGCGTCGCCCGGCTGCGGCCGATGGAACCGGCCCATGAAATCGCCGAATGGGCCCTGTCCTACCTGCTGCGCGACCAGCGCCAGCATCGCCATTACGCCACCGCCCAGGCCCAGGGCGACTGGGCGCCCCTGGCCCCGCGCCAGACCCGCCGCACCCGCGCCGCCGTGCTGGGCCTGGGCCATATCGGTGCCACGACGGCCCGCCTGCTGCGCGACGTCGGTTTTGTCACCACCGGCTGGAGCAATTCTCCCAAGCAGATCGACGGCATCACCTGCCTGCACGGGCCCGATGCCCTGCCCGCCCTGCTGGCCGAGCAGGATTACGTCGTCTCGATCCTGCCCTCGACCGAGGCCACCCGCGATCTCTTCGATGCCGCCATGCTGGCCCACATGAAACCCGGCGCCTGCCTGCTCAACGCCGGGCGCGGCGATCTCGTCGACGAAACCGCCCTGGTCCGCGCCCTGGAGGCCGGCACTCCGGGCCATGCCGTGCTCGATGTCACCCGGGTCGAACCACTGCCCGCCGACAGCCCGCTCTGGTCGCATCCCAACGTCACCCTGACGCCTCATGTCTCGGGCTGGCACCTGGGCGATGCCCTGCGCGACGTGGCCGAGAACTACCGTCGCCTCGGCGCGGGCGAGCCGCTCCTGCACGAGGTCGACCGCCAGCGCGGCTACTGAGCGGCGACCAGGGCCTCAGCCGCTGCGCCGCACGCCCTTCAGCTCGTCGTAATTCACCATGACATGGGTCGCATAGCCCGGCCGGTCGCAGAGCCTGCGGTAATAGGCCTCGATCGCCGGCGGTGCCGCCCGTTCGATATCCAGCGTGAAATAACGATAGAGCACGTGGCCGACCCAGATATCGGCCAGGCTCAGCCGGTCGCCCACCACGAAGCCCCCGCGATCGATGCGCGGCGCCACGATCTCCAGCAGCGCCTCGAACCGCGCCACCGCCGCGGCCACGGCCGCCGTGTCGCGGTCCTCTTCCGGCGTGCGCCAATGTGCCCAGAAGACCGGCACGGTAAAGGCCCCGCACAACACGTGCTTGCCCCATTCCGCCCAGACATCCACCACGGCCCGGTCGCCCGCATCGTCGGGCCGGAACGGCGCCCGGCCATATGTTCCCCAGAGATAACGCAGGATCGCCGCGCTTTCGAACAGCGCCGGCCCGTCGCCATCCTTCAATACCGGCACCAATCCCATCGGGTTCATCTCGCGATAGGCCGGATCATCCAGCCCGCCGAACCGGCCCCCGGCATCGATCCGCCGCACCTCCAGACCCATCTCCTCCAGGCCCCACATCACCGCCTGCACATTCGACGATGTCGCCCGTCCCCAAAGTGTCAGCATCGCGCCCCCTCCTGCTTCTTTCTCTTCTCAAGTATTCCCGGGGGAGTCCTCCAACGGAGGACGGGGGCAGCGCCCCCCTCTCACCTCTCCACCGGCGCGCCGCCGTTCCTGCGCGCCAAGGGCATCGCCGGGCCACATGCCGTCCCGGCCCACCTGCCGCGCGTGACCACCTGCCACGCATGACGGGCCGCCCGCAGGCCGACGCACACCCACGATGTCACGCCCGACACGCCGCAGATGCACACCAACACCAGCCACCGGCTCGCTCGGCACCCCGCGACCGGACAGACCGGCCCCGTTCCTTCCCTGCCCTCACACCGTCGGCGCCCCGCCAAGGGGCGCCGCGATCCGTCAATGCTCGCCGCTCAGGACCAGCGTGCGGACCGGCAGCAGCAGCGCCTGGATGCGCAGGATGAAGGCATGCACAAGCGCCACCGTGTCGACCACGTGGAACGCCACGAACTGGAAGGTCGACAGGCTGTCGTCATGCTCCAGCCGGTCGTGGTAATCGGTATAGGCATTGGCCGCACAGGTCGATCCGGGGATCACATCGTCCATCCCGCCTTCATAGAGCGGCTCCATCCCTACCAGGATCGACCCGCCGGGCTGGCGCTGGGTCAGGTCGACCAGCTGGTCGGTCGGCCGCAGCTCGCCGCCCTTGATCACCTCCTGGCGGCTGACGATCACCATCGGGATGATCTTGAAGGGCACCGAGGCACACAGCACCTCGGCCACCATGCCTTCCTTCAGCACCGGCGCGGCCAGCTGGGTAAAGGCCGCCTGCATCCGCATGTGGCCCGACGCAGCGCCATCGGGCACGATGATCCCCGCCGGGCGCAGCACCGACGACACGTAATCCCCCGGCTGCAGGGCAAACTGCTCCAGGATCCCGGCCGTGCCGGCCCGCACCACGGTGAAATCCAGCTCGACCTGGGCCTGGCGCACGGCGGCGTCGGCGCTGGCCCGCTGGGCCGGCAACAGCGTCTCGACCCGGGCCCGCGCGCTGCTTTCCTGGCTGCGCGCCGCCTCGACGGCCGCAGCCTGGGCCTCGGCCCTGGCCCTTTGCCGGTCCAGCTCCTGCTGGCTGACCGCCGACGAACCCCGGTCCATCAGCTGCTGCGTCCGCGCCAGTTCGGTCTCGTATTCGTTCTGCAGCGCCACGGCCTGGGCCACCGTGGCCGTGGCCGCCTGCAGGTCGGCCGCGGCCATGACGATCTCGGCATCGATCTCGTTCAGCCGCGATTGCGCCGTTTCCAGCGCCGATTGCTGGCGCGCGTCATCGAGCCGGAAGATCACGTCTCCGGCCTCGATATGTTCGTTGTTGGTGACCATCACCTCGGCCACCCGCCCGCCGGTCTGGGGCAGGATGGTCACGGTGCGAAACACCGCCGTCACGCTGCTGGCCGCCGGATGGAAAAAGAACACCACGGTGATCAGCGACAGGGTCAGGATGGCGCAGCCGGTGATGCCGTAGCGCAGTTCGAACCAGACCGAGTAAAGCGTGATCTCGTGGCCGATGCGCTTGCCCTGCACGTAATGCCGGATCAGGTAATCGGGCAGGATGGTGAGCATCGAACAGACAGTGAATTCCAGCATGGCTCAGCCCTTCTCCCCGCGCGTGTCATGGCCCGGCTCCGCCGCGCCGGCCCCCGTGGTCCCCGGTGCCGTATCGCCGGCCGGCCGGCCCTGCGACGTGCCGTGTGACACTGGCGTGCCCGGCACGTGGCCGATGTCATCCTCGCGCGGCTCGTCGCCCTCGTAGAGCCGCCCGGCCAGGCTGGCCAGCGACCGCGCGCCGGATGTCACCGGCGTCAGGAAATCGGGCAGCGTCGTGGCCGCCAGCAAGAGCGCGATGATCCAGAAGATGTTTTCATGGGTGAACAGCGCCAGCAGCGCCAGGATGGCCACGATCTGGAACTGGGTCCGGCTGTGGCCATGCGACATCCGCTCGGGCAGCGAATGCATGTGCAGGTAGAGCACCCCGCCGACAAAGGCGAAGAAGATCAGGAAATAGATCGCCGTGTGCATCATCGGGTCCGATCCGTCGGGGCCGGGGATGAAATAGGGCAGATGATCGGGCGCCAAGGGGTTCAGCGCCCCGCTGCTCGCCGCGGTGGGCTCGGTTTCGGACATGGCACCCGGCCTCCTTGGATCGGTTGGATGGGGGAAATGGCAACGGCCCGGCCTGGAAGGGGAACGGGCCTGGCCGGTTCAGAACCGCCGGCCCGGGGCCCGCGCGGCCCCGTCCGGGTGAAAGGTCGGTGCGGCACGGCCCGGGCGGCAGGCGGCATCCGGCCCGCCCCGGCCCGGGCCCTTGCGGCCCGGCACCACCGGGGGCTGCGGCCGGGGCGCAATCACGGGGTCAGAACCCAGCTGCCGTCGGCGGTCTTGCAGTTGCGGAACACGAAGTCCTGCGGTTCGGGCCGGCGCTGGGTGATCACGACGTGCCGGATGTCGGCGCAGCCGTCGGCAAAGGACACCAGCAGCGACTTGCCGCTCGCCCCGCTGTCGGGGTTGGACCATTCGCTCTCGGCCCCGACCTTCGGCGTGCCCTCGCGGTAGAGCGGCGCCGCGGCGGCGGTCATGATCGAAATGTCCTGCTGGGTCAGCCCGGTGCGCCGCAGCGTGTCGGCCATCGACCGCGCCTCGGCCCCGGTCGGCGCCATCATCAGGCCCATCATCAGGCCCGTCACCACGCCCAGGCCAAGCCCCGCGGCCGAACCCGGCCCGGGGCGGCGCCCCGTGGCTGCCAAAAACTTGCCCATGATCGTCGTCACCCTGTCTGATCGTCAATTCTGTCCCATGGTTAGCATCCCCCCGGCCACGGTCAAACCGACAATTGCCCCGGGGCCTTGCAAGACGCGCCCGCAGGGTCGTATCTGGTCGAAAGCCGCCCGGCCCGCCCGTTGGCCGGCCCGTTGCCCGGTCCCTTGCCGCCGTTTCCGACGCGCACCGGGCCGGCGGCCGGCCTCGCCCGCCCGGCGGCCCAAGGATCCAGATGTCACCCCGATGTCGCCCCTCGAAGCCAGGAGACCCATGATGAAGCGCAGCTACGCCACCCCGCCCGGCGGCCTGCCTCCGCAGAGCGACAGCCCCACGGCCCGCACCGGCCAGGCCCGGTTCACCGAGGCCTGGGCCGTCATCCCGCGCAACACCATGCGCGACATCGTCACCTCGGCCCTGCCCTACTGGGACGATGCCCGGGCCTGGATCATCGCCCGGCCGCTGTCGGGCTTTGCCGAGACCTTCGCCCAGTACATCGTCGAGCTGGCCCCGGGCGGCGGCAGCGAATGGCCCGAACCCGATCCCGAGGCCGAAGGCGTGATCTTCATGGTCGACGGGGCCATGACGCTCAGCCTGGGCGACGACGATTTCGTCCTGGAACCCGGCAGCATCGCCTACCTGCCCCCCGGCGCGCGCTATACCCTGCACAACCATGCCGGCCCCGAGGCCCGGTTCCACTGGATCCGCAAGGCCTACGAGCCGGTCGACGGCCTGCCCGTGCCGGATTTCTTCATCTCGCATGACGACGATGTCGACCCGATCGAAATGCCCGAGACCGATGGCCGCTGGGCCACGACCCGTTTCGTCGATCCCGAGGACATGCGCCACGACATGCATGTCAACATCGTGACCATCCAGCCCGGCGGGGTCATTCCCTTTGCCGAGACCCACGTGATGGAACACGGGCTCTACGTGCTGGAAGGCCGCGGGGTCTATTACCTCAACGGCGAATGGGTCGAGGTCGAGGCCGGCGATTTCATGTGGCTGCGCGCCTTCTGCCCCCAGGCCTGTTATGCCGTGGGCGACCGGCCGTTCCGCTACCTGCTCTACAAGGATGTCAACCGGCACCCGAAACTGCGCCTGCGCTAGGCCCGGGCTCCCGTAGGATGGGTGCTTGCACCCATCCTACCCGGCGCGGGACAGGCGCCCTCCCCGATACCCGCCGCGGCCCGCCGGCCGGGCGGCCAGGTGACCAAGCCCGCGCCGCCTGCGGGCGAAAATGTGCCGCCCGGCACGGTTATCCCGATTTTTTCATGGACAGGCCAGGATCGGCCTGACACCGTTTTGTCGTGTTCTTCCGCGATATTGCGGGCGACCACCCGCCCCTGCCGACCGGCCGGGGCGCCGTTGACGGACCACCGGGCCTCGGCCCGCCCCTGACGACCAAATTGCCACGACGCCACGGCCCCCGGGCCCCAGCCAGCACGACCGGCAAATCGACGTTCCCAGTACCCAGACGTGCCCAGCCCCGTGCCAGGCCCGTTGCCTCATCCCTGTTTCGTAACCAGTTCCGAAAGGTGTCCCATGGCCGCCCAGATTTCCCAGCTTGACGTCGACAGCGACGGCACCACCCCCGAGTATTTCGTCCAGATCCGCGTGCCCACCGGCGAAACGCCCTCGGGCAGCATCGAGTTCTACGATTCCCGCAATGCCAATTCCGCCCAGCTCGACAATGCCTTCACCATCGACCTCGACACCGCCACGCCGACCGATACCCTGACCGAAGGCGGCTATGATTATTACACCTACCAGATCACCGGCGACCTGACGGCCGGCAACGGCCAGAACTTCGCCGTGGCCGTGCTGGATGACAGCGGCACCGCCGAAAGCGTCCTGATCTTCGGCAGCAACACCGCGCCCGGCGACACGACCTTTTCCGGCGGCGCGCTCAACGGCGACGATGTCGACACGGTCATCGCCTCGGGCGTGGTCGAGGGCGATGCGTTCCAGCCGGGCGAAGGCCCGTTCATCGTCGCCCCCGACGGCAGCGTGACCACCGGCCCGGCCGATCCCTCGGCCTGTTTTGCCGCCGGCACCCGGATCGCCACGCCCGGCGGCGAGGTCGCGGTCGAGACGCTGCGTGCCGGGGATGTCGTCTGCACCGCCGACGGCGGACAGACGACGGTGCTCTGGCTGGGCGTGTTCACGGCGCACAAGATGTTCACCCGGCCGGTCGACCGGTTCCTGCCGGTCCATGTCCGGGCCGGGGCGCTCGGCCCGGGCGTGCCCCATGCCGATCTCGTGCTGACGGCCGATCATGCGCTGATGATCGACGGGCTGGCGATCAATGCCGGGGCGCTGGTCAACGGCACGTCGATCGTGACCCCGCCCGTCGACAGCCTGCCCGAGCGGATGACCTATTACCATGTCGAAACCCAGGCCCATGACGTGATCCTGGCCAATGGCGCACCGGCCGAGACCTATATCGACTACGTCGGACGCCAGGTCTTTGCCAATTACGCCGAGTACCGGGCCCGCTATGGCCAGGACCGGGTCATCTCCGAGATGCGCGCGCCGCGCATTTCCTCGGCCCGGCTGGTGCCCCCGGCCATCCGCGCCCGGCTGGGCCGCAGCACGGCCGCCTGATCGGCCCTCGGGCCACGTACGTGCCGCCCCCCGGTCCAAGGCAGGGACCGGGGGGCGGCACTGGCCTCAGACCTCGCCGATCTCCTCGGGCAGGACCAGGTTCAGAACGATGGCGATCAGGGCGGCGGGCAGGATGCCCGATGCGCCCAGGATGCGCAGGGTGTCGGGCAGGTACTGCAGGGCATTGGTCGCCCCCGGCGCGGTGTTCAGCACCTCCAGCTGCAGGCCCAGCCCGATCGACAGGGCCAGGGCAAAGATCACCATGTTGCGCCGGTTCCAGACCACTTCGGCCAGCATCGACACGCCCGCCGCGGCGACCATGCCGAACATGACCACGACGCCGCCGCCCAGCACCTCGATGGGCACCGTGCGGATCACCGCGCCGACCTTGGGCACCAGCCCGCAGATGATCAGGAAGACCCCGCCGATGGTCACCACGTGGCGGCTCATCACGCCGGTCATGGCGATCAGCCCGACGTTCTGGCTGAACGAGGTGTTGGGCATGCCTCCGAAGATGCCGGCCACGGCCGTGCCCACCCCGTCGGCAAAGGTCGCGCCCTCGATTTCCTTGTCGGTCGCCTCGCGCCCGGCCCCGCCCTTGCAGATCCCCGAGACATCGCCGACGGTTTCCACCGCCGAGACAAAAGCCATCAGGCAAAAGCCCACGATCGCCGCGAAGGACAGCTCGAACCCGTATTTGAACGGCTGCGGCAGGGCAAAGGCCGCCGCGCGCTCCCAGCTGCCGGTGATCGCCGAGACCGGCAGAACGCCGGTGATGATCGACAGGACATAGCCCGCCGCGATGCCGACCAGGACGGCCGAGATCGACAGCATGCCCCGGGTGAAGAACTTGACCACCAGGGTGACGACAATGACGAAAAGCGCGATGAACCAGTTGAGGATGCCGCCGTATTCGGCCGCACCCCCGGCCTTGGCCGGCACGCCCCCGGCGGCATATTCGATGCCCACCTTGACCAGCGCCAGCCCGATCATCAGCACCACCAGCCCGGTGACCAGCGGCGGCAGGGCAAAGCGGATCTTGCCGATGACAAAGCCCAGGCAGGCATGGAAGATCCCGCCGATCAGCACGCCGGTGAACAGCGCGGCCAGCCCGTCGACACCCTTGCCCGCGACCAGCGGGATCATGATCGGCAGAAAGGCAAAGGACGTGCCCTGCACGATGGGCAGCCCCGCGCCGATCGGCCCGATGGTGATCGTCTGCAACAGGGTGGCGATGCCGGCGAACAGCATCGACATCTGGATCATGTAGAGCAGTTCGGGGAAATCGGGCGAGTTCGACCCAAAGCCGAAGCCCGCCACGCCGGCCACGATGATCGCCGGGGTCACGTTGCTGACGAACATGGCCAGCACGTGCTGGATGCCCAGCGGCACGGCCTTGTAGAGCGGTGGCGTGTAATCCGGATCCCTCAGCTGTTCCGGCGTTCCGATTGAAGCGGTCATCGTCCCTGTTCCTTTCGTCTTGTCATCGTTACCTCGCACGTCTTTTCGTCATCGTTACCTTGCGCGGGCCGGTTCGGCCGGCCCTGCGCATCCCTCTTCCGCCCCGGTCCGGCGGCCGGGCGCTCAGGGCGCCTCGACCACCCGGTAGGGCGTGTCGAACCAATGTTCCTGCAGGTTGTCCCCCGCGCCGATCCGGTCGACCACGGCAAACAGCCCCGGCCCGAAGAGCGGCGTCAGCACCCCGTGCCAGGTGCCCCGGTGATAGTTCACCCCCTGCCCCGGCGCGGTGCGAAAGGCCCGGGGCCGGCCGGGCCGGCCGTCCTCGTCGGGCGCCACGATCACCAGGAAGGGCTTGCGCGACATCGGCACAAAGGCCTGGCTGCCCTCGGGATGACGCTCGACCATGTCCAGCACCAGGGGCAGCGCCCTGGGCTCGGCATCAAAGACCGAAATCCCCGCCCGCCCGTCGCCGAAATCCAGCGTGGCCCGGTCGTGGTAGCGCCCGCAAAGCCCCTGGTTGATCACCTTGTCGGGGCTGCCCGCCGTGTCCAGCACGTCGCCAAAGGGCGCAAAGGCCGCCTGGCTCAGCGGTTCGATGACAATGTCGCTCATGGCAGGATCGCCTTCAGCCGCAGCAGCGCGATGCGCTCGACCTGCTTGCAGGCCTCGGCGAATTCGCTGTCGCGGTCCTGGTCCAGCCGGCGCCGGAAGGCCGCCAGGATGCCGGCCTTGTCGTGGTCGCGCACGGCAATGATGAAGGGAAAGCCGAACTTCGCGGTATAGGCCTCGTTCAGCGCGGTGAACTCCGCCCGTTCCGCATCGGTCAGCGCGTCCAGCCCGGCCGACGCCTGTTCGGCCGTCGAGTCCGCCGTCAGCCGCCGGGCCGCGGCCAGCTTGCCGGCCAGGTCGGGATGGGCGCGCAGCACCTCCATCCGGCGCTCCGCACCGGCCGAGCGGAACACCCGGGCCAGCGCGTTCTGCAGCCCCACGGCGCTGTCATGGGCATAGCCCAGTTCCAGCTCAAAGGCCCCCTCGGCGATCCAGGGCGAATGTTCGAAGATCCCGCCATAGGCCTCGACAAAGGCCGCCCGGTCCATCTCGGACGGGCGCAGCCGGTCTTCGGGCGGATGCACCCGGGCCCAGTGTTCGGCGATCTGCAAGCGGGTGGCAAACCACACACCCTCGTGGCCCTTGACGTAATCCAGGAACCGCTGCAGCGCCGCTGCCCGGCCCGGCCGGCCGACCAGCCGGCAATGCAGACCCAGCGACAGCATCTTGGGCGCGCCGGCCATGCCCTCGGCATAGAGCACGTCGAAGGAATCGCGCAGGTAGGCAAAATACTGGTCGCCCGAGTTGAATCCCTGGGGCGTGGCGAATCGCATGTCGTTGGCATCCAGCGTGTAGGGCACGATTAGCTGGTCGCGCCCGGCGATCTTCTTCCAGTAGGGCAGATCGTCGTCGTAGGTGTCGGCAATATAGGCAAACCCGCCCTCGGCCGCGGCCAGTTCGACCGTGTTGATCGAGGTCCGGCCCAGGTACCAGCCGCGCGGGCGCTCGCCCACGACCTCGGTGTGCAGGCGCACGGCCTCGTCCAGCATCGCCCGTTCCTCGTCGGCGGGCATGTCCTTGAATTCGATCCATTTCAGCCCGTGGCTGGCGATTTCCCAGTTGGCCTCCTGCATCGCGGCCACCTGTTCGGGCCCGCGGGCCAGGGCCGTGGCCACGCCGTAGACCGTGACCGGGATGTCCTTCATCATCCGCCACAGCCGCCAGAACCCGGCACGCGCGCCGTATTCATAGATCGATTCCATGTTCCAGTGGCGCTGGCCCGGCCATTGCGCGGCGCCGACGATTTCCGACAGAAAGGCCTCGGACGCGGCATCGCCATGCAGGATGTTGTTCTCGCCGCCTTCCTCGTAGTTCACCACGATCTGCACGGCGATCTTCGCGCCGCCCGGCCATTGCGGATCCGGCGGGGTCGGCCCGTATCCGATCATGTCGCGGGGGTATCTGGTCATCATCAGCCTCTTCGTTCTTCATTTCGTTCTATTGCGCTGCGGCAGGACGCATGGTCAGAATTCAGGGGAGAGCCTGACAAAAGGCAAGCGTTTGCTCAATTCCTCGGCACCTGACCGTGCCCTGACCCATGGAAGGACCAAGATGGCCGGATATCTCACCACCCATGTGCTGGACACGGCGCGCGGCTGCCCGGCGCAGGGCATCCAGATCGCGCTCTACAGGGTCAGCGGCAATTCCCACAAGAAGATCGCCACGGCCGAGACCAATGCCGACGGGCGCACCGATGCGCCGATCCTGCCCGAGGGCAAGTTTGCCGTGGGCACCTACGAGCTGATCTTCTTCTGTGGCGATTACCTGCGGGCCACGGGCCAGACGGCCGACGACCCGCTGTTTCTCGACCAGGTGCCGATCCGCTTCGGGGTCAGCGACGGCGCGGCGCATTACCACGTGCCCCTGTTGCTGTCGCCCTATGGCTATTCGACCTACCGGGGCAGCTGAGGCCCCCAGCGGTACAACCAGCCCCGTAACCCGCCCCGCACCCCACTCCTCCCATCCGCCGCTCCGCCGGGCCCGGGCCGCACCCTGCGCCGGGCGGACCGGGGTGGGTGGGCGGGAGGCCCGCCCGGCGCAGGGTGCCCTTGCCAGCTGCCCCAAATGCCCGGATCCTGAGCCAAGCCCGCCACGCGCACCCGGCCCGGCCCCACGCCCCGCCACTTCGGGTTGATCAACCGGCCCGAACGGCCGACAACCTAGATCACCCAACAGGAGATCCCCCATGTTCGACCTGCCCATCCTGCTCGACTGGGCCAGCTTCGCGATCCGCTGGTTGCACGTGATCACGGCCATCGCCTGGATCGGCTCGTCCTTCTATTTCATCGCCCTCGACCTGGGCCTGAACCGCAACATCGCCGGCCCGGCCGATGGCGAGGAATGGCAGGTCCATGGCGGCGGGTTCTACCACATCCAGAAATACCTGGTCGCCCCCGACCAGATGCCCGACCATCTGACCTGGTTCAAATGGGAGGCCTATTCCACCTGGCTGACCGGGGCCGCCCTGCTGATGGTCGTCTACTGGGCCGGAGCCGAGCTGTTCCTCATCGACCAGTCCAAGACATCGCTGCCGACCTGGGCGGGCATCCTGATCTCGGCCGCCTCGCTGACCATCGGCTGGCTGGTCTATGACCGGCTGTGCAAATCCGGCCTGGCCGAAACCCCGACCCGGCTGATGCTCATCCTCTTCGCCCTGCTGGTCGTCATGGGCTGGGGCTATACCCAGGTCTTCACCGGCCGGGCCATGATGCTGCATCTCGGCGCCTTCACGGCCACGATCATGACGGCCAACGTGTTCTTCATCATCATTCCCAACCAGAAGATCGTCGTGGCCGACCTCAAGGCAGGCCGCACCCCCGATCCGAAATACGGCCAGATCGCCAAGCTGCGGTCTCTGCACAACAATTACCTGACCCTGCCGGTCATCTTCCTGATGCTGTCGAACCACTACCCGCTGGCCTTCGCGACCCAGTACAACTGGATCATCGCGGCCCTGGTCTTCCTGATGGGCGTGTCGATCCGGCATTTCTTCAACACGATGCATGCGCGCAAGGGCAGCCCCTGGTGGACCTGGGCCGTGACCATCGGGCTGTTCCTGGCCATCGTCGCCCTGTCGGTCGCCGGCCGGCCGTCGCCCGATTACGACGAGGCCACCGCCCTGCCGCCCCATGCCGCGCGGTTCGCCGCGGCCGAGGGGTTCGAGGATGCAACCGACATCGTCATGGGCAATTGCTCGATGTGCCACGCCCGCGAGCCGCTGTGGGACGGCATGGCCCATGCCCCGCGCGGGGTCTACCTGGAAACGCCCGAGGATGTCGCGCTGCATGCCCGCCAGATCTACCTGCAGGCCGGCATGAGCATGGCCATGCCCCCGGCCAACCTGACCTACATGGACGCCGAATCGCGGGCGTTGCTGGTGCGCTGGTACGAAGCCGGGCGCGCCAGCGAAGGCTGACCCCGGCCGCCCGGACGAGCGGCCACGCGAGGCCGCGCCACCGGGGGGCACTGTTGGGATCGCGCCGGGTCTCGCATCGTCGGGTCACACCGGCCGGGGCGCCGTCAGAGCCGCACCGGGCCGGCAACTGTCGGAGCCGAAGCCGGCCAGAAGCCGTCCCGACCGCGCCGTCAGACCCACCTTCCCACGGTCACCCCATCAGGCATCGTCACCCCCCGCGCCGTGCCCCACCTTGTAAATCAACCCCGCACATGAAAACGCCGGCGCCCCGTGGCGGGGGCCGGCGGCTGGCTCTTCGGTTGTGAATGCTTTGGCGGATCAGGCTTCCAGCGCGGTGATCATGTCGACGCGGGTGGCATGGCGCCCGCCTTCGAACTCGGCCCCGACAAAGGCATCGACGATCTCCAGCGCCAGCCCCTCGCCCACGACACGAGCGCCGATCGACAGCATGTTGGCATCGTTGTGCTGGCGGATCATGCGGGCCGAAAACGTGTCAGAACACACGCCGCAGCGGATGCCCGGCACCTTGTTGGCCGCCATCATGATCCCCTGCCCGGTGCCGCACAGGATGATGCCCAGCTGGCAATCGCCCGAGGCCACGCGCTGCGCGGCTTCGGCCCCGTGGCGGGGGTAATGGGTGCTCTCGGGCGTGGTCGGGCCGATGTCGACGACATCGACGCCCCGGGCTTCGAGGTGACGGGCCACGGCCTGGCGCAGGTCGATGGCCGCATGGTCGCTGGAAAGAACGATGCGTCTGGTCTCTGTCATGGCGCCAGTATCCACCAAATCGCCCGCCGGGCAACCGAAAGCCGGCCCCGGCTTGCGCCACGGCAAGCGCCGCTGGCCAGACTCCCGGCTCGGGCCAGACCCCCGCTGGGGCCGGACACGCGCTTCTGCCACGCGTCGGCGAGGCACGGCTCCCGGCCAAGGGTGCACTTTGATCAAGGACGCGCTCCAACCGGACGCCGGCAAGGCACGCGCCCTTGCCCGGCGCGGGTCCCGGCCAGTCAAGCGCGGGCGGCCCTGCGCGCGCTGCGGCCAGCCCCCAGCTCAGGCCAGGCACAGGCCCCAGAAAGGACAGTCACCAGCAAGGACAGGCCCCAGACAGGACGACCCCAAACAGGACGGGCCCAGACAGCACAGGCCCAGACCGATTGCACATCCCCTCCCCCCAGGCCGGGCGACCGGGGCGCAACAGCCACCCCACCCCCGACAGGCCCGCGAAAGATTTTTCTTTCTCGGCGCGATCCCTGCGTGTCAGATACATGCACAGCGCGAACCCGTCCGCCGGGTCGACGCGCGCATCATGGGGAGGCTGCGGGAACGGCAATGGGTCTCGCGATGTCCAAGTTGCAGGCGGCGCGCGCCGCCCTGCGTTGCATCCGCCGCGGGCTCGGCCCGCTGCTGATCACCATCCTCGTGCTCGCCGGGCTGGCCGCCCGGGCCTGCGACATGCCCGAGGATTACCTGCGCGACCTGCGCCCCGCCGCCGACGGCCCGCCCACCGAGATCTCGGTGGGCTTCGGGGCGGCCGACGTGCTGGGCGTGGATGATCCCAACCAGCAGATCATCATCGATTTCTACGTCCGCCTGGCCTGGACCGATCCCCGGCTGGCCCATCTTGTCGGCTGCCGCTTTGCCGCCACCGACATCTGGTTTCCCGAGATCTACATCCTCAATTCCTCGCAACTGACCCAGAAACGCCGCAATGCCCGCAACGACGTCGGCATCGAGGACGGCGGCACCATCGTCTGGGTCAACCGCTACATCGGCGGGGTGTCGACCTATCACAACCTGCGCCGCTTCCCCTTCGACGACCAGGTCTTCGAGATCGAGATCTCGATCCCCGAGGCCTCGACCACCGAGGTCCAGCTGGTCCCCGATTACGAACGCACCTGGCTGGGCGAAAAGCTGAACATCGAGGGCTGGGATTTCCATTCGATCTCGATGCGGGTCGAGGATCATTACTTCCCCCAGGTCCAGCAGGAGGTCTCGCTGGCCGTCATCGGCCTTCAGGCCGAGCGCAACTCGGAATATTACGTCTACCGCGTGCTGCTGTTGCTGGTCATCGTCGTGGCCATGTCCTGGGTGATTTTCTGGGTGCCCCCGGGGCGTTACGAGTTCCAGATCGGCATCTGCGCCACCGCCCTGCTGACGGCCATTGCCTTCAATTTCTCGCTGTCGTCCAACCTGCCCCACGTGGGTTACCTGACGATCATGGACCGGCTGGTCATCTGGGCCGTGCTGCTGATCTTCCTGGCCGCCGTGCAGGCGCTGATCACCGTGCAGCTGGTGCTGCGCGAACGCACCGAGGCCGCGCTGACCCTGGACCGGCGGGCGCGCTGGGTCTTTCCGCTGATGTTCTTCGGGGGCTGGGCCGCGATCATCGCCCTGGGCTGACCGCCCTGGACCGGCGGCGCGGCGCGCGGCACTGGGGTCCGCATCTGGCCCGGTTGCGCCACGGCCGGCACAAAGGCCCGGATCCCGCCGGGTCGGGCAACGGCCGGCCCGCCGCGCAAAGGGGGCAAAGGCGGCGGTATGTCGCGCATTTGCCATGGCTGGCCCCCGGCCTGCGCCGGTTCGGCGATTAGACGTTAACGCCCCTGCGTCCTTTTGTTAGACAGGATGCAAACGAGGTAACAGACGTGGGTTCGGGCGGGGTGAAGACGATTTTCAGAAACGAGCGCCGGTTCGGCCGCGCGATGGCCATCGGGCTGATGACGGCAACGGTTCCCGGGCTGGCCGCGGCATTCGACGCGCAATTGTCCATGACCGATGGGCCGGAAAAGCTGGAAAAGCGGCTGTCGGCCGCCTCGCTGGCCATGTCGCTGTCGCGCGATGACGACACCCGCCATACCTCCAGCGAGATCCTCGCCGCCGCGCGGGCCGATTACGGCACGCTGATCAGCCTGCTCTACGACGCCGGTTACTTCGGCCCCGAGATCCACATCTATGTCGATGGCCGCGAAGCCGCCGACATCGCCCCGCTGAACGCGCCCGAGACGATCACCAAGATCGACATCCAGGTCACGCCGGGCCGGCTGTTCACCTTCGGCCGGGCCGACATCGGCCCGCTGGCCCCCGACACCACGCTGCCCGAAAGCTTTCGCTCGGGCCAGCCCGCCCAGACCAGCGCCATCCGCTCGGCGGCCATCACCTCGATCAACGAATGGCGCGACGACGGCCATGCCAAGGCCGACATCTCGGACCAGACCATCGTGGCCGATCACCCCGAGGCCGTGCTGGATGTCGAGGTCGAACTGCAGCCCGGGCCGCGGCTGGATTTCGGCCAGCTGACGGTCAAGGGCAACCAGGACGTGCGCACCGATGCCATCCTGCGCATCGCCGGCTATCCCGAGGGCGAGCAATTCGACCCCGAGGAGCTGGACAAGGTGCGCAGCCGCCTGCGCCGCACCGGGGCGTTTTCCTCGGTCGCCGTGCAGGAGGCCGACACGCCCAATGCCGATGACACGCTGGATATCGGCATCACCGTGGGCGAACAGCTGAAACGGCGGTTCTCCTTCGGGATCGAGATCGAATCCGACGACGGCATCACGCTGAGCGGCGAATGGATTCACCGCAACCTGTTCGGCGGGGCCGAGCGGCTCAAGATCGAGGCCGAGACAGGCACCGATTATTCCGATGGCGGCTTTGACGGCAAGCTGACCTTCCGCCTCGACATGCCGGCCTATTTCGGCACCGACAACGACCTGTTCTACTTCGGCGGCATCGAATATCTCGACGAGCCGCATTACGACGCGGTCAACCTCTATGGCGGGGCCGGTATCCGCCGGGTCTTCAGCGAGGACCTGACCGGCGAAGTGTCGATCGGCCCGTTCTTCAGCCAGGTCGACGACGCCTATGGCTCGGACCGCAAGTTCCAGGCTGTGCGCCTGCCCTCGCGGCTGGAATGGGACAAGCGCGACGATCCGGTCAACGCGACCAAGGGGTTCTACCTGCGCACCAATGTCACGCCCTATGCCGGGTTCGGCGAAACCCAGGCCGGGGTGTCGGCCCTGGTCGACGGGCGCACCTACCTGGCCGTGACCGATTCGATCGTCCTGGCCGGCCGGGCGCAGGTCGGCTCGGTGCTGGGTTCGTCGCTCACGGGGACCACGCCCGACCTGCTGTTCTTCTCGGGCGGTGCCGACACCGTGCGCGGCCAGCCCTATGAATCGCTGGGCATCCCGGTGGGCACCGACACCGCCGGGGGCAAGTCGTTCCTGGGCCTCAGCGCCGAGGTGCGGACCCGCGTGACCAGCGCGATCACCCTCGTGGGCTTTTACGATTACGGCATGGTCGGCCCCGACAGTTTCGTCACGGCCGACGACGAAAGCCAGTCGGGCGCGGGCCTGGGCCTGCGCTACGGGCTGTCGGGCATCGGCGCGATCCGGGTCGACGTGGCCTATCCCGTCCATGGCGACACCAGCGACGGGCTGCAATTCTACATCGGGATCGGACAGGCGTTTTGACCGTGTACAAAGTTACCCTCGTCGGGCTGACCGCCCTGAGCCTCGCCACCGCCGCGCCGGTCGTGGCGCAGGACAGCGACGAAGAGAGCGGCGGGCGCCTTGTCCGCTTCCTGGAAAACACCCTGTCGGGGGACGGCCGGACGATCCGTGTTGTCGGCCTGAGCGGCGCGCTGTCGTCGCGGGCCACGATCCAGCGGCTCGAAGTGTCCGACGACAACGGCATCTGGTTCACCCTCGAAGGCGCCGTGCTGGACTGGAACCGGCTGGCGCTGGTGCGCGGGCGGTTCTCGGTCAACGAGCTGTCGGCTGAGCGCATCGTCTTTGCCCGCCCGCCGGGCACGACGACCAACCCCGACGAAGACCTGCCGGCCCCCGAGGTCACGCCTTTCCAGGTGCCCGAACTGCCCGTGGCCATCCAGATCGGCCAGATCTCTGTCAGCGAGATCGACATCGGTGAACCGGTGGTCGGCGTGCCGGCCCAGCTCAGCCTGGACGGCAACCTGTCGCTGGCCGACGGGGCGCTGGATGCCCTGCTGGACCTGCAGCGGCTGGACCGCGACGGCGACGAGATCCGCCTGGAAACCAGCTTTGACAACAGCTCGCGCGACCTGGTGCTGGACCTCGACGTGGTCGAAGGGCCCGGCGGCCTGATCGGCACGGCGATGAACCTGCCCGACACGCCGTCGATCGCGCTGGATCTCGCCGGGCGCGGCCCGCTTGAGGATTTCATCGCCCGCCTGTCGCTCAAGACCGATGACGAGCTGCGTTTCGGCGGGGCGGTCACGCTGAGCGGGCTGTCGGCCCAGGCCGGGCAGGATGGCAGCGTCGAACAGGTGCCGCTGGCCTTCACGGCCGACCTGGGCGGCGACATCCGCCCGCTGCTGCCCGAGCAGTTCCACGAGTTCTTCGGCGACGACACCCGCATCCAGGCCAATGGCCAGCGCGACCCCGACGGGGCGATGGCCGTCAACGCCATGCGCATCAAGTCCCAGGCCCTGGCGCTGGACGGCGCGCTGGACATCAGCGCCGAAGGCGCGGTGCAGACCGTCGTGCTGCAGGGCGGCATCACCCCGCCCTCGGGCGAGGTTGTCACCCTGCCCGTCCCGGGCCAGGTCACCACGGTCGAACTGGTCAACCTGAACGCCGGCTACGACATCTCGGAAAGCCGCGACTGGACCCTCGACCTGCAGGTCGAAGGGCTGGCCTCGTCCGAATTCACCCTCGACAGCGCAACGGTCAGCGGCGCCGGCCAGGCCGGCGCGGGGGCCGGGCAGGACATGCTGGACGGATCGGTCACGGCCAACCTCGTCGGGCTGGGCCTGTCGGACCCGGCCCTGTCCAAGGCGGCCGGCGACAGCCTGGCGCTGGACGGGCGCTTTCGCCTGATCGACGCCGGCGAGCTGATCCTCGACGGCATGACCTTTACCGGCGCCGGGCTGGATGCCACCGTCGATGCCACGCTCGACGGGCTCGACAGCGGGCTGCGCGTGGACACCACGGCCAGCCTGTCGGTTGCCGACATCTCGCGCTTTGCCGACCTGGCGGGCAAGCCCCTGCAGGGCGCCCTGGATGCCCGGGTCAGCGGCCATGTCGTGCCGCTGAGCGGCGGGTTCGACATCAAGCTCGACGGCACCGGCCAGGACCTGGCCGTGGGCATCGAACAGGTCGATCCGCTGATCACCGGCCAGACCGACCTGGCCATCGACGCCGCCCGCGACGAAGGCGGCATCACCCTGCGCAGCTTCACCGTCAACGGCACGGCCATCACCGCCGAGGCCGAAGGCGTTCTGGCATCCGAGGGCACGCGCATGACCTTCGACGCCGAGGTCGACGACCTGGCCCGCGTGCTGCCCGACCTGCCCGGCCCGGCCCGGCTGACCGGCGACGTGCATGGCGAGGGCGAGGGCCTGGTGGGCAATGTCAGCCTGACCGGCCCGCGCGGCATCTCGCTGACGGCCGACGGCCGCTACGAGGACGGCGCCAGCCAGGCCCATGTCGACGGCAGCCTCGACGACCTGGGCATCTTCCTGCCCCAGCTGCCCGGCGCGGCCCAGATCCTGGCCGATGTCCAGCAGACCGGGGCCGAGGATTACGAAGGCACCCTGCGCATCCTGTCCGAAGGCGGCAGCGAGGTCACGGCCGACGGGGTCTATGGCCCCGGCAAGACCAACGCCCGCATCGACGCCCAGCTGACCGACCTGGCGGCCTTTGTGCCGCAACTACCCGGCGCGGCCAGCCTGAACGGCCAGGTCGAGGAAGGCGACGACGGCTATACCGGCACGATCCGGGCCGAAACCGCCGATGGCAGCACCGTCAACGCCCGCGGCACCTACAGCCCGACGTCCCTGACCGCCGATTTCGACGCCGCCCTGGCCAACTTGGGCATCTTCGTGCCCCAGATGCCCGGCCAGGCCAGTGTGACCGGCAATGTCGTGCAGAACGGCTCTGCCTATGATGCCGTCCTGCGCGCCCGCACCGCCGATGGCAGCACCGTCGATGCCGATGCGACCTATTCGCCGACCGAGATCCAGGCGACCTTTGACGCCGTGCTGGCAAACCTGGGCATCTTCGTGCCCCAGATGGCCGGCCAGGCCTCGGTCACCGGCCAGGTCACCCAGAACGGCGATGCCTATGACGGCACCGTCTCGGCCCGCGCGGCCGACGGGTCGGTGCTGGATGCCACGGGCACCTATGGCCCGGGCCAGACCCAGGGCCAGCTGAATGCCGACCTGATGAACCTGGGCGCCTTCGTGCCCCAGATGCCGGGCCGGGCGACGGTCACGGCCGATGTCACCGAAAGCGACGGCGCCTATCGCGGCGAGGTCCAGGCCCGCACCGCCGACGGCAGCACGGTCAGCGCCCAGGGCGCCTATGGCGATGCCGAGAAATCGGTGACCTTCGACGCGCTGCTGGCCCAGGTCGGGGCCTTCGTGCCCCAGCTGGCCGGCAATGCCCGGCTACAGGGCCAGGCCAGCGAAGGCGATGACGGGGTCTATACGGGCAATGTCTCGGTCGATGGCACAGCCGGCCTGACGGCCACGGCCAGCGGCCAGGTCGATCCCCAGGGCGCGGCCCAGCTGACCTATGAAACCAGCCTGGCCCGGGTCGAGCGTTTCGTGCCCGATTTCCCCGGCACGCTGGTCTCGCGCGGCACGGCCTCGCGCGATGGCACGGTCTGGACCATCGACAGCAATTCCAACGGCCCGGCCGGGGTCGAGGCGGCCATTGCCGGCACCTATGACCAATCCGCCGGCACCGCCGATGTCACCGCCCGGGGCCAGGCCCTGCTGACCGCGGCCAATGCCTTCATCGCGCCGATGGCCGTCGACGGCCCGGCCCGGTTCGACCTGCGCCTGAACGGCCAGCCGGCCCTGAACGCCCTGTCGGGCACCATCGACCTGCCGGGCACGCGCATTGCCATCCCGCAGGTCTATGGCCAGATCGACCCGCTGTCGGGCCGGATCTCGATGAATGGCGGCTCGGCCCAGATCGACCTGCAGGGTCGCTGGGCGGATGGCGGCAGCTTTACCGTCACCGGCCCGGTCCAGCTGTCGGCGCCCTATAACGCCGGGCTGGACGTGGCCATCAACCAGCTCGTCCTGACCGACCAGGCGCTCTACAACACCACGATCGGCGGCCAGGTCGGCATCGACGGTCCGCTGGTCGGCAACGGCCGGATCACCGGCGTGGTCAATGTCGGCACGACCGAGCTGAACATCGCCGCCTCGTCGGGCAGCGCCGCCGGCGCGCCGATCCCGCCGATCCGCCACCAGGGCGAAGACAGCGGATCCTACCAGACCCGCGAACGCGCCGGGCTGATCGAGGAAGACGATGGCAACGGCGGGGGCGGCGGCAGCGCCGGCCCGGGCTATGCGCTCGACATCACCATCTCGGCCCCGCAGCAGATCTTTGTGCGCGGCCGGGGGCTGGATGCGGAACTGGGCGGCGGGCTCAGCCTGCGCGGCACCACGTCCAACATCGTCCCCGCGGGCGAGATTTCGTTGATCCGCGGCCGGCTCGACATCGTCGGTCGCCGGCTCGACCTGGACCGTGGCCTGGTGACGCTGGAAGGCAGCTTTGATCCCTATATCGACTTCGAGGCCTCGAACACCTCGTCGGCCGGCACCGCAACGATCCAGATCTACGGCTCGTTGCAGGAACCCCAGGTCGAGGTCACCTCGTCGCCCGAACGGCCGGCGGAAGAGGCCCTGGGCCTGCTGATCTTCGGCGACCAGTTCACCAACCTCTCGCCGCTCAAGATCGCCCAGCTGGCCAATTCGCTGGCCGTGCTGACCGGCAAGGTCGGGGCCAATGGCGGCATCCTGGGCAGCGCCCGTGACGGGCTGGGCGCGGCGTCGCTCGACCTGACGACCGACGAGGACGGCAACGCCCAGGTCGGTGTCGGGGCCTACCTGTCCGAGCAGATCTACACCGATGTGTCGGTCAATACCGAGGGCCGCACCGAGCTCGACCTGAACTTCGACGTGACCGACAAGGTCACGGCCAAGGGGTCGGTCGACAGCGAGGGCAACTCCTCGATCGGCCTGTTCTTCACCAAGGACTTCTGAGGGCGGGCGGCGGCGCCGCCGCCCCCTCCCCTGCCCCTCAGTTGACGCAAAAAGGGCGGCCCGTGCGGGCCGCCCTTTTCCGTTCCGCCACCCCCGGGGGGATCATTGCAGGTCGAGCACTGCCGGATAGCTGCGCTTGTAGCGCTGGTGCGCCTCGGCAAAGGCCGCGACGAGGCCGGTCTCGGGATCGACGCTGCGGGCGATGTCGGGCGGGGTCATGACCTCCTCGGGCGCCGCGCCGGTCACCCCGCAGATGGCCAGCCGCGCCGCGCCGAGCGCCGCGCCGAATTCGCCCGCCGCCGGCAGGTCGACGGGAATGCCCAGCACCGTTGCCAGAAGCTTGCACCAATAGGCCGACTGGATGCCCCCGCCGATGCCGATCACCCGGTCCAGCCGCGCGCCGGTCTGTCCCAGCGCATCCAGGCAATCCTTCAGCGAAAAGCTCACCCCTTCCATCACGGCCTTGGCCATGGCCGTGCGGTCGCTGCCGATATCGAGGTTCAGGAAGGCCCCGCGCAGCACGCTGTCGTTATGCGGCGTGCGCTCACCCGACAGGTAGGGCAGGAACCGCACCGGCCCGGGGGCCTGCAGGTCGTCGCCCAGCCCGCCGGCCAGGGCGGCCGGGGTCTCGCCGGTGATCCGGCCCAGCCAGTTCAGGCTGTCGGTCGCGGCCAGCACCACGCCCATCTGGTACCAGGCCCCCGGGATCGCGTGGCAGAAGGTATGCACCGCGCTTTCGGCCCGGGGCGCAAAGCCGTCGCGCCCGGCCAGCAGCACCCCCGAGGTGCCCAGCGACACAAAGCCCTGGCCCTCGCCCAGGGCGCCGATGCCACAAGCCGCCACGGCATTGTCGGCCCCTCCGGCCACGACGGCGCAGCCTTCGGGCAGGCCAAGCGCCTGGGCCCGGTCGGCCCGCACCGGCCCGACCACGTCGGTGCCTTCCAGCAGCTCGGGCACCTGGTCCGCGCGCATGCCCGAGGCGCTCAGCAGGTCAGCCGACCAGGCCCGCGCGCCGACATCCAGCCAGGACGTGCCCGCCGCATCCGACATGTCGGAGGTCAGCCGGCCGGTCAGCCAGTAGTTGAGGTAGTCCTTGGGCAGCATGACCGTGGCCACCTGGCCAAAGATCTCGGGCTCGTGCCGGGCCACCCAGGCCAGTTTCGGCGCGGTGAACCCCGGGAAGACGATGTTGCCCGACACCTCGCGAAAAGCCGGCTGGACATCCAGCGCGGCGGCCTCGGCATGGCTGCGGGTGTCGTTCCACAGGATCGCCGGGCGCAGCACGCGGCCATCGGCGCCCAGCATCACCGCCCCGTGCATGTGCCCCGAGGTCGCCAGCCCGCGCACGGCAGCCATCTGCGCCGGGTGGGCCGCGGCCAGCTCGGCCACGACCTGGCCCAGGGCGGTGACCCAATCGGCCGGGTCCTGTTCGCTCCAGCCGGCATGGGGATGGGCCACGGGATAGGCCGCCTCGGCCTGCCCCGCGACCTGCCCGTCGGCGGTAACCAGAAGGGCGCGCAGCCCCGATGTGCCCAGATCAAGGCCAAGAAACATGGATGGACCCTCCCTCATGCGGTTCTTTCGCGGCTGTTGCCGCTAACAGCTGGTGTCGGTCACAGCCATGCCAAATCCACGCGCCGGGGCCAAGGGCCTTGACGCCGGACCGGACTTTTCCCGCCCGTGGCCGCCGTGCGCCGCGACGGGTCGTGCGCCCCGTTGCGCCCTTGCCGGCCGGCTGTTGCCCACACCGGCACCGCGCCTTGCGCCCCACGCGCCCGCATCCGTCCGGTCATATCCGCGCCCGGTCACGCGCAGCACCGACCCAATTTCCAACCGCCAGCCCCGCCCGTGACGGGCGTCGCGGTGGGCTCAGTCAGCCTTGGGCAAGACCGTCAGCGCCCCGCCCAGGTAGGCCTCGCGCAGGGCACCGCGTTGCAGCTTGCCGCTGGTCGTGCGCGGAATCGCGCCCCGGGCGACAAAGACCACCTCGCGCACCGGCAGGCCCAGTTCGCGCCCGATCCGCCCGGCGATCCGTTCGGCCAGGTCCTTCAGCACGTCCGGCCCGCTGCGCCGGTCGACCTCGACCACCAGCACCGGTTGCTCGCCCTGGCCATCCTGGGCCACGGTAAAGGCCGCCGCCCGTTCCATGCCCCCCGATCCGCCTTCGCCCTCGGCCAGCTGTTCCAGCTCGTCAGGCATGTAATTGGTGCCGTTGACGATCAGGATCTCCTTGATGCGCCCGGTCAGATAGATCTCGCCCGCGCGCATGAACCCCAGGTCGCCGGTCTTCAGCCAGCCATCTTCAAAGGCCTCGGCCGTCGCCTCGGGATTGTTGTAATAGCCCGAGATCACCCCCCCGGCCTTCAGGTAGACATGGCCCACGTGGCCCTCGGGCATCTCGCCCTCCGGACCCATGATCTTCAGCGCCGTTTCCTGCAACGGCGCGCCACAGCAGACCACCTCGACCCGGTCGCCCCGGTCGTCGGGTTCCGACATTCCCGTGCGCAGGCCGACGGCCTTCTGGTCCAGCGTCACGCCCAGCGTGGCCTCGGCCATGCCATAGGACGGCGCCAGCATCTCGGCCGGGCAGCCGGCGGCGGCGAACTTGCCCAGGAAGGCCGACAGGGTCTCCGAGCGGGTCATCTCGGCCCCGATGAAACAGGTGTGCCAGCCGCTCAGGTCGATCTCGGCCATCTGCGCCTCGGTCACCCGGTTCACCGCATGGTGCAGCCCGAAATTGGGCGAGCCGCACATCGGCGCATCCATGGAGCCAAGGTGTTTCAGCCATTCATGCGGGCGCGAGAGGTAGGCATTGGGCGGAAAGACCGCGACCTCGACCCCGTTCATGATGCCACCCAGGGTCATCACCAGGCCGAAATCGTGGAACAGCGGCAGCCAGGTCGTGCCCGACCGCGGCGCCACCCCACCTCGCCGGCGGGTGGCCGCGTCGAACATGGCCCAGACATTGTGCATCATGCCCCGGTGGGTGACCTGGGCCGCCTTGGGAATGCCCGTCGAACCGCTGGTCAGCTGCAGGTAGGCGATATCGCCCGGCCCGGCCTCGTGGGCCGGCGGCGCCGTGTCCTCTCCGCCGGGCCCCTCGGCCAGTTCCTCGGGGGTGATCACGATGCAACCTGCGGGTGCGGCATCGGCCCGGGCCCGAAGCGTGTCACCACAGATCACCATCCGCGCATCCAGCAGCGCGGCGATGCCAAAGGTCTTTTCTTCGCGGTAGGCGGCCGAGCCCATGGCAAAGCCCGGCGAGGCCGCCACCGGCAGCGCGCCGAGCCAGACCGTGGCCAGCCAGCAATCGAGCCAGTCCCAGGAATTGGCCAGGCAGATCAGCACCCTGTCGCCAGGCGTGACCCCCCGGGCCGCGATCCGCCCGGCCATCGCCCCGGCGGCATCCAGCAGGCCCTGGTAGCTGCGTGCGCTGACCGGCTTGCAGCGGCCGTTGAACATGGTGACCCGGCGGTCGGGATACCGCGCCGCCGCGGCGCGGACCGCCCCGATCACGTTGCGGTTGTCGTTGTAATGCATCGCCCGCATCCCCTTCTTTGCCCTGGCGTCTTGTTGCGCTGCGGCATGGCCATGATATGGGGGCTGGCCCCGGCTTGTACAGGGATGACCCCCTGCCGGAGGCCCGGAAAATTTGCCACATCTGCATGCACATAGACCCGGCCCGCCTTGACGCCCCGGCGCCCGGCAGGCAACCTGCCGCCCGGTGCGAGCGGTTCGGACCACAACGGGGTCGCCTGCCCGGGCCGGGGCGGTTCCGGGTCCGGCGTGAGACCGCCGCAGTGAATGGTGGATACGGCCTGAAACGGGATCGAACATGAGTACCCAGGACAAAATCCTGAGCCTGCTGGCCGAACATGCCGGCGTCGAAAAGGTCAACCCTTCGGACAAGTTGTTCGGCGGTGGCATCAACCTGTCGTCGGTCGCCTATACCGAGTTCGTGCTGGCCTTCGAAGAAGAATTCGACGTCGAGCTGGACATGGACAGCATGGATACCTCGGTCGAAACCGTCGGCCAGTTCATCGACATGCTCCAGGGCCACCTGCCCGCCCAGGCCTGACCCCCCGGGCAGCGTCCCAGCAGCTCACGGCCAGCTTGCCGGGCCTTTCGGCCCCGCGCGCGGCCGGGACACAGCGCCGGCCTGCTGCTTCTTTCTCTTCATAAATATCCGGCCCGGCGGCGCCGTCAGCGCGCCGCCGAGAAAAGGGCGTCCAGGTCCAGATTGGCCTCGACATGGTGGGCCAGCGCATCCAGCGCATCCTCGACCGACCGGTCATAGCCCGTCCCGCCCGGCACCGGGGCCATTCCAGCCCCGACCCCGTCCAGGAACGCCGCACGGAACCCGTCGTCGCGGAACATCCCGTGCAGGTAGCTGCCCATCACCCGGCCATCGGCGCTGACCGCCCCCTCGGCGCGCCCGTCGACCCGGGCAAAGGGCCGCGCGCAATCCGGCCCGTCGCTGCGCCCGATATGGATCTCGTAGCCCGCGAAACCGCATCCCGTCGCCACATGCTCCGCCGCCGTGCGGGTCAGCCGCTTGTCGCCCGTCATCACCGTCACCACGTCCAGCAGCCCCAGCCCCGGGCTGTCGCCGGCCGGGCCTTCGATGCCCTCGGGGTCCGACACCATCCGGCCCAGCATCTGGTAGCCCCCGCAGATCCCCAGAATCGCCCCGCCCCGCCGGCGGTGGGCGGCCAGGTCGACATCCCAGCCCTGCGCGCGCAGAAAGGCCAGGTCGCCCCGGGTCGACTTGCTGCCCGGCACGATCACCAGGTCGGCATCCCCCGGCAGCGCCTGGCCCGCCCGGAGCATCGTCACCCGCACGCCCGGATGCTGGGCCAGCGGATCGAGGTCATCGAAATTGGCGATCCGCGACAGGGCCAGGCAGACCACGTGCAGCCCCTCTTTGGCCGGGCCCGAGGATATGTCCAGCGCATCTTCGGCCGGCAGGCGCCACGCCTCGGAGAACCATGGGCAGACGCCAAACCCCCGCCAGCCGGTGCGGTCCTCGATAAACCGGTAGCCGTCGTCGAAGAGCCTCGGATCGCCACGGAACTTGTTGATGACAAAGCCGCACACCCGCGCCGCATCCTCGGGCGCCATCACCGCCTGGGTGCCCACCATCTGGGCAATCACCCCGCCCCGGTCGATATCACCGGCCAGGATCACCGGCACGTCGGCGGCCTGGGCAAAGCCCATGTTGGCAATGTCGCCCCGGCGCAGGTTGACCTCGGCCGGGCTGCCCGCGCCTTCGACGATCACCAGGTCATGAGCCGCGGCCAGCCGCCCGAAACTGTCCAGGACCGCGCCCATCAGCCGGGGCTTGAGCGCGGCGTAATCGGCCGCCCGGGTGGTCGTCAGCCGCCGCCCCTGCACCACGACCTGGGCCCCGACATCACTTTCGGGCTTCAGCAGCACCGGGTTCATGTCGGTCACCGGTTCCAGCCCGCAGGCCTGGGCCTGCAGCGCCTGGGCCCGGCCGATCTCGCCCCCATCGGCGGTGACGGCGGCATTGTTCGACATGTTCTGCGGCTTGAAGGGCGCCACGCTCAGGCCCCGCGCCCGGGCCGCCCGGCACAGCCCGGCGACCAGCATGGATTTGCCCACGTTGGACCCGGTGCCCTGGATCATCAGCGCCGGCATGTCACTGTCCCTCGTTCCGGCCGTGACCCCGGCCTGTCACGCCGTTCGGACCGGTCCCATGGCCCGCGCCAGACAGATCGCCCGGCCCTGTCACATCGTCCGGCCGCATTCCATTGCCCCGCCCGGCCTCAGGGCGCGAAATTGTTCCACCACCCGGCCCCTCTTCATCGTCCGGCCCGGTTCCATTATCCGGCCCCATTCCAATATCCGACCCCATTCCAATATCCGGCCCCATTCCAATATCCGGCCCCGCCCCATCATCCGGCCCCGCCCCATCGCCCAGCCCCAGCCGCCCCGGCAGGGCGGACCGGCTCTGCGGGGTGAAATGGAAGGCCTGCCAGCCAAGCGCCCGGGCGGCCTCGATATTGCGGGCGGTATCGTCGATCAGCAGGATGTGTTCCGGCGCCAGCCCGGCCCAGTCGCTGATCTGTTCGAAGAACCCGGCATCGGGCTTGGCCACGCCCATCCGGCCAGAGGCAAAGACCCGCTCGACCCGGCCGGCAAAGCCCATCGTGCCTTCGATATAGGCCGCGCGGTGGCCTTCGTTGTTGGTGCCGATGACCTGGCGCAGGGTCCCCCCGTGGCCGGCGCCCTGCGCCAGCGCATCGAGCCAGGACAGGACCTGGGCATCGGGATGGGCGTCCTTGCGCCACCAGTAGTCGAGGAAATCCGCCGCGGCGATGGCATGACCCTGCTCGGCCAGCCAGGGCCCGACAACGTCCAACAGGTCGATCCGCCCCGAGACGACATCACGCATCCGCCCCGACGCAAAGACGAAATCCGAAAAGGCCGCGGCATCAATGCCCAGGTCGGGGCCAAGGTCATCGGCCCAGACAAACCGGCCGTCGCGGATATTGGCATTGAGCACGCCGTCGAAATCCCAGACCACCAGTCCGACGCCCGGACCTGCCTGTGTACCGGCCTGTTTGCCCGTGTTCACGCCGACCTCTGCGCCCGGCTCTGCCTCGGCCCGTGCCTGCGCGCTCATATCTGCGCCCGCCTGTGCCCCTGCCCTTGCCTGCACCCCAACCTGTGCCTCGGTCTTCGCCCCCGCTTGCGTGCCCGGCTCTGCCCCGGTCCTTCCCTCCGCCCGAGCGCGCGTCTGCGTCACGGCCTGCGCGCCCGCCTCTGCTTCGGCCTCGGTCCCCGCGCCTGCGCCTGCCTGCGCCCCCGACTGTCCCCCCGCCGGTCCGCCCGCCGAAACGGCCTGTTCCGGCCCGTCGTTCCGCGTTGCCATGACCGCTGCCTCCGCTCCGCCGCTTGACAAGTTCCGGGCACCCCTTAAAGGTCGCGCCCTGCTGGTGCCTGTCTTAGGACAGGTGAAAAGGGAATGCGATAGGGGCACGGCCGTGAGGCCCGTTCCGAAGCGCAGCCGCCCCCGCGACCGTGACCGGAGAGGTCGGCCGAATGCCACTGAGAGATCGGGAAGGCAGGCTGACCGGCAGGGATGTGCCGACAAGGCGCCCCTGGCATCCGCAAGCCGGGAGACCTGCCAGCAAGGAACGACGTAACCGGACGGGGTGTGCCGGTGGCGGGCTTGCTTGCCAGCGGTCCCGGCCCTGCCCCCCCGCAATGCTGCGAGGACGCGATGGACGACAGTGCCACCCCGGACACCCCCGACCCGGTGGATCTGCTGATCTGCACGAAATGCCGGATGGGCCTGGCCATCGAGGACGATGCCGACCGCCCCGGGGTCCGGCTGCATGCGGCGTTGCAACAGGCCGGCCTGCCCGACGGCGTGCGGCTGAAGGCCGTCGATTGCCTGTCGAACTGCGACCACGGCTGTTCCGTCGCCCTGCGCGGCGGGCCGAAACGCTGGACCTATGTCTATGGCAACCTCGATGCCGGCGACGCCTCGGTCGGGGTGATCGTCGACGGCGCGAGCCGCTATCTCGAAACCGAAAACGGCCTGGTGCCCTGGCGCGACCGGCCGGTCCACTTCCGCAAGAACTGCATTGCCCGCATTCCCCCCCTGGAGCTGCCCGAATGAGCACGACCACCCTTGAGAAACTGCCCGTCACGATCGTCACGGGCTTCCTCGGATCCGGCAAGACCACGCTGATCCGCCACCTGATGCAGAACCCGGGCGGCAAGCGGCTGGCCGTGGTGGTCAACGAGTTCGGCGATGTCGGTGTCGACGGCGAGATCCTGAAGGGCTGCGCCATCCCGGAATGCCCGGCCGAGAACATCCTGGAGCTGGCCAACGGCTGCATCTGCTGCACCGTGGCCGATGATTTCATCCCGACGATCGAGGCGCTGATGGCGCTGGATCCGGCGCCCGAGCACATCCTGATCGAAACCAGCGGCCTGGCCCTGCCGAAACCGCTGCTCAAGGCCTTCGACTGGCCGGCGATCAAGTCGCGGGTGACCGTGGACGGGGTGATCGCCCTGGCCGATGCCGAGGCCGTGGCGGCCGGGCGCTTTGCCCCCGACGTGGCGGCGGTGGATGCCCAGCGGCTGGCCGATGACAGCATCGACCACGAAACCCCGCTGTCCGAAGTCTTTGAAGACCAGATCGCCTGTGCCGACATCGTGCTGCTGACCAAGCCCGACCTGGCCGGGCCCGAGGGCATCGAAAAGGCCCGGGCGGTGATCGCGGCCGAGGCGCCGCGGGTGCTGCCGGTGGTCGAGGTGGCCGAGGGTGCGGTCGATCCGCGGGTGATCCTGGGGCTGGAAGCGGCGGCCGAAGACGATCTGGACGCACGGCCCAGCCATCACGACGGGGTGCCCGAACATGACCACGAGGATTTCGATTCGATCGTGGTCGAGCTGCCCGAGCTGGACGACCCGGCGACGCTGGTGGCCCGGATCGAGCGGCTGGCGGCCGAGCAGAACATCCTTCGGGTCAAGGGCTATGCGGCGGTGACGGGCAAGCCGATGCGCCTTTTGGTGCAGGCCGTGGGCGGACGGGTGCGCCACCAGTACGACCGGATGTGGGCGGGTGACGCGCCGCGGGTCGGCAAGCTGGTGGTGATCGGCGAACATGACGACATCGTTGCCGAACGGATCCGCGGGGTCCTGCTGGGCTGAGCCATGCATGTCGTCTTTCGCGAACGCCAGGGCCTGGAGGAAGGCGACACGCCGGTCGACCTGGACCAGTCGCCGGCCGAGCTGGTGGTGCTGTCCTTCTCGGACAGCGACCTGGGCGCCTTTGCGGCCGGGTGGCACCGGGCGCGACAGGCTGCGGGCGGCGATGATGAGCGGGCCGCCACGGGCACGGGCGGCGGCAACGACGGGGCCACGACTGTAACGGGGGGATGCCGTGACGGCGCCCCCCCGGCCGTGGCGGAGACCGGCGGACGTGGCGGCGATGGGGCCGTAGCGGACACCGGCGGACAAGGCGGCGGCACCCCGGCCGCAATGGACACGGCCACCCCCGGCGACAGCGACAACCGGGCCGCGACGGAAACGGACCTGCGCGGCGGTGACGGGGCGGCGGGGAAGATCCCCGCCCTACGCCTGGCGAACCTGTCGGCACTGACCCACCCGCTGTCGGTCGACACCTATGTCGAAAAGACCCTGTCGGGCGCCCGGGCCGTGCTGGTGCGGCTGATCGGCGGGGTGCCCTATTGGCGCTACGGGCTGGACCAGCTGCGCGACCTGGCCGCGCGGCAGGGCCTGGCCGTGGCCGTTCTGCCGGCCGACGGTCGGGCGGATCCGGCGCTGGACGCCTATTCGACCCTGCCTGTCTCGACCCTGCGGCGCCTGCAGCACCTGTGCGACGAGGGTGGCGCGGTGGCCGCCCAGGCCGCGCTGGCCCAGCTGGCCCTGTCCGCCGGGATCTACATGGCCCCCGTGCCCGGCGAGAAACGCCTGCCGCAGATGGGCGCCTGGACACCCGAAGCAGGTGTCTTCGGGCTGGATGACAACGGCCCGGCCACGCTTGCGGCCCATGGGACGGGAAGCACGTTGGCGACCAATGAAACCGGGCGCACACGCGCAACCGATGGGCCGGCGGACGCAATTGCCACAGACGAACCGGGCCAGCCGGAGCCATCGGCCGACGCGCCCTCGCCCCGGACCAGGATCCTGGTGGTGTTCTACCGATCCTATGTCGCGGCGGCCGACCTCGGCCCGGTCGAGGCGCTCTTTGCGGCCTTCCGCCAGAGGGGCTGCGAGGTCGCCGGGCTCTTCGCCCCGTCCCTCAAGGCGCCCGAGGCCGCGGCCTGGCTGGAAGCGCGGGTGGCCGAATGGGGCCCGGCGGCGATCATCAACGTGACGGCCTTTTCCGGGCGCGGGGCGGCGGGCCGCTCGCCGCTGGACATCGCCGGGGTGCCGGTCTTTCAGGCCACGCTGGCCACGAGCAGCCGGGCCGATTGGGCCGGGGCGGAACGCGGGCTGTTGCCGGCCGACCTGGCGATGCACGTGGTCCTGCCCGAAGTCGACGGGCGGATCGGCGGCGGGGTGGTATCGTTCAAGGAACCCGGCCCGCGCGATCCGGCGCTGGAATTCGCCCGGGTCGCCCATGTGGCCGATGCCGGCCGCGTCGCCGCGCTGGCCGACCGGGTGATGGGCTGGGTGGGCCTGCAACAGGGCCATGACGGGGCGGTTGCCCTGGTGCTGTCGACCTATCCGGGCAAGGATTGGCAGCTGGGCCATGCCGTGGGCCTGGATGCGCCGGCCTCGGCCCGGGCGATGCTCGAGGACCTGGGCCTGACACCGCCGGCCGACCTGGCCAAAGCCCTGCAGGACGGGCGCCAGCGCTTCGGGCTCGATGCCTACCACGCCGCATTGGCCGCGCTGCCCGACGAGATGCGGGCCGAATTGGACCGGGCGCACGGGCCGGCCGCCAACGACCCGGCCGTGCGCGACGGGGCCTTTGAATTCGCGGCGCTGGCCCTGGGCCCGACGGTGGTGGCCCTGCAGCCCGAACGGGGCGATGCCGCCGGGCGCGAGGACGAATACCACGACCTGGCCCGGGTGCCGCGCCATGGCTACGTGGCCTTTTATCTCTGGCTGCGCCATAGGGTGCGGGCCATGGTGCATATCGGCGCCCATGGCACGCTTGAATGGCTGCCGGGCAAGGCCGTGGCCCTGTCGGACACCTGCTGGCCCGAGGCGCTGCTGGGCGATCTGCCGGTGATCTACCCGTTCATCGTCAACGACCCCGGCGAGGCGGCCCAGGCCAAGCGCCGGATCGGGGCGGTGACCATCGGCCACGTGCCGCCACCGCTGAAGGACAGCGGCACGCCGGAGCGCCTGGCCCGGCTGGAGGCCCTGCTGGACGAGTTTTCCAATGCCGACGGGCTGGACCCGCGCCGGCGCGACGCGCTGCAGGACGACATCCGGGATGAAGCCCGGGCGCTGGGGCTGGAGGCCGACCTGGGGCTGGATCCCGGGGCCGGGCCGGCCGAGGCGATCGGGCGGATCGACCGGTTTGTCTGCGACGTGAAGGACAGCCAGTTCGGCGACGGGCTGCACGTGTTCGGCCGGGCGCCCGAGGCGGCGCGGGACGGGGCATCGCAGACCGGCGCGGTGCGGGCGGAAGCGGCGCAGGTCGAGGCGGTGACCGAGGGGATTGGCCAGGTCGGGACGGCGCGGGATGGAACGGCGCCGGTCAAGGCGTCGAGGGGTGAGACGGCGCAGAAGGGAACGCCCCAGGTCGAGGCGGCCCAGCAAGGACCGACACAGTCCGGGGTGGCGCACGAGCGGAATTCGCAGGTCGAGGCGGCTCGGGCCAGCGCGGTGCAAACCGGGATGGCAACGGAGCAGACGTCGCAGGCCGGAGCGGCACAGGTGGGAACGTTGCAGGACAGGGCGGCGAAGGACGGGGCCTTTGATGTCGCCCCCTCCGCCCGGGCCGAACGCGCGGCGCTCGGCCATGCGCTGGCCGGGCGCTTTGTCGCGCCGGGCCCGTCGGGCTCGCCCTATCGCGGGCGCCGGGACGTGCTGCCGACGGGGCGCAACCTCTTCACGACCGACCCCCGGTCGGTGCCGACCCGGGCCGCCTGGCGGCAGGGCCGGCGGCTGGCCGACGAGCTGGTCCGGCGCCACCTGCAGGACGATGGCGACTGGCCCCGGGGCGTGGTGGTCGATCTCTGGGGGTCGGCCACGATGCGCACGGCGGGCGAGGAATTTGCCATGGCCCTGGCGCTGATCGGGGTGCGGCCCTGCTGGGACGAGGGATCGGAACGGGTGTCGGGCATCGAGGCGGTGCCCCTGACCGAGATGGACCGGCCGCGGATCGACGTGACGCTGCGGGTGTCCGGCCTGTTCCGCGATGTCTTTCCGTCGCTGGCCGGGCTCTTTGGCCAGGCCGTGCGGATGCTGGCCGGGCGCGACGAGGCGGCCGATTTCAACCCCTATGTCACGGGCGCGGGGACTGGCGGCCCGCGGGTCTACGGCCCGGCGCCGGGGTCCTACGGGCTGGGCCTGGGCGATCTGCCCGAGCAATACGGCGCCGAAGCCCGGGCCCGGGCCGGCGAGGCCTGGCTGGCGGCCAGTGCCTGGGCGCTGGATGGGGCTCAGAACGGGGCTGACGCGGTCCATGATCCGGCCGGCATCCGGGCCAGGGTGGCCGGGGCCGATGCCTTCGTGCACCTGCAGGACCTGGCCGAGAGCGACCTCTTGCTGGCCGCCGATTACGCCGCCCACGAGGCCGGCTTTGCCGCCGCGCAGGCCGTGGCGCAGGACGGCGCGGACCAACAGGCCCCGGCCCGGCTCTGGCACCTGGACAACACCGATCCCGATCGGGTGCGGGTACGGGCCCTGGGCGAGGAAATCGCCCGGGTGGTCCAGGCCAGGGCCAGCCATCCCGGCTGGATCGCGGGGATGCAGCGGCACGGCTTCCGGGGCGCGGCCGAGATCGCTGCCACGCTGGACCACATGGCGGCCTTTGCCCAGCTGGCCGGGGTGGTGGGTGACCACCTGTTCGATCTCTATTTCGATGCCACCCTGGGCGATGACCGGGTGGCAGCCTTCCTGGCCGAGGCCAACCCCCGGGCCCATGCGGCCATGTGGGACCGGTTCCGGGCGCTGGATGCGGCCGGGCTCTGGGCGACCCGGCGCAATGCCATCCGCGCGGCGCTGGAGGGCGTGGCATGAGCGTGAAGGGCTGGTGTCCGGGGGCCTGGCGGCCGATGGCCTCGGGCGACGGGCTGGTCGTGCGGGTGCGCCCGCGGCTGGCCCGGCTGACGGCGGCCCAGGCCGAGGGGCTTTGTACCCTGGCCCTGCGCCACGGATCGGGGCTGATCGATGTGACCAACCGGGCCAACCTGCAGCTGCGGGGCGTGGCCGAAACGGCCCACGCGGCGCTGCTGGAGGGGCTGGGCGAGCTGGGGCTGCTGGATGACGATCCGGCGCTGGAAGGCCGGCGCAACCTGCTGGTGGCGCCGTTCTGGACCGGGGGCGACCTGACGCGCCGGCTGGCCGAAGAGCTGTTGGCCCGGCTGGCGGAGCTGCCGGAGTTGCCGGCCAAGTTCGGCTTTGCGGTGGATTGCGGTGACACGCCCTGCCTCGGCGGGGCGCCGGCCGATATCCGTATCGAACGCGGCGCCGGCGGGCTGATCCTGCGGGCCGAAGGGGCCGACAGCGGGCGGGCGGTTGGCCCGGAGGAGGCCGTGAGCCGGGCGATCGAGCTGGCCCATTGGTTTGCCCGGGCACGCGGGGAGGACCGTGAGGACGGGACCGGCGGGGTAAACCCCGCCCTACGTCCCCCGACGCGCATGGCCCGGCTGCTGGCCCACCGGCCCCTGCCCGCACTCTGGACCGGCCATGCGCCGCATCGCGTAGGGCGGGGTTTACCCCGCCACCCGGGCCCGACGCCGGTCGGGCCGATGCTGGGCCTGCCCTTCGGCCAGATCGCCGGCGCCGACCTGCCCCGGCTGATGGCCGCCTCGGGCGCGCGGGCCATCCGTGTCACGCCCTGGCGCTGCATCATCCTGGAAGACGGCGCGCCGGTCACCGACCCCGCCGTGCTGAGCGATCCCGACGACCCGCTGCTGGGCGCCGATGCCTGCCCCGGCGCGCCCTTCTGCACATCGGCCAGCGTCGAGACCCGGGCGCTGGCGCGCCGGCTGGCCCGGCCGGGCCTGGGCCTGCATGTCTCGGGCTGCGCCAAGGGCTGCGCCCGGGCCGGGCCGGCCGAGCTGACGCTCGTCGGCCGCGACGGGCGCTTCGACCTTGTCGAAGGCGGGCATGCATGGGATGAGCCCAGCCAGCGCGGGCTGACGCCCGCCCAACTCGACGAACCCGGCGGCGCGCTGACGCGCGCCACCACGCATTCGACCCGCAGCGGGAGGCGCTGATGCCCTACGAATACGAAACCGATGGCGCCGCGATCTATCGCCAGTCCTTCGCCACGATCCGGGCCGAGGCCGACCTGGCCGGGCTGGACCCCGACGAGGAACAGGTGGCCGTGCGCATGATCCATGCCGCCGGGCTGGTCGGGCTGGAACGCGACATCCGCTTCTCGCCGGGTGTCGTGGCCGCTGCCCGCACGGCGCTGGAAAACGGCGCGCCGGTGCTGTGCGACGCGCGGATGGTGTCCGAGGGCATCACGCGCAAGCGCCTGCCGGCCGACAACCCGGTGATCTGCACGTTGCAGGACCCCGCCGTGCCGGCCCTGGCCGCACAGATGGGCAACACCCGTTCGGCCGCCGCGCTGGAATTGTGGCGCCCGCAGCTGGCCGGGGCGGTTGTGGCCATCGGCAATGCGCCCACGGCCCTGTTCCACCTGCTCAACATGCTCGAAGACCCGGCCTGCCCGCGCCCGGCGGCGATCATCGGCTGCCCGGTGGGCTTTGTCGGGGCGATGGAAAGCAAGGACGCCCTGTGGCAGGCCCGCCCGGTGCCCTGCATCATCGTGCGCGGCCGCCTGGGCGGCAGCGCGATCACCGTTGCGGCGGTCAATGCCATCGCGAGCCGCGCCGAATGACCGGCACGATCCACGGCGTGGGCCTGGGCCCCGGCAACCGCGACCTGATGAGCGTCCGGGCCGACCGGCTGGTGCGCCAGGCCCGCCACGTGGCCTATTTCCGCAAGGCCGGCCGCCAGGGCCAGGCCCGGCGCATCGTCGAGGGCATGATTGCCCCCGGGGCCACCGAACACGCGATGGAATACCCGGTCACGACGGAAATCCCCCTGACCGATCCGCGCTACAACGCCTGTCTCTCGGCCTTTTATGCCGAGTGCACCGAGCGGCTGACCGCCCTGGCCCGGGCCGGCGAGGACGTCGTCGTGCTCTGCGAGGGCGATCCGTTCTTCTACGGCTCGTTCATGCACCTGCACGCCCGGCTGCAGGTGCCGGTCGAGGTGGTCCCGGCCACGACCGGCATGTCGGCGGCCTGGACGGCCACGGGCCTGCCCATCACCTGGGGCGACGACGTGCTGAGCGTGCTGATGGGCACGCTGGCCGAGGATGACCTGGTGCGCCACATGGAAGCCGCCGATGCGCTGGTGGTCATGAAGATCGGGCGCAACATCGACAAGGTCCGCCGGGCGCTGACCCGAGCCGGCAAGGCCGAGGCGGCCTGGATCGTGGAATACGCGGCGATGGACCAGCAGAGCGTGCGCCCCCTGGCCGAGGCCGGCGATGGCGTGACGCCCTATTTCTCGATCATCATCGTCCATGGCCAGGGGCGGCGGCCATGAGCGCCGGGACAGGCGGGCCGGACAGCGGCCCCGAGAACGGCCCCGAAAACAGCCCCAGTACGGCCACCGGCTGGCTGGTCATCGCCGGGCTGGGCCCGGGAGACGCGGCGCTGATCACCCCCGAGGTGCAGGCCGCGCTGGACCAGGCCACCGACGTCGTGGGCTATTTCCCCTATGTCGCCCGGGTCGCTGAACGGCCGGGGCTGACCCTGCACGGGTCCGACAACCGGGTCGAGGTCGACCGCGCCCTGGCGGCGCTGCGGCTCTGCGCCGGGGGCCGTCGGGTGGTCGTGGTGTCGTCGGGCGATCCCGGGGTCTTTGCCATGGCCGCCGCGGTCTTCGAGGCGCTGGAAACCGGGCCGGCCGACTGGGCCGGGATGGACATCCGCGTGCTGCCCGGGATCACGGCCATGCTGGCCGCCGCGGCCCGGGCCGGAGCGCCGCTGGGCCATGATTTCTGTGCCATCAACCTCAGCGACAACCTAAAGCCCTGGGCGCTGATCGAAAAACGCCTGCGCCTGGCGGTCGAGGGCGATTTTGCCATGGCCTTCTACAACCCGCGCTCGCGGTCGCGGCCCGAAGGCTTTGGCCGGGCGCTAGAGATCCTGCGCGCGGCGGCCGGCGACGACCGGCCTGTGATCTTTGCCCGGGCGGTCAGCCGGGCCGACGAGAACCTGCGCGTGGTGCCCCTGTCGCAGGCCACGGCCGAGATGGCCGACATGCAGACCGTGGTCATCGTCGGCGCGTCCAACACCCGGCTGATCGACCGGCCCGACGGATTGCCTTTCGTCTATACCCCGCGGAAAGTGGAGGCATGAGCGAGCCAGTCGAGAACCGCGTCCACCGTGGCGGCTTCGGGCCGGGGCGGCAGGGCCGGCCGGTCGATCATCAGCACCGGCAGGCCAAGCGCCCGGGCGGCGGCGATCTTGGCATGGGCCCCGGTGCCACCGGCATTCTTGGACACGACAAGATCGATGGCATGGGCCTGCAGCAGCGCGCGGTCGGCGTCTTCGTCGAAGGGCCCGCGGGCTATGATCGCCCGGCCGTCGGGAAAGGGCAGCGGGCCCTGGGGCGGATCGACCAGGCGGACGACGTAATGGTGCCGGGGCGCGACGGCAAAGGCGGCCATGGTCTGGCGGCCCGTGGCCAGGAAGATGCGGCGCGCCGGCCCGCCAGGGGCGGCAAGCCGGGCCACGGCGGCGGCGATGTCGGGCACGACCTGCCAGTTGTCGCCCGGCCCGGCCGTCCAGGGCGGCCGGCCGAGCGCGATCAGCGGCACGCCGGCCGCCTGCGCCGCGGCCACGGCATTGGCGCTCATGCCCGCGGCAAAGGGATGGGTGGCATCGACCAGGTGGGTCACCCCGGTGTCGCGCAGATAGGCCACCAGCCCGTCCACCCCGCCGAAGCCGCCGATGCGCAGCGGCAGGGGCTGGGCCTTGGGATCGGCCACGCGGCCGGCCAGCGACAGCACGGCCGGAATGCCCGCCGCGGCGACCGCCCGGGCCAGGGCCGAGGCTTCGGTCGTGCCTCCGAGAATGAGAAGGGTGCGGCGCATGGCTGAGGCTTCCTGGCTGACGATCGTGGGCCTGGGCGAAGATGGCCCGGAGGGGCTGTCGCCCGCAAGCCGCGAAGCGCTCGACACGGCCGAGATCGTCATGGGCCCGGCGCGACACCTGGGCCTCCTGGGCGCAGGGACGGCCGAGCGGGTCGAATGGCCGGTGCCCTATGCCGACGGCATCCCCCTGCTGATGGGCTATCGCGGCCGGCGGGTGGCGGTGCTGGCCTCGGGCGATCCGTTCTGGTTCGGGGCGGGCACGACGCTGACGCGCCTGTTGCGGCCCGGTGAATGGCGGGTCCTGCCCGGCGTATCCTGCTTTGCGCTGGCCGTGTCGCGGCTGGGCTGGGCGCTGGAAGACACCGATTGCCTGGGCCTGCATGCCGCGCCGCTGACGCGGCTGCGCCCCCGGCTGGCGCCCGGCGCGCGCCTCGTGGTCACCCTGCGCGATGGCGCCGCTGTCGCGGCGCTGGCCGGCTATCTCGACGGGGCCGGCTTCGGCGCGTCGCGCCTGTGGGTCATGGAGGCCCTGGGCGGCCCGCGCGAGCGGATCACGGAAAGCCGGGCCGATGCGCTGGTCGAGGCCCTTTCCGAGACGGGAACCGAAACAGGAACCGGACCTGCGACAGAGGCAGGGACTGGGACCGAGACCGAGACTGAGACCGAGACCGAGACCGAGACCGAGACCGAGACCGAGACCGAGACCGAGACCGAGACTGGACCAACGACCACGACAAGACCAACACCAGCGACAACACCAGCAGCCAGCACCGGGACCACCCCCTTCGGCCACCCGGTGGTCGCGGCAATCGAGGTGGCCGGCGATGGTGCCCTGCCCTGCGTGCCCGGGCGCGACGATGCCACCTTCGACCATGACGGCCAGATCACCAAGGCCCCGGTCCGGGCCCTGACCCTGGCTGCGCTGGCCCCCCGCCCGGGCGAGATGCTCTGGGACATCGGCGGCGGGTCGGGATCGGTGGCCATCGAATGGCTGCTGGCCCATCCGCGCAACCGGGCGATCAGCATCGAGGCCGATGCCGGGCGGGCCGAACGCCTGCGGGCCAATGCCGACCGGCTGGGGGTCGACCGGCTGACCTGCGTGACCGGCACGGCGCCCGAGGCGCTGGACGCGCCCGACCTGGCCGGCACGGCGCCCGACGCGGTCTTTGTCGGCGGCGGGCTCTCGCCCGCCCTGCTCGACCGGCTGGTCGCCCTGGGTCCGGGCACGCGGATCGTGGCCAATGCCGTGACGCTGGAAAGCGAGGCCCTGCTGACCCGGGTCCGGCAGGCCCATGGCGGCACCCTGATGCGCATCGACATCGCCCGGGCCCGTCCCCTGGGCACGCGCACCGGCTGGGCCGCGGCCTATCCGATCGTGCAATGGAGCGTCGTCCTGTGATCGTCGCCGGCTTCGGATTTCGCGACGGGGCGGCGGCCGACAGCCTGGCCGCCGCGCTGGACGACGCCCTGACCGCGGCCGGGCTCGACAGCCCGCCCGACCTGCTGGCCACGCTGCCGGCCAAGGCCGCCCACCCGGCCTTCCTGGCCCTGGCCGAACGGCTGGGCCTGGACACCCGGGCCGCCGCGGCCGACGGCCGGCCCCTGATCACCCGCTCACCCGCCGCCCTGGCCCGCCACGGCACCGGCAGCGTGGCCGAGGCCGCGGCCCTGGCCGCAGCCGGCCCGGGCGGGCGCCTGGCCGGCCCCCGCACCATATCCTTTGACCGGATGGCCACCTGTGCCATCGCCCTGGGAGAGACCCAATGACCGTTCATTTCATCGGCGCCGGCCCCGGCGCGCCCGACCTGCTGACCCTGCGCGGGCGCGACCTGATCGCGGCCTGCCCGGTCTGCCTCTATGCCGGATCGCTGGTGCCCCAGGCCGTGCTCGACCATTGCCCCGAGGGCGCCCATGTCGTGAACACCGCGCCGATGGACCTGGATGCCATCATGGCCGAGATCGCCACGGCCCATGAACGCGGCCAGGACATCGCCCGGCTGCATTCGGGCGATCTGTCGGTCTGGTCGGCCATGGGCGAACAGCTGCGCCGGCTCAAGGCCCTGGGCATCCCCTTCACGGTGACCCCCGGCGTTCCCAGCTTTTCCGCCGCCGCCGCCGCGCTGGGGGCCGAGCTGACCCTGCCGGGCATCGCCCAGTCGGTCGTGCTGACCCGGACCTCGGGGCGGGCGACCTCGATGCCCGACGGCGAGACGCTGGCCAATTTCGGACGGACCGGGGCGACGCTGGCCCTGCACCTGTCCATCGGCAACATCGCCCGGGTGGTGGCCGAGCTGACCCCGCATTACGGCGGCGATTGCCCGGTGGCCGTGGTGTTCCGCGCGTCCTGGCCCGACGAGCGGATCATCCATGCGACGCTGGACACTGTCGAAGCCGCGCTCAGCCCCGACATCACGCGCACCGCGCTGATCCTCGTCGGCCGGGCCCTGGCCGCCGAGGGTTTTGCCGAAAGCTGCCTCTATTCCCCCGATTACGACCGGCGCTACCGCCCGCAATCGGCCGACAGCCCCTGGAGCGAATGGGTCGAAGGCGATGACTGAGCCCCGGATCGAGCCCGCACCCGACGCGGCCACCGGCGCCCCGGGCGGGCCGGACGGACCGCGCGCGATGCCCCCGGGGCTGATGGTCTCGGCCCCGGCCTCGGGCACGGGCAAGACAACGGTCATGCTGGGCCTGTTGCGGGCCCTGGCCCAGGACGGGCTGACCGTGCAGCCGTTCAAGTCGGGCCCCGATTACATCGACCCGGCCTTTCACTTGGCCGCCGCCGGGCGGGCGTCGTTCAACCTGGACAGCTGGGCCATGGACGAGGCGCTGCTGCAGGCCATAGGCGGGCGGGCCCGCGGGGCCGACATCGTCGTGGCCGAAGGCTCGATGGGCCTGTTCGACGGGGTGGCCACGGCCGGGCGGGCCGGCTTCGGATCTTCGGCCGAAACGGCGGCGCGGATGGGCTGGCCGGTGGTGCTGGTGCTGGATGCCGGCGGCCAGGCCCAGTCGGCCGCGGCCACGGCCCTGGGCTTTCGCAGCTACCGGCCCGATCTGCCCTTTGCCGGGGTGATCCTGAACCGCGTGGCCTCGCCGCGCCACGAACGGCTGATCCGCCGGGGCATGGAGGCCGTGGACATGCCCGTGCTGGGCGTGCTGCCCCGGCGCGGCGACCTGACCCTGCCAGAGCGCCACCTGGGCCTGATCCAGGCCGTCGAGCATCCCGATCTCGAAACGGCCATCGCGGGCTATGCCGACTTCCTGCGCGAACATGTCGACCTGGCGGCCATCCGGGCCGCGGCCATGGCCCATGCCCTGCCCGCCGGCGGCGCCCTGCCCAGCCCTCCGGCGCAGCGCATCGCCCTGGCCCGCGACGCGGCCTTTTCCTTTACCTACCCGCATCTGCTGGAAGGCTGGCGGGCCGCCGGGGCCGAGATCCTGCCGTTCTCGCCGCTGGCCGACGAGGCGCCCGACCCCGGGGCCGACCTGGCCTGGCTGCCCGGAGGCTATCCCGAGCTGCATGCCGGCCGGCTGGCCGCGGCCGAGCGGTTCCGCGAGGGCCTGCGCGACTTTGCCCGCAGCCGCCCGGTGCATGGCGAATGCGGAGGCTACATGGCCCTGGGCGAGGCGCTGATCGACAAGGACGGCCAGCGCCACCGGATGGCCGGGCTGCTTGGGCTGGTGACGTCCTATGAAAAGCGCAAGTTCCACCTGGGCTATCGCCGGGCCGTGCTGGAGGCCGCGATGCCCGGGGCCGGGCCGGGCGCGGCCCTGCGCGGGCATGAATTCCACTATTCGACGATCCTCGAACAGCCCGATGCGCCGCTGGCGCGGGTGGCCGATGCCGATGGCGCGCCGGTGGCCGAGACCGGCTCGCTGCGCGGCCGGGTCACGGGGACGTTCTTTCACCTGATCGCGGGAGAGACACCATGAGCGGCTTTGTCAGTTTCGTGGGTTCGGGCCCGGGCGACCCCGAGCTGCTGACCCTGAAGGCCGTCGACCGGCTGCAACGGGCCGATGCCGTGCTGTTCGACGACCTGTCGGCCGGGCCGATCCTGGACCATGTGCGCCCGGGGGCCGACCTGGTCGGCGTGGGCAAGCGGGCCGGCCGGCCATCGCCCAAGCAGGACCACGTCAGCCGGCTGCTGCTGGATTACGCGCGGACCGGCCAGCGCGTGGTGCGGCTGAAATCCGGCGATGGCGGCATGTTCGGCCGGCTCGAGGAAGAGCTGGTCACCCTGCAGGCCGCGGGCGTGGCCTATGAGGTCATCCCCGGCGTGCCCTCGGCCTGTGCGGCGGCGGCGGCGGCGGGCATTCCGCTGACCCGGCGGCTGACCGCCCGGCGGGTGCAATTCGTGACCGGCCATGACGTGACCGGCGCCCTGCCCGAGGATCTGAACTGGGCGGCACTGGCCGATGCCCAGGCGACGACGGTGGTGTTCATGGGCAAGCGCACCTTCACCCGGCTGGCGGCGATGCTGCAGGAACACGGCCTGCCCGGCGACACGCCCGCCCTGCTGGCCGAGAACGTCAGCCACCCCGACCAGCGGCTGCAGCGCGCGACCCTGGCCGGGCTGGCCGCGCAGCTGGACGGCGATCCCGGGCGCAACCCGGCGCTGATCCTCTATGGTCCGCTGGCGGCCGAGGCCCCGGTGCCGGACGAGGGCGCCGTGGGGCAAACGGGCGACAGGGACGCGGACGTGGCCGGCAAGAGCGGAACAGGACCGACCGGCATGGTCGAGAGCGGCACACGCAGGGACGGAACTGGCACAGACGGAACTGGCACGGGCGACACGGGCAACGAAGAGGCCGGCCGGTGATCACCCTTCACCTGATCGGCATCGGCACGGGCAATCCCGACCATGTCACGATGGAAGCCCGCCGGGCCATTGCCGGGGCCGACCTGGTGCTGCTGCCCGAGAAGGGCGCGGCCAAGTCCGACCTGGCCGACCTGCGCCGCCAGATCCTGGCCGATGTCAGCGACATGCCCCCGCCCGTGGCCAGCTTCGAGATGCCCGAGCGCGATCCGGCCCTGCCCTATCTCGAACGGGTCGACCGCTGGCACGATGCCATCGCCGCCCGCTGGGCCGGGGCCATGGCCGCCCATCCCCGGGCCCGCGACGTGGCCCTGCTGGTCTGGGGCGATCCCTCGCTCTATGACAGCACCCTGCGCATCGCCGCCCGGCTGGACCCGGCCCCGCGGCTGCGCGTGGTGCCCGGCATCACCGCCCTGCAGGCCCTGACGGCGGCCCATGCCATCCCGCTCAACAGCGTGAACGGGCCGGTCACGATCACCACCGGCCGGCGTCTGCGCGACGACGGCTGGCCCGAGGGCGCCGAGATCGTGGCCGTGATGCTCGACGGCGAAACAAGCTTTGCCGGGCTGGCGCCCGAAGGGATCGAGATCTGGTGGGGGGCGTTCCTGGGCATGGAGAACCAGGTTCTGGAGGCCGGGCCGCTGACCGAAGCCGGGCCGCGCATCCAGCGGACACGGGCCGAGGCCCGGGCTGCCCATGGCTGGATCATGGACATCTACCTGATGCGGCGGCGGCCCGGCTGACCGGCCGGGCCACCCCGATTTTTTCACCTGCGGCGTGGCCCCAGAAAATTCGACGAATTTTCTGGGGCTTCGTGTCCTCTGGCGCGTCGTTTCGCCCGGAACCCCGCTGGTTCCGGGCCGCCGCTCAGGCCAGTGTCACAGCAACCCGCGGCATTCCGGCACCGGGGTCAGCACGCTGCCATCCTCGATGAACCGAAAGAGGTTCTCGCAGGTCAGGTCGGCCATGGCCTGGCGCGTCTCGACCGAGGCACTGCCGACATGCGGGGCCAGCACGACGTTTTCCATGGCCTTCAGCGCCTCGGGGATCTTCGGCTCGGCCGCAAAGACATCCAGCCCCGCCCCGCCGAGCGCGCCCTCTTCCAGCGCCTTGACCAGCGCCGGCTCGTCGACGACCGACCCCCGGGCGACATTGACCAGGATGCCTTCGGGCCCCAGCGCGCGGATCACCGCATCGGACACCAGGTTGCGCGTCTCCGGCCCGCCCGGGGTGATGACCATCAGCACATCGGACCGGGCGGCCATGTCGACCAGGTCGGGGCAATATTCCCAATCCAGGCCCTTGTCGCTGCGGGCGTGGTAGAGGATCGTCGCGTTGAACGCCTCGGCCCGCCGGGCGATGGTCTGGCCGATCCGGCCCAGCCCCAGGATGCCGACCACGCGGTTCTGCGCCGAACGGGTCAGCGGAAAGGCCCCCTCGCGTTCCCATTTGCCCGACCGGGCCCAGTGATCGGCGGCCACGATCCGCCGGGTGGCCGCCAGCCACAACAGGATGGCCGTATCGGCCACCTCGTCGTTGAGCACGTCGGGCGTGTGGGTCACGACGATGCCCCGGGCGGCCGCGGCATCGGCATCGATGGCATCATAGCCCACGCCAAAGCTGGACACGACGCGCAGGTTGGGCATGGCCGCCATCACGTCGGCCGGCAGGCCGGCATGGCCATCGGTCACGGCGGCGGTGAATTCCCCCCCCCGGTCGGCCAGAAAGGCCGCCCGGTCGGGCTGATCGCCGAGCTTCACCAGGGTGAAGCGTTCGGCCAGCTTGGCCAGGATGATCGCGGTCATCTGGCCGATCTGCAGAAGCACGGGTTTGTCGGTCATCCGGTCAAGCATCCATCTTGACGTCCTGGCGCTGCTGGCCAAGACCGTCGATCCCAAGTTCCATCACGTCGCCCGGGGCCAGGTAGACCGGCTCGGGTTTCATGCCCATGCCCACGCCCGGCGGCGTGCCGGTCGAGATCACGTCGCCCGGCTGCAGGGTGAAAAGCTCGGACAGATGGGCGATGATCTGGGCAACGGTGAAGATCATCGTCGAGGTATTGCCCGTCTGCATGCGCTTGCCGTTGACGTCCAGCCACATGCCCAGGTTCTGCACGTCGGGGATCTCGTCGCGGGTGACCAGCCAGGGGCCGGTCGGGCCGAAGGTGTCGCAGGACTTGCCCTTGGTCCACTGGCCCGAGAGCTTGCCCTGGAACCGGCGTTCCGAGACATCGTTGCAGACACAATAGCCCGCGACGTAATCCAGCGCCTCGGCCTCGCTGACATACTTGGCCGTCTTGCCGATGACCACGCCCAGCTCGACCTCCCAGTCCGAGCGTTTCGACCCGCGCGGCAGGACAACATCGTCATTCGGCCCGACAATGGCCGAATTGGCCTTCATGAAGAGGATCGGGTGTTCGGGAATGTCGGCGCCGGTCTCGGCGGCATGGTCCGAGTAATTCAGGCCGATGCACATGAACTTGCCGATATTGCCGACACAGGGGCCAAGGCGGGGGTCGCCTTCGACCAGGGGCAGGCTTTCGGGATCGATGGCGCGCAGCATGTCGAGCGTGGCATCGCCCAGCGTCTGGCCGGTCAGGTCGGGCATGTGCACCGACAGGTCGCGCAGGGCGCCGGCGGCGTCGATCATGCCGGGTTTCTCGGCGCCGGGGGCGCCATAGCGGACGAGTTTCATCACGTATCCTTTCGTCGGGACGCGCGGGATGCGCGCCGGATGGGGGACAGGCCACGCGGCGGGCGCGTGTCCGGTGTCGGGGCGGCAGGCACCAGGCACCTGCCGGTCATCTTGGTGCCACGCGGCGGGCGCGGGGCGAGGTCGTTCCCGCCCGCGCAGGACGCGGGGCGGGGCTGTGCCGGCCCGCGGCAGGGCGCGGGGTGTGGGCGTGTCGGCCCGCGACAGGCGCGGATCGGAGGTGTTTCGGCCTGCGCCGGGCACGGGCCAGGACCGTTGCGGCGATCCCCGGTTGCCCAGCCCCGGCGGGTCGTGGCGCGGGGGCGGACCGGCCCGCGACAGGCGCGGACCGGTCCCCGGGCGCAGGGCCCTAGTGGTTGTCGCGGGGCATCGTCTTGTGGGCGATGTCGCGGAAGGCATCGGCCCCGCGCAGGGTCATGCCCTCGGAGAACGGGCGCACCTTCTCGCGGAAGATCTCCTGCCAGGGCGACTGGCTTTCGGGCGTGTAGGGCCGGTCCGGCAGGGCCGCGCGGCGCTCGGCCAGCACGGCCTCGTCAACCAGCATGTCCGCCGTGCCCTTGCCCAGGTCGATGCGCACGGTGTCGCCGGTCTGCACCAGCGCCAGCCCGCCACCCGCCGCCGCCTCGGGCGAGGCGTTCAGGATCGACGGCGACCCCGAGGTGCCCGATTGCCGACCATCGCCCATGCAGGGCAGTTCGGTGATGCCCTGCTTGATCAGGTAGGCCGGCGCGCGCATGTTCACGACCTCGGCCCCGCCGGGATAGCCGATCGGCCCGGCCCCGCGCATGATCAGCACGCAATTGGCGTCGATGCCAAGGCTCTCGTCGTCGATCCGCGCGTGGAAATCCTCGGGTCCGTCAAAGACGATGGCCCGGGCCTCGAAGGCATCTGGATCGTCGGGGTTGGACAGGTAGCGCTTGCGGAAATCGGCGCTGATCACGGATGTCTTCATGATCGCGCTGTCGAAGAGGTTGCCCTTGAGGTTGACGAACCCGGCCTGGGCCTTCAGCGGTTCGGCCACGGTCTTGATGACCTGCGCGTTCTCGCTGCGCCTCTCGCCGCAATTCTCGCCCATGCTGAGGCCGTTGGCCGTGACCGCCCCGGGGTTGGGCAGCAGGCCCGCGGCCATCAGCTCGCCCACCACGGCCGGCACGCCGCCGGCATGCTGGTAATCCTCGCCCAGGTATTCGCCGGCCGGCTGCAGGTTGACCAGCAGCGGCACCTTGTGGCCGAACGCCTGCCAGTCGTCGTTGTCCAGCGGCACGCCCAGGTGGCGGGCGATCCCGTTCAGGTGGATCGGCGCGTTGGTCGACCCGCCGATGGCCGAGTTGATGACGATGGCGTTCTCGAACGCCTCACGGGTCATGATGTCGGAGGGCTTGAGATCCTCGTGCACCATCTCGACGATGCGCTTGCCGGTGGCATAGGCCATCTGGCCCCGCTCGCGGTAGGGCGCGGGGATGGCGGCCGAACCGGGCAGCTGCATGCCCAGGGCCTCGGCCAGGGAATTCATCGTCGTCGCCGTGCCCATCGTGTTGCAATAACCGACCGAGGGCGCCGAAGCCGCGACGAGTTCCATGAAGCCTTCGTCGTCGATTTCACCGGCGGCATGCATTTCCCGGGCCTTCCAGACCACGGTGCCCGACCCGGCGCGCTTGCCCTTGAACCAGCCGTTCAGCATGGGCCCGACGGAAAAGGCGATGGCCGGGATGTTCACCGTGGCCGCGGCCATCAGCAGGGCGGGGGTGGTCTTGTCGCAGCCGATGTTCAGCACCACCCCGTCGATCGGATAGCCATAGAGGCTTTCGACCAGCGACAGGTAGGCCAGGTTGCGGTCGAGAGAGGCCGTGGGCCGCTTGCCGGTTTCCTGGATCGGGTGCACCGGGATTTCCATCACCGTGCCGCCCATGGCGTTGATCCCGTCGCGCACGCGCTTGGTCAGCTCGATATGGTGGCGGTTGCAGGGCGACAGGTCACTGCCGGTCTGGGCGATGCCGATGATCGGCTTGCCCGATTGCAGTTCCTCGCGGGTCAGCCCGTAGTTCAGGTAGCGCTCAAGGTACAGCGCCGTCATTTCCCGGTTGTCGGGATTGTCGAACCATTGCTGCGAGCGAAGCTTGGTCTTGTAGGTCATGGCTTTGGTTCCTCAGTTCGACCAGCCGCCGTCGATCACGTGGGTCTGGCCGGTGGTAAAGGCGCTTTCGTCCGAGGCCAGGTAGACGGCCAGGGCCGCGATCTCCTCGGCCGTGCCGACCCGGCCCATGGGCTGGCGGTCGATGAAGGCCTTGCGCGCGGCGTCAACATCGCCGGTGGCCGCCCCGGCGGCCGTCACCCGGTCATGCCAGGACGGGCTTTCGACGGTGCCCGGGCAGATCGCGTTGCAGCGGATGCCCTGGCGGACATAATCCACGGCCACCGACTTGGTCAGCCCGATCACCGCGGCCTTGGTCGTGCCATAGATGAACCGGCTGGGCGCGCCGATGATCGACGAGGCCGCCGAGGACACGTTGACGATCGACCCGGTGCCCCGGTCCAGCATGCCCGGCAACGCCGCCCGGATCGTGCGGAACATCGATTGCACGTTCAGGTCGAAGGCAAAGGCCCAGTCTTCGTCGGTTGCATCCAGCACGGTGCCGTTGTGCACGAAACCGGCGCAGTTGAACAGGATGTCGGGCGCGGCATGATCCACACCCACGCTGACCGAGGTATCGTCGCGCACGTCCAGCACGAAGGCATCCAGCGTGCCGGCCAGGCCCTCGGCCTCGGCCTTCAGCGCGTCCAGCGCCTCGACGTTGATGTCGGTGGCAAAGACATGGGCCCCCTCGCGCACCATGGCCAGGGCGGTGGCCCGGCCGATCCCCTGCCCCGCCGCCGTGGTCAGCGCCCGCTTGCCTGTCAGTCGTCCGGTCATGTCTCGCTTCCGTTCATGGTCATGGAACCCCTCCTCCGAGGTTCAGAGATTGCGTTTGAGATGGTCGTAGATCGCTGTCCGGCAGGCCTCGACATCGCGGGCCAGCGCCGCGTCCAGCACCGCCTGGTGTTCATCGATGATGGAATGGAAATAGCTCGATCCGAAGTCGCGTTCGAGCCCGACCATCTGTTGGCGGAATTGCGCGTAGATGTCGCTGTAGGTCTCGCGCAGGATCGGGCTGCCACAGCTGGAAATCAGGGTTTCGTGGAATTCCAGTTCGGCATCCGACCACAGGCCGAGATAGGGCGTCACATCGTCGGCCCCGGCGATCTGCGTCTCGATATGGCTCAGCTTGTGATGGGCCGCCGTCAGCCGCGATTCCCAGCCCACCCCGCCGTTGAGCATCGACAGCCGGGCGCCTTCCTGTTCCAGCAGGATGCGAAAGCGGGTCACGTCGTGGCGCCGCTCGGGCGTTGTCGCCCGCACGCGAAAGCCCCGCTGCATTTCGAATTCGACCAGCCCGACCTTGGACAGGCGCAGCAGGACGTCGCGCACCGTATTGGCCGAACAGCCGTAAAAACCCTGCAATTCCGATGGCTTGAGCTTGGTTCCCGGGCGCAGCTCGGCCGTCATCAGCTTGCGCTGGAGATCCGCGAAAATCTCTGGCGTCTCAACCCTCATCCGGTCCTCCCACCGGCCGTGCAACGCCGCCACGATAGACAAAAAAACTGCCGTCACAAGGAAATTTCAAAATTTTCCTGATTTTCAATTTTTTCGTTGGCAGGTGGAATTTGCCTCGCTACCGTAGGCCCCACCTTGCCCGTCAACCGGCGCCAAGATGCCGGAGCGGGTCCATCGGTCACTGGGAGGAGACCCCTACATGAAACTTGCGACCCTTGTCGCCGGCGCCTTTGGCGCGGCAGCCATTCTGGCCGGGACCACGGCCCTGGCCCAGTCCACGACCCTGCGGATCCAGACGCATTACGCGCCGGAAACCGTGTCGGGCAAGCTGGCCGGAGAATTCGTCGACAACGTGCAGACCATGTCGAACGGCGAGATCGCCATCGAGATGTTCTATTCGTCCTCGGTGGTCAAATCGGTCGAGACCTTCGACGCGGCGGCGACCGGCATCCTGGATTGCGACATGACCGGCGGCGGCTACCAGACCGGCAAGAACCCGGCGTTCCAGTTCGTGGGCGACATCATGGGCGGCTATTCGACGCCCTACCAGCAGCTGTCGTGGCTGTACTACGGCGGTGGCCTCGACGCGGCGCAGGAGCTTTACAACAAGTACGACATGGAGCTGATCGGCTGGTGGGTCTACGGGCAGGAGAGCCTGGCCTCGACCAAGCCGATCCGCAATGCCGACGACTTCAAGGACTGGAAATTCCGCTCGCCCCCGGGGATGGAGACCAAGATCTTCGAAAAGCTGGGCGCCTCGCCCATCGTGATGGATTTCACCGAGATCTTCACCGCGCTCGAGACCGGGATCATCGACGGGGCCGACGCCTCGGGCATCGCCAACAACATGGGGATGGGCCTTTACGACATCGCCAAGCATGCCAACTTCCCGGGCTTCCACTCGATGCCGTCGGATCACCTGGCCTGCAACAAGGCCGTGTTCGACGCGATGCCCGAGCATCACCAGCGCATCATGAAGGTGGCCATGGAGGCCCTGGCCCTGCGCACCGCGCTGACCTTTGAAAAGGCCAATGCCGAGGCCGTGGCCCAGCTGCGCACCGACGGGGTGAACATCTATACCTGGTCGGACGAAGACCTGCAGCTGTTCCGCAACGCGGCCCAGGCCACCTGGCCCGAATTCGCCACGACGCCCGAGGCCAAGGCCCTGGTCGACAGCCACATGGCCTACCTGACCCAGCTCGGCCTGGTTTCCGAGTGATCGTCTGACACATGGATGGGCGTGCCCGGAAACGGGCACGCCCTTTTTGTCCCCGAAGGGCGGCCACGGCCCGGGGGACCGGCCAGGGAGGGCGCCATGGAAGAAAGAACAGCCGGACCGGTGGAGTGGCTGGCGCCACTTGCCTTCATCGTCTGCGCGGGATGGGTGATCTGGCATCTGCCGGCCTTCACGCTGACCTTCAACCCGCCGGCGGACCAGTCGGCCTATGACAACCTTGCCGCGATCCATGCGCGCAACGACGTGACGCCGGGCATGGCCGGGCTGTTCGGCGGATCGGCCGACCTGGTCGACTGGCTGGCCATGGCGGGGATCGTGGTCTTCCTGGTGCTGGGGGTGGCGACCGTTCACCGCGCGCCGATGGAATTCCAGGACTGGACGCGCTTTGACCGCTTTGCCGTGTTCATCGGCCGGGTGACGATGATGATGATCGTCGTGCTGACCTCGGTCATGCTCTACGAGGTCATCCTGCGCTATGCCTTCGAGGCCCCGACGCTCTGGGCCAACGAGCTGTCGCTGTGGATCGCGGGCTTCGTGTTCCTCTGCGCCGGGCTTTATGCCATGCAGCAGCGCAGCCATATCCGCATCTTCCTGCTCTACGACGTGCTGCCGCGCTGGCTGCAGCGGGTCTGCGACGTGATCTCGACCTCGCTGATCGTGCTCTTTGCCTTTGCCCTGATCTACGGCGGCTACGGCGAGGCGCTGACCAAGCTGCACCGCTGGGAGACCTTCGGCACGGCCTTCGACCCGCCGATCCCGGCCACGCTGAAACCGATGGTCCTGTTCATCGTGGGCTTCGTGGCCATCCAGGCCGTGGTCAACCTGATCGCCGACTGGAATGCCGAGCCGGTGGTGCATACCGCCGCCGACGACATCGACCAGGACGAGCTGGACCGCCTGCGCGCGGCCGTGGGTGCCGAGGGCACCGGAGAGATGGATGTGACGCGCGGCGCCATCCAGGGCAACCAGAGCCATCGCAACGGGGAGCGCGGTTAATGGATATCGGCACGATTTCACTGGTCCTGCTGATCGGGCTGGTCCTGTTGCTGGCCATCGGCATGCCGCTTGGCCTGGCCTCGGCCGTGCTGGCCGTGGGCGTCCTGGTCATGAAGTTCGAACCCCAGCTGCTGACCGCGCCCTGGACCTTTGGCGAGGGCATCCTGACCGGCCGGCCCGGGTCGGGACCGCTGAACATCCTGGCCCAGAAGATATACGGGTTGTTGACGGATTACGTCCTCATATCCATCCCGCTCTTCATCTTCATGGCCTCGCTGCTGGAACGGTCCGGCATCGCCAAGGACATGTATTCCTCGCTGAATGTCTGGCTGAACCGGACCCGCGGGGGCATTGCCATCGTGACCTCGATCATGGCCGTGATCATGGCCGCCATGTCTGGCATCATCGGCGGCGAGGTCGTTCTCCTGGGCCTGATCGCCCTGCCCCAGATGCTGCGGCTGGGATATGACCAGAACCTGGCCATCGGCACGATCTGCGCGTCGGGCTCCCTGGGCACGATGATCCCGCCGTCGATCGTGCTGATCATCTTTGGCCTGATCACCGAAACCTCGATCAAGGCGCTCTTTACCGCCGCCTTCCTGCCCGGCTTCATGCTGGCCAGCTTCATCATCCTCTACATCGTCATCCGCACGCGGATGAACCCCTCGCTGGCCCCCCTGCCCGACCCGCAACCGGGCGAGCCCGTGGGCCTGGCCAAGCTGGCGCTCTTCGGGGCCTTCCTCAACGTGCTGGTCGCCGGCTTCGGCACCATCCTCTTCCTGCGCGCGCTGTTCTTCACGCTCACGGGCCAGAACGTCATCGGCGAGGGCGAGGATCCGATCTCGCTGGGCATGGCCGTGCATGTGCCCTGGCTGGGCGGCATCGTCGTGGTGTCGATCCTGCTGATGCTGTTTGGCTTCGGGCGCGACCGGACGTCCCTGGGCTGGTCGATGGGCAAGGGCCTCGTCGCCCCCATCGTGGTCATCGGGGTTGTCCTGGGCTCGATCTACGGGGGCATCACGGGCATCACCGAGGCCGCGGGCATGGGCGCGATTTCCGTGCTGATCCTGTCGATCCTGCGCGGCGAGGCCTCCTTTGACCTGGTCTGGGACAGCCTGATGCGCACGCTGAAATCGACCGGCACGATCATCTGGGTGACCATCGGCGCGGCCGCCCTGGCCGGGGCCTATACCATCGCCGGAGGCCCGACCTACGTGGCCAACCTGATCATCGGGGCCGACCTGCCGACCATGGGCATCCTGCTGGTGATGATGCTGATCCTGCTCTTCATGGGCGCCTTCATGGATTGGGTCGGCATCGTGCTGCTGATCATCCCGGTCTTCCTGCCCATCGTGCAGCGCCTGCCGATCGAGGAAATCGGCCTGCTCGGCACGCTGCAGCCGAAATACCTGGCGGTCTGGTTCGGGGTGCTCTTCTGCATGAACATGCAGGTCAGCTTCCTGTCGCCGCCCTTTGGTCCCGCGGCCTTCTACCTGAAATCGGTGGCCCCGCCGCACATCCAGCTGACCGATATCTTCAAGGGCTTCCTGCCATTCATCGGCATTCAGCTGCTTGCCTTGTCGGTGCTCTTGATCTGGCCGCCAATCGTCGAAATCCTGCTGGAGTGGGGCAAGTGATGCCCCCTCCTCCCCCTCCGGGGCGCCGCTGCGGCGGCGCGCCCCGCATCCACCAAGGAACAGCCAATGCGCGCCCATGTCCGTCTCGACCCGAGCGACAATGTCGTCACCGCCACCCGTCCCCTTGAAGCCGGCACGGTCCTCGAAGAGGTCGCGACCCGCGCCCTGATCCCCTCGGGCCACAAGGTGGCCACGACCGACATCCCCGCCGGCGGGGCGATCCGCAAATATGCCCAGCTGATCGGCTATGCCGCGCAGGACATCGCGGCGGGCGACCACGTGCACACCCACAATGTCGAGTTCCGCAACACCGACGTGGCCTATGAATTCGGCACCGACCTGCGCCCCGTCGCCCCGGCCACCACGCCCGACACCTTCATGGGCTACCGGCGCGAAAACGGCGCGGTGGGCACGCGCAACTACATCGCCATCGTGACCTCGGTGAATTGCTCGGCCACCGCCGCCCGGCGCATCGCCGATGCCTTCGGGCCCGACGAGCTGGCCGATTATCCCAATGTCGACGGGGTCGTGGCCTTTGTCCATGGCACCGGCTGCGGGATGGGCGGCAATGGCGAGGGGTTCGAGGCCCTGCAACGGGTCATGTGGGGCTATGCCAAGCATCCCAACCATGGCGGGGTGATCATGGTCGGCCTGGGCTGCGAGATGAACCAGATCGACTGGCTGCTCGAGGCCTACGGGCTGAAACAGGGCCCGCTGTTCCAGACGATGAACATCCAAGGGGTCGCCGGCCTGCGCAAGACCATCGAGATGGGCATCGACAAGGTCCGCGCCATGCTGCCCGTGGTGAACGAGGCCCGGCGCGAGCCTTGCCCGGCCTCCAGCCTCAAGGTCGCCCTGCAATGCGGCGGGTCCGATGCCTGGTCGGGGATCACCGCCAACCCGGCCCTGGGATATGCCTGCGACCTGCTGGCCGCGCAGGGCGGCACCGGCGTGCTGGCCGAAACGCCCGAGATCTACGGGGCCGAGCACCTGCTGACCCGCCGCGCGGCGGACCGGGCGACGGGCGACAAGCTGGTCGGCCTGATCCGCTGGTGGGAGGATTACACCGCGCGCAACAAGGGCTCGATGGACAACAACCCCTCGCCCGGCAACAAGAAGGGCGGGCTGACGACGATCCTGGAAAAATCGCTGGGCGCGGCGGCCAAGGGCGGCACGTCTCCCCTGACCGGCGTCTACCGCTATGCCGAGCCGGTGACGGCCGCCGGTTTCACCTTCATGGACAGCCCCGGCTACGATCCGGCCTCGGTGACGGGCCAGATCGCGGGGGGCTGCAACCTGGTGTGCTTCACGACCGGCCGCGGATCGGCCTTCGGGTCGAAACCCGCACCGACGATCAAGGTGGCCACCAATTCCGAGATGTTCACCCGCATGATCGAGGACATGGACGTGAACGCCGGCGAGATCCTGACCGATGGCGTGACCGTCGAGGAAAAGGGCCGCGAGATCTACGAGCTGTTCCTGCGCGTGGCCTCCGGCGAAATGTCGAAATCCGAGGCCCAGGGCCTTGGCGATTACGAGTTTGTCCCCTGGCAGATCGGAGCGGTGATGTGATGCACGAAGGTTGCGAGACGGGCCTGCAAGGGCGCGGCGAGCGGGGCCGGCCATGACCCGCCTGTTGATCGCCGGCACCGGCATGATCGGCCAGCGCCACATGGCCCATATCCGCGCCAATCCGGCGCTCACCCTGGCCGGGGTCATCGACCCGATGCCCGAACGCCGGCCCGCCGACGTGCCCGGCTTTGACGACATCGCGCGCGTCGATGTCCCCGCCGACGGCATCGTCATCGCCACCCCCACGCCCAGCCATGCGCCCCTGACCCTGGCCGCGCTGGACCGGGGCTGGCATGTCCTCGTCGAGAAACCCGTGGCCGAGGATCTCGACGCCGCCCAGGCCATGATCGCCGCCTCCGCCCGCACCGGTCGCCACGTGCTGGTCGGCCACCACCGCCGCCACCACCCGCGCATCGCCCGGCTGAAAGAGATCATCGCCTCGGGCCAGCTGGGCCACCCGGTCACGGCTGCCCTCCTTTGGACCATGCGCAAGCCCGACAGCTATTTCGACGTCGACTGGCGGGCGGGCATGGACGGCGCGCCGGTCAAGCAGAACCTGATCCACGATGTCGACACCCTGCGCTGGCTCTTCGGCGAGGTCGTCCATGTCTCGGGCTTCGGCTCCAACGCCGTGCGGGGCGCCGCGCGCACCGAAAGCGGCGGGGCCGTGCTGGGCTTTGACAGCGGCATGACCGCGACCATCGCCTTTGCCGACACCACCCCCACCCCCTGGGGGTTCGAGGCCGGCACCGGCGAAAGCCCGGCGATCCCGAAGACCGGCCAGGACTACCTGCGCATCGCCTGCACCCACGGGGCGATCGAATTCCCCTCGCTGCGGATCTGGTCGGGCGCCGAGACCTGGAACGACCTGCCCCGCCCGACCGAGACCACCATCGAAGACGCCGAGCCCCTGGCCCGGCAGCTGAGCCATTTCGCCGAGGTCATCGCGGGCCGCGCCAGCCCTGTCGTCAGCGCCGAAGACGCCCGCAAGACGCTCGACACCACCCTCAAAATCGAGGCCGCGACCCGGCCCGAAGGAGTATCCCCATGACATTACCCAAGATCGGCTTCATCGGCCTGGGCCTGATGGGCGCGGCCATGGTCGGCCGCCTGCAGGACAAGGGCTATGCGCTGAGCGTGCTGGGCAACCGCGACCGCACCGGCATCGAGGCCGCGCTGGCCCGCGGTGCGACCGAGGCCGCCACCGCCCGCGACCTGGCCGAGGCCTCCGACATCATCATGCTCTGCATGGGCACCTCGGATCATGTCGAAGGCCGGATGCGCGGAGCCGATGGCGTGCTGGCCGGGCTGGGCGCGGGCAAGGTTGTCGTCGATTTCGGCACTTCGCTGCCTTCGTCGACCAAGGAGCTGGGCACCGAGACGGCCGCCACCGGGGCGGTCTATCTCGACGCGCCTTTGGGCCGCACGCCCAGCCATGCCAAGGACGGGCTCCTGAACATCATGGCCGCCGGCGACCGGCCGACCTATGACCGCATCAAGCCGGTTCTGGACGACCTGGGCGAAAACGTCTTTCACCTGGGCCCGCTGGGCTCCGGCCACACGATCAAGCTGATCAACAACTTCTTCGCCATGACCACGGCCAATGCCATGTCCGAGGCCTTTGCCATGGCCGATGCGGCGGGCATCCCCCGCCAGGGCCTGTATGATGTCATGTCGGCCGGGCCGCTGAAATCGGGCATGATGGATTTCGTACGGGCCTATGCCGTCGACGGCGATGCCACCCAGCTGGCCTTTGCCATCAAGAACGGGGCCAAGGACGTGGGCTATTACCGCCGCATGGCCGAAGATCTCGGGGCGGCCACGATCATGTCGGCCTGCGCCGACACCGCCATGCAGGCCGCGCTGGACGATGGCCGGGGCGAGGCCATGGTGCCCGAGATGGTCGATTTCTTCGCCGACCGGTTCAAGGGGTAGGCCATGATCGATGTGATCTGCATGGGCGAGGCCATGGTCGAGCTGTCGCTGGCCTCCGACCCCGGCGGCCGCGCGGCCGTGGGCTTTGCCGGTGACACGCTGAACACGGCGATCTACCTCAAGCGCCAGGCCCCCGGGCTGGACATTGCCTATGCCACCTGCCTGGGCCGCGATCCGCTGTCCGACCAGATGGTTGCCATGATGCAATCCGAGGCGCTGGATTGCAGCCTGGTCGCCCGCCACGACAGCCGCCTGCCCGGGCTTTATGCCATATCCACCGATGCCGCCGGCGAACGGTCGTTCTATTACTGGCGCGACAGCTCCGCCGCCCGCCAGATGCTGGCCCCCGGGGCGCTGGATTTCGACCGGCTGGGCCGGGCGCGCATCCTCTACCTGTCGGCCATCACCCTGGCCATCCTGCCCGAAGGCCACCGGCAGGCGTTTCTCGACTGGGTGCCCGGCTATCGCGCGGGGGGCGGGCTGCTGGCCTTCGATTCCAACTATCGGCCCCGGCTCTGGCCCGACGAGGCCACGGCCCGCGCGGCCGTTGCCGCGGCCTGGCGCCAGACCGACATCGCCCTGCCCAGCGTCGATGACGAAATGGCCCTGTTCGGCGATGCCACCGAAGCCGCCGTGCTCGACCGGCTGGCCGGCTATGGCCTGACCTCGGGCGCGCTGAAACGGGGGGCGGCCGGGCCGCTGGCCCTGGATGGCAGCGCCGCCGGGCCCTTCCCCCCCGCCCCGCGGGTGATCGACAGCACCGCCGCGGGCGACAGTTTCAACGGCGGCTACCTCGGCGCCCGGCTGACCGGCGCGACCGAGGCCGGGGCGCTGGCCGCCGGCCACGCCCTGGCCGCGCGGGTCGTCGGCGCCAAGGGCGCGATCCTGCCGCGCGACACCGCCCCGCCACCGGCCGAGGGCGCGACATGAGGCCCCGCAACGCCGCGCTGATCGGGCTGGGCATGGTGGCCGACACCCATGCCCATGCCCTGCGCGATGCCGGCGCGGCCCGGCTGCATGGCGTCATGGCCCGCGATGCCGACAAGGCCCGGGCCTTTGCCGACCGCCACGGCCAGCCCCGGGTCTATGAGGATCTCGACGCGCTGGCCGCCGATGAAGAGCTGGATTTCGTCATCCTGCTGACCCCGCCCGACGCCCGCCAGGACATCATCCGCACCCTGGCCGCGGCCGGCCTGCCGGTGCTGATGGAAAAGCCCGTCGAACGCGACACCGGCCGGGCCGAGGCCATCGTCACCCTGATGGACGAGGCCGGGCTGGCCTGTGGCGTCACCCTGCAACACCGCATGCGCCCGGCCGCCCTGGACCTGCAGGCCCGGCTGGCCGCCGGCCAGCTGGGCCGGATCGGTAGCGTCGACATCCGCATTCCGTGGTGGCGCGACCAATCCTATTACGACAGCCCCGGCCGGGGCACCTATGGCCGCGACGGCGGCGGCGTGCTGATCACCCAGGCCATCCACACGCTCGATCTGGCCCTGCACCTGTGCGGCCATGTCACCGGCGTGCAGGCCCTGACGGCCACCACCCGCCTGCACGAGCTGGAAGGCGAGGATTTCGCCACCGCCGGGCTGCGCTTTGCCTCGGGCGCGGTGGGCTCTGTCATGGCCACCACGGCCCAGTTCCCCGGGGCCTCGGAAGAGATCGTCATCAATTGCGAACGGGCCTCGGCCCGGCTGGCCGGCGATCACCTGGTGCTGCACTGGCGCGACGGGCGCATCGAAGAGATCGGCGGCAGCGGCACGACGGGCGGCGGCGGGGCCGATCCGATGGCCTTCACCCATGCCTGGCACCAGGCCGTGATCGAGGATTTCGCCACCGCCCTGGCCGATGACCGCCCGCCGGCCATCACCGCCCGCTCGGCCCTGGCCGTGCACCGGCTGATCGACGCCATCGCCGCCTCGTCCCGCCAGGGCCGCCAGATCCCGCTGCAAGGAGCCCTGACATGACCGCCCCCCTGCGCATGGGCGTGATCGGCATCGACCACCGCCACATCTATACCATGGCCGGCCACATGCAGGCCGCCGGGGCCGAGCTGGCCGGCTGGTGGACCGATGGCACGCCCGGCACGCTGGACGGCTTTGTCCGGCGCTTTCCCGAAGCGCCCCGGGTCGCGGCGATGGATGCGCTGCTGGACGATCCGGGCATCGACCTGATCCTGACCGCCGCCGTGCCCTGCGACCGGCCGGCTATCGCCCTGCGCGCCATGGCCGCCGGCAAGGACGTCATGAGCGACAAGCCCGGCTGCCTGACGCTGGACCAGCTGGCCGCACTGCGCGCCGAGGTCGCCCGCACCGGGCGCATCTGGTCGGTCGACTTCTCGGAACGGTTCGAGGTGCCGTCGGTCACCGCCGCGGCCGAGCTGGTGGCCGAAGGGGCCATCGGCCGGGTGATCCAGACCATCGGCCTGGGCCCGCACCGGCTGAACCGGCCCTCCCGGCCCGACTGGTTCTTCGACCCGGCGCGCAACGGGGGCATCCTGACCGACATCGGCTCGCACCAGATCGACCAGTTCCTGGTCTTCGGCGGGCTGAGCACGGCCGAGATCACCCTGGCCAGCACGGCCAACAGGGCCAATCCCGGCGATCCGGCTTTCCGCGATTTCGGCCAGGTGGCGCTGAAGGCGCCGGGGATCGACGGCTATGTCCGGCTGGACTGGTTCACCCCGGACGGCCTGCCGACCTGGGGCGACGGGCGGCTGTTCCTGCTGGGCACCGAAGGCACGATCGAGCTGCGCAAATATGTCGATGCCGGGCGCTCGGACCGGAGTGACACGCTGATCCTGACCAATGGCACGCGCTGCGAGACGATCGACGCCCGGGATGCCGGCCTGCCCTATTTCGCCAGGCTGATCGACGACATCCGCAACCGCACCGAAACGGCCATGCCCCAGGAGCATCCGTTCAACGTGATGGAAATGGCCATCCGCGCCCAGGCCATGGCCGACGCGGCCGACTGACCCGGCGCGGCCGGGCGGTAGCGGCCACAACGGCGGTGGCGACAGCTGCGGCGGTATCGGTGACGGAAAAGTCAGCGGCGATGAAAACAACAAAAAGGCCGTGACAGGACCGGCGGCGGGACGGTGACGGCCCCGAAGGCGGTGGCGACGGGCACGGTGGCGACGGGCGCGGCAGCACCGGTGACAGCAAGGGCAGCGGCGGTGACGGCAACCGACGAAGGTCACGACCTCACCTGCGGCCCCCCGGCCACGGCAACAACGGCACCGGCACCCCGCCTCAGGACCGTTCGCGCGCCCCGCCAACATCCTCGGGCGCGATGGCTACCGATTTGACCACGGCATGACAGCTTACGCCCTCGGCCAGGCCCAGGGCCTCGACCGACCGTCGCGTGACCCGGGCCAGCACCGGCCCGGCCGGCGTGCGCAGCGACACCAGTGCGCCCGGCCCCTCGCCCGTGCGCACCCGGTCGATCACCCCCGGAATGACATTGAGCGCCGACAGGCCCTGCGGCGCCCCGCGCGACAGCACGACCTCCTGCGCCGCGATGCGCAGGCGGATGCGCTGACCCGGGGCCTGGGACAGGGCGGGCAGGAAGAGCGGCACGCCGCCGGCGTCGAGCTCGGTGATGCCATCGTCATGGTGGCGCACCACCGCCGCCTCGATCAGCGCCCCCGCCGCCCGCACGCCGGTCGGCAGCACCATCGGATCGGCCAGCACCTCGCCCGCCGGGCCCTGCCGGGTGATCCGCCCGTTGTCCAGCGCGATGACCGTCGTGGCCAGCCGCGCGACCTCGGCCGCGGAATGGCTGACATAGAGCATGGGCACGGCGACCTCGTCGCGCAGCCGTTCGAAATAGGGCAGGATCTCGGCCTTGCGCGCCTCGTCCAGCGCCGCCAGCGGCTCGTCGGCCAGGATCATGCGCGGCGCGGCCAGCAGCGCCCGGCCGATGGCCACCCGCTGTTTCTCGCCCCCCGACAGTGCCCCGGGCCGGCGGGCCAGCAGATCGCCCAGGCCCAGCATCTCGACGATCCGGCCCATGTCCTCGCGCGGCGCCCCGCGCGGCGCGAACAGCCGGCCATAGCCCAGGTTCTGGCGCACGGTCAGGTGCGGAAACAGCCGGCCTTCCTGAAAGACATAGCCCAGCCGGCGCCGGTGCGGCGGCAGGTTCACCCCCGCCCCTGTGTCCAGCAGCACGCTGTCCGCAACGGCGATGCGCCCCTCGTCGGGATCCAGCAGCCCGGCCACGGCATTGACGATTGTCGTCTTGCCCGACCCGGACCGGCCGAACAGCACGGTGATGCCCGGCGGGGCCCGAAAGGCCAGGTCGAGGGCAAAGGCCCCCTGCCGGTGCCGCAGGCGCAGGTCCAGCATCACGCCCCCGCCACGCGCCGGGCCACCCGGGTCGACACGGCCTCGGACACCAGCAGCGCGCCCATGGCCACGGCCACCGACACGGCCACCAGCCGCAGCGCCGCACCCTCGCCGCCGGGCACCTGCAGGAAGGCATAGATCGCCGAAGGGATCGTCTGGGTCTGGCCGGGAATGTTCGACACGAAGGTGATCGTCGCCCCGAATTCGCCCATCGCCTTGGCAAAGGCCAGGATCGCCCCGGCCAGGATGCCCGGCAGGATCATCGGCAGCGTCACGGTCAGAAAGACCCAGCCGCGCGAGGCACCCAGCGTCGCTGCGGCCTGCTCAAGCCGTGGGTCCACCGCCTCGATCGACAGGCGGATCGCCCGGACCATCAGCGGAAAGGCCATGATCCCCGCGGCCAGCGCCGCCCCCGTCCAGTGGAACGCCAGGGTGATGCCCACCCGGTCCAGCAGCCCGCCCACCGGCCCGCGCACGCCGAAGGTCAGCAACAGCAGGTAACCCGTAACCACCGGCGGCAGGATCAGCGGCAGGTGCACGATGCCGTTGACGATCTGCTTGCCCGGAAAGCTCCACCGCGCCAGGGCCAGGGCGGTGAAGACCCCGAAGGGCAGGCTGACCAGCATGGCCCAGAACGACACCCTGAGCGACAGGGCCACCGCGCTCCATTCCTCGGGTCCCAGCCAGCCCACGCGCGCCCTATCCTTCCGGCCCGGAAAAGCCCAGCCGGTCAAATACCGCCCGGGCCTCGGCGCCCTGCAGGTAGGCCAGGAAATCCTTGGCCGCACCATCCGCGCCGGTCAGCAGCGCGCCGGGATAGCGGATCGGCGGGTGAGAGGTTTCGGGAAAGACCGCGCGCACCGACACCCGCGGCTCGACCGCCGCGTCGGTGGAATAGACAATGCCCGCCGGCGCCTCGCCCAGGGCCACGAAGGCCAGGGCCGAGCGCACGTTGTCGGCCTGCACCACCCGGCGCGAGACCTCGTCCCACAGGCCCAGCGATTGCAGCGCGGCCTTGCCGTAGATCCCGGCCGGCACGGCATCGACCAGGGCCATGGCCACCCGGCCCTGGCCCAGGGCCTCGGCCAGGGGCAGATCGTCATCGGCCGCGCCCGGGGCCCCGTGGCCGATGACCACCAGCCGGTTGCCCACCAGGTCGGCCCGGCTGCCAGGCTGGATCAGGCCGTCGTCCTGCAGGGCGTCCATCCAGGCCTCGTTGGCCGAGATGAACAGATCGGCCGGCGCGCCCAGCTGGATCTGGCGGGCCAGGGCCGACGAGCCGGCAAAGGACAGGGTGATCTCGTCGCCGGTCGTGTCGGCGTAATCGCGGGCGATCTCGTCCAGCGCGGTCTTCAGGCTGGCCGCGGCAAAGACCGTCACCTCACCGGCCCGCGCCCCGCCCGCCAGGGTGCCGGCGAGCAGAATGCCAGCCGCCAGCGTGGCCAGCGCGCGTGCCGGCAAGCGTTGTATCAGCCGGTCTGTCAGGCTCGGGGTCGAGGCATCCTTCAGGCGCCGCATCTGGTCAGTCGTCTGACCTCGCGTCGGGCCATCCGTCAGGCCCCGTATCAAACCGCCCATCAGGTCCCGGACAGAAGTGCCCGACAGACCCCGCGCACGGCCCGACAAACCCCGCATCAAGCCACCGATCAGGCCCCGGATCAGGCCAGCGACGCCGCCCCGGCCAATGCCCCCCGCCTGTTTCGCGAATGTCATGGCGTGTCCTTTCCGGCCGTTTTCCGTGCCGCGCAGAAGACACCCCGCCCCGACCGGGAGCAAGGCGTTTTTCCCGCCCGCATCATGCCGTTAACGCCAATGTGTCCACCGCCTGCGACAGCGCCATGCGAAAGACCTGCTCGACCGCCGAGGGCGTTTCGCCGGCCCGGGTCATCAGCCCGACCGACCCGGTGGTCAGCCCGGTGTCGAAGGGCAGCTGCACCAGGTGGCCATCGGCGATCTCGTTGGCCACCACCCCGGCCGAGATGATCCACACCATGTCGGACCTCCGCGTCTGCACCCGGCCAAAGGCGCCCGACACGGTTTCCAGCCGCCGCGGCAGCTCGCCCACCCCGCGTTCGACCATGAACCGGTCGACCAAAGGGCGGATGGCCGAACCGGGCGAGGGATAGATCACCGGCCAGTCGGCAATGCGCTCGAGATCGGGCGCGTCCAGCAGCGGATGCCCCGCCCGCACGACAAAGACCACCCGTTCGGTGTAAAGCTGGGTGAAGGAAATGCCCTGCATCTGCTCCGGCCCGGCCAGCCGCCCGATGACCAGGTCCAGCTCGCCCAGCTTCATCCGGTCGGTCAGGAACCCGTGCGGCCCGTCCATGATGCGCAGCCGCGCCTGCGGGCGCATCTCCATGAAGACCGACACCGCCGCGGGCATCAGCCGGGCGGCCACGCTGGGCAGCGCGCCCACGGCCAGGTTCTCGGCGGCCTGCCGGCCGGCCTGTTCCACCCCGTCCAGCCCCTGTTGAAGGGCGGCCAGCGACATCTGGGCGAAATGCAGGAAGACCTCGCCCTGATTGGTCAGGGCCACCCCGGCCCGGCTGCGCGTCAGCAGCGGCGCGCCGAGGATGTCCTCAAGCTCTTTCAGGGTCTTCGAGATCGCCGGACCGGTCAGGTACAGCCGTTCGGCCGCGCGTTTGAAACTGCGCTCGCGGCTGATTTCCACGAAACACTGGATGTGGCGGAACTTGATCCGGCGGTCGATCAACGTGGTTTCCCGTCAAGGCAACAAAACCGGGATATAGCCCATCTTGCATCGCGAAACCAGCAGCCAGGCGGCCCGATCGGCGCGGGCGGGCGGGTCATGCCCGGGCCACCGGCCGTGGCGCCGCGCCGGCACCGGCGCTCATTTCGGCGCCATGCGGATCGCACCGTCCAGCCGGATCGTCTCGCCGTTCAGCATCGGGTTGGTCACGATGGCCTCGACCATGCGCGCATATTCCGACGGATCGCCCAGCCGGCTGGGGAACGGCACCTGCGCCCCCAGCGAGGCCTGGGCCTCGGGCGGCAGCGAGGCCAGCAGCGGGGTCAGGAACAGGCCCGGGGCAATGGTCATGACCCGGATGCCGTGACGGGCGAATTCCCGGGCGATGGGCAGGGTCATGCCCACGATGCCGCCCTTCGACGCGGCATAGGCCGGCTGGCCGATCTGGCCGTCGAAGGCCGCGACCGAGGCGGTGTTGACGATCACCCCGCGCTCTTCGCCCCGCGGGTCGCTGTCGTGGATCATCGCCGCGAATTTCGACAGCACGTTGAACGTGCCCAGCAGGTTGACCCCGATCACCGCCGAGAAATCGCCCAGCGGCAGGGCCTGGCCGTCGCGCCCGATGGTCTTGGCCGGCGGGCCGATGCCCGCGCAATTGACGCAGATCCGCTGTTCCTCGCAGAACCCCCGGGCCGCCTGCAACCCGGCCATGACCCCGGCTTCATCGGTCACGTCGACCTTGTGGAACCGCCCGCCGATAGCCTGGGCATGGGCCTGGCCCTGGTCTTCGTTCAGGTCAAAGATCGTCACCCGCGCGCCCAGCCCGGCCAGGTGCGCCGCCGTGGCGCCCCCCAGGCCCGATGCGCCGCCGGTGACAATGGCGCCCACCCCCTCGATATCCATGACCGCGTCCTCCCTTGCGATATGTCGCGGCCAGCTTTCCCCGGGCGGCGGTGTATCTCAAGGATTTTGCAGGCCCCGCCCGGCGCTACGTTCCGTCAGGGGCCGGCCGGCAAGCGGGGTGGGCATGTGCCACGGCCCCGGCCCCGCGCGCCATCGCCGGGGTGGGAGCGCGCCGGCCGGCCCGGCGGGTGTGACATCCTAAACGCAAGGCGCCCCGCCCGGCGGAGAGGTCCCGGGCGGGGCGGGGGGCGCGGGCCATATGCGGCCCGATGCCCCGGGGGGAGCCCATGGCGCGCCGCTCAGGTCACCCGGTCGCGCGGGTCGCGGCCCTCGAAGAAATCGTCGAGATTGGCCATCACCCGTTCGCCCATGGCCTCGCGCGCCTCGCGGGTGGCATTGCCCATCTGGGGCAGCATCACCAGGTTGTCGCACTCCAGCAACGCCGGGGCGATGCGCGGCCCGCCGTCGCACAGGTCCAGCGCCGCCCCGCCGATCGTGTCGAAGCTGAGCGCCTGGATCAGCGCGTGTTCGTCGATCAGCCCGGCATCGGCCGTGTTGACCAGGAAGGCCCCCGGCCGCATCAGGTCGAACTCGGCCCCGCCGATCATCTGGCGGGTCTGCGGCCCGCCCGGGCAATGCAGCGACACGACATCACATTGCGGCAGCAGCTCGGCCAGGCTGGCGACCTGCCGCGCTCCGGTTGCGGCCAGGGTCCCGGCCGGGATGGTCCGCGGATCGACAACGATCACATCCATGCCGAACCCGTGATGCGCCCGCCGGGCCACGGCCTGGCCGACCCGGCCGAACCCCACCAGCCCCAGCACCTTGCCCGACACCCGCGTGCCGACCAGGTGGGTCGGCCGCCAGCCGGTCCAGCGCCCGGCCCGGATCTCGCGTTCGCCCTCGCCCGTGCGGCGGGCAACCATCAGCATCAGCGTCATGGCCAGGTCGGCAATGCACTCCGACACCACGTCGGGCGTATGGGTCACGATCATGCCCATCCGCGCGGCGGCGGCCGTGCAGATATGGCCGTGGCCCGTGCCCATGCTGGCCAGGATCCGCGCCCGCGCCCCGGGCACGTCCAGCGTTTCCTCGGTGAAATGGTCTGTGGCACAGGGCAGCACGGCATCGTAGCGGCGCAGGGCCTCGCGGAACTGGAACAGGCCCAGCTGGCGATCGGACCGATTGACCACCACGTCATAGCGCTCCATCAGCCGGGCCTCGACGGCATCCGGCCAGCGCCGGGTCAGGAAGACCTGGGGCCGGGCCATCACGCCGCCCTCCCCATGACCCGGGCGATCGTGTCGCCGATCACCGCCGGGTTCTCGGCCACGCTGACCCCGGCCTCGCTGAGGATCTCGACCTTTTCCGACGCGCTTTCCCCGAAGGCCGAGATGATCGCCCCGGCATGGCCCATCGTCCGGCCCTTGGGCGCGGTCAGCCCGGCGATATAGGCCACCACGGGCTTGGTCACGTGGTCGCGGATATAGGCCGCGGCCTCGGCCTCCTGCGGGCCGCCGATCTCGCCGATCATGCAGATGATCTCGGTCTCGCCGTCATCCTCGAACCGGCGCAGGATGTCGCGAAAGCTGGACCCGTTGATCGGATCACCGCCGATGCCCACGCTGGTCGATATGCCGATGCCATGGGCCTTGAGCTGGGCCGCCGCCTCGTAGCCCAGCGTGCCCGACCGGCCGATCACGCCCACCGGGCCCTGCAGGTAGATATGGCCCGGCATGATGCCCAGCAGCGCCTTGCCCGGGCTGATCGTGCCGGCGCAGTTCGGCCCGGTCAGCACCATCCGCCGGTCCCGGGGATAGCGGTACATGTAGCGTTTCACCCGGATCATGTCCTGGGCCGGGATGCCGTCGGTGATGCAGACGCAATAGCGGATGCCCCCGTCCGCCGCTTCCATGATGCTGTCGGCCGCGAAGGGCGGCGGCACAAAGACCAGGCTGGCCTCGGCGCCGGTGGCCTCGACGGCTTCCTTCACCGTGTCAAAGACCGGCAGGCCCTCGGCCGTCTCGCCGCCCTTGCCGGGCACCACGCCGCCGACGACATTGGTGCCGTAATCCAGCATCTCGCGGGTGTGGAACCGGGCCATCCGCCCGGTGATGCCCTGGACGATGACCGGGGTGTTGCGATCAAGGAAAATGCTCATCAGACAGCCCTCACGCGTGTGTTCTGGTTCAGGTCGGACGACCAGGCGCCGACCGCCCGTTCCGCCGCTTCCATCAACGTGCCCGCCCGGATGATCGGCAGGCCCGACTTGGCCAGGATCTTCTGGCCGGCCTCGACATTGGTGCCCGCCAGGCGCACCACCACGGGCACCTCGACCTGCACCTCGCGCAGCGCCTGGACCACGCCTTCGGCCACCCAGTCGCAGCGGTTGATCCCCGCGAAGATGTTGACCAGCACGGCCTGGACATTGTCGTCGGACATGACCAGCCGAAAGGCCTTGGCCACGCGTTCGGGCGTCGCCCCGCCGCCGATGTCGAGAAAGTTCGCAGGCTCGCCCCCGGCCAGCTTGATCGTGTCCATCGTGGCCATGGCCAGCCCGGCGCCGTTGACGATGCAGCCGATATTGCCGTCCAGCCCGACATAGCTCAGCCCCCGGTCGGCGGCCCGGCTCTCGCGCGGGTCCTCCTGGCTCTTGTCGCGCAGCTCGGCCACCTGCGGATGGCGGAACAGCGCGTTGTCGTCAAAGGTCATCTTGGCATCCAGCGCCAGCACGCGGTTGTCGCGCGTGACGACCAGCGGGTTGATCTCGACCATGGTCGCGTCAAGCTCGGTGAAGGCCCGGTAACAGCCGTGCAGTGTGCGCACCATGTTCTGCACCAGCCCCGGTTCCAGCCCCAGCTTGAAGGCGATCTCGCGGGCCTGGAAATCCTGCAGCCCGACCGCCGGTTCGACGATCGACCGCACGATGCTGTCGGGCCGCTGGGCCGAGATGTCCTCGATCTCCATGCCGCCTTCGCTTGAGGCCACGATCATCACCCGCTGGCTCGACCGGTCCAGCACCAGGCCCAGGTAGATCTCGCGGGCGATCGGCACGGCGGCCTCGACATAGACCCGGTAGATGCCCTTGCCCGCCGGGCCGGTCTGGTGCGTCACCAGTTTCTTGCCAAAGAGGCCCTCGCAGGCATCCTGGATCTCGTGATCGCTCCGGCACAGCGTCACGCCCCCGGCCTTGCCCCGCCCGCCGGCATGGACCTGGGCCTTGACGACCCAGAGCTCGCCGCCCAGTTCGCGCGCCCGGTAGGCCGCCTGTTCCGGGCTGTAGGCCAGCGCGCCCGGCGGGGTTTCCACCCCGAACTTGGCCAGGATCTCCTTGGCCTGGTACTCGTGAATGTCCATCGGGCTCCTCCTTCCCTTGACCGTCAGGCCCCTCGGGGGGCCCTGCCCGGCCGGGCCGCGGCTGTGGCGGCTCCGACAGGGTGAAGACGAAATAATCTTACCTTGAGGATTTCCGCAACATTCCTTACTCCTGCTTTCAGGCATCTAAAAGGATGGGAAAATTCCCATCCATTCTGGCAAGTATGCCGATGTATGCAGCAGATCCCCCACCCAAACGGGTAGGTTTTGTGGAGAGAGGCAAAGGATAACAAATGGTTACCCTACCCGACGACAAGCCCATCGACATCATGCTGGCCGATGCCAACCCGCTGGTCCTGTCGGCCATGAGCGAATTGTTCGATCGCGATCCCCGGTTTTCGCTGGTGGCCACCTCGTCCACGGCCGAAGGCTTCCTGGGCACGGTGATGCGCGTGCCGGTGCAGGTCGGCGTGATCGACTGGAACCTGCCCGCGCTCGGCGGCGCCAAGCTGATCGAAGTGCTGCGCGATCACGCCGCGGCGCCCCGGCTGGTGGTTTATGGCCACGCGGCCAACGACCTGCCGCGCATGGCCATGTCGGCCGGCGCGGCGGGCTTTGCCTCGCGGTCGGGCGACGTGGAAAGCCTGTTGCAGACCTGCCTGTCGGTGGCCGCCGGCAGCATGGTCTTTCCCTTCATCGACGTCCGCGAGTTGCAGCAGGACCCGATCCAGACCCTGTCGCGCAAGGAACGCCAGATCCTCGATGCGCTGGCCAAGGGGCTGACCAACAAGGAGCTGGCCCAGGAGCTGGGGATCTCGACCAACACGGTCAAGTTCCACCTGTCGAACCTCTACGAGAAGCTGTCGGTACGGAATCGGGCGCAGGCCATCGCCTTCTATTACGCCGCCCGCAGCCCCGGAACTGAATGATAATTTTATTGCTTCAGTATACTTTCGTATGTAATAAAATTTCTTGACAGACTCGCCCAGCCGGCCTTTTCCTGCCCGTCATTTCCCGACGAATGGCAAGAGGAGTGCCCATGTCATGAGCTTTCACACCATCCGCCAGGCCCCTGCCCGGCTGAACCGCAGCGAGTTGGCCGTGCCCGGATCGCAACCGCAACTCTTTGAGAAGGCGGCGAAATCCGATGTCGACGTGATCTTCCTCGATCTCGAGGATGCCGTCGCGCCGGATGAAAAGGACCAGGCCCGGAGAAATGTGATCACAGCGCTGAACGACCTCGACTGGGGCGCCAAGACGATGTCGATCCGCATTAACGGGCTGGACACGCATTACATGTACCGTGACGTGGTCGACGTGGTCGAGGCCTGCGAACGGCTCGACCTCATCATGCTGCCCAAGGTCGGCACGGCGGCGGATGTCTATGCGGTCGACATGCTGGTGACACAGATCGAGGATGCAAAGGGGCGCAGCAAGCGGATCGGATTTGAACATATCATCGAAACGGCGCTCGGCATGCAGAACGTGTCCGAGATCGCCGGCGCATCGCCGCGCAACGAGAGCCTGCATTTCGGGGTGGCCGATTACGCGGCCTCGACCCGGGCACGGACAACGATAATCGGCGGCGTGAACCCGGATTACGCCGTGCTGACGGATCCGCTGGGCGATGGCACGCGGGCGGAACATTGGGGCGACATGTGGCATTACGCGCTGGCGCGGATGGTCGTTGCGGCCCGGGCCAACGGTCTGCGGCCGATCGACGGGCCGTTCGGGGATTTCCAGGATCCCGACGGCTATCGGGCCGCGGCACGGCGGGCGGCAGTGCTGGGATGCGAGGGGAAATGGGCCATCCACCCCAGCCAGGTCGCGCTGGCCAACGAGGTCATGAGCCCCTCGGCCGCCGAGGTCGACAAGGCCAACCGCATCCTGGCGGCCATGGCCGAGGCCGAAGCCGCCGGCAAGGGCGCGGTATCGCTGGATGGCCGGCTGATCGACTATGCCTCGATCCGCCAGGCCGAGGTGCTGGTCGAGAAGGCCAAACAGATCGCAGCGTGACGATCACGGCGCGGTCGCCATTGGCCCCGCGCCGTTTTTGATGATCACACGCGTCAGCCCGACACCCGCATTGGATGTGATCAGCCCTTGCAACCGGCGTTGGCGTTCGATGTGATCACAACCGTCGGACCCACACCTGTGTTCAACATTGTCGCGCTCACCTGCTCGGAACGTGCCGTCGACCGGATCACACCCGTCAAGCCGATGCTAGCGCTCGATGAGATCGCGACCACCAGGCCGACGCCTGCATCCAACGCCACCACGCCCGCCATTTCAGCGCCTGCCTTCGACGGGATACCCCCGGCGATGCCCACTTTCGGTGAAGTCGCGACCACCAGACCACTGCCTCCGTCCAACGTGATCACACCGGCGCATTCGATCCCTCTCCTTCGACTGGATCACGCCCGGCATATCGACGCCCGCGCTCGACAAGATCGCGACCGCCAGACCGATGTCTGCGTCCAACACCTACACGCTCGCCATTTCAGCGCCCCTACTGCGGCGGGATCACCTCCTTCAGGTCGACACAGGTAGTCGATGTAATCGCACTGACCCGACGCTCGCGTTCGATATGACCATACCAGGCGGACCGATACCTGGCTTCAAAGTGATCAACACCGCCTGACTACCGCTTGCCTCGCCACGATCACTCCCGCCCGGCCAACGCCCATGTTCCCCGTGATCGCCCCCAAAACCAGCCCCCATGTACAACACAATAACACCCGCCACCCGGGCAGCGGGCGAACGCGGGGTGGGCGGGTGGGAGCGTTTGCCCGCTGCCCGGTTCCTACCTCTCCACCAGAACCGGCGGCTCGAAGGGCGCGGGCTCCATCCCGCTGTCATCGCGCACCACCTCGACCATGCAGGAATGCGCAATCGGCCCCTGCGCCAGCCGCGACGTGCCCTTGTCCAGGGTCAGAACGTTCGGATTGCCATGCCGGCAGCCCGGCCGCCCCTCGGCATCCACCGCCGGGTCATACCAAGCCCCCGTCGACATCTGCACCACCCCCGGCCGCACGCCTTCGGACAGCGCCGCGCTGGCCAGGCACCAGCCGCGATCGTTGTAGACCCGCAGACGATCGCCCGCCGCAATCCCCCGCGCCGCCGCATCCGCCGGGTGCAAAGTCAGCACCTCGCGCCCGTCGGGCCGCAACGACCGGCAATGCGCCCCGTGGTCCAGCTGGGAATGCAGCTTGCCCTTCGGCTGGTTCGACATCAGGTGCAGGCCATCCCCGCCGCCCAGCCATTCCACCGGCTCCAGCCAGGCCGGGTGCGGCGGACAATCGTCATAGCCGAACCCCGCGATCACCTCGGAAAACAGCTCGATCCGCCCCGACGGCGTGTCCAGCGGCGCGCCCTCCGGATCGGCACGAAACCCCGCCAGCATGACATGCGGCTCGGCCGGGGCCGGGATCTTGTGGGTCCCCTTTTCGCGCAGTTCTTCCAGCGAAGGCAGCTCGATCTCCATCGCCGCGGCGTTCTGGCGGGTACGGTCATAGATCCAGCGCAGCCATTCCTCGGGCGAGCGTCCCTCGGTAAAGGCCTCTTCGACGCCCAGCTGCCGGGCGATCCCGGCAAAGATCGCGTGATCGTCACGCGCCTCGCCCGCCGGTTCGACAACCTTGTCCATTCGGGCCAGCCAGGGATCGCGGTTGGTCAGCGCCAGGTCGGTCCGTTCCAGGGGCACCGTGCAGGGCAGCACGATATCGGCATGTTTGGCCAGCGCGTTCCAGCACCATTCATTGGCGATCACCGTCTCGGGCCGGGCCCAGGCCCGACGCATGCGGTTCAGGTCCTGGTGGTGGTGGAACGGGTTGCCCCCGGCCCACCAGACCAGCCGCGCATCGGGATAGGTCAGCTGCCGGCCGTCGAATTCAAAGGCCCCGCCGGGATTTTCCAGCATGTCGGTGATCCGCGCCACGGGCACAAAGCCCGTCACCGGATTCTGCCCCTGCGGCAGGGCGATGACCGGCAGGTCGTGCAGGTCGTTGCCGATGGCATTGACCGCCGAATAGCCAAAGCCGATGCCCCCGCCAGGCAGCCCGATCTGGCCGACCATCGCGGCCAGGGCAATCGCCGCCCAATAGGCCATCTCGCCGTGATCCTGCCGGGTCAGCGACCAGCTGATCGAAATCATCGTCCGCCCGCCGACCATCCGCCGGGCCAGGCCCCGGATCACATCGGCCGGCAGATCGCAGATCGCGGCCGCCCAATCCGCATCCTTGACCACCCCGTCGCCCTCGCCGGCCAGGTAGGCCGCGAACCGGTCGAACCCGGTGGTGTACCGCGCCAGGAAACCTGCATCATGCAGCCCCTCGGCCATCAGCGTCTGGCACAGGGCCAGCATCAGCGCCGTGTCGGTCGAGGGCCGCGGTGCCAGCCATTCGGCCCCGGCATCCTCCATCACGTCCGACCGCAAGGGCGAGATGTTGACAAAGCGCACGCCGGCTTCGGTCGCGGCCGTCATCGCCTCGCGCTGGACATGGGCGCCGACCCCGCCCTGGGCGATCTGGCCGTTCTTGAGGGGCACGCCCCCGAAGGCCACGAAAAGGTCGGTCTCGGCCACGATCGACCGCCAGCTGGTGGCATCGTAGACCAGGTTGTAGAAATGCCCCATCACATGGGGCACGATGACCTCGCCGGCGGCAAAGCTGTAGGTATTGACCGACCGGGTGAACCCGCCAATGCAATTGAGAAAGCGCTTCAGGTTGCTCTGGGCATGGTGGAACCGCCCGGCCGAGGCCCAGCCATAGGACCCGGCATAGATCGACGCATTGCCATGCAGGGTCCGCACCCGGTTCAGCTCGTCGGCCACCAGGCGCTCGGCCTCGTCCCAGCTGACCTCGACAAAGGGCTCCGCGCCCCGCAGGTCGCCCCGCGCGCCGGGGCCGTGGTCCAGCCAGGACCGGCGCACTGCCGGCCGCCTGATCCGCGTCGGCCCGTCCAGCACGTCCAGGATGCCCGGCCCGATGGGCGAGGGATCGGGATCATGTTCAAAGGGCCGCATGGCGGTGATCCGCCCGCCCGACGTATCCACCCGGTAGGTGCCCCAATGGGTCGAGGTCAGTAGATCCTTGCGGTCGGACATTGCGCGCTCCTATCCAATGGCGCGCATCCTTTGGCCAAGCCGCGGCCAAGGTCAACATCCCGCTTGGCCCCGCCCCCACCGGGCGCCGCGCCCGGCCGGGCCGGACGCCACCGCCCGCGCAGGACCGACCGATGGCCGGGCAGCGGCCGGGCCCCCTCGATGGGGGGCCGGCCGCTTGCGCCTATTCCACGGCGAAGAGCGACACGTGCACCTGGGCCGCCAGCCGCGCGCCGGTGCCCACGAACAGCGTGCGGTTGACCCAATCGTAGCGGTCGTCCCCGGTTTCCAGCCGGGCCTGGGTGCGCATCGAATAAGAGGTCGGGGCCACGACCTCGCCCCGGGCCAGAGCCTCGATCACCTCGGGCGGACCGAAGCGATAGCCGTAATTGACGATCTCGATCACTGCCCCGTCATGGGTTTCCATCGCATAGCGCGTGTCCAGCTCGGCCACGCCCGACGCAAAGATCGTCTGCCAGTCGGCCCCGGTGTCCAGGATCCGGCCTTGCAGCTCCGGCCCGTCGACCGTGCCGCCGAGGATCGGGATGATCCGGCGCTGACCGGCCCGGCCCGGGCCCATCTCGCGGATCGGGCCCAGGTCGACATTCAGGTCGCAGACATGGCGCAGGGCCGGTTTCGGCAGGGTCATCAGCTTCTCCATCAGTAGATCGCCCAGACCAGGCCCAGCGTCAGCGCCGGGCACAGCGTCAGGATCACGACGCGGACGATATCCGTCAGGACAAACGGCAAAGCCCCGCGAAAGGTTGCGCCGATCGGCACGTCACGGGCCATGTTGTTGATGATGAACAGGTTCATGCCGACCGGCGGCGTGATCAGGCCGACTTCGACGACGATCAGCACGAGAATGCCGAACCACAGGCCGAAATCGTTGAGATCCATGCCGAAATCCAGCGTGACCATGATCGGGTAGATGATCGGCACGGTCAGCAGCACCATCGACAGCGAATCCATGATGCAGCCGAAGGCCAGGTACATGACCAGCACGACGACCAGCACCAGCCAGGGCGACAGGTCCTGCATCGACACCCAGGCCGCGGTTTCCTGGGGCAGCTGGGTCAGGGCCAGGAAGGAATTGTAGATCCCCGCGCCCAGCACGATCATGAAGATCATGGCCGTCGATGCGGCCGTCGAATAGACCGATTGCGAAAACGTGGCCCAGCTCATCTGTCCCGAGAAAAGCGCGGCGACAAAGGTGCCCGCCGCGCCGACGGCCGCGGCTTCGGACGGCGTGAAGATGCCCGAATAGATCCCGCCGACCACGGCGGCAAAGATCACCAGCACCGGCCAGGTGCCGCCCAGCATCCGCAGGCGCTCGCCCCAGGGCACGCGGGCGGCCAGGGCGGCGGAATTGGGCGAGACCCGGACCCAGACGGCCACGGCCAGCATGTAGCCAAGCGCGGCCAGCAGGCCCGGCCCGATCGCCGCGACAAAGAGCTTGGCGATGTTCTGCTCGGCCAGGATGGCATAGATCACCAGGATGACCGACGGCGGGATCAGGATGCCCAGCGTGCCGCCCGCGGCCAGCGCCCCGGTGGCCAGGGTGTTGGGATAGCCGTAGCGGCGCAGTTCCGGCAGGGCGACCTGGCCCATGGTCGCCGCGGTGGCCAGCGACGAGCCGCAGATCGCGCCAAAGCCCGCACAGGCGCCGATGGCCGACATGGCCATGCCGCCCTTGCGATGGCCCAGGAACCCTTCGGCCGCGCGGAACAGCGAGGCCGACATGCCCGACAGGGTGGCAAACTGGCCCATCAGCAGGAACAGCGGGATGATCGAGAAGGAATATTTCGAGAAGGTCGAATAGGTCAGCGATTTCAGCTGGGCCAGCATCATCATCGGCGAGCCGGTGACCAGCCAGGTGCCGCCAAAGCCCACGACCAGCATGGCCAGGGCGATGGGTATGCGCAGGAAGATCAGCAGCAGCAGGACGGGGAAGGACCACAGCGCCAGGTCGTATTCAGACATGGGCCGGCTCCTCGTCCCGCCCGGCCAGCGCCAGGGCCGAACGCAGCACGCAGAACCCGGCGACCAGGGCAAAGGCCACCGCACCGACCAGCGCCAGGGCATAGGCCTGCCACATGTCGAACTGCAGGATCAGCGTGGTTTCGTAATAGCTCTTCTTGTCCAGCATCCCCAGCCACAGCCGCCAGGCCATGATCACCGCCACGGCCAGGAAGCCCAGATCGGCCAGCAGGTCGATGACCCGGTTCAGCCAGCCCGGAAAGACCGGCAGGAACAGGTCGACCGTGGCATGCGACCGGGCATAGATGCCCCAGGGCAGAAAGGCGAAAACGGCAAAGCCCATGCCGATCGACACCAGCTCGAAATCGCCGCGCACGGGCTGCAGGCCCATCGGGATCAGCGCGCGGCCGGTGATCGACACGCAGGTCATGACCACCAGGGCCATCAGGGCCAGCCCGCCCAGGATGGCCATGCCGCGGGCAATCAGCTCGGCGATGCGGGACAGAAGAACATACATCTGCGGGGGGTGCTCCTGCTCGGAGAGGGGCCGGCCGGGCCGGCCCGCCCTGGTCATGGATCGTCTGGTCGTGGTGGGACGGTCGAATTGTCCTGGACCGTTTGCGGCGGGTCGTCTGGTCTTGGATCCTGTGCAGCGGATCATCTGGTCGCACATCCTGTGCAACGGGTCGTGGATCGTTTGCGGCGGGTCATGTGCCCGTGGCGATTTGCATGGCGAGCCGCCTGGTCGGGGATCGGGCCGCCCTTGTCCGGTGTGCCCGGCCCCATGGCGCCCTGCATCGCCCGGCAGGCCATCGCGCCGGGGCTCGGAGAACCGGCCCCGCACCCCGGCGCGTCGTCGCTCCGGGCCCGGCTTACTGGGCCTCGTGCTTGGCGATCAGACCCTGGGCCTGTTCGATCAGCGCCCGGCCGTCGATGCCCCGCGTGTCCATCTCGGCGACCCAGCGGTCGACGACAGGCAGCGAGGCTTCCTGCCAGCGGGCGACCTCGGCCTCATCGAGCACCACGATCGTGTTGCCCGCATCCTCGGCGATGGTCTTGCCCGGCGCGTCGTACTCCCACATGACCTCGGCCGCCATCTGCGACAGCTTGGCCCCGCTCTCGGCATCCAGCACGGCCTTGAGATCATCGGGCAGCTTGTCATAGGCCCGCTTGTTCATGACCATCACGATGGCCGCCGTGTAAAGCGCCCGGTCACCGCCGAACTCGGTGTGGTTGCCCACCAGTTCGGACAGCCGGATCGCCGGGGTGACTTCCCAGGGAATGACCGTCGCATCGATCACACCCGTCGACAGGGCCTCGGGAATGGCCGGCAGGGGCATGCCCACCGGCGTCGCGCCCAGTTCGTTGAGCAGGTCGTTGATCACCCGCGTCGGCCCGCGCAGCTTCAGCCCCTTCATGTCCTCCAGGCTGGTCACGCCCTCGCGGCTGTGCACCAGGCCCGGCCCGTGGACCCAGGCGCCCAGAACGTGGACGTCCTTGTATTCCTCGTCCTGCAGATCGCTTTCCACCAGGTCCCAGAAGGCCAGCGACGTGGCCACCGGCGAGGTCATCATGAACGGCAGTTCAAAGACTTCGGTCTTGGGGAACCGGCCGGGCGTATAGCCCACGACGGTCATGATGATGTCGACAACCCCGTCCTTGGCCTGGTCCATCAGCGACGGCGGCGTGCCTCCCAGCGCCATGGCGTCGAAATGCTGGATCTCGATCCGGCCGTCGGATGCGGCGGTGACATTCTCGGCCCAGGGCTTGATCACATGGGCCGGCAGCGGGGCCTGCGGCGGCAGGAACTGGTGCAGGCGCAAGGTAACGTCTTGGGCAATGGCAGGCAGGGCAGACAGCGCAAGAGCGCCGGCGACCAGGGTCGCGACCACAGAACGTCGTTTCATGTTTTCCTCCCTCGAAACGCGGTCTTACCAGGGATTCGTAACATTGGCCGGGGCACCGGCCAACATTGGAGTTTTCCCCGATAGATGAATAAACCGGAAACCAACCATCCGGATTTTCACTCAAATTCCACCCGGGCGGCCGGGCTCACCCGTGTGACAGGGCAGCCCCCCGCTGCGTGTCCCTGCCCAGCCGTGCGCCCTCGGGGATCGTGCACGGCGCGGCGTTGAGCTTTTCGATGGCAAAGCCCGCGGCCGATTTGTAGGCCGCCATGAACGCCGCCCGTTCCTCGGCCGGGATCACCGCGTCGATATCCTCGAACTGGCCGCCGCAACGGTCGTCGACCAGGTTGAGCAGACCAAAGGGCCCGGCCCCGCGGTTGCGCAGCACGACATCCGACACCGGGGCGCAGAGCCGGGCGTCATAGGCGGCCAGCGCCGCCTCGCCCACCCCGTGTTCCAGCAGCGCCGCGCCCAGCACCCGGGCGTCGACGATGGCCTGGCTGGCCCCGTTTGACCCGGTGGGATACATCGCATGCGCCGCATCCCCCAGCAGCGCCACCGGCCCGTCGGTCCAGAACGGCACCGGATCGCGGTCGATCATCGGGTATTCCCAGACATCCCCCGCCCGGCGGATCAGCTGGGGCACGTCCAGCCAATCATAGTTCCAGCCGTCGAAATGGTGGATAAAGGCATCGACGGACACCTTCTTGTTCCAGTCGTTGCCCTGCCAGCCGTCGCTGTTGTCGACGGTCACCTCGGCGATCCAGTTGATCTCGGCCATGCCGTCGGCATCGGGCTGCGAGATCGGGTAGAAGACCAGCCGGTGGTGATGGGTGCCCAGCCCGACAAAGGACGCCCCGGTGCGCGTCGGCCGGGCGCGGGTCGTGCCGCGCCACATGATCGCCCCGCCCCAGTGGATCGGCGGCTGATCGGGGTGCATCTGCGCGCGCACGGCCGAATGGATGCCGTCGGCGCCGATCAGCAGGGCGCCATCCTGCTGCGAAACCGTCCCGTCAGGGCGGGTGAGCGTGACCCGCACGCCGGTTTCGGTGCGCTCGTATCCGGTCACCCGCTGGCCGGTGCAGATCGCCTCCGGTCCCAGCCGCTCCAGCGCCTCGCGATAGAGCAGCATCTGCAATTGCCCGCGATGCACCGAATATTGCGGCCAGTCATACCCGGCCTCGCGGCCCCGGGCCTCGGCATAGATCTCGGCCCCGTTCAGCCCGACCAGGACCCATTCGCGTGTGGCGATACCCACGGCGTCCAACGCCTCGGCCCCGATCCCCAGGTCGAACAGCTCGCGCACGGCATTGGGCTGGATGTTGATCCCCACGCCCAGCGGTTTCAGCTCGGTCACGGCTTCGAAGACCCGGCAGGGCACGCCGATCTGGTGCAGGGTCAGCGCGGTGGCCAGCCCGCCGATCCCGCCGCCGGCGATCAGGACGGGCGGCATCTCGGGCGCGGGATGCGCGTCTGCCATGGGGTATCTCCTCCGGTCATCTCGAAGGCAGCCCCTAGCCCATTTGCCCCCGCCAAGGCCAGCATCCTTTCCGCCGCATCGCGGCAAGACCCGGCCCCGCCCGGTATGCCGGCCGGTCCGATACGCAAGACACCCCGGCCCGGCCAATGCCCGGGCACCAAGAACAGGTGGATGCTCTGGCACGGGGGGCAGGCCGATGCCCGAGGCGCCACAGCCGTGCCGCTGCCGGAGGCGCCACAGCGGTACTGCGGCCCAAGGCACCTCAGCCCGGCGGATGCCACAGGCACTGCAGCCGTTCGGATGCCCGGAGCAGCCCGGCCGCCGCCACCGGCGAGGGAGAGGCCGGCGGCAGCCGCCCGACGTCATCCGCCCCGCTCGACGAGTCTCGGCACGGCCGAGGTCATCTACGCCGGCCAAGGTCATCCGGTCCACCCCGGGCCGCCAGAACCGGCCAAGGGCCATCCCCCGGCCGACAGAACGCCGGCCGGAGGTTTCGCGGGGGTCAGTTGGGCTCGGGCCAGACGAATTCCGGGCGCAGGGCCTCGTGCACCGGACGGCCGTCGCTGGGCTTGGGCACGCCGGTCGCCGGGTCATAGAACGCATGGTAAGTCGCCGGCATCTCGGCCGAATAGCCCATCAGGTTGGGCACGATCACACGGATGCGGCTTTGCTTGTCGTCCAGCATCACCGGCGTACCGCATTCGGCGCAGGTGCACAGTTCGAGCGGGCCGTCGGGATTGTTGGCATTGAACGGCTGCCGGTTCAGCGCCCCGCCGTCCACGGCCAGGTCCGAATGCCGGAAGAACACCACATGGGTCGTCGGCTGGCCGGTCACGTTCTTGCAGACCGAGCAATGGCAGGTGTGGTTGTCGATCGGTTCGGCATCGGCATGGGTATGCACATGGGCGCACCCGCCTTCGTACTTGTGAGACATCGTTATCCTCCCTTGGATGGACAGGCCGCCCCGAGGCTCCGGCACGCGCCCGCCCCCCTATGGGCGGCACAAGATGCCCCTGCGTCAATTCCACCTTTGGGCAGGTCCGGCGGCCCCCCGCCGGGATCGCACCGCCCCGCAATCGGGGCATCGGGCGTCCCGATCCGGGTCTCGCTCGCAGGTCACATCGCGCCCGCCCGACCTCCAATTCGACGCGTCGCGTCAATTCCCGTGCATGCGTCCGGTCCGACGCCCGGCACAGGGCTCGACACGCCTTGCCCGATCCAGGCGCCTCACCCGTTCCACCGGTCCGGCGCCCGTTTGGACACCCCAAGTCCAATACGGCCTATCCGCCCGATCCAACGCCCGGATCGACGCGCCCTGCCCAATCCGGCTCACCCGCCCGATCCCATGATCTGCGCCCGGTTCGACGGGTCGCGCCCAATCCGATGATCCCGACGGACCCGACGCCCGATCCCGCTCGCGGACATTCCCAAACGCCGAGTGGTTCAGATCTTCAGCAATCGCCGGGCATTGTCTTTCAGAAGCAGGGGCCTGACCTCGTCGCGCAGGTCCAGCGCCTCGAAATCGGCCAGCCAGCGGTCGGGCGTGATGGCCGGCCAGTCCGAGCCGAACAGCATCTTCTTCTTCAGGATCGTGTTGGCGTAATGCACGAAGATCGGCGGGAAATACCGAGGCGACCAGCCCGACATGTCGATATAGACATTGGGCTTGTGCTGGGCGACCATCAGCCCCTCTTCCGTCCAGGGAAAGGACGGATGGGCCAGCACGATCGGCGTGTCGGGGAAATCGACGGCCACGTCGTCGACATGCAGCGGGTTGGAATATTTCAACCGCATGCCCATGCCGCCCCGCATGCCCGAGCCCACCCCGGTCTGGCCGCTGTGAAACAGCATGATCGCACCTTCCTCGGCGATGGCCTCGTAGAGCGGATAGGCCCAGCGGTCGTTGGGATAGAACCCCTGCATCGTCGGGTGGAACTTGAAGCCCTTCACCCCGAACTCGCGCACCAGCCGCCGGGCCTCGCGCGCGCCGGCCCGGCCCTTGGCCGGATCGATCGAGGCGAAGGGGATCAGGATATCGCTGTTCTCGGCCGCGATCCGCGCGACCTCTTCGTTGGAATAGCGCCGGAACCCGGTCTCGCGCTCGGCATCGACGGGAAAGATCACCGCCCCGATGCGCCGCTCGCGGAAGTACTCCGCCGTCTGCTGCACAGAGGGCAGCATGCCTTCGGCCCCGGCCGGGTTGCGGAAATACCTGGCCATGCCGGCCTGAAAATCGTCATAGCCGTCGTCGCGCGGCCCGCAGCAGGGCTCTTCGGCATGAGTGTGGAAATCGATGGCCACCAGCGCGTCGGCATTGATCATGATCCGCCCTCCTCCGACGGAGCCCCGGGCTCGGGGGGCAGGTTGACATAGGCCCGCAGCAGACGTTTCAGCTGGGCCGTCTCGCGCCGGTTCAGGCCGCGGGGGGCGCGGGCCTCGTGGGCCATGACCGGGCCGCGCAGCGCCTCCACCCGCGCCGCCCCCGCCTCGGTCAGCCACAGCTCGACCGAGCGCCGGTCATCCTCGGGCACCGTGCGCCGCACCAGCCCCTCGGTTTCCATCGCGCGCACCATCTTGGTCATGTGCGCGCGCTTGATCATCAGCCCTCGGGCCAGCACGCCCTGGCGCACGCCGGGGTTCTCGGCGATCAGCAACAGCACCGACATCTCGCCCGGGCGCACCCCGGTGCCCCCGACATCGTCGTAGAAATCGCGAAAGGCGCCCAGCTGGGCCAGCCGCAGCAGGAAGCCCAGAGAGTCGGACAGGGGGCCATAGCGCAGCCCCTCGCCGGCGGCATCCCCTTCGTCACGCATCGCCGGGCGCCGCGACCTTGGCCGCGCGTTTTTCCAGGAAGGCCCGCAGCCGCTCCTCGGCCTCGGGCGTGCCCGTGGTCAGGGCCGACATCAGGGATTCGACGAACAGCCCGTCTTCGGAAGACATGTCGCGGATGCGCGGCAAGGCGTTCAGGATGGCGTAATTGGTCATCTCGGCATTGCCCGCCGCCTGCCCGGCCAGGGCCACGGCCTTGTCCAGCGCCGCGCCCTCGGGCACGACATAGGACACCCCGCCCCAGCGCTCCATCTCGGCGGCCGTCAGCACCCGGCCGGTCAGCATCATGTCACCCATCCGCCCCGACCCGATCAGCCGGGCGATGCGCACCGACCCGCCGCCGCCCACGAAGATGCCCCGCTGGCCTTCGGGCAGGGCAAAGAACGCGCTGTCCTCGGCCACCCGGATATGGGTCGAGGCCGCCAGTTCAAAGCCGCCACCGACCACCGCGCCCTGCAGCGCCGAGACAAAGGGAATCGTGCCGCGTTCGATCAGGTCGAAGATGCGGTGCCACTGGCGCGATCCCTGCACCGATTGCATCAGCGATTTCTGCGCATGTTCGCCCAGATCCAGCCCGGCGCAGAAATGCGTGCCCGCGCCCCAGATCACCCCGGCCCGAGCCTCGGTCCCGGCGCGCAGAACGGCGGCGCCGATGGCCTCGACGAAACGGTCGGAAATGGCATTGCGCTTGTCCGGCCGGTTCAGCCCGATCAGCGCCACATCGCCGCGCAACTCGTAGCGGACAAGCGCGTCCGCCTCGTCCCGACCCGCAGGTTCGCCCATGCAAGACCCCTTTCCGAAGCGCCGGTTTTCCGGGGCCAGGCCCCGAGATTTCTGTTTCCCAGTAAACAAAATTGCGGCACGGTGTCAACGCGCGCCGATGGCAGGCCGGGGCCCGACGGGCGGCCGGCCCGGCGCGTGGCAAGACGAGGAGGATCCCCATGCCCACCCCACCCTACCGCGCCGATCACGTCGGCAGCCTGCTGCGGCCCGACAGCGTCAAGGCCGCGCGCAAGGCGCATTTCGAAGACCGCACCCTGCCCGCCGAAGAGCTGGCCGCGATCGAGGACGCGGCCATCCGCGCGCTGATCGCCATGCAGGAAGAGGTCGGCCTGAAGGCCGTGACCGACGGCGAACAGCGCCGGTCCTTCTGGCACTACGATTTCATGGGCGGCCTGACCGGGATGGAGCTGGACGAACGGGAACCCGAAGGCGGCGTGCAATTCGCCGGGGTCAAGCTGCGCCCGATCTTCCCGACGATCACCTCGCGGCTCGATTTCCCGGCCGATCACCCCCATCTCGACCATTTCCGCTTTGTCGCCGAGACCACGGGCGTGACGCCCAAGATCTCGATCCCCGGGCCGTCCTGCTGCCATTTCCGCACCGCGGCCGAAGACATCCACCCGGCCGAATATGCCGATGTCGAGGTGCTGACCGCCGATATCGCGGCGACCTATCGCAAGGCCGTTCAGGCCTTTTATGATGCCGGGTGCCGCTATCTGCAGATGGACGACATCTTCTTTGCCTATCTCTGCGACCCCAAGCACCGCGCCGCGCGCCAGGCCGCCGGCCAAGACCCCGACTGGCTGATCGACCGGTATGCCTGGATGATGAACGAGGCGATCAAGGACCGGCCCGACGACATGGTCATCGGCATGCACATGTGCCGGGGTAATTTCCGGTCGACCCATGCCGCCGAAGGGGCCTATGACCCGGCGGCCGATGCGATCTTCAACAAGACCGATGTCGATATCTATTTCATGGAATACGACACCGACCGGGCCGGCGGGCTGGAGCCGCTGCGGCTGTTGCCCAAGGGCAGCAAGCGCGTGCTGCCGGGGTTCATCACAACCAAGACCGGCGAGATGGAACAGATCGACGACCTGAAGGCCAAGTTCGACGAGGCGGCGAAATATGCCGACCTGGACCAGCTGGGCATCGCCCCGCAATGCGGCTTTGCCTCGACCGAAGAGGGCAACACCGTGACGGCCGACGACCAGCGCCGCAAGCTGGACCTTGTCGTGCGCACGGCCGAGGCGATCTGGGGCGGCGTCGAAGCCTGATCCGGCGGGGATCGGCTCAACTCGGGTCGGGTCGGGTCGGGTCGGGTCGGGTCGGGTCGGGTCGGGTCGGGTCGGGTCGGGTCGGGTCGGGTCGGGTCGGGTCGGGTCGGGTCGGGTCGGGTCGGGTCGGGTCGGGTCGGGAAAAAATCGCATTCGGGGCTTGACCTCAAGTGCACTTGAGAAACCATTGTCGCGAGCGTTCCGTCAACGAAAGGAAACGCTCATGTCCTCCCGTCCCGCCCATCCCCTGCCCCCGCTGCGCCGGTCCGGTCTGCGGGCCTTCATCCATCGCCGCCTGTCCGCCGGCCGTACCCTGCGCATGACGGAACGGCTGCTGGGCAATGCCCACCTGTCGCGCGACATCGGCCTGCCGACGACCGCCCCGCGCCCGCGCCGGGGCGATCATCCCGGCTGGCCGCGCCCGCGTGCCCCCAGACGCTAAGCCCCAACGAAAAGGGGGCCGCCCCGGCGACCCCCTGTGTTGCGCATATGGCCCCGGTCCGCTCAGCGCGGGCGCATGCTCTGACCGTCGTGGAACAGGTGCACCTTGGCCGGATCGGCCGCCAGCCCGACCGACGTGCCGCGCAGGCCCCGGTGGATGCCCGGCAGCTTGGCGATGATGCCCGGCGCGCTGCCGGTTTCCTCGAAATAGAGCAGCGTCACCTCGCCCAGGGCCTCGGTGAAATCGACGGTGCCCCGGAACACCGGGCTGTCATCCGTCGGCACCATGTCCTCGGGCCGGACGCCCACGTTGACCGTCTTGCCCATGTCACCCTCGACCGTCGGGATGGCCGACACGACCGTTTCGCCATGGGCCAGCTCGACCCGTGTCTGCGCCCCGGTCCCGGTGATCCGCCCGGGCAGCAGGTTCATCGACGGCGAGCCGATGAACTGGGCCACGAATTCGTTGTCGGGCGTCTCGTAGAGTTCGAGCGGCGTGCCCACCTGGGCGATGCCCTTGTTGGCCAGCACGACGATCCGGCTGGCCAGGGTCATCGCCTCGACCTGGTCGTGGGTCACGTAGATCATCGTGCGATCCGGCATTGCTTCCTTCAGCCGGGCGATTTCGATCCGCGTGGCCACGCGCAGCGCCGCGTCGAGGTTCGACAGCGGCTCGTCGAAGAGATAGACCTTGGGATCGCGCACGATGGACCGGCCGATCGCCACCCGCTGGCGTTGCCCGCCCGACAGCGCCTTGGGCAGGCGGTCGAGATAGGGCTCGAGTTGCAGCGCGGCGGCCGCCCGGTCGACGGCCGCATCGATCTCGGCCTTGGATTTCCTGGCCAGCTTCAGTGCAAAGGACATATTCTCGCGCACCGTCATGTGCGGATAAAGCGCGTAGGACTGGAACACCATGGCGATGCCCCGCTGCGCCGGGGGCACGTCGTTCATGCGCTGGCCCTCGATCATCAGGTCGCCCCCGGTGATCCGTTCCAGCCCGGCGATCATGCGCAGCAGCGTGGACTTGCCACAGCCCGACGGCCCCACGAAGACCACCAGCTCGCCTTCCTCGATCTCGAGGTTGATGTCGCGCAGCACCTGCACCGACTTGCCATAGGTCTTTTCGACGTCCTTCAGCACCAGCTCGGCCATGGCGTCATTCTCCCTCCCGCTTGGCGATCACATAGCCCCAGCCCGGCAGGTCCATGACCCCGGCCTCAAGATCCGACATCACCCCGGCCAGCGGCGTCCAGCTGCCTTCGGGCAGGGTCATGTGGGCGGCCGTGTCACCGAGGTTGAAGGCGCAGAAGATCTCTTCCTCGCCATCTGTCCGGGTGAAGGTCAAAAGCTCGCCGTCGCAGGTCAGCCCGTCCTGGTCGCCCCGGGCCAGCGCCGGGTGATCGTGCCGCAGGGCCACGGCCCGCCGGTAATGGTGCAGCAGAGATCCGGGGTCTTCCTCCAGCCGGTCGACGGCCCATTCGGCCTGGGCCGGGCTGATCGGCAGCCAGGGGCTGTCGCTGGTCGTGAAACCGGCAAACTCGTCCTGGGCCTGCCAGACCATCGGCGTGCGGCACCCGTCGCGGCCCTTGAACTCGGGCCAGAATTCCTTGCCATAGGGATCCTGAAGCGCCTCATAGGGCACGTCGGCCTCGTGCAGGCCCAGCTCTTCGCCCTGGTACAGGCAGGCCGACCCGCGCATGGCCATCATCAGCATGACATAGGCCCGGTTGGCCGCATCGCTGAGATCCCAGCGCGTGGCATGGCGGCGCACGTCATGGTTGGAAAACGCCCAGCAGGCCCAACCATCGGGCGCGACCTCGCCCAGCTTTTCGAAGGTTTCCACCACCCAGGACGCGATGGCCCGGCGGTTTTCCAGGAATTCGAAGGCATAACACATGTGCACGCGGTGTTCGCCCCGGGTGTATTCGCCCAGGATTTCCAGCCCGCGCTGCGATTCCCCGACCTCGCCCAGCATGGTGCGGCCTTCGTATTCGTCGGTCAGCGCACGCAGCCGTTCGAGGAAGGCGATGTTTTCCGGCTGGCTCTTGGAATAGAGGTGGTTCTGGTGGTTGTAGGGGTTCACCTGCGGCGCGGTGCGGTCGTTGCGCTCTTCGAGGGGCAGCGCCGGGTTGGACCGCAGTTCCTTGTCGTGGACGTAGAAGTTGATCGTGTCCAGGCGGAAGCCGTCCACCCCCCGGTCCAGCCAGAACCTCGCCACGTCCAGCAGCGCGTCCTGCACCTCTTCGCAATGGAAGTTCAGGTCAGGCTGGGCGACCAGGAAATTGTGCAGGTAATATTGCTGGCGCCGGGCATCCCATTGCCAGGCCGGCCCGCCGAAGATCGACAGCCAGTTGTTGGGCGGCGTGCCGTCGGGCTTGGGGTCGGACCAGACGTACCATTCCGATTTCGGATTGTCGCGGCTGGCCCGGCTTTCCTGGAACCAGGGATGTTCGTCGGACGTATGCGACAGGACAAGGTCGATCATGACCTTCAGCCCCAGCCGATGCGCCTTGGCCAGCATGGCATCGAAATCGCCCAGCGTGCCGAACATCGGGTCGATGTCGCAGTAATCGCTGACATCATAGCCGAAATCCTTCATCGGCGAGGTGAAGAACGGCGAGATCCAGATCGCGTCCACCCCCAGCGAGGCGATGTAATCCAGCCGCCGGGTGATGCCGTTGAGATCGCCGATCCCGTCGCCGTCGCTGTCCTGGAACGAGCGCGGATAGATCTGGTAGATCACCCCGCCCTTCCACCAGTCGTTGCGCGCTTGGGCTTGGGTCTTGGTCTGGTCGTTCATGGTCTTAACCTTATTTCACCGATCCGGCCAAAAGGCCCCGGACCAGGTATTTCTGCATGAAGAAGAAGACGAGCAGCGGCACCAGGATCGACACGAAGGCCGCCGTCGCCAGGATCTCCCAATTTCCGCCCCGGGTGCCCATCAGCTCGACGATCTGCGCGGTCATCACGGTCGTCCGCCCGGTGGCATCGATGAGGAAAACCTTGGCCACCAGCAGATCGTTCCATGTCCACAGGAACTGGAAGATCGCAAAGGACGCCAGGGCGGGGAAGCTCAGCGGCAGGATGATGCGCGTGAAGATCTGGTATTCGGTCGCCCCGTCGACGCGGGCGTTTTCGATGATGTCGCGCGGCAGGCCGGCCATGTAATTGCGCAACAGGTAAATCGCCAGCGGCAGGCCGAACCCGGTATGGGCCAGCCAGACCCCCAGGTAGCCCTTGCCGATGCCGATACCCAGGTGCAGCTTCAGGAGCGGGATCAGCGCCAGCTGCAGCGGCACCACCAGCAGGCCGACCACCACGGCCACCAGCAACGCCCGGCCGGGGAATTCCATCCAGGCCAGGGCATAGGCCGCAAAGGCCGCCACCAGGATCGGGATGACCGTCGCCGGGATCGACACGGTCAGCGTGTTGAAGAACGCCCGGCTCATGCCGTTCACGTTGCTTTCGTCCAGCAGCATGTAGCGATAGTTTTCCAGCGTCAGCTCGGGCGGGACCAGCGCGGTAACGAAGACCCGCTGGCCCCGGCTGCCTTCGAAGGGCGCCGTGCTTTCCATCCGATAGCTGCCGTCTTCCTGCAGGGTCAGCGTCCCGCCATCGCGCAGCTCGGCCGCATCGCCCGGCTGGAACGCTCCGATGTCGCGCGACGAGATCCCCCAGGACGACACTTTCAGCTCGTCGTGGCCTTCCTCGAAAAGCCGGCCTTCGATCACGTTGACCGCACCCTGCTGGACCTGCTCCGCCGCGCCGGCGGTGCGCAGCTGCAGTACTTGTTCGGCCGCAAAGGGCGCCCGCCACCAGCCTGAGGTCGCGATCTGGTCGGCCGTGCGGAAGGACGAGATGAACAGGCCCAGCGTCGGCACCACCCAAAGCAGCACCAGCAGGCCCACCGAAATATGCACGGCCCAGGTCAGGACGGCCTTTTGCCCGGCCACGCCGCTGGCCCCGTAATGCAGGTCGGACATGCGCCTTACTCCATTTCCTTGCGCGCGTTGCGCACGTTCCAGACCAGGATCGGCGTGACCAGCACCATGATCACGATGGCAGAGGCCGACCCCACCCCCCAGTCATTGGCCACGAAGAGCTTGTCGAACATGTAATTGGCCAGAACCTGCGTCTGCCATTGCCCGTTGGTCATGGCATAGACAATGTCGAAGACCTTGAGCACCACGATGGTGATCGTCGTCCAGACCACCAGGATCGTCGTCGCGATCTGGGGCACCTTGATGCGGAAGAAGATCTGGAACGGGTTGGCCCCGTCGACGATGGCCGCCTCGACGGTTTCCTCGGGAATACCCCGCAGCGCGGCCGACAGGATTACCGTGGCAAAGCCCGTCTGGATCCAGATCAGCACCAGCATCAGGAAGAAGTTGTTCCACAGCGGCACCGTCAGCCAGGTCTGCGGCGTACCGCCGAACCAGACCACCACGGCATTGAGCATGCCGATCTGGTCCTGGTCGATCGGCCGGGCATCATAGACCAGCTTCCAGATCACCGCCGCGCCGACAAAGGAAATCGCCATCGGCATGAAGATCAGCATCTGCGCGATCCGGCCCCAGCGGATCTGGTCGGTCAGCTGGGCCACCAGCAGGCCGAAGGCCGTCGAGGCCGCCGGCACGACCAGCAGCCACAGCATGTTGTTGCGCATGGCCTCCCAGAACTTGGGCTCGCCGGCCATGCGCATGTAATTCTCGAAACCGACCCATTGATAGCCGCCGCCCGGCACCCGCTCCATCAGCGACAGGCGCAGGGTCTCGATCACCGGGTAGGCCAGGTAGAGCCCCAGCGCAAAGACCGCCGGGAAGAGGAACAGCCAGGGCCGCACGACATTGGCCCGGTTGATGTTGCGCCCGGCATTGGCCCCCCGGGGCGGCCAGATCACGTCGACCAGCTTGTTGGACAGGAAGAAATACCCGACACAGGCGCCCAGCCCGATCAGGATCGTCGTCAGGGCTTGCAGGGCTTGGCTCATCGCGCGCTCCGGGATCTTTGCGGTCGTTGGCAGTTGGGACAGTGTGGATCGTGGCGGGGTGGTGGCCCCGGGGATCGGATCGCCCGGCCCCGCCTTGCGGAACCGGGCCGGACTTGCGGGCCTTGCGGTCAGCCCTCTTGAAGCCGGCCCCGCCTCCTTGAGGCCGGACCTACCCCCTTGAGGCCGGCCCCGCCCTCGGACGGGCCCGGCCCGGGCCGGTTTACTTCAGGCCATCCCAGGACGACTGGATCTCGTCCGCCACGGCCTGGGCGTCCTTGCCCCCGGTGTAATCGACCATGCCGGTCCAGAACGACCCCGCGCCCACGGCGCCGGGCATCAGGTCGGATGCGTCGAACCGGAAGGTCGTCGCGCCCAGCAGGATCTCGTTCATCTTCTTCAGCGCCGGATCGGCAAAGACCTCGGGATCGACACCCTTGTGCGGGGTCAGGAAGCCCTGCCGCGCCATCCAGATCTCATGCGCTTCGGTCGATTGCAGGTAGGCGATCAGCTCCTGCGCGCCCTCGCTGTCGGCCGTGATCGCCCACAGCGTGCCCGCGCCCAGAACCGGGCTGCCCAGGTCCTTCTCGGCATAGGCCGGGAAATAGAAGAAATCGGCATCCTCGCCCATCATCGTGCCTTCCGGGAAGAAGGACGGGATGAACGACGCCTGGCGGTGCATGTAACATTGCGGCGGCGCGGCAAAGAGGCCCTTGGGGCTGTCGCGGAAATCGGTCGTCGCCACGGCGCCCGCGCCTCCGGCCACGTAATCGTCGTTGCGCGCGAACCAGCCGAATTCCTCGATCGCGCCCACCACGGCCGGATCGTTGAACGGCGTGTCGTTGGCCACCCAGGCGTCATAGACTTCGGGCGGCTGGGTGCGCAGCATCAGGTCCTCGACCCAGTCCGTCGCCGGCCAGCCAGTCGCCCCGCCCGACCCCAGCCCGATGCACCAGGGCGTCTCGCCGTCGTCGACGATCTGCTGGGTCAGCGCCTTGAGATCTTCCATCGTCTCGGGCACGTCATAGCCCGCGTCCTCGAAATTCTCGGGCACGTACCAGACCAGCGATTTCACATCGACCTTGTAGAAGAACCCGTAGAGGTGGTCGGCCCCGTCCGGCCCGGCAAAGGTGCCCAGGTCGACCCAGGACTGGCCGGCCGCGTAATTGTCGCGCACCCAGTCGTCGGTGCCCTCGGCCAGCGGCGTCAGGAAACCCGCCTCGGCCATGTCGGCGGCCAGGCCGGGCTGCGGAAAGATCGACACGTTGGGCGCCGAGCCGGCCTCGGCATCGATGCGGATCTGCTGTTCGAAACTGTCCGAGCCCACGTAGGAATAGCTGTGGCCGGTTGCCGCCGCGAAGCCGTCGAGCACGGCCTCGACATCTTCCTGGTCCGGGCCAAGCCAGGGCCCGAAGACCGTCACGTTGTCGGCCCAGGCCGCGCTGCCCGCGGTCAGCGCCAGGGCGGCGGCCCCGGCCAGGAATGTCGTCTTGGTCATCTTCTCTCTCCCTCACGATCGCGCCCGAGCGCCAGCGTTCCCACCGCATCCAGGCGAATCAATTTCAAAGCGCTTTGGATGAGCGGATAAATGCTTCTCCGATCCAATCTGTCAACATGAGGGGTCACCACGACAGGAAATTTCCCGATTTCCCCCGATTTTCGCCCATGCCGGAACAATGGCCCGACAAAGGCGTTGACGTAAGCCCGGTTTCCACCCACAGATTGGCCGGGAAATCCAAAGCGCTTTGAAAGCTGATGAACCTCAAGACCCTCGCCGAAGAACTGGGCCTGTCGCAGACCACGGTCAGCCGTGCGCTGAACGGCTATCCCGAGGTGTCCGAGGCGACCCGACTGCGGGTCGAAGAGGCCGCGCGCCGGCACAATTACCGGCCCAACAGCCGGGCCAAGGGGCTGGCCACCGGCCGGGCCATGCTGATCGGCCAGGTCATCCCGACCTCGGTGCAGCACGAGATGGTCAACCCGATCTTCGGCGATTTCGTCGCCGGCGCCTCTCAGACCTTCTCGCGCTTCGGCTATGACATGATGTTCACCCGCGTGCCCGATTCCGACGAAAGCGACATCTACCGCGAATACCGCGCCCGCGGCGCCGTCGACGCGGTGATCCTGCAGGGCCCGCTGGTCGAGGACCAGCGCATCCCCCTGCTCAACCGCATCGGCCTGCCCTTCATCGTGCATGGCCGCTCGACGGGCATCACCGAGCCCTATGCCTTTGTCGACGTCAACAACAAGCGGGCCTTCCAGCATGCCACCCAGTTCCTGATCGACCTGGGCCACCGGCGCATCGCGCTGGTCAACGGGTTGGAACAGATGGATTTCGCCCGCCGCCGCCGGGCCGGGTACGAGGCCGCGCTGGCCGCCGCCGGCCTGCCCCTCGACCCGGCGCTGATGCGTTCGGACGAGATGACCGAACATTTCGGCTATGCCGAGACCCGGGCCATACTGGCCGCGCCCAACCCGCCCACGGCGATCATGGCGGCTTCGATGATCGTGGCACTCGGCGTGCGCCGGGCCATCGAAGAGGCCGGGCTGACCATGGGCCGCGACGTGTCGGTCATCACCCATGACGACGATCTGAGCTATCTCAAGAATGGCCAGGACGTGCCGATCTTCACCGCCATCCGCTCGTCGGTCCGCAAGGCCGGCGAAACCCTCGCCGAATGCCTGGTCGACCAGATCAACGCCCCCCAGGACCCGCCGCGCCAGCGCATGCTCGAAGCCGAGCTGCTGGTCGGCCGGTCGACCGGCCCCGCCCCGCACCGGCCCTGACGTCCCGCCGGCCCCGACACCAACCAAGGCCGGGACACCGGCCCCGATACCGCCCCGAACACGGGCCGAACGCCACACCGGACCGAGGCCAGGACCAAGGCCCGACCACGGCCCCGCAAGCCGGCCTGCAGACATAGGCCCCCAGACCGGCCCAGCCCCACATCGGCCCCCAATCGGCCCCGACCATACAAGCCCCGACACCGGCCCCGACAAAGGACCCCCGCCATGCAATTCACCCGCCAGGACTTCCCCCAAGGTTTCCTCTTCGGCACGGCCACATCGGCCTACCAGATCGAAGGCCATGCCTTCGGCGGCGCCGGCCAGACCCATTGGGACACCTTCGCCGCCACCCCGGGCAACGTCGTGCGCGCCGAGAATGGCGCCGTGGCCTGCGACCATTACAACCGCATGGATGCCGATCTCGACCTGATCGCCGCCGCCGGGCTGGATTGCTACCGTTTCTCGACCTCCTGGGCCCGCGTCCTGCCCGAAGGCCGTGGCCCGGTGAACCAGGCCGGGCTCGATTTCTACGACCGCCTGGCCGATGGCCTGCTGGAGCGCGGGCTGAAACCCTGCGCCACGCTCTACCATTGGGAACTGCCCTCGCCCCTGGCCGACCTGGGCGGCTGGACCAACCCCGACATCGCCAACTGGTTCGCCGATTTCACCGAGACCATCATGTCGCGCATCGGTGACCGGATGTATTCCACCGCGCCGATCAACGAGCCCTGGTGCGTCGGCTGGCTGAGCCATTTCATGGGTCTGCACGCCCCCGGCCTGCGCAACATCCGCGCCACCGCCCGGGCCATGCACCATGTCCTGCTGGCCCATGGCCGGGCCATCGAGACCATGCGCGGGCTGGGCATGACGAACCTCGGCGGGGTGTTCAACATGGAATGGGCCAACCCCGTGGACGACACGCCCGAGGCCCGCGCGGCGGCTGATCTCTACGACGGCTATTACAACCGGTTCTTCCTGTCGGGCGTCTTTCACAAGACCTATCCCGACAACGTCATGGAAGGCTTTGCCCCGCACATGCCCAAGGGCTGGGAGAACGATTTCGACATCATCGGCACGCCGCTCGACTGGTGCGGGGTGAATTATTACACCCGCAAGAACATCGCGCCGAATTCCGGCCCCTGGCCCTCGCTCGACGAGGTCGACGGCCCCCTGCCCAAGACCCAGGTCGGCTGGGAGATCTATCCCGAGGGGCTTTACAACTTCCTGACTCGCACGGCCCGGGAATATACCGGCGACCTGCCCCTGCATGTCACAGAGAACGGCATGGCCAATGCCGATGTGCTGGTCGACGGGCGCGTCGACGATGCCGCCCGGATCGCCTATCTCGACAGCCACCTGGCCCAGGTCCGCAAGGCCATTGCCGATGGTGCGCCGGTCAAGAGCTATTTCATCTGGTCGCTGCTGGACAATTACGAATGGTCTCTGGGCTACGACAAGCGCTTCGGCCTGGTGCATGTCGATTTCGACACGCTGGCGCGCACGCCCAAAACATCCTATCACGCCTTGCAGAACGCCCTGACCTGACCTGACCGGATCCGACCCATGACCACCCCCTGGCTTCTCTGCGCCGATATCGGCGGCACCAACCTGCGCCTGCGCGCCTTCCAGGGCGATGACGTGCGCGCGTCGGAACAGCATGAGACCGGCGGGCCGGGCGAGCTGGCCGAGATCTTCGGCGCCTTTGCCCGGGCCCAGGGCACGGCACCCGAACTGGTCGTGGCCGCCGTGGCCGGGCCGGTGTCCGACAACCGGGTCCAGCTGACCAATGCGGCCAAGTCGCTCTGCGGCGAGGACCTGCGCCGGGTGACCGGGGCGGCCGAGGCCCGGCTGATCAACGATTTCGCCGCCGCGGCCTGGGCCACGGCCCGGGTGTCGCCCGACGACCTGATGTGCCTGCAGGGCGCCCCGGCCCCGGCCGGCGAGGGCATCCACGTGGTCATCGGCCCGGGCACCGGGCTGGGTGTCGGCACGCTGGTCTTCCGCGAGGGCGCCCATGCCGCCCTGCCCGGCGAAGGCGGCCATGTCGCCCTGGCGCCCAATTCGCGCGAAGAGGTCGAGATCTTCGAAGCCTTTCGCACGCTCTGGCCGGAAACCTTCTTTGCCGGCGGGCTGACCTGCGAATCCGAGGCCATGCTTTCCGGCACCGGGCTGCCGATCCTCTACCGCGCGGTACAGGCCGTGATGGGCGACACCGGCCCGGCGCTGGATGCCAAGGGCGTGCTGACCGCCGCCCAGGCCGGCGGGGCGCCGGTGGCCGAACGGGCGGCCGGCGTGTTCCGGTCGCACCTGGCCCGGCTGGCCGGCGACCTGGGCCTGGCCGCCGGCGCCGACAGCGTCTTTCTCGTCGGCGGCGTGGCGACCAAGAACCCCTGGCTCTTCGATGCCGATTTCGTCGAAGCCTTTGCCCAGGGCGGCCGGTTCACCGGACTGCGCCGCGGCATGAACCTCTACCTGCTGCGCGATCCCGATTTCGGCCTGAAGGGCGCCCACAATTATGCCACCCACCGGCTGGCGGAACGTCACACCTGACCGGCCACTTGGCAGCGCCGGGGCGGGCACATAGGTAAGGCTGCGAAAGGGGTTCCCCGATGCAGCATTATTCCCTCCTCGACCTGTCGCCCGTGCCCGAAGGCGGCACGGTGGCCGATGCCCTGGCCAACACGGTCGACCTGGCCCGCCATGCCGAACTGCTGGGTTATCACCGCTACTGGCTGGCCGAACACCACAACATGCCGGGCATCGCCAGCGCGGCCACGGCGCTGGTCATCGGCCAGGTGGCCGCGGCCACCTCGACGATCCGCGTGGGCGCCGGGGGCATCATGCTGCCCAACCATGCGCCGCTGATGGTGGCCGAGACTTTCGGCACGCTGGCCACGCTTCATCCCGGACGGATCGACCTGGGCCTCGGCCGGGCGCCGGGTTCGGACATGGCCACGGCCCGGGCGCTGCGCCGCCACATGGCGCCCGAGGACAGCTTTCCCCAGGATGTCGTCGAGCTGATGGGGTTCCTGGGCGACAGCGACCCGGCCCAGCCGGTCCGGGCGATCCCCGGCGAAGGCACCCATATCCCGGTCTGGATCCTGGGCTCGTCCCTCTTTGGCGCCCAGCTGGCCGCCCACCTGGGCCTGCCCTATGCCTTTGCCTCGCATTTCGCGCCGACCCTGCTGAGCGAGGCCCTGCATGTCTACCGCGAGAACTTCCGGCCCTCGGCCAGCCTCGACCGGCCCCACGTGATGGTCGCCGCCGGGGTCTGCGCGGCAGAGACCGACGAGGAAGCGGCCTTTCACCGGTCGTCGCAGCTGTTGTCCTTTGCCCGGCTGCGCACCGGCCGGCCGGGCAAGCTGCCTCGGCCCGTGCAGGACATCGACGCCCATATCCCGCCGCCGGTCATGGCCCAGGTCCAGGCCGCGCTGTCGGTCTCGGCCACCGGCAGCCCGGCCCAGGTGCGCCGGCAGCTGGGCGAAATCATCGCCGCCCATGCCCCCGACGAGCTGATCATCACGGGGATGATCCACGACCATGCAGCGCGGATCCGTTCGCTGGAAATCGCGGCCGACGTGCTGGCGGACCTGCAGGATGGCAGCGCCGCCGCCTGACCTTGCAGCGTCACGCCGCTGTCCACCGGCCGTCGGGATACTTTTGAAGAGAAAGAAGCAGCAAGGGCGCCCTGCTGCTTCTTTCTCTTTTCAAATATCCAACCCGTCGGCCGGTCAGGGGCGCAGGTCCTGTCGCGCCAGGTGCTCGAACAGCCGCGCGACGGCCTCGGCGCCGGGATCATTGTGCCCGGCCAGCTTGTCCTGCCCGACATAGCTGGCCCGCCCGGCCCGCGCCCGGGTGATGTGGGCGGTTCCGTCGGCGCCTTGCCGGGCGGCGGTGGCGGCAGCGGCGAACCCGTCGGGCAGCGCGGCCAGGGCCGGGGCCAGGGCATCGATCATCGTGCGGTCGCCCGGCCCGGCCCCGCCCACCTGCATGACCCGGTCCAACCCCGCCGACAGCGCGCCGATGGCATCGCGCCCGCTGGCCGAGGCATCACCGGCCGCGGCGAAAAAGATCGCCAGCAGCACGCCCGAAGACCCGCCCATGGTCTGGCTCAGCTCGATCCCGATGGCCCGGTAGAGCTGGGTCAAGTCGGCCAGGGGCAGCCGGTCCAGCGCGCCCGACAGGGCGCGGGCCGCCGTGGCCAGGGTCGAGCCGGTATCGCCATCGCCCGATTTGGCATCCAGCGCGTTCAGGTCGCCCTCGGCCGCGATCAGCCGCTGGCAACAGCCGTCGATGAAGGCCCGGGTCGCGGCATGGGCCGAGGGCATCGGCTGGATCGGGGTCAGCCCGTCCGGCAGCGGCAGCACCGACACCGGCCCGACCGCCAGGCAGCCGGGCCAGGCCCAGGGCGCGGCCGGCGCGCTCAGCGCGGCCTCGTCGGCCTGGCTGACGGGCATCAGCGACACGCTGAACCCCTGCATGTCGAGCGAGGTCATCATCGGCGCCGGCCCGACCATCCAGCGGATCCGGTCGGCGATCCGCGACCCGATCAGCTCGTCGGCCAGAACCGCCATTTCCAGCGGGGTCGCCCCGCCGAGATTGTTCAGCAGCGCCACGTGCGGCCCCGGTCCCATCCTGGGCGCCAACCGGTCGACCACCATCTCGACGGCCTCGCGGGCATCGGTGAAATCCACCTGTTCCACCCCGGCCTCGCCATGGATGCCCAGGCCCAGCTCGGCCTTGCCGGGCGGGATGCGCTCTTCCTTGGGCGAGCCCGGCAGGGTGCAGGTATCCAGCGACATGCCGATCGACACCACGCCCCCGATCACCCGCCGGGCGGCCGCCGCGACCTGGTCGAGATCCGCACCCTGGTCGGCCAGCGCCCCGGCGATCTTGTGGACAAGGAGCGTGCCGGCCACGCCCCGGGCCTGGGGCAGGTCCGGCAGGGCGACATCGTCATCGACCACCACCATCGCCACCTTCAGCCCCTGCGCCCGTGCCCGTTCGGCCGCCAGCCCGAAATTCAGCCGGTCTCCGGTGTAATTCTTGACGATCAGCAGGCACCCGGCCTTGCCCGTCACCGCCAGGATCCCGGCCAGCACCGCATCGACCGAAGGCGAGGCGAAGACCTCGCCGCAGACCGACGCCGTCAGCATGCCCTGGCCGACAAAGCCCGCATGGGCCGGCTCGTGGCCCGATCCGCCGCCCGAGACCAGCGCCACCTTGGACTTGTCCCAATCGGTGCGCAGCACGACCTTGACATGCGGATAGCCGTCCAGCCGGGCCAGCCGCCCGCCGCCGGTCCGCAGGACACCGTCGATCGCCTGCGTCACCAGCGCCTCGCGCGTGTTGATGAACTGGGTCATCCGTCTCTCCCCTCAGCCGATCCGCGCCCCCGCGGCATCGAAGTAAAGCGCATTGCGCGGGCGCACCGCCAGCCGGTCCCCCGGCGCCAGCGCGCTGTGCACATCCGTCAGCGTCACGATGTCATGGCCGGCCAGCCGCAGGTGCAGCCGGGTCTGGTCGCCCAGGTGCTCGATCCGCATGACCTCGCCTTCCTGGCCCTCGCCCTGCACCAGGTGTTCGGGCCGCAGCCCGATCGTCCGCGCCCCGTCGGGCGCCCCGGGAAACACCCCGGCCGGCAGCGCATTGATCCGCGGCAGGCCCAGCCGGCTGGCCACGTAGAGGCTGACCGGGTTCTCGTAGATCTCGCGCGGGGTGCCGAACTGGACCAACCGCCCGTGATCCAGAACGCCCACATGGGTCGCCATGGTCATCGCCTCGACCTGGTCATGGGTGACATAGAGCATCGTCGCCCCCAGCGCCGACTGGATGCGCTTGAGCTCGACGCGCAGGTCCGACCGCAGCTTGGCATCCAGGCTCGACAGCGGTTCGTCCATCAGGTGCACGGCCGGATCGCGCACCAGCGCCCGGCCGATCGACACCCGCTGCATCTCGCCGCCCGACAATTCGGTCGCCTTGTTGTCCAGCTTGTGGGCAATGTGCAGCACCTCGGCCACCTCGCCCACCTTGCGCGCGATCTCGGCCTCGGGCGTGCGCAGGATCGGCGAGCGCAACGGAAAGGCCAGGTTCTCGCGCACCGACAGATGCGGGTAGAGCGAATATTGCTGGAACACCATGGCCACGTTGCGCTGTGCCGGCGTGTCGCGCAGCACCGACCGGCCGCCGATGCGGATGTCGCCCGCATCCAGCGTTTCCAGCCCCGAGATCACCCGCAGCGTTGTCGTCTTGCCCGCCCCCGTCGGGCCGAGCAGCACGACAAAGGCCCCGTCGGGCACTTCCATGCCCACCGCATCCAGGGCCAGCGTCGCGCCGAACCGTTTGGTCGCGCCGTCCAGGATCACCTCAGCCATGGTCCAGCACCCCCGCGTTCAGTTCAGAGACCAGCGCCCGGCCCGAGCTGCCGTCGAACAGCGTCACCGTGCGCGCGTCAAAATTCAGCCCGACGGTTTCGCCCGGCGCGACGCGCTGGTCCGACGGCGCGCGCAGCTTGATCGGCCCGGCCGCGCTGTCCAGCGTCACGATCTGGGTCGTGCCCAGGTATTCGGAGGCCAGCACCCGCCCGCGCCAGGCCCCGCCATCGTCGAAACGCACATGTTCGGGCCGGATGCCAAAGAGCATCTCGCCCTGGAAACCGGCCTGTGCCCGAGGCACGCCCAAGTCCACGCCCTGCATCCGCACGGCCTGGTCACCCGGGGCGATGGCCCCCTGGAAGGACAGGAAGTTCATCGGTGGCGAGCCAATGAAATCGGCCACGAAGCGCGTGGCCGGCTTGTCATAGATGTCCTGCGGCGTGCCGAATTGCTCGATGACGCCATGGTTCATGACCACGATCTTGTCGCCCATCTGCATGGCTTCCAGCTGGTCATGGGTGACATAGACCGTCGTGGCGCCCATCCGGTCATGCAGCGCGCGCAGCTCCTCGGCCATGTGTTCGCGGAACTCGGCATCCAGCGCGCCCAGCGGTTCGTCCATCATGAAGGCCTTGGGCTCGCGCACGATGGCCCGGCCAAGCGCCACCCGCTGGCGGTCGCCCCCGGACAGGCCGCCCACGGGCTTGTCGAGGATGTCCTCGATGCCCAGGATCGCCGCCACCTCGGCCACCTTGGCCCGCACCCGGGCCCGGGGCATGCCCTGGCAGACCAGCGGATAGGACATGTTCCGGCGCACGTTCATATGCGGGTAAAGCGCGAACATCTGGAAGACAAAGGCAATGTCGCGCTCGCTGGCCGGCTTGCGGGCCACCTCCTCGCCATCGATGTAGATCTGGCCCGACGACGGCAATTCCAGCCCCGCGATCATCCGCAACGTTGTCGTCTTGCCGCAACCCGACGGACCCAGCAGCATGAAGAACTCGCCATCCTCGATCCGGAAGGACGAGGATTGCACGGCGGTGAAATCGCCGAATTCCTTGCGCAGGTTCTCGATGACGATCTCAGCCATGTGCCGCCTTCCCCCTGGCCTGGTGATAGGTCAGCGCCATGGCGATGCAGATCGCCAGCGCGCCCTCGTCGGTGTCCCTGTCGACCCGCACGGCCCGGTTGCCCTCGCAGTGCAGGTTGCTGCCGAACATCTCGCGCCATTGTGCGACCAGCGAGGTCCGGCAATTGACCAGAAGCCTGAGATCGCCCCCCGCCTTGTCGATCCCGATGCGCAGGGTCGTGCCGCCCCGCCCCGGCAGGTAGGCCGGCTCGCCCCATTTCAGCGTTTCGTCCAGCACGATGCCCTCGGCCGCGGCCACCCGCAGCACCAGGTCGCGCAGGGCCAGCGCCCGGCCCCTGGCCGGCTCGGTCATCGCGTCATAGGCCGCGCGCACCTCGGGGCTCATCTGTCGTCCTCCGGGAAATGGCTGACGACAAGGAACATCACCGTGCCGGTCAGCGTCACGGCAAAGGAATAGGTATAAAGGATCAGCACCCAGGGCTGCATCAGCATGACCACACCGATGCCGATCAGGACCGAGGCCAGCATTTCCCACGGCCCGCGCCGGAACCTTGCCAAGCCATTGATGAACGCGCTCATCGAGGGCTCCTTTCACCTTGAACAATCGGACGGTACTTCGCGCCGTGCCGTCGGGCGGATCGGGTCGCGCCCATCATTTCCGCACCGCGCCAAAGGTGATTCCCCGCAACAGGTGCTTGCGCAGGAAGACGGTGAAGACCAGCACCGGCAGCAGGAACAGCGTGGCTCCGGCGGCCACGGCGGGCCAGTCCTGGCCGCCCACGCCGATGATCGTCGGGATGAAGGGCGGCGCGGTCTGGGCAGTGCCCGAGGTCAGCAGCACGGCAAAGGCATATTCGTTCCAGGCGAAGATCAGGCAGAAGATGGCCGTGGCCACGATGCCCGTCGTGGCCTGGGGCAAGACAACCTTGCGGAATGCCTGGAACCGCGTGTAGCCGTCGATCAGGGCCGCTTCCTCGTATTCGCGCGGGATCTCGTCCATGAAGCCCTTCAGCAGCCAGACCGCCAGCGAGATATTGACCGCCGTGTAGAGCAGGATCATACCCAGGTGGGTGTCCGACAGGCCGAGCGTGCGGAACATCAGGAAGATCGGAATCGCCACGGCGATCGGCGGCATCATCCGCGTACTGAGGATGAAGAACAGCAGGTCGTCCTTCAGCGGCACCTTGAACCGGCTGAAGGCATAGGCCGCCAGGGTGCCCAGGAAGACCGACAGGAAGGTCGAGCCGAAGCCGATGATGATCGAGTTCACGAACCTTTCGCCGTAGCGCGACGGCCCGGCGATGACCATGTCGTATTGCCGGACGATCTCCTCGTACCAGGTCTGCGGCGGGTTGGCCTCCAGGTATTCCTGGGTCTGCCGCGTGCGCGTGGTGAAGAGATTGACATATCCCTCCAGCGTCGGATCGAACAGCACCTTCGGCGGATAGGATATCGCGTCGGCCGGCGACTTGAACCCGGTGGCAACGATCCAGATCAGCGGGATGATCGTGATCACCGCGTAAAGGACCACAAGGGTTCCGGCCACCCATTTCTGCCGGGGTGTCGGCTCGGTGATCGACCATGCGCTCATTGGCCCGCCTCCCGCGGTGGACCGTCCTTGCGGACGGTGCCTTCGGCAGGGGTATTTGGGCCAAGAAGAAGACAGGACCCGCGCATTCGAGGGCGCCGCGCCCTGTCTTCTTCTTGGTAAAAATACCCGACACCACGATCCGCCATCTCAGCGCTCCTTCACCTTGTTGAGCGCCTTCACGTAGATCGACGCCAGGCCGAACACCGTCACGAAGAGAATGATCGCATAGGCCGAGGCATAGCCCGTGCGCCATTTCTCGAAGGCTTCCCGCTTGAGGTTGATCGACGTCAGCTCGGTCACCGATCCCGGCCCGCCGCCGGTCAGTTGCACGACCAGGTCGAACATCTTGAAATTCTCGATCCCCCGGAACAGCACGGCCAGCATCAGGAAGGGCAGCACCATCGGCACCGTGATCGTCCAGAACTGGCGCCATTTCGATGCCCGGTCGATCTCGGCCGCCTCGTAGATGTAATCGGGGATGGACCGCAGCCCGGCCAGGCAGATCAGCATGACAAAGGGCGTCCACATCCAGGTATCGACGATGACAATCGCCCAGGGCGCCAGGTTGACGTCGCCGATCATCTGGAACGAGCTGGGGTCGACCCCGGTGAAGAAGGATATGACGTAGTTGAACAGCCCGATCTGCGGCTGGTAGAGGAAGGTCCAGAAGTTGCCGACCACCGCCGGCGACAACATCATCGGCAGCACGATGATCGTCGTCCACAGGTCGTTGCCCCTGAACTTGCGGTTGATCAGCCAGGCCAGGACAAAGCCGATCAGCACCTGGAAGACAATCGTCCAGAACAGAAAATGCGCCGTGGCCTGCATGGTCAGCCAGATGTCGCTGTCGCTCAGGATGCGCTCGTAGTTCCGCGTGCCGATCCATTCGACGGGCCGGTTCCGGTTGGCCTTGAAATCGGTAAAGCTCAGCCGGATCGTCCAGATCAGCGGAAAGATGTTCACTGCCAGCAACAGGAAGATCGTCGGCGCCACGAAGATCCAAGCAATCGCCCGGTCGCTCAGGCCACGGATCTGGCGGGCCATCTGCGGCGGCGTCGCCCGGGCCACGCGGGTCATGGGACTATCGGTCAAGGGACATGCCTCTGGTCGGAAGGGGCGGCGGGGTGACCCCCGCCCTACAACGTTGCGTAGGGCGGGGCTTGCCCCGCCGTTCGGGGGTCAGAGCTTGCCTTCGTCCTCGAAGACCTCGGTCCAATCCTCGATCAGCTTGTCGAGCGCCTCCTGCGCCGTGCCCTGGTCGGCCACGATGTAGTCATGCAGCCGCTTCTGCATCGCCAGCAACAGCTCGGCATAGGCCGGCTCCTGCCAGAAATCCTGCACCGCATCCATCGCCTGCAGGAAATCCGGCGCAAAGGGCGCGCTGTCCTTGAAGCCCGGCGCGTTCAGCACATCCACATGGCAGGAATACCCGCCCAGATCCCACCATTTCTGCTGGACCTCGGGCTGCGCGAACCACTTGATGTATTCCAGCGCCGCGTCCTGCTTGTCGGAATAGGACACCACCGAAATCCCCTGGCCGCCGAGCGTCGAGGCCGCAACCTTCTGCGGCGGGTTGACGAAGAACCCGATCTTGTCGCCGCCCACGTCCGGGTCGGCATAGAGCCCCGGGAAGAAGGCAAACCAGTTCATCGCCATCGCCACCTGCCCCGACTTGAAGGCATCCAGCGATTGTTCCATGTAGCTGTCGGTATAGCCCGGCGGCGTCGCGGTCTTGTAAAGTTCCTTGTAGAATTCAAGAGCTTCCACCGCATCGGCCGAATTGACCGCGCCCTGCATGTCATAGCTGCCCGGCGCGTTCTCATACTTGAACCCCCAGGTGTACAGCGCCCCGGTCGCGCCCATCGTGATGCCTTCCGAGCCGCGCTCGGTAAAGATCGACGCCCCATAGCGGGTCTGACCGTCGATCTCGCGGCCCTGGAAGAACTGCGCGATCTGCAACAGCTCGTCCTGGCTTTCCGGCACACCCAGCTCCGCCCCCGTCGCCTCTGTATAGGCCGCCTGGATCGCCGGATCGTCGAACCAATCCTTGCGATAGAACCAGCCGTTGGCATCACCCATGGCCGGCAGGGCGTAGTAATTCGGCTCACCCTTGGGCCAGGTCGAATAGGCAAAGACCGTCGCCGGGGCGAAATCGTCCATGCTGATGCCCTCGGCATCGAAGAACTCGTTCAGCTTGACGTAATGGCCGTTCTCCGCCCCGCCGCCGATCCACTGGCTGTCGCCGATCAGCAGGTCGCACAGCTTGCCGCCGGAATTCAGCTCGTTCAGCATACGGTCGGCAAAGTTGGGCCAGGGCACGAATTCGAAATTCATGCTGTGGCCGGACTGGGCCTCGAAATCCTTCGACAATTCGACCAGCGCATTGGCGGGATCCCAGGCCGCCCAGCACAGCGTCAGATCCTCGGCCGCCGCAGCCGTTGCCACGACGCCCGCGGCAGAGATGGCAGTGGCGGCCAGAAGCCTGGGGCCGGTGCCGGCCCGTGTTCCGAATCCAGTCATTTCCCTTCCTCCCTGTTGCCGATCCGCCTGATCGTCCTCCCCGATCGGCAAGCGGCGGATCTGCAAAAAGCGTATGTGAGGTACGCACCTCACGTAAAGATAATTCTTGAGGTGCGTACATCATAGACATTTTACGTCTCAGAAGGTCTTGATTTTCGAAGTGTTAACGCCCGCGGCGAAAGGTGCCCGCCACCGCCCCTGCCGAGGACAAGGTCGGCCAAATCGTCCGGGACACGCCGCGAATCGCGGTCGGATCAGGGCAGGTTTTCCCGCAGCACGATGTCGATGCGGATGCGCTCCTGGGCCGCAAAGATCTCGGCTCCGTCGCATTTGGCGCGCAGCACTCGAAGAGCGCTGCGGACCAGGTGGCCGACGTTCTGGTTGATGACGGCGTCGATCTCGCGATCGATCAGGGCTTGCCGGGTGGTTGGCGTCAACTCATGCGCCACCACGGCCAATTCGCCCAACCGTCCCGTCGGGCGCAAGGCATCCAGCAAGGCAGCGTTGCCCGGCCCCATGGAATAGACACCGCGAATGCCGGGATTGGCCCGGAAGGCTTGCGCCAGGATCCTGGCCATCCGCACCGGATCGCCGTGAGTCTCGACCGATGGCAGGATGGACAGGCCGTTGAATTGCTCGCCCATGACATGGTCGAATCCCAGCCGACGTTCGATGGAATCGCGGGCCTGCATCGATTGGGTCACGACCAGGACGGCGCCCGTTACCTCCCGGATGAACCGTCCCATCAACAACCCGGCAGTGCGCCCGGCCTGGTAGCTGTTGATCCCGACGAAATGATCGCGCTCGCTATTGGGCAGGTCGGAGACCAGGGCCACGATGGGCAGGCCGGCGGATTTCAGACGGGACACGGCGTCGCGCACCTGCGGTGTTTCCGGGGTCATGATTGCCACACCGTCCAACCGTCCCGTCGGCAGATCGTTCAGCAGCCGGACCACCGCATGCGGGTCATGGGCCGGGGCCGTCAGCACGCGGGCGGTCAGCCTGTCGGCCGCCTGGGCCTGGGTTGCCTCGCCAAGGGCGGTTCGGAACGTGTCCAGGAACTGGTTCGGCCCTTCGGGCAGGACAAAGGCGAAGCGGTATTGCTTCTGCCGGGCCAAGTTGGCGGCATAGGTATCGCGGACGTAACCCAAGCGTTCGACCGCTTCGCGCACCCGCGCAACGGTTTGCGCGCGCACGCCGGGCCGCGCGTTCAATACCCGGTCGACAGTGGCCAGGCTGACCCCCGCTTCGCGTGCAATGTCATGGACCGTCGGTTTTCCCATGCGCCTGTCCAAAGCCCCCATAGCCAGGGCATCCAGCGTGGCGCGGTTTCTGAGGTACGTCAATCAGTCGCGTGTCGTCTCCTTCTTCCTGTCCGCAACCCCTTCTTGTTGCGTCCCTTTATCCGGCATCAGAACAGGCCAGCCTCGCGGGCCAGCAAGGCTGCCTGGGTCCGATTGGCCGCACCGACCTTGCGGTAGAGCGTCTTGACATGCAGCTTGACCGTGGGCTCAGACAGGTCGAGATCGCGGGCGATTTCCTTGTTCGACTTGCCCTCGGTCAGTCCCCGCAGCACCTGCATTTCGCGATCGGTGAGCGACGCGGCCATGGGATGCTGGCGGCTGTCTGGCTCGGCGGTCATGAAATCGACCGGTGCGTATTTCTCGCCCATCGCCATGAACTTGATCGCATTGACCAGGGATTTCGCCGGTAGGGTCTTGGGCACGAACCCCGCCGCCCCGCAATCCAGCGCCCGTTCGGCAATCTCGCGCGACGCCTGGCCCGAAATCAACGCCACACGGGGCGAACCATCGAGTTCCAGCGCCCGTTCCAGCCCGTCCAGCCCGTTCATCCCGGGCATGTTCAGATCCAGAAGGACCAGGTCGAAGGGCCCGTCGCTGGTGACCAGCGCACAAGCAGTTTCAAGGTCCGGCGCAGTGCTCGTCCGGATCTCGCCAGATGCTTCGACAAAGGCGACAAGCGTGTCCCGGACCAGATCGTGGTCGTCGGCAATCAGGATTTTCACGCCGGGCCCTTTCATTGTGGCAAGCCATAGTCGATGCCGATCCTGACACCAGGAAGTTAACCACAAGCAAACGCGCATCCCCCCAGATACGAAGAATTTTTCGGGCTTCCCTCGCTTGACATTGTGCCCGTCAAACCATTCTTAACCGATGCACCCTACCCTTTCGGATAGCGCCTTATCCCTATGCCCGAATTATCCGCGGGCGGGTTTCGGGCTATCCATTACCTACCGAGAGGGGACCGCCAGAAATGTTCAGCATCCGCAGGATCATTTTCGGGTTGGCTGCCGCGCTTTTGCTACCACTCACGACCGAGGCTTCGGCTTCGGAGTCGTTGCGCGCGCCGACATGGCAGGTTCTGTTGACTGTGTCTGGCGATTCATTCGCTTCCGTCATGGGGGATGGGGCACGGTACGATCTGGATTTGCCGCGGCGCTCGCCGGGGTGCGAAGTTCGGGTTTCGACCTTCCGCTGGATTGATAAGAAAACATCAAGGCGTGCGCCCCTCTCGGAACAGCCCCTGACAATGGCCCGGCACAACAGGCCGGATCGACCAGCCGCGCACGGATCCATCATGCCAAGCTGAGCGCGGCCGGGGATGACAGGCGCCGCTCCCGCCATGCGCACGGCCGCCAATCGCGGCGGGCCACCCGTGCTGGGCTGGTTCGTGCTGGGCGTTCTGGTCGTCGTGACGTCGCTGTCGATCCTCTACAGCCGGCGGGTTCTGGACGACATCAGCCAGTTGCAATCGGCCGAGGCGGACAATGTGCAATGGACGCTGACCCAGGTCGAAATCGAATTCCTGTCCTTTGCCAACACGTTGAACCCCGGGCACCAGAGCAGCCAAGCCGATCTGGACAACGTGCGCGAACGATATGACATCCTGTTCAGCCGGCTGGCCACCTTTCGCGATTCCCCGATGTTTCGCGGCCTGGCCACCAAGGATCCGCAGTTCGACACGGCGCTCGGCGAACTCGGCCGCTTCATGCGCGACATCATGCCCCTGATCGACGGTCCCGACGACGCGCTTCGCGCCGCCCTGCCCCGGATCGCCGCGGCCACGGCCACGGCCCGCGCCCAGGCCCGGGCCCTTTCGGTGACCGGCCTGGCCCATTTCGCCGTTCGGGCCGATGTTCAACGCCGCGAGGTGGCCCGACGGTTGCGCCAGCTGGGCATCGCCGCGGCTTCGCTGCTGTTCCTGCTGTTGGCGCTCAGCCTGCACCTGCTGTTGGTCAACCGCCAGAAAACCCGGCGCGGCGTGGCGCTGGAACAGGCCAACCAGCGTATGAACACGATCCTGTCGACCTCGCTCGACGGGGTGGTCGTTGCCGACTCCAACGGGCACATCCTGGAATTCAACGGCGCTGCCGAAGAGATCTTTCGATGTCCCAGCGCCCAGGCAAAGGGCCACCAGGTCAGTGAATTGTTCGTGCCGGACCACTTGCGGTCGACCCATGACGCCGACATGGCGCGGCTTCGGCGCGGTGGCGAGCGGCGCATCGTGGGCAAGGGCCGCGTCAAGCTGACCGCCAAGCGCGCGGATGGCGAGATCTTTCCAATCGAACTGGCCGTGCAATCCGCCCTCGACGGCGAGACTGAGATCCTGGTCGCCTTCGTTCGCGACATTTCGAAACGTGTGGCCGATGAAAAGGAACTGGTCCAGGCCCGCGACCGGGCGCTGGCCGGCGAAAAGGCCAAGGCCGATTTCCTGACCGTGATGAGCCATGAAATCCGAACGCCGCTCAACGGGTTGCTGGGCAATCTCTCGCTGTTGTCCGGGTCACGGCTGGATGCCGAACAGCGCCAGTTCGTACGCAACATGGACGTATCCGGCCGCATCCTTCTGAAACACGTGGATTCGGTTCTGGACATCGCACGTTTCGAGGCGGGCAAGGTGCAGCTGTCTCTCGAACGGCTCAACCTGTCGGAATTGCTGCAAAATCTCGTCGATGGGCAAAGCGGCAATGCCGGGAACCGGGGCAACCGGCTGGATTGGTGCTGGATCGGCACGCCGCAGCACTGGATCGAAAGCGATGCCCAGCGGATTTACCAGATCCTGCTGAACCTTGTGGGCAATGCCATCAAGTTCACAGAGTTGGGGCGCGTTTCCATCGAGGCCGAGATGGACCCGCCCGGCCCCGATCCGGCCCGGCGCGTGGTCGAATTCCGGGTCAGCGACACCGGCCCGGGCATTGCCGAGGACCAGATCACGACGATCTTCGAGGATTTCCACACCAGCGACACGTCCTTTGACCGGGCCGCCGGCGGGGCCGGGCTGGGGCTGGGTATCGCCCGGCGGATCGTCACGGCGATGGATGGCGAGATCGGCGTGGAAAGCGTGCCGGATGCCGGCAGCACCTTTTGGGTCCGCCTGCCCGTGCGCGCGGCCGCCGCCCCTGCGCGCCGGGAAACCCGGCCACGGCCGCCTTCGGCGCCGGGCGGGCTGGATGTGCTGGTGGTCGAGGACAACGAGATCAACCTGCAGGTCGCGCGCAGCATGCTGACCCGCGAGGGCCACAAGGTGACCTGCGCGCCGGACGGGCGGCAGGGCGTCGACATGGCCGCCCTTCGGCGCTTTGATCTGATTTTCATGGATATTTCCATGCCCGAGCTCGACGGGCTGGAGGCCACGCGACTGATCCGCGCGGGCGGTGGCCCGTCGGCCGAAACGCCGATCATCGCGCTGTCGGCCAATGTTCTGCCGCAGGACAAGGAGAAATTCCGCAGCGCGGGGATGGAAGCCTTTCTCGGCAAACCGCTGACGCTGGATGCCCTGCGCCGGGCTCTGTGCATCGTGCGCAGCCCGCGGTCGGCCGATGACGCCCCGGCCAGGGAACCGACCCCGGTCGCCCCGCCTGACACTACGCCACCCGACAATTCGATGGCCGATGGCAAGATTGCCGGTGACAGGCCACCGGGTGATACGCCCGCCAATGACAATCCCTCTGATTGCAGGCCGCCCGACGACACGCCCCCCGATAACAGGCCCTCTGGTGGTGGGCCGCCCGGCAACACGCCCCCCGATGACACGTCCCCCAATGACCCCATGGCCGAGGCCCGCGACAGCCTGGGCCCCGAGATCCATGCCGCATTGTTGCAGCGTTTTCTCGAAGAGACCGACGGCTTTGTCGCCGAGCTGGGCCAGGCGCCCGGCGATGCCCCCGACCTGGCGGGGCGGCTGCACAAGCTGGCCGGCAGCGCGGCGGTCTTTGGCGCCAGTGATTTCCGCCAGATGCTGAACCACGCCGAAACCGCGGCCCGGACCGGCAACCGGGCGGAAATCCGGGCCCATCTGGCCCGGATCGCCCCGTGCTGGCAGGCCACGAGGGCGCGGCTGACCTCCTGAGGCCGGGTGAAAAATGCCGCCGGGCCGGGGGTTTCAATGCCTTGGGCCAGTTCTTCGATACGAACGGATAGGCGTCGATACGTTGGTCCCCGGTTTCGCTCCGTCCGTTATGACGACAGCCTGCGCCGCCCCGGCCTAGAAGGGATGCACACCAACCGCAGATCGCTGACCCATGACCCAGGCAATGTTCCACACCGGCCCTTCCACCTCCGCTCCCCAAGCACAAGTCGCGCCGCTGGCGCGCACCGGTGGCGCAACGTTCAACCTGGGCCTGGGTCAGCGTACCCAAGCCGCGCCGCTGGCCCCAAACCCGGCCGGCTCCCCCTTTCCCCCCGTGGCGGCGGGCCGCGTCCTCCCGACCGCCGCCACATCCTTGTCCTTCATCGCACCGCGAGCCACTGCCATGCCCTATTTCTCGATCATCGTGCCCTGCTACAATTCCGAAGCCACGCTGACGGCCACCCTGGACAGCCTCGCGGCGCAGACCTTCCAGAACTGGGAAGCCATCTTTGTCGACAACGGCTCGACCGACCGCAGCCTGCGCCTGTTGCAGGACCGCGCCGCCCGCGACCCGCGCATCGTTGTCGTGTCGAACCCCGGCCAGGGCCCCAGCGCCGCGCGCAACCATGCCGCCTTTGCCGTCGCCCGGGGCCGCATCCTGGCCTTTTGCGATGCCGATGATATCTGGTCGCCGGAAAAACTGTGGGACCTGCACCGGTTCTACCTGAAAAACAGCGCCGATGGCGCCTATGGCCGGGTGGCCTTTTTCGACCAAACGCCCCGCCAGGTCCGCCGCAGCTCGACCGTGGGCCAGGGCGCCCTGACCGTGCCGGCCGTCCTGCAGGACAACCCCGTCTGCACCCTGTCGAACCTGTCGATGCGCCGCGATGCCTTTGTCGAGGCCGGCGGGTTCGACGAGGCCATGGTTCAGAATGCCGACCTGGATTTCCTCGTGCGCCTGGTCGGCGGAGGGGCCGAGATCCGCGGCATCGACAGCCTGCATGTCTGGTATCGCCGCACCCGCACCGGCCTGACCGCCAACCTGACCGCCGAGCGCCAGAGCCGCGCCCAGGTCCTGGCGACCGCCGCCCGCATGGGCTATGCGCCCTCGCCCCGGGCCGAGGCCCGCCACCTGCGCCGCCTGGCCCGCCGGGCGCTGCGCGTCGGCGCCGGCCCGCTCCGCGCCCTGCGCCTGGGCCTGGCCGGTCTGGCCGAAAGCCCCACGGGCTTTCTGTCGGCCGATGCGCCGCGCCCGGTGCCGGCCTACGCCTGACACGTCCACACCCCATCCGCCCCCGACCGCAGCAATGAAAGCCCGCGCCATGCCCAAAGCCTCGATCATCGTCCCCGCCTACAACGCCGCCGCCACCCTGCTGCAGACCCTGGATTCGCTGCTGAACCAGACCTTTCGCGACATGGAAATCATCGTGGTCGACGACGGATCGACCGATGCCACCCGCCGCATCGCCGAGGCCTATTGCGCCGATCCGCGCATGCGGGTGGTGCGCCAGCCCAACCGCGGCCCGGCCGCCGCGCGCAACAGCGGCATTGCCGTGGCCCGGGGCCGGTATGTCGGGTTCTGCGACGCCGATGACGCCTGGCACCCGCAGAAACTGGCCATCCATGTCGAACATCTCGATGCCGATCCCGAGGTCGGGCTGAGCTATTCTGCCGCCACCCAGGTCGACGAAGATGACCGCCCGCTGGGCCAGTTCAACACGCCCAAGCTGCGCAACATCTCGGCCGAGCACCTGTTCAAGCGCAACCCGGTGGGCACCGTGTCCACCGTGGTCGCCCGGCGCGAGGCGCTCGAAGACCTGTCTTACCGGCCCTATTGCGAAAGCGACCGCGACTGGGTCTTCGACGAGCACCTGCGCGGCTACGAGGATTTCGAATGCTGGCTGCGCATGGCGCTGATGACCGGCTGGAAGATCGAAGGCGTGCGCGGGCTGCTGACCCGCCAGCGCGTGAACCTGGCCGCCTTCCGCGACGGCGTCGACCGCCAGGTCGCGGCCTGGGACCAGATGATCACCGCCCTGCGGCCCGCCGATCCGGCCTTCTTCTCGCGCCACGAGCCGGCCGCCCGCGCGCACCAGCTGCATTTCCTGTCGCGCAGCCGCGCGGTCGATCCGCAGGCCGCTAGGGCCGAGGCCCTGATGCGCGACGCCCTGACCGACCGTGTCCGTGACCGCGCGCCGACCACGCGCAGCACGCCGTCGGGCTTTGCCGCCATGATCCGCGAGGCGCTGAACCCGGGCCTGTTCCGCGATCCGGCCGGCCTCGTCCCGACCCGCGACGTGCCCGGCACCACCCCGCCGCGCCAGGTCGAACGCACGGCCCCGGCCAGCTGGGTCTGATTTCGGGTCGGGGCGGGCCGCCTGTCCTGCCCCGTGACGCCCCGCCGCCATGGCTCCCGGCGGCGGTCCCCCCCGGTCCCCTCCTGCCCCTACCGGACCGGGCAGGTTCCTGGCCGCCGCCCTGTCTCAGGCGGCCAGGAGCCGGCGTGCCTCGCGCGCCAGGACGCCTTCCTCGTCGGTCTTCAGCACCAGCACCCGCGCCGCGCCGACACCGGGCGCCGTCAGCTCGGGCCCATCGGCCGCATTGGCCGCCGGATCGATGTCGATCCCGATCCAGCCCATCCCCGCGCAGACCCTCTGGCGCACCAGCGCCGAATGCTCGCCGATGCCCCCGGTAAAGACCAGCCCGTCCAGCCCGCCCAGCGCCGCGGCCAGCGAGCCCAGCTCGCGCCGGATGCGCCCGGCGAAATAGGCAATCGCCTCGTCGGCGGCCGGGTCGTCGGATTGTTCCAGCGTGCGCATGTCGTTGGACAGCCCGCCCGACAGGCCCAGCAGCCCCGAATGCCGATAGATCAGGTCGGTGATCTCGGCCGGGCCCATGGATTCTTCGGTCATCAGGTAGAGCAGCACGCCCGGATCGATCTGGCCGGTCCGCGTGCCCATGGGCAGCCCGTCGGCAGCCGAGAACCCCATGGTCGAGGCGATCGACCGGCCTCCGCGCAGGGCGCACATCGACGCGCCGTTGCCCAGATGGGCCACCACGACCCGCCCGGCATGCAGCTCGGGGTAATCGGCGGCCAGGCGCGACGCGATGTACTCATAGCTCAGCCCGTGGAACCCGTAGCGCCGCACGCCCTTGTCGTAATAGGCCCGCGGCAGGGCAAAGGTATCGTTGACCCAGGGCTGGCCGCGGTGAAAGGCCGTGTCGAAACAGGCCACCTGGGCGGCGTCGGGAAAGGCTTCCATCGCGCCGCGCACGCCCGACAGGTTGTGGGGCTGGTGCAGCGGGGCATAGGGCGCCAGCGCGGCCAGCTCCTTCATCAGGGGTTCGTCCAGCAGGGCGGCGGCGGTGCGCTCGGGCCCGCCATGGACGATGCGGTGGCTGACGGCCGCCACCCGGGCATCGGGCGCGCCGTCCTGCACCAGGTCCAGCACGGCCTTCATCGCCCCGGCATGTCCGGCCTCGGCATGGCCGATCCCCCGCTCGACCCGGCGCCCATCGGCCCAGCGGGCCTGCAACGCCGGCGCGGTGCCGATGCGCTCGATCTGGCCGGTCATCAGCGGCGTGCCCGCATCATCGGCCAGGGCATAAAGCGCGGTCTTCAGCGAGGACGAGCCGGCATTCAGGGTCAGCACCAGGTCCGCCATGGTCTCAGCCCCCGGTCCGGCCGCTCGTGCGGGCGAAATGCAGGGCGGCCACGGCGCAGGAGGCCAGCCGGGCCATGTCGCCATCGGCCCGCGAGGTCAGGATGATCGGCACCGACGCGCCCAGCACCAGCCCCGCGCCCTCGGCATGCGATACGACGGCCAGCTGCTTGGCCAGCATGTTGCCGGCGTCGATATTGGGCACGATGAGCACTTCGGCCAGCCCGGCCACGGCCGAGCGGATGCCCTTTGTCCGTGCCGCGCCCAGGTCCAGGGCGTTGTCCATGGCCAGCGGACCATCGACCAGCCCGCCGGTGATCTGGCCGCGTTCGGCCATCTTCGACAGCAGGGCCGCGTCCAGCGACGAGGGCATGTCCGGGTTCACCGTCTCGACGGCCGACAGCACGCCGACCTTGGGTTCCTCGATGCCGATGGAAATGGCCACGTCGATGGCATTCTGCACGATGTCGACCTTGGTCTTGAGGTCGGGCTGGATGTTGACCGCCGCATCGCTGACCAGCACCGGATGCGACAGGCCGGGCACGTCCATGACAAAGACATGGGTGAACCGCCGTCCCGTGCGCAGACCGCGCTCCTTGCGCAGCGCGGCATGCAGCAGGTCGTCGGTATGCAGGTGCCCCTTCATCAGCGCCCCGGCCCGGCCATCGGCCACCAGGTCGACGGCCAGCCCGGCCGCCCGGTGATGGTCGGGCTCGTCAATGATCTCGATCCCGTCCAGGCTGCGGCCCAAGCTGTCGGCCGCCTCCTGCATCAGCGCCCGGCTGCCCACCAGGATCGGCGTGATCACCTGGCGTTCGGCGGCCAGCAACGCACCGCCCAGGGAATTGGGTTCTTCGGGCGCCACCACGGCCGTGACCAGCGCGGGCAGCCCCGCGACCCGGTCCAGCAGCCGTTCGAAATGCCGGTGCCGCTGCACCACCAGCCCGGGCACTTCCAGCGCGTCGAAGCTCAGCTTGCGCCGCGGCGCCTGCACCACGGCCCGCCCCTGCACGACGGTCTCGCCATCGCCCACCCGGGTCACCGAGGTGGCCAGGGCCAGGCAATCATCGGCCAGCTTCTCGGTCACCTCGACGGTGATCTCCAGCTCGTCGCCGGCCTCGGCCCGGCCGAGGAAGTCGAAATCCTGGTGGCGGTACAAGGTGCCCGGTCCGGGCAGCATGTTGCCCAGCACGGCCGAGATCAGCGACCCGATCCAGAGCGACGGGGCAATGGCCTCGGGCGTGCCGTCGCCATCGCCGTCATAGGCCGCGATATGCACCGGGTTGTGGTTGCCCGAAGCGGTGGCGAAGATCAGGAAATCATCCTCGCGCGCGATCCGCCTGAGCGACGCCGTGTCCCCGACGCTCAGCTCGTCGTAGGTCCTGTTTTCAAGTTTCATTCCGCGGCAGTCCCCAGATCCTTGCCCTGTTGCGTCCCGGCGCCCGTATCGGGGCCATTGCCGGAACCAGGGGCCGCCGCCCCGTCCAGCGGATCGTCGACCACGTCGCCGGCCGCGGCTTCCAGCCCCAGCGCCTCGCGGATCCTGTCTAGCAGCGAAACCGTGTGCTCGGCCATCTCGTCCCGCGGCCCCGCGACAAAGGTGACCACGTCCAGGGCCAGCTTGCGCTCGGCGGCATCCGCCAGCAGGTCGGCCAGGCTGTCCAGCGCGCTGTCGGGTTCAAAGGTCACCACGAGGGTCTGTTCGTGGATCATCCGCGCCTTGGCTTCCATCGACAGCGACCGGAAGGGCTCGTCGCGTGTCAGCACCCGCGCCGAGCGTTCCAGCCGGTCGCGCCGCACCGCGCCGCGGCTGTCGGCCATCAGCACCAGCATGCGCACAACGGCCTCGGCGAAACCGCCGCGCGACATCTGGCGCAGGGCGTCGCGCACCTGCGGCAGGCAGCGCAGCTCTTCCAGCGTTTCCAGCACCCGGGGCGCCGACCGCGACCGGCCGAAATGCTGGGCCCAGGGCGGCGACCACAGCGCATAGAAGGTCTCTTCGTAGGCCGCGTCGCGCAGATCGCGGCCCATGTCGATGACCTGGCCTACCAGGTCGAACCACAGGTGCTCGACCTGGACAAAGGGATTGTCGGCCTCGGCCTTCTGCCGGTTGGCCGCCACGCGCGGGGCAAGGGATGTCCACATCTTCATCCAGGGATTGGCGCTGGACATCATCTCGCGTTGCAGGCGCATCGGGTGGAACCGGCGCATGGCCCGCGCGCTTTCGGGCGAGACCATGGCCTGCACGACGGGCCGCAGGGCCATATCGTAAAGCTCGGCCTGCCATTCCGACATCCGCGCCACGGCGGCAAAGGGCCGTTCATCCGCCCGGCCGTCGTCGATCTGGCGGATGTCGTCAAAGCCCCGTTCGGCAAAGCTGACCAGGAACGACTTGTCCTGCCCGTGGCCCTCGACCGCGTCGATCTTCATCTCGTAGAGCCCGGGCGCCAGGGCCTCGATCGTCTTCATCGTCGAGGCGACCTCGGTATGTTCCTTCCGCGCGATCTTGGACGACACGAAGATGCCCAGGTGGCCGACCTCTTCATGCACCATGTAGATGATGCGCTGGCCCCGCACGCGGATTTCCTGGACATCGGCATAGGTGTCCAGGATCCAGTTCAGCGCCTGCTGCGGCGGGGTGATGTTGTCGCCATGGCTGGCAAAGACGATGATCGGCGCCACGACCGATTTCAGATCGACGGTCCGGCCCGGTTCCAGCTGCGCCATGTTGCGCGTCAGCTTGTTGCCGACAAAGAGGTTTTCCACGATCCAGCGGATCTCGGCCTCGTTCATCAGGAAATAGCCGCCCCACCAGCGTTCGAAATCCAGGAACCGGTCGCGCCCGGTGTCCACCGTTTCATAGAGGTCGGTATACTTGGCAAAGAGCGTCCGGCTGGGATTGAGCAGCTCGAAGTTCATCACCAGGTTGGCCCCGTCAAAGACCCCGCCGCCCAGGTCCGACAGCAGCATCGGGATCCATGTGCCGCCCAGCACCCCGGCGTTGTAGCGCATCGGGTTGGTGCCCACCTCGCCTGACCAGGGTGCAACCGGCGCGCCGTTCAGCACGATGGGCCCGACGATATCGGGGTTGGTCGCGGCCAGCAGCAGCGTGGCCCAGCCGCCCTGGCAATTGCCCGTGACCGCCGGCTTGGGGCTGCGCGGATGTTCTTCCATGACCTTGCGCACAAAGGCCGCTTCGGCCCGGGTCACGTCGGCCAGCACCTGCCCCGGCTCGGGATCGCGCTTGAAATTGACGAAATAGACCGGGTGGCCGTCGCGCAGGGCCACGCCGACCTGGCTGTCGGGCTTGAACCCGCCGATCCCGCCGCCATGGCCGGCGCGCGGGTCGATGATGATATAGGGCCGCTTGTCCTCCAGCACCTCGACACCCTCGGGCGGCACGATGCGCAACAGCTGGTAATTGCACGGCCGGGGCAGATCGGCCCCGTCGAGCACGACCTCGTACTCATAGGCCAGGACCGGCGGGCAGCCCTCGCGCTCGTGGACGACGAAATTGTCGCCCCGCTCGCGCAGCGTGTCCATCGTGAGCACCGCGCGCTGGGTGGCATCGAGCAGGTAGGCCCGCCAGTCGGCCATCAGCGTGTCGGGGGCCATGCCTTCGATGATCTCGCCCATCCGGTCGAATGTCGCCCGGCTGCGCTTGCCGTGGGTCCGCGCGATGGACTCGGCGTGGATCGACGACGAGCGCATCAGCAGGTCCAGCATCTCGCCCTGTTCCGACAGCCGGTCGGATCGGCCTTGCATCTGGCGCTGAAGCGCCTCGATCGACGCCGCGCCGAACCCGGCCGGGTCGAAACCGCCCGCGCCGGTCTGTCCTTCGGTTGTATCAGCCGACAATGCCGTATCCTCCGTCGATGAGATGAACGCCGCCGGTCACGTTGGCAGCCTCGCGGCTGGCCAGAAAGGCGCAATAGGCGCCGACATCCTCGATCGTGGCCAGGTGATGGGTCGGCGCCCGCGACGCCGCCGCTTCGAGCAATTCGTCGAAGGCGGCGATGCCCGAGGCGGCCCGGGTCTTGAGCGGGCCGGGCGACAGGGCATGGACCGAGATCCCGGCGGGCCCCAGCTCGGCCGCGGCATAGCGCACGGCGGCTTCCAGCGCGGCCTTGACCGGGCCCATGACGTTGTAATGTTCGACCACCCGGGTCGAGCCCTGGAAGGACACCGTCATGCAGGTGCCCCCGTCGGGCATCAGCGGCTCGGACCGGCGGATCAGGCGCAGAAAGGAATGCACCGAAACATCCATGGCCATGCCGAACCCCTCGGCCGAACAATCGACGACCCGGCCGTGCAGATCCTCGCGCGGGGCGAAGGCGATAGAGTGCAGCAGCGTGTCCAGCCGCCCCCAGCGCGTGGTGATCTCGGCAAAGAGCGCCTCGGCCTGCGCCTCGTCGCGCACATCGAGCGGCATCACGATCTCGGCCCCCAGCCGCTCGGCCAGCGGTTCGACATGCGGCCGGGCCTTGTCGTTGAGATAGGTGATGGCCAGCTTCGCGCCCCGATCCTTCAGCGCCGCGGCACAGCCGTAGGCGATGGAGTTCTCATTGGCGATGCCGATGACGAGTGCGGTGGTTCCGTCGAGCGAAAACATGGGCGCCTCCCTGTTGTTGCTGCAATGCAGCACACCCCTGTAACAAACGCGCGAATTTGCGGCGGTCAAGCCCGGCGTGGGCAAAGCCCCGCCATGGGCAAGCTGTCGCAGTTCTGTGGGGAAGCGCTGCCAGTCTATCGTGCAACAGGTGACAAAAGGTGACGGAGGTTCCGATTCCCATGAAAGAGGCCATTTCCCCGGCAGAGGCGGCCGCCCTGATTCCCGATGGCGCAACGGTGCTGATCGGCGGTTTCATGGCCGTCGGCTCGCCGCACCGGCTGATCGCCGCGCTGGTGGCCGCCGGCCGGCGCGACCTGACCGTCATAGCCAATGACACGGCCATGCCCGGCAAGGGCATCGGCCAGCTGATCACCGCCCGGGCCGTGCGCAAGGTCATTGCCTCGCATATCGGGCTGAACCCCGAAACCCAGGCCCAGATGATCGCCGGCGAGCTCGAGGTCGAGCTGGTGCCCCAGGGCACGCTGATCGAACGCATCCGCGCGGGGGGCGTCGGGCTGGGCGGGGTGCTGACGGCCACCGGGCTGGGCACGCCCGTGGCCGAGGGCAAGCAGACCGTCGAGGTCGAGGGCAAGACCTACCTGCTGGAAACGCCGCTGCGCGGGGATTTCGCCCTGGTCGGCTGTCACCAGGCCGATTACATCGGCAATCTCGAATATTCCCTGACCGCCCATAACTTCAATCCGATCATTGCCATGGCCGCCGACGAGGTCATCGCCGAGCCACGGACCATCGTGCCGGTCGGCGTGATCTCTCCCGATGCGGTCAAGACGCCGGGCGTGCTGGTCGACCACCTGATCGAAAGGGCGCTGTGATGGATGCCAAGGAACGGATCGCCCGCCGCGTGGCGCTCGAAGTCGAGCCGGACACGCTGGTCAATCTCGGCATCGGCCTGCCCTCGCTGGTGGCCAATTACCTGCCGGCCGACGTGCATGTGTTCTTTCAGGCCGAGAACGGGGTCATCGGGCTGGGCGCCCGGCCACCCGAGGGCATGGAAGACCCCGATCTGACGGATGCCGGTGGCGGCTTTGTCACCGCCGTGCCCGGCGCGGCCTCGATCGACAGCGCGATGAGCTTCGGACTGATCCGGGGCGGGCATCTCGACATGACCGTGCTGGGCGGCCTGCAGGTCGATGAAAAGGGCCATCTGGCCAACTGGATGGTGCCGGGCAAGATGGTGCCGGGCATGGGCGGCGCGATGGACCTGGTGGCCGGGGCCAAGAAGGTTGTCGTGGCCATGGTCCATGCGGCCAGGGGCGCGCCCAAGATCGTGCCGGACTGCACCCTGCCCCTGACGGCCCTGCGCCGGGTCGACCTGATCGTGACCGAAATGGCCGTCATCGCGCCGACCGAAGACGGGTTGGTGCTGCGCGAGATAGCCGAAGGCGTCAGCGTCGACGAGGTGCGCGCGGCGACCTCGGCCAAGCTGCTGGTGCCCGCCGCGCCGGGGCTGATGCGGCTGGCCTGAGCCAGGCCGGGCGCCGGCCGTTGCCTATTGCCGGCGCCTGGCGCGCGTGTTGCCGATGCCCGGCGTGCGTGCCGCCAATGCCCGGCGCGCGTGACATGGCGCTCTTGGGGCATTGCCCGTTGCCTGTCGGTCGGTGCCGGTGGTCCTTTGCCTGTCGGTCGGTGCGCCCTAATCCTGTGACGGTGGCCCTGTGCCAGTGGCCCCTTGCCTGTCGGTCGGAGCCCGATGCTCTACCCAGTGACGGTGGCCCTGTGCCCGTTACCTGTCACGCGTTGCCCCTGACCTGCGACACGCCACCCTTTGCCCGAAAATTGGCAGGCTCCCCGCCCCGACCCGGGGGACAATGCCGCAGGGGCAGCCTGGGCCCTTGATTTTGGCGCTGCAGCGCGGCATGGCTGAAATGATAGGCACCTGACACATTTTCGACCGCCCGGACCTCCCGGCCCGGGCCCGCATTCACAGGCGACATTCCATGCCCGAGACACAGCCCCGCCAAGTCTTGATCGCTGACGACAGCCTTGCCCTGCGCATCTGGGATGGCGACACGGACACGGCCGTGCTGCTGATCCATGGCATGGGCGATTGCAGCTGGATCTGGGAACCGCTGGTCGCGGCCTGGCCCGGCCCGCGCCCGACCCTGATCGCCGTCGACTTGCCCGGCCATGGCGACAGCGCGCCGGTGTCGCGGCGCGAGATGAAAAGCGATGCCGTGGCCGAACGGCTGGCGGCCGCACTGGCCGACCATGTGCAGATGCCGACCTGGCTGGTCGGCCATTCCGCCGGGGCCAAGGTGGCCATCGGCCTGGCCCGGCGCGGCGCGGTGCCGACGCTCGGCCTGACGCTGGTGGACACCGCCGACGATCACGCCCCCAACGTGCGCGACCGGCTCTTTGCCCATGTCGCCGGCATGCGCAAGGGCGCGGCCAATGTGCGGGGGTTGGTCCAGTTGGTGACGGGCACCGATCCCTTTGCCGACGAGGCCCTGCTGGACCGCTACTTCCGCGCCGCCGCCCGGCATGACGGCGCGATCTGGAAGGTGCCCGTGGCCCGCGGAATCGAGGCGATCCTGGCCACCGATATCGACATGACCGGCGACCTGGCCGCGCTGGATTGCCCTGTGCAGGTGATCCGGGGGGACAAGTCCTCGATCTGCCCCGAGGAGATGGCCGCGAAGTTCCACGCCGCCTGTGCCCACCCCCTGCCCGTGGTCGCCGTGCCCGAGGCCGGGCATGGCATCACAATCGAGAACCCCGGCCCGCTGGCCGAGGCCATCGCGGGGGCCATCGCCGGGGTCCAGCCGGCCGCCGAACCCCTTAGCTGTTCAGGCTGACCGCCCCCTAAAACGCGTCCTGCGCCGGGGCCTGGGCCAGGATCCGGTCCAGCGGATCGTGTTCGGCCACCCAGTGGCCGGGCGCCACCTGGTCCAGCCGGGGCACGTAATCCTCCTGGCCGGCGGCCAGTTTCGACGGCAGGAACCGCAGCGCCGCGCGCAGGTCCAGCGGCGAGGGCAGCTCTCCGGGGATGCGGATGCGCTCGCGTGAGCGTTCCAGGTCGGGATCGGGGATCGGCACCGCCGAGATCAGCGATTGCGTGTAGGGATGGCGCGGCGAGGCACAGATCATGTCGCCGTCACCCATTTCCACGATCCGCCCGAGATACAGCACCATGATCCGGTTGGAAATCTCGCGCACCACCGAAAGGTCGTGGGAAATGAACAACATGGACATGCCGAACTCGGCCTGAAGATCCTTCAGCAGCTTCACGATCTGGGCCTGGATCGACACGTCCAGGGCCGACACCGCCTCGTCGCAGATGATCAGCTTGGGCCGGTTGATCATCGCCCGGGCAATGCCCACGCGCTGGTTCTGGCCGCCCGACATCTCGTGCGGGTAACGGTTCTGCATGTTGGGATCGAGCCCCACCCGTTCCATCATCTCGCCCACCGCCGCGCGGCGTTCGCGGGCGGTCATGTCGGGGCGATAGGTCTTGAGCGGCTCGGCGATCGACGCCGCAATGGTCATGCGCGGATCGAGCGAGGCCAGCGGATCCTGGAACACGATCTGAAGGTCCTTGCGCTCCTTCTTCATCGCCCGCTTGTCCAGGTCGGTCAGCGGCGTGCCCAGCCAGGACACGTTGCCATCCGTCGGCTCGATCAGGCGCAGCACGGCGCGCGCCAGGGTGGACTTGCCACAGCCGGATTCACCCACGATGCCAAGGGTCTCACCGCGCGCCAGCGAAAAGCTGACACCGTTGACCGCCTTCAACGGGATCGGCTTGCGGAAGAACCCGGTCTCGGGGCGGATCGGGAATTCGACGCGCAGGTCGTCCACGTCCAGCAGGGTCTCGGTCTCGGCCGGCATCGGCGCGGGGGCGTCGCCGGCGTCGATCCGGGGCATGGCGTCCAGCAGGCGGCGGGTATAGGCGTGATCGGCCGCGCCAAAGATCTTGCCGACCGAGCCGCTTTCGACCACCTCGCCGTACTGCATGACCTCCAGCCGGTCGCACATCCGCGCGACCACGCCCATGTCATGGGTGATCAGGGCCACGGCGGTGCCGTGTTCCTTCTGCAGCCCGGCGATCAGGTCCAGCACCTCGGCCTGCACGGTCACGTCCAGCGCGGTCGTCGGCTCATCCGCGATCAGAAGGCGCGGTTCACACAGCATCGCCTGGGCGATCATCACCCGCTGGCGCATGCCGCCCGACAATTCATGCGGGAACTGCTTCAGCCGCCGGCTGGCCGCCGGGATGCGCACCCGCTCCAGCCAGTCGAGGCACAGCTTGCGGGCCGCCGATCCGGTCATGCCCCGGTGCACCTTGAGCACTTCGGCCATCTGTTCGCCCACCCGCAGATGCGGGGTCAGCGCGGTCAGCGGGTCCTGGAAGATCATCCCCACATCGGCCCCGCGCACGTCGTTCAGTTGGCCGACCGGCAGGTTGAGGATCTCGCGCCCGTCCAGCCTGACCGAGCCGCTGGCCCGCCCGTTGGGCGGCAGCAGGCCCATGGCGGCCATGAAGGTCTGGCTTTTGCCCGACCCGGATTCGCCCACGATGCCAAGGCATTCGCCGGCCTCGATGTGAAACGACGTGCCCTTGACGGCCTCGACCGGCCCGTCGGGCGTGTCGAAGGCGACTTTCAGGTTGTCTACGGTCAGAACGGCCATGTCAGCGGTCCTTCGGATCAAGCGCGTCACGCAGGCCATCACCGATGAAGAACATGGTGATGATGATGGTGACATAGAAAAACAGCGGGAAAAGCAGCTGCCACAGGGTGCCATAGGCCATGGTGCCCGCCCCCTCGGCGATCAGCCTACCCAGCGAGGTATTGGGCTCGGCGATGCCCAGGCCCAGGAACGAGATGAAACTTTCGGCCAGGATCATTTCCGGCACCAGCAGCGAGGCATAGACGATGACCACGCCCAGCAGGTTGGGCAGGATGTGGCGGAGGATGATCGCCCCTTCGGACACCCCGCCGGCGCGGGCGGCCTCGATGAACTCGCGGGTTTTCAGGGTCAGGGTCTGGGCCCGGACGATGCGCGACATGGTCAGCCAGCTGACCGCGCCGAGCGCAATGAACAGCGTGATGAAGGACCGCCCCGCGACAACCAGGATCAGGATGATGATCAGGGTCGTGGGAATGGCCAGCAGGATGTCGACCACGCGCATCATGCCCGCGTCCAGCCGGCCGCCGTAGAACCCGGCGATGACGCCATAGGCCGTGCCCAGGATCAGGGCCATGGCCGCGCCGATCAGGCCGACCAGCAGCGAGGTCCGCGTGGCCTGGATGACCCGGGCATACAGATCGCGGCCCAGCTCATCGAGGCCGAAGTAATGGCCGTTCTCGATATTGGGCACGCCGTCGCGGGCGATGTCGCCCATGCGGTTCCAGTCGATTTCCTCGTTGGACCATTGCGCCAGCAGCGGGCCAAAGATCACGAAGGCCACGATCAGCCCCAGCACGAAGACACAGGCCATGGCGGCCTTGTTGCGCAGGAACCTGTCCCGGGCGTCGCGCCACAGCGACCGGCCCTGGATGGCGGTGTGATCGGTGACCTCGCCGGCGAGGTCGGCGGCCTTGTCGGATTTGCCAAACATCTGCGCCTCCCTCAGTAGCGGATCTTGGGATCGAACCAGGCATAGGCCAGGTCGGTCAGCAGGTTCACGAAGATGGTCAGCGCGCCGTAAAGGATCGTGACCCCCAGCAGCACCGCATAGTCGCGGGTGAGCGCCGAGTTGACATAGGATTGCCCCAGCCCCCCCGTCGAGAAATAGAGGTCGACAAAGACCGAGCCGGTCAGCACGTAGACGAAGACCGGGCCAAGATACGAGATCACCGGCAACAGGGTCGGTTTCATCGCGTGGCGCCAGATGACGGAACGGGCGGGCAGGCCCTTGGCCCGGGCCGTGCGGATGAAATTGGAATTGAGCACTTCCAGCATCGACGAGCGGGTCAGCCGGGCGATGTTGCCCATGTAGGACGTCGACAGGGCGATGACCGGCATGATCAGGTATTGCCATTGCCCGCCGTTCCAGCCGCCACCGGGCAGCCAGCCCAGCCAGAGCGTGAAGGTCAGGATCAGGATCGGGCCCATGATGAAATTGGGCAGGGCCTGGGCGACGATACCCAAGGAGACGGCAAAGTAATCGACCCAGGAATTGTGCCGGATCGCCGCGGCGATACCCAGGCTGACGCCGATCAGCGTGGCCACCAGGAAGGACAGCGAGCCATAGGTCAGCGAGATCGGGAAGCCCTGGGCGATGATGTCGTTCACGTCCCGGTCCTTGTAGCGGAAGGACGGGCCGAAATCGAAATGCAGCACGATGCCCGTGACGTAATCCCACAGCTGTTTCCACAGCGGCTGGTCCAGCCCGTACTGGGCTTCGATATTGGCCAGCACCTCGGGCGGCAGCTTGCGTTCGGATGTGAAAGGCCCGCCGGGGGCCATGTGCATCATGACAAAGGCCGCGACCACCAGGAACAGCAGGGTCGGGATCGCGCCCAGGATGCGCTTGACGATATATGCAAACATGGGATGGGTCTCGGAAAGGCTGCCGCCCCGCCCCCGGGGTCACGGGAACGGAGCGGCAAGGGTGGGATCGCCCCGATTATTCGGCGATCTTGTAGAGGTTTTTCGAATACCAGTTCTGCTCGACGTTGTTGACGGGCCAGTTGCCCACGTCGCTGTCCATCATGTAGACGCCCGCATAGTGGTAGATCGGGATGACCGGCATGTCGGCGGCCAGGATCTGCTCGGCCGAGGTGTAAAGCTCGGTGGTGTCTTCGGCCGTCTTGGCGTTTTCGAGCAGCGCGTCATATTCCTCGTTGGAATACTTGCCGTCGTTGTAGCCCGAGGAACTGTCCAGCAGGTCGAGGAAGGTCGAGGCTTCGTTGTAGTCGCCGCACCAGGCGCCGCGGGCCAGTTCAAAGTTCTGGTTGCCGCGCTCTTCGAGGAAGACCTTCCATTCCATGTTGGCCAGTTCGACCTGCACGCCCAGCTTCTGCTTCCACATCTGGGACAGGGCCACGGCCACCTTCTGGTGGGCTTCGGAGGTGTTGTAGACCATGTCGAAGGACAGCGGGTTGTCGGGGCCGTAGCCTGCCTCGGCCAGCAATTCCTTGGCCATGGCATCGCGGTCGGCCTGGCTCATTTCCGCCATTTCGACCGACGGCGGGGTAAAGCCGGCCACGGCCTCGGGGGTAAAGGTATAGGCTTCGGGCTGACCACCGGCCAGGATGTTCTCGGTGATGATCCTGCGGTCGACGGCCAGGGCCAGGGCCTTGCGCACGTTCACGTCCTTGAAGGCCTCGGGGCCGCTGTCGGACAGGTTGAACGTGTAATAATAGTTGCACAGCCGCGGGAAGCTGATCGCCTCTTCGGGATGTTCTTCCTTCAGCCGGGGGAACTGGCCGGCGGGCACTTCGGTCCGGTCAAGCTCGCCGGCCATGTAGCGCGTCAGGGCCACGTTCTCGTCGTTGATGACCAGGGCCACAACCTTGTCGATGATCGTGTTCTCGTTGTCCCAGTACATCTCGTTGCGCTCGCGGGTCGAGCGTTCGTTGGGCAGGTGTTCGGTCAGCACGTAGGCGCCATTCGACACCATGTTCTCGGGCTTGGTCCAGTCCTTGCCGAATTCCTCGATCACCGCCTGGGGCGCCGGGAAGGTCGTGGCATGGGTGGTCATCTGGGGGAAATAGGGCAGCGGCGCGGCCAGGGTGACCTGGAACGTGTGGTCGTCGACGGCCGTCACGCCCAGCTCTTCGGGGGGCATGTCACCGGCGATGACCTCTTCGCCGTTGGCGATGGACATCAGGCCCATGTACCACTGGTAGGGCGAGGCGGTGGCCGGGTCGGCCGCCCGGCGCCAGGCGAAGACGAAATCGCTGGCGGTGACCGGATCGCCGTTCGACCACTTGGCCTCGGGGCGCAGGGTGAAGGTATAGGTCAGCTTGTCGTCCGACACCTCGTAGCCGGTGGCCACGCCGGGCACCAGGTTGCCGTCCTCGTCCTGGCTCATCAGGCCTTCGAACAGGTCGCGTGCGAATTCCGAACCGGTCACGTCCTCGACGATCTGCGGGTCCAGCGAGCTGAGCTCGTCGAGCACGCGGTAGGTGAAGGTCTGGTCGTCGGCGAGCGCCTCGCCGGTGTCGGGATGGGTGCCGGCGGCCAGGGCCGCGCCGCTCAGGAACGTGCCCGACAGCAATGCTGCAAGGGCCAGCTTGGGCGTATGTTTCATGGGGGATACCTCCTTGTCGAAAGCGCCTGGCCTGTGTTCGGCCATTCCGGCGCGGTTACTCATCCGTACTCATTCACGGTGCGAGATTAGCCCCGTTGCGGGACGCTGCAAGCAATTGCAACGCGGACGTGGAGGCAACACGCGAATGTCAGCCGGTCGGATGGCGCGGACAGGAAGGTGGTCCGCAAAGCCCCGTGGCACGGGGCTTTGCGGAGGGTCGGTCAGGCTTTGGCAGCGATTACAATGACCTCGACGGTGTATTCGGGCGCGGCCAGCTTGGCCTCGCCACAGGCGCGGGCCGGGGCATGGCCTTCGGGCACCCAGGCATCCCACACCGCGTTCATCTCGGCGAAATCGGCCATGTCGGCCAGCCAGATCGTGGTCTGGAGAATCCGTGTCTTGTCGGACCCGGCCCGGGCGAGCAGGGCATCGACCTTGTCGAGGCAGTCCTGGGTCTGCTGGGCGACCGATGCGCCGGGGGTGCCGACCTGGCCGGCCAGGTAGATCGTCTGGCCGTGTTCGACCATCTGGCTCATGCGGGTGTTGGTGTCGTGGCGTTGGATATCGGTCATGGTCCGTCCTTGGGTTGGGCACGCGAGGGCGCGCCGGGAATGGGCCAAGCTACAGACGTTTTTGGGCCCGGCCGCAAGGGGGGAAGGACCTCGGCCGGCCGTCACCGGCCGGCTCGGGAGATGGTGGGGAATTGCGCGGGAATTGGCGGGGTGTTTCACACCGGGCATGACACAGGGCGACACACCGGGCGACACACGGTGCCGGGCCCGCGACCAGACACGCGACCAGACACGGCGCGATAGAGGGCCGGCCGGGCGGGCACGGTCGCCGCAGGCGCCGGGGACGGCGCGGCGGTGGCGAAATCCCCGGTGAACCCCCGATGAAATCCGCTGGACGCGCCCGCCGCCCGATCCTAGAACGGGCGGGGCCGCCGCCCCTCCGGCAACCGGCCCCGCCCGGCCCTGCCCCGCGGTGACACCCGATAGACAGCCCCGGTTCCCCGAACCTCAGCCAGCCCATGACAAGACCGGCCCGCGCCGCCGCCCTCTGCCGGCCGCCCGGGCTTACCGCGCGAACGCCACACGCGCCCCTCGGCCGCCGCCCCTCCCGCCGGCGCCCCGGATGCCAGGAAGGGTTCAGGCCACCGCCATGCCGCAGCAGCAGAAACCGACCATCGCCGAACAGGCCGATGCCGCCCAGGCTCACCTCATGCGCCATGAGTACCCCGCCGCCCTGGCCGTGATCGACACCGCCCTGGCCGATGCCCCCGATCACCCCCGCCTGGTCACCCAGAAAATCACCATCCTGCGCCGCATGGGCCGCAACGACGCGGCCCTGGCCTTTGCCGACACCCTGCCCGACGCCCTGCGCACCGGGCCGGTCCTGCACCTGCTCGTCGGCCTGTTGTCCGACCTGGGCCAGCTCGACGCGGCCCAGGCCCTGGTCGAGCGGGCCCAGGCCCCGACCCGCGCCACCCCGGCCTACCGGCTGGCCGCCGTGCGCCTGCTCCGCCGCCGCGAAGGCCGGGCGGCGGCTGTCGAACTCTGCCGGACACTGCGCGCGCCCGACAATCTGCTGGGCCTGGTCCGCGAGGAAGGCGAAATGCTCTTTGCCCTGGGCCGCAGCGACGAGGCCCTGGCCCTGCTGCTGCCCACGCTCGACACCCGGCCCAACCCGTCCATCCTGCTGCTGGTCCTGCGCCATCACGTGGATCGCGGCCAGTTCGCCGCCGCCCGCGACCTGCTGACCCGCCATGGCCCGCTGATCGCGGCCATGCCCTGGCGCCCCTATTTCGACGCCCGTCTGGCCGAAGCCGAAGCCGACCTGGCCCGCGCCCTGGCCATCGCCGCCGAGGGCGTTGCCCGGTTCCCCGACCACATGCAACTGCAGGCCCTGCACTGGCGGCTGCTGCTGGCCGACGGTCAGCGCGAGGCGGCCATCGCCGCCGCCGCGGCCTGCGCCGAGGCCCGGCCCGACACCCTGGGCACCCAGATCCAGGCCGTGCAATTCCTCAACCGGCTGGGCGCCGAAGAGCCCGCCGACGCCGCGCTGGCCCGCTGCCTGCGGCTCGACCCCGACAACCTGACCGTCATCCTGGCCCGGGCCGAGGCGTTGATGGCCCGCAAGGATGCCCAGGGCGTGCGCGACCTGCTGGACGCCCTGCCCGACACCCTGCGCGGGCGCGAGGCCATCCAGATCAGGATCGCCCAGGCCGAAGCCGTGACCGACGCCCTGCCCCGGGCCATCGAGCGGCTGAACACCCTGGCCCACGGCCCCGGCGACAGCGCCAACCTGCGGCTGACCCTGGCGCAATTCTGCGTCCGGCTGGGCCGGCTGGAGGAGGCACAGGCCCAACTCGACACGCTCGACCCGGCGCCCGACGACCGCTTTGCCCGGGTCCGGCGGCATCTTGTCCGGGCCCAGATCCTGTTCGAATCCGGCCAGCCCGGCGCGGCGCTGGATGCGGTGATGGAGGCCATCGCCCTGGCCCCCGAGAACGAAGGCGCCTGGAACTTTCGCACCCGGTATGCCCTGTTGCTGGGCCGGATCGACGAGGCCTGGGACAGCCATGTCGAGGCCACCCGCCTGGGCCATGCCAACACCCCCCGGGGCAACCGCCAGGCCAAGCCCAATGCCTCGCTGCCCGGCCAGCTGGTCAATGAATACCGCCTGCAGACCCATGGCGAAGACCTCTCGGCCTGTGCCGGCGATGCGCCCCAGGATGCGGCGATGCGCCATTTCCGGTCGCGGGTCGAGGTGCTGCCCGACGCCACGCCGCTGGCCATCTGCCTGTTCTCGGCCATGTTCCGCGCCGGCCGCCTGCCCGACCGCGCCACGGCCACCGCCCGGCCCGACGCGGGCGACGAGGGCATCCCGCGCAAGCTCTTCCAATACTGGGACAAATCCCAGCCCCCGGCCTCTGTCGAGCGGCTGTTCCAACTGAACGCCGCGCGCAATCCCGATTTCGACTATCGCCGCCTCGACCACAAGGCGGCGGTGACCTTCCTGCGCGACAAGGGCGAGCTGGCCGTGCTGCGGGCCTTCCTGCTGGCGCCCCATCCGGCGGCGCAATCCGACCTGCTGCGGCTGGCACTGCTCTGGCACGAAGGCGGTGTCTATCTCGATGCCGACGATCTTTGCCTCGGGCCGCTGTCCGACATGCTGGTGCCGGGCCTGCGCCTGGCCGGCGTGCTGGAAGACTGGATGAGCGTGGGCAACAATTTCATCGCCGTGCGCCCGCGTGATCCGATCATCCGAGCGGCGCTGGACGATGCGGCGGCGGCCTTCATGGTGACCATGGGCGAATCCATCTGGCTGGCCACCGGGCCGGGCGCGATGACCCGGGCCATGGCCCGCCACGGGCTGGATGACGATGGCCGTCTGGCCCCGGGGATCTGGCTGCAGACCCTGCCGGCCCTGCGCGCCCATATCGCCCCGCATATCGTGCTGTCCTACAAGGGCACGGCCGATCACTGGATCGAACAGAGCCGCAGCCGCCCCGGCGCCACGCCCCCCGCCCGGCGCTCGCAGCGGTAGCATCCCGGCCGGTGCTCGCACCGGGGTAGAGCCCTGCTCCCGGCGCGTGAGCCAATATGTGGCCCCTGCGTCAGGCCATCACGCCGGGGACAGCGCGCCGTGCATGGCGAGTGGGACGGGCCTCCTCCTTCCGGACGATGGGAACCAGGGATAGCCCTCGCGCCCGGGGAATGGGCCAGGATCACACCGCCGCCCGTCAATCCCGCCAGAGGCAGCCCCCCAACCCGCGATCTCGCCAAGGCTGCGCCCCGCCCGGCAATCGGGATGATGGCAGCCCCCGCACCCGGCGATCAGGCCCAACGCGGTACCCTCACCCTGCATACCCACCGGCACCGCACCCCGTGCACCCAACGACCCGCCAAAGAAAAAGGGGGCGGAAAACCGCCCCCCGGGTAACCCGCCCCGCCGCGATCGGCAGGCCGGGTGATCTTGCGCGATCAGGCCGCGATCTTGGCCGCCAGGCGGGCCTTGATCGATGCCGGCACCTGGCGGGCGCTCAGCGCGCGCGGCAGGGGCAGTTCGACCATTTCCGGCGCATCGCCGTACAGCGCTTCGAACTCGGCGTAGTTGTCGAACACCTTGCGGCTGACATTGTCGATGAAGGATTCAGCCGTGGCGCCATTGGCCAGGATGATCTCATGCGCTTCGGTCTCGACGTGGTAGACCGTGTAATCGGCGCCCAGCTCGGCCATCGGGACCTGGGCGATCGTCGTGCCGTTGACCAGCGCGCCGGCGTGGCAGATCACGCCATCGACCAGCATGCCGTGGTCGGCGGTCACCGTCAGGTCGGCCAGCGGCAGGCCGTTCCCCAGCGAACCGGCGGCAAAGCGCACGGGCAGCAGGCGCTCGGCGGCACCGAAACGGGTGGCGACGGTCTGGCGGCCAACCCATTTCACGGCCACGTCGCGGCCTTCGGCGGTGCGGATGACATCACCCACGTTCAGGTCCTGAACGGCCACGTCGCCTTCGGGCGTTGCGATCCGCGTGTCGGTCAGGAAGCAGTTGGCCACCGCTGCATCGGTGTCATAGACCACGTCCATGCCCGAGGTGAAATCTTCGGGCGAGAGTTCGCCGTTGTGGGGGATGTAGTAGCTGTCGGTGTAGACATACGAATACACCGCGTAATCAACCCCATCCACGTTGATGGTGTAGCCGGTGTAGGTGAAGCCGTTGTAGATCCAGTAGTCGCCCATCGACGCGGAATCCGAGTTGTCGGCATCGACAACGGTGCCGGGATAATCCGTCGTGTTCGTCGCTTCGGTAAAGGTCACGGTGTTGCTGTCCGTGAAGGTCGCCGAATCCAGCGTGATGAAATCGGTGGTTGAAAGGTCAGACATGATGTCTCCTTAAGGCGCTGCAGTGAAACAGGATTTTCGGCAAATGACATCCTGTCACCGCCGCAATACTAAACCCTGTGTAGGATCGGAAGAAGATTCCGACAATTTTTGTCGGAATGCTCTGTTTTTCAGCGGAAGGCAGCCGCTCTGCCCGGCTGCGAAGCGCCCGGACGGCGGTGCCGCCCGCCCCTGCGCCCCGGCCGATCAAAAGACGATCTGCGCGCTCAGCCGGATCGACCGGCCGGGTTCGTAGAGCGGTTCGACCTCGCCCACGAATTCCTGCCCATAGGTTGCCCGGCTGGCATATTGCTCGTCGAAGAGATTGTTGACCTCGGCCCGCAGGGTCAGGTTGGGCATGCGCGGCAGGGTGTAATCGACAAAGACATTGGCCACGGTATAGCCCGGCAGGGTCGGCCCCTGACCGCCGGTCGCGAAATCGTAGGTGTCGTCGTAATCCAGCGCCACCTGGACGTCGCCGCCGACCAGCAGCCCGTTGCCGAACTGGTGCGCGGCCTGGAAGGTCAGGAACTCGCCCATCGGCATGGTCAGGTAATTGCCGGTGTAGGAATCGGCCGTGCGCCCGTCGGTCTTGGTGTCGACGCTGGCAAAGCCCGCCCGGAAGAACCCGCCGTCCCAGGTCGTGCCGAAGCCGAGTTCGAAGCCCTTGGACTCGACATCCGTGGTCAGGCCCGGGCCGCCGCCGTAGCTGGCCGACCGGGCGTTGTCGATCTGGGTGGCAAAGACCTTGCCGTCGACGCTCCAGATGCCGGTGTCATAGCTGGCCGCGAAATAGACGTTTTCGGCGGTCACCGGGTCGATGCCCCCGGCCGGATAGGTCCAGGTCGGGTTCATGATGTAGTTCTCGGCCAGGTCGATCCCGCCCCAGATGTTCGAATAGCCGGCGCTGACCGTGATGCGGTCGGTCACGTCGTATTCGCCGGCGATGTTGCCCGAGATCCCCGAGGTCGACTGGCTCGACCCGTCGACGCCCTCGAAGTCCTGGAAATCGGCGCGCAGGCCGAAGGACAGCCGGGCCCGCGCCGTCGGGATCATGCGCACCTGTGCGAAGAGCCCGATATTGTTCAGCTTTTCCTCGGTGTCCTCGTTGAACGCCGGGTCCGGCAGGTAATCGTAATCGCTGGTACCCCGGTCCGAGAAGAAATCGACGCCCGCGTTGACCTGGCCCCAACCCAGGTTGAACCGGTTCGACAACTCGCCGTTGAAGCTGGTCGTTTCGCCCCGGATCGTCTGGGCCATGCTGGTGTCGCTCTCGTCGTTGAACAGCTCGGTGCCGCTGTAGGCCAGCCGCAGCGTCGGGTCCCAGAGGCCGACGGGCGCGGTCTCGGTATAGCTGAACACGATGTTGGTGCGTTTCAGGTCGTAGGGCCGGGTCAGCGGCACCGGCCGGCCCCCGATGATCTGGCCGATATTGGCGCGATAGGGCCGCGCCTCGTCGTCATGCACCGATTCATAGGACAGTTCGAACCGGCTGCCCGTCTCGGTCTCGTAGGCGATCTTGCCCAGCCCGCTCAGCAGGTTGGTGCCCGACCCGGGGATGTCGTTGCCATCCCCGTCGGTGCGCAGCCCGCCATCGGCATATTTCAGGAAGGACAGGATCTCGAACCCGCTCTGCCGGCCATAGAGGCTGAGGCTGTTGGACAGGATCTCGCCGTTGGTGTCGTATTCCAGCTTGTAGGTCCCACCAAAGCTGTCGTCAGGCGGCAGCAGGTCGGCGACATCCTTGGTTTCATAGGCCAGCGCCCCACCCAGCGCGCCCGGCCCGGCATCGGCCGGCGCCACGCCCGGATCGACGCGCACGGCCTTCAGCAGGGCCGGGTCGATCAGGGTGGTGGTGTTGTGGTGGAAGATCTTGTTGTTCTGGCGCGCCCCGTCGATCGAGATCGCCAGGTTGTTTTCCTCGATGCCCTGAACATAGACCTTCTGCGACATCGGGATCGAGCTGCCCACGGCAATCGTCGGCTCGGCGACGAAAAGCTCGGACAGGTCGGCGGGATTGCTCATGGCGATCCACTCGCTGGTCACGACGATCTGGTCTTCGCTGTCCTCCGACGACGGCGCCGACAGGACGATCGTGCCGAGAAAGGCCTCGTCGATCTCGTCCTCCTGGGCAAAGGCGGACAGGGGCGAAAGCCCAGCAGTCATGGCAAAGATGCAAGCGGTTTTGTTCACCACGTTTCCCCCGGTACGGTGATAGATCCAGATGCCGGGGGCTAGAAAACGTGGTCGCTACCTGCGGTTGCCCTTCTGGCACGGATCGCCGGGCATGGCCACCACGACCTATGCCCCCCGCGCCCGTGGCGGACGGTTTCGGGCGGCATGTGTGAATCCTGCCGCAGGGGGGCAGCGGACAGGGTGGGTTCCGCCCGCCGCGGCGCGCGCCCCTCCCCCGGGCGGATCGGGACAGGGGCCATCATGCCGGGCCGCGCAGCGCCCCGGCCCGCCGGTCTCAGAACCGGAACTCGATCTTTGCCAGCCCGCCGTAGGCCTCGCTGTTCTCGGTCAGGGCCAGATCGGCCCGCAGCGCCAGGGTCGTGCGCGGCGAGACCGGCAGGCGCAGGCCCAGGGACAGGTCGCCCTGGAAACGGTCGTTCTCCAGCGCCGCGTTCAGCGTACCGGCGCCGGCATCCGCGTCCGCCAGGACCGCGCTGGTCTCGGTGCCCGGGTCGGTCAGGTAGCCGGTGACCCCGGCCCGCAGATATGCCTGACCCCAGCCGCCGCCCATCGCAAAGACCCGCCCGATTTCCACCATCGGCGTCAGCGTCACCGCGTCCTGGGTCACGCCGTCGACCGCCCAGTTGTGATCGCCGCTGCCGTCTTCGACAAAGCCGTCCTGCCAGACCCGCGTGACCTGCAACGCCGCCGCGGGCTTGGCATAGAACCCGCCCGCCCCGGCAAAGACCCCGGATGCCCGCAGTTCGGCGCTGAGGAACCGGCCGCTGAGGTCCGAAGACGCCAGGTGCCGGTCGTCACCGCCCCAGTAGCTGCGGTCGTAATCCAGGTCGTAGACACCGTATCCCAGCGCCCCCGACACCGTCAGCGCGCCGAATTCCCGTTTCAGCGCCGCGCCAAAGCTGGCCCGGGGCCCCGATTGGGCAAAGTTGTCGCCGCTGATGCTGACGTCCTCGATCTGCCCGCCGATCTCGAGGAAGGTATCCTCGGCCACCATCCGCTGGGCGGCCAGCGCAAGGCCCCAGCTGCGGCTGTCATAGCCCGGCGACCCGTCATGTGCGTCCATGTGCCGGTTGGTGCTGATCACCTGTCCCCAGGTGCAATCCTGCTGGTGCAGGAAATCCATGCCCGCGCCGGGGTCCAGGACCGGGCAGCTCTGCAACACGCCATGCAGCGCCTGCGAGGCCAGGAGCGCCTGTTTCGGCCCCAACAGGTTTTCCTCCGGCACATGTTCCAGATAGAGGTCCTCAAGCTCGGCGCCCGAAGCCACGTTGAGCAAACCGGTCGCCAGCGTGCCAAAGGCATCGGAGGTCCGTGCATCGGTGGTGCCGGCCGCGCCGGCAACCATCACGTCATTGAAGAACGACGCATAGCCCAGCGCCGTGTCGCTCAGCGTCACCCCCGAGGCCGCGCCCGAGTAATCCACGCTGTAGGACAGCGAGACGGTTGCATTGCCGTCCTTGTCGGTGCCGTTTGCCGTCTTGTAGGTGACCGTGGCACTGTCCTGCACCGAGCTGGTCAACGAGGCGCTCAGGCTGTCCAGCGTGGCCCCGTTGGCAAACGACAGGATCTGCACCTTGCCGGAACCGCCGTTGGCCAGGCTGGTCTTGCCCGTCCAGTTCGGGGCGATCTTGCCGGTAAAGCTGACCTCGGGCGTTTTGCCCAATCCGTTGAACGCAATGGAATCCGACGTCACATCGCCGCTGGACGCATCCTGTGCCATGTCGACCTGGTAGGTCCCGGCCTCGGCAAAGCTGCCACCCAGGGAAAAGGCCGTGCTGCCCACCGTGCCCGCACCCCAGGGCGAGATCACCGCGCCCTTCTGACCGCTGTAATGGCCCAGCTTGCCCAGGTCGACCGTCGCCCCCGCGGCAAAGGTCGCCCCGGTGTAATTGTTGAGCTCGGCCCGGTAATCGTCGTCCAGCTCGATCGAGCCGGAGAGCAGCCCGCCATCCTCGTTGTGGATGCGGATCGCGCCGCCGCGATTGCGGATGACATAGGCGCTGGCACTGGCGCTTCGGATCGTGCCGGCGTTCCAGATCATGTTGGAATACTTGAGCGACCCGTTCGAATTGTAGCTCGCACGCCCGCCGAGCACCGCGATGGTTTCAAAGCCCTCCTTCGTGTCGGTGTTCGTCGTCTCCACCGTGGCACCGGCATCGACATAGATATGGCTGGTCCCCCGGCAATCGGAATCGGCCTGCTGGCAACTGCCATGCGCGGTGTCGTTGCCCTTGGGATCCTTGCTGCCGGTTTCCTCGACCACGGCCAGGATGGCCCGCGTGTCCGCCCCCTCGGCCCGCACCTGGCCGCCGACCTCGATCTTGATGCCGCCCGAGTAGTAATCGGACGAGCTGTCGGTATCGGGGTCCTCGTAGCTGTTGTCGGTCGTGCCGCCCGAGGACGACATGGCCACGATGCCATGCGCCCCGGCGCCGGTGGTCGTGATCGCCCCGTCGACGGCAATGTTGACATAGCCCGCATTGCCATCCGCGCCGGTGCTGCCGATGCCGGCGTTCACCCCGTCTTCGGCCATGCCCGACGAAATCTCGCCCTGGGCGCCACCGCCGCCACCGACGCTTTGGGCCCAGATGCCATGGGCGTCCTGGCCGCCCGTGGTGATGCTGCCGGCCGCGCCGACGGTGATTGCGACATCGCCGCCATTGCCCCCCTTGGCGCCATCCGCCTTTTGCGCGACCAGCGCGCCGAAGGTCTCAAGCAGGTCGACCAACTCGGTCACGACCGAGCCTTCGATATCGCCGGCCGACCCGCCGCCGCCGCCGACGGTCTGGGCAAAGATCCCCATCGCCCCGTCGCCGGCCGTGGTGATCGCCCCGGTGCTGCTGACGTCGATATCGCCGCCCTTGCCGCCGCCGCTGTCGCTCCCGGCCACGGTCAGCGAGGTCAGCAGCCCCTGCGCGCCATCGCCGCCCGAACCGCCACCGCCGCCGATGCTCTGCGCAAAGATCGCGGTGCCGCTGTCGCCGGAGGTGCGGATGGTCCCGCCGTTGCTGACCGAAACATTCCCGCCCTTGCCCGAGGCTCCGCCGCTGCCGCCGACATTGATCGTCCAGCTTTCCAGCAGGCTTCCCGGCAGTTCCTTGACCAGCTCGTAGACTTCCTTGACCGAATTGACCTTCTCGTAAACGTCGTAGACATCGGCCAGCCAGCCTTCGATGCCAGGCTCGCCATTGCCGCCGGTGCCGCCACCGCCGCCGACCGACTGGGCAAAGATCCCGTAGGACGCCGTGCCCGAGGTCGAAATCGCGCCCGAGCCATGTTCCACGGTCACCGTGTTGCCATCGCCCGAACCGCCGCCCGAACCACCCATCGTGTAGTTCAGCGTAAAGCCCTTCTGCTCGACGTCCGCGCCGGAGTCCTGCGTGTAGCCCAGCGTGTAGGCCCCGGCATTGCCGCCCGAACCGCCGCCGCCGCCGGTCGACTGGGCATAGATGCCATAGGACGTGTCCTGCATCGTGGTGATGTTGCCGCTGTTGATCACCTCGACCGTGCCGGCATCGGTCCCGGTCCCGCCCGAGCCGCCGACATAGGTGTTGAACCCGCCGTTCAGGTAATCGTCATCCTCGGCCGCAAATTCGCCGATATAGGCGATGCCGTAGCTGCCTGCGCCGCCGTTGCCGCCGATGGACTGGGCGAAGATGCCGTTGGAATTGCCGCCCGAGGTGTAAAGGTCGGCGGCATTGAGAACCCCCACGTCGCCGCCGGTCGCGCCCGTGCCGCCCGAACCGCCGACCGAGATCGTCGAGGACAGGTTGGCGCCCGTCGTGGCCGCGGCATAGAAGGCATAGCTGCCGCCGCCATTGCCGCCGTTGCCGCCGACCGACTGCGCATAGATGGCATCGGAATAATGGCCCTCGGTGGTGATGTCGGCACCGTCCAGGTTTTCCACCAGCACCGCGCCGCCGGTGCCGCTGTCGCCGCCGTCACCGCCGACGGTCACGTCCAGGCTCAGCGTCCCGTCCGCGCCGACATTGACCGTTGCGGCATAGACCGCGCCGCCGGTGCCGCCATCGCCGCCGGTCGACTGGGCATAGATGCCATAGGATTGATAGCCCGATGTCCTGATCGTGCCGGCATTGGCGACGTCGACCAGCCCGGCCGTTCCACCCTTGCCGCCGGTGCCGCCCACGGTCATCGAAATGTCGCCGCTGATCTCGCCGGCGTTTGTCTGGGCATCGGCGATCAGGCCGGCCTTGCCGCCCGCGCCGCCCTGGCTCTGGGCAAAGATGCCCTCGGAATTGTCGTCGTTCGTCTCCAGGTCACCGGCGTTCGCGATGATCACGTCGCCGCCGCTGCCGCCATCGCCACCATCGCTGCCGACCGAGATCGACATGCTCGCGACATCGACCGAGCCCGAGAAGGTGAATTCACCCAGCCCGCCGCCGCCGCCGATGCTTTGCGCCCAGATCGCCGCCGCGGCGGAACCATAGGTCAGGATGTCGCCCTCGTTCACCACGCCGACAAGATCCGAGGCATTGCCCGAGCCGCCGCTGCCGCCCACGGTGCCGTCGATCGAGGCTGCGGTGACATCCAGGTTCAACGTCGTGCCCGCGATCCCGCCGCCGCCGCCGGTCGATTGGGCCATGAGCCCGCGCGAATTGTTGCCCGAGGTGACGATGTCGCCGCTGTTGGCCACCTCGACCGTGGCGGCCGTGCCACCCACGCCGCCCCCGGCGCCCAACGTGGCTGCGCCCAGCGGTATCGAGCCGTAGTTGAGATTGTGGGTCGCGCCACCCTTGCCCCCGCCACCGCCCGTCGATTGCGCCAGGATGCCGTTGGAATTGTCGCCCTGGGTCAGGATGTCGCCGGTGTTGGCCAGGTGGACTTCGCCGCCGTCGCCCCCGTCGCCGCCGGTCGCGCCCGTCCTGACGCCGTTGTCCAGATTGACGCCCGCCGTTTCAAGATCGGTCACCGCGCTGGAGTCCCCGCCGCCGCCGCCGATCGACTGGACCAGGATGCCGTCGGAATGATCGCCATAGGTCGATACCGTCACCGAGGTCTCCAGCGTGACCGTGTCGCCGTTGCCGCCGCTGCCACCCGAGGCCCCGACGTTCACCCCAAAGCTGAGATCCGCGACCGAGGTCGTGTGGTAATGCCCGGCCGAGCCGCCGCCATTGCCGACGGATTGCACCAGGATGCCCGTCGAGGACGCGCCGCTTGTGGTGATCGAGCCGGCAAGGGTCACGTCGACCGTGGAACCGTCACCCCCGGTGCCGCCCCCGGTGCCGGCCTTGCTGTTGAAGGTCGTGATGATGTCGTTGTCGGTCACCGAGCCGCCCAGCCCGCCGCCGCCGCCGACCGATTGCGCCACGAACCCGTCCGACTCGACACCCTCGGTCGAGATATCGACGCCGTCGCTGCTGTCTGCCAGCGAGACCGTCACCGCGTCTCCATTGCCGCCGCCACCGCCGGCCGACCCGGTCATCGGCACAAAGACATCGATGTCTGCCCGGGTCGAGCCGCCGACCCCGCCACCGCCGCCATTCGACGCCACAACGACGCCATAGGACATGTCGCCTGTCGTGGTCACTTTCAGCAGGCCTTCCAGCAGGTCCAGCGATGCCAACGCGCCGTCACCGCCGCCACCGCCGTTGCCCCCCGATTGCCAGGCCCCCGAGGTCGACCCGGCCACGCCGCCGCCATTGCCGATGCTGGCCGCAACCAGGCCGATGCCGTAATCTCCCGAGGTGCCGATCGTCGTGTCGCCACCGATGGTCACGGCAACCTGGCCTCCGTCACCGCCGCTGCCGCCGGTGCCGCCAAGCGCGATGATGCCGTCTGCCCCGCCGCCGACCCCACCGCCGCCGCCAACGCTGAGCGCCAGCACGCCCGGCGCATAATCGGCCTGCGTGGTCAGGCTGTTGGTGCCCGTGAAGTCAAGCATCACGGTGCCCCCGTCGCCCCCGGCACTGCCGCTGCTGCCGAGCGCATCGAAGGCATCGGCCGTCGAACCGGTCCCGCCGCCGCCGCCCGAGCTGAGCGCGATCAGCGCCGCGGCATAATCACCCTGGGTGCTGACATGGGTGTCGGCCACATCCGCCTTGACCTCGCCGCCATCGCCACCGCTCTGGTCGCTGGCCCCGTAGCCCTCGACGCCCGAGCCCTTGCCCGCGGAACTGGCGAAACCGCCGACGCTTTGCAGCAGGATGCCGATCGATTCCGCGCCCTCGGTCGAGACGGTCGCATCGGAGAGCCTCAGCGTGACCGTTCCGCCGTCTCCCGCCCCCTCGGCTCCGCCGCCCGAGCCGGACCAGCCGCCCCCGCCGGCACCACCCGCGCCCCCGCCGCCGCCGGCACTCATCGCGTAGAGACCCAGCGCAGCGTCGCCCGACGTGCTCACCGACCCGCTGTATGTCAGGCTTACCGCGCCGCCCTGGCCGCCCTGGCCGCCATCGCCGCCATGCCCGGTGCCCATGCCGCTGCTTCCAATGCCCCCAGTGCCGCCATTGCCGCCCTTGCTCTGTGCATAGATGCCGTGAATGGCCTTGCCGCTCGTGGTGATGCTGTTCTTGCTGTCGGATGCGTCAAAGGTGATGTCGCCCCCATCGCCACCCGCACCACCGGTCCCGCCATAGGCCGTCCCGCTCGCATTGCCGTCGCCGCCCCTGCTGCCTGTGCCGCCGATGCTCTGCAGATGGATACCGGACCGCGAGGTCGATGACCGCTTGGTCGTCACGTCGACGTAATGGCCGTCGTCCAGTTCGACGATGATGTCTCCGCCCGCACCGCCTTCGCCGCCGGTGCCGCCGTAACCATGGGCCGAGCCGCTCTGCTTACCCAGTCCGCCGTCGCCCCCTTCGCCGCCCTCGCTGATGGCGACGATCCCGGGATATGACTTGGCGACGATGCCATGCGGCGTTTTCCCGCCACCGTCTTCGGATGCTGAAATCGAGATATCGCCACCGGCCCCTCCGGCCCCGCCGGTGCCGCCATGCGCCCGGGTGCCCCAGAACCGGAGATCCTCGTTGCCCCTTCCGCCATTGCCGCCGGTGCTGTGCAGATAGATGCCACCGGCGCTGCTTTGAAAGCCGTAGCCCTTGTCGAAATGCATGGTCACGCCCAGGCGCGCCCCGTCGGTGCCATCGCCGCCCGACTGGCCGTTCTCGGGGTGATGCCCGTTTTCCGAATACGAATGCCCCGAACCCCCGGTGTCCTGAAGGTTCAGCACGTAGTTCCAGCCCTTGCCGTGGTTGGCATTGATGTTGCCGGTCACGTTTTCATAGGTCACGTCGGTGACCGAACCATCTGTCTTGTAGATGTGCTGGATGTTGTTTCCCGAACATGTCTGCGAACTGCCACTGGCCGAACAGCCCGCCGCGGCCGGCTGCGCCAGCGCCGCCAAGGCCACGATCAGACCCCCTGCCAAGGCCGTCGATCCCCGCAGGGCCAGGCGGGCGCCACGGCCCCCGGAGATGGTAGACACGGGTGACACGGGGCTGATTTGAGCGGACATTCTGAAACTGACCTTCGATCCTCGGGCGGCAAAAATCGACCGCCACGGAAAATTTACCAGCACTAACAAACTGTTATGTAAAGAATTTTATCACATGCAGTGTGGGATTCACCGGATTTTACACGCATGTATCCACGCGCTTTGCGCGCCACACGCGCAGGCTGCAAGAACCGAACCGGCCGGGCACAACCAAGGGTCGACGCCGGCGCACAAGAACGGCCCGCGCAATACGGGCCGGACGACCCGAGCGGCACATCCCAGCCGCTGCAGAGGCGGCCCTGGTCAATCCAAACCATTCGTTTTTTGGAATGTACGACTGCACACAACCGGCCCCGCCGAACGAGATCCAGCCCGCATAGGTTGTGTCAAAATCATGGCAAGCAGAGGCCGACCGCCAAGCCCGGCGCGATACGGCAAAACGCGACGCAGGACATGCGCCGGGTCGGTTTTATTCCCTGGAATAAAATGGTGCCCGGGGGCGGAATCGAACCACCGACACGAGGATTTTCAATCCACTGCTCTACCCCTGAGCTACCCGGGCACGGGAGAGGTTGCTACCTCTGGGTCGCGGTGTTCTAGGCGTAACCGGCGAGGGTGTCCAGAGCCTTTTCGCGCCTTTTTTCAGTGAACCTCGCGTCGCTCTTCAACGGCTTCTGCAAGCTCGTCGAGTTCGTCATCGGTTTCGACCAGGGGCGTGCGATAGGCCCCGGTCATCCAGCGCCCCAGATCCAGGTCGGCGCAGCGGCGCGAGCAGAACGGGCGGTAATCATGGCAGGTCGGGGATTGGCAGATCGGGCAGGACATGGCCGCAGAGTGCCAGCCCCCGGCGCGATTGACCAGAGCCCGCCGCGCCGCATCCCCCACCCGGTCCACCGCAGCCCCGGCCGCGCGGGAAACACCCTCATACGCTCATGAAAAAGGCGCCCCGGGGGGGGGGGCGCCTTGGTGTCGTGTCCTGCCTGCGGCGGAGGTGGACGTAGGTTGGGTCCAAGCCACGGAAAATGCATACTTCATTTGTCATCCCGTACTTGGCCTGGCGACAATGTCCCGGGGTGTCAGACGCGGCCTATTCGTCCGCAATCTTTGACCGGACCATCCGATGAAACACACAAAAGCCGCGCCGCAGCGGTTTTTGTGCTCACAATCGGAATGTCGTCTGACCTATGCGCGCCCCACATCACGTCGCCCAGGTGGACACACAAGCTGGCAACGCCCATGCCGCCCAAGAACCCGAAGCGCTCGGAGCTCACACGACACACTCCCGGAGAAAAGATCCGCAAACGGAGCGGCCCTACGCGGGCAAAGGAATGGTTTCAATGCGCCATCACTCCGCAGGATCTGTAAGCTCGCTCAGCCCCATGATCCTGGAAAAGAGTTGCGCGGATGCCGAAGGGAAAGACCACTTGCGGGACGGCGTCACTGTCAGGCGTAGGCACCAGGAGGCCAAGGAGATCGGCCCCCACAGCACCTCCACCTACCGTTTTCCGCCCTCCAGGCCGCCAATGAGGCCATGGGGGCTGTTCGATGTCTGGAAGCATCCGATCAAAGGCAAGATTTAGGCCACATCGAGCACGATCCTGATCGGAAAGGCGAAGTTACCCTGCCTTCACAGCCAAGATACCGGTGACATCGAAGGCGCTCTGAACCGCGCTGTTGCGCAGATCGACAGCAGCCCGAACATGATCGGCGGTCGCCTTGGCCTCGATCACAACCGTGTCTTGTTCTCAAGGTTTGCCATCCCGTCATGGTGCTTTTCTTCGGCACCTTTGGCGGCAAACTGGTCCAAAAACCGCGACCACCTCTGACACTGCGATCCAGGAAGGATCGCGCTCGGCCAGATTGGCCGACAAGGTTCTTCTCGGCGGCATCGCCCGCGAAGAAAAAGCCATTGAACTGGAAACCCTGAACGACTGGGTAGCGGAGCAAGGCCGCGCACAAGGCGAGATGCCCTTCGACTTTGTTGACGCCGAAACCGGCGAGCAACGTGAGATCCGAGACCTAGTCTGGCGCAACGGTGTCCAGACCGATTTACCCGAACACGTTGCTGTTCCCCGGCGCAAGGGCGCAGAGCTGATCTCACTCGCAAGCGCGGCCGGATATCGGCACTTCACCTCGACGCGCGAGTTCAAGTCCTACGTCAGCCGCCTTTCAGCGTCCGGACAAGGCACCAACCCGGAAACGAGCGGCGCCGGTCAAGAACATGTACTTGGCCCCCTGTTCGGGCGCGGTGCAGCAGAGTTCGAATGCACCTACGAGTTCGGTGGCAACTGGCACCATCGGGGCGTGGTCGAACAGATGGCGGTCGCGGATCCACCTATCGACTGCCCCATCTATCAGGATGGTGCGCGCACCGGGCCGCAGGACGACATCAGCGGCCCGCCCGGTTTCAGGGATTTCCTGGAGGCTACGGCCAATGGCCATCACGCGGCGCACAAGGACATGCTCCGATGGTTATTGATCCGCGGGATTTCGGAGAGTCAGCCATTACCGCGGCGGTCCGCGACATCGCGGCCAAGCAGACGGTGGGGATGCTGGCTTTCGAGCGGAACCGCAAAGCGAGACAGCGAGAACGCGCCAGCGATGTCATTCATCCATGATATCAAAGCCATCTTCTTCGCCCGAAGGCTTGCTGCGCCTTTGTCGCCTCGGCCCAGCCTCCTTCTTTTTTCCCAGAGCGTGGTCCGCCATGGCGGGAGACGGATGGCCGGGAAACCCCTCCTCGAAGCCCTGCACCGTCTTTTTGTAGGTGAGCCCCAATGCCGACATCTTGCACAGCTCGCGCCCATCGGTCCCGTCCTTGAGCACGAGGCCGCCCCCCTTGGGCACCACTTCAAGACCCCGTTCTTTGAAGCGGTCGATAAACTCCTCCCACGACCGGCTTTCTGTGTAGATGCGCTGCGCAAGCGCAACGAGCGCAGCCGGATCATCCGACTCGATGGCTTTCGCAGGTTGCCCGCCTTGGGTCTCCATGCCGCCTGCCGGATAGGCACGGGCAACAGCACTGTCGACAGCTGTATCGGCCAACGACTCGGCAGGTGGCACCTGGCCCGGAGGGGCAAAGACCAGTTCGGGAAGGACGGTCTCCCATTCATCTCGGCGCGCGTAGTGCGCGTATTGCTCGTCGCCATCCGACTTTCGCCAATGGACCACAGCTCCAACCGCACCAGAGACCAAGACCTGCCCCGGCGGATGCTCCCATGACTTTGACATGCGCCCCAAGAGGCGGCCTTGCCGGTCCAGCAACTCCCAGTTGGGGACTCGGTAGTCCAGGTGTAGCGGGTCACCCACCCGGCATTCCTGGATTGCACGGTGCACCTCGTGCCGATCTCCCTGGCGACCGGCATATGACAGGTCGGCATACTTGAGGTTTGGCAGATGGTAGACCCTCGAAGGCAGTCCTCCAGCCGGGAAATGCGGCACGACCTGTCTTTCTACGACGCAGGGACTGCCGGGTTTCAGCAACGCATGCTCACCCGAAGCCATAACGATCAGGCCCTTTCTGGCCCGCGTCATCGCGACGTAAAAAAGCCTGCGCGGAGCATCACGGTCTTCGTTCTTCGATGCCCGGTCCCAACCGCCATCCAGAATAGCAACATGATCGAACTCTAGCCCCTTGGCCCGGTGCGCAGTCAGCAGGAGCAGCCCGCGCTGCTCGCCCCGTGTCTCACGGGACCATTCAGCCAGCCATTCGACGATATCGGGCACCGGCATGGTCTTTGTCTTCAGCTCTCTCGCCAGCTCGGCGATGCCTTCTGCCAACAGGTCGCCCCACTTGTTGCGCGACTGCTCGTTGAGGAGGTCGTTGATGTCGGCAACGCCCAGCAGCTCTCCCTGTCGCCGGCGCAGACTTGCCACGAGCGCCTGTGTCTCGCGCAGTCGCCAGATATTCGGTAGGTCCTGATTGGCCATTTCGACCTTGATACCCTGCCTTTCAGCATAAGTCCGGACCGCGCTGAGCCTTTTCCAGTCGCGAGAGATGATCGCGGTGCGGGTCCAAGACCAATCCGGGTCCAGCTTCGACAGCCGCACCATTTCGTCGACGGCAGCGATCGCCTGGGGCAGGTCGCCGGAGGGGACATTCAGCAGCTGAACCCGGCCCTGCCCGACGCCATCCGCCTTTGCGAGCACTCCACCTTCGGGATCACGCCTGCGATCTGTGTTGATCCTGATCTCATGATCCACCTTCATCCGATCCGGCGCCGCCGAAATCACCGCGTTGGCCGCCGCAATGATGTGATTGGTCGAACGGTAGTTCTCGACCAGGAAGGCCGGCCGCGCCTTGTAATCTTCTTCGAACTTCCGAATGAATCCGACGGAGGCGCCGTTGAAAGCATAGATGTTCTGATCGTCATCCCCGACGGCGAACAGGCTGAGCTTCAGGTCGGCATCCTCAAGAGATCTGCCCGCGACCGCCGAGATAAGTTGATACTCTTCCGGCCCGATGTCCTGATACTCGTCCACGAGGATCCAGCGATAGCCCTGGATCAAGGTCTCGCGCTGTGCTTCGGCTTCGGATTTCGACAGCCCCTCGCCCTCGAGCTGGTGCACGGCCTCCATCACGATGCCATCGAAATCTTCGGTGTCGGCCCGCTGGCCCACAAAACTGGCCCCCACGAGCTTCATCGCCAGCGCATGACAGGTGCAGACCGTGACGCCTATGGCATCGTCGCCGACCAGAGCGCGCAGCCGCACGCGGATTTCGGCCGCTGCGTGCCGGTTGTAAGCGAGAACCAGAATACCGCGCGGGTCCTCGCGTTTCATACGCAGCAGATAGGCGATCCGGTGGACCAGCACCCGCGTCTTGCCCGACCCCGGGCCCGCCAGGACCAGAACATTCGTCCGGTCCCGGTCATCTGTCACGATCTCCTGTTGGACCTTGTTGCCCAGCTTCTCGACGATCTCCTCCCAGGAGGCGCTGGTGGTCTGCCGTCGGACCTCGCGGCCCATGCCCGGCATCCACCGTTTCATGAACTGCTCCTTGTTGAGCAGGAAGTAGTCTTCGGACAGGCGCGATGCATCGCTCATCGCCCGCAGCCCTGTTTCGGCATAGGTCGCCATGACGTGGGTCTGGAGTGTTTGCTCGCCGTAGTGGTCCTCCAGCGGCGCGAAATGCGTCTGGGTGAACTGCCCCCCTGCCGGGTCGAGATAGACCGTCATGGCAGAACGGAACACCGTCAGACCCTTGCCAAGCGTCAGAACACCCTGTTCATGCAGCCACAGCAGCGCTCTTTCCATGAGCTTGGTCATGTCACCAATGCCACTGGTCTTCAGGAAGGCATCCTTATTCAGCTGTGCCAGCAGGTCGCCGACCGTTGTCTCAACCTGAAGATCCTTGCCCCGGGCGCCCTTGTCGAGCCGGCCTGTCAGATAGGTCAGAAGCAGTTCAGCCGCTTGCCACCGCAAGTTTGCCGTTGCCCGAACAATTCTCCAGGGCCGCACCAGGGTGACCATCAGCGTGTTGCGACTGACCTTGCGCAGGGAAATGTTCCCGCGACCGCCGTCCTGACTTCGGCCATCCTGGGCAATCCCCCGCACCAATCTGTCGACCGCATCGGGCCTGACATCCGAATGGTTCTTGTCGCGCAAGCTCTGACAGGTTTCAGCAAGGTTCAGCGGAACCGGGGTGCGGTCATCCATATCCGGCGCCAGCTCCTGCATGAGCGCGATCAGATCGCCCTCCAGCGCCGAAACCTGAGCCAGTCTCTGTGTCGAGGATTTGGCAACACCAACGTGCAAAAAGACCGTCATCGCAACGTCGTTGCGCGCGATACCCAGCGTTTCCAGCGTCGACATGGCCTTTGGCAGCGCACCGGGTGATATCCCCGCCACACCGCAAAGCTCATCGGTCGACACGCCTTCGTCAGCCGGGGCGGAGACCAGATGCGCCACGATGGCCAGAAGTTGGTTGCGATGCGCGAGGGTCAGGTCTGCCCCGGCCAACCGCTGCTTCGCCTCATCCACAGACCGCACCCGCAGGGAGGACGGGAACACCTGAACCCGGTTCTCTTCCCGCGATACAAGATGCGCTTCCTCCAGCCAGGACACGGCCGTCTTAACGCGGGTGTCGTCCGTTGCGCTGTCGCGCTCGAACGCCTGGTCTTTCTCGGACCGGACGATCTCACCCGATGTCGCGACGACCTTGCCGGTTTTCTTGGTCCGCTCGTCGATCCGACGCAGCGCCTTGAGGATTGCCCCGATTTCATGCCGGGCGAGGCGCGAACTGGCTGTCAGCCGGAACTGACGTTCCACATCGTCCGCCGTGAACAACAGGACGCAATGGGCGTCCTCGCGGTCCCGTCCGGCGCGCCCGGCCTCCTGAAGGTAGTTTTCCAAAGACCCAGGGATATCGGCGTGGACGACCAATCGGATGTCAGGCTTGTCGATCCCCATCCCGAAGGCGTTGGTCGCGGCGATCACGCGCAGCTCGCCCACCCGAAACTGTTCCTGCACGACCTGTTTGTCGTCCGCGCTCATCCCCGCATGGAAATGCGCCGCATCCACACCCTGAGACTTCAGGAACTCGGCCACCCGCTCGGTTTCCTTGCGCGAGGAACAATAAACCACCGCGCCCGAGCGCCCATCGGCGGGCAGCAGTTCGTCAAGGGCGTTCAGCACATCCGACAACTTCGAGGCCTTGGTCGTCGGCCGAACTTCGAACGCCAGGTTTGTCCGTGAGGCGCCTCCGTCAAGCGGCAACAGCTCGACCCCGGCCTTGGTCTGAAAGTGTTCGATGATATCCGCAACCACCTCGGGCTTTGCGGTCGCGGTGAGGCAGAGCACGGGCGCAGGTGGTTGATCGCCTGAGAACTCCCTGATGAAGCGGCCGAGATAGCGATAGTCCGGCCGGAAATCATGCCCCCATTTCGACACGCAATGCGCCTCGTCAATCGCCCATAGCCCTACTTCGCGCTGCGCCAGCACGTTCCGGATCGAAGGACTGCGAAGTTGCTCGGGAGAGATGATGAGGATCCCGGCATCGCCCATTCGGACCTTGTCGAGCGCATCCTGACGTTCCGGCATGGACATCATGCCGTTGATCGTGACCGAGCAGGAGATCCCGGCACGCTCCATCCCCTGAACCTGATCCGCCATCAACGCGACAAGCGGAGAGATCACCACCGTCAGCGCGCCGATCTTGTCGAACCGTGACAGCGCCGGCACCTGGTAGCACAGCGACTTGCCCGTCCCTGTCGGCAGGATCCCAAGCAGGCTGTTGCCGGACATGGCCTCGTCGACGATGCGTTCCTGCAGCGGGCGTCCATCCGGGTCGACCGGCTTGGGGCGAAAGCTGGGGAACCCGAACCACCTTTCCAGGGCGCGCACCGGGTCGTTCTGCTCGGCGCACCAGGTGCAGGTCGGATCCTTGCAAGAGGTGTCGCGCAGGTGCCTGACGATCAGAGATGCCTCGCGGAACTGCGCCCTCACCCAGGGAGGCATGACAGAGTCGCCGCCTGCCACCGTAATCCACGACAGGGCATAGGCCATCGGCCAGCCGTTCTGGGGGCTGCTCAGGCGTCGCAACGTTTGCTCAACACGCAACCCGCAGGCGCGCCCGGCAAGCAACCGCCTGATCGCTGCGCCAGCCTCGTCATAGCCTGGACAATTCTTGCCGCGCAGATAGGAAAACACGGCATCAAAGCCGCCGGCGCGTTCCATGCGTGTGGTCAGATAATGGTAGGCAACCAGCGCATCGGGCGCGTCCTCCTCCAGTTTTGCAAAAGCATCCAGCTGGTTGGCGAGCACCTCGAAGACAAGGCGCGCGTCCAGTTCGGGATCATTCACATGCCCGGAGGCAAGGCGCCCGTCATGATAGTGCTTCACCAGGTGATGGTATGGGTTCCGCGGGAAGGCCAGCGGGTTCAGCCACAATGTATCGATTGGCGCTCGAATGATTTGGCCAAGCCGGGGTCGTTTCGCGATCAGATGTTCGAGGTCGTGCTTCAGGACGTTATGTCCAATCGGATGCGCCACATCTCCGACCTGTGCTTCGAGTTGATCAAGGAACTCTTCGGAGATCCCGTCCATCGACTTCAGAGCCGGCCGTTCATCACCGCGCACGGCCGCCATACCAAAGATCTTTGCCCTGGAAGGATCGACCTCAAGATCGATTGACAGACACCGGGACAAAAGTTGGTTATGACGCATTTCCATAGGCTTATGAGTAGTGACGAGACAGCGCCGACCAAAGCCGCTTGATATCGTGGTGGCGGAAGACTGCAACAACGCACCCGATCCGACGGGCAATCATGCGACTGCCCGGTCTCTCTTGCTCACTCACTGGCAGTGGATCGCCATGCCAGGCAGTCCGACAGGTATGAACGCGCGTCTGCCGACAGTCTCGCAATCCCCGCATACCGCGCCAGATCGAGGACGGGATCCTCGCTCCTGCTCAGCTCAGCCGCATGGCGATCATAAAGCTCCGCGATCTCCGCTCGGGAAACATCCCGGATCGATCGATCCAGTCCCGACCGGAAACCGACCCTGTCGGCTTTCGTTCCCACCGCCCAAAGGAAATCGACACCGTTCTCGGGATGCAGCTCGACCCCACCAAGTGCCCTGGACACCCGTTCAGAGATCCGACGTCCGGTTCTTTGCCAGCCATGCATCCCGGAAACCCGCTTGCCCAGCAGGGCGATCGGCATGGGCCCTTCGCGCGTGACCACGCCCGCGATCAGGCGCTCAAGGATGGGAATATAGTCGGCATCGTAGAACCTGTCGGGATCGGGGCTGGCTTCGGTGGGCTCTGCTCCTTCCACCTGCGGCATGACTGCTGACGGTGTCGCCCGGGCAAATTGTGGCTCTTGCCGGACAGGCTCTGGCGGTGTGGTACTGTCTTCAGCGCCGCTCTTCGCAAGCGCCCCCTCGGCCTCGTTCGTCTCTGCCGCCTCGGCCATGTGCGAGGCCTCGACGTCATCGGCATCCTCCGCGGGCATCGCTTGGCGCGCCGTGTCTTCTTCGGCCCGCCTGGCGCGATCCGCCTCAAGGCGCTCGGTCAGCGCGGTGTGGATGCGTTCGACCACGGCCGCAGGATTGCGGAACCAGTCGGTCGACCAGATCCGGAAGATCGTCCAGCCAAGGTTTTCCAGCACCGCCTGCCGCACCTTGTCCCGGTCCCGCGCCGTGGCGGATCCGTGATAGGTCGCGCCATCGCATTCGATCCCGGCGAGGTAGGCACCTGCGTGATCGGGATGCACCACCCCAAGATCGATCCGGAAGCCGGACACACCGATCTGCGGACGCAGCTCCCAACCCTTCGCCTCTATGGCGACCTTGATCGCGGCCTCGAAGACGTTCTCGACCGGACCGAGCGAACCGTCGTCCTGCTCTGGAAGCGCCACCGGCCCACGCGCTGCAAAATCGAGGAACCCCTTGAGATGTTTCACACCCACCGCCTTGGTGCGCGTCAGGTCGATCTGGTCGGCGCGGATCGAGGCAAAGACATGCAGCTCTGCCCGTGCCCGCGTCACCGCCACGTTGAGACGTTTCTCGCCTCCGTCGCTGTTCAACGCACCGAAGGCCATCGACAGCTTGCCCGCATGGTCAGGGCCGAAGGTGATCGAGAACAGCATCACGTCCCGCTCGTCCCCCTGGATGTTTTCCAGGTTCTTGACGATGACCGGCTCTTCCCGCGCATCCTCGAAGAACCATTCCAGATCCGGGTTCTTCCGCCGCTCCTCGTCCAGCAGGTCGAGGATCAGACCCTGCTGCTCGGCGTTGAAGGTGATGACACCAAGTGTCAGCCGCTCATCTTCAGGCCAGGTCAGCCATTCGTTCAGGCGGCGCACCGTCATGCGCACGATGGCGCGGGCTTCGGCCTCGTTGGTCCTGCCCTGACCCCGCCCATAGACGCCATCGACCTGGTGCAGCCTCACCGCTTCCGACGCCGTTGCCGGAGACGGGAAGGTCACCAGGCGGCCGCCGTAGTAATGCCAGTTGGAGAAGGCGATAAGCGCCTCGTCCCGGCTGCGATAGTGCCAATCGAGCTGCTGCGTCGGGATGCCTGCCGCGGCGACCTCGTCCAGGATGGACGCCAGGTCGCGCTCGGCTTCCGGCAGGTCGTCTTCACCGGCGTCGCTGCGCCCGAAGAAGTTCGTCGGGGGAAGCTGCTTGGGGTCGCCGACGATGATCGCCTGCTTGCCCCGCGCGATCGCGCCGATCGCGTCCCAGGTGGTGATCTGGGACGCCTCGTCGAAGATCACCACATCGAAAGCCGCCTGCCCCGCTGGGAGGTACTGCGCCACCGACAGCGGGGACATCAGCACGCAGGGGGCCAACTTGGTGAAAGCGTCGGGCATTTCCGAGATCAGCGTGCGGATCGGCATACTGGGCCGCTGCAGCCCAAGCTGGTGCCGCAGCGTGCCAAGTTCAGACCGGCGCGCGACGGCATCCTGCGCTGGCAAGCCATGCTGGATGCGGGACAGGACCTGCCCCGCTGCCATCTCCGTTGCGCGGTCGTCCAATTCCCGGAAGCGCTTAATCGCATCCTCGTGCGACCAATGGGAGAACCCCCGCAATTCAGGCTGCGCATCCATGGCCTGCGGCAACCACCAGGTCGCATAGGCCGAGGCGAAGGCTGCATCGACATCGCCCTCGATCCGGCCTTCTTCGACGGCATGGACGAGAGCCTCAAGCCCTGCCCCGCTGGCTTGTGTGCGGACTTCGACCCAACGGGTCCAATCCTGCAGGTGCTCCTTGTTGTCCTGGATGGCCTGCAGAGATGCGAGCAGCTCCGACAGGGCCATGCCCTCGGGCGATGCCTGCGCCACCTGCGCGAAGGCCCCGGCATGCTCCTGCCAGCTATCATGCTTGCGCTGGAAGAGCGTGATCGCCGCCCGCAGGTCACCGCCGTTCCGTTGGGCAAGGTTCTGGCGGGCCAGATCCCAACGGGCCGGATCGGCGACCGCAGGCGCGATCTCGGCGAGTACCGTCGTGATTGCCTGCGCCTGGCCCATCCAGTCAGCGAGACGTGCAGGATCCGTTTCCACGCCCTTGACCACCGGACACCTGGTGAGCGGAGTTGCCTCAACCTCGACTCGGGCACGTTTGGCCTCCGCCAGCGCGGCGATATCGGAACGGGGATCGGCCTTTCCGCGCTCCGCATAGGTCTGCAAGAGCTTGCGCACCGAGGATTTGGCAAAGATCGAGAAGGGCCACATCTTGGTCTGTGCAAGCCGCCAGCTGGCATCGAGCTGATCCAGAGGAATGCTGTCCAGCTGCGCCATCGGATAGCTCGCAGAGGTCCGACCGGCGGCGGCGGTGTAGGCGGCAAGCTGGTCCGTTAGAGCCTCGGATTGCGTCTGCACCTCGACGACATCCCGCGTCAGTGACCAGCTTACATCCTCGCCAGTCTCGGGGATCGACGCGAGGCGCAGCAGCGGCGCGATCTCGGACGCCTCGCCCGCGCCCGTCCAGGTCAGCCCGGCCTGGCGCGCGAGCGCCTCGGCGGCCTCTGCCAGCTCGCGGGTGGCCGTGCTCAGCTGGGCACTCCGCTCAAGCAGCTCCGCCTGCCAGCCGAAAGACCACTCCTCCGCCCGCACCAGCGGCAACGGCTGGCGGCCCGCAACAATTTCCCAGCACCGGCCAAGGGCTTCGGCCAGTGCCTTCAGATGCGTGTAGCTCTCCGCATCATGCGCGTCCTTGTTCGCGAAGGACAGGCTGAACGGCTGTTCCTGACCGGCAGCCTTGCCGATCGCCTGGAAAACACTGAAGCCTTGCGTCCCCTTCTGGTGCAGCGCCTTGACATAGGTGTTCAGCTGTTCGCGAGTGACCGTCAGGTCATCCGTCACCTTGATCCAGTCGGCGTCCGACGCGTTGGCCGCCCGCTCCCAACTGCGACCCAGCTGAGACAGCACCGATTTCCGGTCGGCCTTGTTGGAATGCAGCTCCAGTACTGCATCGCCCAGCCCATGCGACGCAAGCCGCCGCTGCACCACGTCCAGCGCCGCCGACTTCTCGGCCACGAAGAGAACCGTTTTCTGCATGGCGAGGCATTGCGATATGATATTGGCGATGGTCTGGCTCTTGCCCGTGCCCGGCGGCCCGATCAGGACAAAGTCATGCCCCTCCTGCGCGGCCAGAACGGCGGCAAGTTGAGAGGAATCCGCGGGTAGCGGCGTGAACAGGTCGCGCGGCGCCAGCCTGCGGTCCACATCGACCGCAACCGGCAGTCCCGGCGTCCCTTCGGCCAGGAAGGGCTCGGTCGGGTTGTCCACCAGATGCTTTACCAGCGCGCTCTCGCGCAGGCTGTCGGTCCGTTCCACTAGGTCCTTCCACATCAGGAACTTGGAGAAAGAGAAGGTCGACAGCGCCAGCTCTTCGATCACCTCGAAACCGGCGACATCACGCACCTTGCGGCGCATGGTCTCGAAGATGCGCGGCAGGTCGAAACCGCTCTCGTCCCGCGGCAGCTCCCCCTCCAATTCGGGCACCTTCAGGTCGAAATCCCGCTTGAGAAACTCCAGCAGCGTGGTGTTGAAGCGCACGTCGTCCTCGTGATGCTCGATCACGAATTCCGATTGCGCAGACTTGCGCGAGATCTTTACCGGCACCAGCAGCAGCGGCGCGCGATAGCTGCGCGTATCTCCTTCGGATTTCTTCCAGCGCAGGAAGCCGGCGGCCAGGAACAGCGTGTTCGTTCCGCCTTCCTGCATGTCGCTCTTGGCACGGCGATGCAGCTCGAGCAGCCGACGATCGCTGTCCTTACGGGTCAGCGGGACCGCGATCTGGCCCTTCGCGAAGGCATCCTTCGCGACCTCTTCAAGGAGCAGGGGCTCTTCCTTCGCCAGCAGATCGCGCGTGCCGACGGGATCTTCGGTCTTGAGCGCCAGAGCGCGGAACTTCTTGCCGTCGGCCAGCTGATCCTCCAGCGCCGAGACATCAGGGCACAGGAAGGGCAGCGTCTGCTTGCTGTCCTTGAAGTTCAGCAGCCGGTTGCGCAGCGATAGGTCCAGAAGCTTGCGCTGCCAGCGAGAGATCCGGTCCGCCGGCGTCGAGGCCTCATCCTCGATCAGGTCACCCGGCAACAGGCCCAGATCCAGCGGGCGCGGCAGGGCTGCCGGACTTGCAACGACGTCTTCCGCCTCTGCCTCCGGCTCGGAGCGATGGCTGGCAAGCGGCCGAATCCGGGCCGCCCGGGCGCGCCGGATGTCGACTGCCATGACAAAGCTGTGTTCATTGCGCTCGGATGTCAGCTCGCGCGCCGTATCAACCGCCTCCTCGAACCCGACGCTGGGTTTCTTCGTCAGCAAGGTGGTCTCCATGACCACGAATTCGCGCGCATCGATGGCCTTGCGGACCGTCATCACGTCGGGCTCGCTGATGGTCCCGAAATCCCGCTCCGTCAGCCAAACACCGGTCCAGGCATGCCCCTCGGAGAAGAGCGCCACGGGGTTGAGACCAGCCGCCTCGAAGCAGCCGGCCAGCAGAAGGGCACTGTCGAGACAGGTGGCCAGACCCTCGGACTTGATGCGGCCGGGGTCGCGCACCTTCTGGCCGTTCAACTCGAAACTTGCCGGAGGCACCGCATAGGTCAGCCCCATGCCGGTCGCGGCCGACCAGATCGCCCCGGCCAGCATCCATGCACGGGACGGGTCGCGGGACTGGTAGCCATCCATGGCACCGCTCTGCCCGGCACCCTCCAGTAGCCGACTGGCCTCCTTGAGGACACCAGCGACAACCGTGTCATTGGGAGAGACAAAGGCCGCAAGCAGATGCGCCATGTCGCCGACGCCACCCCATTCGTCTCGGGCCAGCATCTCGATCGGGCGTTGCTCCTGCAACAGCTCTGTCTCGCCGTGTTTCACGACGAACTGCAGTTCTCCCCACTCTGCCTCGTTGAGACCGCCCAGGATCACCGTATCCAAGGGCGTTTCCAGGTCGCCCAGCTCTTGTCGTTGCCCCGGCGCCAGTCGGTCGACCGTCCAGCTCTTCGGGCGGATCAGACCGGGACGGCATGTCAGTTCGAGAGTTAAAGTCTCCAGCGGCTCATCTGAATGGTTCTGCAACACGACATTTTTCAGAACCGAGACACCGTTCTGGGACGATGCAAAGTTCACTTTCTGCGCGACGGACAGCTCCAGAACGAGCTGGTCACGCGACTCTTCCTCAACCGTATCAACCGACATTCTTACGCTACTTGGCCCTTGGATCTCTAAGCACTCAGGCATAGAGGTATTCAACTGTCAATTGCACGGCCGGAATCCTCGGGCCTCAGCGTCACATTCGGCACTGCCCCGCCCAGCCAAGCTTGCGAGAGGACAATCTTCAGGCACGCCCAGCCGAGCAAATTCAGACCTTTGAGGCCGTCGCCCAGGCGCAAAAATAATTCAAGAAATCAATAATTTACGTGAAAGCAAGCACTGAGACAGGAAAAGACTGACTGAAAGCGGAAAGCGCACGGGCGCATCCTGCATCAGCCCGGTGCCCCCCTGTGTTCCCGATTGGTCAAAACGCGTGCGACCCCATAGAAAGCCGTGTTGCCCGACCCTACATTGTCGAAATGCCCGCCGATGGCGGAACGGTCGCAGTAATAGGCGACCTCCACCTCAAGCTCTCTTTCTGGCAGATTGGCTCCCTCTGTGTTTCCGTAACTTGGCAGATCTGCTGCCTCGCAAATCCGTCGGCACCCCAAACGTCGCGGGCTGCCTGTGCGATACCTTCGGTCCGGCTCAGCCGAATGAGCTGGCCGACGTGACCCGCAATGTGCCCGCCGGTCGCAACGACATCCCCCCGGGAACCGCGACAACGATGCAACAAGGCCAGACGATGACGCCCCCAGCGCGCCCTGCTGCACGGCAACAGGAGCAGGTTCGCGCAAGAGACCGAACTCCGCCATCACAGCGGTCGGCATCTCTGCGCCACGCCCGGACCAACCTCATCCCCTCTGGCCATCGGGAAACCGGCAAGCATTGCGCACGCCGTTTCATGCGCGCCGCCGGCGTGACCTCCATGAACGCCCTCCCCGAGGCGCTACCGCGTCGCATTGCCCCCTGTCACACCTGAGGACGCCATCGCACTGCACCGGGATCTCCGCGGTTGGCTGATTGAGCGCCTTGCAGCTCCATTTTTCCCCGGATCGGCCCCATGGGAGCCGCAAGACAAGCCGAAAACTGAGCCTTGCCGCGCTCGAAACACTTTGCGGCACTCTGACCGCCCTGCGACCACAGCCCTTAGGTTCTGAACCCATAAACGGGATTCCCTGGAGCTGATGTACGTGTTTCACTTTCAGCGATGGAGGTGATCACGGCACGTTTCGATCTGATGGATTTCGAGTGGGGGCTGATCCAGCCGCTTCTGCCCAACAAGCCGCGCGGCGTGGCGCGGGTGGATGACCGGCGGGTGCTCAACGGCATCTTCTGGGTGCTGAGAACCGGCTCGCCCTGGCGCGATCTGCCCGAGCGCTACGGCCCCCATACAATCGTCTAAAACCGCTTCAATCGCTGGGCCAAGGCCGGGGCCTGGGTGCAGGCCTTTGAAACCATTGCAGAAAATTCCCCGGCAGCATGCAATTCATCGACAGTTCGATCATCCGTGCTCATCAGCACGCAGCCTCGGGCAAAAGGGGGGCGAGGATCACGCCATCGGTCGCTCTCGTGGCGGATTGAGCACCAAGATCAATGCCATGGTCGATCATCGCGGCCTGCCGGTGGCGATCACCTTGTCGCCGGGACAGGCCTCGGACAAGGCGGCGGTCGGTGAATTGCTGGCGACGCATCCCGCTCCCGGCGATGTCGTCGCGGATCGCGGCTACGACGCCCGCGCCATTCTCGATCTGATCGCCGTGCATGGCGGGCGCGCCCACATTCCCACGCGACGCGACCGCAAGCTGCAACGCTCGGTCGATGCCGCGCTTTATCGGCAGCGCAACCTCGTCGAACGGTTCTTCAACAAGCTCAAGCACTTCCGCAAGGTCGCCACCCAATACGAAAAGACCGCCACAAACTACCTCGCTGCCGTCCTCCTCGCCTTGGCCTGCTGCCGGTTTCGTGGACGACAACTTAAGCTTTCATAGCTCGCTCCTCGAATGTGATAGGGCTTAGATAGCCTATGGTCGAGTGGTGGCGCTTCGAGTTGTAGAAGCATTCGATGTAATCGAAGACATCTGCACGCGCCTGCTTTCTGGTTCGGTAGGTTTTGCGTTTGATCCGTTCTGTCTTCAGCGAAGAGAAGAAGCTTTCCATCGCAGCATTGTCCCAGACATTTCCGGACCGGCCGATCGAACAGGTGATGCCGTGGTCGTCCATCAGCCTTTGGAATGGTTCGCTGGTATACTGGCTGCCCTGGTCGGAATGATGCAGTAGCTCCTTTGGTCGACCTCTGCGCCAGATCGCCATAATCAAGGCGTCCGTGACCATCTGCGACGTCATCTGATCGCTCATTGGCCATCCGACGACACGCCGCGAGAAGAGATCAATGACGGCGGCGACATAGAGCCAGCCTTCCACTGTCCAGATGTAGGTGAAGTCCGCTACCCACTTCTGGTTCGGACCATCCGCATCGAACTCACGTTCAAGCACATTGGCAGCTTTGATCGATCTCGTGCCCTCGTCTTTCGGTGGTTGCCGACGCTTTGGACGAGCTCTGAAGGCCGCCTGCCGCATCAGTCGCTCAAAGCAATGCAACCCGCAGGAATAGCCCTCTTCAAGAAGATCGTGCCAGACCCGCCGTGCGCCATAGGTCCTGTCTGAACGCAGAAAGCTCGCGCGGATCGCCAGCGACAGCTCTTCATCGCGGATCGACCGGTTGCTGCGTGGTCGCGTCAGCCAGGCATGGAAGCCGCTCCGTGACACACCGAGCGCGTCACACATCCAACTGACTGGCCACACCCCTCGGTGTTTCGCCACAAACCAAAACATCACAGCCGGTCCTTGGCGAAGTAGGCTGCGGCCTTTTTTAGGATGTCCCGCTCCGCCTTCAGTTTCGAAACCTCGCGCCGCAGGCTTCTGAGCTCTTCTTGTTCCGGGGTTAGCTTGCCGTGTCCGGGGAACGCAGCCGACCCGTCTATCTCAGATGCCCGCACCCACCGGCGAAGTACAGTCGCGTGTATTCCAAGATCTCTTGAAGCCTGCGCCGTACTGACGCCACGCTTCGTTATCAGCTCCACCGCTTCCTGTTTCAACTCGCGGCTGAATGCTCTTCTCGTCATGTGAATTCTCCAGTTTCATGAACACCTTATCTCGGTGCCCACAAAACCGGCAGCAGGCCAGCACACACACGAATGGCAGGTAGGTTTGTAGTTGGCGTTGTGGTTCCTCCTATCCACCACGCCCACCACATCATCAGCAGTTTGCCGATACCCGATCGTACCACGCTCACCGCGCTTCAAGGCGATCAAGTCGGGCGAAACCAGCTGCACCACCGCATGGCAGCTTTGCCCCCCTTCGAGCCAGGGCAGAGCATCATGCAGCGCCGGACGTGAGCGGTGACTATACCCCCTTGAAGCAAACCATTCGCCCCCAAGAGCGATGACGCTTCGTGTATTCGTATCTGCTGTTGAGCCCAGTACCTTTAGAGGCCCTCGCGAGGTGTCACTCAGATCTGATTTCGCGCCGGCGGCGGACAAGAAGGGTGACCTGCCTTCGGCCGGAAATCACCTTCCGGCGCTTGAGGTGGATGAGGCTTCGCTCGACCGGATCGAGGTCAACGTCGTCTCCACAGACGCCAGCAATGGCGTCGGCGTAGGCATCTGTTGCTGTGGCGGACACCTGACAATCTCTCCGACGCGGATATAGGTTCAGGATCGTAGCGACAGCTGGCGTTTGCTTAAAGGTCTTCGTCAGAGCTTACACCGTTTCAATGCGGCCTTGTGTGCAGGGCCTCACCATCGCGAGCGCCGCAGAGCCATGCTCAGGGTCATATCGCGACGGAGCGACGCCCTCCACCGGAGCCGCGTCATCAAGCCACGAACCGCGGATCCTCTCTATACGCGAAAGGCGCCGGAGCATCTGTCCCAGCGCCTCTATCACCATCTTTCAGAGAGCAGCCCAGGGACACCAGGCGAGACGTTTCGCCCCTGACACCCCTTACGCAAACTTATGCTTGCGTTTGCGCATTCATCTGCTTTCTCTGACTACTGCCAGGCCAAAGCGATCCGCCTCTCAGTTCAGTGGCGTCAACAAGCCCAACATGCGCATCGTCTAAGCGGACCCATCCGAGATCTTATGGCCGGTCGAAGCGCCTCACTGGACCGACTGCCTGGAGGAATGACTAAAAAGCCAAGTGAGGGTGGATGCATCGCAGCCATTCGAAACAGACCTTGGCTGCCCCATATGGTCTCGTCATCCGAAACTTGGCCCGATCGATACGAGAGGGTGCGATATCAGCATATGGAGAAGGCGCCCAGCGGGCGCCCTATATCTTGATTAAAGCTTGGCTTCGCGGGATCCTTGCCCCAATTTCGAGACAACTTTGCCCCGATTTACAACAGGCTCAATGCGTCCAGGCGCCCCGGCGGTCGGTGGCAAAGTTCTCGCCGTAGCCGCGCGGCCGGATGTTGGGCTTGCGCTTGTGCGGCTCCATCACCTGGGCGTCGATCCCGTTCTCGCGGGCATATTCCACCGCCTCTTCGCGCGTCGCGAAACGCAGGCGCACCTGGCGCTGGGTGTCGTCCGACGACGTCCAGCCCATCAGCGGATCGATCTCGCGCGACGAGGCCGGTTCGTATTCCAAAAGCCAGTCCCGGGTCTTGGCCATTCCCGACGACATGGCCGTGCGGGCCGGCTGGAAGATGCGCGCGCGCATGGGCTTGCTCCTTGCTCGGGGACATTGCGGTGCTCCGATATATGGGCCAAGCCCCGCAGCCGGGCAAGGGCGCTTTTCGCCGCTGGTGAACGCCGGGATGGCGACATGTCGGGAAGGGCGGAAAGAATGGGCGCCGGCGAGCCGTTTACCGGGAGGAGGGAGGAGAGGAGACACGACCCCGCCGGCGCCCATGACTTTGCACGTGCAGCAAAAATACCCCGATTCCGCTGCATCCGCAAAGCCTCCATTCACCGATGAACGGTCCCGCCGAGCTAACCCATTGACGGCTCAACACATCCCCGCGCATCACATTTTTATTACAGACGCTGCACAGCAGCATTTCCTCCCCGACACCCCGCCCTGTCAGCAGGTTTCAGGGTCTTGAACCGGAACAAAAACAGACCATTCTATCTGCGAAAGGATTCTCTGCCATGCCCGACACCGATATGCCGATCCTGCATGCCCCCGCACCCGCCGTGCGCGACCGGGCCAAGCTCGAAGGCGGGATCCGCTTCCGCATGCAGACCGATTTCTCTCCGGCCGGCGACCAGCCCACGGCCATCGCCGAGTTGTCCTCGGGCGTGCTGGCCGGCGAACGCGACCAGGTCCTTCTGGGCGCGACCGGCACGGGCAAGACCTTCACCATGGCCAAGGTCATCGAGGAAACCCAGCGCCCGGCCATCATCCTGGCCCCCAACAAGACGCTGGCCGCCCAATTGTACGGTGAATTCAAGGGCTTCTTTCCCGACAACTCGGTCGAGTACTTTGTCAGCTACTACGATTACTACCAGCCCGAGGCCTATGTCGCCCGGTCGGACACGTATATCGAGAAGGAATCCCAGATCAACGAACAGATCGACCGGATGCGCCATTCGGCCACCCGGGCGCTGCTCGAACGCGATGACGTGATCATCGTGGCCTCGGTGTCGTGCATCTATGGCATCGGCTCGGTCGAGACCTACAGCGCCATGACCCAGGATCTCAAGGCCGGCGGGCTGTATGACCAGCGCGAGATCATGCGCGACCTGGTGGCCCAGCAATATCGCCGCAACGATGCCGGGTTTTCCCGCGGCTCCTTCCGCGTGCGCGGCGATTCCCTGGAAATCTGGCCCGCCCACCTCGAAGACCGCGCCTGGAAGCTGTCGTTCTTCGGCGAGGAACTGGAAGCGATCACCGAGCTTGACCCGCTGACCGGCCAGAAGACCGGCACCTTCGACCAGATCCGCGTCTATGCCAATTCCCACTATGTCACGCCCAAGCCGACGATGAACCAGGCCGTGGTGAACATCAAAAAGGAACTGCGCCAGCGGCTTGACCAGCTGGTCGGCGAAGGCAAGCTGCTGGAAGCGCAACGCCTTGAACAGCGCACCAATTTCGACATCGAGATGCTTGAGGCCACGGGCGTCTGCAACGGGATCGAGAACTATTCCCGCTACCTGACGGGACGCGCCCCGGGCGAGCCGCCCCCCACCCTTTTCGAGTTCATCCCCGACAACGCCATTGTCTTTGCCGATGAATCCCACGTCTCGGTGCCCCAGATCGGCGGCATGTACCGGGGCGACTACCGGCGCAAGTTCACCCTGGCCGAACACGGCTTCCGCCTGCCGTCGTGCATGGACAACCGCCCCCTCAAGTTCGAGGAATGGGACGCCATGCGCCCGCAATCGGTCTTTGTCTCGGCCACCCCGGCAGCCTGGGAGCTGGAACAATCGGGCGGCGTCTTTACCGAACAGGTCATCCGCCCCACCGGCCTTCTCGATCCCCAGGTCGAGATCCGCCCCGTCGAGATGCAGGTCGACGATCTGCTCGACGAGGTCCGCCGGGTCAGCGCCGCCGGCTTCCGCACCCTGGCCACCGTGCTGACCAAGCGCATGGCCGAGGACCTGACCGAATACATGCATGAACAGGGCATCAAGGTGCGCTACATGCATTCCGACATCGACACGCTGGAACGCATCGAGATCCTGCGCGACCTGCGCCTGGGCGCTTTTGACGTGCTGGTCGGCATCAACCTGCTGCGCGAGGGGCTCGACATTCCCGAATGCGGTCTGGTGGCCATTCTCGATGCCGACAAGGAAGGCTTCCTGCGGTCCGAGACCTCGCTGATCCAGACCATCGGCCGCGCCGCGCGGAATGCCGAGGGCCGGGTGATCATGTATGCCGACCGGGTGACCGGCTCGATGGAGCGCGCCCTGGGCGAGACCGAGCGCCGGCGGGCCAAGCAGATCGCCTATAACGAGGAACACGGCATCACGCCGGAGACGGTGAAGAAGAACGTCGAGGACGTGCTGGCCGGGCTCTACGACGGCGACACCGACATGTCGCGGGTCACGGCGACGATCGATCCCAAGCTGCAGGGCGGCAACATGCAGGCGGTGCTGGACGGGTTGCGCGACGACATGCGCAAGGCGGCCGAGAACCTGGAATTCGAGGAAGCCGCGCGCCTGCGCGACGAGATCAAGCGGCTGGAAGCGGTGGACCTGGCCGTCCACGACGACCCCCTCGCCCGCCAATCGGCCGTCGAAGCGGCGGCCGAGGCGGCGGTGAAGAGCAAGGGGCGGTCAACGGCGGGCCGGCCGGGACAACGGGGCGGGAATGTGAAGCGGCGGAAGCGGTAGCAATCCACCTCAGCTTCCGGATTGCTTGCGACAAGCGGGGGAAGAAATGCTTGTGGCGACGGCGAAATTGCCGGGGCTCAAGCATCCATAGACGCAGGCACCCGATCTGTCCTTTCACCGATGGGCCGGCTTGCCCACCATCGCAACCAAACAACTGGCACCCATCCCGGCGCAGCTCCTGACCAAAGCGCCCCCACACGGCAAAAAACGCCCCGGCAGCATCGGCACCCCGCCTCCGATTTCCCGGCAAAAGCACGCCGATACTTGCAAGATCGCGCCGATCCCCCCATCGTGGCCAAGGTGAAAATTGGGCCCTGACGGCCCGCGCTCTGGGAGTATTCGTGTTGCCATTCAAGAAATTTGCCACCCGCCGCATTGCCTCGCTGGCCGCCGTGCCCGCCCTGTTGCTGGCCGGCGCCTGCGCCAATACCGGGGCCAGCTACCAGCCGGTCATCGACGGCCCCGTCGGCCCCAACTACAGCGCTGATCTCTATTCCTGCCAGCAGATCGCCGCCTCGCAGGGCGCCCTGGGCTCGGATGCCGCGCAGAACACCGCCGTGGCCGCCGGTGCCGCCGCCGCCGGCACGGCCCTGGTCAACAACCGCGGGTCCAACGTGCGTGACGCCGCCGCCGTGGGCGCCATCGCCGGCCTGGCCGGCAGTGCCCTGCAACAGCAGCAGGCCAAGGAAAACATCATCAAGAACTGCATGCGCGGCCGCGGCTACAAGGTCGTCGGCTAACCGCCCTGCGGCTCACCCGCCCGAACCAGCGCCCAATCGCGCGCCGGTTCGGGCGCTCCGCGACAGGAACCGCCCGGGCGGCCCCCGCCCGCGCTTTTGCCCCGCTCCTTTCCATGCTACGGTCACCGCATTGTAAGGAGTGATTTCATGAGACGTTTTGCAGCGATTCTGCTTGGCTGTTCGGTGGCCCTTTCGGCCACCATGGCCACCGGCTACGGCGGTGACAGGCCCGATGCCCGCGGGCTCAGCGCCCGCACCACAAATGCACTGATCCACCAGCTCAGGGGCGATTTCCAGCGCTGCTTCCGGCTGGAAAAGAACTATCGCTACGATTGCTACGACGACGCCTATTTCCGCGGCGCGCGCAAGCTGCGGCAGAACCCCGATTACGCCCCCGTCGAAGAGGCGCTGGACGAGGTCGGGCGCAAGATCCGGGCCATCGTCGAGGAAAACGCCGATCCCTCCATGCCGCCGCTGCGCAAGGGGTTCAACACCTATCGGCCGATCAAGACCGAGGCCCTGCCCGCGTCCAAGGCCCGCGTCGTCGAGGCGATCGAGGAAGCCCAGACCGTGCTGCTGCGCGCGCCCGATGACAATGGCGAGCATTTCCAGCGCATTGCCGCGGCGCTGGAATCCAACAAGGTTCTGCTGCGCTCGGCCCTGCTGCTGATCGGCACGATCCTGCGCCTGGTCTGACACCCTTCGGGCGACACCGCCTTGCCACGGCCCGGCCGAAACCCGCGCCCGGCCGTCCGACCCGCTTGGACGGCCCGGCCGCGGCGTGCTAGCCTGCGGGCCCGACAGGAGGTCCCAGATGATCCGCTTTCCCGCCCTTTTCGCCCTGTGCCTGGCTGCCGCCGGTCTCGTCGCCGGGCTGCCCCCGGCTGCCTCCGCCGCCGGCGACCGTTCGGGCGATCACCGTGACCGCACCGCCGGCAGCGGCCTGTCGGCCAGCCTGACCGCCGAGGTCGCCGACCAGCTGCAGCGCGACCTGGATTTCTGCGCCGGGGTCGATGCGGAATTCGGTTTCGATTGCACCAAGTATGCGCTGCGCCGGGCGGGCAATGCGCTCGATGGCAACACGGCCTATCGCACCGCGCGCATGGCCCTGGCCAAGGGCGACACGCGCCTGCGCCTGGCGGTGAAGGACAATGTCGACGACAGCCGCCTGCCCCGGCTGCACGGGTTCCAGATCTACCGCCCGGTCCAGCCCCAGGCCGTGGCCCCGTTGCAGGATCTGACCGCCGCCACGCTGGACGACATCCGCACGGCCATCGCCACGGCGCCGGAACAGGTGGGCGACCATTTCGCGCCCCTGGCCGCGGCCCTGGCAACCGGCGGCTAAGCCACCGGCGAGCCGCTCAGCCCACGAACCCCGATTTCAGGATCACGGGCACGACGATCTCTTCCTCGTCGGTCAGGTGGCGGTCCAGCAGCCGTTCAAAGCGCATCAGCGCCTCGTCCAGAGCGCCCACCGGCCCGCCCTCGCGCAGCACGGCATTCATCTGCCCGGCCAGGTCGTGCAGCATCGGGTCGATGGCCTCGTGGTCGGTTTCCAGCAGGTCGAAGGCCCGGTCGATCTCGGGCACCAGCCCGACAAGCTGCGGGAAATAATGGTGATCCTCGATCTGGTGGTGGTGGTGCAACTCGTTGACCAGCAGGCCGCCATACCGCACCAGACGCGCGCCATGGCGCTGCGGATCCAGCTGCCCTGCCTCAAGCGCAAGGGCATCGTCGTGCAGGGCGGCCAGGATGCGCCGGAACATCAGGTGGCGATCCATCCAGAACCGCACCAGCTCGCCGAAATTGGCATGAGCCTCCCAATCGGCCCGGGGGAAGGCCTCGGCCAGCACGCGCAGCGCTTCGGGCAGGCCGTGGCGCCGGTCGAGGGCCAGCAGCGGATCAGAAGGGTCATCGGGCGGCGGGCTGGCGGGTCCGGTCATGGGCGGGCTGTCCCTTGGCGTGCGGGTTGGCCCATCCTGTCAAAGCCCGCCCGGCGGCTCAAGCCCGCCGGGCAGCCGCCCAAGCGGCGTCAGAAATCAAAGAGATCGCCCAGGAAGGAGGATTTGCGCCGGCGCCGCCCACCGTGTTGGCCAAACCGGTCGTCATCCTCGTCGCGATAGCGGTCATCACCGTCGCGGTAACGGCCGTCATGGCCGCGAAAGCGATAGTCGTCGTCGTCATCGTCGAAATCGTCATGCCGCCGGGCCGGGCTACGGGCGTCCTGGGCCATGGCCCCTGCCCCGCTGCGGTCGACGATCTTGTCCAGCTCGCCACGGTCCAGCCAGACGCCCCGGCATTGCGGGCAATAGTCGATCTCGACCCCGTTCCGGTCGGTCATGACAAGCTGGGTTCCGTCAATCGGGCATTTCATCGGGCTCTCCATCCGTGGTGCCCGGCCGATATGGGGGGTGGTGCGCGCCGGCCCAAACCGCGCCGGCGGCAGGCCGCCGATGGCCGGACCCGGCCGGGCTTACAGACGGCCCAGCATCTCCTCGATCTCCTGGCGCAGGGCGGCCATCTCGGCATGGGCCGGGCCCTTGGGCGCCTCGAGCGCGGCCTTTCCGTGGCCCATCGTGTCGGCATAGACGACCCGGTTGGCCATCGCCGTCTCGGCCACCTGGGCATCCATCTCGTCGATCTTGGCGGCGATCTCGGCGGCCAGCCGGGTGCCGGGCCGCGCCCGTGTCAGCACCATCATCGCCGGCTTCTTCTCGCGTTCGGCCATGTAGAGCACGACCTCGACCGCCCAGAGGTCCACGTGGCTGGTGGCCACCGGGATCAGCACCAGGTCGGCCGCGCGCAGGGCCGGGCGCAGGTCGCTGTCGGCCTTGGGCGGGGTGTCGATGATGACGACGTCATGGCGGTCGGCCAGCTTGCGCACCTCGTAGGACGCGCCCCAGGCCGAGGCCGTCGAGAATTCGATGTCGGGCTCGCCCAGGTCTTCGAGCCGGGTCATGAACCAGCGCCCGGCCGATCCCTGCGGATCGATATCGACCAGCGCCACCGACTTGCCCGCCGCGCGAAAGGCCACGGCCAGGTTGATGGCCAGCGTGGTCTTGCCCGCTCCGCCCTTCTGCTGTGCAATGGTGATGACGTGGCCCATCCGTCCCTCCGAACCGCTGCCGATCAGATTACCCACGCCCCATCGCGGCGCAACGGCTAATCCGCCGCCCAAGGGCCGGGGCGACGCCGGCTGCCCGGGAATTCACCGGCCACGGCGCGACTTAACCGGACAGGCCCGCGCTTGCGCCGGGCCACGGCCCGCCCTACCCTCTGGCCCATGGACAGCGACAGCACCCCCGACAGCGGCCCGATCCGGCCGACCGACGACGAGGCCCGGACCATGGCCCGCGACCTGATGGCCCGGTCGCGCTTTGCCGCGCTTGGCGTGGTCCAGGACGGATTGCCCGTGGTCAGCCGCGTGGCCTTTGGCCTGGCCCCCGATGGCGCGCCGGCCAGCCTGATCTCGATGCTGTCGCAACATGCCACCGCCCTGCGGGCCGCGCCCGATGCCTCGCTGATGATCGGCGAGCCGGGCCCGCGCGGCGATCCCCTGACCCATCCCCGCCTGACGCTTCAGGCCCGGGCCAGCTTTGTCGACCATGACGACCCCGCATATGAAGAGATGGCCGCGCATTGGCTGCGCGACCATCCCAAGGCCAAGCTTTATATCGGGTTCGGCGATTTCCATTTCGCCTTGTTCTCTGTCACCGGCGCCTTTCTCAATGGCGGCTTCGGCAAGGCCTTCTTCCTGACACCTGTCGATCTGGGCCTGTCAGAACCCAGTTGACCCGTCCTAGTCGTCGAGCCGGATGTGCACGTCGACTTCACCCTCGGCATCCTCGGACCAGACCAGCTGAACCTGGTCCTTGTTCGTCCCGATCTTGGCCTTGATGTAGGGCATCGTGAACAGCGTCTGCCCGCCGGCCGTCTTGATCGCCCCCACGGCCGTCACCGAAGTCACCCCGCGGGCCCAGCCCTGGAACGGCAGCAGGTCATCGGTGTCGATCGTCCAGATCTTGGCCGGCGTGGCCTGCACGTGGTTGATCCGCAGCGGGTTGGCCACCTGTTGATCCACGGCATTGAACGAATTGCCCCGGAAATCGATGTCCTTGAACCGGTCGTAGTTCAGATCGGCAAAGCTCGTGTCCACCCGTTCCACCCGGTCGATATTGTCGTCCAGCGACCGGAACTTGTTGCCCGTGACGTTCAGCCCGGTGATGAAATGGCCCGAGCCGTGGGGCTTGACCACGATATAGCTGAACCAGGGCGCCACGTCGCCGGTCAGGAACACGTTCTCGGTGATCGACAGCGCGCTGAAGGAATAGCCCGCCGAAAAGGCCGGCGTTGCATCCTGTTCGTTCGACCATTCGATGAAGCAATTGTCGATGTAATTGCCGCTGACCACCGACGACACATGCGGCTGGAACAGCACCAGCCCGGCCGAGCGCACCCCCCCGGCGATGCTGTCGCCCTGGAAGAAATGGTTGCCCAGCACCACCGAATTGGCCCCGCCCAGCAGGGCGAAATGGCGGAACTTGGTCGCCCGGCAATCGCGCAGCTTGATGTCGTTGGCGTTGGTGTTCAGCGCGATCGACGTCCGGTCGGGCACGTCCAGGCTGTCTTCGTTCGACAAGAACTGGCACCGGTCGATCAGCATGCCCTGGCAACCGGTCCCGTGCGAGGTGATGCCCCGGTCCTTGGCCCCCGAGATGAAGCTGTCGCGCACCGCAAAGATCAGCCCCGTCGGCGCCAGCAGGATGCCCGAACAGCGGCCCGACAGCTGCAGTTCGATCTCAGACAGGGTCATCTTGGACAGTTTCGAGAAGCCCGAGAAATCCAGCAGGTACTTGAACCGCGTGAAGGTATAGGTCTGGGTGCCCACGGCATCGTAGAGCGGCGCGCTCAGCGTCACCGTCTCGGCCGCCACGTTCTTTGCCGTCACATAGACCTCGCGGCCCACGCCATTGCCCTGCACCAGCGCGCCGACCGGCACGTTGGCCACGTTCAGCACATTGGTCAGCACCTTGGCACTGCCGGTCGCATAGGTGCCCTTCGAGGTCACCACCTCGTCATCCCAGGCGGCGTTGTTCTCGGCCACGAACTGGCCGTTGCGGATGACCCGCCGGGTGGCATAGCTGGTCTTGTTGGGCACCACGGCCTGCATGTCGATCGGCCCCGATACCGAGATCTTGCGCCCGCCCATGTCCAGCGATTCGTGATCGGCATTGTTCAGCAGCGCCTGGAACGCCTTCTTGAAGGCCAGCTCCTCGTCGCCGAAGGCATCGATATAGGTCGGCAGGTCGTAGCTCTTGGTCAGCAGCAGCATGTGCTCGGTCGCCATGCTCAGCGTGCCCTCGAACTCCACCGGGTTGTTCAGCGTCACCGTGTCGCCCAGCAGATAGGTGCCCTCGGGCACCAGGATCTTGCGCCCGGCCGCCGCCGCATCGGCCGCCTCGAAGGCCGGGGCGTCATCGGTCGTGCCATCGCCCATCGCCCCGTAGTCGCGCACGTCCACCACGTTGATCAGGTCGCGCAGGAAAACGGCCGTGACATCCTCGATCTCGATGTCGTCGACCCGCAGCACCCCGCCGTTGGGCCCGGTCAGGTCGATGCCGAAATGGCCGTACAGCGCCTGCGGCCCCCAGGCCATGTCGACCCCGCCGCGCTGGCCCACGCCGACGATGGCCGTCACCTCGACGACCTGGCCGTAATCGGTCAGCGTCGTGACCGGGCCGGTCTCGTCCACGCCGGTCACATGGCTGCCCCCGGCCGCCCCGGCCCAGCCGGCGATGCGCACGTCGGGCAGGTTGCCGCTGATCGCCTTCACCCGGGCGCGGATCTGCAGGTAGCAGCCCGGGTAGATCGGCGTCTCGCCCATGTACCTGATCTTTTGCGTGCTGTCGGATTTCTGGATCTCAAGGCAACCGCCGAAATCCTGATCCGCCGGCACGAAAGCGGCATTGGCCGCCCCGTCATAGGTATCCGACCCCGGCGTGCCGTCTCCGCTCGACCAGACATCCAGCCCGTCCTCGAACGCGGGCGGCATAAAGAGCACGCCGTCGGTGATTGCCTTGTTCATCCCATTCCCCTTCGCTGGCGGGCCGCTTTCCGGCCCCGGACGCGGGATGGGAAGTATCAACCAGCGGTAAACGCCCCCTTGGCCCACCGTGACGGTGGGCGGGCAACGCCGGGGCGGTTCAGGCCGCCAGCCCGCCGCTTTCCAAAAGGCGTACCCCGTTGATTTTCCAGGCGCCCTCCTGGTCGATCATCTCGTATTCCAACAGGTGCGTGGCGCCGCGCTGATCGGTGATCTCGACCCGTTGCATCAGCCGCCCGCCCTCGTCGCGCAGGTCGAGATAGCGCACCGATCCCGGCCGCCAGACCATGGGATAGCCGTTGCGGACCATCTCGCCAAAGGTATCGGGCGTGCGGAACAGGCCCTGGATCATCGGGCTGGCAAAGTCGAAGGCCTCGTCGACGCGCTCGCCCCGAAAGGCATCGAGCTGGGCGCCGATCACCGCCTCGATGGCCTTGCCCTGCGGCTCGGCCCGCGCCGGAGCGCCCGGCAGGGCCATCATCAGCGCCAGCACCAGCAGCAGTGCCCGGACCCAGGCCGTGCCCAGCCCCCATGACGCGTCCGGCGACGCGGCCTTGTCCGACCGGACGGTGCGCGATGGATGCTTGCCTGACCACCTCCTTGGCGACGGGGCCATGGAGGAATGCGTCCTGGATGATTGTACCCTGGTCGAGAAGGCCCCTGATATCAGGGCCGTTGGCGTCTGGCCCTGCAATATCGGGGTTGAACGCGGTGTGGCTGACGGGCTGGCTGACATGGTGTTCTCCTCCTCCCCTGCCTGCCGGGACATAGCCCGCCCTGCCCCAGCGTCAAAAGCCGCCCCTACAGCACCCAGGCAAAGGCCCGTTTCAGCTCGGCCACGCCCCCGGTCTCGAACCATTGCCCATGGGCCAGGGTCACCCGGTCGGGACCCCAGTCGATCATCCGCTCGACCGCCCCGCGCAGCTGGTCGCGCCCGTTGCGAAAGGTCGCCCGCATGTCGCGCGGCATCGCCCCGCCCGGCGCCAGGATGCCGGCCATCTTCAGCAGCGGCCGCATCCAAAGGGGCATCTTGTCGCCTTCGAAATTCTCGATCAGGTCGGTCAGGATCAGCGTGCGGGTCGGCCGGTGAAAGAACACCGCCTCGCGGTGGGTGCGGCTGCCCTCGACGATCATCTGGTCGATCTCGCCGGCCCAGTCCGGCGGCGCGTCCTGGCCCAGCCGATGATCCACATGCAGGGCCAGGCCCTTGCTCCGCGCCCGTTCGACCACCCCCGGCGCGGCCCAGGATGTCACCCCCGGAAAGGCCGCCTGCCATTCGGTGAGATAGGCATAATGGATCCAGTTCGGCGCCACCAGGTGGCGCACCGGCCCCAGCTCGGCCAGTTCGGCCCGCAGGCCGGGCGTCAGCCGGGTCGGGGAATGCACCCACAGATCCCCCGATGGCAGCCGGATCACCACCGCCCGGGTCGAGAACGGCAGGCCGTAGAACCGGATCGCCGGCCCATCCACCAGCCACAGCCCGTAGACCACGGGCTTGAGCGTGTTGAGAGGTTCATAGCCGGTTTCCATGCGCCGATCCCACCCGTGCCACAGGCCTCAGCCTAGCAGATGCGCGCCTTCGGGTCCCGCCCGTAGCCCGGAAAATCCACCGATTTTCCGTTCCATTTTCTTAAGTTAAGAAAATGGCGCCCGTGTCCGCCACGGGCGCCATCCAATCCGTCAGGCAAATTCGCCGGCCAGCGCCTTGTCGATCAGCGCGACGGTCTCGCCCAGCCCGTAAAGCGCGATGAACCCGCCGAACCGCGGGCCCTGGCTGGCGCCCAGCAGCACCTCGTAGAGCGCCGTGAACCAGCCCCGCAGCGGGTCGAACTTGTCGCGCCCCACGGCATAGACCACCGATTGCAGCGCCTCGTCGTCGATCGGCCCGTCATAGGCCTTGAGCGCATCGCGCAGCTCTTCCAGGGCCGCCCGTTCCTCGTCGGTCGGCGCCCGGAACACCTTCTGCGGCTTGACGAAATCGTTGTAGTAGCGCACCGCGAACCCGGCCGCCTGGTCCATCTGCGGATGCCCCTCGGGCGTGGCATCGGGCGCATAGCGGCGGATGAAGCCCCAGAGCGTCTCCTTGTCCTCGGCCCCCGACACCGACGCCAGGTTCAGCAGCATCGAGAAGGTCACGACCATGTCGGATTTCGGCACGTCGTGGCCGTGGATGTGGAACACCGGGTTGGCCATGCGCCCCTTGGCATCCTGCGTCCCGTAGGCCCGCAGCTGCTGGTGGTATTCGTCCATCGCCTTGGGGATCACGTCGAAATGCAGCCGCTTCGCCGTCTTGGGCTTGAGATACATGAAATACGACAGGCTCTCGGTCGAGGCATAGGTCAGCCATTCGTCGATCGAAATCCCGTTGCCCGACGACTTGGAAATCTTCTGGCCCTTGTCGTCGAGGAACAGCTCATAGGTGAAATGCTCGGGCTTCTTGCCGCCGAGGATTTCACAGATCCGGTCGTAGATCGGCGTGTTGGTCGAATGGTCCTTGCCGTACATCTCGAAATCGACGTCCAGCGCGGCCCAGCGGGCGCCGAAATCGGGCTTCCACTGCAGCTTCACGTTGCCGCCCGTGACCGGCAGCGTCCATTCACGACCATCCTCGTCGTCGAAAGTGATCGTGTAGTCGTCGCGGTTGACCGATTTCATCGGCACGTACAGCACCCGCCCCGTCTCGGGATGGATCGGCAGGAAGATCGAATAGGTCTTGCGCCGCTCTTCGCGCAGCGACTTCAGCATGACCTTCATCACGTCGTCGTATTTCTCGACCGCCCGCTTCAGGACCTCGTCGAACTGGCCCGACTTGTAGAACTCGGTCGCCGAGTAGAATTCGTATTCGAACCCGAAGGTATCCAGGAACCGGCGCAGCATGGCATTGTTGTGATGGCCAAAGCTCTCGTATTCCTCGAACGGATCGAACACGCTGGTCAGCGGCTTCTGGATGTCCTCGCGAAGCCGCTCCTGGTTGGGCACGTTGCCCGGGATCTTGCGCATCCCGTCCATGTCGTCGGAAAAACAGATCAGCCGGGTCGGAATGTCGCTGATCTGCTCAAAGGCCCGGCGGATCATCGTCGTGCGCAGAACCTCGCCAAAGGTGCCGATATGCGGCAGGCCCGACGGGCCATATCCGGTCTCGAACAGCACGAACCCCTTCTCGGGCGGTGCCTTTTCGTAACGTTTGAGCAACCGGCGCGCTTCTTCGAAAGGCCAGGCTTTGGAAGCAAGTGCGGCATCGCGCAGGTCGGACATGATGATCTCCAAGAGGTAAAGGGCCGGTCGGGGCACCCCCGCCGGCAGCGCGGCTTGCCTATTGTAAGCCTCGCCCCGCGTCAATATTTTGCGCAACCAAGCAACAGGCCCGAAGGAACAGCCCAGCGATGACCGCCGACACCCAGACCAACGACCACGCCCTGAGCGCCCAGGATTGCCTGGTGGCCCTGATGGTGGCCATTTCGGCCTCGGACGAAAACATCCGCACGGCGGAGCTGGTCAAGATCCAGTCGTCGGTGAACATGCTGCCGGTCTTTGCCGATTACGACATCGACCGGATGAACACGGTGACCCAGATCGTCTTCGACCTGTTCGAACAGGAAGACGGGCTGGATGCGCTCTTTGGCCTGATCCGGGATTCGCTGCCCGAACGGCTGAACGAAACGGCCTATGCGCTGGCCTGCGACGTGGCCGCCGCCGATGGCAACCTGGCCGAGACCGAGCTGCGCCTGCTGGAGGAAATCCGCTACGAGCTGGAGATCGACCGGCTGCATGCCGCCGCAATCGAACGCGGTGCGCGGGCCCGTCACCTGACCTGATGTGCGGCCGTCCCGCCCCCGGTCCGGCCGGGCGGCGGGGCGCCTCAGCTGCCGTACAGCAGGCCCCAGCGGTCGATCAGCGCCTGCTGCATCCGTTTCGACGTGCCATTCCAGCCACGCGCCCCGGCCGGGCGTTCCTCGCCCGCGGCCACGGCCCGGGCTCGCCGCTCGGTATCGCCGGTCAGGATCGCAAAGGCCAGTTCGGTCCCGTCCTGGGCCGTCATGAACCCCGCCAGGCAGGACACGAAGAACAGCGTCCCGGTCTTGGCATCGACCCGGATCGGATGGCTGCTGGACGGCCGGCCCTGGCTGTCGCGCATGGCAATGCGCTTCAACAGCGGGCGCAGGACGTTGTCCTGGCGCACCTTCACCAGCGCGACGGTCAGGTCGCGCGCCGTCATGCGGCTGTCGACGCCCAGCCCGGAATGATCGACCAGCCGCGATCCGGTCATGCCCAGCGTGTCCGCCGCCCAGTCGCTCATCATCGCCGCCGATTGCGCCAGCGTCTCCGGCCGCCCGCCCCGGGCCACCGTGGCCGTCAGCCCGACCATCTCGGCGGTCAGGTTGGTCGACCATTTCAGCATGTCGCGCAGGATCTCGGTCAGCGGCTCTGATTCGAAGATCACCAGTTCGGTCATCTCGCCCGACAGGCCGCGTTCGACCCGGGCCGGTTTCAGCACGATGCCATTGCTGCGCGCCAGGGTGCGAAAGACATCGCCGGCATAGGCCCCGGGCCGGCGAACCGGCAGCCAGCGCGCCCCGCCATTGCCAAGCGCCCCGCCGGCCACGGTCCATTCGTCGACCCCGTCGCGGTCGACATAGGTATAGACCGGCACCGACCGGTCGGCCACGCGCATCCGGGCCATGGCCACGTCGGGCCGGTAGCGCTCGGTACGCGCATCCATCGTGATCGCATAGCCCGATCCGCCCCGGCGCCATTCGAAATGCACGCGGTTGTAATTCAGGGCGATGCCCGACACCGCCGGGCTGTAACCCACGTGGACCAGCTGCTCGGGGTCGATCGTCGGCACATAGGGCAAGGCCCCGGCATCGACGATGAAATCGCCGCGCACCTCGCGCAGCCCCCCGGCCTTGAGATTGGCCGCAAGGCTGGCCAGCCCGTCGGTGTCCAGCGTCGGATCGCCTCCGCCCTGCAGGATCAGGTCGCCATGCAGCACACCATCGCTCAGCCGGCCCCGGGCCAGCAGCCGGGTGCGAAAGCGGTAATCGGGCCCAAGCGCATCCAGGGCGTATAGCGTGGTCAGCGCCTTGGTCACCGACGCCGGCGGCAGGGCGGTCGTCGGGTTGAGATCTTCGAGCACCAGCCCGGTCTTCACATCGGCGACCGACAGGCTGACATCGCCGGTCAGGTTGTAGCCGGCCACCAGGTCCTCGACCCCGCCGAGGGTCAGGGCCAGCAGATCGTCGCCCCGTGCCACCGGGCGCAGGGAGCGGTCGGGCGCATTGGCCAGGGCCGGCCCGGTCAGCGCGAATGCCGCCGCGCCGCCCAGGGCAAACCGTCGGGTGACAAGCCTCGTCATGGCCGCCAATTAACAGCAGCCGCGCCGGCCGAACAACATGAAAACCCGTGGATTTGAACGCTTTCCCGCATCCGTGATCCCTCTGCTCCGCGCCCCGTCATGGCCCGTCACATCGCCGCCGCGGCGCGCCGGTCCATGACCATGCCGCTCACGCCTGCCATCCGCCGCTGGCCCGGATCTGGGTCGACGAGATATCCATCATCGGCACGTTGACGAAACACCAGGCCGGTGTGTCGGACCGCGCCAGCAGGTGGCTGTCACTGGCCGCGATCCGGTAGCGCCCGTAAAGCCGCGCCGCCGGTGACATCCGGGCCGAGATCCGGTCGCCCGGCCGGGCCAGAACGCCCACCGGCACCGTTTCCATGATGTACCGCCAGTCGCGCCAGCGGTGGAACGAGGCCAGGTTGTCGGCCCCCATCAGCCAGACGAACCGCACGCCGGGATACAATTCGCGCAGGCAGGCGATGGTTTCGGCCGTGACCCGCGTGCCCAGCCGGCATTCGACATCGGTCACCGTCACCCGCGGGTGGTGCATGATGTCCCGGGCCGCCTGCATCCGCGCCGCGATCGGCGCCGGCCCGCGTTCCTTCAGCGGATTGCCCGGCGATACCAGCCACCAGGCCCGGTCCAGGCCAAAGGCCCGAAGCGCCTCGCGGGTGATATGCACATGCGCGGCATGCGGCGGATCAAACGATCCACCCAGCAGCCCGACGGTCATGCCCGGGCGCAGAAAGGGAAATCCGGCCTTCATCGCGGCACACCTGTCGCCCTTTCCGCCGCCAAGTCAATCTGTGCCGCGCCAATGGGTTGCGTTTTTGCCGCATCCCGCGCCCCGTGGCGGCCCTGCCCCCGCGCCAGGCCGCGCATGGCCCGCATTGCCCTTCCCCCCCGCACTGATTATACCCTTGGCGACCTTCCCGAACGCGCGAGTACTCAGCCATGGCCGCCTATCAGTACGTCTACCACATGGACGGTGTCTCCAAGACCTATCCCGGAGGCAAGAAGTGCTTCGAGAACATCCGCCTGAGCTTTCTGCCTGGCGTGAAGATCGGTGTCGTCGGCGTCAACGGCTCGGGTAAATCGACCCTGATGCGCATCATGGCCGGCATCGACAAGGATTTCTCGGGCGAGGCCTGGGCCGCCGAAGGCGCCAAGGTCGGCTACCTCCCGCAGGAGCCCGAGCTCGACCCGGCCCTGACCGTGCGCGAGAACGTCATGCTGGGCGTGGCCGCCAAGAAGGCCATCCTCGACCGCTACAACGAAGTGGCGATGAACTATTCCGAGGAAACCGCCGACGAGATGGCCGCCTTGCAGGACCAGATCGACAGCGAGAACCTCTGGGATCTCGACAGCCAGATCGACGTGTCCATGGAAGCCCTGCGCTGCCCGCCCGACGATGCCGACGTGACGAAGCTGTCGGGCGGTGAGAAACGCCGGGTGGCGCTCTGCAAGCTGCTGCTCGAACAGCCCGACATGCTGCTGCTCGACGAACCGACCAACCACCTGGACGCGGAAACCATCGCCTGGCTGCAGCAGCACCTGATCGACTACAAGGGCACGATCCTGATCGTGACCCACGACCGCTATTTCCTCGACGACATCACCGGCTGGATCCTGGAACTCGACCGCGGGCGGGGCATCCCCTACGAGGGGAATTACTCGGCCTGGCTGGAACAGAAGGCCAAGCGGCTGGAACAGGAAGCCCGCGAGGACAAGTCCCGCCAGAAGACGCTGGAACGCGAGCTGGACTGGATGCGGCAGGGCCAGAAGGCGCGTCAGGCCAAGTCCAAGGCACGGATCTCGGCCTATAACGACCTGGCGAACCAGTCCGAGCGCGAGAAGATCTCGCGCGCGCAGATCGTCATCCCGGCGTCCAAGCGCCTGGGCGGAAAGGTCATCGAGGTGGATCACCTCACCAAGGCCTATGGCGACAAGCTGCTGATCGAAGACCTGACCTTCTCGCTGCCGCCCGGCGGCATCGTCGGCGTGATCGGCCCGAACGGCGCGGGTAAATCGACGCTGTTTCGCATGCTGACCGGCCAGGAAACGCCGGACCAGGGCTCGGTGGAATTCGGCGACACGGTGGATCTGTCTTATGTCGACCAGTCGCGCGACGATCTGAACGGCGACGACACCGTCTGGGAAGCGATTTCCGGCGGGGCCGAGGTGATCGAACTGGGTGATGCGCAGGTCAATTCGCGGGCCTATTGCTCGTCGTTCAACTTCAAGGGTGGCGACCAGCAGAAGAAGGTCGGCCTGCTGTCGGGCGGTGAACGCAACCGGGTGCACATGGCGCGGCTGCTGAAGGCCGGCGGCAACGTGCTGCTGCTCGACGAGCCGACCAACGACCTCGACGTGGAGACCCTGCGGGCGCTCGAAGACGCGTTGACCGAGTTTGCGGGCTGCGCGGTGGTGATCTCGCACGACCGGTTCTTCCTGGACCGGATCTGCACGCATATCCTGGCCTTCGAGGGCGAAGGGCATGTCGAGTGGTTCGAAGGCAATTTCGAGGATTACGAGGAAGACAAGAAACGTCGCCTCGGCCCGGATGCGCTGGAACCCAAACGGCTGAAATACAAGAAGTTCGCGCGGTAAGCCCGGGGCGCATTGCGCCCCGCCCGCGGGCCGGGTGGCGGGGTGAACCCCGCCCTACGCGGCCCATCGGCCCGCCCGGATATCGCGGTGGATCGAGGAAAACGCCCAGTCCTCGGGCCGTGTGACCAGCCCATGGTGCACCGGATCCATATGACATTTGCGGACATGCGCCGTGTAATCGCCCGGCCCACGAATGTGATGCTCCCAGAACCGGCGCTGCCATATCCCCACCTCGCCCTTGCGTAGGGCGGGGTTCACCCCGCCGCCCGGCCCAAACGCCGGCACCTCCGGGGCAGCGCCGCGAAACCGCAGGTGCTTGGAGAAATGTGCCTTGATCGATCCCCAACGCTGGGAATAGTTCGAATCGCAATGCGGCAGGGTCCAGACCGCGTGCATGTGGTCCGGCAGCACAACCCAGGCATCGATCCCGAAGGGACGGCGCTTGCGCACATGGGCCACCGCCGCGCGCAACAGGTCGACATGATCGGTCAGCAGCGACGTGCCCTCTCGGGCCAGGCAGACCGTGAAAAAGACCGTGGCACCGGCGATTCTGGGGCGGATGTAGTTCGGCATGACCGAAACTCGCCCACGCGGGGTTAAGGCCAGGTAAAACGCCACTCTCGGCGCCGCTGCTCGCCAAAACCCGCGCGCAATAACCCCGCGTCGATCCGCCAAGAAACCCCGGCTCCGTTGCATCCCGGGAACAGGCGCCGGCGGAATGCCATCGTTTTGAACGATCTTGTCCAAATGGACCCCGCCACGCTCCAAGCCGGCCGTGCGCAGCTGAGACATGGCGCATGGGGACGCAGCGGGAAACCGATTGCAATCGCCGGTTTACCCCAACACCCCTGGCGCCCACCGTCGGATCGAAAACGCGCGCCACCAGCGCTGCGGTCAATGCCCCCACCCGCCCCGGCGCGCCAGGTCGAGCGTCGCGATCACGCCACGTGCCGGGGCTACGGCAGGCGCCGCACGACCGGGAGGCGGCGACGAAAACTCGCAACCCACTGAATTTAATCAGTATTCCACCAGACCACGCGCAACACGACCGACCATCTTCCCGTCTCACGGAACATCCCGCCCCGCCCCGGCGTTCGCTTTCCAAACCCAACGCGGAGGAGCCGCCCCATGCTTTACACCATCCTGATCATCGTCCTGATCCTGGCCGTCATCGGCGCCCTGCCCCGCTGGGGCTATTCGACGGGCTGGGGCTATGGTCCGTCCGGCGGGCTGGGCCTGTTGCTGGTCATCCTGCTTGTCATCGTCCTGCTCAACGGCGGCGTCTGACCCTAAAAGCCCCGCTTTTCACCCTGATCCCAAGGTACAAGTCCTGAATGCCACCCTTGCTTTTAGCGCCAAACAGCATCATATGGCGAGACGCGACCGTTACCGCATCTCGACCCGCTGTCTCCGTTTCCGGCTTCAGTCTCGATTGCCAGGGACCGACGCCAGGCTGCCGAATGATTCGGGCGGCACATGACAAGGAGACCACGGACAATGCCCACCGGCACCGTGAAATGGTTCAACGAAACCAAAGGCTACGGCTTCATCGCGCCCGACGAGGGCGGCAAGGACATCTTCGTCCACATTTCGGCTGTCGAACGCGCTGGTCTGACCGGCCTGAAAGACAACCAGAAAGTGACCTACGAGCTGCGCTCGGGCCGCGACGGCCGCGAAAGCGCCGATCAGATCGAACTGGCCTGATCCGCTCATGGGGCGGGCTTTTGCCCGCCCTTTCCAAGGCTTGCACGTCCACATCGGCCCCGGCCGGTAATGACGCATGGCAAGCTCTCTGCGCCGTTTTCAGGCTGCAGCCCCGCATTGCATCCCAGCCCCTGATCCCTGCACCCCGGCCCCTTTGCGCCGGAGAAATCGCCATGACAGGCGCCTGCGGCCCGAAGCACAGCCGAAACACCACACACGCGCGATCGTGAGGGCCGCAAAAACCTGCGCGCCTTGACCAATTGGTCACCGATTCGCGATAATCCTTCCCAAGGTAATGATGGAGACCCGTGCATGTTCACTCGCCGCACGTTCCTGGCCGCAACCGCGGCCGGCGTATCCCTGCCCCTGGCCGTCGAAGCCCAGACCCTGGGGTTCGAACCCGCGCCGCAGACCGTCAAGATCAAGCAGAGCTATGCGCCCGGCCAGATCCTGGTGCTGCCCCGGTCCTACTACCTGTATTACGTGACCGAGCCGGGCACGGCGATCCGCTATGGCGTGGGCGTCGGCAAGGCAGGGCTGGAATTCACCGGCAGCGCGGTCATCGGGGCCAAGAAGGAATGGCCAACCTGGCGCCCGACCAACGAGATGATCGAGCGTGATCCGGTGGCCTACGGCAAGTTCAAGGACAACGATTACGTCCAGCCGGGCGGCCCGGGCAACCCGCTGGGCGCGCGGGCGCTCTACCTGTTCCAGAACGGGCGCGACACCTATTTCCGCATCCACGGCACCACTGCGCCCAGCACCATCGGCACCTCGGTGTCGAACGGCTGCATCCGGCTGCGCAACGAACATGTCACCGATTTGTATTCCCGCGTGCCTGTGGGAACGACGGTCACGGTGCTCTGACCCTCGGCGCGGATCCGGTCCGCGCCTCTTGTCGGTCCTGTCGCGGGGCCGATCAGGCCGTGGCCTTTGGCCCGGCCGATCCTGGCAAGTGTCGACGTCATTTTTGCAAGTGCCGACCTCATGTTGCCATGTGCTCATGCTGCCATGTGAAAGGCACGACGGCCGACCACCGGTCGGCAACGTGCGGGCAAACACCTTCCGGCGTGTCCGCAGGTCCTGCCGAAACGGTCGCTTTGATCCAAACTCATCCGGTCCGCTTGCAGCCCGGCCAGCCGGCCGCCGCCGGGTCAGGCTTCGTACGCACATGGCGCTATGGTCTAGTGCGCCCGTTGCGCACCGGTCTCATACCCCCATTGTGCTATGGTCTCGTGCGCTTGTGGCGCAACGGCATCCCGCCACCATGGCACGCGTGTCTCGCGCCCTCATGACGCGCAGGCCCCGCTGCGCATGAAACGCAAACCCCGCGCCCCCGTGACACGCAGACACCATACGCCCATGGCGTGCAGGTCTCCGGCGCCATCAGCACGCAAACCCTTCGCGCCCGTCGCGCGACGGCTTTCCCCTGCACCGACAATATCGCCCGGCCGCTTGCCGCGGCGCCCGGGGGGATCAGTCTTCGGCCCGGGTGACCAGTTCCAGAACCTTCGGCCCCAGCCCCTCGACGATCAGCGCCACGCCATCGGCATTGGGATGCAACCGGTCGGCCTGCAGGTAGGGCGCCAGCGCCTCGGGCGAGGCGCCGATATCCAGCACGCCGGCAAAGAAATTGTCGGCATAGACCACGTCATGGCTGGCCGCGAGATCGGGATAGATCGCGTCAAAGGCCGCCTTGTACTCGGCCCCGTAGTTCAGCGGCGCCTCGAACCCCACCAGCAGCACCGGCACATCGGCTTCCTCCGCCGCATCCAGGATCGCTTCGAGGTTCTGCCGGGCGACCTCGGGGGCGATCCCGCGCAAGAGGTCATTGGCCCCCAGCGCCACGATCAGCCCCTGAACCTCGTCGCCCAGGGTCCAGCCGACCCGCGCCGCGCCGCCGGCCGTGGTGTCGCCCGACACGCCGGAATTGATCATCCGCACATCGGCCCCGTGATCGACCAGCCAATGTTCCAGCTGGGGCACAAAGCCCCGTTCGGGCGGCAACCCGTGGCCCTGGGTCAGGCTGTCGCCCAGGGCCGCGATCACCGTTTCCGCATGACCCGCCCCGGCCGACACCAGGAAGGCCGCAAGGGGGGCGGCGAGAGGGCCGACAAGGGCGCCAAGGGGGCCTTTGCCCCGTCCGATCTTGCGCATGGGCCGCGTTGCTCCATATCCAACTGACAGGCCGACAAAGGAAAATCCATGCCCGTCCTCTCCCTGAAAGATGCGTGCCTTTCGCTGGAAAGCAATGCCGGGCGCATCGACATCCTTCATTCGATCGACCTGGACGTGGCGGAAGGCGAGACGCTTGGCCTGATCGGCCCGTCCGGCTCGGGGAAATCCTCGTTGCTGATGCTGATGGGCGGGCTGGAACGGGCCAGCTCGGGCCGGATCGAGGCCCTGGGCCATGACCTGACGGCGATGGACGAAGACGCCCTGGCCCGGTTCCGGCGCGACACGATGGGCGTGGTCTTTCAGTCCTTCCACCTGATCCCGACGATGACGGCGCTGGAAAACGTGGCCACGCCGCTGGAACTGGCCGGGGCCGGTGATGCCTTTGACCGGGCAGCGGCGGCGCTGGACCGGGTCGGGCTGGGCCACAGGGGCGACCATTACCCGGCCCAGCTGTCGGGCGGCGAACAGCAGCGCGTGGCCCTCGCCCGGGCCGCCGCGCCGCGCCCCCGGCTGCTGCTGGCGGACGAGCCGACGGGCAACCTGGACGCGGCCAACGGCACGGCGATCATGGACCTGCTCTTCGAACTGCGCGACGCCCATGGTGCGACGCTGGTGCTGGTGACCCACAGCGACGAGCTGGCCGCGCGTTGTGACCGGGTCGTGCGCCTGCGCGACGGGCGGATCGACGGCACAATGGCCGAGGCCGCGGAATGAGCCTGGCGCTGGCGGCGCGGTTCGCCCGGCGGGAATTGCGCGGATCGTTCCGCGACTTCCGGATCTTCCTGGCCTGCCTGGCCCTGGGCGTCGCGGCCATCGCGGCGGTGGGCACGGTGCGCGCGGCGATCGAGGCCGGGCTCGATTCCGAGGGCGCGGCGCTGCTGGGCGGCGATGCCGAGATGGAATTTACCTACCGCTTTGCCAGCGCGGACGAGCTGGGCTGGATGCACGACCGGGCCGAGCGGCTCAGTGAGATTGCCGATTTCCGCTCGATGGTCGTGGTCACCCGCGATGGCCAGACCGAGCGCGGCCTGACCCAGGTCAAGGCCGTCGACGACGCCTATCCGCTGGTCGGCCGGGCCCGGCTGGACCCGGACATGCCCCTGGCCCGGGCGCTGGACGGGGCCGACGGGCGGCCCGGGGTGGTGATGGACCCGCTGCTGATCGACCGGCTGGGCCTGCACCCCGGCGATGTCGTGCGCTATGGCGACAGCGACTTCGTCCTGACGGCCGCCCTGCTGCGCGAGCCCGACAATGCCTCGGGCGGGTTCGGGCTGGGGCCGCGGTCGATCCTGCGGCGGGCCGACCTGGAAGGGTCCGGCCTGCTGGCGCCGGGCACGCTGTTTTCGTCGAAATACCGGATGGATCTGCCCGAAGGCACCGACCTGGCCGCCCTGCAGGAGCAGGCCGAAGCCGACCTGGCCACCTCGGGCATGCGCTGGAGCGATGCGCGCAACGGCGCGCCGGGGGTCAGCGAATTTGTCGAGCGGCTGGGGTCGTTCCTGGTGCTGGTCGGGTTGTCGGGCCTGGCGGTGGGCGGGGTCGGCGTGTCGGCGGCGGTGCGGTCGTACCTGGCCGGCAAGACGGCCACGATCGCCACCCTGCGCACGCTGGGAGCCGACCGGGCGACGATCTTCCGTACCTATTTCCTGCAGATCGGGGCGCTGTCGGCCCTGGGCATCGCGCTGGGGCTGGTGCTGGGCGCGGTGCTGCCGCTGGCCGTGGCCCCGCTGATCACCGCCCAGCTGCCGATCCCCGCGCGGTTCACGCTTTACCCCGGGCCGCTGGCCGAGGCGGCGCTTTACGGGGCGCTGACGGCCTTTCTGTTTACCCTGCTGCCCTTGTCGCGCACCGAGAACATCCGCGCGGCAACGCTGTTTCGCGATGCCCTGGGCGCCGCCGCCCTGCTGCCCCGGCCGCGCTACCTGGTGGCCCTGGCCCTGGCCCTGGCGGCGCTGGTCTCGGCCGCGGCCTGGTTCAGCGGCACCTGGTGGCTGACGCTGTGGACGACCGGAGGCATCGCCGGGGCGCTCCTGGCCCTGGCGCTGGCCGCCGTGGCGATCCGCCGGCTGGCCCGGCGCGCGGCGCCCTGGTCGCGCGGGCGGCCGGCGCTGCGTTGGGCCCTGTCGGCCATCTCCGGCCCGCGCGAAGGCGCCGGGTCGGTGGTCCTGTCGCTGGGGCTGGGCCTGTCGGTGCTGGCCGCCGTCGGCCAGATCGACGGCAACCTGCGCCGGACCATCGCCGGCAACCTGCCGGAAACTGCCCCGTCCTATTTCTTTGTCGACATCCAGAAGGACCAGATGCCCGGCTTTGCCGCCCGCATGGAGGACGATGCCCAGGTCTCGGCGCTGGACAGCGCGCCGATGCTGCGGGGCATGATCACCCGGATCAACGGCCAGCCCGCCCGCGAAGTGGCCGGCGATCACTGGATGCTGGAAGGCGACCGGGGCGTGACCTATTCCGGCGCCCTGCCCGACCGCACGCGGATCACCCGGGGCGAATGGTGGGGCGAAGGCTATGACGGGCCGCCGCTGGTGTCGGTCGCGGCCGAAGAGGCCGACGAGATCGGCCTGCAGCTGGGCGACGTGCTGACGATCAACATCCTGGGCCGCGACATCGATGCCAGGGTGGCCAGCTTTCGCGAGGTCGATTTTTCGACCGCGGGCATGGGCTTTACCCTGGCCATGAACCCTTCGGCCATCGAGGCCGCGCCGCACAGTTTCATCGCCACGGTCCATGCCGCCCCCGAGGCCGAGGCCGCGATCCTGCGCGATATCGGCGCGGCCTTTCCGAACGTCACGGCCATCCGCGTGCGCGATGCCATCGAACAGGTGGCCGACCTGCTGACCGGCCTGGCCGCGGCCACGTCCTATGGGGCCATGGCCACGCTGCTGACCGGTTTCCTCGTGCTGATCGGCGCGGCGGCCTCGGGCGTGGCGGCCCGGCGCTACGAGTCGGCGGTGCTCAAGACCCTGGGCGCCACGCGCGGGCGCATCCTGGCCAGCTTTGCCCTGCGTTCGGCGATCCTGGGCGCCGCGGCGGGCCTGGTCGCCCTGGGCGCGGGCATTGCCGGCGGCTGGGCGGTCAGCCGGTTCATCCTCGACACCGATTTCGCGGTGATCTGGTCCTCGGCCCTGGTCATCGTGGCCGGCGGCGTGGGAGCGACATTGCTGGCCGGTCTGGCCTATGCCTGGGCCCCGCTGGCCGCCCGCCCCGCCCGGGTGCTGCGCGCCCGGGATTGACATTGGACCGGCGGGCCGCTCCATGCGGGGGACCACAGGGGCACCTGGCCCGCCTTGTCGCGCCCTTACAGGCGCGCGGGCGGAGGCGCCCGACCACGAGCGGAGCCCCCCGCAACACGACGAAAGGCCCGACATGTCCGACCCGTTCTTCTTCGGCTATGGCAGCCTGGTGAACCTGGCCACCCACACGTTCACCGATGCCCATCCCGCCACCATCCGCGGCTGGCGCCGGGCCTGGCGCTATACCCCCCTGCGCGAGGTGGCCTTCCTGACCGTCGTGCCCGATGCCGGGGCCGAGATCGAGGGCATGATCGCCCATGTGCCGGGCAATGACTGGGCCGCACTGGATGAACGGGAATATGCCTATGACCGCCATGCCGTGACCGACCAGGTCCGCCACCCGGTGACCCGCCCGCTGTCGATCGCTATCTACGCGGTGCCCGAAGCCGGCCAGCATGTGCCCGACCGGCCCCATCCGATCCTGATGAGCTATCTCGACGTGGTGGTGCAGGGCTATCTGAAGGTCTTTGGCGAAGACGGGGTGGACCGGTTCTTTGCCACGACCGACGGCTGGACCAGCCCGGTACTCAACGACCGCGCCGCGCCGCGCTATCCCCGCCACCAGGACCTGAGCCCCACCGAGCGCGACATCGTCGACAGCCGGCTCGCCGCCCTGTCGGTGCCGGTCATCGCCCTGGACTGAACCGGCGCTTGTGCCCGGCCTCAGGCGCCGGGCAAAGGGGGGCGCCGAACGCCCCCCCCGGCGATCAGAACGTCTTGTTGACCTTCTGGATCAGCGGCATCAGCGCGGCCATTTCCGGGCCCCGGGCCTGGCCGGTCAGAGCCTTGCGCAGGGGCATGAACAGGCCCTTGCCCTTACGCCCGCTCTCTTTCTTGACCGCATCGGTCCAGGCGCCCCAGGTCGTTGCGTCATAGGGCGGCTCGGGCAGCAGGCCGAAGGCAAAGGCGATGAAATCGCGGTCCTCGTCGGCCACGTCGGGCGTCGCCCCGTCGCGCAGCATCTCCCACCAGGGGCCCAGGTCCTTCAGCGTCGTGATATTGTCCTTCATCACCGCCCAGAACGGCGCCGCGATCTCGTCGGGCACACCGGCCGCAGCCACGTCGCCGGCCACGGCCTCAAGCGGCAGGCCCTGCAGCAGGCGGGCGGTCAGCGGATAGAGATCCTCGACATCGAACTTGGTCGGCGCGGCGCCGAACCGCGTGATGTCGAACCCTTCGACCAGCTCGGACACGTCACCGCGCAGCTCGACCGGATCGGCCGAGCCGAGCCGGGCCATCAGGCTGAGCAGCGCCATCGGCTGGACCCCGGCCTCGCGCAGATCGCGCAGGGCCAGCGTGCCCAGCCGCTTGGACAGCGCCTCGCCCTGGGGGCCGGTCAGCAGCGAATGGTGGGCAAAGCGCGGCGCGGTGCCGCCAAGCGCCTCGATGATCTGGATCTGGGTCGCCGTGTTGGTCACGTGGTCCGACCCGCGCACCACGTCGGTCACGCCCATCTCGGTGTCGTCGACGACCGAGGCCAGGGTGTACAGCACCTGCCCGTCGCCCCGGATCAGCACCGGGTCCGACACGCTGGCCGCATCGATCGAAATGTCGCCGAGGATCCCGTCGGCCCATTCGATGCGCTCCTGGTCCAGCTTGAACCGCCAGACCCCCTGCCCGCGCTCGGCGCGCAGCCGGGCCTTGTCGTCGTCGCTCAGCGCCAGGGCCGCCCGGTCATAGACCGGCGGCTTGCCCATGTTCAGCTGTTTCTTGCGCTTGAGGTCCAGCTCGGTCGGCGTTTCCCAGGCCTCGTAGAACCGGCCCATCTCGCGCAGGCGGTCGGCCGCCTCGGCATAGCGGTCCAGCCGCTCCGATTGCCGCTCGACCCGGTCCCAATGCAGGCCGAGCCACTCCATGTCCTGCTTGATGGCATCGACATATTCTTCCTTCGACCGCTCCGGGTCGGTGTCGTCGATGCGCAGGATGAAGGTGCCCCCGGCCTTGCGCGCGATGAGATAGTTCATCAGCGCGGTCCGCAGGTTGCCCACATGGATATAGCCGGTGGGCGACGGCGCGAAGCGGGTCGTGGTCATGTCTGTCTCCTGGATCCGATCCGGGCTTTCTCATGGCCGGCCGCGATTGTCCAGTTTTCCCCGGAGCCTCAGGTCGGCTCGACCGGCCAATGCCCGGCCAGGTCGCGCAGCCCGGCCCGGATCAGCTCGGCCAGCACCCCGGCGTCGACATCGTCCAGCCGGGTGATGTAAAGACAGGACCGCCCCAGCCGGTGCTTGCCCAGCCGGCCCAGGATCTCGCTGAAATCGGCATAGCCCGGCATGATGTAGATCGTCAGCGCCGCCTTGCGCGGGGCAAACCCCGTGGCCAGGAAATCACCGTGTCGCCCGCTGGCATAGGTGTAGTGATACCGCCCGTACCCCAGGATGCTCTCGCCCCACATCCGCGGCTCGTACCCCGTGGCGTTGCGAAAGATCCGGTCCAGCTCCCGGGCCTCCCCGGCCCTGCGCGCGGGCTGAACACCGGCCAGGTACTCCGCCACCGACGCCCCCGTCTCCACCGTCTTCATCGCCACCTCCTGCTTCTTTCTCTTTCCAAGTATCCGGCCGTCCACCGGCCGCCCCGCGCCGCACACGGAAATTTGAGCGATCATTCACGCAGCCGCCGCATGCGCCCGGTCTATCATTGCGCCCATCAACACGGAGGATGCACGAATGACCCTGACCAGACGTACCGCCCTGCTCGGTGGCGCCGCCCTGCCCATGGCCGCCGCCACCGCCGCCCGGGCCGCCGAACACGAAAGCGCGCCCGCCATGCCCCCGATGCCCCATGCCCGCGGCTTCCAGCTCGGCGATTTCGCCGTCACCACCCTGCTCGACGGCTCGCTGCCCCGCGACGGCGTCAAGGACATCTTCGGCGTCAATGTCGACGATACCACCTTCCGCGATGTCTCGGCCGCCAATTTCATTCCCGCCGACATGGCACAGTTCTATTTCACCCCCACCCTCGTCGACACCGGGGCCGAGCTGGTGCTCTTCGACACCGGCCTGGGCCAGGGCGGCATCACCCGCGCGCTGGCCGAAGCCGGCCGCACCCCCGACGAGATCGACGTTGTCGTGCTGACCCACATGCATGGCGATCACATCGGCGGGCTGATGACCGACGGCGCCCCGACCTTCGCCAATGCGCGCTATGTCACCGGCCGGGCCGAATACGACGGCTGGAAAGCCCTGCCCGACAGCGGCCCGGCCAAGCAGATGGCCACCCATGTCGATCCGCTGGCCGACAAGATGACCTTCATCGAAGATGGCGACAGCCCGGTGTCGGGCATCACGGCCATGGCCGCATTCGGCCATACCCCGGGCCACATGACCTACATGCTCGAAAGCGCCGGCCAGCAGCTGGTTCTGACCGCCGACCTGGCCAATCATTACGTCTGGCCCTTCCAGGATCCCGACTGGCACACCTCCTTCGACAGCGACAAGGACGCCGCCAGCGCCTCGCGCCGGCGCATCCTGGCCATGCTTGCCACCGAACGGGTGCCGATGATCGGCTACCACATGCCCTTCCCCGCCGCCGGCTTCGTCGAGACCCGCGGCGAAGGCTTCCGCTTTGTCCCCGTCGGCTACCAGCTGATGGGCTGAGCGCAGCGCGCCCCAGGGGTGGGCCCGCAACCGCGTCCAACCCCCGCATCCGGGCTCCCTGAGCGGGGCGCATCGCCCCGTAGGATGGGTTCTTGAACCCATCCTACCCCTGGCCCGGGCGGGACCGTCAGAACCCTTCCATGATGCGGATCGGCGAGCCGTCGTGGAACCGCGACAGGCGCAGTTCGTGCGGGTCGACCACCGGCGGCTTGCCCGTCACGATATCGGCCATCAGCCGCCCCGCCCCCGGCCCGATGCCAAAGCCATGGCCCGAGAACCCGGTGGCAATGTGAAAGCCCGGCACCTCGTCCACCGCCGAGATCACCGGCACGGCGTCGGGCGTCACGTCGATCAGCCCGGCCCAGCTCTGTTCGATCCGCGCACCTTCCAGCACCGGAAACGCCTTGCGGGCCGCCGCCCAGCTGGCGTCGCGCAGCCGGCCATGCGGATCGGGATCAAGGATGCGGGCCCCTTCGAAAGGCGTGACCTCGTCGGGCCGCCAGCGCCGTTTCATGCGCATCTCGGTCCACCAGCGGTCGGACAGGCGGAACTGCAGGGCGTTCCATTCGGCCTTCAGGGCCGGGAAGAACTGGCGCATCAGCCGGAAACTATCGGGCACGATATCGACCACGTTGCCCTCGCCGGTGGCAATCGTATAGCCCCCGTCGGCCCGCTTGCGGATGGCGAAATCATCGGTCCAGGCGCTGGTTTCCGGCCCGCCCTCGACCGGCGAGGTCCGCAGCACCGTGTTCAGCACCTTCAGCTGCGGCAGCTCGATCCCCGCATTGCCCGCGAAAAGCCGCGACCAGGCGCCCCCGGCCAGCACCGCCGCGTCACAGGCCACCCGGCCCGTCTCGGTAAAGACCCCGGTCACCCGCCCCGCCTCGACATCCAGCGCCCGCACGGCGCAGCCGGTCACCAGGTGGGCGCCCCGGTCGCGGGCGGCCTCGGCGATGGCCGGCGCGGCCCATTGCGGCTCGGCCCGGCCGTCCATCGGCGTGAACAGCGCGCCATTGGTGGTGATGCGGTGACCGGGCAGAAGATCGTCGAAATCCTGGCCGTCGATCACGTTGCAGGCAATCTGGTGCGGCTCCAGGTGCCTGGCCCAGTTTTCATACCCCGCCCGCGAGCGTTCGCCGGCGGCAGCAAAGAGGATGCCGCAGCGGGTGTAGCCCAGCTTGCGGCCGGTGCGCTCTTCCAGCCCCTCCCAGATGCGCAGGGCCTCGATCATCAGCGGGATCTCGCGCGGGTCGCGCAGCGACAGCCGCACCCAGCCCCAGTTGCGCGAGGATTGCTCGGCGCCGATCTCGCCCTTCTCGGCCAGCAGCACGGAATGGCCCCGCTCGGCCAGTTCCAGCGCCGTCGAGGCGCCGATGATGCCGCCGCCGATGACAACAACATCGACGCGGGCGGGAAGAGAGGGATCGGAGGCGACGGGGGTGGGGGTTGGTCCTGGCATGGCCGCACATTATCCGCCGCGCGGGCGGTGTCATCAGGGAATTGCGGGGGCGGCGCCGGGGGCGTAGATCTGGGGCCATGAGCGATCGATCCCCGCCCGATATCGAGGCACTGGCCCAGGCCGCCCGCGACGCCCTGCCCGCCCCGATCCGGGCGGCGGCCGAAGGGGTGATCGTGCAGGTGGCCGACTGGCCGCCGGCCGAGTTCCTGCGTGAGCTGGACATCGCGGATCCGCTCGACCTGACCGGGCTCTACGACGGCATCCCGCTGACCGAAAAGAGCCTCTACGACCAGGTGATGAGCCCCGACATGATCTGGCTGTTCCGCGAGCCGATCCTGGCCGAATGGCGCGACCGGGGCGACGTGGACCTGGCCGACCTCGTGGCCCATGTGCTGGTCCACGAATTCGCCCACCATTTCGGATGGTCCGACGAGGATATCGCCACGATCGACCGCTGGTGGGAATGAGGCGCGGGGCGGACACAATGATCGCCATGGGCTGTACGGGCGGGTTTGCCGCCCGATAGCTCCGAAGTGCCGCACCGACGCCCGCAAGGGCGCCGCAACGCCGGTGCGGCGGGGTGAACCCCGCCCTACGCGGTCAGCTGGGATCGCGCCAGCGGTTGACGATGGGATAGCGGCGGTCGAGCCAGAAGGCGCGCTTGGTCAGGCGGGCGCCGGGGGCCGATTGGAAGCGCTTGTATTCGCTGGTGTAGATCAGCCGCTCGACCTTTTGCGCCGCCTCGCGGTCAAAGCCCGCCGCGACGCAATCGGCGATCGACCCGTCCTGGTCGACCAGGATGTCGAGCATGGCATCAAGATCGGGATAATCCGGCAGGCTGTCGCTGTCCTTCTGGTCGGGGCGCAGCTCGGCCGAGGGCGGCTTGGTGATGATGCGCTCGGGGATCACGGCGCCCGACGGGCCCTTCATCCAGTCGCGGTGGTTGGCATTGCGCCAGCGGCAGGTTTCGAACACGCGGGTCTTGTAGAGGTCCTTGATCGGGTTGTAGCCCCCGGCCATGTCGCCGTAGATCGTGGCATAGCCCACCGCGACCTCGGACTTGTTGCCGGTGGTCAGCAGCATCTCGCCGAACTTGTTGGACATGGCCATCAGCAGCAGGCCGCGCAGGCGGGACTGGATGTTTTCCTCGGCCAGGCCCGGCTCCAGCCCGGCAAAGAGCGGCGCCAGCGTGGCGGTGATGGCATCGCGGCCCTGGGCAATCGGCACGTAATCGTAGTGGCAGCCAAGCGCCCTGGCGGCGGCCTCAGCGTCTTCGAGGCTGTCGGGCGAGGTATATTCCGAGGGCAGCATGACGCAGCGCACGTTGTCGGCGCCGAGCGCATCGGTGGCAATCGTCGCGACCAGCGCGGAATCGACGCCCCCGGACATGCCCAGCAGGACCTTGGAAAACCCGGATTTCGCGCAATAGTCGCGCAAGGATTCGACCATGACCCGGTAATCCTGTTCCCAGGCATCGGGATGCGAGACGATCGGCCCCCGGGCAATGCGCCAGCCGTCGTCGCCGCGTTCCAGGTCGACATGGGCGATTTCGGTGTCGAAGACTGGCATCTGGAAGGCCAGCGCGCCACCGGGGTTCAGGCCGAAGGACCCGCCGTCGAAGACCTGGTCGTCCTGGCCGCCGACCATGTTGAGATAGATCAGCGGCAGGCCGGTCTCAATCACCCGGGCGACCATCATGTTCAGCCGGGTTTCGAACTTGTCGCGGTGATAGGGCGAGCCGTTGGGCACGATGAGGAACTCGGCCCCGGTCTCGGCCAGGGTCTCGGGCACCTCGGCATGCCAGGCGTCTTCGCAGATCGGCGAGCCGACGCGGGTGTTGCCGACGGAATAGGGTCCGCCCAGCGGGCCGCTGTCGAAGATGCGCACCTCGTCGAAGACCTGGTTGTTGGGCAGGTCATGCTTGAGGATGGCCGTGACGATGTGCCCGCCGCGGCAGATGAGATAGGCGTTGTACAGCCCCGTGCCCTCGGTCCAGGGCGATCCGATGGCAAGCGTCGGGCCGTCGGCGCAGCACGCGGCCAGGTCCTTGACGGCCGCCATCGCCGCGGTGTGGAAGGCCGGTTTCATGACCAGGTCGCGGGCATTGTAGCCGGTGATGAACATCTCCGGCAGGGCAACCATGTCGGCGCCGGCCTGGCGGGCCTGGTCCCAGGCGTCATAGGCCTGGGCGGCATTGCCGGCGATATCGCCCACGACAGGGTTGAGCTGTGCCAGTGTCACGCGGAAACGGTCGGCCATGCGGTCAGGATCCCTTGGTGTTCTCTCCCGCTCCATAGCGGGATGCGCGGCGGGGTAAAAGGCGCAGCGGCGCAAAAGGCGTTGCCGTGACCGGTGCTCTCGCCTAGATTCCCGGCAGATGTCCCCGAGGGGTGGCAACAATGAAAGGCCTGACGATCCCGATGGTTAACCGCAGGACCGCATTCCTCCCGGCAGTTGCGATGTCGATGGCCCTGGGCATGGCGCCCGGGATGATCCCGGCGCAGGCCCTGGCCCAGGACGGCCAGGTGCAGACCAAGCAATATGACGACGGGGGGGTCTATGTGGGCACCTTCCAGGGCGGGTTGCAGCATGGCCAGGGCACCTACACCCTGCCCAACGGCTATGAATATACCGGCGACTGGGCCGAGGGCGAGATCCGCGGGCTGGGCGTGGCGCGGTTCCCCAACGGGTCGGTCTACGAGGGCGAATTTGCCAAGGGCAAGCCCAACGGCATCGGCAAGATCACCTTTTCCGACGGGGGCACCTACGAAGGCGAATGGGTCGACGGGGTGATCAACGGCCAGGGCATCGCGATCTATGCCAACGGGGTGCGCTACGAAGGCAGTTTCGTCAATGCCAAGCACCACGGCCGGGGCACGATGCAGAGCCCGGGGGGCTATGAATACAAGGGCGATTGGGTCGAGGGTCGCAAGGAAGGCGCGGGCGTGATCACCTATCCCGACGGGGCGGTCTATGAAGGCGACATCCTGGCCGGCAAGCGCGAGGGCCAGGGCACGCTGACGATGCCCGACGGGCTGATCTATGTCGGCAGCTGGAAGGACGGCCAGATCGACGGGACGGGCACGCTGACCCAGCCCAACGGCGATGTCTACGAGGGCCAGCTGGTCGGCGGACGGCGCGAGGGCGAAGGCAAGGTGACCTATGCCAATGGCGACATCTACGAAGGGGCGTTTTCCGACGACCGGCGCCACGGCCAGGGGACGTTCACCGGGGCGGACGGCTATGTCTATTCCGGGTCCTGGGTGGCCGGCCAGATCGAGGGCGAAGGCCAGGTGGCCTATCCCGACGGGTCGGTCTACGAGGGCCAGTTCAAGTCGGACCTGTCCGACGGCCGGGGCAAGATCACCTATCCCGACGGGTCGAGCTATGAGGGCGACTGGGTGGCCGGGGTGATCGAGGGCGAAGGCCGGGCGGTCTTTGCCAACGGCATCGTCTACGAAGGGGCGTTCAGCAATGCGCTGAACAATGGCCAGGGGGTGATGACCTATCCCGACGGCTATCGCTATGAAGGCAACTGGGTGGACGGGCTGCGCTCGGGCGAGGGCAAGGCGACCTATGCCGACGGGACGGTCTATACCGGAGGCTTCGAGGACGGCCAGCGCCACGGCCAGGGCGAGATCGTGATGCCGGACGGGTTCCGCTATGTCGGGGCCTGGAGCCGGGGCGAGATTTCCGGCCAGGGCACGGCGCATTATGCCAATGGCGATGTCTATGAAGGCGAGTTCCAGGCTGGCAAGCGCCAGGGCACCGGGACGATGACCTATGCCACGGGCCAGGAAGCCAGCGGCGAATGGGAGAACGGGGCGCTGTCGGACGGCAGCTGACAGGCCCTGACCTGACCCGGCGACCGCCTGGGCGGGGCTGGGTGTTAACCTGATTTCAAGGACAAATTTGCGCACGGGCGGGGGCCGGGCACGGGAGAGGTGCGTCCGGGGTTTTCGTGTGTTTGCGCCGGTGGGGTGTGGCGGTGTGGCAAGGGATGCCTGGGGAGGGCGCGCCCGGGCTGGATGGGGCGGTGTGCGTGGCCCGGACGGTGTGGGGTATTTGGGCCAAGAAGAAGACAGGGGCGTGGCGCTGAGGTGGTGAGCCGGGGGTGCGGCGGTTGGTGCGGGAGCCGGGGTTGAGAGCGGGGCGCCGGGGGAGTGGGCGTGGCGTGGTTTGGGAAGGGTTTGGTGGAGGTTGAGTCGGACTGACGGGGTTGTGAAGGTGGCGGGCTTGTCCGCGGGTGGGCCAGCGTGGAGGTGGCGCGCGTCTCGGCGGGGGCGGCAAGCAAGGGGGCCGAGCTGTTGGAACGGCGGACGGATGGCTTGCTGTGACGGATGGCTTGCTGTGGCGCCGGGGCGGCCGATGCTGCGCAGGGCAATGGACGTTGGGCGGGAAGGCCGGGCATTCCGAGGGCTGGCGGATATCGCGCAGGGCGACGGATGTTGCGCGGGGAGAGGGATGGTGCGCAGGACGGCGGCGGGGCGTGACGCTCGGTAGCGAACGGCGCGGGGGATGGCCGGGTGAGCGCGGGGTAGCCCTGCTCGGTGTGGCGTTGTGCGGGACGACGCGCCTTGTGCGGCAGGTGCGAGGACGCGGCGCGGGTTTAGAAGGAGGAACCGGCGTCGAGCTTGTTGATCAGGTGCTGCGCCTCGGCCAGGACGGTGGCACGCTTGTCTTCGGCCATGCGGTCCCAGGTGCGGTACATGTTGGCCATCCGGGGATTGCCGCGGAACCGCTCGCGGTGGCGGTCGAGGAAATGCCAGTAGAGCAGGTTGAACGGACAGGCCCCCTGCCCCGTCTTGCGGCTGACCGTATAGGCGCAGGCGCCGCAGTAATCCGACATGCGGTTGATATAAGCCCCGCTGGACACGTAGGGCTTGGACGCGATTACCCCGCCATCGGCAAACTGGCTCATGCCGATCGTGTTGGGCGCCTCGACCCATTCATGGGCATCGACATAGACGCCCAGGTACCATTCGTGGACCTGCTGCGGATCGGCGCCCACCAGCAGGGCAAAATTGCCGGTGATCATCAGGCGCTGGATGTGGTGGGCATAGGCCTCGTCGCGGGTCTGGGCCACGGCGCTGGCCAGGCAGCGCATGTCGGTCGGCCCGCCCCAGAAGGCATCGGGCAGCTTGCGCGTATGGCCAAGGTCGTTGCGGGTCACGTAATCGGGGCCTTCGCGGAAATAGATGCCCCGGACATATTCGCGCCAGCCGATGATCTGGCGGATGAAGCCTTCGACCGCGTTCAGCGGCGCATGGCCGTCGTGATAGGCCCGTTCGGCCGCCCGGCAGATTTCCATCGGCCCGAGCAGACCGGCATTGAGATAGGCCGAGAGCAGCGAGTGGTAGAGGAAGGGCTCGGCATCCAGCATGGCATCCTGGTAATCGCCGAAATCGGGCAGGCCGTGGGTAATGAAATGATCCAGCGCCGCCAGCGCCTGGTCCCGGGTCGTGGCATAGCGAAAACCGTCGAGCCGGCCGAAATGGTCGGGGAACCGGGCAGCCACCAGGTCGAGCACGGCGCGCGTGGTCTCGTCGGGGTCGAACCACAGGGGGCCTTCGTGGAAGAGCGTGCCGGGCGGGGGCTTGCGGTTTTCGCTGTCATAGTTCCAGGCCCCGCCGACCGGCGCGTCGCCCTCCATCAAGAGCCCGGTGGCGCGGCGCATCTCGCGGTAGAAATATTCCATGCGCAGCGCCTTGCGGCCCCGGGCCCAATCGTCGAACCGCTTGTGACTGGCCAGGAAACGGTCGTCTTCGAGCAGGGTGACCCCGGCCTTGCGCAGGGCGGTGATCAGGCGCCAGTCGCCCGGCTCGGTGGCCAGGCAGCTTGTCGCTCCGAAGGCATCGGCGCGCCGCGCAAGTTCCCCGGGGATCGTGCCGGTGCTGTCGGGATCGTCGTAGCAGGTATAGGCCACCTGCCAGCCGGCCGCGCGCAGGTCCTCGGCGAAATGGCGCATGGCGGCAAAGCAGAAGGCGATCTTCTTGGGGTGATGGCCCAGGTTGGCCGCCTCGCCGGCGACCTCGGCCATGACAACCAGGTCGGTCGCGGGATCGCCCGCGCGCAGGGCGGCGACATCACGGCCCAGCTGGTCGCCCAGCACGAGGATGGCCTTCACCACGGGATCTCCTTTCCCTGCCAGTCGAGGAAGGCACCGGTTTGCGCCGGGGTCAGCCCGGCGATGACGCCCAGCAGGTTGCCGGCCGCGGTCGCCGGCGGGACGGCCGGGTGGCGGCCGTGGTAATCGGCGGTGAAAGGCGTGGCCACCGTGCCCGGATGCAGGGCGACACAGGCGGCCTGGCGGTGGCTGCGGGCCAGTTCGATCGCGGCGGTCTGCACGACCTGGTTCACCGCCGCCTTGGCCGCGCGGTAGGACACCCAGCCGCCCAGCCGGTTGTCGCCGATGGACCCGACCCGGGCCGAGAGCACGGCGATGACCGACGGCCGCCGGCGTGGCAGCAGGCGGTGGGCCTCGCGCAGGACCAGCGCCGGGCCGATGGTATTGAGCGCGAACTGGTCGGCCATGGCCCGGGCCGAGATCGCCCGGATGGTCTTTTCCGGCCCGGCTCCGTCGATCGTCAGCGCGCCGGTGGCAACGATCACCAGGTCGAAGGGCGCCGCAAGGCCGGCCAGGTGGTCGGCGACGCTGGTCTCGCAGGTCATGTCCAGCCCGTCGCGCCGGCGCGACAGCCCGGTGACGGCCGTGCCCCGTTCGGACAGGGCGGCCGCCAGGGCCGCGCCGATGCCGCCGCTGTCGCCGATGATCAGTGCCGTGTCCGGTGCCTTGTTCATGAGCGGCTGAAATAGCGGCGGCGGGCATCCGTTCAAGGCCGTGCAATTGGGCCTTTCCTTTTGCCCCTGCCCCGGTCTAGGATGCGCGCCATGAAAACGACCACGCATATCCTTCTGCCGACCGCCGCCCAGGCGTCGTCGCTGCGTGGCCTGCTGCTGCTAATCCGCCTCTGAGCGTGCCATTCGGCGCGCCCGCTCAGAGGAGACATTGCGCGCGCCAAGTGAACGGCACCCCGGATTAGACATCGAAAGACACATGACATGACCCAGAGCATCGACAAAGATCGCGTGTTGATCTTCGACACGACCCTTCGCGACGGCGAACAGAGCCCCGGCGCGACCATGACCCACGCGGAAAAGCTGGAGATCGCCGGCCTCCTGGACGAGATGGGCGTCGACATCATCGAGGCCGGTTTCCCGATCGCCTCCGAAGGCGATTTCAACGCGGTATCCGAGATTGCCAGGAACGCCCAGAACTCGGTGATCTGCGGGCTGGCACGGGCCAATATCGGCGATATCGACCGCTGCTGGGAGGCCGTGCGCCACGCGAAACAGCCGCGCATCCACACGTTCATCGGGACGTCGCCGCTGCACCGGGCCATTCCGAACCTGACCATGGACGAGATGGCCGAGCGCATCCATGAAACGGTGACCCATGCGCGCAATCTCTGCGACAACGTGCAATGGTCGCCGATGGATGCCACCCGGACCGAATGGGATTACCTGGCCCGGGTCGTCGAGATTGCCATCAAGGCCGGGGCGAGCACGATCAACATCCCCGATACCGTGGGCTATACCGCGCCGGTCGAAAGCGCCGACCTGATCAAGCGGCTGATCGCCGAGGTGCCGGGCGCCGAGGACATCATCTTTGCCACCCATTGCCACAACGACCTTGGCATGGCGACGGCGAACTCGCTGGCCGCCGTGGCGGGCGGCGCGCGCCAGATCGAATGCACGATCAACGGCCTGGGCGAACGGGCCGGCAACACGGCGCTCGAAGAGGTGGTCATGGCGCTGAAGGTGCGCCACGACATCATGCCCTGGCATACCGGGGTGGATGCGACCAAGATCATGAACATCTCGCGCCGGGTGGCGACGGTGTCGGGCTTCCCGGTGCAGTTCAACAAGGCCATCGTCGGCAAGAACGCCTTTGCCCATGAGAGCGGCATCCACCAGGACGGCATGCTCAAGAACGCCGAGACCTTCGAGATCATGCGCCCCGAGGACGTGGGCCTGACGGAATCGAACCTTGTCATGGGCAAGCATTCCGGCCGCGCGGCGCTGCGCGACAAGCTCGGCCAGCTCGGCTACGAGGTCGGCGACAACCAGCTCAAGGACATCTTCGTGCGGTTCAAGGAATTGGCCGACCGCAAGAAGGAAGTCTATGACGAGGACCTCATCGCCCTGATGCGCGCCGGCGAGGATGCCGAGAACGACCGGCTGCAGATCGTGTCGATGAAGGTGGTCTGCGGCACCGGCGGCCCGGCCGAGGCAACCATCGAGATGGAAGTCGACGGCCGTGACATCACCGAGACCGAAACCGGCGACGGCCCGGTCGACGCGACCTTCAAGGCGATCCGCAAGATCCACCCGAACCAGGCCCATCTGCAGCTCTACCAGGTGCATGCCGTGACCGAAGGCACCGACGCCCAGGCCACCGTTTCGGTGCGCCTGGAAGAGGACGGCATGATCGCCACCGGCCAGTCGGCCAACACCGACACGGTGGTTGCCTCGGCCAAGGCCTATGTCAACGCGCTCAACCGCCTGCTGGTGCGCCGCGACAAGGCCGGCCCCGGCTCGGACACGCGCGAGATCTCCTACAAGGACGTCAGCTGATCCGGGCGAACCCAAAAGTTTTTGAAAACTTTTGGTAAATTTCTTCGAAGAAATTTACGGCGCGTGGCGGAGGTCGCGCGCCGTTTTCGTTGCGTGCTGCCCGTCGGCCGGGCAATGACGGCCTGACTTGACGGAACATGGCGGAAAGCCGCGAAGCCCCCCGGAATCGCCCCTTTCGCCTCAACAAGCCCGGGCATATAAGGCTGTGACCCCGCGGCCACAGAATCGCGAGGCACGCGGCAGCGCAGGACGGGACATCAACTTCATGGGCATTTTCGACGTATTCGGCGGACTCTTCACGGCGGACATGGCGATCGACCTCGGCACGGCCAACACGCTGGTCTATGTCAAGGGTCGGGGCGTTATCCTGAGCGAGCCATCGGTCGTGGCCTATCACGTCAAGGACGGGGTCAAGAAGGTCCTGGCCGTGGGCGAGGACGCCAAGCTGATGCTCGGCCGGACGCCCGGCTCGATCGAGGCCATCCGGCCGATGCGGGAAGGCGTGATTGCCGATTTCGACACCGCCGAGGAAATGATCAAGCATTTCATCCGCAAGGTTCACCGGCGGTCGACCTTTTCCAAGCCCAAGATCATCGTCTGCGTGCCCCACGGGGCGACGCCCGTGGAAAAACGGGCCATTCGCCAGTCGGTCCTGAGCGCCGGCGCCCGCCGGGCCGGGCTGATCGCCGAGCCCATCGCCGCGGCCATCGGGGCCGGCATGCCGATCACCGATCCCACCGGGTCGATGGTTGTCGACATCGGCGGGGGCACGACCGAAGTGGCCGTGCTGAGCCTGGGCGACATCGTCTATGCCCGCTCGGTCCGGGTCGGTGGCGACCGGATGGACGAGGCCATCATTTCCTACCTGCGCCGCCAGCAGAACCTGCTGGTCGGCGAATCGACGGCCGAGCGCATCAAGACCTCGATCGGCACCGCCCGCATGCCCGACGACGGGCGCGGCGCGTCGATGCAGATCCGCGGCCGCGACCTGCTGAACGGCGTGCCCAAGGAAATCGAGGTCAGCCAGGCCCAGGTGGCCGAGGCCCTGGCCGAACCGGTGCAGCAGATCTGCGAAGCGGTGATGACCGCGCTGGAAACCACGCCGCCCGACCTGGCCGCCGACATCGTCGACCGGGGCGTCATGCTGACCGGCGGCGGCGCCCTTCTGGGCGATCTCGACCTGGCCCTGCGCGAGCAGACCGGGCTGGCCGTGTCCATCGCTGACGAAAGCTTGAATTGCGTGGCCCTTGGCACGGGCAAGGCGCTGGAATACGAAAAACAGCTGCGTCACGCGATTGACTACGACAGCTGACCGGCGCACCCTGACCAGACCGGCTGGAAGCAAGACACCATGAAGGAGTCCGATGGCCCGGGACCGATCACAGCGTGAGGATTACTCGACCCCGCTGCGGCGCCTGCTGGTGGGGATCCTCGTCCTGTGCCTCGTCGCCATCTTCCTGGTCTGGCGCATCGACAGCCCGCGCGTGGAACGGTTCCGCGCCCAGGTGGTCGACCGGGTCGTGCCTTCGATGGATTGGGCGATGGCCCCGGTCACGGCGACGGTCAAGCTGTTCCGCGATTTCCAGAGCTACCGCGCGCTGACCGACCAGAACCGCGAGCTTCGCAGCGAATTGCGCCAGATGCAGGCCTGGAAGGAAGCGGCATTGCAGCTGGAGCAGGAAAACGCCCGGCTGCGCGATCTCAACAACGTGCGGCTCGACCCGCGGCTGACCTATGTGACCGGCGTTGTGATGGCCGACAGCGGGTCGCCCTTCCGGCAATCGGTGCTGGTCAATGTCGGCGCCCGCGACGGCATCGTCGATGGCTGGGCGGCGATGGATGGCATTGGCCTGGTCGGGCGGATCTCGGGCGTGGGCAAGAACACCTCGCGTGTCATCCTGCTGACCGATGCCTCCAGCTCGGTGCCGGCGGTGATCCAGCCCTCGCGCCAGGCCGCGCTGGTGACCGGTGACAATTCGGCCGCCCCGCTGGTCAGTTTCCTCGAAAGCCCCGAACTGGTGCGCCCGGGCGACCGGGTGATCAGCTCGGGCGATGGCGGGGTGTTCCCCGCCGGGCTGCTGATCGGCCAGGTGGCCGCCGACCCCCAGGGCCGGCTGCGGGTGCGGCTGGCCGCGGAATACGAGCGGCTGGAATTCCTGCGGGTGCTGCGCCACTACGGCATCGAGGCACCGGGCGATCCCGGTGACCTGGTGCAGCCGGCGATCACCTCGCTGGACGAACTGACCCGGCGGGCGGAGGACGGATGATGACCTCGTCCCGGACATGGCCCATGCGCGGGGCCTATGTCGCGCTGGCGCTGCTGGTCATCTTCGTTCACCTGCTGCCGCTGGACACCGTGCCGCGCAAATGGTCGCCGCCCGACGTGCTGCTGGCCTTCACCCTGGCCTGGGCCCTGCGCCGGCCCGATTACGTGCCCGCCCTGCTGGTTGCCGCGGTCTTCCTGCTGGCCGACCTGATGCTGCAACGCCCGCCCGGGCTTTACGCCGCGATGGTCGTGATGGGCTGCGATTTCCTCAAGAGCCGGTCCAACGGGCTGAGCGAGACCAGCTTCCTGGGCGAATGGACAACCGTGGCCATCGTGCTGGCGGCGATCCTGCTGCTCTACCGCATGGTGCTGGGCCTGGTGGTACTGCACGAAACCCCGATGACCCTGACCCTGTCGCGGCTGGCCCTGACCATCGCGATCTACCCGCTGGCCGTTGTCGTGTCGCAATCGGTCCTGCGGGTGCGCAAGCCCACCCCGGCCGATGCCAATGCCATGGGAGCCCGCACATGAGACGCAACCCAAGGGAACTGGCCGGGCTGCAGGCCCGGACCTCGCGCCGGGCCGTGTTGCTGGGCGGCGTGATGACGGCCTTTGCCGGCGGGCTGGCCCTGCGCATGCGTCACCTGCAGGTCGACCAGGCCGACCAGTTCCGCCTGCTGGCCGAGGAAAACCGCATCAACATCCGGCTGATCCCACCCGAACGGGGCGAGATCTTTGACCGCAACGGGGTGATCATCGCCAAGAACACGCCGTCCTATCGCATCGTCATCGTGCCCGAGGATGCCGGCGAGCTGGAAGACGTGGTCGGCCGGCTGACCCGGCTGGTCCATATTGCCGACGAAGACCTCGAAGACACCCTGGCCGCCGTCCACCGCTCGGCCCGCTCGGCGCCCTTCCTGCCGGTCACCCTGGCCGACCAGGTGACCTGGGACGACATCAGCCGGGTGGCGGTCAACGCCCCTGCCCTGCCGGGCATCACGCCCGAGGTCGGGCTGACCCGGGTCTATCCCCAGGGCGGGTCCTTTGCCCATGTGGTGGGCTATGTCGGGCCGGTCAGCGATTACGACCTGTCCAAGATGGAAGACCCCGACCAGCTGCTGCGCATCCCGCGGTTCCAGATCGGCAAGGTCGGGCTGGAAGCCCGCCAGGAAGAGCTGCTGCGCGGCAAGGCCGGGTCGAAACGCGTCGAGGTCAATGCCACCGGCCGGGTGATGCGCGAGCTGGACCGCCAGGACGGCCAGGCCGGGGCCGACATCCAGCTGACCATCGACAGCACGCTGCAATCCTACGTGCAGGCCCGGCTGGGCCGGGAAAGCGCCTCGGCTGTGGTCATCGATTGCGAGAGCGGCGACATCGTGTCCTGCGTCTCGGCCCCGACCTTTGATCCCAACCTCTTCGTGCGGGGCATCTCGGTGGCCGATTACCGGGCGCTGACCCAGGATGGCCACCGGCCGCTGGCCTCGAAATCGGTGCAGGGCATCTATCCGCCCGGCTCGACCTTCAAGATCATCACTGCCATGGCCGCCCTCGAAGAAGGCCTGGTCGGGCCCGATGACACGGTCTGGTGTCCCGGGCACCTCGAGGTCGGCGGGCGCCGTTTCCATTGCTGGAAACGCGGCGGGCATGGCCATGTGAACCTGGAAAACTCGCTGAAATACAGCTGTGACGTCTATTACTACGACCTGGCCCTGAAGGTCGGCATCGACAAGATCTCGGCCATGGCCCAGCGGTTCGGGCTGGGCGTGAAACACGATCTGCCGATGTCGGCCGTGGCCGAGGGGCTGACGCCCAACCGGGCATGGAAAGAGCGCGTCCACGGCCAGGACTGGCTGATCGGCGACACGGCCAACGCCTCGATCGGCCAGGGCTACATGCTGGCCTCGCCGCTGCAGCTGGCGGTGATGACCGCCCGCGTGGCTACCGGCCGGGCCGTCGATCCGCGGCTGATCAAGTCGGTCGACGGCATCGAACAGCCCTCGGGCGCGGGCGAGGACATGGGCATGAACGAAAACAACCTGCGCAAGATGCGCCGGGCCATGTTTGCCGTGTCCAACGACCGCAGGGGCACGGCCTGGCGGTCGCGCATCAACGACGAGGCCCTGCGCATGGCCGGCAAGACCGGCACCAGCCAGGTGCGCAACATCACGGCCGACGAACGCGCGCGGGGGGTGATCCGCAACGAGGACCTGCCCTGGGAACGGCGCGACCATGCGTTGTTCGTCTGTTTCGCGCCCTATACCACGCCGAAATATGCCGTGTCGGTCGTGGTCGAACATGGCGGCGGCGGGTCGGCCGTGGCCGCGCCCATCGCCCGGGACATCATGCTGCAGGCCCTGCACGGCGGCTTTCCCCCGCTCGAAGCCTATCCCGCCGCCGACCGGGACAAGGTCAAGGCCCAGCAGGAACGGCTGAGCCGCGAGTTGCAGCAGGCCGAGACCCTGCGGAGCGACCGCGCATGAGTTATCTCGAATATGCCGTCAAGTCGGTGCCTTCGGGCCCGCGCAAGCTGCTCTATCTCAACTGGCCGCTGCTGCTGCTGATCTGCACCGTGGCCGGGGCCGGGTTCCTGATGCTCTACTCGGTGGCCGGCGGGTCCTTCACGCCCTGGGCCGAGCCGCAGATGGAACGTTTTGCCCTGGGCTTTGCGCTGATGATCGCCGTGGCCCTGGTGCCGATCTGGTTCTGGCGCAACATGTCGGTCGTGGCCTATGTGCTGTCGGTCGTGCTGCTGATCTCGGTCGAATTCTTCGGGACTGTCGGCATGGGCGCACAGCGCTGGATCGACCTGGGGTTCATGCGCGTGCAGCCGTCCGAGCTGATGAAGATCACGCTGGTGATGCTGCTGGCGGCCTATTACGACTGGCTGCCCTCGAAACGCACGTCACATCCGTTCTTCGTGCTGATCCCGGTGATGATCATCCTGTTCCCGACCTTCCTGGTGCTGCACCAGCCCGACCTTGGCACGGCCATCCTGATGCTGGCCGCCGGCGGGGCGCTCATGTTCCTGGCCGGGGTGCACTGGCTCTACTTCGCCGTGGTGATCGGCGCGGGGGTGGGCCTTGTGATGGCCGTGTTCCAGAGCCGCGGGACCGACTGGCAATTGCTGAAGGATTACCAGTACCGGCGGATCGACACCTTTCTCGACCCGGCCTCCGACCCGCTGGGCGCGGGCTATCACATCACCCAGTCCAAGATCGCCCTGGGTTCGGGCGGGCTGACCGGGCGGGGGTTCATGCAGGGCACCCAGTCGCGGCTGAACTTCCTGCCCGAGAAACATACCGATTTCATCTTCACCACCCTGGCCGAGGAATTCGGCTTTGTCGGTGGGGTGTCGCTGCTGGTGATCTACGTGCTGATCATCGTGTTCTGCCTGGTCACGGCCCTGTCGGCCAAGGACCGGTACTCGGCCCTGCTGACCATGGGCATCGCGGTGACCTTCTTCCTGTTCTTCGCGGTCAACATGTCGATGGTCATGGGCCTGGCGCCCGTGGTCGGCGTGCCCCTGCCCATGGTCAGCTATGGCGGCACCGCGATGCTCGTTCTCCTCGGCGCTTTCGGCCTGGTCCAGAGCGCCCATATCCACAGGCCCCGATGACGACATGACCTTGACGATCCTCTATTCCGCCGATGGCTGGAACACCTGGGAAACGCCCCTGCGCCGGGCGCTTGATGCAACCGGGCTGGCCTATGAGCTGGTGACCGATGCCGCGCCCGAAACGGTGGATTACGTGGTCTATGCGCCCAGCTCGGGCCTGCATGATTTCACGCCCTTCACCCGGGCCAAGGCGGTGCTGAGCCTGTGGGCCGGGGTCGAGAAGATCGTCGGCAACAAGACCCTGACCATGCCGCTGACGCGGATGGTCGACCCGGGCCTGACCGAGGGCATGACCGAATGGGTGACGGGCCACGTGCTGCGCCATCACCTGGGCATGGATGCCCAGATCCACGGGCTGAAGGGCGCCTGGCGCCAGGATTACCCGCCGCTGGCCCGCGACCGGCGGGTGACGGTGCTGGGCCTGGGCGCGCTGGGGGCCGATGCGGCCCGGGCGCTGGCGGCGCTGAATTTCGACGTGGCCGGGTGGAGCCGGTCACCCAAGGAGATCGCGGGCATCACGACCTTTACCGGCGAAGACGGGCTGGAGGCGGCGCTGGCCCGGGCCGAGATCCTGGTGCTGCTCTTGCCGCTGACCGGGGGCACAGAGAACCTGCTGAACGCCCGGCGGTTGGCCTGCCTGCCCCGGGGAGCGATGATCGTGAACCCCGGGCGCGGGCCGCTGATCGACGACGAGGCGCTTCTGGCCGCGCTGGACGAGGGCCGGGTCGGCCATGCGACGCTGGATGTCTTCCGGGTCGAGCCGCTGCCCCGCGACCATCCGTTCTGGCTGCATCCGGGGGTGACGGTGACGCCCCATATCGCCAGTGAAACACGTCCGGCGACGGCGGCAACGGTAATCGCCGAGAACGTCCGGCGGGGCGAGGCCGGCGAGCCGTTCCTGCACCTGGTGGATCGCGGCCAGGGGTACTGACCCCCGGCGTCCCGCCCCGGCAGGCGTGACAGCCCCCCGCCCCTGGACGGTGGAGGCGCGCTTGGCAAGGACGGGGCAGGATATTTAGAAAGAGAAAGAAGCAGCAGGGCGGGACCAGCGACGCACAGGGCGCTGATCCCCGGGCGCTTCAGCCGGCGGGCACCAAACCCCGGCCGGCCAGCAGGGCCCCGACACCGGGCAGGCGGCCGCGGAAGGCTGTGTACAGGTCCTCGGCCTCGACCGAGCCGCCGGTCGACAGGATATGGGTTTCCAGTGCCCGGGCCATGGCCGGGTCGAAGGCATCGCCGGCTTCCTCGAAGGCGGCAAAGGCATCGGCATCCATGACCTCGGACCACATGTAGCTGTAATAGCCGCTGGAATAGCCGTCGCCCGAGAAGACATGGGCGAAATGCGGCGTGGCATGGCGCATGGCGATGGCATGGGGCATGCCGATGTCCTTGAGCACCTCGGCCTGCCGGGCCATCGGATCGGCCGGGGCCGGCCCGTCGTGGAATTCGAGATCGACCAGGGCCGAAGCCACGTATTCGACCGTCTGGAAGCCCATGTCGTAGGTCTCGGCGGCCAGCAGGCGGGCCAGCATGTCGCCGGGCATGGCCGCGCCGGTCTCGGCATGGGTGGCAAAGGTTTCCAGGACCTCCGGCACGGTCAGCCAATGTTCGTAGAGCTGGCTGGGCAGTTCGACGAAATCGCGGGCGACAGAGGTGCCCGAGATGCTTTCATAGGTCACGTCCGACAGCATCTGGTGCAAGGCATGGCCGAATTCGTGAAACAGCGTGCGGGCATCGTCGAAGGACAGCAGGGCCGGGTCGCCCTTGGCGAAATTGCAGACATTGATCACCACCGGGGCCTGGGTCTCGGGGTACTTGGCCTGGCTCCGCATGGCCGAACACCAGGCACCCGAGCGTTTCGAGCCGCGGGCAAAGTAATCGCCGATGAAGACCGCCACGTGCCGGCCTTCGCGGGTGACTTCCCAGGCGCGGCAATCGGGGTGGTAGAGCGCCACGTCCAGCGGGGCGAATTCCAGCCCAAAGAGCCGGTTGGCGCAATCGAAGGCCGCGGCGATCATGTTGTCGAGCTGGAAATAGGGCTTGAGCGCGGTTTCATCCAGATCATGCTCGGCCCGCCGACGTTTCTCGCTGTAGTAATGCCAGTCCCAGGGTTCGAGCGGCCCGTTCAGCCCGTCCTCGGCCATCATCCCGGCCAGGATCGCGGCGTCGCGCTCGGCCGCGGCCCGGGCCGGATCCCAGACCGCCAGCAGCAGGTCGCGCACGGCTTCGGGCGTGCGGGCCATTTCGGTTTCCAGCTTGTAGCGCGCGAAATTCTCATGGCCCAGCAGCGCCGCCCGTTCGGCCCGCAGCGCCAGGATCTCGGCGGCGATGGCCCGGTTGTCGGTCGCCCCGCCATTGGCCCCGCGCGCCGTCCAGGCCCGCCAGGCCCGCTCGCGCAGGTCGCGGCGCGGCGAGAATTGCAGGAAAGGCGTGATCAGCGACCGCGAGGTCGTGACCACCGGCCCGGCCTGTCCCTTCTCGTCGCCGGCCGCCCGGGCGGCGGCCACGACAAAGTCCGGCAGGCCGTCAAGATCGGCTTCCTCCAGGGGCATGAACCAGTCACGCTCATCGGCCAGCAGGTTCTGGGTGAATTGCGTGCCCAGCTCGGCCAGCCGCGATTTCACCGCCGTCAGCCGCTCGGCCTCGGCCCCGTCCAGCGCCGCGCCGGCGCGCAGGAAGGACCGGTGGGTCAGCATCAGCACGCGCTGCTGTTCCGCGCTCAGCCCCATGCCGTCCCGGCCCTGCCAGACCGCGTCGATACGCGCGAACAAGGCCTTGTTCGAGGTGATGGCCGAGAAATGTGCCGAGAGCCGGGGCGAGAACGCCCGTTGCAGGGCCTCGCGGGCCGGGTTGCTGTCGGCCCCGGCCAGGGTGAAGAACACCGACAGCACCTTGTCCAGGTCGCCGCCGGCCCGTTCCAGGGCGCCGATCGTGTTGTCGAAATCGGGGCTGGCCGGATCGGCGGCAATGGCCGCGATCTCGGCCTCGTGGGCGGCCAGGGCCGCATCCAGGGCCGGGGCGAAATCGTCGTCGGAAATCGCGTCGAAGGGCGCCAGGGCAAAGGGCGTGGTCCAGGTGGCAAGGATCGGGTTGGACATGTGGGATCTCCTTTGCACCAGAAGCTATGCACGCCCCGGCCCGAGGTCCAGCGGTCATCACGATCCCGCGCGGCGCCCTTGCGGAACCCGCCCCGTCGCGCGGCGCCTCAGCCCGCCGTGCCGTCGCCGCAGACCGGGCAATCGGCCCGGGGTTTCAGCCCAATGGTCCGGGTCTCGCCGTAAAGCGCATCATAGATCAGCATCTGCCCGCGCAGGGGCGCCCCTGCCCCGGTGATCAGCTTGACCGCCTCGACGGCCATCATCGCCCCGACCACCCCGGGCAGCGGGCCCAGAACGCCGGCCACGGCACAGGACGGGGCCAGCCCGGGCGCCGGGGCCTGGGGAAAGATGCACTGATAGCACGGCCCCCCGACCGCCGGATCAAAGACCGACAGCTGGCCTTCCCATTGCGATAGCGCCCCCGAGATCAGCGGCTTGCCCAGGGCCACGGCCACCCGGTTGGCCAGGTAGCGCGTGTCGAAATTGTCGGTGCCGTCGAGGATGACATCGTAATCGGCAAACAGCGCCTCGGCCATGTCGGGCGCCAGCCGGCGGTGATAGGGCCGGACCTCGACAAAGGGGTTCTGCGCCCGCATCGCCCCTTCGGCGGAAAAGACCTTGGGCATGCCGATGGCCCCATCGGCATGGATGACCTGGCGCTGCAGGTTGGCGTTTTCGACCAGGTCGTCGTCGATCACCCCGATCGTGCCCACCCCGGCGGCGGCCAGGTATTGCAAGGCCGGCGCGCCCAGCCCACCGGCCCCGATGACCAGCACCCGGGCCTGTTTCAGCCGTTTCTGCCCCGGCCCGCCCAGCTCGCGCAGGACGATGTGACGGGCATAGCGGTCCAGCTCGGTCTCGCTGAACCGGCCCGGCGCGGCGGTGGCCGGCGCCTCGCCGCCCGGCGCCCGGGCCTTCAGCCAGGACAGCCCGCTGCGATACACCATGACCAGCGCGGCAAAGCCGCCCACCAGCAGCCACAGCGCCGGCTCGCGGCCGGTCACCTCGCGCAGCGGATGGCCTTCGGGCAGCACGACGTTGATCGCCAGGGCGGCCAGCCAGACCAGGCCCACGGCCTGCCAGCGCCCGCGCGCCGGCACGCCCATCGCCGCCCCCGCCACCCAGAGCGCCGCCCCCACCAGGGCCACCAGCAGCATCAGCCGACCCCGGTGGAGCCAAAGCCCCCGTCACCGCGCGCACTGTCGCTCAGGGCGCCGGCCGTCTCGAACCGGGCACGCACCACGGGGGCCACGACCATCTGCGCAATACGGTCGCCATGGGCGATGACAAAGGGTTCGTCCCCGGCATTCATCACGATCACGCCCAGCGGCCCGCGGTAATCCCAATCGATGGTGCCGGGGCTGTTGGGCAGGGTGATCCCGTGTTTCAACGCCAGCCCCGATCGCGGCCGGATCTGCACCTCAAAACCCTCGGGTATCTCCAGCCGCAGCCCCGTCGGCACCAGCGCCCGCGCCCCCGGCGCCAGCACCAGCTCGCCCCGGTCGGGCAGGTTGGCCCGCAGGTCGGCCCCGGCCGCGCCCTCGGTCGCATAGGCCGGCAGCGCCACGGCCGGATCGGCCTCCGGCTCTCGCATCACCCGGATCGTCACCATCTTCTCACCCCGCATCCTCTTGCTGCCTGGTCCAGGCCCCGCCGCCCGATGCCACCCGGTGGCAAGGGCCCTGTCCCCTGTCTTCTTCTTGGTCCAAATACCCGGCTCGACAGCCCCGCCTTCACCGGCTCAGGAGGTCTGCCCCGCCAGCGCCGCCGCGATCCTGTCCGCCAGCGCCCGGGCCACCTGGTCCTTGCGCATCCGCGGCCAGCTTTCCGCCCCTTCGCCGGTGATCAGCACCACGGCATTCTCGCTGCCGCCCATGATCCCCGTCGCCGGGCTGACATCATTGGCCAGGATCCAGTCACAGCCCTTGCGCGCCCGCTTGGCCGTCGCATGGGCCACCACGTCGTCGGTCTCGGCCGCAAAGCCCACCACCAGCCCCGGCCGCCCGGCGCCCATCCGGGCCACTCCGGCCAGGATGTCGGGGTTCTCGGCCAGCGCCAGCTCGGGCAATCCGCCGGTCGTCTTCTTCAGCTTGCTGTCCGACGCGCTGGCCACCCGCCAGTCGGCCACCGCCGCCGCAAAGATCGCCGCATCCGCCGGCAATGCCGCCTCGACCGCCGCCTGCATCTGCCGCGCGGTCTCGACCCGCACCACCTCGACCCCAGCGGGCGGCGGCACGTCGGCCGGCCCGGTGACAAAGACCACCTCGGCCCCCAGCCCCGACAGCGCCGAGGCAATCGCCGCGCCTTGCGCCCCCGACGAGCGGTTGGCGATATAGCGCACCGGGTCGATCGGCTCGTGGGTCGGCCCCGAGGTCACCAGGATGCGCCGGCCCTTCAGCGGCCCGTCGGCCAGCACCCCGGCAATCGCCTCGACGATCTCCATCGGCTCGGCCATCCGCCCCGGCCCGAATTCGCCACAGGCCATCGGCCCCTCGTTCGGCCCGGCCAGCCGCACGCCATCGCCGGTCAGCGTGGCCAGGTTGCGCCGGGTCGCCGGGTGGTCCCACATCCGCACGTTCATCGCCGGGGCGATCAGCACCGGCGTGTCGGTCGCCAGGAGCAGGGTCGAGGCCAGGTCATCGGCCAGCCCGTTGGCCATCTTGGCCATCAGGTCGGCCGTGGCCGGGGCCACCACCACCAGGTCGGCCGAGCGCGACAATTCGATATGGCCCATCTCTGCCTCGGCCGTCAGGTCGAACAGATCGGTAAAGACCTTCTCGCCGGCTAGGGCCGAAATCGACAGCGGTGTCACGAATTCCTGCGCCGCCCGGGTCAGCACCGGCGTCACCGCCGCCCCCCGTTCGCGCAGCCGGCGGATCAGGTCGTGGCATTTGAACGCCGCGATCCCGCCGCCGATGATCAGAAGAATGCGCTTTCCGGCCAGCATGGTCACCCCGTTCCCCGCCTCCGGGACAGGCCGCCCCGGTCATTGGCCCGAACATAGGCATGCCGGCCGGCAGGGGCCAGAGGCGATGGACCCTCTGCCCCTACTCCGTCGGCCGGGCCGCGAAGGCCGCGCAGGGATCGTCGCGCTCGACTGCAGGGCTGTCTCCGGTGGCGTCGAACCGCCCGTCCAGCCGGCCATCCTCGGCCTGGCCATAGCTGCGGATCGTTGCATCGGGCAGCGCCCGGGCCAGGTAGACCGGCGCGCCCTCGTCCAGCCGGGCATGGCCATTGCCGGTGATCACCACGACCGGCCCGCCGGTTTCGGCCAGCGCCGCCGCCGCCGCCCGGGCCAATGCGGCATCGCGCAGGCGCTGGATCTCGACCATGACGGGCAGCATCTCGCCGGGCAGGGCATCGCAATGGGCGGCCAACTGGACCGCCTCGCGCCGGGCCTGTTCCGCCTCGGCCAGCGGAGCATCCAGCCCGAACCGGGCGGCCTCGTCGCCCCCGAACCAGGCCACGACCCCTTCGCCCATCGCCGCCCGGGCGGCCTCGCGCGGGATGGCCGCGCCATAGACCCGCGCGTCGGGTGCGACGGCAAAGATCGGGGCATACATGGAAAAATCGGGCCATCCGGTCTCGGCCCAGCCAAGCGCCGCGCCAAGCGCGTCGGCATCGCCCATCAGCTCGGGCGTGGCGGCCCGGGCCTGTTCGGGCGTCAGCATCTCGAAGACCAGCGCCGCCGGCGCCGCGGCGGCCGTCAACTCGGCCTGGCGGACATGGTGATGTGGATTGTCGTGGATCTCGCCGATGAACAGGACATCGGCCCCCGCCACCCCTGCCGGCAACTCCCCCGGCACGGTACTGGCGAAAGCCGGCGACGCGCAAAGGGCGATGGCAAGGGCTATGTGTTTCATAGAAGGAAGTGTTGCACTTCCCCCGATTGGCCCTCAAGCGATTTCCGCATCTTGCGGAAAGCCGCCGATTCCAGCTGACGCACCCGTTCCTTGGACAGGCCCAGTTCGGTGCCCAGGCTTTCCAGTGTGCGGGGATCCTCGCGCATCTTGCGTTCGCGCACGATAAAGCGTTCGCGGTCGTTCAGCCCGCCTAGCGCCTCGTCGAGCCAGCCGCGCAGCTGGGCCATGTCGTGGCGTTCCTCGACCGTCTCGGCGGCCTGCCGGCCGTCATCTTCCAGCGCGTCGATCCATTCGCGCCCGTCCTCGTCGGTCGATTGCGGTGCGTTCAGTGAGTAATCGGACCCGGCCAGCCGGCCGCCCATCATCTCGACATCATGCAGGGGCACGCCGATCTCGGTGGCGATCAGCTGGTGCAGCTGGTCACGGTCCAGGTGTTCCCCGGACGAGGCCGCCTCGCGTTCCAGCCGGGCCTGCACCCGGCGCATATTGAAGAACAGCGATTTCTGCGACGAGGTCGAACCCGTGCGCACCATCGACCAGTTGCGCATCACGTAATCCTGCACCGAGGCCCGGATCCACCAGACCGCGTAGGTCGAAAACCGCACGCCCCGGTCGGGGTCGAACTTGTCGGCGGCCTTCATCAGGCCCAGCCCGGCCTCCTGGATCAGGTCGTTCATCGGCGCGCCATAGCGCTTGAACTTGGCCGCCATCGAAATCGCCAGCCGCATATAGGCCGTGATCAGCCGGTGCAGGGCCTGTTCGTCCCGTCGGTCGCGCCAGGCATAAGCCAATTCCAGCTCTGTCTCCGCGTCCAGCAGTTCCGCTTGCATTGCCTGGCGGGACAACGTCATGTCCCGGGGTGTGTCCAGCGCCATGTCGACCCCCTGTTCGTTCTTGTCATGACCGGCCGTTTTTGCCGGGCTTCAGAAGGGTTACGTTTGAGACCGCCAAAAGGATCACGGCAGGAGGTCAGAAAGTTTGAAACAATCGATCACATTCGTGTTAGGCGGCGCAGCGTCCGGGAAATCGGCCTATGCCGAAACCCGGGTCACGGCCCATCCGGGCCCATGGATCTACATCGCCACGGCACAGGCCCATGACGCTGAAATGGCTCGAAAAATCGAGATTCATCAGGGCCGCCGCGGGGCCGGATGGCAGACCGTCGAAGCGCCGCTCGACCTGGGTTCCGCCCTCGGGGGGGTGACCGGGGGCATCGTTCTGGTCGATTGCGTGACGCTCTGGCTGTCGAACCATCTGCTGGCCGAAGCGGACCTGGACGCCCGGTCGGCCGAACTGATGGAGGCGCTGGCCACCTGCAGGGCACCGGTTGTCGTGGTCAGTAACGAGGTTGGGCAGGGCGTGGTTCCCGCCCATGCGATGGGCCGGCGGTTCCGCGAGACCCAGGGCCGGCTGAACGTGGCGCTGGCGGCCCGGGCGGACCTGGTCGTGCAGGTCGTGGCCGGGTTGCCCAACGTTCTGAAGGGCACGCCGTGATGACGGGCAACCGGTTGTTTCTCGTGCGCCACGGGCCGACCCATGCCAAGGGCATGGTCGGCTGGTCCGACCTGCCGGCCGACCTGGGCGACCGGGCCGCGCTCGACCGGCTGTCGGCCCATCTGCCGGGCGAGGCGCTGGTGGTGTCGTCGGACCTGGTGCGCTGCACCGGCACGGCCGATGCGATCCAGCGGGGCCGCCCCCGCCTGCCCCATGACCGCAACCTGCGGGAAATCCATTTCGGCGACTGGGAGCTGCGCCGGTTCGACGAGATCGAGGCCGAGGATCCTGAGCGGATCACCGCCTTCTGGAGCGAACCGGGGCTGGTGCGCCCGCCCAACGGCGAAAGCTGGCACGAGATGCGCGCAAGGGCCGACGCGGCCGTCGACCGGCTGGCCCGAGCGCATCCCGGGGCCGACCTGGTCATCGTGGCGCATTTCGGCATGATCCTGGGCCAGCTGGAACGCGCGCTGCAGGTGCCCACGACCGAGATCTTCGGCCAGCGCATCGACAACCTGTCGGTCACCGAGCTGACACGGCTGGACCGTGGCGAAGCGGACGAACCGGGCTGGCAGGTCGGGCGGGTCAATTACCTGCCGTGACGGCGGCAGGGGCCGCGATGTTGGCGGCCCCGCTGTTTTCCCCGGCGCGCCTGCCCGCCGAACCACGCCGCGTAGCCCGTCCCACCCCCTTCGGCCGTCCAGCCCCCGAACCGCTCTCTCATCCTCGCACTCATCCTCGCAACGCTTTCACGCTCCCCTCTCCGCGCACTGCATATCTCGCGCGCCCCTGCCCTCGTACCGCTGCCCCGACGCCTCTTCGCGCATTCTGTCCCTGTGCCGTTCCCAAATCGTCACACCGCTTCGCGCACCGCCCATCTCGCGCGCCCAGCACCTGCATCACTCCCCTGTCGTCACGACCCTTCGCCCACCCTGTCTCGGTGCCGCCCCCCCCTTTTCCTCACACCGCTTCGCGCACCGCCTATCCCGCGCGCCCAGCACCGCTCCCCGCGCCTCGTCGCGCACTCTGTCCTCATCCCGCTCCCCAATCCTCACACCACTTCGCCTTCCCTCTCCCCGAACCGTTTCCCGCATACCCCAGCCCGGGCATCCTTTTTCGCCCCACCCGCCCCAGATCGGCGGCTCCGGCCCTTGACAAGACCGGCCCCGACCGACCAAACCGCGCAAACAGCCCGAAAAGGAGACCCTGATGTCCGACGACCGCCTCATCGTCGCTCTTGACGTGCCCAACGCCCTGGCCGGGCTGAACATGGCCCAGGAGCTGGGCGATGCCGTGTCCTTCTACAAGATCGGGCTCGGCATGCTGACCACCGGCGGGCTGGGCCTGGCCAACGAGCTGAAACAAGAACACGGCAAGCGCATCTTCCTGGACATGAAGCTGTTCGACATTTCCAACACCGTGGAAAATGCCGTGCGCGGGTTCACCCAGTTCGACATCGATTTCCTCACCGTCCATGGCGACCCGCACGTGGTCCAGGCCGCCAAGCAGGGCGCTGCCGGTTCGGGCATGAAGATCCTGGCCGTCACCGTGCTGACCTCGCTGGACCGGGGCGACCTGGATGCCGGCATGATGCAGCCCGGCGACCTGGCCGAGATTGCCGTCGAACGCGCCGCCCGGGCCTTTGACGCCGGGGCCGACGGGGTGATTTCCTCGCCCCACGAAGCCGCCGCCATCCGCGCCCTGCCCAATGCGGCCGGCCGGCTGATCGTCACCCCGGGCGTGCGCCCGGCCGGCGGGGCCGCGGGCGACCAGAAGCGCATCGCCACCCCGGCCAGCGCCGTGGCCGCCGGGGCTGACCACATCGTGGTCGGTCGCCCGATCTATGCCGCCGACAAGCCCGTCGAGGCCGCGCGCGGCATCCTGGGTGAGCTGAAATCCGCCTGAAACGGACCGTCACAGCCTGATTTGTGATCGCACGGGCACACAATGTCCGATCCCGGCCGGGGTCGGGCATTCCCGACTTTGCGTCTTGCGACAATTCCTACATTGTTAACGGCAAGACACTCCCCAAACGGACCTTACCTCTTCCTGTGGTTCGTTACCTCCCCCCGCCCATCGTGCGGGGGGCCTTTACGAGAAGGGGGTGTTTTTTCCGAATTTCACGAAAGACCGACCGGCCGGGCATCGGCAGGCCGCGCCGTGGCATGGCCCTGTCGCGCGCCGGTCAGACTGGCCACATGACGGACAGTTTTCCCGCCTCCGGGCGCCCCGATCAGGAGGCCAGCCGCTCGGCCGCGCGGGGATGATCGAGATAGGCCCGCAACTGGTCGGCGAAATGCGGGATGTTGAGCGGATGCGCCAGGTAATCGGCCGGGTCCATCAGCCGCCAGCCCTGGCCCTCGTCACCGAAACGGATGGCCTGGCGCGCACCGGCCGGCAGATGGGCCACGAAGAACCAGACCGTGCCACGCGGGCGGCGATAGCTGCGCGCCCAGACCAGGTCGTCCTGGCAAAGGTCCAGCCCGACCTCTTCGCGGGTTTCGCGCAGGGCGCATTGCTCGGGCGTTTCGTCCCCCTCGCGCCCGCCTCCGGGCAGGTCCCACCGGCCGGGCCAGGGGATGTCGGGGATATCGTCGCGCTGGATGACCAGCAGCTGCGACCCCAGGAAGACCGCCGTCTTGGCGCCGGAGAACTCCATCACTCGTGACCTTTCACGTCGCATTCCTGCCATCGCATCCGTCAGGCGTTGCACTTTCCGCGACAGCTTCTCAGATGTATGCAACAGTTTCTTCCATCCAAGCCCGGAGACCAGGGTTCATGCAAGGGTCCGTGCCAGCCTTCTGCCGCGCCTGCCTTGCCCGCACCGCGGGCCAGGCCCGCTGTCCGTCCTGCGGCAGCCCGCGCGTGCTGGCCCATCCCGAGCTTTTCACCCTGTCGATCGCACATATGGATTGCGACGCATTCTATGCCTCGGTCGAAAAGCGCGACAACCCGGAACTGGCCGACAAGCCGGTGATCATCGGCGGCGGCCGGCGGGGGGTGGTGTCGACGGCCTGCTACATCGCCCGCATCCGCGGCGTGCGCTCGGCCATGCCGATGTTCCAGGCGCTCAAGCTCTGCCCCGAGGCGGTGGTGATCAAGCCGCGCATGTCGGTCTATGTCGAGGTGTCCAAACAGATCCGCGCCATGATGGAAGAGCTGACCCCGGCGATCCAGCCGCTGTCGCTGGACGAGGCCTTCCTGGACCTGACCGGCACCGAAAAGCTGCACGGCGCGCCGCCGGCCATCGTGCTGGCCCGGCTGGTGCGGCGGATGCATAACGAGCTGGGCGTGACCGGGTCGATCGGCCTGTCGCACAACAAGTTCCTGGCCAAGGTGGCCTCGGACCTGGACAAGCCCCGGGGGTTTTCGGTGATCGGCAAGGCCGAGACGATGGATTTCCTGGCCCCGCGGCCCGTCGGGCTGATCTGGGGCGTGGGCCAGGCCTCGGGCGCGGCGCTGGAAAAGGCCGGCATCCGCACCTTTGCCGACCTGCGGCGCTGGGACCGGACCGACCTGGTCGCGCGATTCGGGTCGATGGGCGAACGGCTGTATCACCTGGCCCGGGGCGAGGACCGCCGGCGGGTGACGGCCCATGAGCCGATCAAGTCGATCAGCCACGAAACGACCTTTTTCGAGGACACTGCCGACCGCGACATCCTGGATGGCCATATCTGGCGGCTGGCCGAAAAGGTCTCGGCCCGGGCCAAGGCCCGCGGGCTGGCCGGGCGGGTCGTGGTGCTGAAGCTGAAGAAGGCCGATCACCGCATCCTGACCCGCCGGGTGGCCCTGCGCGACGCGACCCAGCTGTGCGACACGCTCTATCGCACGGCCCGGGGCCTTTTGGACCAGGTGCGCGACGACGGGCCCTATCGGCTGATCGGCTGCGGCCTGTCCGAGCTGTGCCCCGAGGGCGAGGCGGATCTGTCGGGCGACCTGCTGGACCCGCAAGCCGGGCGGCGGGCCGGGGCCGAACGGGCCGCCGACCGCATCCGCGCGCGGTTCGGCACCGATGCCATCGTCAAGGGCCGGTCGCTGCGCTAGGCCGCGTCATGTTGCGGGTTGCGGCCGGTGCTTGCCCGCGCTCGCGCCTGCATCGGCGCGGGCAGCCGGTGCCCGACCCTATTCGGCAGCCAGCGGAATCGCGTCGCCTCCGGCGCCGATTGCCGCGACATCGGCGATCACCCGGCGCAGCAGCGCCTTGAAGGTGGCATAACGCGCGTTCGGGCGGATGCGCTTTTCATCCATGTAGAGCGCGCGGTCGATCTCGATCTGAATGGCATGTTGGTTGCGCGAGGGCCGGCCATAGGCCTGGGTGACATAGGCCCCGGCAAAGGGCGCGTTGCGCGCGACCATGAACCCCGCCCGGGCAAAGGCCGATTCGATCCGGTCGACCACGTCGCTGCTGGCCGCCGCGCCGAATCGGTCACCCAGCACGATCTCCGGCCGGCGCTGGCCCTTGCGGGCGATGCCATCCATCGCCTCGTGGGGCATCGAATGGCAATCGACCAGGATCGCCTCGCCGAACATCTGGTGCGCCTCGGCCAACAGCCCCTGCAGGGCCAGGTGGTAGGGCCGCCAGTAGCGATCGATTCGCATCCGGGCCTCGTCCATCGTGATCTTGCCGCGATAGATCGCCCGGCCATTGGCCACAACCCGGGGAATCACGCCCAGCCCCGAGGCCACGCGCGGGTTGTGCCCCTGCTTGCGCGCGCCCATCACCAGCGCCGGATCCAGCTCGTCGGCCGACCGGTTCAGGTCGACATAGGCCCGCGGCACCCGGGCGGTCAGCAGCGGCGCGCCGAATTCCGCAGCCGGCGCAAAGAGCTGATCCACAAAGGCATCTTCGGATGTGCGTATGGTATGTTCGTCCAGAACCGACCGGTTCACGAAATGGCGGGGGTAGTAGCGGGCCGAATGCGGCGAGGCAAAGACCACGCTGGACAGCCGTTCGGGCGGCATCAGCACTTCGAATGCGGGGTTGGACATCGGCGCTCCTTATCCGGAACATCATAGACCGGAAACTTCTCTTGCCAAAAGGGTCTTGCGCCTGCTCACGACTCCTTTTATACGCCCTCCACCGGCGCGGTCATCCGCGCCCCGTTTGTTTGATGGGGCAGGAAAACACGCTGGTAATCATGGGCGGTTAGCTCAGCGGTAGAGCACTTCGTTGACATCGAAGGGGTCACAAGTTCGATCCTTGTACCGCCCACCATGATTTCATCGCCCCGGTCCGGCACCGCCAGACCGGGGCACCCGCAACCCTGGCGCCCTTAGCTGGCCGCGCCGAACGAAGGAGAGAGGCCATGAAGGTCAAGAACTCGCTCCGCTCGCTCAAGAACCGGCACCGCGACTGCCGGATCGTGCGGCGCAAGGGGCGCGTCTACGTCATCAACAAGACGCAGCGCAAGTTCAAAGCCCGCCAGGGCTGAGTTCACCGGAACTCGACAGCGATCAGGCCGCGCCCTTCGGGCGCGGTTTTTCTTTGTGCGGATGGCCCCTGCCCCATGTACGGGCGGCGCGTCGCCCGACCCGCGGCAAAGCGCCCCTTTCCCCGCCCGCCTGCTGATTCCTTGCCGAATCCGGCCCGGCCCCGCTAAAGTCCGCGCACGTGATTTCATGAAAAAGGCCGGCGCCTGCCGGCCGCCGTCTTTGCTACCTGTGGGGGGGTCGAATGCCGGTTGCCTGCGTTCTGATGGCCGACATTTCCGGCAGCACCAAGCTTTACGACCTCTCCGGCAATGCCAATGCGCTGGAAAAGATCAGCCAGATGCTGGAGCGCATGCGCGAGATGGTCGAAGCCCAGGGCGGCACCTGCGTGAAATCCCAGGGCGACGACGTGCTGAGCTATTTCGACCAGCCCGAACAGGCCTTTGCCGCCGCCTGGGACATGATCAACGAGGCCTGGTCGGACGGGCTGTCGATTCACGCCGGCATGTACATGGGCGCGTTTCTCAACCACGAGAACGACATCTACGGCGACGTGGTCAACACCGCCGCCCGGCTGGCCTCGCTGGCCAAGTCGGGCGAGGTGCTGCTGGGCGACAGCACCTTCGACATGCTCGAACCGGAGACCCGCATGCGGCTGCTGCCCATCGGCCAGCTGCAACTCAAGGGCAAGGCCGATCCGACCCGGGTCTATTCGGGCTCGGTCCAGGATTTCAACCAGCAGACCGTGGTGTCGATTCGCCCGGCCAGCGACGACCGCCCCCGGGCCCAGGGCGCCGAGTTCTCCTTTGGCGGGCGGTCGTGGCACATTGCCGAGGGCGAAACGCTAAGCATCGGCCGGTCGTCCGAGAACGACATCGTCATCGCCGAGGCCTGGGTGTCGCGCAAACATGCCCAGATCGCCATCCGCCATCACCAGCTGGAATATTCCGACCATTCCTCGTCGGGCAGCGTGGTGCAATTGTCCGACGGCAAGCAGATCACGGTGCATCGGCGGGCGACCCTTCTGTCGGGCAGCGGCATCATCTTTGCCGGAACGCGCGCCGGTCCGGACAGCCCCTGTGCCATAGCCTTCATCACTCACAACCTTTCCGTGCGATGAGTCTTGCATTTCGCGCAGCAGGGGCACATCCTTGCTGAAATGGAAGATATTGCCGAAATCAGGAAGCATGACCGCCTGACCGAACGCCTGGCCCGCTGTTTCCGGGATCTGCGTCACCAGGCCGGATGGTCGCTGGATGATCTGACCGACCGCTGCGGCGTGTCCCGGGCGACGCTGTCGCGGCTGGAACATGGCGATGTCAGCCCGACGGCCCATGCACTGGCCCGCATCGCCCGGGCCTATGACATGCCCGCCGCCCGGCTGATGCGCCTGGCCGAGGCCGACGCGCCCCAGGTGCTGACCCGCGATGCCCAGGACCTGTCCACCGACGCCACGACCGGGGCCGAAGAGCGCCAGGTCTCGCCGGCGGCCGAAGGCTATGGCACGGCCGTGACCGAAGGCCACCTGCCCCGCACCGTGTCGCGCGAGGTTCCCGCGGCCGGCGGTCGCGAGGCGCACCTGGTGGTGACCGAAGGCCGGCTGACGGCGGTCTTCGACGAGGCGACATTCGACATGCGCAAGGGCGACAGCCTGCGGCTGTTCCTCGACCATGCGCTGGTGCTGACCGGCGTCGGCAAATCGGGCGGGCGCTACCTGATGTTCACTGCCTGACGTCTGATGTCCACGGCCTGACAGCAGCCAGACCTGGCACTGGGCCAACATGGCACTGGCCCGACCTGCCACTGGCCCAACCTGCCACTGGCCCAACCTGCCACTAGCCCGACCTGCCATTAGCCAGACCTGCCATTAGCCAGACCTGACACTGGCTCGACCTGACGCTGGCCCGACCTGCCGCCCCGGACGGAGCAGCGGTTTCCCCCCGTCAAGCGGCGCGCACGGTCAGGCTCAATTGGGCCATACCATGACCAGCCGCCGCATCACTGCGGCGGGCTGCCCCATCTCTGCAACCGACCCGCCGACAGTGCCCACATTCGCCGCCTGGCTCCAGCCACCCCGACCAACGCCCCCACAGCCGCCCGCCCGGACCGAAAACCTTCCCGATTGCCGCCGCCTCGCCCCGACGCCGCCGCCAATGCCCTGACCCGGCCGCCATCTCCTCGGCTCGCCAACCGTCCCCGGCGCGCGCCCTTGCTCCCCACTCTACCCGGATGCCGTCCCCTTCGCTCACCGCCCGCCCCGGACACCTCTACCCGACCCGCACGCCGCCATTGATCTCCCCGAGCGCCATCCCATCGCCCAACCTACGACCAAGGCACAGGTCCACCCCTTTCCCCTTGGCCCCGCCCGGGCTTTGCGCCACCCTGCGCCGGCTCCAACCAGGTGACGACATGACCGACCCCCATTTGCCCGCTGCCACCCCATTCCCCCCTGCCTGCCACACATCCCCGGAGACCGCCTGATGCGCCTGCCCCTGACCATCATCTCGGGCTATCTCGGCGCCGGAAAGACCACCCTGATCAACCGCCTTCTGGCCGAGGACCACGGGCTGAAACTGATGATCCTGGTCAACGATTTCGGCGCGATCAACATTGACGACGCCCTGATCTCGGCCCGGGGCGACGACACCATCGCCCTGACCAACGGCTGTGTCTGCTGCACGATGGACACCGATCTCTTCAAGGCCCTGAACCAGGTTCTCGACAGCCCGGACCGCCCCGACCATCTCATCATCGAGGCCTCGGGCATTGCCGATCCGGTGGCCATTGCCCAGGCCCTGCGCGGTGAACCCGAGCTTGGCTATGCCGGCATCGTCACCCCGGTCGATGGCCAGAACATCGACGCCCTGCTCGACGATCCGCTGGTCGCCCCCCAGGTCACCCAGCAGATCACCGGCGCCGACCTGATCCTGCTCACCAAGACCACGGAGCTGGACACCGGCCTTGCGGCCCGGCTTCAATCCATCGGCGCCCGCCCCCCGATGCTGGCCGGCGCGGCCCCGCTGTCGGACCTGCTTTTCGACCTGGTGCCCCTGCCCCGCGGCGCAACCCCCGCCGCCCATCCGGCCTATGCCGCCTGGCAACACGACAGCGACCGCGTCCTCGACCGCCGCGCGCTCGGCGAGAAACTGGAAAACCGCCCGGCCGGGCTCTACCGGCTCAAGGGCTTCGTCCTGACCGGCGACGGCGCCTACGAGATCCACTGCGTCGGCCGCTTCCTCGAAGCCAGGCGCACCAGCGCCGATCGCACCACCCTTGTCGGCCTCGGCCCCGCCGACCGCATCTCGCCCGACGAGATCGAAGCCTGGTGGGCCGCCTGAAACAAGGCGTGCCCACCGGCCCCGGGGCGCCCCTTCCTGCTTCTTTCTCTTCTTAAATATCCGGCACGCCGCCTCCGCCCGCGCATCGTTTCAGAAGAAGGCCACGTCGCCATCGTCCCGGCACCTGCGCGAACGATGGGTGAGGAGGATACTTGAGAAGAGAAAGAAGCAGCAGGGCGGCGCCTGGCCGGAACTGGCGCGCGCCAGATCAGCGGCCCGCCTGCCTGCCGACCTGGCGGCAGATCAGGATGACCGGCAACAGCCCCACGGCCAGGATGACCAGCGACGGCACGGCCGCCCCTTCCAGCCGCTCGTCCGAGGCCAGCCGAAAGGCCTGCACCGCGAGGGTGTCGAAATTGAACGGCCGCAGGATCAGCGTGGCCGGCAGTTCCTTCATCACGTCGACAAAGACGATCAGCAGGGCCGTCAGCAGGCTGGGCGTCAGGATCGGCAGGTGCACCCGGCGCAGCGTGCCCCAGGGCGTCTGGCCCAGAGACCGGGCCGCGGCATCCATGTTGGCATGGATCGTGCTCTGCCCGCCTTCATAGGCCCCCAGCGCCGCGGCCAGGAACCGCACCATGAACGCCGCGACCATCAGCCAGATCGACCCGGTGATCAGCAGCCCCGTCGACACGTCGAACCGCGCCCGCATGACCGCATCCAGCGCATTGTCGAAGGCCGCGAAGGGCACCATCAGCCCCACGGCAATCACCCCACCCGGCACGGCATAGCCCAGCCGCGCCACATAGGCCGTGCCCGCGGCCCGCCGCCCCGGGCGCAGGCGCTGGTAGAAACTGATGCAGATCGCCGCGGCCAGCGTCACCACCGCCGAGACCGAGGCCAGGATCAGCGAATTGCGGATGAACCCCGTGTAGCGCCGGCTGAGCAGGTCCTGTTCCGACCCGATCCCCATGGCCAGCAGGATGACCACCGGCAGGGCAAAGCCCAGCACGACCGGCAGCGCACAGGCCAGCGTTGCCGCGATGGCCCGCCCGCCCGACAGCTGGCGCGGCGGCAGGCCGACATGGCGCTTGCCCGCCCCGTGATAGCGCGCCGCCCCCCGGGTCTGGCGTTCGAGCACGGCCAGCACCAGGGCAAAGCTGAGCAGGCACAGCGCCAGCTGCGCGGCCCCGGCCCGATCGGCCAGCGAGAACCAGCTGGTGTAGATCCCGGTGGCAAAGGTCGGCACGCCGAAATGCGCCACCGTGCCGTAATCGGCGATGGTTTCCATCACCGCCAGCAGCACCCCTCCCGCAATCGCCGGCCGGGCCATGGGCAGGGACACCGACCAGAAGGCCCCGAACTGGGTCCGGCCCAGGGTGCGGGCGGCGACAAAGGCCGCGGCCGATTGCTGCAGAAAGGCCGCCCGGGCCAGCAGGTAGACATAGGGATACAGCACCAGGACCAGCATCAGCGCCGCGCCGCCCTCGGACCGGATCTCGGGGAACCAATAGTCGCGCGGGCCCCAGCCGGTGACCTGGCGCAGCGTGGCCTGCACGATGCCCGGGTGATCCAGCACGAAGGTATAGGCATAGGCCAGCACATAGGCCGGGAAGGCCAGCGGCAGCACCAGCGCGATTTCCAGCCAGCGCGCGCCGGGGAACCGGGCCGAGGTCACCAGCCAGGCCGTGCCCACCCCGATGACCAGCGTGCCCGCCGCCACCAGCGCGGCCAGTTTCAGCGTCGTCAGCGCATAGCCCGGCAGCACGGTATCCAGCAGGTGGGCCACCGTATCGGTACCCCCGGTCAGCGCGGCCAGGGCCACGGCCACCATGGGCAGCAGGCAGACCAGCGCCACGACCTGGGCCAGCCCGCCCACCACGCGGCCATCACGGCGGCGCGGGGCGCTATCGGGGGGAACGGACACGGCGGGCCTGTCTTCGGATGTCGTCATGGCCGCAGGTTATCGAACCGATCGGCCCGGCTTTCCAGAGGCTTTTTGCCCCGCCCGCCCGATCTCGCCCCGGGCTCAGTCGTAGCTGCGCTGATCCTCGATCACCAAACCGTCCTTGGGCAGCGATCCCGGCGCCACGATCTCGACCGCGCCCTTCAGCTTGAGCACCTCGGCCACCGACAGCGCATAGGCATCGGCATCACCGCCCGCCGCCTCGATCCGCACGGTCATCGTGTCCATCTCGCCGGCCCGGCTGGCCACCACCCGGGCCTTGACGATCTCGGCATGGCGCTCGACCAGCGCGGCCACCTGTTCGGGGCGCACGAACATGCCCTTGATCTTGGTCGTCTGGTCGGCCCGGCCCATCCACCCCCGGATGCGCATGTTGGTCCGCCCGCAGGGGCTTGGCCCGTCCATCACCGCGCTCAGGTCGCCGGTGGCAAAACGGATCAGCGGGTAATCGGGGTTCAGCGTCGTGACCACGACTTCGCCGACCTCGCCCGGAGCCACCGGGCTGCCCGTGCCGGGGGTCACGATTTCGACGATCACGCCTTCGTCGACGATCATCCCGTCCATCGCCGCGCTTTCATAGGCGATGTTGCCCAGGTCGGCCGTGGCATAGCTTTGCAGGCAGGCAATGCCCCGGTCCGCGTATTCCCGCCGCAGCGACGGGAACAGCGCGCCGCCGCCCACCACCGCCCGCGACAGTTTCAGCGCCACGCCCATGGCATCGGCCTTGTCCAGGATGACCTTCAGGTAATCGGGCGTGCCGGCATAGGCCGTCGTGCCGATGTCGCGCGCCGCCGTGACCTGCAGTTCAGTCTGGCCGGTGCCCGCCGGCAGCACCGCCGCGCCCACCGCCCGCGCCCCGCTTTCAAAGATCATGCCCGCGGGCGTCAGGTGATAGCCAAAGCAGTTCTGCACGATGTCGCCCCGGCCGATGCCCGCCGCATGCAGGAACCGGCCCATCCGCCACCAATCATGTTCGATCCCCCCGGGTTCGTAGATCGGCCCGGGCGACTGGAACACATGGGCAAAGCCGCTGGCCGGACGGGCGGCAAAGCCCCCCAGCGGCGCATCCGCCCCCTGGGCCCGACCCAGGTCGGCCTTGCGCAGCACCGGCAGCCGGGCCAGGGCCGCACTATCCGTCACCGTTGCGGCGTCGATCCCGGCCAGCGATCCGGCATAGCCCGGCAGCGCCTGGGCCCGGGCCACCTGTTCGGGCAGCAGCCGGGCCATGTCGGCGGCCCGCGCATCGGCGCTGCGGGTCTCCAGCGCATCGTAATGGGTCATGGGCAGGGTCTCCTTTCCAGCAGCGCAGGCAGGCGCAAATCGCGAGGCGGGCCGGCAACGGCCCGAAGAGCCGGCCTGCCCTCCGCAAGGGCAATCACAAGAACACCGGCAGCCGCCGGGCCGCTCAGCTCAGCCATCTTTTCCGCCGCCGATAGGACCGCACGTCGCGGAACGATTTCCGCCCCTCTTCCGACATGCCCAGGTAGAATTCCTTGACGTCCGGGTTCTCGCGCAGATCGGCCGCCAGCCCGTCCATCACCACGCGCCCCGATTCCAGGATGTACCCGTAATGGGCATAGCGCAGGGCCACGTTGGTGTTCTGCTCGGCCAGCAGGAAGGTCACGCCCTCGTTCTCGTTCACCGATTTCACGATCTCGAAGATCTGTTCCACCAGCTGCGGCGCCAGCCCCATCGACGGCTCGTCCAGCAGGATCGTCTCGGGCTTCGACATCAGCGCCCGCCCGATCGCCACCATCTGCTGCTCACCGCCCGAGGTATAGCCCGCCTGGCTCCGGCGCCGTTCCTTCAGCCGCGGGAAATAGGAATAGACCAGTTCCAGGTCAGCCTGGATATCGGCCTTGGACACGCCCCGCGTATAGGCCCCGGTCAGCAGGTTCTCCTCGACCGTCAGGTGTTCGAAGCAATGGCGCCCCTCCATCACCTGGATCACGCCCCGGCGCACCAGAGCCGAGGGCTCGCTGTCATGGACGTTTTCGCCGCGATAGGTGATCCGCCCCTTGGTCACCTCGCCACGTTCCGATTTCAACAGGTTCGACACCGCCTTCAGCGTTGTCGTCTTGCCCGCCCCGTTGCCCCCCAGCAGGGCCGTGATGCCCCCCTTGGGCACCTTCAGGCTGACACCTTTCAGCACCAGGATCACGTGGTCGTAGATCACCTCGATATTGCTGAGTTCCAGCAGGGTCTCGGCCTGCACCTCGGGCGGGGTCGATGCGTCCAGCATGGCGCTCTCCTGGGCTTGGGAACGCCCCGGCCGCACCGCGCGGCCGGGGCCCTTGTCATGTCACTCGCAGCGCGGAGCGATGTTGTTTTCGGCCGCGTAAGCCATGGAATCCTCTTCGATCAGCGGATCGACGATCTCGAAATCGGGTTCCATGTAATCGGTCAGCAAGGTCCACTTGCCCTCGCCCGCGCTCCATTGCTGCACCGCCGCCAGCCGCGGCGAGGAATGGCCCTCGCAGCTCAGGGCGATCGCCGGGGCAAAGCCGCCCAGGCCAAGCGCCTCGAACTCGGCCTCGGTCACTTCCAGCGTTTCCATCGCATCGCGGAACTGGCCCGGCGTGATCTGGGAAGTGCCGGCCATCTCCTGGGCATGGCGGATCGCCTCGGTCACCACGGCCGCCGTGTAGACGCCCTTGTTATAGCCGACCTCACCCCACTTGGTGCCGTCGCCCGCGCCCTTGCCGGCATCGATGACCTGGGCCTTGATCTCCTGCAGGGCCGGGAATTCCGTGCCCGCGCCATGGAAGGTCAGCGACTTGTAGCCATCGGCCCCCTCGCCCACGGGCACCACGTCGGCCTCGGAACCCGACCACCAGACACCGATGAACTTGTCCATCGGATAGCGGATGTTGGCCGCTTCCTGGATCGCCACCTGGTTCATCACGCCCCAGCCCCACATCAGCACGTAATCGGGCCGTTCGCGGCGGATCTGCAGCCATTGCGCCTTCTGCTCCTGGCCCGGGTGATCGACCGGCAGCAGGACCAGCTCGAACCCGTGTTTCTCGGACAGCTTCTCCAGCGTGCGGATCGGCTCCTTGCCATAGGCCGAATTGTGATAGACCAGCGCGATCTTCTTGCCGTCCAGGCTGCCGCCCTCTTCCTCCATGGCATATTTCACCGCCACCGAGGCGCCGTCCCAATAGGTCACCGGCAGGTTGAACACCCATTCGAACACCTTGCCGTTGACCGCGCTGGTCCGGCCATAGGCCACCGACCAGATCGGGATTTCATCGGCCGATGCTTTCGGGATCAGCTGGTAGGTGATGCCCGTCGATTGCGGGATATAGACCAGCGCGCCTTCGCCCTTGGTCTGCTCGTAACATTCGACGCCCTTCTCGGTGTTATAGGCCGTCTCGCATTCCAGCACGTTGATGATCTCGCCCCCGACGCCCCCGTCGCGTTCGTTGACCAGGGTCATGTAGTCGGAAAACCCGTCGGCATAGGGAATGCCCGACGGCGCATAGGGGCCGGTGCGGTAGTTCAGCGCCGGGATGGTCAGGTCGGCCAGGGCCGGGACGGCCGCGGCCAGCAGGGCCCCCAGTGCAAGCGGTGCAAGGTTCAGTCTCATCAAAGATATTTCCTCCCGTGATGTGATCGCATTGCCGGGCAGGTTGCTCCCGCCTCTCCTTCGGCCCGCCCGTCAGTGCGGGAAGGGCCACAATCTCAGTTTCTCCCGCGTGACGTTCCACAGCTGGGCGATGCCGTGCGGCTCCAGGATCAGGAAGACCACGATCAGCGAGCCCACGATGATCAGCTGCAGATGCGCCACGATGTCGGTCGGAAAGCCCAGCAGGTTGACCCCGACCAGCTTCAGCACCACCGGCAGCAGCACCAGGAAGGCCGCCCCGGCAAACGAGCCGAACATCGACCCCAGCCCGCCGATGATGATCATGAAGAGCACCAGGAACGATTTCTGGATGCCAAAGACCTCGCCCACCTCGACCGCGCCCAGGTAGACCGCAAAGAACAGCGCCCCGGCGATGCCCACGAAAAAGGACGACACGGCAAAGGCCGTCAGCTTGGCCCGCAGCGGGTTCACCCCGATGATCTCGGCGGCGATATCCATGTCGCGGATCGCCATCCACGACCGGCCCAGCGTGCCCCGCGTCAGGTTCTTGGCGATCAGCCCGGTGGCCAGGCAGAAGATCAGGCAGAACAGGTAGGTCGCCCAGGCCTCGGTGTTCGGCCCGGTCACGGCAATGCCAAAGACCGTCCGTTCCGGGGCCGAGATCTGGCCCGAGGCGGAATGGTTGTAGAACCACGGCACCCGGTTGAAGAGCCAGACCAGGAAGAACTGCGCCGCCAGCGTCGCCACGGCCAGGTAGAACCCCTTGATCCGCAGGGACGGCAGGCCGAACAGCACGCCGACCAGCGCGGTCACCCCCCCGGCCAGGATGACATGGATGAACATGCTCACCTCGGGAAAGGCCGTCATCAGCTTGTAGCAGGCATAGGCTCCCACGGCCATGAACCCGCCGGTGCCCAGGCTGACCTGCCCGCAATAGCCCGTCAGGATGTTCAGTCCGATCGCCGCGATGGCATAGATCAGGAAGGGCAGCAGGATCGCGTTGGCCAGGTAATCCCCCACGATGAAGGGCACGACCAGGAAGGCCACGGCCAGCACGACGTAATACCGATAGCGGTCGAACCGGATCGGAAAGGTCTGGCCGTCATCGACATAGGACGTCTTGAAATCGCCCGCTTCACGGTAAAACATCTCTCACCCCTCCCAGTGTTGCTGCGCCCGGGCCCGGGCCTCGGGCCCCAGCATCGCGCTGCCCCGTGCCAGCCCCGTCGCCTCGGCATGGCGCACCAGCCGCATCCAGGCCCATGTCCCGCTGACCAGCCCCCCGGCCGCCAGCAGGACGGCCACGACGATCTGCCCCTGGCTCAGCCCCTCGGCGGTCACCGCCAGGTAGCCGAAGGCCCAGAACCCCGCCCAGGCAATCACGTTGACGATGGCCACCAGCTTGCTCATGCGCGCAGGTCCCCTGCTTCTTCTTGGATCCAAATACCCGACACTGGCCCCTCCACGCTCACACCCTCTCGATGATGCGCTCGCCGAACAGCCCCTGCGGCCGGAACACCAGGAAGACCAGCGCAAGCACATAGGCGAACCAGTTCTGCGTGGCCCCGCCGAAATAGGGCGCGCCGATGGCAAATTCGAACAGCTGCTCGCCCACCCCGATGATCAGCCCGCCGACAATCGCCCCCGGGATCGAGGTGAACCCACCCAGCATCAGCACCGGCAGCGCCTTCAGCGCGATCAGCGACAGCGAGAACTGCACACCCGATTTCGTCCCCCACATGATGCCCGCCACCAGGGCCACGAACCCCGCCAGCGACCAGACCAGCACCCAGATGAAATTCAGCGAAATCCCCACCGACAGCGCCGCCTGGTGGTCGTCGGCCACGGCCCGCATCGCCCGGCCTTCCTTGGTGTATTGCGAAAAGGCCATCAGGCTGATCACCAGCAGGGCCGCGATGACCGTCGCCACGATGTCCAGGTTGTCGATGAAGAACCCGTAGCCGAAGATGTTGAACGTCGCTTCGTCGATCCAGATGTTGATGCCCTGCGGCAGGCCGACATCGAGGTTCTTGATCTCGGATCCCCACATCAGGTCCGACAGGCCTTCGAGGAAATAGGCCAGCCCGATCGTTGCCATGAACAGGATGATCGGCGCCTGGTTGACCAGGTGGCGCATGACAAATTGCTGCACGCACCAGGCCAGGCCGACCATGACCCCCGTCGTCAGCACGATCGCCAGCACCGCCGGGACATGCCAGCCGAAATGGTGGATGTCGGTGCCGAAGATCGCGTTGATCAGGTGCGAAAACGGCACCTGGCCCTCCATGATCCCCACCAGCGTCATCGCCGCGAAAAGCGCCATCACCCCTTGCGCAAAGTTGAAGATGCCGCTGGCCTTGAAGATCAGCACGAACCCAAGGGCCACAAGGGCATAAAGCACCCCGGCCATCAGCCCGTTCAGCGTGACCTCCATGGCGAATATCAGCTGTTCCGGCATCTAGTCCCCTCCGCTGCCTGTCGGGACGACGCTCGGCCATGCGGCCATCGCCCCGCCCGCCATCCCGTGATCAATCATGCGCCACCCCCAGGTAGGCATCGATCACGTCCTGGTTCCTGCGCACCTCGTCGGGCGTGCCGTCCCCGATCTTCTTGCCGTAATCCATCACCACGACCCTGTCGCTCAGGTCCATGACCACGCCCATGTCATGCTCGATCAGCGCGATGGTCGTGCCGAACTCGTCGTTCACGTCGAGGATGAAACGGCTCATGTCCTCCTTTTCCTCGACGTTCATGCCTGCCATCGGCTCGTCCAGCAGCAAGAGCTCGGGCTCGGCCACCAGCGCCCGGGCCAGCTCGACCCGTTTCTTCAGCCCGTAGGGCAGCCGCGACACCGGCGTCTTGCGGATATGCTGGATCTCCAGGAAATCGATGATCCGCTCGGCCCGTTCCCGGTTCTCGACCTCTTCGGCCTCGGCCTTCCCCTTCCAGATCGCCTGGGTCAGGATATTCTGGCTCATCTGCGTCAGCCGTCCGGTCATCACGTTGTCCAGCACCGACATGCCCTCGAACAGCGCGATGTTCTGGAACGTCCTCGCGATCCCCTGCCGGGCCACCTCGTAGGGCCGCATCGCCGGCCGCGGCGCGCCGCGAAACCAGACCTCGCCCTCCTGCGGCACGTAGAACCCCGAGATCACGTTCAGCATCGACGACTTGCCCGCCCCGTTGGGCCCGATGATCGCCCGGATCTCGCCCTCGCGGATGTCGAACGAGATATCCTTGATCGCCACCACGCCGCCGAAGCGCAGGGTGATGTTCTTCATCTCCATCACCACGCCGCCGATCTTGCGCCCGTCGGCCGTCACGTAGCCTTCGCTGTCATCCAGCATCCTTCATCTCCCCCCAAGCGCGACGCCCTGCGGGATGGCGGGTGGGGTGTCGCCGAAGGCGCACGTCACCCGTCATTCCGCCGCCATCCTCTGCGCCACCGGCACCACCGCCGCGTCGCAGATCTCCAGCGTGGCCGAAATCGCCCCCTTGCGCCCGTCCTCATAGGTCACTTCGGTCCGGGTGCTGATCTTGTCCGATCCGTCGTACAAGGCCCCGATGATGTCGGCGAACTTCTCCTCGATGATCCGCCGGCGCACCTTGCGCGTCCGCGTCAGCTCGCCGTCATCGGCATCCAGTTCCTTGTGCAGCACGACAAAGCGGTGCACCTGGCAGCCCGACAGCATGGCATCCCTGGCCACCGACCGGTTGACCTCTTCCACATGCGCCCGGATCGCCTTGAGCACCTCCGGATGGCCGGCCAATTCCTGGTAGGACGCATAGCCGATGTTGTTGCGCTCGGCCCAGTTGCCCACCGCTGCCAGGTCGATGTTGATGAAGGCCACGCATTCACTGCGCCCGTTGCCAAAGACCACGGCCTCCAGGATGTTGGGATAGAACTTCAGCTTGTTCTCGACGTATTTCGGCGCGAACAGCCCGCCGTCGGCCATCTTGCCCACGTCCTTGGCCCGGTCGATGATCCGCAGATGCCCGGTCTCGGGCTCGATGAACCCGGCATCACCGGTGGCCACCCAGCCCTCGGCATCCTTGGTGCCGGCCGTGCTCTCGGGGTTCTTGTAATACTCGACGAAAACCCCGGGCGAGCGGTAATGCACCTCGCCGCTGTCATCGATGCGGATCTCGACCTCCGGGCAGGGCACGCCCACCGTGTCCGAGCGCACCTCGCCATCGGGCTGGGCCGTGATGAACACCGTCGCCTCGGTCTGGCCGTAGAGCTGTTTCAGGTTGATCCCCAGCGAGCGGTAGAATTCGAAGATCTCCGGCCCGATCGCCTCGCCGGCGGTGTATCCCACCCGGATCCGCGTGAAGCCCAGCGTGTTCTTCAGCGGACCATAGACCAGCACCTGCCCCAGCGCGTATTTCAGCCGGTCGACCAGCCCGACCGGCCGGCCGTCCAGCACGGCCATGCCCACCTTGCGCGCATGGGCCAGGGCGCGTTCGAACATCCGCCGCTTGAATGGCCCGGCGTCTTCCATGCGGATCATCACGCTGGTCAGCTGGCCTTCGAACACCCGGGGCGGCGCGAAGAAATAGGTCGGCCCGATCTCGCGCAGGTCGGACATCATCGTGTCCTCGCTCTCGGGGCAATTGACGCAATAGCCGTTCCAATAGGCCTGCCCCAGCGAAAAGACGAAATCGCCCACCCAGGCCATCGGCAGGTAGGACAGGATATCCTCGCCCGCGCCCAGCCGGTCGAATTCCGACGAGAACCGCGCGCTTTCGATGACATTGCGGTTCGACAGCACCACGCCCTTGGGCTTGCCCGTCGTGCCCGAGGTATAGAGCATGACACAGGTATCGTCGAAGCCCAGCTTGCCGCGCCGGCGTGCCAGCTCGGCGGTCAGCTCGTCGCGGGCGGCCCGGCCCTGGGCCTGGACATGGGCGTAATCATGCAGCGTCGTGTGGTCGTATTTCCGCAGGCCGCGTGGATCGAGATAGATCAGGTGCTCGAACTGGTGCAGCCGGTCCTGCACCTCGATCACCTTGTCGACCTGTTCCTGGTCGCCCGCAATGACAAACCGCGCGCCGCAATGGCCCAGCACATAGGCCATCTCTTCGGCCACCGCGTCCTGGTAAAGCGGCACGGGCACGGCGCCGACCATCTGCGCGGCCACCATCGCCCAGTAGAGATAGGGCCGGTTGCGCCCGATGATGGCAATGAAATCGCCCTCGTTGACGCCGAGATTGACAAGCCCCAGCGCAAGCGCCTCGACCTCGTCGGCAGTCTGTCCCCAGGACCAGCTCTGCCAGATGCCGAATTCCTTCTCGCGATAGGCCGGCCTGTCGGCCATCACGGCCGCATTGCGTTCCAGCAACGCCGGAATCGACACCAGTTCGGACCTTGACCCTGACTGCGCCATGGTCGTCCACCTCCTCCCGTTTCCGGTCCGGGGACCGGCCCTGTTGCCGCGGAACTTCGTTTCGATCCCTGTCGGCCCCCAAGGTATCGGCAGCAAAACTTTCCTGATGTTTGCCCAAACCTAACGAATTGTAACACCGCCGCGCCGGCGCCGATCCGCCGTTTGCCCCGCCCCGCGCCTGCCCCCATCCCTGCCCGGCCCGGCCCCATCTCCCGCGGCGTCACGTTCGCGCCGACAGCCGGTGACAACCGCCCCGGCGATTGCCATGATGCGCCCAGCCGGGGGGCAGACGACGGGAAGGGAGGGGCCCGCCAGATGGACCGCAATGCACAGAAGACCAAGGCGCTGACCTCGGCCGGGCTGAACCTGATCGCCCAGGCCCTGTCGATCTATGACAGCGACCTGCGCCTGGTCGTGTCCAACCGCCGGTTCCAGACCATGTTCGACCTGCCCGATGCGCTGGTCGCCCCCGGCGCCCGGTTCGACGACACCATCCGCCACCTGGCCACCAAGGGTGAATACGGCACGGTCGACGATGTCGATGCCTTCGTGGCCATCCGCGTCGATCAGGCCCGGGCCTTCGATCCCCATTACATGGAACGTTCGCGCGCCAATGGCCGCACGATCTCCGTCGAGGGCGCCCCCCTGCCCCAGGGCGGCTGGGTCACCGTCTACACCGACATCACGATGATGAAGGAAACCGAGGTCCTGCTGCGCGCCCGGTCCGAAGAGCTCAGCGAACGGCTGCTGGCCCATACCCAGGAATTGTCGCGCACCAACCGCCGGCTTGCGGCGACCAATTCGGCGCTCGAAGAGGCCCGGCGCGAGCTGACCGAGATCGAGGCCCGCACCCGGCTGACCACCGAGATGATGCCGGCCCATATCGCCCATGTGGATCGCACCGGGCACTACACCTATTCCAACCAGCGCCTAACCCGCGTGCTGCCCGGCCGGCCCTCGACGATCCTGGGCATGCATATTTCCGACGCCCTTGGCGCCTCGGCCTTCGAGGCCATCGAACCGCATCTGCGGGCGGCCTTCGACGGGGCCGAGTCGGTGTTCGAGTTTACCGACCGGCTCAGCGAACGGCGCATCCGCGTGGCCTTTACCCCCGACGATGCTGGCGGGGTCTATATCCTGTCGATGGACGTGACAGAGGAAACCCAGGCCCGGGCGGCCCTGCAGCAAGAGCGCCGGCGGGCCACCGCCGCCCAGCTGACATCGGGGCTGGCCCATGATTTCTCCAACCTGCTGACCGTCATCCTGGCCATGCAGGGCAAGCTGGAACGGATGGATCTGGATGCCGAAGCCGCGCGCATGGTGGCCGCCACCCGCGCCGCCGCCCTGCGCGGCGGGCGGCTGCTGAACCGCATTGCCGACATGACCGGCCGCGCCGCCCCCCGGCCCGATCCGACCGACCTGCACCAGCTGCTGGGCGATCTCAAGATCCTGGCCGATCCGACCCTGCCCCAGGGCATGGGCCTGTCCATCGTCGACATGATGCCCGACCGGCTGGTCATGGTCGATGCCGGGCGGTTGCAGGATGCCCTGCTGAACCTTGTGCTGAACGCCCGCGATGCCTGTGGCCTGAACGGCCAGATCGCCGTATCGGCCCACCTGGCCGGCGATGCCTGGATCGAGATCTCGGTCACCGATACCGGCCCCGGCTTCACGCCCGAGGCGCTGGACAAGGCCATCAACCCGTTCTTCTCGACCAAGGGCGGCGAAGGCTCGGGGCTGGGGCTGCCCATGGTCTATGACATGGTCAAGAGCACCGGCGGCCGGCTCGACCTGTCGAACACGCCGACCGGCGCCAAGGTCACCCTGCGCCTGCCCTTCCGCCCGGCCCCCGACATGCCCCGCGGTCTGGTCCTGCTGGTCGAGGACAACCCCGACCTGCGGGTGTCCGTGCGCGAGATGCTGACGACCATGGGCCTGAGCGTGATCGAGGCCGGGTCGCTGGGCGAGGCCCGCGCCCTGGTCGACAGCCTGCCCGACATCGCCTTTGTCCTGTCGGACCTGCGGCTGTCGGGCTCGGACACCGGGCTGGGGCTGGCGGATGCGGCCCTGGCCGGCGGCGCGCGGCTGATCTTCATGACCTCGCTGCCGCCCCATGACCCGCTGCACCGCGCGGCGGCGGCCCGGGCGCCGGTGCTGGCCAAGCCCTTCTCGCCGGCCACCCTGGCCGCCGCCCTGGTCGAGGAGGCCGCCGCATGACCGCCCCGCTCGTCATGATCCTGGACGACGAACCCGTCATCCGCGAGGTGCTGTCCGACGCGCTGGTCGAGGCCGGCTATCGCACCCAGTGTTTCTCGCGCGCGGCGCCGTTCGAGGCCGCGCTCAAGCGCACGCCGCCGGCTGTTTGCCTGGTCGACCTGTCGTTGCCCGATACCGACGGGCTGGCCCTGGTGCACCGGCTGGCCCTGGAACAGGGCGCGGTGGTCATCATCATCTCGGGCCGGGCCCAGGTGCATGACCGGGTGACCGGGCTGGAACTGGGCGCCGACGATTACATCACCAAGCCCTTCGACCCGGCCGAGGTCGTCGCCCGCATCCGCGCCCGCCTGCGCAGCGGCCGGGCGCAGCCATCGGGCGGCCAGACCGCCCGGTTCAACGGCTGGACCGCCCATTTCGACCGCTACCTGCTCGAAGACGACAGCGGCGACGAAACCCCGATGTCGCATGCCGAGGGCGAGGTTCTGCGGCTGTTCCTCGACAGTCCCAACCGGCTGATCTCGCGCAGCCAGATGCAGGAAAGCCTGGGTGGAGCGGCCGGCGACAGCTTTGACCGGGCGATGGATGTACGCATCTCGCGCCTGCGCCAGAAGCTGCGCGAAGACCCCCGCAACCCCCGCCTGATCAAGACGATCTACGGGGCGGGCTATATCTTTCTGGGCGATGTCGACTGGGCCTGAGCGCCCGCGCGGCGGCCCGCGCCCCTGCTGCCGGACACACTGGCCCGCCCGGCCGTGACGACCGGGCCGCAGACAGCACACAACGCCCCGCCACCCGGCCACCACCGGCCAGGCGCATAACATCAGGATCAGGACAACAAGCAGGCCAGCCAGCGGCATCGGGCACCTCCGCCGCCAGGCTGGACCAGGAAACTGAAGATCCGGTTACCCCAGCCGGGCCACCGCCCCGGCCAGCACCTTCAGCCCGGTCACCAGGTCCTCTTCGGCCGTATCCTCGGCGAAATCGTGGCTGATCCCCCCGATCGACGGCACGAAGAGCATAGCCACGGGCATGTGCTGGGCCACGTTGGTCGCATCGTGCAATGCCCCCGACGGCATCTCGCGCCACTTGCCCGGGGCCACGGCCTCGGCCGCATCGGCCAGCGCGCCCTTCAGCCGTCCGTCCATCGCCACCGGGTCCAGCCACAGCATGTCACCGAAATCGACCGCCATGCCCGTTTCCTCGGCAACCTCGCGGGCGGTGTCGCGGATGATCGTTTCCATCCGGCCCAGCCGGTCGGTCTCGGCATCGCGCCATTGCATCGAAAAGGTCACCTTGCCCGGCACAACCGAGGTGGCATTGGGATGCAGCGTGACATGGCCGTTGGTCCAGACCGTCGAGGGCGTGACCACGTTGCGGAACCGCTCGTTCAGCCGGCCGGCAAAGGTCACCATGGCCTGAAACGCATCCTTGCGCAGGTGCATCGGCGTTGTCCCGGCGTGGTTCTGCTCGCCCTCGAACGTGATCATCATCGACCGGATGCCGACGATGTCGCTGACCACGCCGATGCGGTCGCCCTCGGCATCCAGCCAGGGGCCCTGTTCGATGTGCATTTCCATGAAGCCCGTGAAGCGGCCCTGTTCGACCGGCCCGGCCACCCGGTCGCCCAGCACGGCCCGGGCCTCGGCCAGTGTCACCCCGTCGGTGTCGGTCAGCCGGTCGGCGGCCTCCTGGCTCATGTGGCCCGACCAGACCGCGCTGCCCGTGGTCACACCGAAACGGCCTTCCTCGTCCTGGAAGGACACCATCGACACCGCCGGCCCGCCGGCCTCCTTGGCGGCCCGGGCGACTTCCAGCGCGGCGATCACCCCCAGGGCCCCGTCCAGCCAGCCGCCTTCGGGCTGGCTGTCGGAATGCGAGCCCATCAGCAGCGACGGCCCTTCGGCCAGGCCGAAGAGGTTGCCCATCTCGTCGAAATGCGGGGTCAGCCCGGCGGCGGCGATCTGTTCGGCCAGCCAGTCGCGGGCGTCCAGGTCGGCCGGCGTATAGGCCCGGCGGACAACACCCTTGCCGGTGCCGGAGGCCCCGAAGGACCGCAGCTTGTGCAGGTCGGCAAGGAAACGGTCGGGTTGGACGGGAAGGGTCATCGCGGGGCCTCGTTCAGGGATGGTCGGGCCTGTCCGGCGGACAGGCCGGCCCGCAAGGGGCGGGCCGATGGCCGGCACACTGGCGCGTTTGCCCCGCGACCACAATGGCGCCCGGCCCGGCCGGCCCGCCGGCGGGTGCCGGGAGGGGCCGGGTGATCACGCTTCGATCACAGCCGGTCGCCTGTCAGAGCTTGCGCAGGTAGGCGAAGGACACATAACCCTTCAGGCCCCTGGCCCGATCCAGCGCGACCTTGCACCAGTTCGTCGCCCCGGCCTGCTGGCAATCGAGCACCCTGAGCACGGTGCCGTTGGGCAGGCCGACGATGACAACGTAGTCGGTGCCCGGACCTTCGCGCATCTTCAGCATGTCGTCGCCGTCGACGCCGCTGACTTCGTATCGTCCCAGGGGGGCCGCCGCTGCCGGGCCGGTCGCCAATGCGACGGCCGTCAGCGCGGCCAGGATGGCCTTGCGCATGTCGTTCTCCTGCTCTCGTGCCTTCACCTGCGCATGCCTGCGCGGTGATCCGTGCCGTGGTCTTTGCCACCTGAGACCATCCTAGCCGGTTTCGTGCGTTGACAGAAGCCGCCGGTTGGTGTCATGGCCCGTCTCCGCCGCGCCGCGGCCCGAGCGCCCGCGGTCAGGGCCCCTTCCGGGCCCCCTCCCCGGCCTCAGCGGGTACCGCTCCCCCGGCCCGGCCGCCAGAAACCCCGCCGATCGGTGGCCCATGCTCTGGCATCGAAGCCATGGCTCGCCTAAACCCGCGGGGACACGACCCGAAAGATGACGCCCATGTCCCACATCACCCTCATCCGTCACGGCCAGGCCAATTCCGGGGCGCGCGACGAGGAAAGCTATGACAAGCTCAGCCCGCTGGGCCACCAGCAGGCCGCCTGGCTGGGTGCCTGGCTGCACGAGTCCCAGGCCTTTCATCCCCGGATCTATTGCGGCACCCTCATCCGCCATGTCGAAACCGCGGACAGCGCCGGGCTGACCGGCGTGGTGCGCGACCCGCGCCTGAACGAGATCCCCTATTTCACCCTGGCCACCCTGTTGCAGCAACAGCAGGGCGTCGAGATCCCGACCACCCGCGAAGGTTTCGTGCTGCACCTGCCCCGGGTCTTCACGGCCTGGTCGGCCGGCGAGATCGCCGAGGTGCCGATCGGGTTCGACGATTACATCGCGGGCGTCGGTGATGCCCTGGCCGAGATTGCCGCCGGCGACGGGCCGGCGCTGGTCGTGACCTCGGGCGGGCTGATCTCGATGATCATGCGCGCCACGCTGGGGCTGGACATGGCCGCCACGGCGCGCATGGCCCTGGCCATCATGAACACCTCGATGCACCGGATCCACCCGATCGGCGAGACCATGACCCCGGTTCTGTTCAACGCCATCCCCCATCTCGAAACACCCGAACGCCTGCACGCCCAGACCCATCTGTGAGGAGGACCCCGCGATGATGAAGCTCTATTATTCCCCCGGCACCATTGCCAGCGCCTCGGCCCTGGCCCTCGAAGAGGCCCGGCTGCCCTGGGAGCCCGTGCGCGTCGATTTCGAAGCCGAGGAACAGCGCCAGGAGCCCTACCTGTCGCTCAATCCCAAGGGCCGGGTGCCGGTGCTGGTCACCACGGACGGGACCTTTTCCGAGACCGGGGCGATCCTGGAATACATCGCCGCCCGCGCCCCCGAGGCCGGGCTGACCCCGGCCGACCCGGTGGCCCTGACGCGGATGCGCGCGGCGATGTACTACTTCGCTTCGACCATGCATCCCAACCATGCCCACAAGCGCCGCGGCCACCGCTGGTCGGACGATCCGGCGGCCTGGGTCAGCATGGCGGCCAAGGTGCCCGACACGATGACCGACTGCGCGGCCTATGTCGAAGAGCACCTGCTGGGCGATCCCTTCCTGCTGGGTGACAGGCTCTGCGTGGCCGATTGTTATCTTTACACGATCTCGACCTGGCTGGCCGGTGATGGCGTCGACCTGGACGCCCTGCCCCGGTTGCGCGCCTTCCAGCAGGCCATGGCCGCGCGGCCGTCGGTCGCCCGGGTCACCGAGCTGGGGATGATCGCGCGATGACCGGGCCGCATCTCTGGATCCGGGCCGAGCAACGGGCCAACGAGGACCGCGTTGGCCTGACCCCGGAGGGCGCGGCGGCGCTGATCGCCGCGGGCTTCCGGCTGACCGTCGAGGACAGCGCCACGCGCATCCTGCCGCTGGACGGCTATGTCGCCGCCGGCTGCGCCACGGCGCCCGAAGGCAGCTGGCCCGGGGCGCCCGACGAGGCGATCATCTTCGGGCTCAAGGAGCTGCCCGACGACGGCACGCCCCTGCGCCACCGCCACATCATGTTCGGCCATGCCTACAAGGGCCAGCCCTCGGGCCGGGTGCTGCTGCGCCGCTTCGCGGCCGGTGGCGGCACGCTTTATGACCTGGAATACCTGGTCGACGAGGCCGGCCGGCGGGTGGCGGCCTTTGGCTATTGGGCGGGTTATGCCGGGGCCGCGGTGTCGCTGATGTGCTGGGCGGCCCAGCAGCAGGGCGGGATCTGCGGGCCGGTCTCGGGCTATGGCGATGCCGCGGCCATGCGCGCCGACCTGGCCGCCCGGCTCGATGCCGCCGGGGCGCCCCGGCCCGACGCGCTGGTCATCGGCGCCCTGGGCCGCGTGGGCACCGGGGCGGCCGATCTCTGCGCGGCGATGGGCGTGGCGGTCACCCGCTGGGACATGGCCGAAACGGCCTCTGGCGGGCCCTTCCCCGAGGTGCTGGACCACGGCATCTTCCTCAATTGCATCCTGGCCCGCCCGGGTACGCCGGTCTTCGTGCCGGCCACGGCCCCGACCGACCCGCGTGCCCTGCGCGTGATCGGCGACATTTCCTGCGACCCCGACAGCGCCTTCTCGCCGATCAAGGTCTATGACCGCACGACCAGCTGGGACGCCCCGGCCCTGCGCGTGCATGACGCCCCGCCGCTGGATGTCACCGCCATCGACAACCTGCCCTCGATGCTGCCGCTCGAAAGCTCGCAGGATTACGCCGGGCAATTGCTGCCCTCGCTGCTCACCCTCGACCGGCCCGATGCCGGTGTCTGGGGCCGGGCCGCCGCCATCTTCGACGACCACATGGAAAGGATCCGCGACCAATGACGATACACTGGTGTGGCACCGGCCTGTCGGCCATCCCCGGCCTGCGCCGCCTGATCGAGGCCGGCCGGCCGGTCACCGTCTGGAACCGGACGACCGACAAGGCCCGCGAGGCCGTCGGCGACCTGACCGACGACATTCGCGCCTTCGACCTCGATGCCGTCACGGCCGCCCTGGCCCCGGGCGATGTCGTGGTTTCGATGCTGCCGGGTGACTGGCACGTGCCGCTGGCCCGGGCGGCCATCGGCGCCGGGGCGCATTTCGTCTCGTCGTCCTACATCGCCCCCGAGATGCGCGATCTCGACGCCGCCGCCCGCGCGGCCGGCGTGGCTTTGGTCAACGAGGTCGGGCTGGACCCGGGCATCGACCACCTGATGGCCCATGCGCTGGTTGCCAACTACCGCGCCGCGCCCGGGTTCGATCCGGCCAACACCCTGTCCTTCCTCAGCTATTGCGGCGGCATCCCCAAGACGCCCAATGCTTTCCGCTACAAGTTCAGCTGGTCGCCCCTGGGCGTGCTCAAGGCCCTGCGCTCGCCGTCGCGCTCGATGAAGGACGGCGCCGAGCTGCGCGTCGACCGGCCCTGGGATGCCATCGGCAGCTACACGGCGCCGCTGCCCTCGCCCGAGGATTTCGAAGTCTATCCCAACCGCGATTCCCTGCCATTCATCGAGCAGTACGACTTTGATCCGGCCTGGAAGATCCGCGATTTCGTGCGCGGCACGCTGCGGCTGGACGGCTGGGCCGTGGCCTGGAAGGATGTCTTCACCGAGGTCGAGACCCTGGAAGGCCCCGCCGGCGATGCCCGGCTGAAGGAGATGTCCGACCAGTTCTGGGCCGATCACGCCTATGATCCCGACGAGCCCGACCGGGTCGTGCTCTGCGTCGATCTCAAGGCCGAACGCGACGGCCGGACCACGTTCCACCAGACCTATGTCATGGATGCCTGGGGCGATGCCGCCGGCACGGCCATGGCCCGGCTGGTCTCGGTGCCGGTGTCGCTGGCCATCACGGCGGTGCTCGACGGGGCGATCGGCGCCGGCGTCCATGCCGCGCCATCCCGGCCCGAACTGGTCACCGCCTGGCTGGCCGAGGTCGACCGCCTGGCCCAGCACCTGGCCCTGGTCGACCACCTGGCCTGACCATCCGGCGCGTCGCCCCAGAGGCGGCGCGTCCACATTCAAGCCCCAGAGGCGGCGCGTCGAAATCGTCCCGAAGGCGGCACATCACTCCCGCCCCCAAGGCGGAACAACAACACCGCCCCTGCCCCGGCGCCCGCCTCTCCTACAATACCCCGTCTTCCTCGTCCGACACCGAATAGCCCAAGGCCTCCAGCCCGGTTTCCAGGTGCTCGGCCAGGTGCGGCGTGCCGATCAGGTAATCGGCACAGGGCGTTGTCGCCTCGGCCCGGGCGGTCCCGACCGCCTCGGCGTAATCGGCGGCATCGAAACTGCCCCGGCCGATCCACATCACGGCCACCAGCTCGGCCTGTTCGTCCTCGCTCATGGCCCCGACGAAATCGCGCAGCTCGCCTTCGGCGCGCGCCAGTTCGCGGCTCATGACGACAACCTGGGCCACCTTGCGGGGGGAAAGATCCTGCATGTTGCTTCTCCCGATGATCGCCCCCTTCTCACCCGAGGCAGGCGCGGCCACCTTGATCTGGCGCAACTCCGGTCTTCTTCTTGGCCCAAGTACCCTCGGGGGAGGCCTCCACCGGAGGCCGGGGGCAGCGCCCCCTGCGCCCTCTCCGCCCGCACGCAACGCCCATATGCCGCCCGGGACACTCCCCCGGCGCAGTCACGCCAGATCAATCGTGCCGGATCTTCGCCCGGATCGACGCCCATCCCCCGGGCGCCAGCACGAAGGACAGCCCGAAGCCGGCCACAAAGCCCGCCAGGTCGGCCACCCAATCGCCCGACCCGCCAAAGATCAGCCCGAAGAGCAGCTGGATGCCCAGCAGCGCCCCGATCAGCGTGAACGCCCGGGCCTGGTTCTCGCCCACGGCCCCCAGCCCGCGCCACAACAGAAAGGTAAAGGCCCCGACCAGCCCGTAATCGGGCGGAAACGCCCCGCCCAGCGGATAGGGATCATCCAGCACCAGCCCATAGACCAGCGCCCCAAAGGCCCCCGACAGCACGAAGATCGCCAGCATCTGCCACTGGCCGAACTTCTCGGCCACCATCTTGCCCAGGGCCAGCACGAACACCCCGGCAATCGCCGCATGGGTGATCGAGAAATGCACAAAGGGATAGGACACGAAGCGTATCAGGTGCTCACCCGGCCAGATCCCGTTCGCCAGCATCCAGTCAAAGACGTCCCCCGAAAAGGCATAGGTCTGGATCGCCGCCTGGCGCCAGCCCACCGCCCCCGGCCCGCCGACCAGCCCGGCCTGGCCCAGCGAAAAGATCGCCTCGGGCACGACGATGGCAATGAACAGCGCCACGACAACGGGGGGAAGCGGGTTGACCGCCGGTTCCTGGGGGGCATGCGACATCGGGTTCTCCTGCTCGGATCTGGCTGTACGGACCGGTTGTCCGAAACGCGGCCCGGACCGGACAAACCCGGCCCCTTGCCGGATCCGCCCGCCCGGCGGTTTGCCATGGGCTTCTTGACGGCACCAGACCCCATGGGTAAGCGCAATGCGCGACATTTTCCAGACGGGAGCGTTCACATGTCCGAAGCACAGGCTGCCCCGGCCGGTTTCACCCCCCGCGTCTTTTCCGGCATCCAGCCGTCCGGCGGGCTGACGCTGGGCAATTACCTGGGCGCGATCAAGCGCTTCGTCGACATGCAGGGGCCCGAGTTCCAGACCATCTACTGCATGGTCGACCTGCATGCCATCACCGTCTGGCAGGACCCGGCCGCCCTGACCCGCAACACCCGCGAGCTCTGCGCCGGTTTCATCGCCGCCGGGATCGACCCGGAACAATCCATCCTCTTCAACCAGTCCCAGGTGCCCGAACATGCCCAGCTGGGCTGGCTATTCTCCTGCGTGGCCCGGATGGGCTGGATGGGCCGCATGACCCAGTGGAAGGACAAGACCGCCGGCAAGAACGCCGAGGCCGCCTCGCTGGGGCTCTTTGCCTATCCCGCGCTGATGGCCGCCGACATCCTGGTCTATCATGCCACCCATGTGCCCGTGGGCGAGGACCAGAAACAGCACCTGGAACTGACCCGCGACATCGCGGCCAAGTTCAACCACGATTACGGCGTCGATTTCTTCCCCATCACCGAGCCGGTCATCGAAGGCGCGGCCACCCGGGTCATGTCGCTGCGCGACGGGTCCAAGAAGATGTCGAAATCCGATCCCTCCGACATGAGCCGGATCAACATGACCGACGATGCCGATGCCATCGCCAAGAAGATCCGCAAGGCCAAGACCGATCCCGAGCCCCTGCCCGACACCCTGGACGGGCTGGCCGACCGGCCCGAGGCGCGCAACCTGGTCAACATCTACGCGGCCCTGGCCGACATGAGCGCCGAACAGGTCGTGGCCGACCATGCCGGCCAGCAATTCGGCCAGTTCAAGCCCGCGCTGGTCGACCTGGCCGTCGACAAGCTGGCCCCGATCTCGACCGAAATGGCCCGGCTGATGAATGACCAGGCCGAGATCGACCGCATCCTGGCCCGGGGCGCCGCCCGCGCGCGCGAGATCACCGCCCCGATCCTGCGCAAGACCTACGACATCGTCGGCATGGTGCCCCCCGCGTCGTGATCGCGGCCTGATCGCACCGCCCCCACCTGACGCCATCCCGACCGCTGGCGCCCCACCGGCGCCAGCCCCGGGGCCCGGCCGCCTCGGGCGCGCGGTTTCGGCGCTCCGGGCTCTGGACCCGGCCCGGCTCTGCCCCTAGGGTCCGCTCCGAACAAGGAGACCCCCATGGCCGTCGGCACCCAGATCCGCACCTATTTCCAAGGCACCTGGCACGAAGGCGACGCGCCGATCATGCGCGCGGCCGATCACGGGGCCTGGCTGGGCTCGACCGTCTTCGACGGCGCGCGCTATGCCAACGGGCTCTGCCCCGACCTCGACCGCCATTGCGCCCGGGTCAATGCCTCGGCCGAGGCCATGATGATCACCCCCACGGTGACCGCCGACGACATGGTTGCAATCACCCGCGAAGGCCTGGCGGCCTATGATCCGCAGACCGCCGTCTATATCCGCCCGATGTACTGGGCCATCGACGGCGATGCCTCGGCCATCGTGCCGGGACCCGATGCCACCGGCTTTGCCATCTGCCTGGAAGCCATCCCCATGGCCCCCGAAAGTGCCGCGACCACGCTGACCCGCACGCGCTTCCGCCGCCCGGTGCTCGAAGACGCCGTGGTCAATGCCAAGGCCGGCGCACTTTATCCCAACAACGCCCGCATGCTGGCCGAAGCCCGGGCCAAGGGCTTTGGCAATGCCCTGGTCGCCGATGCCATGGGCAATGTGGCCGAAACCGCCACAGCCAATGTCTTCATGGTCCGCGACGGCGAGGTCTTCACCCCCGTGCCCAACGGCACTTTCCTGGCCGGCATCACCCGCGCCCGCCACATCGCCAACCTGCGGGCCGATGGCATCACCGTGCATGAAACCGTGCTGGGATTCGACGATTTCCATGCCGCGGACGAGGTCTTCCTGTCGGGCAACATGCAGAAGGTCACCCCGGTGACCGGCTTCGACGACACGACCTACCAGGTCGGCCCCATCACCCGCCGCGTGCGCCAGCTCTACTGGGACTGGGCCGCCAGCGCCGGCTGACAGGATGCGAGACCGCCTGCCAGGGCGGACGAGCGGGGCGCGCGCGGGCTCTCTTGCGCGGGCCCGGCCCTTGGGCCATGATCCCGCCACGGGAGTTTAGGGATGCGCAAGTTCCTCGTCGTCCTCGACGACAGCCGAGAATGCCTCAATGCCATGCGCTTCGCCGCCATGCGCGCCGCGAAGACCGGCGGCGGCGTGCAGATCCTGTCAGTCATCCCGCCCGATGAATTCAACCACTGGATCGGCGTCGGCGACATCATGCGCGAAGAGGCCCGCGAACGGATCGAAGCCCATTTCGAAGTCTTCGCCAAGTGGATGCGCGACCGCCAGGGCATCGAGCCCGAACTGGTCATCCGCGAAGGCGACACGATCGACGAGATCATCGACCAGATCCGCGACGACCCGGAAATCGGCGTTCTGGTCCTGGGCGCGGGCGTCGACAAGAAAGGCCCCGGCCCGCTGGTCAGCCAGATGTCGCGCACCGCGGGCACCCTGCCCGTGCCCGTCACCATCGTGCCCGGCGACCTGAGCAAGGAAAAGCTCGAAGAGATCACCTGAGACCGCAGCTTCCCCTCGCCCCGCGATCAGTTTATAACGGTTCTAAATCTTGACTTGCGGACCTGCCGTCCGCATATCCCCGTGGTGCTATTGGAGGCGCGCAGATGTTCATCCAGACCGAATCGACCCCGAACCCCGCAACGCTGAAATTCCTGCCCGGCCAGACCGTGCTGGAGGCCGGCACCGCCGATTTCCCCTCGGCCGAGGCTGCGGCCAAATCGCCGCTGGCCGCCCGCATCTTCGCGGTCGACGGCGTGTCGGGCGTGTTCTTCGGCAATGACTTCGTGACCGTGACCAAGGCCGATGCGGTCGATTGGGACCACATCAAGCCGGCCATCCTGGGCGCGGTGATGGAACATTACCAATCCGGCCAGCCGGTCATGGACGGCGCCGAACCGGCCGGCTCGGCCCATGCCGACCATGATGGCGAAGACGGCGAGATCGTCGGCCAGATCAAGGAACTGCTGGACAGTCGCGTGCGCCCGGCCGTCGCCCAGGACGGCGGCGACATCACCTTCCACGGCTTCGATCGCGGCGTGGTCTACCTGCACATGCAGGGTGCCTGCGCGGGCTGCCCCTCGGCCACGCTGACCCTGAAGATGGGCATCGAGAACCTGCTGCGCCACTACATTCCCGAAGTGACCGAGGTTCGTCCTGTCCTCGTCTGAGCCCAACGCGGCCCCGGGGCCCGAAGGGACCCCGGGCCGTTCCGAACCTGTCGACAGCGCACCCGGTGCCTTCGGCCACGCCCCGCAGACCGACGCGGGCGTCACGGGCGACCGGACCGCCCCGGCCCCTGCACCCGTCATCCTGGCCTTCGACACTTCGGCCGGCCATGTCGCGGCCTGCCTCCTGGCCGGCGACACGATCCTCGACGATATCGCCGAGCCGATGACCCGGGGCCAGGCCGAACGGCTGGTGCCCGCCCTCGAAGAGATGCTGGAGCGGGCCGGTCTGGACTGGGGCGCGCTGGACGCCATCGGCACGGGCATCGGCCCGGGTAATTTCACCGGCATCCGCATTTCCGTCTCGGCCGCCCGGGGCCTGGCCCTGGGGCTGGGCATTCCGGCCGTGGGGGTCAGCAGCTTCGACGCCCTGGCCCTGGACGGCCCGCGCCCGATGATCGCCGCCGTGGGCGCCAGCCGCGAGGGCGCCTTTCACCAGCGCTTTGATCCCGACGGCCCCGGCGCCCCCGGGCTGACCCAGGCCGACGGGGCGCTCAGCGGATGCCAGGTCCTGGCCCGCGACATGGCGGACGACCCCGCCGGCCCCTGCCCGATCCTCGGCCATGACCTGCCCGGCGCCGACGCCCCGGCACAGTCCCTGGCCCGGGGCATCGCCCGGATCGCCGCCAGCCGCCTGACCGGCGCGCCCCTGCCCCGCCCGGCCCCGCTTTACATCCGCCCGGCCGACGCCGCGCCGGCCCGCGACCTGCCGCCCGTGTTGCTGGATTGATCCGCCCGTCCGACATGGCTGCCCTGCATGCCGCGGCCTTCACCCAGTCGCGGCCCTGGTCCGAACTGGAATTCTCGGGCCTGCTGGCCACCTCGGGCACCTTCGCGATCGGCCATTCCGATGCCTTTGCCCTGGTCCGCGTCATTGCCGACGAGGCCGAGCTGCTGACCATCGCCACCCATCCCGCCCGCCGACGGCTGGGCCTGGCCCGGGCGCTGATGCGCGCCTGGGAAGCCGAAGCCGCCGCCCGGGGCGCCGGCCAGGCCTTTCTGGAAGTCGCCGAAGACAACCTGGCCGCCCGCGCGCTTTATGCCGCCGCGGGCTATGCCGAGACCGGCCGGCGCAAGGGATATTACGCCCGGGCGACCGGCCCAGCGGTGGATGCGCTGGTGCTGGCCCGTCCCCTGCCCGGCCCCGACCCGGACCCGGTCGGCCCCGCCTGAGCCCCACCTAGAAAGGCCCCGCCCCGTGACCAAGCTTTATATCGACGCCGATGCCTGCCCTGTGAAGGCCGAGGCCGAACGGGTGGCCACCCGCCTGCGCATCGAAATGCTGCTGGTCTGCAACGGCGGGCTGCGGCCGTCGCCCAACCCGCTGGTCTCGCTGATCATCGTCGACGAAGGCGCCGACGAGGCCGACCGCTGGATCGCCGACCAATGCGGCCCGGGCGACGTGGTGGTGACCTCGGACCTGCCGCTGGCCGATCGCTGCCTCAAGGCCGGGGCCCGGGTTCTGCAACACAATGGCGACGTGCTGTCGGAGGCCAATATCGGCCCCCGGCTGGCCACGCGCGACCTGATGCAGGACATCCGCGCATCCGACCCGTTCCACCAGGGCGGCGGCCGGGCCTTTTCCAAGGCCGACCGGTCGCGGTTCCTGCAGGCGCTGGACCAGGAATTGCAAAAGGCCCGCCGCGCCGGCTGACACTGCCGGTCGGCCCCGCCCGACTCACAGGCCCCCCGCAGCCGCGCCGCGCAGATCCGTCCACCCCGGAGCCTCGCCACGCAGGTCCGTCCTCCCGGCAGCCTCGCCGCGCAGGATCGCCCCTACGTCCAAACCGGACAGATCAATCCGCCCCCGCGGCCTCGCCGGACAATCCACCCCGGCAAGTGGACAGAGCCGCCCAGCCAGACAGATCCGCCCGCCCTTGCGACCGCGCAGGGCAGCCCCCTGCCTCTACCGCCTCGCCGTTCAAACCCGCCCCACGACCCCGCCGCGCAGTGCCCCACCCCTGCGCCCCAACCGGGCAGTTCCCGCCGGCCGCACCGCCGGGCCGGGGATAAATGTCGCAATCCGCCCCGGCTTCTGGCCCAATGCGCCCAACCGGGGGGACCGGCGGAGGACGGGACATGATTCTGAACGTGGCATCGAAACTGGTGACCGGGCTGGCCGACCGCGACGGCGGCGAGGACAAGGCCGGGGCATTGCGCGATTCCATCATCAAGCGGACGCTGGGGCTGGCCGATGGCGGCATCCCCATCGGGCGCGAGGACATCTCGGGCGATTACGTCCGCTGGCAGGCCGGGCCGTCGGATGCCACGCGCACCGGCGCCGCCCCGGCCGATGGCGACACGCCCGGCCCGGCCTGGCGGGATTTCCTGTGGACGCAGCCGGCGCAGGTCGATGAATGCGCCTGGGACAGCGTGCGCTGGCGGTTCTACAGCAACGGGCTGATCTGTTTCGACGCGCAGATGTCCAACACCAGCGGCCGGCTCGACACCGGTGACGTGCAGGGCCACCGGATCGAGCTGCGCGAGGGCAACGGGCTGTTGCTGGGCGTCTGGATCGCCGGGTTCTTCGTGCGCCGCGACCTGCCGATGCGCGGCTTTGCCACGTCCTTCACCGACGACCACCCGCCGCTGCGCCTGCATTTCACCGAGCTGGAAGCCACCCAGGGCGGCGCCTGGGTCTGCCTGTGAGCTAGGCCAGCGGGTAGTGACAGCGCACCCGGTGGCCGCCACCGCTTTCGCCCGGCGGCTCCGACCGGCAGAGCGCCCGGGCCGCCCGGCAGCGGGGCGCAAAGGCACAGCCCGGCGGAAGGGCGCGCAGGTCGGGCGGCGTGCCGGGGATCGCCCCCAGCGGCTTGCCCTTTTCCTGCTCGGCCACGGTCGAGGCCAGCATGCCCCGGGTGTAATGGTGTTTCGGGTTGAGCAGCACGTCGCGCACGCTGCCGTATTCGACCAGCCGCCCGGCATACATCACCGCCACCTTGTCGGCGATCTGGGCCGCCACGCCGAGGTCATGGGTGACAAATATCACCGACATGCCCAGTTCCTTCTGCAGCCGCCGCAGGAGCACCAGCACCTGGATCTGCACCGAGGCATCCAGCGCCGTTGTCGGCTCGTCGGCCAACAGCAGCGACGGGTTGCACGACAGCGCCACGGCGATCATCGCCCGCTGGCGCAGCCCGCCGGACAATTCGTGGGGATAGGCCCCAAGCCGGCGTTCGGGTGACGGCACGCGCACCAGCTGCAACAGCTCCAGCGCCCGTTTCATCGCCATGTCGCGGGTGACGCCTTCGTGGATCTGCACCGTCTCGGCGATCTGCTGGCCGATGGTGTACAGCGGGTCGAGCGCGGTCATCGGCTCCTGGAAGATCATCGACACGGTGGACCCACGCAAGCGGCGCATCTGGCGTTCGGTGACGGCCTGGATGTCATGGCCGTCGACCGCCATCCCGCCCTCGATCACCGTGCGTTTGGGCGGATGCAGACGCATCAGCGCGCGCATCATCACCGACTTGCCCGAACCGGATTCGCCGATCACGCACATGACCTCGCCGCGCTTCAGGTCAAAGTTGATGCCATTGACCGCGCTGACCTTCTCGTCGCGGCTGACAAAGGTGACGCGCAGGTCCTGCACCCGGACCAGGGTGTCGCTGACCGCGGCGGCGGGGGACATGACGTTCATCTCAGGCCTCCATCGGGGCGGGCTGCGCCGCGGCGCGTTTCAACAGGTCGGCCGGGCCCGGCGCCCGGGAATGGCCCGACCCGGGCTGAGCCATGAAACAGGCCGTCAGGTGATCGTCGCGGCCCGCGCGCAGGGTGTCGCCCAGGGCGGGCTGTTTGGCCGCACAGAGATCCTCGGCATAGGGGCAGCGCGGGTGGAACCGGCACCCCGAGGGCGGGTTGACCGGATTGGGCGGATCGCCGGCCAGCGGGGCCTGGTCGACCCGGTCGTCGGGGTCCATCGACAGCTGACAGTCCAGCAGCGCCCTTGTGTAGGGATGGCGCGGATCGGCATAGATCCGGTCGACCGGGCCGATCTCGACCACCTGGCCGAGATACATCACCAGCACCCGGTCCGAGATGTAATGCACCACGTGCAGGTCGTGGCTGATAAAGACATAGGTCAGGTCCAGCTGGGCCTTGAGCTCGTTCAGCAGGTTCAGCACCTGGGCCTCGACCGACTTGTCCAGGGCCGAGACCGCCTCGTCCAGGATCAGCATGCGCGGATCCAGCGCCAGCGCCCGGGCGATGTTGACCCGCTGCTTCTGACCGCCCGACAACTCGTGCGGGTAGCGCCCGCCGAAGAGCCGGGCCCGCAGGCCGACCTTTTCCAGCAGGTCGCGGGCGATCTCGCGGGCCTTCTTCCTGGACACGCCGGCCTGACGGGCCGGCCCATAGGCCACGGAATCCTCGACCGTGAACCGCGGGTTCAGGGAGGAATAGCTGTCCTGAAAGACCATCTGCATCGACCGGCGCAGCTCGGACAGGGGCATGCCCTGATAGGCATTCACCGCCTGCCCATCGAGGATGATCTCGCCGCCGTCCCTGTCCATCAGGTGCATCAAGAGCCGGGCCAGGGTGGATTTGCCACAGCCGGATTCACCGACCACGCCCAGGGTCTCGCCTTTCATGACGGAAAAGGACACGCCGTCGACGGCCCTGACCTCGGCCACCTGGCGGTTGAGCAGCCCGGCATGGATGGGAAAGTACTTGCGGACATCGCGGGCGATCAGCATCGGCTGGGCCGGGCCGCCCCGGTCGCGGGGATGGGGGTCGCGGGCGTGGGGTTCGGGTTTCTTGACGGGTTGTTCCATGTCTTGGACTTTCCGGGTCAGGACTTGACATCCATCGCGACGCGCAGGCCGTCGCTGACGATGTTGAAGGCGATCGAGGTGATCAGGATGGCGATGCCGGGGATGGCGCAGACCAGCGGCTGCACCCAGATCGACTGGCGCAGGGTGGCCAGCATCAGGCCCCAGTCAGGCGTCGGGGGCGACACCCCCAGGCCCAGGAAGGACAGGCCCGAGGCCAGCAGGATCGAGGCCGAGACCAGCGTCGAGGCATAGACCAGCACGGGCGAGATCACGGTGATCAGCACGTGGTCCTTGAGGATGGAAAAGGTCGACGCGCCCGACGCCCGGGCCGCATCGACGAAATCCATGTTGCGCACCTGGCTGGCCGCCGTTTCCGCCACCCGGCAGAGCGGCGGGATGAAGACGATGGTCAGCGAGGCCAGCTGGTTCTGGATGCCTCCGCCCAGCGACCCCGAAATGGCCACGGCCAGCAGCACCGAGGGGAAGGCAAAGAACACGTCCATCGTGCGCATGATGATCATGTTGACCTTGCCGCCGTAATAGCCGGCGATGATGCCGAAAAGGCCGCCGATCAGGGTGCCGAAAGCCACAGGCAGGATGCCCATGGCCAGCGACACCCGCCCGCCGTAGAGAATGCGGCTGAGGATATCGCGGCCCTGCTCGTCCGAGCCAAGGATATACCTGTCATGCCCCACCGGTTTCAGCCGGTACGCCATCGAGGATTTCTCGGGGTCGTAAGGCGCCAGCCAGGGTGCAAAGACGGCCGACAGGACGATCAGGATGATCAGCGCCAGGCAGAACAGCGTGACGTAATCGTATTTCAACCGGTTCCAGACAGAGGCCCAGTAGCCCCGGACGACCGCCTGCGGCAGGTCGCTTTCATGGGCCAGCGAAATCGGGTCGGAGGTTGCGTCGGTCATGGGCTCCTCAGCTGCGCTTGATGCGCGGGTCGATCATGGATTGGACAAGGTCGATGACCAGGTTGATCATCACGAAGGACGCGGCCAGCACGAGGATCGTGCCCTGCAGCACCGGCAGGTCGCGGCTGAGGATGGCCTTGTTCAGCAAATAGCCGGTGCCCGGCCAGTTGAAGACCATTTCCACCAGCACCGAACCGCCGATCAGGTAGCCCAGCTGCAGGCCCAGCATGGCCACGATCTGGGGCATGGCGTTCTTGACCGCATGGCGCAGCACGGCCATCTCTCCCAGCCCCTTGGCCCGCAGCGTCTGGACGAAATCCTGGCCCAGCACCTCCTCGACCGACGACCGGGTCGTGCGCGTCATGATGCCCAGGGGCGGCAGGGCCAGGGCGACCATGGGCATGATGGCGAACTTGAAATCCTCCCACCGCCAGTACGAGAAATTCTCGGACCCCGAATTGCCCATGCCCGCGGCCGGCAGCCAGTTCAGCTCGACCGCGAAGATGATCACCAGCACCACGCCCAGCCAGAAGGTGGGCACCGAGATGCCGAAGACCGCGACCGAGGTGAAGAGCTTGTCGATCCAGCTGCCCGAGGTGTAGGCCGCGACCACCCCCAGGACCAGCGACAGGACAAAGGCCAGGGCAACGGCCAGCAGGGCCAGCGTGATCGTGTTGGCAAAGGCCCGGCCGACCTCCTTGGCCACCGGGGCGTCAACCTGGATCGACATGCCCAGGTCGCCGGTCAGCACCTTGCCCAGCCAGACGACATATTGAACGGCCAGCGGTTTATCGAGCCCGTAATAGGCGCGCAGGGCGGCGGCATCGGCCTCGGAGGCATCGGGCGGCAACAGCGACTGGATCGGGTCGCCCGGGGCGATCTGGACCAGCAGGAAACAGATGATTGTGACGCCGAGCAGGATGGGAATGGTCAGGATGAGGCGGCGGAGCGCGTAGATCCACATGGGTCTTGCTGTCCTTTCGGTCTGGCTGGGGCAGGCCCTGGGATGGCACCTGCCGACGGGGTCAACCTGGGCGAGACACAGGCATCCGCAAATATGGAAAACGAAAAGACATCGCTTTTCCCCACCCCCGCCCCGGCCTTGCCCACCCAGCGATCAAAAGCCGGGCCACACCGCCCAAATTCGCGACATAAAGTTGATAATTCCAGTATCTCGCCACCGCAGGGCGCGAGGATGGCTTGCCGATCCCCGCAATTAACTTGAATTTTCAACTATCGTCATTCTGCATCACATCGCAGGCAATACGGGAGAGCCCCAATGGGTGACACGATCAGTGAGGCGCGCATCGCCGAAATCCGCGCACGATATGCCATGGCCGGAATCACTATCCCGCCGGACCTCGAAACCGGGGCGATCGGCACCGGAGATGCCCTGCTGAGCCTGGGCAAACACCTGCATACCCTGCGGCCCGCCGCCGACGAGCCGTCTAACATTTTCACCCTGGCCGCGAGGGCCGCGACATGACCGCCCTGCATGATCTGTCCATTGCCGAGGCCGGCGCCCGGCTGCGCGCCGGCGCCCTGACCTCGACCGCCCTGACCGAGGCGCTGCTGGCGCGGATCGGCGCGCTGGAGCCTTCGCTCAACGCCTTTGTCACCGTCACCGCCGAGCGCGCGCGGGCCGATGCCGCGCAGGCCGATGCCGATTTCGCGGCGGGCATCGACAAGGGGCCGATGCAGGGCATCCCCTATGGGCTCAAGGACATCTACGGCACCAGGGACATCCGCACCACCTGCCATTCCGCCGTTCTGCTCGATAACGTGCCGACCGAGGATTGTGTCGTCGAACAGAAGTTCAAGGCCGGCGGCGGGGTGCTGCTGGGCAAGCTGGGCACCTTTGAATTCGCCCTCGGCGGCCCGGCCTTCGACCTGCCCTTCCCGCCCGCGCGCAACCCGTGGAACACCGATCACCAGACCGGCGGGTCGTCGTCGGGATCCGGCGCGGCCATCGCCGCCGGCTACATGCGCACGGCCATGGGATCGGACACCGGCGGGTCGATCCGCGGGCCGGCGGCCTATTGCGGCACGGTGGGCATCAAGGCCACCTATGGCCGGGTCTCGCGGCGCGGGGTGTTCCCGCTAAGCTACACGCTGGACCATGCCGGCCCGCTGACCCAAAGCGTCAAGGATGCGGCGATCACCCTGCAGGTGATCGCCGGGCACGATCCGCTCGACCCGGCTTCGGCCGATGTGCCGGTGCCCGATTTCACGGCCGGGCTGGACCGGGGCGTCGCCGGGCTGCGCATCGGCTATACCCGCGATTTCTACATCCGAAACGAGATGGCCAACCCCGAGATCATCGCCGCGCTGGATGCCACGGCCGACACCCTGGCCGGGCTGGGCGCCATCGTTGAAGAGGTTGCCATGCCCGCCTGGGAATTGTTCCAGGCCTGCGGCTCGACCGTCATGGGCGCCGAGGCCTACACGATCCACGAGGCCGACCTGAAGACCCGCCCAACGGCCTTTGGCCGCTATGCCTATCAGCGGATCATCGCGGGCGGGCTGGTCTCGGCGTCGGATTACATCAACGCCCTGCGCCTGCGGGCGGAACTGACGGCGCTGGTCAATGACGGCCCGCTGGCCGCCTGTGATGCGCTGCTGGCGCCCACCGGGCTGACCCCGGCCGATCGGTTCGACACATTCGGCCGCGACGCGGGGCCGTGGAAGGGCATGCTGACCATCCCCTACAATGTCACTGGCAACCCGGCCCTGTCCGTGCCCATCGGCTTTTCGGCGAACGGCCTGCCGCTGGGCTGCCAGATCGTGGGCAAGCCCTTCGACGAGCCCATGTGCTTTCGCATCGGCGCCGCGCTCGAAGCCGCGCTGGCCCTGTCCCAGCGGCCCGACCTGGCCCCGGCCCTGGCCGCGGAATGACCCCCATGGCCCGCCCTGTCGTCCCGGCCACCGACCGGCCCCGCAATTGCCCGCTGGTCCGGGCCACCCCACCCGGAGCAACCCCATGACCGATATCGCCTTTCAGCCCCTGACCTCGATTGCCGCCCAGATCCGAAGCGGCGCCCTGTCACCTGTCGAGGTCACCGAAGCCGTGCTGGCCCAGGTCGACAGGCTGAACCCGACGCTGACCGCCTATTGGACCGTCACCGCCGACCTGGCCCGCGACCAGGCCAGGGCGGCCGAGGCCGAAATTGCCGCCGGGCGTTATCGCGGCCCGCTGCACGGCATCCCCATGGCCGTGAAGGACCTGTGTTTCACCAAGGGCATCAAGACCACCGGGGGCATGAAGCTCTATGAGGATTTCGTGCCCGATCACGATGCCACCGTGGTCACCAACCTGCGCAATGCCGGGGCCGTCCTGATCGGCAAGCTGCACATGACCGAAGGCGCCACGCTGGAACATCACCCCGATTTCACCCAGCCGGTGAACCCCTGGAAAGAGGACCTGTGGACCGGCGTGTCGTCCTCGGGTTCCGGCATCGCCCCGGCCACGGGCATGGCCTATTGCACCATCGGCTCGGACACCGGCGGGTCGATCCGCTTTCCCTCGGCCTGCAACAACCTGACCGGGGTCAAACCCACCTGGGGCCGGATCTCGCGCCATGGCATCTTTGACCTGGCCGCGACCTTCGACCACCTTGGCCCGATGGCCCGGTCAGCGGCCGATGCGGCGGCCATGCTCGAAGTGCTGGCCGGCCACGACCCGCTGGACCCGACCTCGCTGAACGAACCGGTGCCCGATTACCTGGGCCTGCTCGACGGGGCCTTCGGCGCCCGGGGCATGACCATCGGCCTGCCCAACGCATATATCGAAAAGGACGCCGATGCCGAAACGCTGGCCTGCCTGAAGGCCGCCGTGGCCGAGTTGAAGTCGGTGGGCGCGCGGGTGGTCGATTGCGGCTTTCCCGATGTCGAGACCTTTCTCGAAAAGGCCATGTCGCTGACCATGATCGAACTGGCCGCCGTGCATGCCGACACCTATCCCAGCCGGTCGAACATGTACGGCGAATGGATCCGCGACGGGATCGAGGCCGGGCTGGCCGCAACGCCCGTCGACATTGCCAATGGCGTGATCGAACGGCAGAAGTTCACCGGGGCGCTGACCGACCTGCTGGACGATGTGGACATGATCGCCATCCCGGTCTTCCAGCACGGCACACCGACATGGGACGAGGTCCGCGCCCAGAGCGATGGCGGCTCGCGCGCGCTGTTCCGCTTCACCTCGCCGTTCAATGCCTCGGGCGTGCCCTCGGTCACCCTGCCCTGCGGGATGACCGCCGACGGCCGGCCCATCGCCTTCCAGCTGATCGGCACCCATGGCACCGAGGCCCGGCTGTTGCGCGCCGCCCATGCCTATCAGCAGGTCACCGACTGGCACACCGCCCGGCCGCCCGTTCACTGAGCCCGAAACGACAAAAGGCGGCCCCACCGGCCGCCTTTCCTCATCCCGCCCCAGGCCATCCGCTCAGCGGTCCAGCAATTCCCGCAGCAGGGTCTTCAGCTCGGCGGCCTTCTCGCCCGCCAGGATTTCCGACAGGCGCTTTTCCTGGGCCGAGCTGACCCCGCTCAGCCGCTTGTACAGCGCCTTGCCCTCGGTCGCCGTCAGGATCAGCACCTTGCGCCGGTCGTCCGGGTCGGGCGCGCGATAGACCAGGTTGTCGCGCACCATGCGGTCGATGATCTTGGTCAGCGTGGCCGGGTCGATCAACGAGCGCCGGGCGATTTCCCCCATCGCGCAGGGCTCGTTCTCGGACAGCACTTCGAGGATGCGGAATTGTTCGATGGGCACCCCGCCGGGACGCAGCCGCTCTTCCAGCTCGGTCTCGATCTGCCGATTTGCGCTGGCGATCAGGTAACTGAGCTGATCGTTCAATGTCTTAGGCGCCATGACGCCCCTCCTTGCCACATTCGCTTCCCGGCCACATGTGACCAAGGGTTCCGTCCGTCGCCGCTGAAATCGCAGGGGCAACCCGCGTGCCGGGCAAGGGCCATGCCTGCGCCCCGCAGCACTGCGTGCGGTTGCGGTAGCACCACAAAATTGCAATTTCAATATTGAATTTTCAACTATCAGTTCAGGGCAAGCGACGACACGATCGACAGGGTGACGCCATCGGCCCGGGCGATATGCACCTGGCTGCGCCGCCCGACCGGCTTGCCACAGAGGTATTTCCGCGCGGCGTCGCGGTGCAGCGGCCGACAGGCCAGCTCGGCCAGCCGCCGCCCGCCGGGATCGCGCCGCGACCCGGCCAGCGAGGCCAGCAGGTGCAACCCTTCGTAACAGCCGATGCTGGCGCCGCTGACCGGCGGGGCATGGCGGCCGAAAGCCGCGTGATAGCTGTCGAGGAACCGGGTGTTCTGGGGGCTGCGCCAATCCGAGAAATAGTTCGACACCGCGTAGAGATTGGCCGTGGCCTCGGGCCCGATCCCGCAGATCACCGCCTCGTCCACCAACAGGCCCAGCCGCAGCGCCTGGCTGTCCAGCCCGGCCTGGGCAAAGGCCCGGTTGAAGGTCACCGAGGCCTCGCCCACCAGCGCCTGCACCACCACGTCGGGCCGGGTGGCGCGGATACGGGCCAGGGTCGGGCCGAAATCGCCGGTCTCGAAGGGCATCAGCGCATGGCCGACCAGCTGGGCGCCTTCATGGGTGATCAGCGCCCGGCTGGTTTCCAGCGCCTTCTGCGGCCAGATGTAATCGTTGCCGACAAAGAAGAACCGCCGGGCCCGGCGTTCGGCGATCAGCCAGGCAATCGCCGGCCAGAGCAGCTCGCCATCGGTGGCGCCGATCATGATGGCCGATTCCACGGCGGGCAGGCCCTCGTGCTGGGCGGTGTAGACATAGGGCACCCGCCCGGCCACGCGCTTGCGCACGGCATCGCGCCCGGTGCTGGTATGCTGGCCGACGATGGCCTCGACGCCGACAACGTCGAGCAGGTGATCGACCGCCGCCGTGGCGGTGTCGGCCTCGACCCCGCAATCGGCATAGACCAGCTCGACCGGGCTGCCCAGGATGCCCCCGGCGGCGTTGATCTCGGCGGCGGCCAGCTGGGTCGTGGCATCGACGGCCGGGGTCCACAGCCCGGCGATACCCTTGCGCGGATGAAGAACGGCTACCTTCACTGGCAGTCTCCCACGGTCCAGAAGCCCAGGCGGGCGGAAGGGACGTCACACCCCGCCGACCGGGGCGCTCTGCCGTGGCGACCGGCCCGAAGGGCGAAAGCAGCGACCTTGCGGGCGGCCCCTGCGGCCGGCCCGATACCGGCCCAGAGTAAGGGCCGTGGCGCCACGCTGACCAAGGGGAAATGCGCGCACCGGGTCAATTCGGCAGAGATTCCCCGACCCCGGCGCCGCAACGCGGCGGATTGCACAATTGCCGTGCACCGCAGGCGACGGCTGCACGATTGATCGTAACTCAAAAGGTCGGCACAGACACAACCACAGGGCGGATCCGGCCTGGCCACCACCCGCCGACGGCGGCGGGCATGGGGCATTCGGCGGCGGGTATCGGGCATTGCCCGCCCGGCTTTCGCCGCCCCAAGAGGCGCAACACCCACCTCGGACACGCCGCCCGAGGCCCGGGCTACGGGTCGCGCCCCAGACCGGCACGCCCGCGCCCGGCCGGCCAGGCCGGGAAAGGCCGGCGCGGGCGGAACATGGCTATACCTTCGGCGCGAAATTGGCCCGGGGCATCATCATGTGCACGCCCTTGTTGACGTTCACCGTCTGGGTCACGTGCAGATCCCCGGCCAGGGAACACAGCATGTAGGCCTCGGCATGGGTCAGCCCGGCCTTGGCCCCCAGCCAGTCGATCATCTCGCGCAGGGCCTTCACGCTGCACTGATCCAGGTCGGGATCCATGCCCATCGTGATGTAATGGTCGGGCGTCTCGGCGCGCGGATAGTCGAACCCCGGGTCCTCGATCAGGTCAAAGACAAAGGTGCCTTCCAACGCCGTTTCGATCGCCGTGATACAGACCTCGCCATCGCCCTGCGCGCCATGGCCGTCGCCACAGGAAAACAGCCCGCCGCTGGCATGCACCGGCAGGTACAGCGTCGTGCCCGCGACCAGTTCCTTGTTGTCGAGATTGCCCCCCGTCGCCTCGGGCGCAACCGAGGTCATCTTGCCCCAGCCCGCCGGCGGGGCCAGGCCCATCACGCCAAAGAACGGCCGGAGCGGCAGCTTCAGACCCCAGGGCATCGTGGCCGTCATGCTCTGGGCATCCAGCGGGATCGTGTTGAACACCACCTCGTCGTAATCGTGCGGCAGCGTGCCTTTCTTGGGAATGATCAGGTTGAACCCCCAGTCCTGGCGCAGCCGGACCTCTTCGATATGGATGGCCAGCACCATGCCCGGCTCGGCCCCTTCCACGGCCACCGGCCCGGTCAGGATATGCGGCCCGAAGGGCTTGAGCGCGGCATGGATGCCCGGCAGTTCGGGCGGAATGTGAAAGGCCGCCGGGTCGGGCAGCACCTCGGGCGCGCCGGAGACCGTTTCGATTGTCACCCGGTCGCCGGGCTTGATCGTCAGGACCGGGGGCACGGCGGCATCGAACAGCCCCCACTGGCAGGTGTCGGGCGTGGCGGTCAGTCTGTGGTCTGTCACGAAAGGGTGTCCTGTTGGTCGGTGGCGGTTGGCCGGACCGTAGCACCGGCCGGCCAACCCGCGACGCTTTTCCTGCCCCTTGCCGGGGGTCCGGGCCCGGGATTGGCCCCGGCGCCCGGCAGGCAGGCCGATCTGCCCTATCCCTAGGCCCAACCTTACTTTTCGATGGTGATCGGGGTCAGGTCCTGGAACCAGTTCTGCGCCTGGACAAAGCCCTTCACATGCGGCGCCAGGGCGCGCGGGTTGAGGTCATGCACGATGTAAAGCTCCATCGCCTCCTCGACCGAAATCTCGTTCATCCGGGTGAACAATTCCTTCTGCTTGTCGAGGTCGAAGGTCTTCATCGCCTCGTCGCCCAGGGCATCGATCTCGGCATTGGAATGCATGCCCCAATTGCAGCAATTGGGCGTCTGGTAGCTGGTCATCCAGCGTTTCATGATGCCCTGCACCGGGTCCAGCGGGGCCATCGAGAAATTGATCGCATGGAATTCGCTGTCCTTGCCGCCGCCGTAGAACACCCCGATCAGCGCGTTCCAGTCCATCGGCACCAGCTCGACCTCGAAGCCCGCCGCTTCCAGCTGTTCCTTGACCAGCTCGTTCATCGGCAGCGGCTGCATCTGGCCCGACCCCGAGGTCGAGATGCCGACCTTGATCGCGCAGGGGCTGCACCCGGCCTCTTCCAGCAGCGCGCCGGCCTTGTCGGGATCGTAATTGTAGACCACCGGATCGCCGTACCAGGGCTGGCTCTCGATCAGCGATTGATAGGCCGGGGCGGCCACGCCCTGCAGCATCTCGACGATCTCGTCGCGGTTCACCGCGTAATTCGCAGCCTGGCGCACCAGCTTGTTGTCGAAGGGCGGCATCGCCTCGTTCAGCATGTAATCCCAGTTGTGCGGATAGGGCACGGTGATGATCTGCATGCCCGAACCCTTGAGCCGCGGGATCGTGTCCGGCGAGGGCGCCTCGATGAAATCGACCTGGCCCGACAGCAGCGCCGCCGCCCGGGTCGAGGCTTCGGGCATGGGGATCAGCTCCAGCAGGTCGTGCTGGGGGATGCGCTCGGGGTTCCAGTAATCGGCATTCCTGGCCAGGGTAATCCGTTCGTGTGACACGACGCTTTCGAACCGGTAAGGCCCGGTGCCGGCCGGATCGGCGCGGTATTTCTCGTAATCATAGCCCAGTTCCTCGACCTTGCAGGGCGAGATCTGGAAGAACTGCGCCAATTCGTAGGGCAGCATCGACACCGGCCGGGGGGTGGTGATCTCGACGGCATATTCGCCGGTCTTCTCGACCGCGGCCACGTTGACCACGCTGGACCGCTGCATCCCGGCATGGCGGGCGTTGTATTGCGGGGCCGTCTCGTCCTTGACCCGGGCCACGTTCCACAGGAAGGCATCGGCGTTCCAGGGGCAGCCGTCGTGAAAACTCACACCTTCGCGCAGGGTGAACGACCAGACGGTCGGATCGTCGGTGATTTCCCAGCCCGAGGCCAGGCCCGGATAGATGTCGGAGACCGCGTCCGAACTGGACAGGTCCCAAAGCGCCAGCGTGTCATAAAGCGTATAGCCGAGGAAGCGATAGCCCTCGTAGCCCTGGTCGGGCGCGCCGGTGTAATCGGGGATGTCGGCGGCTGTCATGGCCACGCGCAGGGTGGCCTGGGACCGGGCCGTCCCGGGCACGGCAGCGACGCCAAGGGCAAGACAGGCGCCCGAAACGATGGCCATGGCCTCTCGTCTGGATAGCATTGAATATGTCTCCTGTTGGCCGGCAGCAGGGGCCGGGGCTTGGGTTATGCGCGGGTCGGCCCGGGCCGCGGCGGGCGGTGCCGGGGCGGGCAACAGGATCTAATGTCATAAGCAATGTTTGTAATTTCAAATAAAATCGCCCACTCGCGTGGCCCTGCCAAATGCGATGGCGCGAAAATGATCACCTGCCCACGCCGGGCCCGCGCAGCTTGCCGCCGCATCGCGGCATCGCCCCACGGCCTGATCCTGCCCACCGCCCCCCTTGCATCCGGGGTCCGACGGCACGGCCGGTGATCGGGATCGGCCGGCCGGGGCCTCGTGATCGGGATCACACGGCGGGGTCAAGCCGCGGGAGTGATCCCGTAATGGCGATAGACAAAGGCGAAATCGCTCAGGATCTGCTGACGTGACAGGCCCAGTTCGTCCAGGCTGGCGACGGCATGCGGCCGGCGATAGGATTTCTGGGCCTCGGCCTTGGCGTCGATATGCGCCTCCAGCGCGGGGCTGAAGGCAATGCCCGAGAATTCGCGGACCCGGTCCATCGAGCCGCGCACGTCGCGCATCAGGTCATCGTAGCGCAGCACCATCACCCGGTCGGCCGGCAACCGCCCCGAGACCTGCAGATCGTGGAAATAGCGATAAAGCGCCAGCGTCCCGCGATAGCGCCGCCGCAGCATCCGCTGCAGCCTCTCGGGCGAAACGCCGTCCAGGTTGCCCCGGGCCTCCATCGTCTTGATCATGAAGCTCAGGTAGGACGGCACCGTGCAAAGCGGATCGCGCAGCAGGTAGACGAAACGCGCATCGGGGTAATACTCCAGCAGCGATTGCAGGCGCATCGTCGAGAAATGCATCTTGGCCACGATCTGGCTCTTGCCGCTGTCGATCATCTGGCGCCGGAAACAGCCGTCGAGGTAATCCAGTGCCGCCCGCCGGTCAGGCTCGGCCAGCCGGTCGGGCTGTTCGATCTCGGGGAAATCGTCCTCGGCCAGGCCCAGCAGGCCCATCGTGTTCAGCGCCGTGGCATAGCGCAGCCAGAACAGGAATTCCTCGACCTCGTAGCTGTCCAGCTCCATCTGGTGGCCGACCGATTGCGGCATCACCTCGGTCGTGCCGAACCGGGTCTTGAGCGCGACGAACCGCCGGATCACCCGGCGACCGACCAGCGCCGGCCAGAACAATTGCCAGGTGCGAAAGCCGACCATTTCGTCGGTGCCCATCATCAGCCCGTGAAAGAAGCTGGTGCCGCTGCGCGGATGGCCGATGATGAACAGCGGCCGTTCCACCCGCATCCGCGCCAGCCGCCGGCCATGCACCCAGCGATCGGCCCGCAGCGCGATGTTGGCCCCCAGCCGCAGCCCGCCTTCGCCCATCGCGCGCATCACGGTCTGAACTGATAACCCTTGGATCTCGCGCCGGGTCTCGAACTCACGCCGGAAATACCAGAAATCCGACTTGCGGGTCAGGCGTGGCAGCGGCGGCGAGGTCGGTCCGGGCATGTCGATGTCCAGTTCTTCAAGTCTCTGGTGCAGCATCGCCATCCCGGGTCCCCTGGACGCCCCGACCGTGGGGCGCGCATCCGGGTGCAAGTATTGCGGGTTCAGATTAACAAGACGACAACGCAGGCGGGCACCCGGGCAGGGTCCGCTTGGACACCCCCGCCCCTGCCTAGACGTCCGGTGCGACGTAGCGCCCGGGCGAGATCAGCCCCTCGGGATCCAGCGCGGCCTTGACCCGCGCGGCGGTCTGCCAGAACACCGGCTGTTCGGCGGTGGCCAGGTCCATGGTCATGGAATGATAGCGATAGGGCGGGAACCCGGCCCGCCGGCCTTCCTCGATCAGCTCGCGCAGGCAGGCCATGGCATTGGCCGATCCCTCTTCGGTCGGCTCGAAACTCAGCGGCACGGTGCTGTCGAAGGCCGTGGGCGACAGCGAGCTGAAGGTGATCGGATCGGGGAAGCCGTACTTGCCACAGACCCGCCGGACCATGTCGGCATAGCGCCGGGCATCGGCCCCGCGCATGGGCACGATGGGCACGTACCACAACAGGCCACAGCCGTCGCGTGCCGGGTTGCGCCCGGTGGCCGGCATGGCGTCGAGGTTGCGCGCATAGGCCAGGGGCATGCCGAATTCGCTGGGCTGGCCGCCCAAGATGCCCAGCAGCCCCTCGGAATTGCTCACGAAGGGCTCCAGCCGCGCGGCCAGCGGTGACCGGCCCAGCATCGACAGCGCCCGCCGGGCCAGGGCCACCCGGTCGTCATTGATGAAGAACACCCGGCGCACCAGCCCCTTGAGCGCCTTGCGCACCCCCGCCCGGCTGGCCTTGACGATGGCCTTGTCGCCGAACAGCACCCCGGTGCCGAACCACTTGGCCGCATCCATCGTGCCGTCGCCGGCCACCTGGGCCTTCATGCGCTGGTTGTTGACGAAGTTGATCCCGCTGATCGGCATGCCACTGTCCAGCAGCATGCGCCGGATGGCTTCGATGCATTGTTCCAGCAGGGCATCGTCACGCACGATGAAATAGAACGTCTCGACCCGCTCGGGCCGGGGGGCCAGCCGCAGGGTCATCCGCGTGACCACCGCATTGCCCGCCTGCGAGAACACCCCGTCGATATAAGGCCCGGTGCCCCATTTATAGACCGGCTGCGGCCCGTCGGGGGCTTCGGGCATGAAGGGCGAGCGATAGATCGTGCCATCGGCCAGCACGGCCTCGATGCCCATGACCGCCCCGAAATGATCTCCGATGGGCGTCAGCCCATAGCCCCGTTCCAGCGCGTTGCCGATCAGCGAACAGGACGGCCCGGCCCCGGTGGTCGGCGTGATGAAGGGCGCCTGGCGGTCCGACAGGAAGGCGGCCAGATCGCCCTGGGTCACGCCAGGTTCAACCGTGACCAGGCCCAGCTCGGCGTCGAAGGCCAGGATGCGGTTCATGGCCGACAGGTCCAGCATCACCCGGGTGCGGTCGGCCACCGGGTAAGACGAGCCATAGCCCCAGTTCCGCCCGGTGCTGTAGGGATGCACGCTCTGGCCATGGGCCCGGGCCAGGTCGAGCGCCGAGGCCACCTCGGCGGTGGTGGTGGGCCGGACGAGCACGCGGTCGGCCGGCGCGCGGTGCAGCGTGTCGCTGAGCAGGCCGTCCGCCGGGCCGTCGACCCGCTCGGCGCCCAGCAGCCGGGCCGCGGCGGCGGCGAATTGCGCCAGGGCCCGGGGGCCGTCCGCCTCGCCGGCGGAGCGCTCGGGGCCTGTTGCGGTCGCGGTCTCGCTCATGGCTTCGGTCACTGGCGCACCTCTTGTCTTGTCGGCCCAATACGGCCCGGATGGCCTACAGCTTTACCCCAGCGCCGCTCCCTTGGCTACCGTTGCGGCAGCCGCCGTCCCGCCCCGTGGCCGGCATTGCCCCGCTTCAACGCTGCTGCCGCTCCACCCTATGGCCGCCCCCTGCCCCGGTCCCGGCGCAACCTCGGCGCCTTTGCCCGTTTTCCCCGCGCCTGCCTGCAGGGCAGGCAAGGCCCGCCCCGTTTCAGTTTGGTGAAATTTCCGCCGATCCCCGGGGGCGCGGCAATTTCGCCCGTGCGGTCAGTCATTTGGCCGCATAGACTGTCCCCGTGTTTTGAGTGAACGGTTGGTCCGTGATGAACCAGTCAGACGACAACGGTCGGATCGTCGCAATCCGCGGCGCGGTGGTGGACGTGGCCTTCGAGGCCGCCCCGCCCGACCCCGGCCAGGCTCCGCCCCCGCTTCCCGCCATCAACGACGCCCTCGAGATCCGTCTGGACAACCGGCGCATCCTGCTCGAAGTCCAGGCCCAGCTCGACCGCAGGACGGTGCGCACCATCGCCCTGCAGGCCACCACCGGCCTGCGCCGGGGCTGGCCCGTCTCCCGGGTCGGCGGGCCGGTGCAGGTGCCCGTGGGCGAGGCCGTGCTGGGCCGGTTGCTGAACGTCACCGGCGAGATCGGCGACCATGGCGCGCCCCTGCCCGCGGATGCCCCGCGCCGGCCGATCCACGCCCCCACCCCGCCGATGCGCCTGGGCGATGGCGACACCCGGCTGTTCCGCACGGGTATCAAGGTCATCGACCTGCTGGCCCCGCTGGTCCAGGGCGGCAAGGCCGCCATGTTCGGCGGCGCCGGCGTGGGCAAGACCGTGCTGGTGATGGAGCTGATCCATGCCATGGTCTCGGGCTATGACGGCATCTCGGTCTTCTCCGGCGTCGGCGAACGTTCGCGCGAAGGCCACGAGATGCTGCTCGACATGACCAATGCCGGGGTGCTCGATCGCACCGTGCTGGTCTATGGCCAGATGAACGAACCGCCCGGCGCCCGCTGGCGCGTGCCGATGACCGCCCTGACCATGGCCGAGCATTTCCGCGATGCCGAGGGGCGCAATGTCCTGCTGCTGATGGATAACGTCTTCCGCTTTGTCCAGGCCGGCTCCGAGGTCTCGGGCCTGCTGGGCCGCTTGCCCAGCCGCGTGGGCTATCAGCCGACGCTGGCCACCGAGGTCGCCGACCTGCAGGAGCGCATCGCCTCGGTCGGCACGGCCTCGGTCACCGCCATCGAAGCAGTCTACGTGCCGGCCGACGATTTCACCGACCCGGCCGTCACGGCCATTGCCGCCCATGTCGACAGCATGGTCGTGCTGTCCCGGGCCATGGCCGCCGACGGCATGTATCCGGCCGTCGATCCCATCGCCTCGTCCTCGGTCATGCTGGACCCGCTTGTCGTCGGACCCGACCACGTGGCCGTGGCCAACGAGGTCCGCCGGGCCATCGAACATTACCGCGAATTGCAGGACGTCATCTCGTTGCTGGGCATGGAGGAACTGGGCGCCGAGGACCGGCGCATGGTCGAACGCGCCCGCCGGCTGCAACGGTTCCTGACCCAGCCCTTCACCGTGACCGAGGCCTTTACCGGCATCCCCGGCCGGTCGGTGGCCCTGGACGACACCATCGCCGGTTGCCGGGCGATCCTGGACGGCGAGACCGACGATTGGGACGAAGGGTCGCTCTACATAGTCGGCACGCTGGACGAGGCCCGCGCCCGCGAAGAGGCCGCGCGCAAGGAAAGGCCGGCGGCATGACCGGCCGGCTGCACCTGCGCGTCACCACGCCGATGCGCCAGGTCATCGATGCGCCCGACGTGGTGTCCCTGCGGGCCGAGGATGACAGCGGCAGCTTCGGCATCTGGCCGGGCCATGCCGATTTCCTGACCGTTCTGGTGCCCACCGTGCTGCGCTGGCACGGGCCTGACGGCGCACCCCGGTTCTGCGCCCTGCGGGCCGGGCTGCTGACGGTGACCGGCGGGCGCGACGTGGCCATTGCCTGCCGCGAGGCCGTGCCCGGGCCGGACCTGCCCGGGCTGGAACGGGCGCTGGCCGGGATGCGCGCGGCCGATGCTGATGCCGAGCGACAGGCCCGGGTCGAGCATATCCGCCTGCATGCCGGGGCGGTCCGCCAGATGATGCGCTTTGCCCGGCCCGATCAGCCGCCCGGCCTGCTGGATCACCCGCCGGCCATCGGCACCGCCGCCGGCCCCGGCCGCAACGGGCCGGCGCGATGACCGGGCCCCGCCGCATGTCACAGCCCAATTCGGTGGCTGATCCGGTGGCCGATCCAATGGCAGGCCCGCTCCGCGACAGGCCTGTCACCGGCTCCGTGGACCGGCCAGCTGTCCGGCCAGATGATCCGCCCGACGATCTGCCCGACGATCTCGGTGCGGCCACACGCCGGGCCGAGGCCCGAGCGCGGATGCAGGCCGCGACGCCGGAGCCCTCGCTGGGCAGCCGGCTGGGCCAGATCGGCATCCTGGGCTGGGCCATCGTCACCCCCATGCTGCTGGGCGTCTGGCTGGGCGGCCGGCTCGACCGGGCCTTCGACAGCGGGATCCTGTGCTCCGGCGCGGGGATCTTCCTGGGCACGGCGGTGGGTTGTCACGCGGCCTGGCGCTGGATGCACCGGCCATGAACAGGGACGTGCGGGGAATCATCGGACATGAAGATGCCATGACGCGACATGACAGGGACAGGGACAGGATTGGGACATGACGGGCCGATGACCCAAACGATTGCAATTTCGCTGCTGGGCCTGGCGCTCGGCCTGGGCGTGGGATTGGTGCATTTCATGACCCTGCGCCGGGTGACGGACCTGTACCTCGATGGCCGGGCCACGGGCCGCGCCATCGGCCTGCAGCTTCTGCGCCTGCTGGCCATGGCCGCGCTGATGGTCGTGCTGGCCCTGCAGGGCGCCGCCCCGCTGCTGGCCGGGGCCGCCGGCCTGCTGATCGCCCGCGGCATTGTCCTGCGCCGCAACCGGACGGAGGGCTGAGCCCGATGGACAACCCCCTGACGATGGAGCCGCTCTTTCACCTCGGCCCGGTGCCGATCACCGAGCCAGTGCTGGTGACCTGGGTGCTGATGGCCCTGCTGGCCGGCCTGTCGGCCCTGGCCACCCGCCGGCTGCAGCTTCGCCCGGGCAAGGCCCAGGTCGTTCTGGAACTGCTGGTCACCACCATCGACGCCCAGGTCCGCGAGACCATGAACCGCGATCCGGCACCCTTTCGCGCCCTGGTCGGCACGATCTTCATCTTCGTCCTGCTGGCCAACTGGGTCTCGCTGCTGCCCGGGATCGAGCCACCCACGGCGCATGTCGAAACCGATGCCGCCCTGGCCCTGATCGTCCTTGTGGCCACGATCTGGTTCGGCATCACCGGCCGCGGGCTGCGCGGCTACCTGGCCACCTTTGCCGAACCGTCCTGGGTGATGATCCCGCTCAATATCGTCGAACAGATCACGCGCACCTTCTCGCTGATCGTCCGGCTCTTCGGCAATGTCATGAGCGGGGTGTTCATCGTCGGCATCGTGCTGGCCCTGGCCGGGCTTCTCGTGCCGATCCCCCTGATGGCCCTCGAACTGCTGACCGGCGCGGTCCAGGCCTATATCTTCGCCATCCTCGCCACGGTCTTCATCGGCGCCGCCGCCGGCGAGACCGGGGCCCCGGGCGCGGGCGCCCCGCCCGTTTCCCCCAACACATCCAAGGAGACCGCCCCATGACCGGCAATCTCGTCGAAATCGTCTCGATCCTGGCCGCCGCGCTTGCGGTGGGCATGGGCGCCATCGGCCCCGCCCTCGGCGAAGGCCGCGCGGTGGCCGCCGCGATGGATGCCATCGCCCGCCAGCCCGAGGCCGCCGGCACCATCAGCCGCACGCTCTTCGTCGGCCTGGCCATGATCGAGACCATGGCCATCTACACGCTGGTGATCGCCCTGCTGGTGCTCTTCGCCAATCCCTTCGTCTGATCAGGCCCGGCCATGACCATCGACTGGTGGACCATCGGGTTGCAGACGATCAACGCCGTCATCCTGGTCTGGCTGCTGGCGCGGTTCCTGTTCCGCCCGGTGGCCGGGGTCATCGCCGAGCGCCAGGCCGCCACCGACGCCGGGTTCGACGCCGCCCGCGCGGCCGAGGCCCGGGCCCGGGACGCGCTGGACAGCGCCGCGGCCGAACGGGCCGGGATCGCCGCAGAGCGCGCCGGCCTTTTGGCCGAGGCCCGCGCCGAGGCCGAGGCCGAGCGCACGCGCCTGGCCGAGGCCGCCCGGCGCGAGATGGCCGACTGGCAGGCCGGCCGTCAGGCGGCCCTGCAGCGCGAGGAAGACGCCCGGCGCCGCGACATGGCCGACGAGGCCGGCGCCCTGGCCACCGACATCGCCGCCCGGCTGCTCGACCGGCTGCCCGATGCGGCGCGGGTCTCGGGCTTTGTCGACGGTCTGGCCGATGCCATCGCCGCCCTGCCCGAGGCCACCCGGGCCGAGATCGGCCGCGACGGGCCGGTGCCGATCCGCGCCGCCCGGGCGCTTGGCCCGCGCGAGGCCCGCGCGCTCGACCGTGCCCTGTCGGCCGCCCTGGACCGGCCGGTCACCACGCGGATCACGGCCGATCCCACGCTGATCGCCGGGCTCGAACTGGCCACCGACCATGCCCTTGCCCGCAACCACCTGCGCGCCGATCTCGACCGCATCAGGACAGAGCTGACCTCCCATGACCGATGATGCCCCCGATCCCGACACCAACGACACCGATCCGGGCTCCGACGCGCCGGCCGGATGGCTCGCGGCCAGCCGGCAACGGCTGGACAAGACGGCCCTGGCCGCCAGCGCCGACACCATCGGGCGCGTCGTCCGGCTGGCCGACGGCATCGCCCGGGTCACCGGTCTGCCCGACCTGGCCCTGGGCGCGCTGATGCGCTTCGACGGCGGCACCCGGGCCTTTGCCCACAGCCTGGATCGCGACGGGATCGACGCCGTGCTGCTCGACGGCACCGCCTCGGTCGAGGTCGGCGAGGGCGTGCACGACACAGGCGACGTGCTGCGCGTGCCGGTCGGTGAGGCCCTGCTGGGCCGGGTCGTCGATCCGCTGGGCCGGCCGCTGGACGACGGCCCGCCGATCCACCCCGACAGCACCCTGCCGGTCGAACGCCCGGCCCCCGAGATCATCGAACGCGACCTGGTCTCGGCCCCGATGGACACCGGCCTGCTGGTCGTCGACAGCCTTTTCGCCCTGGGACGGGGACAGCGCGAGCTGATCGTCGGCGACCGCTCGACGGGCAAGACCTCGCTGGCCATCGATGCCATCGTCAACCAGAAGGACAGCGACATGATCTGCGTCTATGTCGCCGTGGGCCAGCGCGCCACCGCCGTGGAACGGGCCATCGCCGCGGTCCGCCGCCATGGCAATCCCGACCGGTGCATCTTTGTCGTGGCCCCGGCCTCGGCCGCCCCGGGCCTGCAATGGATCGCGCCCTTCGCCGGCATGACCATGGCCGAGCATTTCCGCGACAGCGGCCGCCACGCGCTGATCGTCATCGACGACCTGACCCGCCATGCGGCCACCCACCGCGAGCTGGCCCTGCTGACCCGCGAACCGCCCGGGCGCGAGGCCTATCCCGGCGACATCTTCTACCTGCATGCCCGGCTGCTGGAACGCGCGGCCAAGCTCTCGCCCGAGCTGGGCGGCGGCTCACTGACCGCCCTGCCCATCGCCGAGACCGATGCCGGCAACCTGTCGGCCTATATCCCGACCAACCTGATTTCGATCACCGATGGCCAGATCGTGCTGGGCGCCCACCTTTTCGCCGCCGGCCAGCGTCCGGCGGTGGATGTCGGCCTGTCGGTCAGCCGGGTCGGCGGCAAGGCCCAGCGGCCGGCCCTGCACCAGGTGGCCGGGCGCATCCGGCTGGATTACGCCCAGTTCCTGGAACTCGAGATGTTCACCCGTTTCGGCGGCATGTCCAACCCCCGGGTCCGCGCCCAGATCGCCCGGGGCGAACGCATCCGCGCCCTGCTGACCCAGCCGCGCTATGCCGGCCTGCGCCCGGGCGACCAGGTCGCCCTGCTGGCCGCGCTGGGAGATGGCATCCTGGATGACCTGCCCGTCGACCTTGTGCCAGACCTGCGTGACCGCCTGCCCGACCGGCTCGACCGCGATGCCGGCCCCGCCCTGGCCCGGCTGCAGGACAGCGGCCGGCTGGATGACGCCCTGCGCGCGGACCTGACCGGCGTCGTGGCCGCGCTGGTGCGCGAGCTGGCCCCGCCCGGGGCGACACGGGACAACAGCCCCGAAGGCCCCGACACCCCCGGCACGGGAGAAGCAGCATAAGCGGCGTGGCCCATATCGAGGCGCGGATCGAGACGGTGCACAAGCTCTCGACCGTGATCTCGGCGATGCGCGGCATCGCCGCCGCCCGCGTGGCCGAAGCCCATGACCATCTCGACAGCATCCGCCGCTATGCCGCGACCATCGGCGCGGGGATCGGCACCCTGCTGGCCGGTGATGGCGCGCCGCCCGCCGCCCATGGCACGGATGCGGCCGGGCCGGGCCGGCCGGTGATCATCATGATCGGCGCGGAACAGGGATTTGCCGGCGGTTACAACGACCGCATCCTCACCCGCGCAGCCCCCCTGCTGACCCCGGATGCCACGCTGCTGGCCATCGGCGACCGCGCGCGGCTGGCGCTGGCCGAACGGGGCACGCCGGCCGATTGGGACCGGCCGATGATCGCCCATCCCGCCCAGGCCACCGCCCTGGCCGGGCGCATCGGGGCCGAACTTTTCGCGCGCCTGTCGGCGGGCGGCGGGCGGCCGGTCTGGATGGTGCATGCCCGGCCCGGAGCCGGCGAAGGCGCCGAGGCCCGCCCGCTCTTTCCCTTCGATTACGCCCGGTTCCCCGCGCCGCGCACGGCCACGCCGCCGCTGCGCACCCTGCCGTCGGACCTGTTGCTGGCCCGGCTGGTCGAGGAATACGTGCTGGCCGAACTGGGCGAGGCGATCATGCTGGCCTTTGCCGCCGAGAACGAAGCCCGGATGCGGGCGATGATCGCCGCCCATGACAATGTTGCCGCCTCGCTGGGCGAGCTGGTGGCCACCGCCCGGCGCCTGCGCCAGGACGAGATCACCGGGGAGATCGTCGAACTGGCTTCCAGCGGCCTGCCCGGCCGCTGATCGCCGCCCCAGCCGCCCCACTTGATGCCCTGGCGGTCAGGCGTTGGGCATCATGCGTTGCCCGCCACATGTTGCCCGCCACATGTTGATCGTCACACGTGCCCCGCCACGCGCTGACCGTCAGGCGTTGACCATCAGGCGTTGCCCGTCGTGGCCGTCACCCCGGCCGGCATCTGCCCGGCCTCGTCCTTCGCCCGGGCGGGTTTGCGATCCGCCGTGCCGCCGTCGGGCCGGCCCATCCCCGGCCTCCCCCGCGATGCGGCCTCTTCGGGAAAGAGAAAGCTGTATTGCGGATCGAAGGCCGACATCATCGCCGGATCCTTCGACGCCGGCCGCTCGTAGATCCTGGGCCGCAGCACCAGCAGCAGGGCCAGCAGCCATTCGCCCCCCGTGCGCAGGTATTGCCCGGCCACCATCGGCCAGAGCGACGGCTCGCGCCACCAGTGCAGCAGGCGCAACGCCTTGGCCCGCAACAGGCCGCGCTTGTACAGATAGGCCGCGGCCACCCGCCCGCGTTTCAGGTTGTCACCCCGGTAGAAATTGAACGGCACCGCCTTGTGGAAATGCGCGGCCGTGGCGATGATCTCGGCCCCGTTGCCCTTTTCCTTCGCCCGTTCCGACAGCTTGTCCATGATCTGCGGAAAGGCATAGGCCACGGGGATCATCTCGGCCGGCTTGCGCATCAGCAGCTTCATCGTCCGCTTGGCCACGCCCCCGTTCAGGAAGGCTCCGGTCATGTAATCGGGCAGGAACAGGTGGAAATAGGCCATGTAGTTGAAGACCAGCGTCCAGCTCAGCTTGATCGGGTCGTCCATCACCGGATAGCGCTGCGACAGCTGGTCCTGCTTGTAGAGCTCGGCCTGGACATGGCCTTCCATCGCCTCGACATAGGCGGGCGTCAGCATGCCCTGCCCGGCCTTCAGGATCATCGAGGTGATCTGCGGGATCTGGTGACCGAGATAGGCAATGCCCAGGCTGCCCGCCGGATCAAAGGTGAACCCGCTGTCGCCCAGCAGGAACCAGCGCCCCCTGGTGTCATAGTACTGCCTAGCCTCGTACATGTAATTGTAATAGCGCGCCTCGTCGACCTTGCGCCCGGTCTCGATCAGCGCGCGCACCCGGGGGTGATCGCGCGACAGCAGGTCCAGCATCTTGTCCTGGTTCATGGCCTTCTCGCCCAGGATCTCGGGGCGATAGGTCACGCCCACGCTGGCCAGGTCCTCGCCGTCCTCGCCCTGCATCGGGATGATCCAGATCCAGTAGCCCTTGCCGTAGAAATGATGGGTGACGGAATAGCTGTCGTAGCAATGGTGCCGGGGCTTGTCGACGTTCAGCCCGTTCAGGATCGACCGGTCGAACCCGGCCAGCCGGAACCAGTAGCTGGAGCGCTGGAACGGCGGATCCTGCTCCAGCCCCATCTGCTTGGCCAGCAGCCGTGCCCGGCCGGAACAATCGATCACGTGGTCGGCCGTGACGGTCGATGTTTCGCCGGCCTTGTCCATCACGTGGATCGTCTGCTGGCCGCCGGGCTCGTCGCTGATCTCGACCTCTGTCACCTTGCCAGTCACCTTGCGGACCAGCGGCGCGACCCGCCGGGCCAGTTCGTCGTCAAAGGTGAACCGGTTGAGGTTGTAGGCCGGCAGGCGGATCACGCCCGGGGCCTCGTGCAGGATGTAGTCCGGGCCGCCGCCCGCGCCCGCCACAGGACTTGCCTCCGCCGCAGCCTCCGTCTCGGCCATGGCCCCTTTTTCTGCCATGGCCCCCGCCGCCCCGGGCGCCTCCATGTCACCGTCCATCGCCGGCCTGGGGAAGTAATAGGTCAACCCGTACTTGTGCCGCTGGTTCTCTTCCAGGTAGGTGCCCAACCCCAGCGACAGGAAGAATTGCGAGGTCATCTCGATCGTGCTTTCGCCGACGATCGGCTTGTTGGGCACGTCGGGGTCGATCATCGTCAGCTCGGCCCCGGGCAGGTGCTTGTCGAGATACAGCGCCGCAAGCCGCCCCGACAGGCCGTTCCCGATGATGGCAATCTTGGTCATGGCTGCAATTCCTCGCTGGTCAAATGGTCCCCCGCGGGTTGGGCAATGGCCCCGGACCGGCCCCGCAAATGCCCGGGTCCCGGCCGGACCCGTCCCGCAGGTCACGTTTCACAATTGCTCGAAGGATTGCCCAAGGGGCCTGTCATCTCAAGATTTATCTGACGCAGCGTCACCGTTCACCCGCCGCTGCCGCCCGATTGACCCGCCAGAGCGCCGCCCGGCCGGGTTGCGGCCCCGATCCGCTTCGTTGACCGTAGGGAAATGGGCGGGCCTTGGCCCGTTCGGGCCGTGACGCAAGATTTTGCTGTCGCACGGCCGTCATTCCGGATCACTATCCTGCGATGTGTCGTTCCTGCTAGCCAAAGGTCATCCCCGATGCCCATCCTTCTCGACCGCCGGGCCTTCATGGCCACCACCGCCGGTTTCATCGCGCTTCATCCCTTTGCGGCCCGGGCACAAGCCGGGCAGGCGCACCTGCGGATCATGGAAACCACCGATATCCACGTCCATGTCTATCCCTACGATTATTACGGCGACCGGCCGGTCGACACCGTCGGCCTGGCCCGCACCGCCGCGCTGATCAACGGCATGCGCGACGAATCCGCCAATTCGATCCTGCTCGACAACGGCGACTTCCTGCAGGGCAACCCGATGGGCGATTACATCGCCTATGAACGGGGCATGTCCGAAGGCGACAGCCACCCGATGATCACGGCCATGAACGCGCTCGGCTTCGAAGGCTCGGTGCTGGGCAACCACGAATTCAACTATGGCCTGCCCTTCCTGATGAACTCGGTCGCCGGGGCGGATTTCCCGGTCGTCTGCGCCAATGTCGCCCGGGAAACCGGCGCGTCCCCGCGCGATGACACCACCCTGGTGCCGCCCTATGCCATCCTGGAACGCATGATCACCGATGGCGCGGGCGAGAAACACCCGATCAAGATCGGCATCATCGGCTTCGTGCCGCCCCAGATCATGACCTGGGACCGCCGCCACCTGGAAGGCAACGTGACCACCCGCGACATCGTCGAGGCCGCACGGGCCTGGGTGCCGCAGGTGCGCGAACAAGGCGCCGACATCGTCATCGCCCTGTGCCATTCGGGCATCGGCGAGGCCGACCATGTCGAGGGCCAGGAAAACGCGGCCATCCCGCTGGCCGGGGTCGATGGCATCGATGCCGTGCTGACCGGCCACCACCACCGGGTCTTCCCCGGGCCCGATTACGCCGACACCCCGGGGGTCGATGCCGAGGCCGGCACGATCATGGGCAAGCCCGCCGTCATGGCCGGCTATTGGGGCAGCCACATGGGCCTGATCGACCTGCTGCTGGAACGCGACGGCGCGGGCTGGCGCATCGCGTCCTTCACCTCCGAGGCGCGGCCGATCTATCGGCGCGAAGAGGATCGCTCGGTCACCGCGCTGGTCGAAAGCAGCAAGGGCATCCTGTCGTCGGTCAAGGCCGATCACGAGGCCACGCTGGATTACGTCCGCCGGGCCGTGGGCGAGACCGACGCGCCGCTGCACAGCTACTTCGCCCTGGTGGCCGACGATCCCTCGGTCCAGATCGTGTCCAACGCCCAGACCTGGTACATCGAACAGATGATGAAGGGCACCGAGCACGAGGGCCTGCCGATCCTGTCCGCCGCCGCGCCCTTCAAGGCCGGTGGCCGCGGCGGGCCGGAATACTACACCGAGGTCGCTCCCGGCCCGATCGCCATCAAGAACGTGGCCGACCTGTACCTCTACCCCAACACCGTGCGCGCGGTGCGCATCAACGGCGCGCTGGTGCGCGAATGGCTGGAACGCTCGGCCGGCATGTTCAACCAGATCACTCCGGGCGAGGCAGACCAGGTGCTGCTGAACCCCGATTTCCCGTCCTACAATTTCGACGTGATCGACGGGGTCGAATACCAGATCGATCTCAGCCAGCCCGCGCGCTACGACAACAAGGGCGCCGTGGTCGCGCCGACGGCACAGCGCATCGTCAACCTGACCTTCAACGGCGCGCCGATCGAACCCGACCAGGAATTCATCGTGGCCACGAACAATTACCGTGCCGGCGGTGGCGGCTATTTCCCCGGGGCCAACCCCTCGACCATCGTTTTCGAAGGGCCGGACACCAACCGCGATGTCATCGTGCGCTATATCGTCGACAAGGGCACGGTCAGCCCGGCGGCCGATGCCAACTGGCGCTTTGCCCCGATGGACGGCACGACCGTGCTGTTCGACACCGGGCCGGGCGCCGCGGGCTATGTCGACAGCGTGGCCGGCATGCAGATCGAACCGGCCGGCGACGGGCCGGACGGTTTCGCCCGCTACCGCATCACCTTGTGATCACAAAAGCCGGGCGGGGCACCTGCCCTGCCCGGCTGTTTTGAGTATCGCACAGGTCGCAAGCGATCAGTCGCGGATCGCCAGCCCGTCTTCGTCGAAGAAATGCAGCCGGTCAGGCGCAAAGGCCAGGCCGATGGGCTGGCCCGGTGCCAGGTCTTCGTCGCCATGGCTGCGGATGGTGATCTGGCCCAGCGGGCCGCCGTCGACGATGACATAGCTGTCCGCGCCCAGGTATTCGACCACGTCCACCGTCCCGTCCATCTCGCCCGTGCCCGGCGCACCGATCTGGATATGCTCAGGCCGGATGCCCAGGTGCTTAGCGGGTCGTCCGCCGCCATAGGCCCCGCCCCGCCCGCCATCCAGCGTGTAGCCCCCAGCCGAGGTCGCGCAGGGCAGGATGTTCATTGCCGGGCTGCCGATGAAACGCGCCACGAACAGGTTCGCCGGGTTCTCGTAGAGCTCGCGCGGCGGGCCGACCTGGGCGATGGTGCCATATTCCAGCACGACGATGCGGTCGGCAAGCGTCATGGCCTCGACCTGGTCGTGGGTCACGTAGATCATCGTGGCCTTGAGCGACTGGTGCAGCTTGGCGATTTCATAGCGCATCTCGACGCGCAGCGCGGCATCGAGGTTGGACAGCGGCTCGTCGAAGAGGAACGCCGTGGGCGCCCGCACGATGGACCGGCCGATGGCCACGCGCTGGCGCTGGCCGCCGGACAGGGCCTTGGGCCGGCGATCGAGGTAAGGTTCCAGCTTGAGGATGCGCGCCGCCTCGGCGACCTTTTCGTCGATCTCGGCCTTGGGCGCGCCGGAGGTCTTGAGTGAAAAGCCCATGTTGTCGGCCACCGACATGTGCGGATAGAGCGCGTAGCTCTGGAACACCATGGTCAGCCCGCGTTCGTGCGGCGGCTTGTCGGTCACGTCGTTGCCATCCAGCACGATGGCCCCGCGCGAGGTTTCCTCCAGCCCGCCGATCATGCGCAGCAGGGTGGACTTGCCGCAGCCCGAAGGCCCGACGAAGACGACAAATTCACCGTCCTCGATCTGCAGGTCCACGCCCTTGATGACCTGCAGGTCTCCGTACCACTTTTCGACCTTGTTCAGCTCGATCTTGCCCATGGCGTGCCTCCTGTCGTCGGGGATGCCCAGGCGAGCCATACGGCCGCCGTCCAGGTGAAGTTGCGTCCCCCCGCCGGGGCGCCGTCGCGGGGGTCGAAATATTCGGCAAAGCCGTTCTCGGCGATGAGACGGCGGGTGTTTTCGGTCAGGGCCTCTGCCCGGTCGACATGGCCGGCCTCGCCCAGGCCGGTGGCGATGAGCATGTTCATCATCGCCCAGACCGGCCCGCGCCAATAGCGCTTGGGTTCATAGGCCGGGTGGGCCGGATCGGTGGAAGGCACAAAAAAGGTCTCGGCCGCGGCGATCCGGTCGTAATGGGCCAGCATGCGGTCGTTGCCCAGGCCCGCGAACCAGCACAGGAAGGAGGCGTTGGAGATCACGCCGGTATGCTTGCCGCTGCGGATGTCGAGGCAATCGTAGGTCTGCGCGTCGTCGTTCCAGAGGGTTTCCGCCCCGCGCTCCATGGATGCGATCCAGCCGTCGATCTCGGCGGTGGGCTCGCCCAGCCTTGCGGCCAGGTCTCGCAGGTCACGGCTGGCGCGCAGAAGGGTGAAGGTCATCGTCGGGTCGGCCACGCGGAAGGGCGTGACCTGGCGCAGATGCGCCTCGTCCCAGCCGCAATCGCCGCCCAGCTTCACGAGGTGCAGGTAGCGGTCGTAATCCCAGCGGCGGGGCCGTTCCTCTTCGACCACGTGCGTGGTGTCGCGGCGGTAATAGGCGTCGACCCCTTCGGGTTCGATGGCGGCAAAGGGCGCGTCCCAGTCGGGGCAATTGTCACGGCCGGTCTCCCACGGGTGGGTGACGACGATGGCCCCGTCTTCATTGCGCCAGTCCATGAACCAGCGGTGCGAGGCCATGAGTTTCGGCAGGAGCGCCCGGGCGCGGGGTTCGAACGCGGCATCCTTGTCCAGCAGCCAGCGCACGAAGGTCGCGGCGATGGGCGGCTGCGAAATGCCCGAGGACGGGATCGGCCCGGTGCCACGCCAGATGTCGGGGCCGGGGAAATAGCCCGGATCGACCTGGTGGAACAGGATGTGGGGCACCATGCCGTTGTCCCACTGGCCCGAGAAGAGCGTTTCGATCTCGGTCCAGGCGCGGTCCATGTCGTGTTCGGCAAAACCGGCGGCGGCAAAGACGCTGTCCCAGTTCCACTGGTAGGGATAGAGCCCATGGGTCGGCACGGTATAGCCGCCCCGGTCATTGTTCGCGAGGATCGCGCGGGCTTCGGTGTCTCGGGTTGCGGCGTCAGTCATCCGTCATTCCATTGTGCTTCTTTCGGCGGCGCTCATACGATTGGCGCTGTCCGGCGCTGTGCGGTTGCCCGGCGCCTTCGTCACTTGAAACGCGCCACCGGCGCCTTTCCTCTTGCTGCGCAAGACCGCTCCTCACCCCTTGACCGCCCCGGCCGTCAGCCCCTTGGTCATGAATTTCTCAAGCCCCAGGAACAGCGCCATGATCGGCACGGTGGCAATCACCGCCCCGGCCATCAGGTGCTGGCGCGGGATTTCGGAGGAATTCAGCATCGCCACCCCGCGGGTCAGGGTGAATTTCGACGGGTCATCCAGCAGCATGAAGGCCAGCAGGAATTCGTTCCAGGCGATCATGAAGACGTACAGCGACACCGAGGCCAGCGCGGGCAGCGACAGCGGCAGGGTGATCTTCCAGATCACGCGCAGGCGGGTGAGGCCATCCATCAGCCCGGCTTCCTCGACCTCGGCCGGCAGACCGCGGAAATAGCCCTGCAGCATGTAGAGCGCCACGGGGATCGTCGTGACCGGGTAGATCATGACAATGCCGGTGATCGTGTTGCGCAGGCCGGTCATGGAAAAGGCGATGTAGATCGGCAGGGCCAGGACGATCATCGGCACCATGTAGATCAGCAGGATCGACCGGGAAAACACCGTGCGGCCCGTGAAGCGCAGCCGGGCCACGGCATAGGCCCCGGGCACCGAGAAGAGCAGCGTGATGAAGACCGTCAGCACCGAGACATAGAAGGACGTCCAGAGATAGCCGCCAAACCCGAACTCGGCAAAGAGCTCGACATAGCTCGACAGCAGGTCCCAGCCCCGGGTCAGGTCGATCGAGAAATCCAGCGGGTTCTGCACCAGCTGCTGCTGGTTCTTCAGGCTGGTCATGACCATGACGTAGAACGGAATGGCCACCAGCGCCTTAAAGATGACATAGCCCGCCCCGGTCAGGAACCGGATGACGGCATGTTCAAAGGCGTGGCGGGTGGCCGCGCCCAGGGGCAGCTCGGCCAGCATGTGGCGCAGGGGCACCAGCGTGGCCAGGGCCAGGGCCAGCCCGGTGATCGCGGCGGTCAGGCCCGAGACCTCGGCGCCCACGACAACCGGGCCGATGCCCAGCAGCGTTGCGGCCAGCAGGACCAGCCCGCCGATGAGGGCCCCGATCGGGCCACCCCGGCGGCTGGCCGGCACCCACATCAGGGCGCCCCAGACCAGGCAGGCCCAGAACACCGGGCGGAACGGCTCGCCGGTGGAAAACGACAGGACAACGGCCACCGTGAAGCCGGTGATCACCATCCACAGCGCGCCGATCAGCGGGCCGGTGACATAGCCATGGCGCAGGGTGTTCATGACCGGCCCCCGGTGCAGGGCAGCGATCTGGCCTTGGGGCTGGACATCACAGGCCCTCCTCTCGGCTGACGTATTTGAGGAAGAAGATCGAGAAGACCAGCAGCACGCAGAAGACCACCACGGCCACCGCCGCCCCGGCCCCGATGTTGGACACAGCAAAGGCCTGTTCATAGACATTGACGGTCAGGGTCCGGGTGCCGGCATTGCCGCCCGTCAGCAGGAAGATGTCGTCGAACTTGTTGAAGGTCCAGATGAAGCGCAGCAGGAACAGGACCGACAGGATGCCCAGAAGCTGGGGCACCGAGAGATACCAGAACTGCTGGAAGGGCGAGGCCCCGTCCATGTCGGCGGCCTCGTACATGTCGGTGTCGATCGACTGCATCCGGGCCAGGATGAACAGGAAGGACAGCGGGAAATAGCGCCAGATTTCAAAGACCGTGACCATGATCAGGGCCAGCGGGCGTTCCCCGAAGAAATTGATCGGCGCATCGGCCAGGCCCATCTGGACCAACAGCGCGTTGACCGAGCCGGAAAACGGATCGAGCAGGATGACCCAGGTGAAGGACACGGCGATCACCGGGGCGACATAGGGGAACAGGTACAGGCCCCGCAGGATGCCCTGCCCCTTGAATTCCTTGTTCAAAAGCAGCGCGGCGAACAGGCCCACGACCAGCGCGCCGACGGTGCCCACGACGGTGTAGAACACCGTGGCCCAGAGCACGGCCAGGAATTCGTCGTCATCGAAGATGCGGGCGAAGTTCTCGAAGGTGAACTCGGCATTGGTCAGGATGTTGTCGGCCTTGCCCGTGGCCAGCGCTTCGGTCTCGTCCTCGATGGCGTCTTCCAGCGCCTCGGCGTCGAAACCCTCAGCAAAGGTGACGGGCAGCTCCAGCGTCAGCCGGGACTTGGGCTCAAGCGTGCCGATGGTGCAGGTCAGGGCCGCGCCGTCCAGGGCGCATTGCTCTGGCAGGATGCCGGCCGTCACGCCCTCGGGCAGGGTGTCGGTCAGCACCACGTCGGTGATCGGCTTGTCCTGGCTGCGGTTCTGCAGCCGGTAGCGGATGTGCTGGGTGGCCTCGCCGGCGTCGCGCAGATCCTCGCGGGCCACCGGCACCGGCGGGCGCAGATCGGCCAGGCCGATGGGTTTGAAGCTGATCCAGAAGATCGACAGGAGCGGCAGCACCACCACCAGCGACACGCTGAGGATGGTGGGCAGCAAGAGCCCCCAGGCCAGCCGCGCTTCGCGGCGGGCAAGCGGGCCGTGGCCCCTGGGCGGTGTCTTGGATGGTGTGATGTCCGTCATGCCTTGATGGCCCGCGCCGGCAAAGGCGCGGGCCGGTCCCTTATTCGACTTTGGCCAGTTCGTCGTTCATCTCGGCCACGGCCGTGGATGCGTCGATCTCGCCGTCGATATATTGCCGCACGACCCGGTTGATGGCCTGGCTGTTGATCATCTTGGACGCCAGCGCCAGCTGGCCTTCCTCGACGCCCCAGCGCTTGGCCACGTCCAGCCCGCCGACGATCTCGTCGATCATGTCCTGGGCATAAAGATCCCCCAGCGCCGCCTTGCGGTCGACACCGACCGGCAGGGTCGACCAGGCCTCGATGAACTCGCCCGGGCTGTCGGCCGTGCCGGTGCGCACCGGGAACTTGCCTTCGGGCGCGATCGACAGGGTCGCGGTATAGCCGTCACCCATGGAATACTTGACGAATTCCATCGCCTCGTCCGTGTCCGCATCGGCGGTGATGCCGAAATACCGGATGTCGCCCCAGGCCGCGCCATCGGGGTTGGACGGCCCGGCAAAGTTGGTCACGATCCCGGTCTTCGAGGCCAGCTCGGCCGAGGTCGGGTCATCGGTGATCGTCGGCGGGGCGCTGTCGCGCAGGCCGGCCAGCTCGTCGAGGATGAAGGGCGACCAGATGATCATCGCGGCCTGGCCGGCGAAATAGAGCGTCCGGGACTGGTCCCAGTACAATTCGCCCGGGGGCGAGGCCTCGGCAATGGCCTTGTAGAAATCGAGGACCTCGGTGGTCTTGGCCTCGTCGAACCCGGTGAACCCGTCGGGGCCGACCGGCGTGGCGCCATTGGCCAGGAAGACATGTTCCAGCACTTGGCTCATGAAGTTCTCGTCGACCTTGGTGGCCGCGACAAAGCCGAACATCTCGGGCGGGTTGTGCAGCGCCTCGATGGCCGCGATCACGTTGGCAAAGGTCGTCGGTGCCTCCAGGCCGGCCTCGTCGAACAGGTCCTTGCGGTAGACGATCATCTGCGTCCAGCCGTCGACCGGCACGCTGGCCCAGCCGTCTTCGGTGGCCGCCATGCCAAGCGCGCCGGGCGCGAAGGTGTCGGTGCCCAGCTCTTCGATCACGTCGGTCGCCGCATCGGCGTCCAGGATGCCGGCCTCGTACCAGGGCAGCGCGTATTGCAGGGTGTGGTAGATCACGTCGGGCAGGTCACCGGCCGCATAGGCTGCCGTGGCCCGGGTGCCCAGGTCGGTTTCCGACACGGGGATGACCTCGACCGCGATGCCGGACGCCTTCTCGAACTCGGCCGCCATCTCCTGTTGCTTGGCCAGCCGTTCGGGCTGTTCCTCGGTCGTCCAGAAGCGGATGTCGGCAAGACCGGCCGTGGCGCTCAACGCCAGCGCGGTCGCGCCGGACAGCAGCAGCCCGGCCGATTTGGAAACGTACAAGGACATTGAAGTGATCTCCCTCAAACTTCGGTTTGGCGATCTTTGTCAAACAGTTAGCGCCGGCAAGGCGCAAGGAAAGGGCGCATCGCCGCCCCGCGGACAAGCCAGGCCGCCCGCTCCTCCCGCGCGCAATGTGAACGCGTGAGCACAGATCCGGCAAGGCCAATCTATGCTGCACCTGCACGATCCGACGACCCATTGAGCCGGCCGAATCATGGGTTCGGCCCTTGGGGCAAAGGCGATTCCTGCTGACCAAGCGGAATGCTGCGGCTGCGGCAGACGGGGGGCGGCAAAATGCACCTGCGCCCATTTTTTGACCATATGAACAGATTTTACCGGAAATTGCGGCGATTTGATGCGCTGACCGCACCATCCCGCCCGCGATTTCGGGCGATCACAAGCCGCGCACGACCTCGGCCATGGCCGCGCCCAGGGCCAGGTGCGCATCGGCCGACAGGTGCACCCCGTCGACCGGCGAGACCCGGGCAACCTGCCCGGCGTCAAGGAACCCCGCTCCGAATTCGGCGGCCAGCGCGGCATACATCCCGGCCAGCCGGCGCGATTTCTCGGCCCCCCCGGCAAAGCTCTCGCCCCGCGGGCCGATCTCGTCCACCGGCACCGGCGCCACGACCAACACGGCCGGCGGGCGCCGGTCGGGCCCGGCCTCGCTGGCCGCGATGCGGGTCAGCAGGGTGCGGATGCCCTTGGCGATGTCCGGCGCCGGCAGGGCCAGGTGGGCCTTGAGGTCATTGGTGCCCAGCATCAGGATCAGCAGGTCGATGGGCGCCTGGCTTTCCAGCGCGGCGGGCAGCAGGCGCAGCCCGTTCTTGTGCGGCCCTTCGAACGGGTTGTCGTGGCAGGTCGTCCGCCCGGGCAGCCCCTCTTCGATGACATGCCACCCTTCGCCCAGGTCGGCTGCCATGGACATCGGCCAGCGGGTCGCGCGATCATAGCGGAACCAGCTGCCGTCTTCGGTCATCGGCGACGAGCCGTAGGTGTTGGAATCGCCGTAACAGAGGATCGTGCCCGGCCGCATTAGCCGGCGCTGCCATAGGGTGCCGAGATCAGGTCGCCCTCAAAGCCCAGCGCCGCCGAGGCCTCTTCGCCCGCCGCGCGCAGCAGCGCCACGTATTCCGGCTTGCGCGCTTCGTCGAACCGGAACAGCGGGAAGGATATGCTGATCGCCGCCACCGACTTGCCCATGTGATCCAGCACCGGCGTGGCCATGCAGCGCACGCCGGCCTCGCTTTCCTCAATCTCTTCGGAATAGCCCCGCGCCCGGGTCTCGCGCAGTTGCTGGCGCAGGGCCCCGGCATCGGTGATCGTGCGCGGCGCCAGCGGCTCCATATCCATCGCCGCGATGCGCTCGGCCACCTCGTCGTCATCGCGCCAGGCCAGCAGGGCCTTGCCCAGCGAGGTCGAATAGAGCGGGTTGCGCAGGCCCAGCGTGGATTGCATCGAGAGATTGTAGAAACTGTCGTACTTGTGGATGTAGGTCACCTTCTGCTCGCGCTCGTCCATGACGCCGAGGTTCACCGATTCCCCCGTGGCCCGCGACAGCTTGCCCATGACCTGGTCGGCAATGCGCAGCAGGTCCGACCGCCCGGTCAGCGACCGCGCCGCCAGGCTGAAGAGCTTGAGCGTCAGGGCGTATTTCTCGGTGTCGGGATCCTGCTCGGCATAGCCGAGATCGACCAGCGTATGCAGCAACCGGTGCGCCGTGGTCTTTGACGTCATCGCCCGCTGGGCGATTTCGGACAGGGACGCGCGCTTTTCCTCGGCCAGGGTTTCGAACACCGCGAAGACCTTCAGAACAGCCGCCGCATTTTCGGTTTTGGGGGTGGAATCAGACATGTCGCCCGTTCTGTAAATTCTGGAACCGCATTCTGTTTTTCTCGAAGCCAAGAGTCAAGGGAGCCACCGGCCACACAGCAAAGCACTGACAATGCATGGTTTTCCCTCCTGCTCCGCGATCCGAAATGCCTGTTGCAATGGCAGGTGGATTGTGGTTTCCTTAAAAGTGGAACGAGGTTCCGAAAAAGTCAACACAACGTTCTGCAAGGTTCGAAACAGTGATGCACCCCCTTCTCAGCCAGCCCCAGCGGCTGCTTCCGCGGGACGATGTCTGCGGGCTGATCGACCGGCTGACCGACAACCTGATCAACATTCGCGACGAGACCGGCGATTTCCTGCTGCGGCTCGACGACGGGCGGGTGATCGACACCAAGGGCTGGGCCGGCTGGGAATGGACCCACGGGATCGGGCTGTATGGCCTGCTCAAGTACTGGCAGACGACGGGCAACGCCCAGGCGATGCAGGTCATCACCGATTGGTTCGACGCCCGGCTGGCCGAGGGCACACCGACCAAGAACATCAACACCGTCGCGCCTTTCCTGACGCTGGCCTGCCTCTACGAAGCCGATCCCAACCCGGTCTGGCGGACCTATCTCGACCGCTGGGCGGAATGGGTGATGCACGAGATGCCCCGCACCCGCGAGGGCGGGCTGCAGCACATCGTCTACAATTCGGTCAACGACCAGCAGATGTGGGACGACACGCTGATGATGTCGGTCATGCCGCTGGCCAAGATCGGGCTGGTGCTGGACCGGCCCGAATATGTCGAGGAAGCCAAGTACCAGTTCCTCGTGCATTCCCAGTATCTTGCCGACACGACCTCGGGCCTGTGGTTCCATGGCTGGACCTTTGACGGCAACCACAACTTTGCCCGCGCGCTCTGGGCCCGGGGCAATTCCTGGATCACCATCGCCATCCCCGAATTCATCGACCTGCTCGACCTGCCGCCCAACGATCCGCTGCGCCGCCACCTGCTGTCGCTGCTGAACCGCCAGGCGAAGGCGCTGAAGGAGACACAGGACACAAGCGGCCTGTGGCACACGCTGCTGGACGATCCGGGCAGCTATCTCGAAGCCTCGGCCACGGCCGGCTTTGCCTACGGGCTGCTGAAGGGCGTGCGCAAGCGCTACCTGCCCGAGGAATACCGCCCCGTGGCCACGGCCGCCGTGAAGGGCGTGATCGACAATATCTCGCCCGAGGGCGAGCTGCTCAACGTGTCCTTCGGCACGGCCATGGGCAACGACCTCGATTTCTACCGGCAGATCGCCCTGACCTCGATGCCCTATGGCCAGGCCATGGCGATGCTCTGCCTGTCCGAGTTCCTGCTGACCTATGTCTAGCCGGCCGGGCCGATGACATTCGGGGGTCCGGGCGCAATGGAGGAAGGCGCGCCCGGGCCCCCGCCCCAAAAGACCTGAAAAGGCGACATGAGAGGAGGACCCCCCAGATGACGCTGACCCGCAGACGCCTGCTTGGCACCATCGGTGCCGCAACCGCCGCTTCGGCCCTGCCCGGGCTGCCCGCCCTGGCCCAGGATCGCAGCATCCGGCACTTCTGGTGGGGCAACCCCACCCGCGACAAGAACACCTTTGCCGTGATCGAGATCTTTCAGGGCAATCACCCCGAGATCGCCGTGTCGGGCGAGACCATCGGCTGGGGCGATTACTGGACCAAGATGGCCACCCAGACCGCCGGCGGCAACATGGCCGATGTCGTGCAGATGGACCACGGCTTCATCAACGAATACGTCTCGCGCGGGGCGCTCAGGTCGATGGACGACCTGGTTGGCGACAAGATCGACATCTCGCATTACGACGACGGCGCCAACGCGGTGGGCACGATCGACGGCTCGCTCTACGGCATTTCCATCGGCGCGACGAGCCAGGCGATCCCCTATAACCGCAGGGTCTTCGAGGATGCCGGCGTCGAATTCGACCCGCTGGGCTGGACGACCGAGGATTTCGCCGCCGCCTGCGCCCGGATCACCGAGGCCACCGGCGGCGAGGTGACCGGGTCGGAAGACCTGTCGCTCTACATCGAGAATTTCGAGGTCTGGGTCCGCCAGGCCGGCCATGACCTTTACACCGCCGACGGCAAGATCGGCGCCACGCCCGAGGACGTGGCAAGCTACTGGGCCTTCTGGAAGGACCTGCGCGATGCCGGGGTGATCGAAGGCAAGGACCAGACCGTCATCCTGGACAAGGGCATGGCCGAGCTGGGCATCGTCAAGGGCAGCACGGCGGCCACCTTCCGCTATGCCAACCAGGTCGGCGCGGTGCAGTCGCTGATGGTCGACCCGGTCGGCGCGGCCATGGTGCCCCAGCGCGAGGGCATGGCCCATGGCCATTTCGTGCTGCCCTCGATGTTCCTGTCGATCACCCGCGACGTCAAGGACCTGGACGCGGCGGCGATGTACATCAACGACTGGATCAACACGCCCGAAGCCATCGTGGCGCTTGGCCTCGACCGGGGCATCCCGCCCAGCGAGACCGGCCGCGCCGCCCTGGCCCCCAGCCTCAGCGAGACCGAAACCGCCGTGGTCGAATATTTCGGTGCGATCCAGCCCAAGATCGGCCCCCGCCCGACGGCCAAGCCCAAGGGTGCCGGCGAGGTCCGCGACGCCTTCATGCGCATCGGCACCGAGGTCGTGCTGGGCAACCTGTCGCCCGAGGACGGCGCCGAGCAATTCACCGGCGACGCCGAGGCCATCCTGTTCCGGGCCAACCGCTAAGGCTGACCCTCAGGCCCCCGCTTCCCCTCCCAGGGCGGGGGCCGCCCTGACCGGATACACATATGCACCGTTTCCTACGCCGAAATGCCGCCGGATACCTGTTCCTGTCGCCCTGGCTGATCGGGTTCTTCTTCCTGGCGCTGGGGCCGATCCTGGCCTCGCTCTACCTCAGCTTCACCCGCTACGACATGGTCACGCCCCCTGTCTGGGACGGGCTGGGCAATTACCAGTACATGTTCCAGTACGACCGCCGGTTCTACAAGGCGCTGCAGGTGACGTTCCTCTTCGTTGCGCTGTCGGTGCCCCTGCGGCTGGCCATGGCCCTGGGCGTGGCGATGCTGCTGGACAAGGGCCTGCGCACCATCGGCGTCTACCGGGCGATCTTCTACCTGCCCTCGCTGCTGGGCGCCTCCATCGCCATTGCGCTGCTCTGGCGCGAGATGTTCGGCCTGCACGGGGTGGTCAACGGCGTGCTGGCCATGTTCGGGGTCGAAGGCATCGGCTGGATCACCAATCCCGACACCTCGATCTATACCATCGTCATCCTGGCCATGTGGCAGTTCGGCTCGCCCATGCTGATCTTCCTGGCCGGCCTGCGCGGCATCCCCCGCGACCTGTACGAGGCCGCCGAGATCGACGGCACCCGGCCCTGGCGGCGGTTCACCCGGATCACCCTGCCGATGCTGGCCCCGGTGATCTTCTTCAACCTGGTCCTGCAGACCATCGAGGCGTTCAAGACCTTCACCTCGGCCTTCATCATCTCGAACGGCACCGGCGCCCCGGCCGACAGCCTGCTGTTCTACACGGTCTACCTCTTCAACGAGGCCTTCAAGTTCTTCCGCATGGGCTATGCCTCGGCGCTGGCCTGGGTGCTGCTGATCATCATCGCCGCCTTCACGGCGCTGGCCTTCGCAACGTCGAAATACTGGGTGCATTATGAAAACGAACGTGATTGACGCCCCCCTGCCCGACAGCGACGCCCGGCTCGCCCATGACATCCGGCTGCGTCAGAAACAGCGCGAGAAACGCGCCCGGCTGCTCAAGCATGTCTTCCTGATCCTGCTCAGCTTCGTCATGCTCTACCCGCTGTTCTGGCTGACCGCCTCGTCGCTCAAGCCGGAAAACGAGATCTTCGGCTCGCTCGGCCTGTGGCCCTCGACATTCCAGTGGTCCAACTACACCGAGGGCTGGAACGCCCTGCCGGTCAGCTTCACGGTGTTCTACAAGAATTCCGCCATCGTCACGGTGCTGTCGGTCATCGGCAACCTGCTCAGCTGTTCCTTTGCGGCCTATGCCTTTGCCCGGTTGCAGTTCAACGGCCGGACGTTCTTCTTCGGCCTGATGATGATGACCATGATGCTGCCCTATCATGTCGTGCTCATCCCCCAGTATGTCCTGTTCCTGAAACTGGGCTGGGTCGATACCTACCTGCCGCTTGTCGTGCCCCGTTTCCTGGCTGCCGACGGGTTCTTCATCTTCCTGATGATCCAGTTCTTCCGCCAGATCCCGCGCGAGTTGGACGAGGCGGCGATGATCGACGGCTGTTCGCCCTTCAAGATCTACTGGGCGGTCATCATGCCCCTGTCGCTGCCCGCGCTCGGCACTGCCGCGATCTTCTCGCTGATCTGGGTCTGGGAGGATTTCCTCGCCCCGCTGATCTATCTCAACGACATCAACAGCTACACCGTCCCGCTTGCCCTGCGGCTCTTCGTCGACCGCGAAGGCCAGTCGGCCTTTGGGCAGATGTTCGCGATGTCCGTCCTGTCCCTCGTGCCGGTGCTGATCTTCTTCGTGGCCTTCCAGAAGATGATCATTCGCGGCATCGCCACCTCCGGCATGAAATAAGGAACCTGTTCAATGGCTGGTCTCACCCTGCGCAATGTCGGCAAATCCTATGGCGCCGTGAATGTCATCGAGGGCCTGAACCTCGACATCCACGACGGCGAATTCCTGGTGCTGGTCGGCCCGTCGGGCTGCGGCAAATCCACCCTGCTGCGCATGATCGCCGGGCTGGAAGAGATCACCGACGGCACCGTGTCCATCGCCGACACCGTGGTCAACGACCTGCCCGCATCGAAACGCGAGCTGTCGATGGTCTTTCAGTCCTACGCGCTGTACCCGCACATGTCGGTGCGCAAGAACCTGGCCTTTGGCCTGCAGAACCTCAGGATGCCCAAGGCCGAGATCGACCGGCGGGTGGCCGATGCCGCGCGGATCCTGCAGATCGAACCCCTGCTCGACCGCAAGCCGCGCCAGCTGTCGGGCGGACAGAAACAGCGCGTGGCCATCGGCCGGTCCATCGTGCGCGAACCCCAGCTGTTTCTCTTCGACGAGCCGCTGTCGAACCTCGACGCCGAGCTGCGCGTGCAGATGCGCGTCGAGCTGGCCGCGCTCTACGACCGGCTCAAGACCACGATGATCTATGTCACCCATGACCAGGTCGAGGCGATGACCCTGGCCAGCCGGATCGTCGTGCTGCGCGGGGGCAAGATCGAACAGGTCGGCACCCCGTCCGAGCTCTATACCCGGCCGGCCAACCTCTTTGTCGCCGGGTTCATCGGCTCGCCCAAGATCAACACCCTGCCGGCTCGGGTCGTGGTCGAGGACAGCCGGCGGATGGCCAAGCTGGCCGATTTCCCGGCCTTCGCCCTGCCCGAACTCGACAGCGCCGATGCCGAGATGACCCTGTGCGTGCGGCCCGAGAAGGTCCGGCTGGGCGGTGGCGACATCACCACCGAAGGGCGCATCCGGCTGGTCGAATACCTGGGCGCGGAAACGCTGGTCTATATCGACCTGCCGTCGGGCCAGAGCCTGCTGTTCCATGCGGCCGGCCCCGACACCCACCGCACCGGCGACAGCGTGACCGTGGGCATCGACCTGGCCGACCTGCATTACTTCGATGCCGAGGGCAACCGCACCGAACCGCCGCTGGCCCGGGCGGCCTGAGCCCATGCGCTATGCCATCGTCGGCTGCGGCTCGCGCCATCGCATGTTCCGCGACGCGCTTTGCGGGCCTTATGCGGACCGTCACCAGCTGGTCGCCCTGTGCGACAGCAACCCCCGCCGGCTGGCCCTGTCGGCGGCCGAGGCCGGCCGGCCCGTGGCCACCCATGACGCGGCGGATTTCAAGGCGATGATCGCGGCCGAACAGCCCGACAGCATCATCGTGGCCACGCCCGACCACACCCATGCCGATTACATCGTCACCGCGCTCGAAGCCGGCTGCGAGGTGATCTGCGAAAAGCCCCTGGCCACCCATCCCGACCAGCTGGCCCGCATCCTCGATGCCCAGGCCCGCACCGGCGGGCGGATCACGGTCACCTTCAACTATCGCTATTCCCCGGCCCGCACCCAGCTGCGCGAGATCATCGCGGCGGGCACCATCGGAGAGGTCACGGCCGTCGATTTCCGCTGGCATCTCGATCGCATCCACGGGGCCGATTACTTTCGCCGCTGGCACCGGCAAAAGGCCAATTCGGGCGGGCTGCTGGTGCACAAGGCCAGCCATCATTTCGACCTGCTGAACTGGTGGCTGGACAGCCGGCCCGAACAGGTCACCGCCTCGGCCCGGCGGGCGTTCTATACGCCGCAGACCGCCGCCGACCTGGGCCTGGCCCATCCCGGCCCGCGCTGCGCAACCTGCCTGGACGGCGCGCAATGCGATTTCGCGCTGGTGCTCGATGACGACGACAACCTGCGCCGGCTCTACCGCGAGGCCGAGCAGGCCGACGGCTATCACCGCAACCTGTGTGTCTTTGACCCGGCCATCGGCATCGAGGACACGTTCCAGGCCCATATCCGCTTTGCCAGCGGGGCCAGCGCCAATTACACGCTTTATGCCTATGCGCCCTGGGAAGGGCTGGAGGTGAGCTTCATCGGCACAAGGGGCGAGCTGACCCACCGCCATACCGAGGTGCATGGCATCTTTGGCGGCAAGCGCCCGCCGGGGGAACATGAATCCATGGCCACCACGCTGCACCTGGCCGGCGAGGCGCCGCGGGCCGTCGAGATCCCCGAAGGCTCGGGCGACCATGGCGGGGCCGATCCGGTGATGCTCGAAGACCTCTTTGCGCCCGACCGCGCCGGGCCCGACCGCCACAACCGGGCGTCGGACCAGCGGGCCGGCGCCTGGTCGATCCTGACCGGCATCGCCGCCGACCGCGCCGCGCAGAGCGGCGTGGCCACCGATATCGGCGCGCTGATCCGTGACAACGCGCTGGTCGGGCTGACCGATCCAAGCCGTCCCGAGGCGGGCGCGGCCTGAACGGGCGCGCCCGCAGGACTCAGATCGTCGCCACCGGCGTGACCGGCGACCCGATAGCCCCGGGCAGGTAGAGCGGCGGCGCGGTCAGGAAGACCGCATGCCGCCCGGCGGCCTGCAAGGCCGGGGCCAGGGCGCTGAAGTCCCACAGCTCGGCCAGGGGCAGGCCCAGCTTGAACAGGCAATGGTGGTGCAGCGGCAGGCGCAGGCAGCAGGCATGCGGATCGGCATCGGGGTTTTCCACGGCGTAATTGTCCGCCGCGATGGCCGCGATGCGGCTGTCGGTGATCCACTCGTGCAGCGCCGCGTCGGTGCCGTCCAGCACCGCGCCGGTGCGGTGCAGCCGGTCGGGATCGGGCGCGTCCTGCATGTCGCGCAGCGCCTCGGCATAGCCCGTGCGCAGCAGCAGGATGTCCCCCGGACGCAGCTCGACGCCCTGGGCCGCGATGACCTCTTCCAGCATGGCCCGGGTGACGATCACCCGCTCGGTGCCATAGGCCCGGGTGAAATCCACCAGCACCCCGCGCCCCTGCACCGGGGTCTTGGCCATCTCGCTGACCGCCAGCCGGCGGGCATAAGACGCGTGGTCGCCCTCCGCGCCCGCGCCCAGCACATCCACGTCGGCCCGGTGGCCGTTGTAATAGCAGCGTTCGGCCACGCCATCGCCATCGGCATCGAACAGCGCGCCCACATGGGCCAGCGAATCCCATTGTGTCGAATACTGGGTCGACAGCAGCACCTGGTCATCCGACAGAACGTCCATCAGCACCGGGTCGACATTGCTGAGCGGGTAATTGATGTAGGGCGTCTCGCCCAGGCAGGTCGGGGCCAGCCGCGGCGGCTTGCGCCGGGGGTTCAGCGACACCTTGCCCGGCAGATCGAGCGGCAGCGACAGGCAAAAGGCCCGGCCCTCGCGGATTTCCCCCGCCGCCGCCCGCCGTTCGGCATCAGTGATGTAGTTCAGCGTGCCCAGCTGGTCGTCGGGGCCGAAATCGCCCCAGTTGCTGCCCTCGGGGCGGTTCACCCATTGCGGCATGTCGTCTCCTCTTCCTCTTCATCAACCTGTGCCGACAGGGCGATCACCTGCGGCAGCAGCTCCTCGATCCGCGTCATGCGGACCCGTTGTGGCCCATCCCAGCGGTGGAAACCATGGCCCGCCTTGCGCCCCAGCGCCCCGGCCGCCACCTTGCGTTCCAGCAGCGCCGGCGGCTCCTGCCGGGCATCGAGATCGGCATAGAGATACCGGGCGATGTTCAGATGCGTGTCCAGCCCGTTGAGATCGCGCTGCAGGAACGGGCCGATCAGCGCCAGCCGCACGCCCAGCGAATAGCGCGTCACCAGGTCGACCGTCTCGGCATCGGCCACCCCGCTTTCGACCAGGGCAAAGCATTCGCGCATCAGCGCATGTTGCAGCCGGTTGGCGATGAACCCCGGCACATCGGCCCTGAGCGGCGCGGCCTTCTTGCCCGACGCATCGAGAAAGGCCGCCACCCGCGCGACAACCTCCTCGGGCGTGGCCGGGCCGGGCACCACTTCGACCGCCGGAATCATGTCGGCGGGATTGAAGAAATGGGTGATGACGAACCGTTCCGGGTGGACCATGCCGGCGGTCAGCTCGGCCGTGCGCAGGCCCGAGGTATTCGACGCGATCAGGGTCGAGTCGCGGAAAAACTCCTCGAGATCGGCAATCACCCGGCGTTTCAGGTCAAGGATCTCGGGCACCGCCTCGATGGCCATGAAGGCATCGCGCCAGGCCGGGCCCAGCACGTCGACCGCCCCGGCAAAGACCGGCTGGCGCGGCGCGCCATCGAGGAAAGCCATCGCCTTTTCAAGCGCTTCGGCCGACGGATCGACCAGCGCAACAGGATGCCCGCAGCCCAGGAAATGGCGGCAGATGCGCAGCCCCATGATCCCGGCCCCGATCACCACAAGTCTGTCCATGAGACCCCTCCGTCACAAATCAGTTGACAATATAAATAGTGATCTGTGATTAGCAATACATATCACTGAGGACACTTGTCCGGGCGGGGACCCGGGCAGGAGGAGGACTAACTTGAACGCGATCACCAATTTCTTCACCCGCATCGTGAGCCGATACATGCCCGACCCGCTGGTCGTGGCGATCATTCTCACGGCGCTGACGGTCATTTTCGCCATGGTCAGCCAGGGCACCGGCTTCTTCGAGGCCTCGCGGCTCTGGGGCGACGGGTTCTGGAACCTGCTGGCTTTCACCATGCAGATGACGGTCATCCTGCTGGCCGGCTACATCCTGGCCCGCACGCCGGCCGTCGACAAACTGATGGATTACGTCGTCATGGGCGTGTCGAGCCCCCGGGCGGCGATCGTCGTGGCCACCCTGGTCGGCGGCGTCGGATCCTGGCTGAACTGGGGCTTCGGGCTGGTGCTGGGCACGCTGATCGCTCAGAAACTCGGCCGCAAGGTCAAGGGCCTGCACTATCCGCTGGTCATTGCCGCGGGCTATTCGGGCTTTGCCGTCTACGGCGTGGGCCTGTCGGGCTCGGTGCCGCTGCTGCTGAACACCCCGGGCCATTTCATGGAAGAGGTCATCGGGCTGGTGCCTCTGGGTGACACGATCTTCTCGCCCTACATCATCGGCATGAACCTGGTGCTGCTGGTCACCCTGCCGTTCTTCAACGCCATGCTGCATCCCAAGAACCCGGCCGACGTGGTCGAGGCCGCACCCGAGCCCGACCTGCCGATCTCCGACACCGAGGCAACCGACCGCACCCTGGCCGAGCGGCTGAACCATTCGCCGATCATCGGCGTGGGCATGGGCCTCTTCGGGCTGCTCTACATCGTGCTCTACCTGGTCGATGGCGGCGGCGTGACGCTGAACTTCATCAACCTGCTGTTCCTGTCGCTGGGCATCACGCTCTTCGTCACGCCCAGCCGGTTCCTGGCCGCCCTGAGCGAAGGCGTGAAGGTCGTGTCGGGCATCATCATCCAGTACCCGTTCTACGCCGGTATCCTGGCGATCCTCGGCGGGTCGGGCCTGATCGTGACGCTGGCCAACTGGTTCGTGTCGATCTCGTCGCCGGAAACCCTGCCGATCTCGTCCTTCTTCGCGGCCGGCCTGATCAACCTCTTCGTGCCGTCGGGCGGCGGCCAGTGGGTCATCCAGGGCCCGGTCATGATGGAAGCGGCCAAGCAGCTGGGCGCGTCGATCCCCGCCACGGCCCTGGCCGTGCAGATCGGGGACCAGTGGACCAACATGGTGCAACCGTTCTGGCTGCTGCCGGCGCTGGCCATCTCGGGGCTGAAGCTCAAGGATTTCATGGGCTACATGGTCATGATCCTGTTCTACCTGGGCATCATCTTCCTGGCCACGATCGCGATCTGGGGCTTTGCCACGGCCGGGGTCGCCTGATCCATGCCCTGGATGGTCGAAACCTACGACAAGCCCGGATGCGCAGACCTGCGCATCCGGCTCCGCCCGGCCCACCTGGATTACCTCGAAGCCAACAAGCACCTGCTGCTGGCCTGCGGGGCCAAGCTGGACGATGACGGCAACCTGGCCAGCGGCGGGCTCTACGTGCTCGACGTGGCAACCCGGGCCGAGGCCCAGGCCTTCATCGAAGCCGATCCGTTCCACCAAGGCGACCTGTTCGAGAGGGTCTTCGTCACCCGCTGGCGCAAGGCCTATCTCGACGGGCGCAACACCCTGAACGAGGAGTGACATGCTCTACCACGTGCACATGACCGTGAACATTCCGGCCGACCTGGACCCGGACGAGGCAGCCCGGGTGAAGGCCACCGAAAAGGCCTATAGCCAGGACCTGCAGCGCCAGGGCGTCTGGCGTCACATCTGGCGCCTGTCGGGGCTCTACGAGAACATCTCGATCTTCGATTGCCGCGACAACGACCACCTGCACGAGGTGCTGACCGGCCTGCCGCTCTATCCCTACATGGACATCCATGTCACGCCGCTCAATCGGCATCCGTCCTCGATCCGCGACGACGACACATGAGCCGATACGACAGGCGCGCCGCCCTGGTCACGGGCGGCGCCAACGGCATCGGCGCGGCGATCACCGCGCGGCTGAAGGCCGACGGGTTCCGCACCATCGTGCTGGATGTCACTGCCCCGGCCATCGATTGCGACGACTTTCACCAGATCGACCTCAGCGATGCCACGGCCACCACCGCCCTGCTGGGCGACTTGGCCGGGCGGCATGACATCACCTGCCTGGTCAACAACGTGGGCATCGTCACCCCTGCCCCGCTCGAAGAGGTCGACCCGGCCGATTTCGACCGGATGATGCATGTGAACCTGCGCCCGTCGATCCTGTGCGCCCAGGCCCTGCTGCCCCGGATGAAAGAGCTGGGCGGCGGCCGGATCGTGATGAACACCAGCCGGGTGACCCTGGGCAAGGAGCTGCGCACGCTCTACTCGGCGACCAAGGGCGCGGCCCAGTCCATGGCCCGGACATGGGCGCTGGAACTTGGTCCGCACGGCATCACGGTCAATTGCGTGGCCCCCGGGCCGATCGGCACCGATGCCTTCTGGAAGAACAACCCGCCCGATGCGCCGCTGACGCGCGAGATCATCGAACACGTGCCCGTCCGCCGGGTCGGCACCGGCGAGGACGTGGCCAATGCCGTGGCCTTCTTCTGCGACCCGCGCGCCGGGTTCGTCACCGGCCAGACGCTGTTCGTCTGCGGCGGGGTCACCGTCGGCTGACCCCGCCCGCCGCTGCCCGGCCGGTCATGACAGCGGCCGGGCAGTGGCCTCGGCCTTCTCATGGCCCCTGCCCGCACATGGCCCCTGCCCGCACATGATCCCGATCCACGCATGATCCCGATCCAAACATGGCCCCGGCCTGCACATGGTGCCGGTGCACACATGGCTCCGGTCCACACATGGCCCCGGCCCACACATGATCCCGGCCCGCACATGATCCCGATCCAAACATGAAAAGGCCGCCCGAAACGGGGCGACCTTTTGCGCAACGGATCGTCGCAGGTCGCGGCGGGTCAGACCCCGATATGGTCCTTCAGCAGCGCGGCGAAGATGTCCGGCTGTTCGACACAGGGCAGATGGCCCGCATCGGCGATTTCCTCGTAGCGCGCGCCGGCGATGGCCTCGGCGGTCGATTTCACCAGCTCCGGCGGGGTCGAGGCGTCTTCGGCCCCGGCAATGACCAGCGTGCGCTGGGTGATCCGGGCCAGGTCGGCGCGGTAATCGGCATCGCGGATCGCGGCACAGACCTGGGCATAGCCCTTGGCCGGGGTGCGTTCGAGCATCGCCCGCCACATGGCGAAGTCCTCGGTGTCGCGGTAGGGCGCGGCGAACCAGCGCTCCAGGATGGCATCACCGATCTCGGCAATGCCCTTGGCCAGCACGGTGTCGATCCGCGGGTTCCAGATCTCGGGCGACCCGATCTTGGCCGCCGTGTCCGACAGCACCAGGTGGCTCATGCCTTCGGGCCGGCGCACGGCCAGGCGTTGCATGATCAGCCCGCCGACCGACAGGCCGACCCCGGTGAACCCGCCGATGTCATAGTGATCCAGCAGGGTTTCGACGTCATCGGCCATGGTCTCGATGCTCAGCGTGTCCTTCGCCGCGCTCAGCCCGTGGCCGCGCTTGTCCTGGCGCAGGATGCCCCAGCTTTCGGGCAGCCGGGCCACGATCCGGTCCCAGACGCGCAGGTCGGTGCCCAGCGAATTGGCAAAGACCAGCACCGGGGCGCTGCCTTCGGCCGGGCGGAACCCGTGATAGATGCCATCCAGGGCCGTGAAGCGTTCGGTTCTCATGTGACGATGTCTCCTTGGGGTCGTACCGCGTCGAGGCAGGCCAGGAACTGGTCCAGGGCCGGGCTTTCGCGGCTGTCTTGGTGGACAAGGGAAATGTTGGCCGTCACCGCCACCCCGGCCAGCGGGCGATAGACCACGCCGGGCACGGCCAGGAAGCGGATGGAATCGGGCACGACGGCCACGCCCAGCCCCGCCGCGACGAGGCTGACGATGGAGGTGAACTGGGGCGAGCGGTGGACGATGTCGGGGCTGATGCCCGCCCCGGCGCAGGCCTGGTGCATGGCTGCCGAAAAGCCGATGTTGGGCGGCAGGTGGGTGGCCAGGAAGGACGCATCGCGAAAGGCCGCCAGGTCCAGCGCGCCATCCGCCGGGCCATCGGCCAGCGGGTGGTCAGCCGGCAGGGCGATCCACAGCCGTTCCTCGTGCAGGGTCCGCGTGACCAGGTTCTCGGGCATGTCGGGGAACGGCAGGCGCACGATGCCCGCGTCCAGGTTGCCCGCCGACACCTCGGGGATCTGGCGGTCGAGGTCCATCAGTGTCAGCTGCAGCCGCACGTCCGGCGCCCGGTCGCGATAGGCCCGCAGCAGCCGGGCCAGCACGCCGCTGGTCGACGCCGCGCCGACATAGCCCAGGGCCAGCTCGCCGATCGTGCCCCGCCCGACGCTCATCGCCACGTCCTGGGCCCGGGCGGCATGGCGCAGCACGGCGCGGGCCTCGGGCAGCAGCAACCGCCCGGCCTGGGCCAGTTCGACCTTGCGCCGGTTGCGTTCGAAGAGCAAAGTGCCGATCAGCTCTTCCATCTGCTTGAGCTGCTGGGTCAGCTGCGGCTGCGAGATCGACAGCCGCTCGGCCGCCCGACCGAAGTGAAGCTCTTCGGCCAGGGTGACAAGCAGCTCGTAATGTCTCAACGTCAGCATAAACCGATAAGTCTCTTCTTCTTATTTGATCTCACTATATCTGGGCCGTGCATCACCGGCCACATCTAATCCGCATCGGCCCTGTCCGGCCGGCCGGTTCGGCGCCTGCCGCGGGCCACTGGCCCGGCAGGGCCGATTAATGTTAGAAAGCTCTGCATCGGGCTTTGGGCCATGTGACGGGATCATCAATGAAACGAGACGAACTTGGCGACCTGATGGCCTTTCTGGCCGTCTGCGAGGAACGCAGCTTTACCCGGGCCGCGGCCCGGCTGGGCACGTCGCAAAGCGCCCTGAGCCACACGGTCAAGCGGCTGGAGGAACGGCTGGACATCCGCCTGCTGACGCGGACCACGCGCAATGTCTCGCCCACGCTGGCGGGCGAACAGCTGGCCGCAACCCTGCGCCCGGCCTTCAACGACATAGAGGAACGGCTGGCCGGGCTGAACGAGATGCGCGCCCGTCCGGCCGGGCTGGTGCGGATCACCACGTCGCATCATGCAGCGGTCGAGCTGATCTGGCCGCGGCTGTCGCCGGTGCTGGCCGAATACCCGGATGTTCAGCTGGAAATGGCCGTCGATCCCAAGCTAACCGATATCGTCGAGGAACGGTTCGACGCCGGGGTGCGGCTGGGCGAAAGCGTCGAGAAGGACATGATCGCCCTGCGCATCGGGCCCGACCTGCGCATGCTGACGGTCGGCACGCGGGAGTATTTCGCCCGCCACGGCCGGCCCGAAACGCCGCATGACCTGACCGACCACAATTGCATCAACCTGCGCCTGCCGACGCTGGGCGGGCTCTACCCCTGGGAATTCGAACGCGACGGCAAGCCGCTGAACGTGCGGGTGACCGGCCAGGTCACATCAAACGATGTCGAGCTGATCGTGCGGGCCTGTCTCGACGGCCATGGCCTGTGCTGCCTGCCCGATTACCACCTGCGGGACCACATCGCCGCCGGCCGGGTCGAGGCCGTGCTGGAAGACTGGAGCCCGCCCTTCCCCGGCTATCACCTCTATTACCCGTCCCGGCGGCAGGTCACGCCGGCCTTTGCCCTGGTGCGCGACGCGCTGCGCTACACCGGCTGAGACCGGACCGCCAGGGGCCGCCGCCCGGGAACATCCGACGGACGGCGACCCGGGCGTTGGGCACCCTGGAAAAAGGCGGCCCGGACTGCGCCGATCAGACCGCCGGCAGGCGGTCGATCATCTTGTCCAGCGTCACCGGGTAGTCGCGGATGCGCAGGCCGGTGGCATTGTAGACCGCATTGGCCACCGCCGCCGCCACGCCGCACAGCCCCAGCTCGCCGACCCCCTTGGCCTTCAGCGGCGACGAGACCGCGTCGGACGTGTCGAGAAAGATCACCTCCTGCTGCGGGATGTCGGCATGCACCGGCACCTCGTATCCGGCCAGGTCGTGATTGGCAAAGAAGCCCCGGCCGGTGTCGACGGCGATCTCTTCCATCAGCGCGGCGCCGACGCCCATGACCATGCCGCCGATGACCTGGCTGCGCGCGGTGACCGGGTTCAGGATGCGCCCGGCGTCACAGGCGCCCAGCATCCGGCGCACGCGGATCTCGCCGGTGGCCGCATGCACGCCGACCTCGACGAAATGGGCGGCAAAGGTGGCCACCACGTGCTGGCCCCGGAAATCGCCGAAGGTCATGGTCTCCTCGGCCACGATCTCGCCGTCTGCCGCGATCTCGGCATAGGGCACCTGCTTGTCGGGCGTGCGCACCGCGCCATTGGCGAATTCCAGCGTCTCGGCATCCCCATTGCCCAGCCGCCGCGCCAGCTCACCGCGCAGGGCGACACAGGCGGCATAGGTGCCCGAGGTCGAGCTGACCGCGCCCCATTGCCCGCCCGAACCGGCCGAGACGGGGTAATCGCTGTCGCCCAGCCGGACCTCGACCTGGTCAAGCTCAAGGCCCATGACCTCGGCCGCGACCTGGGCAATGATCGTGTAGGAGCCGGTGCCGATATCGGTCATGTCGGTTTCGACGATCAGCCGGCCGTCGGGTTGCAGCCTGACCCGCGCGCCCGATGTTGTCGCCGGCCCGCCGCGATAGGCCCCCGCCATGCCATGGCCGATCAGCCAGGGCCCGTCGCGCATGCCTCCCGGCGTCGTGTTGCGGTCGGCCCAGCCAAAGGCCTCGGCCCCGGCCTGCAGGGCCTCGACGAAATGGCGGTCGGAGAACGGCCGCTCGGGGTCTTCGGGATCGACCTGGGTGTCGTTGACCGCGCGGAATTCGACCGGGTCCATGCCCAGCCGCTCGGCCATCTCGTCCATGGCAATTTCCAGCGCCATCAGCCCCGACGCCTCGCCCGGCGCGCGCATGGCATTGGCCTCGGGCAGGTGCATCTCGGCCAGGCGGCGGGTGATCAGGCGGTTGTCGCCGGCATAGAACACCCGTGTCTGGTCGGTCGAATTCTCGCCCCGCCCGCCGGGCAGGGTGTTCGACAGGTCCTCGTGGGCGATGGCCGTGATGCGCCCGTCCTCGGTCGCCCCGATGCGGATGCGCTGGATCGTGGCCGCCCGGTGGGTCGTGTTGTTCATCACGAAGGGCCGGGGCAGCATGACCTTGACCGCCCGCCCCGTCTTGCGCGCGGCCAGGGCGGCCATGATCGTGTCGGAGCGCACGAAGAGCTTTGCCCCGAAGCCGCCGCCCACATAGGGGCTGTCGACGCGCACGTCGGCCTCGTCCATGCCGAAGGTCGTGGCAATTGCCCCGCGCATCCAGTTGATCATCTGGTTCGAGGTCCAGACCGTCAGCTTGCCATCCTCCCAGCGGGCGATGGTCGCATGGGGCTCCATCATCGCGTGGGAATGGCCGGGGGTGTGATAGGTTTCGTCCAGCTGGACCGGCGCGGCCGCGAAGGCCGCTTCGAAATCGCCCACGCGGGCGACCGGGTCGGTATCGCCCTCGGCAACGTCCTGCCAGGCCGCACCGAGGTCAAAGGTCGCGTCGGTGTCGGCCTCGTATTCGACGCGGATCAGGTGGGCCGCCGCCCGGGCCTGTTCAAAGCTCTCGGCCACGACCACGGCAATTGCCTGGTGGTAATGTTCGACCACGTCGCCGCCAAAGAGATGCGCGACGTTCCAGCTGGATTTCGGCAGGGCGTCCATGTCCAGCGTGGTCACGATGTCGACGACGCCGGGCGCGGCCAGGGCGGCCGAGGTGTCCATCGACAGGATCCGGCCGGTGGCGATGGCCGCCCCCAGCGGAAAGCCGACCAGCTGGTCCGGGGCCACGTCGTGGCGCTCATAGGCATAAGGCGCCTGGCCGGTGGTCTTGAGCGCGCCGTCGACGCGCGGCGTGGGCCGGCCCACGATCCGGGCGGTGTCAAAGAGATTGGACCCGGCGGGTGCATTGAACTCCATGGGATTACTCCTTTGCCTCGGCCAGAAGGCCGGCCAGCGTGCGTTCGGCCAGCGCGATCTTGAAGGCGTTGTCCTCGGTCGGGGTGGCATCGCCCAGCAGGCGGGCCATCACGGCCCCTGCCCCCCGGGGCATCAGCGCCTCGGCCGCGGGATCGCGCCAGGGTCGCGGGGCGACACCGCCCAGGGCCACCCGGCCGGTACCGTCGGGCTGGACGATCAGCGCCACGGAGACCAGCGCAAAGGCATAAGACGCCCGGTCGCGCACCTTGTGATACATCTGGGTGCCGCCGATCGGCGCCGGCAGGGTCACGGCGGTGATCATCTCGCCCGCGCCCAGCACCGTTTCGACATCGGGCGTCTCGCCCGGGGCGGCATAGAACCCGGCCAGCGGGATGGCCCGCGTGTCGCCTTCGGGCGTCACGGTTTCCACCGTCGCATCCAGCACCATCAGGGCCACGGCCATGTCGCTGGGATGGGTGGCGATGCAGGCCGCCGAGGTGCCGACGACGCCCAGCCCCCGGGTCACCGCACCGGGGTCCTGCGCGGCACAGCCCGCGCCGGGGCTGCGCTTGTTGCAGGGCATGTTGGTGTCGTAGAAATAGGGACAGCGCGTCCGTTGCAGCAGGTTGCCGGCGGTGGTCGCCTTGTTGCGCAGCTGGCCCGAGGCCCCGGCCACCAGCGCCCGGGTCAGCACGCCGTAATCACGCCGCACCCGCGCATCGGCGGCCAGGTCGGTGTTGCGCACCATGGCCCCGATCCGCAGCCCGCCCTCTTCGGTTTCGGTGATCGAGTCGAGCCCGGTGCCGTTGACGTCGATCAGGTGCACCGGCGTCTCGATCTCGTGTTTCATCAGGTCCAGCAGGTTGGTGCCCCCGGCGATGAACCTGGCCCCGGGCACCTCGGCCGCGCGGGCGGCGGCAGCGGCGGGGGTGGCGGCGCGTTCGTAGCTGAATTCCCTCATGCCTGGTCCTCCGCGACCTGGGTGATGGCGGCCAGGATGTTGGCATAGGCCCCGCAGCGGCAGATGTTGCCCGACATGCGCTCGCGGATCTCGGCGTCGCTGATGGCGATGGGCGCGGTCAGGTCGCCGGTCACGTGGCTGGGGATGCCCGCGCGGATCTCGTCCAGCACGGCCCGGGCCGAACAGATCTGGCCCGGGGTGCAATAGCCGCACTGGAACCCGTCGTGTTCGACAAAGGCCGCCTGCATCGGGTCCATCTCGTCGGGCTGGCCGATGCCTTCGACCGAGGTGATTTCATCGCCTTCGTGCATGCACGCCAGGGTCAGGCAGGAATTGATGCGCCGGCCGTTGACCATGACGGTGCAGGCCCCGCATTGGCCATGGTCGCAGCCCTTCTTGGTGCCGGTCATCTGCAGCCCCTCGCGCAGGGCGTCGAGCAGGGTCATGCGGTTGTCGACCTCGATGGCCGTTTCAGCGCCGTTGATGCGGAAGCTGACGGGGGTGGTCGTCGGGCCCTTGGGCAGGGGCAAGGGGGCGGCCGTGGTCTGGGCACGCAGGGCGCCGGGCAGGCTGGCGGTCAGGGCGGCCGCAGCGGTGCCGGCCATCAGGTCGCGGCGGTTGAGATGGATGTCGACGGGAGGGCTCATGCGGGGTCGCTCCTTGCTGGCGTGATCACGCGGCGCGTCGTCTTCCGGCCCTGCGGGTCCGGGCGCCTCCGGGTGATGGCTTGGGGTCCTGATGGGGGATGTAGGCAGGACAGCGCCGGGGATTACCGGGCGCTGGGTGATAGGATCTATGAATGAGGCGGATGAAACCCTTTGGGCCGTGACGCGTTGGCCGGGGTCAGAGTTACGAACTCCGCCGCCCGATTGCCCCGGCGGGCCGGCCATCTGCCCGTGCCGCGCAGACCACCGCCGGTCCATTCATGAAGTCCGGGTATAGACGCAATGGCCGGGCGCCCGCTAATCGGACGGCCGGGGATGCCATATGTCCGGGCGGCCACCTTCCGGCACCCGGCCCGCCGGGCCAGGGCGCCGATCAGACCAAGGATCCCTTTCATGAAAGCCACCATGCTTTACGGGGCCGGCGACGTGCGTTTCGAAGACGTCGCCGAGCCCGTCATCCAGAAACCCACCGATGCCATCATCCGCCTGGCAGCCTCTTGCGTCTGCGGCTCGGACCTGTGGCCCTATCGCGGCGACCAGCCGGTCACCGCGCCCCAGGCCATGGGCCACGAATATTGCGGCGTGGTCGAAGCCGTGGGCGAGGCCGTCACATCGGTCACGCCCGGCCAGTTTGTCGTCGGGTCGTTCTGCCTGTCCGACAACACCTGCCCGCATTGCCGCCACGGTTTCCAATCCTCCTGCGAGAATGTCGAGTTCATGACCGGGGCCCAGGCGCCGCTGGCCCGGGTGCCGTTGGCCGATGGCACGCTGGTCGCGCTCGACGCGCATCCCGACGAAGACCTGATCCCCGGGCTGCTGGCCGCGTCCGATGTCTTTGGCACCGGCTGGTATGCCTGTGACGCGGCGCAGGTCCAGCCCGGGTCGACCGTGGCCGTGGTGGGCGACGGGGCGGTGGGCCTGATGGCCGTGCTGGCGGCGAAACAGATGGGCGCCGGGCGCATCATCGCCATGAGCCGCCACACATCGCGCCAGGACCTGGCGCTGGAATTCGGAGCGACCGACATCGTGGCCGAACGTGGCGAGGAGGGCATCGCCAAGATCCGCGAGCTGACCGGCAATGTCGGGGCCGATGCGGTGATGGAATGCGTGGGCACCGAAACCTCGATGAACCAGGCGATCTATGCCGCCCGGCCCGGCGGCCATATCGGTTATGTCGGCGTGCCTCATGGCGTGACCTTCGACGGCGCGCAGCTGTTCTTTGCCCAAAGGGCGATGCTGGGCGGCCCCGCCCCGGTGCGCCGTTTCCTGCCCGACCTGATCGACCAGGTGCTCAGCCGCAAGGTCGACCCGGGCAAGGTCTTTGACCTGGATATCCCGCTGGCCGACGTGGCCGAGGGTTATCGCGCGATGGACGAACGCCGCGCCATCAAGACCCTGCTGCGGGTCTGATCGGCCGCGTTTGCCTGTGGACAGACGGCCGGCCCGGATCGCTCCGGGCCGGTGGTGCGGGGCGGCATGGGCAGCGGCCCCGTAGTGCCCGCCGCGCCGATCATCGACCGGGCGGGTACGCCCGACGGCCACGTCCGCGCCGACCCTGGCCCGACGGTTCCCCCCCTTGGGCAGGGCCTCCCCCCGCCCCGGCGGTTCAACCCAATGGGCATGCCCCCGGCCAAACGGTCTGGCCCCATGGCCACGGCCGCCCCAACGGTTCATGTCCACGGCGGCGCAGCTGCCACGACCCAGCGGTTCAGCCCGATGGCAGCGCCCCCGGCCTAGCGGCTCAGCCCCATGGCCACGGCCGCGCGGGCGGCATCGGCGCGGTTGTTGATGCCCAGCTTGCGATAGACTTCCTTGAGGTACTGGCTGACCGTGTTCTCTGAAATGCCCAGCTCGTGGGCGATCACCGCCGTGCGCTGGCCCCGCCCCACCGCGGCCAGCACCTCGCGCTCGCGCCGCGACAGGTGCACGTCGACCCGCCCGCGGCCTGGCATGGCCACGGTCTGGACCCGGCGCAGGAACAGCAGCCGGTTGCGGATCGTCAGGTGCAACAGGTCCAGGTCGACGGGCTTGGCCAGGTAATCATCCGCCCCGGTCTTCAGCCCGGTCAGCCGCGGCGCGCGGTCCGACAGGGCAGTGAGGAAGATGAAGGCCGTGCCCGGAGCCAGCACCCCCGCCCGGCGCAGGTCCTGCAACAGGTCGAACCCGTTGCGCCCGGGCATCATCACGTCGCAGAGCACGATGTCCGGCCGTTCGCGCGACAGGAGGGCCTCGGCCTCGTCCGCATTGACCGCCGACAAGACCCGGTGCCCCGCCCCGGCCAGCTCTTCGACCAGCTCTTCCAGCAGGTCGCGCTCGTCCTCGACACACAGGATCGTCGCGGTGGGGGCGGGCTCAGTCATCGCAGGCGGATCCTCGCAGGGGCAAAATCATGGTAAAGACCGATCCCTCGCCCTCGGTCGAGGTGAAATCGAGCCGGCCGTCATGCAGGTCGAGGATCTCCGTGGCCAGGTGCAGGCCCAGGCCCAACCCGGGCAGGTGCTGGACGTTGGGCGCGCGGTAATACTTGTCGAAGATCGAGGCCCGCACGGCTTCGGGAATGCCCATGCCCCGGTCGGTGACCCGGACCTGCGCCGTGTCACCCGCGCGCATGGCCCGGATGTCGATGCGGCTGTCGTCGGGCGAATACTTGGCCGCGTTGGACATCAGGTTGACGGTCACCTGTTCGACCAGGATGACATCGACCTCGACGGGCAGCGGATCGGCCGAGAGGGAACAGGCAAAGACCCGGTTTGGATGGGTCTCGCGCAGTTGGCGCAGGGCATTGCGCACCACGTCGTTCAGGTCGACCGGCTCGGGCATGCAGAACTGGCCCTCGGCATCCAGGCTGGCCGACACGACCACCCGCGAGATCAGCCGTTCCAGCCGTTTCGCCGCGTTGAGGATCTTGAACGCCTTGCCGTCCAGGTCGGCCGGCGGGCGAGCCGGGTCGGCGCGGGTCAGACGCTGGGATGTCATGTGGATGACCGACAGCGGCGTGCGGAACTGGTGCGAGACCATCATGACGAAGCTGCGATAGACCTCCTTGGCTCGCCGTTCGACGGCCAGCGCATCGCGGATTTCGGCCGTGCGCAGGGCGATGGTGTCTTCCAGCCGGGCCTGGTGCCGGACCAGCCGCTGCTGTTCGTCGTCGAGCGACCGGATGTTGCGCACCAGCTGCGAGGCCATCAGCGCGCCGGTGGCAAACATGCCCAGCACGGCCACCGACAGCACGAAGGTCGTCCGGCGCACCCGGTCCAGCCGTTCGGCCCGGCGCGTGCGTTCCGACAGCATGGTCGCCACGACGACCTCGCGCAGCATGTCCGACAGATCGCCGAAACGCGCCCCGGCGGCCCGGGCGGCGGCCAGCGAAAAGGCCGGCCCATAGAGCCGGTGATCGAGATCCTGCATCAGCTCCAGTGTCGCACGCACGGTGTCGCCCTGGCCGATCCCGTCGAAATAGCCCAGCTGGGGCCCGTCGTTCAAAAGGGCCACCCGGCTGTAGAGCAGTTCGAACCGCAGCGAGGCGGCCTGGGCATCGGCGCGGAATTCCAGCGGGTCCATCGGCCCGGTGGTCAGGATCAGCAGCTTCTGCAATTCGCTCTGCGCTTCGGTCGCGGCCCAGAGATGGGTCTCGCCCATCTGGGTCCGGGCCTGCCGTTCGCTGATCAACAGCTGGATCACGGCATAGATGAACAATCCGGAAAAGGCCGCGATGGTCAGGGTGGCCAGGGTTATGCGCGACCGACGCACTACCGGATCGCGATCTCGGACAATTGCCAGATCCAGCGCTCGTCGAACTCGGCCGTCTGCAGATGCGGGTTGTCGTCGCGCGGATAGACCAGCCACAACGGCCCCTTGTCCCGCACGCGCATCATCTGGCCGTCCATCGTCCGGGCCAGGATCGGGTGGTGATCCCAGGCATCGCGGGCCGGCACGGTGACTTCGAAATCGTTGATCGCCCGCATGTCCAGCCGGCCCGTGCGCAGCGCCGGATCGGTGCTGGCCAGTGCCAGGACATCGCGCAGCAAAGGCCCGCGAAAGACATGCACACCCGAGGTCCAGGCCGTTTGTGTCCGAACCTCGTGCCAGTCGAGCAAGGCCAGATCCTGCTCACCAATCCGGTGGGACTCCCCGTCCGGGGTCCGGATGGTGAGCAGGGCCGGTTCGGCCGCGACCGAACGCGTTCCCGCGACGCAGAGCCCCGAGAGCATGACGCCGACCTTCAACAAGGTCCGGCGATCGGTCGATGAAGCCGGCCCTGCCCTGGTGGACGGGCCAAAGCGCATGGTCTTCATAATCCGATAGAATACCATCGTAATCCGTTGCCGCAATCCGCTGCCTTTCGCGACGGCCGGGTCCCGGGCGTCCCCACGTCGCCCGGGCATGTTCCGGGCGCCCCATTTCGCCCGGACCGGCCTCCCTCGCCGTCGCTCTTGCGCCATACCACATCACATGCCCCGCCCCCGCGCCATTCCCCGGTTCTTGGGAATGGCGGCACCCGCGATGGCGGGCCGATAGTGACCTTGGGGCACAAGGCCGCATGGCTGCCGGGCCCCGGGTTTTTTGCAGGTTCGCAAGGGCGTGTGGCCAGTGATGCAACGGGTTTTGCAATTCGACAGCGACGAGGACTTTCTGAAATTGTCGAAAGTGGTGTTGTCAGACGTGGGCGGGTTCGACCTGTACCAATGTCGCAGTCGCGGCCAGATCCTGGGGCTGATTTCCCAGGTCCGCCCCGAGTTGCTGCTGATCGACGTGTCCCGGGCCGATACGGAGAAACAGGAAAGCCTGCTGGACCTGCTGTTCTGGCTGGAATCGCTGGGCCGCATCCCGACGATCTACCTGACCACCTGCGCCGACCCGATCCTGATCCGGCTGCTCAAGGTCCAGGGCGCGCTGGCCGTGCTGCCCAAGCCCTTGGACATCACGAAACTGCCGTCCGAGATCAATACCCGCTTGCGGCCCGGACCGATGATGCACTGACCGGCGATGACGATGGAGGAGAGGGACCGATGCAGCATGAGCGAAGGACACAGCCCGGCCGACCGAGGCGGCACGCCGCCCCCATTGGGCTGGTTCGCCGTGGCGATGCTGGTCGGCCTGCTGCTCTGGGTTCTGATCCTGAAGGCCGGTATCCAGGTCATCCACCTTCTCGCCGGCAAGCCCTGACGTGGTCGGACGAAATACCGGGGTCGAATTGGAGAAAGACAATCCCCCATGGCCGCAACAATACGAGCGGAAATAAGATGTTGTTCAAGATCTATTCGGATGGAATCGAGATCGCCGAATTGCACACGACAGCCGAAGATGCCATGCGCCGGGCCGAAACCACCTATGAACCCGGGCGTGTGCTTGAGGTTTTCGGTACCAGGGGCATAACGCGAAATTGCACCGCGCGCCAATTCCGGCGCTGGTATTACGATCACGACATCGGTCGCTGGATGGAAAGGCGCGGAAAGGCCGTGCGCAAGCCCCGCAAATCGAAACGGCGCATTCATTGAGCAATTCCGAGAAAGAATTCCCAAAGAAAGGGAAATAAACTAGACGCTCGGCCATTCATTGACGCAGGGTTCATTTCAGCACTGATATTTCTGCTGTCTGCTTTTCAACGGAATGCATTTCCACGAGTGGCCCACGATGAGCGTCTCAGGGTCCTCCCAGTCCCTATTGTGGACACCTCCCCCATCGCTTCGGCGGTGGGGGTTCTTTTTCCCCCCCTGTCTCTTCCACCACAGTCTCTCTGCCCCCTCGCCGTCGCCTTTCTGGCGGGGCGCCGACTGACCGCCGACGCATTTCCGCCTCTTGTGTTACGTTATAACATATCATACAACACCCGCCGTTGCGCCATTGCGGGCCGGGCCGCCGCCCTGCCCCGCCCCATTCCGCCCAAGCGAGGTATCCCATGACCGACCCCCGCCTTCCCGTCACCGTGCTGTCCGGCTTTCTCGGCGCGGGCAAGACAACCCTTCTGAACCGCGTGCTGAACAACCGCGACGGCCGGCGCGTGGCGGTCATCGTCAACGACATGTCCGAGGTGAACATCGACGCCGACCTCGTGCGTGCCGACACCGAGCTGTCGCGCACCGACGAGACCCTGGTCGAGATGTCCAACGGCTGCATCTGCTGCACCCTGCGCGACGACCTTCTGGCCGAGGTCCGCCGGCTGGCTGGCGAGGGTCGTTTTGACTACCTGCTGATCGAATCCACCGGCATTTCCGAGCCCCTGCCCGTGGCCGCGACCTTTGATTTTCGCGACGAACAGGGCGACAGCCTGTCCGACGTGGCCCGGCTGGACACGATGGTCACCGTGGTCGACGCGGTGAACCTGCTGCGCGATTTCTCCAGCCACGACGTACTGGCCGACCGGGGCGAGACGCTGGGCGACGAGGACGACCGGACCATCGTGCACCTGCTGACCGACCAGATCGAATTTGCCGATGTCGTCGTGCTGAACAAGGTCAGCGATGCCGGGCCCGAACGCACCGATGCCGCGCGCAAGATCATCCGCAGCCTGAATGCCGATGCCAGGATCATCGAGGCCGACCATTCCGACGTGGCCGCCGGCGCGATCCTCGACACCGGGCTCTTCGATTTCGACAAGGCGCATGAACATCCGATGTGGGCCAAGGAGTTGTACGGTTTTGCCGACCACGTGCCCGAGACCGAGGAATACGGCATTGCCAGCTTTGTCTACCGCGCCCGCCGGCCCTTCGTGCCCGAACGCATCCTCGAGGCGCTGAACGACGAGATGCCCGGGGTGATCCGGGCCAAGGGCCATTTCTGGATCGCCACGCGGCCCGATTGGGTGGCCGAATTCTCGCTGGCCGGCGCGCTGTCCTCGGTCAAGCCGCTGGGCACCTGGTGGGCTTCGGTCCCGCGCGACCGCTGGCCCGACCACGAAAGCGCCCGGTCCTACCTTGCCGCCCATTGGCAGGAGCCCTGGGGCGACCGGCGCCAGGAGATCGTCTTTATCGGCCATGGCATCGACTGGCCCCGGCTGAAGGCCCGGCTGGATGCGTGCCTGTTGCCCGATCACCTGGCCACCGGCCCCGACAACCTGCCCGACCTGCCCGATGCCTTCCCGGCCTGGGGCCACCAGGGGGCCGCGGCATGACCCGCCGGCCCGGTGCGGAGCCCGCCGTCCGGGCGGGCAACCTGGGCCAGACCCGGATCCGGCGGAAACGCCGGACCGGGGACCCGATGCGCGATTACGATCACCTGCCCCCGGAACTGCGCGCCTGGCTGGCCTCGGCCCTACTGCCTTGGGGCCCGCGATCGGCCCGCCGGGCCTTTGACCGGGCGCTGTCGGCCACGGGCAGCATCCAGCAGGCTTTGGCCGCGCTGGACCGCATCGAACGCCGCCAGGTCGCCCGCGACACCCGCCAGACCTGGGGCGACGCCCATCCCTTTGCCGCCGGTTCCTGAACCCGGGGCGAGCGGCAAAGGGCCGTCGCCCCGACCGGGCATGAAGCGCGGCGTGGCCCGCGTTGATCGCAACGGGCGAACCGGCTGCACCAAATCGGCCCGTGGGCCTGAGAAGATCCGCGTCCCGAGATCGAGCACGATACGACGCTGGCCACCCGGAGACGGCTTCCTGGCGGACCGGATCCCAAACGTTTGGCCAGGGCGTCAAATCCTGAGCGTAATTGACACGTCGCCATCCTATGGCGGACGTTTCCCTGGAAAGCTGGCGATCCCTTGAGGAAGCATCAAGCGGCGGAATTTCAACCGCTTAGCTTGGCTAACAGCCCGAAACTGGGCCTTGAAAACAAAACAGAAATTCGGGGTCTGGCTAACGAGCTGGATGTAGAAAACCCCGCCGCAGCGGCAACTGCGAACGGGGTCAAAACTGTATACGAAGCCACTCAGCTTCAAAAAAATTATACCACAGCCAACGAGTCGCGGGCAAGCGCCATAAAGGTATTCGACCACGCTCTTACCCTCGACTGCTTTGACGGCTGGAACGGCGCAGCCGCTGTCTGGTCTGCCCGTCTTCCCAAGCGTGACCGAGTGCAACTCTCCTGGGCAGCCCTGCGGTCCCTCGACTGGCACGACGCCTACATCACGGCTGAGTCGGTACTGGGGACCTCGACCCCGCCGGGGCCGTCCCTCTTCAACCCGATGCCCGAAGCCCGGTTCTGGGCCGATCGGTCTACTACAGCCGAGTTGGACGCTTATGCCTTGGCTGCGTTCGAGGCCATGACGGCAGATAGGCAGGCTGCATTCCTGGGCCATGTGCTGGGGAGGGCTGCGGCATGATGCGAGCCCGCACTGTGGATGAGCTGGTCTGGCACATGCCGACCGTCGCACGTCTCGCTGAGAACACCTGGGCCAAAAGCTTCGCCCAGTCGATCCAGCGCCAATCCCGGCGTCGGGGCTGGAGACCTTCACCGAAACAACTGTCCGTCATGCAGGCGCTGGTCTCCGACCTGTTTGCTCATGGCGGCCAAGAGGAGGGCGACTTCGACGTGATCGAATAGCCCCGCACCCCGCGCGCTCGGCCCGTCGCCTGAGGGCTATGGGCCAGCGCGCTCTTCCGGGTTTATGCGCGGCTTCCCCCGATCACCATCGCCGATGCGAATGGACATCAAAGAGCTGTGCCACGGTTTACCGCCTTCCCGTGCCAAAGGCGGACATGACGTTCCGGGGACATCACCCGACCCTGCCGCTGTCCGGCTCCTGCTAGGCGCGGCGAGATGCGCGACTACTAAACCCCACCGGCTGGTGCAGGTCGATACAGCGACCGTGACAGATCGGGGACCGAGGCAAGGACAACATGGTGAGCCACGAGCTGACCACCTCGTCATCGGGTCGGGTGCAAAGCCCGAGGGGAAGGCGGCTGGCCACCGATACCTGGCATCGCGCGGATACGGAACGAGGCAGCGCAGGGCCTTCCCTCTTGATCGGGGGGAAGGAGCGGGTGGGGGAACTGCGTCTAACAGGAATTACGTCATGAATGCTGACATATTGGTCCCAATGCCCCCGTTTCCATGCAGGGGTGAAACCGACGGTCCAACCGTTTTTTTCTCTCTCCCGAAAAATTCCGGGGAGGGCTGCTGATGGCTAGGGCATCGAAGGAGGCGATGGCCGCTCTGCGCTTTCTTCCCAAGCTGGTGGTCCCCGAGGGGCGGACGGCAGGGAAGCGGCTCAAGCTGGCGGGATATCAGAAGGACTTTGTTCGCGGCGCCTTTGCAAAGGACGTGGGTGTCGGGCTGCTGTCGATCGGCAGGGGCAACGCCAAGACGGCGCTGTCCGCTGGCATCGCGCTTGGTCACCTGATGGGCGAGATCGCCGCGCAGCCCAAGCGGGAGATCCTGTTTGCAGCCCGGAACCGGGATCAGGCCAAGACGGCTTTCGCTTTCCTGGTCGGATTCATCGAAGGACTGCCCGAGGACGATCAGGAACAGTTCACCATCCGGCGGGGCTCCAAGCTGGAAGTCGAGACGGCCGAGAACGGCGGCGGGCTGGCCCGTGTCATCGCGGCCGATGGCAAGTCCATCCTGGGCGGGGCTCCGACGCTGGCCATCCTGGACGAGCGAGCGGCCTGGGAACGCGAGAAGGGCGACAATCTCGAAAATGCGATCTTGTCTGGCCTGGGCAAACGCGACGGGCGGGCGCTGATCATCTCGACCAGTGCACCCGACGATACGAACACCTTCTCCCGCTGGCTGGATGAGCCCCCGCCGGGAACCTACGTGCAGGAACACCGGCCGGAACCGGGCCTGCCGCCTGACGACCTGGAAAGCCTCCTGATCGCCAATCCCGGCGCCCGAGAAGGCATCGGCTCTACACCCGAATGGCTGGTGGCGCAGGCGCGTCGGGCCATCGCGCGGGGCGGCTCTGCCCTGTCTTCGTACCGCAACCTGAACAGAAACGAGCGGGTGGCGTCGGATGACCGGTCGGTGCTGGTCACGGTAGACGAATGGCTGGCGGCGGAAGTGTCACCCGACGATCTGCCTGATCGTGACGGGCCGGTGATCCTTGGCGTTGACCTGGGCGGCAGCCGCAGCATGTCAGCGGCGGCGCTGTACTGGCCCGAGACCGGCCGGCTGGAAGTCTTCGGGGCCTTCCCTACCAAGCCCGGCCTAGCGGATCGCGGCGCGGCTGATGGCGTCTCCGGGCGTTATGGCGAAATGCACGACCGGGGCGAACTGGTGGTCATGGGCGACACGACAGTGCCGGTAGATCGCTTCCTTGCCGATGTGGTCGAGCGCCTGGATGGGCAAAGCCCGGCGGCCATCGTCGGGGATCGCTTCCGCCATGCCGAGTTTGTCGAGGCGCTGCGCGGCGCTGGGCTGGATCGAGTCCCCTGCGTCTGGCGGGGCATGGGCTGGAAAGACGGTTCCGAGGACGTGGAGCGGTTCCGGCGGGCGCTCTTTGAAAGCCGGGTGCGGACGTTGCCCTCGCTGCTGCTGCGCTCTGCCTTCGCGGACGCGATCACGCTGATTGATCCGGCAGGCAATCACAAGCTGGCGAAATCCAGATCGACGGGGCGGATCGACGCTGCGGCGGCAACGGTCCTGGCCGTTGCTCAGGGCATCCGCATGGCTGGCGCACCCAGGAACAAAGGAGGAAGGATCGCATGGGGATGACGCAAACCGCATCGCGGCTCACCGCAAAATATGGTCAGCCGGCCACGCTTCTGCGGCCCGGCGAAGGCACAACGGACAGCTTGGGGGGATACATCCCCGGTCCAGACACTGAATACCCCTGCACCGCATTCGTGGCCACTTTTACCGTGAATGAGGAATTTATCGCGGCTGGATTGATGGATGTCGGCGATCAACGAGTCCTGGTTTCCGTCGATGGCCTGACCATCGAGCCGAAGACGACGGACAAGATCAGGGTCGGAGCGATCATGTTGGGGATCGTCCGTGTTGTCCCGCACGCTCCCGGCGGGACCCTCTTTTTCTGGGAGGTGCAGGCGCGTGACCTCGTTTAAGCGCAAAGAGCACATCCGCCATTCTCGGGCGATCACACGCGGTCCGCGCTGGAAGGCTCTGCGGATGCGGGCGCTAGACCGTGATGGCTGGGCCTGCGTCCAGTGCGGCACCCACAAGCGGCTTGAGTGCGACCACGTCCTGCCCGTCAGGACTCACCCCGAACTCGCCTACACCCTGAGCAATTTACAGATCCTGTGCGGTGCCTGTCACACGCGCAAAACCCGAATTGAGGTGGGGCACAAGCCCCTGTCCCCAAAGCGCCAAGCGTGGCGCGACCTGCTGAACAATCAGCAAACCCCTACCGAGCAGAAAGGATAGACCCATGCTCACTTCCACCACGATCCAGCGGCGGCAATCCGAGATCCGCCAGAACCTTGCTGAACTGTCGGCGAAAGACGCCCCGACCGAGGACGAGATCCGCAACATGGATACGCTCGACAAGGAATATCGGACCAACGAAGTCCGCTTCCGGGCCGCGCTGGCGGCCGAGGACACCGAACGCCGGGAGGCCGGGGCCGAGCTGGAAACCCGCTCTGACCGCGAATGGCGCGATCTGATGGCCGGCTTCGAGATGCGCCAGATCGCGGCGGCTCTGGACCACGGGTACCAGATCAACGGCCGGACGGCCGAGATCGTTACCGAGCTGCGCACTGCCGGCACGTATCAGGGTATCCCGGTGCCGTGGGAAGCCCTGGAACTGCGGGCCGGTGAGACCATCGCCAGCGGCGGGCCGGACCCGATCCAGACGCGGCCGATCATCGACCAGCTCTTTCCGGGCTCTGTCGCGGCCCAGATGGGCGGCCAGATGATCAGCATCGACAACGGGGAAATCGAATGGCCCGTGGTGACGCAGGGCGCGTCCGTGGGCTGGCAAACCTCGGAGACCGGCGCTGTCGGGGCTGCCCAGGCATTCCAGACCACGGACAAGGCGCTGGCACCGGATCAGACACTCGGGGTTCAGATGAAGATCACCCGGAAGGCTCTGAAACAGTCGGGGGCCGCGCTGGAACAGGCGGTGCGCCGCGATATGAACTCGGCCATGGCGGTGGAGATGGATCGTGTCGTGTTCCTCGGGTCCGGCGCGGATGGCGAGCCCCTGGGCGTCATCACCGGGGCGGCGACCTACGGCATCACGTCCACGGATGTCGCGGCAACCGCAAGCTGGTCCGCCTTCCGCGCGGCCGTGACCCGGTTCATGACCGCGAACGCTGCCACGGGTCCGAAGGCGGTCAAAGCGATGATCCGGCCCGAGCTCTGGAACTACCTCGACGGCATCATGGTCGGTGATGGCGGGTACAAGTTCGAGTACGACCGGCTGGCCGAAGCAATGGGCCAACTGCTCATGACCACAAACGGCCTTGCCGCCCCGACCGCAGGAACCCCGGACGTGACGCAATCCCTGCTGACGACCTCCGCCGGCGGTGTTGCCCCGATCTTCGTCGGCAAGTGGGGCGCCATTGACCTCATCCGCGACCCGTTCAGCGATGCTACCTCGGGCGGCCTGCGGCTGACCGCGTTGGCGACCATGGATGTCACGGTTGCGCGTCCGGCACAGCTCGAACTGCTGACCGGCCTGGAGCTTGGCTAGTGCTTTGGGGCGGCTCCAACGGCGGGCTTGAGGTCCGCACCTCTGCGGGCGGTGCAACCGTCCTGCGGGGCCGTTTCCCGTACTCCGTCCCGACCACCCTTCAAGGTGGCCGGGAACGGCGGCGGGAAGTCTTTCAAGCGCGCGCCTTCGGCACATCCCTGGCCGATGGCGGCGACGTTCACCTGCTGGTGCATCACGACTTCGACCGACCGCTTGCCAGCCGTGCGGCGGGATCGCTGGACCTGACCGACGACGACGACGCCCTGACCTTCGAGGCGCGCATATCGCCCGAACTGGTGGACGTGTCTCACGTTCGCGACTTCCTCGGGACGCTCCGGGCCGGTCTGGTCAAGGGCATCTCCCCCGGCTTCCGGGTGCCGCAAGGTGGCGATCTGGTGAAGCGTGATGGCGACGGGCTCATCCGCGTGGTGCGCTCCGCCGATCTGGTGGAGATCAGCGCAGTCACGAAACCCGCTTATCCGGCGGCGCAGGTCGAGGCGCGGAGCTGGCAAGTAAGCGGTGTTTCAGCTCCCAACACCGCTATCGCCCGCAAACGGTGGAGGGCCTGACCATGGCAACGACGATCAAGGAAACCGAGGCTGTCCCGAGTGCGTATCCTGACCTGCCCGACGGTTTGAGCAATGCAGCTCTGTTCGTGAACAGCTTTGCCATCTGGCAGCGGATTGAGTCCTATTGCCGGGTGCGCTGGACGGCGCGGACGGTGACTTGGGTTGTGGAAGGTCAGGGAGACTGGCAGCCGCCCCTGTCACCTGCAACCGTCAGCATCGTAGAGGTCTGGGACGCAGACGATGGATGGGTCGCGACCTCGCCCGGCGCGTCACCTCTGGGCGGATACTGCTTTGATGGGTGCGGACCCTATCAGGTCACGGCGGAGGTCGGCGGCGGTGACGTTCCTGCGGCTGTGTCCGAGGCGTACCGGCGACTGGCGGAATACCTGGCCGACGAACCCGACCGGGCAGGCGTATCGTCCTATTCAGTGAACATGGGCGGGGCCATCGAGGAAAGCTATCAGCGCAGCCCGACGTGGTCAGCGCGGGCGCTGGAACTCAGCGGGGCGGCGGACCTTCTGCGCCCCTACAAGCGGAGGGCCTGAGCATGTGGCCATTCAAAAAACGGGGTACGGGCGACCACACCCCAAACGAAACCCGGTCCAGCGGATCGGGATACACTGCGGCGATCATGGCGGCGCGCGAGGCGTATATCTCCGGCGCGTCTGGCCTGGCCGAACTGACCGGGACCGTGCAAACCTGTGTGACACTTTGGGAAAGCGGGATCGCTCTGGCCGATGTCGAGGGGACCAGCTTGTTGACCCGGCGTGTCATGGTCATCGCCGCGCGGGCGCTGGCTCTGCGGGGCGAGGCGGTGTTTCTCATCCGCGAAAGCGGGTTGATCCCCTGTTCCGACTGGGATCTGCGAACCGCGAACGGCGTGCCGACTGCTTATCGGGTCAGTGTGTCCGAAGCGGGCGGCGGGACCACGCAGACCGCCCTGGCTGACGAGGTGTTGCACTTCCGGATCGGCGTTGACGGGGTAACGCCCTGGGCCGGTCAAGCTCCGCTAAAACGGGCACGATTGACCGCTGGTATGCTGAACGCGGTCGAGACGGCACTAGCGGAAGTCTACGAGACGGCGCCGCTGGCCAGTCAGATCGTCCCGTTCCCCGAGGCACCGCAAACCGACCTGGAACAGATGGCGCGCGGGTTCCGGGGCAACAGGGGCAAGGTGCTGATCCGAGAATCGGTCAACGTGGCGGCTGCAGGTGGCCCCGCCCCAGCTCAGGACTGGAAGCCACACGATCTGTCTCCGGACTTGTCCAGGTCAATGACCAAGGAAAGCTTAGACGCGGCCCGCAACAGTATCCTCGGGGTGTTCGGCGTCCTGCCCGGCCTGATGTCGCCAGCCACGACCGGCCCCATGGTGCGCGAGTGTCAGCGCCATACCAGCCAATGGATGCTTCAGCCGATTGCCGCGCTCATGGCCGAGGAAGCCTCCGAAAAGCTCGGGACGCCCGTCACCATTGACACCATGAGACCGCTGCAAGCCTTCGACGCGGGCGGCCGAGCTCGTGCTGCGGCGACCCTCGTGCAAGCTCTAGCGATGGCCAAGGAAGCGGGCGTGGATAAATCCGAGGCTTTGCATTTGGTGGATTGGGAATAAGGCAGGTCGTGCCCGTTCGGTTGCGGAGGAACCGGCAGAAAGACACCGTTAGTCGGTGAGTGGGTAAACCCCGACAAGGTGCGGTCCCTTCTGTAATGGCGGGGGACGCGGCACGGATCGGTACGGGTGGGACCGGGGCCGATCAGCAAGGGCCGGGGGCATCATGCCTCCGGCCCATCTGCGTTTGAAACGCAGATGGCGTCACTGGCGACACATCCGGTTAACTGTCCGTTCATCGCCAAAGATCGTAGGGCCATCTTTCGGCCCAATCTTTCCATCGTTTTGCAGCGGCTTTTGCGCTGCCAGCTTTTGCGCTGTGACTTTCACCTTGGAACGAGCCTGTGGCCTCCCAAACCGTTTTGGCTTTTTGGGTCACCCAGATTTGAACTGTCTTCTCTCCGACCGTCACAGAGTGTAGCCATGACTGGTACTTCATCAGATTTCCTTTCTCGGTCAATCCACAAGCTAGGCGATCTTAGGGAGGGTGCTTCTGGCCTATTCGTCTTCGTCTGCGGCCAGCGAAACCAAATGGCCTAGGTATTTAGGTATGATGGCCGTGAAGTCTCGGGACACTCTATTCTTGTTGCCTTTACTTTCATTGAAGATATCTTGGAGCACGTTCTGCGAGACTGCACCTTCCGCGAAGTCTGGGTCACGCTCAACCAGTTCGGCAACACGATAGATTAGGTTATTCACAAGCCTTTGGTTTTCCGGAGAGCTACTATCTGTTTCGACCTTTTGGGCTTGGTGTTGGACCTTCGTGAGAGCGCTTTTACTCATTCCAGCTAGGAACTTTGCAATGAGTAGCACCAGCAGCTTCAGGTCTTCGGACTGATCGGGATACTGCTCTTCCAAGGTCGCAACTATCTCGGCGTTCATGGATCTGTTGTTCGTTTCGGCGGCCGTTCTGATTCGATCCCGCATCCCGTCAGGGAGGCGGAGCATGAATTGATCTTTGAGTGCGCGGTTCTGCTGTTCTGCCATGATAGCCATAGGCTATGTATTCTCCGTTGACGCAATCGTATCCTTTGGATACTACTATCCATAGGCTATCATCGAGAGAGACATGCGTAGTCCACACAAGCAACTCCAACTTCGCCTACCGCCAGATCTGAAGGACTGGATCGCGGCGCAGGCCGAAAAGAATGGATGCTCGCAGAACAGCGAAATCATCCGGGCCGTGCGCGACCGCATGGACCGGCTCGAACAACGTCAACCCGAGTAAGGAGAATAGGCGATGACAGACAGTGACCGTGAATTCGCAAAAGTGCTGAACGCGCTGGTGGAATGCCGCCGCGAGCTTTGGTGCGCCAGGAAGACCAAGAGTAAAACGGACGGCTTCGACTATCCACTGACACACGCAGAAGAAGCCGCCAAAAAGACTCTGGCACTGTATCGCGGTCAGTTTGCCGCCGTGGAAGGGAGGTCCTGACAATGACTGAGCAATCGACTTTGCCCCAATCACATCGTGACTACGAGTTTGGATCCTTCTCTGAACGCCTGAATCATTTCTGTGCGCTGTTCGAGATCGAACCGCCGGAGATCATCTACGTTAACGGCGAGCCCACGCTTACCGATCCTCTTGTGGATTGGATCAAAGAGACCAACGCCAACATGGATTGGCTCTTTGCTGGGATCCCGGATGCCATGCTGCGCGAATGGTGCAAGAGGCGCGACGAAGACCGCAGTATGATCGAGATCAACCAACAGCTTGAACCCGAAGTACAGAAGGGCTTGCTGGCCCTGCTCAAAGCCGTGGTCGTACACAACCTGCCGATGGAAGAGCCTTTGCAGACCTTCGATAAGGTCGTGAGGGACTGGCGCGCTGCCGGCTGAGGCTCGGGTCGCCTGAGGTTCCGGAAGGCGTGAGTGTGATGGTGCTTGCCACGTAGTTTTGGATGAAGTAAATTCAAAACCAATATAGAGGTAAGACATGACAACCGTTGCTGAATTGGTCGCAGATGTGGCCGAAATCATGAAAGAGCGCCCCGAGACGGTTAATGCCTATGCTCGGGCGCTCATCGACGCCGGCGACCTGCCGAAGAGCCGGGGCCGCGCCATTGCGCATGTAGAAATCGAACACATCGTCAAACTCGTTCTCGCGGTGGCGATGACCCCTCGGATCAAGGACGCGTCGTCGGAAGTTCGGAAATACTTCGACATGCGCCGTCCCGGCGTCACGCCCAGCTTTCCCGAGAAATTGCAGGGACGAGCCGGTGATGAGCTGTGCGATCTTGTTAGGACAATTCTCTCATACGACGAAGACGCCAGCGAGGATGAGAAGGACTTCCGCCACCAGTGCCTGGATGCCACGATCACGATCACGCTGAACTGGCCGGAGATCGAAATTCACATCCGAAACGGCATTATTCGTTTCAAGGAAGGCGGCAGTCCTCACACTTGGGATGGATACATCAAGCGGACTGTGACCATCAGCGGCCGGGCTTTTGGCATGCTCGGAGTTGGTAACGGCCGCGACTACATCAACGAGGTTGCCGACTGATGGCTCCCCGCCCCGCCCCTCTCAAGCAATCCGATTTGACGCGCTACGCGAAGGCCTTGGAGGCTGCGCGTGTGCGGGAATACCGGATTGTTGTTCGGCCGGACGGGACACACGAAATCATCGTCAGCAAGAACGACGACATTTGCGAAAAGAGCGATTGGGATTGATGAAGCACAAGATGAAGTATCCTGGCGCTTCGCCTTACAATGACGCACGCGGGAAGCGACGCTGGCGCTATAGGAAGAACGGCAAGACCTTCCAGCTCGGCACCGACTATGGCTCCGAGGAATTCAAACGACGCTACGAAGAGGCCGTCAAGGGCACGAAACCGCAAGGGCTCATCGGTCAGGATCGTGTTGTGGACGGGACCGTCAACGACCTGGTGGCGCGCTGGTACAAGGTCGCCTTTGCTGGTGAAAATCTCAGCGACAGCACCAAGCGGACCTACCGCGCGATCATCGAGCGGTTTCGCGAAAAGCACGGCGAAAAGCGCGTAAAGGGCATGAAGGTCCATCACGTCGAAGCCTTCCTGGCCGAGATGGCGGACACACCGGCAGCGGCGAACAACTTTCGCAAGCGCCTCGCTCAAGTTCTGGATCTGGCCGTGAAGATGGAGTGGCTGGCGTCAAACCCGGCCCGGCAGGCCAAGGCCCTAGTCTACGAGGTCAAGGGCCATCACACTTGGACCGAATCCGATATCGCCGCATTCTACGATCATCACGCGCCCGGCGGCATCGCCCATAGAGCCATGACCTTGATGCTCTGGACCGGAGCGGCGCGTGTGGATGCCGTGTATCTCGGTTGGTTCTCCATCAAGGACACCCCGGACGGCCCGAGGCTGCAATACCGCCGCCAAAAGACCAGACGACAGAAGAAGGCCCCGCCCCTCGTAAGCATTCCAATCGCGCCGGACTTGGCCGATCTGATTGCTGATCTGCCGAAAGACGGCACCTTCTTGCAAACCAAGTTCGGTAAGCAGAGATCGGCAAAGAGTTTGACCGGAGACATGCGCAAGTGGTGCGATGCCGCTGGCCTGCCGGACTGCACCCCCCACGGGTTGCGGAAGGCTATCGCCCGTCGACTGGCCGAATCTGGTGCATCAGCGTCACAGATTGGCGCTGTCACAGGGCACAAGACGCTCGCCGAAGTTCAGCGATACATCGACGAAGCGAACCGCGAAGCAATGGCCACAGATGGCATGGAGTTGCTTTTGTCGAGACCGAACGGCGAACAAAAGGTGGCTAACCTACCGCAAATGTTAGCCAAAAAATCAAGTAAGACCTTGAAGTAAGGAGAAAAAATAAGGTGTTTGGCGATCCCTTGAGGACTCGAACCCCAAACCTGCTGATTAGAAGTCAGCTGCTCTATCCAGTTGAGCTAAGGGACCGCTGCCCCTGCGATGTGCAGCAGCTGTCACCATATTTCAAGCACTCAATGGCCCGATCTCCGCATGGTCTCGCCGTCGACCGCAGCTCGCCCCCGTCGACCTCATGGCCCCTCCACGTCGTCGGCATGCCCGCCTCAGCCTGCCGTATGCCCGCCTTAACCGACCACATCGTTCGCGCCGGACCGGCCCCGGCGGTCATCGCGGGGCCGGGCGTCAGCTGGAGACGTAGCCCGCGACCACCTGCAACAGCTTGAAGGCCGTGGCGGCGTCGTTCTCGACCACGGCCAGGAATTCCTCTTCGCCGATCCGCAGGCAGACCAGCCCGGTCTCGGCCTGCATCGACAGCGCCCGGGGGACCTTGCGGATCAGGCCCAGCTCGCCGACCAGCGTGCCCGGCCCGACCTGGGTGATCAGCCGGTCGGCGCCGTCGTCCTGGGGCAGGTACAGGCCGGCCTCGCCCTCGATCACCATGTAGGCCCCGTCGGTCGGCTCGTCGCCCTTGCGGAAGATCACCTCGCCGGCCTCGGCCTCGAACCAGCGCGCACCGAAGGCCAGCAGGCGCAGCTGCTTGCGGTTCAGCCCCGAGAACAACGCGGTCTGTTCCAGCGCCCGCAGCTTGCGCGACAGGTCGGCGCTGGCCGCGCTGTCGGTCTCGGTCTCGTCGCGGGCCGCGTCCGAGATCAGCCGGCCCTGGCGGATCTCGTAGAACACGTCAAAGGCCTCGGGATCGTCGAACTTGTCGTTGACATAGACCAGCGTGCTGTCGGGCAGCAGCACCCGCAGGTTGCGAAAGATCGCCTGCTGGGTCTCGGCGTCGAAGCTGGCAAAGGCCTGTTCCAGGATCAACAGGTCGGGCCGCTTGATCGTGGCCCGGCTGAACGACAGCGGCTCGGCGAAATAGGCCGGCAGCCCCTGCCCGGCCAGCGCCACCGGCACGTCCAGGATCAGCTGCATGATGTCGCCCTTCAGGCCCAGCTCGATCAGCGTGTCGGTCACCACCTTGCGCAGCTCGTCGGCCTTGGCCCCCGACGCCTCGGAGATCTTGCCGAACAGCGCGTTTTCCAGGACGGTCACCCCCGGCGCGAACCGGTCGGGATCCAGCGGGGCAAAGAGGCCCGACAGCGATTGCTGCAGCGTCGCGGCATGGGTGTTGCGGATTTCCAGGATGCGTTCCTTGACCGCCTCGGGGAAGGCCGGGCCGATCTGTTCGGCCGGAATGCCGAAGGGCACGGTCAGCAACAGCGCCAGGTCGTCGGGTGACAGGTCCTCGGCCCGGCCATGGCCTTCGCGGTCGACCAGTTCCAGCGTGGCCTCGTAGGTCGCCGGGTCCAGCCCCAGCCGGCGGAACAGCGGATGGTCGGTGCCGTCGAGCCCGAAGATCTGGCGCAGCATTTCCAGCACGTCGCAGGTCAGCGCGACCAGCGGCTTGTCGAGCCCCAGAGCCCGCAGCTGGGCCAGGAACTCACCCTGTTCGGCCAGCGCCTCGCGGGTGACCGGCCGGCGCGGGGTGGCAAAGAGCAGGTTTTCGGCCACGGGCAAGGCCTGGTTGTAGAGCTCGGGCAGGAAGAAATAGGCATGCCGGCGCAGGCCGGCCGCGCGCACGGCCTCCTGGATCGCCGGGCGGATCTCGACCAGCTTGCGCGCCAGGTCGGGATGGGCGGCCTCGTCGAACCGCTGTTCCAGCCCGCGCCGGAACAGCGCCGTGCCCGAGCCCATGCCCTCGATCAGCTGGCCCCACCAGGCCCGCAGGGCGGCCTCGTCCTCGACCCCGGCCCGGGCGGGCAGCAGCCAGTCGGCGGCAAAGGGATCGGGCGAATTGCCGGCCTTGAGCGACTCGGCGGCGAAGGCCTCGTCAAAGCTGCCCTCGCGCGGGAAGGGCCGCAGGGGCATCATGACATTGTCGCCGAAGGTGCCCTGGAACAGCACCGGCCGCGACGACACCCGGCCGACGCGCCCGGCGATGACCGATTGATGCAGGGCCTGCAGGGCGGTGCCCCCGATGGCCACGGCCCCGGCCGAGGGCGTGACCTCGCGCACCAGCAGCTCCGACAGCGCCCGGCGGTCCTCGGCCGACGGCGCGGCAATGGCGATGACCGCCCCGCCGGGCATGGTGACGTCGATGTCGTCCAGCACGGCATTGCCATCGGCATCGCGGATAGTCACGTGATCCAGGGTGATGTCGCCGTTCAGCCGGGGCAGCGTCTCGGGCTCGCCTTCGAACAGCGCCTCGTCGATCATGCCCGGCGGGTCGAACCGCTCGATCAGGATTTCCCAGCGCACGGCCATGTCCTGGGTCTGGTTGTAATAGGCCAGCAGCTCCTTCCAGGGCGAGCTGAGGTCCTTGTAGGCTGCCAGGGCGGCGACCAGGGCGCCGATGGTCACGCTGCCCTGGATGACCAGGTAACCGCCGATCGAGAAGAAGAAGAACGGCGTGAGCTGGCCGATGAAGTTGTTGAGGAACTTCATGAAGAATTTCTTCTGGTAGATCTCGAAGCGGATCTCGTAGAGCCGGCCCAGCCGGTCGGTGATCATGGCCATGCGGTGACGCCAGCCGCCGTGGGTGCGGATCGCCGAGGCACCCGAGGCGCTTTCGCCGATCTCGCCGGCCAGGGCCCGGACCTGGACGATGCGCTTCTTGTTCAGCCGGTTGATCTGGCGCTGCAGCTTGGGGATCAGCCAGGCCTGCAGGGGGATCAGGGCCACGGCGGCCACGCCGAACCAGAAGCTCTGGGCGAAGAGGAAGAACAGGATCGTGGCCATCTGCCCGGCCTGCAGCACCGGCTGGGACAGCATGTCGCCCATCAGCCCGCCCATCGGTTCGCTTTCGGCGGTGATCATCGACACCAGTTCGCCCTGGCTGACCCGTTCGAAATAGGGCTGGGGAAAGCGCAGGATGCGGTGGATGAGCAGGTAGCGGAACCGGCGCAGCATGCGTTCCGACAGGATGCCCTTCATCGTGTTGATGCGCATCTTCAGCAGGCCGTGGCCCAGCACCGACAGCAGGAAGCCGCCGCACAGGATCATCAGGAACGGCACCTGCTCGATTTCCATGTCCAGCACGGGGATCGGCGTGACCGCCGCGCCGATGGCGTCGTTGATGATGCGCTTGGGCAGCTCCAGCGTGAGGTAGAGCAGCGGAAAGAGCATGGCGGTGACCACGACCAGCACCAGCTGGTCGCGTTTCGAATACTTCCAGATGAAGGAAAAGAGCGAGCGTTCTATGTCGGGAATCCGTCTCTGTCGGTCATGTCCGCTGCATCGGGCCGGCCGGAAAACCGGGCCTTCTGGAGCGCAAGACTATCAACGCGCGGGTGGCGAAATCAATGGGTTCTCAATGGTCTCTGCCGCGATTGCGTGCAAGGTGAGGGACATGTGCCCGACCGGCCGGCGCGGCCGATTGCGGAGGCTGGCGGAACACCATAAGGTGTCGGGCACGGCGACATGGGGAGGCAGCAAGCCTTGGGCGACGTGACCGGACAGATGCTGATCCTGCTTGTTCTTCTTCAGATCAAGCACATGTTTGCCGATTTCTACCTGCAGACACCCCGGATGCTGTCCGGGCGCGACAAGTACCTGCATTTCGGCCGGGCCGAACATGCCGGCGTGCATGCGCTGGGGTCGATCATCGTCTTCGTTCTCATGGGGGCTCCGGTCCTGTTCACCTTCTGGGTCGTCCTGGCCGAATGGGTGGTTCATTTTCACATCGATTGGGCCAAGGCCTGCTGGTCGGTGCGCAAGAAACATTCGCCGACCGAAGCCGGGTTCTGGCGCGCGGCGGGTACCGACCAGGCCCTGCACCAGATGACCTACCTGGCCATGGCCTGGGCCTGGTGCCTCTGCGTGGCCTGACCGCCCCGAATGACCGCCCGCCCGAATGACCGGTCCCGGGATGGGTTGCGAACCCATCCTACGACCATGGCGCCGGTCCCGTCACGACAGGCTCATGACCCGGTCACCGCCCGGCCCCGTCGCGCGGCAGGGCCGTGACCACCGCCCGGTCGGTGGCCACGCCACAGGCCAGCCCGCTTGCATCGCTGGCCGTGACAACCACCTCGTATTCGCCCGGCGCATCATAGGCATGGCGCAGGGCCATGCCCTCTCCCCCGGTGCCATCGCCGAAATCCCAGCGGATGTGCAGGCCCTGGCCCGCACCCGGCCCGTCCGGGTCGACCGCCCCTGTGGCATCAAGGACCAGCCCGTCATGTGCCCCGCCCACCCGGGTCTCGCGGTCGGGCCCGGCATCGACGACGGGCGGGGCATTGACCCGCACCTGCGCCGTGTCGGCGCCGGTGGCGCAGGATGACCCGCTGTCATCGGTCACGCTCAGCTGCACGCCGATCTCGCCCGGCACGTCAAAGCTGCGGCTGACCTGCCGGCCCTCCATCTGCACGCCGTCGCTGAAGGCCCAGGTCCAGCCCGTCAGCGCCCCGTCGGCATCGCCCGACAGCCCGGCATCGAAGGTCACGCTGTCGCCCGGACAGATCACCCGGTCCGGCCCGGCCATGGCCTGGGGCGCGCGGTTCACCCGCACGTAGCTCTGGGCGCTGCGCCGTCCGTTGGCCAGGCCGGTGGCATCGTCCAGCGTGACCACCACCGGGTACAGCCCCGGCCGGTCATAGCCATGCTCGGCCCGGCGGCCCTCGGCCCGCGTGCCATCGCCGAAATCCCAGCGCACGGCCGTCGAGGCATCGGCGCCGATCTCCCAGGGCAGGCTGTCGCCCGGGCAGATCACCGGGGGCACCGGCAGCCGGGCCAGCGGCGCGGGATTGACCAGGATCGGGCTGAGCGCCGCGACCACCGAATTGCCCACCCCGGCATCGTCGACGACAACCAGTTGCACGTCATAGGCCCCGGGCCGGTCATAGACATGGCTGACCTCGACGCCCTCGCCGACCTGGCCATCGCCGAAATCCCAGGCAAAGGCCGTGATCGCCCCGTCGGGATCGGCCGAGGCGCCGGCATCGAACACCACCTCCTGCTTCGCCGCGACAAGATCGGGCGCCCGGATCACCGGCCGGGGCGCGGCATTGACCACCACCCGGCGCGTGGTCTCGACCGTGGCACAGCCGGCATTGCCCCCGGTCAGGTCGGTGACCAGCGTGACCAGGTAGTCGCCCGGCATGTCGAAGACATGGGTAAAGGTCTCGCCCTCGCCCTCGGCCCCGTTGGACAGGGTCCAGCGATGGGCCGCAGGCGTCGCCCCGTCCAGCCCCTCCAGCCCGGCGCGAAAGCTGGCCGGCTGGCCTTCCGCGGCCCGGGCCTCGCCCTCGATCCGCTGGCGGGGGGCGGCAAAGACCCGGACCCGGGCGGTGTCGCTGTCCCGGGTGCTGCAACTGCCCTGGGCCGCGCCGGTCACGTCCAGGGTGACAAGGTAATCGCCCGGCTGGTCATAGACATGCACCGGCTCGGGCCCGCGCCCGGCCTGGCCATCGCCGAAATCCCAGGCAAAGGCGTCGACCGTGCCGTCCGCGTCACGGCTGGCGGTGCCATCGAACCGCACCAACTGGTTGGTGCAGACCGTGAGGTCCGGCCCGGCCTCGGCCCGGGGCCGGTCGCGCACCAGCGCGGCGATGCGGTCGGTCGCCACGGCCCGGGCCCCGCCGCGGCCGGTGTCGACGCGCAGGGTCACCGCGTAGATGCCAGGCGCGTCATAGGTCTTGGCCGGGGCGACGGCGTCCGACCGGGTGCCGTCGCCGAACTCCCAGGCATAGGTCAGCGGGCCGCCGCCGGGATCGTGGCTGCCCGAGGCATCAAAGATCACCGGCTCGCCGGAACAGACCGCCCGGTTGCCCCCGGCATCGGCCAATGGCCGGGCGTGGATGGTGACCGACGTGGTGTCGGCGGCCCGGCCATTGGCCAGCCCGGTGCCATCGTCGACCTGCAGCGTCACGGCGTATTCGCCCGGCGCGTCGTAGACATGGGTAACCTCGGCGCCATAGCCCGGCGGCGAGCCGTCGCCGAAATCCCAGGCATGGACCAGCGCATCCCCGTCGCGATCCAGCGAGGCCGATCCGTCGAGCGTGACGATCAGCCCGTCGGTCACGACATCCGGCCCGGCCTCGGCCACCGGCGCATGGTTGACCCGCACGGTCAGCCCGTCCGCCGCCTGCCCGTTGGCCACCCCGCTGTCATCGGTGACCTGCAGCCGCACCGCCCAATCGCCCGGCATGTCATAGGCCCGCTCCACGCGCATCGCCTCAAGCGGCGTGCCGATATCCTCGAAATCCCAGCGCCAGCCGGTGATCTGACCGTCGGGATCGAAACTTTGCGATCCGTCGAACACCACCGGCTCGCCCGGGGCCACGCGCCGGTCGGGCCCGGCCTGGGCCACCGGCGGCGCATTGACCGTCACCAGCATCTCGTCACGTGCCTCGGCCGGGTCGGCGGCGAAATCGTCGCGCACGGTCAGGCCCAGGCGATAAAGCCCCGGCGCATCCAGGGTCAGCGTCTGGTCGGCCCCTTCGGCAAACCGGTCGCCGGGCAGCTGCCAGTGATAGGCGGCAATCGCTCCGTCCGGGTCGACCGACCCGCGCGCCGAAACGGCAAGGGGCTCGCCCGGGGCCACCACCTGGTCCGGCCCGGCATCGGCAATCGGCGCAGCGTTGATCGTCACGCGCAGCCGGTCCCGGGCGATGTTCAGCGGTGCGCCACTGTCGTCGCGCACGGTCAGGGTCACGTCATAGACCCCGGGCCGGGCATAGGCATGGTCGACCACCCGGCCCTGCCCGGCCTGGCCATCGCCGAAATCCCAGGCCCAGTCGGCCACCTCCCCGTCCGGGTCGCTGGACCCGCTGCCGTCGAACCGCAGCTCCGACGCCGTGACCTGCCGGTCCGGCCCGGCCTCGGCGACCGGCGGGGCATCGACGACAATCGTCCGGGTCACGCTCTGCATGGCCGAGCCGGTGGCGCTGTCGTCGATCACCGTCAGCGTGACATCATAGCGCCCGGGCGCGTCCCAGGCATAGTCCACAATGCGGCCCTCGCCCGAGCGGCCATCGCCGAAATCCCAGATCCAGGACAGGATCGCCCCGTCGGGATCGGCCGAGGCCCCGGCATCGAGCCGCGTGATCTCGGAGACCGACAGGGCGCGCGGCGGGCCATCAAAGCGCGGTTCGGGCGGGGCGTTGACGGTCACCCGCAGGCTGTCGGACGAATGGTCATTGGCCACGCCGCTGTCATCGCGCACTTGCAAGGTGACAGTGTAGAGGCCCGGGGTGGCATAGGCATGGGTGACGGTCTGGCCCTCCAGCACGGAGCCATCGCCCATGTCCCAGGAATAGGTGGCGATATTGCCGTCGACGTCATAGCTGGCCGCGCCCGACAGGATGACCGGCTGGCCCGCGGCCCCGGCCTGGTCGGTGCCGGCCTCGGCCACGGGCGGGGCGTTGACCACGATGCGCCGGGTCTCGACGCCGACGTTGCAGGGGTGATCGCTGTCGTCCTCGACGCGCAGCACGGCGCGGTAGAGCCCGGGCGTGTCATATGTCTTTTGCGCTCGGGCGCCCGCCGCACCGCTGCCATCGCCAAAGGTCCAGGTCCAGCGCGTGATCGGGCTGTCGGAGGCCACCGAGCCGGTGCCGTCGAACGCCACCGGCTGGCCAGGAGCAACGATGACATCGCTCCCCGGCACGGCCACCGGTGCGTTGCGCAGGTGCACGGGCAGGTCCAGCGCCGCGCCCCGGCCGGGCCGGTCGCCGGGCTCCGTGATCTCGATCCGCGCGACATGGCGGCCCGGCCCGTCATAGCGATGCACGACCACCGGCGCGTCCGCCCCGTCGCCGTCGCCGAAATGCCAGGCAAAGGCCAGCGCCCCCCGCCCCTGCGAGGCCGAGGCATCGAAGGCCACCGAGCGGCAATCGGCCAGCGGCCGGGCCACGGCCCGCAGGACCGGGCGCATCGGGTCGGGCGCCTGGATCGGCGGCATGCGCAGGGGGATCACCCGGCCTCGGTCATCGAAAACGGCCAGGGTCACGTCATTGGGGGTCTCGAACCCGTCCAGCAAGGTGATGGCCAAGTCCGTCTCATCCGTCTCGACCACGTCCGACGCCCAGAAATCCTGCCCCGAGACGCGCACCGGCAGGTCGGCAAACCGCGTGGCCACGGTGATCGACCCGTTGGCCGCGTCAAAGCTTTGTACGGTGATCGCACCGTCGCCCGGCCCGTCGAAGGGCACCAGCGTGGCCGGCTGGCCGCGTGTCCAGCGCACGGTCGGCCGGAAGGATATCATCTCCAGCCCCTCCGGCGGGTGGTTGGCCGCACCGGCCAGGCTGACGGCCAGGGAAAAGCCGTTGCCATCGTCACCGCCCGCGCCCTGGGCATCGATGCGGAACCAGGCCCGGTCACCGATGATCTCGCCCTGCCCGGCCTGCACCGCCGCCAGGCCGACCCAGCGCCCGTCGGTGGCCGGGTCATTGCTCCAGCTCTCTTCGGCCAGCAGAACCCCCGGCCCGGTGACCGGCGTGACATCGGGCCGGGCGGGCACCCGGGCACCGTCCTCGACAGGCACCGGGCGGTCGGCCTCGGAATAGGCCCCTGCCCCGCCGAACAGCCGGAAAACCGTGCGGGACCCGGCCGTGCCGCCCGGGGCGAAATCCGAGCCGCCATGGACCTCGGGATCGTAGAGGCGCACGTGCAGCCGGTCAGCCATGTCGGCGGGCACCGAAAAGAACACCTGTTCGCGCAGGTCCACGTCACCTTCGCGCGACGGGGTGGCCGCGCCATAGACAACCATCAGCCCCGGCGTGTCCGCCTGGGCCCGGGCGACCGGCGGGACGGCCAGGGCGACCAGCCCGGCCAGCAGAAGCCACCGGCCGCGCGCCCCCGCGCCTGCCGCGATCCGTCCTGCCCCTGCCATGGCCCTGTCCTCCGCTTCCTCCCCGGCCCCGCCTTCCGGGATCTGGCATCCCGGCGCATGGCCTGCCCATCCCGCAAGCCGGCGCCCGCCCCAACCTTGTCGCAAGGCCAGGGCGCCAGGCAAGACAATTCCGGGTTGTATCGGCGGCTGTTGCGCCCGGGCCTGTGCGGGCCGATCCGGGCGCCGGCGCCCCGGGCCCGGCCGGGCTCAGCCCAGGACGGAAAAGCTCGAGTCGGTGTTGATCTTGCGCTTGCGGGAATAGAAACCGGTGTCGATGCTGCGCTGGATATAGGGCAGCAGGAATTGCATCGGCTGGCTGTCGTGGTCGTTGCCGGCCTCGCAATGGGCCACCAGCGCGGCCATCATCTTGCCCGCGATCGGCGCGTTCTTGAACTGGTTCCCCGAGGTGCCGCAGGCCATGTAGAAGCCCGGCAGGGCCGACCTGTCGTAGATCGGGATCCAGTCGGTCGAGGCATCATAAAGATCGACCACCCCGCGCATCTTGGACGGGATGCCCAGCGTCGGCACCCGCTGGGCATAGCGCATGGCCTGGGTTGTCCACTGGTCGGTGAAATCGCGGTTGTAATCGGTGTCGGAGGCCGCCCAGTCATGCGGATCGCATTCCGGGTCTTCCGAGCCGATCAGGATGTGGTTGCCATGTTCGGGCCGGACATAGACCGCGATGTCACTGTCGGACACGATCATGCCGTCGGTCTCGAAATCGAACCCCGGCGGGCTGGGCACATGGGTGACCTCCTGGCGCAGGGGTCGGGTGTGGATGGTCATGTCCTCGGTCACCCCGGCCAGCGCGTTGACATGGGCCGAGCCCGGCCCGGCCACGTTGATGACGATCGGTGCGTGGATCTCCTCGCCATCCGCCAGGCGCACGCCCGACACCCGCCCGTTGGCCGTCAGGATCGCGGCAACCTCGGCGCGCAGGCGGGTTTCGGCCCCGTGCAGGGCGGCGGCGGCCATGAGGTTCTGGGCCGACAGGGCCGGATCGGTGACGTAGCCGCCATTGGGCCAGTAGACCGCGCCGGACATGGTCCGGCCGTTGGGCTTGCCGAACTCCGGGTCATCGGCCCGCCGGGGCGGGGCGAAACTGTCGAGCGCGTAGATCGGCATGCGGGCGCGGACCTCGTCGGCCGAAAGATCCTCGAACGGGCAGCCCAGCTCGGCCGAAAAGGCCATGTGGCGGGCCAGCTGGCCATTGGCCTCTGCCTTCATCACCATGCAGCCGGTCTCGCGGAACTGGGCCAGGGGCACGTCCTTGCCCAGGCCCAGGTAATCGGCCCAGTCGCGCCAGTAATGATAGCCTTCCCAGGCGAATGCCGTGCCATCGAAGGTGGAATAATGCATGCGGATGATGGCGCAGGACCCGGCCGTCGACCCGTGGCCGGGCTGGGCATTGCGGTCCAGCGACAGGGTGCGGAACCCGGCCTTGGCCAGTTCAAAGGCGATGGCCGCGCCGATCACGCCGGTGCCGATGATGATCGCGTCGGGGGCGCCGGAGGGGGCAGGTGTCATGAGTGGGGTCTCCTCGATGGCCATGGGCCTGTGCCGCGATCCGCCGCGCGGCCTGGCCCGGTGCTCCGGGCGAGACCGCGGTGCGAGCCCAGAAAATTCGTCGAATTTTCTGGGCCGCGCATGGCGAACCGATGCGACGCTAGCCAGAGCGCCGGGCCCTGTCCAGCGCCGGACGGCCTCAGGGCGCCGGGATTTCGCCGGCGCGCAGCAACGCCTGTTCGCGGGGCAGCACGCGCCAGTCACGCCGGGTGACCCAGATATCGGAGACCGCACTCAGGCCCATCATGGCCCCGCGCGTGTTCTCGACCTGGGCCAGCTCGGCCAGGTAGGCATTGGCCCGGGCAATGGCCGCATCGGCGGCGTTGCCGCGGGTGGCGTCGCGCGTGGCCGGCGGGCAGTTCTCGACCCGGCCTTCCAGGTTCAGCGCCTCGGCATTGGCCGGCCGTTCGGTGGCAATGAGAAACAGCCGCTCGTCGCCCGCGACATAGCCCGCGCCCGGACAATCGGCACAGATCGTCAGGTCCTCGCCCACGGCCACTTCGGCAGTGATGCCCTCGACCGGGGCATAGGCCGCGTGGATGCAATACTGGCTGTCGATATGCACCCGGTTGACGTCGATCAGCCGGGCCGACAGGCCCCGGGCGCGGAAGTGCAGGCTGTCGCATTGCTTCAGGTCCCGTCCACCGTCGAAGGGCACGAAGGGCTGGCCCGCGACCATGTCCCAGGCAGAAAGGCATTCCTCGACGGGATCGACCACGGCCCCCGGCCGGGCCAGATCGGCCGCGCGAACCGGGCGCAGCGCGCCGCGCAGGTCCACCGGCCCCGCGCCCGGCGCGCTGCCGGCCAGCCCGCCCATCACCCGGGCCAGGGTCTCGGCCTTGCCGATGCGTTCCAGCAGGACAGCCAGGGCCGGGCCGGTGCCGGCCTGGGCGGCCTGTCCGTCCCAGGCCAGCCCGACGGCCTGGCCGCCGACCTGGGCCTGCGGGCCGAACCACAGCCGCCGGCCGTCGAACAGGGTTTCGACCTCATGGCCCGCATCCGTCAGGGCAAAGGCATAGCCCCCCGTGCCTGCGGGGCTGGCGGCCACGGCCGCGGCCAGGGCGCGGGCCACCGGATGGTCGGCGGCCAGCGCCCGGCCGGTGGCCAGGTCCCGCGGCGGGGCGATCTGCACGACCATGTCCAGCGGCCGGGCCACGACCTGGGCAAACCGCGCGGCCTCGGGCAGGGCCCCGGCCGGCGCACAGGGCGCGGCCCGCCGGGGCGCGCAATCCCCGGCCACGGCCACCAGCCGCGAGGCGGTGGCCCCGGCACGGGTGACCTGGGCATGGCCGATCACCGCCGTCTCGGGATCCATCGCATCGGCATAAAGCGCCAACAACGTGCCTTCGGCCAGACCATGGACCTGGCCCGCCAGCACCTGGCGCCCGCGCAGGGCATGGCGCTGGCCCGCCGGGCCGGCCACCCCGCCCAGCACGGGGGCATCGATCAGCCCGCCTTCCCAGCCCGGGGTCTGCAATCGGTCCGCCCCGGCCAGGGAACTGTCGTTCAGATCGGCCAGCACGGCCTGATAGAGCTGGCGAAAGCTGGCCGCCCCGCCCCGGTCCAGCCGGGCGGCCAGCCGGGCGGTGAACAGGCCATAGACTTCGGGCGCATCGCCGGGGCGGGCCATGTCGACCTCGCGGGCATATTCGTTGGATTGCGCGGCATAGAAGGCCAGGAACCCGCCCGGCAGATCCGCCGGGGCCGCCGGCGCGACGATCGCCCGTTCGGTCACCGCCGAGGGCGCGATATCAACGCCCAGCGCCACCGGATCGACATAGCGCAGGCCCGACAGGACCATCCGCGTGCCGGTGCCGGAATGGCAGGAATCCAGCACCAGCCAGACATCCGCCCCGCGCGCCCGGATGGCATCGACCGCCGCACCAAGCTCTTCGTCGACGATGGCATTGGGGATCACCCCGCTGCCCGGCGCGGCCCGGCCCACGTCGATGGGCAGAAAGACCTCGTCCTGGCCGTCGCTCTCGTCGCCGTCCAGGTCGGACTGGCGGGTGCCGTGGCCACTGAGATGGATATAGACGAAATCGCCCGGCCCGGCGATGCGCGCCTGGTCGGCCAGAGCACCGAGGATCGCCGCCCGGGTCGGCCGCGCCGCGCCGTCGACGCCATCTGCCAGCAAGGTCAGATCGGCTCCGCGCCGGCCCAGCACATCGGCCATCAGCCGCACGTCATTAGCCGGACCGCGCAGATCGGCCAACCCGCCGTCCAGCTCGTAATCCGACACGCCGACCAGCACCGCCCGCAGCTCGGCCTGCCCCGGCCCGGCCAGCGCCAGGCACAGAACGGCCAACAAGCCCCCCAGGATCCGCCCCGTCATCGTTCCCCCCATCGTTACCCCCGCCCGACTGGCACATGTCACGCCCGCAACCGGCGACCCGTTGCGCGCCGCCGCGTTCGGACCCGTTGGGTCGCCTTCGGGCGCAATCCGGTCGCCCGACGATCGCCCCGGGGCATGCGCCCCGGCAAGGTGACCCAAGGGCAAGAATAGCCGCCCGCCCCCACCGCACAACGGCAAAGACGCTTCCGGGCGGGCTTGCGGCTTGTTCCGCGCGCAGCTTGCTTGTTAACCTGTGCAAAGGTGTCGCGATTGTTGCCGAAAGGCTGTTTCCCATGATCCCCCGGACTTGCCTTGCCCCCTTCCTGTGTCTCGGCCTGGGCGCCGGGGCCGCGCTGGCCCAGGCCACCACGCCCACGGTCCCGCCCGAAGCGGCCCAGACCACCACGCGTGCCGCCCCGCCCGCTGCGGCGCCGGTCACCGCCGCGGCCCTGCTGGATCTGAACTACCTGGCCCAGACCGATCCGCCCGCCGCGCTGCCCGCGCTGGCCGCCACACTTGCCGCGCTGCAGGCCGCGCCCGATCCCGATGCCCGGCTGGTCTTTGACCTGCTCGCCCTGCAGGCCGAGCTGACCGCCGATCCCGCCGCCCGTGCCGCGCTGACGATGCAGATGGCCGCCCTGGCCCTGCGCAGCCCGGCGCTGGACGAGGACCCGGCGGCGCTCTTTGCCCGGGCCCGGGGGCTCTATGAGACCGCCGGCGACCTCGATGGCGCCCAGGTCGCGGCCGATGAGCGGCTGGCTGTCCTGCTCGACCGGGCCTATCCGCCGCAGGTCGTGGCCCAAGGGTTTCGCGACTTTGCCCGTATCTCCGAGACGCTGGGCGATCTCGACCTGGCCGAACGCGCCCGCGACCGGGCCGAGGCCGTTCTGGCTCCGACCGATACCAAGAGCGGCGTGCGGGGCGCGGCCGGAGAGTTCCACAGCATCGATGTCTATTATGCGACCGACCGTGCGCCCGAAGAGCACCCCGGCGACGCGCCGGCGCTGACCTATGGCGCCGGGCGGGGTGAGCTGGACCTGGGCGTGGCCCGGGTGACGGTGCCGGCCAGCCACGTGCCGGGCATGGTCGAAAGCCCGTCGATCTGGCGGCTCGAACTGCGGCCCGACCCGTCGCGCCACGTGGTGCTGCAGTCGGTCACCCGGATGGAGGATGCGGCCTTCTTCGACCGGCTGTCCGGCGAGTTCGACGGCGAAACCACCGAAGCCTTTGTCTTCATCCACGGCTATAACGTGACCTTCGACCAGGCCGCCCGGCGGGCCGCGCAGATGGCCTATGACATGAATTATCCCGCCGTGCCGATCCTCTATTCCTGGCCCTCGCGCGGATCGACCCTGGCCTATGTGGCCGACACCGCCGTGGTCCGGCTGAGCGGCAGGCGGCTGGCCGGGTTCCTCGAAGACCTCGCCGCCCGGTCGGGGGCCGAGACGATCCATATCGTGGCCCATTCCATGGGCAACCGGGCGCTGACCGATGCGCTGGAAATCCTGGCCCTGCAACACGGGGTGCAGGCCGGTGACGATCCGATGTTCGGCCAGGTGGTCTTTGCCGCGCCCGATGTCGATGCCGGGCTCTTCGCCCGCATGGCCCGGACGATCCGGCCGATCGCCCGGCGACTGACGCTTTATGCCTCGGAGCAGGATTGGGCGCTGGTGTCGTCGCGCAAGCTGCATGGCAATGCGCCCCGGGCCGGCCAGGGCGGAGCGGTCACGCTGGTGGACGAGAACATCGACAGCATCGACATGTCCGAACTGGGCGAGGACATGCTCGCCCACAGCTATTTCGCCGATGAAAGCTCGGCCCTGGCCGATATCGTCGCGCTGTTCTGGCGCGATGCGGCGCCCGACAGGCGCTGTGGCCTGGAACCGGCGCCGGGGACGGGCGCGGCCGGCGGGGCCTGGCTCTACCGCGAAGGCAGCTGCGAAACCGAGGGCATGATCGATGCCCTGTCGCACCTGCGCCGGGCGGGCATCGTCGATCCCGGGCGCATCCAGGGCATCCTGGCGGCGGTGGTCACCGACCAGGGCCTGCGCGCCCGGCTCGAACCGGCGCTGCTGCGCCTGTTTCAGCCCTGATCGGCGGGCGCTGCGGCCGGGGGTGTTTCCCCTGCCGGGGCCGGAATGGCCGGGGCTGGAATGGCCGGGGCTGGAGTAGCCGGAACCGTTCCCGGCGCGGCCGCTTTTTCCTCGGCTTTCCTCAGGGCCTCGAAGAATTCCTCGGCCTCCTGCCGGTTTTCCGCGCAGATCCCCCATTCGGTGCCGAAATCCACCCCGCAGAGCGGCTCGAACAGCAGGTAGCCCAGCACCAGCCAGACCACGCCCAACATCGCCACCCGCCGCCAGGGGTGGCTGCGGTAATCCAGCTTGAGCATCCAGCGGTCCATGTGGCTCAGCCCTTCGCCCTCGTGGGCGACCCGGAGATCGGCCAGCCCGGCCTGCAACCCGCGATAGCTTTCCCACATGGCGGCCAGGGCGATCAGCAGGTTGACCGTGTAGAAGGCAAAGACCACCGAGCGGGTCACGTAGTAGGACGCGTCGGGGTTAAAGTTCTCGGACAGGAAGGCCATGACCGTGGCAATGGCCGCATGGGTATAGACCAGCCGTTCCCAGATGGAATCGATGCGCCCCTGCAGGACCATGCAGACATGGAACAGCTCGCGGGTTTCGGCAGTGGTCTGGATGGGTCTGGTCATCGTAACGGGAACTCGGTCCGGGAACACTGCCTCCGGTTTATCCCGGCCGGCGCGTCTGGCAAACGGAAACCGTGCGCGCCGGGGGCCTGCGGCCCTGCCCGGCCCATCCGCCGGGCAAGGGGTCAGCTGCGCAGGGCCTCGGTGATCGATCCGCGGCGCATGGCCAGGGCGGGCACCAGGGCCAGCAGGCTGGCCAGGCCCATGAAAGCGGCCAGCACGTGCAGTTCGGGCCAGGCCAGCGGGGCCGAGATGGCGATATCCATCCGCCGCGACAGGAGGCGGCTGAAGATCCCGGCGGCCTGCCAGCCCAGCACCAGGCCCAGCATCCCGCCACAGGCCAGCAGCGTCGCGGCATAGGACCAGACCACGGCCAGCACGAACCGCCCCGGCGCGCCCAGCGCCCGCAGCAGGGCCAGCTGGCGGCGGAACAGGCGGATCAGGATCATCAGGCCCGTCAGCACGCTGGCCGCGACAAGCACCTGGCAGACCATGGCCATGGCCGACATGGCCTGGCGCACGTCGCCCATCACCCGGTACAGCTGGGCCAGGACGGCCCCGGGGAAGAAGGCCATCATCTCGGCATCACGGGTAAAGGCCTGGCGCAGGGCGTAATTGGCCCAAAGCGTCTCCGACCGCACGACAACCGCCGGCGTGCCCGGGAAATAGGCCGCATCGAAGGGCGGGCCGATGCGCGTGGCCGCGCCGGGGTCGGCCGGGTCGGGCGCATGGCCATTGGCCAGGCCGTGGACTTCCCAGACCGCTTCGATCGGCACGATCAACGCCCGGTCCCAGGGTGTGCCCGTGGGCGGCAGCCGGCCGACCACCTCGAACCCGGCGCCCGCATGGGCATGCAGGTTGTCGGCCTCGGTGGCCAGGTCGCCCATGCCATGGGTCGGCTCGAACCGCTCGCCAAGGCCGACGGGGGCCAGCGCCCCGGCCACGGCCTCGCCGCTGGTCTTGAAGATCCGGCCTTCGATCCGGCCCTCGCCCAGGTGATGCACGAAATCGGCCACCGTGCCCACGACCGGCGCCCCGGCAAAGCTGTCGCCAAAGCCCAGCGGCGCAGCCAGGGACACGCTGGGATGGCTGGCGATCTCGTCAAAGGCCGCGCCCGACAGCAGGCCGACATCGCTGGGCTGCAGGTAGACGGCGGCAAACAGCAGGGTCATTTCGCTGCCCGGCGCGCCGACGACCATGTCGAACTTGTCGGCCGCGGCGGCCGTGCCCGCCCGCAGGCCGCGTTCCTGGGCCAGCAGGGCAATGCCCAGGCCGACGGCCACGGCGATCAGCAGGACAAACAGCGCGTTGACCCCGCGAAACCGCCAGAGCATGGCCCGGACCAACGGCCAGGGCCGCAGCCCGCGCAGGACCACCACCCCGGTGACCAGGGCCGGCAGCAGCAGGGCCAGCAACCACAGGGCATCCTGGGTCCAGGGGCTCAGCCCGTCCCACAGATCGCTCATGCCGGGCCTCCCGGGGCGATCCGCCCGTCGGCAATGGTGATGACCCGATCCATCCGGGCCAGCAGCGCCGGATCGTGGCTGACGGCGACCAGCGTGCGCCCGCCCTCCGTGACCAGCCGGACCAGGTCGTCGATCAACGCGTCGGCCGCATCGCGGTGCAGGCTGGCCGTGGGTTCGTCGGCCAGCAGGATGCGCGCGTCATTGGCCAGGGCCCGGGCCACGCCCACCCTCTGGCGCTCGCCGCCCGAGTAGGTATCGACGCCGCGAGCGGGCTCGGCCAGGCCGAGCCGGTCGAGCAGGTCCCGGGCGCGGGCGGTGATGCCGGCCCGCGCGCCACGTGGCGCGAACAGCGCTGGCAGGGCAGCATTGTCGAGCCCCGACAGCTCTTCGAAGAGCAGGAAATCCTGGAACACCAGGCCCATGTGCCGCGCCCTGAACGCCCCGCGCCGGTCGGGCGAAAGCCCCATGATGTCGGTCCCGTCCCAGGCCACGCGCCCGCGCGCCCTGTCGATCAGCCCGGCCATGGCATGCAACAGCGTCGATTTCCCCGCCCCCGACGGCCCGCGGATGCCCAGGCTCTGGCCGGCGCCCAGCGTCAGGGCCTCGACCTCCAGGATCACCCGCCTGCCCCGGCCCGGCACCACCAGCCCGGCGATCTCCAGCCCTCCGGCCGGCCCGTTGCCGCCCGCATGCCCGATCCCCGGCCCGTTGCCGGACCCATGCCCAATCCCCGGCCCGGGTTCCGCCGCGCCCGTCCCGTCGTCAGGCATTGCGTTCGTACACCGCGTCTCCCAGCCGGACCCGGCTCAGGAAACCGGTCTCGGGGTCGCGGAACGTGCCCAGTTCCAGCACGCCGCGGGTCACGATCCGCACGTTGAACGGCACGACATCGACCATGCGCTTGGTATAGATCGCCAGGATGTCGGCCGGCCATTCAGCCTCGGTCTCGCAGAAGGGGCAGACCGACATGGGCATCTTGGTCAGCACGAAAAAGCTGCTTTCGGCCTTCAGCGGCGGGGCCATGTACCCGTCGACGGCCACGCGCCGGCCTTCCAGCGACAGGGCCAGGTCGGAAAAGCTGCGGTCCTTGTTGTAAAGCTCGCGCAGCTTGATCGGGTCATCGGCGGCGAGGGCCGGGCCGGTGGCGGCCAGGCTGGCCGATCCGGCCAGGAACATGCGGCGGTCGAGAAGCATGGGCATCTCCTTCATCTGGGGCCGAATCGGGCTGTCCCGCCCGTCGGAATGTAGAAGAGGGCCGACGGCGCGGCCCTCCCCCAAAACGTCACGGTCGCGTGATCACTCGGCGGTGACGGCGTGGTTCATCACGTGGAAGATGTAGTTCTGTTCGATCGTGCCATCGAACAGATGCGCCCAGGGGCCCTTGGCATAGATCGCCACGTCTTCGCCCGAATGGGTTTCCGACGACATCGGGATCAGCGTCTGCTGGACGTAATCCACGTCGGTGGCTTCTTCCTGGGTCACGTCCGGGCGGGCGCCCGAATAGGTGCCGTCTTCCTGTTCGACCAGGACCGAGCCCGAGCCATTCAGGTAGCCCACGACAGTGTAGGGCTTGCCATCGGCGGCCAGGTTCGGCTCGCCGTTGTGCTCGATGCCGGTCTGCGACACGCCCATGCACAGGCCCAGGATGTCCGAGCCACGGCCGCAATAGCCGTTGAAGGCGATGGCATGTTCATGGTCGGCGGTGACGATGATCAGCGTGTCCTCGTCCGAGGTCAGCTCGTCGGCCATGGCCACGGCTTCGGCAAAGGCCACGCCGTCGGTCAGGGTGCGGGCGGCGTTGCCGGCATGGTTGGCGTGGTCGACACGGCCGGCCTCGATTTCCAGGTAATAGCCGTTCTCGTTCTTCGACAGGTACTCGATGGCCGCCTTGGTCATCTCGGCCAGCGACGGCTCGTCGGCGCGGTCGACCTCGTACATCATGTGGCTGTTTTCATAGAGCCCCAGGATCGGCGCGTCGGCCGTCAGGTCCAGCGCGTCGAAACCGGCCTGGTCGGTGACAAAGGCCGCGCCCAGGCCCTCGGCCCGCTCGACCAGGTTCACGCCGTCGGCGCGCCGGCCGGACAGGCCGCCCAGCTCGGTGCCGTCGGGCAGGAAGTAACGGCCGCCGCCGCCCATGGCAAAGTCGATCGTGCCGGCTTCCATGGCGTCGATCAGCTGGGTCGCGATGTCCTTCGAGCCCTCACAGCCCTCGGGCACGGCATCTTCCCAGTTGCGGTTGGCGGTCTTGGCATAAACGGCCGCCGGGGTGGCATGGGTGATGCGCGCGGTCGACACGATGCCCACCGACTTGTCCATGCCCGACACGATTTCCGAGAAGATCGTCAGCTTGTTGTCGGCTTCGGTCGAGCAATCGTCGTGGATGCCGTCTTCGCCCAGGTTGATCAGGTTGAAGCGCTGCTTGACGCCCGAGTTCATGGCGCCGGCCGTCGGAGCCGAATCCGGGGTCTGGGCGTTGATGTTGTAGGTCTTGACCAGGGCGCTGTAGAATTCGGGCTGCTCGTAGGGCATGACCCATTCTTCACCCAGCGCACCGTTCTGCTGGCCCATGAAGACGCGCGTGGCATAGTTGGTGCCCACGCCGTTGCCATCGGCAACCAGAACGATGACGTTCTTGGCCGTGGCCGTGTTGGCGGTACGGGCCAGGTGCGTTTCCAGCATTGCCTGGGCGTCCGTGAACCAGGTGCTGGACTGCTGCGGCAGGTCCTGGGCGAATGCGGCGGAGCCGGCCAGCATGGCGGCCAGCGTCAGCGTCTTTTTCATGTCCATCTCCATGGATTAGAGGATGGGCGCGGTGTAGGGCCGGCGTGTAACAGAATGATCAAACATGCCGAATTTTCCTGTGGAAACATTAGGTTACGTTATAACATATCACCTACCGGGGTGCCGATCCCTCCGGGCGGGACCGCCCGCATTTCATTCCGCCCTGCCCCCTTGAAAAGCCCGGACAATCTGCCAGTCTCGCCCCGTGACTTCGTTCTGCCCCGTCCCGCCTTGCCCTGCCACGCCCCGACCGGAGCCCTCCCGATGCAGATCGTCCTGCTGATCCTTGTCGCCCTGATCCTGGTTGCCGGGCTTGGCCTTCTGGCCGGCAACCGCAAGACCCGCGCCCTGGCCGAGGAGGCCCGGCGCAGCGTGCCGATGGCCGGTACCCTGGCCGAACTGCCCGGCGGGGCGATCCATTACCTCGATCTCGGCCCGCGCGACGCGCCGGCGCTGGTCATGATCCACGGGCTGGGCGGCCAGATGCATCATTTCACCTATGCCATGACCGGGCTGCTGCAGGGTGATTTCCGGCTGATCGTGATCGACCGGCCCGGCTGCGGCTATTCCCGGCGCGACGATCCGGGCGCCGCCGAACTGCCCGAACAGGCCCGCATGATCTGGGCCCTGCTCGACCGGCTCGACATCGCCCGCCCCGGCCTTGTCGGCCATTCGCTGGGCGGGGCCGTGGCCCTGGCCATGGCGCTGGAACGGCCCGATGCCGTGTCCTGCCTGGCCCTGCTGGCCCCCCTGACCCGCCCCGACGACACGCCCGCCCCGGCCTTTGACGGGCTCGACGTGCCGCGCATCTGGCAGCGCAACCTGCTGGCCCATACCTGGGCCGTGCCCATGGCCCGGGCCGGGGCGATCGAAACCCTGGGCCTGGTCTTTCACCCCGAACCCTGGCCATCGGATTTCCTCGAACGCGGCGGCGCCGGGCTGGGCCTGCGGCCCGAAGCCTTCATCGCCTCGGTCGAGGATTACGCCGCGGCCGATGGCATCGCCGCGCTCTGCCCCGATTACGCGACTGGGCTGAAGGCCCCCGGCGGGGTGCTCTTTGGCGTCGAGGACGCCATCCTGGATCCGCAGGTCCAGGGTCGGCCGATGGAAGAATTCGGACTGCAATTCAGCGCCTTGCCCGGTCGAGGGCATATGCTGCCGATCACTGCCCCGACCGAATGCGCGGCCTTTGTCCGGCGCATGGCCGGGCGTCGGACGGCCTGATCCCGCACCCGGGGCGCGCGGCCGGGTCATTAAAATGCGCGCGTTAAGAAGGTCGCAGGACTTCGCGGATATGCCTCGGGTGCTGAAGCATGCGACGGAGGTTTCCAGCATATGCGACTCTTTTCCATCGCGGCCATCCTGGCCGCGTTCGGCCTGCCCGCGCTGGCCGATGAATTCACCCCCATCATGCACGATTTCCTCGAGGTCGAGATCCGGCCCTGGGCCAGCGACCCGATCCTGATCGCGGCGGTGCGGGCCCAGAACACGCGACATGCCGGGCTGACCGGCGCCCAGATCGACGACCTGGATCGCGCCTGGCGGGCCGAGATCGGCGCCAGCGACACGCCGACGATCACGCCCGTGCTGAACAATTCGGCCGCCGACTTCCTGCGCGAGCGGATGGGCGAGGCCGGAGGCGCGATCACCGAGATCTTCATCATGGACGAACACGGGCTGAACGTCGCGGCCTCCAGCGCGACCTCGGACATGTGGCAGGGCGACGAGGCGAAGTTCACCGAAACCTATCCCCATGGCGCATCGGCGGTGCATATCGGCGATGTCGAATTCGATGAATCCGCCCAGATCTACCAGGGCCAGATCTCGATTCCGCTGGTCGATGGCGACACCGGCGAGGTCGTCGGCGCGATGACCGTTGGCGTGAATGCCGAAGCGCTGATGTGACCTGTCGGAGGATTGGACGATGACACTTCAGAAGAAACGACTGGCCGGCATGCCGATCTTCGTGAAGGCCCTGCTGCTGGTGCTGGTCAGTGCCGCCACCGTGACCGTGATCATGTCGGTCCAGTCCTCCCGGCTGATCCATCGCATGTCCGAGGAACAGCTGCTGGATCATGCCCATCTCGCCACAGAGGGCCTGGCCGCCAATGCCGCCGGGGCCCTGCGTTTCGGCAAGCATGACAAGATCCTGGCCGGGTTCGAAAGCCTTCAGGCCGCGAATGCCGAAACGCTGATCGGCATGCGTGCCTTCGATGGCGAAGGCGCCGGCGTGGTCGAAAGCGGCACCCTGCCCGGCGAGACGGCCCGGGCGTTGGATGCGCTGGCCGAAGAGGCGCGGACCACCGGCGCGGTGCAGATGGATACCTCGGGCTTCCGCATGGCCATCCCGGTGACCATGGGGGCCGACAACACGGTGGTCGGCGTGGTCACCAGCGCCTGGACCATCGCGCCGATGCGTGCGGCGATGCAGGCCGAGACGCGCAAGTCCTGGATGACCTCGCTGGCCATCCTGGCGGTCAGCCTGACGATCACGGCCTGGCTGATGCGGCGCTGGGTGTCGCGGCCCCTGGGCGATGTGACCGGGCTGATGATGCGGGTGTCCGACGGTGATCTCGACGTCACGGTCCCGCATGTCGACAAGGGCGACGAGGTCGGGCGCATTGCCCGCGCGCTGGAAGACCAGCGCCAGAAACTGCTCAAGGCGCAGGAGGCCGATTCCATCGCCCGCGAGGCGGCGGCCCGGGCCGAGGCGGCCAATGACCAGATCGCCCGCCAGCAAGAGGCCCAGCAGGCGGCCGTGATGGCCATCAGCAAGGGGCTCGAAGCCCTGGCCGAGGGCGATCTGACCTGCGCGATCCAGAACGCCTTCGGCGAGGAATACGAACCGCTGCGTCAGCATTTCAACCAGACCCTCCAGGGGCTGCAACAGGCGATGATCACGGTGCGGGACAATGCGCAGAGCATCCTGAACGGCGCCGAGGACATCAGCCGCGCCTCCGACGATCTCTCCAGCCGCACCGAATCCCAGGCGGCAACATTGGAAGAGGCAGTCGCGGCGCTGGACGAGCTGACGACCTCGATCAAGGCCGCGGCGGATGGGGCCAAGGAGGTCGAGGGCATCGTCCTCGAGGCCCGGTCCGATGCGGATCGGTCCGGCGAGGTTGTGCGCGACGCGGTCGATGCCATGACCGAGATCGAGACCAGCTCCAACCAGATCCAGCAGATCATCGCGGTGATCGACGACATCGCCTTTCAGACCAACCTGCTGGCGCTCAATGCCGGGGTCGAGGCCGCGCGGGCCGGCGAGGCGGGCAAGGGCTTTGCCGTTGTTGCCACCGAGGTCCGCGCCCTGGCCCAACGGTCCTCCGAAGCGGCGCTGGAGATCAAGTCGCTGATCGGCGGCGCGTCGCAACAGGTGGAACGGGGCGTGTCGCTGGTCGGACGCACGGGCGAAGCGCTGAGCTCGATCGTCTCGCAGGTCAACGAGATCTCGCGCCATATCACCGGCATCGCAACCTCGGCGCGCGAGCAATCGGAGGGTCTGAGCGAAATCACGGCGGGGATGAACCAGTTGGACAGCGCGACCCAGCAGAACGCGGCCATGGTCGAGGAGGCAACCGCCGCAACCCATACGCTGAAAGCCGAATCGCGCGAGTTGACCGACCTGGTGTCGCGCTTCAAGACCGGGGCCGGCACCGGCGCCGGATCGGATTTCGGCTCGGGCAGCTTCGCCGCCTGACCCGGCGTGTCGGCCTTTGGACGGATCCTGGCGCTGGCCTTAACGCCCCGGATGCTGGTCCTGTTGCTTGGCCGTCACCTCGCAAACGAAATAGGCCGCGCGTCCTTGCGGAACGCGCGGCCTTCCTTGTTGCGGGCCGAAAAATGGGCCCGCCGAGCAAACTCAGTCGGTGATCGAGCCTTCTTCGTCGCGGCGCTGTTTCATGCCCTTGCGCACCTTGCCCCCGATCAGGAGCGGCAGCAGGAAGCCGATGATCGCGATGGCCCAGAGCCCGATGGACAGGGGGCTGTCGACCAGCGTCCACCAATTGCCGTTGTCGATGGTCACCGCGCGACGCAGGTTGTTTTCCATCGAATTGCCCAGCAGCGTGCCCAGGATGATCGGGACCAGCGGCACGTCCAGCTTGCGCAGCACCCAGCCCATCACGCCGAAGCCGATCATCACCAGCAGATCAAAGGTCGAGCCCGAGATGCCATAGATCCCGACAAAGCTGACCATCGCCACGATCGGCATCAGGATCCGCGAGGGGATCATCAGCACGCGGGTGAACAGGCCGACCATCGGGATATTCATCGCCAGCAGCATGAAGTTGGCGATGAAGAGCGCCGCGATCAGGCCCCAGACAACATCCGGGTTCTGCGTGAAGAGCAGCGGCCCCGGGGTGATGTTCAGCGCCAGCAGAACCGCCAGCAGAACGGCCGTGGTCCCCGATCCGGGCACGCCGAGCGCCAGCATCGGCACCAGGGCGCCACCGGCCGCGGCATTGTTGCCGGCCTCGGGCGCGGCCACGCCACGCGGATCACCGGTGCCAAAAGTGCCGTCCTTGTCGACCAGCCGCTTTTCCATCGAATAGGAAATGAACGACCCCAGCGAGGCGCCCGCCCCCGGCAGAACCCCGGCGATGAAGCCCAGGACCGAGGTCCGCAGCATGGTCGGGGTGGTCTCGCGGATCATCGACAGCGGCGGGTAGAGCTTGCCGACCTTGATCTTCTGCCCATCGGCATCCGATCCGCCATGGCGATGTTCGAGGAAGATGAACACCTCGGACAGGGCGAAAAGACCGACGATCGCCACGAGGAAATCCAGCCCGTCATAGAGATGGACCTCGCCGAAGGTGAACCGCGGCACGCCGGTCTGGGTGTCGACACCGATGGTCGCCAGCCCCAGGCCAAGCGCCGCCGCAAAGGCCGATTTCGCCTGGTTGGTCGACGACACGCCGCCCAGGGTCATGAAGGCCAGGGCAAACAGCGCGAAATACTCGGCCGGGCCGAAGAGCAGCGCGATCTTGACCAGCTGCGGGGCCAGCAGGATCAGGCCCCAGGTCGCCAGAAAGGCGCCGATGAAGGACGCGATGCCCGACAGCGACAGGGCTTCGCCCGCCAGGCCCTTCTTGGCCATCGGGTGCCCGTCGAGACAGGTCATCATCGCCGGCTCGTCACCGGGAATGTTCAGCAGGATGGACGAGATCCGCCCGCCGTACATCGCCCCGTAATAGACCGAGGTCAGCAGGATCAGCGAAGGCGTCGCGCCCAGCCCCATGGTGAAGGCCAGCGGGATCAGGATCGCCACGCCGTTCGACGGGCCAAGCCCGGGCAGCGCGCCCATGATCGTGCCGAGGAAACAGCCCAGCAGAGCCAGCAGCAGGTTCTGCCAGGTCAGTGCAATGGCGAACCCGTCGCCCAGAGATGCAAAAAGGTCCATTCCGCCCTCCTAGAAGCCCAGCGGACCCCGGGCCAGCGACAGGCCCAGAACCAGGTGGAAGATGACATAGATGCCGACCGACGTGCCGATGCCCACGGCCACCGATTCAAGCGGCGACGATCCCAGCCGCCAGGCCAGGTAGGCCGCGGCGAATGCCGTTGCGACGACGAACCCGGCCACGGGCAGAAGTTCGGCATAGAGGATCAGCACCACGACCGAGGCCGCGACCTCGACGAAACGGCCCAGGGCCGGCCATTCGGGTTCTGCATCGGGGCGCAGCGCGATGACCAGGCTGGACAGGCCCAGGATGGATGCAATGATCAGGGGAAAGGCCTTTGGGCCGACGGCATCCGACAGGAAGCTTTCCTCGATCGCCAGGGCAGCGATTGCGTAACCGATAGCGAGGAGAATGCCGACGACCCCGAAGATGCGATCGCTCATGGCAATCTCCTTTTCGGGTGTCAGTGTAAGGTGGGGCGCCGCGCTTGCGCACGACGCCCGGTAGAAAGCCGCTCGACAGGCTTACTTGATGATGCCGATCTCGCGCGAAATCGACTGGATCTGGGCAACCGAATCCTCGACGAATTTCTGGAAATCCGCGCCCTGCAGGTCCAGCGGGGCCAGGCCGTTTGCGGCCATGACCTCTTTCCATTCGTCCGAGGCATAGAGATCGCCGACCTTGGACACCCAGGCGTCATAGGCTTCGTCGGTCATGCCGCCGGGGGCGTAGAACCCGCGCCAGTTGGCGCCGATCGCGTCGATGCCCTGCTCCTTGGCGGTCGGGAAATCGGCGAATTCGCCCTCCAGCCGCTCGGGTGCCAGCACGGCGATGACCTTGATGTCACCGCTGTCGACAAAGCCCTTGGCTTCGGAAATGTCGCCGGTGAAGGCCTGGACCGAACCGGCCAGCAGCTGGGTCACGGCCTCGCCGCCACCGTCGAAGGCGATGTACTTGACCGCGCGCACGTCTTCGATGCCATAGGCATTGGCCGCGATGAGCACCTTGAGGTGGTCCCAGCCGCCCACGGCCGAACCGCCGGCAACCGAGGTCGACCGCGGGTCTTCCTTGATGGCGTCCAGCAGCTGCGGCAGGGTTTCGATCTCGCTGTCGGCGGCCACGGCGATCACGCCGTAATCGGCACCGATCGAGGCCAGCCAGCGGACCTGGTCCATCGTGTTGCCCGGGTATGCACCCTGGGCCAGGCGGGTCGCCGTCGCCGACGATGCGGCCACGATCAGGTCGTTGCTGTCATTGCGCTTGTTGACGACCTCGGCAAAGGCCACGCCCCCGCCACCACCGGCCAGGTTAACGACCTGCATGGTCTTTTCGATCAGGCCCAGGTCCTGCAGCGACTTGCCGACCTGGCGGCAGGTAAAGTCCCAGCCACCGCCCGGGTTGGCCGGCGCGATGCATTCGGGGTTTTCCTGGGCCGATGCGGCAAAGGCCGACAGCGACAGGACAACGGCGGCCAGGGCGCCGCGGGTTGCGGTAAATGTCATGTGTTCCTCTCCTCAGATCATGCCGGCTCTCTGCGCCGGCATTTCCCCCCGCGAGGCTTGGGCCTCGGCCACTTCCCAGCGGAGTCGATCTTGTGTAACCAAGGTTCCTGTCATGAACCTGTCAGCCAGCCGACAGTTTCGCCCCGGCCCGGTCCGCCGGTGACCGGGCGAAGAACCAGCGAAGAACGGGATCCCCATGCGCATTCTGATGGTGGAAGACGCCGACGACCTGGCCGAAGGGGTCATCGCCCACCTGGCCCGCTCCGGGGTGGTCTGCGACCTGGCCCCCAGCATCGAGGACGCCCGCGATGCCCGCGCCGTGCAGCGCTACGATGCCGTGATCCTGGACATCAACCTGCCCGACGGCTCGGGCCTGTCGCTGCTGCGCGAGATGCGCGCGGCCGCCGACCGCACCCCGGTGCTGATGCTGACGGCCCTGGCCTCGGTCGACGACCGGGTCGAAGCGCTGGACCAGGGCGCGGATGATTACCTGGGCAAACCCTTTGACCAGCGCGAGCTGGAGGCCCGGCTGCGCGCGCTTGTCCGGCGCGAGGCCGACCGAAAGGAGGAACAGATCCAGCTGGGCGGGCTGAGCTATGCGCCCAAGGATCGCAGCGCCCTGCTGGACGGCCGCCGGCTGGACCTGACCCGGCGCGAGGCTGCCCTGCTGGATGCGCTGATCCGCCACCAGGGCCAGTTCCTGTCGAAAGAGCGCCTTTACGACAGCCTCTACGGGTTCGAGGACACCGATGTCGGGGTCAATGCCATCGAGCTCTACATCGCCCGGCTGCGCAAGAAATTTGCCGGCAGCGGCGTGTCGATCGCCACGCGGCGGGGGGTCGGGTATCGGATCGGGCGCGATGAGTGAACCGCGCAGCCTGGCCGTCCGGGTCCTGGCCGCGGTGCTTCTGATCCTGATGCTGGGCGCCGTGATGGTGACCAGCGCAACCTGGTGGAACGGCAGCCGGGCGGCGCGGCAATCCTATGACCGCATCCTGCTGGGCGCGGCCACCGACATCGCCGAATCCATCCGCCTGCGCAACGGCGCGCCCTTTGTCGACCTGCCCGTCTCGGCCTTTCAACTGCTGGCCCAGGCCCCCGACGACCGGGTCTATTACGTCGTCCGGGATTCCCGCGGGCGCACCGTCACCGGCCTGACCGACAGCGCCGAAGTGACCGCCCCGCGCACGCAATCCGTCGGCCCCGTCTACTGGGACGGCGCGCTGAACGGCGAGGCCGCGCGGTTCATCCGGGTCTCGCGGCTCTTTGCCGAACGCGATTTCTCGGGCTCGGTCGAGGTCATCGTCGGCCAGACCCGCCGGGCGCGGGTGGCCATGACCCGGCAGCTGATGGGCGATGCGCTCTGGCCGATGGCCCTGGCCGGCCTGCTGCTGATCGCCATGTCCTGGCTGGTGGTGCGCTCGGCTCTGCACCCGCTCGAAGCCCTGATCCAGGACCTGGCCCGGCGCGATCCGCGCGACCTGACCCCGATGGAAGCCGACCGCCTGCCCCGCGAATTGCAGCTGATGCTGGGCGCGATGAACCGGTTCATGGGCCGGATCGACGCCCAGGTCGAGGCCATGCGCAACCTGATTTCGGACACGGCCCACCAGCTGCGGACGCCGGTAGCGGCGATCCGCGTCCAGGCCGAAACGGCCCGCGACGCGGCCACGCCCCAGGCCAGGGACCGCGCCGTCGACCGGCTGCTGACGCGCACGCGGTCGCTGGGCGCCCTGCTCGACCAGCTGCTGTCGCGGGCCATGGTCATCCATCGCACCGACAGCGCCCCACGCGTGTCGGTCGACCTGCGCGAGGTGGCGCTGGACATCATCGAAAGCCGCGATCACGACCTGCTGGCCCCCGGCGCCGAGGTGCGGCTGCAGATCGGCGACCGGCCCGTGATGGTCCGGGCCGATGCCTTCTCGCTGGGCGAGGCCGCGCGCAACCTGCTGGCCAATGCGCTGAAACACGGCCGCCCGCCGGTCAGCATCGGCGCCTCGCACGAAGCCGGCATGGCCGTGCTCTGGGTGCGCGACAGCGGCGCGGGCCCCGACGAGACCATCGGCCAGCGCCTGGGCGACCGGTTCAACCGCTCGACCGGCACGCGCGAGGAAGGCACCGGGCTGGGCCTGTCGATCGTGGCCTCGGTCGCCCGGGCCTTTGGCGGCCGCGTGGCGATGGACCGCGAGGCCGATGGGTTTCGCACCGCCCTGGTCCTGCCCGGCGATCCCACCCCAAGCGACGAGGACAGCGCCCCGTGACCCGCCTGATTGCCCTGATCTGTCTTTGCCTTATGCCCCTGACCGCCCCTGCATTGGCCCAGGAGGCCACGGCCACCTTTGGCCAGGGCGACACGCCGATGCTGGTGCGCTCGACCACCGACATCCGCATCCTGCGGCCGGTGCTCGACCGCTTCGCCGCGCTGAACCCCGACCTGGCGATCACCTATGAACAATGGGGGTCGAACCCGCTGTTCGACCTCAGCCGCGCGGCCTGCCGGGGCCAGGGCCAGCCGGCCGATGCCGTGCTGTCCTCGGCCGTGCAGCACCTGGTCTGGCTGGTCAATGCGGCCTGCGCCCGCCGCTATCGCTCGCCGGCCACCGCCGCCCTGCCCGCCGCCCGGCGCTGGCGCGACGAGCTGTGGGGCGTGACCACCGAACCGGCCGTCATCGCCTATAACACCGCCGCGATTTCCGGCGAGGACATCCCCCGCGACCGGTTCGCCCTTCTCGATGCCATGCGCTCGCGCCCGGAATTCTACCGTGGTCGCATTGCCACCTATGACATCTCGGCCTCGGGGCTGGGCTATCTCTTTGCCTTTTCCGACAGCCTGGAGGCCACGACCTTTGGCTCGATGCTGGAAGGTCTGGCCCGGGTCGATGCCGTGGCCACCTGCTGTTCGACCGAGATCATCAGCGGCGTGGCCGAGGGCCGGTTTGTCATGGCCTACAACGTGCTGGGGTCCTACATCGGGGCCAATCCGCCGCCCGGGCTAGGCATGGTCCTGCCCGAGGATTACACGCTGATCCTGTCGCGCGGCTTCATGATCCCCGACAATGCGCCCAATGGCGAGGCCGGCATCCGCCTGCTGGAATTCCTGCTGGGCAGCGAGGCCCGGGGCCTGCTGGCCGCGGCCGGGCTGTTGTCGAGCTTTGACCGGGCCGAAAGCGGCCTGGCGGCCAGCAGCAGGCGGTTCATCTCGCTGTCCCCGGCCCTGCTGGTTGCGCTGGATACCAACCGGCGGACCAGCCTGTTCGACCTCTGGTCCACCGCCTTTCAGAACGTCGCCGCGCCCTGATTCCGGCCCGTGATCCAGCGCCTCACGCGTGGTCGCGGAAAGGGTCCGGCCCGCGTTTCCCGCGACCCGTGCGCCTCGGCCAGACCGGATCAGGGCTCGCGCCGGCCCGGCGCGATGGCCGCGAACAATTGCAGGACTGTCAGGGCAATCGCCGGCAGCAGCGAGAGGAACAGCAACCAGGGATCGCTGAGGCTACGGTCGATAACGTTGGACGAAATGATCGACGGCGCGCTGCCCAGCCGGTCGACGCGCAGGTGGTTGCGCCCCAATGGCGACACCACCTGAAACCGCATCACCTTGTCCTCGCTTATGAAAAACCCGGTCACCTCGGCCGAAGCCTCACCGCTGTCATCGACGATGCGGATGCGGTCGCCGGAAAAGAAATCCCCCGATTTCACGCTGACCGTGCTGGTACCAAAGACCTGTGGCTCGCGGATCTCGTAGCGGCCGCTCAGCACGATCCGCCCCACCCCCGATGACGCCACCTCGCCGATCGCGATCCGGCCGGTGAAGGCAAACGAGCCGGCCGCGCGCCAGGCATCGGCCGGCACCTTCAGGATCGACCCGGGCCGGGGCGTCAGGTCGTTCACCCGCACGGCGCCCGGCGCATTGTCGGCCAGGAACAGGATGTCGAGCGTGCCCGTCTCGGAGGTAGCATCGAAAAGCAGGCGGGCGTCCTTTGCAAAGGTGATCTCGACCTCGGACAGGTCCAGTTCCTCGAAGAGCACCGGGTCGCAGGCCCGTTCAACTGTCTCCTCCACGGCACCGGTTCGCAGCCGGTTTTCACGGCGCGCGCAAAGCGTGGCCCGGGGCACGCGCCAATGGCTGGTCAGGTTGCGGGAAAAGGTGATTTCGGCCCCGGCCGTGGCCACGGAAATCACGTGGGATTGCTTGAATTGCAGGGAATAGGCAATCCAGATCAGAACGATCAGAACGGAAAACAGAAAGGCCGCGCCTTTCGCACCAAGGCGAAACCGGGCCCATGCACCGCTGGTCCGACCGGTATTCATCGGGCGGGCACGACCTCGATGAAATGCGGGCGGTCGGAGCGGCCCGAACGGATGCGGTTAATCTGTATTTCGGCCCCCTCCGCCAGCCCGCTTTCGGGGATCGGACAGGTGAAATCAAAGGCCACGTGATTGGCCGCGCCGGTCTTGTGGCAATCGACATCAGCGCCGTCGGCCAGAATGACATAGACCTCGTCGGCGGCGTAGGAATTGACCAAAAGCACGTAATCCGAGGGAGAGCCCGGCACCTCTTCGTTCCAGCTGAGCGGGGTGACGACCGCGCCACGGGCGTCGCAATGGCCCTGGCTCAGCATGGCAGCGAAATGATCGCGATCCGTGCTGCGCAGATAGTCATTGTATCTTGACTGAATGGGAACCGAAACAACGCCCCCGGCCCAATTCGCCGGGACGGCATATTCGCCATAGGCCTCATAGCGCCCGTCCTGCGAAACCAGGGTCAGGCAGACATCGCTTCCGCCCCAGGCCCGGGGCACAAGGGCTTCGATATGGGGTTTGTGTTCCGCCTGCTGGCCGACCGACATGAAACCGGCGACAATATTGCCTGAAATCTGTGCCTTGTCGCCAAGGCTTTCGCTGAGAGGGCTGGTCGGGTTCAGCTCTTCGGCGCGCAGTGGGCAAGCGGCCAAAGCTGCCAGGAGGAAGCCGGTTGCGTTACGCCACATGATCACCTCTAATTCAGGCAGTAATTCGATAGTGCCTGCGAATCATGAAGCCGCGCAATTCCATTTCAATGTCGCTCATTGCCTGGTGTGTCATATGTGTCGCGGCCCAGGCCGAGGTCGTGGCGGTCAATCGGGGCGCGGGGCATGGCTTTCTCTTCAACGATGGCGCGGCCTGTTACATCTTTCTGCCCAGCCACGTGCACGGCCGGAACCTCCGCCTGACCTACGAGGGCAGCGGCCCGCGCCAGACGGGAACGGCCGATGTCTTTGACGTCGAGGTGCGCACGATGGACCTGTCCATCGCCCAGGTCTCCACGGACAGCCCTGGGGCGTGCGGTACGGCCTGGAACGAGATGCTGACCTGGTCGCCGCCGGATCTGACCGACCTGGGGGCGGTCACGCTGCGGCGCGTGCCGGGCGCGGGGCGGGTCAAGAACACGCCGATGACCATCATCGAGGCCGACCGCGACAGTTTCGACGCCCGGGTGGCCGGCAGTTTCGACAGCGACATGATCCACAAGGGCACAAGCGAGGCGATTGCCTACCTGGGCGACACGGCCCTGGGCATGGCCATTCAGGCCCCCAACCCGCAAGAAGCCCGGTTCCTGGCGTTGACCAGCATCATGCCCGCCCTGGCCGAACGGCTGGCTCTGCCGACCGTGCTGCGCCCGGCCTGGGATTCGGACATCGCCCCGACGGGGCCGACCACGCGCGACCCGGCCGCCGACCTGTCCCGGCCGCCGCCGCCGATCTATACCTATGACGACGACGGCGACACGCTGCGCCCCACGATCTACCACGGAGAACGGAAGAGCCCATGATGACACCCTGGATGAAAGCGGTCGCCACGGCCCTGGCGTTGATTGGTCCCGTGGCCACCACAGCCCAGGAGGTGGACCAGGGCAAGTTGTCGCCCGGCTGGATGATGCATTTCTATCCGATCACCGACACGGGCAAGCCGGACAGCCCGAGCGGCCGGTCGATTGCAACGCTGTTGTTGAAGGATGGCTTTCCGGTGCGGTATCGCGACCCGTTTGCGATGGAACCGGCGCTGAAGAAATACAGTGACAGGTTCTGGTTGCTGGAATTCGACGGATATCTCGACCTGTCGGAAAGCGGGCCGTACACCTTTGCCCTGACCTATGTCTTTGATGACACGGCGGCCTGTGGTGCCCGGCTGGAACTGGAAGGCAAGACGGTTGTCGAACTGCCGCTGCCGGATAAAAGGCAATATGCGCCCCTGAACGCCTACGCCGATCTGACGCTCGAAGCCGGTCTCTACCGGTCCCGGACGCAGGTCTATTGCACCAGTTTCACCTCCAACAGCTTGGATCCCGAGTTCGAAGTTTCGGTCCGCGGGCCGAGTGACGCAATCCTGGCGCCGGTGTCGGCCAACATGATGAAATACCTGCGACGCTGATAAGCGCCCTGCCCCACGGCCCGGCATCGCTCTGTCCTGTTTCATCGGGTCAAAAGGGCGGCGCCCGGTCAGGGGCAACGCGAGCGCAGGCAGCGATATTCAGATTTACCAATCCCCTAACGCAAAAAGCGCCCCTTGCTGGGGCGCTGTTTGCGATCTTGATTGCTACATCATTTAGAGAGGCTTGGCTTTTTGCTAGGTTTGGCGGTGAGCTACTCTCCCACGTCTTGAGACGCAGTACCATTGCCGCGGCGGCACTTAACTTCCGGGTTCGGGAAGGGACCGGGTGTTTTGCTCGCGCTATGGCCACCAAACCGAGTAAAAAGCCAACGTCGCGCTTTGCGCGACGGGCGCCAGGCAGCGTCTTTTGCATGGCAAAAGGCGCGTTGGCGCACGTTGACGTTCCAGGCGCGCATGTGAGGATGTCACATGCGGCCTGCAGTCAATATCAACGTGTTGTCCAGGTTTTGTACATCATGTGATGTGTATGCGATTTGGTCTGATTTGGGTAACAGTCTGCCTGTTACTGGATCAAATCAAGCCTATCGGGCCATTAGTACCGGTCAGCTGAACGTATCGCTACGCTTACACCTCCGGCCTATCGACGTGGTCGTCTACCACGGCCCTCAGGGAGACCTTGTTTTGAGGGGGGCTTCCCGCTTAGATGCCTTCAGCGGTTATCCTGTCCGATCATAGCTACCCAGCACTGCTATTGGCATAACAACTGGTCCACCAGTGGATCGTTCACCCCGGTCCTCTCGTACTAGGGGCAACTCCTCTCAAGTCTCCTACACCCACGGCAGATAGGGACCGAACTGTCTCACGACGTTCTAAACCCAGCTCACGTACCTCTTTAAACGGCGAACAGCCGTACCCTTGGGACCTGCTCCAGCCCCAGGATGAGATGAGCCGACATCGAGGTGCCAAACACTGCCGTCGATATGGACTCTTGGGCAGTATCAGCCTGTTATCCCCGGCGTACCTTTTATCCGTTGAGCGATGGCCCTTCCACTCGGGACCACCGGATCACTATGGCCGTCTTTCGACTCTGCTCGACTTGTCAGTCTTGCAGTCAGGCTGGCTTCTGCCATTGCACTCAACGAGCGATTTCCGACCGCTCTGAGCCAACCTTCGCGCGCCTCCGTTACGCTTTAGGAGGCGACCGCCCCAGTCAAACTACCCACCACAGAGGGTCCCGGACCCGGATAACGGGCCGCGGTTAGACAACAAGAATGCGAAGGGTGGTATCTCAAGGGAGGCTCCACGGAAACTGGCGTTCCCGGTTCAAAGCCTACCACCTATCCTGCACATCCCAGTCCTGTTGCCAGTCTGAAGTTGTAGTAAAGGTGCACGGGGTCTTTCCGTCTAACCGCGGGAAGCCTGCATCTTGACAGGCAATTCAATTTCGCTGAGTCGATGTTGGAGACAGCGGGGAAGTCGTTACGCCATTCGTGCAGGTCGGAACTTACCCGACAAGGAATTTCGCTACCTTAGGACCGTTATAGTTACGGCCGCCGTTTACCTGGGCTTCAATTCAGAGCTCTCACCCCTCCTTTTAACCTTCAGGCACCGGGCAGGCGTCAGACCCTATACGTCGTCTTGCGACTTCGCAGAGCCCTGTGTTTTTAATAAACAGTCGCCACCCCCTGGTTTGTGCCCCCGGCACTCATGTACCGGGCCTCCTTCTCGCGAACTTACGGAGGTATTTTGCCGAGTTCCTTCAACATCGTTCTCTCAAGCGCCTTGGTATGCTCTACCAGTCCACCTGTGTCGGTTTAGGGTACGGTCTGATGGAGGGCTATTTCCAGGAACCGTCTTGGATACGCATCAATCCGATAAGATACGCACGCCGCCACGATCCGTCACATCCTCCTGGCCCAGTAATATTAAACTGGTTCCCATCGCCTACGCCTTTCGGCCTCGGCTTAGGGGCCGGCTTACCCTGCTCAGATTAGCTTTAAGCAGGAACCCTTGGACTTTCGGCGAGAGTGTCTCTCACACTCTTTGTCGCTACTCATGTCATCATTCTCGCTAGTGATCTCTCCACCGGATGGCTCACGCCCCGGCTTCATCGAAAGCCTCTTGTCTCCAATGCAGGCGAACCTGCTAAGGAGACATGAGACTATGTCACACTACGCTCTGCTACCATGCCTTACGGCATCCTCAGCTTCGGCTCATGGCTTGAGCCCCGTTACATCTTCGCCGCAGGACAACTTGTTTAGACCAGTGAGCTGTTACGCTATCTTTAAAGGATGGCTGCTTCTAAGCCAACCTCCTGGTTGTTTTGGTCGTCCCACCTGCTTTCCCACTTAGCCATGAATTGGGGGCCTTAGCTGGAGGTCAGGGTTGTTTCCCTCTCCACTACGGGCGTTAGCACCCGCAGTGTGTCTGCCATCTAGTACTCCCGGGTATTCGGAGTTTGGTTAGGATCAGTAAGCCTGTGGGGCCCCATTACCCATCCAGTGCTCTACCCCCCGGGGTATTCGGATGACGCTCTACCTAAATAGATTTCGCAGAGAACCAGCTATCTCCGAGTTTGATTGGCCTTTCACCCCTAGGCACAATTCATCCCGACCTTTTTCAACAGGTGTGGGTTCGGCCCTCCAGTTGGTGTTACCCAACCTTCAGCCTGATCATGCCTAGATCACTCGGTTTCGGGTCTGATCCCACGAACTCGACGCCCTATTAAGACTCGCTTTCGCTGCGCCTACACCTAACGGCTTAAGCTTGCACGTGAGACCAAGTCGATGACCCATTATACAAAAGGTACGCCGTCACCCCGAAGGGCTCCGACTGATTGTAGGCGTTCGGTTTCAGGTACTGTTTCACTCCCCTCGTCGGGGTGCTTTTCACCTTTCCCTCACGGTACTGGTTCACTATCGGTCAGTAAGGAGTACTTAGCCTTCGGAGGTGGTCCTCCGATCTTCGAACAGGATTTCACGTGTCCCGCCCTACTTAATACGTCCCATCGAGCTTAGAATACGGGGCTGTCACCCGCTATGGCCATGCTTCCCAACATGTTCTTCTCACTCTCAAGGCTCGGCTGGTCCCCGTTCGCTCGCCGCTACTAGGGGAGTATCTATTGATGTCCTTTCCTCCGGGTACTTAGATGTTTCAGTTCCCCGGGTTTGCTCTTAAAACCCTATGTATTCAGGTAATAAGTACCAGATTAAGCCCGCTATAAGCTGCCATAAGGCAATTATAACAAACTTTCTGGTGGGTTGCCCCATTCGGAAATTCCTGGATCAAAGCTTATTCTCAGCTCCCCAGGACTTATCGCAGAGTATCACGTCCTTCATCGCCTCTTACTGCCAAGGCATTCACCAAACGCCCTTCTCGCGCTTGATTTGATCCAGAAAGAGACAGACATGATATAATGCCCTACCGCTTTGCTACTTGAGGGCAATGGGTGCCCAAAGGTAGCGGGTAGAACGATCAAGATCCATCGCGATCGATATGGGAAGCTGGAACAACCCTCGATCCCTGTTTCCGGACCAAAAAGCATACTATCCCAGATCCATTACTCCCGAACATCGCCACTCGTGCTTTCGCTTGCGATGCCCAGGATCCAATGGATCCTTGGTTAGTGTACTTGACTTGGACAACTCTGTTCGTTTCAGCCGCGATACAATCGGACGAGCGAGGAAGCACTCGGTCCGGCTGCCGCCTCTTCT
>NZ_CP177144.1:1075000-1377500 GCF_050389775.1 Marinibacterium sp. SX1 | reverse complement strand
GCGCCGCGCCTCGTTCCGTCCGGGCTACCGTGTGGCACCTCAGCGCCGCCGGTGAAGGGGCTTTTACGGATACCGCCCAACACCCGCAAGCTGTTTTTTGGCTCGTTGTCGTGATTTCTTCAAAATTCCACTCAAGACTTTGTTTTTGAAGGGTTTCTTTTTCAGGATTTCTTGCCGAACGGTGGTTTTTCCGGCCCCCGGCCCCGCCTGGACATCGCCGCTCTCAGCGCCGTGATCGGCAAGATGGGGATCTCCACAGACTTATCCCCAGAACTGCCCCCATGCCCCCGGGGAAGGTGCCGAGTCAGGGGCGAGTCACCTCGCGAGTCACCCCGATTCAGCGCCCCTGACCTGGTCACATCGCTTCATCGACCCTTTGCACGACTCGGGACCAGCCGCAGGGCGAGCAGGACAGCCAGCCCCCCGGCATAGATCAGCGGCTCGTACTGAAGCCCCTTCCGCCCCATGATGAAATGCACCACGCCCAGGATCGCGGCGAGGTAGACCAGCCGGTGCAGCCGCCGCCAGGCCGCTGGCCCCATCCGGCGGATCGCGGCACGGGTCGATGTCACGGCCAGGGGCACCAGCAGGACAAAGCCCGCCATGCCCAGCGTCACGAAGGGCCGCTTGACGATGTCAGCCCAGGCCTGTGCCGGGATCTGCACATCCAGCAGCAGCCAGACCAGCAGGTGCAAGCAGAGGTAATAGAAGGCCAGCAGGCCGAGCGGCCGGCGGAACTTGACCAGGTTCACCCCGCTGAACCGCCAGAGCGGCGAGACGACCAGCCCGGCCAGCAGGAATTGCAGGGCCAGCCGGCCGTATTGATGTTCGAGCGCCTCGATCGGCTCGACCCCCAACTGGCCCGACAGGCCCAGCCAGAAGAACCAGGGGCCCGGCAGGGCCCCCAGCACGAAGACCGGCCATTCCGGCAGGCGACGCGCCCCGGCGGTGAGGCGTTGCGGCCAGGTCAGCGTCGTCATCAGTGGAACTTGATCAGGTCCATGCCGTCATACATGGCCGCGACCTCGTCTTCGTAGCCGTTGAACATCAGCGTCGGCTGGCGGCGGGCCAGCAGCCCCGCGCCCACCCGCTTTTCCGAGGCCTGGCTCCAGCGCGGATGCGGCCGGTCGGGGTTCACGTTGGAATAGAAGCCGTATTCGTTCGGCGCGTACTTGTTCCAGGCCGTGGGCGGCTCGCTGTCGGTCAGGGTGATGCGCACGATCGACTTGATCGACTTGTACCCATACTTCCACGGCACGACGAGCCGGATCGGGGCGCCGTTCTGGTTGGGGATCGGCTTGTCATAGATGCCGGTGGCCATGATCGTCAGCGGGTGCATGGCCTCGTCCAGCCGCAGCCCCTCGACATAGGGCCATTCGATGACCGGCCGCGACACACCGGGCATTTCCGACGGGCGCAGCAGGGTTTCAAAGGCCACGTGCGTCGCGCCGTCCTGTACCCCGGCCAGGGCCAGGAGGTCGGCCAGTTCGAACCCGTTCCAGGGGATGACCATCGACCAGGCCTCGACACAGCGGAACCGATAGATGCGCTCTTCGACGCTCATCTGTTCCATGATCTGTTCGAACCCATAGTCGCCGGGCCGGTCGACCAGCCCGTCGATGGTGATCGACCAGGGGCTGGTCGTCATCAGGTGGGCATTCTCGGCCGGATCGCCCTTGCCGGTGCCGAATTCGTAGAAGTTGTTGAACGACGTGATCTCGTCCCAGCCGTTGGGCTCCAGGTCACCCTGGGCCAGGCCCGGCCCGGCGATGGCCCCCAGGCCAAGGCCGGCCATGCCCGCCAGGATGTGGCGGCGGTTCAGCCAGACGGGTTCGGGCGTGACATCGTCACGGGTCAGGTCGTTGGTCCAGCGAAATGCCATGGGCGGGCGTCCTCTCGTTGCCTCCTGCGCGCCGCCGGGGCCGGGCCGTTTTCCGACCGGAAAACGGGGCCCGTGGCGGTGCCTTGCCCATGACAATAGGCCGGGCCGGGCCAACGGCCAAATGAAGCCGCCTCACGTTTGGGCCAGAGCCCTGTAACGTATGCCCCCTGCCCCGCCGGCGATCAGCTGCCGCCCATCCGTTCCAGCGCCTGTTCGAACATCTTGTGGCCCCGCGCCTTGGCCATGCCTTCGAGGCCGAGGTGAACCGAGGGATAGAGCTCGTTCATCTGCTTCGAGGTGCCGTCATCCATGACCACCCGCACATGGCGCCGGCGCATCAGCCGGGGTTCGGCCACACCGACGGAATGGGCAATGGTCTCGACCTCGCCGCTGACCGCCCGGGCATAGGCCGCCACGCGCTTGGTCTTGTCTTCGACCACGAGACCCTTCTGCAACGAGGGCACATGGGTCGTGATGCCCGTCGGGCAGGTGTTCTTGTTGCATTTCAGCGCCTGGATGCAGCCCAGCGAGAACATGAACCCCCGGGCCGTGGCGACGAAATCGGCGCCCATGCAGATCGCCCAGGCCACGTCGGCCGGGGCCACCAGCTTGCCCGCGGCCACGATGCGGATACGATCGTGCAGCCCGGCCAGGTCGCGCAGGTCGACCATGCGGATCAGCGCCTCCTTCAGGGGCAGGCCGACCAGGTCGATCAGGGGCATGGGCGCGGCGCCGGTGCCGCCCTCGCCACCATCGACGGTGATGAAATCGGGCGCGCTTTCGATGCCCCGCTCGCGGATCTTGCGGAACAGGTCGAACCACGGATCGGCCGAGCCCATGCAGGTCTTGAACCCCACCGGCTTGCCCGTCACCTCGCGCACATGGGCGATCAGGTCGAGCAGGTCGTCGAAATCGTCGACCTCGCGGTGGCGGTTGGGCGAAATCGCGTCCTTGCCCATGGGCACATGGCGGATCGCTGCGACCTCGGCATCGATCTTGGCCGCCGGCAGGATGCCCCCCTTGCCCGGCTTGGCCCCCTGGCTCAGCTTGATCTCGAACATCTTGACCTGCGGATGCGCCGCCACCGCCCGCAGCTTGTCGTCATCCAGGTTGCCCTCGGCGTCGCGCACGCCGAACTTGGCCGTGCCGATCTGGAAGACAACGTCACAGCCACCCTCCAGGTGATAGGGCGACAGCCCGCCCTCGCCCGTGTTCATCCAGATCCCGGCTTCCTTGGCCCCGAAGGCCAGCGCGCGCACCGCCGGCTTGGAAATCGCGCCATAGGACATGCCCGAGATGTTAAAGATCGACTGCGCCGAATAGGGCTGGCGGCAATAGGGCCCGATGACCATCGGCTCGGTCGAGGCATATTGGTCGTCCAGCGGCGGAAAGACCGCGTTCATGAAGATCGGCGTGCCCGGGACGTTCAGGTTGCGCGTCGAGCCGAAGGCCACCGTGTTCCCCAGCGCCTTGGACGCATTGTAGACCCAGTTCCGCTGGGCCCGGTTGAACGGCATCTCCTCGCGGTCCATGGCAAAGAAATACTGGCGGAAGAACTCGCCCAGCTCGGTGAACAGGTCGCGGAACCGCCCGATCACCGGGTAATTGCGCCGGATCGCGTCCTCGGTCTGGTGGCGGTCGATGAAGAAGAACGCCACGACGGTCAGCGCGCCCAGCCCGAAGACCAGGACAAAGACCATCACCATGACCTGCAACGCCTGTACCCAGAAATCCATGTAACCACTCCCTCGTTCCGTCCTGGTCCCGGTCACACTTGGCCTTCGCCGGGCCGGTCGCAAGGGCTGTTTGCCCGATGCCATTGAAATCCGTGTGACGGTCTGGGCCCGGCCGGCCAGTCACGGCCGCCGACCCACCGTCGCCCCGGCCCATGAAAAACGGGGCCCGGATCGCCCCGAAGCCCCGCCTGTAACACGTGCCGCCGCTCCGTCGCCCGCAACGGGAAACGGTGTAATTCCCCCGGCGGGGCCGTGGCCCGAGAGGCCGGGCCATTGCCGCCCCCCGGTGAGGCGCCGGATCACACCCCGGCCACCCCCAAGTCAGGCCGCCAAATCAGGCGCCGGTCACCCGCCAGATCACGTCACCCACGTCATCGGCCATCAGCAGCGATTTGCCGTCGGGGCCGATGGCCACGCCCACGGGCCGGCCATAGGACACCGATTCATCTTCGGACAGGAAGCCCGACAGGATGTCGCGCGGCGCGCCGACCGGCCGGCCGTCCTCGAAGGGCACAAAGATCATCCGGTAGCCGCTCAGCACCGAACGGTTCCACGACCCGTGCTGGCCGATCACCATGCCCGCGCCAAAGCCCGGCAGCGTGCCTTCGGGCATCCAGCACAGGCCCAGCGAGGCCGTGTGCCCCCCCAGCGCGTAGTCCGGCCGGATCGATCCCGCCACCTTGGCCGCGTCCTGCGGCACCCGGTCATCGACGATCCGGTCCCAATAGCTGTAGGGCCAGCCGTAGAACCCGCCGTCCTGCACCGATGTCAGGTAGTCCGGCGGGGTCTCGTCGCCCAGCCCGTCGCGTTCGTTCACCACGGTCCACAGCTTGCCCGTCACCGGCTCCCAGGCCATGCCCACCGCGTTGCGCAGACCGCCGGCAAAGATCCGGGCCGCGCCGCTGGCCAGGTCCAGTTCCCAGATGCAGGCCCGGCCTTCCTCGGCCTCCATGCCCTCGTCGCCGATGTTCGACAGCGAGCCGACCCCGGCATACAGCCGGGTGCCATCGGGCGACAGCAGCAGGCTGCGCGTCCAGTGGCCATCGGGCTTGAACTCCACCAGCCGCCGGCCCTCGCCGGTCAGCTGCGTCGCCCCGTCGGCATAGTCATAGGCCAGGATGCCATCAGTGTTGCCGATGTAGAACGTGCCGTCCTGCAGGGCCATGCCGAAGGGCTGGTTCTGGTTCTCGGTGAAGACATGGCGTTCCTCGGCCACCCCGTCGCCATCGGCATCGCGCCACAGGGTGATCCGGTTGGCACTGTCGCCGATCGCCTTGGCCCGGCGCATCGTCGCCTGGCGCGCCCGGTCCAGGAAGGTTTCCGGCTCGGTCGTCCGCCCGGTCGCCTCGGCCACCAGCACGTCGCCATTGGGCAGCACCTCGATCCAGCGCGGATGGGCCAGGTTCTCGGCAAAACGGTTGACCTTCAGCCCTTCGGCCACCTTGGGCGTCTGGCCCGGGGCCCAGCCCTGGGCCGTCGGCATCTTCAGCGTCATGATGCCCTGCTTGCGGGCCTTGGGGATCTCGGGCGAAGTGCCAAAGACGGCCTCCTTGGGTTCCGACATCCGCCGCAGGCGCACCATGGCGCCCCCGGCGATCTCGGCCACGCGCGCATAGAAATCCATGTTCATTCTCCCAGCGTCCCGGCAGGCCCCCGGCCCGCCTCTTGCCGCCCTGTTACCAGATGCCCCCGCCCCCTGCCAACGCGCCTTGCCCCCCGCCGGTCCGGTTTCCCGCATCCGTTGCATACGGTTGCATGCCCGGCGGGCATTGCCCGGGGCCGGTGTCGGGAGCCTTGCGGAATTTCCGTTGGGCACCGCGCGACGCCATGGACCCCGCCGCGCGGCCAGGCCGCCCCGGGCCGCTAGCGCGCGCCCCAGGTATCGCTCAGCCGGTAGCCCTGCGGCCAGGGATCGGACGGATCGACCATGTGCTGATGGATGCCGGTGATCCATCCCCGTCCGCTGATCTCGGGCCGCACGGCAGGCACGTCGCCCAGCATCTCGGTGCCCAGGATGCGGCCGGTAAAGGTCGACCCGATCAGCGAAACGGTGGTCAGCGTCTCGCCCGGCGCGATCTGGCCCCGCGCGTGCAACAGCGCCAGCCGGGCCGACAGGGCCGTGCCGGTGGGCGAACGGTCGACCTTGCCGGGCTGGATCGCCACGGCCGACCCGGCGCGCAGCCCCTCCGGCCCACGGTCCACCGGCCCGGCGAACAGGCAGAACGACACGTGGCGCCAATCGGGGTTGGTCGGATGGTGAAAGCCCAGCTGATCCGTGGCCGCCCGGGAGATGCGCGCGCCCAGCCGGGCGATGTCATGGGCCTCGTCGGCAACCAGCGCAAAGCCCATGGCCGCGGCATCGACGACAACGAAACTGTCACCGCCAAAGGCCGTGTCGACGGTCAGCGTGCCCAGCCCCTCGACGTCGAGCGGCACGGCCATCTTGCCGGCAAAGCTGGGCAGGTTCTGCACAAAGATCCGTTCGGCCTTGCCATCGCGGCATTCGGCCCGCACCTGTACCAGCCCGCCCGGCGCCTCCAGGGTGAATTCGGTGACCGGTGCGGTCATCGGCAGGATGCCGGCATCCAGCAGCACGGTCGACACGCAGATAGAGTTCGAGCCCGACATCGGCGGAGTGTCTTCGGGTTCCATGATGATGAAGGCCGCATCGGCGCGCGGATCGCGGGGCGGGACCAGCAGATTGACATGGCGGAACACCCCGCCGCGCGGTTCGTTCAGCACGAGGTTGCGCAGCTGGCCGTCGCGGGCGATCCAGCGGCTCTGCTCCCAGATCGTGTCACCCGGCGGCGGCGCGACACCCCCGACGATGACATCGCCCACCTCGCCCTCGGCATGGGCCGATATGACGTGAATCGTCCTGTTGCTGCGCATGGCCTGTTCCTTCCCTTGTCATCTGCCCCATGCCGCTCCGGGATCTTGGCCACCCCGGCCCTGTCGCGGCGCCCTTTTATCCGCTGCGGGCACCAAGTCATCGGCGCCCGGCCGTATCGCCAAATGCCCGCCCTTTCTGCCGGGCCCATCTTGTCCGGGCCCCTGGCGCCTCCGACTGACCTGGCACGCCGCCGCCCCAGCACATCACCCCGCCACGGGTCGAACACGCTGGCACCCCAACATGTCGCCAACCAACCCGGCCCGTCCAACCGGCGCAGCAGGTCACGCGCCAACCCGGCACGCCGCCACCCGGCCCAGCCCATCTGCAACCGTCCACCGAACAGGGCCGCACCACATCCCGTCGCTCCACCCAACCGCCTGGCGGCCCCCTCCGCAAGCCCCTTTGCCGCCCCCCTTGACCCTCCCCGCGGCTGGCCCTCTTATCGCGCCGAAACGCTCAGGAGGACCCCATGAAAACCGCACTTGTCACCGGCGCCGCCCGCGGCATCGGCCTTGCCACCGCAAAGACCTTCCTGGCCGAGGGCTGGCAGGTCGCCATGGTCGACCGCGACGCCGACGCCCTGGCCGAAGCCACCTCCGGGCTGGACAACGTCATCGCGCTGGACACCGACATCTCGCAGCCCGACCAGGTCGCGGCCATGATCGCCCGCACGCTCGACGCCTTCACCACCATCGATGCCCTGGTCAACAACGCCGGGGTCGCCGATTTCGGCCCGATCGAAGACACCACCTTCGAGCGCTGGCGCACCGTCATGGCCACCAATCTCGATGGCACCTTCCTCTGTTCGCAGGCCGCCATCCCCGCGCTCAAGGCCTCGCGCGGGGCCATCGTCAACATCGCCTCGATCTCCGGCCTGCGCGCCTCGACCCTGCGCGTGGCCTATGGCACCTCGAAGGCCGCCGTCATCCACATGACCCAGCAACAGGCCGCCGAGCTGGGCGAATACGGCATCCGCGCCAATTGCGTCTGCCCCGGACCCGTCCGCACCAAGCTGGCCATGGCCGTGCATTCCCAGGCCATCATCGACGCCTACCACGATGCCATCCCGCTCAACCGCTACGGATCGGAACAGGAACTGGCCGACGCCATCTGCTACCTCTGCTCGGACAAGGCCAGCTACATCACCGGCCAGACCCTGTCGGTCGATGGCGGGTTCCAGTCGACGGGCATCGGCCTGCCGGCCCTGCGCGGCAACTAGGCAAGGCCCCGCCCATTAGCCGGCCGCGCCCGGCCCGTCCCGCACAATTGCATTCCAATTTTCGGGATATTTGGTACCCTATGCACAGTTCAGGGTTCGAGTGCGGCGGATTTCGCGCGGCCGGCCGGCGGCAGGGGCAACAGCCCCCCGCCAGGCCCGTTCGGAGCCTGGCCGCCGCGCATGCACCGCTTCCGCATCGCCGGCACCGACCGTCAAGGCAAAGGCCCGGCGCGCCCGGACATTCCCTTTACCTGCGGCCGGCCCCGCTCACGAACACCAGGCCCGCCGTATCCCGGCGGGCCTTTTCGTTGCCCGGCACCGGCCACGCGTGACAGCCCCCTGCGGCAACAGCCCGGGGCACAGAGGCGTCCACGAAAAAGGGGCGGAGGTCTCCCCCCGCCCCGATCATTTCGGTCCCGATCCGGCCGCTTATTGCAGCACGGCATCCTCCGGCGGCATCCGGCTGGACGACGACACCCGGTCGCCGATCAGCAGCCCCTCGCCCGAGGCCGAGACCGGCACCACGGCGCCATCCTTCAGATCGCCGGACAAGAGCATCTCGGCCAGCGGATCCTGCAGCGCCCGCTGGATCACCCGCTTGAGCGGCCGGGCCCCGAACACCGGGTCATAGCCCTCGTCCGCCAGCCATTGCCGCGCGTCCTCGTCCAGTTCCAGCCGGATCTTGCGATCGGCCAGCCGCTTGCCAAGCCGGGCCATCTGGATGTCGACGATGCCATCCATGTCCGCCCGGCCCAGCCGGTCGAAGATGACCAGCTCATCGAGCCGGTTCAGGAATTCCGGCCGGAAATGCGCCCGGACGGCTTCCATCACCTGGCCCTTGGCGGCCTTTGCATCGGCCCCGTCGGGCAGCTGGCTCAGCGCCTGGGCGCCCAGGTTCGACGTCAGGATGATCAGCGTCTGCTTGAAATCCACCGTCCGGCCCTGGCCATCGGTCAGGACACCATCGTCCAGCACCTGCAGGAGCACGTTGAACACGTCCGGATGCGCCTTTTCGACCTCGTCGAACAGCACGACCTGGTAGGGCCGGCGCCGCACGGCTTCGGTCAGCACGCCCCCTTCGTCATAGCCGACATAGCCCGGAGGCGCGCCGATCAGCCGGGCCACGGAGTGTTTCTCCATGAATTCCGACATGTCGATCCGCACCATGGCGTTGTCGTCGTCGAACAGGAACTCGGCCACGGCCTTGGTCAGCTCGGTCTTGCCGACGCCGGTCGGGCCCAGGAACAGGAACGACCCCAACGGCCGGTTCTCGTCATTCAGCCCGGCCCGCGCCCGGCGGACAGCATTGGCCACCGCCCGCACCGCCGTTTCCTGGCCGATCACCCGCTTGTGCAGGCCATCTTCCATGCGCAGCAGCTTCTCGCGCTCGCCTTCCAGCATCTTCGACATCGGGATGCCGGTCCAGCGTTCGACCACGGCCGCGATCTGTTCGGGCCGCACGGCCTCTTCGACCGCCATCTCGCCGTCTTCGCGTTCCTCGGCTTCACCCAGCTTCTTTTCGAGGTCCGGGATCACGCCGTAGGACAGCTCGCCGGCCTTTGCCAGGTTGCCCTCGCGCTTGGCGATTTCCAGGTCGGCCCGCGCCCGGTCCAGCTTTTCCTTCAGCTCGCGCGCACCGGCCAGCTTGTCCCGCCCCGCCTGCCAGGCGGCGGTCAGCGCGTCGGATTTCTCCTGCAGCTCGGCCAGGTCCTTTTCCAGCGTTTCCAGCCGGTCGACCGACGCCGCATCGTCTTCCTTGCGCAGGGCCTCGGCCTCGATCTGTTTCTGCAGGATCTCGCGGTCGAGCGCGTCGAGTTCCTCGGGCTTGCTGTCGACCTCCATCCGCAGACGCGAGGCCGCCTCGTCCACGAGGTCGATCGCCTTGTCGGGCAGGAACCGGTCGGTGATATAGCGATGCGACAGGGTCGCCGCCGACACCAGCGCCGAATCCGACACCCGCACGCCATGGTGCAGCTCGTACTTCTCCTTGATGCCGCGCAGGATCGAAATCGTGTCCTCGACGGTCGGCTCCTGAACCATCACCGGCTGGAACCGGCGGGCCAGGGCCGCGTCCTTCTCGACATACTTGCGGTATTCGTCGAGCGTCGTGGCCCCCACGCAGTGCAGCTCACCCCGGGCAAGCGCAGGCTTGATCAGGTTGGCCGCATCCATGGCGCCATCGGTCTTGCCGGCGCCGACCAGCGTGTGCATCTCGTCGATGAACAGGATGATCTCGCCCGCGGCCTCGGTGACCTCGGTCAGGACGGATTTCAGCCGCTCCTCGAATTCGCCCCGGTATTTCGCACCGGCGATCAAGGCGCCCATGTCCAGCGCCAGCAATTGCTTGTTGCGCAGGGATTCGGGCACGTCGCCATTGACGATGCGCAGGGCCAGCCCCTCGGCGATGGCGGTCTTGCCGACGCCGGGTTCACCGATGAGAACCGGGTTGTTCTTGGTCCGGCGCGACAGCACCTGCATCGTGCGGCGAATCTCGTCATCGCGGCCGATGATCGGGTCGATCTTGCCTTCGCGGGCGGCTTCGGTCAGGTCGCGGGAATATTTCTTCAGCGCCTCGTAGCCGTCTTCGGCCGATGCGGAATCGGCGGTGCGCCCCTTGCGGATATCGTTGATCGCGCCGTTCAGGGCCTGGGCATTGACCGCCCCGGCTTCCAGCGCCTTCTGCGCCTCGGATTTCACCATGCAAAGCGCCATCAACAGCCGTTCGACAGGCACAAAGCTGTCGCCCGCGGCCTGGGCCAGTTTCTCGGCCTCGGCCAGCACCTTGGCGGTGTTCTGGTCCAGGTAGGTCTGGCCGGCATCGCCCGACACCTGCGGGATCCTGGCCAGCGCGGATTCGATGGCCGACACGACCCGCTCGGGCGCGCCACCGGCGCGGCGGATCAGGTTGGCCGACAGCCCTTGGTCGTCATCCATCAGGGCTTTGAGCACATGTTCGGGCGCCAGTCGCTGGTGCCCTTCGCGGATCGCGATGGTCTGTGCGGCCTGCACGAACCCGCGCGACCGCTCCGTGAACTTGTTCAAGTCCATGATCGTCTCCTTTCAAGCACCCGGTTCAGCGGCGCCCACAATCGGCACGCCCCGGTCGGGCCTTACGGTGAAAATGGGGTGCCCTTGCGGCGCTGACAAGGGCGTCTGTGATGAATTTGTCACGCTTCAGCCGCCAGACGGCCGGCCCTGGCCCTGGGCCGCGACAAAGCGGCGGGCGGCCTCGGTCGCCGGGCCGCCAAAGAACACCCGGGCCGGGGCCTGTTCGATCACCCGCCCGCCCTGCATGAAGGCCACTGTATCGGCCAGCCGATGCGCCTCGACCAGCGAGGCGCCGGCCAGCACAAGGCAATGATCGCGGCGCAGGTCCAGCAGCACCTCGCCCAGCCGGGCCGTGGCCACCGGGTCCAGCCCCTGGCCCGGATCGTCCAGCAGCAGCACGTCGGGCCGGCCGGCCAGCGCCCGGGCCAGGCCCAGCCGGCGCTGCTGGCCATCGTCCAGCACGGCATCGGCGGTCTGGTCCAGCCGGTCGCGCAGGTCGGCCCACAGCCCGGTGCGGGTCAGGCAGGTTTCCACGTGGCGGGCCAGCCCGGCCCGGCTGCCCCCCGCGCCGTGGCGCCGGGCGCCATAGGCCAGGTTTTCAAAGATCGAGATCGGCAGGTGATCGGGCTGAGAACCGCACCAGCCGAACCGCCGGCGATGGGTCACGCCATTGCTGTCGGGCCCGTGGATGTCCCGGCCATCCATCAATATGCGCCCCTGCAGGCGGATCCGGTCGTCACCGTCATGCAGCCGGGCAATGGCCTTCATCAGGCTGGTCTGCCCCGCCCCGGCCGGGCCGATCAGCGAGAGGATGCCGGTGCGCGGGATGTCCAGGTCGATGCCCTCCAGCAGGCGCCGGCTGCCCTGGGTCAGCGTCACGCCCTCCAGGCGGATCAGCGGCGGGCCGGGCCGGGCGCCGGACGGAAAGGTCACGATGTTCGGTTCGGGCTTTGATCCCTGGCCCATCAAACGGCCTCCTGCGCAGGGGCATCATCCTGCGCAAGCCTAGCGCCCGCCGCGCCCGGCCCGCCTTGATCTGCCGCAAGGACGGGCCACGAAACCGGCAGGCCAAACGAAAACACCCGGCCGCAGGGGCCGGGTGCGTGACGAAGCCGGGGGCTTCGCGGAATTCTGGCGCGGGTCAGTGCAGCTTGGCACCGACCTCGTCGATCGAGGCGTCGATCATCGCGCTGGCATCTGCATCGCTCATCTGGCGGGCCATTTCGGCCCGGGCCACAGCAATGGCCACCGACACGGCTTGGTCACGCACTTCCTTCACCGCGGCGGCTTCGGCCGAGGCGATCTGCTCTTCGGCGGCGGCCAGGCGGCGGGCAATGGATTTCTCCAGGTCGGTCTTGGCCTGTTCGGCCGCGGCCTGTGCATCGGCCTTGGCCGAAGCCACGATCCGGTCGGCCTGTTCCTGCACCTGCGCCTGCTTGCGCTCGTAGGAGGCCAGCAGGGTCTGGGCCTCTTCCCGCAGGGCGCGGGCTTCGTCCAGGTCCGACTTGATGCCGGCAGCCCGGTCGTCGAGCTGCTTGCCCAGCATGCCGGGCACCTTGAAATAGGCCAGCACGCCGATGAACAGGATGAAGGCGATCGTCACGATGAAATTCGTGTTCGACAGCGAGAAGAACGGCCCCGAGGCGGCCAGCGCCGGGGTGGCGGCGGCCAGGGTCATCGGCAGGGTGAGCAGAGCTGCAAGGGTCATCCGCATCGGGCTTATCCTTTCACGCGCTCGGCCACGGCCGCGTCGATGGCCGATTGGTCGGGTTTGCCGCCGAAGGTGGCGATGATGGTTGCCGCCGTGTCCTTGGCCACGTCGCGCACGCTTTCCAGCGCGCCGGCGCGGATGTCGGCAATGGCCTTTTCCGATTCGGCGGCCTTGTCGGCGATGTCGGCATCGGCCTTGGCAATGGCTTCGTCCAGGTCGGCCTGGATCTCTGCGCGGGTGTCCGCGGCGATGCGCTGCGCCTCGGCGCGGGCATCGGCAAGAGCCATGTCATAGGCCTTTTCGGCCTCGACGGCCTTGGCCTTGAGATCTTCGGCCGCGGCAAGGTCATTGGTGATCGTTCCGGCGCGGTCGGCAAGGATGCCGGCGATGCGCGGCAGGGCCACGCGCGTCAGAACGAGGTAGATGACGATCAGAGTGATGACGAGCCAGAAGATCTGGTTGGGCATCCATTCCGGGCAGAGCTGCGGCATGCCGACGGCCCCGCCGTTTGCGTCCACGCAGACACCGACCAACTCTTCGTATATGGGTTCAGTCGCCATGACTTCCTCCGGTCGCGAGCTGTTAAGTCCATCGGGCGACCCGCGCGTTGCGCGGCGCCGCCCGTCGTAAGGATCGTGTCGTCCGTGCTTAGACGGCGAACATCAGGAGCAGGGCGATCAGGAACGAGAAGATGCCCAGTGCTTCTGCAAATGCGATGCCGATGAACAGCGTCGCGGTCTGGCTGGCGGCAGCCGAGGGGTTGCGCAGGGCGCCGGCCAGGAAGTTTGCGGCCACGTTGCCGACACCCAGGGCTGCGAGACCCGTGCCGAGACCTGCGATGCCTGCGCCGATATGTGCGAGTTGACCTTCCATGAGAGTATCTCCTTACGATTGGAAGTGGAACATGGGGTTGGCGTAGGGCGGGGCTGGCCCCGCCGCCACGTCAGTGAGAGGGATGCAGCGCGTCCTTGAGGTACACGCAGGTCAGGATGGTGAAGACGTAGGCCTGGATGAAGGCCACGAGCAGCTCCAGCCCGTAGATCGCCATGACGCCGAGGATCGCCACCGGGGCAACCGCCGCGACCTGCGCAAAGCCGGCAAAGACCTTGAGCACGGCGTGACCGGCCATCATGTTGCCGGCCAGACGGATGGAATGGCTGACCGGGCGCACGAAGTAGGAAATGACCTCGATGATCGCCAGGATCGGGCGGAGCGGCAGCGGCGCGCTCGACACCCAGAACAGGCCCAGGAAGCTGGCGCCGTTCTTGACGAAGCCCAGGACGGTGACGCCGATGAAGACGCCGAAGCCCAGGATCGAGGTGACCGCGATATGCGACGTCGTGGTGAAGGACCCGGGGATCAGGCCCAGGAAGTTGGCCACGACGATGAACATGAACAGGGTCATGATGTAGGGGAAGTACTTCAGCCCGTCCTTGCCGGTGACGTCTTCGACCATCTTGTAGACGAAGCCGTAGGCCAGCTCGGCGATCGACTGGCCGCGACCGGGCACGATGGCGCGCTTGGACGTGGTCAGGACCATCAGGCCGATGATGCAGAGCACGGTCAGCAGCATCCAGAAGGTCACGTTGGTCGGCGTGATGAAGGTCACCGTGTCGCCACCGAAGAGCGGCTTGACGATGAACTGGTCCATCGGGTGGAAGCTCATGCCGCTGCCGCCGTGGGCGGCGTCCGCTGCGTGGGTCTCGACTGCGCCGTGCGTTTCCGTTGCCACGTCTCAGCTCCTGTCATCGTCGGCAGGACGTCCCGAAGGAGCCGCCGTGTTACCGTCTGTCCCGGCGTCCGCCGAAACCTGTTTCGCCTGGATCTCGGCGGCCGAGCGCATCATCGTCTTGATGCCGGCCGCCAGCCCCAGCAATGTGAACAGCACGAGGAGGAACGGGGTTGTCCCGAACAGGCGATCCAGCCCGTATCCCATGCCAAAGCCGATCCCCAGACCGGCCACCATCTCGATCACCATGCGCCAGGCCTGCTGGGCCTGCGAATAATGCTCTTCCTTCCGCGCCTCGGGTTCCTGGGCCTTCTTCGCCGCCGCGATCCGTGCCTCGAGCTGCGCCAGGCGATGGTCGCGGCGCTGCGTGTCGGTCTGGTCGCCGTCAGGCTTGGTCAAGGAGGGTCCCCGTGCAGTGTTGGCATGGTTGCTACGGAGTTAAGGGCTGCGAGTCAATTACCAGAAATACCCCGGCGTTGCGCGGCTAGGGCAATGTTTTTGCAGGGTATTTTCACCAAGAAGAAAACAGGACCGTGGCGCAAAGGGTGGGAGACGGGGGCAAAAGGATGGAAATGGCATATTCAACCGGACGGTTGACGATCCGTTCGGCCTGCGGCACAGCGATGCCATGTCCGACCCCCTCGACACCGTCTTTGCCGCCCTGGCCGACCCGACCCGCCGGGCGATCCTGGCCATGTTGCTCGAAGACGACATGGCGGTGACCGACGTGGCCGAGCCTTTCGAGATGTCGCTGGCGGCGATTTCCAAGCACCTGGCGATCCTGACCCGGGCCGGGCTGATTGCCCAGGAAAAGCGCGGGCGGGTGAAATGGTGCAAGCTGGAGCCCGACGCGATGAAGGCGGCGTCGGTCTGGATGCAGGGGTTCGGCCAGTTCGAACCGGTCAACCTGGACGCGTTCGAACGGTTCCTGTCACGCGAATTGTCGGGCGAAGGGTCCGAGGCCGGCCAGCAAGGGCCGGAAGAGGGGGACGCCGAAACGCCAAGCCCCGACGAGACAGGCGCCATAGACAACGGCCGTGAAGCCGGGGCGCCCTAGCGCGCGGGCGCGGCGGGATCCTTTTCCAGCAGCAGGGCAAGGGCCGCGACGGTCAGCGCGATGCCGACCAGGGTCAGGGCCGGCGGGGCGCCCTGCCCCGTGGCCAGTTCCAGCAGGATGACCCAGGACGGTGTGAGATAGGTATAGGCCATGACCTTGGCCGACGGCAGGCGCATCGTGGCGAATTGCAGCAGGACAAAGGTCGAGGCCGAGGCAAAGACGACGAGATAGCCGATGGTGATCCAGACCAGCGGACGCAGACCGGCCCAATCCGTCGTGGCCAGGTCCTGCCAGCCGAACAGGCCCAGGATCAGGCAACCGGCGATCATCATGCCGAAGGAAAAGACCAGTGGCCGCTCGCCCCGGTTCAGCCGGCGCACCAGTGGCGTATAGACCGCGTGGCTGACGCAGCCGAAGAAGAAAATCACCTCGCCGCGCCCGATATCCATCGCCCGGGCCGCCTGCCAATCGCCGCGAAAGATGACCCAGACCGCGCCCAGGGCCCCGATGGCCAGGGCCAGGGCCATGCGCCGGGTGGTGACCTGGCCCAGCAGGACCAGGCCGAAACCGGCCGACAGCACCGGGGTCAAAGTGAAGACGGCCGAGGTATTGAGCGCCGAGGCGGTCTTCAGCCCTTCGAACATCAGCAGGAAATACAGCGCAAAGAACCCGCCCAGCACGAGGTACCGCCACGGCGCGCGGGCGGCGCCGCGCGGGATGCCCCCTGTGGCCATGGCCGCGATGCCGATGATGATCGCGGCCAGGGCAAAGCGCAGGGCGTTGATGGCCGCCGGGGCGATCTCGCCCGCGACCTGGGCGCCCAGCAGGAAAGACCCGGCGACCAGCGCCGAAAAGGTCAGCATGGCCAGGTGGCCCTGAAGCGCCGGATTGCCGGCAAGCAGGCGTGTCATCGGGTCCCTTTCATCGGCCACGCGGCCCGCCGCACCGGGCACAAGCGCGCGGCGCCCGGCCGGACCGAAGCGGCCGGACCGCGAACGGCAGCCGTCACAGCGGCCAGTCCCGGGCGCGTTCCTTGAGGAATTGCAGGAAGGTCTGGACCTTGTGGGTCCGGTGCAGGTCGACATGGGTGACCAGCCACAGCGGCGCGGCCCAGTCGGGGATCGGCGGCATGACCTCGACCAGGTCATCGCGCCGGGCGGCATCGCAACAGGGGATGAACCCGATGCCCGCCCCTGCCGCGATGGCCTCCTGGATCGACAGGAAATCGGTCGAGCGGAACACGAAGCGGGCGTCCGGCGCATGGGCGCGCATCCACCGGGCATAGGGCGCGCGGAAATCGGCGTCGTCATGGCCGACAAACCGGTGACCGGCGAAATCGCCCGGCCCCTCGGGCAGGCCGTGGCGCTCGACATAGCCCCGCGAGGCATAAAGCGCCGCGCGCTGCGAGGCGAAGGGCTGGACGACATTGTCCGGCTGGTCCGGCGCGGTGCCCGCCCGGATGGCCACATGGGCTTCGCCATATTCCAGGCGGAACAGCCGCTCGCCGGTCAGGAAACGCACGGTCAGCTCGTCATGGGCCTGCTGGAACGCCGCCAGGGCCGGCACGATCAGCGGGGCAAAGGACTCCAGCGAGGTCACGACCAGCTCGCCGGTCATGCTGTCGCCCTGGCCCTTCATCCGCCCGGCCAGCTGGTTGAACTGGTCCTCGGTGGCCTGGGCAACCCGGGCCAGGTCCTGGCCGGCCTCGGTCGGGGTATAGCCCCGGGCATGGCGCTGGAACAGCTTGACACCCAGCCGGGCTTCGAGGGCATCGATATGGCGGATCACGGTGGCATGGTGCACCCCCAGCACATCGGCCGCCCCGCTGACCGTGCCAAGCCGCACCACCTGGTAGGCCGTGCGGACCTCGTCCCAATTCTCCATCAAGCCCAACCTGTGCAAATGCTCACATTCAGGTCTGGTTTTGCGCAGGGATGTTCGTGAATTCAAGGGTCTTCCCCTGAGCCCCGTGTCATCGGCCGGCCGGGGCCGGTCGATCGCCTGCCGCTTGATCGGCCCGTGATTGGCCCGAGACTGGCCCGTTATTCGCTGTTGAACGCCCCGTGACCGTGCCGTGACTGCGCCGTGCCCGGGCCGGGCGGGTGTCTTGTCAGGGCCGCTGAAGGGGCCGTGCCCAAGCCATTCCTCCGACGGCAGCACCAAAATCGCTGGCCCCGCCCCGCGCCCTGGCGCAAGGTGGGTCGGACAGGACGGCGCGCCCCGGCCGCGGGATGGTCCGCGAGGCCACAGGGCACGGACCCCGGCGGTACATCCCGGCATGGGTCAGCATGGGGCGGAACCGGGCGGCGCGACATGGGACGACCGGCGCGACACGAAAAGACACCGGGCGGCCGGCAGAAGAAGGGGCAGGCAATGAGAAAGATCGGCATTCTCGGCGGGGTCGGCTGGGCCTCGACCCTCGATTACTACCGGGCCATCGCGGAAGGCGCCGGCCGGGTCTATGCCGCGCGGGGCCATCGACCGCCCCTGCCCATCCCGCCGATCACCATCGAAAGCGTCGTGCAGGCCCAGACCCGGGCGCTGCGCGGCCGGCCCGGCGACGAGGACAGCTGGGCCGGGTTCGATGCCGTCTTCCGCACCGCCCTGCTGACCCTGCAGGGCGCGGGCTGTGCCTTTGCGGTCATCGCCTCGAACACGCCCCATGCCCGGCTGGCCGCCATCCGCCGGGGGGTCAGCCTGCCCGTGCTGTCGATCCTCGACACCACCGCTGCGGCCACGGCCGATGCCGGGGCGGACCGGGCGCTGGTTCTGGGCACCTCGGTCACGATGCAGGCCCGCGATTACGCCCTGGCCTTGGAAGCCGAATGCGTGGCGGCCAATGCCCGCCTGCCCGAAGACGACATCACCCTGATGCAGGACATCATCGACACCGATTTCCACGGCGGCGCGTCCGACCGGGCGCGGGCCCGGGTGCTGGACATGTGCAACCGCCATGCCGCGCCGGGCACGGCCGTCATCCTGGCCTGCACCGAACTGCCCCTGGCCTTTCCCGAACACCGCGACGTGCCTGTCTTTGAAGCCGACGGCCATCTCTTCATCAACCCCTCGGCCACCCATGTCGCCGCCGCCCTGGCCCGTGCCCTGCCCGAAATGGCCGGCTGATCCCGGCCCCGCGGCCCTCAGCCCGCCGGCCGCTGCCACTCCATGACATGGAAGAACGGCGCATGTGTATTGCGCGTCTGCTTGGGCTCGGCCCCGCCCACCGGCGCCGGTTCGTCGAAATGGCGCAGCTCCAGCCCGGCGGACAGGAAGGCCTGCATGTAGGCCCCCAGCGGCCGGTGCCAGTTGCGGATGCGGATGCCCCGCCATTCCGCCCAGGCCGCCCGTTCCACGAGGTAGCGATCCAGCCGCACCCGGGCCGAGCCGTCAGCCTGCCAGTCGGCCCGGCCGTCGCCGCAGGTATGATAACCCTGCAGGTTGGCCACCAGCAGCCGCCCGCCCGGCCGCAGCACCCGGGCCATCTCGGCGATCGCCGCGCGGTAATCGGCGATGTCGATCAGGGTCAGGTAGCTGATGGCCATGTCAAAGACCCCGTCACCGAAGGGCAGCGCCTCGGCCTGGCCCTGGTGATAGGTGCCCTCGGGGTGCAGCGCCCGCGCCCGGTCCAGCAGCCCGGCTGTCGGGTCCAGCCCCACCGCCGCGATGCCCTGCCCGGCCAGCCAGCGGCAGAACCGGCCTTCGCCACAGCCCACGTCCAGCACCCGCCCGGGCGCCGCGGCCCGCACCCGGGCCTGCATCGGCGCATCCAGCGTGAAGGCCCGGGCGAAATCCCCCGCCGCGCCCTGCTCGGCGATCCAGGCCCCGGCCGAGGCGTCCCATCCATCCGACATCCGTGCATTCCACCTTGACTCACCCTCCCGTGCCCTCTATCGCACCGGGCAATCCACCGGAAGCCCGCCTTCCGGTCCCGGCACCATGCCGGGATCGCCCTCCACCAGCGCGTTGCGCCCGTGGGGGCGTTTGTGCATTGAGCCGTCGGCCCTTACATTCGGACCGGCAAAGACGTAACGGCGCAGGAGGCCGAAGACATGTTTGAAAATCTGTCCGAGCGCCTTTCAGGTGTATTCGACCGGCTGACGAAACAGGGCGCGCTGTCCGAGGACGACGTCAAGACCGCCCTGCGCGAGGTTCGCGTGGCCTTGCTCGAGGCCGATGTCTCGCTGCCCGTGGCCCGCGATTTCGTCAAGCGCGTGCAGGACCAGGCCACCGGCCAGGCCGTGACCAAGTCGGTCACCCCGGGCCAGCAGGTCGTCAAGATCGTGCATGACGCGCTGGTCGCCACGCTGGCCGGCGAAGGCGATCCCGGCGCTCTCAAGATCGACACGCCCCCGGCCCCGATCCTGATGGTCGGCCTGCAGGGCTCGGGCAAGACGACCACCACCGCCAAGCTCGCCAAGCGTCTGAAGGACCGCGAAGGCAAGCGCGTTCTGATGGCCTCGCTCGACACCAACCGCCCGGCGGCCATGGAGCAGCTGGCGATCCTGGGCACCCAGATCGGCGTCGATACCCTGCCCATCGTCAAGGGCGAGGATCCGGTCCAGATCGCCAAGCGCGCCAAGACCCAGGCAAGCCTTGGTGGCTATGACGTCTACATGCTCGACACCGCGGGCCGTCTGCATATCGACCAGGAGCTGATCGCCCAGGCCGCCGCCGTGCGCGACGTGGCCAACCCGCGTGAAACCCTGCTGGTGGTCGACGGCCTGACCGGCCAGGACGCCGTCAACGTTGCGACCGAGTTCGACGACAAGATCGGCGTGACCGGCGTGGTGTTGACCCGGATGGACGGCGATGGCCGCGGCGGTGCGGCGCTGTCGATGCGCGCGGTGACCGGCAAGCCGATCCGCTTCGTCGGCCTGGGCGAGAAGATGGACGCCATCGAGACCTTTGAACCCGACCGGATCGCCGGCCGGATCCTGGGCATGGGCGACATCGTGGCCCTGGTCGAGAAGGCCCAGGAAACCATCGAGGCGGCGGAAGCCGAGAAGATGATGCGCCGCATGGCCAAGGGTCAGTTCTCGATGAACGACCTCAAGATGCAGCTCGAGCAGATGCTCAAGATGGGCGGCATGGAGGGCATGATGTCGATGCTGCCGGGCATGGGCAAGATGGCCAAGCAGATCGAGGATGCCGGTTTCGACGACCGGATCATCAAGCGCCAGATCGCGCTGATCCAGTCGATGACCAAGAAGGAACGGGTGAACCCCAAGCTGCTGCAGGCCTCGCGCAAGAAGCGCATCGCCGCCGGTGCGGGTCAGGACGTGTCCGACCTGAACAAGCTTCTGAAGATGCACCGCCAGATGGGCGACATGATGAAGAAGATGGGCAAGTCCAAGGGCGGCATGATGAAACAGGCCATGAAGGCGATGATGGGCAAGGGTGGCAACCCGGCCGACATGGCCGCCGGCATGGACCCCAAGGCGCTGGAAGCCGCGGCCAAGGCCGCCGGCGGCAAGATGCCGGGCGGCATGCCCGGTGGTCTGCCCGGCCTCGGCGGCGGCATGGGCCTGCCCCCGGGTCTTTCGGGCTTCGGCAAGAAGAAGTGATGACACGCGGCTGGCCACATAAACCTGTCCTCGGGGTGACGTATCGCGTCGACCTCCCGCTGATGTATGGTGTCGCGCAGCAGCGCGGCCATTGGGTCACGCCATGACAGCCGCTCCGATCATCGACACCGCGCGCACCCGTCTGCGCCCGCATGTGCTCTCCGACATGGAGGCGTTCTGGGACTTCTTCCAAAGCCCCCGCGCCGAATACGTGGACGGCCCGAGCACACGCACCCACCTGTGGTACGGCTTTGCCTCCGAAACCGGCTCCTGGGCGCTCTGCGGCCATGGCGGCTGGGCGATCGAGACCCGCGACGGCGCGCTCGCGGGACAGGTCTGCATCTCGCAGCCGCCGCATTTCCCCGAACTCGAACTTGGCTGGATCCTGTTCGACGGGTTCGAGGGCCGGGGGCTGGCCTTTGAGGCCGCCAGTGCCGCGCGGGATTACGCATTCGCCGCCCTCGGCGTACCGACGCTGGTGAGCTACATCGACCGCCGGAACACCCGCTCGTGCCATCTTGCCGAGCGGCTGGGCGCCGTGGTCGACCCCGAGGCGAAGAGCTACGACGACGCAGATGTGGTCTACCGCCACCGCCCCGCCGCGGAGGGTGTCGCATGATCCCGACGCTGACCACCGACCGCCTGATCCTGCGCGCGCCGAAACTGGCCGATTTCGAACATTGGGCAGCGTTCTTCGCCTCGCCCCGGTCGATCCACGAACGCGGCATGATGGAACGTGACGCGGCCTGGCGGGTCTGGGCCTCGGACGTGGCCATCTGGCAGCTGCGCGGCTACGGCCCCTTCGGCATCGACGACCGTGACACCGGGGATTACCTGGGCGAGGTCGGCATCTATGAACCCGACGGTTATCCCGGCCCGGAACTGGGCTGGTTCGTCGTGCCAGAGGCCGAAGGCCGGGGCATCGCCGCCGAGGCCGCCCGGGCCGTCATGGCCTGGGCCCGCGCCGATCTGGGCTGGACCCGCCTGATCAACATCATCGACCCGGCCAACGCCCGGTCGATCGCGCTCGGCCAGCGCATCGGCGGGGTGATCGACCCCGACGCCCGTGGCGAGGCCCCCGGCGACGTGGTCATCGTGCATGACCTGACCGCCCTGCCCCCGACCAAGGAAGGCGTGGCATGACCCACCCGGTGCTCATCCCCACCCTGGAAACCGACCGGCTGGTGCTGCGCGCGCCGACGGCGACGGATCTCGATGCCTATGCGGCCTTCTGCCAGTCCGAGCGCTCGGCCGGCGTCGGCGGGCCCTTCACGCTGGACCAGGCCTTTCACAAGCTTTCGGCCATCATCGGCCAATGGTCGCTGCGCGGCTTCGGCCGCTGGATGGTCGCCGACAAGCAAAGCAACGAACCGCTGGGCATCGTCGGGCCGTTCTATCCCATCACCTGGCCCGAGCCCGAGATCGCCTGGACGGTCTTTGCCGCCGCCGAGGGCCGGGGCATCGCCTACGAGGCCGCCTTGGCCGCGCGGGGCTATGTCTATGACACCCTGGGCTGGGACAGCGTGATTTCCTGCACCACCCCGGGCAACGACCGGTCGGTCGCCCTGGCCCGGCGGATGGGCGCGCAGCGCGACGGCAGCTTTCACCATGCCGATTACGGCGAATTGCTGATCTGGCGCCATCCCTCGCGGGGGTCACTGGCATGAGCGTGATGCTGTCCGATACCCCGGTCCTGGAAACCGAACGCCTGATCCTGCGCGCGCCGCAGGCCGGTGACATGGAACCGGGCATGGCCTTCCTGATGGACGACAGGTCGCGCTACATGGGCGGACCGCAAAGCCGGTTCCAGGCCTGGCGCACCATGGGCCACCTGACCGGCCATTGGGTCATGCGCGGCTATGGCCTGTTCATCTATTGCGACAAGGCCAGCGGCACGCCGCTGGGCGCCGTCGGCCCGTTCTTCCCCGAAGGCTGGGTCGAACCCGAATTCGGCTGGTCGGCCTGGTCGCCGGCGACCGAAGGCCGCGGGCTGGTCTTCGAGGCCGCCACGGCCACGCGCCGCTGGGCCTATGACACGCTGGGCTGGCCCACGGCCGTCAGCTATATCGACCCCGACAATGCCCGCTCGATCGCCCTGGCCAGGCGGCTGGGTGCCACGCTGGACGATGCCGCCAGCCATCCCGACCTGCCCGGTTGGGAGGGCACGCTGGTCTTCCGCCACCCCGGACCGGAGGCGCTGGCATGACCCTGCCCGACATTCCCGTCCTGGAGACCGACCGGCTGGTCCTGCGCGGCCCCGAGCCCGGCGATTACCCCGATTTCAAGGCCACCTTCACCAGCTACCGCGCCCGGTTCATGGGCGGGCCGCTGTCGACCTACGAGGCCTGGATGCTCTATGCCGCCGAGATCGGCCATTGGCAGATCCGGGGCTACGGCATGTGGATGATCCACGACCGCGACACCGACGAGACCTACGGCATGGCCGGAGGCTGGAAACCGGCGAAATGGCCCGAGCCCGAGATCGCCTGGGTGATCTGGCCCGACAAGGCCGGCCGGGGCTATGCGCTGGAAGCGACCCATGCCGCGCGGGGCTATTTCTATGACCGGCTGGGCTGGGCCGGGGCGGTGAGCTACATCGACCCCAAGAACCTGGATTCCATCCGCCTGGCCGAACGGCTGGGTGCGCGCAAGGACCACGACGCGCCGACGATCGACGGCAACGACGCGGTCTACCGCCATCCCGGGCCGGCCGAGCTGGACGGCACCCAGCTGGCCCATGGCATCGAGATGGAAATCAGCCATTACCGCGACCCGCTCTTCAAGCCGAAAGGATGGTCCCTTGACTGACGACGCAATCACCCGTGCCGCCGAGATCCTCAAGGAGCACCGCGCGAGCATCGACCGGCTGGACGCCATCCTGGTCTACACCCTCGGCGAGCGGTTCAAGCACACGCAGGCCGTGGGCAAGCTCAAGGCCGAACACGACCTGCCGCCGTCGGACCCGGCGCGCGAGGAGAAACAGATCGCCCGGCTCGAAGAGCTGGCGCGGCAGGCGGATCTCGATCCCGAGTTCGCCAAGGCTTTCCTGAACTTCATCATCCAGGAAGTGATCCGGCATCACCGGAAACATCAATCGTGACGGCGGGGTGAACCCCGCCCTACATCCAAACGCCATTCGATAAGGAGAACAGACAATGGCTATGAAGATCCGACTGGCCCGTGGTGGCTCGAAGAAACGCCCCTTCTACCGCATCGTGGCGGCCGACAGCCGCATGCCGCGCGACGGCCGTTTCATCGAGAAGCTGGGCACCTACAACCCGCTTCTGCCCAAGGACAGCGAACAGCGCGTCCAGATGGACATGGAGCGCGTGCAGTACTGGCTCGACCAGGGCGCCCAGCCGACCGACCGGATCGCCCGCATGCTGGAAGCCGCAGGCAACCGCGACAAGGCCGAGCGCAACAACCCCAAGAAGGGCGCACCCGGCAAGAAAGCCCAGGAACGGGCCGAAGAGAAAGCCGCCAAGGCAGCCGAAGCGGCCGAAGCCGCAGCTGCTCCGGCCGAGGACGCCGCAGCGGAATGATCCGGTTGCGGGACGGCGGGTGGGGCGCTGCCGAAGGCCAGCGTCACCCGTCGGCCCGGACCGGGTTGCAGGGTTTTCAGGGGGCGCGACCATGCCCATGATCCAAGGGGCCAGGCCCCGGAAGGGAGCACCGGTATGACGGACCGGCTCTGCGTCGGCGCCATCGCCGGCTCGTTCGGCGTGCGCGGCGAGGTGCGGCTGAAAAGCTTCTGCGCCGAGCCCGAGGCCATCGCGACCTATGGCCCCCTGGCAACCGAGGACGGCGCACGGGAATTTTCCGTGCGCATCGTCCGCAGAGTGAAAAACGGCTTTGCCGCCCGGCTGGGCGGCGTGGCCACCAAGGAACAGGCCGACGCGCTCAAGGGCACCCGGCTTTACGTCGACCGCGACCGCCTGCCGGCCCCGGCCGACGACGAATATTACCATGCCGACCTGATCGGCCTCGATGTCTTCGACACCGGGGGCACCCGGCTGGGCCGGGTCAAATCGGTGCTGAACCACGGCGCGACCGACCTGCTGGAAATCCACGGGCCGGGCCTGAAACAGACTATCCTGCTGCCCTTCACCCTGGCCGCCGTGCCCACGGTCGACCTGTCGGCCGGCCGGATCATCGCCGACCCGCCCGACGGGCTGTTCTGACACCCATGCGCGTGCTGATCCACGCCGGGTTCCACAAGACCGGGACAACCTCGGTCCAGGCTGCCCTGCGCCGCAACCGCGACGCTCTGGCGCCCTTCCTGCGCATCCGCCTGCCCGGCCAGACCCGCAGCCTGCGCCAGGCCGCCCGGGCCTGGTCCGACGGCCATGATCCCGTCGATGCCGGGCTGATCCGCTACGAGGCCGCCGAACTGGCCGGCCGGCTCGATCCCTCCGACCCGCGCCCGGTGCTGATCAGTTCCGAAGACCTCTGCGGCCACATGCCCGGCCGCCACGACCTGGCCGATTACGGCGCCGCGCCGCGCATCCTGTCCTGGATCGTGGGCGCCATCATGGCCGCCCAGCCCGAGGCCGAGGTCGGCGTGCATTTCTCGACCCGCGCGGCCGAGCCCTGGCTGCGCTCGTCCCATGCCCAGCACCTGCGTGCCACGCGCATCACCGAAGATGCGGACAGCTATGTCCACCGCATGTCGGCCTCGGCCGATTTCACCCCGATCATCGCCAATGTCAGCGCGGCCGTGGCCCCGGCCGATGTCTCGCAGACCCCGATCGAGGCCTGTTCGGCCAACCCCCTGGCCCCGCTCTTCGACCGGCTCGACCTGCCCGCCGCCTGCCTGGCCACCGCCGCCCTGCCCGGCCCGGTCAACACCGCCCCGCCCGCGGCCTGGGTCGAGGCCGTGCTGCAGCTGAACCGCTCCGACCTGCCCCAGCCCGACTGGGAACGCGCCCGGGCCGCCATCCGCGAGGAGGATTACACGTGACCGACACCCCCTCACGTTCGCTGGGCCGCAAGGCCATCCGCATCTCGGCCCGCCCGCGCGAGCTGATGACCGCCACGCCCGACCTGCACGGGGTCTGGAAGGCCCGGATCATCACGCTGTTCCCCTCGGCCTTTCCCGGCGTGCTGGGCGAAAGCCTGACGGGCAAGGCCCTGCAGGACGGGCTGTGGCAGCTGGAAACCATCGACCTGCGCGAGTTCGGCATCGGCAAGCACCGCAATGTCGACGACACCCCGGCCGGTGGCGGGGCGGGCATGGTGCTGCGCGCCGACGTGCTGGGCCCGGCCATCGAACAGGCCATGGCCGGCACTTCGCCGAACTGGCCGCTGATCTACCTGTCGCCGCGCGGCCGGCGGATGGACCAACCGATGATGCGCACCCTGGCCCGCACCGACGGCATCACCCTGATCTGCGGCCGCTTCGAAGGCATCGACGAGCGGGTGCTGCAACATTACGGCGTGCAGGAAGTCTCGCTGGGCGATTTTGTCATGACCGGAGGCGAGATCGCCGCCCAGGCCCTGATCGATGCCACCGTCCGGCTGATGCCCGGCGTGCTGGGCAACGCGTCCTCGGCCGTCGAGGAAAGCTTCTCGGACGGGCTGCTGGAACATCCGCAATACACCCGGCCCGCCGATTGGCAGGGCCAGCCGATCCCCGAAGTCCTGATGTCGGGCCACCACGGGCGCATCGCCGCGTGGCGCCATGACCAGGCCGAGGCCATCACCCGCGCCCGCCGGCCCGATCTCTGGGCCGCCTTCACCGCGCGCAAGGACCGCGAAAAGCCTTGATCGCCGGGCCCGTTGTGCCTATACGGCGCTGGCCCGCCCCCTCCTTGGGGGAATCGGGCCATGTGTCCTGTTGCTGACCCGGCATGCTTCTTTCGGGGTTCCGGCGGACCATGTGACCAAAGATACGTGACCTGAACCCTCCGGCGGGCGCCGCGGCGAACCCGACAGAAGACCGGAGCTCTGAGGCGCCAGACCTTCGCGGAGCTAACCGCGAGCAGCTCAGGAGTTGATCAGATGGACCTGATCGCACAACTCGAGGCGGAACAGATCGCCTCGCTGGGGAAAGAAATCCCCGATTTCAAGGCCGGCGACACCATCCGCGTCGGTTACAAGGTGACCGAAGGCACGCGGACCCGTGTGCAGAACTACGAAGGTGTCTGCATCAGCCGCAAGAACGGCGAAGGCATCGCCGGTTCGTTCACCGTGCGCAAGATTTCCTTCGGTGAAGGCGTGGAACGGGTGTTCCCGCTCTACTCGACCAACATCGAGAGCATCACCGTGGTGCGCCGTGGCCGCGTCCGCCGCGCCAAGCTCTACTACCTGCGTTCGCGCCGCGGCAAGTCGGCCCGGATCGCGGAAGTGTCCAACTACAAGCCGAAGGCCGCCAAGGCCGACGCCGAAGCCTGAGGAACCGACCGATGAAAAAAGACATCCACCCGGATTACCACCTCATCGACGTCAAGATGACCGATGGCACCGTCATCCAGATGAAGTCGACCTGGGGCAAGGAAGGCGACCAGCTGTCGCTGGACATCGACCCGACCTCGCACCCGGCCTGGACCGGCGGCAACACCCGCCTGATGGACCAGGGCGGCCGTGTGTCGAAGTTCAAGAAGAAATACGAAGGCCTGGGCTTCTAAGCACCCCCTTCCCGACGTTCGAAACGCCGCCCTCCGGGGCGGCGTTTTTCGTTTCCGGTGACGGTTTGGCAATCTTCAGGCCCCACTCTGCGCGCAACGGAGATGACGCAGGATGAGTCGGTGAAGACGGAGACATCGGTAACCAGGCAATTGAGCAATGCCCGAACCGCGGCACGGCGCGGCGATCCGGTCCGGGCAAGGGAAATCTATACGGCGGTGCTTGAACGATACCCGGGCAACCGCAAGGCCCGGGCGGGGCTGGCCGCGCTTGATGCGCCCCCCGCCGGCGGCGGTGATGGCCGGGCCGGCGAAGACGGGTTGCAGGCGGCCCATGCCCTTTACAACCAACAGGATTTCGCGGCCGCCCTCGCCAGGGCCGAAGCGATCCTGGCCGATGATCCGGCCGATGTGCCGGCCCGCGATCTCAAGGCCGCCTGCCTGCGCATGACCGGCCAGCCCGACCAGGCGCTGGCCATCTACCGGGCCCTGATCGAAGATGACGCGGTCAATGCCGCGCTCTGGCAGAAATGCGGTGACACGCTGGTCGAGATGCTGCGCCTGACCGAGGCCGAGGAATGCCTGGCCATGGCCACCCGGCTGGCACCCGACGTGGTGTCGAACTGGATGCACCTGGCCCGCTGCCTGCAACACAAGGGCGACAATCCCGCGGCTTTCCAGGCGCTGTCACAGGCCCTTGGGCGCGAGCCGGGCAATTCCGCCGCGCTGGATCAACTGGGCCAGGTACTGCGCGACATGGGGCGCAACGACATGGCGCTGGATGCCCATGAACGGGCGCTGGTCCTGGCCCGCACCGCCGGCGACCGCAGCCGCATCCTGACCAATATCGGCGTGGTCCTGTCGGCCGGGGGCGATCGGCCCGGCGCGCGCGATCGCTATCTCGCCGCGCTCGATACCGCGCCCGACAACGTGCATGCCCTGCTCAACCTGGTCACCCTTGGCCAGGACGCCGATGCCCCCCTGCTGGAACGCCGGGCGCGCAAGCTGCTGCGCCAGGACCGGCTCAAGCCGCATGACCGGTCGCGGGTGAATTTTGCCATGTTCCGCCTGCTCGACCGCCGGGGCAGCGACCCGGGCCAGGCCTTTGCCCATCTCGACCGGGCCAATGCCGAGCGGCGCCGGCTGATCGGCTATTGCCCGGCCAACCAGGACGCGCTGTTCCAGGTCATCCGCGAGATCGACGCCGGCACACCGGCGGTGACCGACATCGGGCCGGGCGTGCGGCCTGTGTTCATCGTCGGCATGCCGCGCTCGGGCACCACCCTGACCGAACAGATGCTCTCGGCCGCGCCCGGGGTCTGCGCCGCCGGCGAACTGACCATGGTCGAGCGCCTGTCCCTCGACCTGGTGCGCCTGTTGCAGGCCGATCACCGCGCCGCGCCCAAGGCCGACGAGATGGCCCGTTTTGCCACCGAACTGCGCGGCGGGCTGACCGCCGTGGCCGGCGGGGCGCCGGTGGTGCTGGACAAGATGCCCCTGAACTTCCGCTGGATCGGCCTGATGCTGCAGGCCCTGCCCGATGCGCGGGTCATTCATATCCGCCGAGATCCGGTCGAAACCTGCTGGTCCAACTTCACCACCAGCTATTCCTCGCACGGCAACGGCTTTGCCTACGGGCTGGAGGATCTCGTCGCCTTTCACCGGCTTTATTCCGGCCTGACCGACCATTGGGCCCGGCGGTTTGGCGACCGGATCCGCAGCGTGGCCTACGAAGACCTCGTCGCCACGCCCGAGCCGGTGCTGCGCGGGCTGGTCGATTGGTGCGGGCTCGACTGGTCCGACGATTGCCTGCATCCCGAACGGGTCGACCGCGCGGTGCTGACGGCCAGTTCGCACCAGGTCCGCCGCGCGATCTACAATGGCAACCGGGGGCGCTGGAAACCCTATGCGCCCTATATCGCCCCGCTGCTCAACGGCTTTGGCCGGGCCCATGCCGCATGACGGGACTTTTGCCATCCCCCGGGCCGAGGCCGCTTTTCTTCGTCCGGGCCGCGCCATATAGAGGTCGCCGGGGGCCTTTGGAGAGACTGAAGCGGACATGGCGCATATCATCGTCGTCGGCAATGAAAAGGGCGGCGCGGGGAAATCCACCGTGTCGATGCACGTGGCCACGGCGCTGGCCCGGCTGGGCCATTCCATCGCGGTGCTCGACCTGGACCTGCGCCAGAAATCGGTGGCCCGCTACATCGAAAACCGCCAGACCTTTACCGCCCGATCCAAGCTGGACCTGCCCTGCCCCGACAGCTTTGCCTTGCCCGAGATCGACCCGGCCACCCTGAAAGAGGGTGAGAACATCTACGACCAGCGCCTGTCGCTGGCCATCTCGCAGATGGAGCCGGGCCACCAGTTCATCCTGATCGATTGCCCCGGGTCGCATACGCGGCTGAGCCAGGTTGCCCATTCGCTGGCCGACACGCTGATCACCCCCCTCAACGACAGCTTTGTCGATTTCGACCTGCTGGCGCGCATCGACAGCCGCGGCGAAAAGATCCAGGGCCCGTCGGTCTATTCCGAGATGGTCTGGAATGCCCGCCAGCTGCGCGCCCGGGCCGGGCTGAAGCCCATCGACTGGATCGTCATCCGCAACCGGGTCGGCGCCCAGCGGATGGTCAACAAGGAAAAGATGGAAAGCGCGCTGACCATGCTGTCCAAGCGCATCGGGTTCCGCACCGGGCCGGGTTTTTCCGAACGGGTGATCTTTCGCGAGCTCTTTCCCCGCGGCCTGACCCTGCTGGATCTGCGCGACATCGGCGTCAAGCAGCTGAACATCTCGAACATCGCGGCTCGGCAGGAGCTGCGCGAATTGCTCAAGGCCCTGCACCTGCCCGGCGTCACCGTCGATTTCTGATCGGCCTGACGCCCACCGAAAACTGATCTTCCCGGGGCTCCTTTCGATCTCGGATCGGACTGACGCCAAGGCACAACTGACCTGCCTGGCGCCCTTCGATCTCTGATCGGTCCGACGCAAAGGGACAACTGATCTGCCAGGCGTCCTTCGATCTCTGATCGGTCAGACACCCGGGGGCAACTGACCTGCCCGGCACTCTTCGGTTTCTGATCGGCCCGGCACTAGGGAATATCTGACCTGCCCGGCGCGCCTCGATTTCTGATCGGCCTGACGCCAAAGGACAACTCATCTGCCCGGCGCCCGGGCAAGGGGGCTCAGCCGACGGATTGCCGCCCGGCGCCCTCGGCCGACCGGTGGATGGTGAACAGCTCCATCGGTTCGGCCGCCCCGCGCAGCATGTAACGTCCCAACGACACCAAGTCGTCGCGCTTGTCCCGCGCCGCGTCGCGCACCCGGTCCGACACGATGACCTGCCGCCCGACGTTCTTGTGCATGCCCGACAGTCGCGCGGTCAGGTTGACCGACGCCCCGATCACCGTGAAATCCAGCCGCTCTTCGCCGCCGATGTTGCCATAAAGCAGATCGCCCGCATGCAGCGCCAGGGTGTAGGACGTCACCGACAGGCCCCGGGCCGCGCGGTCCCGGGTCTTGGCCGCCATCTCGACCATGATCCCCTCGGCCGCCGACAGCGCCGCATCGGCCGCCGCCGTCTCGGTCTGGAAATCGAACATAGCCAGCAGCCCGTCGCCCACGAATTTCAAAACGTTGCCCCCCGCCGCCTCGATCGTGGCCACCACCACGCCGAAGTAATCGTTGAGCATGGCGACCAGGTCCTGGCCCTCGATCCGCTCGGCCAGCGAGGTGAAATCTTCGAGGTCGAAGAACATGATCACCGCGTTGATCTGCGCCGACGAGCCTCTCTGGATCTCGCCCGAGATCACCCGCTGGCCGGCATCGCGGCCCAGGTAGATCGACAGCAGGTCAAAGGCCATGCGCCGGTGCGCGGCCGATTTCAGCACCACGCCCAGCACCGGCAGGGTGCGCTCGATCACCTCGATATGGGCCTCGGAAAAGCCCTCGGGCGCATCGGCGGCAAAGGTCATCTGGGCGCCTTCGGGCGGATGCTGGGGGTCGATCGGCATGTCCGGCGCGACCCGTTCGAAGGGCAGTGTGCGGGCATAATAATCGGTCGCCCCCGAGGCGCGCAGCTCGTTCAGGAAAGGGAAATCCGACGGGCCGCCGGCCAGCCTCTCACGATAGGCATTCATCCCGTTCTTCAGGATGTGGAACAGCGGGCTGTTCAGCCAGGCATCCAGCGGGTTCGACCGGGGATAGCTTTCCTCGACCACGGTGCCTTCGCGCCACCAGGTGAAACCGAACCCGCCGATCTCGGGATGTAGCGCGCGCTGCGCCACATGCACGCGCAGCAGCGGCAGGCCATGGGCGCGCAGCTGGTCGCAATAGCCGGTCAGCACGGCCTCGCGCCGGGTGCCATCCAGGCCGCATTGCAACAGCCGGTCGGTCATGCCCCGCACGATCTGCTCGGTGGTCTCACTCATCACACGGCCCCCCTTTGCGGCCATCACGCCGCATAGCCTCAGGCCCCGGCGGGGGCAAGGCAAACGGGATCACAAGCACATTTGAAGCGGTTTCCCGTTGTATTCACCGTTTTCATCCCGCCGATCCACCTGCCCTCATCCCGCCGCCAGCCGGCGCAAAAGCTGGCGCAGCAGCGCCGCCTCGGCCGGGGTGAACCCGGCCATCAGCCGGGCATCGTAGGCGGCCGCAGCCGTCATCAGGTCGCGATAGGCCGCCTGGCCGGCGGGCGTCAGGGTCAGGTATTCCACCCGCCGATCCTCGGCCGACCGATCGCGTTGCAGGAACCGCCGGTCGGCCAGCTTTTGCACCGCCCGGCTGATCTTTGTCTTGTGCATCCGGGCCTTGCGGCAGATCTCGACCGCCGTCATCCGCTGGTAGAGCCCCAGGTGGAACAGCACCCGCCATTCCGTGCGCAACATGCCGTAGCGGTCCTTGTAGAGCTGCTGGAATTCCAGCGAACTGGCCTCGGCGGCCTGGTTCAGCAGGTAGGGCACGAAGTCCTGGATATCGAAATCGGGGTTTTCCGCCATGGCCCGGCCTAGCCCTTGTTAGTTACAAAATCAACCAATATCCCGATAGCCATACCGCAAGGGAGGTCTCGCCAGGGAGGAGTGCGATGAACCGGCATCCTGATCCGCATGACATGGTCCAGGCGGCGTCGCCCGCAGGCACCACGCCCGGCTACATGCCCGGCTGGGGCAATGATTTCGAAACCGAGGCCCTGCCCGGCGCCCTGCCCCAGGGCATGAATTCACCGCAGCGCTGCAATTACGGTCTTTATGGCGAACAGCTGTCGGGCACGGCCTTTACCGCCCATCGACCCGAGCGCACCTGGACCTATCGCATCCGCCCGTCGGTCCGCCATTCGGCGCGCTACGAGCGGATCGCCCTGCCCTATTGGAAAACCGCGCCCTGCGTCGATCCCGATGTCGTGTCGCTGGGCCAGTACCGCTGGGACCCGGTGCCCCATGCGCCCGAGCCGCTGAACTGGCTGACCGGCATGCGCACGATGACCACGGCCGGCGACGTCAACACCCAGGTCGGCATGGCCAGCCATGTCTACCTGGTCACCCGGTCGATGCAGGACGAATATTTCTATTCGGCCGACAGCGAATTGCTGGTCGTGCCCCAGGAAGGCCGCATCCGCTTTGCCACCGAGCTGGGCCTGATCGACCTGGAACCGAAGGAAATCGCCATCATCCCGCGCGGGCTGGTCTATAGGGTCGAGCTGCTGGACGGGCCGGCCCGGGGCTTTGTCTGCGAGAATTACGGCCAGACCTTCGACCTGCCGGCGCGCGGGCCGATCGGCGCCAATTGCCTGGCCAATCCGCGCGATTTCAAGGCCCCGGTGGCCGCCTTCGAGGACCGCGAGGTGCCGTCGACCGTGACGGTCAAATGGTGCGGCCAGTTCCACCGCACGCAGATCGGCCAGTCGCCTCTGGATGTCGTGGCCTGGCATGGCAATTACGCGCCCTGCAAATACGACCTGCGCACCTATTGCCCGGTCGGCGCGGTGCTGTTCGACCATCCCGACCCGTCGATCTTTACGGTGCTTACCGCGCCGTCGGGCATCGAGGGCACGGCCAATATCGATTTCGTGCTGTTCCGCGAACGCTGGCTGGTGGCCGAGGATACGTTCCGCCCGCCGTGGTACCACAAGAACATCATGTCCGAGCTGATGGGCAATATCTATGGCCAATACGATGCCAAACCACAGGGTTTCGTGGCCGGCGGCATGAGCCTCCACAACATGATGCTGCCCCACGGGCCCGACAGGCAGGCCTTTGACAAGGCGTCACATGCCAACCTCGGCCCCGACAAGCTGGATCACACGATGTCCTTCATGTTCGAAACCCGGTTCCCCCAGCACCTGACGCCCTTTGCCGCGACCGAAGCGCCGCTGCAGGACGATTACATTGATTGCTGGGACAGCCTGGAAAAGAAATTCGACGGCACCCCGGGGCGCAAGTGAGCCGGTGCGCTTGGCCATTGCCCGCGCGCCGGGGGCGGCGCAATCTGGCGGCGGCTGAACCACGAAGGAACCGCTCATGCCCCTGATCCCAAGCTGGGTCGACAGCGCCAATGCGCCCGATTGCGACTTTCCGCTGAACAACCTGCCCTATGGGGTGTTTTCGCTGGCCGAGGAAGAGCCCCGCTGCGGCGTGGCCATCGGCGACATGATCCTCGACATGGCCGCGGCCGAAGAGGACGGGCTGATCGTGCTGACCGACGAGCCGCTCTTTGCCCTGCCCTTCTGGAACGACCTGATGGAACAGGGTCCGGCGGTCTGGGCTGCCCTGCGCGCGCGGCTGACGGCCCTGCTGGCCCGCGGCGCGCCCGACCGCGAGGCCGTCGAACCGCTGCTGGTGCCCCTGGCCGAAGCCCGGCTGCACCTGCCGTTCGTGGTCAGCGAATACACCGATTTCTACGCCGGCCGGCACCATGCGACCAATGTGGGCACGATGTTCCGTGGGGCGGAAAACGCCCTGCCGCCCAACTGGTTGCACATGCCCATCGGCTATAACGGCCGGGCCTCTTCGGTGGTGGTCTCGGGCACGCCCGTGCGCCGGCCCTGGGGCCAGCTCAAATCGGCCGATCACGACATGCCGGCCTTCCTGCCCTCGCGGCGCTTCGATTTCGAGCTCGAACTGGGCGCGGTGGTGGGCACGCCGTCCGACGGCCCGCTGGCCACCGCCGGGGCCGAGGCGCATATCTTCGGCTTCGTGCTGCTCAACGACTGGTCCGCCCGCGACATCCAGGCCTGGGAATACCAGCCGCTGGGTCCGTTCCAGGCCAAGGCCACGGCGACCAGCCTGTCGCCCTGGATCGTGCCCAAGGCCGCGCTGGAGCCCTTCCGCGCCGATACGCCCGCGCGCGAGGTGCCCCTGCTGGACCACCTGCGCGACGACGGCCCCGGCCTGTTCGACATCGACCTCCAGGTCACGCTGGCCCCTGAAGGCCAGCCGGCCACGACGATCACCCGCACCAATTACCGCGAGATGTATTTCTCGGCCGCCCAGCAGCTGGCCCATCACAGCACCGCCGGATGCCCGATGAATGCCGGCGACCTGCTCGGCTCCGGCACGATCTCCGGCCCCGGCAAACCGGAACGCGGCTCGCTGCTGGAACTGTCCTGGGGCGGAGAGGAGCCCCTGACGCTCGACACCGGGGAAACCCGCAGCTTCCTCCAAGACGGCGATACGCTGACCCTCACGGGCCACGCCCAGGGCGACGGATACCGGATCGGCTTTGGCGCCTGCTCGGGCCAGGTCCTTCCCGCGCTCAAGGATCCGTACCGCCCCTGATCTTCTTCTTGGTAAAAATACCGCCCGCCGCAGGCGTCCGACGACCCCGCAAGCACCCAGGATAAAAGGATTTCCCCATGGCCAAGGCCTTCGCATCCCAAGGCGACACAACCGAGAAGAACATCTCCTTCACCGAGGTCGGCGACGGCCTCTGGGCCTTTACCGCCGAGGGCGATCCCAATTCCGGCGTCATCATCGGCGATGACAGCGTGATGATCGTCGAGGCCCAGGCCACGCCGCGCCTGGCCGGCAAGGTCATAGAGAAGGTGCGCGAGGTCACCGACAAGCCGATCACCCACCTGGTGCTGACCCATTACCACGCGGTCCGCGTGCTGGGCGCCTCGGCCTTTGGCGCGCCGCAGGTCATCATGAGCGAAAAGGCCCGGGCCATGGTGGCCGAACGCGGGCAGGAAGATTGGGACAGCGAGTTCCAGCGTTTCCCCCGGCTGTTCGAAGGGCATGAGAGCATCCCCGGCCTGACCTGGCCCACCACTACCTTTCACGGCCGGATGACGGTCTACCTGGGCAAGCGCCGGGTCGACATCATGCAGATGGGCCGGGCGCATACGGCCGGCGACGCCGTGGTCTTCGTGCCCGACCAGAACGTCATGTTCACCGGTGACATCGTCGAGTACCGCTCGGCCTGCTATTGCGGCGACGGCCATTTCCACGACTGGCCCGGCACGCTGGAAAACATCCGCCGCTGGGACCTCGACGCCATTGCCCCGGGCCGGGGCGATGCGCTGGTCGGCCGGGCGATGGTCAACGAAGCCATCGACCTGACCGGCGATTTCGTCCGGTCGACCTATGCGCCGGCGGCCCGGGTCGCCCTGCGCGGCGGGTCGCTGAAAGACGCCTGGGACGCCGTGCGCGCCGAATGCGATCCGAAATTCGCCGATTACGCCATCTATGAACATTGCCTGCCGTTCAACGTGGCCCGGGCCTATGACGAGGCGCTCGACATCGACACGCCCCGGATCTGGACGGCCGAACGCGACCGCAAGATGTGGGAGGCCCTGCAGGGATGACCCGCGCCCCGAACCACGTCCTTTGCCACCGCCCCTGCCACCTCCTTGGCACGCGCCCCGACCGCCGCGCGTGCCGCCGACCCGGTCGCTGCACCGTCCCCACCTTGCGCCACGCCGCCGACCGACGCGCCGGGGAGCGCCCGACCCGATGAGCGCCACCGAGCCCTTCCGCCTGATGGCGCTGAACAATGCCTGGGCCAATGCAACCCTTTATGCGGCGCTGACCGATCTGCCCGATGGCGGCTTTACCGCCCATGCGCCGGGGTTCTTCGGCTCGCTCAAGGAAACGCTGAACCATATCTGGCAGGTCGACCTCTATTACATCGACGCGCTGGAAGAGGGCGGGCGCGGACGGAGTGTCTATGACCTGGCCGAGATCAGCGACCCGGCCGCGCTGGCCGCCGCCCAGGCCGAGGCCGACATGCGGCTGGCCCGGTTCTGCGACGCGCTGACCCCCGGGATGCTGGCTGCGACCCGGCGCACCGAACGGCGCGGGGCCGTGGTCGCGGAACGGGTCGACGCGCTGTTGCTGCACCTGGCCCAGCACCAGGTCCACCATCGCGGCCAGGCCCATGTCCAGCTGCAATACCAGGGCGTTGCACCGCCGCAGCTGGATGAATTCTACCTGGAGTACGATCGCGCGCCGACCGCCCGCGCCTATTTCGCCTGACGACACCACCATCGGGAGGAGGACCCAATGGCCCATGTCCATGCACCGTTTCCCTACCACCCGCCGCCCGGGCTGCATGCGCCCGAGCCGCGCCACCCCGTGGTCATCGTCGGCGCCGGGCCGGTCGGGCTGACCCTGGCCATCGACCTGGCCCAGCGGGGGGTGGCCTCGGTGGTTCTGGACGACAACGACGTCGTGTCCGTCGGCTCGCGGGCGATCTGCTGGTCGAAACGCTCGCTGGAAATCTTTGGCCGGCTGGGCCTGGGCGAACGGATGCTGGCCCGGGGCGTAACCTGGCAGGTCGGCCGCCAGTTCCACGGCGCCGAAGAGGTCTTTCGCTTTGACCTGCTGCCCGAGGATGGCCACAAGTACCCGGCCTTCATCAACCTGCAGCAATATCATGTCGAGGCGATGCTGGTGGCGCGGGCCCGCGACTTTCCCGGGCTGATCGACCTGCGCTTCCGCAACCGGCTGGTGGCCCATCGCCAGGACGGCGCGCTGGTCCGGCTGGACATCCAGACACCGGACGGGCCCTACCAGCTGGACACCGACTGGCTGGTGGCCTGCGACGGGGCCGGCTCGCCGACCCGGGAGCGGATGGGGCTGAGCTTTGAAGGCCAGACCTTCGAGGAACAATTCCTGATCGCCGATATCGAAATGGCCGACAGCCCCTTCGGTGATGCCGCCGTGCCGGAACGCTGGTTCTGGTTCGATCCGCCGTTCCACCCGGGCAAGTCGGCGCTGCTGCACATGCAGCCCGACCAGATCTATCGCATCGACCTGCAACTGGATGCCGGGGCCTGTGGCCGGACAGAGGCCCGCGAAGACCGGGTGCTGCCGCGCATCCGGGCCATTGTCGGCGACCGGCCGTTCCGGCTGGACTGGGTCAGCGTCTACCGGTTCCGCTGCATCAAGCTGGACCGTTTCGTGCATGGTCGGGTGATCTTTGCCGGGGACAGCGCCCATGTCGTGTCGCCCTTTGGCGCGCGCGGGGGCAATGGCGGCATCCAGGATGCCGACAACCTGGGCTGGAAGCTGGCCGCCGTGATCCGGGGCCAGGCCAGCGGCCCGGCCGCCAAGGCGCTGATCGCCAGCTATGACGACGAGCGCGGCCATGCAGCCGAGGAAAACATCCTGAATTCGGCGCGGTCGACCAGCTTCATGACGCCCAAGACCCCGATCGAGGCGCTGTTCCGGGCCGAGGCCCTGCGGCTGGCCCGCGACCAGCCCTTTGCCCGGCGGCTGCTGAACTCGGGCCGGCTGTCGGTGCCCTGTTCCCTGGAAGGCATGCCGCTGATCACCCCGGGCCACGGGCCTGTGGCCCCGGGCCGGGCGATGGTCGATGCGCCGCTAGACGGGCCCGGCGGGCCGACCTGGCTGAGCGCGCTGCTGGACGGGGGATTTGTGCTGGTGGGGTTCGGGCCGGTGGCCCTGCCCGAGGTGCCGGGCATCGCGCGGATCGGCATCAACCAGCGCCACGGCGATTATCCCTGCTACACCGCGACACGCGGGCTGGCCCTGCGGCGCTACGGCGACCAGGCCGCCTGCCTGTTCCGGCCCGATGGACACGTCGCGGCGGTCTTTGCCCCCGGCCCGCCGGATGCCGCAGCCGTGGCCGCCGCCCGCGACCGGGCGCTGGGGCATCTGCCCGCACCGGCATTCGGGGACACCCCGGCGGAGGCCCTGCCATGAGCGACCCGCGCCCGGCCAATGCCCCCGATGTTCTCGCCGCAGCCGGTCACCCCGCCCCGGACCGGCTGTCACCCGACCAGGACGATTTCTATGCCGCGCTGATGGCCGCCCATGCCGGGCTGGACGCGGCGCAATCCCACGCGCTGAACGCCCGGCTGGTGCTGATGATGGCCAATCGAATCGGTGATCTCGCCGCCCTGCGCGACATCCTGGCCGCGGCCCGATCCGCCGGTGACAAGCCCTGATCCTACGTCAGCGTGCAGAATTGCCGCGGCGCGGCGCAGAAGATGGCTTCGCAGCGGGCAAATTGTCGTGTTAGGCTCTGGCTGCGCGGGCGCGCCGGCACAGCCGGCCTTGGGAGGAGCGCCCGGCGCACCCCAAGGGAGGACATCATGCAGAATGCGCGTCGCGCAGGCCTTGCCTGTGCCCTGACACTTCTTGCCACCCCCATCCTGGCGCAGGATTGCGCGCCGTCGAAATGGGGCGCCGCCGACGAGATCGGCTCGGCCAACCTGGTCACCCCCGAGAACACGCTAAAGGCCGCCGGCCTGATCCGGCAGGGCAAGTCGATGCCCCTGGGCATCGTGATCGACAGCGAAACCCCGGCCTTTGCGCCGCGCTCGCTGAACCTGCAGGTGGTGCAGCCGAACCAGCAGGGCGGCCAGCGGCTGGACGGGTTCGGCTATCCTGGCGTCTACAATGACGACATCCTGCAGACCTGGGTGGGCATCGGCAGCCAGATCGACGGGCTGGGCCACCTGGGCGAAGGCGGGATGTACTACAATTGCAACGACGAAAAGGACTTTGCGGCGATCACAGGGCTGACCCGGCTGGGCGTGCATGCCATCCCGCCGCTGGTCGGCCGGGCGGTGATCGTCGACATGGCGGCCCATGCGGGCAAGGATCACCTGGACGCCGGCGAGCATTTCGGATCAGCCGAGATCCAGGCCGCGGCCGAAGCCCAGGGCGTCACGTTCCGCGAAGGCGACATCATCCTGTTCCACACCGGCTGGACCGAAGCGATGCTTGAGGCCGACCCGACGGCCTGGGTGTCGGGCGAGCCGGGGATCAACAACGAGGGCACGGCCTGGGTGGCCGGGCTGAACCCGATGGCCGTGGGGGGTGACACCTGGGGGCTGGAGCCGGTGCCGGCGGCCGAAGGCGACGGGACGTTTTATGGCCACGTGATCCTGTTGCAGCAGAACGGGATCTACATCCTGGAAACGATGAACACCGGGCCACTGCTGGCCGAAGGGGTCAACGAGTTTTTCTTCGTGCTGGGCCAGGCGCGCATCCGGGGCACGGTACAGATGATCATCAACCCGGTGGCGCTGTACTGAAGCGCCAGGGCGCTGCGGTTTCGGATCGCTGACGCGATCCGACCGGGGGCCGGGCGGCTACGCCGCCCGGCCCCTGCACTCATCCCGGCCCCGCTCAGATTCCGGCCCCCGCCCCATTCCACGCTGGTTTACCGGCCGATCACGGCGCGGCGGCCCAGATTTCCACTTCGACCTTGAATTCCGGGCGGGTGAAGCCCGAGACGATGAGCAGCGTCGAGCTGGGCAGGCGATCGTCCGGTGTGTCGGCCAGAAACCGGTCGCGGGCGGCCATGTAGCCGGCCATGTGGGCGCGATCGGTGACATAGGCCGAAAGGTGGAAGATATCGGCCGGGCCCATGGCGGCCTCGGCCAGGATGGCGCGGATATTGCCGAAACAGATCATGGCCTGGTCAAAGGGATCCTCGGGCACCTGGCCGTCGCCGGCCAGGCCCAGCTGCCCCGAGCTGCGGACGATGCGCTGGCCCGGGGGCAGTTCGATGCCATGGGAATAGCGGGCGAAGGGGGGCGAAATGGTGGCGGGCTGAAGCGATTTCATCGGAACTCCTCGGGATGGTGGCCTTCACTCTTGCGCCTTGGCGGGCGGTTTGGAAGGGTCGGCGCGACGACAGGCGGAGAGGTCGGATGAACGCTGAAATCCTGCGCGATGTGCTTGTGCCCGAAGGGCTTTTCGGGGCGCCGGAGGCGGCGGCCGGGCTGCCCCGTGAAGACGGCTGCCTGCGCGGTGACCTGGTCCTGCGCGACGGCCGGGTGGCCGGCATGGTGCGAGGCGCGGCGCAGGGCCGGCCCCGGGTGGTGATCCCGGCGCTGGTCGAAGCCCATTGCCACCTCGACAAATGCCACACGATCGGGCGGATGACGGGGATCGGCGGCGACCTGCGGGCGGCGATCCAGGCCCAGGCCGCGGACAAGGCTCATTGGACCGCCGCGGATCTCAGGGCGCGTATAGGGCGGGGCATGGACGAGGCGATGGCCGCGGGCTGCGACCTGGTGCGCAGCCATGTCGACTGGCCCGAGGACGGCCGCCCGCCGCTGGCCTGGTCGGTCATGGCCGAAGCGGCGCAGGACCGGCCGGGGCTGGAGCTGGACCGGGCGGCGCTGATGGCGGTGGACCTGCTGGCCGAGCCGGGCATGGCCGAGCGGGTGGCCGGCCACATCGCGGCAACGGGAGGCACGATGGGGGCCTTTGTGCTGGATCATGCCCGGCGCGAAGACGGGCTGCGGGCGGTCATCGAAGCGGCGGGGCGGCACGGGCTGGCGCTGGATTTCCATGTCGACGAAGGGTTGGCCGACGGGCTGGACGGGCTGGGGCTGATCGCCGAGCTGGTGATCGAAACGGGGTTCGACGGGCCGGTGCTCTGTGGCCATTGCTGCAGCTTGATGAATGTCGACGGCCCGGCGCTTGACCGGCTGATCGAGCGCATTGCCCGCGCGGGCATCTGCGTGACGGCCCTGCCCACGACAAACCTCTACCTGCAGGGCCGCGGTCCGGGCACGCCCGACCGGCGCGGCCTGACCCGTCTGCGCGAACTGGCGGCGGGGGGCGTGCCCATCGCGGTGGCATCGGACAACGTCGGAGATGCCTTCTGCCCGACCGGCTGGCACGATCCGTTGGCCGCACTGAACCTGGCCGTGCTGGCCGGCCACCTCGATCCACCCTTCGCCCGCTGGCTGCCGGCGGTGACCCATGACGCCGCCCGTGCCCTCGGCCGGCCCGCCCGCCCCGTCCTGGACGCCCCCCTGTCCGCCCTGCGCCTGAGCGCGGCGCCCGACCTGCCCGGGCTGGTCTCCGGCCGCTTCGCCCCGCCACGGGCCATTGCGCCGGCGGATATCGAGCCGACGGGTATTTAGGCCAAGAAGAAGACAGGGCCGCGCGCTCCGCCCCAATGCGCCGCACCTGTGGCAGGCGCGCGACTTGTCCCTTCTTCTTGGAGATAAATACCCGACACAACGCCGGCCTGGTTGCCCGCCTTCGGGCAAGGGCGGTCCCCGCGGCGCTTTCCTTTTGACCCGCCCGCCGCTAGGCATATGACATGGCGCTGACCTTTCCCACGCTCGACGATTTCTTTGCCCATGGGTTCGACACGGTGATCGACGTGCGCAGCCCCTCGGAATATGCCGAAGACCACGTGCCCGGGGCGATCAGCCTGCCCGTGCTCGACGACGAGGAACGCGCGCGGGTCGGCACGATCTACAAGCAGGAAAGCCCCTTCCTGGCCCGCAAGCTGGGCGCCGCACTGGTGTTCCGCAATGCCGCCGACCACATCGCCGGGCCCTTGTCCCATCACGAAGGCGGCTGGAAGCCCCTGGTCTATTGCTGGCGCGGCGGGCAGAGATCAGGCAGCTTTGCCTGGATGCTCAAGGAAATCGGCTGGCGGGCCGACAGCGTGCAGGGCGGGTACCGCAGTTTTCGTCGGCTGGTGAACGCCTATCTCTACGATGCCCCCCTGCCCCACCGGCTGGTGCTGATCGACGGCAACACCGGCACGGCCAAGACCGAGCTGTTGCACGTCCTGGCCCGGCGCGGCTGGCAGGTGCTCGACCTGGAAGGCGCGGCCCGGCACCGGGGCTCGCTGCTGGGCGGAATGGGCGGCCAGCCCAGCCAGAAGGCGTTTGAGACGATCCTCGCCGGCAAGCTGACGGCCATGGACCCGGCCCGGCCGGTGCTGGTCGAGGCGGAATCCTCGAAGATCGGCGAACGCATCATCCCCCCCGCGCTCTGGGCCCCGATGAAAGCCGCTCCACGGATCGAGATCGGCGCGGACATGGCCGCCCGGGTGGCCTACCTGGTGGCGGCCTATGACGACGTTCTGGACGACGGTCCGCGGCTGGAAACCCTGCTGTGGCACCTGCGCGAGCTGCGCGGCCACGAGGTTGTCGACGGCTGGCTGGCCCACCACGCCGCGGGCGACAAGCGCGGGCTGACCGAGGCGCTGATGGCTCAGCATTACGACCCGGCCTATGCCAAGTCGCGCCGGGCGATCGGCGGCGCACCCATGGCCCGGGTCCAGGCCAAGGCGCTGGACGGGCCGGGCATCGAGGCCCTTGCCGGCGAGGTCGAGGCTGCGCTGAACGGCTTGCGCGCCGGCTGAACCGGCCGAGAATTTTCGCGAAAATTCTGGGACCCGTGGGACCCGTGGGAGCCGTGTCGCCGGGATCACTCCAGGCGGATGCGCGGGGTCGCCGGATCGGCGCTGACCACCTGGCCGATCCGGGCGGCGGCATGGCCCTCTGCCGCAAGCCGGGCCAGCAGCTCGGGCGCGGCCTCGTGCGCCACCGCGGCCAGAAGGCCGCCGCCGGTCTGGGGATCGAACAGCAGGTCGGCCAGCCCCCCGGCGGGCAGCTCCGGGACCAGGGCGCGGTTCTCGGCATGGATCGTCGAGCGGACGCCCTGAAGGGCCAAGTCCAGCGCCCCGTCCATCAGCGGCAAGGCCTGTGCCTCAAGCCGGGCAGCGACACCCGAGGCCGTGCAGATCCCGTCGAGATGGCCGGCCAGGCCAAAGCCGGTGACATCGGTCATCGCATGGGCCCCGGCCAGGATCGCCGCGGCCCGGCCCTGGGGCTGCTGCATCCATTCCAGCGCCGCCACGACGTCCTGCCCCCGGGCCAGCCCGGCCATGTCCCCGGCCATCAGCACCCCTGACCCCAGCGGCTTGGTCAGGATCAGCGCATCGCCCGGCCGCGCCCCGGCCAGGGTGATCGGCGCGGCCGACAGCGTCCCGGTCACCGAAAAGCCGATGGTCAGCTCGGCTCCGACCGAGGTATGCCCGCCAATGATCTCGGCCCCGGCCGCGCGCAGGCCGATGCGGGCGGTGTCCATGATCTCGATAAGCGTGCGCTGCTGCAAGGCCGGCGTCAGGCGAGGCAGGATCAGCGAGACCAGGGCCGTGGCCGGCTGCCCGCCCATGGCCCAGATATCGCCCAGGGCATGGGTCACCGCGATGCGCGTCATCGTCACCGGATCGTCGACCATGGCCCGCAAATGATCGGTGGTCAGCACCAGCCGGGCCTCCCCCTGGCGCAGCACGGCAGCATCGTCGCCGGGCAACATCTCGATCTCGGGCCGGTCGGCGGGCGGAGCCTGCAGGATCTGCGCCAGCCCGGCCCGCCCGACCTTGGCCCCGCAGCCTCCGCAGAGCGGCCGGTCGCCCAGGGTCTCGGCCAGGCCGGCGGCATGATCGCGGGGCAGATCGGCCGGGGCCATGGCCGGCAGGTCGCGGAACCGGTCCATGAAACGCCGGTCGATCCGGTCCTTCCAGCGCCAGACCAGCGGGCCGGAAAACGGCCGGCCCAGCCGTTCACCCAGGGCCTCGCGCCCGCCCAGCGAGATCAGCTTGAGGTAATCGCCCTGCGGCCGGTAGCGCCGGGTGACCGGCCGGCCCATGGCCCGGGCGCGCAGGTTGTCAAACAGCACCGGGGCCTGGCGCACGGCATAGACCCCGGCCTTGGGTCGGGGCGCAAAGCCCATATGGGCGCAATCGCCGCTGGCAAAGATGTCGTGATCCGAGGTTTGCAGCGTCGGTTCGATGGCCAGGAACCCGTCGTGACAGGCCAGGCCCGAGGCCTCCAGCCAGCCCTGGGGCCGGGCGCCAGCCGCGCCGGTGATGAAATCGGCGGCGATCGTCTCACCGTCGGCCAAGGTCAGCCCCTTGTTCGTCACGGTCGAGACGGGGGCGTTTTCGCGCAAGCCGATGCCGGCCTCGGCCAGCCGGGCGCGCAGGATGCGGGCCGAGGCCGGGCGCAGGGCGGTCAGGGCCGTGGCCGCGTCGACCAGGGTGATCGTGGCCGGCCGTTCGCGGGCGGCCAGGGCATGGGCCATGGCCAGGGCCAGCTCGACCCCGGCCACGCCCGCGCCGATCACGGCCACGGAGGCCGGTCCGGGCCGGTCCAGGTAGGCCGCCCAGGCCGCGGCAAAGGGGCCCAGGGGCTTGGCCGGGGTGGCAAAGCGGTCGAAACCCGGCAGGTCGGGCATGGCCGAGGTGATGCCGATGTCGATGGAACAGATGTCGAAACCGATGGGCGGGCGGCCCGGCACGTGGATCTCGCGGGCCCGGGTATCCAGCCCCGTGGCCGCGCCCAGGACCAGGCGCGCTCCGGCGAACCGGGCCAGGCGGACAAGGTCGATATCCAGCGCCGCGCGGGGGTAATGGCCGGCGACATGGCCGGGCAGCATGCCGGAATAGGCCGCCGTCGGCCCGGGATCGACGAGGGTCAGCCGCGCGCCGGGCAAGGGCCGCATGCCCCAGCGGCGCAGGACCAGGGCATGGCTGTGGCCGCCGCCAAGCAGGACGATATCGCGGGTCAGGGGAAGGCTGGGCATGTCCATGACCCGCTTATCCGGCCCGGGAGAGGGGCTGGCAAGGCACCAGGTGACCGGGCCGCGGGAATGTGAGGTGGCGTGGTCGCGGCCGGGGCGCCGCTTGCCCCGAAGCGGATGCGGATTGTCCCCGGCCGGTCTCCGACGTGGCCCGATGCAGATGGGCTGTGTCCCGGGCCGCGCGGCAACATGGCCCCGGTGCGGAAGCGGTTTGCCCACCGCCGGGCTATGGTTTGCCCAAGGTCTGGATGCGGTGCGTCCCACCGCCTGCCTGCGACATGCCCGAAGTGCAGACACCGCAGGTCTCTCCGCGCCGGGCAGTGGCGCGACCTTCGCCCCACCTTCACACGGCCCACCCGGCGCCCAGCCCTGTCGAGCCGAACCATGCCCGGTTGCGGCTTGCCAAGGGTGCGGACGCCACCCCCCCGGGCGCAAGGCCCGACCCGCGCCCGGCAGTCAGGCCGGCAGGGCCAGCTCGGCCAGCCGGGCCTCGACCGTGGCGCGTTCGGCACGGGACAGGGTGGCGAAGGTCGCGGCGATGGCGGCCATGCCGTCATGCGCCGTCTGGCCCGGCCCTTCGGCCACCGGCGCATAGGCCCCGAAGGCCGCGTTGAGCCGGTCGAGCAGGCCCATCACCCGGGTCAGCCCGGCGGCACAATCCGTCACCTCGGCGCGGATGGCGTCGGCCCCCGGCGCAAAGGCATCGGCCTCGTCCTCGGTCATGCGGCCCTCGACGAAATCGCGCAGTTGCCCGGCTTCGGCCACGCGGTCGGCGATGGCCGGGTCGGGCCAGGCCGCATCCTTGGCCAGCGTGCCGAACAGCCGGTCGATCGCCGGGCTGGACAGGCTGTCGGCCGCCATCCGGGGCTTGGCCGCCGAATGGGCCGCCGCCTTGAAGGCCGTCCACGAGGCCATGGTAAAGGCCGGCGTGCCCGGATGCCACTTTCCGCCATCCTTGTAATCGACGCGCAGCACGGTCGGATCGTCAGCCAGCTCGTGTTCGAGATAGGCGATCAGCTTGACGCAGATGTCCTTGTCGTTCTGCATCGCCGCAACGGTCAGCCCCGAGGCCCGCACGGCCTGCTGGGCCACCGTATCGCCCATGATCGACGCGCCGTAGGCGATGGAACACTTGGCCAGGGTCGAATTCATCCGCAGCGCCTTGCGCGCGGCCTTGCGGTTGCCCGGATCGCCAAGCGCGGCCTTGTAGGCGTTCCAGCCGCGCACGATGTCGACCTCTTTCTGCATCTTGTAGCCGAATTCGACCACCGCCGCGGCCATCGACGTGCCGGCCGAGGTCATCGTCGCCACGCCCGTCGGATCAAAGGCCCGGGCCACCTCGGCCCCGGCCTTGACCGTGTCGAGCACCAGCTTGACCGAGGCCTGCGACAGGTGGATGCGCGCGTTGGACAGGGTGTTCTGGATCGCCGCCGCCGCGCCGGACTGGCCGGCCATGGCCAGTTCCATGCTGTCGACCCAGGCATTGTGGGTCTCGACGCATTTGATCAGCGCATAGATGTCGGCCGCCACCTTCTGGGCAGCCACCACGGCCCCGGCCCCGGGCACCAGCGCCGCGATGATCCCCGCCGCCCCGCCGGTGATGCCGTTGATCAGCGCCACCTTCTGGCGCAGGGCCGCCGTGTTGGCCATGGCCTGGTCGATGGCCCGGGTGGCCTGCTGGATCTCTTCGGGCGTGCGGCTGTTGATGTCGGGGTCGGGCATGGCATCGGAATAGATCTGCTCGAACCCGACCAGCTCGGCATCGACCTCGCCCATGATCTTTTCGATGCCCTCGGGCGAAAACACCCGGGCCAGCTCTTCCTCGGCCTGTTTCTTCTGGGCGGCCGACACGTCGTCGGCAATGGCATCGGCCATCTTGTCGGCCTCGATGCCCGTCAGCAGGTCGGGCTGGAGCCCGGCAAAGACCGTCTTGTCAAAGGTCGCCAGCTGGCCGGCCAGGCCCGACATGATCTTGGCCGACCCGGCGTTCTGGCCCGTCTCGCCGCCTTCCAGTTCCATGTACTGGCTGTCGTGGAAACTGGCTTCGAGCAATTCGCGCTGGGACACGTCGGCATGCATGTCGTCGAAGAGCTGTTCCGACTTGACCGCAAAGGTCGTGCTGACCGCCGCCCCGCCCAGCAGCAGGCCCAGCGTCTTGATGTCACCCTCTTCCCAGGCCCGGATGATCAGCGGCGCGCTGCCGACCGTCGTGATGGCCACCTGGATCGCCGCGGCGATCTGCGACATCGCCGCCTGGGTCGCCGCGCGCTCCTTCTTGATGTCGGCCTGTTCCTCGTCCGACAGCTGTTTCTCGTCGGCCGTCAGGTCCGAAACCTTGCCCCCCACGGCATTGATCGAACTGGCCACGATGCCCGCGAAATCGCCGATCAGGGCGGCGACCATGGCCGCCTGCTTGTTGGGGTCCTTTTCCTTGACCGTCAGCACCAGCGACGGGCCCATTCGCGCGCCCTTGAACGCCGCGTCCAGCGCCGAGGTCACGCAGGTCACCATGCCCTTGGACGCGCCCTGTTCCGTCATCCCCGCGCTGACCCCCGCGACCGAGAGCGACTGGGCCACGGCCACGCCCTTTTCGATGGTCTGCATCCATTTCTTCAGCGTGTCGGGTTCGGTCGAGTAATGGTGATCGACGGCCAGTTCCACGGCCGAAATCCCGCCCAGCAGCAGGGCCGAACCGCTGTCGACATAGGTCGACACGGCGGCCAGCTGCTTGTTGGCCTCCTGCAGGCCCTTCACCTCGTTCTGCAACTCGGCCGTCCGGGTCGGATCGCTGTCGCCCAGCTCGTCGATCTCCAGCTTCTTGGCCTTGATGTCGGCATTGTTCGACGCGACATCCTGGGCATTGCCCATGGTCACCGCTCCCGACACCAGCGCCGTGCCCAGCGTGGCCACGTCCTTGGCAATGCGCAGGCCCTTGGCCCAGTTTTCCTGGGCCTTGGTACGGGTCGCCGTGTAGGCATCGATCTTGTCTTCGTAGAAGCTGCGCGCGCCGGCGAAGTTGACCGCATGTTCCGAATAGGCATCGGGCACCATGTTGTCGGGGATCAGCCCCTGGCGCACCAGCGGGGTCCACAGCTCGTTGCGGATGTCTTCGTCGGAAAACAGCGGCTCGCCAGAGGCGTCCAGCTGCATCTTCATGGCCTTTTCCATCTGCCGGATGCGCTCGAAACTCTGGGCCAGGGCCATCAGGTCTTCGTTGGGGATCTCTTCGAGATTGACGTCGATATCGGCCCGCGTGTCGATCTCGACATCGGCGCGCAGCTCGTAGCGGGCCAGCAGGCCGGTGTTGGTGTCCTCGTCGCCGGCCCGCCATTTCATCTCGGCGTAGTCCTTGCTCTCGTCGCGTGCCAGCGTCTTGTAGACCGCCTTGATGAACCCGGGCTGCACCTCGCGCTTGGCGGTGATGCGCGACTGGGCCGCGTCGATCTCGCCGGACACGGCCGACAGCTGGGCGCCCAGCACCCCGGTCAGAAAGCCGTCGCGGGCCGCCGTCCGTTCCATCTGGTCGTCCTGGCTCTGCTGGCTGATGCCCTTGCCCGCGACCCAGTTGATCCAGGTGATCTCGGCTTCGCTCAATGCCATGTTGATGCCCTCCTACAGCTTCGCCGGATCGAGATCGCGGATGATGCGGGTTTCCAGGTCGTGCAGCGCGGCCACCACCGCCGGCCAGGCCGCGCCCTTGTCAAAGGGGTTGTCGCGGTAGACCTTCAGCGCCGGATCGGCGTCCAGCCCGGCGCGGATGTCGCGCACGGCGGCCAGCGCGCCTTCGCGGGCCAGGGCCAGCCGTTTCTTGCGCTCGGGATGGGTTGTCGGCAGGGCCAGGGCATCATCCACGTCCGTCCGGGCGCTGGCCTTGAGCGTGGCCAGCGCCTTGACCTGGTCGCGCCCGACCAGGGCCAGAACGGCCCGGACGGCATCCACATTGCCCTGCAGGCCGGCATCGGCCTTCTGGTCGGCGTCTTCCTCGGCCCGTTCCTTGATCATCCCGCCGGTCTTGGCCGCGGCCTCCTGGGTATGGCCCAGGTTCTTGACCACCGCCGCGCCGAATTGAGAGATGAACTCGGTCGACACCGACCCGCCGTCCTGGCCGGTGATGCCCGTCGTGTCGCCCATCTCGGCGTTCAGTTCCTCCGCCGTGCTCAGCTGCATCTTGTATTGCGACAGCGCGGCATCCGCATCGCCGGATTTCTCGTGGATGTGCTTGGTCTGCTCGTATTGCTTGTCGAGACTGTCGTAGATGGCCTTGTACTCGCGGTAATTGGTCATCCGCTTGCGGTTCTTCTTCAGGTGAGACTTGGCCGTGTCCAACTGCGTGCGCAGCTTGGAACGCGCGGTTTCGGCCTTTCCCTCGGCCGTGTCCTTGTCGCGGTGGCCCTTGGCCGCCCCGCCCAGGAATGTCGCCAGTCGGCGCAGCGCATCGGCCCCGCCGGTCGCCACGTCCAGCCCGGCCAGCTCGGCCATCTCGTCGGTCATCGCCTGGCGCAGCTCGGTGCCGATGCGCTCGGCCCCGTCGATCCCGTCGGCCGTCTTGGATTCGATGGTCTGCCAGGCCACGCCCAGCCGCGTGGCATGCCGGCCTTCCAGCGCCTTGCTGTCGCGGGCCTTGGCCGCCAGAAGGACCATGTCGTCGCGCAAGGTGGCGATCAGCGCGTCGATGGCCGTTTCCTCGGCCTGGTCCAAGCCGTCACGGTCCAGCCCGGCGACCAGCGCATCGGGCCCGGCCTTGACCAGCGCCTCAAGCTTGCGCGCCAGCCCGTCCGACGCCGCGCTGCGCCCGCCGGCCAGGTCGGTCTCGATCCCCGTCAGGGTGGCGCTGACCTCCTTGTAGCGCGTCTTGAGCGCCTCGGCCGCCGCCTTGTGGCCGGTCAGCGCCTGGTGGATCTCGTCGACCTTGGCCCGCGCCTCGGCCGGCTTCATCTTGGTCACGTATCCCTTGCGGAAGGTCTCCAGCCCGGCCTTGGTCTCGCCGAAGCCCGCCGGCAGCCATTCGGCAAACAGCTTGTGACCCAGCAGCACATCGCATTTGCGCAGCTGCTCGGCGATGTGGTCGTAATCCTTGGCCCCGCCCTTGATCGCCGCCAGGTCACCCTGGGCGGCCGTCACGGCCTCGGTGATCATGTCGGCGCAATCGGGGCTTTCACAGGCCGCCAGCGCCTCGAGCATGCGCGCCTTGTCCAGCAGCATCTGCATCGCCTCGCGGGGGATGTGGCTGGTCTTGCGCCGGGGCTCGGTGCCGCTCTTGTGGGCCTCGATCTCGTGGTAGCTGCGCGTGCCGTCGTCATTGTCGATGACCAGCAGCCGGTCGGGCGGCACCTTGCCGACATTGGCCTCGTCGACCTTGTGGGTGCGGAACAGGTCCAGCAGGCCCTTGCGGATGTCGTTGCCCGCCGCCCCGGCCGCCTCGCGGGCCTCCTGGTCCTGCGGATTGACCACAAAGCCCCGTTCGGCCGCATCCAGCGCCTTTTCAAAGTCCCGGATACCGTCCTCGACCGTTGCCAGCGAGATCGGCGCCACGGTCAGCGCATCCCCCCGCGCCGCGATCAACCCGTCGAGCCGGCCGCGCAGGGCCTCGTCGCCATCGCCACCCCGGCCCCAGAACCGGTCCAGCCGCACCGACAGCCGCTTGATGTCGCGCTCGGTCTGGTCGGCCCGCGACGGCGGCACGTCGGGCAGGTCGGGCAAGGGGAACTTGTTGGCCCCCAGGAAGCGGAAATAGAGCCGGTCGGCCTCGGCCACCAGCGCCTTGCCCTCGGCCACCCGGCCGTCCTCGATCTGCGCCTCGGCCTTGTCGAGGATGCCATGCAGCGCCGCATGCTGTTCGGCCGAGATGTCGGTCAGGCTCTCTTCGCCCAGGAACAGCTGGTCCTGCACGGCCACCCGGTTCAGCGCCCGGTCATAGCGTTCGCGGTTCTCGGCGATCTGGCCGACAAGATACCCGCCGCCGTCGACCTGCCCACCCAGCAACAGCAGCGCCGTGCCTTCGGGCGCGGCAGGCAGCGGATCGAGCGCGGCAAGGAAGGCCGCCGGATCCTGGGCCAGGTCCAGCGCGCCGTTGTAATCGTCGTTGGCCTGGTCCAGCCGGGCCAGCCGGCCGGCCAGCTGGTCGGTGTACATTTCCAGCTGCGCGCGCCGGGCCTTCAGGTCGCCCAGCCGGGCCTTTTCGGCCTCGTAGCGCGCGGCCAGGTCGCGTTTCTCGTTGAACCCGGTGGCATTGGTCTTGTCGACCAGCAGCTGGTCGACCTTGGCATCCAGCGCCGTGATCGCCGTGTCCAGCCGGCCGGTCCGCGCCGTGATCTGGTCCAGCCGGAAGGTCTCGCGCCGGGCAATGTCGCCGGTCGCCGTGTCATCGCCCTGCAGCGCGGCCAGCCGGGCCACGGCCTGGGCGTTGAGCACCTCGCGCAGGTCGGCCAGGTAGGGCGCGCAGTCGACCGCCACGCCGTCGGCCACCCTCTCGGCCACATCGCGCAGCTGGGCATCCGTGCGCCCGCCACCTTCCAGCGCCTCTTCGACCAGCAGGGCAATCGCCGCCCCGGCCTGGTCGCAGACCTGGTCATGCCCCTCCAGCGCCTCGGCCCGCCGGGCATCCGCATCGCCGTCTTCCAGCGCCTTCTCGGCCATCTCGCGGGTCATGCCCCCCACGCCGTCAAGGGCCCGCATCGCCGCGACCCGTTCGCCCATCCGCAGGATCGGCCCGATGCCGCTGCGCACCACCGGGGGCGGCAGGTCGGGCAGGCCATTCCGGTGACCGTTCAGCAGGCCCTGGTAGATCCCGAAGGACTGCTTGCCATGGTCAAAGAGCGGCGCATCGACCGGCGCGGTCTCGACCTCTGCCGCCTTTTCCGAAGCCGTTTTCTTCAGCTGGGCCAGCCGGTCGCGATAGGCCTTCAGCGCGGTTTCGAAATCGGTGTTCCGGTTGCGCGCGTCCACCTTGGCCGCGGCCTGGTACTGGGCGCTCAATTCATCCGATTCGCGTTCCATCTCGGACACCAGCGCCGTGACCGTGTCGCGCAGCCGGTCGAATTCCAGGTAATTGCGCTTGATCCGGTCGTTTGCGGTTTCGATCCGCTGGACCAGCTCGCGATAGGTGGATTTCTTCTTGGTCCAGCCTTTCTTGGGGATCACCTTCAGATATCGCGACACAAAGGACATCTGTTCGATGGTCAGTTCGACCGCCGGGCTCTGGTCATCAGGCATGGACCCCTCCTCCTGCCTGCGCGCCGCGGAAAATCAACCCAGGGTTGCGACGCACATGTCTGCCAAGGTTACACAGCGCATTGCCCTAAGGGCAACTGTGCATTGCCCTTGGGGCAAGTGTCTTGCATGCTGGGCCAACGGCAGGGGGCGCAATTACCGCGTGATCCCCGTTCTGGCCCCTGCCCGTATCATGATTGCTCGGAGACAGACGAATGCCGGATTATGCCCTCAGCGGCCAGGACCTGAAACGACACATCAAGTATGCAAAGGAAAAGGCCCTCCCCTTTGCGTATAATCCCGGGGCGGGGAAGGAAGCGGATTACTTCGCCCTGCATCGCAAGCGGTCGGCCGAACAGCTGGGCAAGGCGGCCAAGGCCGACGGGCCCGGGGCCAAGGCGGCCTTTGGCATGGCCAGCGTCGACGGCAAGGTGCTGGAACTGCGCTGTGAAAAGGTCGTGGCGGGGATGGCCCGCAAGCTCAAGCAGCATCTCAAGACCAACCGGCTGTCGATGAACGTGCGGATCATGGATGCCGAAGGCAACGTGCTGGAAGAGGACATCGAGGACCTGGCCGACGATCCCGATCTGTTCGGCGATGACGGCGACACCGGCGACCGGACGGGGGATGAGACGGGGGACCAAACCGGGGACGATACGGGCCAGGACACCGGGGATGACACGGGGAACGACACGGGCGACAAGACCGGCGACGACAGCCCCACGCCCGAGACCACCGGCGAACAGCCCGAAAGCCCGCCGCGCGAGGACCCCGCCGAGGTGGTCGCGGCACTGAAGAACCTGAAACCCCAGATCGACACGGCGCCCGAACCGGCCAGGGCCAAGCTGGCCGATGCGCTGGCGCGGGCGGTCGAGCTGGTCAAGGCCGGCAACCTGGCCGCGGCGCGCGACATGGTGACCAAGCTGGAAGCCGCCGCGGCACGGGTGGCCAGCCAGCCGCAGCCCGATCAATCGGGTGATCAGACGACCGGCCAGCCCGACATGCAAACGGGCGATCAGGGTGACGACCGACTGGCCCGGCTGGTGGCCATGGCCAAGGCGGTCAAGGCGGCGATCGACAGCGCCCAGGCCCCGGACGAGACGCGGGCCAAGCTGGTCACGGCCTACGAAGGCGGGGTGACCGCGCTGAAGGCCGGCCAGCTGGACCAGGCCGAAACCGTGCTGGACCGCATCACCGAGGCGCTGACCCGGCTGGGCATGGGCACAGATCCGATCCGCGATGCCAAGGCCGGCAAGAAGGGCGACAAGACCGAAACGGGCACAACCGCCCCGACGACGGGCGACCAGACCGGCCCCGACCAGACCGGCACAGACCAGACCGGGCAGGACCAGCCCGCCCCCGACCAGACCGTGGCCCCCGACACCGCGCCGCAGGATGACGGGCGGCTGGCCATGTTGCAGGACATGGCCGCCCAGGTGCGCAGCGCCATCGACGGGGCTCAGATCGCCGAGGATGCCCGGACCAAGCTGAACACCGCCCACCAGGCCGCGCTGACCGCCCTGGGCGGGGGCCAGCTGGACCAGGCCGAAACCGTGCTCGACCGGCTGACCGAAGCCCTGACCCGGCTGGGCATGGCCACCGATTCCATCCGCGACGTGAAGGCCGGCAAGGGTGACAAGACGGGCAAGGCGCCCGATCAGACCAGTGATCAGGCCCCCGATCGGACCGGCCAGCCGACCACCGGCGACCAGACCACCCAGGACCAGACAGGAGACCAGACGGGCGACGACAGCTTCGACAGCAAGGCCCACAACCTGCTCGACAAGGTCGAGACCCTGCGCACCCGGCTGGTCACGCGCTTCGGCATGGATATCCAGGTGCCGCTCGAAGAACGGCTGGACCAGGCCGTCGAGGACCTCAAGAACGGCATCCATTCCAGCGCCGGCCCGGCCATGACCTTTGTCAACGAGGCCATCCGCCTGCAGGATGCCATCGACGCCATGACCCCGGATTACGCCCGGGCGGCGGCGACCGGGGCGGTCGAGGATGTCCAGCGCATGCGCATCCTATTCGAATCGGCCGTCGAACTGGTCGTCGGGCCCGACCATGCCAAGGCCTGGGCCTATCTCGACCAGGTTCAGCAGCTGATCCAGGACGGGGCCGATGCCAATGTCGAGGCCTTCCTGGCCGACATTCCCGAAGACGCCCGGCCCTTTGCCATGTCGCGGCTCAACTGGACGGTGGCCCGGACCCGGATGAAAGGCGAGCTGGACAAGCTGCGCGACGCGATTTCGCGGGTGGTCAGCGGCGAGCCGGAATACCAGGAGATCCTCGACAACCTGGGCGAGCTCTATACCCATATCGACGGGCTGGACCTGCGCCTGGCCGAAAAGCTGGATGCCATCGTCAATGCCGATCCCGGGCCCGAACGCGACACGCGCAAGGCCGAGGCCCGGACCGTGCTGCGCGAATACCAGGCCGAGCTGACCGCGCCGTTCTTCCAGGATGTCGACGGGTCCAACGGCTTTGCCAATGTCGCCGTGGCCTCGACGGCCCGCGACGCGCTCGGCGATATCGACCGGGTGCTCGCCGCCTGACCCGCCCCCGCGCGGTCGCGACGGACCGTCGGAATGCAAGACAAGGGCGTGGCCGGTGCGACCGGCCCGCCCTGCCCGTTATCTGATCCTCCCCTGCCTGCGGTCGGACCGCACCATCGGGACACACGACAAGGGCTCGGCCGGTGCGAATGGCCCACCCTGCCTGTCACCTGATCGGCCCTGTTTGCTCCGGTCGGACCGCACCATCGGGACACAGGACAAACGCTCGGCCGGTGCGAATGGCCCGCCCTGCCCGTCACCTGCCCCCCTGTTTACGCCGGGCGGGCCGCACCATCGGGACACAAGGCAATCGCTCGGCCGGTGCGACCGGGCCACCCCGTCCGGCGACACCAACGGCCAGCGCCCCGAAGCCGGCGTACCTTAGCCGGCGTCGCCCTCCGTGGCCTCCGCGCCGGCCGGCGTGATGCCAAGGGCCTGCCCTCCCAGCGCGCGAAAGGCCCGCTGGCGGCAGGACAGCACGATGATCTGCAAGCCCTCGGCCCGGCGGGTCAGCGCGTCGAACATCTGCTCGATCCGGTCGTCGTCGGTATAGACGATGGCATCGTCCAGGATCACCGGCGCCGGGGTGCCGCGCCGGGCCAGCAGGTTGGCAAAGGCCAGCCGCACCAGCAGCGAGACCTGTTCGCGCGTGCCCCCGGACAGCACCGCCAGGTCCTCTTCGACCGACCGCCGGGTCAGCCGGGTGATCATGCCCGTCTCGGCGTCGATCTCGGGCTCGGCATCGGGCCAGAGCATGCGCAAGAGGGGCAGCAGCTCGGCATGGACCGGTTTGACATAGGCCTCGCGGGCCTCGGCCTGGGCGGCCTGCAGGGCATCGCGCAGGCGCAGGTTGACGGCCAGCTCGAACTCGATGGCCTCCAGCCGCGCCCGCGCCGCGTCGCGCCGGTCGGCGACCAGGGCCAGCTCTTCCTCGGGCGCTTCGCTGGCCGTGACCCGGATGCGCGCATCCAGCCCGGCCAGCTGCTCGCGCAGCCGGCCTTCCTCGGCCCGGGCATTGTCGATGACCGACCGCGCCCGGGTCAGGGCCGTCTGGCAGGCTTCGAGATCGGGCGCATCGGCGCTCAGCCGGTCGACCTCGGCCCGGGCATCGGCCAGCTGGCCGGACAGGGTGGCCCGGGTTTCGGCCCATTCGGCCAGGGTCTCGGCCGGTGTTTCGTGGGCCGACAGGGCCGCGGCGGCCCGGGCCAGGCGATCCTCGCCGCGCTGGCGGGCGCGGGCGGCGGTGTCGGCCGTGGCCCGCGCGGTGTCAAAAAGGGCCTCGGCCGCGCTGAGCGCCTCGCGGGCGGCCTGCAGGGCCAGGGCGGCGGTGGCCTCGTCGGCCTCGGCGGTGGCCCGGTCGGGCAGGTCGGGATCGGGGTCGGGCGCCCCGGGCAAGGCGGCCAGGGCGCTGCGCAGGGCCGGCAGGCCATCGGGCGCCAGGGCGGCCAGCCCGGCCCGGGCGTCGCGCAGATCGGCCGTCAGCGCCTCGGCCCGCTGGCGCGAGGCCCGTGCCCCGGCCAGGTCACCATGGCCCGACGCCTGCAAGGCCGCCGCGCGCGCGGCCTCGGCCCGGGCCAGGTCGTCGCCGGTGCCCCGGGCGCCCGGGGTGATGTCGATCCGGCCCAGCCCCGCCACATGCAGCGCCGCGCCGTCGGGCAGCGGATGGGCCACACCCGGGGCAACCGGGGCGCCGTCGCGGGTCAGCGCCAGGGTCGCATCGGGATCGGGGGTAAAGGTGAAGGCCGCGGCGGTGGCATCGCGGGTGCGCCGGGCCAGGGTCAGGGCCCGGTCGGCCTCGATCAGCGCCTCCAGCGCGGGGGCGGAGATTTCACCGGCAATGCCGGCTTCCAGCGTTTCGATATCGCTGCGCAGGGCCTCGGCCCGGGTGATCCGCGCCTCCAGCTCGGCGCGTTGGGCCAGCGCGGCCTGCGCCGCCTCGGCCTGCAGGGCCCGGCGGGTCAGGGCCGCGCAATGATCGGCCCGGGCCTGTGCCTCGGCCTGGGTCCGGCGGGCGCTGTCACGGCCCGCTTGCGCCCGGGCCAGGCCGGCGGCCGCCTGGCTGTCGGCGGCCTGCGCGGCCTGTGCCGCCGTCTCGGCCTCACCCTGTTCGGCCAGGGCTGCGCGCAGGGTCTCGATCTGCTGATCCAGCCGTTCGACGGCGCCCGATTGCTCGCGCAGACGGGCGCGGGCCAGGTCGACCTGGCCGCTGCGTTCGCGGGCATGGGCCAGCGCGGCCTCGGCCGTGGCCAGCCTCTCGGTGCGATCGCGCAACTGGTCGGGATCCTGCAGATCGGCCAGGGCGGCGCGGGCAGCAGCACGTCGGGCCAGGTCATCGGCAAGGGCGGTGACCCGCGCGGTCAGCGTGGCATGTTCCGCATCCAGAGCCTCGCATTCGGCCCGCGCCCGGGCCAGCCCGCCACCGGCCTTGTCGCGCCCCGTGGATGTCAGATGTGCGGCCAGCACCTCTTCGCAGGCGGCCAGGGCGGATTTCATCCGCTGGCCGCCGGTCATGGCCTCGACCTCGCCGGCCACGGATTCCAGGATGTTGCGCCGGGCGGTTTCCTCGCCGGCCTCGCCGCCCATCTCGACCAGCCCCTGCCGGACCCACAACAGCCCCGCCGGCCCGCCATCGCCCGGCGCGCCGATCAGGCCGGCCAGGCGCGTCTCGGCCTCTTCGCCCTGGGCCACCAGCGTGTCATCGCGCCACAGCCGGGCCGATTTGCGCGACGCCGAGCGGCTCCAGCACTTGCTCAGCCGCCAGGCCGCGTCTTCGGCGCGAAAGGTCACGGTGACCGCCGGATCGCCGCCGACCCGGGGCACCAGCGCCTGGATCGGCTTGCCGAAGGACCGGTGCGATTGAAAGAACACGGCCTGCAGGGCATCGAAGAAGGTCGACTTGCCCGTCTCGTTGGGTGCCGACAGCACGTTCAGCCCCGGGCCGATTCCCGCGATGGCCACGGGATCGGTGAAGCGGCGGACATTGTCCAGGGTGACCGAGGTGATCTGCATCGGCTCAGCCCTCCCGCACCAGCGACCACAGCCGGTTGAGCGCGGCCTGGGCGACATCGGCCCGCGCCTCGGCCGGGCCCTCGCCCGCGGCCTCGGCGCGCAGGGCATCGGCCGCCCGGCGCAGCGCCCCGCCCGAGGCGATCAGGTCGAGATCGTCGGGGGCATATTCGGTGCGCAACCCGGCGGTGCGCAGCTGAAAGAAGGCGTGATCAGGGGCGGCCTGGGCCGCGGCGTCTTCCAGCGCGCCGCGGGCGGCCATGCCGAGAAAGCCTCCGGCCTCGATGCGCAGCAGCTGGTCGCGCCGGGCGGCCCGGTCGGGATCGAGCAGGGCGTCAAAGGCGGCGACGGCATCGGATTGCGGGGTCAGGTCCAGCGCCGGGGCCGACCAGTGGAACCGCCCGGTCTCGACCGGGGTGACCTGCGGCGGGGCACCCGGCCCGGGCAGCACGACCGACAGGCAGCTGCCCCGGCCGGCATGGCGGAACCGGTCGCTTTCGGGCGTGCCGCTGAACCAGGTCCGGTCGTTGATGCTCAGCTGGCCATGCCAGTCGCCCAGGGCCAGGTAGTCAAGCCCGGCGCGCGTGGCCCGGTCGGGGGCAATCACCGGCGCGCTGTCGAAATCCTCGCCAAAGGACGTCACCCCGCCATGGGCCAGGCCCAGGCGCAGCGCGCCCTCGGGCGTGGCCTGGCTATCCATCGGGGCGGTCAGGTCCATTCCGGGGAACTGGCGGGCCAGCGGCGCGGGCAGCAGCCAGGCGCCGGGCGCGATCTCGACCGGCTCGGGCCCGGTCAGCAGGTGGACACGCGGCCCGGCCTCGGCGCGAAACAGCCGCCACAGCTCTTCGCCCTGCAGGTTGTCATGGTTGCCCGGCAGCACCCACCAGGTCAGATCTTCGGCCGCGGCCATGGCCCGAGCGGCCTGGCGGCGCACGCCTTCGGACGGGCCGGTGGTGTCAAAAGTGTCGCCGGCCAGCAGGATATGCCCGGCCCCGGCCGCGCGGGCGGCGCCGGCCAGGCGAGCGATGACCTCGTGCCGGGCCTCGATCAGCCGGCCGCGCAGGTCTTCGGCCATGGTGCCAAAGCCCTTGCCCAGATGCAGATCCGACGAATGGATGAACCGGAATTCCATGGCTGCGCCCCTGCCCTGCCCGTTGATTTCGCCTGTCTTCCTGCCCGGTAGGCAGGCGGCCGGCGGCGATCGCCCCGTTCGGGGTCGGGCGCATTGGAACAGGACCGGGCACAAACCGCCAGCCCTCAAATCGCGCGGCCGTCGCGGGGCATCCGCCACCGGGCACCGGCGCGGTCAATCAAAGGCGTGGTCGGGCAACGCCGCGGTCAGGCGGCGGCACAGATCGGCCCGGCCCGGTCAGTCCGAGCAATCAGGCCGGGACAAGCGGGCCCGGCCGCGTGTCACAAGCGATCAGGCCGGGGCAGCACCCCGCGCGGCCCGGGGATATTCGGCCAGGAAGTCCTGCAACGTGGCATACAGCACCCGGGCCTCATCCACCCGTCCGGCGCCCAAGGCCAGGCGCATGTCCTTGCAGATCATTTCGCACACGGCTTCCGCGCCCCTGTGCATGTGCATCAGGTAATCGCCCATCATCACCGCCGCGATATCGGCCAGGTGGCGGCTGTCGCCCAGCAACACGACCTGGTCGCGGCTCAGCCCGGTGATCTCGACGCTGTCCTCGATCGAACCCATAGCCTGTCCTCCCTCGTCCTTCGGCACAGGATGCAGAAATGTAGCACGATTCTGCCCCGTCAATGTGACCGTGGGCGCTATCAGCGGTAACCTGCCGCAGGCAGACCGCGCCGCTCCCCCGGCCTGCCTGCGCCTCTCAGACCACGATGGACGACAGCACGATGAAGGACGCGCAGAACCATTTCACCCGGGCCTGGCCGACCAGCGACAGCACGTAGGGCGCCAGGAACCCGCCCAGCAAGGCCCCCGGCGCGACCAGCAGGCCGGTGGCCACATCGGCCGGCAGGGCAAAGCCCGTCGCCAGTTCCACCGACAGGACCGAGACCGATGTCACGATGACCGCCAGCCCGATGGCATCGCTGCCCCTTGCCCCGCGCAGCAACAGGTAGACGGCCAGCAATTCCCCCACCCCGATCGAGATCCAGCCCAGGAAGAACCCGCCGGCCACGCCGATGACCAGCAGAAAGATCCCGTCACGCGCGAAGGTGATGCGCCGGGCCTCGGCATCGGGCTTGGGCAGGATCTCGGAGGCCACGATCAGCGCGACCAGCGACAGCGAGATGGCCTTGAAGATGGTCTTGAGCGGCAGGTCCGGGCGCAGCCCGCCTTCGGTGGCCAGCCAGGCCGTGACAACGGCCGGCACGACGGTCAGGCCGACGACCATGCGGTAACAGCCGTTGCCCAGCCCCTCGGGATGCAGCCGCCGGCGCTGACGCCTTCGCGCCAGGTAGGTCATGGCGCCCATGGTCATGCCGAAGCTCTGGATGATCAGCGACGTCCCGACGATGCCCGCCGGGTCCAGCCCCATGCGGTCAAAGGCCGGCACAAAGACGATGCCCCCGCCGATGCCCGTCGAATTGGCGACCAGTGCGCCACCCACGCCGATCAGGGGCAGCCACCAGTTGACCCCGAGGGCCAGCAGCCCCGGCCCGGCCAGGATCAGCCCGACAAGGCAGGCGACAAGCACGATTCGCCCGACGCCGTAGACCCCCGCGCCCGGGCCGGCCCCGCCCAGGCGCAAACGGCCTGCTCCGCCATTGTCGTCTGAAATCATTCGGTTAAATCCCGTTCCCAGAAATTGGCCCCGAAACCGGTGGACCCGCAATGAAATACACGCCCGGCGGATGTATCGGCCCGCCGCGGGCTCAAGCACAATAAGATCATGCTGCCCCTGCGGCAATCGGCCTGCGGAACAGGCGGGTCACGGGCCAGGCCCCGGCCCGAATGCTGCCCGTTTCAATAGAATCTTGCGCAAAAAACTTGCCCCCCGGTATATTGACCCTGGGTAAATTCAACCCTGCCGCCCACTGGCCCGGCCAATTCAGACCGGCCTGGGTGGGACATGACCGGGTCTCGCCCAGCGGGGCCGCCATTTCGGGAGCTTGATTGAATGACGCGCATTGCCATCATTGGAAATGGCCTCGCCGGGCGACTTGGCGCCCTTTATTTCGCCCGCCAGATTCCGGGTGCCGAGATCACGCTGGTCGATCCGGAAAACCCCGACAAGCCGATCGTCGGCGAAAGCACCGTCGAGGTCACGGCGCAATTCATGAAATCGCTCGGGCTGGGCACCTACCTGGAAGAAAACCACAAGCACAAGTACGGGCTGACCTATTACTTCAAGCTGCCGCAGGATGCCGACGACCCCGACGCGCCGGAATACATCCTGCACGAGGCCCCCGGCGTGGTGCGCCTGCCGGCCTACAACCTCAACCGCCATCTCTTCGATGCCGAGCTGAAGCGGCGCATGGCGCCCCACGTGACCCAGATCACCGGCAAGGTGACCGACGTGGCCTTTGGCGACGGGCCGGGCGCGCAGGTGGTCGAGGTCACCACCAATGACGGCGGGATGCGCCGGATCGAGGCCGACCACGTCGTCGATTGTTCCGGCCGGGCGCGGGTGCTGACCAAGAAGATGGGGCTGGAGATGGATCCGCCCTCGCAACGTTCCAGCTACTGGTTCCGCCTGTCGGGTTTCGACCGGTCGATCCTGACCGGGCTGAAACTGGTGAAACCCAAGCACCATTGCTACGACAGCTATTACGTGACCCACCATTTCTACGGCAAGGGCTACTGGATCTGGATCATCCCGATGACCAGCGAGGATGGCCAGGACATGGTCAGCATCGGCATCACCTATCGCTCGGACGTCTCCGGCGAGAAGGCGATGAACATGGACAGGATGCTGGACATCCTCGACCGCGATCACCCCAAGGTCGCCGCCCTGATCCGCACCGGCCACAAGGTCGATGAAGCGCGGTATTTCAACTATCTCTACGAGGCCAGCCAATATTACGATCCCAGGGGCCGCTGGTTCATGCTGGGCGACAGCGCCTTTGCCTTTGATCCGGCCAACAGTTTCGGCATTGCCTATCTCGGCCACCAGGTGCCGCAGATCACCTCGATGATCCTCAAGGCGCGCAAGGGCATGCTCAGCCCCGATTACGTGATGGCCATGGAAGGCCATGTGAAATCGCAGCTGACCGTGCAGGACCAGCTCTCGAAGCGCTACGAGGTCATGCACGACCCGATCAAGATGGCCTGGACGCTGGTGTTCAACAACATGGCCTATTTCCACATCCTGCTGCCCGATTTCATCTCGGGGGCCTTCCTGAACGCGGGCGTGGCCAAGCGGTTGTCGATGGTTCTGAAACGGATGCCGGCGATGAAACAGGGGCCGGCCTATCCCTTCCCGATGATCCTGGACAAGCTGGCCATGACCGACGATGCCGGTGAGATCATCCGCCGGGCGCCGGCCTTCTACGACAAGGCGATCCCGTTCAACTATTACCGGCCCGACGACATCAACCGCGGCCGGCTGGCGGGGGGCTATTTCTACAAGCGGGCCTGGATGCGCAACAAGGCGCTGAAGCTGCTGCGCTGGTGGTCAGAGCCGTCGCTCTACGGGCTGGCGGCCAAGGGCTACCTGGCCTCGCTGGGCGATCTGCTGGTGGCCGGGCTGCTGACCCTGCGGCCGAAAGCCTACGAGCGGGTGACGTCGAAAACGCCCGAGCTGGCCTCGGCCTTCGATCCGCCGTCCAGCTTCCTGTTCCCGCCCCGGCCGGGCGAGATGGCCGCGCCCATGGCCGACACGGCCGAGGCGGTTGAGGCCGGGGACACCGTCAAGAAGCCCATGCCCGCCGAAGCGGCCGTGGCCTGACCCGTCTGTCCCGGAAATGGGACAGGCCGGGGGTCAATGCGGGAATGTCCCGGAAATGGGACAGGGCGAAGGGCAAGGCGGACGTGGTCCGGGCATCGGACAGGACGAAGGCAATGCGGGAGTGTCCTGAACATCGGACACAGCGGGGACAATGCGGGAGTGTCTCGAACTTCGGGCACGACGAAGGCAATGCGGCAGTGTCCCGAACATCGGAAACGGCGGAGACAACGCCGGAGTGTCCAGAACTTCGGAAACGGTAGAGGCAATGCAGGAGCGTCCCGGGCTTCCGAAACGTCAGAGGGCAATGCTGGATGGCCCAGAATACGGACCGCAGAGGGAGTATCCCGAAAATGGGACACAGCGCGGTCCAAGCCGGAATGTCCCACATGTGAGACACATGAACGGGGCGCGCAGATCCTCCACGCGCCCCGTTTTCTTTGAAGAAAACGCTGTCCCGCCCTATTCCGCCGCTTCGGCGTAATCGGTCATCGGCGGGCAGGTACATGTCAGGTTGCGGTCGCCCCAGACATTGTCCACGCGATTGACCGGCGGCCAGTACTTGTCGACCCGGAACGCCCCCGGCGGGAAACACCCTGTCTCACGGCTGTAGGGCCTGTCCCAGTCCCGGACGAGGTCTTCCATCGTGTGCGGCGCGTTCTTCAGCGGGTTGTTCTCGGCGTCGATCTCGCCCTTTTCGACCTGGGCGATCTCGTCGCGGATCGCCAGCATGGCATCGCAGAACCGGTCCAGCTCGGCCTTGGTCTCGGATTCGGTCGGTTCGACCATCAGCGTGCCGGCCACGGGCCAGCTCATTGTCGGCGCGTGGAACCCGCAATCCATCAACCGCTTGGCAATGTCGTCGACGGTCACATGGGCCGAGGTCGCAAAGGGCCGGGTATCGAGGATGCATTCATGCGCCACCCGCCCCGTCGGCCCCTTGTAGAGCACGTCATAGGCCCCCTCCAACCGCTTGGCCACGTAATTGGCGTTCAGGATCGCCACCCGCGTCGCCTGGGTCAGGCCTTCGCCGCCCATCATCAGGCAATAGGCCCAGGAGATCGGCAGCAGCGACGGCGAGCCAAACGGCGCGGCCGACACGGCGCCTGTCCCACTTACGGGATCGCCGGGCAGATGTGGGACAAGATGGTCCTTCACCCCGATCGGGCCCATGCCGGGGCCGCCCCCGCCATGCGGGATGCAGAAGGTCTTGTGCAGGTTCAGGTGGCTGACATCTCCGCCCAGGTCCCCGGGCCGTGACAGGCCGACCATGGCATTCATGTTGGCCCCATCGATATAGACCTGGCCGCCATGGTCATGCACGATCCTGCAGACCTCGGTCACCGTTTCCTCGAACACGCCATGGGTCGAGGGATAGGTGATCATGCACCCGGCCAGCTCGGCCGCATGCTGTTCCGCCTTGGCCCGGAAATCGTCGAGGTCGATATCGCCGTTGTCGGCCGATTTCACCGGCACGACCTTCCAGCCGACCATCTGCGCCGAGGCCGGGTTGGTGCCATGGGCCGACATCGGGATCAGGCAGACATTGCGGTGCCCCTGGCCATTGGCCCGGTGATAGGCCGCGATGGTCAGCAGCCCGGCATATTCCCCCTGGGCGCCCGAATTGGGCTGCATCGAAAACGCCGCATAGCCGGTGATCTCGCAGAGCTTGGCCGACAGATCGTCGATCATCACCCGGTAGCCCTCGGCCTGGTCGGCCGGCGCATAGGGATGGATCAGCGAGAATTCGGCCCAGCTGACGGGCATCATCTCGGCGGCCGAGTTCAGCTTCATCGTGCACGACCCCAGCGGGATCATCGCCCGGTCCAGCGCCAGGTCGCGGTCGGCCAGCCGGCGCATGTAGCGCATCATCTCGGTCTCGGCCCGGTTCATGTGAAAGACCGGATGCGTCAGGTAATCCGAGCTGCGCAGCAGCGTGTCGGGCATGCGGTATTCGGCCGTCAGGTCCGGCTCGCGGTCGGTGATGCCGAAGGCCCGCCAGACCTGCTTCAGGGTCTCGGGCCGGGTGCTTTCATCCAGCGAGATGCCCACCCGGGTCGTGCCGACCTTGCGCAGGTTCACACCTTCGTCCACGGCCGATTTCATCACTGCCGCCTGCAACGGCCCGACATCCACGGTGATCGTGTCGAAGAAATCCGCCGGCTCGACGCGGAACCCGGCCTCTTCCAGCCCGCGGGCCAGCCGCACGGTCTTGCGGTGGATCCGCTGGGCAATGGCCTTGAGCCCCTCGGGCCCGTGGAACACGGCGTAGAACCCGGCCATCACGGCCAGCAGGGCCTGGGCGGTGCAGACGTTGGACGTGGCCTTTTCGCGGCGGATATGCTGTTCGCGGGTCTGCAGCGACAGGCGATAGGCGCGGTTGCCATGGCTGTCGACCGACACGCCGACGATGCGCCCGGGCATCGAGCGGGCGTTCTTTTCGCGGGTGGCCATGTAGGCGGCATGGGGCCCGCCATAGCCCACCGGCACGCCGAAACGCTGGGTCGAGCCCACGGCAATGTCGGCGCCCATCGCGCCCGGTTCTTTCAGCAGGGTCAGCGCCAGGAGGTCGGCGGCCATGACCGCCACGGCCTTGGCCGCGTGCAGGGCGGCGATCTGGTCGGTGAAATCGCGCAGGTGGCCATGGGTGCCGGGATACTGGAAGATCGCCCCGAAGACCGCTTCGGGATCAAGATCCTCGGGCGCGCCGACGATGATCTCGATGCCCAGCGGCGCGGCGCGGGTCTGCATCACGGTGATGTTCTGCGGGTGGCAATTCTCGTCGACGAAAAACGCCCGGGCCTTCGACTTGGCGATCCGCTGGGCCATGGTCATGGCCTCGGCACAGGCCGTGGCCTCGTCGAGCAGCGAGGCATTGGCGATGTCCAGCCCGGTCAGGTCGGACACCATGGTCTGGTAGTTGATCAGCGCTTCCAGCCGGCCCTGGGCGATCTCGGGCTGATAGGGCGTATAGGCCGTGTACCAGGCCGGGTTTTCCAGGATGTTGCGCTGGATCGCCGGGGGCGTGACCGTGCCGTAATAGCCCTGGCCGATCAGCGAGGTCAGAATGCGGTTGCGCCCGGCCGTCTCGCGCATGTGGTGCAGCAATTCGCGTTCCGACTTGGGCTTGCCGAAATCCAGCGGCGCGGCCTGGCGGATGCCCCGGGGCACGGTTTCGTCGATCAGCGTGTCGAGGTCGGGCGCGCCGATCAGGGCCAGCATCTCGGCCATCTCGGCCGGCGACGGCCCGATATGCCGCCGGTTGGCGAAATCGTAGGGCAGGTAATCTGTCGGTGTGAAGGACATCGGGTGGTGCTCCGTCACGCGATCATGGCCCTGTAGGCCGCTTCGTCCATGTGTCCGTCCATCTGTGCCGGATCCGCCGGGCGGATCTTGAAGAACCAGCCGTTGCCCAGCGGGTCTTCGTTGACCAGCGCGGGGTTGTCGGCCAGGGCCTCGTTGACCTCGGTGATCTCGCCGTCGAGCGGGGCGCAGATGTCCGAGGCGGCCTTGACGCTTTCGATCACGACGATCTCTTCATCCTTGGTCACGGTCGTGCCGACTTCGGGCAGTTCGACAAAGACCAGGTCGCCCAGCTGTTCGGTTGCGTGTTCGGTGATGCCGACCACGACGATGTCGTCTTCGGGGCGGAGCCATTCGTGTTCTTCGGTGAATTTCATGCCTGTGCCTCCACTGGCTTGCGTTTGAAACGGGCGGGAACAAAAGGAAGCGCGGCCACGGTGACGGGCACCCGGCGGCCGCGCAATTCGCCGTAGACAACGGTGCCTGCGGCGGTGAATTCGGTGGGCAGGTAGCCCATGGCCACGGGGGCCTCGACGCTGGGGCCGAAGCCGCCCGAGGTGATCCGGCCGATGGGCGCGCCGCCCTCGGCCTGGGCGAACAGCTCGACGCCTTCGCGCATCGGCGCGCGGCCTTCGGGGCGCAGGCCGACGCGCAGCCGTTCGGCGCCATTGGCCAGTTGGCGCAGAATGACCCCGGCCCCGGCAAAGCCGCCTTCGCGGGTGCCCCCGCGCCGGCGCACCCGCTGGATGGCCCAGCCCAGGGCGGCCTCGGCCGGGGTGGTCAGGGTGTCGATGTCATGGCCGTAAAGGCACAGCCCGGCTTCCAGGCGCAGCGAATCCCGGGCGCCCAGGCCGATCGGTTCGACATCGTCATCGGCCAGCAGCCGGCGGGCCAGGCCTTCGGCCGCGGCCTCGGGCACCGAGATCTCGTAGCCATCCTCGCCGGTATAGCCCGAGCGCGACACCCAGGCCTCGACCCCGTCGAGATCCAGCGTGGCCACGTCCATGAAGGCCATGTCGGCCGCCCGCGGGTCCAGCCCGGCCAGCACCCGTTCGGCGGCCGGCCCCTGCAGGGCCAGCAGGGCGCGATCGGTGATCGGCGTCACGGTGACCTGCGGTTCGAGCGTCCTGAGATGGGCGATATCGGCCGCCTTGCAGGCCGCGTTGACCACCAGGAACAGGTGATCGCCCCGGTTGGCCAGCATCAGGTCGTCGCTGATGCCACCGTCATCGCGGGTGAAGAGCCCATAGCGCTGGCGGTTTTCCTTCAGGCCCAGCACGTCGACGGGCACCAGCCGTTCCAGCGCCGTGGCGGCGGTGGCCAGGTCGGGGCCGGTCACGATGACCTGGCCCATGTGGCTGACATCGAACAGCCCGGCCTTCTCGCGGGTGTGCAGGTGTTCCTTCATCACGCCCAGCTTGTATTGCACCGGCATCTCGTAGCCGGCAAAGGGCACCATCCGGGCGCCCAGCTCGACATGAAGATCATGCAATGGTGTCTGTTCCAGATCCGACACGTATCCCCCTTCAACTTCGTTTCCCAAGAAGCCGATGACACGGGTCAGCATCATGCGGCACCACATTTGCGCGCCGCCCCCGGCGCGCGTGATGCCCCCTCTGTCCTGGTGCCTGAGAACGTTATCCCTTCGGCGGATGCCTGGCGCATCACTCTCCAGAGTTCCTGTGTCGTCGCGCCGGTCCTGCAGCCTGAGAGTTTACCGGGGCGTTTGCTCCTTCGGCACCGGATTGACCGGTTCTCCCGTCGCGACGGTGCGGGTCGACATGTCCACCCGCACCTTGGTTGTAGACCGATGCATGCGGGGAAAGCAAAGGATTCTCTGCGGCTTGCGCGCCGGACTGCCGAAAGGTCAGCCAATATCGCCACTTGCGGCGGCAGTGCGGGCCATGGGCGGGTGCGATGCCCGCCGATTGCCGCGCATCGCCCGCCGGGGCCATCCCCGTGCCTCGCGGCGCCCTGCGCAGCCCGCAACCGTCACGCCCTGCGCAATGTCCGTCCCAACGCAGCTCGTCGTGCGTTCCCGCACGCCTCGCCGGGGACCCGCGGGCGCATGGCCGGACAACCCGACACCCTGCCGGGAGGGCCCGATTAGACCGCCCTACGCCTGTCAGGCCGGCAGCGGCAGGTCCAGACCGTCGGCCAGGTGATCGGCCAGCGTCTCGCCGGCATAGGCCCGGCGGAACAGCCCGGCCTCGGCCAGGCGCGGCACCAGCTCGTCCAGTGTCAGTTCCATCGACCGGGCCGAGCCGCCGGGCACGGCGATGAAACCGTCGATCGCCCCGGCCTCGAACCAGCGGTTGATCTCAGCGCAGGCATCCTCGACCGTGCCGATCACCTGCCAGTGGATCGCGGCCAGCGTCTCGGGCCGGTTCAGCAGCTCGCCCAGGGTCGGGCTGTCGGCGGCGATCAGCTGCATCAGCCGGGCATATTGCGCCCGCGCCCGGGGCGGCGCGGCCAGGTCGGCCGGGGTGATCGGCCGGTCTTCGGGCCAATCGGCCAGGTCCAGCCCGGTCGCCGTTTCCAGCCGTTCGATCCGCTGCGCCCGCGTGACCCGGACATGGGTCTGCATGAAAAGATCGCGCGCCTCGGCCCGGGTCCTGCCCAGGTAGAGGCTGAGCCCCGGCAAGAGCCGCACGGCCCGGGGATCGCGCCGGTGGGCCGTGGCCCGGGCGGTCAGCTGGCGGCGGGTGTCGAGGGCCGTGCCGATATCGGGCGTCAGGCCAAAGACCATGTCGGCCATGCGCCCGGCCAGGTCGATGCCCCGGGCCGAAGCACCGGCCTGCATCAGCGGGATCGGCGGGCCGGGATATTGCGGCACGTTCAGCGGCCCCTTGACGTCAAACGCCGCCCCGCGATGGTCGATCGGCAGGATCATGTCGGTGTCGGCATAACGCCCGGCCGCCCGGTCGACCAGCAGCGCCCGCGAAGGAAAGCTCTCCCACAGCCGGGCGACGACCTGGGTGAATTCCTCGGCCCGGTCATAGCGCGCCTCGGACGAAGGCATCTCGGCCAGGCCGAAATTCTCGTGGCCCTGCAAGGCGGTGACCACGTTCCACCCGGCTCGGCCCTTGCTGAGCCAATGCAGCGACATCATCTGGCGGGCGGCGGTATAGGGATGCGAAAAGGTCGTCGAGATCGTCGTGACCATGCCGATGCGCCGGGTCTCGCGCACCAGGGCGGCCATCAGCAGCGTCGGATCGACCGAGGAAAAGCCAAAGCTCTGGTCCAGCGGCGCGACGGGCAGCACGCTGGTATCGGGGCGGAATACGAAATCGAGATGCGCCGCCTCGGCCCGCCGGGCGATGTCGAGGGCGAAATCGGCGGAATAGAGCCCTTCGATCCCGCTGTCGGGCGCGCGCCAGCCTTCGCCGCTGAGCCAGGTCGGGGCCAGGGACATGCCGATGCACATTCTGGGTCGCAGCTTCATCGCCCTGCCTTTCGGTGGGTGGCCCAAACCGGGCCGTCATCGTTCAAGGGACATGTCGCCGCCGGCCGGCCCCGCGCGGGGACCGGCCGGCGGCTGGATCAGAAGGTGCCGCGGATGCCGATGCCGAACATGCGCGGGGTGGTCAGGCTGGCCTGGGTAAAGACCGAATCCCCCCGGTTCGACTGCAGCAGAACCGGCGTCACCTCGTTGAACACGTTGTTCACGTAGCCGTAGAGTTCGAGCCCGTCGCGGATGCGATAGCTGGCCCGCAGGTCGACCAGCGTATAGCCGTCGACCTCGTAGGCCGCGGTATTGGCCGCATCCGAGTAATAGCCGTCGACATAGCGGATATCGCCGCCCACGACGAACTGGTCGGTCACGCTCCAGTTGGCCCCCAGCGACGCCGTCACCCCCGGGGCGCTGGCAAAGGCATTGCCCTCGTAATCGGCGGCCGCCGAGAATTCGGTGAACTCGGTATGCATCAGGCCCAGCCCGGCATTCAGGCTCAGCCGGTCGGTCGGCATGTAGCTGGCCGACAGCTCCAACCCGTAGGATTGCGCCTCGTCGGCATTGATCGTGTGGATATAGGTGATGCCGTTGAGGGTCTGGGTGATGTTCTGCTGGGCGTTGGAATAATCCATGAAGAACAGGTTGCCCGACAGGAACAGCCGGTCACCCAGCAGGCTGGACCGCGCGAAAAGCTCGTAGTCCCAGACTGTCTCGGCCTCGAATTCCTCCCATTCCTTGGACGACACGAAATCCAGCGACACGCCGCCGGGGTTGTACCCCTTGGACACCAGCGCGCCGACCGTCAGGGCCGGGGAGACTTCGTAGGATAGCGACACCTTGGGCAGCAGCGCGTCAAAGGTCTGATCGTAATCGACATCGCTGTTGGCATAGGCGCTGGTCACGTCGCCGGTGCGCTTGATCTCGTCGCGCTGGTAACGCAGGCCGCCGGTCAGCATCCAGGCATCGGCAAAACGCCAGCTGAGCTCACCGAAGACGCCCAGGTTGTGCTTCTGGTCGTCAAAGGTCGAGGTGCCGGCCAGGTCCAGCGTCTCGTCCGTCGAGGTATAGGCCATGTAGATCCCGGCAAACCCGCTCAGCACGTCTTCGGGGGCGCCGTAGGACAGGATCAGCTCGTCGGTGTAATTCTCGACGTTCAGGTCGGCATCGCCGTAATTGTCGATGCCCACGCGCCGCTCGATATCCGAGAACGAGGCCTGCGTGGCATTGCTGAGCGCCCAGCCGTTGCCGAAATCGTAATCCACGTCGAGGATCACGGTGTCTGTCGTCTGCTCCCAGCCGGGCACCGTGGTGGCGATGGATTGCAGCTCGTCATAGGGCGGCGAGGCGCCTTCGACGCTGGGGCCGGCCATGTCGGAATGGCTGTAGGTCAGCTTGACCTGCAACCCGTCGATATCGGTGGGCACCCAGAGCAGCTTGGCCCGGGCGTTGAACGAGCTGAAATCCTGGCCGATGTCGTTCTGGGTGAAGTTGCTGCTGATGTAGTCGATATAGGTGTCGCGCCCCGAGTAATCGAGCGCCACCCGCGCGGCGACCTGGTCGCTCAGCGGGCCGGACCAGGCAAAGGACGCGCGCTTCTGGTTGTAATTGCCGTATTCCAGCCGATAGGCGCCTTCGCGGTAGAAGGTCGGGTCCTTGGTGTTGACGATGATCGCCCCGGCGATGGCATTGGCCCCCTGTGAGGTGGTCTGCGGCCCGCGGAAGACCTCGATGCTCTCGACATCCCAGATCGAGGTCGCGCCGTAGAAGAACTCGGAATAGTTCAGGTAATGGCCGTCGACATTGATGGTGGCACGCGGGACGGTGCCGGCAAAGAAGGCATTGGCCCCGGTGTGGGGGCCTTCGGAATTGACGCCCCGGATCGTCGGCGCGCTGACCGAGCCGGAATAGACCACGTTGGGCGTGCCCTCGATCATCTCCTGCACGTCGGATTTGCCGGGGCTTCTTTCGGTGATCTGTTCGGCGGTGGTCACATCGACCGAGCTGCCGGTTTCGGTGATGTCGCGCACCACCTTTTCGCCGGTCACGTAGATCGTGCCAAGAAATTCGCCATCGGTTTCAAAGGCATCCTGCGCGCGCGTGGCAGCGGGCAGGGCCGCAAGGGCGGCGGCGATGGTCAGCAGGCTTGCGCCTTGCCCCAGCCGCGCCCGTCTGGATTTGAGCATGTCATCCCCCGGGAAGAATAAAGGAGCATGCTGGCTGGGAATTGGCTGGCATCGTGCGTTCCGCATTCCATAACGCATTCCGCATGTCAATCACACCACGGGGCTTTCCCCTGCGGCTGGTGGCGCCTATTGTGTCCCCCGGGACACGGCCGGCCATCTGCCGGGCGCGGCGGCGTGCGGGCCGGACCTTGTGGCGGTGCCGCGCGGCAAGGTTCGGCATGTTGAGGTTCGGCAAGGCCCGGCAAGGAAGGAGACCCAGCCCTTGAAGGAATTCGAATCGTTTTCGCTGGAGGAGGCGAAGACAGACGCGGCGGACGGCCAGAAACGGTCCTCGACGATCCAGTCGATCTCGGTGGCGATGCGTGTGCTGACCATCCTGGCCTCGGCCGAACGGGCCCTGCCGCTGGTCGAGCTGGCCCGGCTGAGCCGGCTGGGGCGGTCCAGCGCCCATCGCTACATGCAGAGCCTGGTCAAGGAGGGGCTGGCCGTGCAGGACCCGGCCACCAGCCATTACGACCTGGGCCCGGCGGCGCTGAGCATCGGCATCGCCGCGCTGCGGCGGGTGGATGCGGTGGAAATGGCCGGCACCCAGATGAAGCAGCTGGCCCAGAGCCATGCGATGAGCAGCGGCGTGGCGATCTGGACGGACCGCGGCCCGACGCTGGTGCGCTGGTACAGAAGCGCGCATTTCTCGATCACCGCGCTGACGCTGGGCGACGTGCTGCCGGTCGACAACACGGCCTGCGGGCTGGTCTTTCAGGCCTTCCTGCCCCGCGCCCAGATCGAGGCCGCCCGGCGCATCCAGCCCGACCATTTCCGGGGCGATCCGCCGGCCCGCCAGGCCATCGAGGCGGTGCGGACCAGCGGCTGGGCCGAGCTGACCAGCCACCTGCTGTCGAACGTCACCGGCCAGGCCGCGGCGGTGCTCGATGCGCAGGGCGAACTGAGCTGCGTCGTGACCACGGTGACCGACATCGGCCAGCTGCGCAGCCCCGAGGATCGCTATGCCTTGCAGGAGGTGGCGCAGGTCCTGAACCGGGCGACCGGCGGGCTGAGCCAGCTGGGATAGGGCCGGGTTGACACGCGCGGAGGCCGGCGGCCGGGATATGATTGGTGGCCAGGGCGTGACCAGCGGCAAGGGCGCAACCGGCGGCTGGAGCGCAACAGAAGGTCCGGTCGTGACTGCCCGCCGGGGCGTAGCCGACAGCGCGTCGTACAGACGGCGCGATCAACGGCGGGCCTGCACGGCGGCGGAACAAATCGGCGTCCTCTGACCGGCGGCGAACTGGCGTCGGTGATCCCGACCGGCGGCAGGCGCCGAACCGGCGTCGGGGAACCCGACCCGGGCGAGGGCCTACCCCGCGCCGAACGATGCGCGCGGCCCGCGCGGGATGACCATCGGCCGGCCGGTCAGCGGGTCGGGCATGACAAGCGCATCCAGGTCAAAGACCCGGGCGATCAGGTCCTCGGTCACGATATCCTCCGGCGCGCCCCGGGCCACGACCGCCCCGTCGCGCATGGCAATGACGTGGCCGGCAAAGCGGAACGCCAGGTTCAGCTCGTGCAGGACGGCCACCACCGTTCGGCCCTGGCCGTTCAGCCGGGCCAGCAGGTCCAGCAGATCGACCTGGTGCACGATATCGAGATAGGTCGTCGGCTCGTCCAACAGCAGGATCGGCGTGTCCTGGGCCAGCACCATGGCAATCCAGACCCGCTGGCGCTGGCCGCCCGACAGGTCGGCCACGGCCCGGCCGGCCAGGTCGGCGATGCCCGTGGCGGACATGGCCTGTTCGACGGCCAGGGCGTCTTCGGGTGACCATTGGCGCAGGAAACTCTGGTGCGGGAAACGGCCCCGGGCGACCAGGTCGGCCACGGTGATGCCGTCCGGCGCGGCCGGCGATTGCGGCAACAGGCCCAGCCGGCGGGCGACCTCGCGCGAGGGCAGCGCATGGATATCCTTGCCGTCCAGCACGACCTGCCCGGCCTCGGCCGGCAACAGCCGGGTCAGCGCGCGCAGTAGGGTGGACTTGCCGCAGGCATTCGGCCCGACGATGGCCGTGAAGGCGCCATCGGGGATCGACAGCGACAGATCGCGCGAGATCACCCGCGCCTGGTAGCGCAGGGTCAGGCCCTGGGCAGACAGCCTCGCGGTCATGGCGCTCTCCTTGCTCGGCACATGGGCCCGTATTGCATTGCGGAACGCGCTCTGCAATATGGGCGCGAACCCGGACCCAGCCAGACGCCCGGGCGCCCCGCGCCCGCCGCCGCGCCACTTCCCCGATCCATCCGGGCGCCGCCCCGCGCGCCCCTGCCGGAAGAGCCCGACGATGCCCCCCTACCCCCGCCTGTCTCGCCTGTCCCGCCTGCCTGCCGCGCCCGGCCGCCGCCTTGTCCTGGGCACCACCCTGGCCGCGCTGGCCGCCCTGTCCCTGGCCCCCGCCGCCACGGCCGCCGATGGCGACTGGCCCCGCCGGATCGAACACGAGGCCGGCACGCTGGTGCTGGATGCCCCGCCGCAACGCGTGGTCTCGACCTCGCCCAGCCTGACCGGCACGCTGCTGGCCCTGGACGTGCCGCTGGTGGCCACCGCCGCCGCCACGCGCAGCCCGCTGACCGATGATGCCGGGTTCTTTCGGCAATGGGCCGAGATCGCCCATGACCGCGGGGTTGCCGTGCTCTACCCCAACCTGGCCTTCGATTTCGAAGCCCTGCTGATCCAGGATGCCGATCTTGTCGTGGCCTCGGCCTCGGGCGCCGACAGCATCCTGCCCCATGTCGCCGAGCTGCAGGCCATGGGCATCCCCGTCGCGGTCTTCGACTATGCCCGCAACGATTGGAAGGAACTGGCCCGCCAGATCGGCCGGGCCACGGGCCACGAAGCCCAGGCCCGGGACATGGCCCGCGATTTCACCGCCCGGGCCAAGGCCGCCGCGGCGCAGATGACCCGGCCCGAGGGCACGGCCAGCATCGTGGCCTACAATTTCGCGGGCAATTACGGGGTGTCCAAGCCGATCAGCGCCCAGGCCCGGGTGCTGGCCGAACTGGGCTTCGAGGTGACCGGCCTGCCCGAGGCCATGCGCGACCGGGTGATGCAATCGCGCGAATACGATTTCATCTCGCACGAGAACCTGCCCGGGGCGATCACCGGCGACAGCATCTTCCTGCTCAACGGCACGCCCGAGGCGGTCGAACGGTTCATGGCCGATCCGGTGCTGGCCAACCTGCCCGCCGTGCAGGCCGGGCAGGTCTATCCGCTGGGGCCGCTGTCCTTCCGGGTGGATTATTACTCGGGGCTGACGATCATCGAGACGCTGATGCCCTATTTCAGCGAATGATCCGGCGGCCCTCTGGCGCGCCTGCGCGGTCGGTTGCCCGGGGGCCGCTCGGCAGGCCCTGCCGCGCATCAGGCCCCGCCTTGATCTGCGATCCGTCCGGCACTCAGCCTTGTGACCCATCCGACCCCTTGCCCATGAGCCTCACGAACCTCACGCCGCCACGACCCGCCCGCCACGTAGCCTGCTCCGCCTTGTAACCCGACCCTAAGACCTGCCCGCCTGGCCCCTTTGCCCGTCCGCCCCCGAAACCCGTCCCCACCCCATGACCCGCGCCACCCCATGACCCGCTCTGCCCCACCCCTGCCGGCACGTCCAACCGCCGCACGGCCCGCCTCGGGGCCGGGGCTGGTGGCCGGGCTGGTGCTGCTGGCCCTGCTGATGGCCGCCAGCCTGGCCGTGGGCTCGCGCCCGACGGCCCCGGGCGATGTGGCCCGGGCGCTGACCGCCTTTGATCCGGCCAATGACGTGCACCTGATCGTGCGCGAGCTGCGCCTGCCGCGCAGCCTGCTGGCCGTGCTGGCCGGGGCTGGGCTGGGCCTGGCCGGGGCGGTGATGCAGGCCGTCACGCGCAACCCGCTGGCCGAGCCCGGCCTGCTGGGCGTCAACGCCGGGGCGGCCATGGCCGTGGTGCTGGGAGCCTCGGCCTTTGGGCTGACGGCGATCACGCAATATGTCTGGTTCGGCTTTGCCGGGGCCGGGCTGGCCGGGGCGGCCGTGTTCCTGCTGGGCCGGGCCCATGACAGCGGCACCGATCCGGTGCGCCTCGTGCTGGCCGGAGCCGGGTTGTCGATCGTGCTGGGCGCGGCGGTCAGCCTGGTCATCCTGAACGCCGCGCTGGACGTACTGGATGTCTTCCGCAGCTGGGGCGCCGGGGCGCTGGACGGGCGCGGCATGGCCGTGGCCGGTGTCATGGGCCTGGCGCTGATCACCGGCGGCGGGCTGGCCCTGGCGCTGGCCCCGGCGCTGAACGCCCTGGCCCTGGGCCGGGACAGCGGCCGGGCGCTGGGGCTGCGGCCAGGCCGGATCTGGGCGCTGGCCTGCCTGTCGGTCATGGTGCTGGCCGGAGCAGCCACGGCCACTGCCGGGCCGATCGCGCTGGTCGGGCTGGTCGCGCCGCACCTGGCGCGGGCCGTGGCCGGGCCGGACAACCGCATGATCCTGCCGCTCTCGGCGGTCTATGCCGCCGCGCTGCTGCTGGGCGCCGACATCCTGGGCCGGATCGTCGTGGCCCCCGACGAGATGGCCGCCGGCGTGGTGGCCACGGTGATCGGCGGGCCGTTCTTCATCCACGTGGTCCGGCGCGTCCGGCTGGCTCGGCTATGAGCGCCCGGCCCGCCCCCATCCCCGAACCGCCCGGTGGCCAGAAGGTGCTGCGCCGGGGCGGGATCAGCCTGTTGTGGCGCCCGCGCAGCCTGCGGGTCTGCCTTGTGCTGGGGCTGGCCCTGCTGGGCCTGGCCATCGTCCTGCTGGGCACCGGCACCATCCGCCTGTCGCCGGCCCAGGTGCTGGCCGGGCTGCTGGGCGATCCGGGCGAGCCGATGATCACCCGGGTGATCCAGCGCCTGCGCCTGCCCCGGGTGCTGACCGCCCTGCTGGTCGGCGCGGCGCTGGGGCTGGCCGGCGCGGCGTTCCAGTCGCTGTCGCGCAATGCGCTGGGGTCGCCCGACGTGATCGGCTTTACCACCGGGGCCGCGACCGGAGCGATCACGGCCATCATCCTGTTCCAGGCCACGCCGCTGCAGACCGCCCTGGCGGCCATCCTGTCGGGCATGGGCACGGCGCTGGCCGTGCTGCTGCTGGCCCGGCGCGGCGGCGGGGATACGGCGGCAGGGGGCGGCTATCGGCTGATCCTGGTGGGCATCGGCGCCGGGGCGATCCTGGGCGGGGTCAACACCGGGCTGATGCTGAAAGGCGGGCTGGACCAGGTCATGGCCGCTCAGGTCTGGCTGGCCGGATCGCTGAACGGGCGGAGCTGGGCCCATGTCTGGCCGGCCCTGGCCGGGCTGGTTGTCTTCGCCCCGATCCTGCTGGCCCAGTCGCGCCGGCTGAGCCTGTTGGAAATGGGCGCCGACACGGCCCGCCAGCTGGGCGTGCGGGTGGGCGCCACGCGGTTGTGGGTGGTGCTGGCGGCGGTCGGGCTGACCTCGGTGGCCACGGCGGCCACCGGGCCGGTGGCCTTCATCGCGCTGGCCGGGCCGCAGATCGCCCGGCGCCTGACCCGGGCGCCCGGGGTGCCGATGGTGGCCGGGGCGATGACGGGAGCCTTGCTGCTGATGGCCGCCGACCTGCTGGGCCAGGCCGCGCCGCTGGCGCTGAACCTGCCGGTCGGGCTGACCACGGGCTTTCTCGGCGGGCTGTACCTGATCGTCGTGCTGTTGGGCGACGGCCGGCGGCGTTAGGCCCGGTCCGGCAGGGTGACGATGATCGGCTTGCCGCCGGTGGCCACGACGGTGTGTTCGTATTGCACGACCTCGGCCCGCGGCTCGGCCACGAGGGTCCAGCCGTCGCCGGTCTCGGTGGCCCAGAGCCCGCCGCGCGACAGGAAGGGCTCGACCGTCAGAACCAACCCGCGGGTGATCCGCCGGCGGTCGCCATTGTCGGGCCAGGTGGCGATTTCCTGGGGGTATTCATGCAGCGCCCGGCCGATGCCATGGCTGGCCAGGTTGCGCACCAGGCTATAGCCCCGCCTGGCGGCAAACCGGCCGATGGCCTGGCCGATGCCCGACAGTGGCCGGCCGGCGCGGACCTGGGCGATGCCGATCTGCATGGCCTGGCGCCCGTCGCGGCACAGCCGGTCCTGGCCAAGGCGCTGCGGCGGCAGGCGAAAGCTGGCCCCGGTATCGGCAAAGAACCCGTTCTTCGAGGCCGAGACATCGATGTTGACCAGGTCGCCGGGCGCCAGAACGCGGGCGCCGGGGATGCCGTGAGCGATCTCTTCGTTGACGCTGATGCAGGTCGCGCCGGGAAAGCCATAGGTGCTTTCGGGAGCCGACACCGCCCCGTCGCGGTCCAGCAGGCGGCGGCCGATGGCATCCAGCTCGGCCGTGGTCATGCCCGGCCGGGCCGCGGTGGACATGGCCTGCAGCGTGTTGGCCACGATCCGGCCGATGTGTTTCAGCCCGTCGAGCTCGTCTTCCTGGGTGATGGTCATCTGGGTCTCCGCCTGGGATGCCCGGCCATCATAGGGCGCCGAGCGGGGAATGTCCCGCCGCCCGGCCATGGCCGGTCCGGCCCCGGCTCAGACCGTGGCCGAGGCCCGGCGGGTCAGCAGGTTGCGCCGGACGAAGGCCAGCACGAACAAGGCCGTCAGGATCAGGATGATCGTCGGGGCCGGGGCGCTGTCGAGGTAGAAGCTGAACCAGACCCCGCCGACCATCGACACCATGCAGACCGCGACCGACACGACCAGCATCCGCCCGAAGCTGCGCACGAGCAGGAAGGCGATGGCTCCCGGCGCGATCAGCAGGCCGACGGCCAGGATCAGCCCGGTGGCCGACAGGGTGGCCACGATGGTCAGCGACAGGATGGTCAGCAGGCCGTAATGCAGCAGACCGACAGGCAGGCCGCTGGCCCGGGCCTGGATCGGATCGAAGGCATGCAGCATCAGGTCCTTCCACTTGACCAGCAGGGCCAGCACGACCACGGCCGAGATCACCCCGGCGGTGCGCAGGTCTTCAGGCCCGACACCCAGCATGTTGCCGAACAGGATGTGATCGAGATGCACATTGGTCCTGAGCGCGACATAGAACACGATGCCCAGGCCGAACATGCCGGAAAAGACCACGCCCATCACGGTGTCCTGCTTCACCCGGCTGTTGTCGCTGAGATAACCCGTGGCCAGGGCCGTGACCATGCCGGCGGCAAAGGCTCCGATGATCAGCGGCCAGCCCAGGACATAGGCCAGAACGATGCCCGGCAGCACGGCATGGCTGACCGCATCGCCCATCAGCGCCCAGCCCTTGAGCACCAGGAAACAGGACAGCAGCGCCGTGGGCACCGAGACGATCAGGGCGATCCAGAAGGCGTTCTGCATGAACGGGAACTGGAAGGGCATCAGCAGGGCCTCGGCCATCACGCGCCCTCCGCCAGGGCCGCGGCGGCCTTGCGCCGCTGGGCCAGCAGGCCATGTTTGGGCGCCCAGACAAAGGCCACCAGGAAGACCAGGGTCTGCAGCACGACGATCACGCCGCCGGTCGCCCCGTCGAGGAAATAGCTGGCATAGGCCCCCAGGAAACTGGTGAGCGTGCCGATGCACACGGCCGTGACGATCAGCCGGGGGAAGCGGTCGCACAGCAGGTAGGCCGTGGCCCCGGGGGTGACGACCATGGCAATGACCAGGAAGGCGCCGACCGTCTGCATGGCGGCCACGACACAGGCCGACAGCAGCACGAAGAACACGCCTTTCAGCAGCCCCGGGCGCAGGCCGATCGACCGGGCATGGCTTTCGTCGAAGAAGACGACCAGCAGGTCCTTCCACTTGGCCAGCAGCACGGCCAGCGAGACAAACCCGATGATGGCCAGTTGCAGGGTGTCCTGGGGCGTGATGGCCAGGATGTTGCCCATGGTGATGGTCTGGATCGACACGGCCATCGGGTTGACCGAGGCCATGAACAGGCCCAGCCCGAAGAACGAGGTAAAGATCAGCCCGATCACCACGTCGACCTTCAGCCCCGACCGGCCCGACAGGAACAGCATCGCCCCGGCGGCCAGCCCGCCGGACAGGAACGCCCCCAGAGCGAAGGGCAGGCCCAGCATGTAGGCGCCCGCCACGCCCGGCACGACGGAATGCGACAGGGCATCGCCGATCAGGGACCAGCCCTTGAGCATCAGGTAACACGACAGAAAGGCACAGACCCCGCCGACCAGGGCCGACACCCACATGGCATTGACCATGTAGCCATAGCCGAAGGGCTCGACGAGCAGGCTCATTCCTCTTCCTCCGAGGGGCCCGGGCCGTATTGCACGAAAGGCCGTTCGTCATCGGTCAGGATCGAGACCTGGCGGGCGTCGTCGTCGTCATGCAGGTCGGTGCCGCCCAGGGTGAACTGGCGCAGCACGCCGCCAAAGGCCAGGGCCAGGTTCTCGTGGGTAAAGGTCGTGGCGGTCGGGCCGTAGCCCAGCACCGTGCCCTTGACCAGCACGGTGCGGTCGCAGAATTCCGGCACGGTGCCCAGGTTGTGGGTCGACACCAGCATCACCCGGCCTTCGTCGCGCAGCTCGCGCATCAGGGCGATGATCTGTTCCTCGGTCTTGACGTCGACCCCGGTGAACGGCTCGTCCAGCAGGATGACCTGGCCTTCCTGGGCCAGCGCCCGGGCCAGGAACACCCGTTTCTTCTGGCCGCCCGACAGCTCGCCGATCTGGCGGTCGCGGAAGTCCAGCATGTTGACCCGGGCCAGCGCTTCTTCGACGGCCTGGTGATCGGCCGCCCGGGGCCGGCGCAGGAACCCCATGTGGCCGTAACGGCCCATCATCACCACGTCCTCGACCAGCACGGGAAACGACCAGTCCAGCTCTTCGGACTGGGGCACATAGGCCACCAGGTTGCGCCGCAGCGCCTCGCGCACCGACAGGCCCAGCAGGCGGATCTCGCCCTTGCCCAGGGGCACAAAGCCCATGATGGCCTTGAACAGCGTGGACTTGCCCGCGCCATTGACCCCGACCAGGGCCGTGACCGTGCCCCGGGGAATGGCAAAGCTTGCATCGCGCAGGGCGGTCAGCCCGTTGCGATAGGTCACCGTGACGTCGCGGGCCATGATGCCGCTTCCCGGATCGGCAGGATCCGGCGTTGCGGTCAGGATCTGGCTGTCGTGCTTCATCGTCTTGTCTTTCCGCCAAAAATGGCTGCGGCCGCCCCGGGCAGGGCGGCCGCGATAAGGATGGTTACTCGGACACGGGGCTCAGCCCGTCCACAATGGTCTGTGCAGTGACCGTCAGCAGGTCGAGATAGGTGGGCACCGGCCCGTCCTCGCCCGACAGGCTGTCGACATAAAGCACCCCGCCGTATCGCGCCCCGGTCTCGCGGGCGACCTGTTCGGCGGGGGCGGTGTTGACGGTGCTTTCGCAGAAGACCACCGGGATGTCGTTGTCCTTCACCCCGTCGATCACCTTGCGCACCTGCTTGGGCGTGCCCATCTGGTCGGCGTTCATCGGCCAGAGATAGAGCTCCTGCATGCCGAAGTCACGGGCGAGGTAGCTGAACGCCCCTTCGCAGGTCACCAGCCAGCGCTGGCCCTCGGGCACGGCGGCGATCTCGGCGCGCAGCGGTTCCAGCGTGGCGCGCAGCCGGTCCTTGTAGGCCGCGGCATTGGCCATGTAGGCGTCCAGGTTGGCCGGATCGTAATCACCGAAGGCCGCGGCGATATTGTCGATATAGACCAGCGCGTTATCCAGCCCCATCCAGGCATGGGGGTTGGGCTTGCCCTGATAGGCGCCCTCGGCGATCGGGATCGGGTCGATCCCCTCGGTCAGCACGACCGACGGCACGTCGCGCAGGTTGGCCAGGAATTGTTCGAACCACAATTCCAGGTTCATCCCGTTCCAGAGGATCAGATCGGCATCCTGTGCGTTGACCAGGTCGCGGGGGGTCGGCGAATAGCCGTGGATCTCGGCCCCCGGCTTGGTCACCGACACGACATCCGCCGCATCCCCGGCGACGTTGCGGGCCATGTCGGCAAGAACGGTAAAGGTCGTGACGACCTTCATGCGGTCGCTGTCTTCGGCCACCGCGCCCTGCCCCGTCGCCAGCGTGGCGAAGGAACCGAGGGCGCAGATCAGACCTGCCCGGGTAAGGGCCATGCCATGTCCTTTCGGCAATCGTTAAACCTGAGAATAAGAATGCAAATCATTCGCAATATATCAAGGGGCGTGGTGCATATGCCTGCCGGATTCATGCAATCTTCATGGAATTTGGCAAGAATCCCCGGGCGGGCGCGGGCAGGTGCCACAAAACAAGGCATTTTCGCCCCTGCTTCGCCCGTTCCGGGCAAGTGCCGGATCGTCGGAGCCATGATTCTCAGGTCAGTACCCCTGACCTTCTCAGTACTGCACTCCGGTCCCGGCACGACCCCACCCCGCGCCGCACAAGCCGGCGTCGGGTCGGCAATGCCGTGGGCGTCGCGTCGGCACACCTGACCTTCCCGGCGCCGTAATCCTGCTTTCAGTACCACCCCAACCCGCGCGGCACGGGGCCGGCGGGGTCGTGGCTCTCAGGTCATCACATCTGTCCATCGCAGCGCGGACGTCCTGCTTTCCCTCCGCCCCAACCCGCGCAGCGCCGTAGGTCTCAGGTCAACACCCTTGCCTCTCTCAACGCCGCGATCCTGTCCTCGCTCAGGCCCAGCTCGCGCAGCACGGGGTCGGTATCGGCCCCCGGCGCGGGCGGGGGGCCGGGCGGGCCGGAGGGCGTGCGGTCGAACCGCGGGGCCGGTGCGGCCTGGGTCACGCCGGCGACTTCGACGAAACTGCCCCGCGCGGCCATGTGCGGATGATCGGGCGCCTCGACAAACGACAGCACCGGCGTGGCGCAGGCATCCGACCCCTCGAAGATCGCCGCCCATTCGTCGCGCGTGCGGCTGCGGAACAGCCGGGCATAGGCCGCCCGGCGCGCGGGCCAGGTCGCCCGGTCCATCTGGTCGGCCCGGTGATCCTCGGGCAGGCCGGCCAGGCGGACCAGCTCGGCGAAGAACTGCGGCTCCAGCGGCCCGACGGCCAGGAACCGGCCGTCGGCGCATTCATAGGTGCCATAAAACGGCGCCGCCCCGTCCAGCAGGTTGGACTGGCGGGCCTCGGTCCACTGGCCGCCGGCCATCCAGCCATGCACCAGCGCCATCAGGGCCGAAGCGCCGTCGACCATGGCCGCATCGACAACCTGCCCCCGGCCCGATTGCCCGCGTTCGTAGAGCGCGGCCATGATGCCGAACAGCAGGAACATCGTGCCCCCGGCGTAATCGGCCCCGATGTTGAGCGGCGGCGGCGGCGGCGCATCGGCCGGGCCGATGGCCTGCAAGAGGCCGGTCAGGCCGAGATAGTTGATGTCATGCCCGGCGGTCTGCGCCAGCGGCCCCTCCTGGCCCCAGCCGGTCATCCGCCCGTAGATCAGCCCCGGATTGCGCGCCTGGCAGGGCGCGGGACCAAGGCCCATGCGTTCCATCACCCCGGGGCGAAAGCCTTCGATCAGCACGTCGGCCCCGGCCACCAGGTCCAGCGCAAGGGCCACGCCGTCGGGCGTCTTGAGGTTCAGCGCGACCGAGCGTTTGCCCCGGGTGTTGATGTCAGTGGGATCGGCCGGCCCCGAACGCCGGGTGATCAGCGTGACCTGGGCGCCGAGATCGGCCAGGAACTGGCCGGCCAGCGGCGCCGGGCCCAGCCCCTGCATCTCGACCACGCGCAGGCCGGACAGCGGGCCGGTCATGGCCGCCCCCCGGCCGCGCCGGGCAGGACGGGAGAGCCAGGCGCAAAGCCGACGGCATGGGGCGCAAGGGGAGCGCCGCCGCAGGCCTGCCCGAACCGGGTGCGCCCCGGACCTGCCCGGCGGCATGGCGTGGTCGTGCTGTTGGTTGTGGCGCGACGGATGGCGCTGCGACAGGGGGTGGGGCGATGGATGGCGGCCCGACCGAAAACGACGGGACGGCCGGGCGCGCAATGTGCGGGGCCGACATGGGCAGGCGGTGGGGTGATCGGGTGTGACACGTCCGGTTGATCCTCCAGCAACAGGGCTGAAGGGATGATGAGCATCCCCCGGCAAAGCCCGTCAACCGCCTTGCCCGTCCCGACCGTCCCCGATTGCACCGAAGACGCGGGAATACCCTGCCCCACGGTGGACAGCACGGCGGCGGGACGGATCAGCCCTCACGGGTGGACGGCGGCACGGATGGAAATGTCCCGCGGGCGAATAGCAGAGCGGATCAGTCACCCAGCGGGACGGCGGTAGAACGGCTCACCGGCCCCACAGGTGGACGGCACGGCAACGGGGCGGATCAGTTGCCCCATCAGCGGACGGCAGGGCGTTAACCCGCGTCAGTCGCTTCACAATCGGCCGACGTAGCAGCGCCCCGGGTCAGCCGCCCCACGCCCGGCCGGCCGGATCAGTCGCCCGCCTGCAGCCGATCGGCCAGTTCGGGCGCGATCAGGTGGCGGCCCCGGTCGATGATCCGCCCGCCGTCCAGCGCCAGCACCTCGTCGGCATCTTCCAGCGTCGACAGCCGGTGCGCGATGACCAGCACCGTGCGGCCCTTTGACAACCGGGCCAGCGCCGCCTGGATCTCTTTTTCGGTCTCGCGGTCCAGCGCCGATGTCGCCTCGTCCAGCAGCAGGATCGGCGGATCCTTGAGGAAGACCCGGGCAATGGCCACCCGCTGGCGCTGGCCGCCCGACAGCAGCACGCCGCGCTCGCCGACCACCGTGTCCAGCCCCTCGGGCAGGCTGTCGACCAGCGGCGCCAGCTGGGCCAGTTCAACCGCCCTTGCGATCTCGTCCTCGGTGGCGTCCAGCTTGCCATAGGCGATGTTCTCGCGCAGCGTTCCGCCGAACAGGAAGACCTCTTGCGAGACCAGGCCGATCTGCTGGCGCAGAGAGGCCAGCGTCATCTGCGCGAGGGGCATGCCGTCGATCGTCACCTGCCCGGCCACCGGGTCGTAGAACCGGGGCACCAGGGCCATCAGCGTCGATTTCCCGGCCCCCGACGGGCCGATCAGCGCCACGGTCTTGCCGGCCGGCACGGTCAGGGTGATGTCATGCAGCACCGGCCGGGCATCGTCATAGGCAAAGCTGACCTTGTCGAAGACGATCTCGCCCTTCAGCGCCGGGGCCGGCCGGGCTTCGGGCGCGTCGGTGATGTCGGCCTCGGTGGACATCAGGCCGAGATAGCGGCGAAAGCCGGCGATGCCGCGCGGATAGGTTTCGACCACGGCGGCGATCTTTTCCAGCGGGCGGAAGAACACGCCGACCAGCAGCAAAAAGCCCACGAAGCCCCCGGTGGTCAGCGAGCCCTGCAGGACAAAGGTCGCCCCGGCGACCATGACCGCCACCTGGACAAAGCGCATGCCCATGTAATGGATGGCCGTCGAGCTGGCCATGATCCGGTAGGCCTGCAGCTTGGTGCTGCGATAGCCGTTGTTGTCACGGGCAAAGAGCTGTTCCTCGTGGCCTTCGTTGGCAAAGGCCTGGACCACGCGGATGCCGCCAAGGGCCTCTTCGAGCCGGACGTTGAAATTGCCGACTCGGCCATAGATGTCCTGCCAGGCCCGGGTCATGCGCCCGCCGTAGAAGGCGACCAGCCAGACCATCAGGGGCAGGATGACGGCCGTGATGATGGCCAGCGGCAGGTGCAGCCAGGCCATCAGCACGAAGGCCCCGACAAAGGTCATGATGGCGATGAACAGGTCCTCGGGGCCGTGGTGGGCGACCTCGCCGATCTCTTCGAGGTCGCGGGTGACCTGGGCCACCAGCTTGCCCGTGGCCGACCGGTCGTACCAGCGCCAGCTCAGCCGGGTGAGATGGGCAAAGGCCCGGCGGCGCATCTCTGTCTCGATGTTGATGCCCAGCATGTGGCCCCAGTAGATGACCACGGCCATCAGCCCGGTGTTGACCACGTAGATCGCGATCAGCCCGACGGCGGCCAGCACGGTCAGGCGCAGGTCGCCCAGGGGCAGCAGGTGGTCGACGAAGGCCGTGATGGCCAGCGGAAAGGCCAGTTCGAGCAGGCCCGACAGCACGGCACAGCCGAAATCGAGCCAGAACAGGCCCATGTGCGGGCGGTAATAGGAAAAGAACTGGCGAAGCATGGGCGTACCTTGCTGGGGCTTGAAGTCAGGTGTCGTGTCCCGGCACCGGGCCGGGGGGCGGTCAGAGCGGATGGGCGACGGGGCTGCCGTCGGCCCGGGTGAGCATTTCCATCTCGACGCCGTAGATCCCGCGCAGGGCCGCGGGCGTCAATATCTCGCCCGGCGGACCCTGCAGGGCCAGCCGGCCGGCCGACAGGGCGACGATGTGGTCGCAATAGCGCGCGGCCATGTTGAGATCGTGAAGCACGACGATGACCGATCGGCCGTTCTCATGGCTCAACCGGCGGACCAGGTCCAGCACCTCGACCTGGTGGGCAATGTCCAGGGCCGAGATCGGCTCGTCGAGCAGCAGGCAGCCGGCTTCCTGGGCGACCAGCATGGCCAGCCAGGCCCGCTGGGCCTCGCCGCCCGACAGGGTGTCGACCTGGCGGCCGCGCCAGGGGTCCAGCCCGCAGGCGGCCAGGGCGGCATCGATCGCCGCCCGGTCGGCCGGGCCGGGCCGGCCAAGCGCGCCGTGCCAGGGATAGCGGCCCAGGGCGACAAGTTCCTCGACCAGCATGCCTTCGGTCGGGGGCGTGTGCTGGGGCATGTAGGCCAGCCGGCGGGCATGGTCCCTGGCCGGCCAGCCGGCCAGGTCGCGGCCTTCGAACAGGATGCGCCCGCCGCCGGTGACCTGGCGGGCCAGCAGCTTGAGCAGGGTCGACTTGCCCGAGCCGTTGTGGCCGATCAGCCCGATCAGCCGCCCGGCGGGCAGGGTCAGCGACAGCCCGTCCAGCAGCCGGCGGCCGGGCACGTCATAGGTCAGGGTGTCGATCTCGAACAGCGGGGTGGTCATCGCGGTCTTCTCAGCATGAGCCATATCAGCCAGGGCGTGCCCAGGAGCGAGGCAAAGAGGCCGAGCGGCAGGTCATAGGGAAAGCTGGCCATGCGCGCTCCGAAATCCGAGGCCAGCATCAGGGCCGCGCCGATCAGGACCGACCCGACCAGGTGGTCGCGGGCACGGGCCAGGCCCAGGCGGCGGGCCAGGTGGGGGGCCATCAGGCCGACGAAGCTGAGCGGGCCGACGAGGATCGTCGCGGCGCCGGTGGCCAGCCCGGCGATCAGCACGATGCCCGCCCGGGCGCGGCCCAGCGGCACGCCAAGCGCCCGGGCCACCGGCCCGCCCAGCGGCAGGATGGTCAGCCAGCGGGCCATGGCCATGGCTCCGGCGGTCAGGGCCAGCAGGATGACCAGCAGGGCCAGCGCGCCCGGCCCGGTCAGGGTGGCGGCCGACCCGCTGATCCAGGCCAGGATGGCAAAGCTCTTCATCGTACCGGCGGCCATCATGGCCGACAGCAGCGCACCGGACAGGGCCGAAACGGCGATGCCGGCCAGCAGCACGCGGTCGGGGCCCATGTCGCCGCGCAGGGCATAGACCGAGATCAGCGCCAGGGCACAGGCTCCGCCGGCGGCCGCCCCGCCGGTCAGGACCAGCGTGCCGGGGCCGGCGACCAGCATGATCACGGCGCCATAGCCGATCGCCGCGCCGCCCGACACGCCCAGCACCTCGGGCGAGGCCAGCGGGTTGGCCGTCAGCCGTTGCAGCATCGCCCCGGCCAGGGCCAGCAGCCCGCCGGCCGCCCCCGCCCCGACCAGCCGGGGCAGGCGGTTGGGCAGGAAGGCCCGGGCGCTTTCGGGATCGAGCAGCCACCAGCCCTCGGGCAGGCGGCCGACCAGGGCCAGCACGACAACACCGACCGCCACCAGCGCACCCAGCCCGGCCAGCAACCGGCCGGGGCGGGCCCGGCGGGGCACCTGGGCCTCGGCCGCCGGGGGCGCGGCATTGCGCAGGCGGGGCAACAGGGCCAGCAGCAGCGGCCCGCCGACCAGCCCGGTGACCGCTCCGGTGGGAAACATCTCGCCCACGGCCGCGTTCAGGCCCAGCACCAGCCCGTCGCAGAGCGACAGGATCAGCGCCCCGGCCAGCGGCGACAGGGCCAGCACGGCGCCCATGGTGCGGGCGCCCAGGGCGCGGACAACGGCCGGCGCGGCCAGGCCGACAAAGGCCACCAGCCCGACGGCGGCCGACACCGATGCGGCCAGAACGACAGCCAGCACAACGGCCAGCGCGCGGATCAGGGCCACGTTCAGGCCCAGCGAGCTGGCACCCTCGGCACCGATGCCCAGCACGCGCAGCGGCCGGGCCAGCAGGGCCGTGGCCAGCGCGCCGGCGGCCAGCACCAGGGCCAGCGTGCCGGCCGGGCCCCAGCCGGTCTGGACCAGCGACCCGCCGGTCCAGACGACCAGCGAAAAGAGATATTGCCCCTGCGACAGGGTCATGGCCGTGGCAATGGCCGAGGTGAACAGCCCGACCAACATGCCCCCGATGACCATGGTCACCGGGTGAAAGGCCCGCGTCGCGCCCAGCCCCATGACCAACGCCGCCGCCAGCCCGGCTCCGGCCAGGGCCACGGGCCAGGTGCCCCAGGCCAGCCAGCCGGGGGCCAGCACGGTGGCCGTGACCAGCGCCAGCTGGGCGCCCGAGGAAATGCCCAGCGTCGACGGATCGGCCACCGGGTTGCGAAAGACGCTTTGCAACAGCGCGCCTGACAGGCCCAGCAGCGCCCCGGCCAGCAGGGCGACAACCCCGCGGGGCATCAGGCCGAAGCCCAGCAGGATCTGGTCCAGCGTCATGGCATCGGGCCGCAGCGGCAGCGCCGGCCAGCCCGCCGGCAGGATCTCCAGCGCGGCCTGCAGCCACATGGCTCCGGCCAGCAGCAGCGCCAGGCCGAAGGTCAGGCCCATGCGTCGGGTCATGACGGCACTTCCGCCGCCGGGCGGGCCGGGCCGCTGCCGGCGCCGGTCATCGCGGCGTTCGGGGCACCGGTCATCGCGGCGCTGAGCAGCCGGGCAAAGCGCAGCCCGGCCGGCACGCCGCCAAAGGGATTGACGTCGGGCAGGTGCAGCACCCGGCCACGCGCCACCGGGTTCAGCCGGGTCCAGAGCACGGAACGTTCCAGCGCCCGCCGGGCCAGAACCGGCACCCCCGACACGGTCACGATTCGCGCCTCGGGCTCCTCGGCCAGCCGCTCCAGCGGCACCGGCGCGGAAAAGGCAAAGCGGCTGGGCCGGCTCCAGGCATTGGCCAGGCCCAGCCGGGTCAGCATCTCGCCGAACATGCTGTCGGGCCCGAAGGCCCGGAAATGGCGCGGATCGCCGATGTCGATGACATAGACTGGCCGCCCGTCGCCCTGGGACAGCCGCGCGCCCAGCATGGCCAGCTCGTCCTCGGCCGCCCGAGCCACGGCCACGCCCCGCTCGGGCATGCCCAGCTCGTCCGACAGGCGCAACAGGGCGGTCACGGCCTTGGCCCAGGGCGGTTCGCCGGCCACGTAGAACGGCAGCACCAGCACCGGGGCGATGGTGCGCAGCCGGGCCTCGATCTGGGTGTAATAGTTCGACGTCAGGATCAGGTCGGGCCGGGTCAGCTGCAGCAATTCGAAATTGGGCGACCCGCGCAGGCCCAGGTCGGTCACCCGCGCCGGGATCTCGGGCGTGACGGCCGTTTCGCGATAGCGGATCAGCTCGCAGGCCGCGACCGGCTCGGCCCCCAGGGCCATGGCCGTTTCCAGCATGGCCCAGTCGATGGCCGCCAGACGCAGACGCCCCGCCGAAGCCGGCAGGGCGAGGGAAGCCAGGGCGCCGGCCAGGACCGACCGCCGCCCGATATGGCCGTTGGTTACCACTTGTAGGTCAATCGCGCCTGCACCGTCCGGCCATCGCCGTAATAGCAGCCGAAGGACCCGCAATTGGCCACGTAGGCCTGGTCGCCCAGGTTGGTCACGTTCAGGGCCAGGTGCATGTTCTCGGTGATCTCGTATTCGGCCAGCAGGTCGACCAGGACAACTTCGTCCAGGGCAAAGTTGTTGGCCGCATCGCCGAAGCGGTCACCGATATAGCGCACGCCTCCGCCCAGGGTCAGCCCGGCCAGCGAGCCGTCGAACGCCTTGGTCGCCCAGAGGCTGGCGAAATGTTCGGGCGCGTTGGGCATTTCGGCGCCCGGGTTGTCGCCGTTCTTCTGCTCGGTCTTGTTGTAGGTATAGGCCCCGTGCAGGTTCCACCCGTCGATCAGGCTGACATTGGCTTCCAGCTCCAGCCCCTCGGACCGGACCTCGCCGATCTGGCGCAGGCCGCTGAGCCCGTTTTCCGACACGCTGGCCGACACGTTGGTCTGGTCGATGCGGAAGATGGCCGCGGTGAAGAACCCGTTGAACCCGTCGGGCTGGTACTTGATCCCGGCTTCCCACTGCTCGCCCTCGGTGGGCTTGAGCGCGTTGCCGTCGATATCGGCACCGACCTCGGGGTCAAAGGACGTGGCATAGCTGATGTAGGGCGCCATGCCGTTGTCCAGCAGGTAGGACGCGCCGATCCGGCCGGTCGTGGCCTGGTCGGACTGGCCGGCATCCGACGTGCCGGCAAAGTTGGTATAGGTCGTGCCGGTCTGGTCGACCCAGTCATGGCGCAGGGCCATCGACAGGTTGAGGTTGCCAAGCGCGATCTCGTCCTGGGCATAGATGCCCACCTGCTCGATCGTCAGGTCGCTGACGGCCGTGTACCAGGGCGCCGACAGGTTGGCCCCGTTGTAGACCGGGTTGGAAAAGCTGATGTCGTCGGCATAGAGGAACTCGGTCGCCTCGTAGGCCGCGTAGCGCCGCAGGTCGACACCGAACAGCAGCTGGTGCTGGACCCCGCCCAGGATCACGTCGCCCGACACCCGGGTGTCGAGGTTCAGCGTGTTGCTGTCCTCGTACTGGTTGTTGCCCCCGCGCGAGATCGTGTCGCCGTCGGTCACGGTGTTGTTGACGTAGAAGCCGGTATAGTCCCAGTCGAACTTCTGGTAGCGGAAGCCCATGTCCAGACCCCAGCCCGCGCCCAGGTCATGGGCCAGCTCGAAGCCGATGTTGCCGATGGTCCGGTCGCTGTTGTCGTCGGTCGGATCGCCGCCGTAGAAGCTGCGCAGGTCCTTGTCGTCGACCTGGCCGACCAGGTCATAGGGCACGCCGGCCGGGGTGATCGGGCCGTCCTTCTGGTACGAGCCCAGGAATTGCAGCGTGGTCCGGTCGCTCAGCAGCCAGCGCGTGGCCAGGCCCAGGTAGCCCCGGGTGTTGGTCAGCTCTTCGACATCTTCCTCGGTGTCGCGCACGACGGCCGTGAAGCGGGCGGCAAAGGTATCGGTCAGCGCGGTGTTGTAATCGACAAAGGCCTCGTTGGCCGTCGGGCTGCCGACGCCGATGCCGGCCTCGCCGAAGTCGAGGAAATAGGCGCGTTTCTGGACCTGGTTGATGATCCCGCCGGGCACGCCCGAGCCGTAAAGCGCCGAAGCCGGGCCGCGCAGCACTTCGATGCGTTCCAGCGAATAGGTCTCGAAGCTGGGCGCGCCGAAATCGCGCATCAGGCGCAGGCCGTTGAGATACTGGGCATTGGACGCATCAAAGCCCCGGATCGTCGGAGCGTCGAAGCGCGGGTCGGTGCCATAGGGCTGGGCAAAGACGCCGGCGGTGTAGCGCAAGGTGTCGCCCAGGTTGGTCCCGCCCTGGTCCTCGATCATGTCGCCGGTGATGACCGACACCGATTGCGGGGTCTGCAGCAGGGGCGTGTTGCTCTTGGTCGCCGTCTGGGCGCTGTCGGCCACATAGCCGGCCACCGGGGCCGTGGCATCGTCGCCCGCCCCGATCTGGATTTCACCGAGATAGACGATATCGGCCGTCGATTGCGCCAGTGCCGCGCCGCTCAGCGCCAGCAGGCTGACGCCGGAAAGAAGGAAATACCCCATGGTTCTGGTCATGTGTCCCGTCCGCGCTTGAGGAAGAAAAGATCCCGAGTGTTTAACTCGGGATGGCCACCCCGGATTGAATGAGGCGACCGCGCTTTGAACCATCCGATGCCATTTCCGCGGATTTCCGCCGGTTGTCCGGCCCGGCGATCAGCGGACGCGCCGGTGCTGTCCTCGTTTCCGGCCCGGTCCCCGTTCCCGCGTCCTGGTCGCGGCGCCATTGCGACGGGGTCTGGCCATAGGCCGCGCGGAAGGTCCGGGTCAGGTGGGCCTGGTCGGAAAACCCGGTAGCCGCCGCGATATCGGCCAGCCGCAGCCCGTCGTCGCGCATCTGTTCGCGGGCGGCCTGCAGGCGGATGCCGGTGACCCAGCGCTGGGGGGTCTCGTCGACCGACGACTTGAACGCGCGCTGGAACCAGCTGGGCGAAACCCCGGCCAGTTCGGCCAGCTCGGCCACGCCGATCGGCCGGTGCAGGTTGTCGCGCACATGGCTGGCCAGCCGGCGCAGCTTGGCCGGGGGCAGCCCGCCCTTGTGCGGCCCGGCCCGGCCGGCGTCGCCTGCGCCCGGCGCGTCGGGTGCATCGGCGGGCAGGTCAAAGACCTCGGCCATGAGGGCGGTCAGCAGCGCATCCATCATCAGGTCGGGCCGGCGCGGAGCGGCCACCTCGGCGGCCAGCAGCCGGGCGATGGGCTGGATGCGGTCGGTCACGTTGTGCAGCCGGGGCTGGGCCGGCACCCCTGCGCCCCCCATCCGCCGGGCCAGCGCATCGGCCTGGAAATGCAGGTCGAGATGGGTGAAATCCCGGGCCGCGCGGATCTCGCTCCACAGCGGCACGTTGGGCGGCACAAACAGCGCCCGCACCCCCGGGACCCAGGCGCCCCGGGGCTCGGTCCGCAGGCAGACCGCATCGGCCCCGCTCCTGCTCCCGGTGCCGTCTCCGGTCCCGGCACCGCCCGCGCCCGGCTCGTCCAGAAAGACCACGACCCGCGGATCGGGCGACACGTAGAACCCGCCGCCCCCGCTCTGCCCGCGCGCATGCCACAGGTCGGCCACCACCCCGTCCAGCCGGCGCACCTGCAGCGGCCTGACGGGCTGGATCCGGCGGATCTCGGCGGTCATGCGGGGCATGAAGGTCATGCTGGCGCGCTCAGGCCCCGCGTGTCGCGCGCGGCCGGCTCCAATAGGCCGCGATATAGGATTGATCGGCATCGCCCCCGTCGGCCTTGAAGGCCGCGCGCACGGCCTGGGCATCGGCCTTTTCGCCGGCCAGCCACAGGAAGCGCGATGTCCAGCCGGCCCGTTCGGCCATGGCCAGCTCGGCCAGCCCGGGCGCCTCGTCGCGGCGCAGGAAGGTCACGGCCAGCCCGGGGTGATCGGGGATCGGATAGGCGCAATCGGCCCCGTCCTCGCAGACCAGCGTGACCTCGCCCCGGGCCTCGGCCGGCAGCGTCTCGACGATGCGGGCAATGGCCGGAAAGGCGGTTTCGTCGCCAAAGATGCGGATGTCGCGGGTGGCCGGGATGCCTCCGCCGCCCGGGCCGATCAGCCCGACCTGCGTGCCCGGGCGCACCGCCCGGACCCAGTCGGTCACCCGCCCACCGTCATGGATGAACACGTCAAAGGTCATCTCGCCCGCCGCCGCATCGACCCGGCGCGCGGTATAGACCGGCTTGTGCAGGGCCTCGTCGCCGCCGGGCCAGCGCGTGGCCCCGTTCTCGGCGATCCAGGGCCAGGCCGGTTCGGCCAGCTCGGGCGCGGGCAGCAGCAGGCGGAAATGAATCGAGTCCTCGTCGAACAGCGCGAAATCCACCGCCGAGATACGCACCCGGAAGAACGCCCCGCCCAGCGGACGGGCCTCTTCGACGGTCACGAGGCGGAAATTGGCCGGCTGACCGCCGATCTCGGCGGCATCCGACCAGCGCAGCTGGGCAGCGGCCTCGGGCGCGGCTTCGGTCAGGCGCTCGACAAGGCGCGAACGCAGGGTCTGCAGCTGGTCCGGGCGCATGGCCTCCAGCGTGACCTTGACGCCGCTGCCCGCGGGCAGAAAGACCCCCTGCCCCAGCGCGGTGCGGACCTGCAGCCGGGCGTCGCTGTCGTCCTCGACGGTCATCAGGCCGCTGTCGGCCAGGTGCCGGATGGTCATGCGCAGGGCGTCGTAGGACACGCCGGGCAGGATTGCGTCGCTGGTCAGGGGAATCGGCGTCGTCACCGTCATCGGGATATCCATCAAGGCTGGGACACGTTCCGCAGGCCGGGCGGCCGGCGGGGAATCCTCGGGGCAGATCATGGCTGATCCCGCCTGCACACCCTGCACAACCACGCTTTGGCACGCATCGGACACCGGTACGGGACAGCTTTCTGGCCCCGGCCTAGATTTCCAGAGTGATTTTGTCAAGAACAGCACCACCCCCGGCCGGCAACCCCGCCCGCCGACAGCCCGTCACGTCGCGGAAACGGGCAGGCCCGGCGGCGGGGGGCAGCCATGACCCAGGACGTTTCAGGACACAGGCCCGTCGGCCAGCGCACCCACAACGGCCAGCCACTTCGAGGCATCGCCCGCCCCGCGCGGCACGCCGATCCACTCGGCACGCCGGCCCCATCGTCAAGTCAACCGACCGCCCCGCCCGAGTCCGACCGACCCGACCGCCCCGGCCGGTCCACAAGCCGGCTGGTCGAACCCACTTTCAAACCGGCCAATCCGCCCAAGCCTCAAACAGACCAACCCGGCTCTGACGCCAGGCTGGCCGCCCCGGCCCGGTCGCCAGATCGTTCACCAAACCCGTCGTCACGCCCACACCCCAAAAGCACCAAACGCGCCCGCGGAGGTCCCGCGGGCGCGTTCTTCATGTGGCCGGCGTGTCGGCCCGGCCGGCTCAGCCGCCCTTGCGCGGCTGCAGCTTCAGCACGCCGTCGCCGTCGCGGTCCATCCGGTCGACCACGCCACCGAACCGGGCGTCCATTTCCTCGGGGCTGATCACCCCGTCGCCGTCGGCGTCAAAGTCCTGGAACATGTCGACCATGCGCGACCGGGTGAATTCGCGGTAGAGCGTGTCGAATTCCTCAATCGACAGGGCGCCGTCACCCGAAGCATCGACCTCGCCGACCTTGGCCGCGCGGAAGGTGTCGATCTCGTCCTGGGTCACGGTCTTGTCGCCATCGGCATCGACCTGGTTGAACAGCGAGATCATCATCTCGGAGCCGCCACGCGGGCCGAACATGCCGCCCCGGGGGCCGTGGCCGTGGCGCTCGCCCCGGTCGCGGTCGCGGTCGCCCCGCTCGTGCCGGCCGTCGTGGTCGCGGTCGCCATGCACGCGGTAGACGCCTTCCGGCCCGCGCTTGCCGTGGCGCGGCCCGTGGTCGCCGCGCGGGCCGGCCTGGGCCTCGCCGTCCACCGGCTGGACAACCTGCGGTGCGGTCTGGGCCTGGGTGTCGGCATCCTGGGCGGTGACGACGGCGGCGCTGGCCCCGATCATGGCGGCGACAACGGCGGCAATGGGGAGAATGCGCTTGGTTTTCATTTGCCTCTTCCTTTCGATGGCTCTTTGTCCGGCGGGGCTTGTCCGCCCCGGTGACAGACATCTAAGGCAGCGCGTCCGGCGATGTGTGTCAGCCCGGGCCCGGTTTTGTCGCGACCTGTCGCGGGGCGCCCGGCTGATACATCTTGCGACAAACTTCCTGCCACGCGCCCTGTCGCGGCACTGGAACCGACCGGGCCAAACCCGCTATTTCCCTGTGACAGACCCCGGGAGCCCCCATGACGGAACAGCCGCAACCCCAGATCCTGATCGTCGACGACGCCCGCGACATCCGCGAGCCGCTGGGCCAGTACCTGCGCAAGCAGGGCTATCGCACCCAGCTGGCCGCCAATGCCGGCGAGGCCCGGCGGCTGCTGGACGAAACGCGCATCAGCCTGGTCGTGCTCGACATCATGATGCCCGGCGAGGACGGGCTGAGCCTGTGCCGCTGGCTGGTCGCCCATGACGGCCCGCCGGTCATCCTGCTGACGGCCATGACCGAAGAGACCGACCGCATCGTCGGGCTGGAACTGGGCGCCGACGATTACGTGACCAAGCCGTTCAACCCGCGCGAATTGCTGGCCCGGATCAAGGCCGTGCTGCGCCGCATGCCCGAACCCCAGGCCGCCGCGCCGACCGACCGGCGCCGCTTTGCCGGCTGGACCCATGACCCGGCGACGCGCACGCTGGGCCATGACGACGGCCGGACCGTCGAGCTGACCAGCGGCGAGAACCGCCTGCTGGCCATCTTCACCGACCATCCGCTGAGCGTGCTCAGCCGGGCACGCCTGCTCGACCTGACCGCCGGGCGCGATGCCAAGGCCTATGACCGGGCCATCGACAATGCCGTCAGCCGGCTGCGCCGCAAGATCGAGGACGACCCCGCCGCGCCGGTGCTGATCGTCACCGAATGGGGCGGCGGCTACATGCTGGCCGCCGAGGTCACCCCGGCATGATCGCCCGGCTTCTCCCCGAGGGCCTCGCGGGGCGGTTCCTGTTGCTGCTGGCCACCGCGCTGATCGCGGCCAACCTGGCGGCGCTGGCCATCCTGTCGGTCGAACGGCTGCGGCTGGACCGCGAGGCCATGGAAGAACGCGAGATGGAGCGCATCGTGTCGCTGGTGCCGGCCTTCGAGGCCGTCGACCCCGCCGCCCGCCGGGCGATTGCCCGCGATGCCTCGACCCGCACGACCCGGGTGTCGGTCGATCCCGGCCCGCTGGTGCGCGAGGCGCCCGGCGGCCCCCGCTCGCGGGCGCTGACCCAGGCCCTGGCCGAGGCCCTGCCCGGCCGCGAGCTGCGCGCGGCGATCCAGCAGCGCCCGGCCCGCCACCGGGGCGACGGCGACCATGTCTTCGAGACCGTGACCATGTCGATCCGGCTGGACGTGCCCGGCGGCCCGCCGCAATGGCTGAACCTGGTCGCCCGGCGGATGAAGGCCGGCGGGCCGGGGCTGGACGACGACCTGTTCCTGCTGCTGCTCGGCCTGTCGCTGGTGGCCGTGCTGGGCGTGTCCTGGCTGTTCCTGCGCCGGCTGACCCGGCCGCTGACCGGGCTGGCCCGGGCGACCCGGGCCGCCGGCCATGGGGATCGCGGCGTGCGCCTGCCCGAAACCGGCCCGCGCGAGCTGCGCGACACGGCCGCGGCCTTCAACGACATGCAGGACCGCATCTCGCGGTTCGACGCCGAGCGCATGCGCACCATCGCCGCGCTCGGCCATGACCTGCGCACGCCGATCACCTCGCTGCGCATCCGGGCCGAACTGCTCGACGAGGACGAGGCCGGGCCGATGATCCGCACCCTGGACGAGATGACCGTCATGGCCGACGGGCTGATTTCCTATGCCAAGGGCGCCGGCGACGGCGAGGCGGTCTCCCCGGTCGACCTGGCGGCCCTGCTGGCCCGGCTGGTCGAGGATCGCGGCGCGACCTGGGCCGGGCCGGGCGCCCCCGGGCCGCTGACGTTGCGCGGCCGGCCGGTGGCGCTTGGCCGGGCCTTCGGCAACCTCGTCGACAATGCCCTGCGCTATGGCGGGGCGGCGCGCATCACCCTCGACCGGCAGGGCGACAACGCCCGGGTGCGCATCGAGGACGACGGGCCGGGCATCCCGCCCGACCGGCTCGACGCCATGTTCGAACCCTTTGTCAGGGGCGAGGACAGCCGCAGCCTGGACACCGGCGGCGCCGGGCTGGGCCTGTCGATCGCGCGCAACATCATCCTGGCGCATGGCGGCCGCATCACGCTGGCCAACGGCGAGCGCGGCGGGCTGTGCGCCACGGTCCTGCTGCCGGCCTGAGCCCGGCCGGGATCAGCCCGCCGGAACCGGGTCGCGCACCGGGTCCTGCACCAGGGCTCCCCGCCCGCCGGGCAGCGGCGCGGGCACGGCGGCCAGCAGCCGCCGGGTATACTCGTGGCGCGGACGGCGCAGCACCTCGTCGGTCGGCCCGATCTCGACGATTTCACCGCGGTACATCACGGCGATCCGGTGGCTGACCCGTTCCACCACGGCAATGTCATGCGAAATGAACAGAAAGGCCACGCCCAGCTCGTCCTGGATGTCCTGCATCAGCCGGATCACCCGCGCGGCCGTCGACACGTCCAGCGCCGAGACCGCCTCGTCGGCGATGATGACCTTGGGCGAGACCGACAGCGCCCGGGCGATGCACAGCCGCTGGCGCTGGCCGCCCGAGAACTGGTGGACATAGCGATCGGCCGCATCGGCCGGCAGGGCCACCTTGTCGAGCAGCGCGCCGGCCAGGGCCCGGCGGGCCGGGCCGGTGATGCCATCGTGCAGGTAGGCCGGTTCGGTCACCAGGTCCGCGACCTTCATCCGGGGATTGAGACTGGCAAAGGGATCCTGGAAGACCATCTGCAGATCGCCCCGGGCCTGGCGCAGGGCGGCCTCGCCCAGGCCGGTGAACGGCTTGCCGGCCAGCAGGACAGACCCGCTGTCGGGTTCGACCAGCCGCATGACCGCCCGCGACAGGGTCGACTTGCCACAGCCGGATTCGCCGACCAGCCCGAGGGTCTCACCGGCATGCAGGTCGAAGGACACGTCGCGCACGGCCTGGGTCGTGCTGCGCCGGCCGGCCAGCCCGCCGCCCTGGTGAAAGGCCTTGTTCAGGTCGCGGACCTGCAGCACCGCCGGGCTGGCCGGGGCCACGGGCGGGCGCAAGGCGGCCTGGCCCAGCCGGGGCGTCGCGGCCATCAGGGCCCGGGCATAGTCCGAGCGCGGCCGGCTGAACAGATCGCCCACCCGGGCCTGTTCCTCGGTCACGCCATGGCGCATGACACAGACCCGGTCGGCGATCTCGGCCACCACGCCCATGTCATGGGTGATGAACAGCACGGCCATGCCCAGCCGGGCCTGCAGGCCCTTGAGCAGCTTCAGCACCTCGGCCTGGGTCGTGACGTCCAGCGCCGTTGTCGGCTCGTCGGCGATCAGCACCTCGGGCCGGCAGGCCAGGGCCATGGCGATCATCACCCGCTGGCGTAGCCCGCCCGACAACTCGTGGGGATACTGGCGCAGGCGGCGGGCCGGATCGGGGATGCGCACCTGGTCCAGCGCCTCTTCGGCCGCGGCCAGGGCCATGACGCGCGACAGGCCCTGGTGGCGGCGCAGCACCTCGGCCAGCTGCTCGCCGATGCGCATCACCGGGTTGAGCGAGGTCATCGGCTCCTGGAAGATCATCGAGATCCGGTTGCCCCGCAGGGCCTGGACCTGGCGGTCGGCCAGCCCGGCCAGGTCGACGGGCGCCGCGCGGCCCAGCCGGATCTGCCCGCCCGCGATCCGCCCGCCCTCGCGTTCGATCAGGCGCATGACCGACAGGGCCGTGGCCGATTTGCCCGAACCGGATTCCCCGACCAGGGCCAGGGTCTCGCCGGCATGGATGTCGAAGGACAGATCGCGCACGGCCAAGTGGGACCCGAAGGCCACCGACAGGGTCTTGACCGACAGTACCGGGGTTTCGAACGGCGGATCGGCCGGGCCGCGGGCCGGGCCGTCAGCGGTGGGTGCGTGTGTGATACCAGGCATGGGGGCCAGTGCGGCGGCACCCACGCGAGTGTGCGTGGTACCAGCCATGTGGCCCGATGCGGCGGCAGGCACGGGCGTGAACATGGCGCCGGGCACGGGGGCCAGGGCAGCGGCATGCACAGAGGCGGACATGGCACCGGGCAAAGGGGCCGGGACGGTGGCACCCACGCGGCCGGACATGATGCCGGGCACGGGAGCCGGGGCGGCTGTATGCACAGCGGACGGGGCATCCGGCACAGGGTCCACGGCAGAGGCTCGAACGGGGGCAGACACGATGCCAGGCATGGAGGCCTGGGCAGCGGCCCCCACCGGAGCGGACAGGACGCCGGGCACCGAGGCCGGGGCATCGGCGGGCACAGGCGTGGACAGGGTGCCAGGCACGGGGGCCGGGGCGGCGGCGGACCGAGGTGGGGGCGTGATCATGACGGGCCTCAGAACGGCATCAGCGGCGGGGTCCAGCGGGCCGCCCGGGGGGTGATGCGGGCCTCGAACGGGTCCCGGCCGAAGACCTGCCAGTGGATCGTCTCGTCCAGGGTCATCAGGCCCCAGGCCTCGGCCGGGTGGCCCTGGGTGGTAAAGCTTTCGGTCAGCGATTGCTGGGTCATGTGGGCAATGCCATCGACCTGCGTCACCGTGTTCCAATGCACGTGACCCGCGAGACAGGCCAGCGGCACGCGGGCCTGGGCGAGCGCGTCCCGCGCCCGGGCGGCCTCGGGATAGGTCGAATATTGCGGGCTGCGCTGGAAATAGTAATTGCCGGTCTGGGCATGGCCCGACACCGGCACGTGGCTGACCACCAGCGTCGGTTTCTCCGCCGCCTGGGCCATGCGGCTCAGCCACAGCAGGTCGGTTTCGGGCAGGCGGAAGCCCCGGTGATCCTCACCCCGCCAGATCCGCGCATCGGCCCGCCACAGGGCGATCTGCCACTGGCCCATATCCAGAACCTCGCTGGCCAGGGCCTGGCCAAGGATGGCCTCGTTTCGGGACACATCGAGATGGTCGCGGTCATGGTTGCCGCAGACATGGTGCACCGGCACGTCGATCCGGGCAAAGACCTCGGCCACCTCGGTTTCGAGCCGCTCGTCGGTCGCGGCATCCACGTCCGAGATCCGGTCGCCCAGGTCGAGCACGAGGTCGGGCGCCTCCCGGGCCACGAAATCGGCGAAACGGGCCAGCAGGGGCAAGGCGGTGTCGCCGCGCTTGGTGTGGGACGGCGCGCCGTGGTGGATATCGGCGACGATGGCAATGCGAAGGGTCATCTTGGGGGTCCGGGAACAATGGCGGGGTGAACCCCGCCCTACGGCGGGCGGAGTCCGGGAGGCGTGGGATCAGCTGTCGGCCAGGGCGATGGAGCCGGCGCGGAAATCCAGCACGTAGGGAATGTGGCCGGGCTTGGGCGCCCAGCTGACACCCTTGCGCATGGCCCAGCTTTCATAGGGGCGGTAGAGCGGCAGCACCGGCGGATCCAGCTTGATGCGCTCCATCAGCTCGGCATAGGCCGCCTTGCGCGCCTCGACATCCTTGGAGAACCGGAACCGGTCCCAGACCTCGGCATAGGCTGCGTCGGTGTTGAACCGGCCTTCGCCTTCCGACGGGCCGCCGGGCGCCCACATCACCCCGAAGGATCCGAAGGGATCGGCGAAATACATCGGGTTGGACCAGTTGCGCACCATCATCTCGGGCTTGCCCCCGGTCCAGGCCTGGCCGGTGTTGACCCGGCCGTTCACGCCGACCTCGGCCCACATCTCGATGATGGCCTGGGCGGCCAGCAGGCCGTTGGTGTAATAGACCGCATCGGTGTCGAAGGTGATCTCGGTGCCGTCATAGCCGGCCTCGTCCAGCAGGCGCCGGGCCTCTTCGGGATCGTATTCGAAGGTCACCAGGTCGGGCTGATGCAGGGCGCCCATCTCGGCCATGGTATGGCTCGAAGGCACGATGGCCTTGCCGTACCACAGGGCTTCGTTCAGCGTGTCGCGGTCGACGGCCAGCGACAGGGCCCGGCGGATGCGCGGATCTTCCAGCGCCGGGTTGTTGACGTTCATGATCATGACATGGAACAGCGCCGTGGCCGCGCCCTGGGTCACCAGGTTGGGATCGCCGTTGATCAGGTCGAGCTGGTCGGGCGCGACATTTGTGATGATGTCGGCCTCGCCGGTCTTCAGCGCGGTGATGCGCGAGGCGGTTTCCGGGATGCGGATGACCGTGGCCTGTTCCAGCGGCGCGGCGTCGCCCCAGAACCCGTCATGCCGCGTGTAGACGATCTTTTCGCCCGGCACGAATTCCGACACGGCATAGGGCCCGGTGCCCACGGGCGCCAGCGAGAAGGCCTCGAAATCGCCGTCCTCGGCCACGTCCGGATCGCCCGACAGGGCCTTGGTGTAATCTTCGGGAATGATCATGACCTGCTGCAGGTTCAGCAGGGTTTCCCACAGCGGTTCCTCGCGCTCGACCTTCACCTGCACGGTGTGATCGTCGATCTTGACGGCTTCGGCGAAATTGGACAGCCGGTCCTTGGACCGCACCTGGTAGGGCGGGAACGTGGCCTGGTACATGCGGTTGAGCGAAAAGACCACGTCGTCGGCGGTCATTTCCTCGCCATTGTGAAAGGTCACGCCCTCGCGCAGTTTCAGCTCCATGGTCAGCGGGTCGACCAGGGTCCATTCGGTGGCCAGGGCGGGCTGCCATTCGGCGTCGATGCTGTCGTGGTTCTTGCCGATCAGCGTGTCGAAGGCATTGTAGTAGAACTGGGAACCGACGTTGGAATGATCGCGGCCGGGGTCGAGATAGCTCGACACGTTGGCGGCGCCGACGGTGATCGACTGGGCAAGGGCACCGGTCGCCAGGCAGGCGATGGCGGCGGTGGTGGTCAGAAGCACTTTCATCTGAGGTCTCCGAAAGCGGGGGTGGACAGGCAGGTGGTCGGGGCGGGCATCGACGGCCTCTTGAGGATCGGGGAACGGGTCATCGGCCGCGCAGGCGCACGTCGGCGCGATCGCGCAGCCAGTCGCCCAGGATCTGGACCGAGAAGGTCAGCAGGATGATCATCAGGGCCGGCACGATGACCATCCAGGGCGCGGTGGGCATGTAATCGCGGCCATAGCCGACCATCGATCCCAGCGTGGCCGTGGGCGGCTGGACGCCCAGGCCCAGGAACGACAGCGTGCTTTCCAGGATGACGATGTTGGACAGGGCCAGGGTGAACTGGACGACCAGCGGCGAGACGATGTTGGGCAGCACATGGGTCAGGGCGATGTAGCGCAGCCCCCCGCCCGAGGCCCGGGCGGCCTCGATGAAGGGCAGGCCGGTGATGCGCCGGACCTCGGCGCGCACGATGCGGGCGTATTGCTCCCAGCCGGCGATGCCCAGCACGGCGACCATGACCGGCAGGGTCGAGCCGAAGATCGACAGGATCAGCAGGGCGATCAGCGTGAAGGGCACGGCGATCTGCAGGTCGACGGCGCCCATGATGACATCCTCGGCCCAGCCCCGGCGCAGCCCGGCCACCAGGCCCAGCGTGCCGCCCAGCAACAGCCCGATGCAGGCGCCCAGCATGGCCAGCATCATGGTCAGGCGCAGGCCGTAGAGGCTGCGCGACAGCACGTCCCGGCCCAGTTCGTCGGTGCCCAGCCAGAACCCGGCCTTGTGGCGGTCGAACCCGACCGGCGGGCGCAGGCGCGAGATCAGGCTCTGTTTCAGCGGGTCGAACGGGGCGATCAGCGGGGCGAAGACGGCCAGCAGGACCAGGGCGATGCCGATCAGGGCGGCGATCTTCTGGATCGCGTTGGCCTCGGCCCAAAGCCTGGCCAGGGCACCGCGTTCGGTGGGGGATTGGGTCATGTCGACCATGGGATCACGCCTTTGCCAGCCGGATGCGCGGATCGGCCAGCGCATAGGCGATGTCGGTCAGCGCGTTGATGACGACCACGGCCACGGCCACGGTGATGACCCCGAACTGCAGGACCGGATAGTCGCGGGTGATGGCCGATTGCACGAGCAGCTCGCCGATGCCCGGCCAGGAAAAGATCGATTCGACCACCACGCTGCCGGCGGCGGCCAGCCCGGCGATCTGCAGGCCCAGCACCGAGAGCACGGTGACCCCGGCATTGCGCAGCCCGTGTTTCAGGATGACCACGGTTTCCGGCAGGCCCTTGGCCCGGGCGGTGCGCATGAAATCCTGACCCAGCACGTCCAGCATGGCATTGCGGGTGAACCGGGTCAGCGCGGCGATCAGCACGCCCGACATGGCAATGGTCGGCATGATGAAATGCGCCGGCGTGCCGTTGCCCACGACGGGCAGCAGGTTCCACATGAAGGCAAGGACCAGCACCATGAAGGTCGCGATGACGAAATTGGGCACGGCATAACCCACGAAGGCCAGGGCCAGGATCGCGCTGCCCACCCAGCTGTCGCGATAAAGCGCGGCCAGCACGCCCAGCGGGATCGACACCGCGACGGTCAGCGCCACCGAGGCGGCCAGCAATTGCAGCGACGGGCCGATGCGCTCGGCCACGATGTCGGCCACCGGCCGGCGTTCCATGAAGGACAGGCCGTAATTGCCCTCGGTGATGCCGCGCAGGTAGCCCAGGTATTGCTGCCAGACCGACTGGTCCAGGCCGAAGTAGCGGATCATCAGCGCGCGGTCCTCGGCGGTCAGCCCTTCGCCCAGAAAGGTGTCCATCGGGCTGCCGGTCAGCCGGGTGGCAAAGAAGACCAGGGTGACGATGGCAAAGAGCGTCAGGCACATCTTGACCAGGGTGCGCAGGACATAGACCGTCATGTGCGGGCCTCGCGGGTCAGCAGGATGAACGGCACCCCGGCATCGCGGGCAGTGGCCCCGTCGGTCACCGGGTTGTCGCCGACAAAGACCGCCTCGATCGCCGGGATGCCCGCCGCGCCCAGGGCCGCCCGGGCCATGGCCGCATGGGGCTTGCCGATCGAGCGGAAGAGCGTGTCGGGCAGGACGGCCTTGACGGCGGCCAGCAGCGCGCCCGTCTCGGCGATGGGCTGGCCGGCCTGGCCGGGATGGGCCGTGTCGGTATTGGCCACCCACAGCGCCGCGCCGGCCGCGAGATGGCCGGTCAGCACGTCCAGCCGGTCCAGCGAAAAGCCCGGATCGCGGCACAGCAGCACGACCTCGGGCTCGGGGGCATCCAGGTCAAAGCCCAGCCGCCGGGCTTCGCGTTCGATGGCCGGGCTGGCAAAGAGCGCCAGGCGGGCGCCGGGCACGATGTCATGCAGGTGCAGCAGGGTCTGATGGCCGGCCAGCAGGATATGCGCCGCCGGCACCGCCAGGCCCATCGCGGCCAGGTCGGCGGCCAGCCCGTCGGCGGTATGGGTGGAATTGTTCGACACGATCCGGAACCGGTCGCCGCAGCCCCGCACGAAATCCGGCGCATCGGAAAAGGCCCGGCCTTCGGACACCAGGCAGCCGTCGAGGTCGCACAGCACCAGCCGGGCGCCGTCAACAAGCGAGGGATCAAGCCCGGAGACCGGGCGGACGGGGTCGGCCAGAAGCGATGGCACGGGACAAGATCTCCTTTGTTCCAGGGCGTTGGCACCCTGAAGCATGTCGTGAAACAATGCTGACTGCGGTCGTGTCGGGCCGGCGTCCGGCCCCTGTGCAGCCAAAATCCGCGCCGGCTGTGACGTCGCTGTGACAAAGCAAAGCTAAGCTTTGAGGCACCCAAAGATCAGCATTCGGAACCGCCCATGTCCCTCTCCCTGCGCAAGCTCGAAGCCCTCAGCGCCGTGGCCGAAGCCGGCTCCTTCGCCGGGGCCGCCCGGCTGATGCAGCTGACCCAGCCCGGGGTGTCGCAATTGATTCGCGCCCTCGAAGACGAATACGGCGTGGTCCTGTTCACCCGCGACAAGGGCCGGCTGCTGTCGACGCCCTTCTGCGACCGGCTCTGCGATGCGGCCGACCGGGTGATGCTGGAATACCGCAGCGCCGAACAGATGCTGCAGCGCCACGGCACCCTGGCACAGGGCGAGCTGGCCATCGGCCTGGGCAATGCCATGCCCGGCATGTCGGTCATCGCGGCCTTCAACAAGGCCTATCCCAATGTCGCCCTGCGCGTGTCGACGGGGTCTTACGACCGCATCCTGCGCGACGTGATCAACCACAATCTCGATGTCGGCATCCTGCCCGAGATCCCAAAGGACACCCGGTTCCGGCGCAAGGTGCTGGCGACCAACCACGTGGTGGCCATCGTCGGGCTGGATCACCCGCTGGCCGGGCGGGCTTCGGTCGGTTGCGCCGAGCTGCTGCAATACCCGCTGATCTTTCGTTCCGACGGGTCGTCCACCCAGAAGGTCGTCGACCGCTATTTCCGCCGCAACGAGGTCGCGCCGGCGCCCTTCCTGACCCTCGACACCCGCGATGGCGTTTATGAAGCGGTGGTCAACGGCATGGGCGTGGGCTTTGTCTGGGAAACGGCCACCGGCCGCACCCGCGACGTGCGCCAGCTGGTGCTGGACGGCGGCGGCACGCAAAGCGCCGAGGTGGTCTTTGCCCCGGCCGACCGCCAGATGGAAACGGTCGGCGCGCTCTTCGGCATGATCGACACGCTGCATGCCACGCGGCCCGGGCGCGGCTAAGTCCCGGCCGTGGCCTGGCCGGGGCGCAGCTGCCCTGCCCCGCGTGTCCCCCGGGCAACGGTCTCTCTGCCAATTGCCGCGAAATACCGTCCCGCATCCGACCGGACCCCGCCGCAGTTGACGCGCGGCCCCCGGCCCTGACAGGCTGAACCCCGTGCAAGCCATCAGCCAGCCGGACCATTTCAGGGGATCACAGACATGGCTTGCACTCTACGCGCGGCCGCTCTTTGGGGCGGCACATCCTTCCTGGCGGCAACCGCCGCCCTGGCGCAGGATCTCGAAGACCCGGACGGCGTCTACCTGGGCGAAATCCAGCTTTACGGCGACCGCGCCGCATCGACGCTGGACCAGTCCGAAGCCTCGGTCGCCGTGCTGACCGAAGACCAGCTGGCCAGCCCGACGGTCCGCGATGTCAACGATGCCTTCAAGCTGATCGCCAATGTCTCCGACGGCGACCTGACCGAGAACGGCTTTGTCATCCGGGGCATCAATTCCGAAGGCCTGACCCCAGGCGGCGCCGGCGCGCCGCTGGCCTCGTTCTACATCGACGGCGTCCAGCAGACCGCCGAGGCCGCCCGGCGCGGGGCGCGCGGGGTTTTCGACGCCGAGCAGATCGAGGTCTATCGCGGCCCGCAATCCACCCTGACCGGCCGCAACGCCCTGGCCGGGGCGATCTACCTGCGCACCCGTGACCCCGATTTCCTGACCTCGGGCCAGGTCCAGCTGACCTATGGCGAGAACAACCATGTCCAGACCGGCATCGCCTATGGCGCGCCGCTGTCCGACAACCTGGCCATGCGGTTCAGCGCGGAATATTCGCGCAAGGACAGCGACATCAACTATCCCAGCTACGCGGCCTATCCCTGGCACGACGACCTGGCACAAGACGAATACTACACCCTGCGCGGCAAGCTCCTGTGGCTGCCCACCGGGTCGGACGACACCCGCGTGCTGTTCAGCCTGTCGCATTCCTACGACAGCCCGACGCCCAACCAGATAGCCGGGCCGAACTGGTCGGCCGCCGGGGTCAGCTATGACGACATGCGCGGCGACATCTATGGCGACATCTCGCCCTACGGCTTTGCCCTGCCCCTGTTCCAGGACGTGCGCGACACCACCGTCGACAATGCCGGGATCGAGATCACCCATGCCTTCAGCGACCGGCTGGTCCTGACCGCCCTGACCGGCCTGTCCTCTTCGATCACCGACCGGCGGTCGGTCAATTACGGCTACCCGGTGGCCGATCCCGATACCGATTTCGAAGGCGCCTACAACGTCGGCTCCTTCGACCAGATGATCCTGTCGCAGGAAGTCCGGCTGAACTATGACAGCGAGCGCCTGCGCTGGGTGGCCGGGGTCTATGCCGCCGACGAAAGCAACGACGGCTGGCGCGAGCAGTTCCTGCTGGGCTCGACCACGCGCACCGACAACACCGCCGATATCCGCAACTATGCCCTGTTCGGCCAGGTCGATTACGAATTCTCCCCGAACTGGAGCGTGATCGCCGGCGGGCGGATCGACTATTACAAGCAGAGCCAGACCGCCACCGCCGTGACCACCGATGTCAACGGCGTGGTCACGACCACCTCTGCCAGCGCGTCCAGCCATGACGAGACGGCCTTCATCCCCAAGCTGGGCCTGGCCTACCGGATCAACCCGTTCAACACCGTGGCCCTGACCTACCAGGAAGGCTATCGCCCCGGCGGCTCGGGCGTGCGGCTGAGCGATGCCCAGCCGTTTAGCTACGATGCCGAGAAGGCCAAGAACATCGAATTGTCCTGGAAGGGCAGCCTGATGGGCGGGCGGCTGAATGTCGGGGCCAACGTGTTCTACCAGGACTGGGACAACCAGCAGGTCGAGATCTGGGCGATCCCGGGCGATTCCACGTCGAGCTACATCGCCAATGCCGGCCAGTCCGAAAGCTATGGCGGCGAGGTCGAGATCAATTACTTCGCCACCGACCGGTTGAACATCTATGCCTCGCTTGGCCTGCTGCACACCGAGTTCAAGGATTTCTCGATCGGCAGCCTCAACCTGGCCGGCCAGCCGTTTTCCAACGCGCCGGAACAGAGCTTTGTCCTCGGCCTGTTCTGGGGGGCGTCGACGGGCTGGTTTGCCGGGGGCAACATGACCTACACGGGCAGCGCCCTGTCGCGGATCGAAGGCGCCACACCCCGGGCCGAGCTGGCCCATTACGTCACCGTCGATGCCCAGGTCGGGTATGCCTGGGACACGGTGTCGATCACGGCCTATGCCACCAACCTCTTCGACGAGACCTTCTATACCTATGAATACGGTCCCGGTTCGGTCGCCTCGCTGGGCGACCGGCGCGAAGTGGGCATCCGCCTGAACAAGACCTTCTGACCGGCCCGGCCCGCAAGGGCCGGCTCCCCCCTACCCCGGCCCGAAGGGCCGCCCCCCCCATCCTCGGCCCGAAGGGCCGCCCGCGCCAATCCCGGCCCGTCAGGGCCGCCTGCCACCAGCCCAGGCCCGTCAGGGCCGGCCTCCCTCCCCGGTTTCGTCCCGCGCGGGCTGCACCCGCCGGGGCACGCAGAGCGGGCCGCCGGTTTCGGGGTCCTCGATGATGCGCATGTCGATGCCAAAGACCTCGCGGATATGCCCGGGCGTCAGCACCCCGGCCGGCGGGCCCTGGTGGCGGATCCGCCCGTCCTTGAGCAGGACCAGGTGATCGGCATGGCGCGCCGCCTGGTTCAGGTCGTGCAGCACCGCCAGCACCGTCACCCCCTGCCCGGCCACCAGCCCGCCGACCAGCCCCAGCACGTCGAGCTGATGGGCCGGATCCAGGTAGGATGTCGGCTCGTCCAGCAACAGGATCTCGCCCTGCTGGGCCAGGGTCATCGCGATCCAGGCCCGCTGCCTCTGCCCGCCCGACAGCCGGTCCAGCATCTGCCCGCGCAGCCCGGTCAGCCCGGTCCGCTGCAACGCCGCCTCGACGCTGGCCGCATCCTCCGCCGACCAGCCCCGCAACATCCGCCGGTGCGGATAGCGCCCCTGCCGGACCAGGTCCTCGACGGTCAGCCCCTCGGGCGGCTGGGCGCCCTGGGCCAGCAGGGCCACCTGCCGCGCCCGGGCCCGGGCGCCGATCGCCGCCATCGGCACCCCGCCCAGCCGGACCTCGCCGCCCAGCGGCGCCTGCTGGCCGCCGATGGTGCGCAGCAGGGTCGACTTGCCACAACCGTTCGGCCCCAGCAGGGCCGTGAACCGCCCGCGCGCAATGGCCAGGTCGAGCCCCTCGATCACCCGCCGCCCGGCATACCCCGCCGCCAGCCCCCGCGCTTCCAGCGCATGCTCCGCCATCGTCCCGTCCCTCATCGCCGCGCCTTCCACAACAGCCAGCCGAAGAACGGCGCGCCCAGGAAGCCGGTCATCAGCCCCACGGGCACCTGCGCCGGAGGCATCAGCCGCCGGGCCACCACATCGGCCGCAACGACCAGGATCGCTCCGCAAAGCGCCGCCGCCGGGATCAGCGCGGCATGGCGGTGGCCGACGATCCGCCGGGCGATATGCGGCGCGGCCAGCCCGACAAAGGCGATCAGCCCCGCCGCGGCCACCGCCGCGCCCGACAGGGCCGCCGTGGCCAGGATCATCGTCAGCCGCACCCGGTCCACCCGCTGGCCCAGCCCCCGGGCCACGCTGTCGCCAAAGGCAATCACGTCGAGGTCGCGGGCGGCCAGCCAGGCCAGGGCCATGGGCAGCACCAGCCAGAGCGCCAGCAGCCGCACCTTGTCCCAGCGCGCGTCCTGCAGGCTGCCGGCCATCCAGATCATCGCCCGCTGCACGGCCGTCACCTCGCCGAAGGTCGACACGAAACTGGCCGCCGCCCCGGCCAGGGCGCTCAGCCCGACCCCGATCAGGATCACCCGCAGCGCGGCGCTGCCCCCGCGCCAGGCCAGCAGCCAGATCGCCGCCGACATGGCGCAGGCCCCGGCAAAGGTCAGCCAGGGCAGCGCGCTGTCGGGCACGGCGGTCAGCTCGACGATGACCAGCACGGCGACCAGCGCCGCCCCGGCGTTGATGCCCAGAAGGCCCGGTTCGGCCAGCGGGTTGCGCAGGATGGCCTGGGTCACCGCCCCGCCCACGCCCAGGGCCGCGCCGACCAGCAGGGCCAGCACCGCCCGGGGCAGGCGCAGCCCGCGCACGATGATCTCGACATGGGCCGGGCCTTCGCCGGGTGCCAGCAGCGCCCGGGCCACCGCGCCGGGCGCCAGCCGCTGATCGCCCAGGGCCAGCGCGGCCAGGCAGGCCAAGGCCAGGACAAGGGCCATGCCGGCGAGCCGGACGACAGGCGCCCCGGCCGTCACGCCGGCACCTGCAGCCGCGACCGGGCCAGCCAGATGAAAAACGGCGCGCCGACCAGGGCCAGCGAGATGCCCACCGGCACGTCATTGCCCCACAGCGCCCGGGGCAGCGTATCGGCCAGCAGGGTCAGCAGCGCACCGCCCAGCAGGGCCAGCGGCAGCAGCCGGCGGTAATCGCCACCCACCGTCAGGCGCACCATGTGCGGCACGACCAGCCCGACAAAGCCCACCGGCCCGGCCACGGCCACCGCGCCCCCGGCCAGCATCACGACCAGCACGGCCGACACCCCGCGCCACAGCACCGGGTCCTGGCCCAGCCCGCGGGCCACCTCGGCCCCCAGGCTCAGCGCCGTGAACCGGTCGCGCAGGACCATGGCCGCCACCAGCGCCAGCCCGACATGGGGCAGCACGGCCCGGACCTCGTCCAGGCCACGGCCCTTCAGCGACCCGGCCGTCCAGATCCGCACGGCATCCATGGTCTGGTCGTCGAAGATCAGCAGGGTCGAGGTCAGCACCGCCAGAAAGGTGCCCACGACCACCCCGGCCAGCACCAGCCGCACCGGCGACGGCCCCTCGCGGCCCGTGCCGCCCAGCCCGTAGACCGCCAGCGCGGCCAGCGCCGCCCCGGCAAAGGCCACCCAGACCAGCGCCCCGCTGCCGGCCGCCGGGTCGGCCAGCGTCAGGGTCAGCACCACGGCAAAGGCCGCCCCGGCATTGACGCCCAGCAGGCCGGGTTCGGCCAGCGGGTTCTGGGTGGCGGCCTGCATGATCGCCCCGGCCACGGCCAGCGCCGCCCCGGCGATCACCGCCGCCAGCACGCGGGGCAGACGCACCGACCAGACGATCAGCGCCTCCCGGCTGTCGCCCAGGGACCCTGCCGGATCATCGGGTCGCGACGCAGCTAGGGGCTCAACCAGGATGCGCGCGACCTCGGCCAGCGGAATGCGCGCCGTGCCGGTGCCCATCGCCCAAAGCGCCACCACCCCAAGGGCCAGCGCCAGGCCAAGCGCCGGCCAGGCCCAATGGCCGTCTCCCCATGCAGCTCCGCGCCCCATCACAGCCCGATCCGTTCCGCCCCGCCTGCCGGCCGGATCATTGCGCAGGCAGGATGAAACGTTCGATGTCGTCCAGCACCCGATGCGCCGAGCCCAGCCCGCTGAATTCCATCCAGACCGCCGGGTCGATCCGATGCACCTGGCCCGACCGCACCGCCGGCAGCATCTGCCACAGCGGGTTGGCCAGCACCTCTTCATGCCGCCCGTTGGTCGCGCTGTCGTTGGTGCCACCGACGATGTACAACAGGATCTCGCCGTCCAGCTGGCCCAGCTCTTCCCAGTCGGGCCGTTTCAGCGCCGGCCCCTCGGGCGCGGTTTCATAAGCGCTGCGCCGCACCCCGGCCTCGGCCAGGATCTCGAAGGGCGCATAGGCCCCGGGCGTGTCGGTGTAGACCTGGAAATCCCAGGTCGTGATGCGCAGCACCGACACCGGCACATCCGGCACGCGCGGCCGCAGCTCGGCCAGCCGGGCCTCGTAGGCCGCGAACATCTCGCGCGCCTGGTCCTCGCGGCCGGTCAGCCCGGCGACGATGTCGTAGAAGCCCCGCCAGTCGCCCGACACGTCCAGCAGGGTCGGCGCCAGTTGCGACAGCATCGGGTAAAAGCTCTCTGCCAGGCCCGGATCGCCGGTGAACCCCAGGATCAGGTCGGGCTGCAGCGCCACGATGCGTTCCAGGCTGGGCTCGGTCACAAAGCCCAGGTCGGTCACCCCGGCGGCTTCGGCCCGGGCCAGCAGGGCCTCGTCGCTCATCCGGGTCAGCGGCGCGCCGACCACGGGCAGGCCCATGTCCAGCCCGATGCCCAGGGCAAAACTCTGGTCCAGCACCACCACCCGCTGCGGCGCGGACGGCAGGCACAGCGGGCTGGCATGCACCCGGGGATCGTCCAGGACACGGCCTTCGCAGGCTGCGGCGGGCTGGGCGGCCTGCAGGAAAAGAACAAGGAAAATCAGGACAACGCGGCGCATGGCTCACCTCTGCTGAGACGCAAACTGGCTGAGGTGCGGGCCCCTGGCTGGCATCCGGTAAAGACCAGTCGCCCCCGACCTGTCAACCAAGGCAGCGGTCCGGCCGGCGCGGGGCCACTCCGGCCCCCGAGGCCGGAAAAGGCCGCAAAGGGCGGGGAAACCCCGGGAAAGATTCAGGAAATTGTCGAGGTATTATGGAGAGTTTGTTGAGGCAGGATCGAGGCAGCCCGCCCGGCACACCCCGCCGCAGCGCGCCCCGCCTCCGATGGAAACCCCTTCAAAGACAACGGGATAGCCCGATACTGGCCGGCCCCGCCCGGCCGGATGAGGGGCCCGCGACCGGCCGGGCGCGGTTTTTCCGCCGCCATTGCGGCCCCGTTCGGCCCCGGCCTCTATCAATTCGCATATAGCCGGGTGGTTGCCCGAACGTTAATCATGGCCCCAGGGATGTAGATTTATCGAGGAGACGCCACCGGGTGGGCGCGCAGCGATGCGCGGGCATACCCCGTGGAAGACAGGACATTTGGAGTAGCACGACCATGCAATCTCTCGCCACGGGCCCCCGGCAACTCTCACGGCCGGAGCCCTCGGGCTCTCCGGCATTCGGCGCCCCCCGGATGCGGGCCGGCATCCGCACTTCCGTCTCGCTTCTGGCCATCTGCGTCGCCGCCCCGGCCCTGGCCGATTGCCCGGCCGTGTCCAGCGGCGGCAGCGTGACCTGCACGGTGACCGAAGACACCACCCATATCGAGGTCATAGACAATTCGACCTGGTCACAGGCCACCTACACGATCAACAACTCGGCCAACCTGACCCCCAACAGCGACCTGTCCTACCAGAATTTCGGCATCATCCTCGATGTCTACGGCGACGCCGGCGAGACCGACGATTCCAATACCTCCGAGGCCGGTGGCATCGCCGGCGGCGTGCTCAGCATCACCAACAGCGGCACGATCATGATGACCGGCACCACCTCGCAAAGTGCCAGCCAGGGCCAGGTGGCCGGCATCCGGGCCTTTGCCTATGGCGGCAACGGCGTCGAACCCGACGACAATGGCGAGGACGGCGGCCGCGGCGGAGACGGCGGGCCGATCACGATCAACAACTCGGGCACGATCGACATCGAGACCAGCGCCACGGTCGACCTGTCGGTCCCGGCCTATGGCATCAACGTCCAGTCCAACTCGGGCAATGGCGGCAAGCAGAATTCCGGGGCCGGCGACCAGAAAGGCGGCAACGCCGGCGACGCCAAGGCCGTCAGCATCACCAACACCGCGATGATCACGCTGGGATCTCAGGGCGACGGCATCCGGGCCACGACCGACGGCCGGGCCATGCGCATCGTCAGCCAGGGCGGCACCGGCGGCCAGGACAATGGCGAAGGCGGCGCGGGCGGTGACATCACGATCAACAACTCGGGCAACCTCAACGCCTATTTCAACAACATCTCGACCGGCGAATACGGCTATCACGGTATCTTTGCCGCGACCCGGGGCGGCGACGGCACGGCGTCCTTCGACAATTCCGACAACGGCGGGCGCGGCGAGGAAGGCCGCACCATCACGCTGACCAACTCGGCCGACATCAACCTTCAGGTCTACGGCAACGACGCCACCGGCGAATCCGCCGGGATCTTTGCCCAGTCCAAGGGCGGCAACGGCGGGGCTTCGGCCGACAAGAGCACCGGCGGCAGCGGCGGCGGGGCCAGCACAGACACCAACGACAACGCGGCCGTCATGACGGTCAACCAGCAGGGCGGCACGATCGACGTCAGCGGCCATGGCGTGCGCGGCATCGTCACCCGGTCCGAAGGCGGCAACGGCGGCAATGGCAACGGCGATTCCGACAGCACCGGCGGCCAGGGCGGCTATGGCGGCCAGATCCAGGTGAACTTCACCGGGGATTCGGCGATCATCACCGACGGCTACGAAGGCTATGGCATCCTGGGCCAGTCGGTCGGCGGCATCGGCGGCGACAATGCGGGCAGCGCCGGCAAGGGCGGCAATGCCGGGGGTGTGGGCGCCTATGCGACCGCGGGCACCTCGATCACCACGACGGGCGATTACGGCGTCGGCATGACCTTCCATTCGGTCGGCGGCGGCGGCGGCACCGGCGACAACTTTACCGGCGTGCTGGCCGGTATGGGCGGCAACGGGGGCAACGGCGGCAATGCCGGCAAGGTCACCTTTACCACCGGCTCGACGATCAACACGGCCGGTCAGCACGCCTATGGCCTGCTGGCCCAGTCGATCGGCGGCGCCGGCGGCACCGGCGGCATCTCGGACGGGCTGTTCCTGGAACTGGGCGGCGCGGGCGGCGCCGGTGGCGCGGCCGGCGTGGTCGAGATCAACAACACCGGCACCATCACGACGACCGGCGATTATTCCGTCGGCATCCTGGGCCAGTCGCTGTCGGGCGGCGGCGGCGCGGCCGGCACGGCGGGCGGCGTCCTGGCCGTCGGCGGTTCGGCGGGCAGCGGGGCCAACAACACGGTGACCAGCTATGTCACCAATTCCGGCGATATCACCACCAGCGGCAATGCCGGCATCGGCATCGTGCTGCAATCCATCGGTGGCGGTGGCGGCACCGGCGGCGGGGCCGACGGCATATTCACCATCGGCGGTTCGGGCAGCACCGGCGGCAACGGCGGCACGGCCGAAGTGTTCCACGTCGGCGGCACGATCCAGACCTCGGGCAAACACAGCTACGGCATCGTCAGCCAGTCGATCGGCGGCGGCGGCGGCAACGGCGGCGACGTGATCGACGTTTCCGCCGGGATCGGCGTGGGCGTCGGCGGCTCGGGCTCGGGCGGCGGCAACGGCGGCGCGGCCTGCGTCAGCAATTTCTACGACGGCTGTTCCTCGACCCCGACCGACACCGGGTCCGAAGCCCCTGCCGAGGGCAGCAGCACGATCCTGACCTCGGGCGATTTCTCGCACGGGGTGATGAGCCATTCGATCGGCGGCGGCGGCGGCAACGGCGGCGACTTCCAGGGCGCGTCCTTTGCCTCGGTCCTGTCGGTGCAGGTCGGCGGGGGCGGTGGGGGCGGCGGCAATGCCGGTACCTCGACGGTCGATTTCAACAGCCTGGCCTTGCAGACCACGGGCGACAATTCCAAGGGCGTCGTGGCCCAGTCCATCGGCGGCGGCGGCGGCAACGGCGGCAATTCGACGGCCGTGAACGGGCTGACGCCCATTGCCTTCCAGGTTGGCGGCAGCGCCGGCAACGGTGGCGCGGGCAACAGCGCGACGATCACCCTGACCGACAGCGTCATCCTGACCAGCGGCAACACGGCCACCGGCATCCTGGCCCATTCCATCGGCGGCGGCGGCGGCACCGGCGGCTCGGCCTACGGGTTCGACGCCTCGATCGGCTTTACCTTCGACGGCGCGGTCGGCGGCAACGGCGGCGGCGGCGGCAATGGCGGCGTGTCGAGCGTCACGCTCAACGACAGCTGCGTGGCCACCGGCTTCAGCGGCAGCGATTGCACGGCCAGCACCGACACCGCGCTGGGAACCGATGCCGGCTCGTCGCACGGGCTGACCGTGCAGTCGGTCGGCGGCGGCGGCGGCACGGGCGGGTCCTCGCTGGCCTCGGCCCTGACCGTCGCGGCGCCCACGGGCGAAGGCGAATCGGTGGCCGTGACCGGCACCATGTCGGTCGGCGGCAAGGGCGGATCGGGCGGCAACGGCAACACGGCCACCGCCACGCTGAACGGCAGTTCGACCATCTCGACCGGCGGCGAAGGCGCCCATGGCATCCTGGCCCAGTCGGTCGGCGGCGGCGGCGGTGACGGCGGCAGCGGCTCGTCCCTGTCGGGCAGCCTGAGCGTGCCCAACACCACCTCGGTCGACCTGTCGGTCGCCCTGGGCGGGGCCGGCGGGTCTGGCGGCAGCGCCAACAAGGTCACCGTCGACATGAACGACAGCACCGCGATCGGCACCTACGGCGACAATGCCAACGGCATCGTGGCCCAGTCGATCGGCGGCGGCGGCGGCGACGGCGGCCTGGGCAATGCCCATAACGACAAGATCGGCCGCGGCCTGAACCTGAGCGTCCATGCCGCGATGGGCGGCAAGGGCGGGTCGGGCGGCATCGGCGGCGAGGTCGACGTGACCCTCGCCGACGACACCCGCATCGACACCTACGGCAGCGGCTCGCACGGGCTGGTCGCCCAGTCCATCGGCGGCGGCGGCGGCACCGGCCAGGGCGGGTCCTTCGGCCTGACGGCCTCGGGGTTCACCGCGGCCGAAGCGGGCAAGATCAAGCAGGAGAACGGCTCGGACGGGAAATCGGTCTTCAAGTTCAACGTCTCGGGCTCGGTCGACATCAACGTCGGCGCGACCACCGGCGACGGCAACACCGGCGGCAACCTGGACATCACGACCGGCGGCACCATTGCCACAAACGGCGATGATTCCGATGCCATCGTGCTGCAATCCATCGGCGGCGGCGGCGGCATCGGCGGCACCGCCGGGGCCAATGCAGGCGACAGTTCCAACGCCCTGCCCCGCCAGGAACTGGGCGTCGATACCTCGTTGAACGCCACGCTGTCCTTTGGCGGCACCGGCGGCACCGGGGCCCATGGCGGCACGGTGACCTACGTGCATTCCGGCGCGGCCTCGACCCAGGGCGATTTTGCCGACGGCATCGTCGTGCAATCGATCGGCGGCGGCGGCGGTTCGGGCGGCACGGCCACCAACACCGACGGCAACCAGACCGTCAGCGTCAACATGGCCCTCGGTGGCAATGGCGGCGGCGGCGGCAACGGCGGCGAGATCGACGTGACCTTCAACGACAACGGCGGCGGCACCGGCGTCACCACCCAGGGCCACAACGCCCATGCCGTGCTGCTGCAATCCATCGGCGCCGGCGGCGGCCATGGCGCGGTGGGCACGGCCTCGGGCGCCGGGTCGGTCGACGTGGATGGCGGCGGCGGCAGCATCCATTCCATCGACCTGGGCGCCGGCATCTCGCTGGGCGCGGGCTATGGCGGCAATGGCGGCGCGTCGGGCAACGGCGGCGCGGTCTCGGTCAAGCAGGGCAGCTACATGGGCCTGACCACCTCGGGCAATGATTCCTACGGCATGCTGGCCCAGTCCATCGGCGGCGGCGGCGGCACCGGAGGCACCGGCGGAGCGGTTCCGGGCGACGGCGTCCTGGATATCGACATCGAGCTGTCCATCGGCGGCATCGGCGGGGCGGCCGGCAACGGTGGCACGGTCGACATCAACACCGGCACCGTGCTCAACACCTATGGCGACCGGGCGATGGGCATCGTTGCCCAATCCATCGGCGGCGGCGGCGGCCTTGGCGGCACGACCGACGACGAGAGCATCGCCTCGATCAGCTTCGATTCCGTCGACGGCGTGTCGGGCAGCGGCGGCCAGGTCACGGTCGACCTGACCAGCGGCTACATCACCACCCGTGGTGACGGGTCGCATGCCATCATCGCCCAGTCCATCGGCGGCGGCGGCGGCATCGGGGGCGACCTGTCGGCCGCCACGCTCGACGCGTCCTACATCAACTCGGACCAGGCCGGCGTGTCGGGCGATGGCGGTGTCGTCGACGTCACCGTCGGCGGCGCGATCCAGACCCAGGGCGACAATGCCTATGGCGTGATCGCCCAGTCGATCGGCGGCCGCGGCGGGCTGTGGGGCAATGACGGCGTGCTGCATGCCGGAAGCGTCGGCGGCGCCGACGGCAATTCCTCCACCGTCAACGTCACGGCCAATGCCAACATCACCTCGGCGGGCGAGAATTCCATCGGCATCTTCGCCCAGTCCATGGCCCCCGACACGTCGGAGACCGTCACCGTCACGGTCAACAAGACCGTGACCGGCGGGTCGGGCGCCGGCAGCGGGGTCTTTGTCTCGCAGGGCGCCAACAACGTCGTCAACGTCAATTCCGGCGGCGCGATCCTGGCCGGCGGGTCGGCCGACGACGGCGACCAGGGCTATGCCGTGGAATACAACGCCACCTACGACCGCGAATACGGCGCCTGGCTGACCGTCAACAACCAGGGCACGATCAGCGGCGACACCTACCTGGTGGCCGCCGACCAGAGCCAGACCATCGCCAACAGCGCGGCCCAGGCCCGCACGACGGCAACCAGCGCGGCCATGCTGGCCACCAACGAGCGCATTGCCGGGCGGGTCGTCAACTTCAAGGAGGGCCACTGGACCCTGGGCGACACCTCGGTCGGCCACGTGCTGAACGCCGGCACGATCACCACCGCCCGGGGCACTCCGGGGCGCAGCGTCACCCTGCTGGGCAGCTTCCGCCAGAAGGCCAACGGCATCCTGGAAATCGCCGCCGATTTCGACGGCGGCACGGCCGACCGGCTGAAATTCCTCGGTGATGTCACCCTGGCCGGCAAGCTGCGCATCGCGGCCAGCGGGATCTCTCCGGGCACCAGCCATTCCGTGCTCAGCTTTGGCGGCAACGTCACCGGCGGGTTCGACGTGGTGGATTCGGCGGCTGTCGACTATCAGCTCGACATGATCGGCAACGAGGCCGTGGTGTCGATCAACGGCACGCGCTTCGGCTCGGCCTATGCCTCGCTCAACAGCAACCAGCAATCGGTCGGCGACCATCTCGACCGGATCTACGACAGCGGCGCGGTGGGCTATGCCGAGGTGCTGGCCGATCTCGACGGGCTGTCGGCGCTGGACAACGGCGAGGCCACCTATGCCGCGGCGCTGGGGTCCTTTACCCCGGGCAGCGCCCTGGCGGCGGCGGCCACCCAGGCCATGTTCGCCCAGGCCCGCATGCAAAGCGCGCTTGGCTGCAACGCTCCGAGCTTCGGCGTGACCGAAGAGCTGGACACCTGCAGCTGGGCCGATATCGGCGGGCTGACCTTCGACCAGAACGGGGTCGGCGGCTATGACGGCGACCAGTTCGTCGTCAGCGGCGGCGCCCGGGCGGCGCTGGATTCCGAATGGCAGGTGGGCTTTGCCCTGGGTTACGAGCACAGCTCGTTCACCGCGGATGGCGGCAGCTCGACGGCGGAAGGCGACGGCGGTTACATCGCGCTGGCCGCGGGCCGCAACATCGGCGGCTTTGACCTGGGCGCGGCGATCACGGCGGGCTATGGCACCTACGACCTGGAACGCAACGTCGTCGGCGCGGCCACCCCGACCCTGGCCGAGGGTGACACCGACATCGCCAGCTTTGGCGCGCGGCTGCATGGGTCGCGGCTGTTCGGCAGCGCGGCGGGTTATGTCCGGCCGGCCCTGTCGCTCGACCTCGTCCACACCCAGGCCGCGGGCTATACCGAGACCGGCGCGGGGGCCTACAACCTGGCCGTCCAGGACCAGTCGGAAACGATCATGATCGCCACGCCGTCGGTCGAGGTGGGCAAGGTCATGGCCGTGGGCAACGGCATGTCGCTGTCGATGTTCGCCAATGCGGCGGTCAGCCTGTCGAATGCCGATGAATGGACCTCGATCGCCCGGCTGGACATGGCCGATGCCAGCGCCGGCACCTTCACCACGGCCGTGCCCGTGGCCGACCAGCTGGGCCGCGTGTCGCTCGGCCTGTCGCTGGCCCGGTCGCAGACCTTCGAAGCCCGGCTGGAATACGCCGGGGCCTTCGGCGACGACTTTGCCAGCCACGGCATCGGCCTGGGCATCACGGCGCGCTGGTAAGTGACGGCCGCCCCGGCATATCGACACCGGACGCGGGCGGGATGAGCGATCATCCCGCCCCTCCCCATTCCGTCCTCATCATCGAGGACCAGGAACACACCGCCCTGCGCTTCAAGGCCGCCATCGACGCCTGCCCCGACCTGCAGGTCTGCGGCCTGGCCCATGACCTGGCCACGGCCTGGGCCCTCTTCGACGCCAGGAAACCCCGGTTCATCCTGACCGACCTCGGCCTGCCCGACGGCAGCGGCGTCGAAATCATCCAGGCCGCCGCCCGGGTCGACTGGCCCTGCGACAGCATGGTCATCTCGGTCTTCGGCGACCGCAGCCGGGCCATGGATGCCATCCGCGCCGGCGCCCGGGGCTACCTGCTCAAGAGCGATCCGGTGGGCGAAATCTCGCGCCAGATCCTAGAGGTGATCAACGGCGGCAGCCCGATGAACCCCAAGATCGCGCGCTACCTGCTCGACATGCTGGCCCCCGACAGCGCCGACCGGGCCCTGTCCGAAGAAGAGCGCCTGACCCAGCGCGAACAGGAAATCCTGAGCTTGGTCGCCCGGGGCTACAAGCGCCGCGAGATCGCCGAGATGCTCAGCATCACCGTCGGCACCGTGGGCATCCACATAAACAACACCTACAAAAAACTGAAAGTCAGCACCAATATCGAGGCCGTGACTCGCGCGTCGCAGATCGGACTTCTCTGATGCCCCGCATCATCCAGGCCTTCGCGGCCAGCCTTGCCCTTGTGCTGGTGCTGACCGGCCTCATCTCGTTGCTGCCGGCCGGGTCCGACCGCCAGTTCGACGGGGCCGACCGGCTGCGCGATGCGGCCTTCTGCCTGGCCGATGCCACCGGCTGCCGGGCTGATCCGGTGCCCGTCACCCTGCCCCATCGCTATCGCCCGCCCGGCGGCGACGGCATCCATGCCGCCCGGTTCTCGCTGCGGTTCGACCGGACCGGCGCTGAGGACGGGGTGACCGCCGTGTTCCTGCCGCGCTTTTCCGATGCCGTGTCGCTGTCGGTCAACGGCCAGCGCCTGCTGCCTGCGCCCTGGCTGACCGGCCATTGGCGCAATTTCCACCATTGGCACCGCCCGGCCATCGCCACCGTGCCCAATGCCACGCTGATGCCCACGGGCAACCGGCTCGACATCGACCTGGCCGCGCACGGTTTCCAGGACATCGCGCTGTATCCCGTCTATGTCGGCGCGGCCGCGCCCCTGGATTTCGTCTATGAATTGTGGGGCATCCTGCGCGTCGGCACCGCCCGGGTGAATTTCAGCCTGGTCCTGCTGGCCGGCGGCGCCGTGCTGCTCTTCTGGCTGATGCATCGCGAGGACATGCTGTATTTCTGGCTGGCCGCCGCCAGCTTTGCCAGCGCGGCGGTCTGCTATCACTGGGTCTATCCCAATCTGCTGACCGATTACCGCGCCTGGCTGACCCTGTGGAACACCGCCGCCGCCCTTCAGATCTGGTGCACGCTCTGTTTCGTCTGCGCCCTGCTGCGCGTGCCCTTGCGGCGGCTGCGCCTGGCCTGCCTGGCCCTGTTGCTGGCCGGCAGCGCCGCACTGGCCCTGCTGCCCCTTGATGCCTTCCAGGCCTTCGTCGCGCTCTACCAGCTGGGCTTCATCCTGATGGCCCTGGTCATGCTGACCGTGCTGGTGGCCTGGCGCCAGGCCACCCATCCGCTGAATTTCGCCGTGCTCTTCGGGCTTTACGCCCTGGCCCTGTCGCTGGCCCTGGCGCAATGGGCCTCGCGCCATTTCTGGGCCGACTGGGCGCCGTCGATCACCTCGCTGATGATCCCCGTGGCCTTCATCCTCAGCCTGCTCTGGGTGATCTTCTTTCAGCTTGCCCGGTCCATCGCCCAATATGAAAACCTGACCGCCGCCCTGCAGACCACGATCGACGAGAAGACCGCCGAGCTGCAGGCCTCCTACGAGCGCCTGGCCGATCGCACCCGGGCGCAGGCCATCGACGAGGAACGCCAGCGCATCCTGCTTGACCTGCACGACGGGGTCGGCGGCCAGCTGGTCAACATGCTGGCCTACCTGTCCGCCCGGCCCGAACGCGACGCGGTGCTGCAGGCCGCGCTCGAAGGCGCGCTGCGCGACATGGGGCTGATGATCGACAGTATCGAGGCCGGCGACAGCATCGCCACCCAGCTGGGCCTGCTGCGCGGCCGGCTGGAACCGATTTTCGACGAGCATCACGTCGACCTGGTCTGGCGGATCTGGGCCGAACCGCATCTGCCCGGAGCCGGCCCGTCGCAAACCCTGACCCTGCTGCGCATCGTGCAAGAGGCAATCACCAATGCCGTGCGCCATGCCGGGGCGCACCAGATCACCATTTCCGCCAGCGAACACAGCATTTCCGTTGCCGATGACGGCCACGGCTTTGACCTTGACCAGCCCGCCTCCGGGCGCCGCGCGGGCATCGGGCTGACCAGCATGAAACGCCGCGCCGGCGCGCTTGGCGCCCAACTCGACATCACCAGTTCGGGCCGGGGCACGCGGGTCGTGCTGTCCTGGCCCGGCTAGGGGCGCCCCGCCTCGGCCCCGGCCAGCGTGTCGCGGATGTCTTCGATGATCCGGCGGATACGCGCGGGCAGCACCCGGCCACGACGATGCACCAGCCATAATTCGTGCCGGATCGGGCGGGCCAGCGGTACGACCCGCAGCCGGTCCCTCTGGGCACAGGTCTCGACCCCCGATCGCGGCAGGATCGTATAGCCCAGCCCGCGCGCCACCGGGTCCGGGATCTGGCCGATCTGGTTGATGAAGCTGCGCTGGCGCAACCGGTCGGCGCCGGGGTAATCGTCGGGAAAGTTGGCGCCCAGCAATTCGTCCGCATGGGCAAAGCCGTCGGGATGGGCGATGAATCCAAGCCGTTGCAGCGCCGCGAGATCCTCGGGTGGTGGCGCGGCCGCGGGCAGGATCAGGCACAGCTCGTCCTCGCCGATGCGCTGGCCGTCCAGCCGCGCCCGGCGCGGGGCGTGATCGGCGATACCCAGGTCCAGCTCGCCGGCCAGCACGCCATCCTCGATCCGCCGTTGCGGCGCGGCTTCCAGTGTCACGGTCAGCCCCGGCGCCTGCGCCATCAGGTCCAGGAACCGCGGATAGAGCAACAGCGCCAGCGAGCCCGATGTGCCGATCCGCACCTCGCCGGTCTCGGCATCGTCCTGGCCCAGGCCCTCGCGCAGCTGCCGCTCTTCCTCGCGCCGGCGCTGACCGATGGCCAGCAACGCCTCGCCCGCCGGGGTGGGCACAAAGCTCTTGCCGTCGCGCGACACAAGCGGCTGGCCGACCTGTTCCTCCAGCTTGCGCAGGTGCTGGCTGACCCCCGGCTGGGTCATGTTCAGGCTGGCCGCGGCCCGGGTGAAATGCCCGATCTCGCAGAGCGTCACGAAGGTGTTGAGCCATTGGGCGTTGAGCGTCACGTGTCATGCCAAATTGTTATCATTTCCAGTGCAAATGATAATTGGATCGCGAGCACCCGTCATCCCATATCCCTGCCGATCAGACACAGGAGACGGATCATGTCCACGCCCACAACGCCCCGCACCTTTTCCCACATCGGCCTGTCGGTGCCCGATCTCGACGCCGCGGTTGCCTTTTACCGCGATGTGATGGGGTTTTATGTCATCATGGAGCCGACCGAGATCGCCGAGGATGACAGCGACATCGGCGTCATGTGCAACGATGTCTTTGGCCCGGGCTGGGGACGGTTCCGCATTGCTCACCTGTCGACCGCCGACCGGATCGGGTTCGAATTGTTCGAATTCCCCGAGAACCATCGCCCCGACGACAACCTGCCTCATCGCCAGGTCGGCCTATTCCACTTTGCGATCCAGGATCCCGATCTCGAGGGCCTGCTGGCCCGTATCGTGGCCGCCGGCGGCCGCCAGCGCATGCCCGTCCGGTCCTATTTCCCGGGCGAAAAGCCCTATCGCATGGTCTATGTCGAAGATCCTTTCGGCATTGTCTTTGAACTGTATTCGCACAGCTACGAATTGACCTATTCGGCCGGCGCCTACGCCTGATCGGTCGCCCCTGCCGGACGCTCCCGGCCTTCGCGACCGCAGGCGCCTTTGGCTTGCGGTCGTCGAAACCGCGATCGCCCGGCTCGGCAGGGGGGCGGGCGATCCCAATCGCCCCGGCCCGCCTGCCCCGACGTCTGCCGGAGCGAGCCTGTCCTCGGCTCTCGGCTCTCGGCTCTCGGCTCTCGGCTCTCGGCTCTCGGCTCTCGGCTCTCGGCTCTCGGCTCTCGGCTCTCGGCTCTCGGCTCTCGGCTCTCGGCTCTCGGCTCTCGGCTCTCGGCTCTCGGCTCGGCTCTCGGCTCTCGGCTCTCGGCTCTCGGCTCTCGGCTCTCGGCTCTCGGCTCTCGGCTCTCGGCTCTCGGCTCTCGGCTCTCGGCTCTCGGCTCTCGGCTCTCGGCTCTCGGCTCTCGGCTCTCGGCTCTGAAAGGAACCATTCGGTCCACGCCGTGGGAAAGCCATTTCGCCCATTTTCGAGCGCGTTTTTTCTTTCACTCGCACTCTCGCAACGGTTCCATCCGCCGCGCTCCTGGCCGACCCCCACCAGAAAAAAGAGCGCTGGCGGGTCACGCCGGACGCCGCTCACATCGCATAGAGAGGCAGCGCATCCGCCCGCACGACCTCCCACAACGAATTGTCCTCCGTCTTGACCGGCTGCAGGATGCGACCGCTGTCGCTCTTGCTTTCGGACATGACAACCATCCGTTCCAACGCGCAGATCTCGTCCACCAGCAGGCCGATCTGTTCGTCATTGCGCCGGATGACAACAATGGCCGGCAGGGCAGCTTCGGCCGCCGCCGTGTGCCCCAAAGAGGCCGCCAGGGAAAAAGTCGGGATCAGCTCGCCCCGCCGCGAGGTGATGTTGCCCAGGTATTGCATGCCATTGCTCCACCGTTCCGCGACCCGCGGGCTGACCGAGACGATTTCCTCGACCACCGCCACCTCGATCGCGCAACGCACGCCGGCCACGACCAGTAAGGCCAGTTCCGTCCTCCGCTCGCTCAAATCGACGGTCGCGCTGCGATTATCTTCCGGTGGGTCTTCACCGACTTCATGCTGCAAATGCCCGAAGGACGACAGCACCGGATCGCAGCCCAGCGCCTGCCCATCGAGGATGTAGGTCTCTTCGCCTTCGGTCGGGGTATAGACGCCGCGAAACACGCCGGGGTTGTTGCTGAGCAAGGAGGGCATGCGTGCGATCTGACCGCCTGTCAGGCTCAGGATGTCGCGCACATGGTCCGCCCGCAGCGCCAGCGCCCGGTCCTCGCCCCGTTCCAGCAGAACCGCCGACGCCCGCGAGGCGCCCCCCCCCGAGGTCGACATGCCCAGGTATCGCGACAGGTTGAGCAGGGCCCGCTCGGTGCCATGGTGCACGATGCCGCCTTCGCTTGGCCCAGCGCGCAGGATGCTGGGATCGATCGATGCTTCGGGCAATGTCGCCTGAATATCCGACAGCGGCAGGCAGAAGCGGGTGCCATCCGTTTCGAACAACAGGAAATTCTCGGTCGGCTCACGAGTTGGGTCCTGGGCGCGGTCCGATCGTGACAGAGGCACGCCAAGTGCGGGCAAGGCATGGGGATCCAGCACACCGATGGCCTCGTCATCCACAAGGACAAGCCGGGCCAACAGCCTGTCGACAAGCGCGGTTTGGTCACGGGTGATGTATTGCGGCGCACAATCGCGGGCCTGAACGATCTGCAAGGCCGCGCGCGCCGTGATGCCATAAGCTTGGGATTGATTGCCGATGATGACAATCACCCCCGGCTCATCCCCGGGCTGCCGTCCAGGCAGGCCAAGCAGGGGGCCAAGATCGGCAACGGGCACCACCTGACCCCGCAAGGCGACACAGCCGACAATGCCCGGCGCCGAGGATTGGAAAGCCTGCAGCTTTTCCGGCGCGGGCATGACTTCGCGCAGGTCCGTCACATCGATGGCGATCTTGGCGGCGCCGAGATCGATCAGCGCCATGGGCGCATCGCTTTTGGCACCAGCCTGAGTGTCCTGCACGCGACTTGGCCGGTCGTCGGGTGTGGTGGTGTCCGTCAAGCCTGCGGCAGCTGCATCCTGATCTGGAGTTACGGAAGCAGGGTCTGCCGGGATGACCTCAGGGGCAGAAGCCGCGGCGGCCTGTGGCGCAACGGCTGCGCCTTCGCCTGCCAGGGCATCATCAATCCCGGGGACGCCATGATCTTCGGGGGCGACCATTCAGCCGCTCTGCGTGACTTGGGCCAGGGTGGAAATCAGGTTCACCACGTCGCGCGACACATCCTTCTGCTTGCCCACGGAATCGGAGATCTTGGTCACCGCACCGCCCGTGTCCTGAACGCTTTCCACGATCCGCTCGAAAGCCGCGCGCGCCGAGTTGGACCGATCCTTGCCCAGCGACACCTGCGAGCCGTTCTCGTTGACCAGACGGGTGATCTCGAGCGCGGCGTTGGAACTGCGCTCGGCCAGCTTGCGCACCTCGTCGGCCACCACCGAGAAACCGACACCATATTCACCGGCCCGGGCAGCCTCGATCGCGGCGTTGAAGGCCAGAAGGTTGGTCTGATTGGCGATATCGCTGATCACCCGGGCCATTTCCGTGACCTCCTTAGAACTCTTGTCGATCAGGTCGATCACCTCGATTGCACGGTTGAGCTCTTCGAACCCGCCGGAGGCCGCCGTCCGTGTGTCCTTGGACACCGCCATGGTCGAATCCGTGGCCTCGCCGATCTGCTCGATGGACCCTTCCAGCGCCTGGACCATCCCCTTCATGGTCTCGGCCTTTTCCCGGATGAGGTTCTCAAGCTGGACCTGCGCCGTCACGTCATAGGCATATTTGATCACGCCCACCGGCTTGCCATGCATGTCGAAGAGCGGCGCATAGGTCGCCTGGATCCAGAACTGGCGGTCGAACTTGGCAATCCGGCAGAACCGCCCGCCCTGCTCTTCGCCCTTGCGCAACGATGTCCAGAAATCGGAATAGCCCTGCGACTGGACGTACTCCGCCGTGCAGAACATCGAATGATGCTGGCTCTGCAGCTCGCGCATGGAATAGCCCGTGACCCGCAGGAAATTCTCGTTCGCGGCCAGGATATTGCCCTCCAGATCGAACTCGATCACCGCCTGCGACTTGTCGATCGCGTTGAACTTGCTTTCGAACTCGGCGTTCCGGCGTCGCTGGGCCGTCACGTCGGTGGCGAACTTGACCACCTTGATGGGCCGCCCATCCAGATCCATGATCGGGTTATAACTGGCCTGGATAAAGACCTCCTGGCCCGATCGTGTCACCCGTTCGAACTCGCCCGAGACAAATTCGCCCCGGCCCAGCTTCTCCCAGAAGGCCCGGTAATCCGGCGCCTCGAAGATCTCGGGCTTGCAGAACATCCGGTGGTGCTGACCGATGACATCGGCCGAATCATAGCCCATCAGATCGAGGAAATTGGCATTTGCCGACAGGACCTTGCCGTCGAGGTCGAACTCGATCACCGCCTGGGCGCGGCGGATCGCGTTGACCATGCCCTCGAACTCGGCATTGCGCATGCGCGTGTCCGTGATGTCCTGGCCCAGCTCGACGATGCAATCGATCCGCCCGTCCAGGTCCCGGATCGGCGTAAAGGTGGACCGCAGGTAGAAATCCTGACCCTGCTTGTTGAAACGCCGGTGGATGCCCGTCACCGTCTCGCCCGCCGCCAGCTGTTTCCAGGCCTGGCGGTATTCCTTGGTCTCGACCCCGTCCCGGGTCCAGAACAGGATCGCCGGCTGGTCGATCAGGTCGCCGGATTCGAAACCGGCCACCCGCAGGTAGGCGCTGTTCATCTCGACCAGTCGGCCATCGGGTGCATATTCGGCAACCAGCTGGGAATTGTTCACCGCCTCCATCCGGCCGCGGATCTGGTTGGACGCATTATGTTCCGCCGTGACATCGAAAGCGGCCTTGAACACCTTGGCCACATTGCCGTCAGGGCCGATGACCGGGTAATAGGTCGCCCGGATCCAGATCGGATTGCCCGCCTTGTCGATCCGTTCGAATTCCCCGTCCTGCGGCTCGCCCCGGCAGAGCGCGTTCCACATCATCTTGTAATCGGGTGAATTCGCAAATTCCTTGCGGCAGAACATGCTGTGGTGGCCGCCGACGATCTCGTCGGCCTTGTAGCCCATCAGGGCAAGGAAATTCGAATTGGCCTTCAGCACGGTGCCGTCGGGCAGGAACTCGATCGAGGCCTGCGACCGGTCGAGCGCCTGCAGCTTCGACGCGGTTTCCTTGTCAAAGGGCACCAGCCGCCCCTGCACCAGCACCGCCTTGCCGCTGTCATCCGGGCGGAAGGCACTGCCAAAGAAGGTCGCGGCATCGTCGCCGCCCTTCAGCCGGGTGTTGAACTGCACCAGCTGGTCGGATTCCAATGCCGTCTGCAGGCAGGTCGTCACGTAATCGGGATTGCCGAAATAGGACGGAAAGGCCGTGCCGGTGACGCCCCCATCCTTGCCGGCCAGAAGATCGCGCGCATTGGCATTGGCGGTCTGAATGGTCTGGTCAGGCATGTCGATCCGAAGAAACATGCTTGCTTCGGTCACCATTTGCCGCAGGCGATCAACGTCCTGGTCAGACATTTCGGCGGTCATGCGGAGCCTCCTCTCCGGAACGGGAATGACCTTTCGTCTACCCCCTCCGGTTTAAGGCTTGCCTAATTTCATCCCTACAATCCGCGCGATCCCCGAAAAACCCGGCAGTCGCGCGGAATAGGCTCAGCCGTCCAGGCCAAGCCCCTGTCGCAGAAGGCCGATCAGCGTGCCGTCGCTGATCGCCGCGATCGCGCAATGGTGGGTCGACACCCCGGCCATCGGGTGCAGATCGACGTTCCCCAGCCCGGCCACCGCCGCGCTGCGCGCGACATCGGGCCCGTAGGCATCGCCAAAGACCAGCGACAGCCGGGTGTCGGGCCGCGCCTCAAGCCCCGGGCGCAGATCCAGCGCGCCCAGGTCGGGGCCAAAGAGTTCATCGAGCGCATTGCGGTTGTGCTGGGCCTCGCCCTGGCCGGCCTGGTCGGGTGTCACCAGCCCCGCGAGCGAGATCACCCGGTCGGCACCGATGGCCAGCCCCGCGCGCAGCGCCGCATGCCCGGCGGCCGAACTGCCCAGGGTAATGATGCGCTCGCCGTCCAGCCCGGCGACCAGCCGGCCCAGGGCCTCGAAACTGGCCGGCGCGTCGGGACCAAGACCGGGAATGCCGTTCAGGTAGGCCCGGCCATGAGGGTCGCGCAGATAGACGACATTGAGCGGCAGATCGGCCAGCGCGGCATCGAGCCGGCGGTCGGGGATATAGCTGAGGCCACCAAGGAAATTGCCGAAACATACCAGCGTGCCCCGGGCCCCCTCCTTGCGGATCACCCGGACATCCGCGTGGTCCAGCACGCCGGGCCGCGGTTCGGCCACGGGCAGGGCCTCTAGCGCGGCCAGCAGGTCGCGGGCCGTCGGGCCGACAACCTCGTCGCCGGCCAGGTCGGTCAGCAGCGCGACGGCCGTGGCATCCCGGCCCGCGCGCAGGGCAAAGAATGCAAATTGCAGCTGCCAGTTGCGATCCGTCGGATTGGCTTTGCGATAGGCCTCAAGCCGGTCGAACAGGGCGGCATCCTGCGCAGCGGGCAGGAACACCCGGGTCAGCCGGTAGATCGGCCGCCAGGCCTCGGGATGGGCCAGCAGCGCGCGATCCAGCGTGACGGCGGCCTCGTCGAACCGGCCGGCGGCGGCCTGGTAGCGGCAGAGCCGGCAGAGCAGTTCGACATCGCCGTCGGGTTCGTCCCGGGCGGCAATGTCGGCGGCCAGCCGGTCGGCCGCCTGGGCCCAGCTGCCCATCCGGGGATAAAGCTGGCTCTGGACCCGCCGGGCATAGGCCGGCAGCGGGCCGGAGGCCTCGGCCCGGGTCAGCATGTCGATGGCCATCTCGACCTGGCCCAGGGCATAGGCCCGGGTGGCCAGGCGCAGCTGGATATCGCGGTTCTCGGGCAGCACCTGGACGGCCTCGCGCAGCAGGGACAGCTGGGCGGCAGTGCCCCCGGCGGCCGGCATCGCGGCATTCAGGGCCGACAACAGGGTCGTTTCATCCAGCGTGAGCCAGGTCGCGCCTTCGATGAAGGTCTCGCAGAGCGCCTCGGCCTGCCCCGCCCGGGCCAGCGCCTGCACGGCCAGCACCCAGACCCAGGCATTGCCCTGCACATCGTCATAGAGCGCGGCGGCCAGCCGGGCGGCTTCGGCCACCTCGTCCCGGGCCAACAGCAGGCGGATGCGCGCCATCCGCGCCGGCAGAAAGCCCGGCGTGGCCTCCAGCCGGGCCTCGATCACCGGGCCGGCGGCCTCGAACTCGCCGGCCGCGATCTGCCGGTTGATCTTTGCGTTGTCCCAATCGGTTGCGGCCGCGGTTGTCTCTGCCATGTCCGTCGTCTCCTTATCGGCCCGCCGGCGCCAGCGCCGCGTTGGCCTCGTCCACCACCCGTTGCAGGGCCCGTGCGATATTGGGCCGCCGGAAGACCGCCGGGCGGTCCGGCCCCGTGCGCCCGTCGCGGACCAGGCCCGCGATCCGCGCCCAATGGCCCGACAGCTGCGTGCCGACCTCTGCCGGCAGCGGCCGGCGGTTCTCGGCCAGCACTGTGGGCAGGGCCTCCAGCGCCGCGGCCCAGTCGGCGGCCAGGTCGTCGCTGCGGCCCATCGTCCGGGCCTGGCCGGCGAACTTGTGCAGCGCCGGCACCGCCACCACCCGCGCCGGGGTGCCATAGGCCGCCGCGGTGATATGGCCGTGCAGCGAGGCCCCGACATAGGCCGTGGCCCCGGCAATGACCGCCGCGATGTCGCGCAGCCGGTCGGTCTGGGCAAAGGCCACCGTGCGCGCCGGGGCAAGCGCGTGCAGCTCCTGCACCAGCGTATGATCGTCGTGACAGCGCCCCAGCGCCAGCAGAACAGCCCGCGCGCCCGTTGCGGCCAGCGCCCCGTCGAGAGCCGCGGCAAATTCGGCCAGCGGCTGGTCACGCAGGCTGCGCCGCTTGACATGCAGCGCGATGACCGGCCCGCCATCGTCCAGCCCCAGCTCGCCCCACAGCACCCCTGCCCGGGCCATCAGCGTATCGCGCGGCCACAGCCGGGCCAGGTCGAGCGCCGGATCGGGCAGGACCTCCGGCCGCCGGCCGCTCCAGCGCCCCATGGCATCCGCGCTCGGCACGTCGCGCACGGCAAAGTGATCGGCCGCCGCCGTCGCCCGGGCCAGCCAGGGTGGCGGCGGCCCCGGGTCGCGCGGCGCCAGCACACCCGGCGCGTTCCAGCAGACCGGCAGGCCATGGGCCACGGCATGGGCCGTCGCCCCGAGCCAGAGCGCGGCATAGGCCGTGGACGGATAGGCCGGCAGGCCGAAATCGCGCAGGTGCACGATATTGCCACCGCCGATCAGCACCCCGTCGAAGCGCATGGGATCGCGGGCAAATTCAGCGAAGGACAGCGGACGGTGGCTGTCGGCATATCCGACCGCCGAATCGGTCGGCGAAACGGGCACGACCTCGACCCCCGCATCCGCGAGGCAGGCCTGGGCAACCAGAGGGAACAGCAGGTCGCCGTAATTCTCGACATCAAAGGTGCCAAAGACGGCAAGGCGGCGGGACATGACGCTAACCTGCGTCATGCTTCGGAAATTACTGAAATAGTAGGGATCATTTTTTCACTTCTCGGCGTCCCGCGCCACGGCTCGCGACAATTTCAAGATTCATGTATCTTGCCATCGAGTTACGAGTTTGTACAACGTGTTCCTGAGGCTTGATGGCTTTCCATCCACGGAATTTTATTCCGCTTTGCGAAAGTCAACTTCCAGTTGTTCAGGCAGGGAACCGGGAAACCGGCTGGGCTGCAGCGGAGCGAACGGACCCCGCGATCTTCGCCTTCGGGCGAAGGGATCGGGCATCCGGGCGTCAGGTCTCGGAAGGGAAAAGGTACTATAGTAGTGAATGCAAGCAACAACAGTGCAGATGCCCTGGATAGCATCCTGCGCCAAGCCGACGACCAGTTCCTTGCCGGCGACAAGGCCAGCGCCGAGCGGACCTACCAGAACGCCCTTGAGGCCTTCGGGCCGAACCCGACCACGCTGATCCGGCTGGCCGACATTGCCGTCCAGGCTGGCCGCCTCGACCAGGCCCAAACCCATGTCCGGGGGCTGCGGACACATTTCCCCGATTTCGAATGGACCCCGATGGTCGAGGCCGAACTGGCCACGGCCCAGCTGGATTTCGACCGCGCGGTCGAACTCTACCGCGAGGCGCTCGAACGGATGCCCAATTTCGGCCCGGTCAAGAACCGGCTGGAACGGCTGGTCAGCCAGCTGGCGATGGAACGGGAATGGCACGCTCCGGTCGACATGCAGGAATGGCAGGCCCAGCCGCGCGACGGGCGGCCTGATTTCCGCAGCGCCGCGCCCGAGGATCGCGTTCTGGTGGTGTCCTGGGACATCGGCCACAACGTGGTCGGGCGGGGCATCACCATGGCCGAGACGATCTGCGACGCCCGGCCCACCGCCCTGGCCGGGCCCTATTTCCCGATGTACGGCGACGGGCTATGGCCGCCGCTGGCCGACTCCCTGCGCCAGGTGCCGATCTTCGGCTGGCATGCGCCCTATTTCCGCCAGCTGCTCGAAGGCGCCCTGCGCATGGTGCGGGACTGGCCGGTGGGCACGGTCTGGGTGTCCAAGCCCCGTTTCCCCGGCCTGCTGATCGGCCTGCTCTACCGCGAGATCCACGGCGCGACCCTGCTGTGCGACATCGACGACGACGAGCTGGCCTTCGTCAAGGGCAAGGCCCCGCGCTCGCTCGAAGCCTTCGTCAAGGCGCTGGCCCCGCAGGAATGGACCCGCTCGCAGGGCCATGACTGGACCGAACTGGGCATGGACATCCTGTCGTCGGTCGACGGTCTGACGGCCTGCAACCCGGCGCTGTGCGAGACGTTCGATGCCACCCTGGTGCGCCACGGGCGCAATGGCACCGACGCCCGGACGGCCATCGCCGCCCGGCCCGACACGCGGGCCGAATTCGGCTTTGCCGACGATGACCGCGTGGTGCTGTTTCTGGGCACGCCCCGGCGGCACAAGGGCCTTCTGGACCTGGCCCGGGCGGTCATTGCCCTGGACCGGCCCGAGGTTGTCCTCTGCATCGCCGGCTCGGTCGTCGATCCGGCGATGGAAAAGGAACTGGCCGAGATGCCCGGCCTGCGCCTGAAACGACTGCCGGCCCAGCCCTTCGCCCGGGTGCTCGACCTGAATGCCATGGCCGATGTCGTCGTGCTGTTGCAGGACCCCGACAGCGCGATTTCCCAAAGCCAGACCCCGGCCAAGCTGACCGATGCCGTGGCCGTGGGATCGACGGTGCTGATCACCGACGTGCCGCCCGTGGCCGATGTCATCACCGCCGGCGCCGCCCTGCCCATCCGCCGGGACGACACCCTGGCCGACCGCCTGGCCGAGGCGCTGGACGGGCGGGCCGAGGGTGAGACCCCCGCCGCCCATCCCTTCTTCGAGGCGGAAATGGCCTATGCGCCCAATTGCCGCCGGGCGTTGCAGGCCATCGATGCCGCCCGCGCGAACCGCGACGCCCGCAACCACCACCCGCAGGCGGCTCCGGCCACCTTCGACACCCCGCGCCTGCTGCGCTTCATCGACCGCGAGATGCCCGGCACCCTGCCCGACGACCTGGCAGGGCTCTGTGCGCCCTACCTCACCACCGGCCCCCGCGTGGCCCGGGCCATCGACCCGGACCGGCCGGTCAACATCGTGTTCTTCTGGAAACAGAACGACTCCGGGATCTACGGCCGGCGCCAGGACATGCTGCTGAACCAGCTGCTCCTGCGCCCCGAGGTCGGACGCGTGCTGCATGTCGATGCGCCGATCGAAGTCACCCAGCTGCGGTTCCAGCCCAACCCGATGCGCGAGATCGCCGAGGCCGAGCGCAAGCTGATCTCGTCGAACACGCTGATGCGCCTGACCGGCTTTGCCGACGAGCCCAACGTCTACCGGCGCAGCTTTGTCATGGGCCAGGAACACCACACCCTGCTCGGCCGCAAGGTCCCGGGGCCGGAAAGCTTTCCCAATGCCGTCGACACCTGGCTCGACGAGCTGGACATGCGCGACAATTGCATGGCCTGGGTCTGCCCGGTCGTCGATGCCTTTCCCGATGTCCAGCGGCGCATCAATTTCCCCTTCGTGGTCAGCGATTACATCGACGACCAGCGGTTCTGGGACAACGATGCCGCGCGCCGGCGGGCGCTCGACCGCAACTACAAGTTCATGGAAGACTGCACCGACCTGTCCATCGCCAATTGCCAGCCCGTCGCCGACCGGCTGGCCGAGAGCGGCCAGACCCCGCTGCTGGTGCCCAACGGCATCGACATCCGCGACACCCCGCCGATCCCCGCGGCCGAGATCGCCCGGCTGGGCGACAAGATCGTGGGCTATGTCGGCAACATGAACGACCGGTTCGATTTCGACCTGGTCGAATCCCTGTCGCGGTCCCGGCCGGATTACCAGATCGTGCTGATCGGCAAGCTGTCCCATACCAAGCAGCTGGCCCGCATGCAGGCCCTGCCCAATGTCCACGTGCTGGGCGTGCGGCGCTACGAAATGGCCCGGGCCTGCATCGCGGCCTTCGACGTGGCCATCGTGCCCCATGAACGCTCGGACCTGTCCGACCGGATGAACCCGCTCAAGATGTATGTCTTCCGCTCGCTCGGCGTGCGCGTCGTGACCACCGACATCGCCAATCTCGACGATCTGCGCGACGAGGTGGCCGTGGCCTCGACGACCGACAATTTCATCTGGGCCGTGGATGCGGCGATGCAGGATCGGATGGCCCGGGGCCCCCGGCCCCTGCCCGAGGCGCTCAGCCGCTCGCTGTCCTGGACGGCGCGGATGGACCGGATCTGGCCGGCCATCGACCAGGGATTGCGCGATCGGTTCACCGGCAAGGATACCCACCCCGGGTCCGACAAGGCTCTCGGCGATATCGGCGCGGACTTCGGTCTGGATTTCGGCAAGGAATAGGCCCGCCCATGCCCGGACACCCGACAACGGCCGCCAGCCGGCGGCCCGATATCTCGATTGCCCTGGTCTGCTGGCAGATGCAGCGCGAGGTGCCGCGCACGCTGCTGTCGCTGTCGCGGGCCTTTCAGCGCGGGGTGGAAGACCTGGATTACGAGATCGTCCTGGTCGACAACGGCTCGCAGCCCCTGCCCGACCTGCCCGCCATCGACCCGGCCGTGCGCTTTCAGCGGGCCAGCGTGGCGTCGCCCTCGCCGGTCGGAGCCATGAACGAAGCCCTGTCGCTGGCGCGGGGCCGGCTGATCGGGGCCTGGATCGACGGCGCGCGCCTGGCCTCGGCCAACCTGCTGGCCGCCGTCCATGCCGCCGCGCGCCACCATCCCGCCCCGGTCATCGCCGTGCCCAACCGCCAGTTCGGCCCCGGCCGCCAGAGCGTCACGGCCGCACAGGGCTATGACCGCGCGACCGAAGACAGGCTGCTGGCCCGGGCCGGCTGGCCCGATCCGGCGGCCGACCTGATGGCCGCGTCCTGGCCCGAGGAACAATCCGTCACCGGGCCGATGCTGGAATCCAACGCGCTGTTCCTGCCCCGGGCGGCCTGGGATGCGCTTGGCGGGTTCGATCCGGCCTTTGACGAGCCCGGCGGCGGCATGTGCAATCCAGACATGCTGGCCCGCGCCGCGGCCTGGCCCGACGGCCAGCTGATCCGCATGGACGGGGTGGCCACCTTTCACCAGATCCACGACGGCAGCACGACGACCAATACCGCCCGCAGCGTGGCCACGGTCAAGACCGCGACCCGGGTCTATACGGCCCTGCGCGGCCACCCCCCGCGCAAGCTGCGCCGGCGGGGATGGGTCTTTGACGCCGCGACCGGCCGGATGGATCGCGGCGAGGCGCCGGACGCCCCCACGACAGGCTGACCGGCCGGCCCCGCTTGGGGCCTACCGCCCGGCGGGGTTGAGGATGCCGGCCTCTTCGGTCACGATCTCGGCCGACCGGCGCAGGATCTCGCGATGGCGGCGCAGGGCCTCGGGGGCCAGCACCTTTTCCGGCTTCTGTTCCAGCTCGTAGGTCCCGTGATCGCGCCCGCGCACCATGGTGGCAAAGCCCCGGTGGCCGTTGCGCTGGCCCACGTCGCCAGCGATGTAGCGGATGGCAAAGCCGATCCGCCGGCCTTCGGTCGCCCGATTCGGGGCCGAACCATGCACCAGCATGACATGGTGCATCGACATCTCGCCGGCCTGCAACGGGCACAGCAGCGCCTCGTCCTCGTCGACCTCGGCGGCCACTTCCTCGCCCAGCGGCAGCATCGACGACGACGCGTTGCGCACCGCGTGGCGCACCCATTCGCGGTGGCTGCCCGGCACCACCCGCAAACAGCCGTTCTCCGGCGTGCTGGGCGTCAGCGCCACCCAGGCCGTCAGCGCCCGGGGCGCGTCCAGGCCCCAGCAGGTGCCATCCTGGTGCCAGGGCACGACCGAAGCAGACCCCGGTTCCTTGGCAAAGAAGCTGGAGCCCCAGCACAGGATGTCGGGGCCGAGGATACGTTCGACATGATCGACGATGCGCGGGTCCTGCACGATGTCCCACAGAAAGGGGAACAGCAGATGCGCCTTGGCATTGGTCGCCGTCGACAGCTGGCCGCCGAACTTCGCTTCCTGCACGCGCAGGGCCTCGACATGGCCCGCGGCCTCGTCGGGCGTCATCACCGCGATGGGCGACACGTATCCGTCATTTTCATAGCTGTCGGTCACCGGCATCACATCCCCTCCGCCTTGTCCTGGTCCCCGTCGGGGGCACCGTGTTCACCCGTATCCTGCCCGGTTGCCTCCAGGTGGGCCGCCTTCTGCCGCCGGATCACCCCCGCCCCCTGGCGGATGATCTCGCCGTGGCGACGCAGCGCGTCGGGCTGCATCTCGCCCTCCGGCGCCTGTTCCAGCGCCATGCCCGACAGGTTGCGCCCGCGCACCAGCGTGGCCGATCCGCCGTCCTGGCGGACGCTGGCCGCGACATAGCGGATGACAAAGCCCAGCCGGCGGTGATCGGCCCGGTTCGGGCCCGACCCGTGCAGCACCAGCGGATGATGCAGCGACATCTGCCCGGGCCGCAAGGCCAGCGGCAGGGCCCGGGAAAGGTCGACCTCGGCCCGCACGCTTTCCCGCGCGCCCAGCATGTTCAGCTCATCACGGGTGTCGAAATGTTCCAGCTGCTGGCCCTGGGTGCCGGGCACCACGTCCATGCAGCCCGATTCCGGCGTCGCCGGGGTCAGCGCCAGCCAGGCCGTCGCGCCCTCGGTCGAGCTGAGCCCCCAGAAGGTCGCGTCCTGGTGCCAGGCCACATAGGCATCGGACCCGGCCGGCTTGTCGATCATCGACGCGCCGATGCACAGGATGTCCGGGCCCAGCAGGCTTTCCACCCGGTCGACGATCCGCGGATCGTGCAGCACGTCCCACAGGAAGGGCAGCAGCAGGTGGGGCTTGGCCCGCACGAGGCCCGACAGGCGCCCGCCCGACCGGCTCTCGATACGCTCGACCTCGGCCAGGATCGCCCCGGCCTCGGCCTCGGACATGACGTCGATCGGCGCGACAACGCCATCGGCCAGGAAACGGTCCCGGTCGGCCTGGCCCAGCGCATGCGGCGGGGCGGTCGCGGTGTCGGGGGTGGAAGGGGTCTGTGTCATGGGATCAAAAGGGCTCTTTCTCGCGGACATCGTCTCCGGTCGCGGCGGCTGCCCGGTCCTGCGCTGTGGTGAAGGGGGTCATGGCCCAGTCGGGGCCGGCCTGGGCCAGGCCCTCGGCCATGGCCCGCGTTGCGAAATCCAGCCGCCGTGCCCGGCCGGGAGCGGGGCCGGCCGACAGGCTGTCGGCCATTTGGTCCCAATGGCGATCCAGCGCCGCGCCGATGCCCACCGGCAGGGCCGTCCGGCCGTCGGCCAGGGCCGCGGGCAGCCCGGCCAACGCGCCGGCCCAGTCGGCCACCTTGTCGCCGGGCCGGTCCAGGTGGCCGACCAGCCCGTCGAACTTGCGATAGGCCGGCCGGGCGACCAGCCGGCCGGGCACGCCATAGGCCGCGGCGGTGATGTAGCCGTGCAGCGACGAGCCGGCATAGGCCCGGGCATGGGCCAGCAGGGCGGCAATGTCGCGCAGGCCCTCGGGCCGGTCCAGCGCCGCGCCGGGGCATCCCCGGGCATCGAGCGCGGCGGCCAGTTCGCGGGCGATGCGATCGTCGCTATGGGCCGAGCCCAGGCCGATCATCACCGGCACCAGGTCGAGGGCCCGGCAGGTCTCGGCCAGCTCACCGGCAAACTCGGGGATCGGCTGGCCGGCCAGCGACCGGCCGCGCACGTGGATGGCCAGCACCCTGTCCGCCGGCACGCCCAGCCGGGCACAGAGCCGTTCGTAATCGGGCCGCAGCGTCGCGCCCGGCCAGAGGCGGTCGATGCCCAGCACCGGGTCGGGCACGACATGCAGGTCCACCGCCCCTTCGCCTCCGTCAGGAGACAGCCCGACCATCCGGGCCGAACCCGTATCGCGCAGCGACATGTAATCGGCCGCGGCAAAGGCCCGGGCCGCCAGCGCCCGTGCGCCCGGCCGGATCGGATGCGGCGCGCCCGGAGCATTCCAGGCCACCGGCACATCACGCAGCGCCGCGCCCAGCGTCGCCCCCAGCCAGACCGACGGGGCGGCGGCCGCGCCGACCTCGCCGCCGCGATATTCGCGCAGCATGTCCATGCGATGGGTATGCACGATGTAGCCCCCGCCGATCACCACGCCGTCAACCGGCGTGTCGGGATCGAAGAGCGCCGCAATCGGCCGGGTGGGCATCGCCTCGGCCAGCCCGGTCCCGGCCCCGGTGGGCGACAGCGCGGCGACCTCCAGCCCCCGCGCGCCCAGCTCGTGCCCGGCAATCAGCGGGAACATCAGGTCGCCGAAATTGCGCATGTCGTACATGCCGCAGATCAGGATCCGGCGCGGGTCGTCAGGACCCGGCATGGTCACGCCGCGTCGCTGGACAGCCGGTCGAACAGATGCGCCGACAGCGCCTTGACGTTGGGGTTGTCGATGACCTCGGTCGGATTCACTTCGACGCCATAGGCTTCTTCGAGCATGCCGCACATGATCGTCATCTCGACCGAATCCAGCCCGTACCGGTCAAAGCGTTCCTCGACCGGAAACGGATCCTGCGGCACGTCGATGACCGAAGAAATGTAAGTGACCAGCCAGGCTTGGATATCTTCGGCCGTTGCGGGTTTCTCTGCTGCGGTCTTCGTCGTCATGCGCGTACTTTCGGTAATGCCGGTTATCGTTAATTCTGGTAAACGTAAGTATTCATCACCGGACAAGATCATGCAATGCGGAGAAGGGTTTATGGACGATACGGCGCAGCTGAAACTCTCGGAAAACGAGTATGACTTCGGCATTTTCCACCCTGCGATGCGCCGGCTCTTCGACGGCTGCGATTTCTACAACTTCGGGTTTTGGACCGATGCCGCAGGTCGCCCCGTTGCAACCCTGCGCGAGGCCGCCGCGCGGATGGTCGAACGCCATGTCGAAGCCGATTCCCACCCCGACGGCGTGGCCCGCGTGCTTGACGTCGGCTGCGGGCTGGGCGCCTGCAGCCGGGCCTTTGCCGAGTTCTATCCCGCCGCACGGGTGACCGGGCTGAACTATTCGGCCCGCCAGGTCGCATTCGCGCGCGAGGCCCATGGCGGCGGGCGGGTCGATTTCGTGCAGGGCGATGCCTGTGCGCTGGATTTCCCCGATGACCATTTCGACCGGGTCCACAGCATCGAGGCGGCGATGCATTTCCGCCCTCGACGGACCTTCCTGCGCGAGGCCCTGCGCGTGCTGGCTCCCGGCGGCCAGATGGTGCTGACCGACATCCTGGCCGATGCGCCGATGACCATCATGCCCGCCGACAACGTGCTGCCGACGATCGCGGCCTATACAGAGCTGCTGGCCGAGACCGGGTTCACGCGGATCGAACTGACCAGCATCCGCGACCAGACCGTCACGCCCTTTGCCCGGGTCCTTGCGGCCAATGCGATGCAGGCCTCGGCCCGGTCGATCGAGGCCACGTTCAAGGATTACCTCTTGGTGTCCGCGCACAAGCCGGGCTGAGCGCCGGTTTCCGCTCCCGCTCCGCCATCACCACCGGCGGCCAGCCGGCCGTCGGCATGCCAGTCGCGCAGCACGTTGCGCTGCAGCTTGCCCATGGCGTTGCGCGGCAGGTCGGCCAGCACATGGATGCGCCGGGGCACGTGGCTGGGCGGCAGGCTGCCGATCAACTGCCCGCGCAGGGCCGCCGGGCTGGTCGCCCCGGCCCCGGGCCGCAGCACCACGGCGGCCATGACGGCCTCGCCCGCGCTGGGATGGGGCACGCCGAACACGCAGGCATCGCCGATCTCGTCCAGCTCCCGCAGCGCGGCTTCGACCTCGGCCGGATGCACCTTGAGCCCGGCATAGACGATCAGGTCCTTGGCCCGGCCGGTGATCGACAGGAACCCGTCGGCATCCAGTCGGCCCAGGTCCCCGGTGCGGAAAAAGCCATCCGGGGCAAAGGCCCCGGCCGTCTGGTCGGGCGCGGCGAGATAGCCCGACAGCACCGACGGCCCGCGCAGCTCGACCTCGCCTTCCTCGCCCGGCGCGGCATCGGGGCCATCGGGCGCGCCGAGCGGGCGGATGCGCAGGTCGACCCCGGGCAGCGGCCGGCCGACGCTGCCCCCGCGATGGCTGGCCGGGCCGTTGGCCGTCGAGATCAGGGTTTCCGTCATGCCATACCGTTCCAGCAGCGGATGGCCGGTGCGGGCTTCGAACCCCTGGCGCAGGTCGTCCGGCAGGGGGGCCGAGCCGCTGACGAACAGGCGGATCGTGGCACAGGCCGGGGCATCGAAACCGGGATGGTCCATCAGCTGGGCATAGGTGAAGGGCACGCCCATGAAGCAGCTGGCCCGAGGCAGGCGGGCAACCACGTCGCCCGGTTCGAACCGTCCGCGCAGGCAGATCGCCCCGCCGGCCAGCAGCAGGGGCAACAGCGAGATGATCAGCCCGTGGGCATGGGTCATCGGCAGCACGTGCAGCAGCCGGTCGGCCGCGGTGATCTGCCAGGCGTCGCACAGGGCCCGGGCCTGACCGGCCAGGGCGCCATGGGTGATCGGCACGCCCTTGGGCGCGCCGGTGCTGCCCGAGGTAAAGAGGATGATCGCCGGGTGATCGCCGGTCAGCACGGCGGGGGTAACGTCGGCTCCGTTGTGCGAGGACAGCGCGTCACGTCCGGCATCGGCTGCATTCTCCGAGGGCAGCGGGTCAACCCCGGCCCCACCATCCAAGGACATTGGATCAGGCGCGGCATCGGACGCACTGCCCGAGGAAAGCGGATCAAGCCCCGCCCCGGCCGCAACGGTATCGACCCGGGCGCCGGCGGTGCGCGCGGCAAGCGCGATCGGCCCGGCGGGAGCCTCGGCATCGACCAGCACCAGCGCCGGATCGGTACGCTCCAGCATGGCCGCCACGCCCTGGGCCGGGCTGGCCGGGTTGCAGGGCACCAGCGTCAGGCCCGACCGCAACGCGGCGAGGAACAGCACGAAGGTGGCGGTGGATTTCGGCAGGGCCATGGCCAGCCGGTCGCCCGGGACCAGCCCCCGTTCGGCCAGCGCGGCGGCGGCCCGGGCAACCGCCGCGTCCAGCGCGCCATAGGTGACCTCGGCGCCGGCCACGTCGGGGCAATCGTACAGCGCAACGGCCGCGGGATCGGTCCAGGCACGGTGCAGCAGGGTATAGATATTGGCATTGGTCATGGGCTGGATGTCCTTGTGCCCGGAACGGCTCCGGTGCCGGGCAGGTCGTCGAACCAGGCCCGCTGGCGCTGGAACGGATAGGGAGGCAGAGCGACGGCCTTGGCCAACGCCGGCGGATAGAGCGCGTCGGTGGCAACCGACGCCCCGGCCAGGGACAGGGCCAGCGCGGCATTCAGCAACAGGGCGCGGGGCCGGTCGGGGGCCTCGGGCACATCCGCGATCCGCAGCTCGGCCCCGGCGTCGAGGGCCAGTCCCGGACAGAGCGCGGCCAGCCGGGGGGCAAGGCCGGCGGCCAGGTCGGCCGGCAGATCGGGCGGCAGGGCCAGCGCCAGGCGGCGCGGCGCACGCGGCGCCCGGGCCGGCGGGGCATCGGTCAGCACGGCCAGCCGGGCAAGGGCCTCGGCCGGGTCGGCGGCCAGGAACCCGGCGCGATGCGACAGGCCGGTCCAGCGCCGGCAGGTCGCGGCGGCCAGCGCGGCAAACTGCTCCGGCGGGGCGGCGCGCAATGTCTCGGCCAGTTGCGCGGCCCGGGCCTGTATCGCCGGGCCATTGGCGGCCGACAGCAGGAACAGCTGCGGTCCGCCGCCCCCCTGCCCCGGTGCTGCCGTGACAGGCGCCGCATCCTCGGCATCACCCAAAGACGCTGTACCAGAGCCATCACCCGCACGGGCCACAAACCCGCCACCTCGCGCATCGGCCACGGGCACCGCGCCAGACGCAGCCACAACAGGCGCCACACCGGGCTCACCGGGCGTAGCGCCCTCATCACCCACAGGCGCCGTACCAAACGCACCGGCCGCTGCACCCGCACCGGACGCACCGCCCGCAGCCGCCGCATCCCCCGCATCAGCAGCCTCCACCGAGGCCACCAGCACATGCGCATTCATCCCGCTCATGCCGAAGGCACTGACCCCGGCGACCCGCCGGGCCCCAGGCCAATCGGCCGTGGCCTGCGGCACGCGGAAGGGCAAGGCCGCCCAGTCGATCCGCGGGTTGGGCCTGTCGAACAACGGCTGGGACGGCACGAAACCGTCGCGCACCATGACAATCGCCTTGATCAGCCCGGCAATGCCCGCCGCCGCCTCCAGGTGGCCCATCACCGCCTTGATCGAGCCCAGCCCGCCGGGCGCCCCGGTCCGGCCGGCATGGGCATCGCCCAGGGCCTGGGTCTCGATCACGTCGCCCAGGGCCGTGGCCGACCCGTGCGCCTCGATATATCCCACCGCGTCGGGCGCCAGCCCGGACCGGCGCAGGGCCTCGGTGATCACCCGGGCCTGGCCGGCCCGCGACGGAGCGCTCAGCCCGTTCGACCGGCCGTCCTGGCCGGTGGCCCAGCCCGGCAGCACGGCATGGATGCGGTCGCCATCGGCCCGGGCATCGCCCAGCCGCTTGAGCACCAGCATGCCACAGCCCTCGCCCCGCACGAACCCCGCCGCCCCGGCATCGAAACTGCGCGTCTCGCCCGTCGGGCTCAGCACCGGGCCGGCGCAGAGAATGGCCGTGGTCGACCCGGCCAGCAGCGCATTCACCCCGCCCGCCAGCACGATGTCGCAGCGCCCGGCCTGCAACGCCTCGCCGGCCAGGGCCACGGCCGACAGCGCTGCCGAACAGGCCGTGTCCACCGTGTAGGACGGCCCGACCAGCCCCAGGCAATAGCTCAGCCGCCCGGAAATCGCGCCGTTCTGCCCGGCATTGGGCAGATGCGGATGGCCCTGCCCCGGCAGGCCCGCGCCGGTCAGCAGCAGGGTGTAATCAGAGGCCGCCGCGCCCATGAACACCCCGACGGGCCTGTCTTCCAGCTCTGCCGGTGCCAGCCCGGCATCTTCCAGCGCATGCCAGCCGGTTTCCAGGGCCAGCCGCTGCATCGGGTCGACCAGCGGCACCTCGGTGGCCGAGATGCGGAACGGCAGGCGGTCGAAGGTCTCGATCCCGTCGATCAGCCCGGCGTGGCGGGCGTGGATGCCCGACCAGAGCGTTTCGGTGTCGGCCTGGCCCGTGGCCCAGAGCGCACGCCGGGCGTCGGGCACCGGCGCGACGCTGGTCGCCCCGGCGCGCAGCAGGCGGGCCAGGGCATCGGGGCTGTCAGCCCCGGGAAAGCGGCAGGCCATGCCGACCACGGCAATCGGCTCGGGGCGGGGCGGCACGCTCATGCGCCCGGGGCGGCCAGCTCGGCGGCCAGCTCGGCGGGGCTGTGCAATTCGAACAGCAGCTCGATCTCGACCGCCCGGTCGATGGCCAGTTCCAGGTCGGCGATCATCTCGCTGGTCATCAGCGACGACAGGCCCAGGTCGGCCCAGGGCATCTCGGGGTCGATCTCGGCCGGTTCCACCCCGACCGACCCGGCAATCCATTCGACAAAGAAATCGGCCAGCGCGGCTTCGGCCGGCGGGCCATCGGCCGCGGCGGCGCGCAGCCGGCGCACGGCCGCCGCCCGCGGCCCGGCCCGGTCGTCATCGCCATAGGGCAGCCAGTCGAGCAGCAGGCAACCGCCCTCGGGCGCATCGGCCGCCGCGCGTTCCAGCGAGGCCGACCGCCGGATCTTGCCGCTGGTCGTCCAGAGCAAGGACCCCGGCCGCACCAGCAGCACCCGGCCCGGCTCGACCCCGGCGCCGGACACCAGCGCGTGCCACAGCCCCCGGGCCAGCGCGCTGCCATCGTCCTGGTCGATCCGGGCCGGGGCGATTTCGGCCACAACGTTGACCTGCCCGTCCGCATCCTGGTGCACGGCCACCCGCCCGGGGCGGATGCCCACGTCGGCGGCGGCCAGCATCTGTTCCAGGTCGGCCGCATGCAGGGTGCGGCCCAGCCACATGACCACGTCCTTGATCCGCCCGGTGACATAGAGCGACCCGCCATGCAGGAAGCCGATGTCACCGCTGCGCAGGTAGCGCCCCGATCCGTCGTCCAGCCGGGCGGCAAAGGTCGCCGCGCTCTGCTCGGGCTGGCGGAAATAGCCCCGGCCCAGGCTGTCGCCGGCGATCCAGATCTCGCCGGCCCGGCCTTCGGGAAGGGCCGCGTGGCTGTCGGGATCGACGATGCACAGCGGCGCGCTGGTGCGGGCCGGGCCCGATGACACCAGCCGCCGCCCCGCCCCCGGTGCGACCGGCCGGGCAATGCCCCGGTCCAGCGCCTCGCCATCGAACCAGCCCTCTTCGGCCCCTTCGCCGCGCCCGACCCCGGTGACCAGCAGGGTCGCCTCGGCCATGCCGTAACAGGGCATGAAACAGGCCGGGTCAAAGCCCCGGGGCGCAAAGGCCTCGGTGAAGGCTTCCATCGTCTCGGCCCGTATCGGCTCGGCCCCGTTCAGCGCGATGCGCAGGCTGGACAGGTCGAGCGCAGCCCGCCGGGTCGGCGGGATCGCCCGGACACAGAGATCATAGGCCGAGTTGGGCGCCACGGTGATCGTCGCCCCGACCCGGCCGATCAGGTCCAGCCAGACCTGCGGGCGGCGCATGAAACTGGCCGGCGACAGCACCCAGGCCGGCCCGCCCCGCCAGGCGTTGAACAACAGCCCGCCGACCAGGCCCATGTCATGTTCGGGCGGCAGCCAGGTCACCAGCCGCTCTTCGCCCTCGGGCCGCACGCCGGCGCAGATCACGCGGTGCTGGGCAGCCAGCGCGCCATGGGGAATGATCACGCCCTTGGGGTCGCCCGTCGACCCGGAGGTGAATTGCAGGACGGCCATGTCATCGGCCCGGGTGTCCGGCAGCGGGGGCAGGCCGTCGGCCGCGGGGGCATCGTCCAGCAGGACGGGCGGCAGGTCACCCAGGATCGTGACCCAGTCGGCGCCCATGGCCGTGACGGTGGCCCGGTCGGTCAGCACGGCGGTGCAATCGGCCCGGGCCAGGATCGCGCCGGCCCGCCCGCGCGCCGCCGGACTGGCCGGCGGGGCCAGCGGCACGGCCGCGCCACGCAGCAGGAAGGCGGCCAGCAGGGCGACAACAAAGGACGGCCCGGGCTGGACCATCAGGGCATACCGCGGCCCGTCGCGCCCATCGTCCGGCCCATCGCCCTGCCCGTCAGCCGCGCCTTCGGTCACGCTTTCGGTCACGGCGGGCACAAGCCCCCGGTCGCGCAGCATCCGGGCAACCGCCCCGGCCTGGGCGGCCAGCGCGCCATAGGTCAGGACCTGGCCGGTGGGATCGTCGCGCAGCGGCGCGGTGCGCGCGATCCGGGCATCGGCAAAGATATAGGCCGGGGCCTCGGGCCGGGTGGCCGCGTGATGCAACAGCGTCGCGGGCAGCAGGGCCTCGCCGCCTGCAGGGCCGTCGCCTGCCCCCGCCGGGGCCGTGGCATGCAGCATGGTCATCACATCTGTCCTTCGAAGTCTTGCAACCGGGCAACGCCTTGCAACCGCGCGCCCGGCCTTGTCATTCCGCCCGGCGGATGGTCTGCATCCGCCATGCCCGCCCGCCCGGCCCGATTGCCGGGCACCGGCCCGGGCATCCCAGTACAGGTAAAGGTAGGGAGCAGGCCGCCATGGCACCGCAGAGATTGCTGATTTTCGGGTTTTCCAACGTCGCCACCAAGTCGGGTTTTACCCAGCCGACGATCGACCGGCTGGCCGAGGCCGCGCCCGAGATCGACGTGCGCCGGCTGGGCCTGGGCGCGTTGCAACCGCAGGTCGTGCCGCCCTACCTGCGCATCGCCGGCGAGCGGATGGGCCCGTTCAGCCACGTGCTGCTGGAAATCAATGCCTCGGCCTTTGCCATGCACCCGCTGTCGACCGAGGCGCGCGGGCGGGAATACCTGGCCGACATGGTCATGGCCGTGCGCGAGATGGGCGCCATGCCGATCTTCATGCTGCATTACCGGCGCTGGAACCGGCCGGTCGTGCTGGATTTCGACGACCTTGTGCGGCGTTTCTGCGCCGAGCTGGACCTGCCGCTGATCGACCTGGCCGCCGGTTTCGTCGCCCGTCACGGGCAGGCCACGGTCGAGGGCTGGCTGCGCGACGACGTGCATACCACGGCCGAAGGCGGCGCGGTGATGGCCGAGGCGCTGGCGCCTTTCCTGCTGGAGCAGATGGACCGCCCCCGGCCCGCGCCCCGCAGCCTGCCCCGGCCGGAGTTCCGGCGGGCCAGCCTCGATCCGTTCCTTCCGGGCCGGCCTCGGGACAGTTTCGACATCTCGGACATGGCGCTGGATTTCACCCGGCTGGACAGCGGCGAGACCGAGGTCATCGCGCTGGACGAACCGCTCTTTGCCCAGGGGCTGGTGCACCTGTTCCATCCCGCCGGCGGCCGCGCGCCGGTCACCCTGTCGGCCCCTGGCCAGCCCGAGGCCCCGCTGACCCTGGCCACCATCGACCCGCACAGCTACGTGCCCCGGATCGGCGTGCTGGCCTTTGATTTCTACCGGGGCCTGCCGGTGGACCGGCTGACCATCGGCCCGACCGCCCCGGCCGACGACATCACCCTGATCAAGGGCGAACGCGACGCCCCGCTGCGCAGCTACATCGGCCCGATCCTGACGCTCGAACCGCTCTGACACCACGCGGCGCGCGCCCCGGCCGGCCGGCCGCAGCCGCGCCGCCGGATCAGGCCGCCCCGCCCCCACCGCCCGCATCAGCGGTGCAGGACCCAGGACTGCCGGCTGGCTTCGACCTCGAACCCGTGCTCATGGGCGAATTCCTTGATGTGCCGCTGCATGACAAAGGCGCCGGTCTCGTCCGGCCAGAGCCAGTCGTCGCCACACAGGAGCGCATCGGGGAACAGCGCATGGGCCGCGTCGAGGTCGTCGCGATGCTTGAAGGCGTCGATATAGATCATGTCCAGCGGGATCTCACGCTGGGCCAGGTAATAGAGCGCCTCGGGAGACGGCCGGCGAACCGGCACGAACCGTTCCTTGTAGAGCCGCAGGTTGTTCAGGGCGACGCCGAAATTGCCATGGCGGCGCAGCAGGGCGACGATGCGCGTGATCTCTTCGTCGGACATGTGCCAGACATGGCGCGACATCACCGGATCCTGGGCCATCTGTTCGATATAGGCCGCCCAGTTGCCGTCCCAGGGATCGACGCCGATCACCGTCAGGTCGGGCTTGGACCGCAGCCAGTGCAACGACGACCCGCCGAGGAAACAGCCCACCTCGGCCATCAGCTTGACGTCCTTGTCGGCGATCTCGCGCAGGATGATCTCGCGCCCGCCCCGGCCGTTGGCATCCAGCGCCAGGTGGAACGGCTCATGTTCGCCCCAGGGGAATTCGGGCCAGGCATTGTCGCGCTTGAGGAAGGGCACCCCGAGGATGATCTTGGACACCGGCGAGCCGCCCTCGGTGCCATCGGTCGTCGGCGTGCGCTCGGCGACCGAGGCGGGCACCGCCGGGCGGCGGCTGGCCCGGAACGCCTCGGCCGCGGCTTCGGCCGGCGGGCGGGCGCCCTTGCAATAATGAAAGATGCTGTGCCCGGTCAGGCCCTGCCAGGCCTCGGTCGGGATCACCGCCCGGCGCAGGTCGTCCTTCGCAAACAGCTCGACCGGCTCGATCAGGTGCTTGCCCTCGCCCCAGACCTCGGCCAGCAGGTCCTGCAGGTCGCGCCCGCCGAACAGCCGCACGTGGTCTTCCTGGCCGAACCGGGTCAGGCGTTCCTTGTCGGTCAGGTCGGGCGACAGGTCTTCGATGGTCTTGTCGCCCCGGATCGGCACCGAGAAGAAATGCAGCCCGCCCGGTGCCAGGATGCGATCCATCTCGCGCAACACGCCGCCGATGTCGCAGGGCACGTGTTCCAGCACGTGGCTGTGCAGGATCAGGTCATAGCTGTCGTCGGCGATGTCGGCCAGGTCGGTGCACAGGTCCAGCTTGCGGATCGTGGTGAACTTGCTCTTGTACCGTTCCGGGTCCAGGTCGGTGCCATGATACTTGTCGCCCGACAGGTCGACGAACTTGCGCGCCAGGCCCAGCTCGGGCGCTACGTGCAGCACGCGCTTGCCCTCGACCAGCCCGCCCAGCTTGTCGAGCACCATCCACATCAGCCGGTTGCGCTCGACGCCCCGGCAGGTCGAACAGCGGGCGTTCTCGCGGCCGTTGAAATCCTCGAAAGCCGTGCCGTCGCAGATCGGGCATTTCAGCGCCGGCTGGCCGCCGATCATCGGCGTGTCGCTGACGCTGGGCGGCGGGGTGGCCGCCGCGGCGGCGGCTTCGGCCGAACCGGGACGGCGGGCGCCCGACGACGCGATCTTGCGCATGACAAAGGTGGCGTTGGTGTAACAGGGATCGACGAACCCGCTGCGCCGAACCACGGCCAGCCGGCCGCCGAGCGCCCGGATCATGTCCGACACATCCGCCCCGTAATCGGTGTAGACAAGGCATTTCGACCCGTCCCCCGAATTGTGGTAACGCGGCGGACGCAGGTTGATCTCCTGGCCGTTGCGGATCTCGACCCGCGGTTCCATCCGGTCGGGGAAGGGGTAATCGTTGGGAATGGTAAAGACGTGGATGCCGCCGGGCCGCAGCACCCGCAGCGTCTCGGCAAAGGCATCCTCGATATTGGGCAGATGCTCCATCACGTCGCTGGTGATGATCAGGTCGAAGGTGTTCTCGTCAAAGCTGAGATTGGTCAGGTCCTCGTTGCGGACCCCGTCATCGGCCACCTCGCCCAGGGGCAGGTCGGGCCGAAAGTAGGACTGCACGTATTTCGGCAGGCCCGACATGCGCCGGACAAAGGGCCCGCGCAGGGCCGGTTCAAAGATCGACACGTCCTGCAGCAGCCCGCGCGAGACCAGCTGGTCGATCGACATGGCCTGGCCGCGCCCGAATTCGTCGACGATCACGCCAGCCTGATCGCGCCAGCGCACCGTGAACCGGCAGCTTGGACAGGGATAGGATTCACGAAGCGACCGTTCGTCGCCACGGGTGAACACGCCGCTGTTTCCGCAGATCGAGCAGAAACCGGCGAAATCATTATCTTGCAAGATACTTGCCCCGTTCTAATTGTTACTCCGGCCCGATTGGGGGTGAAAACATCCGGGTCCGCGGGCGCAACCCTCTGGGCATGTCATCGTCATGTCAACCACTTACTGCGTCCTGCGTACCATCTGCGGCCCCGATTATCCGCCCGGGATCAACGGTTTGGCAGGCAATCGCCCCGCGTTCGCACCCGGCATACAATTCCCGGATGCGGGAACCGCCGGGACAGGCGGGAAATCCCGGCCAGCGGCCCGGCACGATCCCGCCGAATCCCCCCGCGCAATACCGGAATCACACCGTTTTGCGCCCCGCGATGGGCCGATTCCCGCGTCCTGGCAGCGCCCTTGCGCGGATTTCCCCGCCCCGATCCCGCCGCAAGCGGAAGGGCGCACAACCCTTGCGATTGTCCGACGGCCGGTCTTTTGCCGCTGCTTTCGCCACCGAATTGCCACAGTCATCATGGCGACCTAGGGCGCTGAATCTACGTGAACTATCACCTAAAACGGGATGTCACGGCGCCCCGATCGCGCCGCGGGCCCACCCGCACCGGGCTGGGCGGGCACCTGCGGGCCATCCGGAATCGCGCCGGCAAGCCCCTGTCTTCACTGCGCTTTTCGGAACAATTTTCCATCAAATGGCCACATTGAGCCACATTTTGACCAACAGCCTTGATCAGAGAAAGGTCATTAACTCTTTCAAGGATCACTCACATGTCCACCGACATTTCCGACCTCAAGACCCTCGCAGGCTTCATCGGCGCATGCCTCGTCGACAGTGAAACCGGCCTGATGCTGGCCAGCGAAACCAGCGGCGTGCCCTTCGACCTGGAAGCCGCCGGCGCCGCCAACACCGAAGTCGTGCGTGCCAAGAATGCCGCCATGCGCGCCCTCGGCCTCGAAGACAAGATCGAGGACATCCTGATCACCCTGGGCACCCAGTACCACCTGATCCGCCCGCTGACCGCCAACCCGGCCGTGTTTGTCTATCTTGCCGTGGACCGCAAGACGGCCAACCTGGGCATGGCCCGCCTGGCGCTCAAGAACGCCGAAGGCACCCTGCGGGTCTGACACCTCGCGCAGAGCGAAAGGTGTGGCCCGCCCGTATTTCCCGGCGGGCCTCCCCCCAGCCCTACAAGTCTCCACGTATCAACTGTCACGGATCGGCATGTAACGCTCGCACACTCACGCGATGCTGCCCGTTCTGGCAGAAAGGTTACCATGTCCGACGCCGAATTCCTTCGCGAACGGCATCGCGAGAGTTTCAAGAAGCTCAACGAGCTGTGGTCCAAGCTCGATGCCCTTGAAGACGCGGTCGTGCGATTTTCCGACAGGGCCCCGAGCTTTGTCGAAGACCCCGTTGAAGATGTCCTGGGCCAGATCCGGTCCTTTGAACCGTCGGTCAGCGTCATCGGCCAGGTCAAGGCCGGCAAGAGCACGCTGCTGAACGCCCTGATCGGCCAACCCGACCTGCTGCCATCGGATGTCAATCCCTGGACCTCGGTCATCACCGGGCTGCACCTCAACAGCCGGCACCGGCCGGCCAACATGCGCGCGCTGTTCCGGTTCTTTGACCAGGAGGAATGGGACCGGCTGGTGGCCACCGGCGGCCGGCTGGGCGAAATGGCCGACCGGGCCGGGTTCGAAGGCGAGGCCGACGAGGTCCGCGCCCAGGTCACCGACATGCGCCGCACGACCGAAGAGCGCCTGGGCGACGAATTCGACCGGCTGCTCGGCAGCAGCCATGCCTTCCCCTCGCTCGATAAATCGACCATCGACCGCTATATCTGCTACGGCGATCCCGACGACCTGGCGGACGGTGCGACCGAAGGGGTCTATGCCGACATCACCAAGTCGGCCGATCTTTATGTCGACCTGCCCGAGATGCCCCGCGGGCTGTGCCTGCGCGACACGCCGGGCGTCAACGACACCTTCATGATGCGCGAGCAGATCACGCTGAACGCGATCAGCGACAGCCGGGTCTGCGTTGTCGTGCTGTCGGCCCACCAGGCCCTGTCGACGATGGACCTGGCCCTGCTGCGCATCATCTGCAGCGTCGAGGCCCGCGAGGTCCTGATCTTCGTCAACCGCATCGACGAGCTGGCCGACCCCGGCGCCGAACGGCCCCGGATCGAAGCCTCGATCCGGGCGACGCTGGGCCGGCTGGGCATTCCCGATGCCGTCGAGATCATGTTCGGCAGCGGCTACTGGGCGCAGACCGCCCAGACCGACATCGCGGCCATGGCCCCGGCCAGCCGGGCCGCCCTGGCCAGCCTGCATGACGGCGACACCGACGATCTCGACGAGCTGCGCCGCCGCGCGCTCGAAGCCTCGGGCATCTTCGACCTGCACCGGGCCATTGCCCAGCGGGTTGTCGACGGGCCGGGCAAGGCCGTGCTGAACGACGTGCGCAGCCAGATCAAGACGATCATCGAGATGAGCGAGACGGTGGAATCCGCCGCCCGCCACCGCAGCGAGGGCCTGGCCTCGACCGAGCTGACCGCACCGGCGCTGGCCGTGCGGCTGGACGTGATGCGCGAGGACGTGCTGGCCGAGTTCGATGCCAATGTCGACGCCCTGCGCGACCAGCTGCGCGACCGGTTGGACCGGGCGCGCGATACCTTCGTCGCCTCGGCCCTGACCGCGCTGCAATCGCATATCGACACCTTCGGCGAGATCGGCACCTGGAACCACGATCCGGCCGGCCTGCGCATGATGATGAAGACGGCCTTCACCCTGTTCTGTTCCAAGCTGCGCCGCGAAGGCGAAAGCGGCTTCGACCGGGTGCTCGACGGCGTGCAGATCGTGCTGGAAGACGAGCTGGGCGTGTATCGTGACGGCGGATCGGTGGATTTCCCCGAACAGCCCCAGCACAAGGCCCCGACCGTCCTGGCCCGCATCCTGTCGCTGGATCTTCAGGGCAGCTGGTGGCGGCGCTACTGGCGGGTGGGCAAGGCCAATGCCGCCCAGAAACGCTATCACGCGCTGATCATGGCCGAGACCTCGCCGCTGATCGACGAGCTGATCGGTGATTTCTTCGATCCCGCCGCGGCCCGCACCCGCGACATCATCGACAGCTTTGCCATGAACCAGGCCAGCTTCTGCGAGGCGATCCGCCAGCGGCTGGCCGATGGCGGGCAGGATGGCCCGGATCTCGAACTGGGGAAACTGACCGCATGAGACGCCTGAGACAAAGACCCCCGGCCGATGCCCAACCGCCCGCCGCCGAGCGGTCGCGCAAGCCCCGGCTGATGATCGCCGGCGAGTTCAGCGCCGGCAAGACCCGGCTGCTGAACGGGCTGCTGGGCGAACGCGTGCTGCCGTCCAACGTGACCTCGACGGCCCTGCCCCCGGTCTGGATGGTGCGTGGCGCGCCGGCCGGGCTGGCCGTCGGGCTCGACGGGGCCAGCCGGCGGATCGACACCCTGGCCGAGGCCGGTGTCGACGACACCCATTACTGCGTGCTCTGCCATCCCGCGCCCCTGCTCGACCGGTTCGAGCTGATCGACACGCCGGGCAATTCCGATCCCAACATTCCCTCGGAAAGCTGGGAACGGATGCTGGATTATGCCGATGCGCTGGTCTGGTGCACCAATGCCACCCAGGCCTGGCGGCAGAGCGAGAAATCGGTCTGGCGCGACATGCCCGACCGGCTGCGCGACAAGGCCACGCTGATCGCCACCCATGCCGACCGGCTGCCCGACGAGACGGCCACCAACCGCGTGCTGCGCCGGCTGAACCGCGAGGCCGGCGAGATCTTTCCGACGATCCTGATGGCCTCGCTGGAAGACGCGGCGGATATCGAGCGCATCCGCGCGCATCTCGACGGGCTGACCCGGTCGCTGGACCCGTTGCAGGGCGCCGAATGCCGCATCCCGTCGGATTTCGCCAATGCCCGGCCGGCCATGGCAGCGCCCACCGGCGCCCGGGCCGCGGCACCGTCCCGCGCCGAGCGCCCCGAAGGGGCCGAGCCGGCCCAGCCCCGGCGCATCGCCGCCACGGCCCGCCCGGGCGACGCCCCGGCCACCCGGCGCCCCGCGCCGCTGGAACCCGCCGCCGCGCGCAGCACCCCGCGCCCCGCCGCTCCGGACACCGACCGCACCCGGCCCGCCCCCGCCGACCGCACCCGGCCCGCCCCGGCCGGCACGGCAGCGGACACCGCCCAGCCTCCAGCGCCCGCCACCGCGCGTCGCGCCCGGCCAGCCGGCCAGCTGGTGCAGCTGCCGGTGCCCACCGGCCCCGCGCCGGTCCGCGGCGCCGCGCCCACCGGCCGGGCCCGGGCCATCTGGGCCAACCTGTCCCGGGACCTCGACCGGACCGACGCGCCGGCGATCCTCCACCGGGTCGAACAGCTGCTGATGGCCCTCGACGGGCCCGGCGCCACCCCGACCCCGGACAACCACGACACGCCGGCCGATGCGAACCCGTCGCTCCTGGCTCGACTGATCGGCAGGAGACAACCGTGAAAATCGCTCCCAACCAACGGCAGGAACTGGATTTCCTGCGCGACACGCTGAACACCCTCGACGGGGTGGTCGACCGCAAGATGCGCCAGAACGTCGACGGCCTGCGCCAGCGGCTGGATGACTGGGCCGCCCGGGTCGCCGTCATCGGCCAGGTCAAGGCCGGCAAGTCGACCTTCCTCAACGCCTTCATCCACCAGCACGATTTCCTGCCCTCGGATGTCAATCCCTGGACCTCGGTGGTCACCAACATCCGGGTCAACCTGCCCCAGGATCCGCCCTCGGGCGCCCGGTTCGAATTCTTTGCCGAAGACGACTGGGAGGAAATCATCAACGGCGGATCGAAGATCCGCGAGCTGACCGAACAGCTGCTGCCCGGCTTCGACACCGAGCTTCTGCGCAAGCAGAGCGAGGAAATGCGCGAGCGGGCCCACCGCCGGCTGGGCCGGCATTACCACACGCTGCTCGGCAATTACCACGAGTACGAATTCCTCTCGCCGGACCTGCTGAAACGCTATGTCTGTGCCGGGCCGGGCTCGGATGCCGGGCTGGAACGCGAGGCCCTCGGCCGTTATGCCGCGCTGACCAAGGTGGCCAATGTCTACATGCGCCTGCCCGAATTCCAGGTGCCGACGATCATCACCGACACGCCGGGCGTCAACGACCCCTTCCTGGTGCGCGACGAATTCACCTGCCGGAGCCTCGACAATTCGGATGTCTTCGTCGTCGTCCTGTCAGCTCACCAGCCGCTGACCGATGTCGACATCGCCCTGATCCGCATCCTGGCCAAGCAGGAATCCAAGGATGTGCTGATCTTCGTCAACCGCATCGACGAGCTGGACGATTACAGCGTCGAAGTGCCCCGCGTGATGGACGACGTCTCGCGCCGGCTGCGCGCGGCCATCCCCGAGATCGAGTTCCGCATGGTCGCGGGCAGCGCCTACCTGGCCGATCTCGTGCTGCGCGGCGACGCCGATGCCGAGGCCGCCCGCGAGCGGGTCGATACCCAGGAACTGGCCGATTACATCCGGTCGAAACACGGCACGGTGCCCGCGGACCGGATGGACCGGCTGCTGCTGGCCTCGGGCCTGTCCGAGGTCAAGGCCACCCTGTCGTCGGTCATCGACAACGGCGTCGGCAGCCGCCAGCTGGGCCAGCTGCTGGGCGACATCCGGGCCGAGCTGAACGGCATGCAATTTGTCACCCGGCGCGAACGCGACTCGCTGCAGATGCAGGTCGAAAGCATCCGCACCGACGTGGCCGAGGCGGCCGTCGGCGAGCTGGAAGCCGAGATCGACGGGCTTCGGACGATCCAGCAGCGCATGGAATCCCATGTCGAAGACGCCGACACCCAGATCGAAAAGATCGTGTCCAAGGTCTGGACCGGGCTGGAAACCAGCCTGAACCGCTGCATCGAAACCTTTGTCGAGGCGCAGAAGGAAACCTTTCAGGACACGCTCTTCCGCACCAATGTCAGCGGCGCGACGGCCAAGTCGGTCGAGATCGACACGACGGCCCTGCAGGCCGCGCTGGAACGCGAGGTCATGCAGAGCTACGAGAAATCGCGCGCTGGCACCGACGTGGCCCTGAGCAATTGCATGCATGCCTGCCGCCAGGCCATCCGCGACACGTTCGAGGACCCGACGGCCAATATCTCGCTCGACGGGCTGCCCTACCAGGAATTCACCTCGACCCTGACCCTGGCCAGGCGCACCCTGCGCGTGGGCCTGATCGCCGACCGGGGCTGGGCGTTCTGGCGCAAGCCGTCGGTCAATGTCGAGAAATCGCTCGACGCCCTGCGGGTGATCGCCGCCGAAGAGCTGCGCCCGTCCGTCGAAAAGATCCTGGGCGCCTTCAACGAGGCCCAGGCCGACCGGGCCTCGGCCGGCATGTCGCGCATCGACGTGCTGATGCGGATGATGGACAGCTCGCTGGCCGAACGCCTGCACCGGCTCAAGAAGGACAAGGCCGAGATGGAAAAGATCGCGACCAATCCGCAAGTGCAGGCCACCATGGTCCACCGCATCCAGAGCAAGATGGAAGTGCTGGAACGCCGCCTGCTGAACCTGTCGGCCCTGGACAGCGCCCTGTCCCGGTCCGACCTCTCCGAAGCCGCCTGAGGAACCGCACATGCTGATGGAAAAGCCCGACGTCGGGATCCCCGCCGAAGACGATGCCACGCCGCCCCTTCGTGTCGCGATCTGCGGCGAGGTCAGTTCGGGCAAATCCACGGTTCTGAACATGCTGCTGCGCGGGCGCTTCCTGCCCGACAACATCGGGCTGCAGAGCCGGCCGCTGGTCGTGGCCGGCTACGGCGCCCGGCCGGGGGCCGAGATCCTGCAGGCCAACGGCACGCGCGCGACCACCGGGCTGGACGGCGATCCCGACCTGTTCCGCAATGCCGCCCGGTTGCGGCTGTGGTCCGATCACGCCCACATGAAGGGGCTGGAACTGGTCGAGGTGCCGCTGACCAAGGCCGAAGAGCTGAGCGATGCCCAGGTCGAGCTGATCCGGTCGGCCGACGTGATGATCTGGGTGACCATCGCCTCGCAGGCCTGGCGGCTGACCGAAAAGACCATCGTCGAGGCCCTGGGCCTGCGCCCGGAAAGCTGCATCCTGGCGGTGTCGCGGGCCGACAAGCTGCGCTGCGACGATGACCGGGCGCGGATGAAGGACCGGCTCGACCGCGAGACGGCGGCCTATTTCGGGCGCTGCATCTTTGTCCATGGCGGGCGCGCGGCCCTGGGCCAGTCGGCGGCGTCGGACGAGGCCTGGGCACGCACCGGCGGGGCCGGGATCGTGGCCGCGCTGAACGACCTGGCCGCCGGCATGCCGCCGCTGGCCTGGAAACCCGAGATCGAGGTGTCGCTGGGCGAGCTGGACCCCGACGACGCCAAGAAGCTGGCCGTCTTCCGGGCCACGCCGCGCGCAGCCGCACAGCCGGCCCGCCCCGCGCAGGCCATCCCGGCAGCGCACCCCGTGCCGGACACCCCGCCCGCCCCAGCCGCCCGTGGCGGCCGGCGGGGCAAGGCCGCCCGGGCCGCCCGGCAGGAGCAACAGGCCGCCCGCACCGTCGCGGCCGCCGCCAATCCCGCCACGGCCAAGCCCGTCGCGTCTGAGCCCAAACCCACGACGTCGACAGCCGCCAAACCCGTTGTGTCAGACGTCACACCGGCCGCCGCCAGACCCGCCGCATCGGACGCCAAACCAGCCACTCCGGCCGCTGCCAAACCCACCGTGTCGGATGCCAAACCCGCCGCGCCAGCCGCTGCGAAACCCGCCGCATCCCAGGCAAATCCCGCACAGCCCGCCGCGTCGCAGGCCAAGCCCGGCACATCGGCCCAGACCAAATCCGCCACACCGGCAAAGGCCAGCCCGGCTGCACAGACCGGCTCCAAGGCCCCGGCCAAGGCGCAACCCGCAGGTGACGCGGCCAAGGTCCGAACCTCCGACACGCCCTCCGCCACACCGCGGCAGGACAAGGCCCCCGCAGAGCCCACCGCCACCCCGCAGCCCGCCCCCGCCGACCCGGTCATCGCCAAGATCCAGGCCGATGCCCTGCGCCAGGTGGCCGACAGCCTGCCCGGCACGCCGGTCATGGGCTTCTGCCCGCATGGCGACGGCAATTGCCAGGTGCTGTCGGGCGATCCCGAGATCTGCCGGGGCATCGCCGCCTTCTGCCAGCGCACGGCCGCCGACCTGGCCCGGTCCTTCCCGCCCGACGGGCCCGGCGGGCCGATGTCCTCGCTGGTGCTGTCGACCCACAGCAACCGCGTGCTGTTCCAGGACCTGCCCGGCCTCGGCCTGATCTTCCTGATGGTCGATGCCGCCGTCACCAACCACGGCATCGCCCAATCCGCCCTGTCCCGTCTCGCCCGCCTGGGCGAGGCCGGCTGACGCCTCACCGCCGGCGGCCGACAGGCCGCCCACACGATCCTGCCGCATCGTTTCCCTTTTCCGACCACATTGTCGCCGGAACGATTGTTGCCATGCCCCCCGGTCCGCCTATCCTTTCGAGGCAGGCGGTTCACGGGATGGGACCGCGGCAACCGGGAGGCAGCAGGATGTCCGCATCATGGCAGCGTGAAGGTGATCAGGAATGGGGCCCCTGGGTCATGCATGACGGCAAGGGCTGCCCGGTGCGGCGCGGCACGATTGTCGAGGTCGTCTGCGAAGACCGGTTCGGCTACACCATGCGCCATGTCTCCTGCGTGGATGGCGGAGCCTATTCGTCCTGGGACTGGTCCCATTACCCCGAACTCAAGCGCATCCTGCGCTACCGCGAGCGCAAGCCCCGGGGGCTGAGCCTGCTCGAAGGCCAGCTGGAAACCCTGGACACCCCCGCCGGCCGCACGCCCGTCGCAGCCTGACCTGGGCGGGGCAGGCGCAGGGCCAATGTCCCGAGGCCAGGTCCTGCCTGGGCCACACCTCGTGCCCACGTCAGGCAACCGCCCTCTCCCCATACCCACGCCGGCCCAATGCCGATGCCCGGAGTCCACGTAGGGTCCACGTAGGGTCACGGCCCGTTACCTGTGTCCGCGCCAGGGCCGTTCTTGCGCGCCGCGTCAGACCAGGGTCGCCCCCCGGCAGACATGACATCACCCTGCCCCGGCGCCCGGCACGACAGCCCGATCACGCCGCGCATCGACGGGCTGCGGGTTTTGATGGCACCTCCGTCCGGCTTGTCCCATAGTTGGTGCCAGGTGACCGGCCGTCCGCGCAGCTCCGCCCTGCCCGACCGCCCGGCCATGTGTGAAGGACGAGGACCGCCGGCGATGCAGGCAGACGGAAAGACACAGGGCCCAGGCGCGCCCGCCCGGCCGCCCATTCCCACGCGCATGAAACGGGCCTGGGCCCAGATGGCCAAGGGCAATCCGGCCGCCGCCGACAGGATCTTTCGCCGCATCCTCGACGAACAGCCCGCCCACCAGGGCGCCTTCATGGGTCGGGTCAATGCCGCCCGGGTGCGCCAGGATCATGATGGGGCGCTGGCCCTGATGGATGCCTGGCTGGCCGGTCGCACGACCGATGGCCCGCCGCCGGCACGCATCGTGATGAACTATCTCGAACTCTGCGTGGCCTGCGGACGGACCGAAGGCGAGGTTGCCCATCTCGCCGGCCCGCCCGACCTGGCCGATTGCGGCCTGAACGACCGCGAGTTGCTGCGCCTCTCGGCGGCCGCCGACAAGCTGGGCCTGTCGGACATCATCATCGCCGTGATCGACCGGATCGGCCGGATGGACAGCCTGTCATCCGCTTCGGCCCTGCGGCTGATGCAGATGGCCACAGCCACCGGCCAGCCCGAGATTGCCGAGCAGGTGCGCTCTGCCCTGCTGACCCGCGTGCGCCCCGAAGACCACGCCGCGCTTGTCGTGGCCTTTGAACACCAGGCCAACGGCCCGCTGGCCGCCCTGGCCGCCGCGCGGCGCGAAACCGGCCCGCGCCGGGATGCCGCCGAGGCGCGGTTGCTGGCCCAGGCCCTGCTGGACGCCGCCGAGCCGCATCTCGCCCGGCGTTACCTGCGTCTGTGCCGGCGGCGCTGGCCCGAAGGCGAGGATGGCCAGGCCCTGGGCCGCCTGCTGATCCGCAGCTGCATCGCCAGCGGCCGGGCCGAGGACGCCCGGGCCGAGGTCGCGGCCTGGACCGCCGGAATGGCCGATCACGAGGCCGCCGACGCCCGGCTCGAACTGGCCTCGGCGCTTGGCGACCTGGACGCGCTGGAAACCCAGCTGGCCAGCCTGGCCGGCCGGCGCAGCATCCCCCAGATGGAATTGCAGATCTGCTTTGCCCGGGGCGACCTGGCCGGGGCCGAGGCCCTTGTGCCGGCGGTGGGTGCCGCGATGGGCCGGGGGCGGCAGGTGCTGGCCCATTTCGGCGTCACCCATGTCGGTTCGGTGCTCAACGAGCTGCGGCTCTGGCGACAATTCGGCACCGAACCGGCCGAAGGCGCCCGGGCGTTCTACTTTGCCGCCCGCGAGATCCTCGACGACCAGCAGCCCCGGCTGGCCCGCCTTTGCGGCGGCGTTGCCACCCGCCCGCCGGTCATCCCGCGCCAGGTCTTCCAATACTGGGACAGCCCCGAGATCCCCCCGGCCCTGGCCCGGATCATGGACAGCTGGCAGAACCGCCCCGGGCTGGCCTATCAGCGGTTCGACAAGGCCAGGGCCACGGCCTTTCTGACCGACCGGTTCGACCGCGATCATGCCCGGGCCTTCCGGCTGGCCAATCATGCCGCCGAAGGCGCCGATTTTCTCCGCCTGTGCCTGCTGCTGGCCGAAGGCGGCATCTATGCCGATGCCGATGACCGCCTGACCGGCCGGCCCGACGTGCTGCTCGATCATGGCCGGGGCCTGCTGCTGTTCCGCGAAAGCTATGGCGCCCTGGCCAACAACCTGATCTGCGCCCGCGCCGGCCACCCGGTTCTGAACATCGCCCGCGAGCTGGCCCTGGCCTCGCTGCTCGGGCGCGAGAACGACGGGCCGTGGTCCAAGACCGGGCCGGGGCTGATGACCCGGGCGGTGGCCATCTACTTGACCCGGGCCGATGATGCCGAGATCGCCGCCGACCTGCTGATCCGGCCCGAGATCGAGATGCGCCGGGCGGTCTATCCGCATATCAAGCTGCCGTACAAATCCACCCCGCGTTACTGGGACAACCGGTTCGGCGCCACGGGCGAGACGATCACCCGCGCCCTTGCCCGGGCCTTTGCCCCCGCACCCGCCTAGGCGCCGGCCGCCCCCCGGGCCAAGGCCCCGGCCACCCCCGCCCTAGGCGCTGGCGGCCAGGTCGTCCGGGTCCCCGCGGCCGATCCGGGCCATGCGCTGCATCTGCTGCAGGGCGTGCAGGCGCCCCGGCCGGTCGCCGTAGATCCGGCCGGAAAACAGCTCGGCCAGCTCGTGCCGGTAATCGGCATGGGCGATCTTGAGGAACGCCAGCGGATGGGACCAGAACGTGTCGATCATGTCCCTGATCCGCGACTGTCCCTCGGACAGCTCGCGCATGTAGGCGCCCATCAGCTCGGCGCAATGGCCTGCATCGCTCTGCAGGCAGGCATCGATCACCGGGGCGGCGCGAAAGGCCTCCTGCATGGCATTCGACACGCCGAAGGAAAAGATCGGGTCGGTGAACTGGTGGGCATCGCCCACGCAGATATAGCCCGGCCCGGCAAAGCCTTCGATCTCGTAGGAAAAATTCGACGCGGTCCAGGCCGGCGAGACCTGTTCGACCGCGGTGGTGCGTTCGGCCACCAGCGGGTGCAGGTCGGCCAGCCGGGCCTTCATGAATTCAGCCGGTGTCAGGCCGGCGGCCTTGTATTCGCCGCCCGGAACGACAACGCCGATGCTGGTGACCGTTTCGCTGATCGGGATGCACCAGGCCCAGCGGTTGCGCCCGGAATAGAAGATCATGGTGTTGTCGCCCAGCGCCCCCGGATCGCGGCGCATGCCCGTGAACTGGGCGTAGAACGCCGCTTGCTTGTCATAGCCGCCGCGTTGGCGCCGGCCGCAGACGCCCATCCGGCTGAGGAAGGTCGACATGCCCGAGGCATCGACGACCATGTCGGTAGCCATGTCCTCGACCCGGCCGTCCGCGTGGCGCAGGCGCAGGCCCGTCACCCGGTCGCCCTCGCGCAGCACCTCGCGGGCTTCGGCCAGGATGCGCCCGGCCCCGGCGTCGCAGGCGGCCTGCAGCAACCTTGCGTCCAGCTCGGGCCGCCGCACCTGCCAGGTCTCGCCCTCGATGATCTGGCCGGTGTCATCCACGGCCTGGACCGGCACCCAGAATTCGGCCTGCCCGGTTTTGCCAAAGACCCGGACCCCGCGTTTGACCGGAAAGCCCCGTTCGGCCATGAAATCGCCCAGCCCCAGCTCGCGCAGCAGGACGCCGGCCTCGCCGGTCAGGGATTCGCCGATATGTTCGCGCGGGAATTCGGCCTTTTCGATGATCACCGGGCGATAGCCCAGCCCGGCCAGGCGGATGGCCGTGGTCGAACCGGCCGGACCGGCCCCGACAACCGCGATGCGCCGGGCGGCCCGGTCCGTCACTGCGGCGCTCATGCCCCGCGCCCCATGCCGGGGTGGAATGAAAACGGCGTCGAAATCAAAAAGTATCTGTTCATTTTGTCGTCCAATTCAAAATTGCCACGGGCGCAACGCCCGGCCGGGGAGGCGGCCCCTACAACGCCCCCACCGCTGTTCAACGCGACTGGCCCGCCGATCCGTCGGCGGCGGCCTCTTCACCGGACCAGGCGGGCAGGCCCGCCCTGGCCACCAGCGCCGGGAACTCGACATTGCCGGGCTCGCTGCGCCACAGATCTTCGAGAAAGGCGACATAGCGCAGCATCAGCACCTCGATCGCCTCGGCCCTCGGCAGCGCCTTGGGTATCTCGCCCAGCTCGCGCCCGAAGGTCAGTTCTGTCACGCCGTCGGGCAGGTGGACCGACGTCACCGTCCAGAGCTCGTCGGCCTCGGCATGGGCCGCATAGGCGAAACCTTCGTGAAAGACCATCTCGCGCCCCAGGAACCGCCGCGCCGTGCCGCCGCTGCCGAGCCCGCCGTCCGGCAGCATGTGGACCAGGCTGCCCGCGCGCAGTGCCTTGCAGACCCCGGCCAGCACGGCGGCATAGAACATCGACCCGACCGACAAGGTCTGGGCCTTGTGCGGGCGCCCGCCGGCCGATGGCCGGAATTGCCAGCCGGCCTGGACGTTCAGCACCGGCACGTCCTGCCGGGTCAGCCACTGGATGACGTTCCATCCGTTGCCCACGTGGCCACCCACCACCAGCACCTTGCGCCCGGCCGCCACCGAGGCCAGCAGCGCGTCGCCGCCCCGCACCCGGTACCAGCGGTCAAAGGCATCGTCCGGCAGCGCGCCCAGGTGCCGTGCCACCAGGTGCTGGATCCCGGACAGGGCAAATGTCCTGCGCCCGATCTCGTCCTGCGGGGCGTCCCACAGATCCGGCCGGTCGGCATGCAGCTGCCTGTTCAGCTCTGCGACCTTGTCCATGTCGGGCCGCTGGCCGCTCAGCAGGTCGTCCGGCCCGGGCGTGGCAATCGCCTGCATCATGTCGTCGAAGGGCAAAGCGCTCAGCCGGGCATAAAGCGGGCTGTCGATGCCGAAGCCGTTCAGCATGTGCAGCCAGCTGCCGTGCCAATGCTCGTGGTCGACCTCGGCCGCGTCCCGCGCGACGAAGGGTGCAAAGATCACGTGGTGGACCAGCGGGTTGAGCCCCGCCTCGGCCACCCTGGGCCGGGCATCGAGATAGGCCCGGGTCGAGAAACCGGGCGACGGATCGCGCCCGGCGGCCCAGCCGGTCGTGCAATAATCGTGCAGCGGATCGGCCATCTGCCCGTAGGTCCGGCAATAGAAATCCGCGTCGAAATGCGGGGCGACAAGGCGCATGTCCCGGGCAAGGCGGCTCTTGTCGGTATCCATCAGCCCGGTCTCCGGGTCCGGCCCGCAAAGACCGGCATTGGGCAGGCGGCCTTCGTATTGCCCGCTCTCGATGAAATGGACAAAGGGGTTCACGCCTTCCTGGCAGGCATCCGGGTGGGCATCCTGGTAGTAGCGCGTCGAAAAGGCCGGATGCGGGTCCAGGCCCTGGTCGGCGCCTTCGGCGATGTAATGGATCGGGCCGTCCGCGACCGGGGCATCGGCCGGCATCTGCGCGGCATAGAACGCCACGTCGAAATAGGGCCGGGCCAGCTTGATCCGCTCGACCGAGGCCTCGCGCAGGTTCGGCACGTCGTTCGCGCCCCGCCATCCCCGCAACACCGGGGTCCGCTCTGTCGAGCCGCCGGCCAGCACGAAATGTTCCAGCGGGTTGCGCGGGCGCATGGCCAGGTCGGGATGCAGGGCCAGGTAACCTGCCAGCGAGAACCGCGGCCCCGGATCCCGGCCCTCGCGCCAGCCATGGGCACAGAAATGATGCACCGGGTCGATGCCGGCGGCCGCCACGTCGGGGTTCTGGGTCCGGTAGAAATCGGGATCGACCTCGTGGGCGACAAGGGCCATGACCTGTTCCAGCCGCGCCGGGTCGATGCCCCCGCGGGCCGTGGCCGGGTTGGGCTTGCGCCCTTCCTTGCGGCCATGCCGGACATAGTGGAACAGGGGGTTCATGCCACTGGCCGCCACGTCGGGATAGCTTGCCAGGTAGGCCGATGTCGAGAATTCGGCCGACGGGTCGCGGCCTTCCTGCCAGCCATGGGTGAGGTAATGGGCGACGGGATCCATGCCGGCGCCACGCACATCCGGGTAGCGGTCCAGGTAATAGGCGGCATCAAAGGCCGTTTCGACCGTTTCCCGCACTTGCTGATCGTGGCTCATTGTCTGCTCCACCCATTTCTGATCTTTACCCGCGCAAGGGTCAGCCCCGGAACGCGGTCACTGCACCGCTTTCGCCAAACCCGTACAGGAAAGCAAGCGGCCGAACGGCCGGAACCCGGAAAGACGCGTCATGTCCCGCATTGTTCTTCATGTCGGCATTCACAAGACCGGCACCACTTCCATCCAGGACACGCTCTGCGCCAATATCGACCGCCTGGCCGAGACCGGTCTGGTCTATCCCCGCCCGCAATACGGCACCGGCCACCACGAATTGCTCAGCGGCCGGGCCGAGATGTCGGGCCTCCTGCCGCTGGCCTACAGCCCTGACGGCGGGGCCGACGCCCTGTGGCAGAAGATCCTGCGCGACCACGCCTGCTCGGACCGGACGGTGATCATCAGCAGCGAGGTCTTGTCCAAGCATGGCGGCGACGTGGCCGACCGCATGGCCTGGCTCGCCCGGCTGACCGCGCCCTTCGACGAACGCGTGGTGGTCTGCATGCTGCGCAACCAGGTTGCCCTGATACAATCGATCTACCTCGAAATTGCGAAGAAACGGGCGGTGCCACCGTTCTCGCAGAGCCTGGCCGATGCCTGCGAAAAGGGCGGCTCCCTGGGCACCCTGACCGATTTCACCCAGTATTTCGATGTCCTGGCCGGGGCGTTCGGTACCGAGGCCGTCACCGTGCTGAACTACGATGAGCTGGCCGGCCGGCCCAATGGCGTTGTCGATGCCCTGCTGGCCCAGGCCCGGCCCGGGGCGTCGATCGACACGCTGGGGCTGCAGCCCGGGTCGTGGTCGAACCGCTCGGCCGAGCCCCTGGCCGTGCTGGCCGCGCGGCTGGTCCAGCCCGATCATGCCCTGTCGCCCGCTCTGGTCGCCCGGGCCGAAGCGGCGCTGCGGACGCATTTCGGCCGCGACCTGCGCACGACGCTCTTCTCGCGGGCCGAGATCGCCCCGACCCGGGACCATTTCACCCCGCACAACAACCGCCTGCGCGCCCGGCTGCAACAGGTCGGCCAGGACATCACGCTGGATTTCCCCGACTGGTCCGACCGTGTCCACCGCGAGGATATCAACGCCGGGTTCTGGCTGGAACTCTGCCGGCACCTGCAGGCTGCCGCCTGAGTCACCGCCCGACCCGCGCCCTCCGGGACATGGCGAGCGGACCCGCCCCCGGGGCCGGTGAGCAGGCTGCGCGCCTGTCGCCGCTAGCGCCCCATCGCCCCGGCCAGCCGCTCCAGGTGCGGGGCCAGATCGGCGGCCTTGTCCTCGCCCCCGGGCATGGCGGCCAGCGCGCGCATCTCGCTGCGCGCCGCCTCCAGCAACGGGCCCGCCTGCCCGGCCTGTTTCTCCAGCAGCGCACAGCGCAGCTGCAACAGGGCGTTCTGCGTGCGGAAGGCCTGCAGTTCCACCCCCTGCCGGGCATTGAACTGTCCCACCACCCGGCCCAGCCCGCGCAGGTAGGCCCGGGTCACCGTGACCTCTTCGCCATCGCCCGGCGGCTCGACGTAATCGGCCCATAGCCGCTCGCCCTCGGGCAGGCAGGCGTTGACCTGCTCCACCTGGCCGGCCAGCCGGGCCATCAGCCCTTCCTGCGCCGCCCGCGACGGCGCCAGCCGGGCCTGGCCCGTGGCCGGCACCTCGTCGCACAGGGCCACCGTCAGCGGCGCGGCCGTCTGGCCCAGGCTCTCGTTCCAGGCCAGGGCCATCTCGACCTCGGCGCTGCTGAGCGACCGGTTCACCTGCCGCCCGGCATCGCCTGCAAAGATCTCGCGCCCGACTCCCAGCACGCCGGCGATCGGAGCCATCAGGTCCGCCTTGTGCACATCATAGTTGAACACGTGCAGATGCGGATCGGGCAGATCGATCGGCCGGGTCAGCAGGGCCAGCTCTTCGGACAGGTCGGGCGCCTCGGCAAAGGCCGCCTCGATATCCCGCGTCGCGCCCTGGCCCTTGACCGATTGCAGGTAGCGCGCCACCCGCTGGCCCACCGGATTGCGCAGGAACAGGATGATCTCGACCCGGCCGACATCGTTGCGCGCGCAAAAGCGCCGCAGCCGGTCCGTGATCGCTTGGAACCGGGCCGCGCCCAGCCGCACGTCCGGTCTCATCTCTACCCCGGCGTCGACGGCCAGCGCCCGATAGAACCCTTCCCAGCTGACCAGGATGCGGCCGGTACCCTCGGGCACCACGTCATCGACATCGGCACGGGCAAATTCCACGCCGTTGCCTCCGTTCGTGCCCCAGTGCCTCCGGTCCTGCCGGGCGCGCCGGTGCGCCGGGCGCAGGTCGGGGTAATGTATCCCGGCCTCGTCCAGCGCCTGGGCCGCATGGGCCAGCGTCGCCTGGATGAAACTGGTGCCCGTCTTGCCCTGCCCCACGTGCAGGTAAAGTGTCCTGTTGCCCAAAGGCCCGACCTCGTCCTTGTCGCCCCGTGCCCGTCGCCTCGCACCGCACCGGCACCCGTCCCCCGGGCCGGGTCTTATCCCAGGACGGCCGCCAGTCAAACCATTGTCATGTCCGCCCGCACCGCCCCCGGTCCGACCGCATGGCCCGCAAGTCCCGCCCGTTTCGCCCCCTTGCCCACATCGACCGGACGCACCGCTCCCTGCTCCGTATAGCCCGGGCACACCGCCCCCTTGGCCCGCGTCGCCGGTCTACATCGCCCGCTGGCCGCATAGGACGGCCACACCGCTCCCATACCCATATCCCCAGCCGCACGGCCCCTCGGCATCGCCCGACCGCTCCGCTCCCCGATCTGCCCGCCGCCCGGCTTGCCCCACGACACAGCGCCCCGGATGCGCGACGGGCGCCGGCCATGCCTGGCCGGCGCCCGCCCGTAGGGTCTGGCAAGGTTGCTCCGCCGGGGCGTCAGGCGTCGAAATCGAGCTTGGACAGGGGCATGCTGCGCACCCGCTGGCCGGTCAGGGCCGACACGGCGTTGGCCACGGCCGGCGGAATGGCCGGCAGGCCCGGTTCTCCGATGCCGCCCATCGGCGCGCCGCTTTCGATGATGCCCACGTGCACCCGGGGCATCCGCTCGGGCGGCAGGATCGCGTAGCCGTCGAAATTGCGCGCCACCGGAGCGCCGTCTTCCCAGGCGCTTTCCTCCAGCAGGACCTGCGACAGGCCGAGCGCAGTGGCCGAATTGACCTGCGCCTCGATGATCGCCGGGTTCACGATCGACCCCGGGTCGATGACCTGCCAGACATCATGCACGACCACTTCGCCATCGGCGATCGACACTTCGGCAATCGCCGCCGTCTGCGACCCGAAGGGCGAGGCCATGGCCAGGCCCCGGGCCCGCCGGCTGCCGTCTTCGGCCGTGAACGGCCCGCGTTTCCAGCCTCCCGACAGGTCGACCACCGATTGCAGCAGGGTCGACAGCCGGTCATTGCCGGCCAGCAGCGCCTGGCGCATGGCAAGGGGATCCTGGCCACCGGCAACGGCCATCTCGTCGAGGAAGGTCTCGTAGAAGAAATCGTTCATCGAATTGCCGACCGACCGCCAATAGGCCAGCATCACAGGGTTCTGCACGTAAAGCTGGGCCAGTCGCAGGTTGGGCACGGCATAGGCCTTGCCGGTGATGCCTTCCATCGCCGTCTCGTCGATCTTGTCGGGGTTGTGGCCCCAGATCGCCTCGGTCGGACCTTCGCAGATGCTGATCGCCTCGATCGCCGCGGGCATGCCCCGGTCGTCCAGCGCCCCACGGAACCGCACCGCGGCCATCGGGCGCATCGGGTCGCGCAGGAATTCCTCTTCGCGGCTCCAGATCACCTTGACCGGCCGGCCGGTCTCGCGCGCCAGCTGGATGGCCTGGGGATAGGGATTGGCCGATGGATAGAAGAAATGCCGGCCAAAGAACCCGCCCAGCATCGGCGAGTTGATCCGCACCTGCCCCGGCTCCAGGCCTTCCATCCCGGCAATCGCCGCCTGGAATTGCTCGGGCGCCTGGTTGGGCATCCACAGGTCCAGCGTGCCATCCTCGTTGAACCGCGCCAGGGTCGAGGTCGGCTCAAGCTGGGCATGGTTGAGGTACTGGCTGTGATAGGTCGCCTCGATCACCGTGTCGGCCGCGTCCAGCACGGCCGGCGCATCGCCTTCGACCTCGGCCTCCTTGCCGGCGCCGGGCTCGGCGGCCAGCCGTTCGGCAAAGGCCTCGGTCGAGAAATCCGCGGGCACGGCGCGCCAGGTTTCGGGCAGCTCGCCCTCGCCGGCCGGGCGCCAGGCCACGTCGGCCGCCTCGACGGCCATGCGCGCGGTCCACCAGCGTTCGGCCACCACGGCCACGGCGCCGGGCAGGACATGCACCGACGCCACCCCGGGCCGGGCGCTGATCTCGTCGAGGTTGCGGACCTCGTCGGCCACCAGGCCCAGGCGCGGCGCGTGCTGGACCGCGGCATGCAGCATGCCCTCGACCTGCACGTCCATGGCATATTCGGCCTTGCCGGTCGATTTCTCGTAGACATCCAGCCGGGCCACCGGCTGGCGGATCCAGCGGAAATCGGCCGGATCGCGCAGGGCCACCGTTTCGGGATCGGGCACGGGCAGATCAAAGGCCGCCTCGGCCAGCGCGCCATAGGCCGTGCGCCGGCCGCTGGATGCATGCACGACATGGCCCGGCTCGGTCGTCAGCTCGGCCGCCGGCACGCCGAAATCGGTGGCCGCCGCCTCGATCAGCATGGCCCGGGCCAGGGCGCCCAGCCGGCGCATCGTGTCATAGCTGGTGCGCACGGACATCGACCCGCCGGTGATCCGCATGGCCCCGTTGACCACCAGGTAATCGCCGCCCGCCGGGGCGTTGTCGACGACAAAGCTGGCCGGATCGGCGTCCAGCTCTTCGCCCACGATCTGGGCCATGGCGGTAAAGATGCCCTGGCCGCCTTCGACGAAGGGGCTGAGCAGGCGCACGCTGTTGTCGGGCCGGATTTCCAGGAAGGCCGGCACCCGGGTGCCCGGGGCCATGGCCGCCTGGGCCCGGGCCCGGCCGACGGGCAGGCCGAAGCCCAGGACCAGCGCGCCCGATGTCGCGCCGATGGCCCCGCGCAGGAAGCCCCGGCGCGAGATGTTGACCGGGTTGCCGCGCGGCAGATCCCCGGCGCCGTCGATGAAGGGTCTCTGTCCGGTCACAGCGTGGTTCCTTCCTCGTCGATGCCGGCCAGGTCGCGCACGGCGGCCTTGATGGCGTTGTAGGTCCCGCAGCGGCAGAGGTTGACCATCGCATAGCGGATGTCCTCGTCCGTGGGCTGGGGCGTGTCCTTCAGCAGCGAGGTCGCGGCCATGACCTGGCCCGACTGGCAATAGCCGCATTGGGGCACCTGGTGTTCGACCCATTTCTCGACCACGCGCTGGCCGACCGGGTCGGCCTCGATGGCTTCGATCGTGGTGATCTCCGAGCCTTCGACGACCTCGACGGGCGTGACGCAGGACCGGGTGACATAGCCGTCGACCAGCACAGAACAGCCACCGCACTGGGCCACGCCACAGCCGTACTTGGTGCCGGTCATGCCCAGGTTGTCGCGCAGGACCCACAGGAGCGGCGTGTCCGGTTCCACCTCGATGTCACGGGTTTCGCCGTTGATATTCAGTTTCATGGAGACCTCCGGAAGCTGGATGCGGGGCGATGGCCCCGGGGCCGGGCGGGCGCCCGGCGATCATGTATCTTGCCCGGTCAAGGCTAAGGCATTCCGGCGGCGGGTATTATGGCCGCCAGGAATATAACGGTCATGCGGGATCGGCATAAATCCCGGGTTGGCCCCACGGCGTATGTCGCCGGGGGTGCCGTGGCCCGGCATGTGTCAGGCACGGAGCGGTCGGCCAGTCGTCAGGCCAGTCGTCGGGCCATTTGTGCGGCGACGGACCGCCGCGCCGCGGCATCCGTGTCGCAGGAAGGCCACGGCCCCAAGGATACAGGATGCCGCCCCGTTCCGATAGCTTTTTGCCGACCCGGCCCGCTCTCGGCCACGGCCCGCTCCCGGCCCCGATCCGACGGGCGCCGCGAGCGGACCGGCGCCGCTCAACCCCGGCGGCGCAGCAGCCAGACGAAGAACGCCCCGCCGACCAGCCCGGTGACAATGCCGATGGGCAGGTCATCGGGGGCCATGACCGTCCGCGCGGCGATATCGGCCCAGACCAGGAAGATCGCTCCGATCAGGGCCGAGAACGGCAGCACCCGGGCGTGATCGCCGCCCACCAGGATGCGCACGATATGCGGGATCATCAGGCCGACAAACCCGATGATGCCCGAAAAGGCCACCATGCACCCGGTCAGCAGCGCACCCACGAAAAACACCGTCAGGCGGAACCGCGCCACGGGAATGCCCAGGGTCGCAGCCGTCTCGTCGCCCATCGTCATGGCGTTCAGCCGCCGCACATGGGACATCAGCCAGGCCCCGCACCCGGCCAGCACCAAAGCGGGATAGGCCAGCTGATCCCACTGGGCCAGCCCCAGCCCGCCAAGCATCCAGAAGACCACCGTATGGGTAGCCCGGGGATCTCCGAGAAAGATCAGCAGGTTGGCGCAGGACATCACGATGAAGGACACGGCCACCCCGGCCAACACCAGCCGGTCGGCCGAGGTCGAGCGGGTGACGCTGGAAATGCCCAGCACCAGCAGCGCGGTGGTCATCGCCCCGCCAAAGGCCAGAAGGGGCACGGTCAGCAGGCCGATGAACAGCCCGGTGTGCAACAGCGCCAGGATCGCACCAAAGGCCCCGCCGGCCGAGATGCCCAGCAGGTGCGGATCGGCCAGCGGATTGCGCGTGACCGATTGCAGGCTGGCGCCCACCAGCGACAGCCCCGCGCCCACCATCGCCGCCAGCAGGGCGCGCGGCAGGCGGATGTCCCAGACGATGGCCGCCTGGCCGGTGGTCCAGCCGGCCTCGACCAGCCCGGGCAGCAGCCGGTCGGCCACCACGCCCCAGACCGTGCCCAGCGGCACCGCCACGGCCCCCACGCTGACCGCCACCGAGATCGACAGGGCCAGCGCGGCCAGCCCCAGGAACGTCAGCGACGGCAGGACAATGGCCCGGCGCGCGGGGATCGGGACGGCGTGATCGCTCATTCGGCCCGAAAGCCTTCGGCCAGCTTGCGCACGGCCCGGATGTTGCGCGGGCCAGGGGTGGCCTCGACATATTCCAGCACGACAAACCGGTCATTCTTGACCGCGTCCAGGTCGGCAAAGGCCGGCGTTTCCATCATGAAGGCGCGTTTCTGTTCGGCCGTGACCTCGCCGTAATTGACGATCACGATGACCTCGGGATTGCGCGCGACCACCTCTTCCCAGCCGATGGTCGCCCAGCTTTTCTCGAAATCATTCATGATGTTGGTGCCTCCCGCCGCTTCGATCAGCGCGTTGGGCATGGCATAGCGCCCGGCGGTGAAAGGCGTTTCCTCGCCGCTGTCATAGACGAAAACACGCGGCGCGTGGTCCAGCGCCGGCAGCTCGGCCAGGTAGGCCGCCAGCTCTGCCCTGTAGCCATCGACCAGCGCCTGCGCCCGGTCCGGCACGCCGAAAATCGCGCCGAGGTTCAGCAGGTCGTTGTACATGTCGTCCATGCTGGCCGCGGGCTTGTCCATGATATGGGTGCAACTTTCGGTCAGCTCGTAGACCTGGATGCCGAAGGGGGCCAGCGTCTCGGGCGTGACCTCGCCGCCGACACGCATGCCGTAGTTCCAGCCGGCAAAGTAGAAATCGGCCCCGGCGCCGACCAGCACCTCCTTGGACGGGTATTTCTCGGCCAGTTCGGGCAGCGCGCCGATGCCCGCGCGCATGTCCTCGTCGATCTTGTTCCAGCCGTTGATGCCGGTAAAGCCGACCATGCGGTCGGTCAGATCCAGGGCCAGCATCATCTCGGTCAGGTTGACGTCGTTCGACACGGCGGCGGCGGGCGGCGCGTCAAAGGTGACCTGGCGGTCGCAGCTCTGGACGGTGACGGGGTCGGCCAGGGCCGGCGCGGCGGCACAGAGCGCCAGCGTGGTGATCAGGTGTTTCATGGATCGGGTCTTTCGCAATCAGAGATGGAAGGTCAGGTGGGCTTTGCCACCCGGGTCGAGCGACCGGCGCTGCACGCGCACGCCGAAGGCCCGGGCGATCAGGTCTTCGGTCAGCACGGTGTCGGGCCGGCCACAGGCCAGCATCCGGCCGCCGGCCAGCAGCAGCACCTCGTCGGCCAGGTCGGCCGCCAGGTTGATGTCATGCAGGCTGGTCACGATGGTCGGGCCCAGGCCGCGCAGCAGCGCCAGCAGTTCCAGCTGGTGGCGGATGTCGAGATGGTTGGTCGGCTCGTCCAGGATCAGCAGGCGCGGTTCCTGGGCCAGGGCCCGGGCGACCATGACCCGCTGCCGTTCGCCACCCGAGAGCGATCCGAACAGGCGGTGGGTAAAGGCCGCCAGGCCCAGCCGGGCCAGCACGTCGCGGACGATGGCCGCATCCCTCTCGCCGCCGCTGGCGCTGGCCGACAGGTGCGGCGTGCGGCCCAGGGCCACGATCTCCCCCACGGTCAGGGCGAAATCGGTCGGCTGTTCCTGCAGCACGACGGCCACCGACCGGGCGACCTGGCGCGCCGATTGCGCCCAGATGTCACCCCCGTCCAGAAGCACCCGGCCCGCCCGGGGGCGCAGGTAACGATAGAGCAGGCGCAGAAGCGTCGACTTGCCCGCGCCGTTGGGCCCGATGACGGCCAGGATGCGCCCGGCCCCGATCTCGAAGCTGGTCGGCTGCAACAGGGTCAGCCCGCGTTTCGGCCCCCAGGTCAGGCCCTCGGCCCGCAGGGCGGCGGCCTCAGGGGCGGGGCGGGGTGAGGAGCCGGGCGGGGCGCCGGGCGACACGGGGCCCGGGCCGGGTGGTCGGGGGATTGTTTGGGTCATGATCGTTGCGCCCTCCGCGCGACCGCGGGGAGAGCCGGATATCCATCACACCTGTCGGCTGTCGCCGTCTTGCCATGTCGGACCTCCTGCCGGGGCACCCCGCCCGGTCAAAGTTGATGTCACGATGGCAGGTCTCCTGACTTGCGGGTCACGGCTTGCCCGAGCCTTCCCGGCCATGGCTGGCCAGTGGGTCTCTCGGGGTCGCTCGCCGCCTACAGTTGCGGGGGCAGTCACGGATTTGGCCCGGGGGCCGCACCGTATTCCCTTTTCATCCCGGAAAAGCACTCCCCGGGAAACCATCGCCGGCACTAGACCGGGCGGCAGCGGAATGGTCAAGCGCCAAGCGGTGGCGCCTCGCCCCCGCCCACCGACAGGCGCGCACCGCCCGGCCAGGGGCCGGGGACGTGCAAGCGATCTGGGCGGCAGGGCACGGGCTGGCATGGTGGTGGGAATCTCGCGGCTCAAAATGATATGTTATAACGTAACACTTATCTTGCCGAAATGGCCGGGTCAATTCCCCTTTGACTGTCCCCCGCGCCTTCTCCTGCCCGCCCCATCGGCCATTCGCCATCGCCATGCCGGCCAAGGCGTCAGCGGACCCCGCATGGGGGCCCGCTGGCCGTTTCATTCGGATCAGAACGGCATGTTCCAGCGCAGCGCGCCGCCGTAATCGCGTTCATTGCCCGTCAGGTGCCCAAAGGCCGACAGGTCGAACGACCCGCCCCCGGCGGCCAGGATGGTCACCCCGGCCGACAGGTCGAACTGCGTGCTGTCGATCTCGCTGCGCCAGTCGAACGGAGCCACCCCGCTCGACGCCCCGGCCAGCCGCGCGCTTGCGTCAAAGGACGTGTTGCCCAGGAATTGGGTCACCGCCAGCACGGCATTGGGCCGGATCTCGGTGCCCCGTGCCGTCACAAAGCTGCCCCCGACCTCCAGCCCCGGGCGCAGGTAGGCAAAGGTCTCGGCCGCCGTATCGATGGCCAGCGCCGTGCCCGACCCGCTCTCGGTGTAGGAACTCTCGCCGAAATGGGCGAGCCCCAGGTCCATCCGCGGCTTGAGGAACCAGCCGCCCTGGTCGAACGTATAGCCCGCGCGCAGCTGGGCGCCCGACACCCATTGGTCCTGGTCACCGCTGGCCACATCGGCCCCGGCCACCCGCCGGTTGTCGAAACGGCCATGGCCCGCATGGATCGCCGCGCCGAATTCCCAGCGGTCGACGAACCGCTTGACCGACAGCCCGCCGGAAAAGGTATCACCCTCGCTGGTCGCACCGGTATCGGTCGTCAGGCTGGTGGAATCGTAGGCCAGCGCCCCGCCCAGGGCGAGACCGTTGTCGAGCAGCATCTGCCCCCCGGCCGTGATCCGCAGCCCGTCCTGGTCAAAGCCCGAGGCGCCGCCGGTGGCATCGCGTTCGAACCGGTTGACCCCCAGGGTCACATAGGCGCATTGGCCGTCCTCGGCCCAGACATTGCCCTGGCCCTCGTGCGGACAGCTGAACAGCCCGTCGGCAAAGCGCAGCGTGCGGTAGAGCCGGGCAACGCCGTTGCTGGTGGCCAGCTCCGGGCTGAGCCCGTTCATCGCCACGGCGTAATCCTCGTGGCTGGCCACTTCGATCAGGGTCTGGGCCAGGCCGTCTTCCAGCTCGCCCTGCTGGTAGAGCGCGTTGAAATAGCTGGTCAGCCCGCCCTGGTTACCGTTCAGCGCGGCCAGCAGGGTGTCGTTGGCGTAGTCGACCTCGTAGCTCAGGGTCAGCTCGGTGTCGGACGCCGCGGCCAGCTGATAGCGCGCAACGACCGAGGGAACGAGTTCGAGTCCCGAAGCATCCACCCCGCCGGCAGCCTCGATGATGGTCAGCGTCTGCACCCCGTTCGGATGCTCGCTGGCCTTCAGCACGTTGATTTCCAGCGCGCCGTGCAGCTCGGCCCGACCATCGACACGCAGCAGGTCGGTGTCGACGCTGGCCATGTCCACGTCAAAGCTGAGCGTGCCCGCGTTATGCAGGAAATTGCCGGTGATCCGCGTGCCCGACAGGGTCCCTTGCCGGCCGACATAGACCTGGCCCCAGTTGCGCAGCCGCGCCACGTCGAGGATCTCGCCGGCGTTCACCACGCCGCCGGCCAGGTTGTCGACCCGGATCGTTGCCGGCGCCCGTGCATCGACCGCCGCGGCCGAGGCATCGGCCGTGGCGGATGCGTCCGGCGTGACATAGGTGCCCAGGATATCCCCGGTGACCGTGCCGGTGTTGTCCAGCGTCAGCGTGCCGCCCCCGAAGGAATGGATGGCCACGCCGCTGACCGCGCTGATCGTGCCGGCATTTGTCAGCGTGCTGTTCGACCCGGAATGGATATAGACCCCGGCGCCGGTCAGGGCATTGTCGTAGATCGCTCCGCCACCGCCCCGGATGTCGGCATCTTCGCCGATGGTGATGGTGGAATGGCCCCCGCCATCGCCCATGTTCTCGACATGGATGGCATGGGCCCCGGCCCCGGTGGCCGACACGCTGCCGGTGGCCGTGACGGCGACGGTGGTATTGGCCACCGCGCCGGAATTGCCCTCTCCACCGGCATATTGGGCAAAGATCCCGTGGGCCCCGGCCCCAGTCGTGGCAAGCTGGGCGCCCGAATAGGTCACGGTGACAACACCGGCCGTGCCGGTGCCCCCGAAGCTGCCGACATAAGAGCTGTCGGTCGAGGTCTTGTCGACCGTGCCCTGCACGCCGCCGCCGCCGCCGACCGACTGGGCAAAGATGCCCACCGAATTGTCGCCCGACGTGGTGATGCGCCCGCTGGCATCGACCGTCACCGCCCCGCCGTTGCCCGAGGCATCGGCCGAGCTGTCCAGCACGCGGATGCCGATCCGGTCGTGATCGCCCAGGATCATCGAGCCGCCATAGCCGCCCCCGCCACCGACCGATTGCGCGAAGATGCCGACCGAAGCGGCGTTCAGGTCGCCGGGCGTGGCCGGGCCGGTGGTGATGTCGGACCCGGCGGTGACGGTCACCGCCCCGCCGTCGCCCTGGGCCTTGCCGGAGCCCCCGACGGAGACCTCGGCCGTGGCGTCATCTGTCAGCGTGCCGGTGCCGCCAAAGAGCGTGCCGCCCCCGCCGCCGACCGATTGGGCAAAGATGCCCGGCGATTGCTCGGCCGCCGTGGTGATCGCCCCGTCGTCCGAAGCGACCGTCACGGCCCCGCCATCGCCCGCCGCACCGTTGCGGCCGCCGATCGCCACGTTCACGTCGTAAAGCGCCGACAGGCCGGTGGCGCTGCCGGTGTTGCCGCCGCCGCCGCCGATCGACTGGGCCACCAGCGCAGCGCTGCCGTAGCTGGCCGTCGATATGGCGCCGGTATTGGTGACCCCGACCGCCCCGCCGTCGCCGCCGCCGGCCCCGTTGCCGCCGATCTCGGCCGTGTAGGTCGCGGTGATGTCGGCCGCCTCGCCGCCCGAACCGCCGCCACCGCCGACCGACTGGCTGAAGATGCCATAGGAATTGAGCCCCGTCGTCGTGATCGCGCCGCTGTTGGTCACCGATGTGCTGTCGCCATCGCCCGCCGCGCCTCCGGTGCCGCCGATCCGCACGCTGGCCGAGCCGAGATCGTCTTTCAGGTTCGAGATGTTGTAGAGCGACCGCAACCGCTCGGTCACGCTGTCGCTGCTCTCTGCGATCTGGCGGGTCACGAAGCTGCTTGCGGTCGAAGCCGTCGCCCCGCCGGTGCCGCCGCCGCCGCCGACCGACTGGGCCACGATGCCATGGGCCACGTCGCCGGTCGTTGCGATGGCCGCATCATTGGTCACGGTCACGGTGCCCGCATCGGCCCCGGTGCCGCCATCGCCGCCGATCATCACGCCCAGGTCGACCGAAATCTTGGTCGTGGCGTCGTTCTCGTTCTCGCAGCCGATCCCGATCCCGTCACCGCCTTCGTCGCAATCGCCGGTCGCGCTCTGCGAAAAGTTCGAGGCCAGGCCGCCGTCGCCGCCATTGCCGCCGACCGACTGGGCAAAGATGCCATAGGCCCCGCCGCCGGCCGTCGAGATCGTGCCGTCGGTCTCGTTGGCCACCGTGACGTCGCCGCCCAGGGCACCGTCGCCGCCGGTGCCGCCGACGGTGGTGTTCAGGCCGACACCGATGCTGGTGTCGCTCCCGCCGGACGCGGCCTGTCCCAGGTTGTAGATGCCGGTGCCACCGAACCCGCCGCTGCCGCCGTTGCCACCGATGGATTGCGCATAGATCCCGCTGGCGCTTGTGCCCGTGGTCGTGATCGTGGCGCTGTTGGTCACGCCTGCGGTGCCGCCGATGCCACCGGCGCCGCCGTCACCGCCCACCGACGCGCCCGTCAAGAGCTGCAGCGCGCCGCCGGACATGACGTTGGTCAGGATGTTGTAGGTCAGGCCGCCCGCGCCGCCCGATCCCCCGATCGACTGCGCCAGGATGCCCGTCGAATTGTCGCCCGTGGTCTGGATCGCGCCCGTGTTCGTCACCTGTGACGCCCCGGCGGTGCCGCCGTCACCGCCATCGCCGCCGAGGGTCGCGATGGCCTGGATCTCCTGGACCACCCCCAGGGTCAGCGTGCCCGAGATCGCCATGCCGCCCGAACCGCCGCTGCCGCCGATGGATTGCGCCAGGATGCCGGCGCTGTTGAAATCGCCGGTCGAGATCGTCGCGCGGTTGGTCACGCTGGCCGCGCCGCCCGTGCCGCCCGCACCACCGTCGCCGCCCATGTCCAGGACGGCGCTGCCCGCCGGGATTTCCTCGTCCAGATCGACGTTCATGCCGGTCTCGACCGCCATGCCGCCCTGGCCGCCATTGCCGCCCAGGCTGAGCACGTTGATGCCCGCCGCCGACGGGCCGTCGGTGGTGATCGCGGCCCCGGCCAGGGTCTCGACATGGGCCGTGCCAGCCGTGCCGCCGGTGCCGCCTCCGCCGCCCAGGGTGACAGATGCATCGCCCTGGGACACGCCGTTGCCGGTGATCGACAGGCCGCCGCGCCCGCCGTTGCCGCCATGGCTGATCGCGACAATGCCGTCCGACATGAAACCCGTCGTCGCGATCTGGCCACCGGCAGTGACCGAAGCCGTGCCCGCCGTGCCGCCATCGCCGCCCGACGCGCCGATATCGACCGCCGTGGTGGCCAGCCCCGCGCCTTCGCCGCCATAGGTAAAGCCGGCGATGCCGCCCGATCCGGCCGCGCTCAGCGCGATGATGCCGGGCGATTGCTCGGCCCCGGTCACCAGCTGGTCGCCGGACCAGGTCACGGTCACGTCGCCCGCGTCACCGCCGCCGCCGCCCGCGCCACCGACGCTGATATTGGCCGATCCTTCGGCGGCGCCCTCGGCGGCAAGGACGCCCGAGCCGCTGCCCCCGCCGCCGGCCTGGCTGGTCGCCTGGATGCCGGCCGACATCTCGCCGGCGGTCTGGATCGTGTCGCTCGACGTGACGGTCACATCGCCTGCGCCCTTGCCCGCGCCGCCGCTGCCGCCGATCCCGATGTTCACACCCGTCTCGCCGACCGCGCCGATGGCCCCGACGATCTGGGCGCTGCCGCCCGATCCGCCGACGCTGGCCGCGACCAGCGCGCCCGACGCCTTGCCCGAGGTGCTGATGCCGCCCGAGGAATAGACCGTGACATCACCGCCCGCGCCCCCGGCCCCGCCGTCGCCGCCGACCGAGATCGCCGCGCCCTGGCCGGCCGTGCCGCTCAGCACCGCGCCGGACTGGCCGCCGCCGCCGCCGATCGACGCGGCGTAGATCCCCGCGGCCGCATCGCCCGTGGTCTCGATTGCGCCCGCCGCCGAGGCCGAGGCCGCGCAGGTGGCATTGCCGGTCTCGACGCCCCGGCAGACATCAACCGTGCCGCCATCGCCGCCGCCGGCGCCATTGCCGCCGACACCAAGGCTGACCGTGCCCAGCCCCGCCGTCGCGGCCACGGTCGTGCCCGCCGCGCCACCGCCCCCGCCGACAGATTGCGCCGAAACGGCCGTGGCATTGGCCCCCGTGGTCGACACCGCGCCCTGTGCCTCCAACCGCACGTTTCCACCCGCGCCCCCGGCCGCGCCCGAGCCGCCAAGCGCGATTGCAACGGTGGGGGAATCGTCGGCCGAAGCCGAGATCGCCGTGCCGCCATACCCGCCGCCGCCACCGACCGACGAGGCCGAGATGCCGCGGGCATTGTCGCCCCCGGTCGTCACGCTGGACCCGCTGTCCGTTGTCAGGTCGACCCGCCCGCCGTCGCTGCCCGCGCCGCCGTTGCCGGCGATGGCCAGCGAAAAGCCGACCGATGCGGCCAGCGTGTTCGATCCGTGGCCGCCCGACCCGCCGACGCTCTGGGCCACGACGCCATCCGCGCCGGTGCCCGACGTGACGATGGCTCCGCCGACATCGACGCTGACCACGCCGCCGACCGAACCGTCGCCGCCATCACCGCCGATGGCCACGATACCGGCCGTCGACCCGGCCGAACCGCCGCCCCCGCCGACCGATTGCGCCAGCACGGCGATGGAATCGTCGCCGCCGGTGGTGATGTCGGCCGTGGACGTGACCTGGACCGACCCGCCCTGGCCGCCGCCCGAACCGGTGCCGCCGATGCCCACAAGGCCCCGCGCGCTGCCGCCGTCGCCGCCGGTGCCGCCGATCGACTGGGCCACGACGCCCCGGCTGCGCGTGCCGGTTGTCGTGATCTCGCCCGAAGCCGTCACGGCCACCGGCCCGCCATCGCCGCCCGAGGACCCGTCTTCGTCGCCCGACAGCGACACCAGCCCCATGGTCGACGAGGCCTTGCCCCCGCCGCCGCCCTGGCTCTGGGCAAAGATCCCGTCGGAATCGTCGCCCGTGGTGCGGATCGCGGTGCTGTCCGACCCCTGGTAATGGACGATCACGCTGCTCCCGCCGCCGGCGCTTTCGCTGCTCGCGCCATAGGCCACGATGCCCGAGGACTCGCCCGCATCACCGGCAAAACCCCCGACCGATTGCGCCAGGATGCCGTCCGACAGCGATCCGTCGGTGGCAATGTCGCCCTCGTAGGTCACCGAGATGCCCCCGGCCGGGCCGGACCCTGCCCCGGCCCCGCCGTGGGCCGTGGAGCCTCCGCCGGTGCCGCCCGCACCGCCCGCGCCGCCATAGCTGCGCGCCACGACCCCCGGGGCCAGGTCTCCGGACATGGTGATCGTGGCCACGCTGCCGTCATCGGCGGTCGCGATGTCGACCGTCACCGAACCGCTGGTCCCACCCTGGCCGCCGTTGCCGCCACGACCATGGCCGAAGAAAAGATTCACCTCGCCATCGCCGCCCTGGCCGCCATCGCCCGCGATGCTTTCGGCCAGGATACCGGGGCCCGAGCTTGCCGTGACCTCAAGCGCGCCGGTCCCGTCATCCGTCGTGTTGCTCAGCAGCACGCCGCCGCCGTTGCCCCCGACGCCACCGGCCCCGCCACGGCCATTGCCGTTCAGCGTGTTCTCGCCCGTGCCGCCATCGCCGCCCTGGCCGCCGTGCGACACGACAACGATCCCGGTCTCGCCGTCGGTCGTCAGGTCACCCACATGCACGACGACATTGCCGCCCTGGCCTCCGGTGCCCCCGACCCCGCCATGAGCGGTGTAGTCGGCGGCCTTGCCATGCCCGCCCAGGCCCCCGTCGCCGCCGAAACTGCCCACCACAAGGCCCATGCCCTCGGTCAGGGTGCTGTCGGTCAGCGTGACGTTCACCTCGCCGCCCCGGCCGCCGGTCCCGCCGTCACCGCCATAGCCGTCGTTGCCCGCCGTCGAATAGCCTTCGGCACCGGTGCCGCCCTCGCCACCCTGCGAGCCGATGAGAATGGCCTCTTGAGAGGCCGTCATGTTCAGCCCGGACAGCGTCGCCGTGATGCTGCCCCCGCCGCCGCCGACCCCGCCGTCGCGGCCGACCTGTTCGCCCGACCCCTTGGATTCGCTGTGCCACTGGCCGTTGCTGCCCGTCGTGGTGGTGCGGATCGCGGGCGCGCCGGTGGCATCCACCTGCAGCCCGCCGGCATCGATATTCAGCACCACGCCTGCCGAGGTCTGGCTGAATTCCGGCGAGGTCACCTCGACATTCCAGACCGGCGCGCTGTCGTCCTGCCCGTTGGAGACCTGCGTGTTCGTCACGTCGTGGATGGTCAGCGTGGCGGTCTGGTCGGCCGTCGTGTCCGGCAGCGTGAAATCGAGGACGCCGACGACGCCGCTGCATGTCATGTCCAGCCCGTCGGTCGACGTGGTGCAATCCGCCCGGGCCGGGCCGGCCGACAGGGCCGCGCCCAGGGCCAGGACCGACACGGTTGCAAGCCGCAGCGCGGCGGGCCGATCCGGGTGATCAGAGTTGAAACGCGAAAAAAGAAAATTGAACCCGGTCATGGCGAACGGCTCCTTCAATGCAAACTTGTCAATCCATCAGAATATCTTACGAGCGCAGGACTATCTAAACATTGCCTGGCCCGGCGAAATCAACGGTTTCATCAAGTTCCAGTAACTTTTCCGTGGCTGTGCCGGCCTGCGCCGCCTGATTGGCGCTCGGTACAACCGCAGGTGAGGCGCCGTGTCAGGCCCCCCATCGGCACGTTTCCGCCGCGCGCCCCGGCCCGGGCCGTGCCCCGCCTCTTGCCTAGTGACCGATCGGTCAGCAAACATGTCAGGCGGAGGCACCATGCAGGACGGCAGGCAGGACAAGACCCCAACCGGCGGCAAGCGCCGCCAGCGGCGCAAGGACGCGCGGCCGGCCGAGATCATCGCGGCGGCGATGGAGCTGTGGAAGGACAAGGGCTTTGCCGCCACGCGGCTTGAGGACGTGGCTAGGGGGGCCGGCGTGGCCAAGGGCACGATCTATCTCTACTTCGCGTCCAAGGAGGCGCTTTTCGAAGCGGCCGTCGAGGACCGGGTCATCGGCAACATGGACCGCGCCCGCCAGGCGGCCGACCTGCTCGACGGGCCGACCGAAGACGTGCTGCTGGCCTTTTTCGAACGGATCCGCAGCGAGATGGTCGAAGGCGGGTCCTTCATTTTTCTCAAGGTCCTGCTGGCCGAGGGCCACCGCTTTCCCGATCTCGTCGCGCGCTACGAGGCCAACGTGCTGCGGCGCGGGTTCGACACCGTGCAGGGCATCCTGCGCCGGGGGGTCGCCCGGGGCGACCTGCGCCCCGAGGCGGCCGATGTCGATCCGCGGCTGGTCATGGCACCGGCGATGATGCTGTCGCTCTGGGGCACGGTGTTCCAGGGTGTTCCCGTGCCCGATGTCCACCTGCTTTTGCGCCAGCATGTGACGCTGCTGCTTGGCAGCCTCGGCAGGGACTGAGCCGTGAGACCGGGCCTGTCGGCGTGGAAAGAGACGGATTTCGCCGGGGCCGGGCCCCGTTGCGACAGGATGGAATGGTCGGGGCGACGATCCGTGTGATCGTCCCGCCGACCGGGATTGACGAGGATGGCGCCGCCGGGGTGCGGCCGGAGGATGTGGTATGAGTGAAGGCGAACAGAAACCGGCCCCGCTGGATTTCCGTGACGAGCCTGGGTCGTCGCGGTCGAAGTGGGTGGCGGGTTTGCTGGCGGTTGCGCTGGTCGGCTGGATGGGCAGCGGGATCATCCTGCCGGCGCCCGACGATGCCGCCGAGGCGCCGGTCGATGCCGCCGCGGCCGTGGCCGTGTCGGTTCGCGACAGCCGGGCCGAACGCGTGACCAAGACCTTTTCCGCGCAGGGCCAGGCCCAGCCGGACCGGCGCGCCATCCTGCGGCCCCAGACCACCGGCGAGGTCATCGACCTGCCCGCGCGCAAGGGCCAGACGCTGGCCGCCGGCGACGAGATCGCCCGGCTCAGCACCCGCGAGCTGGAAGCCCGGGTGCAGCAGGCCCGGCAGGAACTGGTGCGCGCCGAGGAGGACAATACCAGCACACAATCCCTGGTCGACCGGGGCATCGCCACCGCCGCCCGCCTGCGCGAGACCCGCGCGGCGCTGGCCGCCGCCCAGGCCCAGCTGACCCAGGCCGAGGAAGGCCTGGATGCCGCGGTGATCCGGGCGCCCTTTGACGGCCGGCTCGACAGCCTCGACCTGGAGATCGGCGCATTTGCCACGGCCGGCAACGAGGTCGGCATCCTGCTCGACACCGATCCGCTGCGCATCGTCATCCAGGTGCCCCAGCAATCCCTGGCCCTGATCCGCGCGGGCCAGGAGGCCGGCGTGACCTTCATCACCGGCGAGGAACGCACCGGCACCATCGAATATGTCAGCCGCGATGCCGTGGCCGAGACCCGCACCTTCCGCGCCGAGATCACCGTGCCCAACCCCGACGGGGCCATCGCCTCGGGCCTGTCGGTGCAGGTGCGCATCCCGACCGAGGACGTCACCGCCCATTTCGTCTCGCCGGCGATCCTGTCGCTCAGCGAGGACGGGCGGCTGGGCGTCAAGACCGTCGACGCGGCCGACAAGGTGGTGTTCCACGAGGTGGTCGTCGAACGGGCGCAGCGCGATGGTGTCTGGATCAGCGGCCTGCCCGAAGAGGCCCGGATCATCACCATCGGCCAGGGCTTCGTGTCGCAGGGCGAGACGGTCGATCCCACGGCCGATCCCGACACCGTGGCCGCCGCCGATGTCGCGCTGCCCGGCGGCACCGGCACGGAGATCGAGTGATGAACGCGCTGATCGACGCGGCCTTCAGCCGGACGCGGGTGGTCCTGCTGCTGCTTGTCGCCATCCTGACCATCGGGGCCGTGGCCTACCGGACCATCCCCAAGGAAAGCTTTCCCGAGGTCCAGATCCCCACGGTCTATGTCTCGACCTCGCTCGAAGGGATTTCGCCCGAAGATGCCGAACGGCTGCTGGTCAAGCCGCTGGAGACCGAGCTGGCGGCGCTGACCGGGCTCAATTCGATGACCGGCACGGCGGCCGAGGGCCATGCCAGCGTGCAGCTGGAATTCGATCCGGGCTTTGACCCGGATACCGCGCTGGACAAGGTGCGCGAGGCCGTCGACCGGGCGGCCAACGACCTGCCCACCGATGCCACCGACCCGACCGTGACCGAGGTCAACACCGCGCTCTTCCCGATCCTGACGGCGATCCTGTCGGGCCCGGTGCCCGAACGCACGCTGAACGCGCTGGCCAATGACCTGAAGGACCGTCTTGAAGGGCTGTCGGGCGTGCTCGAGGTCGATGTCGCCGGCGAGCGGGTCGAGATGCTGGAAGTGCTGATCGACCCCACCGTCTTCGAGACCTACAACCTGTCCTTCGACGAACTGACCAGCCAGATCAGCCGCAACAACCTGCTGATCGCCGCCGGCGCGATCGAGAACGGCGCCGGGCGGATCGTGCTGAAGGTGCCCGGGCTGATCGAGGATGTCGGCGACGTGATGGAGATGCCGGTCAAGGTCTCGGGCGACACCGTCGTGACCTTTGCCGACGTGGCCACGGTGCGCAACACCTTCGAGGATCCGACCAGCTTTGCCCGGATCAACGGCCAGCCGGCGCTGGCGCTGGAGGTGAAGAAACGCAGCGGTGCCAACATCATCGAGACCGTCGACCTGGTGAAACAGGCCATTGCGGCCGAACAGGCCAACTGGCCCGACAGCGTGCGCATCAACTACATGCAGGACGAGAGCAAGCAGGTGCAGACCATGCTGGCCGACCTGGAATCCAACGTCATCGCGGCGGTGCTGCTGGTGATGATCGTGATCGTCTGGTCGCTGGGCCTGCGCTCGTCGATCCTGGTCGGGCTGGCCATCCCCGGGGCCTTCCTGGCCGGTGTCACGGTGCTGTTCTTCATGGGCTACACGATGAACATGGTGGTGCTCTTCAGCCTGATCCTCGTGGTCGGCATGCTGGTCGACGGCGCCATCGTGACCGTCGAACTGGCCGACCGCCTGCTCAGCGAGGGCCGCGCGCCCAGGGAGGCCTATGCCGCCGCCGCCAAGCGCATGGCCTGGCCGATCATCGCCTCGACGGCCACGACGCTCAGCGTGTTCTTCCCCCTGCTCTTCTGGTCCTCGACGGTGGGCCAGTTCATGAAGTTCCTGCCGATCACCGTGATCTTCACGCTGGCCGCCTCGCTCTTCATGGCGCTGATCTTCATCCCCGTGCTCGGCGGGCTGATCGGCAAGCGCCAGCCGCAGACGGCCGCCCAGCAGATGCAGATCGCCGCCGCCGAACATGGCGACCCCCGGCAGATGACCGGCGCCGGCGGGCTCTACGTGCGTGCGCTGGAATGGGCGATCCTGCGGCCGGGCCGGACCGTGATCTTCGCCGTGCTGGCGCTGGTCGCCTCTTTCATCTGCTACGGCCAGTTCGGCACGGGCATTTCCTTCTTCCCCGAATCCGAGCCCGATTTCGTGCAGGTCGAGGTCCGCGCCCGCGACAATTTCTCGATCTACGAGAAGGACAGCCTGGTGCGCCAGGTCGAGACCCGGCTGCTGGAGTACGGCGAGCTGGCCAGCGTCTATGCGCGCACCGGGTCGGACCGGCAGGCCGACGAAGAGGTCATCGGCACCGTGCAGCTGGAGCTGACCGACTGGGACACCCGCCGCCCGGCCGCCGAGATCATCGAGCAGATCCGCACCGAGATGCGCCGCATCCCGGGCATCGACGTGCAGGTCCAGGTGCAGGAAGGCGGGCCGTCGCAGGGCAAGCCGGTCAACCTCGAGGTCGTCTCGCGCGATGGCGAGGCCCGCGTGGCGACGATCCAGGCCGTGCGCGCGGCGATGGAGCGGATCGGCGGCTTCACCGACATCACCGACACCACGCCGCTGCCCGGCGTCGAATGGGAGATCCACCTCGACCGCTCCGAAGCGGCGCGGTTCGGTGCCGACGTCGCGCTGCTGGGCCAGGCGATCCAGCTGCTGACCCAGGGCATCACCATCGCCGATTACCGCCCCGACACGGCCGAGGACGCGGTCGACATCCGCATCCGGTTCCCCGCCGGCGAACGCTCGCTGGCCGAGCTGGAAAGCCTGCGGGTGCCGACCAATGCCGGGCTGATCCCGATCACCAATTTCGTCAGCTTCACCCCCGCCCCCCGCAGCGGGACCATCAAGCGGATCGACCAGGAGCGGGTGACAACCCTGTCGGCCGATGTCTCGCCCGGCCTGCTGGTCAACGACCAGATCGTCACCCTGCGCGGCGCGATCATGGCGATGGACCTGCCCGACACCGTGTCCTGGTCCTTTGCCGGCGAGGCCGAGGACCAGGCCGATGCGATGATCTTCCTGGTCAGCGCCTTCATCGCGGCGATCGGGCTGATGATGCTGGTGCTGCTGATCCAGTTCAACAGCTTCTACCAGGCCTTCGTCATCATGATCGCCATCGTCTTTTCGATTGCCGGGGTGCTGCTGGGCCTGACGCTGACGGGCCGGCCCTTCGGCGTGGTCATGGGCGGCATCGGGGTCATCGCGCTGGCCGGGATCGTGGTGAACAACAACATCGTGCTGATCGACACCTACAACGACCTTCGCGCTGCGGGCATGTCGCCCTTGGAGGCCGCCCTGCGCACCGGCGCCCAGCGCCTGCGGCCGGTGGTGCTGACCTCGGGCACCACGGCGCTTGGGCTCGCGCCCATGGTCATCGGGGTCAGCGTCGATTTCTTCCGGCGCGAGATCGTCCATGGCGCGCCATCCACCCAGATGTGGATCGAGCTGAGCTCGACCATCGCCGGCGGCCTGATGTTCGCGACGATCCTGACGCTGATCGTGACCCCCGCCATGCTGATGCTGGGCGAGAAACGCGCCAACCGCCGGCTGCGCGGCGCCCCCGCCACAAAGGCCGTCCCCGCGGAATAGGGCCGTTTGGACGTCCGGGCAGGCAATCAACCGGCGCATCGCGGCCTGGGCGGTGGCTGCCCTGCCCAGGCCGGCCAATGGGATGATTGCCCCCAGCCGGAAGCAGGGGCCGGACGCGGCCGGGAATCTGAGAGGCGGGCAGGGCACTATCGCTAGAGCAAGGCCACCCTGCCCGCCCCGATGCCCTGCCCCGATGCCCGGACGCGCAAGTCGGGACCCCCGCCCTGCCCCAATACCGAGACGCGCAAATCCGGCCCCCTGCACAACTGATTGCGGAAGCCGGCCGCGAAGGTCGGGCCGGGGCATGCTGACCATCATGTCATCCGGCGCCCGCGTTCCCTGACGACCGGCACACCGTCTCTCTGCCGGCCAGGCAGGCGGGCGGCGGCCACATCGACCGCCGCGCACCAGCCTGCGGGCGCCCGGTGGGCAGAGTTCCCCGGCGCAGAACACCCGCAATCACATCCCCGCCCTGCGTCCGGGCGCAGAGAGCCCCTTCGCCTGTCCGGTTCCACCACTGGCCCGAGGTCACCTGCACCAAGGGGATTGAGTAATGTTATAACATATCATACAGAGAGGAACGCTGCGCCAAGGAGGCACCTCATGACGTACCGGGGAGAGACCATTCAGGCCGAGGTCCTGGCCGTGCTGGACCGGCAAACCTGCCCGATGTCGGCCTATGCCATCCTGGATGAAATGCGCAAATCTTCGCCCGGCATGGCCCCGCCCACGATCTACCGGGCCCTGGCCGCCTTGCGAAAGCGCGGCTACGTGCAGCGCGTCGAATCGATGAATGCCTTCATCGCCTACCGGGGCGGACGGCGCCGGCACGGGGCGGTCCTGTCGATCTGCGACGATTGCGGCCTTGTCGAGCAAAATGACGCCCCCGAGCTGATCCGCGACATCGGCGCCATCACCGGGCAATCCGGTTTTGCAGCCGCACGTTATGTCGTGGAAGTCCACGGCCTCTGCGCATCCTGCGGGGCCGGTGGGGTGTCGGCATGATCCCCCGTGGCGCCACTATCGGGCAGGGCGGCGTGGCAGCGGCGCGCCATGCCGCGAAGGTCCATGACCTTTGCGCGCCCTGCGGGGACGGTGGGGTGTCGGCATGATCCCCCGTGGCACCACCAGCGGGCAATCCGGCGTGGCAGCGGCGCGCCGTGTCGTGAAGCTCCATGGCCTCTGCGCGCCCTACGGAGCCAGCGAGGTGTCGGCATGATCCCCCGTGGCGCGGCATTTCGCCTGCTGCTGATCGGAGCCGGGCCGCGTCTGGCCGGTGCGGCCCTGATCGCCCTTTTGCTCTGGGCCATGTTCCTCTGGGCCACGCAGACCCCGGGTGGCGCATGACCCCGGCCCTGTCCTTCCACGACCTGACCCTGGGCTATGACCGCCACCCGGTGGTCCATCACCTGCAGGCCGAGATCGCCCAGGGCAGCCTGACCGCCATCGTCGGCCCGAACGGCGCGGGCAAGTCGACCCTGCTCAAGGCCGTGACCGGCACGGTCACCCCCTTGCAGGGCGGCGTGGGTTTCGGCGCGCTCGGCCGGGACGACATCGCCTACCTGCCACAGCAATCGGAGATCGACCGGTCCTTCCCGCTGTCGGTGGTGGACCTGGTGTCGATGGGTCTCTGGCGCGAGATCGGGCCGTTCGGCCGCCTGGCCCGGCCCCACCGGGCCCGCGTGGCGGCGGCCATTGCGGCGGTGGGGTTGACCGGCTTTGACCAGCGCCCCATCGGGTCGCTGTCCGGCGGCCAGATGCAGCGCGCGCTGTTTGCACGGCTGCTGCTCCAGGACGCCCGGCTGGTTTTGCTGGACGAACCCTTCACCGCCATCGACGCGCGCACCATGGCCGACCTGCTGGAGGTCATCCGGCGCTGGCATGGCGAAGGCCGCACGGTGCTGGCCGTGCTGCACGATTTCGACACCGTCCGCGCCCATTTCCCCCGGACCCTGATGCTGGCCCGCGAACTTGTCGCCCATGGCCCGACGGCCGAGGTGCTGACCGCCGAGAACCAGTTCCGCGCCCGCCAGATGTGCGAGGCCTGCGCCGAGACGCCCCATGTCTGCGGGAGGCATGCGGCATGATCTGGGACATCCTCGTCCAGCCCTTCGCCGATTTCGGCTTCATGCGCCGGGCGCTTCTGGGCTGCATCGCCATTTCCGTCGGCGCCACGCCCGTCGGCGTGTTCCTGATGCTGCGCCGGATGAGCCTGACCGGCGATGCCATGGCCCATGCCATCCTGCCCGGCGCGGCCGTCGGCTACCTTGTGTCCGGCCTGTCGCTAGGCGCGATGACCATCGGCGGGCTGGTGGCCGGCATGGCCGTGGCCCTGCTGTCGGGGCTGGTGACCCGGGTCACGGCCCTGCGCGAGGATGCCAGCCTTGCCGCCTTTTACCTGATCTCGCTGGCCCTGGGCGTCCTGATCGTGTCGATGCGGGGCAGCAATGTCGACCTGATGCACGTGCTCTTCGGCACGGTGCTGGCACTGGACGATGCGGCCCTTGTCCTGCTCTGCTCCATCGCCAGCCTGTCGCTGTTCGTGCTGGTCCTGTTCTTCCGGCCGCTGGTGCTGGAATGCGCCGATCCGCAGTTCCTGCGCTCGGTCAGCGGGCTCAGCGCCGTGACGCATTTCACCTTCCTGTCGCTGGTCGTCCTGAACCTCGTCGGCGGGTTCCATGCGCTGGGGACGCTGATGGCCGTCGGCATCATGATCCTGCCCGCCGCCGCCGCGCGGTTCTGGGCCACCGGCATCGGCGGGCTGATCCTTGTGGCCGTGGCCATCGCCCTGCTGTCGAGCATCGCCGGCCTGCTGCTCTCTTACCATTACAGCCTGCCGTCCGGGCCGGCGATCATCCTCGTGGCGGGTATCGCCTATGGGGCGTCGCTGGTCCTTGGGACGGCGGGCGGACTTGTCGCGCGGGCCCTGCCCCGCGCCCATCTAGAAGCCTGAAAGGACAGACATGATCCCCCGCAGACATCTCCTCGGCTCTGCCGCCGCACTGACCGCCCTCACGCTTGCCGGCCCGCTGTCGGCCCAGTCGGATGCGCCGATGCCCGTGGTCGCGACCTTTTCGATCCTGGGCGACATGGTGGAACGGATCGGCGGCAAGAGCGTGGCCGTCACCACGCTTGTCGGCCGGGGCGGCGACGCCCATGTCTACCAGCCCACCCCGGCCGATGCCCGGGCCGTGAGCGAGGCGGACCTGCTGTTCGTCAACGGGCTGGAGTTCGAAGGCTGGCTAGACCGGCTGATCGACGCCTCGGCCTTTGACGGCACCCGGGTCGTGGCCACCGAGGGCATCACGCCGATGGCCTTCGAGGAAGAAGGCCACCACGATGGCGCGGATCATGACGAACACGGCGACGAGGAGCATGACGACGCGCATCACGATGATGCCGATCATGACGACGCCCATCACGAGGACGCGCATGACGAGGACGCCGGTCACGACGCCGAGCACCACGACGACGCACATCACGACGACCAGGACCACGCCGAAGCCGAAGGTCACCACCACCACGGCGCCTTTGATCCCCATGCCTGGCAAAGCCTGGCCAATGCCCGGGTCTATGCCACCAACATCGCCCGCGCCCTGTCGCGGGCCGACCCCGGCAATGCCGTGATCTACGAGGCCAATGCGGCGGTCTACATCTCGCAGATGGAAGCGCTCGACGCCGAGATCCGCGCGATGACCGCGGCGCTGCCGGCCGACCGGCGCATCGTGGTGACCTCGCACGATGCCTTCCAGTATTTCGGCCGCGACTACGGGCTGACCTTCCTCGCGCCGCAGGGGCTGAGCACCGAATCCGAGGCCTCGGCCAAGGACATGGCCGCGCTCATCCAGCGCATCCGGGCCGACGGCATCTCGGCCGTCTTCATCGAGAACATCGCCGATCCGCGCCTGCTGGAGCAGATCGCGCGGGAAACCGGGGCGACGATCGGGGGCACGCTCTATCCCGGCGCGCTGTCCGAACCCGAAGGGCCGGCCGGCACCTATCTCGACATGATGCGCCATAATGCTGTGACCCTGACACAGGCGCTGGGGTCCTGAGATGAGCGGTTCGGTCGACGCCATCTTCCCGCGCGGCGGCCTGGCCGCCCTGTGCCACGCCCGGGCCGACCGGCCGGGCACGGGCGGTATGACCAACCGGCGCCCGCCGGCCGGTGACGGGATGCCCGGCCAATGGCCCGCGCAGGCCCGGAAGGCACGGCCATGACGGACAGCCGCATCCCCGTCACCCTGCTGACCGGCTTCCTCGGCGCGGGAAAGACCACGCTGCTGAACACGTTGCTGACGGATGCAGGGACCGAGCGCATCGCCATCATCGTCAACGAATTCGGCGAGGCCGGGCTGGATCACGACCTGATCGAGACCTCCAGCGAAGAGATCGTCCTGATGCAATCGGGGTGCCTGTGCTGCTCGGTGCGCGGCGATCTCTCCGATACGATCGCCGGCCTGCTGGACCGGCTGGACAACGGCCTGCTCGACTTCGGGCGGATCGTCATCGAGACCACCGGCCTCGCCGATCCGGGGCCGATCCTGCAGACGATGACCGCCGATCCCTACCTCGCGCGCGAAACCCGGCTGGACGGGGTCGTGACGGTGGTCGATGCGGCCAACGGCCCGGCCACCCTGGACGCCCAGTTCGAAGCCGTTTCGCAGGTGGCCATGGCCGACCTCATCGTGATCACCAAGACCGACCTGGTGCCCGAGGCCAAGGTCGCGGCCTTTGAAACCCGGCTGCGGGCCATCAGCCCCACCGCCCAGATCCTGCGGGCGGTCCGGGGCGCGGGAACGGCGGCCCGGATCCGGGGGCTGAGCGGGCTGCGGCGGGGCGTTGCCTCGGCCGAGGCGCTTGCCTGGGCCACCGGGCCGACGGCCGCGGCCGATCCGCTCGCCAACCTGTCCGGCCTGGACCGGCCGGCCGCGCCCCAGGTCGATCTTTCCCCGCATGACGCCCGGATCGGAACGGTTTCGGTCGTGCTGGACGCGCCCATCCCCGCCCATGTCTTCGACTATTGGCTCGACACGCTGATCGCCCTGCGCGGGCCGGATATCCTGCGCCTGAAGGGGATCGCCTTCATCGAAGACATCGACGATCCGTTTGTCTTTCACGGCGTTCAGCATCTCTTTGACCCGCCGGTCCGGCTGGAGGACTGGTCCGGGGACGACCGGCGCTCGCGCATCGTGATCATCGCACGCGACATGACCCGGCCCGAGCTTCAGCGCAGCCTCGACATGTTGCGCGCCGGCCTGCCCGACCGCCGGGCCGGGGTCGCCAGCCCCTGAGCATTGCGCGCATGAAGAGCCCCGGGCGCGCGCGGCGACCTGGCCCGGGAGCCCATCGTTCCGACGCCCGGGCCGCCGATCCGGGGCACAGCCAACCCCCCGCAATTGCACAAGCAATCGGCAAATGACCCAAAGTCACCACCAGGCCGCCGCACCCTCAAATTACGTTACGTAAGATCGGGGCGCCCGGGTTGACCGGAAATTGCTTCGCAAGACAAGTATGCGGTGATTTGAACCGTTCCCGAGCCAAGTTCATCGGCTCGAAGCCCGCATCGCCAAGACCAATGGCAACAGGATGTCAGCGAAAACATACGGTCAGTTCATAGGAAGGCTGCCTATTGTCGGGGTTGGACGGCACCTGCCCCGGAAGTGAATACAAGGTGTTATTGAGTGCTCCGCCCGCTTGTTGGGTAGCCAAAGTTTGTTGGTGTGCCGGGGAAAGCGATTGAATGAAGTACATTTCCAGACTGCAATCCGTCCTGAATCTCGGAACTCTCCAGATCGGCGGCTTCGGCAATGACAACCTGAACGGCAGCGGCGCCAACGATATTGTCCTGGGCAATCGCGGCGACGACATTCTTGCCGGCGGCGCGGGCAGCGACTTTGTCTCAGGTGGCTTCGGCGACGACACGCTGATCTATGACGCGGCCTCCAACAGCGGAAGTTTCGACCGGTATCGCGGCGGGCCCGGCCAGGACACGCTTCAGCTGAACCTGACCCAGGATATCTGGGACGACGCGGCCTTTCAGGCCGAACTGGCCGCCTTTCTCGATCACACCGGCCGCCGGCCCTTCACCTTCGAGACGCTGGGCCTTCGGGTGTCGCGCATCGAATCCGTGACCGTTTACGTGGACGGCGTCGAAAGGGACCTGGACCCGCCGGAATTCCGCACCCATGCGGACACGGCGACGATCAGCGACGACCAGGCCAGCACCACCGGCAACGTGCTGGACAACGACGTCGTGCCCGACGGGGTGGCCAGCATCGATATCGTGGTCCATGCCGATTACGGCACGGTGTCGCTGTCCGACGACGGCACCTATGTCTACACCCTCGACCAGGACAATGCCGTCGTGGCCGGCCTGAGCGATGGCGACACGCTGACCGACCAGTTCGTCTACGAGGTCACCGACAACGACGGCGACACCGACGTGGCCGTTGTCACGATCACCATCCAGGGCACCAACGGCGCGCCGATCGTCGAAGATTACGTGGCCGAGATCGAGGCCGGAATGAACTTGACCATACCATTCGAGGTCTCGGATCCCGACGGGGATGACGTGCACATCGTGGGGGTCGACGACACCGGAACGCTAGGCGAAGTCCAGATCCGTTACGACATCTACAAAGACGAAGATTACATCAGGTACGTCTCCGGCGCGAGCTTCGACTACCTCGACGAAGGCGAGACCTATACCGACACCTTCACCGTCACCTATGCCGACGACCTCGGCAACGAGACCACCGCCACCGGTTACGTGACCGTCCTGGGCTACAACGACGCGCCGATTTCCGATTACATCTACCTTGACGTGGAGGCCGGCACCGAACTTCAGCTGGAAGATCCGGGCGCCTACGATCCCGAAGGCAGCGACGTGACCTTCGTGGGACTCGACCTGACCAACAACATCGGCGGCTTTGTCTACGACGAGGTCAGCGGGACCTACACCTACACGACCGCCGGCTATTTCGATGAGCTGGACGAGGGCGAAACGGCCCTGGACGTCATCTATTTCCAATACGAAGACGAAGACGGGAACGTCGGGCAAGGCGGCTATATCATCACCGTCACCGGCGTGAACGATGCGCCCGTCGTCGAAGATTACGTGGCCGACATCGAGGCCGGAATGAACTTGACCATACCATTCGATGTCTCGGACCCGGAAGGGGACGACGTGCACATCGTGGGGGTCGACGACACCGGAACGGTGGGCGATGTCGAGATCCGTTACGACATCTACAAAGACGAAGAGTACATCAGGTACGTCTCCGGCGATTACTTCAAATACCTCGAAGAAGGTGAAACCTATACCGACACCTTCACCGTCACCTATGCCGATGAATACGGCAACGAGACAACCGCCACGAGTTACCTGACCGTTGTCGGCTACAACGATGCACCGGTTTCCGATTACATCTACCTTGACGTGGAGGCCGGCACCGAACTTCAGCTGGAAGATCCGGGCGCCTACGATCCCGAAGGCAGCGACGTGACCTTCGTGGGACTCGACCTGACCAACAACATCGGCGGCTTTGTCTACGACGAGGTCAGCGGGACCTATACCTACACGACCGCCGGCTATTTCGACGAGCTGGACGAGGGCGAAACGGCCCTGGACGTCATCTACTTCCAATACGAAGACGAAGACGGCAACGTCGGGCAAGGCGGCTATATCATCACCGTCGAAGGGGTGAACGACGGGCCCGTCGTCGACGATGTTGAAACCGAGGTCGACGAAGGTGCGGCCACCTGGATCGACTTCGCCCCCACCGATCCCGAAGGCGGCGACGTGACGCTGGTCGACATCGACACCACGACCACGCTGGGAGCTGTCGAACTGAACGCGACCTCCACGCAGTTCATCTATTACTCGGACGACTGGGTGAACGACGACTTCGCCTATCTGACCGATGGCGAAACCGCGACCGACAGCTTTTCCGTCACGTACGAGGACGAAGACGGCAACCAGACTACGGCCACCGCGACCATCACGATCAACGGCATCAACGATGCGCCCGAGCCCGAGAACGTCACCGTCGACATCATGTCCGACGAGTCCATGGTCATCGCCCTTCCCGAGGCCATCGACCCCGAGGGCGGCGAGGTGACCGTTCTGGGCTATGACACGACCTATGCCCTGGGCGACGTGCAATACAACGAAGCGGACGGGACCTTCACCTATACCGCCGACGGGTATTTCGACGACCTGGAAGCCGGCGAAGACTATTACGATCACATCTCGGTCGAGTATGCGGATGCCGAGGGCAATACCGCGACCGGCTGGGTGACGATCATCGTCGAAGGGGCGGCGCAGGATCCTGTGCTCACCAACGGCCCTTACGGCGTCTGGGAAGATTATGCCAACTACATCGATTTCGACCCCGTCGATCCCGAAGGCGGCGAAACCACAATGGTCAGCTACGACAATTCGGCCACGTTGGGCACGGTCATTTACGACGAGGGCGCCGACGAGTTCTACTATGACCCGAGTGATGACGGACAAGGCGGCCACCCCTTCAACTATCTGAACGAGGGCGAGACTGCGACCGACAGCTTTGTCGTCACCTACGCTGACGAGGACGGTAACGAGACGACTGTTACCGCCATGATCACGATCTGGGGTCGCAACGATGCGCCGGTGGTCGAGGATGTCGAGGTCGAGATGGAATCCGACGAGTCCATCGTCATTGCCGCGCCCGAAGCCATCGACCCCGAGGGCGGTGAAGTGACGATGGTGAGTTATGACGCCGCCAGTCTCACGGGCGAGGTGCAGTACAACGTATCTTCCAACACGTTCACCTATACCGCTTACGGCCATTTCGACGATCTGGACGATGGCGAGGTGGCCTACGACTACCTCTCGATCGAATACGCGGACCCGGAAGGCGAGACCTCGACCGCATTGATCACCATTGCCGTTACAGGCGAAAGCACCGCGCCCATCGTCAGCAACCCGGAATTCGAAATCGTCGCCGGCGAGGATACAACGGTCTCCTTCACCGTCTACGACCCCAATGGCGACGACGTCCGGTTCCAGGAGGTCGACCTCGGCGACACCAAGGCCCGGGTCAAGTATGATGCCGGCACCGACACCTTCACCTATGCCACCGACGACACGTTCATCGGCCTGGCCGAAGGCGAAACCGCGACCGACAGTTTCGAGGTCACCTATATCGATGACGAAGGCAAGACCGGCACGGGCACGGCGAATGTCACGATCATCGGGGTGAACGACGCGCCGGTCGTCACGGATTTCGAGTCTTCCGTCTACAGCAGCAGCGTCTTTAGCACCTTGAGCATTCTGGACGCCTATGATCCGGAAGGTGGCGAGGTGAAGGTCGTCAGTTTCGACTTCAGCACCAGCAATGCCAACGTTCACCTCAATGAGGGCGGCGAGAACATCTTTTGGTCCACGTCCGGGAACTTTGACTACCTGGAAGAAGGCGAGTCCGTGGTCGATACCTTCTCTGTCGATTTCGCAGATGAAGAAGGCAACATCACCACCGGCTATTACAACATCACCGTCATGGGCTTTAACAACTGGCCCGACTTCGGCGCCCTGGACCTGACGGCCGAGAAGGGTGAGACCATCACCTTCGAAGTGCCGGTCACCGACGCCGAAGGGTACGATGTCACGCTGGAGGACCTCGACACCTCGGCCACCCAGGGCCTGCTGGAATACGACGCCCAGACCGGGGAATACAGCTACAACAGCAACGGCGCCTTCGATTACCTGGGCTATGGCGAAACCGCGACCGACACGTTCACGGTCACCTATTCCGACCCCCAGGGCGGCAGCGACAGCGAAACCTACGAGATCACCGTCACGGGCGGTGAGCCGGTCCAGACCATGCAGCTGGGCGTGACGCTGACCCCGACAACCGAGGTCTATTACCTTGGCGCAAGCGTGTCCGGGATCGGCGATGTCAACGGCGACGGCATCGATGATTTCGTGGTCGGCGCCCCGGAAAGCTTTGGCACCGGCATGTACGGTGCCGGGCTGGCCTTTGTCGTCTTCGGAAATGCCGAAGCGGATGGCGGGTTCGACCCGACCTTCGACGTCGGCACGCTGGACGGGACCAACGGTTTTGTCGTGGAAGGCTCCGAACTCTACGCCCGGGCAGGTCTGTCGGTCTCTTCCGCCGGCGACGTCAACGGCGACGGGATCGACGATTTCATCGTGGGCGCAGCCTTTGCCGAGGCCAATGGCAATGACGAAGCCGGTGCGGCCTACGTGGTCTTTGGCAAGGACACGGACGCAGACGGCGCCTTTGCCGCCTCGGTTCAACTGTCCAGCCTGGACGGCAAGAACGGCTTTGTCCTGAACGGTGCGGGGGTCGATGACTACACCGGCGCGGCGGTCGAGGCCGCCGGAGACATCAACAACGACGGCTATGACGACATCATCATCGGCGCCTACAACGCCGAGCTCGGCGGGGTCGACAGCGTGGGGGCGGCCTATGTCTTCTTTGGCCATGACGCGACCGACGAAGGGTTCCAGGCCAGCTACAACCTGGCCGATCTGAACGGCAAGAACGGCTTTGTCATCGAAGGTCTGGCCGAATACGACCAACTGGGCTGGGCCGTGTCGGCACTCGGCGACGTGAACGCCGACGGCATCGACGATTTTGCCGTCACCGCCAACACCCGTGAGGTCGACGGCGGTTCCCGGACGGGCGAGACCTATGTGATCTTTGGCGTCGACAGCACCGGTGGCGGCGATTTTGGCGACAGCTTCGACATTGCCACGCTGAACGGCAAGAACGGCTTCGCCATGTCCGGTGGCGACAGCTATGACAGTCTTGGAACGGCCGTGTCCTCGGCCGGTGACATCAACAACGATGGCATCGACGATTTCGTGGTGACCGCGCAATATGCCGGCACCGCCGAAGAGGGCAAAGCCTATGTCGTCTTCGGCACCGACACCGAGTTCGAGCCCACGCTCGACCTGGAAAGCCTGGACGGGACGAACGGCTTTCAGATCCTGGGCGACACGTATTTCGAAACCCTCGGGGTCTCGGCCAGCCCGGCGGGCGATGTGAACGGCGACGGGATCGACGACATCCTGATCGGCAAGCCCTACGAGATGCCGAACCTCTACTCGGAAACCACCACCGGTGCGGCCTACCTGATCCTTGGCCAGGACACGGCGACCAACGGCGATTTCGATGCCGCGATCAATCTTGCCAGCTTCAACAGCAGCATCGGCTACAAGTTCACCGGCTTCCGGATGAATTCATTCACCGGCTATGACGTTTCGAACGCCGGAGACGTCAACGCGGATGGCTTTGCCGACATCCTGATCGGGTCGAGCGATTTCGAAGGCGAAACCTACCTGATCTACGGCGGCGCCGACCGGTTGGCCTATTACGACGCGCTGGACGGGTTCGAAGACGGCGAGATCGACCTGGTCTGGACGCAGCACGCCCCGGAGATCTTTGAAACCGACATCACCGCGGGGTCGGTCGGCTACATGGTCCTGGGCGATACGTTCCTGGGCGATCTTGGCGCCGCGCTTTCGGCCGCCGGGGATTTCAACGGCGATGGCATCGACGATTTCGCGGTGGGTGCTCCGGGCAATGACAGCGCCTACGTGATCTTTGGCCAGGACACCGGCGCCGACGGCTACACCCCGGCCACGCTGTCCGTCGAGGATCTGGACGGCACGAATGGTGTCGTTCTGAGCGGGTCCAACGAGGCGGGCTATTCCGTGGCCTCGGCAGGAGACGTCAATGGCGACGGGATCGACGACCTGATCATCGGCGCCTACGATTTCGAGGGAGAGGCCTACGTGGTCTTTGGCAAGGACACCGCGCGTGACGGCGACTTTGCCGCCGAGGTGCTGCTTTCCGACTTCGATGACCTCGACGGCTCCGAGGGCTTTGTCATCGAAGGCGAAGACTTCATGGACTACATGGGCACCGCGGTTTCGGCCGCGGGCGACGTCAACGGCGACGGGATCGACGACCTCATGGTCGGTGCCTTCGGGGCCGAAGCCGATGGCAGTGACCAGACCGGCGCCGTCTATTTCATCTACGGCACGGAAGACGGGTTCGACGCAACGCTGAACGTGGCCGACCTGGACGGGACCAACGGCTTTGCCCTTTACGGGCCCCAAGACGACACCCGCCTTGGCTATGCGCTGGACCTGCTGGGCGACGTCAACGGCGACGGGATCGCGGATTACATCCTGGGGTCGACGGATGCCGAGGTCTACGGCACCGGCGAAGGCGAGGCCTATGTCGTCTTTGGCGAGGCCACCGGCTTCCCGTCCGACATCGACCTTGGAACGCTGGACGGGACCAACGGCTTTGCCCTCGTCGGGCCCGCAGACGACAGCTGGGCCGGGGAATACGTGGCCGACGCCGGTGACCTGAACGGCGACGGGATCGACGACATCCTGCTGGGCGCCGCCGGGCTGGACACGGCTGATGCCACGGATGCCGGCGCGGCCTTTGTGGTCTTTGGCCAGGACACCGTGAACGGCAGCGATTTCGACGCCGTCACCTACCTGGCCGATCTCGATGGCACCGACGGCTTCGTGATGACCGGCCTGCAGGACGGCTCCTATCTCGGCGAGGCCATCACATCGGTCGGGGACGTGAACGGCGACGGGATCGACGACATGCTGATCGGTGCCGCATCGGACACGGCCAACGGGCTGGACATGGCCGGCCAGGCCTTCCTGGTCTTCGGCAAGGACACCGGCGTGGATGGCGACTTCCTCGCAAGCGTCGACCTCGGCGCACTGGACGGAACCGATGGCTATGTCTTCACCGGGGTCCAACCGGACGACGCATTCGGCGCGGCGGTCTCGGGCGCGGGCGACATCAACGGCGACGGCATAAGCGACATGCTGATCGGTGCCACCACCAACGCAGGCGCGCCGAGCCCGCACTATCCTACCGGCGCGACCTACGTGGTCTACGGCGGCGCCGACACCCTGGCCGACCTGGACGGGGCCGATGGTTCGACCGACGGCATCATCGACATGGCGGTCTATCACGCCCTCGCGGCCCAGGACCTGGTCGCCTGATCCCATCCCCGCGCGCAGCAACGCACCCTCTGCGCGCGGGGTTTTCTTCGGATAGCGCGGGTCCACGGCAAGCAACACCGCGCCATGTCCGAGACCTTGCCTGACAAACGGGGGAGGCCACGCCCCTCCTGAACCTTGATCTGCGCGGGATTTCGATCCGGGCGCCCAGGTCTCATCGTGCTCAGCCGCATCGCCTGTTTCATCGCGCGAATACAGGGCTCTGACATCTCTGGCCGCCCGGCACTGGCCAGCCTGCCCGACCAGTCGAAAATGCGGATGATGGATAGCTCTGGACGCGTTCCGGATAGCACGCAGCATGAATCGCATCTCGAATGGACAGACAGTGGACAAGCCGATTCGAAGGACGCGGCTGTCGTCTCACTGGTTCGGCCCCGGCCAAGGAACCATTGCGGCCATCGTAACACGTGGAGACGCGGTCAATGATCAAAGCACCAAAGCCGTTCCGCCTTGCAGCCCTGATCTGCCTGGCCCTGACGCCGGCGGCCCAGGCGCAGCCGATCGAGGAAAAGCGGGTCTCCTTCGCGACCGGGACGTCTGGCGCGACGATCCGGGGGGCGCTGAAGGGCGAGCAGATCACCGATTACCTGCTGGGGGCCAGCGCCGGTCAGACCATGAACGTGGATTTCTCGACCACCAACCCGGCCGGCTATTTCAACCTGATGATCGGCAACGATCCGGCGGCCATCCATATCGGATCGGTGGCCGGCAACCATTATTCCGGCGTGCTGCCCACCTCGGGCGATTATCGCATCCGCGTCTACCTGATGCGCAGCGCCGCCCGGCGGGGGGAAAGCGCCGACTATACGCTGAGCGTGTCCATCGGCGGCGCGGCAAAGCCGGCTCCGGTCACCGAGGATTATGCCGATGGGCTGGCCGGCGGGCCGGACTGGTGGCAGGTCACCGGCGTCGCGGCGAATGATACGCTGAACGTGCGGGCCGGCCCCGGGACCGGCAATGCGGTGGTCGGGCAGCTGGCCAATGGCGACCGGGTACGCAACCTGGGCTGCCGGATGAACGGCCAGACCAGATGGTGCCAGGTCGAGATCCAGGGCGACATGCGCGTGACCGGCTGGGCGGCAGGCCGTTACCTGGCCGAAGCGGGCGCCCCGGCAGGACACGAAGCACAACACGAAGCACGGGGCATGGTCCCCTGCGCGACGGCGTCGGGGCAACCCATGGGAACCTGTTCCTTCCGTGTCTCGCGCGGCAGCGGGGGCACCGCGAGCGTCTGGGTGGCCCTGCCGGGCGGTGGGGAACGGTATCTCGACTTCCGCGAGGGACAGCTTGTCGGAAGCGACCCGGGAACCACCGCCAGCCATAGCCGGAACGGCGACCTGAACATGGTCTCGATCAACGGAACCGAACGCTACGAACTGCCCGATGCCGTGCTCTACGGCGGCTGAAGCACCCCAGCAAGGAGCCAGGACATGCTTGCCAACCTGATCCGCACGACCGCCCTGACCGGCCTTCTGGCCAGCGCGGCCTCTGCCCAGCACGAGGGCCTGCCCGACCCCGGCCCGGACCAGCTGGGCTTTTCGGTCGAGAACATGGACCTGACCGCCGACCCCAGGGTGGACTTCTACCGCTACAGCTCGGGCGGCTGGATGGACCGGGTCGACCGGCCGGCGAAATACCCCGCCTATGGCATCTTCTACATCATGACCGAGCGGCTGACGAAACAGGTGGCCCAGGTGGCCGAAGCGGCGGGCAAGGCGGCAGCGGAGGCGCCGAAAGGCTCGCCGACCCAGCTGGTCGGGGATTTCTACAACGCCTTCATGGATGTCGAGGCCATCGACGCCGCCGGGATCGAGCCGATCCGGCCCATGCTGGACGACGTGGCCGCGGCGGAAACGCTGACCGATCTGACCCGCATTGCCGCGGAACAGGCGGCGTCGGCCGGACCCGGCCTTCTGGCGATGTTCGGACCCTCGCAGGATCCGGCCGACGGCAGCCGCTTTGCCATGTTCGCGCTTGGCCAGACCTTCGGGACCGACCGCCACTTCAACGAAATCCTGCGCATGGCCCCGGACAGCCCGCCGCTGCTGGCCTATCACGCCTACATCCGCGACCTGCTGATCGCCGCCGGCTACGATGCCGAGAAGGCCGGCCAGGTGGCCGATGCCTCCATCGACATCGAGACGCGCCTCTATTCCGTCTTCCTGACCCCGGCCGAGGCCAAGGATCCCGCCAACAAGTTCGGCACGCTGCCCTATGCGCAGGTCAAGGCCCAGGTGCCCGAGTTCGACCTGGATCTCTACCTCGACACCATCGGCTTTCCGAAACCCGACAGCTTCTACATGTACGAACCCCGCGCGCTGGTCGGGCTGTCCGAGGTATTGCAGACGACGCCGCTGGACGACCTGAAGGATTACATGGCGTTCCGGCTGATCCACGAATACGCGCCTTTCCTGACGACCCGCCTGCGCGAGCCGGGGCTTGCCCTGCAAGAGGCGCTGCTGGGCGCGCGCAACGACCAGCCCCGCGCCGAACAGCTCTATCAGCTCTTCGTCGAAAAGCTCGGCCATCCGGTCAGCCAGCTATATGTCGAGGCCTATTATCCCGACGAGACGAGGGCCGAGCTGCTCGACATGATCGAACGCATCAAGGCGGTCTTCCGGCGGCGCATCGAGGGCAGCGACTGGCTGTCGGACCCGACCCGGGCCGAGGCCCTGCGCAAGATCGACCAGTTCTACTACAAGGTCGGCTATCCCGATACCTGGATCGATTTCAGCAGCGTCGACATCGCCTCGGACGACCCCGTCGCCAATATCATGGCGCTTGGCCGGTTCGACATGGACCGCGAGCTGGACAAGCTGAAACGCCCGCCCGAGCACGAGGAATTCAACGCCAGCTCGACCCTGCCCATCGCGATGAACGCGGCCTATACGCCCACGATCAACGGCTTCGAGGTCACCGCCGCCATCACCCAGCCCCCGGCCTTTTCACCGGACATGGACGCGCCGCTGAAGTTCTGCCGGATCGGCGCGGTGATCGGGCACGAGATGACCCATGGCTTCGATTTCTCGGGCCGGAACTATGACGCGGACGGCAACTACCGCGACTGGTGGACCTTTGAGGATACGGCGGCCTTCATGGACGAAGCCCGCAAGCTGATCGAACAGGCCGATGCCTACGAGGTCCTGCCCGGCATCCACATCAATGGCGCCCTTGGCGTGGGCGAGAACATGGCCGACGTGGGCGGGATCACCTTCGCCCACGAGGCGCTCATGGAGTACCTGGCCGACCACCCCGAGCAGAATGTCGAGATCGACGGGCTGACCCCGTCCGAACGCTGCTTCATCGCCTGGTCCCAGTTCTGGACGATGAAGGCGACGGACCAGTACCTGACGGCGCTTGTCACCAACGACGGCCATGCGCCGGATTTCTATCGCTCGACCGCCGCCCTGCAGAACGTCGATGCCTTCTACGACACCTTCGGGATCAAGCACGGCGACCCGATGTGGCTGCCCCCCGACAAGCGCGGTCAGGCCTGGTGACGCCCGGCCCGACGCTCCCGAACCCGCATTTCGCATCCAACGCCGACTCAACAGAACGGGAGAGCAAAGACGTGACCATCGAAAACCAACGGCCCCTCGGGAAACGGCCCCTCGCCGGTTTGGCCTGCCTGGCGATGACGGCCCTGGTGGCCGGTTGCATGGAAACATCCGGAAGCACCAGTTCGATTGCGACGGGCACCGGAAATGACAGCGGCTCAGGCAATGTCACCGGCAGCATCAACGAACGGTCCAGCGGCGGCTACACCTTTGTTCTCAACCGCGATGGCGGCGTCTGCACGGCCGTCTTCGACGCCCCCCCCGCGGCGGGCGACACCGAGCTTTCGAACCTGAATTGCAGCGGCGGCGGCGCGGGAACGGCAACCGTTGTCTATGCAGACGACGCCACGCCGGACCGGGTTGTCTATGCCGTCAACGGCGAGGGCGGCGGCACGATCACCTTCTGATCCCGGGATGCGCGAAACCGCGACCGGCGAGGATATCGCATCTCTTGCCGGTCCCCGGTCGGCACCTGCGTCCCGCCTGCGCTCGACATGGCCCGCACCGCAGCCCTTGGGGGCATGTGCGGGTTTCACGGCGGTTCGGCGCTGCCCCTGTTCGACGTCCTGCCAGCACAAACCATGCGGGGAGCGCGTCTTTGCCCGCCTGATCGCCGGCAGCTTCCTGGTCCTGTCCGAAAAGCCACTTGTGGCGCGCGCACCTCATGGAGGGCCGGCGATCAACCGGCGGAATTGCGGCGCAGCGTGACCGACGGTGCTTCGCCATAGCGCGCCTTGTAGGCCGCGCTGCTGCGCCCCAGGTGGCAGAGGCCCGCGTTCAGGGCGGCCGTCGTGACCGACACCCCCGGCCGTCCCGACAGAAGATCCCGGCGCATGGCGGACAGGCGCATTTCGGCCAGGACCTCCCGCGGGGTGTTGCCCCGACAGGCCCTGAAGGCCTTCTGCAGGGTCCGTTCGCCAACCCCGACCGACCGCGCGATATCCAGAATGGACAGCGGATGGCTGAACCGCGCGGCCATTACCTCGCAGGCCCTGTCGACGATCTGCTTCATCCGTGCATCTGCTCTGTGTTCAGCCTGTTGCCCCGGCTGCGCCAGGACCTGCAGCAAGGTGTCCTCCAGAAGCGCCTCGGCAAGCATGAATGACAGGCTCCCGGCCCGTCCGCTGTCGCGCAGGTGCAGGAAGGCAAAGTCCAGGAAGGCCTTGAGCGCATGCCCGCTGGGCCTGGCCCGGAGGCACATCTCTTCGCTTTCCGGCTGCCGGGCCCAGCCGGACGGGGCCATGACCGTATAGCTTTCGTAGCTTCCGCCGTCCGGTTCAGGTGACAGCACGGAGTCTCGTTCGGATGGGGACAGCGACAGCATCTGCCCCGGCAAAACGACAATTTCCCGACCGCTTACCCTGACCCGAGCCGATCCCCTCAAGGGAATGGTGACAGCCAGCCGGGCATCCTCGACAAAGCTGGCCCGGTGCCCCGACGATCGCACGGCCACCATCCGGAACCCGCGCGCCCCGTCGTCGAGGATCCTGTGAACAAGCCGGCCATCCTTCCCGGAAAAGTTGAAATGCCGGGTGCTTGTGAACAGCCGTGGCGTATCCGCGCCAGGCCCCTCCCGATACTCCCTCGTAATCATCGCACCCACACCTCCCGGACCCAGAGACCTGCACTCCCGCCGATGGCAGTGTGCCTTGATTCATGATTTCCGCAAATAGACTGCCGATCGGAGAGCTATCGATGCCCGGGCTATCTGCTTCCGAAAGCCGGAACGTTGCGCGCCCGCGCAATGCTGCAACGCTCTCCCTGCGGCACGACAAGCGAAGGGGATCGGTCAAGCCGGGACATACTACTTCCGAAGACGAAGACGAAGACGAAGACGAAGACGAAGACGAAGACGAAGACGAAGACGAAACCTCAGCCACCGAACAGGCCAAGACCACCCCCAAGGATGCTCGCCGCCCCCCTCGACACCTCTGACTTGTCGCACCAGGGCCACCGCCATCCGCGCCGGCTTGTGGAACGTGAACGCCCTTTCGATGGCAAACGGCCTCAAGACCAATGCCCCGCGCGGGCGCATCACCGCATTGCCCAGCGTGCTCGGCCTTCTGCGCAGGACGTCCTGATGGCGGCAATCACGGCACACCACCTGCCCGGCCACGACATTCCGGTCGATATCCCAGGACTGCCGCCGGCCACACCGGATCGGCAATATGTCAGGGTCCGCGCCGGCCATTGACCAAGGCCAGTCGCCTCGCCCCAGGACTTGGCGCTTACCGGGGAACCCGTCGGACATGCGGCATGTCCGGCGCTCATCAGATCATGTCTCGGGAAGGGGAACTTGGTAGCGGAGGAGGGACTTGAACCCCCGACACGCGGATTATGATTCCGCTGCTCTAACCAACTGAGCTACTCCGCCAGAAGTGAGCGTGGACCTAAGGAATGCGCCGGGGGCCGTCAAGGGGGAAATCTCATCCCTTCCCCGATTCCTGTCCCCCGGCCGGCCCGACCTCGCGGCATCCGGCCCTTGCGCCGCGCTCCTGCTTCTTTCTCTTTGAAAATATCCGGCCGGCCATCCGCCGCCCGGCGCGCCTTTCACATCCGGGTGCCCGGGCTTCAGCCCCGCCCGGCGCGCACCGTTTCGATCATCAGCGCCACGTTCTCGGGATCGGCGTCGGGCGTGATCCCGTGGCCCAGGTTGAAGATATGCGGCCCCTTCGAAAACGCCTCGACGATGGCCCGGGTCTCGTCGACCAGCGCCTGGCCTCCCGTCACCATGTGCCGCGAGGCCAGGTTGCCCTGCACGCAGCCATCCACCTGGACATGCGCCGCGGCCCAGGCCGCATCGACCGAATTGTCCAGCGCCACGCAATCGGCCCCGGTGGCCCGGGCAAAGCCCTCATAGGCCGCCCCCGCCTCGCGCGGGAAGGCAATTACCGGCACGCCCGGGTGGCGCGCCTTCAGCGCCTGGGTGATCCGCCGGCAGGGCTCCAGGGCAAAGGCCCGGAAATCGTCGCCCTTCAGCGACCCGGCCCAGCTGTCGAAGATCTTGACCACCTCGGCCCCGGCCTCGATCTGGGCCGACAGGTAATCGATCGTCGCCTCGGTCAGCCGGTCGATCAGCGCCTCGAAGAGCGGCCGGTTGCCATCCTTCAGAGCATGGGCCGGGCCCTGGTCCGGCGTGCCCCGCCCGGCGATCATGTAGGTCGCCACGGTCCAGGGCGCCCCGGCAAAGCCGATCAGCGTGGTCTCGGCCGGCAATTCGCGCGACAGGATGCGCACGGTCTCATAGACCGGGCCCAGCGTGTCGTGGATCGCCCCGACCGGCTTGAGCGCGTCGAAATCGGCCTGGCCGGTGATCGTCGACAGCCGCGGGCCCTCGCCGGTGACAAACCACAGGTCCATGCCCAGGGCCTGGGGCAGCAGCAGGATGTCGGCAAAGAGGATGGCCGCGTCGAACCCGTAGCGCCGGATCGGCTGCAGGGTGACCTCGGCCGCCAGTTCGGGATTGTAACACAGCGACAGGAAATCGCCGGCCTGGGCCCGTGTCGCGCGGTATTCCGGCAGGTAACGGCCGGCCTGGCGCATCATCCAGATCGGCGGCACGGGCAGAACCTCGCCCGAGAGCGCCCGCAAGATCGTCTTGTTCGTGGTCATGAAGCCCCTCCTGATCGCCCTTGGGTCTCGTTTGCGGCACAGGATGTCAACACCCCGCGCCCCGGCCCGCCCTGCGGTGCGCCGTCACGGGCCAGGCCCACGGGGCCTTTTCGGGCCATTGTCGCGGTGGGCCCGGGCCAACTGCGCCGTGCCCCGCTCGCCGCCACCGACAGCCCCGGCCCTTTGCCCTGCCGCTGCCCCCGGCCGTTGCGGGCCATGACAAGCGCCGCGGCCCGCCATCATGGACAGGCTTCAAGGCCCGCCCTTATGGTCCGCCATCAAGGCCCGTTGTCACGGCCCGGGCGGCGGCTTAGACAAGGGCACCATGACCCAACCGCTTCCCTCCCCCGACGCCCCCCTGCGGATCGGCACCCGTGGCTCGCCCCTGGCGCTGGCCCAGGCCCACGAGACACGCGACCGGCTGGCCGCGGCCTTCGACCTGCCCGGCGCGGCCTTCGAGATCGTGGTCATCCGCACCACCGGCGACGACCGGGCGATGATCGCCGCCGACCGGCCGCTGAAGGAAATCGGCAACAAGGGCCTGTTCACCCGCGAGATCGAGGCCGACCTGATCGCCGGGCGCATCGACATCGCCGTGCATTCGATGAAGGACATGCCCGTCGACCAGCCCCCGGGGCTGGTGCTTGAGACCTACCTGCCCCGCGAGGATCCGCGCGATGCCTTCGTGTCGCCCGCGGGCACCGGGATCGACGGGCTGGCCCGGGGCGCGGTGGTCGGCACGTCGAGCCTGCGCCGCAAGGCCCAGCTGCTCAACCGCCGACCCGACCTGGCGGTCGTCGAATTCCGGGGCAACGTTCAGACCCGCCTGCGCAAGCTGGCCGACGGGGTGGCCGATTGCACCTTCCTGGCCATGGCCGGGCTGAACCGGCTGGCCATGCAGGACGTGCCGGCCACGCCGATCGCCGCCGAGAGCATGCTGCCGGCGGTGGCCCAGGGCGCCATCGGCATCGAACGGCGCAGCGACGACACCCGGGTGGCCGGCCTGCTGGAGGCCATCCACGACGCCCAGACCGGCCAGCGCCTGGCCGCCGAACGGGCCTTTCTGGCCACGCTGGACGGTTCCTGCGAAACACCCATCGCCGGGCTGGCCGAGCTTGACGGCGGCCAACTGCGCCTGCGCGGCGAGGTCCTGCGCCCGGACGGGTCGGAATCGGTGACCGGCGACGTGACGGGCACCCTGCTCGACGGGCCCGAGATGGGCCGTGCCATGGCGCTGGACCTGCTGGAACGGGCCGGGCCGGGGTTCTTCGACTGGCGGGGCTGAGCCGCCCCGCCCTTTCACCCATATGACCAAACGGCAAATGCCCGGCGCGATGGCCGGGCATTGCAGGATCTGTGACATGTGACCGCCGCAAGGGCGGCCGGGCCGCGTTTATTCGGCGGCCAGCTTGTCCTGGGTCTTGGTGTCGAAATCCGAGGCATCGTGGCGCTCGTGCAGCTGGGTTTCCGGCTCGCCGAAGACCCGGTTGACCATGCGGCCGCGCTGCACTGCCGGGCGGGCGTCGATCTCGGTCGCCCACCGCATGACGTTCTTGTAGCTGTCGACCTCGAGGAATTCGGCCGCATTGTAGAGCCGGCCCAGCACCAGCTGGCCATACCAGGACCAGATCGCGATATCGGCGATGGTGTATTCATCGCCGGCGATGAAGGGCTTGTCGGCCAGTTCGCGGTCCAGCACGTCGAGCTGGCGCTTGGTTTCCATGGCAAAGCGGTTGATCGGGTATTCCCATTTCTCGGGCGCATAGGCGTAGAAATGGCCGAACCCGCCGCCCAGGTAGGGCGCCGAGCCCATCTGCCAGAACAGCCAGGACAGCATCTCGGGCCGGGTTTCGGGCTTGCCCAGGAACTTGCCGAATTTCTCGGCCAGGTGCAGCAGGATCGCCCCGCTTTCAAAGACCCGGATCGGCGTGGCGCCCGAGCGGTCCTCGAGCGCGGGGATCTTGGAATTGGGGTTCACCCCGACAAAGCCCGACCCGAACTGGTCGCCGTCGCCGATCTTGATCAGCCAGGCGTCATATTCGGCCCCGGTCTCGCCCGCGGCCAGCAGCTCTTCGAAGAGAACCGTGACCTTGACGCCGTTGGGCGTGGCCAGCGAATACAGCTGGAACGGATGCGCGCCCTTGGGCAGGTCCTTGTCATGGGTCGGTCCGGCGATCGGCCGGTTGGTCGAGGCGAACTGGCCGCCGTTGCTCTTGTCCCAGGTCCAGACGGCGGGAGGCGTGTAGGTATCGGTCATGGGGATGTCCTGTCAGGGCTGAAGTGACGTTGCCACCCAGCTAAAGGTCCGGGGCGGCCGGGTCATCGGGCGATCACGGTCTTGTGTGAAGCGTTACACCCATTTGGCCATGGGCGGCAGGCTCATGAGAACGGCATTGGCGTCATGCCCGGTTTCCAGGCCGAACTTGGTGCCCCGGTCATAGACCAGGTTGTATTCGGCATAGAGCCCGCGATGGACCAGCTGGGCGTCCTTGTCGGCCGCATCCCAGGGCCGGGCCCGGCGGGTTTCGACGAGCGGCAGGTAGGCCGGCAGGAAAGCCCGGCCGATGTCCTGGACCAGGGCGAAATCGGCGGCCCAGTCACCGGTGTTGTGATCGTCGAGGAAGATGCCCCCGACGCCCCGGGCCCGCTTGCGGTGGGGGATGTAGAAATAGTCGTCGGCCCAGGCCTTGAGCCGCGGGTAGAGATCGGCGCCATGGGGATCCAGCCAGGATTTCTGGGTGGCATGGAAATGGGCCGTGTCCTCGTCATATTCGATGCAGGGGTTCAGGTCGGACCCGCCGCCGAACCACCAGGCATGGGGGGTCCAGAACATGCGCGTGTTCATGTGCACGGCCGGGGCATGGGGGTTCTGCATATGGGCCACGAGCGAGATGCCCGAGGCCCAGAACCGCGGATCGTCCTGCATGCCGGGCAGGCCCTTGCGCGCGGCCATGGCGGCCTGGGCCCGTTCGCCCAAGGTGCCGTAGACCGTCGAGACATTGACCCCGACCTTTTCAAAGACCCGGCCGCCGCGCATGACGCTCATCAGCCCGCCGCCGGCATCACCGCCATCGGGCGCCGCGCGCCGGGTTTCGGTCACCTCGAACCGGCCGGCCGGGGCGGAGGTGTCGGGGTGGCTGTCCTCGAGGCCTTCAAAGGCGGCGACGATCTCGTCCCGGAGCGCCCGGAACCACGCCGCGGCCCGAGATTTTTCGGCCGAAAAATCTTGGCCCGTGGCGGATGTCGTGTCGGTCGTGTCCATGGTTCTACCCCTGGTCAATGTGCCGGTGCGGCCACCGGATCAAGCAGCGTCCGGCCGCCGTCCAGCGTGAGGATCTGCCCGGTCATGAAGCCCGCCGCATCCGAGGCCAGGAACTGCACGGCCTCGGCCAGCTCGGTCGGGGCGGCGATGCGCGACAGCGGGGTGTGGTCCTCGATGTCGCGGCGGTATTCGCGGTTGTCCTTGAGCGTCGACATCAGCGAGGCGCTCATGACCGACCCGAAGGCCACGGCATTGACCCGGATGCGGCTGGGCGCCAGGGCCACGGCCAGCGAGCGGGTCATCTGGTCGAGCGCGGCCGAGGCCACCGAATAGGCCATCAGGTCGGGATGGGTGCGCCGGGCGGCGATCGACGACAGGTTGATGATCGAACCGGCCGGCCGGTCGGTGTCACCTTCGCTCTGCTTGATCATGCGCTTGGCCACCAGCTGCGACAGGCGCAGCGAGGGCATGACATTCTGGTTCAGCAGGGCGATGACGCTGTCGTCATCGGGGTCCAGCGGGTCCGACGGCACGACCTGGCGGGCGCCGTTGACCAGGATGTCGACCTGGTCGAAGGCGTCGATCGTGGCCGACAGCAGGTTGGCAATGGTCAGCTTTTCGCGCAGGTCGCCGGCGAAATAGCGCACGTTGTCGGCTTCCTCGGCCTTGCCGAGCTCTTCCTTCAGGCGCTTTTCATCCACGTCGGCGAACATGACGTTCGCCCCCTTCTCGACGAACAGCCGCCCGATGGCGAGCCCGATGCCATTGGCGGCACCGGTCACGATGGCGGTCTTGCCGGATATGGCAAAGGACATGAGACGGTCTCCCTTTCAGGTCCGGTTCTTGGTAACGATGTTCAGCGGCGACGGCGAGAGGGCCGTTCGGCCCGCAGGATCTTGAACCGGCCGTCGCCGCCGATTTCCTCGGCCTGTGCAAAGAATTCGGCCAGGGTCTGTTCATAAGGCAGGTGGCGGTTGGCCACCATCCACAGCCGGCCCGAGCCGGTCAGCATGCGCGCCGCGGCCTCGATGAAGGCCCGGCCCAGCCCCGGGTCGGCCGCCCGGCCGGCATGGAAGGGCGGGTTCATCACCACGGCATCCGCCGCGCCCTCGGGCCGCCACTCGCGGGCATCGGCCCAGTGGAACGCCACGCGCGGGTCGTCGATCACGGCCCGGGCACAGGACAGCGCCCGGTGGTCGGCTTCGACCAGGTCCAGCCGCTTCAGCCCTGCATCCCCCAGCAGCCCGGCCGACAGATAGCCCCAGCCCGCGCCCAGGTCGACGACATGGCCGCCCGGCCTCTCGGGCAGATGGCCGGCCAGCATGGCCGACGCCGGGTCGATCCCGTCGGCCGAGAACACCCCGGGCCGGGTGCGGAACCCGTCGACCTCGCGCGGTGCTTCGGCCCAGTCCTCGGCCACCGGGCCGGCATCGAACCAGGCGATCTTGCCATGGGCCTTGGACAGGTTGCCCTGCAGGTCGGCGCGCGGGCGCAGCGCCTTGAGCAGCGGCTCGACCCCGTCGGTCTTGGCCCCGTCGATCACCACCGGCCCGTCGGTCACCCGGCAGGCCAGCGCAACCAGCGCCCGGGCCAGGTCCTTGGCCCGGGGCACAAAGACCACCGCCGCGGCAAAACGTTCTTCGCCGTCCAGCTCGGGCACGGCCGCGATGCCGCGCCGGTCCAGCGCCACCCAGTCGGGGCGCAGGGGCTGGACGGCCAGCAGCCGGTCGGCCGGCAGGGCCGACAGATCGGCCGCCCCGGCGGGGTGCAACAGCAGGATGCGCCCGGCTTCGGGCAGCTCCAGGCCGCTGTCGAGGGCAAGGCTCAGGCGGGCGGACATGTCAGATCCCAGTCATCGGGGCAGCGCAACGACCCACCGGCGGGACGGCCGCGGCGGGGCGGAAACGGGCGAATGCGGGCGCGGGCGGGGGCGCATCACGGCGGGCGAAGACGCTCAGTCTTCCTTTTCCATCGTGCATTGCAGCGGATGCTGATGGCGGCGGGCGAAATCCATGACCTGGCCCACCTTGGTTTCGGCGATCTCGTGGCTGAACACGCCAACCACGGCCACGCCCTTCTTGTGGACGGTCAGCATGACCTCGAACGCCTGGGCATGGTTCATGCCGAAGAACCGTTCCAGAACGTGCACGACGAATTCCATCGGCGTGTAGTCATCGTTGAGCAGAAGCACCTTGTAGAGAGGCGGGCGCTTGGTCTTGGGACGCGTTTCGACAAGGATAGAGGCGTCGGACCCGTCATCTTTCTTGTCCGACATCATCAATGGCGCGTTCATCATGGGCAAGGTACCCGGATCCGGTTTCGCAGGGCTGGTGGACGTTATATAACCGATACGCCCGAATGGAAAACAGAAAGCTAACGGATGGGTAACAACGTCACGATCATCGGCTTCGATGCGGATGACACGCTGTGGCACAACGAGCGGTTCTTTCGCCTGACCCAGGACCGGTTCACCGCCCTGCTGGCCGACCATGCCGCGCCCGACGACCTGGCCCGGCGCCTGCTCGATGCCGAGCGGCGCAACCTTGGCCATTACGGCTATGGCATCAAGGGCTTTGTCCTGTCGATGATCGAAACCGCCATCGAGGTCACCGACGGCCGGGTGCCGGCCGGGGTCATCGCCGAGCTGATGGCCGCCGGGCGCGAGATGCTGGCCCATCCGATCGAATTGCTGCCCGATGCCCGTGCCGCCGTCGAGGCCGCGGCGCAGACCCACCGGGTCGTGCTGATCACCAAGGGCGACCTGCTGGACCAGGAACGCAAGCTGGCCCAATCGGGGCTGGGCGAGCTGTTCCACGGGGTGGAGATCGTGTCGGAAAAGACCCCGGCCGTCTACCGGCGCATCTTCGAGCGCCACGGCGACGGTGCGGACCGGGCGATGATGGTCGGCAATTCCATGCGCTCGGATGTCGTGCCCAGCATCGAGGCCGGGGGCTGGGGCGTGCATGTGCCCCACGACCTGGTCTGGGAGATCGAACGGGCCGCAACGCCCGCCCACTCGCCGCGGTTCCGCGAGATCGAGGGATTGGCGCAACTGCCGGAGCTGATTGCCGAGATCGGCTGACACCCGGGCTTGCCCGGGGACGGGGCGGCGGCTAGCGTTCAACGCGTGATTGCACAGCGGATCCGCCGATGACCCTGCCCACCCGTCTGCTCTGGAGCCTCCTGATCGCGGCATGCCTGGTCGGCGGCGTCACCTGGGCCATCCTCTTGCTGCGCCCACCGAACCAGCTGACCCTGGCGGCCGGGCCCGAAGACGGCGCCTATCACCGCATCGCCGTGCAATACCGCGCCATCCTGGCCCGCGACGACATTGCCCTGCGCATCCTGGAAACAGCCGGGTCTGCCGAAAATGCCCGGCTGCTGGCCGATGGCACGGCCGACGTGGCCATCCTGCAGGGGGGCATCGACGTGGCCGGCGAAACCGTCGAGGCCATCGGCACGATCTTCTATGAACCGCTGGTCCTGCTTTATGCCGCCAATGCCCTGATCAGCCCCAACCCCACCCATTGGGCCGGCCTGCGCATCAATTCCGGCGTCGAGGGCTCGGGCACGCGGGCGGCCTTTGACGCCTTTGAACAGGCCGTCGGGCTGCGCCCGGATGCCAACGAACACAGCGCGCTGGGATACAGCGACTCGATCGCCGCCCTGCTCGACGGCCAGCTCGACCTGGCCGTCTTTGTCGCGCCGATCGATGCGCCCTACCTGCGCGCGGCCTTCGAAAGTGGCGCGATCGGCGTGCTGCAGCTGGATTTCATCGAAGCCATCTCGCGCCGGATGGACAATGCCTCGCTGGTCCAGATCCCGCCCGGCACCGTCAGCCTCGACCCGCCGATCCCGTCCGGCCCGCGCCAGATGCTGGCGCTCGAGGCCCGGCTGGCCGTGCGCCACGACATGCATCCGGCGCTGATGAACCGGCTGACCATGGCCGCGCTCGAATTGCATGGCGGCCGCGACATCCTGCAGGACGAAGGCGATTTCCCCTCGGTCAGCGGCACCGTCCTGCCCGTCAACAACTCGGCCCGCCAGCTGATCGTCAACGGCCCGTCAACCTGGCACGACTGGCTGCCCTACTGGATGGCCGCCCAGCTGAACCGCGTGGTCATCCTGCTGCTGCCCCTGTTCTTCATCGTCCTGCCCCTGCTGCGCGCCCTGCCCGGACTTTATGCCTATGCCCAGAACTACCGGGTCTGGCAGAATTATCCCGTCATGCGCACCATCGAGGACGAGCTCGAATCAGGCTCGGATCCGGTCACGCTGGACGAAATGGCCGAACGCCTGACCGAGCTCGACGACCACCTGGCCCACCTCAGGCTGCCCGCGGCCTATCGCCAGACGGCGTTTCAGGCCCGAGTTCACATAGACCTGCTGCAAAGACGCATCATAACCGAGCGCCGCCGCCTGGCCGCCGAAGCCGAGGAAACGGCCTCTGTTGCGGCAGGGGCCGAGTCGACCGCTACATCTTGATTCGTGCTTGAAATACATCGTCCAAGCATTGCAACTCGCAGGTTTCTTTCAAAAATCCGCTGTGTTACCTTTCGGTCAATAAACCGATAACGGCGCTGCGATAAGCTGGCGCCACGAGGCAGACAGAGGCAAATATCGTGCAGGTTCGGCTATCTTCGCCGGCCCGTCTGAGGTTCGTGCTGCTGTTCGCGGTCGCGCTTTTCGCCGCGCTACCCGCATTTGCAGCCCCTTACGCGGCCATGGTCATCGACGCACGCACCGGCAAGGTGCTGCATTCCCGAAACGCGGACGCCCGACTACACCCGGCATCCCTTACCAAGATGATGACGCTCTACATCGCCTTCCAGGCGGTGGAAAACGGCGAGATCAGCCTGGACGACAAGGTCCGCATCTCGTCGCACGCGGCGTCCGAGCCGCCATCGAAACTGGGCCTGCGATCCGGCCAGACGATCGCCTTCCGTTACCTGATCCGCGCCGCGGCCGTGAAATCGGCCAATGATGCGGCCACCGCCATCGGCGAGGCGATCTCGGGCAGCGAAGCGGCCTTTGCCAAGCGCATGACGGCCACGGCCAAGCAGCTGGGCATGACCCGGACGACCTTCAAGAACGCCCATGGCCTGACCACCGACGGCCACCTGTCGACCGCCCGCGACATGACCACGCTGGGCCGTCACCTGCTCTACGATTACCCCGAGTATTACAACCTGTTCTCGCGCCGCTCGACCAATGCCGGCATCCGCGAGGTGCCCAATACCAACCGGCGCCTGCTGGATGCCTACAAGGGCGCCGACGGGATCAAGACGGGGTATACCCGGGCCGCCGGCTTCAACCTGGTTGCCTCGGCCGAACGGGGCAACGAGCGCATCATCGCCACCGTCTTCGGCGGCACCTCGACCGCCGCGCGCAACGCCCGGGTGGCCGAGCTGCTCGACATGGGCTTCAGCCGCGCACCGTCGCGGGCGCCGGTCAACCGGCCGTCGAAACCGGCCTATGCCGGCAATGCCATCGCCGGTGGCGGCGAGGTCCGCGTCAGCGGCCTGGTCTCGCGCAGCCTGCGCCCGACCGCGCGGCCCCTGCCGGCCGTGGCCAACGTGGCCAACGACGCCCTGCAGGACCAGATCGATTCGCTGGTGGCCGAAACCGCCGCCGGCGGCACCTCGGCCAAGGCCCGCGTCGCCCCCACCCCGGACCAGGAAATCGTCACCCGGCTGTCGACCAAGGGCGATGCCCATTGGGGCATCAACGTCGGCCGCTACACCAGCCGCTACCAGGCGGAAAAGGTGCTGCTGACCACCGCCCTGTCGGAAATGGCCACGCTGGACGGCGTCGAACGCCAGGTGCTCAAAAGCGCCCGCGGCTACGACGCCACCTTCCAGGGCATGACCCGCGACATGGCCGACATGGCCTGCCGCCGCCTGCAGGCCCGCAACGTGACCTGCTTCATGATGGGCCCCGGCTGATCACCGTCGCGGCGGGGGGCCTTCCCCCGCCCGCGCTCTCCGGTCTCTCGGGCCGGCTGCTATTCCATCCGCGCCGCTTCCGACCTGATCCAGCGCACGAAGGCCCGCAGCACCTGCCGCTGCACCCCCGGGCGGGTCACCATGTAGTACCCCTTGTGGGTGTCCTCCTCGAACAACAGCCTCAGCCGGCCGGCCTGCACGTCCTCGGCCACCGCGATCGCCGCCGTGATCGCCACCCCCTGCCCCTGCCGCGCGGCCTCCAGCACCAGGTTCCCCGGCAGCGAGGTCACGCCCCTCTCGAACATCCCGTCCTCGCCATAGCCCTGCATCCAGACCGACGCCTCGTTGGTGCCCAGTTCCTGCAGCCAGGGAAAGGCCCGCAGGTCGCGCGGGCTGGTCACCTCCCGCGCGCCGACCAGGCCGGGCGCGGCCACGATGGCAATCGGCGACGACACGATCAGCTCGGCCTCCAGCCCCGGCCAGTCGCCATCGCCATGGCGCAGGGCCACGTCGAACCCTCCGGGTTCCAGCCCCCGCAGCGACACCGACGGATCGACCATCAGGCTGATCTCGGGATGGGCATGGCGAAACCGCGGCAGGCGCGGCACCAACCAGACCGCCGCAAAGGTCGGTGATACGGTGATCTGCAACGGCCGGTCATCCTCGCGCCGGGTGATCGCCGCCACCCCCCGCCCGATGGTCTCCAGCCCCTCCGACAGCGCCATGGCCAGCTCGGCCCCGTCCGCCGTCAGAGCCAGCTGGCGCCCCGACCGGTCCAGCAGCGCCACGCCCAGGTGATCCTCAAGCCGCCGCAATTGCTGGGAAATCGCCGCATGGCTGACATTCAGCAACGCCCCGGCCTCTTCCACCGACCGGGTCTCGGCATAGGCAGCAAAGGCGCGCAGCGCCGAGAACGGAGGCAGGTCCCGCCAGTTCACATGTAACTCCTGCTTAACTATCCCGAAAATTCCTGAGTCGCAGGATGGCCGCCCACCCCTTAATTCACAAGGCATCAGACGCTGAAAAGGACAGCCCCATGTTGACCATACTTGCACGAAGCCTGCACACCGCCGCCCGGTTCGAGCCCCCGCGCGACGCCGAACGCCCGCTGCCCGAGCCCAAGGGCTGGAACGCGCCGCAGCACTGGCTGAAACCCACGACCCCGGCCAAGGACACCCATGGCGCGTGACCACGGCCCGGATTCCCACGACCAACCGGCCGGGGCGCGCACCCGCCGCGCCCCGCCTTCCCCACCGGACCGACACCCGGCATGGGCCCCGTCCCCTGTCTTCTTCTTGGTAAAAGTACCACTGCCCGGCGCCGCCACACGGCCCGCCGTCCGGCAGACCGCGCAGCGCCGCAACCGGCCCTAGCCCGCCGCGGCCAGCAATTCCCGCGTATAGGGATGCTCGGGCCGGTCGAACACGGCCTCGGCCGAACCGCTTTCCACCACGTCGCCCTGTTTCATCACCAGGATGCGATGGCTCATCGCCCGCACGACCTTCAGGTCATGGCTGATGAACAGGTAGGCCAACCCGTATTTCCGCTGCAATCCCCGCAACAGCTCGACGATCTGCACCTGCACGGTCATGTCCAGCGCCGAGGTCGGCTCGTCCAGGACCAAGAGCTTCGGCCGCAGCACCATGGCCCGCGCGATGGCGATCCGCTGCCTCTGGCCCCCGGAAAACTCGTGCGGGTAGCGGTCCATCGCCGCCGGGTCCAGCCCGGTCTCGACCATCGCCTCGGCCACCAGCTCGCGCTGCGAGCGGTGCGGGTCGACCTTGTGGATCGTCAGCCCCTCGGCAATGATCTCGGCACAGGTCATCCGCGGGCTGAGCGATCCGAACGGATCCTGGAAGACGATCTGCATGTCCTTGCGCAGACGCCGCAGTTCCCGCGTCGACGCCTCGCGCAGATCCCGCCCCATGAAGACCACCGGCCCTTCGGACGCGATCAGCCGCATGATTGCCAGCGCCAGCGTGGTCTTGCCCGACCCGCTTTCGCCCACGATGCCCAGCGTCTCGCCCGCGCGGACATCGACGCTGGCATCGTTCACCGCCTTCACATGGCCCACCGTCTTGCGCAGGAAGCCGCGCTGGATCGGGAACCAGACCTTCAGATGCTCGGTCCTTGCGATCTGCGGCGCATCCCCGGCCACCGGATCGGGCGCGCCCGACGGCTCGGCCGCCAGCAGCTTGCGCGTGTAGTCGTGCCGGGGGTTGGCAAAGATCTCGGCCGCCGGACCGGTCTCGACGATCTCGCCGTCCTTCATCACGCAGACCGTGTCGGCAAAGCGCCGCACGATGCCCAGGTCATGGGTGATGAACAACAGGCCCATGCCTTCCGAGCGCTTCAGCTCGGCCAGCAATTCGAGAATCTGCGCCTGGATCGTCACGTCCAGCGCCGTTGTCGGCTCGTCGGCGATCAGGATGTCGGGTTCGTTGGCCAGGGCCATGGCGATCATCACCCGCTGCCTCTGCCCGCCCGACAGCTGGTGCGGATAGGCATCCAGACGGGTCTCGGGATCGCGGATGCCCACCTTGGTCAACAGCTCGACGATCCGCGCATCGGCCGCCTTGCCCGTCAGCTTCTGGTGCAGCGCCAGCACCTCGCCCAGCTGCTTGCGCAGCGTGTGCAGCGGGTTGAGCGAGGTCATCGGCTCCTGGAAGATGAAGCTGATGTCGTTGCCCCGCACCTTGTGCAGCACCTCGGTCCCGGCCCCGATCAGCTCGGTGCCATCGAACCGCGCCGACCCGCCGACCACGGCGTTTTCGCCCAGCAGCGACACGGTCGACAGGGCCGACACCGACTTGCCCGACCCGCTTTCACCGACCAGCGCCACGGTCTCGCCCCGGTTGACGGCAAAGGACACGCCCTTGACCGCCTGCATCACCCGGCCATCCTGGCGGAAGGCCACGGTCAGGTCCGTCACCTCGAGAAGTGCGCTCATGAAAAGGTCTTTCGCGGGTCGAAGGCATCACGCACGCCTTCAAAGATGAAGACGAGCAGCGACAGCATGATGGCAAAGGTGAAGAAGGCCGTGAAGGCCAGCCAGGGCGCCTGCAGGTTCTGCTTGGCCTGCAGGGTCAGCTCGCCCAGCGACGGGGCCGAGGACGGCAGGCCGAAGCCCAGGAAATCCAGCGAGGCCAGCGACCCGATGGTGCCGGTGATGATGAAGGGCAGCATGGTGACCGTGGCGACCATGGCATTGGGCAGCATGTGGCGGAACATGATCGTGCGGTTGCTCACGCCCAGGGCCCGCGCCGCGCGGACATATTCGAAATTCCGCGCCCGCAGGAACTCGGCCCGCACGACGCCCACGAGCGACGTCCAGGAAAACGCCACCAGCAGGAAGACCAGCAGCCAGAAACTTCGGCCCAGGATCGCGAACATGATGATGATGATGTAAAGCGACGGCGTCGCCGACCAGATCTCGATCACGCGCTGAAAGATCAGGTCCAGCCAGCCTCCGAAAAAGCCCTGCACCGCCCCCGCCGCAACGCCGATGAGCGAGGCAAAGCCGGTGACGATGATCGTGAACAGGATCGACAGGCGGAAGCCATAGATCACCCGGGCCAGCACGTCGCGCTTGGTGTCATCGGTGCCCAGCAGGTTGTTGCCCCCGGGCGGCAACGGCGCCGCGCCCGGCCGTTCGACCGAGGTGTCGTAGGAATAGGGAATCGGCGGCCACAGGGTCCAGCCCTTCTCGATCTCCTCGCCGTCGACCATGCCCGTCCGGGCCTCTTCGATGATGCCCTCGGGATCGTCGAAACAGCTGTCCAGCCCGCCCGACACGATCAGGCATTCGACCTCGGGATCCCGATAAATGGCCTCGGTGCGGAAATCGCCGCCAAAGGCGGTTTCGGGGTAAAAGCGGAAGATCGGGGTGTAGAGCTCGCCGCGGTAGCTGACCAGGATCGGCTTGTCGTTGGCAATGAACTCGGCAAAGAGCGACAGGCCGAAGAGCACCGAGAACAGGATCAGCGACCAGAAGGCCCGCCGGTTGCGCTTGAAATTCCGCCAGCGCCGCTGGTTCAGCGGCGACAGGAACTGGCGGCGCGCGGGTTTGATGTCGTCCATGGTCTTACCCCTGCCGGCTTTCGAAATCGATCCGAGGATCGACCAGCACGTACATCAGGTCCGAGATGATGCCCACCACCAGGCCCATCAGGCCGAAGATGAAGAGCGTGCCGAAGATCACCGGGTAATCGCGGGCCACCGCGGCCTCGAACCCCAGCCGGCCCAGGCCGTCGAGCGAAAAGATCGTTTCGATGATCACCGAGGACCCGAAGAAGATGCCAATGAAGGCTGCCGGGAAACCGGCAATGACGATCAGCATCGCGTTGCGGAAGACATGGCCATAGAGCACCTGCCGTTCCGACAGGCCCTTGGCCCGGGCGGTGATGACATATTGCTTCTTGATCTCGTCGAGGAAGCTGTTCTTGGTCAGCAGGGTCAGCGTGGCAAAGGCCGAGATCGTCGAGGCGATGACCGGCAGCGTGATGTGCCAGAAATAATCGCCGATCTTGCCCAGCAGGCTCAGCTGGTCCCAATTGTCGGATGTCAGCCCCCGTAGCGGGAAGATCTGCCAGTATGAGCCGCCGGCAAACAGCACCAGCAGCAGCACCGCGAACAGGAACCCCGGGATCGCGTAGGCCACGATGATGATGCCACTGGTCCAGGTGTCGAATTTCGACCCGTCCTTGACCGCCTTGCCGATGCCCAGCGGGATCGACACCAGGTAGGCGATCAGCGTCGACCACAGGCCCAGCGATATGGACACCGGCAGCTTTTCGACGACCAGTTCGGTCACGCCGATCGACCGGAAATAGCTTTCGCCAAAGTCGAAGCGCACGTAATTGCCGAGCATGATCAGGAACCGCTGAACCGGCGGCTTGTCGAACCCGTATTCGCGTTCGAGCTCCTGGATGAATTCTTCCGGCAGCCCCCGGGCCCCGACATAGCGGTCCTCGAAGGCGTTCTCGCCGGCCATCTCGGTATCACCCTGGCCACCGGCAAAGCTGCCGAACACGTCTCCCTGCCCCTGCGCGCGGGCGATGGCCTGTTCGACCGGCCCGCCGGGGACAAACTGCACCAGCGTGAAGTTGATGATCATGATGCCGAGCAGGGTCGGGATGATCAGCAACAGCCGCCGAAGGATATAGGCGCCCATGGTCGCGGATTACCTCAGCGCGCCCGAGGCTTTCAGCTCGGCCGCCTTTTCCGCGTTGAACCACCAGAAATCCAGGTACCCCAGGTCGAGCGGGGGCAGCGGATCGGGATGTTCGTATTCGTCGTAATAGGCCACCCAGTAGCTTGGGTTGTACCACAGCGGCACCATGAAGAACTCGTGGCGCAGCGCCCGGTCGAGCGCGCGCAGGGCGGTTTCCTCGTCGGCCTTGTTGTCGGCAAAGAGCGCCGCGTCGATGATCGCGTCGACCATCGGGCTGGCCAGCCCGGCCGGGTTGAAGACCGAGAACGCCGCTTCGTCCGAGCCGAACCGCTGCATCAGCCCGGTGCCCGCGCCCAGGAAGGACGCATAGCTGTCATAGACCATGTCATAGTCGAACTCGCGCTCGCGCAGGGTGTATTGCGAGGGGTCGACCTTTTCCAGCTGGGCATCGACGCCCATGGCCACCAGGTTCTTGATGTAATTCTCGATCACCGCGCCCAGCGTGCCTTCGGCCGCCGTGTTGAACAGGAAGGTGATTTTCAGCGGCTCGCCGGCCGCATTGTAGCGCTTGCCGTCCGACCCGACGGGCCAGCCGGCCTCGTCCAGCAGGGCCATGGCCCGGCGCAGGTTGCGCCGGTCGTTCAGCCGCTCGCCGTTCGAGCTGTGCGGCATGCGGGCCTCTTCGGTCAGCATCTCGGGCGGCACGATCTCGCCCAGGCTTTCCAGCAGCGCCAGCTCGTCGCCCTCGGGCACGCCGGTGGCCATCAGCGGGGTATCCTGCGAGAACGACGCCCGTTGCCGGAACAGGCCGTATTGCAGCGATTCATTGGTCCATTCGAAATTGTAGCCAAGTGCCAGCGCCTCGCGCAGGCGCTTGTCCTGCATGATCTCGCGGCGCAGGTTGAACACGAAGCCCGCCGGCGTCGGCGGCGTGCCGTCGGGCAGGTCGGCCTTGATCACCTGGCCGTTCTGCACCTTGGGGAAATCATAATTGCTGGCCCATTTCTTGGAATCGCCCTCGCTGCGAAAGGTCACCTCGCCGGCCTTGAAAGCCTCGAAGGCGGGGGCATCGTCGGCGAAATATTCCACGCGGATCGTATCGAAATTGTGCCGGCCCTGGTTCACCGGCAGATCCCAGCCCCAGTAATCGGGGTTGCGCTTGTAGGTGATGCGGTTGTTCACGTCGACCTTGTCGATCATGTAGGGCCCCGACCCCGGCGAGGTTTCCAACCGGCTTTCGTCCAGCCGCGCGCCGGTCTCATCGAACCATGCCTTTGACCAGACCGGCACACCGCCGACCTGGTCGATCAACGACCGGCGCGAGATGCCGTCGGCAAAGTAGAACTTGACCGTATGCGCATCGAGCGCCTCGGCCTTGGGGATGCGTTTCTTGACCGCCGCGGCATAGGACGGAAGCCCCTGTTCCAGCAGCAGGTTGTGGGAAAACACCACGTCGTCTGCCGTCACCGGCGTGCCATCGGAAAACGTGGCCTCGGGGCGCATGTGGAAGATGACCCAGCTCTTGTCGGCCGGGTATTCGACGCTTTCGGCCAGCAGGCCATAGGCTTCGCCATAGGCATCGGCCGGTCCGTCGGCCAGCAGGCTTTCGTACATGATCCAGCTCAGCGTGCCGGCCCGGCCCTTGATCGAATAGGGGTTCATCGAATCGAAGGTGCCCAGCCGGGCAAAGGAGATCTCGCCGCCCTTGGGGGCATCGGGATTGACGTAGTCGTAATGGGCGAAATCGGGCGGATATTTCAGGTCGCCGTAGAAGGAATAGCCGTGGCTGACGATCAGGTCGTCTTCGGCCGGTGCGTCGGCGGCCGGGGCCGCGTCGGCTGTCGCGCCCGCATCCTGGGCCCGGGCGGCCATCGCCCCACCGACCAGGAGCAGCCCGCCCAGCAGGGTCAGGCGCAGGGCACGGGGCAGGTCCGAGACCAGCGATGCGGCAACGGATGCGGGGGTGCCAGGACCGGCAGGGCGTCGTGACATGATGCTCATCCTCTATCGGGCTTTCTCGGGTGGGAACCGGAACTATTGTCGATTTGACAATAGGCTAAAAGGCCCGGGCGCCAACATTCAAGTGAGTTTATGTGAGCGCGGCTCTCTACCGCAGGTTGAATGCAGGCTGTCAACCGCGCCTTTGCCCCGGATCGGGCCACAAGCCCGTGAACGGCCCGTGCAGGCATCGCCCCGCAAACCGCCCCGCCCCGCGCCATGCAGCAGAACCGCGCCACGCCGTCCCCCTGCACCACGCAGTTCAATCACACCAACCGGCGGGACGGCGCGAAACGGCCGGTCGGCGTCCTGCGGCATCACGGTGCCTCCGGCCAGGTCGGCCGGGCCGCGCCAACCGGCGGGACGGCGCGGAACGACAGCGCGCGCGCAACCGGGCGGCCAAGAAAAACGCCGCCGCGCTGGTCGCACGACGGCGTGTCGGAATGGGTGGGCCACCCGCCGGGCGGCCGGGCCGCGATCAGCCGCCGATGGTCTGCAGATAGGCCACCAGGTTGGCGCGATCGCCGATCTTGTTCAGACCGTTGAAGCTCATCGCCGTGCCGGGCATGTAGTCGCGCGGCTTTTCCAGGAATTCGTTCAGCGCCTCGGGCGTCCAGTCGCCGCCGTGGCTGGCCATGGCATCGGAATAGCCAAAGCCCGCGGCCCCGCCGATCGGCCGGCCGACAACGCCGGCCAGCGACGGGCCGGTGGCGTTCACGCCCGGCTCCAGCTTGTGGCAGGCCTGGCATTTCTTGAAGACATTGGCGCCCTTGCCGGCATCGGCGCTGGCCAGGACCTCGGCAAAGGCCGGGCCTTCCTCGACCGCTTCGCCGCCGGTGTCGTCACCGCCGGTCTCGATCACGTAGGCCGCTTCGCCGTGACCGCCCACATGGTAGATCCCCTGAGCCGCCCAACCGGCCAGCATGAAGACCAGCAACGCACCGCAAAGCGAAGCTGCAACCTTGGTGGTGGTCATCGTGTCCATGGATCGCCTGTCCTTACTGATAGGTGTCGCAGGGATGTCTAAGGCTTCCCCCTCCGTCGCGCAAGGTATAGACACCGCGACCAATCGACCAAATGCCAGATCGGACCATGCCATGACACGTCGCATTGCCTTCCAGGGGGAACCCGGCGCCTACAGCCACGCCGCCTGCCAAGAGGCGCGGCCGGGCTTCGAAGCCCTGCCCTGCCGCAGTTTCGACGATGTCATTGCCGCCGTGCGCTCGGGCGAGGCCGAACAGGCCATGCTGCCCGTCGAGAACTCGACCTATGGCCGGGTCGCCGACATTCACCGCATGCTGCCCGAATCCGGCCTGCACATCGTCGACGAGGCCTTCGTGCGGGTGCATATCTCGCTCATGGCCCTGCCCGGCGTGCAGATCGAGGAAATCGAGACCGTGCGCGCCCACCTGGTGCTGATCCCGCAATGCGCCTCGTTCCTGGCCCGCTACGGGATCAAGGGCGAGGCCGCGGCCGACAGCGCCGGTGCCGCCGCCGAGCTGGCCAGGACCGGGCCGCGCAGCGTCGGCGCGCTGGCCTCCGACCTGGCCGCCGAAATCTACGGGCTGGATATCCTGGCCCGCCACATCGAAGACCATGCCCACAACACCACGCGCTTCCTGATCATGTCGCGCGAGGCCGACAAGTCGCGGCGGGCGGAAAAGATGATCACCACCTTCGTCTTCCGCGTCCGCAACATCCCGGCCGCGCTCTACAAGGCCATGGGCGGGTTCGCGACGAACGGGGTCAACATGACCAAGCTGGAAAGCTACATGGTCGGCGGGTCCTTCACGGCCACCCAGTTCTATGCCGATATCGAAGGCCATCCCGAAGATCCCAACGTCGCCCTGGCCCTGGACGAGCTGTCCTATTTCACCACCGACCTGACCATCCTGGGCGTCTACCCGGCAGATCCCGGCCGGCAATAGGCGCCCGGCCCTGCTGTCCGTGCCGCTTCGACCCCGCAGGTCCCGGCCCCGCTCACTCCGGCCAGCATGTCCGACCGCTCCCGCCTGCCCCGGCGGGAACGTCCGGGCCTGTTCGGACGTTCTGTCCCCATGAGCACGCGCCGCTCCGGCGAAGGGCCGGTAACCAAGGACAGCATGATGAGTGACAGTTTCCCCCCCGAGGCGATGGCCGACGTGATCGAGGAGATCCACGATGCCGTCGACGACGGCGAAGAAACCAATGTCGGTGACCTGCTGGACGCCATGGGCCGGTCGTCCTTTGTGCCGGTACTGATGGTGCCCGCCCTGGCCGTGGTTTCGCCGCTGTCGGGCGTGCCGGGATTTTCCAGCGTGGCCGGCATCATCATTGCCCTGGTCTCGGCCCAGCTGCTGGTCGGGCGCAAGAAGCTCTGGCTGCCCGACATCCTGCGCCGCCGGCGCATCCCCTCGCATTGGCTGGAACGCGCCACGCGCAGCCTGTGGCGCCCGGCCCGCTGGTTCGACCGCCACACCCGGCCGCGCCTGACATTCCTGGCCGCCGCGCCTTTCGACCGGCTGATCTACCTGGCCTGCATGCTGTGCGGTTCGGCCATGCCCTTCATGGAGCTGCTGCCCTTCACCTCGTCGCTGGCCGCCATGGCCGTGGTGCTGATGTCGCTGACCCTGCTGGTGCGCGACGGGCTCTTTGCCCTGGCCGGCTATTCGATGATTGCCCTGCTGTTCACCAGCGGCGCGGTGCTGATCTTCTGATCCGCCCGCCCGGCACCGCCGGGCGTTTCGCGCCCCGAGGCTGTCAAGACAGCCCCCCGATCCGGCGATGCAGGCCGATCCGCTGTCCGATCCCGGTCCGACCGGCGTGCCGCCGCCCCGACCGACCGCCTCAGCCGTTCTGCTGGCGATAGCGGTCTTCCAGGCCCTTGGCATAATCGGCCACCCGCAGCTTGAACCGCTTGGTCAGGTTCTTCTTGGCCAGCTTCAGAGATTGCACCAGCAGCCGGGCCGACAGGGTCTTGGGCTTGAGATCGACCTCGATGGCCAGCCGGGTCCGCCGCGGCGACAGGGCCACCAGTTCCAGCGTCACGAGCCCCTGCAAGCCCTGCGAGTCAGAGGTGAAATGGATGCTGTCGGGCCGGTCGAAAGCCGAGACCACAACGTCGACCTCGCGCCGCTTGCCGCGCAGGTCGAACAGCGCATGCCAGGACACGCCCACCCCCGGCTCGGCCCGGGTATCGGTGCGGTGCACCTCGATCCCGCGGCGCAGGGCCTGGCGCTCGTAGCTGCCGAAATCGGCAAGCATGTCGAACACCTGCGCGATCGGGGCCTCGACGTCTTCCTTGCTGGAGAATTTCATGTCTGCCTGCTCTTTTTCGCCGGAAGTCTAGGGATCAATCCAGCGTATCCGCAAGCCAGTTCTGCAACAGGAAATGTGCAATGGCGCCCTTGCGTGCCGGTTTGATCACGGGATGGGTGCCGGCAAAGGCATCCATCATCTCCGACCGGCTGACCCAGAGCGCGTCCTCGATCTCGACCGGGTCGATGTTGATCTCGGCGCTTTCCGCCCGGCCCCGGCAGCCGAACATCAGCGAGGCCGGGAAGGGCCAGGGCTGGCTGGCCAGGTATTCGACCTCGCCGACGCGCACGCCGGATTCCTCCCAGACCTCGCGGCGCACCGCCGCTTCGAGCGTTTCGCCCGGCTCGATGAAGCCGGCCAGCAGCGAATACATGCCCTCGGGCCAGCCCGGGCTGCGGCCCATCAGCACCGAATGGCCATGGGTGATCAGCATGATGACCACCGGGTCGGTGCGCGGGAAATGATGCGCCCCGCAGGACGGGCAGGTGCGCTGCCAGCCGGCCTGCACGATGTCCGACCGCGCGCCGCAACGGGCGCAGAACGGGTGGATCTCGTGCCAGCCGATCAGCGCCTTGGCCGTGGCGGCCAGCTCGGCATGGCGCGGGTTCAGCCGGGTCATGACCTGGCGCAGCTCGGCAAAGACGTGATCGGCGGGGAACCCCGGATAGCTTTGCAGGCTGGTGTCGAGGAACCGGTTCAGCTCGCCCTCGTCCAGCCCCTCGGGCGCCCAGCCCGACAGGTCGGTGGCAAAGAGCGGCCCGGTGTCGTCCTGGCCCAGCAGGATCGGCTGGCCGATGGCGCTGTCATGGCCCGAGGTGATGGCCGGGTGTTGCATCGAGACAAAGACCAGCCGGTCGCCATCGGGCCCGCTGACCATGGGCTTGCCCCGCCACATCAGGATCGAGGCCGCATCCGGGTTGGCCCGCGCCGCGGCCAGGGCCGCCGGGTCGCCCCGCAGATGGGCCACGCGATCCAGGCCGGAGCCGCCGAAAGTCACCTGTTCCGCCCGTTTCATCGCCGTCTGCCCCCTGCCTGCCCTTGGTCTGCCCGTGGTGTTTCCGTGGTGTGCCGATTGTCTCGTCGGTTGCCCCCGTCGATGGCACTTCTGCCCGGGCAATTCAATCACCCCATCGCCCCGCCCGGGGCGTGCTTGACAGGCGGGGGGCGGCTGGCCCTAGTCTGGAGCCGGGCATTCCGGGCCAGGGTGGGGCCGAGGGACACAGCGAAAAGGCGCTCTGCATGATCCGCCCCCAGGCGCAGGACGATGGACCAGACCGGCCCGGCGACGGGCGGTTCGGCCTGCGTATCCTGGCCACGACCGACCTGCACATGCATCTGAGCGCGCATAATTATTTCACCGATCGCCCGGCCCCGGGCACCGGGCTGGTGCACCTGGCCAGCCTGGTCCGGGCGGCCAGGGCCGAAGCCCGGGCCCGGGGCGATGCCGTGCTGTTGCTGGACAATGGCGACAGCCTGCAGGGCACCCCGATGGAAGACCTGCACCCGCCCCCGCCCCCGCCCGGCCCGGATGGCGAGCCGGCCCATCCGATGATGCTGGCCATGGCCGAGCTGGGCTATGATGCCATCGGCCTGGGCAACCACGATTTCGATTTCGGCATCGCCCGGCTGGCCGCGATCCTGCGCCGGGCGCCCTGCCCGGTGATCGGCTCGAACCTGGTGGCCGAAGGGGGCGAGACGCTGGCCGGGCTGTTGCCGGACGTGCGGGCCGAGCTGCGGCTGACCCTGCCCGGGCCGGACGGGGCGGCGGTGACCGTCGGGCTGCTCAGCGTGCTGCCACCGCAGACGGCGCAATGGAACGCCCATCACCTGGCCGGCCGGCTGGGCGTGGCCGACATGGTCGATACGGTGCGGCGCGCGGCGGCGCGGCTGAAGGCCGGGGGCTGCGACCTGGTGATCCTGCTGGCCCATTCCGGGCTGGGCAGCGGCGATGCCCTGCCCGGGGCCGAGAATGCGGTGATCCCCCTGGCCGGGCTGGGCGCGGTGGATGCGGTGATTGCCGGCCATACCCACCTGCTGCTGCCTGGGCCGGCCCATGCCGGCCTGGCCCATGTGGAGGCCGACACCGGCCGGGTGCATGGCACGCCGGTGGTGATGCCAGGCGCGGCCGGATCGCACCTGGGGGTCATCGACCTGACGCTGCACCTGGCGGCGGGCGGGTGGCGGATCGGCCAGGCCCGATCCGCCCTACGGGCGCCCATGCCCGATGATGCCGCCGACCCCGCGCTGGTCCGGCGGCTGGCCCCGGCGCACCGGGCCACGACGGCGGCGCTGGACCGGCCGGTCGGCCATGCGGCGCGGCGGCTGCACAGCTATTTCACCCTGTTCGGGCCCGACCACGCCCTGGCCCTGACCGCCGATGCCCAGCTGGCGGCCATGCGCCCGGCCATCGCCGCGGCCGGGCTGGACCACCTGCCCGTCCTGTCGGCCGTGGCACCGAGCAAGTTCGGCGCCCGGGGCGGGCCGCTGGCCTATACCGATGTGCCCGCGGGGCCGGTGACCCTGCGCCACGTGGCGGATCTGCATGCCTATCGCAACGAGCTACGGGTGGTGCGGGTCAGCGGCGCGCAGGTGGCCGACTGGCTGGAGATGTCGGCCGGGCTGTTCCGCCACCTGCCGCCCGGGGGCGGGGATGGCTGGCTGCTGGGCGATGACGTGGCGGGGTATAATTTCGACGTGCTGCACGGGCTGCGTTATGGCATCGACCCCACCCGGCCGGCGCGGTTCGATGCCGCCGGGCGGTTGCTGGACCCGGGCGCGCGGCGGGTGCGCGACCTGCGGCTGGGCGGGCGGGCGCTGGCCGGGGATGCGGATGTGCTCGTGGTGACCAACAGCTATCGGACGGGCGGCGGGGGCAACTTCCCGGGGCTCGCGGAGGCGGCCGCGCTGGAGGTTCCGCCCATCGAGCTGCGCCGGGCCATCGCGGATCACTTTCGGTCGGGCGGCGGCGGGGACGGCTTTGCCCCGCCCTGGCGGCTGGCCGGGCTGGCAGGCGGGACGGTGCGGGTGCGCACGGGGCCCGGAGCCGGGGATCTTGTGACAGAGCTGGCGGCCGAACCGCTGGGGGTGGACTCGGACGGGTTCCTCGAGCTGCGGCTGCGTCCCTGACGGATCGTCCCATGGGGGGATTGCAATCCGGCGCGGTTCTGCCTAGGTAATCCGCCGAGAGGTTGGCGCGGGCGAGCGCCTCGCCAACCCGGTCAGGTCCGGAAGGAAGCAGCCGTAACGAGCCCCGCTTGGGTCGTTGTCCAGCCTCTCACCTTATTCCCCTTGTCTTGTTTCGCCTTGCCTTGGCCATGCTGCGCACCCGCTCTCGGGGTGTTGCGCGCGTGGCGATGACACCCCGGGATATTTTCAAAGAGAAAGAAGCAGCAGGGCGGCGCGGGCCCTTGCGTGGGGCAGGGGCGGGGATGTGGGTCTTCGTTGGGGGCACAGCAGTCGGGCGGATCGCTGGCCGGGTCTCAATGCATTTTTCACCATTGCGCCCTATCGAAGGGGGACAGGCGCGGCGGCGGGCACCGCGCCTGTTCTGATCAGGTCGGGTCGTCGACAACCTGGCCCGGATGGCGTTCGGCCCAATCGGCCAGGAAGGCCGCGAGCGCCGGGTCATTGGCCTGGGCGAGCGCCTGCCGCGGCAGGGCGGCGCCGTGGTGAAGGAGTTGTGACATGCAGGCCAGGTGATCGCGCGACGCCCGGTCGGGACAGTTTTCGGCGCCGTGCAGGATGGTGCCGAAGACCGTGCCGCCGAAGCCGTTGACATGGCCGAGGTCGGGCTTCTGGTCGAGCAGGTAGGCAAAGGTCTCGGGCAGGCCCTCCCACCCGGCCAGTTGCAGGGGCGGCAGGCGGGATTCGTCGGTGACATTGGGATCGAAGCCCATCTCGACCAGCCGGCGGATCTGGGGCAATGCGCCCGGCCGGCCGGCCAGGCGGCAGAGCAGCCGGCGGCTTTCGCGGGAGAGCTTGTCCATGTCGATCCAGTCGCCCTGCGCGACGGGACCGTCGGCGGCCCGGGCCAGCTGGGCCTCGGCCGCGGACAGGGTCACGTCACCGCCAGCCTCGGCGATGACCTGGGCCACCGGCGCGTTGCCATGGATGCGCGCCATGGCATAGGCCGTATGGCCGAAGGCCACGGCCGACGGATCGGCGCCATGGTCGAGCAGCAGGCGCACGGTCTCGGCCGAACACATGCGCCGGGCGGCATGGTGCAGCGCGGCAGTCAGCAGCGGCGGCTGGGGGCTGGACGGGGATGGAGGGGCCGATTGGGTATTGGACAGGACGGGATTGCCTTGCTCAGACGACGGGGTTTCATCCCCGGGGTTGCCCGGGCTCTGGCTGCCGGCCGCATGGTCCGACGTTGCCTCATCGGGCTGCGCGCCGGCCTTGGCCGCAAGCAGCAGGGCCACGGCCTCGGCATCATCGAAATCCAGCGCGCGCAGCAGGGCGTTGGTACCTTCGGGTCGGGCGCCATGGGCCAGCAACAGGCGCAACCCGCCGCGATGGCCCAGCTCGGTCGCGTGGTAGAGCGATTCGTTGTCGTTGGGATCCGCCCCATGATCCAGAAGCCATTCACCCAGGGCCATGTTGTTGCCATGGCCGATCGCCCCGTAGAGCACCGGCAGGGGTCCGTGGCCATGTTCGTCGGGCATCGAGTCGTTGACGTCGGCCCCGGCGGCCAGCAGCGCATCGGCCACGGCCAGCATGTCGGCCTCGGCCCCGCCGCATTGATGATAACGCGAGAAGGCCAGCACGGCGATGGGCCGGCGACCGTCTTCGGCCCGGGTGGCGGCCGCAGGATCGGCGGCCAGGCGGCGGCGGACCTCGGCCAGGTCATAGGTGGCACAGGCCAGGGCCAGGCTGTCGCGCCCAAGGTCGGGCGTATCGGCCAGCAGGGCCTCGATGGCCCAGGCCCGCCCGTGGAACAGGGCCGCGGCGAGCCGCGCCGATTTCTCGGCGCGGACGAGCGCCGCTGCCTCGTTGGCGAATTTCAGCTTGGGCCAGCTGTCATGCCCGGCCTCGCGGGCGATGACATGCAGCGCATCGGCGTGGCGCAGGGCCTCGGCCCCGGGCAGAACGGCCTGCACGCGGGCCACGGCCGCGGCATCGCCCCGGTCAAAGGCCTGGCGCAGGGCCTTGGCCTCGCGGCGCAGATGTTGGGTGGAATCGGTGGATTGATCCGGCATTTCGGTATCCCTCACGTCATGCCCGATGGTCCGCCGGCCGGGCTGGAGATCAACCGATTGGATGTCGTCCGTCTGTCAGGAGGTGCCGATACAGCTGTCCGCGGACCCGGGTGCCGCCCCCTTGCGGCGCGACCAGCCATAGCGCCTCGGACCGGGCCGGGCAAGCCCGGCGATGGGCCGGAAGGCCGCGATAAACACCGGCGGGTGCTTGCGGTTCCCCCGGCCGACCCGGTAGCCTGCGCGCGACCCGGCCCAAGGATGTCTCATGACCGATCAGCCCGCCTACCAGGTGCTCGCCCGCAAGTACCGCCCAGAGACCTTTGCCGACCTCGTCGGCCAGGATGCCATGGTGCGGACCCTCAAGAACGCCTTCGAGGCCGACCGCATCGCCCAGGCCTTCATCATGACGGGCATCCGGGGCACGGGGAAGACGACGACGGCCCGGATCATCGCCAAGGGGATGAACTGCATCGGGACGGATGGCACCGGCGGGCCGACGACCGAGCCCTGCGGGCAATGCGAACATTGCCAGGCGATCATGGAAGGCCGCCATGTCGACGTCCTGGAAATGGACGCGGCCAGCCGGACGGGTGTCGGCGACATCCGCGAGATCATCGATTCGGTGCGCTACCGGGCGGCCTCGGCGCGATACAAGATCTACATCATCGACGAGGTCCACATGCTGTCGACCAGCGCGTTCAACGCGCTGTTGAAGACGCTGGAAGAACCGCCCGCCCATGTGAAATTCATCTTTGCCACCACCGAGATCCGCAAGGTGCCGGTGACGGTCCTGTCGCGGTGCCAGCGGTTCGACCTGCGCCGGATCGAGCCCGAGGACATGGCCGGGCTGCTGACGCGGATCGCAACGGCCGAGGGCGCCCAGGTCGCCGAGGATGCGCTGGGGCTGATCATCCGGGCGGCCGAAGGCTCGGCCCGGGACGCGACATCGCTGCTGGACCAGGCGATTTCCCACGGGGCCGGCGAGACGACGGCCGAACAGGTGCGGGCGATGCTGGGGCTGGCCGACCGGGGCCGCGTGCTGGACCTGATGGACATGATCCTGCGCGGCGATGCGGCCGGGGCGCTGACCGAACTGGGCGGGCAATATGCCGACGGGGCCGACCCGCTGGCCGTGCTGCGCGACCTGGCCGAGATCACCCACTGGGTGTCGGTGGTCAAGATCACCCCGGACGCGGCCGAAGACCCGACCGTGGGGCCGGACGAACGCGCGCGGGGCCAGGCGATGGCCGAGGCGCTGCCGATGCGGGTGCTGACCCGGATGTGGCAGATGCTGCTGAAAGCGCTGGAAGAGGTCGCCGCCGCGCCGAACGCGATGATGGCCGCCGAAATGGCCGTGATCCGCCTGACCCACGTGGCCGACCTGCCCTCGCCCGAGGAACTGGTGCGGCGGATCCAGGACGCCGGCGGGCCGGTGGGCGGGCCGCCGCCTTCGCAGGGCAGCGCAGGGCACGGGCCGAACGGCGGGGCGCCCACGGGCGCCGGGGCGGGCATGACCGGCGGATCGCAGGGCGGATCCTCTCCCGTGGCCCGGTCCTCCGGCGGCGCCGGCCCGGCCGCGGCCCGGGCGCTGCAGACCGAAGCGGCGCTGGCCCATTACGCAACCTTCGAACGGGTGGTCGACCTGATCCGGTCGAACCGTGACGTGAAGCTGCTGGTCGAGGTCGAGACGGGCGTGCGGCTGGTGTCCTATTCACCCGGGCGGATCGAGTTCTGCCCGGCGCCGGGCGCGCCCAACGACCTGGCGCAACGGCTTGGCGGCAAGTTGCAGAGCTGGACGGGCAATCGCTGGGCGGTGATCGTGACCAGCGAGGGCGGCGCACCGACGATTGCCGAGCTGCGCGATGCCGAGAAGCTGGCCATGGAGGCCGAGGCGGAAGAGACCGAGATGATGCGCGCCGTGCGGGCACATTTCCCCGAGGCAAAGATCCTGGAAATCCGCACCCGGGCGCAGCTGACGGCCGTGGCCGAGACCGAGGCCCTGCCCGAGGTCAGCGAGGAATGGGACCCGTTCGAAGACGAATGAGGCCGGGCGATCATGGCTGTGCCGGGCGCGCCCTGTTCTGAGGCGGCCCGCCATTGGCCGGTGGTCGGCCGGATATTTTCAAAGAGAAAGAAGCAGCAGCGTGGCGCGCCGTTTCGACGGTGGGCGACGGCGGCCGGGGCTCCCTGGCACGACGGGTGACCGGGCGCGAACGGCGCAGAGGCGGCGTGGCGTGGCGGGTGCGGCGCGCCGCCCCCGGGACAACCGGGCCCCAGCGAATGCAAGGATGAGTTGAAAAGAACAGGGCATCGGTTAACCTTGTTCGCAATTGTTCATCTGTCGTTTTGCTTCGGATTGTCTGCCGTGCCCTTTTACCCGCCCTTTTTCGCCCGCCGTTTCTCCCCATCCAATCCAACGCGCTCCGCCCGGCGCCGCGCCGCGCATCGGGCGGCCACGGCCCTTCTGGTGGCCGGGCTGGCCCTGCCCGGGGCGGCCTCGGCGCAGGTCTGCGAGGCGATGATCACCCTGTCGCGCGAACAGGCCTCGGCCCTGCTGGCCGACATGATCTCGCCGGAGGTGACCGCGCTGGATCAGCTCTATGCCTTCGAGGAGCTGCAATGTTCCGACCAGCCCGGCGTGCGGGAACTGGCCCTGCGCACCGCCGGGCTGTCGCAGAACCCGGTGATCCGCAGCCAGGTCCTGAGCCGGGCGCTTTTCGAGAAGGAAGTGCTGGTCATCCACCTGCAGGCCCCGGAAGAACCCGGCGAAGAGCACCTGGGGCGGCTGGAGCAATATCCGACCGAATCCCTGCCGATCCTGTTTCGCGACCCGGCCCAGGGCTGCATGAGCTTTCACGACACCCGCACATGTTCGACAACGTCGTTGGGCACCGTGTTCGGCAACGGGGTCGACATCAGCATCACCCACGGCAACGTCAACACATTCGGCAGTTTCACCTATGACCACGGCGATCGGCTGAACGGCACGATCACCTTCCGCGGCCTGGCCTTCCCGGCCTGGATCGGCCTGTTTTGAGGACCAGTTTCATGACCCGATTGACCATAATGACCCGTTTCACCGCCCTGCTGATCGCGGCCCTGCTGCTGGCCGCGCCGCCCTTGCGCGCCCAGGCGCAATGCGCACAGATGAACGATTTCACCCGCGACGAGACCCGCCAGCTGATGTCCTTGCTGGTGGCGCCCGAGGCCGATCCGCTGGACCAGCTCTTTGCCTTCGAGGACCTGATGTGTTCGGTCAGCCCGGTCGTGCGCAACATGGCGCTGAAGGCCGGGGCGACATCGGGCAGCGCGGATGTGCGCAGCCAGATCCTGTTCCGCGCCCTGTCGCAACAGCAGATCATCCGCGTCGAACTGGGCGAGGGCCGGGCCGGTGACGGGACGGCCGGCGAATACAGCAACCGCATCCTCAACATGCCCGTCGAGGCGGTGAACGACGTGGCCGGCTGCATTTCCTTCCAGCCACCGGGCAAGGCCACCTGCAACCAGACCCACCACCTGATGCTGATGGGCCCGGGCATCCGCGTCTTCAACCGCATGAAGATGGACAGCAGCCGCTGGTACACGCTGAACGGCGACATGACCTATTCCTTCGGCGACACGATCGACGGCGAGCTTTCGCTGAAAGGCGCGGTCTATCCCGCCACGATCCGGCTGTTCTGACCGGCAGCAGGCGGCGGGGCCGGCAGCCACGGGCGATCCGGGGCCCTGCCCCCTTGCCGCCGCCCCGGCCTGATCCTATCACCTCTGCAAGGCATTCCCGAATTGAGATGGAGACAAAAGACATGCTGAAAGGACTTGGCGGGCTTGGCGACATGGCCAAGATGATGAAGGCCGCGCAGGACATGCAGACCAAGATGGGCGAGCTGCAGGAGCAGATGGCCGAGATGACCGTCGACGGCGAATCCGGCGCGGGCCTGGTCAAGGTCACGGCTTCGCTGAAAGGCGACCTGAAATCGCTGGACATCGATCCGTCGATCCTGGGCGGCGACGACAAGGAAGTGGTCGAGGACCTGATCCTGGCCGCGATCAAGGACGCCCAGTCCAAGGCATCCGAGGCGCAGCAGGCCGAGATGGTCAAGCTGAGCGAAAGCCTGGGCCTGCCCAAGGACATGAAACTGCCGTTCTGAGGCGGATGATCCCATGTCCTCGACCCGTGACATAGATGCGCTGATCGAGATGATGGCCAAGCTGCCCGGTCTCGGGCCGCGCTCGGCCCGTCGGGCGGTGCTGCACCTGATCCGCAAGCGGGCGCTGTTGCTGACCCCGCTGGCCGACCTGATGCAGGACGTCGCGGCCACGGCCCGCGAATGCCAGCGCTGCGGCAATGTCGGCACGGCCGAGATCTGCGACATCTGTGCCTCGGAGAAACGTGCGACGGGCGAGCTGTGTGTCGTCGAGGACGTGGCCGACCTGTGGGCGATGGAACGGTCGGGCGTGTTCCGCGGCCGTTATCACGTGCTGGGCGGCACGCTGTCGGCGCTGGATGCCGTCGGCCCCGAAGACCTGCGCATCCCGCAGCTGATCGACCGGATCGGCGAAGAGGCGATTTCCGAGGTCATCCTGGCGCTGAACGCCACGGTCGATGGCCAGACCACGGCGCATTACATCGCCGACCAGCTGGAAGGCCAGGTCCGGCTGACCTCGCTGGCCCAGGGCGTGCCGATCGGCGGCGAGCTGGATTACCTGGACGACGGCACGATTTCCGCCGCGCTGCGCGCGCGCAAGGATATCTGACACCGCTGGAAGATTGTCCCGGATCGGGGCGCGCCTGTCCCGGATCGGGGCGGGCGTCCCATTTCGGGAAAGTTGTGTCCCGGATCAGAAAGATTGTCCGATCCCTGAAAGAACACCCGGCGGCCCGGGGTAGACACCGGGCCGCCGTGCACCCCGCCGCGTGAGACTGCGGCAGGGTCCCGGATTCGCGGTTTCCGGGTCTTACTGAGCGGTGATGACGGTCATCACCAGGTTGCCGTCGATCTTGATCGGCCCGTCTTCGGTGGCGCCCAGCGTGTATTCGAACACGCCGGTTTCCATGCCGCCGGCCTCGGAATGGACCATCAGCATCAGCATCTCGCCCGGGGCGACCTCTTCGGTCAGGATCGCGGCGACGTCGATGTTCTCACCCTTGCGGAGGGGGGCATAGCCCACGACCGGGCCGGGCTTCATCTCGGCATCGGTGCGATGCACGACCATCCAGCCGTTCTCGCCGGCGGCGATCATGTCGGCGCTGACGATGCCGTTGGCGACCGATTGGTCGCTGGCCGTGACGGCCGGCGACATGGCGTGGGACGCGGCGAAACCGGTGGTGGCGGCACAGATCAGGGCGGCGGCAAGTGCTTGGGTCTTCATCGAATTCTCCCTTTCGGTCGGGTTCGTCCGGCGCGCGGTGATGCCGCCGGGTCTGACAGAAGGCACGAAGCCCGGGCCGGGGAAGTTGCAAAAAAAGTCGAAAAACCTGCAAACCACTGGCTGCACAGGGGAACTATTCGCGTTCGGCGCACGTCAGACGGGTAACAATGGCACAAGATTTCCCACCCGGGGCCGGGACGACGATGGCAATGGACGACAGGCAGGAGATCGAGCAGCTGCTCGGGCGGATCGCGCTGGGGGACCGGCAGGCGTTTTCCCGGCTGTTCGATCGCACCGGGCCGAAACTTTTCGGCCTCTGCCTGCGTGTGTTGAAGGACAGGGCCGAAGCCCAGGACGCATTGCAGGACAGTTTCGTGAAGGTCTGGCACCACGCGGAGCGGTTCCAGGTCACGGCCCACCACCCGATGAGCTGGCTCATCACCATTGCGCGCAACACGGCCATCGACCGGCTGCGGGCGCGCCGCAGACACGAGGATATCGACGACCACGCCCATTACCTGACCGGAACCGGCGCCGGACCGGAAGCCGCCGCCGTGGCGGCCTCGGAAGCGGTCAGGATCCGGTCCTGCCTGAAGGAACTGCCCGTGGATCGCGGCGAGGCCGTGCGGCGGGCCTACCTGGAGGGCGAGAGCTATGCCGACCTGGCCCGGCGGTTCGACATCCCGCTGAACACGGTGCGCAGCTGGCTGCGGCGGGGGTTGGTGGCGCTCAGGGAGTGCGTGTCCCGATGAGTGACGAGATGGATATCGACGACGATCAGATGCTGGCGGCCGAATACGTGCTGGGCCTGCTGACCGGCCAGGACCTGGCCCGGGCGGATCGGCTGGTTGTCGAGGACCGCGATTTTGCCGATGCCGTGCTGCGCTGGGAACTGGCGCTGGCCGAGCTGGCCGACGAGGTCGAACCGGTGCCGGTCCCGGCGGCGGCCAAGCGCCGGGTGCAGGAGCGGCTGTTCGACGAAGAGGCCAACACCGCGCTCGGGGCGATCCCCGGCGGATTGCGGGTGTCGCTGGCCTTCTGGCGGCGGGTCGCGGCGGTGGCCGTGCTGCTGGCCGTCGTGCTGGGCGCGCTGCTGGTCAATGGCACGGGCGGCCGGGCACCGGACCTGTTGCGCGCGGCCGAGATCACGTCGGACGACGGCGATTTCCGCTACCTGGCCGTGCTGGACGCGACCGAAGGTGTCCTGCAGGTGACGCGGATTTCGGGCCAGGCGCCCGAGGGCCGGGTGTTGCAGGTCTGGGCCCATGGCGACGACCAGCCGGCGATTTCGGTGGGCCTGTTCGGCACCGGCGAGACGGCGCGCCTGCCCCTGCCCGCCGCGCTGCGCGGGATCACGGGCACCTTTACCATGGGCATTTCCGAGGAACCGCCCGGCGGCTCGACACAGGACGGGCCTTCGGGCGAGGTGCTGGGGCTGGGTGAGATCGGCGGGCTGTAAGGCCCCTGCGCGCCCTGCCCTGTTGAGCCTGATCCTGTTGGGCCGAACCCTTTGCGCCCTGCCCTGCCGCGCCCTGCCCTATTGCGCCGGGCAGGGCATGGCATCGGCCCGGGTGCCACAGACGGCGGCCCCGTGCACGGCGTCGATCTCGTCGGCGACGAGGGCCTGCAATTTCCACATGTAGCTGTCGTGGATGCCCAGGTCTTCGAGATGGGTAACGGTGTTGAAGAGGTATTCCGCGCAGCTGCCGGCATGGCCGACGGCCCGGGCCAGGCGGTGGACCTGGTCCTTGATCGGCAGGCGGATCAGCCGGCCCTCGCCGTGGTGGCGCTTTTCGACGACCGGGGTGCAATAGAACGCCAGGCCGCGGAAGCTCTCACCGCCGGCGCGCAGGGTGACCCAGCGGATCCAGGGCACCATCTCGCGGAAGGCGCCTTCGCGTTCGATCAGGCGGATCATGCGGCCCATCTGGTCGTCTTCGGGCATCTTGAAGGCCACGCCGTTGCAGGCCCCGCCATTGTCGAGGGCCAGCATCAGGCCGGGCTGTTCGGGCGTCGCCCGCCAGCCGCGCATGTCGAGGCAGAAGGACCGGTGCCAGCCATGCAGCAGGCAGGGCCGGCGTTCGTCATATTCGAAGGCCGGTTTCCAGATCAGCGAGCCATAGGCAAAGACCCAGAAGGGCCGGCCGGCGTTTTCATCGAGCAGCCGGCGGGCGAGGTCGTGCTTGTCCTGGTCGGTCATCGGTGTGTGGGTATCCGACGGGCCGGGATCGGGGATCTCGCGGAAGACCCGTTCGACATGGTCGGCGGTCAGGGCGATGGCACGGCGGGAGGATGGGGAGGGCATGGGCGCTCCGGGGCATTTTCAGGGACCTTGCCAAGGTCGTGTCGCAAGGGGCGAAGGTCAAGGCATGGGGGAGGATTGGCCACCCGGCGCGGGGCGCGTTGCCCAGCGGTTGGGCGCAGGGGCGCGGGATTGCGGCAGGGGCCGGCGTGGATGGTCCGTGCCGCAGATGAGGGGGGCGGCACGTGCCGGGGCCCGGGCATGCAGGCCGCCCAACAGGTCAGAGCGTGACCGTATGGGCGCCCAAGGACGCCAGCACTCGGACATGCAGACACCCGGGCACGTCAGAGCCTGACCATCCAGGCGTCCCTGCGCGCAGCCCTTCAAATATGCAGGCACCCGCCCCCCGGCCTCCGAACACCCCGGAGGTCGACCTCGCGGACACCCGCAAACGGCATGGCCCGGACATGCAAGCGCCCGCCGGGCAGAGCCGGGCGGGCGCGGGGTCGTCTTGTCGGCCCTTGCGGGCCGCCGCGTCTCAGCGCGGTTGTTCGTCGTCGTCGCCGGACGGCAGGTTGAAGAACGAATCCGCGTCGATGATCGGATCGCTGCCCTTGTCGTCATCATCGTCGTCATCCGACAGCGAGAAGGTTTCCAGCCCTTCGATGGCCGTCGGGATGCGCGGCTCGGGATCCATGCCCAGCGATTGCTCGGTGCTGACCAGCCGGCGGCGGGCATCGTCGTCCATCACTTCGCCCTCGGCGGCCTTCTTGGCCGCGGCCTTCTGCACGGCAGCGTCCAGCTCGGATTGCTTGCACAGCCCCAGCGCGACCGGGTCGATCGGCTGGATGTTGGCGATGTTCCAATGGGTCCGCTCGCGAATCGCCTGGATCGTCGGCTTGGTCGTGCCGACCAGCTTGGAAATCTGGGCATCGGCCAGTTCCGGGTGGAACTTGACCAGCCACAGGATCGAGGCCGGGCGGTCCTGGCGCTTGGACAGGGGCGTGTAGCGCGGGCCGCGGCGTTTCTCTTCGCCCTCGGCGGCCGGGTTCGGCTTGACCTTCAGCTTGTAGAGCGGGTTGGCCTCGGCCTGGTCGATCTCGTACTGGGTCAGCTGGTTGTTGGCGATCGGGTCGAAGCCGCGCACACCGGTGGCCACGTCGCCATCGGCGATGCCCTGGATCTCAAGCTCGTGCATGCCGACGAAATCCGCGATCTGCTTGAAGGTCATGGTTGTGTTGTCCACGAGCCAGACCGCCGTAGCGCGCGCGTTGATCAATCGTGCCATGTCTCTCGTTGCTCCTTCGCAAATACATCTTCCCCGTTGCCTGGGGCGCCAGGCTGCCCGGGTTTTCGGCCTCGGGCGGGTTTCCGTTGTCGGGGAACTTCGGGGCTGTATAGTCGGCGACAGGCGGAAAGGGAAGAGGCGAATGCGGCAGAGGCTTGGCGCGGGGCTGTTGGCGGCGGTGCTGACAATGGCCGCAAGCGCTCCCGGGGCCGATACGGCCGGGGAATTCGATTACTACGTCATGGCCCTGAGCTGGTCGCCGAACTGGTGCGCGCTGGAAGGCGACCGGCGGCAATCGCCGCAATGTGAAGAGGACCACGGCTGGATCCTGCACGGGCTGTGGCCGCAATACGAAACCGGCTGGCCGGATTACTGTGCGTCGGCCGAACGGGCGCCGTCGCGCAAGATGACCGAGGGCATGGCCGACATCATGGGCACCTCGGGGCTGGCCTGGCACCAGTGGAAGAAACACGGCACCTGTTCCGGCCTGGCCGCGCGCGACTACTTTGCCCTGTCGCGGGTGGCCTATGACAAGGTCGCCCGGCCGGCGGTGTTTCGCAAGCTGGACAATGCCGTGCGGCTGCCGGCCTCGGTGGTCGAAGAGGCCTTTCTAAAGGACAATCCCGGGCTGAGCCCCGACATGCTGACGGTGACCTGCCGGGACGGATACGTGCAGGAAGTGCGGGTCTGCCTGACACGCGGGCTGGAGCCGCGGGCCTGCGGGGCCGACACGCGCCACGATTGCACGCTGGATGACGCCCTGTTCACGCCCCTGCGCTGATCGCTGACTTGCCTGTTGCGCCCGGGCCTCTTGCACCCGGGCCCTGCCCCGCCGCGGCTCAGCCGTCGCCTTGCGGATCGTCCCCCGTGGGCGCGTCAGCTGCCTGGGCGGCCGCACGCCGTGCGGCGCGGGCGGCCGCGCGATCGGCCCGGGCCGGCCCGCCCTTTGCCGCGCCGGCGCCCTTGCGCCCGGCGGCCAGCTGCGGCGCACGCTGGGTCAGGGCAAAGGACATCGCCCGGGCCAGGATGTCGATCTGGTCGCGGGTAAAGCTGTAGGCCTCGGGCGCGTCCGGGTCGGGGAAACGCGCGGCATGTTCGTCCAGGGTGCCGACGCGATAGGCCTCGGCGGCGGGCACCAGGGCCTGCAACCGGGGATCGGCGATCTCGGTGTCCATCCGCTCGATGAAGGCGGCCAGCTCGTCGCGCGGCACGGCCGGGACCTGCGAGGTGATGTCGGGCAGGTGTTCACACAGCGGGTCCGACACGACCTGGCTGGATAGCAGGCCAAGGTGCTGGTTGAACGCCCGCTGCAATTCCAGCTCGCCCCGGGTGAGCGAGCGGTTGATCTGCGGCCGGGCCGGTTCGGGCAGGGTGCCGGCGGGCAGGCCGAGCCAGTCTTCGAACGTGGCCAGCAGCCGGTCGCGGTGGCGCGAGTAATTGCGGATGGTCAGCGTGCCGCCGATGGCACGCACGGCCTCGTCCAGGCGCAACAGGCGCTGGGGCCGGTCGTAGCGGCGCAGGAAGGTGGCGCAATCGCCGGTGAACCCGTTGCGCTTGACGACCTGCTGATAGGCCGACACGGCATGTTCGACGGGATCGCGGATGTAGCAGAGAAACTCCAGCCGGGCCTCGGGGAAGGCCGCGCGGATCTCGGCCCCGTAATCGCGTTCGGTCGATGTCAGGACCAGGTGCAGGGATTCGTTGGAAAAGAGCAGGCGCTCGGCGGTGGCCACCTCGGGATAGCGGGCCAGGGTCTGGGCCAGGCTGTCGGCGGGGCGCAGGTTGCCCGAGGTCACCCGGCCGACCCGGGCCCGGGCCTCGGCGCGTTTCTCGATCGGGTAGGTGATGCCCAGCTCGTCCAGCCGGGCGCGCCCGGCGCCAAGGGCCGATTGGACATAGCTGCTGCCGGTCTTGCCGATGCCGACGTGAAACTGGACGAGGCGCGGGCCGGTCATAGGTGAAATCCTTTGCGGCGGCGGGTCAGCCGGGAATGGCAAATGTGACGGGGCCGGCTCCGACGCGCGGCCGGGCCGGCCCGCCGGTCACGAGACGAAATCGCCCAGGATGGCATCCAGCGCGCCGGTCTCGCGCAGGTGGGCGGCGATCATGTGCTGATCGTGGTCATGTTCGTGCAGGTGCACGCCGGGGAAGCCGGCCAGGGTGTTGGCATGGTTGACGTCCGGCCGGCTCTGCGAGGCGAAATGGATGTCGATGCGCCCCGAGAAATCGGGCCGGTCGGTGAAGGCATTGCGCACGTCGACATCGGGGCTGTTGTAATCGATGTCGTGCGGCCGGCTGTCGAAACTGGCAAAGCGGTCAAAGGTCGGCCGGCCGATGCGGGTCTGGGGACCAAAGGCCAGGATGCGGTCGGCATTCATGCGGATGCCGAATTGCAGGGCGGCAAAGCCGCCGGCCGAGGTGCCGGTGAAGCGCACCGATTTCGTGCCGGCCGGCAGAAGACCCTGCAGGACCTCGACCGTCTCGCCGATGTTGCGGCTGAGCGACAGCAGGCCCTTCTGGTACCAGCATTGCCGGAAATCCTTGAGGAACATGACGTTGCAGCCTCGATCGATGAAGGACCGAAAGAATTCCTTGGGCGGCATGCCGAAGCGGGTGATCAGCCCGGCGCAGGCGATGACCGTGGTTTCGGCCCCGTCGACGCGCATGATCTCGACGGGCGACATCTCGGCATAGGGGTTGCCGGTGTCGACGCTGCTGGTCTCGGTGTATTGCAGCATCATCGACTGCATCGAGATCAGCCGGTCCTGCAGCTGGCGGATGGTCGCCGCCTGCTTGCGGATGGCCTGTTCCATGTCGGCCTGGGTCATTTCGGTCGTGGTCATCGCGGTCCTGCCTTCGTCCTCGTTCCGGCGCCGCGCGGGCGCCGCCCTTTCCGGCCCGGGGACGGGCCGGCGCGGTCTCTGCCCTGCCGTGGTCAGCCCTGTTCCTGCTGGCACTTGCGCGCCGCGGCGATGGCCTGGCCGGTGCCCTTGAGGTCCAGCGTGAACAGCGCCGCCCCGGCATCGTCGCGGATGGTCAGGGTGCTGGATTTGGCGATCAGGTCATAGACCTGGACATCGCTGAACAACACCCCCGCGCCATGCACGTTGCCCATCTGCAGGCCGGTGGCCGTGACCGGGAATTCCTGTCCGTCCAGGTCGGCGACCAGCGGATAGCTCTGGTTGCGCCGCAGCTTGTTCCAATCGGGGTTGAAGATGGCAATATAGCCTTCCCCCTTGCGCGGGTCGTAACCGATCCGCGTCAGCGACACCCCGTCGCGGCCCGACTGGATCAGGCAGCCGTTGCCCACGTCGGGGTCGACCATGACGTTCCAGCCGTCGTAGAACCCCAGGTCGACCAGCTCGGCCCGGGCCGTGCCCGGGGCCAGGACGGGGACCAGCCCCGCCAGGGCGATGAGCGTCGCGGCCATCGTTCGTGTCATGCCAGCCATGCCGGTCGTTCTCCTGTCTTGTACCAGTACCATGCCCGCAGCCGGGCGATCAAAGTTCAAGGATCGTCGATCCCGTTGTCTTGCGCGCTTCGAGCGTGTCATGCGCCCGGGCGACCTCGGCCAGGGGGAAGCGCTGGTCGATGCGGATCTTCACCGCGCCCGATGTCACCTTGTCAAAGAGATGCCGGGCCATGTCCTGGCAGGCCTGGTGATCGGCGATATGGGCAAAGAGCGTCGGCCGGGTGACCTTGAGCGAACCCTTCTGGGCCAGGAGCCCCAGGTTGAAGGCCTCGACCGCGCCCGAGGCATTGCCGAAGGAAATCATCATGCCCAGCGGGCGCAGCGAATCCAGCGAGCCGATGAACGTGTCCTTGCCCACCGAATCCATGACCACGTCGACGCCCTTGCCCCCGGTCAGCTCGCGGACCTTCTCGGTAAAGTTCTCGCGGTTGTAATTGATGCAATGGGTGGCGCCATGTTCGACGGCCAGGGCGCATTTCTCGTCGGTCCCGGCGGTGCCGATCAGGGTGATGCCCTCGGACCGGGCCCATTGGCAGGCGATCAGGCCGACACCCCCGGCCGCGGCGTGGAACAGGACGGTGTCGCCGGCGGCCAGGGGTGTCGTGCGGTGGAACAGGTACTCGACGGTCAGGCCCTTGAGCATCATCGCCGCGGCCTCGTCAAAGGACACGCCGTCAGGCAGCGGGCAGACCTGGGCCGCGGGCATGACCCGGGCCTCGGTATAGGCCCCCGGGGGCATGGCCGCATAGGCCGCGCGGTCACCGGGTTTCAGATGGGTCACGCCCTCGCCCACGGCATCGACCACGCCGGCGGCTTCCATGCCCAGGGCCTGGGGCAGCTGCAACGGGTAGAGCCCGTCGCGCTGGTAGACATCAATGAAGTTCAGCCCGCAGGCCTTGTGGGTGATGCGGATCTCGCCGGGGCCGGGTTCGCCCACCGGGCGGTCGACCAGCTTGAGCTTGTCCGAGCCGCCGTGTTCCTCGATGATTGCGGTGAGGGCCATGCCTTCGTCTCCCCTTGGTGTTCTGATGCCGCGTGCCGGATGTCCGGGCCACGCCAGTCGGGCCTTTGCAGGCCCGTTCGGATCCGGCCGGGCCGCGCGGGCGGTCGGGGGCCATTCATGCCGATATCCGCGCGATAGTCCATCACCCGCGTCCCCGCCCCGGGCGCCGGCCCCAAGCGGCGGTCACGGGGCAGACGTTGGGCGGACATGGGGCGAGCCCTTGGCCCACATCTGGCCGGGGCGCGGGCCAAGGCGCCGGCCGTCAGCCCGCGACGTTCAGGACGATCTTGCCGATATGACCCGAGCTTTCCATCCGGGCATGGGCCGCGGCGGCCTCGGCCAGGGGGAATTCGCTGTCCATCACCGGGGCCAGACGGCCGGCATCCAGCAGCGGCCAGACATGGGCGCGCAGGTCTTCGGCGATGCGGGCCTTGTCCAGGTCGGATTGCGGGCGCAGGGTCGACCCGGTGATGGTCAGCCGGCGCATCATGACCTGGGCAAAGTTCAGCGCGACCTTGGGCCCCTGCAGGAAGGCGATCTGGACCAGCCGGCCGTCATCGGCCAGGGCCTTGACGTTGCGCGGCAGGTAATCGCCACCCACCATGTCCAGGATCAGGTCGGCGCCGCCCTCGGCCCGCAGGATCTCGACGAAATCCTCGTCGCGGTAGTTGATCGCCCGTTCCGCGCCAAGCGTCGTGCAGGCCTTGCATTTCTCGGCCGAACCGGCGGTCGCAAAGACCCGGGCGCCGAACAGCTTGGCCAGCTGGATCGCCGTCGTGCCGATGCCCGACGACCCGCCGTGGACAAGAAACCGCTCGCCGGCCTTCAGCCCGCCCCGGACAAAGACGTTGGACCAGACGGTGAAGAAAGTCTCGGGAAGGCAGGCGGCCTCTTTCAGGCCCAGCCCCTCGGGGACGGGCAGGCAATGGGCCGCCGGGGTGGCGACATATTCGGCATAGCCCCCGCCGGGCAACAGGGCACAGACCCGGTCGCCCAGGGCCAGCTCGGTCACGCCGGCGCCCAGGGCCACGACCTCGCCCGAGGCTTCCAGCCCGGGCAGGTCGCTGGCGCCCGGAGGCGGGGCATAAGAGCCGGCCCGCTGCAGGGCGTCGGGCCGGTTGACCCCGGCATAGGCCACCTTGATCACCACCTGGCCGTGGCCCGGCCGGGGCACGGGGCGGTCGGTCAGGGTCAGAACCTCGGGGCCGCCGGCGGCGGAAATCTCGACGGCGCGCATCATGTCGGTCATGGATGTCCTCCTGGTTGGCCGTGCCCTAGCATCCCGGGCCGGCCGGCGAAAGCCGATCCGGGCGCGGGACGGCGGCCGCTGGCCGGTGACAGGCGGCCCGGCCGGGGCATCCGCCCGGAAAATGGGCCGGAAGGAGTGACAAGGGACGCAGCGGGCGAAACGGCGCGGTGATATGCGGGACGGCCGGGCCGGATGGCCTCACGCCAGATCACGACCGGACGGCGACCATTGCCGCCGAGCGGCCTGCACATCGGCGGACAGATCAGGTCACTTGGCGGCCAGACCGGACAACCCTCATGGCCCAACATGCCGACCCCCAGGCCAATTCAGGATCGGCCGGCTCCCAAAGCCCCGGAACCGGGATATCGGCGCAGGGATCGGACGACCGGGCGGTCAGGTCCGACGCACCCAACGGCCCGACACACCGCATTCCACGGCGAACTCAGGACCGGCCAGCCCCCAACGGCCAATCGCCGCGGGGGCGGCGCATCGGCGCGCGGATCTGGCGGGCCAGCCAGTTCGGCCCGGCCATGAACGGCTTGAGCAGGGGGCTGTCGCCAACCTGGGCCTTGAGCTTTTCGACTTGCATGACGTCGCCCACCCGCCGGTCGAGAAAGGCCCACGTGGCCTCGTCGCCCTCGCTGTCGTCCCCCAGCCAGTAGAGCACCGTCGAGGACAGCACGGCCGTCAGCGTGGCCCGCTTGGTGTACCAGTTCACGTCGTCCGAGGAATCGCCCAGCGTGTCCCAGATCAGGTCGGCCGTGGCCCAGAGCGCCTTGGCCCCGTCGCCGGCATGCTGCGGCAGGGCAAACAGCGTCATGCCCCGGCGCACGGCTTCCTTGTCGCCGACGGCCAGCCGGGCGCGGACGGCGGCGATGATCTTGTCGCGCATCTTCATCTCGGTCATGTCCATGGCCCGGATGGCCTCCAGCATCTGCTGGTCGCCGCGCTGGTGATAGGCCAGGGCCAGGTCGACCGCCCCGCGGGGCAGCACGGCCCGGGCCAGGGCCGGCTCGACCCCGGCATCGGCAATGGCGGCCTTCAGCGTGGCCTCGGACCAGCCGTCAAAGGCCACGTGCATCATCGCGGCGTCGAGGATCGAGGACTTGATGTCGTCATAAGGCGTGGTCATGCGCGTTCTCCGATCTTGCGGTCCATTCTTGCGGCCCAGGCTTGCAAACTGTTCTTGCAAACCGTTCTTGCGGCCCATGTCATCCCGTTCAACCCGGCCCTTGCGGTCACGGATCACCCCGGTTCGGGCCGGCCCCGGCGGCGGGCTTCCGCCCCGGTGGCAGAAGGATATGCCAGGCGCCCTTCGCCGGATATAGGGCGGATGGCCACGCCGTCCCATCCCGGGCGCCCCCGACCCGCCGCCCATCGCCCCCGGGAGAGGGGGTGGACAAGACGGGGGTGGCCTTGCTATAGGGCGGCTTCCTGCAATCTTCCTTGCAACTCTTACACAGAAAGGTGGTGACAACCACATGCAGGTCAGTGTTCGCGACAACAATGTCGACCAGGCGCTCCGTGCCCTGAAGAAGAAACTTCAGCGCGAAGGCGTTTTCCGTGAAATGAAGCTCAAGCAGCATTTCGAGAAACCGTCCGAGAAAAAAGCGCGCGAGAAGGCAGAAGCGATCCGCCGTGCGCGCAAGCTTGCGCGTAAGAAGGCGCAGCGCGAAGGGCTTCTCTGAGCCGCTGGTTCCGAACGCCAGGTCGGTTCGTCCGACACCGAAGATTTGACGACCCCCGGGCATATGCTGCGGGGGTTTGTCGTTTCCGGCATCCGGGTATCCCCCCTTTGCGCCCCGGCCCCGCGCCCGCCGGCGCAGGATGAGGCCGACAAACTGCCGCGGATACCCGTGATTTCAGGCAAAATGCACCGGAAAGTTGCATTTTCCGCAAGCAATCCCTGAGCAATACTTAAGCCGAGCATCCCGATGGTCCGGTCACCGCAGATCTGTTAAGGTTTCGCTAACCTATTCCGACCTAAAACCGGGATCGTTATCGGGTTCCCGGGGGGAGAGTGCATGGTGTCGTCCAATCTGACCAGTTTCGTGGGGGGCCGTGGGGCCCGGCCCCGCGACCAGCAGGCCGCGGGATTCGACGAGCTGGTCGGGCTTGTCGCCCGGCGCATGCATGCGCCCGTGGGTATCCTGGTGCTGCCCGACCTGGCCCGGCCGGGGCAGATCTCGATCGCGACCCACGGGCTGCCCAACCCCGAAACCGATGCCGAGACCCGGACCTTCGGCACCCAGCTGCACGACCTGATCCGGCGCAGCCTCAGGCCGCTGATCCTGTCCGATTCGCGGATGCAGTCGGATTTCGGCGCCCTGCCCCTGGTCCGGTCCAGCCGCTGCCTGGCCTTTCTGGGCGTGCCCGTCCTGGACAGCCAGTCGCGGATGATCGGCGCGCTGTGCCTGGCCCATCACGAGCCCCACCATTGGAGCGAGGCCGATCTCGACGCGCTGCGCGACTTTGCCACCATCGTCGGGCGCGAGATGCGCCAGCGCCGGCTGACCACGGACCAGTCGGGCGAGATTTCCATGCTGCGCCAGCGGCTCGAACGGGAACGGCTGCACAATTTCCAGCGCGAGGCGATCTTTCAGGCCATGGCCACGCCCGGGCTGCCCGCCGCGGCGCGGTTCCGGGCCGTGCTGAACGCCGGCTGCGCGGCGCTGCGGGCGGATTACGGCGTGTTGACGCGGATCTCGGGCAATCGGGCCCAGATCGTGGCGGCCAGCAAGAACGCCCCGACCGACAAGCTGAAGGCCGAGATTGCCGTGGGCGAGACCTATACCGGCGAGATCCTGCTGCAGGACCGCCAGATCTGCCAGCCCGACACGGCGCTGGGGGACGAGCCCCTGCGCCGCGACCTGTTCGGCCGGGCGCCCGAGGCGTTCTTTGGCGCGCCGATCACCAGCAACGGCCTGCCCTTCGGCACGATCGAGTTCTCGACCTGCACGCTGAAGACCCGGCGGATCGATCCTTCGCTGGGATCGGTGCTGAGCATGATGGCCATTTCGATCAACGGCTATCTCTGCGCCCGGCAGGATCCGACGCCCGAAGACACCCCCGACGATACGCCCGACGCGCCACGGGCCGGGCAGCAGCCCGGCCATTGACCGCCCCGGTCAGGCGCCCGCCAGGATCATGTCGGCGGCCCGTTCGGCGATCATGATCGTCGGCGAATTGGTGTTGCCGCTGGTGATCGCGGGCATCACGCTGGCATCAACCACCCGCAGCCCGTCGACCCCGCGCAGGCGCAGCTGGGCATCCAGCGGCGCGGCGGCATCGCTGCCCATGCGCACGGTGCCCACCGGATGGAAGATCGTCGTGCCGACATCGCCCGCCGCGCGGACCAGGTCGGCCTCGTCATCCGAGTCCACGCCCGGCTTGATCTCTTGCGGGGTATACCGGGCCATCGGGGCCTGGGCCATGATCGCCCGGGCCTGGCGGATGGCCGCCACGGCCACCTGGCGGTCGCCTTCGGTCGACAGGTAGTTCGGCGCGATGCGCGGGGCGGTCAGCGGGTCGGACGAGGTGATCTCGACCACGCCCCGGCTTTCGGGCCGCAGGTTGCAGATACTGGCCGTCATGGCATCAAAGGCATGCAGGTCGCCGCCAAAGGCATCCAGCGACAAGGGCTGGACATGGTATTCCAGGTCGGGCGTGTCGAGATCGGGCCGCGATTTCGAAAAGGCGCCCAGCTGCGACGGGGCCATCGACATCGGGCCCGAGCGTTTCAGCATGTATTCCAGCCCGATCCGGGCCTTGCCCATCAGCGAACCGGCCATGGTGTTCAGGGTCTTGGCCCCGCTCAGCCGCCAGGCACAGCGCAGCTGCAGGTGATCTTGCAGGTTGGCCCCGATCCCGGCCATGTCGCGGGTCACGTCGATCCCGTGTGCGGCCAGCAGCGCGCCCGGCCCGATGCCCGACAGCTGCAGGATCTGCGGCGAGCCGATGGCCCCCGCCGACAGGATGACCTCGGCCCGGGCCGTGGCCCGGTGGCGGCTGCCGCCCCGGTCGTATTCCACGCCGGTCACCCGGTCGCCGTCCATCAGCAGCCGGCGGGTATGGGCCTCGGTCTCGACCTTCAGCCGGGCGCCCCCGGCCGTGCGCAGAAAGGCCTTGGCCGTGTTCATCCGCCAGCCATTGCGCTGGTTGACCCGGAAATAGCCCACGCCCTCGTTGTTGCCGGTGTTGAAATCGGTGCTGGCCGGCAGGCCCCAGGCCTGGGCGGCCTGCGACCAATGGTCGAGCACGTCCCAGCGCAGGCGCTGGTTCTCGACCCGCCATTCGCCCCCTGCCCCGTGCATCTCGGACGGCCCGTCGACGTAATCCTCGGACTTGCGGAAATAGGGCAGCACGTCGTCCCAGCCCCAGCCGGGCAGGCCCATCTGGCGCCAACCGTCGTAATCGGCGGCCTGGCCGCGGATGTAGAGCATGCCATTGATCGACGAACAGCCGCCCAGGGTCTTGCCCCGGGGATAAAGCAGCGACCGGCCGTTCAGCCCGGGTTCCTCGGCCGTGCGGAACTGCCAGTCGGTGCGCGGATTGCCGATGCAGTAAAGATAGCCCACGGGGATGTGGATCCAGAGGTAATTGTCCTTCTTCCCCGCTTCCAGCAGCAGCACGGCATGGCCGGCATCGCCCAATCGCTTGGCCAGCACGCAGCCGGCGCTGCCCGCGCCGACGATGATGTAGTCGTATTCCATTCCAACCCTCCGCTCACCGCGAAAGCCTAGCCAAGCCGCGGCAGCGCGCAAGGCGACATCTTGGCTTGGCAGCGGGCGATCAAATCCATATAACTAGTTTTGTGGTTTATTTGGAAAGGTGAGTCGCATGGAATGGGAAGAAGCGGCCCAGGGCTTTGCCGCCATGGGGTCCGAAGCCCGCCTGCAGGTTCTGCGCTGCCTGGTCCGCGCGGGCCGGCCGGGGCTGAGCGTCGGCGAGATCCAGGAGCGGACGGGCATGGCGCCCTCGACCCTGGCCCATCATCTCAAGTTCCTCGCCGCCGGCGGGGTGGTCACCCAGGAGAAATCCGGGCGCAGCACGATCAACCGGGCCAGTTTCGAACGGCTGGACGGGCTGGCCCGGTTCATCCTCAGCGAATGCTGCACCGACATGACCCGAAAGGCGGCCAACGATGTCTGACGCCACCCCGACAGCGCCCGCCTCCACGCCCCCCGCCCCGACACCAGCCGCCCCGGCCTGGCGGCGCGAGGCCGCGGCCTTCCTGCGCACGCCCTGGGCCTTTATCCTGGTCCTGCTGGCCGGCGTGGCCCTGCTCGATCCGGCCAACCTGGGCTTTACCATGGGCTTCGCCCTGCGCGCCCTGCTGGGCACCCTGCCCTATATCGCCGTGGCCGTTCTGCTGCTGGCCTGGCTCAAGGCCGCCGGGGCCGAGGTCATGGTCGCCCGGGCCTTCGAAGGCCGCGAGACCCACATGATCTTCCTGGCCGCGATCTTTGGCGGGCTGGCGCCCTTCTGTTCCTGCCAGGTCATCCCCTTCATCGCCGGGCTGCTGGCCCTGGGCGCGCCGCTGTCGGCCGTCATGGCCTTTTGGCTGTCCTCGCCGCTGATCGATCCGCCGACCCTGCTGATCACGGCCGCCGCGCTCGGCTGGCCCTTTGCCGTGGCCAAGGCCGTGGCGGCGGTGGGGCTGGGCCTGTTCGGAGGCTTTGCCATCCGCGCCCTGCGCGGGGTCGGGGCCATGGGCGCCCCGCTCAAGGTCTACCGGCGCTCGGGCTGCTGCGGGGCCGGGCCCCGGCTGGATGCCCGGCCGGTCTGGCGGTTCTGGCAAGAGGCCCCAAGACGCGCCCAGTTCCGTGCCGAGTTGCTGTCCAACGGGCTGTTCCTGGTCAAATGGCTGGCCTTTGCCTACGTGCTCGAAGCCCTGCTGGTGCAATATGTCCCGGCCGAGGCCATCGCCGGGCTGGTTGGGGGCGAGGGCATCGTGCCGATTGCCATTGCGGCGGTCGTCGGCATCCCGGCCTATCTCAATTCCTACGTCGCCCCGCCGCTGCTGGCCGGGCTGATGGACCAGGGCATGAGCGCCGGGTCGGCCATGGCCTTCATGATCGGGGGGGCGGTCAGTTCGATCCCGGCCATGGCCGCGGTCTGGTCGCTGGTCAAACCGGGGGTCTTTGCCGCCTACCTGGGCCTGGGCATTTCCGGGGCCATCCTGTCGGGCCTGCTGTTCCAGCTGGTCAGCTGATCCGCGCGACGCACCGCCTGCGGCCCGGCCAGGGGCCGCCTCCCGCCTGTCTGCCCCGCATCACAGATGCGGGGCTGCCCGTTGGGCCCGGCAGGCGCGCTGCGCGCGCCTGCCGCGGCACCGCCGCCGCCGCGCCATAACCTGCCGTGTCACTGTCTGACCCAGCAGCGCCACATCCCGGCCCCGTGGCGCCTGCCACATCCCGGCCCCACGGCCCTTGGCGCACAGCAACCCCACGGCCCTTGGCGCACAGCAACCCCACGGCCCTTGGCGCATGCCAGCCGAAGGGTCCCGCCGCTTCCTAGCCCCGCGGCTTCTCCAGTTGCCAATCCAGATGCGCCCGCACCGTCGGCCATTCCGGCGCGATGATCGAATAGACGGCCGTGTCCCTTACCGTCCCGTTGGCCAGCACCGTATGCTGGCGCAAGATCCCGTCCAGCTGCGCGCCCAGCCGCTCGATCGCCCGGCGCGACTGGGTGTTCAGACGGTGGGTCCGAAACTCGACCCCGTGACAGCCCAGCCGTTCGAAGGCATGGGCCAGCAACATCCGCTTGCATTCGGTGTTCAGCGGCGTGCGCTGCACCGCCGCCCGGTACCATGTCGACCCGATCTCGACCCGCCGGTTGGCCTTGTCGATGTTCATGTAGGTTGTCATGCCCACCGCCCGGCCACCGCTATCGAGAATGGCAAAGGGCGCCATCCGCTCTTCGGCCCACAGCCCAAGCCGCCGCTCGATCTCATCCGCCACCGCCTCGGGCGCCGGCACCGTCGTGTACCACAGCCGGTGCAGCTCGCCATCGGCCGCCGCCTCGGCCAGCTCATCGGCATGGCCCCTGTCCAATGGCACCAGCGATCCGCTCTGCCCGACCATCTCGACCGGTTCGGCCCACATCGCGCTCATCCTGCTTCTTTCTCTTTCCAAATATCCCTGCGGCCGGCCCGCCCGGAGGCGGACCGCCTGTCAGGCGCCCGACGGATCAACCGGCCCTATCCAAAGACCCGACCCAGCGCGCCGTCGACGGCCTCGGTGATCCGGTCGATATCCTCGGCCCCGGCAATCAGCGCCGGCGAGAAACACAGCGTGTTGTTGCGCCCGGGCACCGACCGGTTGGTCACCCCGATGATCACCCCCTGGGCCATGCAATCGGCCGTTACCGCCTGGGCCAGCTTCTCGGCCACCGGCTCTTTTGTTGTCCGGTCGGCCACCAGTTCGGCCCCGCAGAACAGGCCCTTGCCCCGCACGTCGCCGATGACCGCGTGTTTCTCCATCAGCGCCCCGAGGTTGTCCATCAGCCGCGCGCCCATGGCCTCGGTATTGGCCAGCAGGTTCTCTTCCTCGATGATCTTCATGTTCTCGATCGCCGCCGCCGGGCCGGCCGTGCAGCCGCCAAAGGTCGAGATGTCGCGGAAGTAATCCATCGGATCGTCCGGTTGGGCCTTGAACGCGTCAAAGACCTCTTCTGTCGTCACCAGCGCGGCAATCGCCGCATAGCCCGAGGCCAGGCCCTTGGCCATGGTCACCATGTCGGGCTTCACCCCGTAATGCTGATAGCCGAACCACTGGCCGGTCCGACCCACGCCGCAGACCACCTCGTCGATATGCAGCAGCACGCCATACTTGGCACAGATCTCCTGCACCTTCTGCCAATAGCCCTCGGGCGGGGTGATCACGCCACCCCCGGCCGTCACAGGTTCGAGGCACAGCGCCCCCACGGTTTCGGGCCCTTCGGCCAGGATCACCTTTTCGATCTGCTCGGCCGCCCATTCGCCGTAATGCTCGACCGGCGCGCCGTCCTGCTCGTGCTTGCGGTATTCCAGGCAATGGGGCACCCGCACGAAGCCCGGCGCAAAAGGCCCGTATTGCGCGTTGCGCTCGTCCTGGCCGCCGGCCGACAGGGCGCCGATGGTCGTGCCGTGGTAATCGCGGTCACGGTAGAGGATCTTGTGCTTGGTGCCGCCGTATTTCTTGTGGGCGATCTGGCGGACCATCTTGAAGGCCTTCTCGTTGGCCTCGGACCCCGAGTTGCAGTAATAGACCCGGCTCATCCCCGGCATCTTGTCGATCAGCATCTCGGCAAAGACCGCCCCCGGCACCGTGCCCATGGCCCCGGCGAAATAGTTCATCTTGAGGATCTGGTCGCGCACCGCATCGGCGATGCGCTCCCGGCCATAGCCCACGTTCACCGTCCAGACCGCGCCCGACACGGCATCGAGGAATTCCTTGCCCGACTGGTCCCAGACCTTCATGCCCCGGCCCTCGACGATGATCCGCGGGTCGGCGGTTTCATAGCCCTTGTGCTGGCTCAGGTGGTGCCAGACATGCGCCTTGTCGGCCGCGACGATGTGGGAAATGTCGTTTTCCGGGAACGTGCCGTCCATGGCGGGGTCCTCTTGGTTTCGGGTGACAGGATGACAGGCCGCACGGCCCGCCCGAAGCGGCCCTGGCCTTTTGTGATGCTGATCCTGTTTTTTCGGCAAACTATAGGTCCAGAATGCAACGGCCCTTAAGTCCAGCCGCCGCCCCATCGTGGCCCAGGCCCTCCCCTCGGCCCCATCTTTTCAACCACATCAGCCACTTGCCCGGCCCCTGCCCCGCCCCTGCCCGGCCTGCGAGCGCCCGGCGATCTGCCGCCGGGGCAGCGCCGAAAAAAGCGCCATCAGAAAAGATGTTGATCACACAGGCGTTTTCGGATCGGATCGGGCCGGGCTCGGCAGAACGGCGCCCGCCCCATGCGGCCGGGGAGCCCCCCGCGGCCGCCACGACACCCGCCGCAACCGGCGGACACAAACACGGGAGACGCAGTTTTGATCACCAAGCGCAGCTTCGGAAATGCCGCCGCCGCCCTGGCCCTGATCGCCGGGGCCGGTCCGGCCCTTGCCCTGGACGAGATCACGGTGGGCTATTTCCTCGAATGGCCGATGCCCTTCCAATACGCCAAGGAAATGGGCACCTACGAAGACGAGATGGGCGTGTCCATCAACTGGGTCAGCTTCGACACCGGCACGGCGATGAGCGCGGCCATGGCCTCGGGCGATGTGCAGCTGTCGGTCAGCCAGGGCGTGCCGCCCTTCGTCGTGGCAACCAGCGCGGGCCAGGACCTGCAAGTCCTGGACGTGGCGGTCAGCTATTCCGACAACGACAATTGTGTCGTGCGCTCGGACCTGGAAATCGACAAGGACAGCGCGGACGAGCTGGCCGGCAAGAAGGTTGCCGTGCCGCTGGGCACCGCGGCCCATTACGGTTTCCTCAAGCAGATGGATCATTTCGGCGTGGCGCTCGACAGCCTGGAAATCGTCGACATGGCCCCGCCCGACGGGGCGGCGGCCATTGCCCAGGGCTCGGTCGACATGGCCTGCGGCTGGGGCGGGTCCCTGCGGCGAATGAAGGAACATGGCAACGTGCTGCTGACCGGCGCCGAGAAGGAAGAGCTGGGCATCCTGGTCTTCGACGTGACCTCGGGCCCGGCGGCCTTTGTCGCCGAGAACAGCGACCTGGTGGCCAGCTTCCTCAAGGTGACGGCCGATGCCAATGCCATGTGGAATTCCGGCGAACACGAGGCCGAGATGCTGCCGGTCATCGCCAAGGACGCCGGCATGGACGAAGACGCCACGGCCGAGACCATCGCCACCTTCATCTTCCCCGACGTGGACACCCAGCTGTCGGACAAGTGGCTGGGCGGTGGCAGCCAGGAATTCATGAAAGGCGTGGCCGAGGTCTTCGTCTCGGCCGGGTCGATCGATTCCGCGCTCGCCAGCTATGAAAATGCCGTCAACACCGGGCCGCTGGCCGCAGCCAACGGCATGTGACACGGACAGGGGCCGGGTGCATCGTGCCCGGCCCCGCCGGCGTCAAAAGTTTCCCCGAAACTTTTGGCAAAACTTTCATCAAAAGTTTTGGGGGACTAGGTGAACGGGCTCAGCATCGAAAACCTCTCCATGCGCTTCGACCTGCCCAACGGCGGCGCGGTGCAGGCGCTCAAGGATGTCTCTCTCGACCTCGAGGCCGGCGAATTGCTGTCGGTCCTCGGCCCGTCGGGCTGTGGCAAGACCACGCTTCTGAACATCGTCGCGGGTTTCCTGGCCCCGACCGAAGGACGCATCGAGATGAACGGCCACCCGGTCACCGGGCCGGCGGCCGAACGGGGCATGGTGTTCCAGCAGGGCGCCCTGTTCGAATGGATGTCGGTGCGCGACAACGTGGGCTTTGGCCCCTCGATGAAACGCATGCCCCGGGCCGAGAAGACCCGGATCGTCGATCACCTGCTTGAAACCGTGGGCCTGCAGGATTTCAAGGACAAGGCCGTCTATGAACTCTCGGGCGGCATGCAGCAGCGCGTGGCCCTGGCCCGTTGCCTGGCCAATGACCCCGATGTCATCCTGATGGACGAACCTCTGGGCGCGCTCGATGCGCTGACCCGTGAAAAGATGCAATCGCTGGTGCTCAAGCTCTGGAAGGAGACCGGCAAGACCATCATCCTGATCACCCATTCGGTCGAAGAAGCCCTGCTGCTGGGCGAACGCCTGCTGGTCATGGCCCCGCGCCCGGGCCGGATCCACCGCGAATACCGCCTGCCCTTTGCCGACCTGGGCGTGAATGCTGACCTGCGCGAGGTCAAGAAACACCCCGAGTTCGGCCCCCGCCGCGAAGAGATCCTGAACATGATCTGGAACATGGAAGAAGAGATCATGGGCCGGGCGGAGGACGAGGCATGATCCCGCTGCTGATCTACGTGGCCATCTTCCTGGTGGCCTATGTCATCGTCCACCAGCTGCGCCGGCGCATCCGGCGCACCGATTTCACCTCGCTCAAGACGGTGACCTTCGGCGACGAAAGCGCGGTGCGGCCGGACCGGGCGGCAAGCGTCATTTCCGTCGTCACGATCTTCCTGCTCTGGGGGGCCTTCACCGGGTCGGACTGGCTGCCGCGATGGCTGCATGCGCCCGGCCCCTTCGAAGGCGTGGCAACCTTTGATTACACGGCCGAAACCCCCGACGGCCAGAGAGACACCGCCACGGTCACCGTGCTGGTCCACCCGATCGACCAGGAGGTCGCCGCCCCCGAGGTCGCGCCCGGCGAGGGCTGGGCCAAGGACGACAGCGCAACCGTCGGCGTCTGGCGCTCGGGCCTGATCCGGGTCGACCGCAACGACGAGCTGGGCCGCGACGAGGGCGCGCAGGTGGTGGCCGTCGACGGCCAGCCCATCGCCCCCGGCGACAGTGTCCAGACCCCCTTTGGCCGGGTCGGCATGTCACCCAAGGGCACGCTGAACTTCGAACCGAAGAAGGGCTGGCAGATGGAGCCGATCTGGCTGCCCCCGCCCGAGGCCGTGGTCGCGCGGATCGTCGAGATCGCCAGGGAGGGCTTCCGCGGATCGACGCTGTGGGAACACCTGGGCTATTCGCTGATGCGCGTGGTGCTGGGCTTTGTCTGCGGGGCGCTGGTGGGCATACCGCTGGGTTATGCCATGGGCCTTAGCGACTGGTTTCGGGGCTGGTTCGACCCGATCGTCGAATTCATGCGCCCGGTGCCGCCCCTGGCGCTGATCCCGCTGGTCATCATCTGGGCCGGGATCGGCGAGACCGGCAAGATCATCCTGCTGTTCCTGGCCGCGCTCTGGATCATGGCCATTGCCGCGCGCGCGGGCGTGTCGGGCGTCAAGATATCCAAGGTCCACGCGGCCTATTCGCTGGGCGCCAGCAAGGCCCAGATCATGCGCCATGTCATCGTGCCCAATTCGCTGCCCGAGATCTTTACCGGCGCGCGGGTGGCCATGGGCGTCTGCTGGGGCACCGTGGTGGCCGCCGAGCTGGTCGCGGCCGAAAAGGGCGCGGGCATGATGATCATGGTGGCCTCGAAATTCCAGAACACCGACATCGTCATCATGGGCATCATCCTGATCGGCGTCATCGGCTTCGGCATCGACATCCTGATGCGTTATGCCGAACGGCTGCTGGTGCCCTGGAAAGGCAAGGGCTGATCCCGCAAGGGACGGCATTGCAGGACGACACGAGGGGCCCCGCGGGGCCCCTTTTGCCATGTCGGGCCGGGGCATTTCATTCCGGCCCTCGCAATTGAATTCGCGCAAAAATAGAATCGTTGATTTTATAGAATCAATTCCCCATTATTTTTCGAAATATTGAATTCCATTTATTTAATCACCGGAGGGCGCGCAATTGCAGCCACGTCTTTCCCATTTCTCCGCGCCTGTCCGCTGCCCCCGGGCCGGCGCCCGTCATCGCGGGGGCTGACCGATGCCCGAACCCCGGACATTCACCATCGGCATCACCATGGCCGGAGCGGTGTCGGCCGGCGCCTACACGGCCGGCGTGCTCGATTACCTCTTTCGCGCCCTCGATCACCATGCCGCGCGACTGGCCGCCGGCGGCCCCGGCGCACCGCAACACCGGGTGGTGCTCAAGGTCATGAGCGGGGCCTCGGCCGGAGGGGTCTGTTCCGGCCTGGCCATCGCCGCCCTGGCCCGGGCGCAGCGCGACGGGCCGGACAGGCCCGGCGAGCCGGCGCTGAACCCGCCCGCACCGGCCCTGATCACCGGGCCGGACGGGTCCGATTGCGATGTGTCGGTTGCGCTCGGCCCGCTCTACGACGTCTGGATCCGCGGGCTCGACCTGTGGCGCCCGGTGCCCAAGGCTGGGTTCCTGGCTCTCGACGACCTGGCCAACCCCGACGATCCCCTGCGCTCGGCGCTCGACAGCACCCATATCGACGACGTGGCCGGCGAGGCGCTGTCGGGCATCCGCTGGAGCGGACGGCCCCTGCCCTTCCTGGCCGACGAGCTCGAATTGTTCCTGACCACGACCAACCTGCAGGGCGTGCCCTACAAGATCAGCTTTTCCGCCGGCGAAGGCGCCTTTGAACACCGCATGGCCCAGCACAGCACCGTGCGCCATTTCCGGGTCAGCGGCATGGGCAGCCAGAGCCGCCCGTCCGACTGGCTGACCGATTGGGGCGACGAGGGCATCGCCCTGGACATGGCCGGGCTGGGCGACGGGCCGATCCCCTTCGACGGGGAGGGCCCCTGGGGGCTGCTGAAACAGGCCGCGATCGCCACCGGCGCCTTTCCCATCGGCCTTGCCGCCCGCCGGATCGATGCCACGGCCGGCGATTTCAGCCGGTTCGACGCCGCGACATCGCGCGGCGGCGCCCTGCCCCTGGACATCCCGCCCGACCGGCTGGTCCATGCCCGGCCCGATTTCGGCGTGGCCGGCCCGTCCGAAACGGCGATCCCCTATATCGCCGTCGATGGCGGCGTGGCCAATAACGAGCCCTTCGAATACGCCCGGTTCACCCTGCGCGACGCCGTTGCCCCGGATGACCGCCAGCAGGACGGCCAGGACGCCAGCCGCTGGCAATATCTCGAACCCAACCCGCGCGACCCGGAAAACGCCGACCGGGCGGTGATCATGATCGACCCGTTCCCCGAAGGCCCGGAATACACCCCGCTGATGGACGGCCACCCCATGGCCCGGCGCGACCTGCTGGCCGCACTCAAGGCCCTGTTGCCCGCCCTGATGAACCAGGCCCGGTTCAAGCCCTCGGAACTGGCCAGCGCCGGCGATCCAGACATCCGCTCGCGGTTCCTGATCGCCCCGGTGCGCAACCTGGACGATGACCGCCAGCTGATCGGCGCCGAGGCCATCGCCTCGGGCGGGCTGGGCGGCTTTGGCGGCTTTGTCGACGAAACCTTCCGCCGCCACGATTTTGTCCTGGGCCAGCGCAATTGCCAGAAGTTCCTGCAGGATCATTTCGTCCTGTCCGAGCGCAACCCGATCTTCTACCCAGATGGCCAGGTGCCCGACACGGCCCGGGCCGAGACCCCGCGCGCCATCCTCGATCCCGGCCCCGGGATCGGCGGCCCGATCGCCGCCTGCCCCTGGCCCCGGATCGACGCCGAGCGGCTGGACCTGCTGATGCGCCAGGCCCGGGTGCGCATGCGCAAGGTGGTCAGGAAGGTGCTGGCCGACCTGGCCGGCGGTTTCTTTGCCCGGGTGGGGCTGAACATCGGCTGGCTGATGAAATGGGATGACGTCCGCAAGGCCATGACGGCCATTGTCATGAGCGACCTGATCGCCCGCGACCAGCATGCCGGATATGCCGATGCCACGCCCGAACGCCGGGCCGCCGTGCTGGCCCTGATCGCCCGCGGCGATGCCGCCGCCACCGCCGCCGAGCTGATGCAGGGGCTCCCGGCCGGCGCGCCCCGCTTTGCCTCGACCGCCGCGCTCGAAGACGACCTCAGGGCGCTGGTCGCCTCCGGCCAGCTCTGGTCGGCCCGCCCGCTTACCGGCTCGCGCCGCTATGCCCATGCCGAGCTGAAACCCGGCCTGACCGGGGCGACCCGCCTGCGCCTGTTCGGCGGCCGCCCGCAATCCAGCGGAGACACCCGATGACCATTGCAGAACTCGGGACGATGCTGAACTTCCTCATCGTCCTCATCTTCATCTACCTCGCCCTCAGCCTGGCGGCGTCGCTGGTCGTCGAGATGATCGCCAGCCTGCTGGGCCAGCGCAGCAAGATGCTGCGCGCCCGGATCGCCCGCATGTTCGACGACGAGGACGAGACCGGCATGGCCATGCTGCTGTTCCGCTCGCCCCTGCTCAGGACCTATGGCACCGGCAGGCGGCTGCCGTCCTACCTGCCGGCCGATGGCTTTGCCCGGGCGGTCATTGCCATCCTGCGCGACCAGAACCCGCTGACCCCGCGCGATCTGCCCCCGGCCCTGCGCGCCCTGGTCGGGGCCCCCGGCATCCGGCTCGACGCCGAGGGCCTGGCCGGGCTGCGCTCGGAACTGGAAATGTGGTACGACCAGACGATGGCCCGGCTGCATGGCACCTACAAACGCTGGGCCCGGCGCTGGCTGTTCGGAGCCGGGCTGGTGCTGGCCGTGGGGTTCAACATCGATCTCCTCAAGATCACCGAAAGCGTCTGGTCCGGCCGCTTTGCCCTGGACGATTCGGTTGCCCGGATCGCCGCCTTCCACGCCGAACTTGCGCCCCGGGTGACCGACGAACAGACCGTCGAACAGCTGCTGCTGGCCGACCCGGCCCTGCAGCGCAAGATCGCCACCATCGTCGACGGCACCCCGGCGCCCGCCCTGCCCATCGGCTGGGTGATCATCGACGAGGCCTGCGCCACCAGCACCGATCCAACCAAAGACAAGCTGATCTGCACGCCCTGGGAGCGGCTGACATCCATGGCCGCCGCGCTGGTCTGTCCGCCGCGCTGGGACGCGATGGCCATGGTCGGCTGGCTGCTGAGCGCGCTGATGGTCCTGCCCGGCACCAGTTTCTGGTTCGATGCGCTTGGCCGGACCCTGGTCCTGCGCGCCGCCGGGCCGAGGCCCCCGGAAGGCAGTGATTCGCCCGCCGCCGCACCGCCGTCCTGAGCGCCGCGCCCTGCCCCGACGTCAGGCCGGATCGCCCGGCCCGAAACGCAAAAACACGCCGGCATGATGCCTGGCGCGTTCCACGAGATCCGGATTTTCGGAAATGTCTTCCGGCGCTTGCGCCGACCCGCCCGACGTTCATGACCCTGGCCAATCTGGCGTCCGGTCGGTCTGGCGGGGATTTGGTGGAGCCTAGGAGGATCGAACTCCTGACCTCTACAATGCCATTGTAGCGCTCTCCCAGCTGAGCTAAGGCCCCTTAAGGTGAGGTGCTGTCTATGCCCTCCATCGGGTGGGATCAAGCGAAAAATTCCACCCGATGCGAGGAAATTTTCAGATCAGTCCTCGTCGTCCGAAGCCACGTCTGCCAGGTCGTCCAGCGAGACGTTATCTTCGTTGTCGTCATCGTCGAGAACGTCATCGCCCAGGTCGACGTCGACCGAATCGTCGTCATCGTCCAGGACAACATCGTCGTCCTCGTTCGATTGCTTGGCCTTCAGCGTGGCCGCATCCTCGGCGTCGGCGGCGATCATCCGGCTCTTGCCGGTATCAAGCTCGACGACCTCGCCGGTATAGGGGCTGACGATCGGGTTGCGGTTGAGGTCATAGAACCGTTTGCCAGTGGTCGGACAAACGCGTTTGACGCCCCATTCTTCCTTGGGCATGTCACTATCCTTGTCAAAGAGGTATGAGTCGCTTTGGAGATTCTGGCCAACTGCCACAGCGGGCCGAAGCTGTCAAAGACTTTGACCCCCGCCTTCAAGGAGCCTCACCCCATGGCCGAACATCACCTGCCCGGATCTCCGCCGGTTCCGGTCCTGCTGCGCCGCTCGGCCCGGGCCCGGCGAATCAGCCTGCGGGTGTCGCAGCTGGACGGGCGGGTGACCCTGACGGTGCCGCGCGGGGTGTCCGAAGCCGAGGCCCTGGATTTCGCCCTGTCCAAGTCCGACTGGGTGCGCGGCCACCTGGCCAGCCGCCAGGGCGACGTGGCCGTCACCCAGGGCGCCGTTCTGCCGGTCGAGGGCCGGCCGCGCCGGGTGATCTGCGAGACCACGCGCCGGGTGCGGCTGGAAGAGGATGCGCTGATCCTGCCGGCCGATCGGCCCGGCCTGCGCGCCCAGGCCTTTCTGCGGGAAATGGCCCGCGACCGGCTGGCCGCCGCCTCGGACCGCCACGCCGCCACGCTGGGGCGCGGCTATACCCGGCTGACCCTGCGTGACACCCGGTCCCGCTGGGGGTCCTGTTCGTCCGCCGGGGCGCTGATGTATTCTTGGCGGCTGGTCCTGGCCCCGCCCGAGATCCTCGATTACGTCGCCGCGCACGAGGTGGCCCACCTGGCCGAGATGAACCATTCGCCGGCCTTCTGGGCCCAGGTCGACCGGCTTTACGGCCCGCATGACCGGGCCCGGGCCTGGCTGCGCAACGAAGGCTCGACCCTTCACCGCTACCGCTTTGAAAGCGCCGGGTGAAACCGCGTCATTGACGGGCGCGGATTTTGTGATCACACATGCGCCATGACAGCTGCCCCCCGATCCGACAACGCCACGCCCTCGGCCCATGACCGCGTCTACCGCGGGTTGCGCACGCGCATCATGCATGGCGAGATCTCGCCCGGCCAGGCGCTGACCCTGCGCGGCATCGGCAAGGATTTCGACGTGTCGATGACCCCCGCCCGCGAGGCCGTGCGCCGGCTGGTGGCCGAAGGCGCGCTGTTCCTGTCGTCCTCGGGCCGGGTGTCGACGCCCGAGCTGTCCAACGAACGAATCGAGGAACTGGCCGCCCTGCGCGCGCTGATCGAGGTCGAGCTGGCCTCGCGGGCGATGCCCCGGGCCCATTTCGCGCTGATCGAGCGGTTGCAGACCATCGATGCCAGCATTGCCGAGCGCATCGCCCAGCGCGACGCGACGGGCTATATCCGCACCAACCTCGAATTCCACCGCACGCTCTACCTGCGGGCGCAGGCGCCGGCGATGCTGGCCATGGCGGAAACGGTCTGGCTGCAGTTGGGGCCGACGATGCATGCGCTTTACGGCAAGCTGCGGCGCACCGAGCCGCCGCGCTATCACAAGCTGATCGTGGCCGCGCTCAAGGCCGGCGACGAGCCCGGGCTGCGGCTGGCCGTGCGCTCGGACGTGACCCAGGGCCTGCGGCTGCTGGCCAGCTGAGCGAGGCCGGGCCCGCGCGGCACGATCCGCCAGGGGCCCGGAATTTTCGAAAATTCCGTGACGGCGCGGGCGGTTGCGCGGGCGCGAGAGCCAGGCGCAACCGTGGCGATCAAGCCGCCAGGCCGCGATCGCCCATCTTGAGGAACTTGTTGCGCCGGTCGCTGATGATATCGGCCCGGTCCTTGCCGTCGAATTCGGCCAGCATGGCCTCGATGGCCCGGCCGACACCGGCAATCGCCGCCTTGGCATCGCGATGGGCGCCACCGCTGGGTTCGTCGATGATCCGGTCGATCACGCCCAGCTTGATCAGGTCCTGGGCGGTCAGGCGCAGGGCCTCGGCGGCTTCGCGCATCTTCTCGGCATCCTTCCACAGGATCGAGGCGCAGCCCTCGGGCGAGATCACCGAATAGACCGAATGCTGCAGCATGGCCACGCGGCTGGCCGTGGCAAAGGCCACCGCCCCGCCCGATCCGCCTTCGCCGATGATCACGCTGACCAGCGGCACGCCCAGGCGCAGGCAGGCTTCGGTCGAACGGGCGATGGCTTCGGACTGGCCGCGTTCCTCGGCGCCCTTGCCGGGATAGGCGCCGGGCGTGTCGACCAGGGTCACCACGGGCAGGCCGAACTTGTCGGCCATTTCCATCAGGCGGATGGCCTTGCGATAGCCTTCGGGCCGGGCCATGCCGAAGTTGTGTTCGATCCGCGACTTGGTGTCCGAGCCCTTTTCATGGCCGATGACCATGACCGGCCGGTCGCCCAGCCGGGCCAGCCCGCCCATCACGGCATGGTCGTCGGCAAAGTTCCGGTCCCCGGCCAGCGGGGTGTATTCGGTGAACAGGGCCTCGACATAGTCGCGGCAATGGGGCCGGTCGGGATGGCGGGCAACCTGGCATTTCCGCCAGGGGCTGAGATCCTTGTAGAGGTCGACGAGCATCGCCGCGGCCTTGGCGTCCAGCGCGGCCGCCTCGGAGGAGACGTCCATGCCTTCGCTCTTGCGGGCCAGGGCGCGCAATTCCTCGGCCTTGCCTTCGATTTCGGCAAGCGGTTTCTCGAAGTCCAGGTACTGGGTCATTCAGCGCCCCCTTGAAACATGTCTGGCCCGTATATGGCCAAGCGGCGCGAGGGATGCAACTGGGCCGGCGGCAACGGGCCCGGCGGCGGGATCAGGGCAGCAGGGTCAGGGCAGGATGACGGGAATCAGCGAGGCGACAAGCAGGCCGGCCATCGTCCAGTTGAAGGCCCGCAGACGCGCCGGGCTGGTCAGCAGGCGGGCCAGCTGCTGGCCGGCCAGGGTCCAGGTGCTGACCGACGGCAGGTTGACCAGGCCGAAGACCAGGGCGACCAGGGCCATGGCGGCAAGGGTCTGGGCCGGGGCATAGGCCGTCGTGGCGGTCAGGGCCATGGTCCAGGCCTTGGGATTGACCCACTGGAACGCCGCGGCCTGCAGAAAGGTCATCGGCCGGCCGGTGGCGGCCCCGGGACGGGCCGGGGCGGCATGGGCGATCTTCCAGGCCAGCCACAGCAGGTAGACGATGCTGACCACCCGCAGCACCTGGTGCAGGGCGGGAAAGGCGGCAAAGACCTGGGACAGGCCGATGCCGACGAGCAGGACCATCAGGGTAAAGCCGATGCCGATGCCCAGCATGTGGGGCAGCGAGCGGCGAAAGCCGAAATTGGCCCCCGAGGCCATCAGCATCAGGTTGTTCGGCCCCGGCGTGATCGACGAGACAAAGGCAAAGAGCGCCAGGGCGACAAGCAGGTCATGGGTCATTCGGCGGGTCCTGTGTCGGGCTCAGCGTCAGGTCTTGCACCCGGTTCCGCTACGGCGCGGTGTCGGATGCGGGTCGGGGCGGATCGGTGTATCGGCGCAATACTTGGCGAAAGACAGGGCGATGAAATTGCGATATCGCGCCCGATAGGGCATTCTTTGCAACAAATGACGAAGCTGGACCAGATAAACCGCCGGATATTGCAGGCCCTGTCGCAGGATGGGCGGATCAGCAACCTCGACCTGGCCGAACGGGTCGGGCTGTCGCCCTCGGCCTGCCTGCGCCGGGTGCAGGAACTCGAGCGCCGGGGCGTCATCGCCGGCTACCGGGCCGTCCTGGACCCGGGGGCGATGGGCGTGGGCTTTGTGGCCTATATCGGGGTCGGCCTGTCCAGCCATACCAAGCAGGCACAGGAGAGCTTTGAACGGGCGGTGGCCCTGTCGCCCGAGGTGGTGGAATGCCACAATATCACCGGGGCCATCGAATACCTGCTGCGGGTGGAATGCGCCGACCTGCCCAGCTTCAAGACCTTTCATACCGACGTGCTGGGCACCCTGCCCCATGTCAACGCGCTGACCTCCTACGTGGTGATGGGCTCGCCGAAGGACCTGCGCAGCTGAGGCCCCTGCCCGGCCGTTGCCCGGGCCGCGCAGGGCCACGCCTGGCCGGGGTCCGGGCCGCGAGCCCTTCCTGATGTCCCGCCCAGGGTTTCCCCACGGGCCGGGCAGGTTTTCAACCACGTCATGCAATCCACGGTGTACATGTGCACGAGAACGCGATAGGAGCGTCCATTCCGCCTCTTCCGGCGACCAGCCGCGCCGGCAGGCGCAGCCCGCACCTCGCAGATCGGCTTCCTCATGATCCAGACTCTCTCAGATGCGCTCGCCGAGCGCGGATACGACACGTTGACCCCCGTCCAGGAGGCCGTCACCAACCCCGACCTGCAAGAGGCCGACCTTCTGGTCTCGGCGCAGACCGGGTCGGGCAAGACCGTGGGCTTCGGCCTTGCGATCGCGCCGACGATCCTGGACGAGAGCGGCCATTTCGGCCCCGCCGCAGCCCCCCTGGCCCTGATCATCGCGCCCACGCGCGAGCTGGCCTTCCAGGTGAAGCGCGAGTTGGAGTGGCTTTATGCCAAGGCGGGCGCGCGGGTGGCGTCCTGCGTGGGCGGGATGGACATGCGCGACGAGCGCCGGGCGCTGGAGCGTGGCGCGCATATCGTCGTGGGCACACCGGGGCGGCTGGTCGATCACATCCAGCGGGAATCGCTCGACATGGGCAGCCTGCGCGCCATCGTGCTGGACGAGGCCGACGAGATGCTGGACCTCGGGTTTCGCGAGGACCTGGAATTCATGCTGGGCGAGGCGCCCGAGGAGCGGCGCACGCTGCTGTTCTCGGCCACCGTGCCGCCGGCGATTGCCAAGCTGGCCGAGCAATTCCAGCGCAATGCCGAGCGGGTCACGACGATTTCGGACCGCAGCCAGCATGCCGACATCACCTACCAGGTGCTGCAGGTGGCGCAGCAGGATGCCGAGAACGCGATCATCAACGTGCTGCGCTATCACGACGCGCAGAACGCCATCGTCTTTGCCAATACCCGCGCGGCGGTGAACCGGCTGACGGCGCGCTTTTCCAACCGGGGATTCGCGGTGGTGTGCCTCTCGGGCGAGCTGAGCCAGCAGGAGCGCAGCCATGCGCTGCAGGCGATGCGCGACGGGCGGGCGCGGGTCTGCGTGGCGACCGACGTGGCGGCGCGCGGGATCGACCTGCCGAACCTTGAACTGGTGATCCATGCCGAGCTGCCGTCGAACACCGAAGGGCTGCTGCACCGCTCGGGCCGCACCGGGCGGGCCGGGCGCAAGGGGATCTCGGCGCTGGTGGTGCCTCCGAAACAGGTGAAGCGGGCGCAGCGGCTGCTGGGCTGGGCGAAGATTTCCGCCGACTGGATCACCGCGCCCGGCGCCGACGAGATCCTGCGGATGGACGAAGAACGCCTGCTGACCAATCCGGTCTGGCAGGAAGAGATCACCGAAGACGAGGCGGCCTTTGCCGCGCGCCTGCTTGAGCAGCAATCGCCCGAGACGGTGGCGGCGGCCTATCTTCGGCTGTACCGCACCCAGCATTCCGCCCCCGAGGAGCTGTCGGACCCCAATGCCCGCCCCGAGCCGAAGGAGCGCAAGGAGTTCGGGCCGAGCCGCTGGTTCAGCCTGTCCGTGGGCCGTGACGACAATGCCGAGGCACGCTGGCTGCTGCCGCTGATCTGCCGCGCCGGCGGGCTGGACAAGGAGGCCATCGGCGCCATCCGCGTGCGCCAGTCGGAAACCTTTGTCGAGATCGCCGAGGCGCAGGTGCAGGGTTTCCTGGACACGCTGGGGCCGGATGCCGTGCTGGAAGACGGCGTGAGCGTTGCGCCTCAGGATGGCCCGCCCGCATCCGAGCCGCGTCGCGAAGGTGGCCGGGATGGCGGTCGGGGACGGCCGTCCGGGCCGCGCGTGCCCGCCGGGCCGCGCCCGGGCAAGTCGCGCTGGTCGTCCGACAAGAAGAGCCCTCCGCAATCGCACAAGTCCGAAGATCGGAGCGACGCGCCCGGTGAGGCGACCGAAGAGGCTCCGCGCCGCTATGGCAAGGCCGAGGTGACCCCGAAAGCGCCGCGCCGCGACAAGCCGTTCTCGAAGGGGCCGGCCAAGAGCACCGGCAACAAACCGTCGAAAGCGCCTGCGAAAGGTCCGGTGAAAGGGGCCGGCAAGCCCTATTCCAAGGGCAAGCCGGGTGGATTTGACCGCAGCGGCCCGTCGGACAAGCCGAAAGGCACGGGCAAGCCCTACAAGGCCAAGCCCGGGGGGGCCAAACCGACTGGCGGCAAACCGACTGGCGGCAAGCCCACCGGCCCGAAACCGACCGGCGCCAAACCAACTGGCGGAAAACCGTACGGCGACAGCAAGCCGAAGGCCAATGCATCGGATACGTCCAAGCGCTTCACCCCGCCGGGCGGCAAGCCGCGGTCTTCGGTCCGTGTCGGACGGGGCGCCAACCAGGTGCCGAAACGCCCGAAACGGTAACGGCGCCGGGGGATCGCCCCGACGCCGAAAGACCCCGGAAGGATCAACAGGGGCGCCGGTTCGACACGGCGCCCCTTTTCATGTCGCGCGGGCTCAGGCCCCGGCGATCATTTCCGACTGGCGCACGATGACCTCGGCCTGCTTGATCGAGGCGATATCGACCAGCCGGCCCTTGTAGACCGTCGCGCCTTCGCCCTTGGCCTTGGCCTCTTCCATCGCGGCGAGGATCTCGCGCGCTTCGGTGACGGCGGCGTCAGAGGGGGTAAAGACCTCGTTGGCCAGGGCGATCTGCTTGGGATGGATCGCCCATTTGCCGACCATGCCCAGCGTGGCCGAGCGCAGGGCCTGGGCGCGAAAGCCCTCGTCATCCGAGAAATCGCCGAAGGGGCCGTCGACCGGCAGAACGCCATGGGTGCGGCAGGCGGCGACGATGGCGGCCTGGGCCCAGTGCCACGGGTCGGACCAGTGTTTGGCCCCGGCCTGGAGCATGTAATAGTTTTCCTGCGTCCCGCCGATGCCCGTGGTCTGCATGCCCATCGAGGCCGCGAAATCGGCGGCGCCCAGCGACATGGCCTGCAACCGGGGCGAGGCCGCGGCGATCTCCTCGACATGGGCGATGCCCGCGGCCGATTCGATGATGACCTCGAAGGCGATCTTCTTGCTGCGCCCCTTGGCCGCCTCGATCGCCGTGACCAGCGCGTCGACGGCATAAAGATCGCCGGCGCAGCCCACCTTGGGGATCATGATCATGTCGAGCCGCTCGCCGGCCTGTTCCAGCAGGTCGACCACGTCGCGATACCACCACGGCGTGTCCAGCCCGTTGATCCGCACGCTGAGCGTCTTGGTGCCCCAGTCGATGTCGGAAATGGCCTGGATGATGTTGGCCCGGGCGGCGTCCTTGTCGGACGGGGCCACCGAATCCTCGAGATCGAGGTTGATGACATCAGCGGCGCTGGCGGCCATCTTTTCGAAGATGGCCGGGCGCGACCCCGGGCCGAACAGCTGGCAGCGGTTGGGCCGGGCCGGCGCGGCGGGCTGGAGGCGAAAGCTCATGAGGCGGCCTTTCGGTCATATTGTTGCGTTTAACTTTGGCAAAACGGCTATTAAATTGCGCAGCGCCACGCAAGACCTATTTTGCGCGCGCAGCAAGGATGCGGAAAATGCTGCACCGGCGCGGAACGGATCGGGGCGCAAACCGTTTCTTCGGCGCACGATTCTTCGACAAATGCGCGCAAGTGGCGCACAATCTTCACCAATCATGCCGCAGGGCGGCGAAGTTCGGCAGGACATCCACGGCCCGGCAAGGGATAGTGTGGCCCGACGCAAGGAGTTCTCCCCCCATGATCCAGACCCCCTACCTTCTGTTCCTCGGCGATGCCCCCGACCAGCTGGCCGCCAAGGTGGCCCAGGGCATCCGCGACTGGCGCCCCGACAATGCCGTGGGGCAGCTGCGGCTGGAGGGGTGCAAGGCCGACGTGGGCCTGACCGACATGACCCTGGCCGACGCCAAGGCCGCCGGGGCCAAGACGCTGGTGATCGGCGTGGCCAACCGGGGCGGGCTGATCAGCCAGACCTGGAAGAAGGTCCTGATCCAGGCGCTGGAAGAGGGCTTCGACCTGGCCTCGGGCCTGCACAACCTGCTGCGCGACGAGCCCGACCTGGTGGCCGTGGCCAAGGCCTGCGGGCGCACGCTGCACGACGTGCGGGTGCCGAGCGTGGTCTATCCGATCGCCAACGGCAAGAAACGCACGGGCAAGCGCGTGCTGGCCGTGGGCACCGATTGTTCGGTGGGCAAGATGTACACCGCGCTGGCCGTCGACCGCGACATGCGCGAAGCGGGGATGAAAAGCACGTTCCGGGCCACCGGCCAGACGGGCATCCTGATCACCGGCGAAGGCGTGCCGCTGGACGCGGTGATCGCCGACTTCATGGCCGGTTCGGTGGAATGGCTGACGCCCGACAACGAAGATGACCACTGGGACATCATCGAAGGCCAGGGCTCGATCTTCCACGTGTCCTATTCCGGGGTGACCATGGCGCTGATCCATGGCGGCCAGCCCGACGCGCTGATCCTCAGCCATGAACCGACGCGGCCGCACATGCGGGGCCTGCCAGATTATGCCATGCCGACGCTGGAAGCGGTGCGCGACACGGCGCTGGCGCTGGCACGGGTGGCCAACCCGTCCTGCCAGGTGGTGGGGATTTCGATCAACACCCAGCACATGTCCGAAGACGAGGCCCTGGCCTACATGGCCGAGGTCGAGGAACGCATGGGCCTGCCGACGGTGGATCCGTTCCGCCAAGGCGCCATGCGGCTGGTCGAGGCGCTGAAGGCGATCTAGTCTGGCCCCCGGGCCGGCCGCCGGCCGGATATTTGGAAAGAGAAAGAAGCAGGAGGTCCGGCGATGCGGATCGAGGTCGCGCGGGACGTGTTCCCGCTGGCACAGGTGTTCACGATCAGCCGGGGCTCGCGGACCGAAGCCCAGGTGCTGACGGTGCGGGTGACCGATGGCGAAGCCGTCGGGATGGGCGAATGCGTGCCCTACGCGCGCTATGATGAAACGCTGGACAGTGTCGAGGCCGAGATCCGCGGGCTGCCGTCGGATTTCGGCCGGGTCGGCCTGGCCGATCTGCTGCCGGCCGGGGCGGCGCGGAATGCCGTGGATTGCGCCCTGTGGGACCTGGAATGCAAGCGGGCGGGGAAACGTGCCTGGGACCTTGCCGGGCTGCCGGTACCGGGGCCCGAGATCACGGCCTACACCCTGTCGCTGGACACGCCCGAGGCGATGCAGGCCCAGGCGGCAAAGAATGCCCACCGCCCCCTGCTCAAGATCAAGCTGGGCACGCCCGACGACATGCCGCGGCTGGAAGCCGTGCGGGCCGGGGCGCCCGGCGCAAAGATCATCGTCGATGCCAACGAAGGCTGGTCGGCCGAGGTCTATGCCGACCTGGCCCCGCACCTGGTCCGGCTGGGCGTGGCGCTGGTCGAACAGCCCCTGCCCGCCGCGGATGACGAGGCCCTGGCGGGGATGGACCGCCCGGTGCCGGTCTGTGCCGACGAAAGCTGCCACGACCGGGCCTCGCTGCCGCATCTCAAGGGCAAGTACGACGTGGTGAACATCAAGCTGGACAAGACCGGCGGGCTGACCGAGGCGCTGGCCCTGCGCAAGGCCGCGCTGGAACAGGGCTACAAGGTCATGGTCGGCTGCATGGTCGGCTCGTCGCTGGCCATGGCCCCGGCGACGCTGGTGGCCCAGGGCGCGATGATCACCGATCTCGACGGCCCCCTGCTGATGGCCCGCGACCGCGACACGCCGCTGGTCTACGACGACAAGGGCGTGCACCCGCCCCGGGCCGCCCTCTGGGGATGACGCCGGGATCGAAGCGGCGTCCTGCTGCTTCTTTCTCTTCTCAAATATCCGGCCGGACATCGGCCCCCCTTCGCAACACCGATCTTGACGCGCCCCGGCGCAGCGACGACAGAGACACGACCCAATTCTCGGAGACACGCCCATGACCCGCACCGTTTACGTCAACGGAGAGTACCTGCCGGAAACCGAAGCGAAGGTGTCGATCTTCGACCGCGGCTTCCTGATGGCCGACGGGGTCTACGAGGTGACCAGCGTGCTGGGCGGCAAGCTGATCGATTTCGACGGCCATGCCCGGCGCCTGCAGCGCTCGCTGACCGAGCTGGACATGGCCGCGCCGGTGACCATGGACGAGCTGCTGGCCATCCACCGCGAGCTGGTTTCCCGGAACGAGATCACTGACGGGCTGGTCTATCTGCAGATCACACGCGGCTCGGCCGGCGACCGCGATTTCGCCTTCCCCGATCCGGCCGAGGTCGGTTCGACCATCGTGCTCTTCACCCAGTCCAAGCCCGGCCTGGCCGAAAGCCCGCAGGCCGAAAAGGGCATCAGCGTGATCTCGATCGAGGACATCCGCTGGGGCCGACGCGACATCAAGACCGTGCAGCTGCTCTATCCGTCGATGGGCAAGATGATGGCCAAGAAGGCCGGGGCCGATGATGCCTGGATGGTCGAGGACGGCTTTGTCACCGAGGGCACGTCGAACAACGCCTATATCGTGAAGGGCGGCAAGATCATCACCCGGGCGCTGTCGACCGACATCCTGCACGGCATCACCCGGGCCGCCGTGCTGCGCTTTGCCGAAGAGGCGCAGATGGAAATCGAGGAACGCAATTTCACCATCGACGAGGCCAAGTCGGCCGACGAGGCCTTCATCACCTCGGCGTCGTCCTTCGTCATGCCGGTGGTCGAGATCGACGGCGCGGCCCTGGGTGGCGGCACGCCGGGCCCGGTGGCCCGCCGCCTGCGCGAGATCTACCTGGACGAAAGCCGCAAGGCCGCCGTCTGATCGGCCCGGGCGCCCTGACCCGCCCGGCCCCGAAGGGCCGGTGCGGCGGAAGGGGTCCACGCGCGATTTCGGAAAGGCCCGGGCCCGGTGGGGCGCCGGGCCTTTTTCATGACCGGTCGGTGACGTTCTCGGCGAAGGACGTGCCGAAGGCGGCCTTTTGCTCGGCGCTGGTCTCGGTCTGGTGGCGGGCCTTCCACTCGGCATAGGGCATGCCGTAAAACGTCTCGCGGGCCTGGGCGTCGTCCATCTCGATGCCCTTTTCCAGCGCCGCTTCCTTGTACCAACGGCTGAGGCAGTTGCGGCAGAACCCGGCCAGGTTCATCAGGTCGATGTTCTGCACGTCCAGGCGGTCTTCCATCAGGTGTTTCTGCAGGCGGCGGAAGGCGGCGGCCTGAAGCTCGATCTCGGTCTGGGTGTCCATCGGCATCTCTCTTTGTCTCATGCGGGGCTGTGACTGAGGTAGCAAGCCGGCCGCACCGCTTCAACGGGCGGCGCAGATCGGGGCGACGGCCGGGGCGCCCTTTTCTGGAAACGGCGCGCCCCGTGGCGGGCCGGTCGCCGGATATTTTCAAAGAGAAAGAAGCAGCAGGCCGGGCCCGGCCCCCGAAGGGAGCACGGGCGGCACCCGGCGTCAGAGGCCGCTGTCGGCCAGGGCGCGGGTCAGCAGCGGGGCCAGGCGGGCGGCCCAGGCCTGTTGCCCCTCGGGCGTGGCGATCAGGTCGTTGCGCAGCTCGATCAGCACGTTGGCCCGGCCGAGCGCCAGGGCGTGGCGGTCGATGGCATCGCCGGGCAGATGCCCGCCGTAGGGCTCGTTCTCGCCGATGACCAGGTCGGGCTCGGCGCGCAGCAGTCTCAGCAGGGCCTCGGCCAGGGGATTGGCCCCGGCATGCAGGATACCGACATGCCAGGGTCGGGGCGGGCGGCCGCGCAATTGCGGCGTGAAGCTGTGGATCGACAATTGCACGCTGCCCGCGGGGGCCATCAGCCCGGCCAGCACCCGGTCATAGGGCCGATAGCACAGGTCCAGCCGGCGATTGCATTCATCCGCATCGGCGTGGCGGTTGCCGGGGATGATCGTGCCGTCGTAGAGCTTCATCAGCAGGGTGGGATCGTCCTCGCCCCGGTTGGGATCGATGACCAGCCGCGAGAAATTGGCCCCAGCAACCGGCGCGTCGAGCAGCCGGCCCAGGGCCAGCGACACGCCCCAGGCGCCGACATCCCAGGCGATGTGGCGGGCCATGTCGGCGGCCGGCAGGCCGAGATCGCCGCCCGAGATCATCGGCGGCACGGTATTGGCCGCATGGTCGCAGGTCACGCGCCAGCGGGCGGGGCGTGTATCGCCATCGAGGAAAAAGGGGGTATATGTCATCTGCCTGTCACTTCCTTGACCGCCTGCTTATGGCATTGCGGCGGGGATGGAAATTCGCACGGAAACCCGCTAGACCCATGTTTGCGGTAACAAGCCTTAATTCGGGAGCAAAAGGCGCATGATCCGAAATCGTCGAGTGAAAATCGTGGCCACCCTCGGGCCGGCCTCCAGCGACTATGACACGATCCGCGCCCTGCACGAGGCGGGCGCCGATGTCTTCCGGCTGAACATGAGCCATGGCACGCACGAGGACATCAAGGCCCGTCATGCCATCATCCGCCAGGTCGAGGAGGACCTGGAAAGCACGATCGCCATCCTGGCCGATCTCCAGGGCCCCAAGCTGCGGGTGTCGACCTTTGCCAACGGCTCGGAAGAGCTGGAGGAAGGCGCGGCCTTCCGGCTGGACCTGGACAAGGACACGCCCGGCGACAAGACGCGGGTCGGCCTGCCCCACCCCGAGATCTTTGCCGCCCTCGAACCCGGCGCGCGGCTCTTGGTCAATGACGGCAAGATCCGCCTGCGGGTGGACAGCTGCAGCAAGGATCACGCCGATTGCACGGTGATCGCCGGGGGCACGATTTCCGACCGCAAGGGCGTGAACGTGCCCGACGTGGTGCTGCCGCTGGCCGCGCTGACCAAGAAGGACCGCAAGGACCTGGAATTTGCCTGCCGGCTGGGTGTCGACTGGCTGGCGCTGTCCTTCGTGCAACGGCCCGAGGACGTGCAGGAAGCGCGCGGGCTGGTGGGCGTGCGGGCCAACATCATGGTCAAGGTCGAAAAACCGGCGGCCGTCGAGAAATTCGAAGACATCCTGGCGGTCTGCGACGGCGTCATGGTGGCCCGGGGTGACCTGGGCGTCGAACTGCCCGTCCATGCCGTGCCGCCGATCCAGAAGCGGCTGGTGCGCCAGTGCCGGGCCGCGGCCAAGCCGGTGGTCATCGCCACGCAGATGCTGGAAAGCATGATCGAAAGCCCGATGCCGACACGGGCCGAGGTGTCGGACGTGGCAACGGCGATCTACGAAGGCGCCGACGCGGTGATGCTGAGCGCCGAATCGGCGGCCGGCCAGTACCCCGTCGAAGCCGTGCAGACGATGGACAACGTCGCCCGCGAGGTCGAGGCCGATCCGAACTACATGAAGATCATCGCCGCTTCGCGCGAAGGCCGGCAGAGCCGGGTGGCCGACGGGATCGTGGCCGCCGCGCGCGAGATTGCCGAAACGACGGACATCAAGGCCATCGTGGCCTATACCCAATCGGGCACGACGGCCCTGCTGACGGCCCGGGAACGTCCGACGGTGCCGATCATCGCGATGACCAACATGCGCAGCACGGCGCGCCAGCTGGCGCTGACCTGGGGCACCAGCCCGATGATGACCGAGCAGCTGACGCGCTTCAAGATGGCCGTGGTCAACGCCGTGCGCGCGGCGATCCAGACAGGTTATGCCGAGCCCGACGACCAGATCGTGGTCACCGCCGGGGTGCCGTTCAACGTGGCCGGCACGACCAACATCCTGCGGGTCGCGCCCTGCGACGAGCGGATGATTTACTATATGGATCCGGGCGAATAAGCTGCATGTCCCGACGTTGAAGGAGATGTGATGGACCCCGATCTTTCGCTTGTCATCGGCATCCTGCTGGCCGGGCTGGCCGTGCCCGGCTTTCTGGCCGGAGTGGTCGAGCGGCGGCTGCCGAAACTGCCCTTTCTGCTGGCCGCAGGGGGCGGATACCTGATCTTTTCGGCCGTGACGTCCAAGCCCGGGGGCTATTCCTGGCCCGACGTGCCCAATGCGTTCATCGACGTGATCGCCCGGGTGATCACCTGATCATCCGGCGCTGACCGCGCCGGGGCTGGCAAACGGCTGGCCGGACCCGAGATTTCCAGACAGCACCGCGCGCATCTGCCCGCGGTGCTGTCTGCGTTTCGGGGGCTGGCAGCCCGGGGCCACCTGCCCTGCCGGGTGCGGGCGCAGCACCGGGAGGTTAAGGTTGTCGAGTTGGACATCGCCGAGATGTCCGAGGACGCCCCAATCGCCGGGCTGATCTCGGCCGTGGGTCGGACGCGACCTCGACATCCCGCCCGTGGACGGCACCACGCTCCGGTCGGGATTGACGCGACGGGCCTGCGCCCGAATAAACGCAGGCCAGCACGATCCGGGGGCGGCCCGGCTCTGCATTGGCCCTTGTCAAGTTCACCGGAAAGCTGTAGTGGGCGCCTCTCATGCGCGGCCGGCCGATAGTGGCATGCCGAGTCGCGCCAATCCGGACTCGAAAAGATGAGGAGACCGAAATGCCCAAGATGAAGACGAAGTCGAGCGCCAAGAAGCGCTTCAAGGTGACCGGCACCGGCAAGGTGATGGCAGGCCAGGCGGGCAAGCGCCACGGCATGATCAAGCGTCACAAGAAATTCATCCGCGACGCGCGCGGCACGACCACCCTGTCGGCCCCCGACGCCAAGATCGTCAAGGGCTACATGCCCTACGACCGCTGATCGGAAGGAGACTAGCACATGTCCCGTGTCAAAGGTGGTACCGTCACCCACGCCCGTCACAAGAAGATCATCAAGGCTGCAAAAGGCTATTACGGCCGCCGCAAGTCGAACTTCAAGACCGCGACCCAGGCCGTCGACAAGGCCAACCAGTATGCAACCCGTGACCGGAAGACGCGCAAGCGGAATTTCCGGGCGCTGTGGATCCAGCGGATCAACGCCGCTGTCCGGGCCCATGACGAAGCGCTGACCTATTCGCGTTTCATCAACGGCCTGACGCTGGCCGGCATCGAGGTCGACCGCAAGGTGCTGGCCGACCTGGCCGTGCACGAGCCCGAAGCCTTCGGCGCCATCGTCGAGCAGGCCAAGGGTGCCCTGGCCGCCTGACCTGGCCCCCGGCAGGGCACGCCCGGCGTGCCCGATGGAATTGGAAATCGCGTCTGGCTGCGGCCCGGCGCGATTTTTTGTTTCGGGGGATTTTTCGTTTCGGGGAAGGCCATTGCCGGTTTTCAGTTGGCCAGGGGTGGTCACGGGCCATGCACCGGGGGGGCGCACGGCCTCGCCTATCCCGCCTTCAGGCGGGCTGTCTCCGGGCCAGGTCCTGGCGGGCCCGGGCCGATGACATGACCACGGCGGCGACAAGGCCGATGGCCGCGCCGAGCATGGTGTCGATGACCCGCTCGGGGGCCATCAGGGCCGCCGGCACATGCGGCGCGGCCAGATGGGTCATCAGCAGGGCCATCGGCGTCACCAGCACCTGGCCCAGCCCGTAATTCGCTCCGATGATCAGTTCGGTGGCAAATTGCAGCAACACCAGCAGGGGCAGGATGACCCAGAGGCCCGGCTCCTGGATCAGGATGGCAAAGGCGATGAAGGTGCCGACCAGCGTGCCGGCCATGCGCTGCACCGCCCGGTGCAGGCTGATCCGCAGATGCGCGCCCTGCATCACGGTCAGCGCGCCCATCCCGGCCCAGGCCGGAAAGCTGGCGCCCAGGGCCCGGCTGGCAAAGATGGCCAGCCCGGCTCCGGCGGCAATGCGCAGGGCCGCTCGCAACCGTTCGGACAGGGGTTGCAGCGGCTCCTGCGGCAGGGTGTCGGGGGCCAGCCGCCGGCGCAGCCCGTCGCTGGCCAGGCAGAGCGCCCAGGCCAGCGTGGCGGCCAGCCCGGTGGCCTGGGTGCGTTCGATCACCACGCGCAGGCTGTCGGCATCCTGCATCGCCGCGCCCGCCGCAAAGACGAAGATCAGCGCGCCCGGCGGACCAAAGCGCCCCGACACGCTGACCAGGAAGAACAGCCCGCAGGACAGGGCCAGCAGCCCCAGTCGCAGGGCATCGGGCGCGCCGGCCCAGGCGACCAGCGACATGGCCAGCACGGCCAGGGTCTGGGTCAGGGCGCAGAGCGCCACCACGCGGTGCCGGCTGCGCCCCGGTTCGAACCGGCCGAACAGGGCAACGATGGCGCCCAGCGCGGCATAGCCGATCAGGTGCGGCCAGGGCGACAGGTGGGCCAGCGGCAGGGCAATGGCCATGGCCGCCCCGGCCTGCAGCCCGGCCAGGGCCGACATCAGCAGGGTCGGCTGGGGCGACAGCGCCATCGACGCGCGCAGTTCGTCCCGTTGCAGAAGCTGGCGCAGGGCGTCGATGCGGCGGATGCGGGGCGCGGCGGCTGTCATGGGCGGGCGTCCTCTTCCATGGCCGTGATGGCCGCGTCGATGGCATCGAAATGGCCGAGCATCGCGGCAATGGCGGCATCGTCCAGCCCGGCCAGCATGCGGCGCTCGGCGGCAAAGAGCTCGGCCCGGATGGCGTCCACCCGGCTCTGGCCGGTGGCCGTCAGGTGGATCAGCCGGGCACGGCCGTCCCGGGCATCGCGCCGGCGCTCAACCAGGCCCTGGCGTTCGAGAATGTCCAGCACGCGCACCAGGCTGGAGCCGTCGACGCCGACCAGCTCGGCCAGCACCTTTTGCGAGATGCCGCCGCCGGTGTTCTGAAGATGGACAAGGGGCACCCAGGTGGCATCGGTCAGGCCGGCCGCGGCCAGCTGGCGATCCAGCCCGCGCCGCCAGCGCCGGGCAAGCAGGGAAAAGCGGATGCCGAAGGAAAAGCGCCGGGAATCGGCGGGGGGAAGATCGGTCATGGGGGCCATATGGCCCCAAATAATTTGATTTGCAATTCAAATTATTTCAAGCAACTGGCCCACAACGCAAAAACCGCGCCCCGGGGGACGCGGTTGGCGAGGTCTCGGGCCAATGGCCTGCGGTCAGAGCATGGCCGGACAACCGCCACGGGCATTGGGCTTGCCGATGTGGTGGGGGTTCTGGATGAGATGCCAGGTCGGAGGATAGCCCGGGGCCTGGGCACGGCTGTAGGAACAGCCGTTCGGCGCGGTGTACCACTGGCCGGCATGGGTGACCGGCGGGCGCTGGACCTTGGCGGCCTTGCCCTGGGCCAGGGAGGCGGTGGCGGTCAGGCCGAGCGTGCTCAGGCCGAGGGCGAAGATCAGGGCGAGGCGGGTCATGTCTGTCCTTCCGGGTCGTATCTTGCGGTGTGTCTTGCGTTGTGTCCTGCGGCGCGCCGGGTGGGCGGCCTTTCGCCTGAAGTTCTGGCCGGAGGGAGGGACGGCAATGGGGAAGGAATGCGGCGAGAACATGGAGCAATTATCGAATGCGGGACAATTGCGACACATCCGCCGGGACTGTTCCGGCCGGACGGGATGATGGCCCGGTGACCGTAGGAATCAGGGCAACGCGGGGTGAAAACGGGGCGGCGTAGTGCCTCGGATTCGGGCAGATGTTCGGGCAGGATCGTGGGCAGGTGCGTAGGCCGACGCCAACGAGGCCCCGTGGCAGGTTTGTCGGTCAGCCCGAGGCTGGCCTCAAGACAGGAGGTTGACTGGGGAGGCCTCAAGACACGCCAGGGGGAGGCCCCAAGACACGCCAGGGGGAGGCCCCAAGACACGACGTTGGCTGGAGGAGGCCCCAAGACAGGGGGTTGGCCGGCGGAAGCCTCAAGACAGGAGGTTGGCCAGGGGAGGCCTCAAGACAGGGGTGGGCCCGGCGGAGGGCATGGCCAGGCCGCCGGGGCAATCAGTCAGACAGTGACCCGAGCGGTCCGCCAGAACGCCGGCCAAAGGGCGCTCCTATGGTTCGGCCAGGCCTGCCCTCAATGCCACCACGCCCCATGTCCCCAAGCATGACGCCCCGGCCACCTATCCCCCTCGGCGCCCATGACACCGGCAAGACGCCCCCGCTTCCCGTACCTCCCGCGCATGACCGCCTCGGCGCCCTACATGCCCCCGTTTGTCCGCCCCGACGCCTGCGCCGGCACCTCACATGTCCCCCACATTGCCACCCCGAAGCCTGCCCCCGGCGCGCCACATGCCACCACATGACCGCCCCGACGCTTGCACCGCGCGGAACCGGGCACATATCTGCTTCGTTGCCCAAGGGCAGGAACGCGGAGAAAACGATGGGATACGTGAAGACGGCAATGCTGATGGCAGCCATGACGGCGCTGTTCATGGGCGTGGGCTACCTGATCGGCGGATCGGGCGGGGCGTTGATCGCCCTGGTGGTCGCGGCGGGGATGAATGTCTTCACCTGGTGGAATTCCGACCGCATGGTCCTGCGCATGCACAATGCCCAGCCGGTGGCCCATAACGACCGCGCCGGGCTGTATGACATGGTCGCCGAACTGGCGCGCAATGCCGGCCTGCCCCAGCCCCGGGTCTACCTGATCGACACGCCCCAACCCAATGCCTTTGCCACCGGGCGCAACCCGGCCAATGCGGCGGTGGCCGTGACGACCGGCCTGATGCACAGCCTCAGCCGCGAAGAGCTGGCCGGGGTCGTGGCCCATGAGCTGGCCCATATCCGCAACCACGACACGGCGATCATGACGGTCACGGCAACCTTTGCCGGGGCGATTTCCATGCTGGCCAATTTCGCGCTGTTCTTCGGCGGATCGCGCGAAAGGCTGGGCCTGGTGGGCAGCCTGCTGATGATGTTCCTGGCGCCCATGGCCGCCGCGCTGGTGCAGATGGCCATCAGCCGGACCCGCGAATATGCCGCCGACAAGGCCGGGGCCGAGATCTGCGGCCATCCGCTGTGGCTGGCCTCGGCGCTGGAAAAGATCGCCGGCGGCGCGGCGCGGATCGACAATGACGCGGCCGAGCGCCACCCGGCCACGGCGCATATGTTCATCATCAACCCGCTGCATGCCCACAAGCGCGACAATCTCTTTGCCACCCATCCGGCGACCGAAAACCGGGTGGCCGCGCTGCGGGCGATGGCCGGCCAGGCGGGTGGCGCCCCTGCGGCCCGATCGGCAGGACGACCGGCGGCGCCGCGCCCCGGCCCGATGGCCGACCGGCCGGCTGCCCGGGCCTTTGCCCCGAAGGCCCCTCAGTCGCAGGCCCCGCAACCGCAATCCGACGCCGAACCGCTCTCACCCAGCCGGGTGCCCCGGACAGGCCGGCGTGCGGCCCCGACGGACCGGCCCAAGGACGAGCCGAAAGGCCCCTGGGGCTAACCCGCCCCCCTGCCCCGCTCAGATCCCGGCATAGACCGCCTGTTCGAACCGGTCATAGGCCCCGCGCACGCCCGGTTCGATGAAAGGCAGGCATTGGGTCATGAAAACAGCGGCCAGGTCGCGGGCCGGGTCGATCCAGTAATGGGTGTTGCACACTCCGGCCCAGCCCAGGCTGCCGGCCGACCGGCGGCCGGGAATGTCCTCTTCGATGCGCAGGAAGGCCAGCGAATGGCTGGCCCGCACGCCGGGAAACAGATCGAGGTCTTCGGTCATCCAGGGCATGACACTGCGCAGTGGGGTCATCGGCACGCCCTCCATCTGGTCGGCGCAAAAGGCCCGCATGGCCCCGGCCGACAGCAGCCGCCGACCGTCCAGCACCCCACCGTTCAGCACCATCCGCAGAAAGCGCATGTAATCGGACGCCGTGGAATAAAGCGCATGGCCCATGCCGTAGAACCCCGGCTGCGACGGCGGGGCCAGGTCGAGCGCCTCGAACCCGCCGTCGGCCTGGCGCCGATAGGCCGGGGCCAGCCGCCCGGCGCTTTCGCCCAGTTCGAACAGGGTATCGTGCATGCCCAGCGGGCCGAGGATCTCGTCGCGGCAGAAGGCATCGATGCGCCGCCCGTCCACGGCTTCGACCACGCGGCCCAGCCAGTCGGTCGATATGCCATAGCCCCAGCGCGTGCCCGGTTCGAAGGTCAGCGGATGGCCGGCCAGGGCGGCCAGCTGGCCCGACCCGGCCCGCGGCACGCCGGCCACCTTGGCATAACGTTTCACGTCGGCATTCCACATGTCGTATTCCAGCCCCGACCGGTGGGTCGCCAGGTGGCGGATCGTGGCCTGCCGGCGCGGGCGGCGCAGCACCGGCCGGTCGCCGTCCCAGCCGGCCAGCAGGGGCAGGTCGTCCCATTCCGGCAGGATCTGCGCGACGGGCGTGTCCAGGGCCAGCTGGCCGCGATCGACCAGGATCGTCGCCGCCAGCGCGCCGATGGCCTTGGTCATGGAATAGATGCGAAACAGCGCATCCGGGGCGATGTCACCCGCGCTGCCGGCCCAACGCGGCCCGGCCGCATCGCCCGTCATGGCCACGACGAAGGGCAGGCTGCCGTCCTCCACCGCCCGGGCCAGCGTGTCGTCCAGCGTGGTGTTGCGCATGTCCATGGCCATTCCTCCCCGGCGCCTCCTCCCCATGCCGGACCCCGGACGGGCATCGCCCGCGCCGCCCGGTCCGGCCGGCCAAGCCTAGGCGGGCGCTTGATTTCTGTCCATTGCCCGGGCGCGGCCGGGCGGCGGGGCGCCCAAGGCGCAAGTATCGGATTGAGCCCGCCCGCCGCCGGCCCTAACGTCACGACGACCGCCGCGGGCGGCCGGGCCATGACCTGATGCGCCCGGCCACGCCGCGTGTCACTGCCTGCCGGGCCCCGGCGGGCCACCAGGCCGGACAACCCAAGGAGCAGGACCATGGACCAGGTATTCGGGTATGATGTCGACGAGGCGATCGACAGCGAAGAGGCCCTGCGCGCCCATGCCAAGGCCCCCTCGGAGGTCGTGCGCAACAAGGTCACCGATCACGTCGACCCGCTGGCCGCCCGGTTCATCGCCGCCGCGCCGCTGGCCTTCGTGTCGTCGCGCCGGCCCGATGGCGTGCTCGACATGACCCCGCGCGGCGATCCCGCCGGCTTTGTCCACGTGCTCGACCCCAAGACCCTGGCCCTGCCCGACCGGCCGGGCAATTTCCGCATGGATATGTTTGCCAATGTCATGGACAACGGCCAGGTCGGGCTGATCTTCGTCATCCCGGGCATCCGCGACACGCTGCGCGTCTCGGGCACGGCCCGCCTGGTGCGCGACAAGGCCCTGGGCGAGCGCCTGGCCGTGAACGGCAAGCCGCCGCAATTCATCCTGCTGATCCGGGTCAGCCGGGTGATGGGCCATTGCCCCAAGGCCTTCATCCGCGGCAAGATCTGGGAGCCCGAGGCCTGGCCCGACACGTCCGACGTGCCCTCGGTGGCCGAGATGGTCAAGGCCCATGCCGAGCTGCCCCAGCCCATCGAAGAGCTGGAAGAGATCGTGCGGGTGTCGAACACCGAACGGCTGTACTGACCCAGCCCCGCCGCGCCATCGGTTCCGCGCGGCACTCACCACGCCACAGATCGCGCGCGGCGCCCGCCAGGGCGTGGCAAGCCCGCGCTCCGCTTGCATCTTTGCTCCGTTCCGGGCCAGAGATAGCGCGCCGATCGCCCCGTGCGCGCCCTGATCGGCGCGCGCCCAGCCATGCTCCTTCCGCGTGACGGCCGCGCCAGACAGACACAGACAGAGACGTGAAGACCATGAACATGACCCGCATGGACGCCCTGATGAAATACTGGACCGACCCGGAAACCACGATCATCCCGGCCGGCGAGACCGACCAGATCATCGCCTGGCTGGGCCAGCAGGATGCCGACACCTGGCACAAGGTCGTGCTGACCTGGAACTACGACCACGGCGACCGGGTGCTGAACTGGATCCTCGACCAGGAGGCCTGTGACCGGGGCACCGCCGCGCGGGTCTTCATGGTCGAAGGCATGGGCAATTGGGGCGATCACGTGCTGCAGATCGACATCGCCGTTTTCGAAGGTGATCCCCTGTGCGGCAAGGTCCTGCGCAACTGGCCGACCTACCGCAGCGCCGAGCTGGGCCATGGCAGCCACATCCCGGACGGCGCGCTGGAGCGGGTCGATGCCGCGGGCCGGTTCAAGGGCCATGTCATCGACGACGTGCTGCACCATGCCGGCACCCGCGAGGCCGTGTCGCAATTTGCCTCGGAAGACGGCAAGATCGTTATCGATTTCGACCATTGGCTGGACCAGAAGGGCATCACGCTCACCGATTGACCCGCCACCGGCGATCCCCGACGCCATGTCGCCGGATCGCCGGACCACCGCCGCCCTCTCCCCGGGTGCGGGCGGCCCAGGCTTGATGCCCCGCGCCCGCGGATGATCGCCTCTGCGCCCGCGGGGCGTCCCCGGGGTGTTTCCCGACAACCCGCGCGTGGCCGCCGGCGGGGCCAACGCCTTGCCCCTGCCCCCGCTCGGCCATTGCCCTCCACCGGTTCCCCCTCCACTCGGCTCCGACCACGCGACCTCCGCCCCGGCCCTCCGCCAGGGGCAGAACCCTTGCGTTTGACGGTCCCTGTGATAGCAGGGCGCAACACGCAGGAATGAGGCCGACATGGACGATCTGAAGGGCAAATACCTGGGCCAAATCGCCGAGGCCGCCGATGAAGCGGCTCTGGAATCGATCCGCCTGGCCGCCGTGGGCAAGAAGGGCGAGGTTGCCCTGAAGATGCGCGAACTGGGCAAGATGACGCCCGAAGAGCGCCAGACGGCCGGCCCCGCGCTGAACGCGCTGAAGGACGAGATCAACTCGGCATTGGCCGCCAAGAAGGCCGCGCTGGCCGATGCGGCGCTGGACGAGCGGCTGCGCACCGAATGGCTGGATGTCACCCTGCCGTCGCGGCCCGTCCGCCAGGGCACGCTGCACCCGATTTCCCAGGTGTCCGAGGAAGTCACGGCGATCTTCGCCGAGATGGGCTTTTCGGTGGCCGAAGGGCCGCGGATCGACACCGACTGGTACAATTTCGACGCGCTGAACATCCCCGGCCACCACCCCGCGCGGGCCGAGATGGACACGTTCTACATGGCCCGCGCCGAGGGCGACAATCGTCCGCCGCACGTGCTGCGCACCCATACCTCGCCGGTGCAGATCCGCTCGATGGAAAAGATGGGCGCGCCGCTGCGCATCATCTGCCCGGGCGGCGTTTATCGTGCCGATTACGACCAGACCCACACGCCGATGTTCCACCAGGTCGAGGGCCTCGCGCTCGACAAGGACATTTCGATGGCCAACCTGAAATGGGTGCTGGAAGAATTCGTGAAGGCCTTCTTCGAGGTCGACGAGGTCGAGCTGCGCTTCCGCGCGTCGCACTTCCCCTTCACCGAACCCTCGGCCGAGGTCGACATCCGCTGTTCCTGGGAAGGCGGCACGCTGAAGGTCGGCGAAGGCGACGACTGGCTGGAAATTCTGGGCTCGGGCATGGTGCATCCCAAGGTCATCGCGGCCGGCGGGATCGACCCGGAGGTCTACCAGGGCTTTGCCTTTGGCATGGGCATCGACCGGATTGCCATGCTGAAATACGGCATCCCCGACCTGCGCGCCTTCTTCGACAGCGACCTGCGCTGGCTGCGCCATTACGGTTTCTCGGCGCTCGACGTGCCGACCCTGCCCGGCGGCCTCAGCCGCTGAGCCTGGCCTGCCCGGGCGGGTGACCGCACCCCGGGCAGGACGACCGGCGCGTGCCAGGCCCCCGGCCGGCGCGCCCTTTCCCCCTTTTCCCCGCATGATGCTCCCGCCCCCCGGCCCACCACGGCCTTGCCGTGCCGGGCCAGGGCGTTGGGCCGGGCAGCGCGCCTTTCAGGCGCGCTGCGGTTGCACAGGGCGGCCTAGAGCCAGCGCCAGCCGAAGAGGGCCTTGATCGCCGACAGGCCCAGCGTCGGCAGGGCGGCGAGGAAGAAACAGCCGACCAGGTCGTGCAGGGCCAGCCCGGTCGTTCCCAGAACGAACTGGCCCGGCGCGGTGTAGATGGCCAGCAGCGACAGCCCGGCCGACAGCGCCACGGCGCCCAGAAGCACACGGTTTTCCAAGGGGTTGCGCTGGAACAGCGTGGTGGTCGTGCGGCTGTCGAAGATATGCCAGAGCTGGGCGAAGATCAGCGTGGCAAAGGCCGTGGTCTGGGCATAATCGACGCTGGCCCCCGATTGCAGCGCGGCGTGGAAGGCATAATAGGTCAGCCCCCCGATCGCCAGGCCGCGGATCATGATCCGCTCTTTCAGCCCTTCGGCAAACAGCGATTCCCCCCGCCCGCGCGGGGCCTTGCGCATGATGTCGTCCTCGGCGGGCTCCACCCCCAGGGCCAGTGCCGGCAGCCCGTCGGACACCAGGTTGATCCACAGGATCATCAGCGGCGCCAGGGTCAGCTGGGGATCCTGGCCCATCAGCAGGAAGGCCAGCAGGATCGAGAACACCTCGGCCACGTTGGCCGTCAGCCCCTGGCGCACGAACTTGCGCAGGTTGTCGTAGATCCGCCGGCCCTCGCGCACGGCGCCCACGATGGTCGAGAAATTGTCGTCGAGCAGGATCAGCGACGCGCTGTCCTTGGCCACCGACGTGCCGGTGATGCCCATGGCAATGCCGATGTCGGCCGTGCGCAGGGCCGGCGCGTCGTTGACCCCGTCGCCGGTCATGGCCGTGACCAGCTGGTTTTCCTGCAGGGCCCGGACGATGCGCAGCTTGTGTTCCGGCGTGACCCGGGCAAAGACCGCCGCGTTGCGCACCTTTTCGACCAGTTCCTCGTCGCTCGTCGCGTTCAGCTCGGCCCCGGTATGCACGGTCTGGTCGTCGCGTGTCTTGATGCCGATCGACCGGGCGATGGCCTCGGCCGTCACCGCATGATCGCCGGTGATCATGACCACGCGCACCCCGGCCGAGGCCGCATCGGCCACGGCGTCGCGCACTTCGGACCGGGGCGGGTCCATGATGCCGTGGATGCCGACCAGCACGATATCCTGTTCGTGGTGTTCCATGTCGTTGTCGGGGTGATCGTCGGGCACGGCCTTGTAGGCCACGGCCAGGGTGCGCAGGGCCTCGGCCCCGAAACCGGCGATGATGCCCTCGATCCAGGCCCGGTGATCATCCGTCAGGGGCACGGCCTGGCCGTCCTGCAACAGGTGGCTGGCATGGGACAGGATGACATCCGGCGCGCCCTTGGCCGCCAGCATGCGGCCCATGCCCGGCACGTCGACCAGGATGCTCATCATCTTGCGGCTGCTGTCGAAGGGAAAGACCCGCAACCGGCGCACCCCGTGTTCGGCCTCCATGCCTTCGCGGGTCAGCCCGGCCTTGGCCGCGGCCACCATCAGCGCGCCGTCGGTCGGGTTGCCCTGCACGCCGGCCCGGCCGTCGGTCTCGGTCAGCACGGCCTCGTTGCAATAGGCCGAGATCTGCAACATGCGCATCAGGTCCGAGCCCGGCGCCACCTCGACGGCCTGGCCCGCATCGTCGACAAAGGCCCCGCGAGGGTCGAACCCCTCGCCCGTGACCTGCCATTCCTGCCCGCCGGTCCAGACCCGCATGACCTGCATCTGGTTCTGGGTCAGCGTGCCGGTCTTGTCGGAACAGATGACCGACGTCGTGCCCAGGGTCTCGACCGACGACAGCTTGCGCACCAGCGCGTTTTCCCGGGCCATGGCCTGCGATCCCAGGGTCAGCACGATGGTCACCACGGTGGGCAGGCCCTCGGGGATGGCCGCGACCGACAGGGAAATGGCCGTGTTCAGCATTTCCACGGCATCCATGCCATGGCTCAGCCCGATGCCGATGACGATGGCCACGACCAGGAAGGCCGCGCCCATCAGCACGCGCGACAGGGCGTCGATGCGCTCTTGCAGGGGCGTGCGGGGCTCTTCGGCCGCGGCCATCAGCCCGGCGATATGGCCGACCTCGGTCTGCATGCCCGTCGCCGTGACCAGGCCCAGCCCGGTGCCACCGGTGACCAGCGTCGACATGAACCCCATGTTGCGCCGGTCGGCCAGGGTGATGTCGTCCTCGCCGGCATCGGGGGCCAGCGGATCGGTATGCTTGTCGACCGGCTCGCTTTCACCGGTCAGCGCGGCTTCGTCGATTTCCAGCCGCGCGGCATCGACCAGGCGGATATCGGCGGGCACGATGTCACCGGCCTTGAGCCGCAGGATGTCGCCGGGCACCAGGTCGGCGGCCAGGATGTCGGCCCATTGGCCATCGCGCAGGACCATGGCATGGGGCGCGGCCATGGCGCTGAGCGCGGCCATGGATTTCTGGGCCGAGTATTCCTGCCAAAAGCCAATGCCCGCATTGATCAGCACGATGACAAAGATGGCCACGGCATCGACCCAATGGCCGGTATAGGCCGAGATCACCGCGCCGATCATCAGGATGACCAGCAGGGGATTTTTCAGCTGTTCGATCAGCAGGTCCAGCGCCGAGGCCTGGCGCGCTTCGGCCAGCTTGTTCGGCCCGTGGCGGGCCAGCCGGGCGGCGGCCTCGTCGCTGCTCAGCCCCCGGTCGGGATCGGCCCCCAACCCCAGCGCGGCCTGCCCGGCCGCAACAAGATACGGCCTGCCGGTCCCGGCATGCTCCTGGTCCAACATCTGTCCCCGCTCCCTGCGCCTGAATGATCCGTTGGCCGGATCAGTCTAGCACGGATCATGCTGCGTTGCCGCGTAATTCTGCCGCAGGTGCAGCATCAAGCACAGATGGCCGGCAGGGACAGGGCGAAACAGGCAGCGCCAAGCCGGCGGCCCGCGCATCCGGACAGGGTCTTGGCCCGGATTTGAACCAGCAAGGCAGGTCCGCGACCGGACCCGCCCCGGCTACAGCCGCGCGCCCAGGCGCAGGGCGTCGTAGATCGCGGCATGGGTGTTGCGCGCGGCCACGGCATCGCCGATGCGGAACAGCTGGAAAGCCCCGTCGGCATTGCGCCGCACCGCCTGTGGCCGGCCGTCGATCAGCGCGGCATGGTCGATCTCGCCCAGGTTGGACGACAGCGGGCGCAGGTCGAGATACAGCTCGTGCATCGGCCGGGTGCCGGCATTGACCACAACCTGGTCGACCTGCCTCTCGCGGGTGGCATCGGTGAAATCGCTGCCCAGAACGGCCAGCAGACCGTTGCCCTCGCGGCGCACGGCGTCCAGCTTCCATGTCACGGTGAATGTCACGTCCATCCGCTGCAACGCCCGCATCGCCGGGGTCAGCGACATCGACATCACCTCGGACGAAATCCCCCGGTCGCGGGTGACCATCTCAACCCGGGCGCCGCTGGCCGCGATCATCTCGGCAGCCTGCAGCGCGGCCGGATCGCCGGCATCGTCGTAGATCAGCACGTTGCTGCCCGGCCGGGCATCGCCCGACAGGATGTCCCAGGCCGACAGCACCAGCCCCTCGCCCTCGGCCAGCACATCGGTATGGGGCAGCCCGCCGGTGGCCACGATGACCACGTCGGGCGCCTCGGCCAGGACCGTGTCGGCCTCGGCATAGGAATTGAAGTGGAACCGCACGCCCAGCCGCTCGCATTCGGCCAGCCGCCAGTCGATCAGCGAGATCATCTCGGCCCGGCGCGGGCTGCGCGCGGTCAGCCGGACCTGGCCGCCGGCATCGCTGGCCGCCTCGTGCACGATCACCTCGTGCCCGCGTTCACCGGCCACCCGCGCGGCTTCCAGCCCGGCCGGCCCGGCGCCGACGATGACCACCCGCCGGGGCGTGTCGGCCCGGGGCACGGCATGGGGCTGTTCCAGCTCTCGCCCCGTGGCCGGATTGTGCAGGCACAGGGCCATGCCACCCTGGTAGATCCGGTCGAGACAGTAATTCGCCCCGACGCAGGGCCGGATGCGGTCTTCCTCGCCGCGCAGGATCTTGGCCACGATATGGGGATCGGCCAGGTGGGCCCGGGTCATGCCGACCATGTCCAGCTTGCCCGCCGCGATGGCATGGCGCGCGGTGGCCACGTCCTGGATGCGCGCGGCGTGGAAGGTCGGAAAGTCAGTCGCCGCGCGCAGTTCGCCGGCAAAATCCAGGTGCGGCGCCGAGGCCATGCCCTGCACCGGGATCACGTCGGTCAGCGCCGCGTCGGTGTCGATATGGCCGCGCGTGACATTGAGGAAATCGACCATCCCGCTGTCGCGCAGCCGGCGCGAGATCTCGATCCCGTCGGCCGCCGTCAGCCCTCCGGCCATGACCTCGTCGCCCGAATAGCGCACGCCGACGATGAAATCCGGGCCCACCCGCTCGCGGATCGCGCCCAGCACGTCAAAGGTGAACCGCAGCCGATTGTCGAGACTGCCCCCGTAATCGCCATCCAGCTGGTTCGTCAGCGGCGACCAGAACTGGTCCATCAGGTGGCCATAGGCCTCCAGCTCGATCCCATCGAGCCCGGCGGCCTGCATCCGTTCGGCCGCATCGGCATAATCGCGGGTGATCCGCGCGATGTCCCAGTCTTCGACCAGCTTGGGAAAGGCCCGGTGCGCCGGCTCGCGATCGCCGGTCGAGGACAGCACGGGCAGCCAGTCGCCCTGGTCCCAGCGGGTGCGCCGGCCCAGGTGGGTCAGCTGGATCATCACCGCCGCGCCGTGGTCGTGGCATTCGTCGACCAGCTGTTTCATCCAGCCGACGACCTCGTCCTTCCAGGCCAGGATGTTGTTGAAGGCCGGCGGGCTGTCGCGCGAGACCGAGGCCGAGCCGGCCGTCATGGTCATGGCCACCCCGGCCCGTGCCCGTTCGACATGATAGGCCCGGTAACGCGCCTTGGGCATCCCGTCTTCGGCATAGGCCGGTTCGTGGCTGGTAATCATCAGCCGGTTCTTCAGCGTCAGATGTTTCAGCCGGTAGGGCTGCAGCAACGGGTCCTGGGACATGGGTGCTCCTGGGCATTCTCCTGGGTCTGTCCGGTGACAGTTCCGACAATGGCCCGGCCTGTCAAATGCCGCGTGCGCGCCGGTGCATCCTTTGTGTCCCTGAAATGGGACATTGTCCGATTTCAGGGACACACCTCACCATCGGGCGGGGCCGGTCACCACGGTTGGCGGCCCGGTTCCAGGATCGCCCGGGTGGTCGTGGCCTCGTTGCGCGGGGCCGGTGCGGGCATCTCGGGGCGCAGCATGCGGCCGCTGCCCGGCCGTCCCACCACCCGCCCGTCGACGGCCACGCTCTGGCCGCGGACCAGCGTGCGCACCACCGACCCGGTGACCTGCCAGCCGTCATAAGGCGTGACCTTCCCCCGCGAGGCCAGCCCCGCCGCCGTGATCACATGAGGCCGGGCCGGATCGACCAGGGCGATATCGGCCTCGGCCCCGACCCGCAGCACCCCCTTGCGCCCGTAGAGGCCAAAGGCCCGGGCCGGGGCCGTGGTCATCATCCGCACCAGCTCTTCCAGCGTCATCCGCCCGCGCGACACGGCATCCAGCATCAGCGGCACCGAGGTCTGAACCCCCGGGAACCCACAGGCCATGTCCCAGATCGTGGCGCCGTCCTTTTCCTCGGGCGCATGGGGCGCGTGATCGGTGGCCACCATGTCGATCGTGCCGTCCAGCAGCGCCTGCCACAGCGGTTCCTGGTGCGTTGCCTGGCGGATCGGCGGGTTCATCCGCAGGATATGGCCGCCCGGCTCCAGCATCTGCTCGGCCGACAGGTACAGGTATTGCGGCAGGGTCTCGACCGTCATGTCGACACCCCGCGACTTGTGCCAGCGGATATGCGGGATCGAGGCCGCGCAGCTTTCGTGCACGATGTGGATACGCGCGCCGGTCCATTCGGCCAGCACGGCCGACCGGGTCAGAGCCTCGACAGCCACGACATCGGTCCGCGCGGCCAGGTGGGCCAGCGGATCGGTGCGCCCGGCGGCCTTCATGCGGTTCTGGCGCCAGAACAGGATCGGCGAGTTTTCCGCATGGATCGAACAGCGCAGGCCCAGCCGGGCCAGGATCTCGAAGCCTTCCAGCACGGCCCCGTCATTCGGGCAGGGCAGATCGCCGGTCGTATTGCCGAGAAACAGCTTGAACCCGATGACCCCGGCCTCGGCCAGGTCGTCGAGCTGGTCGAGGTTGTGTTCGCCCAGCAGCCCGTAAATGCCGTAATCGACGATGCTCTTGGCCTCGGCCTCGGCGGCCTTGGCCCGGAAATTGGCCAGGCTGTCGACGGCCGGCACGGTGTTGGGCATGTCGAAGACCGTGGTCACCCCGCCCAGGGCGGCGGCCTGGCTGCCGGTCAGCCAGTCTTCCTTGTGGGTCATGCCCGGATCGCGGAAATGGACATGCACGTCGATCAGCCCCGGCAGGGCGAACAGCCCCGTGGCATCGATGACCTCGTGGCCTTCGGGAGCGATCTGGCCGGGCTTGGCCAGCGCGGCGACAAGGCCGTCGCGGATCAGGATGTCGGCCGCCTGGCGCCCGTCGGCATTGACGATCGTGGCGCCGGTGATGAGCGTGGAGGTCATGGGCTGTCCTTCGTGATACCTTGGGGCCGGGCCGCCACCCAATCATCCGGGGCGCCGGGCGCAAGATCGGGCGGCAGCAGGCGGGACGCATTCCCCCGATGTTGCCCGATCGGGTCGCAAACGCCCAGACCTTGGGCATCCGGCCCGGCCCATGCGCCGGGCTCTTCGGCGCCGGCCTGCCCATGCCCCGCATCCGCGCGCCCCACCCGGGCAAAGCCGTCGCTTTCGCGGTGGTAATCCGGTGACCGAACCGTGTATTTTCGTGGCGGATCAAGGGCCTTGCCGCCCGCATGGATGATCCTGGGGGACATCGCGCATGGAGACCGGGCAAACGCTGAACGTGTCACTTCTGGGAGAGTTGCGGCTGAGCCGGGATGGCCAGGACATTGCCCTGCCGGCCTCGCGCAAGTCGCGCGCCCTGCTGGCCTTCCTGGTGGCCACCGAGCGGCCGCATCGGCGGGAGCGGCTGTGCGAATTGTTCTGGGACCTGCCCGACGACCCCAAGGCCGCGCTGCGCTGGTCGCTGAGCAAGCTGCGCAAGGTGATGGACGCGCCCGACCATCCGCGCATCCTGGCCGACCGCGAGCGGGTGGCACTGGACCTGGCCGGGGTGACCGTTGACCTGCACCAGATCCGCGCGGCCCTGCGCCAGCCGCCCGAGGACCTGCCCGTGACCCTGTTGGAACACATGGCCCGCCAGCTGGACCAGCCGCCCTGCGACGGGCTGGACGGGGCCGGGGACGATGGCTTTGACACCTGGCTGTTCGCCGAGAGGGCCGATGCCGAAAGCGCGCGCATCCGGGTGCTGCGCGCCCTGGCCCGCCACCCCGACCTGCCCGCCGTCGAGGCCGGAAAATGGCGGCGGCTGTGGCACGAGGCCGATCCCGAGGCCGCCGAAGCCGATACCGCCACCCCGCCCCCTGCTCAACCGCGCCCGCCCGCCGAAACCGGGCTGCGGGCCCAGCGGATCGGGTTCTGCGACGTGCCGGACGGCACCAAGATCGCCTATGCCAGCGTCGGGTCCGGCCCGCCCCTGCTCAAGGCGGCCAACTGGCTGACCCACCTGGAATTCGACTGGACCAGCCCGATCTGGGGCAAGAGCTTTGCCGCCATGGCCCGTGACCGGACCTTTATCCGCTATGACGAGCGGGGCTGCGGCCTGTCCGACTGGAACGTGCGCGACCTGGGCTTTGACGCCTTTGTCGAAGACCTGGAAATCGTGGCCGACCGGCTGGGGCTGGACCGGTTCCCGCTGTTGGGCATCTCGCAGGGGGCGGCGGTGTCGATCGAATATGCCGTGCGCCACCCCGAACGGGTGTCCGGGCTGATCCTGATCGGCAGCTATGCCGCCGGCTGGCTGCACCATGCGACCGACGAGGAAAAGGCCCGGCGCGAGGCCGTCCAGGCCCTGACCCGCGTCGGCTGGGGCACCGACAACCCGGCCTATCGCCATATCTTCTCGCAGACCTTCATGCCCGACGCCGCCCCGGCCGAGCTGGCCTGGTTCGACGATTTCCAGAGGCTGACAACCTCGCCCGAGAATGCCGCGCGGTTCCAGGAGGCCTTTGGCACGATCGACGTGCGCGACCGGCTGGCCGATGTGCGCGCGCCGACCATCGTGCTGCATTCGCGCGACGACCAGCGCATTCCGCTGGCCGAGGGCCGGGCCGTGGCCTCGGGGATACCGGGAGCCGAGTTCGTGCCGCTTGACAGCCGCAACCATGTCTTGGTCGATTATGAACCAGCCTGGCAAAGCTGCGAGACGGCGATCCGCGATTTCCTGGCCCGGCACGGCATCTGATCTGCCCATTTTCCGGGCAATTCAGGCCACCGCCCCGTCATCGGGGCGTTTCGCCGGCCGGTTACAACGGTGGTGACAACGCTCGGCGGGCAGGCTGGGCGCATTGGTGAAAGGTTTTTGGGACGAGGTCGCGCGATGGACGTCACTGGGTGGTTTTTCTGCAATAGCTACCTGCTGGGCGGGCGTGGCCGTGCGCCCGACCAGGCGACGCAACAGGCCGCCTTTGAACGGATCCGCGACCAGGCCCGGTTCCAGCTGGGCATGATCACCGGGGCCGACCCGCGCGTGGCGCAATTGTCGACCGACCTCACCCAGGCCGAAGGCCTTGTGCCGGCCCAGCTCGACCAGGCCACGACCCGGGCCCAGGCGATCCTCGAAGAAGCCCGCCAGCTGGTGCTGACCTTCGCCCCCCGGCGCGTGCGCGGCGAAGAGCTGACCCGCGACCTGGCCGCATTGCCGGCCAATCCCGCCGGGGCCCTGCCCGCCGACATCCAGGCGATGGACCAGCTGCGCAACGGGATCCCCCTGCTGCTGGCCGCCGAGTTTCCGACCCAGGTCGACCTGACCCAGGCCGCGGCCGACCTGGCTGCCTTGCGCCAGCGGATCGACGCCAGCCTGGCCGAGATCGCCGCGCGCCCGGCCGTCCGCGCCCGGCTGACCGAAGAGCACACGGCCCTGCGCCAGCGGATGGATTTCCTCGACGCCCAGTTGCAAGGGCTGATGAACGCTCCCAATTTTGCCCAGCACCAACAGGAGTTGCAGGACATCCGCACCAACGGCGTTGCCCCGATCGGCATGGCCGTGCTGCTGGACGACCCGGTGCAGATCCAGGCCCATACGGCCGGGCTGGCCGCGCTGCAGACCCGGATCGAGCAGCTGGACGCGGCCATGAAAACCGATCTCGGCCCCGAGGTCCGCGCCCAGGTCGGTGCCTTGAACCTGGATCCCGACGAAGAAGACGCGCTGGTCGCCATGGGCCAGGACGATGTTGCGGCCTTTGCCAAGGCCCGGCAATTGCTGAACCGGCTGGACGCTGCATCGGGCGGTGGACCGGCCACCCGCCAGGCGGTCAGCACCGCAAGGACACAGTTCGAGTTGGCAGAACAGGCCGAGCAGCAGGCCTATGCCGACACGCAATTGGTGCCGCCACCGGCCAATGCCCAGGCCCTGTACAACCAGGCCCGGCAAGCCCGGCGCGACCGGGCCCGCGAATACGTGGCGCTTGTGCAGAAACGGGAATTCCTGTCGGCACTGGCCGGGGGGCCGCTGTCGGGCGAACCGGCCAACGCCATTCCGCGCGACGCCAAGTCCGACATGATCGACATCTTCGACCGTCATCACGGGCTGGGCGCCAGCACCGTCGAAATGGCCGGCCGGTCTCCCCATCCCGAACACGTGGTCAAGCAGGCCACCAAGATGTGCGACCGGCTGGATGCCGGCTTTGCCGATGCCAATGGCGGGCCTCAGATGCCCGGCCGGGCTGCCCGGGCCTATGCCCGGCGGTTGACCCGCCTGGCCGCCAACCTGCCGCCCGAACATATGGACGGGCTGGATGCCTACCTGGACGCCGGGCGCCACCAGCAGCCCCTGCCCGCGCAACTGGCCACAGCCGGCAAGGGCGTCGAAGAGGTCGGCCAGGATCGCGTGCGGTTCCTGAGCAGGGCGCTTCTGGGCGCGAATGGCGCGCTGGATTTCGCCGGCGCCCGGGCTGCGCTGGAGGACCTGACCTATCATCCCGATTGCGCCGCCGCGCCGACTGCGGCCCAGGTCGCCTTCATGAAGGACACGCTGGACTGGCTCGAACAATCGCCACAGGCCCAGGCGCTGATCGCGAATGCCACGGCCCCCGCTCCGGGCCAGGGCGACACGCTGGTGCGCAAAGATACCGGGATGACCCCTGCCGCCGGCGCTCCCCCGCCGCCCCTGACGGCAGATCACACCCGTCGGGCCCTACTGGGGGCGATGCTGACCCCGCCGCGCCAGGGCGACGTCGGATCCTGTTTTGCCACCGGGCCGGTCATCAAGCACCGCGGGAACAAACCTTTGGAAACCATGCAGATCCTGCACGATCTGGCCGTCAACGGCACCTTCCAGCCGGTGCAGGGCGATCCGGTGCACGCGGTCACCAACATGCACGGGCGAGGCAATGCGCTGATGCGCAGCTTTGAATACACCCTGGCCACGGCCGGCGCGCGCCAGGCCCCGGCCCGCCGGAACGAACAGCTCGATCAGTCGGTCGAACGGGTGGGCGCTCTTCTGGATCGCAAGATCGGCCGCACGCGTCGCAAGTCTGTCGGCGCCCGCCTGCGCCGGGTGATCAGCGAATCTGTCAAGCTGATCTACGATCCCGAGCGCGTGCTGCCCCCGGGCCCCGATGGCCGGTCGAGCCACGGCGGCTACATTCTGAAGGATACGCGCAATGACAGGCCGATCCAAAACCTGAATGAATACCAGGCGTTGATTCAGGATATCGTCCAGGCTGAGGTCCGTGAGAGCGATACGCCCTATTTCCATAGCGTCAATGAAGTGCTCGATCAGGTTAATCTGGCAGAGTTCGCGGATGCGATAAAAATCAATGGCAAATTCCCCTGGGATCTGTCTGGTGGCGGGTCGGCCCGGGATGCTTTCCTGGCGCTGGAAGGCAATTACCAGGAAGATGAGATGGCCCGTCACAACGCCATGCAGGGGCACAGCCGCAGCGACCGGGCCAAGGAAATCCTGAAATCCGCGGTGCAGATGGCCGACCAAACCCCGGGTGCCGCGCCGGATGCGATGTCGACGGCGTTCAACCATGTACATGCCTACAACCTGTTGCCCGGCCACGCCGATCTAGACGCGCTCAAGGCCGGCGGCCCGCCGAATCTGTTGGCGAATATCCAGGCCCAGTTGGTGACACCCGCACAGAATTTGTCGAACCAGGCGGTTGCGACCGAGCGGCTTTGCCGTAGTTTCGAAAAGGCGTTGAACCCACTCTATCGCCGGATGACCGATGCCGGAGCGCGGGCACAACTGATCACCGATCTTGACAATGGCATGCCGGCGAACCGGATGACCCCCGCGCAATACCTGCAACATGTGGAAAACGCGACAATCGCCTGCCGCAACCTCGAGACCCAGGCACGATTGCAGGCCTGGATCGCGGCCCAACCCGCAGCGCCCACCGCAGGTGAACAGGCGGCCGAGCAGACCAGGATCGAGGACAAGTTGCTGGATATCCTGCGGACCGGCACGGAAGACGAGCTGATGAACGATCTGCAGGTCCCGCACATTGTCGTGGCGGATTCCAACTGGGGCGATGCCAGCTCGAACGAGTATTTTGTCATTGCCGCCGATCCGGTCCTGGGCGAACCCTTCCTGGGTTTATGGACCGAACCGCCGGGGAAACTGTCGAAAATGCCCAATGAGGCGGATTTCGCCGCCTGCGGCTGGTATCAATTGAAGGAAGCGCCGTGATGGTCGATCTGGCTGACATCGAAATGGGATTTTCAGAGGGTGATGCGCGCGTGGCCTTTGTCGGCGACGATGAATACGCATCGGTCGAGGCGCTGGTCGCCGCGGTGCCGGATCTGGTGTCCGAGGCGCCGGTGATCCTGGCCCGTGCAGTGGTGCATTTTGCCCGGGGCCGCGCCTATCGCGTGATCGAAGACCCCGCCCGTTTTGCCGAAAGGTATCGCGCCCAGGTCGCACGCGAAGACCCCGACCAGCCCTGGAAAGAGGGCGTGTTTCGCCTGCGCGATTTCGGGGCGCCCGATTACGACAAGATCACCGCGCCATTGGTGGGTGATGGCGGCTTGACCTGTTTCGCCGAGGATCGGGCGACCGGCCTGCCCTATTGCGTGACGGCCCCGACCTCAGACTTGTCCGCACCCGGCTTTGCGCCCGTGCCCCTCTTTCCGATCGAGGGGTGATCGAGCGGCAGACGACAGGACAAACGCAGAAAAGCCCGCATTATGCGGGCTGGGCGTGTTGTTGTTTTTTTGGGAAAGTTGGTTGCGGGGAGAGGATTTGAACCTCTGACCTTCAGGTTATGAGCCTGACGAGCTACCTGGCTGCTCCACCCCGCGACACTTTTCGATTTACACGTTAGAGAGGCTTGGCTTTTTGCTAGGTTTGGCGGTGAGCTACTCTCCCACGTCTTGAGACGCAGTACCATTGCCGCGGCGGCACTTAACTTCCGGGTTCGGGAAGGGACCGGGTGTTTTGCTCGCGCTATGGCCACCAAACCGAGTAAAAAGCCAACGTCGCGCTTTGCGCGACGGGCGCCAGGCAGCGTCTTTTGCATGGCAAAAGGCGCGTTGGCGCACGTTGACGTTCCAGGCGCGCATGTGAGGATGTCACATGCGGCCTGCAGTCAATATCAACGTGTTGTCCAGGTTTTGTACATCATGTGATGTGTATGCGATTTGGTCTGATTTGGGTAACAGTCTGCCTGTTACTGGATCAAATCAAGCCTATCGGGCCATTAGTACCGGTCAGCTGAACGTATCGCTACGCTTACACCTCCGGCCTATCGACGTGGTCGTCTACCACGGCCCTCAGGGAGACCTTGTTTTGAGGGGGGCTTCCCGCTTAGATGCCTTCAGCGGTTATCCTGTCCGATCATAGCTACCCAGCACTGCTATTGGCATAACAACTGGTCCACCAGTGGATCGTTCACCCCGGTCCTCTCGTACTAGGGGCAACTCCTCTCAAGTCTCCTACACCCACGGCAGATAGGGACCGAACTGTCTCACGACGTTCTAAACCCAGCTCACGTACCTCTTTAAACGGCGAACAGCCGTACCCTTGGGACCTGCTCCAGCCCCAGGATGAGATGAGCCGACATCGAGGTGCCAAACACTGCCGTCGATATGGACTCTTGGGCAGTATCAGCCTGTTATCCCCGGCGTACCTTTTATCCGTTGAGCGATGGCCCTTCCACTCGGGACCACCGGATCACTATGGCCGTCTTTCGACTCTGCTCGACTTGTCAGTCTTGCAGTCAGGCTGGCTTCTGCCATTGCACTCAACGAGCGATTTCCGACCGCTCTGAGCCAACCTTCGCGCGCCTCCGTTACGCTTTAGGAGGCGACCGCCCCAGTCAAACTACCCACCACAGAGGGTCCCGGACCCGGATAACGGGCCGCGGTTAGACAACAAGAATGCGAAGGGTGGTATCTCAAGGGAGGCTCCACGGAAACTGGCGTTCCCGGTTCAAAGCCTACCACCTATCCTGCACATCCCAGTCCTGTTGCCAGTCTGAAGTTGTAGTAAAGGTGCACGGGGTCTTTCCGTCTAACCGCGGGAAGCCTGCATCTTGACAGGCAATTCAATTTCGCTGAGTCGATGTTGGAGACAGCGGGGAAGTCGTTACGCCATTCGTGCAGGTCGGAACTTACCCGACAAGGAATTTCGCTACCTTAGGACCGTTATAGTTACGGCCGCCGTTTACCTGGGCTTCAATTCAGAGCTCTCACCCCTCCTTTTAACCTTCAGGCACCGGGCAGGCGTCAGACCCTATACGTCGTCTTGCGACTTCGCAGAGCCCTGTGTTTTTAATAAACAGTCGCCACCCCCTGGTTTGTGCCCCCGGCACTCATGTACCGGGCCTCCTTCTCGCGAACTTACGGAGGTATTTTGCCGAGTTCCTTCAACATCGTTCTCTCAAGCGCCTTGGTATGCTCTACCAGTCCACCTGTGTCGGTTTAGGGTACGGTCTGATGGAGGGCTATTTCCAGGAACCGTCTTGGATACGCATCAATCCGATAAGATACGCACGCCGCCACGATCCGTCACATCCTCCTGGCCCAGTAATATTAAACTGGTTCCCATCGCCTACGCCTTTCGGCCTCGGCTTAGGGGCCGGCTTACCCTGCTCAGATTAGCTTTAAGCAGGAACCCTTGGACTTTCGGCGAGAGTGTCTCTCACACTCTTTGTCGCTACTCATGTCATCATTCTCGCTAGTGATCTCTCCACCGGATGGCTCACGCCCCGGCTTCATCGAAAGCCTCTTGTCTCCAATGCAGGCGAACCTGCTAAGGAGACATGAGACTATGTCACACTACGCTCTGCTACCATGCCTTACGGCATCCTCAGCTTCGGCTCATGGCTTGAGCCCCGTTACATCTTCGCCGCAGGACAACTTGTTTAGACCAGTGAGCTGTTACGCTATCTTTAAAGGATGGCTGCTTCTAAGCCAACCTCCTGGTTGTTTTGGTCGTCCCACCTGCTTTCCCACTTAGCCATGAATTGGGGGCCTTAGCTGGAGGTCAGGGTTGTTTCCCTCTCCACTACGGGCGTTAGCACCCGCAGTGTGTCTGCCATCTAGTACTCCCGGGTATTCGGAGTTTGGTTAGGATCAGTAAGCCTGTGGGGCCCCATTACCCATCCAGTGCTCTACCCCCCGGGGTATTCGGATGACGCTCTACCTAAATAGATTTCGCAGAGAACCAGCTATCTCCGAGTTTGATTGGCCTTTCACCCCTAGGCACAATTCATCCCGACCTTTTTCAACAGGTGTGGGTTCGGCCCTCCAGTTGGTGTTACCCAACCTTCAGCCTGATCATGCCTAGATCACTCGGTTTCGGGTCTGATCCCACGAACTCGACGCCCTATTAAGACTCGCTTTCGCTGCGCCTACACCTAACGGCTTAAGCTTGCACGTGAGACCAAGTCGATGACCCATTATACAAAAGGTACGCCGTCACCCCGAAGGGCTCCGACTGATTGTAGGCGTTCGGTTTCAGGTACTGTTTCACTCCCCTCGTCGGGGTGCTTTTCACCTTTCCCTCACGGTACTGGTTCACTATCGGTCAGTAAGGAGTACTTAGCCTTCGGAGGTGGTCCTCCGATCTTCGAACAGGATTTCACGTGTCCCGCCCTACTTAATACGTCCCATCGAGCTTAGAATACGGGGCTGTCACCCGCTATGGCCATGCTTCCCAACATGTTCTTCTCACTCTCAAGGCTCGGCTGGTCCCCGTTCGCTCGCCGCTACTAGGGGAGTATCTATTGATGTCCTTTCCTCCGGGTACTTAGATGTTTCAGTTCCCCGGGTTTGCTCTTAAAACCCTATGTATTCAGGTAATAAGTACCAGATTAAGCCCGCTATAAGCTGCCATAAGGCAATTATAACAAACTTTCTGGTGGGTTGCCCCATTCGGAAATTCCTGGATCAAAGCTTATTCTCAGCTCCCCAGGACTTATCGCAGAGTATCACGTCCTTCATCGCCTCTTACTGCCAAGGCATTCACCAAACGCCCTTCTCGCGCTTGATTTGATCCAGAAAGAGACAGACATGATATAATGCCCTACCGCTTTGCTACTTGAGGGCAATGGGTGCCCAAAGGTAGCGGGTAGAACGATCAAGATCCATCGCGATCGATATGGGAAGCTGGAACAACCCTCGATCCCTGTTTCCGGACCAAAAAGCATACTATCCCAGATCCATTAC
>NZ_CP177144.1:0-1072500 GCF_050389775.1 Marinibacterium sp. SX1 | reverse complement strand
GAACCAAACCGCCCGCATATCTCTTCAGATACCGACAATGTCAAACAGCGTAGAGACAAAAACCAGACCAGTGCGCCCTATATTCTCGGCGCGCCCGCCCGTAAATGCCTCTGATTTTCCCCTCGCTTCCCTCAGCAACTTCGCCTCTCAGCGCCGCGCCTCGTTCCGTCCGGGCTACCGTGTGGCGCCTCAGCGCCGCCGGTGAAGGGGTATCTACGGGGAGTACGGGCGAGTCGCAAGAGCCTTTTGCGTTTTTTTTCGACGCCCCGACGTAAAGCATTTTCATGACCCCTGCGGGGCCATGTCGGGCGCAGCCGGTTCAGGCGCCCATCTTGCGGTCTGCCCCCAAAGTACACACTAAACATTGAGGTTTTGCGACAACCATGGCCGCAAGCCCCCCGAAAACCCCGCCGAAATTTTTTCCTGTGCCCGGTTTTTCGGCAGCCGTCGGCCTTGTGGCCCCGGCTCTCTCCCTATCCCCGGGCCTCTCCCCCTATGCCTGGCGCCCTGACGCCAACGTGTCTTCGGCGCGAGCAGCGGGCCATGGTAGGTCCGTGCCGAGACAGGCGGAGTGGAGCGACATGGAACAGGACCTCGAAAGCTCGGGCTGGTTGGCCCGGCGAGACTTCCTGGGCTTTGGGGCTGTCGGGGCGGCCATCGGCATCCTGACATGGCGCGCGGTGCTGCCCCCTGCGCCCGGCGACACCGACAGCCTGTCGGTTGCAGAGGCCGAGGCCCGGGCCCGTACCGGGCAGATCACCCTTGTCGATATACGCACCCCCGAGGAATGGGCCGCCACCGGGATCGGCGTGCCGGCGCATCCGCTGGACATGCGGCGCGCGGATTTCATCACCGCCCTGCAGGCTTTGGCCCCCGTTGATGCGCCCATCGCGCTGATCTGCGCCCGGGGCGTGCGCTCGGCCCGGCTGGCCGGGGAATTGCGGGCGGCTGGTTTCACGCGGATCATCGACGTGCCCGAAGGCATGATCGGATCGTCTGCGGGGCCGGGCTGGATCGCGGCGGGATTGCCGATCAAACCCCATGGAGGAGACGAATGATGGGATGGAAGAGCCTGCTGGCCGTCGCGGGGGCCAGCCTGGGGCTGGCCGGGCCCGTGGCCGCCGAATGCGCCGGGGCCGAGGGCACCTGCCCGACCGAGTTGGGCGACTATCATATCCGCCTGCCGGACACGCCGGAGGGTGCGCCGATGGTGATCTTCCTGCATGGCCATGGCGGGCGCGGGTCGGCGACGATGGGCAATGCCCGGCTGGTCGACCCGCTGATCGCCCGGGGCTATGCAGTGATCGCGCCCGAGGGGCTGGCCCGGGGCGGCACCGGCCCGCAAAGCTGGAGCTTTCTGCCCGGCCGGGGCGGGCGCGACGACACGGCTTTCCTGACCGGCGTGGCGCGGGATGCCGCCGATCGGTTCGGGCTCGATGCCGACATGGCCATCCTGTCGGGCTTTTCGGCCGGGGGGTTCATGGTCAGCTACCTGGCCTGTGCCACGCCCGAGGCCTTCACGGCCTATGCCCCGGTGGCCGGGGGGTTCTGGCGACCTCAGCCCGACAGCTGCGCCGGGCCGGTGCGCCTATTCCACACCCATGGCTGGCAGGACACGACCGTGCCGCTGGAAGGCCGGTACCTGGGTGGCGGGGCCTGGCAGCAGGGCGACATCTTTGCCGGGATGGAACTGTGGCGCCAGGCCAATGCCTGTGCCGACGAGAAACCGACGGGCTTTGCCACCACCGGGACGTTCATGCGCCGGCGCTGGACCGATTGCGCCCCGGGCAGCGCGCTGGAATTCGCGCTGTTTCCCGGGGGCCATACCGTGCCGGGCGGCTGGGCCGAGATGATGGTCGACTGGTTCGAGGACGTGACCGGCTGAGCGAACGGTCATCTTGTATATAGTGAGGCCCATGCCGGGCCGACGGCCGGTCTTTATATAGGGCCCGGTATCGTGAGCCGTCGGCCAGCTGGTGGCCGGTATCAAAAGCCGCCGGCAGGTCAGCCCATGCAGACGTGTATATAGAGAACGGCCCGCCTTCGGCATGAAGGCGGGCCGTTGTCGTCATCGGGTCCTCACCGGCAGGTCATTCCGCCGGCGTGGCGATCGGCCGGCCGTCCAGGAAGGACTTGAGCTCGGCGCGGTAATGGCGCGCAGCCTGGGTGATGGCCGGCTCGACATATTCGTCGCGCGTGCCCATCAGCGCCCCGGGCCGGCCAAAGCTGAACCCGCTGAGCGCCGAGAGCGGCACGGCCAGGGCCAGGCTGAGGCCGATGGGCAGCAGCCAGACCGAAACGAAGCCCGTTACGATGCCCAGCATCAGCAGCCCGCCGCTGACCGTTTCCAGCCAGTGGAACTGCAGCAGGGTGCGCAGCCCGTAGGCGCCGCCGTCACGGGTCTGGGGCGACCAGCCCTTCTGCAGGCCGAAGGCCGTGCGGAAGACCGCGATCATCTGCTGGACCATCAGGACCGGGGCATAGATGACCGACAGGGTGACCTCGGTCACGAAGGACAGGCCGAACCGCCCGACCCCGCCATAGGCGCTGAACCGGTCACCCGTCAGGCGCAGGGCGGCGATGCCCAGCAGCTTGGGCAGCAGCAGCATGCCGTAGACCAGGACGATGACCAGAACGTGGTGGCTGTCGTCAGCCGTGGGCCAGGTCGGGAACAGCGGGTTGGACGGCGAGAAATAGGTCAGCACCGAGCGATCCTCGCCCATGCCGATGACGGCCCACATGACCAGCAGGGCAAACCAGATGGGCGACATCAGGTACCCCATGGCCCCGTGGAAGAGGTGGAACCGCGACATGGCCGACAGGCCCCGGGCGCCCAGCAGGTGCAGGTGCTGCAGGTTGCCCTGGCACCAGCGCCGGTCGCGCAGGACATGGTCGATCAGCGTTTGCGGGGTTTCCTCATAGCTGCCCCGGATGCGCGGCAGGAAGCGCACGGCCCAGCCGGCCCGGCGCAGCAGCCCCGCCTCGACGAAATCGTGGCTCATGATCAGGCCGCCGCCGCGCAGGCTCTTGACCCGCGGCAGGCCGGCCGAAGCGGCAAAGGCCCGGGTGCGGATGATGGCGTTGTGACCCCAGTAGTTGCCCTCGGCGCCGCACCAGCGGCCCATGCCCTCGGCAATGGCCACGCCGTAGACGCAATTGGCGAATTGCTGCATCCGGGCAAAGACCGATTGCGCGCCGATCAGCTGCGGATAGCTCTGGATCAGGCCGGCCGAAGGATCGCGGGCCAGGGCATCGGTCAGCCGGGCGATGGCGTCGCCGGTCATCAGGCTGTCGGCATCCAGCACCAGCATGGCATCCCAGTCACCGCCCCAGCGCACGACCCAATCGGCAATGTTGCCCACCTTGCGGTCGGTGTTTTCCTCGCGCCGACGGTAGTACAGCTCCAGCCCCGGCGACAGCGTGTCCCGGATCGCCGCAACGGCGGCCTGTTCCTGGCGGGCGATGTCCTCGTCGCGGGTGTCCGACAGGATGAAGGCCGCGTAATGGTGATCACCGCTCTTGTCGCGCAGCTCTTCCAGCATCGACTTGGCGTTGCCCAGCACGTACCAGGGCACCTCGTTGTAGACCGGCATCAGCAGGGCCACGTTCATCGGCGCCGGCGCCCCGCCCGTCACATCCTGCGGGGCCTTGCGCGACAGCGACACCAGGCCGAGCGCCACGGTGCAGACCGTCTGGCAGATCCAGAAGAAGTTGAAGCCGATCAGCGCCAGCAGCACGACCTCCAACCAGGTGATCCCGTCGGTCGAGAACCAGCCGTGCATGACCCAGGCCAGGGCCAGGGTGCCCAGCGTCGCCGGGCTGAAAGCCAGGGCGCGCCACAGCGCGACATTGCGGGGCCGTTCCAGCCCCGGGGCCTTTTCGTCCCGGAACCGTGCGGCGAAGTTCTGTACCGGCATTGCCAGGGGCGATTCCGGCGGCATGACATTCAAGTCTTTGAACATGGGTAGGCCTCAAGCTGTCCAGCGGTAGAGCCAGACTTCGCTGGCCGCCGCTCCGTCCTTGCGAAGCTGCGCGCGCAGCTCCACCATCGATCTGTCTCCGGGCTCGAAGCCGAAGGCGATTCTGGGTCCGCCGGTCTCGGGGTTGCGCTGTATCACCCCCGGCGTCGTTTCCGCATGCAAGGAAGCGACATGGATGTCGATTCCGTCCAATCCGTCGTCGAAGATCGGCGCGTCTTCGAAGTCGATGGTCACCAGCTGTCCCGAGTGCCATCCATTGCCCATCGCGGTGCCGATCACCCGCGCAGGCCCGCCCGGCAGGGGCTCGTCCTGGCCCCAGGTCAGCCGGTAGGCCAGCCGCGTTTCCGACCCCGCCGCAAAGGGCTCGGCCGGGCGCCAGTAGGCCACGATATTGTCGTAGATCTCGCGATCCGCGGGGATCTCGACCAGCGTCACCGCCCCGCGGCCCCAATCGCCCTTGGGTTCCACCCAAAGGCCCGGGCGCTTGTGGTAGAGCGCTTCGAGATCGTTGAAATCCGAAAAGTCGCGCGGGCGCTGCAACAGGCCAAAGCCCTGCACGCCATTGTCCAGGAACGACGAGATCTGCAGCTCGCGCGGGTTGTTGAGCGGCCGCCAGATGACCTCGCCGCTGCCGTTGCGGATCAGCAGCCCGTCGCTGTCATGCACCGCCGGGCGGAAATCGTGGAACCGCGTGCGGTCCTTGGCGTCGAACAGGAACATAGAGGTCAGCGGCCCCAGCCCGACATGGGCCAGGTCCTTGCGCGGGAACAACGTCGCCTCGACCTCCATCACGCAGGCCGGGCCGGGCGTGATCTCGAACCGGTAGGCCCCGGCCACCGACGGGCTGTCCATCAGCGCATGCACGACGATCTCGCGCTGGTCGGGCGCCGGGCTTTCCAGCCAGAACTCGATGAACTCGGGAAATTCCTCGCCGGTCTCGTCGGCCGTGTTCAGCGCCAGGCCCCGGGCCGACAGCCCGTAGGTCTCGCCAGCGCCGATCGCCCGGAAATAGCTGGCGCCCTGGAAGACGCAGAATTCGCTCTTGTTGCCCGTGCCGTCCAGCTCGGTGCGCAGGCGCAGGCCGGAATAGCCCAGCGTCTCGTCGACGGTCAGCTCGGGCGCCTGGTCGGTCCGGTCGAACCGCGAGATGTCAAAGCCCACCGGCGTTGCCATGCCGTTTTCGACGGTGTTCACCGCGATGGGCCGTTTGAAATACAGCCCCGGGTGCAGCAGGTCGACCTCGTAGGACCGGTCGCTGCCATACCACAGCGCCCGGTCGTGGCGCGGCCAGATCGTGCGATAGTCTTCATAGCCGATGTCCAGCCAGTCCTGTGGAACCGTCGGCCGCGCCTCGTATCGCCGCCCGGCCAGCGCGCGGGCGCGCTCGATCACTTGGCTGTGGTCGAAGGGCATGCCGGGCCCCGATGCCCGGGCCATGCCCGAAGACAGGACGGCGATCATGGAAGCCATGCAAAATCGTCGTCGGGTCAATGTCATGTACGCTTGCTCCGCCAGGGCTGGGATTTGAACCAGGACGCCGTGTAGGCTGTGAGGACAAGCAGCGCCGCACCCATAAGGTTCCCGGCCGTCACGACAAAACCTGACCGGCCAAGCTGGTCAAAGGCGAATCCGATGAGCCGGGCCAGGGCCATCGAGAAGACGAAGACGGCAAGACTCTGCTGACCGACGCGGGTGATGATCGTGAGCAGGATATGGCCGATCCGGCGGTCATAGAGCGCCGAAAGACGGGTGCCCCCGACCCCGGCCCAATACCAGGCCAGGTAGGCGATCGAGAGGAAGTGGATATAGCGTAACAGCCCGAATTCAGTCTTGAATCTCAGCTCGGACGTGACCGGCCAGCTGGGCCGGATGGCGGCGCCAAGCTGGGGCCAGGCATCGTTGATCCAGGTGAACACCTTCCACGACCCGAAGGGCGCGCCCAGCACCAGGAAAGCCGCCGCCGCCCAGGCGATCCAGGCCTGTCGGGGCGGCGGTGGCAACCATCCGCGCATGAAGGCGAATCCGGTAAAGAACAGCAACTGCCAGCCGAAGGGATTGAAGAACCATTGCCGGTCCGACCAGGGTTCGGCCGACAGCGGCAGCAGGCCCAGGTTGGCCACGGCCCACAGGATGGCGCAGCCCGCCATGGCCGCGCCCGGGCTGACCCGGGCCAGGGCCATGACCAGGGGCATCAGGGCCAGGATGACCAGGTACATCGGCAGGATGTCGAAATAGTTGGGCACGTAGGTCAGGGTGAACAGCCCGACGATCTGGGGCATCGGATCGCTGAAGAACCGGCCCAGGTTCAGCGCGTTGACATAGCTCTTGTCGACCCCGGCATAGGTGTCGATCGCGGCCATGGTCATGGCCACGAAGAAGAACAGGCAGACATGGGCCCAGTAGACCTGCCAGCAGCGAAAGGCCACGCGGGCGGTGCCGATGGCCCAGCCCTTGCGCTCGAAGCTGCCGCCGAAGGCGATGGCCGACGCCATGCCCGAGCAGAAGACGAAGATCTCCGTCGCGTCTGAGAACCCGAACCGCGCCGGGATCCAGGAGGTCCAGGGGTTGTTGGGGATATGGGCGATCAGGATGATGAACATGGCGATCCCGCGCGCCACGTCGAGCCGCAGGTCGCGGGTCGTGGACACGGGTGCCGCCGCAATGGTCGCGGCAGGCCGGCTGGCGGCGCAGGCCGCTTCGGGCGACAGGCTTGTCATTCGCCTCCCTCTATGGTGGTCGTGGTCGTCTGTTACTGTGCCGGTACGCTGTTCCAGGCGGCTGCGCCATCGCCACGTCCCGCAAGGATCAGATCCCGGCGGATAGCGGCAAATTGGTCGTCCCGCCCGGCGCGCATCCGCCTACGGTCGTTCAACAATTCCTCCACGGCATCGAACCGGCCGGCCCGCAGCCCGGCGTCGATCGTGATCCGTTCGAAAACATCGCGCTGCGCATGGCTGCCGCCGGCGCGCTGCATCGTCGCCCGGGCCGCGGCCAGGTCGGCAAAGGCCCGGCCGTACTCGCCCTCGCCAAAGGCCTGCAGGCCCCGGGCGGCGGCCAGGCCCGGGTCGGCCATGCGTTCCTGTGCCTCGTTCTCCTGGCGCTGGCCGTCGCTGGCGATCCGGGCCACCAGCCGGGCGGTGCCCTCGGCATCGCCGCTGGCGGTCAGGGCCAGCAGGTAATGCAGGTCGGCAAAGATCAGGCTGCCGTCCTCGGTCCGCGCGGCGCACAGCTCGGCCAGCTCGTCCCAGCGGTGCCCCACGTCGACGCCTTCCAGCTCCAACCGGGCCAGCAGCGAAGTGGCATTGGAGATGTCGCGGTAATCGTCGGTCTGTTCCTTGCGCACCTCGGCGTCGTAAAGCGCCATGACGGCGTCGACCTGGCCCAGGTCCAGATGCATCAGGGCCTTGTGCCACCAGACGTGGAACCGGAAATTGTTGCAATGGGCCCAGGCCGCCTCGCGGCCGTCCAGCCAGTCCAGCCCGGCCCTGGCATCGCAGGTCATGTCATGGACATGGGCCACCGCATGCAGCCCCCAGGCATCGTCGGGGGCCATCCACAGCGCCTGGCGCCCGGCGATCTCGGCCTGGTCATAGGCCCCGGTCTCTTCCAAGGCGAAGGCATGACAGCCCAGCAGGTAGCCCCGCCCGGCGTGATCGGGCGCATAGGCCGGCAGCACCCGCTCGATCGAGGCCCGCATGCCGTTGCCATCGCCCAGCACGAAGCGGATGGCATGGCCCAGCTTCATGGCCAGCACGTCGTCGGGATGGGCGGCCAGCACCTGTTCCAGCGCCTCGACCGCGGCCGAAGGCCGCCCGGCGATCCAGCGCGTCAGCGCCTCGACGAAGAGCCGTTCACGTTGCGTGACCTGGCCCTGGCGCAAGCCCGCCAGGGCCGCCGCCTGGGCCTCGGCCGCAACGCCCAGCATCTCGCGCCGGCCCAGCAGCATCATGAACAGGCCCCGCACGGCCTGGCCCAGGGCAAAGCCCGGCTCGGCCGCCAACACGGCGCCCAGGTGTTTCGGCGTGGCGGCCCCATGGGCCAGGAAGGCCAGCTGGGCGGCGTTCCACTCCTCCAGGGCCGCCTGGCTTTCGAGGCTGGTGGGCTGGCCGAACAGGTCGTATCGCATGGCGGGTCCTAACATCGGGAAAACATGTCGCGTTCCAGAGGTAGCAAACCCTTTTCGCCTCGGGGCATGTGTTACAGGGGTTTTGACGCATTGGTGACCTTGGCATACCAGCGCGTGAACGCCTGAAACATTTCACCGCCCGGATTTCATGCGACCACCCCCGCCACACCCCGTCCCGGCGTTTCGCCCGGCCCCTCGGGCGCGACAGGGGGCGCTGCCCCCGTCCTCGTAAACGAGGACTCCCCCGGGAATACTTAAGAAGAGAAAGAAGCAGCAAGTGCGCCCTGCTGCTTCTTTCTCTTCTCAAATATCCGGCCGGACGCAGCCATCCTGCGCCTCAATGATCAAGGGCGCGGTCAGATCCGCCCGTCATAGGCGCCACGGTCGATTTCGGCGGCAATCACCGTGAAGGTCGGCGCAACCATCGCCGCCTCAAGCGCGGCGCGCAACTCGGGCCGCGAGCGCACGGTCACCCCCGCCCCGCCAAAGGCCCGACCCATGGCCGCGTAATCGTGGCGCCCGAAATCGACACCCCGGTTGGCCATCTGCCGCTGGCGCTGTTTCAGCTCGATCAGGGCCAGCGAGGCATCGACGAAGACCACGAAGATCGGCGCTACGCCGAGCTCTGCCGCCGTGGCCAGCTCGCCGGCCACCATCAGGAAGCCCGCATCGCCGGAAAAGCTGACCACCACCCGATCGGGCGCGGCCAGGGCCTGGCCGATGGCCAGGGGCACCGCGCAGCCCATCGTGCACAGGCCCGAGGATTGCACCAGGCCACGCGGCTCGGTGCAGTTCCACATCTGCGACAGCAGGATCCGGTGGGCCCCGCTGTCGGCCGTGGCCAGGGCCGTTTCGGGCAACACCGCGCGGGTTTCGGCGATGACCGCCCCCGGGCCCCACTCCGCATCCTGCGGGAAGGCCGCGGCCAGGGCGGCGCGCGTCCGGTCCGGCGCGCCGTCCGGCCAGCGCGGGCGGGTCGGCAGGCCCTGGGCCAGGGCCTCGAGCGTCGCCCCGGTGTCGCCGGCGATCTCGAGGGTGGCATAATGCATGTCGTGCCTGTTGGGTTCGGCCACAATGTCGATCACCCGTTGCCGGCCGGCATCCCAGGCATGGCGCCAGCCCGTGCGCATCTCGATCGGGTCATAACCGATCCCCAGCACCAGGTCGGCCTGGCCCACCAGCGGCAGCAGATGCCCGTCGGCCAGCGGCGACAGCCCCGCCGCGCCCAGGCAGAGCGGGTGATCCTCGCGCAGAACGCCCTTGGCCTTGTAGCTTGTCACGAAGGGGATCTGCAGGTGTTCCAGGAAGGCCCGCAGCACCTGGCCCGAGCCGTCGCGCAGCACGTCCAGCCCGACCACGGCCAGCGGCCGTTCGGCCTCGGCCAGCCAGGTCTTGGCCCGCGCCAGGTCGGCCCCGAACGGCGCCAGGGCGGCGACACGGCCCCGGCCGGGGGCGGGGAGCGGGCGGGCCGGGGCATCGGCCACGGAAATCGGGACGTCGATATGCACCGGCCCCTGCCGCGGACCCATCGCGATGGCCACGGCCTTGTCGGCCAGCACTCCGGCCGCTTCGGCATTCAGCCGAAAGCTGGCCTTGGTGATCGGCCGCATCACCGCCTGGTGATCCAGCACCTGGTGGGTGTAGCTCAGCGCCTCGGCCTCGTCGACGCAGCCCGACAGCACGATCAGCGGCACCCGGTCCTGCTGTGCATTGGCCACCACGTTGATCCCGTTCAGCAGGCCCGGCCCCAGCGTACCCACCAGGATCGCCGGCGCCCCGTCGCGGTGATGCACGCCCTCGGCCATGAACCCCGCCGCATTCTCGTGCCGGGTCAGCACGAACCGGATGCCGGCCCGTTCCAGCGCATCGATCAGCGTCAGCACCTCCCCCCCGGGCATGCCAAAGGCAAACCGGCAGCCCGCCGCATGCAATCTGCGCGCCAGGACATCGGCCGCACGAAGGGGAAGATCGGTCATCAGGGCAACTCCGCAATGGTTCGCGCAGAGCTTGCCCGCCCGCCCGACGGGCGCAAGGCCCCTAACGGAGCTGTGACTAATCGACCGCCGACGCCGCGATCGCCTCGAACCGGCCGTCCAGCTCGGCGGCCAGGGCTTCCAGCTCGGGCCCGGCCTCGTCGACATAGGGCGCAAAGACCTGGCTGGGCGGTTTCCACGACAGGGTGGCCGTGCCATCGGCATTCTCGGTGACATAGAACCGCACCGGCGCCTCGATCATCGCCGCCGTCGACAGCGCCAGGATCCGCACCGCGAAATCGTTGTTGAACACCCCGACCACCCGGTTGCCCGGGATCTCGATGCCCCGGGCCGCGGCGGCTTCGGTCGGGCCGGCCTGGGTGACCAGGCCCATGCCATTGGCCTTCACCGCCGCCGACAGGTCGGCCAGCAAGGTGTCGTATTCCTTGTCGGTGGCCATGACGGCAAAGCCGGCGCGCGGAGCCATGTCGGGCCCGGCATGCACCGCCGGGGCCAGGGTCAGCGCCGGGGCCAGGACAAGCGCCAGCAGCGAGGTCGGCAGGGCAGGCCGGCGCGGGGCACGGGTCGAACGGGCGGGGTTTGGGCGGAACATCGCTTGTCTCCGGAATGAATGCGAACTGGCCCCCAGCCTGTCCCGGCCCCACCCCACCGGGCAATGCCCCCGTGCCGCGACTGGCGGGCACTTGCCGGTGACCGGATCTTTCGGGCGGGACACAGGGCAAGCCATTGCAAACACGGCACACTCCCGGCCGCCCCGCCCCGGACGACAACCGCGCCGAGGCCTGCTTGCCCCTGCCCGGGCCGATCACGGGCCATGAACTTTCCGCCATCTCCGGCGCCGCCCACAAGGTAGACCACGGGACGGGCCGCGACTTTCTGCACTGCAGCATTTTCCACCCAACCTGCTATCCTGCTGTCGAATCACCATGGAGGCTCCGCCTGATGGAGAGCACCACGAATACCCGCCCCACCGATGCGTTCCACCTGTCCGAACCGGGCTGGTCGATGGCCCCGCAGGATCCCCTGGGCGGGCCGCCCCGCGATTGCGACGTGCTGTTTGTCCATGGCATGGCCTCGGGCGGCTGGATCTGGAAACCCGATTTCCTCGACCGGTTCCGCGCCACCGGCTACCGGGTCTGGACCCTGACCCTGCCCGGCCGGCTGACCGGGCCGACCCTGCGCAGCGATCCTTCGGCCCTGCCCCGGGCCACGCGGGCCGCCCTGCACGCCGATTCGACCAGCGAAGTGCTGTCGATCTTTGCCTCGATCCTGCCCGGTGCCGGGCTGATCGACGGGCCCGACCTGGACGATTTCGCCGATATCCTCGACCGGGCCCTGGCCGCCGTCGGCCGGCCCTGCGCCATCGTCGGCCATTCGCTGGGCGGAGCCGTGGCCCAGAACCATGCCCGCCGCCACGGCTGGGCCCATGGCACCGCCCTGATCTGCTCGGTTCCGCCCTATGGCATGTGGCGGGCATCGGCCCAGATGGCCCTGACCAACCCGCCATTGTGGAAGGCCCTGTTCGATTACAGCCTGTTCGGCCTGGCCCATGCCGATCACGACGTGATGCGTGACAATCTCTTTCCCAACGGCGTGTCGGAACGCGATTACATGACCTTTGTCACCCATCTGCGCGACGAATCCCTGGCCGCGACCTCGGCCGCCGGGGGCATCCCGCCCTTTGCCCCGCCGCCGGGCCTGCGCGATGACGTGCTGGTCGTGGGCACCGGGCGCGACCGGCTGGTTCCCGCGCTCGACATCTGGCTGACCGCCGCCTGGTACGGCAACCCGCCGGTCTTCCTGTCGGATGCCGGCCACATGCCCATGCTCGAAGACAGCCGCACCCGGCTGGCCGACACGCTGGTCGATTGGCTGGACCGGCTCTGACGGCCGGCTGATGCCCCGCGGATTGCCTCGGCCGGGCCGGTTGTCTTTGCCGGCCCGATACTGCTGCGCCCGAAACCGGCCCCGCCAAAATACGGCCCCGCCCCAACACGGCCCCGCCCGACACGCCCCTTTCCCAATCCGCCCCCGCTCCGATCCCGAACCGCAGCAATCCCGACCCGAGCCCCCAATCCGATCCCGACCCGCTGCCGACTTGCCCCGTCGCGACAGTTCGGCGTTTTTTCCGGCCAAGGGTTTGACTTTACGTTACGACCGGCGAAACATCGCCTCATCCCGGGCCGTCCAAGGGCCGATTACGCGAAGGAGAGCGCGATGCATCGCCTGCCCCTCATCCCGCCGGCCGGACTGGCCCTGTGTGCCGCCCTGCTGGCCCTGCCCGTGGCCGCCCAGGACGCCCCGCGCGTCACCGTTGCCGCCGCCCAGATGATCGATGTCACCCAATCGGCCAGCTTCATCGGCGAAGGCGAGGCCATCGACGCCATCGACATGGTCGCCCGGGTCAGCGGCTTCATCCAGGAAGTCCTGCCCGAGGACGGCGCCGATGTGGCCGAGGGCGATCCGCTGTTCCGCATCGAACCCGACGCCTACGAGGCCGCCCTGGCCGCGCGCCAGGCCGACCTGGCCCAGGCCGAGGCCAACCTGGAACTGGCCCGGCTGGATTACGAACGCAAATCCACCCTGCTGGACCGCGGGTCTGGCACCGAGGCCGAGCGCGACGTGGCCCTGGCCAACCAGCGCGTGGCCGAAGCCAATATCGCCGCCGCCCGGGCCGCCATCCGCCAGGCCGAGCTGGACCTGTCCTACACCCAGGTCACCGCGCCCTTTGCCGGCCGGCTGGGCCGCGTGCTGGTTTCCGAGGGCGAGCTGGTCACGCCGTCCAGCGGGCCGCTGGTCTCGCTGGTGCGGCTCGATCCGATCTACGTGACCTTCTCGATCAGTGAACGCCAGTTCGTCTCGCTGCTGCAATCGCTCGACCTGACCGCGCCGCAGCTGACCCACAGCGAAACCCGCCCCGACGTGCGGGTCATCCTGCCCAATGGCGAAGAGCTCGACAGCGCCGGCGAGCTGGTCTTCGTCGACAACCGGGTCGACGCCCTGACCGGCTCGATCGCCCTGCGCGCCCAGTTCGACAACAGCCGCGAGCTGATCTCGGACGGCGGTTTCGTCACCCTGCGCATCGCCGCACCCGAACCGGTCGAAAGCCTGGCCATTCCCCAGGCCGCCGTCCAGCGCGACCAGCGCGGCGATTTCGTCCTGGTCGTGGGCGCCGAGGGCAATGTCTCGCAGCGCTATGTCACCCTGGGCCCCCAGGTCGATACGCTGGTCGTCGTCGATGACGGCCTGCGCGAGGCCGAGACGGTGATCATCGAGGGCCTGCAGAAGGTCCGCACCGGGGTCCAGGTCGAACCGGTCCTGTCGGGCCAGCCGCTGGAGTAAGGCCCATGTTCTCGTCGATCTTCATCGCCCGGCCCAAGATGGCCATGGTGATCTCGCTGGTGCTGACGATCATGGGCATCATCGGCTATTCCGTCCTGCCCGTCGAACAATTCCCCGACATCACCCCGCCGGTCGTCCAGGTGTCGGCCAGCTATACCGGGGCCAATTCCCAGACCGTCGAAAACACCGTCGCCGCGCCGATCGAGGCCCAGGTCAACGGCGTGGACGACATGATCTACATGTCGTCGGACAGTTCCGACACCGGGTCCTATTCGCTGTCGGTCACCTTCGAGGTCGGCACCGACCCCGACATCGCCTCGGTCAACGTGCAGAACCGCGTGGCCCGGGCCACGGCCGGCCTGCCCACCGAGGTCACGGCCACGGGTGTGACCACCCAGAAGGCCGCGACCAACATGCTGCTGATCGCGACGCTCTATTCGCCGGGCGGCACCTATGACGAGGTCTTCCTGTCGAACTATGCCTCGATCAACCTCAAGGATGCGCTGAGCCGCGTGCCCGGGGTCGGCCAGGCCGAGGTCATGACCAATTTCGAATATGCCATGCGCATGTGGATGGATCCCGACCGCATGGCCGGGCTGGGCCTGACGCCCGGCGACCTGATCGCCGCGATCCGGGACCAGAACCTGGAGGTCGCCGCCGGCCAGATCGGCGCGCCGCCGGTGCCCGGCGACCAGCAGTTCCAATATACCATCACCTCGCGCGGGCGGCTGACCTCGGTGCGCGAATTCGAGAACATCGTCATCCGCACCGGTGATGCCGGGGCCATCGTCCGGCTGGGCGACGTGGCCGATGTCGAGCTGGGCGCGAATTACTACAATGCCTCGGGCACCTATGCCAACCAGCCGGCCACCGTGCTGGCGGTCTACCAGGCCCCGGGCGAAAACGCCCTGGCCGTGTCCGAAGGCGTGACGGCCGAGCTGGAGCGCCTGTCCCAGCTCTTTCCCGACGATCTCGATTACGACATCCCCTACAATTCCACCGATTTCGTCGAGCAATCGCTGTCCGACGTGGTCTCGACCCTGATCATGACCTTCGTGCTGGTCATCGCCGTGGTCTTCATCTTCCTGGGGTCGGTCCGGGCCACCGTCATTCCGGCCGTGGCCATCCCGGTGTCACTGATCGGCACCTTTGCCTTCCTGCTGGCCTTTGGCATGACGCTGAACACCGTGTCGCTCTTTGCCCTGGTCCTGGCCATCGGCATCGTCGTCGATGATGCCATCGTCGTGGTCGAGAATGTCGAACGGCTGATTGCCGACGAAGGCCTGTCGCCGCCCGAGGCCGCGCGCAAGGCCATGGGCCAGATCACCGGGCCGGTCATTGCCACCACGCTGGTCCTGCTGGCCGTCTTCCTGCCCGTCACCCTGATGCCCGGCATCACCGGCCGGCTCTATTCCCAGTTCGCCGTGACCATTTCGGTGGCCGTCGTGATCTCGTCGGTCAACGCCCTGACCCTGTCGCCCGCGCTTTGTGCCATGATCCTGCGCCCGCGCAAGGGCCCGCCGGGCGGGCTGCTGGCCGTGTTCGAAGGCGGCATCGACCGGACGCGAAAGGGCTATACCGGCATTGTCCGCCGCCTGGTCCGCCTGCCCCTGATCGGCCTGGCCATCATCGCCGCGATGATCATCGGCTCGGGCTCGCTGATGCGCGCCCTCCCCGCAGGGTTCATCCCGACCGAGGACAACGGCGCGCTGTTCGTCGACCTGCAGCTGCCCGATGCCGCGGCCCTGGGCCGGACCGAAACCGTCAGCGCCCGGGTCAATTCCGAGATCCTGGCCCTCGACGGCGTGCGCAGCTCGATCCTGGTCAACGGCTTCAGCCTGATGAACGGCTCGGGGTCCAACGGCGCGATGATCATCGTCAACCTCGATCCCTGGGACGACCGCACCGCGGACAACCTCAGCGCCAATGCCATCCTGCAGCGCATCCTGGCCATCGGCGGCCAGGAAGCCGCGGCCAGCGTCATTGCCTTCAACCCCCCGCCCATCGCCGGGCTGGGCCTGTCGGCCGGCGTCGAGATGAAGGTGCAACAGGCCGGCGGAGGCTCGGTCCAGGACCTGTCGGCCGCGCTTGGCGGGCTGGTCTACGCGGCCAACCAGCGGCCCGAGATCGCCCAGGCCTACACGACCTTCCGGGCCAACGTGCCCAAGGTCTTTGTCGATCTCGACCGCGAGAAGGCCAAGTCGCTCAATGTCTCGGTGGCCGAGGTCTTTCAGACCCTGCAAGCCCAGATGGGCAGCTATTACGTCAACGATTTCAACCTGTTCGGCCGGGTCTACCGGGTCATGATCCAGGCCGACGGGCGCTTCCGCAACAGCGTCGACGACCTGTCGCGGCTCTATGTGCGCTCGTCGACGGGCGACATGGTGCCGATGGCCGCGCTGATCACCCAGTCGACCGAGCTGGGCGCGGTGATGGTCAACCGCTACAACATGTTCCGCTCGGCCACGATCACCGCCGTGCCGGCCCCCGGCTATGCCACCGGCGATGCCATCCGGGTCATGCAGGAAGAGGCCGCCACCGCCCTGCCCCCGGGCTATGCCTATGAATGGACGGGCACGGCCCAGCAACAGCAATCGGCCGGCGGCCTGGTCGCCCTGATCCTGGTGATGGCCGTGGTCTTCGGTTATCTCTTCCTGGTCGCCCAGTACGAAAGCTGGACCCTGCCGGTCGGCATCCTGCTGTCGGTCACCGTGGCCCTGTTCGGGGCGTTGGCCGCCGTGGCCGTGACCGGCGGCGACATCAATCTCTACACCCAGATCGGCATGCTCATGCTGATCGGCCTGGCTTCGAAGAACGCCATCCTGATCGTCGAGTTTGCCATGGAACAGCGCGCGGCCGGCCTGACCATCCGCGAGGCGGCCATCGAAGCGGCCAGCCAGCGGTTCCGGGCAGTGATGATGACCGCCCTGTCCTTCCTGCTGGGCGTGGTGCCCCTGCTGACCGCCTCGGGCGCCGGCGCGGCCAGCCAGAGCGCCATCGGCATCGCCGTCTTCGGTGGCATGCTGGCCGCCACGGTGATCGGCGTGATCGTCGTGCCGGTGCTCTACGTCCTGTTGCAGGGCCTGCGCGAATGGCTGAAATCGCTGGGTGGCGGCAAGGCCGCGGCCACGCCGGGCGGCTGATCACGCGGGGCCAGCCGGCCCGACCCGCGGACAGTCGCCCCGGACGCCCAAGAAAATTAGCATAATTTTCTTGGGCCACCCGCGCCCCAACCCGTCGCTTGCGCCACCGGGGCCAAGCGGATAGGAATGCGCCGGTCCGGCCCGCCCGGACCATTCAGGGGTCATCCGACCCGCAGGACCGGAGCGTTTGGCCCGCACATGATCTCGATCATCGCCCCCATGAAGAACGAGTCCGAGAACGTCGAAAGCCTCGTCCGCGAGCTGGCCGAAAGCTGCGCGGCGATCGCGCCCTTCGAGGTCATCCTCGTCGATGACGGCTCGGACGATGGCACCGGCGCGGTCATCGCCGGGCTGCAGGACGAATTCCCCTGGCTCCGCCAGCTGCGCCACGCCCAGTCGGCCGGCCAGTCCGCCGCCGTGCATTCCGGCGTGCATGCCGCGAAGGGCGACATCATCTGCACCCTCGACGGCGACGGCCAGAACCCCCCGCACGAGATCCCCAACCTCGTCGCGCCCTTCCTTGACGCCGATCGCGCGCCCGATCTCGGCCTGGTCGCCGGCCAGCGCGTCGACCGCGACGACACCTGGTCGCGCCGCACGGCCTCCAGCCTGGCCAACGGGCTGCGCTCCTGGCTGCTCAAGGACGGCACCCGCGACACCGGCTGCGGGCTCAAGGCCTTCCGCCGCGACGCCTTCATCGACCTGCCCTATTTCAACCACATGCACCGCTACCTGCCGGCGCTCTTCGCGCGCAACGGCTGGACCGTGGCCCATGTCGACGTGACCCACCGCGCCCGCGAGGCCGGGCGTTCGAAGTACAGCAACATCGGCCGGGCGCTTGTCGGGCTCTACGACCTCTTCGGCGTGGCCTGGCTGATCCGCCGGCGCAAGACCCAGGCCCCGACCGAAATCGACAGGACGCAGTGATCATGGAAACCGTCCTGGCCTTCTTCCGCGTCAATTCACTGGCCGAGTTCATCTGGGTCATCGTCGGCCTGGTCGGGCAGCTGCTGTTCACCATGCGCTTCCTGATCCAGTGGCTGGCCTCGGAAAAGGCCCGCAAATCGGTGGTGCCCGAGGTCTTCTGGTGGTTTTCCATCGGCGGCGGGCTGATCCTCTTCGCCTATGCCCTGCACCGCCGCGATCCGGTCTTCATCCTCGGACAATCGCTTGGGATCTTCATCTATGCCCGCAATCTCTGGCTGGTCCACGCCGAAAAGCGCAGCGCCTGAGGCCCTGCGCGCCGGGATCATCGCGATCCTGGCCCTGACGCTCTACCGCGTTGTCCTGCTGGCCTTCACCACCGCCGATCTCTTCGTCGACGAGGCCCAGTACTGGGCCTGGGGCCAGCAGCTGGAATTCGGCTATTATTCCAAGCCCCCGCTGATCGGCTGGGTCATCCGCGCCGTGACCGGCCTGGCCGGCAGCGACGCGCCCTTCTGGATCCGCCTGCCCGGACCGCTGTTCCATTGCGCCGCCGCGCTGGTCGTCCTGGCCCTGGGCCGGCGGCTGTGGGGGGACGCCGCCGGGGCGGCCAGCGGCATCGCCTATGCCACGATGCCCGGCGTGGCCGTCGGCACGCTGCTGTTTTCCACCGACACGATCCTGCTGCCCTTCTTCGCCCTGGCCCTGCTGGCCTGGCTGCGGCTGACCCGCGGACCGTCGGCGGCGACCGCGCTTGGCCTGGGCGTGGCGCTCGGCCTGGGCATGATGGCCAAGTATGCCGCGATCTACTTTGCCCTGGGCGCCGGCCTGGCCGTGATCTTCGTGCCCGGCGCGCGCATTGCCTGGCGCGATGCCGCGCTGGCCGTGCTGGCCTTCCTGCTGGTCTTTTCGCCCAACATAGTCTGGAACCTGCAGAACGGGCTGACCACCCTGTCGCATACCGCCGACAACGTCGACTGGATCAACGCACCGTCGGACCGGCTGTCGCTGAACTTTGCCGGGCTGGGCGAATTCCTGGGCGGCCAGTTCGGCGTGATGGGCCCGGTCTTCTTCGCGGCCTATCTCGTGGTCCTTGTCGCCGCCCTGCGCCGGGGCGACTGGCCGGCCCGCTGGCTGGTCTGGATGAGCGCGCCGATCATCGTGCTGGTCTGTGTCCAGGCCCTGCTGTCGCGGGCCTATGCCAACTGGGCCGCCCCGGCCTATGTCGCCGGCATCGTGCTGACCGCGCCCTGGCTGCTGGCCCGCGCGCCGCGCATCTGGCGGGCCGGGCTGGGCATCAACCTGGTGCTGTCGCTGGCCCTGCCCCTGGCCGCCGTCTGGGCCACCAGCTGGACAGTGAACGACCGCCTCGTGCTGGCCCGCTACGTCGGCCGGGCCGAGGCCAGCCGCACCATCCTCGACGCCGCCCGCCAGGCCGGGGCCGAGGATGTCGTGTCCGTCAGCCGCGATCTGCTGGCCGGACTGTTCCACGAGGCCAAGGGCAGCGGAATTGCCATCTGGTCGGTGCCCTTCGCCGATCACCTGCCGCATTACTACGCCCAGCGGTTCCCCTATCCGGCCGGCCGCGAGGCCCCGGCGGTCTATGCCGATTTCGAGCCGGTCCCGCCCCAATGCCGCCCCGGCACGCCGGTCACCGAACTCGGCCGCTGGACCCCCGAGCGCGGCGCCTATCGCGGCCGCACCATCGTGGCCTGGCTGGTCGGCCCGGATTGCTGGGCGCGTTGACACCGCCCCCGGCCGCCTGCCCCACCAGGCGGTCGGCCCCGTGACCCGCCGGGCAATACCCTAACCGTCGCCGGGGATCGCCATGTCGCGCACCTGGCGCAACAACTCGACAAAGCCCCGCACCTGGTGGGCACAGGCCGCCCGGCCCTTCTCGGCCGTGGCCCGGGCCGCCTCACCGACAATGCCCGTCGGTGACAGGTCGGTCGCGATCCATCCATAGCTGACCGGCCCGATCGGCGGGATCGGCGTGGACACGGCGCTCGACGGCGTGTCCACGGCCCGGGTCATGTCGACGGTCTGCGGCGCAAAGGCCAGCATCAACGAGGTCTCGCGGTCACCGCCATGGATGCCAAAGGCCAGCTCTTCCTCGGAAAACAGCCCCTCGGGCGTGCCGAACCCGCCCCATTGGCATTTCACGGCCAGCATCCCGGCCTGCACGCGCAATTCCCGCGACAGGATCGACACCAGGTCGAGGTTGCCGCCATGGGAATTGACGATGACGATCTTGCGCAGCCCGGCCCGGGCCACGGAGAGGCCGATCTCGGTCCAGGCCTGCAGCGCCGTCGCCGCGCCCAGGGTCAGCGTGCCCCCGGCCCAGAGATGTTCGTTCGACTTGCCCACGGCCTGGACGGGCAGGATGCGGATGTCCAGGTCGTCGGGCACCTGCCGGCGCAGCTCGGCCAGCATGCCCTCGGCGATCAGCGTGTCGGTGCCTACCGGCAGATGCGGCCCGTGCTGTTCGATCGCCGCGGTGGGCAGGATGGCAATGGTCTTCATCGGGTCGCAGGCGCCGAATTCCTCGTAACGGTATTCGGCCCAGTCCAGGCGGCGGGTCATCCGGCAGGCTCCATCATCTTGGCGCAAAGGGCAGCGGGTGCCCGGGGGTTGAAATTGGTGCGCCATTGGTTCGAGCACCAATGGCGACGGGCGGGAGGGCTCCTGCTGCCCGGGTCTCACATCAGGCGCTGACCGCCTGGGGTGCCTTGGCCGTCCCGACGAACCGTTCCATCTTGCGCGCGACCTTGTCCAGGTGCGCGGCCCGGCTTTCGGGTGTCGAACTGTCCATCAGGTAATGCGCGGCAAAGGTCGTGCGGCAGCGTTTCGCACAGATGAACCGCAGCCCGCGCATCAGCGTGCGCCGGCCCGGCGCGCCGACGATGCGCGTCAGCCACCAGCTGGCCCCGCAGGTCGTGAACACGCCCAGCCGGGTGATATGGGTCAGGCCGGGGCGGATGTCGGAATGGCTGTCATCCGGCATCAGGAAGGCAATCCCCGGCACCAGCGCCCGGTCCAGCCAGCCCTTGAGCAGCGCCGGCAGGCCGTACCACCAGGTCGGATAGACGAAGATCAGCGTGTCGCACCAGACCAGGTCTTCGACATCCTGTTCGATGCCCGTCCGGTTGATGCTCTCGTCCTCGTACCATTCGTGTTCCTGCGCCGTCAGCACCGGCGAGAACCCCCGGGCATAAAGATCGACCAGCCGGATCTCGGCCCCGGCCGCCTCCAGCCGGGCCAGCACGACATCCCGCACGGCCTGGGTGAAACTGCCCGGCCTCGGGTGACAATAGACAACAAGCGCCCGCATTCAGAACGCCTCCATTTCGATACCCTACGGGCGAGGAATGCCGCCCGTTTCTCGTCACCGGCCCGGCCGTGGCGCGCATGTGCCGCCAACGCCCCGGGCCGCATCCGCCTATTCCGCGGCCTTCAGCCCCGGCCAGGCATACATGCGCGCATAATCCCAGTCGGGATCGTCCCAGGCAATCATCTTGCCCGGGTTCAGCAGCCCCTTGGGATCGGCCTCGCGCTTGAAGGCCAGCTGGATGTCATCGACGCTTTGCCGCCCGCCTTCTTCCAGCGTGTAGCGATGCGGGTTGAAGATCAGCGCCCCGGCCTCTTCGTGCAGGCGGATGATCTCGTCCAGGCGCTCTTCGGTCGTGAACTTGACCATCGACAGCCCGGCAAAGGCCAGCTTGCCGTTCATGCGAATGGCTTCGAGGTGCTGCAGCACTTCCGGCGAGAAATCGTCGCGCATCTTCTCGATCAGCTCGAGATGTTCGGGAAAGCCATAGCGCACCTGCAGGTAGGTGATCGACGGATCGACCTTCAGCGCCCGCAGCGTCGTGTGGTTCCAGCCGTATTCAAAGACCGGGCCGGGCGCGCGTTCCCAATCGTGATCGTCGCTGCGATAGATCATCGTGACCCCCGGCCGCCGGGCCAGGAAGGTCAGGAACCCGTCCATCGAATGCGGCGCGACCATCAGCCCGACCAGGTGCGTGCCTTCGTCCACATGCGGCCGGACCCGGGTGAAATAGGCATGGGCCGTCGGCGCCTCGTAGACCGAGGCCAGTTTCAGCAGGATGCCGTCCTCGTTGGCCAGCTCGTCGGCAAACCGCGTGGCGGCCATGAAATCGTCTGAGGTCAGGAAGATGTCGACCCAGTCATAGGCCGGGGCCAGCGGCATCTCGATCTCGGTTATGATGCCGTTGGTGCCATAGGCATGGCTGACCCGGGCCAGTTCCTCGCCGGTGAATTCCAGGATGCGCGGCTGCTCTTCCATCGTGACCACGCGCAGGCGGATGATGTTGCCCAGGTCGCGCAGCGATCCCCAATGCACCGACCCCACGCCCCCCGAGCCCCCGGCGATGAACCCGCCGATCGTGGCCGTGGCCCAGGTCGAGGAAAACATGCGGATTTCCTGTCCCGACCGGGCCTTGCACTCGGCATCAAGATCCTTGAGCAGGCAGCCCGGCTCGACCACCACGCGCCCCGGCATCACCGATTTCACCCGGTTGAGATAGCGCAGGTGCATCACGCAGCCCCCGGCCAGCGGCATGGCCTGGCCGTAATTGCCCGTGCCCGCGCCGCGGGTCGTGACCGGCACGTCATGGTCGTAACAGACCTTCAGCACCTCGATGACCTCGGCCTCGCTGCGCGGGCTGACCACGAAATCGGCGACGACATGGTCCAGCCGGTCCTTCAGCACCGGCGAGTACCAAAAGAAATCCCGGCTCTTCGATTTGATCGACGCGGGGTTTTGATCCACGTCCAGGTGGCTCAGCGCCGCCATGGCGGCCGCGACGTTGTCCTTCATGTCTTCTCCTCACACATCCCGCTTGATCGCACTTTCGTGCCATTTCCGCAGGAGCATATGGCTGATGAAACTGGTGAGCGTGTAGATCGCCACCCCGGCCCCCGCGATCAGGAACAGCGCGGCGAACATGCGCGGGATGTTCAGGCGATACCCCGCTTCGAGGATGCGAAAGGCCAGCCCGGCGCCCAGCCCGCCGGTGCCGGCGGCAAATTCGGCCACCACCGCCCCGATCAGCGACAGCCCCCCGGCGATACGCAGCCCGCCCAGGAAATAGGGCAGGGCCGAGGGCAGTTGCAGCAGGCGCAGGCGCTGCCAACGGGTGGCGCCGTAGATGGTGAACAGGTCGCGCAGGTTGTGGTCGGTCGAATTCAGGCCCAGCGTCGTGTTCGACAGGATTGGGAAAAAGGCCACGATCCAGGCGCACAGGATGATCGCCGGCACGGTGTCCATGTAGATCAGGATCAGCGGCGCGATGGAAATGACCGGCGTGACCTGCAGGATGACAGCATAGGGGTAAAACGCCATTTCCAGCCAGCGCGACTGGGTGAACAGCACGGCCAGCCCAACGCCGCCGATCACGGCGGCCAGCAGGGCGGAAAAGGCCACCTTGAGCGTGATGAACAGGCTGCCCACCAGGGTCGGCCAGTCGATCCACAGGGTTTTCGCCACCAGCCCGGGCCGGGGCAGGATGTAATGGGGGATCTCGTTGACCACGACGATGCGGTCCCAGCCCCAGATCGCCAGGATGCCCACGACGACGGGCACGACCCAGCGGCCGATCCTGTCCAGCTTGCGCCGGCGCTGGCGGGCGGCTTCCTCGGGATCCATGATCGCGCCCGGCGCGGTCCCGGCGCCCGGCGGCGGCGCGGGGTCTTCGGCGATGCTCATGCCGGCTCTCCCATGGCCCGTTTCAGCGCGTCCGAGGCCGCCCGGCAATGGGCGGCGTAATCGGCGCTGGTGCGGAAGGTTTCCGTGCGCGGATAGGCCTCGCCCACGGCCACTTCCTCGATCACCCGGCCGGGGCGGGCGGCCATGATGACGATGCGATCCGACAGGAACACCGATTCAAAGACCGAATGGGTGACGAAGATCACCGTGCAGCCCAGTTTTTCCTTCATCGCCAGCAGGTCGTTGTTCAGCTTGAAGCGCGTGATCTCATCGAGCGCGGCAAAGGGTTCATCCATCAGGATCAGCGAGGGCCGGGTCACCATCGCCCGGGCGATCGACACGCGCATCTTCATGCCGCCCGACAATTCGCGCGGATAAGCTGTTTCGAACCCGGCCAGCCCGACCAGCTCCAGCGCCTCGGCGATGTCCCGGCTGGCCTCGGCCCGCGACCGGTGTTTCAGCCGCAGGGGCAGCCAGACGTTGTCCTCGACCGTAGCCCAGGGCATCAGCGTCGGCTCCTGGAACACCACGCCCAGCTCGCGCGGGCCGTCCCAGCGGATGCGTCCGGCGGTGGGATGGATCAGCCCGGCGATCAGCCGCAGGGCCGTCGACTTGCCACAGCCCGACGGGCCCAGCAGCGAGATGAAATCGCCCTGGCGCACGTCCAGCGCCATGTCCCGCAGGGCCACCACGTCGCGGCCGAATGTCTTGCCCACCTGGTCCAGCCGCATCAGCGGCGGGCGCGCCGACGTCACCGGCGCGTCCGGGCTTGCCGTGCCGGTCACCTCAGTTCCCGGTCAGCGCGGCTTTCACGGGCAACGCGGCCCCGGTGTTGGCAAAGTCCAGCGTGTAGGCCGCGGTGTAATCCAGCCCCGGCTCGACCACGCCGGCCTTGACCATCTTGTCGTAGAAATCCTTGACCGTTGCATCGGTCATCGCCCCGATGCCCAGTTCCAGGCTGTCGCCGCTGTCGACGATGCCGTATTCCTTCATCTTGTCGATGGAATAGGTGATCTGGTCCATCGACATGTCCGGGTTGTGCTCCTGGATCAGCGCATTGGCCGCCGTCGGATCGCCATAGAGGTAATTGGCCCAGCCGATGGCCGAACCTTCGACAAAGCATTTCACGATCTCGGGCTTTTCCTCGATCGTCTTGTTCATCGCCACGACCATGGTCGCGTAGGTCGAAAAGCCCTCGTCGGCCAGCACCCAGATATCGGGCGCAAAGCCGCCCTCGCGCTCGATGGCAAAGGGTTCGGACGTGATGTAACCCTGCTGGGCGCTGTTCTCGTCGGCCAGGAAGGGCGCGGGGTTGTAGGTATAGGGCACGCGCTTGGCCGCATCGAACCCGTAATCGGTGATCAGCCACTGGTAGAAGCTCTGGAACCCGTTGTCGCCGATGAACAGCTTGTCGACATCCTTGAGCGCGTCGAACGAAGCGACCTTGCCCGGATGGGTCAGCAGCACCTGCGGTTCCTTCTGGAAATGCGCGGCGACGGCCTTCAGCGGGATACCCTGGGCGATGGCGTTGAAGGGCAGCAGCAGGTTGCCGTCCATCACGAAGTCGATCTTGCCGGCCAGCAGCAGGGCCCGGTTGTTCACCTGCGGCCCGCCCGGCACGATGGTCACGTCAAGCCCGCAGGCCGCGTAGGTGCCATCGACCACGGCCTGGTAATAGCCCCCGTGCTCGGCCTCGGCCACCCAGTTGGTGCCGAAGGACACTTCGGTCAGGTCCTGCGCCGTGGCGGCGCCGGCCGTCGCGGCCAAAAGGCCGGCCATCGCGAAAATGGGTCTGGACATTGTCACCTCCTGTCAGGACATCCCCGATGAACGCTGTCGTTCCTCGCCTGACATTCCAACGATGCAGCCCACCGGGCCAGTGCCTGCAGCCCCGGCCATGGGTCTTGTGATGCCATGACCGGCAGGTGCGCCCGCTTTTTGGGCATAGTGTCCGAAGTGGTTCCGGCTTGGGCCTACCCTGGGCCCGCCCCGGTTCCGCCATTGGCCCGCCCTGAGCCCGTGACTTGGCCCCGCGACACGGCCCTGTGACGCCACCCTGTTGCCCCCGGATCGGGCACCGCCGCGAGCCCCCGATGGAGCCCAAGACAACCCCGGCGCAGGCGCCCCGTAGGATGGGTCGCCCGCCCTGCCCTGTGCCGTCTCGCCCCGGTCCCGGCCCGGGCGCACCCCGGGGCCGGCCCGCATGGCGACCCATCCTACCTGCGGTAGATGAAACAGCGCCCCGGCACCGCCCCCTCGGGCAGGGCCAGCTCTTGCAGCCCGTCGAAATACATCCGGTCCGACGACACCATCAGCCCGCCCTCGGCCAGCAGCGGCTGGACCAACGGCGAGACCTTGCGCGCAAAGACATCGTTCTTGGCCCGGTTGTGGCCGCCCAGGTCGGCATGGATCAGCCGGGCCACCGGGCCGAAGCGCCCCAGCGCCTGCGGCAGGGTCTCCATCACGTCGCCCAGGATCTGGAACGCCGGGTCCGGCGTGGAATCGGGATGCGAGGCCACCGCCCGTTCAAAGACGTAGATCTCGCGCCCGGGCATGCGCTCGCGCAGGTGGTGATAGGTCCGCCCGTTGCCCAGGCCCAGCTCGAAGACCGGCCCGGCCATCGCCGCCGTCTCGGCCATGGCGAAATCCAGGCAGGCGCGTTGCGACACCATGCGGTCGATGAAGAGATCAAGGCGGGTCATGGGGCATCCTTCCGGGCTGACGGCGCATCGGGGCCGGCCCGTCGCGGCCGGCCGGGTGGCCCCGGCCGGGCCCCCGAACCCCGCCTCATGCCAGAGAACCGGAACAATGTGTAGGCCCCGGGCGTTTCCCTTCCGCCGCCCCTCGGCCGCCCGCCCGGCGACCTGCGCCAACCTGTACGACAGGCCCGGAAAACAATGGGTCCGACATCAATTCCTGTTTGACTAGGCGCATGGCACCGCGCCAAGGTGTCGAGGTCCTGCTCGCAGATACTGACCTGAATTTGAACGATTGAAAGCGCCATTATGTCGCCCTTGCTGACAGTGGAAAACCTCGAGATCGGCTTCGGCCGCGAGGCGTCCGTTGTCCGCGATGTCTCGTTCCAGGTGCCCCGGGGCGAAACCCTGGCCCTGGTCGGCGAAAGCGGCTCGGGCAAGACGATCACCTGCCGCTCGGTCCTGCGCATCCTGCCGCGCTCGGCCCAGGTGCGATCCGGCAGGATCACCCTGAACGGCCGCGACGGGCCGGTCGAATTGTCGGCCCTGTCCGAACGCCAGATGCGCCAGGTGCGCGGCAATGCCGTGTCGATGATCTTCCAGGAGCCGATGCGCTCGCTCTCGCCCCTGCACCGGATCGGCAACCAGGTCTCCGAAGTGCTGTGGATCCACCGCGGCGCCTCCGAGGCCGAGGCCCGGCGCGACGTGCTGCGCGAATTCGAGCGGGTCGGCTTTCCCGATCCCGAGCGCACCTACAATTCCTATCCGTTCGAATTGTCGGGCGGCATGCGCCAGCGGGCGATGATCGCCATGGCCATGGTGGCCAAGCCCGACCTGCTGATCGCCGACGAGCCGACAACCGCGCTGGACGTGACGACCCAGGCCCAGGTCCTTGGCCTGATCAAGTCGCTGCAGAAAGAGACCGGCATGTCGGTCATCCTGGTCACCCATGATCTGGGCGTCGTTGCCAACATGGCCGAACATGTCGTGGTCATGCATCGCGGGCGGGTCATGGAACAGGGCGGCGCCCATCCGATCCTGTCGGCCCCGGCCCATCCCTATACCCGCCAGCTCTTTGCCGCCGCGCCGGAAATCCCCGACGTGGCCGAACCGGCCGCGCCGCTGGCCCATGACGATCCGATCCTGACCCTGTCGGGCGTCAACAAGACCTACAAGCTGCGGGCCTCGGTGGCCTGGAAACCCGATGTGCTGGCCCGCGCCGTGCGCGGCGTCGACCTGGTTGTCGACCGGGGCAAGACCCTGGCCATCGTCGGCGAAAGCGGCTCGGGCAAGACCACCTGCGCCAAGATCGCCCTGGGCTCGGAACGGCCCGATCCGGGTGGCGAGGTGCTGTTCCGCCCGACCCCGGGCGGTGATCCCGTGCGCGTCAACGAGATGACGCGCGAGGAACGCGTGGCCTTTCAGAAACAGGCCCAGATGGTCTTTCAGGACCCCTATTCCTCGCTCTCGCCGCGGATGCGCATCCAGGACGCCCTGACCGAACCGCTTGAGATCCACGGCATCGGCAGCCGGTCCGAACGGCGCGACAAGGCCGCCCAGCTGATCGAACAGGTCGGGCTGAAGACCGACATGCTGACGCGCTTCCCCCATGCCTTTTCCGGCGGCCAGCGCCAGCGCCTGTCGATCGCCCGGGCGCTGATGCTCGACCCGGTGCTGCTGGTCTGCGACGAGCCGACCTCGGCGCTGGACGTCAGCGTGCAGGAACAGATCCTTTCCCTGCTGGAAGAGATCCGCGACCTGCACCGGCTGTCCTATCTCTTCATTTCCCACGATCTGGCCGTTGTCGCCCGGATCGCCGACGAGGTCGCGGTCATGCGCGCCGGGATCATCGTCGAACAGGCTCCGGCCGAAACCCTGTTCTACGATCCGGTCCATCCCTACACCAAGGCCCTGATCGCCGCGCAGCCCGAACCCGACATCAACCGCCCCATCGACCTTGCCACCGTGGCCCGTGGCGCCGGCGCGCCCGGCGACTGGCCCGAGGAATTCCGCTTCGGCACCGGCGAGGACGACTTTCCCGCGCTCACCCAGATGAGCCCCGGACACAAGGTACGCCAACATGTCTGATCTCTCCGCCTTCCGCCCGCCCCTGTCGCCCCACCTGTGCAGCCGTCCGGCTCCCACCCCGTCCGGCCGCGAGGCTACGGGGACCCCTCCGGCCCGACCCGCATCGTCGCTCTGGTCGCAGGCCCGGGACATGACCCGTTCCATGGGCCGCTCCATGACCCGTTCAACGGCCGGCCTGCGGGCCACGGCTGCCGCGCTGCTTGTTGCCGGGGGCCTGCCCCTGGCCGGCGGGCTGGCCCCGTTTGCGGCCACGGGCATCGGCCTGACGGCCCTGGCGCTCGCCCCCAGCCCGGCCCGGGCGCTCGACCCGCAGGAGGCGCCCTATTTCGCCGACAAGGTTGCGGCCGGCGACCTGCCCGCCGTGACTGACCGCCTGCCCGCGGTGCCGCTGGTCGTCGACCTGCCGGCCAAGGGCCGCACCACCGGCACACCCGGGGGCACGCTGCGCACGATGGTCTCGCGGTCCAAGGACGTGCGCCAGATGGTCGTCTATGGCTATGCCCGGCTGGTCGGGTTCGACGAGAATTACGAGCTCAAGCCCGACATCCTGCAAAGCGTCGACAATGACGGCGACCGGGTGTTCACCATGCACCTGCGGCCGGGCATGAAATGGTCCGACGGCGCGCCCTTCACCTCGGCCGATTTCGCCTATTGGTGGAACGACGTGGCCAACAACGAAGAGCTCTCGCCCTCCGGCCCGCCCGATTTCCTGCGCGTGAACGGCAAGTTCCCCACCGTGACCTTCCCCGACGAATACACCGTCGTCTATGCCTGGGAAGACCCCAACCCGGCCTTCCTGGCCACCCTGGCCCAGGCCGTGCCGCCGTTCATCTACCGGCCCAAGCATTACGTCAGCCAGTTCCACGCCAGTTACGTCACCCCGGAAAAGCTGGAAGAGGTCGTCGACGAAAACCGCCTGCGCAGCTGGGCGGCCCTGCACAACAAGGTCGACAACATGCACCGGTTCGACAATCCCGAGCTGCCGACGCTGCAGCCCTGGGTCAATGTCAGCGACGGCAAGCAGACCCGCCACATCTTCGTGCGCAATCCCTATTACCACCGCATCGACAGCACCGGCCAGCAGCTGCCCTATATCGACGAGGTCGAGATGACCATCGTCGCCGGCGGGCTGGTCGCGGCCAAGGCCAATGCCGGCGAAAGCGACCTGCAGGGCCGGGGCCTCGATTTCCGCGACATCTCGATCCTGCGCAAGGGCGAGGCCGATGGCGGCAATTACAAGACCTATCTCTGGGGCAACGGCTATGCCTCGCAGATCGCCATCTATCCCAACCTGAACTACAACGACGAAGCCTGGCGCGACATCCTGCGCGATGTCCGCGTGCGCCGCGCCCTGTCGCTGGCGATCAACCGCAAGTCGATCAACCAGGCGCTCTATTTCAAGCTGGCCAAGCCCGGCTCGATGACCGTCCTGCCGCAAAGCCCGTTCTTCGTGCAGGCCAACCGCGATGCCTGGGCCGCCCATGATGTCGAGGCCGCCAATGCCCTGCTGGACGAAGCCGGCCTGACCCGCCGCCAGGGCGACGGCACCCGCCTGCTGCCCGACGGCCGGCCGATGGAAATTGTCATCGAAACCGCCGGCGAGCGGCAGGAAGTCGAAAACGCCCTGCAGATCATCATCGACAACTGGCGCGATGTGGGCGTCAAGCTGATCATGCGCCCGCTCGACCGCGATATCCTCTACAACCGGGTCTTTGCCGGCACGACCATGGCCGCCGTCTGGTACGGCTGGGACAACGGCATCCCCCAGGCCTATACCTCGCCGTCTTATGCCTGCCCCCGCCGCCAGGAGTTCTTTGCCTGGCCGAAATGGGGCCAGTATTACCAGACCAATGCCGGCTCGGGCGAACCGGCCGACATGGAACCGGCCATCCGCCTGCTGGAACTGTGCCAGGAATGGGACGAGGCCAGCAGCGACGAAGAGCGCGGTGCGGCCTGGACCGAGATCCTCAAGATCCATGCCGACAATCTCTTTGGCATCGGCATCCTGGCCGAGGCGCCCCAGCCCATCGTCGTGTCCAAGCGCCTGCGCAACGTGCCCGAACAGGCCATCTGGGCCTGGGAGCCCGGCGCCCATTTCGGCGTGCTGCGCCCGGATGAATTCTACTTTGCCGACGCGCAATAGCGCGTCGCCACCGCCCGCCGCCCTGCACGACCTGACGCCGAAAAGACCCGCACGCGCCCCATGAGCACGCTCCGCTACGCCCTTTACCGGATGATGACCATGGTGCTCACGCTCCTCGTGGTCTCGGTCCTGGTCTTTGCCATCATCAACCTGCCGCCCGGCGATTACCTGTCCAACCAGATCAACGAGCTGCAGGCCACCGGCCAGAGCGCCGGCGTGGCCAAGGCCGAATTCCTGCGCCGGGAATATTCGCTCGATCAGCCGCTGTGGAAGCAATACATGATCTGGGTCGGCTTCCTGCCCGGGCCCAACGGGTTTTCCGGGCTGCTGCAGGGCGATTGGGGCTGGTCCTTCGAATTCGAACGCCCCGTGGCCGATATCGTCGGCGACAGCCTCTGGCTGACCGTCCTGGTCAACCTTGCCGCCGTGCTCTTCATCTATGCCGTGGCCCTGCCGCTGGGCATGCTGGCGGCGGCCAAGTCGCGCAGCTGGATCGATTACACAGCCGCTCTGGTGGCCTACCTGGGCCTGGCCACGCCCAATTTCCTGCTGGCCCTGATCCTGTTCTACTATGGCCACAAGTATTTCAACCTGCCCATCGGCGGGCTGATGGACCCGATCTTTGAACAGCAACCCCTGACCTGGGACAAGCTGAAGTCGATCCTCGTGCATCTCATCGTGCCGACCTTCGTGATCGGTACCTCCGGTGCCTCGGCCATGACCCAGCGCCTGCGGGCCAACATGCTCGACGAGCTGGGCAAACCCTATGTCGAAACCGCCATTGCCAAGGGCCTGTCGGAACGCCGGATGCTGGTGAAATACCCTCTGCGCGTGGCCTTCAACCCCTTCGTGGCCGATATCGGCAACCTGCTGCCCTCGATGGTGTCGGGCTCGGTGCTGGTGTCGGTCGTCCTGGGCCTTCAGACCATCGGGCCGACGCTCTTGACCGCGCTCAAGACCCAGGACCAGTTCCTGTCGGGCTTCGTCCTGATGTTCGTCGCCTTGCTGACCCTGATCGGCACGATGATTTCCGATATCCTGCTGGTCATGCTCGATCCGCGCATCCGCTACGAGGGGCGTGACGCATGACCGACAGGCCCGACCGTTTCCCCGATCGTTACGTCGATGACGCGCCCTTCGACCCGTCGGCCACGATCACCGAGATCGAGCGCGCCGACCTCGATGCGCCCAACTGGGTGCTGGTCTGGCGCAAGTTCCGCACCCACAAGCTGGGTCTGATCTCGGGACTGTTCATCGTCTTTGCCTATGTCATGCTGCCGTTCTGGGGCTTTGTCGCGCCCTACGGGCCGAACGAGCGCAACGAGGATTACCTCTATGCCTCGCCCCAGAAGGTCCGGCTGTTCCACGAGGGCGCATTCATCGGGCCGTTCATCTACCCGGTGACGGCCGAGGCCAACCTAGAGACCTTCCAGTGGGAATTCCGGCCCGATACGGACAACCCGGCGCCGCTGGAATGGTTCTGCCAGGGCACGCCCTGGAAGGTCGCCGGGCTGATCCCCTCGACAACCCACCTGTTCTGCCCGGCCGAGGGCACGACGGTGTTTCTCTGGGGCTCCGACCGGCTGGGCCGCGATGTCTTCAGCCGCATTCTCTATGGCTCGCAGCTGTCGCTGACCGTGGGTCTGATCGGCATCCTGGTGTCGTTTTCGCTGGGCATCTTCTTCGGCTCGGTGGCGGGCTATTTCGGCGGCGGGATCGACTGGGTGATCAACCGGGTGATCGAAATCCTGCGGTCCCTTCCCGAGCTGCCGCTCTGGCTGGCCCTGTCGGCGGCGGTGCCGTCCAGCTGGGGGCCGGTATCGGTGTTCTTCATCATCTCGGTGATCCTGGGCATCCTGGACTGGCCCGGCCTGGCCCGTTCGGTGCGGGCCAAGTTCCTGTCCCTGCGCGAAGAGGAATACGTCCGGGCGGCCGAGATGATGGGCGCAAGGCCCGGCCGGGTGATCGGGCGCCACCTGCTGCCGAATTTCATGTCGCACCTGATCGCCTCGGCAACCCTGTCGATCCCGGCGATGATCCTGGGCGAAACGGCGCTGTCCTTCCTGGGCCTCGGCCTGCGGGCGCCGGCGGTCAGCTGGGGGGTGATGCTGAACGACGCGCAGAACCTGGCCTCGATCGAGATCTATCCCTGGACCGCCCTGCCGATGGTGCCGATCATCGTGGTGGTGCTGGCGTTCAACTTCCTTGGCGACGGGTTGCGCGACAGCCTGGACCCCTACCAGGATTGAGGGGCGCAGCACCTTCTTCTGAAACCGGCGCGCAAGCGGTGACCGGTCTCCGGATATTTAAGAAGAGAAAGAAGCAGCAACGTGGTGCATGCCCCCGGCGGCAGCGTCGGTGGCAAGCGGCAGGACAGGGGGCGGTCAGGGCGGGAAAGTGCGCCGGCCTTCCTGCTTCTTTCTCTTTGAAAATATCCGGCCGGACATCGACGTCCGCACACCACCAGGCAAGGGCGGCCCATCGCAAAAAAGATCAGGCCCGGCAAAACCGGGCCTGCAACCTCATGGGTTCACTTACACACGTGTCCGTCCCACGCGCGGGACATCAGGGCAGCAGCGGCGCCAGGCGATAGAGCCAGCGCAAGGCTTCGCCCGGCTCGATGCCCGGCATGGTCTCGCGAAAGATCCCCTGCATGATGCCCGCGCTGTACATACCCGACAGCGCCCCATCGACCATGTAACGGAATTCGGTGTCGCCGCGCAGCATGGCCAGGCCCTGCTGTTCCATGGTCAGAAGCCGGTCCATGACCATGAAATCGCTGTCGCCCTTGTTGAGGAACAGCAGGATCGACTGGTCGGCGAAATAGGCCGAGATCTCGCCGGCCTTCATCGCGGCCAGCCCGGCCTCATGGGTGTCATAGACCACGACTTCGGCATCCGTCCCGGTGCCGGTCAGCGTGTTGGCCAGGGCCTCTTGCGTCGTCGTGGCCGAGCGCACGCCGATCTTCTTGCCGTTCAGCGAGGCAAAGGTCGTGGGCGCGCCGGAGGGCAGCATGACAGCCGTGCCATCGACGAAGACCGGGATCGAGAAATCGACGAATTCCCGGCGGCTCATGGTGACGGTCGACGCCCCGCAGAGCAGGTCGATCTCGCCGTTGACGATCTTGGCGAAGCGGTCGTTGGTGCCCACGGGCACGAAGCGCACCTCGATTTCCTCCATCTCCAGCGCCCGGCCCAGGGCCTGGGCCAGCGAGCTGCAGACCGCCACGGTATAGCCCGCCGGCAGGCCGGCCTCGTCGACGAAGGACAGCGGCGCGGCATCCTGGCGATAGCCCAGGCGGATCTCGCCTTCGGCCTTGATCCGGTCGAGTGTCTGGGCCCCGGCAGGCACGGCCAGGGTGGCGGCAAGAAGCAGGGGCAGGACGGAGCGCAACATGAAGGGTCCTTTCAAGACTGGCGGACCCAAACAGGCGACGGCGGGTCCCGCGACCTCCTTACGGGTTGCCCGGCGGGCTGGCCAGTCCTGCGGCGGGCCGGGGCGGAAAAAGCCCGAACTCTGCGGGATTGCGCCGATTTTCTGCGTTTTGCACGGGAAGATCACGGGGACGCTTACGATTTGTTGGGGAACTTGCGCCTAGGCTGCGCCCGACGTGAGCGGAGTGTCGACATGGGCAGGAACAGGATCGCCAACCGGGATGAAGGGGCGGACAGGGGCGCAGCGGCTTGGCGGGCCGTCGGCCGCTGGTGGCCCGTGCCGGTGATGATCCTGTCGCTCTTCGCGACATCCTTCTGGCTGCGCCTGGCCAGCGGCGTTGGCCGGGACGGCGGGCCGGTTGTCCTGGTCTTCCCGCCGACCTGGTCCCAGGCCCGAACCCTGGCCGCAACGGCGTCGCTCGACCTGCCGATCGTCGATGGCGGGGCCTGGCCTTTTGTCCTTGCCGTTCAACCGGATGACCCCGGCCGGCCCGGGGCATCGGCAAGAGATGGGCGCGCCATCGCCCGTCAGGCCCGCGCGGCCGGTGCGATGCTGATCCTGTCGTCGCAGGCACCGGCCCTGTGCAGCACGACATTCACCAACCCGCAGGGGCCGGACAGGCGGATGGTTCGAGCCATTCAACAAGGAGACTGAAGATGGTCCTGCCCTCCATGACACAGGCGGCATCGGCCGAAGCCCCGGATGACAGCACCGGCGCGCTTGACGGATTACGCCGCACGACATCGCGGTTCTTTGCCCTGACGCTGTGCGTGATGGGCGTCTTCGTCAGCCTTCTTGCCACGCTCTGGACCCCGGACTGGCCGGTCATCGCAGGGGCATCGGCCCTGCTGGCCGCCGTGGCGGTGCACCAGGCCTGGACATGCCCCGCGGCCCTGCGCGCACGGATGGTCATCGCAACGGCGCTGGCCTTCAACTGGGCGCTGGTCACCTATGTCAGCACCGGGTTCGGCAATGGCGAATTCGTGCTCGACGGTCACATGCTGTTCTTCACCTACAGCGCCCTGCTGCTGGCCTATTTCTGCTGGCGGGCGATGTTGCTGCTGGCCGGCCTGGTCGTCCTGCATCACCTGGCCTTCAACATCCTCGCCCCGACGATGGTCTGGCCAAGCGCCAATTTCGGTTGGTATCATCTGGCGATCCACGGGATCCTGGCCTCGGCCGTGGCCGGATCGGGGATGAGCATGGCCGTGCGTGTATCGCGATTGTTCGAGACCAGCCGGGAATCGCTGCGCCGGGCCGAGGCCCAGACCCGCCTGGCCGAAGCGGCTCAGGCCGAGCGCGCGGCGATGATGGAGCAGCTGGAACGCGAATTCGGCAAGGTGGTGACCGAGGCCAGCAATGGCCGGTTTGCCGCCCGGATCACCGCCGATTTCGACGATGCCACGCTGACCCGCCTGCGCGACGGGCTCAACGACATGGTGGCCATGATCGAGCGCGGGGTGGGTGAGACAAGGCGCGTGATCGACCGGATTGCCGAAGGTGACCTGTCGGAGCAGATGCGCGGCGATTTCTCGGGTGATTTCCAGGGCCTGCAAACCGGGCTGAACGCCACGATCCGCCAGCTGTCGACCATCGTTCAGGACATCAAGGAGCGCAACGGCGACCTGGATCACCAGGCCAAGGAACTGAGCCAGAGCGCCCAGCACCTGGCCGCCCAGGCCGAGGAACAGGCCGCGGCCCTCGAGGAAACGGCAACCTCGATGGACCATGTCTCGGCTTCGGTAAAGGCCAGCGCCCAGCATGCCGACGAAAGCGGGGTGATCGTCGACCAGACCCTGACCGACGTCGAAGGCATCGTGACAACCGTGCGCGCCAGCATGAGCGCGGTGGCCGAAATCGACGACAGCGCGCGTGAGATTGCGCGGATCATCGGCGTGATCGAGGATATCGCTCGGGAAACCAACCTCCTGGCGCTCAACGCGGCGGTCGAGGCCGCCCGCGCCGGCGAGGCGGGCAAGGGCTTTTCCATCGTGGCCAACGAGGTGCGCGACCTGGCCATTCGCGCCGGTCAGGCGTCAAACGACGTGCGCTCAATGATCGACGAGAGCCAGCAAAAGGTCACCCGCGGGGTTGAACTGGTGAATTCGGCAGAAACCGCCCTGGGCGAGATCGTCGATAGGGTCAGCACGATTGCCGGTCACGTGCGCCAGATCGTCGAGGATTCCGCCAGCCAGGACACGACCATCGCCCAGATCCGCGATACTGTCGCCTCGGTCGACCAGATCACCCAGGCCAATGCCCGCACCGCCGAACGCACCGCGCGCAGTGTGACCGAGCTGGAAACCCAATCTCAGGCCATGTTGCAGGCCATATCCATCTTCAACCTGCAAAGGACCGGCGCCAGCGCCGCCGCGCTCTCCGCCCATGCCGCCTGATTTCCCTGTTCTGCAAGCCGCGAGGCCCGGCGACCAGCCGGGATGAGCCCGCCCCGCCGAGCGCTAGCGATCGTCGACCAGGCTGCCGCCCTCGTCGTCCAGCATGTCCTCGTCGATCGCCGCCTGCACGGCGCCCACGGCCGCGTCACGCTGCTTGGGCGTCAACTCCTCGCCCTGCCCTTCGGCCAACCGCACGGTGACCTCGCGATGGGCAAACTTGATGCCTTCCCGGGCGAAAAGCGCGCGGATCTCTTCGTAGACCTTCTTGCGCACCAGCCATTGATCCCCCGGCTTGGTCATGAACTTCACCCGGATGATCATCGCGCTGTCCTGCATCTCGATCACCCCCTGGCTCTTCAGCGGCTGGATGAAATTCTCGCCGATCACCGGGTCGTCCAGCAATTGCTGCCCCAGCTTCTTGATCAACTTGCGTACCTTCTCGACATCGGTGTCATAGGTCACCCGCAGCGGCAGCTTCATGATCACCCAATCGCGCGAATAATTGGTCAGCACCTGGATCTCGCCAAAGGGCACCGTCTGCAGCGCCCCCAGGTGGTGGCGCAACTGGAACGACCGCACCGAGATCTTCTCGACCGTGCCCTTCACGTTGCCCAGGTCGATGTACTCCCCCTTGCGAAAGGCATCGTCGATCAGGAAGAACGCCCCCGAGAAAATGTCGCGCACCAGCGTCTGCGCCCCAAAGCCGATGGCAATGCCCACCACCCCGGCCCCGGCAAAGAGCGGCCCGACATTCACCCCCAGTTCCAGCAGCGCGATCAGCGCGATGGTCACCACCACCACGGCCAGGATCGCCCCCCGGAAGAGCGGCAGCAGGGTGGCCAGCCGGCTGGCCCCGTTGGCCCCGCCCTCGTCGCCCAGTTCTGTTTCCTCTGCCGGATCGGGCGCCTCCTGGGCGATCATCCGGTCGATCCAGATGCGGAACAGGTTGTAGGTGATGTACCCGGCAAACAGCACGATCGCCACGTCGAGGAAATTGCCGATCAGTGTCTCGTTGATCAGCTGGTTGTCGGGCAGCCAGATCAGCACCAGCGCATAGCTGCCCGCCGCCAGGGCCAGGATGCCCGCCACCTGGCGAAACAGCTCTTCGTAGGTCATCGGCCGGTGCCGCGGCAGCAACGCCGCGCCGCCCGTCTCGCTGGCCTCGGCCTCGGCCATGTCGCGATTGGCATCCTCGCGCCGGCGCAGCCGGTCAAAGTACCGCTCCAGCGCGTAATTCATCACGGCATAGACAACGATCATCGTCAGGAAGACCAGGTAGGCCCCGGCAATCAGCGGAATGCGCTCGGGCCGCTCCATCACCAGGTCGTAACTGTGCTGCAGCCAGCCGAACAGGAAGAACCCGATCAGCACCGGCGCCCAGGCCAGCGACATCATGCGCACGGCCCAGGACACGTCCTCGGGCGCGCGGCCGCCACGTATCGCCCGGCTGATGGCCCGCCGGTTGAACAGCACCATCGCCACGTTGGCCAGCATCGCCACGATCGCGATGACCAGCGACATCATGGCATAGACATTGAAATTCAGGCCGATTTCCTTGATCCAGGTCGCGAAATAGCTGCTCCAGATCCCCCAGGCCGTGATCCCCCACAGCCAGAGATAAAGCTTGCGCGCCTCGCGGTCGGTGAATTTCGGCAACCGGTATTGCGACAGGTAGGGCGACAGGATCATCCGCCACAGGTCGCCCACCGTGCGGGTCAGGAAGAACGCCAGGAACACCGCCGCCACGGTGATTTCCACCGACAGGTCATCGGGATTGCCGAAGGCCAGCAGCCCGATCACCGACACCAGGATCAGCACGAAGAGCGTGCCGCCCAGGCCCACGAGGAACCGCATCAGCAGGAAGGGCACCTTCTGGCTGTAGCCCCGCGGTTTCTCGACGATGCGCGAGGTGACAAAGCCCTTCATCATGCGCTTGCCGAAGATCTCGACCATGGCCAGCCGGCCCAGGCCCAACAGGATCAGCACGTAGACCAGCACCTTGGCATAGGTCAGCACCTCGCCGTTGGGGCTGGTGGCGCGCAGGATATAGAGCACCTCGTTCACCGACACCGGCAGCGCGGCCAGCCGTTCCTCGAGCTCGTCGACGAAGGTTTCGACCGTGTGATAGGTCTGCATCAGCCCCGAGATCTCGGCCGTGGGCGTGGCCGGGGCCGGCGGGGCCGTCGCCCCGATCACCGATCCGCCGCCATCGACCACCACGACGCTGACCCCGGCCTCCGCCGCCTGGCGCAGCGCATCGGCCAGGGTTTCGCTGGGGCTGGCCGTGTCGCTTCCGGTCGACCCGGCCGAGGATGTCAGCCCCGGAATGCTCTGCGCCCCGGCCCCCGGGGCCAGCACCGACAGCGCCGCCGCCAGCACGACGCCGCACAAAAGCGTGAGAAATCTGCCTGTCACCTGGACCAGCCCCCGTTGTCCGACCACCCGCGCCGGGTCATGCCCTGACGGCCCGGCGATCCGCCAGAGGCTAGCCAAACCGGCCCCGGGGCGCAATTGACCAGGCCGGCCGGATCGCCCGGGCGGGGCGGGAAAACCCGGTCATCCCGGCCATTTGGCCGATGCCCGGGCACACGGTCACCGCCGGAACGCCCGCCGCCCCGGCCGATCCGCCCCGGCCCGGCCCGGCAACCCGGCGATTTCTGCCCGCGATGCACCCGCCCGGTCGGGAAAGCCCCCCTTGCACGTCCCCCATGACCAGTCGGCCATCGCCAAGCCGGTCCGGGGGCGTTATGCTCTGGCCAACGTTGGGCTTGCGCCCCTGCCGGGCTTCGCCCAGAAGGCGGCCAGGACGCGGTCGGCGGGCAGGGCCCGGGCGGCGACCATCGAATGCAATGACGTGCCGGGGGACAGCCGGCGCGTGTCAGGGGCAGTGAACGGAAGAATGACCGAGGCGCTCACCGACAGGGTCCTGCGGCCGCACCGCCGGCCGGCGCGGGTCATGCTGTACAGCCATGACACCTTCGGGCTGGGCCACCTGCGCCGCACACGCGCGCTGGCCGCGGCGATCACCCGGGCCGATCCCGATGCCTCGGCGCTGATCGTCACCGGCTCGCCCGTGGCCGGGCGTTTCGCCTTTCCGCCCAAGGTCGACCACATCCGCCTGCCCGGGGTGACCAAGCTGGCCGATGGCAGCTATGCCAGCCAGGCCCTGGGCCTGGACATCGACGAGACGACCCAGCTGCGCGCCGGGCTGATCGAAGCCGCGGCCCTGAACTTCCGGCCCGACCTGCTGATCGTCGACAAGGAACCGACCGGCTTTCGCGGAGAATTGCTGCCCACGCTCGAACGGCTGCTGGCCGAAGGCCATTGCCGCCAGGTTCTGGGCCTGCGCGACGTGCTGGACGAGCCCGAAGTGCTGACCGACGAATGGGCGCGCAAGAATGCCGTCCAGGCGGCCGAGCGGTATTACGACGAACTCTGGGTCTACGGGCTGCGGTCGATCTATGATCCCACGGCCTCGCTGCCGTTCAGCGACGCGCTGCGCGACCGCATGGTCTTTACCGGCTACCTGCGCCGCGACGGGGCCGAAACCGGCCCGCCGCCCGAAGCGCCCTACGTGCTGGTCACCCCCGGCGGCGGCGGCGATGGCAAGGCCATGGTCAACCTGGTGCTGTCGGCCTACGAACGCGACCCCGACCTGGCGCCCCGGGCGATCCTGGTCTACGGGCCGTTCCTGTCGGGCGACACGAGGGCGGAATTCGAAGCCCGGGTCCAGGCGCTGGACGGCCGGGTCGAGGCGGTGGGTTTCGAAAGCCAGATCGAGACGCTCTTTGCCGGGGCCCAGGGCGTGATCAGCATGGGCGGCTACAACACGTTCTGCGAGGTCCTGTCCTTTGACCGGCCGGCCGTGATCGTGCCGCGCACCGTGCCCCGGCTGGAACAATACATCCGGGCGAAACGGGCCGAGGAACTGGGCCTGGTGGGCATGATCGACGAATGGCGCGACGGGCTGACGACCGGGGCGATGATCGCGGCGATCCGGGGGCTGGCCGACCGGCCGCGCCCGTCGCAGGTCTTTCCGGCCGGGCTGCTGGACGGGCTGGACCACGTGACGGAACGGGTCGATGCGCTGCTGACCCGGCGGCGGGAGTGCGCGGCCGAATGACGTCCCCCCGCCCGCTGGCCGTGCTCGTCAAGGGCTGGCCGCGCCTGTCCGAAACATTCATCGCCCAGGAGCTGGTGGCGCTGGAAGAGGCCGGCCACGGCATGGAAATATGGTCGCTGCGCCATCCGACCGACACGGCCACCCATCCGCTGCATGACCGGCTGCAGGCGCCGGTCAATTACCTGCCGGAATACCTGCATGACACGCCGGGCCGGGTGCTGCGCGGCTGGCTGACGGCCGCGCGCCTGCCCGGCTTTGCCGCCGCGCGCCGGGCCTGGCAGGCCGATTACGCCCGCGACCGCACGCGCAACCGCATCCGGCGGTTCGGCCAGGCCTGTGTGCTGGCCGCCGAGCTGCCCGCCGGGATCCGCGGGCTTTACGCCCATTTCATGCACACGCCCTCGTCGGTGGCCCGCTACGCGGCGATCATGCGCGGCCTGCCCTGGGCCTTTTCGGCCCATGCCAAGGACATCTGGACTTCGCCGGACTGGGAAAAGCGGGAAAAGCTGACCGGGGCCAGCCACGGGGCGGTCTTTGGCGCGACCTGCACGGCCTTCGGGGCCGAGCACCTGCGCGGGCTGGCCGATGATCCGGCACGGGTCGACCTGGTCTATCACGGGCTCGACATGCAGCGCTTTCCGCCTCCGCCCGACCGGCCGGTGCGCGGGGCCGGCGCGCCGTTTCGCATGCTCAGCGTCGGGCGGCTGGTCGAGAAGAAGGGTTTTGATCGGCTGATCGAGGCCTTTGCCCTGCTGCCCGGCGATCTGGACTGGCACTGGGACCATATCGGCGGTGGCGGCGACAAGGCCGCACTGGCCGCGCGGTCGGGCGCGCTGGCGATATCGCACCGGATCACCTGGCACGGGGCGCGGACCCAGCCCGAGGTCATCGAGGCCATGCGCCGGGCCGATCTCTTTGTGCTGCCCTCGCGCATCGCGGCCGACGGCGACCGCGACGGGCTGCCCAACGTGCTGATGGAAGCGGCGTCGCAAAAGCTGCCGATCCTGTCGACGCCGGTCTCGGCGATTCCGGAATTCATCGAGGACGGGGTGCATGGCTTCCTGTCCGACGATGCCCCCGAGGCCCTGGCCCAGGCGATGACCCAGATGGCCGCCGATCCGGCGGTGACCGCCGCGCTGGCCGATGCGGCCTGGCACCGGCTGCGCCGCGAATTTCGCATGGAACCGGGCATCGCCCGGCTGTCGGCCCGGCTGCACGCGCTTTGCGGCGACGAAGGCTGAGCCATGCACATCGCCTTCTTCGCCCCGCTCAAGGCGCCCAACCACCCGGTGCCCTCGGGCGACCGCGAGATGGCGCGCAACCTGATGGGCCTGCTGGCCGCGCGGGGCGACCGGGTCATCCTGGCCTCGGAACTGCGGCTGCGCGACGGCAGCGGTGACCTGGCGAACCAGCGCCGGCTGGCCGAAGCTGCGGCAGAAGAGGTCGCGCGGCTGGACCGCGAATTGCCGGCCGACCTGGGGCTGTGGGTGAGTTATCACAATTACTACAAGGCGCCCGACCTGCTGGGCCCCGAGATCGCGCGGCGCCGGGGGGTGCCCTATGTGCTGATCGAGGCCTCGCGGGCGCGCAAGCGGCTGACCGGGCCCTGGGCCGGCTTTGCGGCGGCGGCCGAGGCGGCATCGGATGCGGCGGCGGTGATCTTTCATCCCACGGCCCATGACCGCGAGACGCTGGACCGCGACCGCCCGCCCGGCCAGGCGCTGGCCCCTCTTCCGCCTTTCCTGGCGGCCTCGGCGCTGCCACCCGCCGGGCGCCCGGTGCCCGGCCGGCTGCTGGCCGCGGGGATGATGCGCCCGGGCGACAAGATGGCGTCCTACCGCCTGATCGCCGAGACCCTGCCGGCGCTGACCCACCCGGACTGGCACCTGCATATCGCCGGCGACGGCCCGGCCGGCCCGGCCGTGCGGGCGCTGTTTGCGCCCTTTGGCGACCGCGTGCGGTTCCTGGGCCAGCTGGACCAGGCGGATCTGCAGGCGGCCTATGGCACGGCCGACCTGTTCCTGTGGCCCGGGGTCAACGAGGCCTTCGGCATGGTCTATGTCGAGGCCCAGGCCCACGGCCTGCCCGTCGTGGCCCAGGACCGGCCCGGCGTGCGCGACGTGGTGACCGGGCCGCAACCGCCTGTCCCGGCCGGCCCCGCCGGGATGGCCCTGCGCTGCAACTGGCTGCTGGCCGATCCCGCCCGGCGCCAGGATGCCGGCCTGGCCGCCCGTCGGGCCGTGGCCGAGCGCCACCTGGCCCCGGCCGCGGCCCGGGCCTTCTGGTCGGTTGTCACGCCCCTGCTGGAGGATCGCCCATGACCCGCCTTGCCCTGCTGCGCCATGGCCATACCGACTGGAACCGCGCGGGGCGCATCCAGGGCCGCAGCGACATTCCCCTGGACGATGCCGCCCGGGCCGACCTGGCCGCCCTGCGCCTGCCCGCGCCCTGGGACCGGGCGCAGCTGCTGGCCAGCCCGCTGAGCCGGGCGATGGACACGGCCCGGCTGGTGGCTCCCGGGCGGACGCCCCGGGCGGTGCCCGCGCTGGTCGAGATGTCCTGGGGCGACTGGGAAGGCCAGAAGGGCGCCGAGCTGATCGAGCAGCCCGGCTCGGGCTATCGTCATATCGAGGATTGGGGCTGGGCCTATCGCCCGCCCGGCGGCGAAAGCCCGGCCGAGATGCGCGCCCGCCTGCAACCCTGGCTGGACGGGCTGGACGGCGACACCGTGGCCGTGGCCCATATCGGCGTGATGCGCGTGCTGCTGGCCCTGGCCCATGGCTGGGATTTCCACGGGCCCGCACCGTTCCGGATCAAGCGCAACCGGCTCTATGTCATGACCCGCGACAACGGGCGCTGGCAGGCCCGGCCGGAACCGGTGCGGCTGGAGCCCGCGCCATGAGGGTGCTGATCGTTGTCACCCACCTGCTGGGCACCGGCCATCTGAGCCGGGCGCTGACCCTGGGCCGGGCCTTTGCCCAGGCCGGCCATGACGTGACCCTGGCCAGCGGCGGCACCCCCGCGCCGCATCTCGATGCCGGCGGGCTGCGGCTGGTCCAGCTGCCGGCCCTGCGCTCGGACGGGGTGGATTTCACCCGCCTGCTGACCCCCGAAGGCGCGCCGGCCGATGCCGCGCGGATGCAGGCCCGGGTCGACGCCCTGCGCGGTTGCCTGTCGCCCGCGCCCGACCTGCTGATCACAGAGCTCTTTCCCTTTGGCCGGCGCATCCTGCGCGACGAATTCCTGGCCCTGCTCGATGCCGCCGGCGCGCTGCCGCAGCGGCCGCGTATCCTGGCCTCGATCCGCGATATCCTGGCCCCGCCGTCGAAACCGGCCAAGGCCACCTGGGCCGACGAGATCATCGCCGCCCATTACGACGGTGTGCTGGTCCATTCCGACCCGGCGCGCACCGAACTGTCGCTCAGCTGGCCGGTGTCGGAGCAGCTGGTCCCCCGGCTGATATACACGGGCTATGTCGCCCCCGCCCCGGCCGGGCCGCATCCCGATGGCACCGGCACCGGCGAGGTGCTGGTCAGCGCCGGGGGCGGGCCGGTGGGGGATGCGCTGTTCGGCACGGCCCTGGAGGCCGCGCGCCGGACACCGGGCCGGCGCTGGCGGCTGCTGGTCGGGGGCGGGGCCGACCGGCTTGAGACCCTGCGCCGCGCGGCGCCGGCCAATGTCGTGCTGGACCCGCCGCGCCCGGATTTCCGCCAGATGCTCTACCATGCGGCGGCTTCGGTCAGCCTGTGTGGCTACAACACCGCGCTCGACATCCTGCAGGCCGGCACGCCGGCGGTCTTCGTGCCCTTCGACGCGGGCAACGAGGTGGAACAGGGGCTGCGCGCCGACAGCCTGTCGGCCCTGCCGGCCATAACCGCCTTGCCCGGGGCCGAGCTGACCCCCGACAGCCTGGACCGGGCGATTGCCCGGGTCACGGCCCGGGGCCGGCGCGATCCGCGCGGCCTGCGCGACGATGGTGCGGCCGAAACGGTGCGGATCTGCGAAAGGATGGTGGGATGAGCCCCGATTGGCGGCCCCTCGAAGCCGAGCTCGACCGGCTGGACGCGCCCCTGCCCGTCTGGTGGCGCGATGACGATGCCGTCCGCGACACCCCCGCGCTGGACCGGCTGATCGGGCTGGCCGAGGGCACGGGCTGGCCGCTGCACCTGGCCGTCATCCCCGCCCATGCCGAGGCCTCGCTGGCCGCCCGGCTGGCCCGCGCGCCGGGCGTCGTGGCCGTGACCCATGGCATGGCCCATGCCAACCACGCCCCCGAGGGCAGCAAGAAAGCCGAGTTCGGCGCCCATCGCCCGGTTGCCGAGATGGCCGCCGAGGCCGGCGCCGCGCGGGCGCGGCTGGCCGACCTGCTGGGCGCGGAACCGGCGCCGATGTTCGTGCCGCCCTGGAACCGCGTGGCGCCCGACCTGTTGCCAATGCTGCCGGACGCGGGCTTTGCCATGATCTCGACCTTCACGCCCCGCGATGCGCCCCGGGCAGCACCGGGGCTGTGGCGCGTCAACACCCACCTGGATCCGATCGACTGGCGCGGCAGCCGCAGCCTGGTCGACCCCGACCGCCTGATCGCCCAGATGGCCCGCGACCTGGCCGACCGGCGCACCGGCCGGACCGATCCGGACGAGCCCTATGGCCTGCTGACCCATCACCTCGTCCACGATGATCCGATCCGGGATTTCGTGGCCGCCCTGCTGACCTGCCTGTCCCGGGCCCCGCTGGTCCACTGGACCGCCCGAGACACCCCCGAACCGGAGTGCCGACCATGAGCCGTCTCGATTCCATGCTGCGCCGCCTGACCGCCCAGAGGGATGGGCTGAACTGGGCCGCCGACCAGGTTGCCGGGCTGGAGGGCGACGTGCTCGACCTCGGCCTGGGCAACGGCCGGACCTATGACCACATCCGCGAGATCCTGCCCAGGCGGCGGATCTGGGTGATCGACCGGGTGCTGCAATGCCACCCGTCCTGCGAACCGCCGGCAGAGGATTTCCTGCAGGGCGAGGCCGCGCCGATGCTGGCCGAACTGGCCGGGCGCAGCGCGGGTGTGGCGCTGGCCCATTACGACCTGGGCCGGGGGATCAAGGACGAGGACGTGGCCGAAGCCGCCACCCTGTCGCCCGATCTGGCCCGGGTGATGTGCCCGGGCGGGCTGATCGTGTCGGGCCAGCCGCTGGTCGGGTTCGAACAGGTCGAAGGGCCGGGCAGCATCGCCCGCGACCGCTACCTGTTCTACCGCGCCTGATCCGCGGGCCGGGCGCTCGTTTTTCCGGGGTTTTTCGGTGGGCCTTCTTCGGAGGGTTTCCTTCTCTGCGCCTGCGCTTCGGCGGGATTGGCGCTGCGGGCTTTGGAAGGTGGGCTTTGCAGGGTGGGCTTGCTGCCGAAATCGGCATGCGGCGGGCCTGCGTGCAGCGGCAGCTTGTCCCCAAGGACCCCGACCGGATGCCCCTGCCGCCACCTCTCTGACGGACTGCCTGTCGGCCGTCCCCTATGGGCCGCCCCTGACGCTCCGCCTGCCGGACGCCCCTCCTGACCGCTCCCCGGCGGCCCTTACCGGCCGCCCCTGACACCCCCCTGCCGCCGCCCGTCCCGCCGGGCGGCGCGCTGTGTTCCGATCAGACCCGCTGGCCCCGCGACCAGGTCGCGACGGGCACCGGGTGGCCGTCGACCAGGCGAAAGCGCACAAGGTCGCCGCGCAGGCCGGGCGCCAGCCGGCCGCGATCCTCCAGGCCCGTGGCCCGGGCCGGGGCGCTGGTGACCGTCGACAGCCCCCGGGCCATGTCGCCCCACAACTGGCCCAGCTGCACCGCCCCCGTCAGCAGCGAGAACGGCACGTAATCCGACGACAGGATGTCCAAGAGGCCCTCGCCCGCCAGGTCTGCCGCCGCCACGTTGCCCGAATGCGACCCGCCGCGCACGACGTTGGGCGCGCCCATGATCACCGCGATCCCGGCCGCGCGGCTGGCCCGGGCGGCTTCGACCGTCGTGGGGAACTCGGCCAGCCGCACGCCATGGCCCGCCGACACGGCCACCTGGTCGGCCGTCGTGTCGTCATGGCTGGCCAGCGCCGCGCCCAGCCGCTTGCCCTCGGCCACCGCCGCCGCCTCGTTGCCCGCACCCAGCCGGGCGTGCAGGTCGTAGAGCTCACCGACGTGGCGGTCGAATTCCTCCTGGTTCAGCCCGTACTTGCCGACCATGTAATCCTGGTACTTGGATATGTCGCGGAACTGGCGCTGGCCGGGCATGTGGTCCATCAGGCTGACGATGCCCACCCGGTCGTCGGCACTGAATTCGGCCAACTCCTCGATCAGGGTTTCCGAGCAGATCTCGGCCCGCAGGTGCAGGAAATGGCTGATGCGGAACACGCCCCGGTCGCGCATGGCCAGGATCTGCGACGACAGCGCCCGGGCGTATTTGCCATAGGGCGCCCGGCTGCCCGTCGGGATCGAGCCCACGCGCAGGGCGTCGAACACCGTCGTGATCCCGGTCGAGGCCAGCTCGGCATCATGGGCCAGGATCGCCGGTTCCAGCGGCCAGGCCACCCGGGGCCGGGGCTTCATGTGGCGTTCGAGATTGTCGGTATGCACCTCGATCAGCCCGGGCGCCAGGTAGTCGCCACCGCAATCCACGGCCCCGGCCGGCACGGCGGTGCCCTGGTCGATGGCCGCGATCATCCCGTCGCGGATCCGCAAGCTGCCCGGCAGGGTCTCGCCCGGCAGGACCAGCATCGCATTGGCAAGGATCACGTCTTCTGTCATCTGGATTTCGTCTTTCTTGTCTTACCTGCCCCGAGCAGATCCGGGAGTGAGCCCAAATGGAATTTTCGCGTTACGCGCTGTATGTTGCCCCGCCGGCCGAGGCGGACTGGACCCGCCTGGCCACGTCCTGGCTGGGCTGGGACATGGAGACCGGGACCGAAGTCGCCGCCCCCGATGTGCCGGGCATCGACGTGGCCGCGATCACCGAGCGGCCGCGCAAATACGGGCTGCATGCCACGATCAAGCCGCCGTTCCGGCTGGCCGCCGGCCAGACGCCGGCCGCCCTGTTCGAGGCGGCCGAGGCGCTTTGTGCCCGGCTGGCCCCGGTCACGCTGGACGGGCTGGCCGTGGAACAGCTGGGCGGGTTCCTGGCGCTGCGCCCGGTGGGCGATACCACGGCGTTGGAGGCCCTGGCCGCGGCCTGTGTCGACGGGCTGGACGCCTTCCGCGCCCCGGCCCCGCAGGACGAGCTGGACCGCCGGCGCAAGGCCGGGCTGAGCCCGCAGCAAGAGGCCCACCTGCTGCGCTGGGGCTATCCCTACGTGATGGACCAGTTCCGCTTTCACATCACTCTGTCGCGCCGGCTGCGCGAAACAGACGGCCCGGTGGCCGACTGGCTGCAGGCCCACCTGCAGCCGCTGCTGCCCCGGCCCTTCCACATCCCGGACATGGGCCTTGTCGGCGAAGGGCCGGACGGCCGGTTCCGGCTGATCCATCGTTACACGCTTTCGGGCTGAAGCGCCGACCGGACGGCCGCGACGGTGGCCTCGATCGGCCCCGAATTGTCGACCTGGTGCACGTTGCGCAGGCCCTCGGGCAAGGGCAGCGCACCGCGCGACAGGCGGCGTTTCTGCTCTTCGGCATCCTCGCGCCCGCGGGTGGCGAGACGCGCGGCCAGGACCTCTGGCGGCGCGGTGAGCGAGACGACCTGGAGATCGGGAAAGACCTGCTGGGCCTGCAACAGCACGGCCCGGGACAGGTTGACGATGACGATCCGCCCGGCATCGAGATCCCGGCGGATCGTCGCGGGAATGCCGTAGGACAGGCCATGGGCCGGCCAGGACAGCACGAAATCCCCGGCCGCCTCGCGCCGGGCAAAGGTCTCGGTGCTGACCCCGTCGAAATCCTCGCCGCCGGCCTCGGTCGGCCGGGTGATCACCCGCCGGGCCAGCAGGACGGCCGGATCGGCGGCGGCCAGCGCGGCCATCACGCTGTCCTTGCCCACGCCCGACGGCCCGACGATGGCCACCAGCTGGCCGGTCATGCCGCGCGGTCCGGGGTAAAGACCGACACGTCGACCTCGCGGTCGCAGACCGCCTCGCGGGCGGCCACGTCGTGGAAGATGCCGACGATGGCCGCGCCCCGGGACTTGGCCTCGGTGATCAGGTCCAGCACGACCTGGCGGTTGCCGGTGTCCAGGCTGGCCGTGGGTTCGTCGAGCAGCAGCGCGGGGTAATCATGGGCAAAGCCCCGGGCGATGTTGACCCGCTGCTGTTCGCCGCCCGAGAAGGTCGTCGGGCTGAGCCCCCAGAGCGGTTCGGGAATGTTGAGCCGCGACAGCAGCTCACCGGCCCGGGCGCGGGCCGTTTCGCCATCGACGCCGACCGACAGCAGCGGTTCGGCCACGACGTCCAGCGTGGGCACGCGCGGCACGACGCGCAGGAACTGGCTGACATAGCCCAGGGTCTCGCGGCGAAGCTTGAGGATCTCGCGCGGTTCGGCCGTGACCACGTCGACCCCGCCGACGACGATCCGGCCCGACGCGGCCAGGTAATTGCCGTAGATCAAGCGCATCAGGGTCGACTTGCCGGCCCCCGACGCCCCGGTCAGGGCGATGCATTCGCCGGGCGCAACGCGCAGGCTGGCCCCGGCCATGACCTGCAGGACGGTTCCGCCCTGGTTGTGCAGGGTAAAGCTCTTGGCCACGTTTTCGATGTCGATCATCGGGGAAACTCCCGTTTCGGCCGCTAGAGCCAGCGGCGCCATTTGAAGATTGCATAGGACAGGACGGCCGAGGCGACCATCACGAGAAGGGCCAGGGGATAGCCCCAGGGCGAATCGAGTTCGGGCATGCGCGAGAAGTTCATGCCGTAGATCGAGGCGACCAGCGTCGGCGGCAGGAAGAACACGGCCACGATCGAGAAGATGCGCATGGTCGTGTTCTGGTCGACCGAGATCAGGCCGAGCGTCAGGTCGGTGGCAAAGGTGATCCGCGCGCTGACCGCCCCGCAATGTTCGACCAGCGCGCGGATGTCGCGCTGTGCCCCGTCGACCAGGTCGACCAGGGTCTCGTCGCGTTGGGCATGGATCTGGCGGTGAAAGCTCAGCGCCCGTTCCAGCGACAGCAGCGCCAGCCGCACCTGGCCCAGCAGCTCGCCCTGCAGGCCCAGCCCGCGCAGGGCGTCGCGCAGGGCCGTCGAGGCCCGCGGCAGGTCATCGGCCAGCACCCGGGCCAGCATGGCATCCAGCTCTTCGCCCACGCCTTCGATCAGGTCCGCCTGGCGCCCGACGATCTCTTCGATCAGGCCCAGGGTGATGCGGTGGGCCGATCCGGTGCCCGCGGCCGAGGTGGCCGCATGGCCGGGATAGCTGTCGAAGGGCCGCGGGGCATGGTGGCGGATGGTGACCAGCCGGTCGTCGGACAGGATGAAGGTCACCGGCAGGGCCCGGCGCTTGCCCTCCGGGGTCAGCCCGGGCAGGAAGACCGTCATGTAATCGGCCCCGCCCTGGCGGTACAGCCGGCTCGACACCTCGATCTCGCGCATGTCGGCCAGGCTGGGCATGTCGATGCCCAACCCGGAAAGCATGGCCGCTTCGGCCCCGGTCGGCTCGGCCAGGTCGATCCAGGTCGCGCCGGCGGGGGCCGCCCCGGCGGGCAGCTCTTCCAGCCCGGAGCCGGAACGGGAGAAGAGCCGCATCATCGGCTCAGACCTGCAGCACCGAGGACACCAGCAGCTGGGTATAGGCATGCTGGGGATCGTCGAGCACCTGGTCGGTCAACCCGGTTTCGACGACATGGCCGTCCTTCATGACCATCAGCCGGTCGGCCAGCAGGCGCACGACGGCCAGGTCATGGGTGACGATCAGCGCCGACAGGCCCATCTCGCGCACCAGGCCGCGCAGCAGGTCGAGCAGACGGGCCTGGACCGACACGTCCAGCCCGCCGGTCGGCTCGTCCATGAAGACCAGCCGCGGCCCGGTGACCAGGTTGCGCGCGATCTGCAGGCGCTGCTGCATCCCGCCCGAGAACTGCGTCGGGCGGTCGTCGATCCGGTCGGCGTCGATCTCGACCCGGCCCAGCCAGTCCTCGGCCGAATGGCGGATCGTGCCGTAATGGCGCGCGCCCACGGCCATCAGCCGCTCGCCGATATTGCCCCCGGCGCTGACCCCCATGCGCAGCCCCTCGCGGGCATGCTGGTGGACAAAGGCCCAGTCGGTCCGGCCCAGCATGCGCCGGGCGGGTTCGGACATGGTGATCGTGTCGACCGGCCCCTCGGCGCGGGTGTCAAAGATCACCTGGCCGCTGTCGGGCGGCAGATGGCCGGCCAGGCAGTTCAGCAGGGTCGACTTGCCCGACCCGGATTCGCCGACGATGCCCATGACCTCGCCGGGATAGAGATCGAAGGACACGTCGGCACAGCCGATCCGGCCGCCATAGAGCTTTGATACGTCGCGCACTTGCAGCAAGGGTGTCATCGGTCGTCTCCCGCGCCCGGATTTTTCGAAAAATCCGGACAAAATTTTCCGGAAAATTTTGCCAGTCCCGGCATCACACGGCCTCCCCGGCCAGACGGCCCTTGTGCCCGGCCTCGCACCGGGTGCGGCAGTAATCGGTGTCGGAACAGACGAACATCCGGTTGCCGGCGTCGTCCATGATCACCTCGTCGAGATAGCTGACCTCGGATCCGCACAGATCGCAAGGATGGTCGGCCTTGGTCGCCTCGAAGGGGTAATCCTCGAAATCCAGGCTGACCACCTTGGTCCAGGGCGGCACGGCATAGATGCGCTGTTCGCGCCCGGCGCCAAACAGCTGGATCGCGGCCATTTCCATCTTGGGATTGTCGAATTTCGGGATCGGCGACGGGTCCATGACATGGCGGTCATTGACCATGACCGGATAGGCATAGGCCGTGGCGATGTTGCCGTGCCGCGAGATATCCTCGTAGAGCTTCACATGCATCAGCCCGTATTCCTGCAGGGCATGCATCTTGCGCGTCTCGGTCTCGCGCGGTTCGAGGAACCGAAGCGGCTCGGGGATCGGCACCTGGTAGACCAGGATCTGGCCCTCGGTCAGCTCGGCCTCGGGGATGCGGTGGCGGGTCTGGATGATCGTGGCGTCTTCGGTCTGTTCCGTCGTGGCCACCCCGGCCGTGCGCTCAAAGAACTTCCGGATCGACACGGCATTGGTCGTGTCATCCGCGCCCTGGTCGATGACCTTCAGCGTGTCCTCGGGCGTCAGCGATGCGGCCGAGACCTGCACGCCGCCGGTGCCCCAGCCATAGGGCATGGGCATTTCGCGGCTGGCAAAGGGCACCTGGTAGCCCGGCACGGCCAGGCCCTTGAGGATCGCCCGGCGGATCATCCGCTTGGTCTGTTCGTCCAGGTAGGCAAAGTTGTAATCGTCCATCAGGCTCATTGCGCGGCCTCCTGTGCGGCGGCGTTGTCGGCCGCCTCGCGGCGCATCTTGCGGACCAGCTCCAGCTCGGACTGGAAATCCACGTAATGCGGCAGCTTGATATGTTCGAGGAACCCGGTGGCCTGGATGTTGTCGCAATGGCTCAGCACGAATTCCTCGTCCTGGGCCGGCGCGCCCTTGAAATCCTCGCCCAGCTCTTCCCAGCGCAAGGCCCGGTCGACGAGGGCCATGGAAATCGCCTTGCGCTCGGTCTGGCCGAAAACCAGCCCGTAGCCCCGGGTGAATTGCGGCGGTTCGGTCTTGGAGCCGGCGAACTGGTTGACCGTTTCGCATTCGGTCAGCTGGATTTCCCCGATGTCGATGGAAAAGCCCAGTTCGGGGATCTCCATTTCCACGTCCACCAGCCCGATGCGCAGCTCGCCCACGAAAGCGTGGTTCTTGGCGTAGCCGCGCTGGGTCGAATAGGCCAGCGACAGCACAAAGCCCTCGTCGCCGCGCGTCAGGGCTTGGGCCCGCGTGGCCCGGTCGGCCGGGTAGGCCATGGGCTGGCGGGTGATGTCGCGCGGTTCGCTGTCGTCGCGGGGCTCGCGCTGTATGATGTCCTCGCCCTGCAGGAACTCGGTGATATGCGGCGTGGCCTCGCGGCGCGCCTCGCCCTGCGGGGCGGTCACCGGCTCGCCTTCGGCGGCCAGTTTGAAATCCAGCAGGCGGTGGGTGTAGTCGAAGGTCGGCCCCAGCACCTGGCCGCCCGGGGCGTCCTTGAACGTGGCCGAGATCCGGCGGTCGCAGCGCATCTCGCCAGTGTCCACCGGGGTGGTCACGCCAAAGCGCGGCAGGGTCGTGCGATAGGCCCGGATCAGGAAGATCGCCTCGATCAGGTCGCCCCGCGATTGCTTGATGGCCAGCGCGGCCAGGTCGGGATCATAAAGCGAGCCTTCGGCCATCACCCGGTTCACGGCCAGCGACAGCTGTTCGCGGATCTGGGCGATGGACATCTCGGCGACCGACAGGTCGCCGCGGCGTTCCTCGGCCAGCCAGGCATGGGCATTGTCGATCGCCCGCTCTCCGCCTTTCACGGCAACATACATGTCTCAGCCCTCCGTCACGGCGGTGCTGCGGGGCAAGGCGGCAACCTCGGTTCCGGCAGCAAAGATGAAATCCAGCCCCAGCGGGTAGAGCCTGTGATTGTCGGCAAAGGTGGCAATGTCCGGCAGGTTCAGCCGGGCCGTGTCCTTGATGCCCGGGCCGCGAAGGACCGCGCCATCGGCCTGCAACGCATCGCATTCGACGATCAGCGTGGTCGAGCGGTCGGGGTATTCCTGGGTGCCCGTCGGAAAGCGGTCGAGGGGCACCAGGTCGTCCCAGCGCCCGACGGCAAAGGCGGCCTTGTCGGGTGCGACGATGGGCGCGCCGGTGTGAAAGGCCACCCAGTCGCGGACCTGCGGCGTGTCGCAGGGACCGGCCAGGTACAGACCGGCCTCGGGGTCGCAGAGCGTCAGGATGACGGTGCCGGCGGCGACCGACAGCGGCGCGGGCGGCGTGGCCTGGGCGGCGGTGCGGATCTCGCCGGGGCGGGCCATGACGGTCATGATGGCGCGAAAGGCATGGGCGGCATCGACCGGGGCATCGGCAAAGCCTCCGGTCAGGGCGGCGGTGGCGGTCATGCGTTCTCTCCCCGGACCATGGTGAAGAAATCGACCTTGGTGGCCGCGGCCTTGGCGGCCCGGGCCTGGGCGCGGTCGGCCACGAGATTGCCCAGCGGGGCCAGGATGCGGCCCTGGACCCCGGCCGCGGCATCGGTCTGCATCAGCGCGTCGATCAGCGCGGCGGCCTCGGCCTTGGGTTTGGACCGGCCCTGCACATAGGCATGGCCGACGGTGCCGTCCCTGAGCGCGACCGAGCAGCGGGTGACGGTCATCTCGCCCATGTTGAACGGCGCGCCGGTGCCACCGAGGCGGGCGCGGACCATGACGCCGCCGGCTTCGGGCGCACGCAGCCAGTCGAATTCGGGCGCGTCATCATAGGCGGACCAGAGCGCCAGCAGGTCGGCCTCCGGCGCCTTGGCCAGGAGGCTCATCCAAGCCCGGCGACGTTCGGTATCCGTGATCTCTTCGGCCATTTTGTCCTTGCCTGGTTGTTGGCGATTACTATACAACTATACAAATAATAGACATCCCCGGCAGAGGGCGCAAACGGAAAGAGTTGAAACTTTCATGACAGCGCCCGGCGGGGGCCCTTGCGAGGAAAGAGCAGGCATGGCGCGCACGCCGATCTGGCAATCCATCAAGCGGTCGCTGACCGCCGACATCGCCGAGGGCCGCTTTGCCACCGGCGACCGGCTGCCGACCGAGGCCCAGCTGGCCGGGCGCTTCGGGGTCAACCGCCACACCGTGCGCCGGGCGCTGGCGGTGATGGCCGAGGACGGGCTGGTGCATTCGCGCCGGGGCTCCGGGGTCTTCGTGGCGGCGGCGCCGGCGGATTATCCCATCGGGCGGCGGGTGCGATTCCACCAGAACATCGCTTCGGGCGGGCGCATCCCGACCAAGAAGGTGCTGTCGCTGGCGGTGCAGGCGGCCGGGGCCGAAGAGGCCGCGGCGCTGGAGATCGCGGCAGGGGCCGAGGTGCTGGTCTATGACGGGCTGTCACTGGCCGATGGCCAGCCGGTTGCGGTGTTCCAGTCGATGTTCCCGTCTGACCGCCTGCCCGGCCTGGCCGGGGCGCTGGAGGCCACGGCCTCGGTGACCGAGGCGCTGGCGGCCTGCGGGGTGGCCGATTTCACGCGGGTGTCGACGCGGATCACGGCCAAGGAGGCCACGGCGACCCAGGCGCTGCACCTGCAGATCGCCGAGGGCGCGCCGATCCTGCGGACGGTGGGCATCAATGCCGGGCCCGACGGCCGGCCGGTCGAGTTCGGGCGGACCTGGTTTGCCGGCGACCGGGTGACGCTGACGGTGGGCGAGGATTGACCACGGGCGTCGCGGCGGCGACAGGGCCAGCCCCGGATATTTGGAAAGAGAAAGAAGCAGCAGGGACCGCCCCGGTCGTGCGGGGTGGGCTTGCGGTCAGGTCCGGCCAGCGGGACGTCGACAGGGCGGGAGCGCGACCGGGGCGGCGGTGACGCTGGCGGTTGTCGTGACAGCGAAGGTCGGGCGTCAGGTTTCGTACTTGTCGAGGAAGGCCTCGGCCGTCATGGCGCGGAAATCCGGCAGGGCGGTGCGCAGGGTGGCGTGGTCCCAATCCCACCAGCCCAGGGCCATGAGCCGCTCGGCCAGCGGTTCGGGCAGCCGGCGCCGGACCGGCTTGGCCGGCACGCCGGCGACGATCGTGTAGGGCGCGACATCGCGGGTGACGACCGCGCCCGAAGCCACGACGGCGCCATGGCCGATGGTCACCTCGGGTTTGACCTGGGCATTGTGGCCGATCCAGGTGTCATGGCCGACATGGGCCAGCCGCGAGGCACGATGGGCGAACCAATCGGCATCGGGCTCGGCATCGGGCCAGTAATCGGCCGAGCGGTAGAGGAAATGGTGCAGCGAGGCCCGGTCCAGCGGGTGGTCCGTGGCACCGATGCGCACGAAGCTGGCGATGTTGGAAAACTTGCCGATCCTGGCGTTGGCCAGGTCGCAACTCCGGTCGCAATAGGAATAATCGCCCATCTCGACATTCATCACCCGGCTGCCCGCACCGATCTCGGTGAAGGCGCCGAAGCTCGATTGCACCAGCGTGCAGCCCGCGTGGACCAGCGGCGCGTCGGCGGAGAGCGACTTGGTCAATGTCCGCCCTCGTCGCCCGTGATCAGCCGCTTGCGCAGCCAGCCCGACAGCCAGTCCATGAAGAAGACCATGAGCAGGATCAGCACGATGTAATAGGTCACCTCTTCCCAATCCTTCTGGGTGATGATCGCCTGGGTCAGCATCAGGCCGATGCCGCCGCCGGTGATGGCCCCGATGATCGTGGCCGAACGGGTGTTGGATTCAAGGAAATACAGCAGCTGCGACAGCAGCACCGGGGTGATCTGGGGAATGACGCCGAAACGATAGCGCTGCAACGGCTTGGCCCCGGTCGAGGACACGCCTTCGATCTGCTTCTCGTCGACGTTTTCCAGGGCCTCCGAGAAGATCTTGCCGAAGGTGCCGGTGTCGGTCAGCAGGATGGCCAGCGCGCCGGTCAGCGGCCCCGGCCCGAACGCCCGGGCCAGGATGATCGTCCAGATCAGCGCATCCACCCCGCGCAGGAAGTCGAACAGCCGGCGGGCGGCAAAGCGCAGGGGCATCAGCAGGGTGAAGTTGCGCGCGGCCAGGAAGGCCAGCGGCAGGGCGACGATGGCCGCGCCGAAGGTGCCCAGGAAAGCCATCAGGATGGTTTCGAAGATCGCCCAGGCCACGTCCTTGTGGCGCCACATGGCATTGTTCCAGAAATCCTTCCAGATCTCGCCGGCCTCGCCCGAAAACGCCAGGCCCATCAGGGCGCCGGGATTCTGGCCGTGGTATGGGCTGTCGAGGGTGAACCAGAACAGCTCCCAGCCGAAGAAATAGCGGAAGACCTCGGTGCGGTTGCGCGTGACGGTCAGGCGGCCGGCCTCGGTGCGGATGTCGAGGCGGTTCTTCGAGGTCGAGATCCATTCGGGCAGGTCGCCGGCCGGAAAGACCGGGTTGACCCCGCCCGAGCGCGTCGGCTGGGCGGTGACTAGGCCATAGCCCGGGATCTCGAAGCTGACGAAATTCTCGGGGCCGAAGGTCACGACATAGCCGTCTTCGAGGTCGATCACCGTGTCGGCGCCCAGGCTGACCCAGGCCGGGCCGGTGCCCGGATCATAGCGGCCCTTGCGCTCGCCCTCGATGGCCACCGACACCTCGCCCGACCGGTTGTCGCGGGTGACATGGGTCTTGTAGCTGTAGCTGTCGGAAATCAGGGTCTGGGCCTTTTCCAGGCTGGCCCGTTCGGCCAGGCCCGGCACGTCGAAGGCAAAGAAGACATAGACCAGGTAGAGCAGGATCAGCGCCGGCAGGCCGAAGTTCATCAGCCGCTTGCGGCGGAACAGCCGGTCGGCCTCGTCCTTCAGGCCGGTCGTGTCCAGATCGGTGGCAAAGGTGCTCATGACTTGGTTCCGTGCGTCAGGCGGTCGCGCAGCAGGCTCGACAGCTGGTCCACCACGAAGATGGTGAGAATGAGAAGGATGAAGATCGCCGTGGCCCGGTCATAGCGCCCCTGGCCCCAGGCAATGGCGTTCTTGAGCTCGTAGCCGATGCCCCCCGCGCCGACAAAGCCCAGGATGGCCGAGGCGCGGATGTTGATCTCGAAGCGCAGCAGGGCATAGCTGACATAGTTCGGCCCGACCTGCGGGATCACGCCCAGGTACATGCGCTGCGCCCAGGTGGCACCGACCGAGGCCAGCCCTTCGACCGGTTTCAGCGAGACGTTCTCGTTGACCTCCGAGTAGAGCTTGCCAAGCGCGCCGGCGGTGTGGATGGCAATGGCGATCATCGCCGGCACCGGGCCGCCGCCCATGACAAAGATCAGCACCAGGGCGATGACGATTTCCGGGATCGCCCGGCAGACATCCATGATCCGGCGGAAGAGCGGGATCAGCCCGGGCCACAGCGACAGGCCGCGAGTGGCCAGCAGCGACAGCAAGGTGCCACCCAGCAGGCCGATCAGCGTCGAGGCCGCGGCGATGTTCAGCGTTTCGACCAGCGAGGGCAGGTATTCCAGCATGAAACCGGGCAGCGCCGCGGCATTCTGAATGGCTTCGCCCAGCACTTCGGACGGATAGTCGAAGATCCGGTGCAGCCCGTCAAAGAACCCGCCCGCATTGCGCGCATCGGCGGTGCGAAAGCCCGCGACCATCAGCGCCACGAAGACGGCCAGCATGACAAAGCTGTAGAGCCGGCGCTTCTGCGCCATGGCCATGTAATCCGCCTGGATCCGGTCAAGCCCGGTCGGGGCGCCTGCGGTCGTCTCTGCCATTTCGGGAAAGCCTCGTGCCGGGGCGGGTCACGCCCCTGGTCTCATGAAAAACGGGGCCCGGACGATGCCGGACCCCGTCGGATCGTGCCTGGCCTCAGCCGCCCACGGACTGGCGGGCCGCGATGATGCTTTCATAGGCGTCGTGGCCGATCGGCTGGAAGCCCAGGGCATCGCCCGCGGCAACGCCGTAGAAGCAATCTGCGTCACGCTCCTTCAGGCCGGCCATCAGCGCGGTCATCTTTTCCTTGACGTCCGCCGGCAGCGCCTTGCGCAGCACGACCGGGCCTTCCGGGATCGGCTTGGATTTCCAGATTTCGACCATCTCGTTCATGTCGATCAGGCCGGCGTCGACGGCCCGGCGCAGGGCGCCCGAGTTATAGCCGTCTTCCCATTCGCCCAGGCCGTCGGCCCAGGTCACGCCGCCGTCGATGTCGCCGTTGAACACGGCAACGATGGTCTGCTCGTGACCGCCGGTGAATTTCACTTCGCCGAAGTAGTCACCCGATTCCATGGTGCTGCCGGTGACCTGCGGGATCTCGATCGAGGGGATCAGGTAGCCCGAGGTCGAGTTGGGGTCGCCGAAGCCGAAGACCTTGCCCTGCATGTCTTCCAGCGAGGTGATGCCGCTGTCGACGCGGGCGAAACCGATCGAGTGATAGCCGTAGGAGCCGTCGGTGTTGACCTTGACCAGCACCGGCTCGACGGCCTCGGCATCGCTGAGATAGGTCTTGGCATAGGCCGAAGCGCCCAGCCAGGCCATGTCGATCGTGCCGCCCAGCAGGCCCTGGATGACGCCGTCGTAATCGGCCGGGGCAAAGAGCTTGGTCGGCACGCCCAGCAGCTCGGCGGTGTAATCGGCCAGGCACTGGTTGTTGTTCAGCCGGTCCTGGGCGTTTTCGCCGCCAAGGATGCCGATGCGGAATTCCTCGATCTCCTGGGCAAAGACCGGAGCGGTCAGGGCGGTGGTGGCCACGACGGCAGCAAGCAGTTTTTTCATCTCTTCGATGTCCTCTGGTTGGAAACCCGCCCCCCTCCTGTCGGGCGTCGGCGGGCGGGCTGATGAATTGGGGTGGTCAGACGTAGGCTTCGGCGTCGCGGCGCGCGGCCTCGGTCCGGTCCAGCGTGTCGATCTGGGTCGATGTCGCGGCTTCCGAAAAGCTGGCATCAGCGCCGTAGATCTCGCGGGCGACGCCGGTGGTCAGCTGTTCGGGCAGACCGTCAAAGACGATGCGCCCGGCGCGCATGCCGACGACCCGGTCGCAATAGCGCCGCGCGGTGTCCAGCGTGTGCAGGTTGCAGATGACGGTGCGGCCGTCTTCCTCGTGGATGCGGCGCAGGGCCTCCATCACGGTCTGGGCGTTCATCGGGTCGAGCGAGGCGATGGGTTCGTCGGCCAGGATGATGCGCGGATCCTGCATCAGGGCGCGGGCGATGGCCACGCGCTGCTGCTGGCCGCCCGACAGGGCCTCGGCCCGTTTCGGCGCGTGTTCGGCGATGCCCAGGCGATCGAGGATCTCGATGGCGCGGTGAATGTCGGTGGACGGATAGAGGTTGAACATCGTGGCCAGGGTCGACCGCTTGTTCAGCGTGCCATGCAGGACGTTCGACACGACATCCATCCGCGGCACCAGGTTGAACTGCTGGAAGATCATCGCGCATTCGGATTGCCAGGCGCGCTTGTCGGCGCCGGTCAGCCGGCTGACCTCGCGGCCTTCGAAGGTGATCGTGCCCTCGGTGGCATCGGCCAGGCGGTTGATCATCCGCAGCAGGGTCGATTTGCCGGCGCCCGAACGGCCGATGATGCCGATCATCGCCGGCTTGTCGACGTCCAGCGTCGCGGCGTCCACGGCAGTATTGGCGCCGAAGCGCTTGGTCAGTTTGTCAATGCGCAGCAAGGCGTCGCTCCATCCATCACGCGAGCGGCCTAACGGCGGTGTCCAAACGCAATGTGTCGGATTGACGAAAGTTTTGTAACGCGGCCCGCGGGCGGTGTCATGCGGGGCCGACGGCGTTTCGCACCCCCGGCGTTGCATCGGCCTATCCCGTCGCAAGGGGGGCGCTGCCCCCGTCCTCCGTTGGAGGACTCCCCCGGGAATACTTGAGAAGAGAAAGAAGCAGGAAGGCCGCGCCTGGCCGGGGATGGCGCGCGACCCTGCTGCTTCTTTCTCTTTCCAAATATTCCCCGCCGGAGGCATCGCGCGCCCCGCGCGATATCGACGCCGTCACCTCTTGATACGGCGGAACACTCCGGTTGCGGTGGCCACAAGCCGGCCGCCCTGGTCGCGCACGTCACCGTTTACATAGGCGATCTTGCGGCCGCCGCCGGCCGGGTGGCCTGTGGCCGTGACGCGCTGGCCCAGCCGCGCGCCGTCGACGAAATTGACCGTCAGCGACACGGTGACCAGCGGCGTCTTGTCGGCGCTTTCGCCGGTGCCGTCGGCGAACATGCGCGAGGCGGTAAAGCCGCAGGCCGCGTCCAGCAGCATGGCCGTCAACCCGCCGTGCAGCATGCCCACGCGGTTGGTGTGCCGGTCCGTGATGTCGAGCCAGGCGCGGCCCTTGCCGTCCGCCTGGCCGATATCGACGACATAACCCACAAGGGACTGGGTGCCGGACTGGTCGTGGATCAGGCCCGAGGCATCGGCCCCGGGCATGTCGTTGCGGCCTGGCTCAGGCGGCGGCGCTGAGGTCAATGAATCGCTCCAGGTGGTAATCGGTATCTCCGAAGCGATGATCGGTCATGACGATCCGCTTGGCGATATGGGCGAGTTCATATTCCCGGGTCATGGCAATTCCGCCATGCATCTGGATGGCTTCCTCGGCGACCAGCCGGCCGACCCGGCCGATCAGGTTGCGCGCCGCCGCGCCTTCCAGGTCGCGGATGTGCTCCGGCGCGCCCAGGTGCCCGGCCGCATTGATCACCGCCGACCGGGCCTGTTCCAGCTCGATCAGCAGGTCGGCCATGCGGTGCTGCAGGGCCTGGAACGTGCCGATCGGCCGGCCGAACTGCTTGCGCGTCATCAGGTAATCGCGGGTCAGCTCGGTGGCCGTGGTCATCGCCCCGAAGGCCTCGGCCGACAGCGCCACATGGGCCGCCGCCACCGCCGCCTCGATCGCCGGGAACGCCCCGCCCGGCGGGCCCAGACGCGTTGCCGGGGTGGCATCGAGCGTCAGCTCGGCCGCCCGCCCGCCGGCCAGCAGAGGATAGCCGCGCAGGGTCAGCCCCGGGGCATCGCGGGCGACCAGGAACAGCGAGATCCCCTCGGCCTCGTCGGGCCCGCCGCTTTCGCGGGCCGAAACGACAAGCCAGCCCGCCGCCTCGGCATTGACCACCACGGCCTTGCGGCCGCTCAGCCGCAGGTCCCCGTCGCCACCCGACACGCCGGTTTCGACCCGCGACAGGTCATAGCGCGAGGTCGGCTCACCATGGGCCAGGGCCAGGTGCAGCGTGCCGGCGATGACCTCGTCGATCATGGCCTTCTGGCCGTCGTCGCCGAGCGCCGCGATCAGGCGCCCGCCAAGGATGGCCGTGTCGAGGAAGGGTTCGACCACCCCGGCCCGGCCCAGTTCCTCGAAGACCACAGAGATATCAAAGCCCTGGCCGCCAAAGCCCCCGATCTCTTCGGGAAAGAGCGCGCCGATCACGCCCAGCTCGGCCAGTTCGGCCCAGATCGCCGGCGACATGCCCGCCTCGCCGTCGAGGATGTCGTTGCGCACCTTCGTCGTGTACTTGTCGGACAGGTAGCGCCGCAGGGTGTCCTGCAGCATCTGGCGCTCCTCGGTCAGATCGAAATTCATTTCGCGCCTCCCAGGCTGACCTTGGCAATGATCCCGCGCTGGATCTCGTTCGACCCGCCGAAGATCGACAGCTTGCGGTTGTTGAAATATTGCGGTGCCGTGCGGGCGGCGTAGTCCGGCCCGATCGGATCGTTGTCGCCTTCGACCGCCTCGGACGGGAAGGGCATGGCATAGGGCCCCGCCGCGCGGCGGGCCAGGTCGTTGATCTCCTGGCGCAGGATCGTGCCCTTGACCTTCAGCATCGACGCCTCCAGCCCCGGCGCCCCGCCCTTGGCCGTCTGGGCAATGACCCGCAGGTTGGTCGTGGCCATGGCCTTGAGGTCGATCTCGGCCCGGGCCAGCCGGGCCGCGAAATGCGGGTTTTCGATCAGCGGCCGGCCGCCCTGCATCTCGGCCCGGGCCATGCGCCGGACGGTGTCCAGCCCGGCCTGCGACGCCCCGACCCCGGCGATATTGGTGCGCTCATGGGTCAGCAGGTACTTGGCATAGGTCCAGCCCTTGTTTTCCTCGCCCACCAGGTTTTCGACCGGCACCCTGACGTTGTCGAAGAACACCTCGTTCACCTCGTGCACGCCATCCAGCAGGATGATCGGCCGCACCTCGATGCCGGGGGTCTTCATGTCGATCAGCAGGAAGGAAATGCCCTCCTGCTGCTTCACGTCCGGATCGGTGCGCACCAGGCAGAAGATCCAGTCGGCATATTGGCCCAGCGTCGTCCAGGTCTTCTGGCCGTTGACCACGTAATGGTCGCCCTCCCGCACGGCCCGTGTCTTGAGCGAGGCCAGGTCCGAGCCGGCGCCCGGTTCGGAATAGCCCTGGCACCACCAATCGTCGCCGTTCAGGATGCGCGGCAGGTAATGGTCCTTTTGCGCCTGGCTGCCGAATTTCATCAGCACGGGCGCCAGCATCGACAGGCCAAAGGGCACCACGCGGGGCGCATTGGCATAGGCGCTTTCGACGTCGAAGATGTGCTTTTCGACGGCGTTCCATTCACAGCCGCCGTATTCCCTGGGCCAGTTCGGCGCCAGCCAGCCCCGGGCGTTCAGGATCGCGTGCCAGCGTTCCATGTCGTCCTTGGTCAGCTCTTCGCCCCGGCGCACCTTGTCGGCGATCCCGGCGGGCAGCTTTTCCTCCAGAAAGGCGCGCACCTCGTCGCGGAACGCCAGTTCCTCGTCGCTGTAGTTCAGATCCATGTCGGTCCTCCCGTGGCGGGGCTCAGCCCGCCGCCTCCTTGTTCAGATCCTCGAAGCTGCGCCCCTCGGCCACCAGCTGTTCCAGCAGCGGCGCGGGCTGCCAGAAATGGGCATCCTCGGCCGCCCATGCCCGGATATCGTCCAAAAGGCCCGGCAGGCCTTCCATGTCGGCCCATTTCAGCGGCCCGCCGCGATAGCGCGGGAAGCCGTAGCCGTAGAGCAGGGTGACATCGACATCCAAGGGCCGCCGCGCGATGCCCTCGCCCACGACCCGGGCGGCTTCGTTGACCATGGCCGCCATGTAGCGGCGCAGGATCTCGGCATCGGTGAAGTCGCGCGGGGTGATGCCCTGGGCGGCGCGGTCGGCCTCGATCAGGGGCATGACCTCGGGGTTGGGCACGCGGGCCTTGGGCCCGGCGACATAATCGTAATAGCCCTTGCCGGTCTTCTGGCCGAAATGCCCGGCCTCGCAGAGCGTGTCTGCATAGGAACTGTCACGGGCCTGCGGATGCAGCCCCTCGGCCCGCTTGCGCTTGCGCACGGCCCAGCCGATGTCCAGCCCGGCCAGGTCGGCCACGGCAAAGGGCCCCATGGCAAAGCCGAAGGATTCCAGTGCGGCGTCGATCTGGTAGGGCGAGGCGCCGTCCAGGATCATGTGATCGGCCGCCGTGCGGTAATGGCTGAGGATGCGGTTGCCGATGAACCCGTCGCAAACACCCGCCCGCACCGACACCTTGCCCATCTTCTTGCCCAGCGCGAACCCGGTGGCCAGCACGTCGGGCGCGGTCTTGTCGGCCACCACGATTTCCAGCAGCTTCATCACATGGGCCGGCGAGAAGAAATGCAGGCCCAGCACGTCGCCGGGCCGCGAGGTCGCGGCGGCGATTTCATCCACGTCCAGGTAGGACGTGTTCGAGGCCAGGACCGCGCCGGGCTTGGCCACGGCGTCGAGCTTGGCAAAGACCTCTTTCTTGACCGACATCTCTTCGAAAACGGCCTCGATGATCAGGTCGGCCTCGGCCAGGTCGTCATAGGATGTCGTCAGGGTCAGCGCCTGTTCGGTCAGCCGCTCAAAGCCCGCCTGGTCGATCTTGCCCCGTTTCAGCGCGCCCGACAGGTTGCCTGCGATGCGCCCCTTGGCCTTTTCGGCGGCCTCGGGGGACATTTCCAGCATGGTCACCGACAGCCCGGCCATCAGGGCCGACGTCGCGATGCCGCTGCCCATCGTGCCCCCGCCGATCACCGCGATGGCCGCGACCGGGCGCGGCTCGACCCCTTTCAGCTCGGGCAGCTTGCCCACCGCCCGCTCGGCAAAGAAGGCATGGATCATGCCCTGCCGCTGGTCGGTGTCCATCAGCTCGCGAAAGATCCGCCGTTCATTGGCCACGCCCTCGGCAAAGGGCAATTCGCACGCCCCCTGCACCGCACGCACGCACATCGCCGGCGAGATCTGGCCGCGCCCGCGTTTCAGCACGGCCTCATAGGTCGCATCCCAGTCGATCGGCGCGGGCGCGGGCAGTTCCGACACCGCCCGGCGCGGGGCGCCTTCGTCGATCAGCTGGCGGGCATAGGCCAGCCCGTTGACCCCCGGCGCGCCATCCTCGATGCGGTCGATCAGGCCAAGGTCCAGCGCCTCCTGGGCGCCGACCTGCCGGCCCGTGGTCATCACGTCCAGCGCCTTGTCGACACCGATCAGGCGCGGCAGCCGTTGCGTGCCCGTGGCCCCGGGGATCAGGCCCAGGTGCACTTCGGGCAGGCCCATCCGTGCCGAGGGCACGGCGATGCGGTAATGGGTCGACAGCGCGATTTCCAGCCCGCCGCCCAGGGCCGTGCCGTGCATGGCCGACACCACGATCAGCGGCGAGGCTTCGATCCGGTTGCAGACATCGGGCAGGTGCGGTTCCTGCGGCGGCTTGCCGAATTCGCGGATATCGGCCCCGGCGAAATAGGTCGAACCGTCACCATGGATGACCACGGCCCGCGCCCCCTCGCGTTCGGCCCGCTCGATCCCGTCGATCAGCCCCTGGCGCACGGCATGGCCCAGGGCGTTCACCGGCGGGTTCTGGGCCTTGAGAATGGCGATATCGCCCTGCAAGTCGTAAGCGATGGCGTCAGGCATGGTCCTGTCCTCCCCTCCTGCGGGCGGCCTGCGCCCTGATCCCGTTGCGGCCCGCCCTCCCAAGCGGCCGCCCGGCCCGGCTGACTCGTGTCGCGCCGGCCCGGCCCAAGGATATACCTAGCCGGACGGTTCCGCGATGCAAAACGGAATTTCGCAAAATCGGCAAGGGACGGCGCGTCAGACCGCCCCCAGGGTCCGCGCGCCGGCCGGTTCAGGCCGCGTCGCTGGCCCCATCCTCGCCGTCACCCGCCTCTGCCGCATCGCGCCGTTTCTGCCAGCGCTTGAGGTGCCAGCCCTGCCCGGTCGAGGCCAGCGCGGCCTGCACCTCGTCTTCGCTGAGGTTGGTCCAGGCCGCAGCATTGCCGATCAGCCCGGCCGCTTCCAGCTGGCGCCCCACGGCGGCCAGGTCCAGCTCGCCCAGGGCATGGCGCTTGTTGGCCTTGCGCCCGTCGGGGAACCAGGACCGGCGCAGCGCATCGACCAGCAGCGGGTCGGCGCCGGTAAAGCTGGACACGTGGCGGATCAGCAGCTCGACGGCCGAGGATTGACGGCGCGCCACGATGGCCAGCCTCTGGCCGGCGGGCCGGGCCATGGCCAGCAGGTGCAGCGCCGACCCATCCGTCGCCACGACCTGCCGCGCCGCCCGGTAGCGCGCGACCTGGGTTTCCATCGAATGGGCCTGGGGGTGAAAGATCTCGTAGCCCTCTTCGGCCAGCCGTTCCTCCATGCGCGTTTCGCCCAGGATGCTGCCCTTGGCAAAGCCCAGGGCCGAGCGGCTGACATACAGCCTCTCGGGCCCGTCCGGCGCGACGTCGCGGGCAAAGCGGTCGGCGAACTGGGCGCGAACCTTGTCCGTCCCGGCCGAGATCTCGCCCAGCCCAAAGCCCTGCCCCGGCACGACCAACTGTTCCACCCGCATCGGCCCGGTGGCCACGCGGATCGGCACGTCGACGCCCATCAGCCGGAAGAAATCGGCCTGGTAGCCGGTGATCTTCTCACCGTTGCGCGGCCGCTTGGGCATGAACAGAACGCCGTCCAGCGGCCCGTCGACCAGGCCGGCAAGGTGGTCCAACGCCCAGAGCCGGGCCGTGCTTTCCGCCAGGAAATGCCCGAAATGCGCCCAGAGCACCCCGCCCCACAGCCAGCGCCCGGGCAGGTCGGCCACCGGCCCGGTCACCGGGTCGGGCTCCAGCGTCAGCGGGCGAAACCGCCGCCACAGGGCGCCTTCGGGGCAATAGCGGCCATCGGCGGCCAGGATGCCGGCCTGTTGCTGAAAGCCCGAGACCTGGGGCGGCACGACCAGCGCGCCATCCAGCCGGGCCAGGCTGTCCGACCAGCCGCCCAGCGGGCTGGGCTGGTCCAGCGCGGTGAGGCCGGCGGCGGCGGGCGCGCCGGTCATGCCCCACCTGCGCGGCAGGGGCGGGAAACGGGCAGTCGGTCGGGCATGTCGCTTTCTCCACGCGGCAAGGGGGCGCCATGGCCCCGTCGGCTGTGGCGCCCATCCTGCGAAATGGCCCGCGATATGGCAAGCCGCGCCCCGTGCCCGGCCGGGCCATCGCACCATGCCGCCCACCCCGCGCCGGCCCTGGTCCCGGGCCAACTTCGGCCCGCCCCGCATCGACGCGGCTCCGCCTTGCGGTGACATGATCGCCTCTGCACGGTTTCGCCCAACCTCAGGCCGCCTCCCTACCCAATGTTAAAGACCCCTGTGGCGGCCTGGCCCAACCCCGGCACTGTCCCGCCCCCGGCCAAGTCCTGCCCCCAGGTCAACATCGCCCCGCCCGATATCGGCGCGGCCCCGGCCCATGGCGACCTGGTCCGCCCCCCGGCCCGCCCCCAGGGCCGCCGCTGACCTCCCACGCGCCACCGCTGCCCCGCAGTGTCGCGACACGGCCCTGCCCGGCCCCGACATTGCCCCGCCCCGCGCCCCTGCCGGCCCGGCCTTGACCCGAATTCGCGAACCGCCCAGAATTCGGGCAGCTTTGCCATTTTCGCCACGAATACAGCCATCCGCCCGGGATCGCCCCCCGGTTGACCTTGTCGCCCGGCCAGCCCCTGCGCAATCTGGCCTCCGAACGTTCCAGGAGCCCCCATGACCGCCAGCCTCGCCGTGCCGCTGACCCGCGCCAAGCAGCCGCGCGCCCGGGGTCAGGTGCGCCTGTCGTCCAAGGCCATGGCCCGGGGCTCTGCCATGGCCAGCGTGCTGGACGACCTGCGCCAGCAAGGCTCGCTCAAGGCCCTGTTTCCCCGCTCCCGGGGTAATGCCCTGGATGCCGTGCTGCTGAACACCGGCGGCGGCGTGACCGGCGGCGACCGCTTCGACATCTCCGCCACGGCCGGGGCCGACACCCATCTCGTGCTGACCACCCAGGCCGCCGAACGGGCCTATCGCGCCCAGCCCGACGAGACCGGGCGCATCCGCAACCGGCTGACCGTCCAGCCCGGGGCCCGGCTCGACTGGCTGCCCCAGGAAACCATCCTGTTCGACGGCGCGGCCATCGATCGCCGCCTGGCCGTCGACCTGCATGGCGACGCCCGGCTGCTGCTGGTCGAACCGCTGGTCTTCGGCCGCCATGCCATGGGCGAGACCCTGCGCCACGGCCGGCTGGCCGACCGGATCGACATCCGCCGCGACGGCGCCCTGCTGTTTGCCGACCGCACCGCCCTGCAGGGCGACATCACCGCCCACCTGGCCCGCCCGGCCGTGGCCGACGGCGCCGGGGCCATGGCCACGGTGCTCTATGCCGCGCCCGATGCCGAGCGGTTCCTTGCCGTCGCCCGCGAGACCCTCCCGCCGGAGGGAGGGGTGAGCCTGATCCGCGAAGGTCTGCTCTTTGCCCGGCTGCTCGCCCGCGACGGTTTCACCCTGCGGCAGCACCTGTTACCGCTGATCGCATGCCTTTCGACGACCCCATTGCCCCGGACCTGGACCATCTGACATGCAACTGACCCCCCGCGAAAAAGACAAGCTCCTGGTCGCCATGGCCGCCGAGGTCGCCCGCAAGCGCCTGGCCCGGGGCGTCAAGCTGAACCACCCCGAGGCCATCGCCCTGATCACCGACGCCGTGGTCGAAGGCGCCCGCGACGGCCGGTCGGTCGCCGATCTGATGCAGGCCGGGGCCCGGGTGATCACCCGCGACCAATGCATGGACGGCATCCCCGAGATGATCCACGAAGTGCAGGTCGAAGCGACCTTTCCCGATGGCACCAAGCTGGTGACCGTCCACAACCCGATCCGCTGACAGAAGGACACGACCCCGATGAAACGTCTCGCCGCCCTGGCCATGGCCACCCTGACCCTGCCGGCCGCCGCTTCGGCCCATTCCGCCGACCTGCCCCATGTCCATCCCGACGATCCGACCCTGCTGATGGGCCTGGCCGCCATCGCCATCCTGGCCGTCATCGCCATCATCGTGAAGCGCAACACATGATCCCCGGCGAGGTCATCCCGGCCGATGGCGAGATCACGCTGAACGCGGATCGCACGGCCCTGACCCTGATGGTCGCCAATACCGGCGACCGCCCGGTCCAGGTCGGCTCGCATTACCATTTCGCCGAAACCAACCCGGCGCTGGAGTTCGACCGCGAGACCGCCCGGGGCATGCGCCTGGACATCGCTGCCGGCACCGCCGTGCGGTTCGAACCGGGCCAGGCCCGCGAAGTCAGCCTGATCCCGATCTCGGGCGCCCGCCGGATCTTCGGCTTCAACCAGAAGGTCATGGGCCCGCTCGACTAAGCCGGGCCCGCCGCCACGTCACGACACCAAAGACCCAGACCCGCCGTCATCTCATCCAGCCGACCCGCCGGCAGACCGGCAAGTGTTCATCGTCATCGTTCCAGGGGGAGTATCCGAAATGTGCCATGTTTGCGTGATGGAAAGTGTGAAGAGCCGGATGCTGTCGCGCCGCGACCTGTTCCGCGGGGCCGCGGCCACCGGGATCGTCGGCCTGGCCGCCGGCGCCGCGCGGCCGGCCCTGGCCCAGGCCACGGGCAAGGTCGTCGACCTGACCCATACCTTCACCCCCGATTTCCCGACCTTCTCGGGCGAGCCGGGGATCTCGATGGAAAAGACCGTCAAGTTCGACGAATCCGGCTACCAGCTGTTCCGCGTCACCTATGACGAACATTCCGGCACCCATATCGACGCGCCGCTGCATTTCTCCGAAGACGGCCTGTCCGTCGACGAACTGCCCCCCGAGACCCTGGTCTGCCCGCTGTGCATCATCGACATCTCGGCCCGGGCCGCCGAAGAGCCCAACACCATGCTGTCGCCCGAGGATATCGAAGCCTTTGTCTCGGCCCATGGCGACATTCCGGCCGGAGCGCTGGTGGCGATGTATTCGGGCTGGGCCGAGAAGGCCGGTGATGCCTCGTTCCGCAACGATGCCGACGGCAATTTCGCCTTTCCAGGGTTTTCCAAGCCGGCCACCGACATGCTGGCCGAGATGGGCGTCGCGGCCATCGGCGTCGACACCCTGTCGCTCGATCCCGGCTCGTCGGCCGATTTCGCCGTGCATTACGGCTGGCTGCCCTCGGGGCGCTACGGCATCGAATGCCTGGCCGGGCTGGCCGACCTGCCGGCCACGGGAGCCACGGTCTTTGTCGGCGCGCCCAAGCATGGCGGCGGCACCGGCGGGCCGGCCCGGGTCATGGCGGTGCTCTGATGGGCACCGTCCCGCTGCTGAGCGACGACGACCTGTCGCCCGAGGCCCGCGCCGTCTTCGACGAGATCCGCGCGACCCGGCAGACCGATTACGTCAACAATTTCTGGCGCGCCCTGGCCCATGATCCGGCCCTGCTGCGCGCGACCTGGGACCGGCTCAAGGTGGTGATGGCGCCCGGGGCGCTGGATCCGCTGGTCAAGGAAATGCTCTATGTCGCCGTTTCGGCCGCCAATGGCTGCAGCTATTGCGTGCATTCCCACACCGCCTCGGCCCGGGCCAAGGGCATGTCGGACGAGATGTACGGCGAATTGCTGGCCGTGGTCGGCATGGCGGCCCAGACCAATGCCGTGGTCACGGCGCTTCAGGTCGAGGTGGACGATGCGTTTGTTGCCTAGCCTCGCGTTCCTGCTGCTGCCCGTGGCGGCGCAAGCGGCCTGCCCGGGCAACACCCAGGTCGAGATGAACGCATGCGCCGAAGCCGATTTCAAGGCCGCCGATGCCGAGCTGAACGCGGCCTGGAAACCTGCCAAGGCGTTTTACGACGGCACCGGCCACGGCGAGGACCTGCTGAAGGCGCAACGCGCCTGGATCGCCTTTCGCGACGCCAATTGCTGGGCCGAGGCCGCGCCTTACACGACAGGATCCATCCAGCCACTGGTGTTCTCCAGCTGCATGGCCCGGCTGACCCGCCAGCGGACCAAAGACCTCATCCAGATGACGGGGTACTGACCGATGCCCTGCCCCGCCCCTTTCCCGCATATGCGCGCCCGCTGACGCGCCCCTCACTCCAAGCCGAGGACACACCCAGATGCCCGCAACCATATCCCGCGCCGATTACGCCGCCATGTTCGGCCCCACCACCGGGGACAAGGTGCGGCTGGCCGATACCGACCTGATCATCGAGGTCGAGCGCGACCTGACGACCTATGGCGAAGAGGTCAAGTTCGGCGGCGGCAAGGTCATCCGCGACGGCATGGGCCAATCCCAGGCCACCCGGGCCGAAGGCGCGGTGGACACCGTCATCACCAATGCCCTGATCGTCGACCATTCCGGCATCTACAAGGCCGATATCGGCCTGAAGGATGGGCGCATTGCCAAGATCGGCAAGGCCGGCAACCCCGACACCCAGCCCGGCGTCGACATCATCGTCGGCCCCGGCACCGAGGTCATCGCCGGCGAAGGCCGGATCGTCACCGCCGGGGCCTTTGACAGCCATATCCACTTCATCTGCCCGCAACAGATCGAGGACGCCCTGCATTCGGGCGTGACGACGATGCTGGGCGGCGGCACCGGCCCGGCCCATGGCACGCTGGCCACGACCTGCACGCCCGGGCCCTGGCACCTGACGCGCATGCTGCAGGCGCTGGATGCCTTCCCGATGAACTTCGGCCTGGCCGGCAAGGGCAACGCCAGCCAGCCCGCCGCGCTGGTCGAAATGATCAACGCCGGGGCCTGTTCGCTGAAGCTGCACGAAGACTGGGGCACCACGCCCGGGGCGATCGACTGCTGTCTGTCGGTCGCCGACGACATGGATGTGCAGGTCATGATCCATACCGACACGCTCAACGAATCGGGGTTCGTCGAAAACACCGTGGCCGCGATGAAAGGCCGGACGATCCATGCCTTCCACACCGAAGGCGCCGGCGGCGGCCATGCCCCCGACATCATCAAGATCTGCGGCGAATCGCATGTTCTGCCCTCGTCGACCAACCCGACTCGGCCCTTCACGGTGAACACGCTCGAAGAGCACCTGGACATGCTCATGGTCTGCCACCACCTCGACAAGTCGATCCCCGAGGACGTGGCCTTTGCCGAAAGCCGCATCCGGCGCGAGACCATCGCGGCCGAAGACATCCTGCACGACATGGGCGCCTTTTCGATCATCGCGTCCGACAGCCAGGCCATGGGCCGGGTCGGCGAGGTGGCCATCCGCACCTGGCAAACCGCCGACAAGATGAAGAAACAGCGCGGGCGCCTGGCCGAGGAAACCGGCGACAACGACAATTTCCGCGTCCGCCGCTATGTCGCCAAGATCACCATCAACCCGGCCCTGGCCCATGGCATGAGCCACGAGATCGGCTCGATCGAGGAAGGCAAGCGCGCCGACATCGTGCTGTGGTCGCCGGCCTTTTTCGGCGTGAAACCGGAAATGGTGCTGGTCGGCGGCACCATCGCCTGCGCCCAGATGGGCGATCCCAATGCCTCGATTCCCACGCCCCAGCCGGTCTATTCGCGGCCGATGTTCGGCGCCTATGGCCGGTCGGTCGAAAACTCGGCCGTGCTCTTCGTGTCCGAGGCCGCCCAGGCCGCCGGGCTGCGCGGCCAGATCGGGCTGGCGAAACAGACGGCGGCGGTGAAAGGCTGCCGGACAGTGGGCAAGGCCGACCTCAAGCTCAACGATGCCATGCCCCATGTCGAAGTGAACCCCGAGACCTACGAAGTGCGCGCCGACGGCGAATTGCTGACCTGCGAACCGGCCAGCGAACTGCCGATGGCCCAGCGTTACTTCCTGTTCTGAGATGAAAATGAAGATGATCAGCCAAGAGTTGCATGAGGCGCGTAGCGGCTATTCGGACATGCACCTACCGCATGCTGCAGCTGCAGCATATACCTGTGTCCAAGAGGGGAGCACCCTAAGAGGCAAAGGTTACAATGGCATACGCAACGCACACCACCGCACCCGCAACCGCACTTTCCGCAGTGCAGCACTTCTTCGCATCGATCGGCAACGCCCTGGTCGCCGTGGCCGAGGCCAACCCGCGCATGAAGAAGGTGCACGCCCTGCAGCGCATGACCGACGCCGAGCTGGCCGAGCGTGGCATCAAGCGCGAGGACATCGTGCGGGTCGTCTTCCACGACGTGCTCTACATGTGATGACGTCAGGGGGCGCCGCATGAGCGCCCCCCTGATCCGCGCCACCCAGGTGCGCGACCATGGACATGGCCCCGCTGCCGGCCGTGTTGCCCTGGATTACGAAGGCCGCTTCCTGCGCCGCAAGGTGCTGCAACTGGCCGATGATGGCGGCGCCATCCTGGTCGACCTGGCCAAGACCACGTCGCTGGACCACGGATCGGTGCTGTTGCTCGAAGACGGGCGCGAGATCGCCGTCGAGGCCGCGCCGGAAACCCTGCTGGAAATCACCGCGCCCGACCTGACGCGCATCGCCTGGCACGTGGGCAACCGCCACACGCCCTGCCAGATCGAGCCCGGGCGCCTGCTGATCCAGCCCGACCATGTCATCGCCGAGATGCTGGACCTGCTGGGTGCGACCACCCGCGAGGTGACCGAGCCCTTTACCCCCGAAGGCGGGGCCTATGGGCACGGCCGGACCCATTCCCATGCCCATTGACGAATCCGGCGGGTCACAGCCCGAGGCCGGGCCGGCCGGAGCCGACCTGGCCCTGCTGACGCTGGCCCAGTGGCTGTCGCCGGCCTATCCCGTGGGGGCCTTTGCCTATTCGCACGGCCTCGAATCGGCCGTGGCCGAGGGCGCCGTACGCGATGCGGACGGGTTCGGCCGCTGGCTGGACGACGTGCTGCTCTTTGGCGGCGGGCGCAATGATGCCATCCTGCTGGTCGCGGCCTATGCCGCCGCGCCCGATGCCCTGGCGGGCATCGATGCGCTGGCCCGGGCGCTGGCCCCGTCGGCCGAACGGGCAATGGAAACCGAGCTGCAGGGCGCGGCCTTTGCCGCGACCACATCGGCCATCTGGGGCGGCGCCGACGCGCCGCTGGCCTATCCGGTGGCCGTGGGTGCCGCAGCGGCGGCCCAGGGCCTGCCGCTGGAAAAGACCCTTCAATTCTATCTGCATGGCTTCGCCTCGAACCTGACCGCCGCGGCCACGCGGCTGGTGCCGCTGGGCCAGACCGAGGCCCAGGCCGTTCTGGCCGCCCGGGGCCCCGCCCTTGCAGACCTGTCCGCTTTGGCGCTATCCCTGACCCCAGACGACCTCGGGTCATCGGCCTTCATGGCGGATATCGCGTCGATGCGGCACGAGACCCAATATTCCAGGATGTTTCGCTCATGACCTCATCCAACGGCCCGCTGCGCGTGGGCATCGGCGGCCCGGTGGGCGCCGGCAAGACCACGTTGACCGCCGCGCTGTGCCGCGCGATGCGCGACGATTATTCCGTCGCGGCCATCACCAATGACATCTACACCCAGGAAGACGCCGAGGCGCTGATGCGCATGCAGGCCCTGCCGCTCGACCGGATCATGGGTGTCGAGACCGGCGGCTGCCCGCACACGGCCATCCGCGAGGATGCCTCGATCAACCTGGCCGCCATCGCAAAGATGAACGACCGGTTTCCCGATCTGGACGTGGTGTTCATCGAATCGGGCGGCGACAACCTGTCGGCGACGTTTTCGCCGGAACTGGCCGACGTGACGCTTTATGTCATCGATGTCGCCGCGGGCGAGGAAATCCCGCGCAAGGGCGGCCCGGCCATCACCAAGTCCGACCTGCTGATCATCAACAAGACCGACCTGGCCCCCCATGTCGGGGCCTCGCTGGAGGTCATGGACCGCGATGCCACGCGCATGCGCGCCGGGCGGCCCTTTGTCTTCTGCGCCCTGAAATCGGGCCAGGGCCTGCAGGCCGTCATCGACCACATCGCCGCCATCGGCGGCCTGAGCAAAGCCGAGCCCGTGTCGTGAAGGATCCTTTCGGTCAACGCCTGAGCGATCTGGTCCGCCAGATCTATCCCGACCTCGATGCCGACATCATCGGCAGCCAGATCGTCGATGCCTTCTGGCCCGACGACCGCCATCGCCGCAAACGCGGGCGCAAGCCCGGCAACGGCTTTTGGTCCGAAGGCGACACGCTGGTCATCACCTATGGCAATTCCATTGTCGACGGGGCGCACAAGCCCCTGGACCTGCTGCGCGATTTCCTCGACCGCAACCTCAAGGGCGTGACCAACGGCGTGCATATCCTGCCGTTCTTCCCGTTCACCTCGGATGACGGTTTTGCCGTGTCGGATTACCGGGCGGTCAACCCGATCCTGGGCGACTGGTCGGACATCCAGCGCATCGGCGGCGAGTTCAAGCTGATGTCGGACCTGGTCCTGAACCACGTGTCCAGCCAGTCGGCCTGGTTCCACGATTACCTGCAGGGCCACGCGCCCTATGACCGGTTCTTCTTTGAAGCCACGCCCGAGGACGACCTGGGCGACGTCGTGCGCCCGCGCACCAGCCCGCTGCTGCGCGAGGTCGAAACGGCCCAGGGCACGAAACATGTCTGGTGCACCTTCAGCCACGACCAGGTCGATGTCGATTTCCGCAATCCCGAGGTGCTGCTGGAATTCCTGCGCATCATGCGGATGCATGTCGACAACGGCGTGCGGATCATCCGGCTGGATGCCGTGGCCTTTGTCTGGAAGGAAGTGGGCACCAATTGCATCCACCTGCCCCAGACCCATGCCATCGTGCGCCTGATGCGCCTGCTGTGCGATTATGCCTATGAACCGGTCATCCTGCTGACCGAAACCAACGTGCCCAGCCTGGAAAACCTGTCCTATTTCGGGAACCGGAACGAAGCGCACGTGGTCTACAACTTCTCGCTGCCGCCGCTGCTGCTGCATGCCATGCTGTCGGGCACGGCGCGTTACCTCGTGCGCTGGCAGGCCGCGATGCCCCCGGCCCAGCTGGGCTGTGCCTATCTCAACTTCTCGGCCAGCCATGACGGCGTGGGCATGCGCCCGGCCGAAGGCATCCTGCCCGAAGACCAGAAGGACGCCATGATCGGGGCCGTGCGGCGCTATGGCGGCGAGGTCTCGATGCGGGCGCTCGGCGGCGGGCGCGAAAGCCCCTACGAGCTGAACATCACCTTCTTCGAAGCGCTCAAGGGCACGCTGAAGGGCGAGGACGGCTGGCATGTCGAGCGCTTCGTGGCCTCGCAGACCATCGTCATGGCGCTCGAAGGCATCCCGGCTTTCTACATCCATGCCCTGCTGGCCACGCCGAACGACCACGACAAGGTGGCCAAGACGGGGATGAAACGGGCGATCAACCGCCACCACTGGGATTACCCGACCCTGCGCGCCCTGCTGAAGGATCCCGAAAGCCATACCTCGCAGGTGCTGACGGCGCTCAAGGAGCGCATCCGCCTGCGTGGCAAGCAGCCGGCCTTCCACCCCAACGCGACCCAGTTCACCCTGCAGATCGACGACCGGATCTTTGGCGTCTGGCGCCAGAGCCTGGACCGCGACCAGTCGATCTTTGCCCTGCACAATGTCAGCGACGAAGAAGTCGAGCTGGACCCGGCGGTGCTGAACCTGATCGAGGGCGATACCTGGACGGACCTGATTTCGGGCGAGACCATCGCCGGGGCGGAATACCCGATCGAATTCGCGCCCTACCAGTGCCGCTGGATCTCGAACCGCAGCTGATCCCCTGACCGGACGGCCGGGCCCGCGCGGTCCGAGAATATGCGCCGCATATTCTCGTGCCCCCGGCCCGTGCCGCGCGGGGTCCGGCCGGTTCAGCCCGGCCGCCGCCCGCCCGTGACCTCGTCGTGATCGGCGGCCACGGCCATCAGCATGTCGCGCATCAGGTCGGGATCGGCCGCATGCACCCGGCTCCATGTCGCGATGAAGGGCGTTTCCGACGGATGGGTCAGGAAGGTATCGCCGGCACGCATGATGTTCTCGGCAAACAGCTCGATCGTCTGTTCTTCCTTGTGCCGGTCGATGCTCAGCCCGTTCATCGCCGCATCGTTGTAATAGCTTTCCAGCAGGTCCAGCGCGCTCCGGTAATAGGTCGCCTTGAGCGTGCGGAACACGTTGGGCGTGAACACCGTGCCATCGGCGGCCAGCTTGCGGAAGATCGCCTTGCAGATATCGGTCGACATCCGGTTCAGCCCGGCCGCCGCATCCTCGGGGCTCAGTTCCTGGTGCTTGTGGTCATAGGCATCCGAGATCTCGACCTGGCAGACCGATTTCTTGGCCAGGTTGCGCCAGGCCTCGGACAGAACGCCGATTTCCAGCCCCCAGTCCGACGGGATGCGCAGGTCGGGCAGGACGGTCGTGCGCATGGCAAATTCGCCCGACAGCGGATAGCGGAAGCTGCGCAGGTAATCGATGTAATCGCGCGTGCCGATGACCTTCTGCAGGGCGATCAGCAGCGGGCTGACCAGCAGCCGCGTGACCCGCCCGTTCAGCTTGCCCCCGCCGATCCGGGGATAGAATCCCTTGCTCAGCTGGTAGGGAAAGTTGGGATTGGTCACCGGGTAGACCAGCCGGGCCAGCATGTCGCGGTGATAGGTGACGATGTCGCAATCGTGGATCGCCATGACCGCGCTGTCCTGGCAGGCCATCAGGTAGCCCATGCAGGTCCAGACGTTCTTGCCCTTGCCCGGTTCGGCCGGGTTCAGGCCCATGGCCTCCAGCCGGGCCATGATGGCCTTTTGCCGGGGGCTGTCGTTCCAGATCACCACGTGATCCTGCGGCAGCCGCGAAAAGTACTCCAGCGCATGGCGGTACTGGTCGCGGTTGGCCCGGTCCAGGCCGATGATGATCCGGTGCAGGTAGGGCACCTGGGCCAGCTCGTCGACGATATTGGCCAGGGCATCGGCTTCCAGCTCGGAATAGAGCGACGGCAGGATCAACGAAATCCGGCGCGTCCGCGCAAAATTCGTCAGCTCGTGGGTCATGGCCTCGGAACTGGCCGCGCGCAGGTTGTGAAGCGTGGCAATATTGCCGTTCTGGTGAAAGTCAGCCACGGGCGGCTCCTTGCGTTGCGATCCCTAGATCGGAGAGTAGGCCAGCCAGCTCGGCCGACCAACCATGCGGGCCGGGCTGGCGGCTGCGGCGTATCCGCCCGCCCCGGCCCTCGCCCCCGGTTTCGCCCGCCAGCGGCGGCAGCGGCGTGCCATGTGCGTTGGCGATGACGATGCCGTAATCGGCGGTTTCCAGCATTTCGCGGTCATTGGGCGCATCGCCCAGGGCAATCGTCACCGGCCGGCCATATTGCCCGGCAATCTCGTCCATCCGGTCGGCCTTGGTCCCTCCGAAGCTGAGCGTCAGGAACCGCCCGCCCCGCCGACCGGTGATGCCCCGTTCGGCCAGCCCCGCCAGGAACCGGTCCTGGCCAGCCGCGTCGCCATGCCAGAGCCCGGGTTCGGAAAAGGCCCGCAGCGCGGCGGCGGCCGCCGCGTCGGGTGCCAGGCCGGTGATCTCGGCAATGCGCCCCGGGCCCATGTCCCCGAACCCTTCGAAACTGCCGCGCAACGCCCGGGGCAACGCGTCCAGCCCCGCGCGCAGGCGCTCATAGGCATCCCGGTCGGCCGCCGCCGGCCCAGGCCCGGCGGCAATCACCCCGGCCCCGTTCTCGCAGATCAGCGGCGCGCCCTGCAGGCCCATCTCGCGGCGCAGGGGCACCATCTCGGCCCCGGTCTTGGAACTGGCCAGCACCACGGGGATCCCCGCGGCCGTCAACCGGCCCAGCAGGGGCGCGGCAGGCGACCAGTCATAGCTGTCATGGTCCAGCAGGGTGCCGTCGAGATCGGTGAAGACCAGTGCGGGAGGGTTGCGGGTCACGGGCGGGCCGGGATTGGAATGCTGCACATGCACAACAGCTTAGCGACCAGATTGCCGTCGGGAAAGCCATCGCGCATGCCCCGGGGTCACATTCCGCTTGTCATCACCGCGTCACCCGGGCACGCCACAGATGGATCCTGGCCAGCAAGGAGAGACACCCCGATGACCGATGCCATGTTCGCCGCCCCCGGCCAGTTCTGGAGAGGCAACCTGCACACCCATTCCAACCGGTCCGACGGCGTGCTGACCCCGGAAGAAGTCTGCCGGCGCTATGCCGCCGAGGGCTATGACTTCCTGTCGCTGACCGACCATTTCGTCGGTGCCTTCGATTACCCGATCACCGATACCCGGGCCTTCCGCACCAACCGCTTCACCACCATCCCCGGCGCCGAGCTGCATTCCGGCGCGATGCAGAACGGCGAGCTCTGGCACATCCTGGCCGTCGGCCTGCCCGATGATTTCGCCCCGTCCAACACCCCGTCCTTCCTGCCCGTGCCCGACCAGGAAACCGGCCCCGAGATTGCCGCCCGTGCCCGGGCCGCCGGGGCCTTCGTGGCCATCGCCCACCCGGAATGGTCGGGCCTGACGATGGACGACGCCCGCTCGATCGAGGCCGCCCATGCCGTCGAGGTCTACAACCACGGCTGCGCCACGGGCTGCGACCGGCCGCACGGGTTCTACACGCTGGACCAGCTGCTGACCGAAGGCCGGCGCCTGACGCTCTGTGCCACCGATGACGCGCATTTCTCGGAACCCGACCATTTCGGCGGCTGGGTCATGGTCAAGGCCCAGGAAAACGACCCCGACGCCCTGGTCGACGCCCTGAAGGCCGGCCACCATTATTCGACCCAGGGCCCGGCCTTTCACAACGTGGTCTGGGAAGACGGCCAGGTCATCGTCGAAAGCTCGGCCGTGGCCACGGTCATCGTCCAGGGCAAGGGCTCGGCCGCGGTGGCCGTGCATGGCGACAGCATGACCCGCACGGCCGTGCCCCTGGGCCGCTGCGCCGGCTCGCCCTTCCTGCGCGTCACGCTGATCGACCGCGCCGGCAAGCGCGCCTGGACCAACCCGGTCTTCCCCGGCTGAGACCCCGGCCCGGGGCGGCACACCGACCGCCCCCCCGGGCCGGACCCACAAAATTCTGGAATTTTGTCGGCCCTGCCCCGGGTCCGGTTCAGAACACCCGCCGCCCTTCGCGCCAGACCGCCCCGACATGGCCATGGCCCTCGGCACGCCGCACGCGCACCATGTCGGCCCTCAACCCCTCGGCAATCTCGCCCCGGTCGTCCAGCCCGACAATCCGCGCCGGCCGCCGCGACACCATGGCAATCGCTTCGGGCAGGCTCAGCCCCAGTTCCGCATCCTCGGCCATGGCAAAGGACGCGCTCAGCAGGCTGCCCGGCACGTAATCCGAGGCCAGCACGTCGACCAGCCCGTGATCCAGCAGCTCGCGCACGGCCACGTTGCCCGATTGCGATCCGCCCCTGACATAGTTCGGCGCGCCCATCAGCACGGCCTGGCCGACCTCGCGGGCCCGCCGGGCGGCCTCCAGCGTCGTCGGGAATTCCGATACCATCACGCCCTCGGCCAGCGCCTCGTCCACATGGGCCACGGTCCGGTCGTCATGGCTCATGACCGGGATGTCGCGCGCCCTTGCCTCGGCGATCACCGCCTGGCGCACCCCGGGACCGACCCGCCCCGACCGTTCGATCAGCGCCTCGGTCAATGCCCGGCTTTCCTGCACCGAGATCTTCATGTCCCGTGCGCTTTCCTGAACCCAGGCATCGACATCAAGGCATTGCCGGTCGCCCGGCGTGTGATCCATCACCGACACCAGCCGCACCGACGGCTGGCCGATGACCTGGCGCACCAGCGCCTCGGTCTCGGGGTCGCAGATCTCGCAGCGCAGATGCACAAGGTGCTCGGCCCGGTACTGGCCCCCGGCCCGCCCGCGCTCCAGCGCCTCCATCAGCGGCGCCAGCAGGGCCCGCCGGGCCTCGCCGCCCATGGCCGCCCCCACGCACAGGCTGTCGAACACCGTGGTCACCCCGCCGGCCACGACCACCCCGTCATGGGCCGCCAGCGACGGCGCCGGGGCCCAGACCACGCCGTTGCGCGGAAAGACATGGGTCTCGACATGGTCGGTATGCAGGTCGACCAGCCCGGGGATCAGGTAATCGCCGCCCATCGGCAGGCCCGGCGCGTCCGGCGCGCCGATGGCCACGATCCGGCCCTCGGCCACGGTCACGGATCCATGGATCACGTCGTCGCCGGTGACGATGCGCGCATCGGTCAGGCGGTATTCAGGAGCATCGGTCGCGTCGAACATGTCTCGTGCCTCGGCAGGGTTTCGCGATCCGGCCTCTGACACAGCCGCGCGCCCTTGACCAGCGGCCCGGCCACCTTGTCACAAAACCTCCACAGAACGCGTCCCGGCCGGGCCTTCGCGCCGCGCCTGCTGCTTCTTTCTCTTTCCAAATATCCGGCCGCCCCCCAGCCACCGGGCGCCCCTTCCAAGAAAGAGGCGCCCGATCTTCACCTCATCCCGCGTCGCGCCCGTGCCGCCCGGCCAGGAAGGCCCGCAGGTCCATCACCTGCTTGCGGCTCAGCGACACGTAGACAAAGCCCATGTTGGTCCGCTCGGTCACCATCGGCCCCGGATAGGGCAGATAGCTCAGCTCGGCCGACCCGAAGGACGGCGAGGCCGTGCCCACCTGCCATTCCGTCGTCAGCTGCACGTCGACCAGCTTCAGCGGCGCCCCCCCGGCATCGTCGGGGATCTCGCGCGGCACCCCGGCCAGCTGCAAATAGACCGACTTGTCCGCCGCCGTGCGGAACCCGTCGATGAACTGCGTGGCCAGGACCTGGATATCCTCGGCCTCGTCATGCTGGTGCATGTGCGAATGCAGGTGGTCGGGCCCGTGGGCGTGGTTGTGGTCATGCGGATGGGGATGGTGGTGGTGATCGTGATGATCGGGCCCGTGATCATGTGGCATTCGACCACCTCCGACCCTCGAACTCACCCGCCGGAATGCTGACCGGCTTGTCGATGTGCTTCTTGTGGCTGCCCAGCGTGCCCGCCGACACCATCGCGCCCAGCACGTCGACGATCACCCGCGTGCCCATCAGCGCCGTGATGTCGGACGTGTCATAGGGCGGCGAGACCTCGACCAGCTCCATCCCGCAGAGCCCCTCGGCCGCCACCATCGACGCCATCTTCAGCGCCTCGCGTGGCAGGAACCCGCCCGGCTCGGGCCAGCCGGTACCCGGCACGAAACCGCAATCGATACTGTCGATATCGAAGGACATATAGACCATGTCGACCCCGTCCCAGGCCATTTCCAGCGCCATCTCGGCGGTCTTCTCGACGCCCATCTTCTCCATGTCCGACATGGTGATGATGTTGGTCTCGCGCTCGCGGGCGACCTTGACCGCCTCGCGCGGGACCTGCCAGCCGCCGATGCCCACCTGCACCAGGTTCTTGGCCGGCACGTTGGGCATGTTGGTCGCATGGAACCAGGGCGTCGTGTGCATGCGCTCGTCCAGGTCCTTTTCCTGGATGTCCGCATGGCGGTCGAAATGCACGATGCCGATCTTCTTGGACGTGCATTCGGCGATGCCCCGCACGCAGGGGAAGCCGATGGAATGGTCGCCCCCGATCATGATCGGCAGCGAGCCCGAGGAACAGACATGGCTGACCGCCCGGGTGATCTGGTCAAACGACTTTTCGAGGTTGGCCGGGATGGTGAACACGTCACCCGCATCACACAGCGTCATCTGCTCGCGCAGGTCGACGGCCGTTTCGTAATTGTAGGGCGTATACAGCGCCGAGATCTTGCGCACGCCCTGCGGCCCGAACCGCGTGCCGGGCCGATAGGTCGTGCCGCCGTCAAACGGGATGCCCAGCACGGTGGCATCGTAATGCTTCACCTCCGACACGTCCTCGGCATAGGGCGCCTTGAGAAAGGTGTTGATCCCCGCGTAATGGGGCAGCTCGCCCCGGGCGAAGGTCGGGATCGACTTGTCCTCGATCGAATCCGCGCCGGTCAGGCCCATCTTGAGCGCCCAGCGGCGCTCCTCGTCCCACCGGCCCTCGGGCAGGTCGGCCTCGGCCTTCATCGATTTCCAGCCCTGCAGCTTGGACAGGTCCGGGTGGTGGTGCCGGGCCTCGCGGTGGCGCAGGTCGGCCGGGTGGTGCGATCGGGATCGGTCAGAGCGTATGGCGAACATGGGTGGCCTCTTCTAGTCGTTGAAAGGGAATGCCCCCGTCGCGGGCATCGAAATCATAGGTGATCGTAGCCCCGTGCAGGTTGGGGTCCTGGGGGTCCCAGCGGGTCTTGTCGAAGACGATCACCCGGTCACCCAGCTTGAACCCCTCTTCGAGGTCGTGGGTCACCATGAAGACGGTCATCGGCGCCTCGCGCCGCAGCTCGGTCAGGAAGTCATGCATCGACAGCCGCGTGCCCGGGTCGAGCGCGCCGAAGGGTTCGTCGAGCAGCAGCACCCGCGGCCGGGCGGTCAGGGCCTGGGCAATGGCCAGCCTCTGCTGCATGCCGCCCGACAGCGCCGCCGGGTAGGCATCGGCCACATGGCCCAGCCCGACCCGTTCCAGCGTGGCCTCGGCCCGTTTCTCGGCGGCGCGTTTCTCGGCCCCCCAGTAGCGGCCCCAGCGGCGCGACAGGCTTTCGCCGGCGACGATGTTCTGTTTCACGCTCATGTGCGGAAAGACCGAGTAGCGCTGAAAGACCACGCCGCGTTCCGGCCCGGGTTCGACCGCCGGCGGGTTGCCGGCTACGCGGATCTCGCCCCGGCTGGGCTGTTCCTCGGCCAGCAGCAGGCGCAGGAAGGTGGATTTGCCGCAACCCGAGGCGCCGACGATGGAGACGAATTCGCCCTCGGCCACGTCCAGGTTGACCCGCTCCAGGATCGGCCGGCTGCCGTAGCTCTGGAAGACATTGCGCACGGTGACAAAGCTCATAGCGCGTCTCCGGCCCAGGGGAACGCCCGGCGCGAGATCCAGCGCAGCAGGCTGTCGAGCAGGAAGGCCAGCAGGGTGATCCAGAGCACGTAGGTCAGGATGACATCCATGGCCAGGTAGCGGCGCACCAGGAAGATGCGATAGCCCAGGCCCAGGTCCGAGGCGATGGCCTCGGCGGCGATCAGGAACAGCCAGGCCGGGCCGAGCGCCAGGCGCAGGGCCTGGCAGAGCCTGGGCAACAGCTGCGGCAGGGCCACGCGCAGGGCGATCACCCCGGTCGAGGCGCCCAGGGTCTGGGCCTTGACGATCTGTTCATGGGGGATCTCGACGGTGCGGCTGGCCAGGTCACGCACGAGGAAGGGCGTGATGCCGATGTAGATCAGCATGATCTTGGACAGCTCGCCCAGGCCGAAGACGATGAACAGGATCGGCAGCAGGGCCAGCGGCGGCACCATCGAGGCAAAGGCCACGAAGCCGTTCAGCGTGGTCCGGGCATAGGGGATCAGGCCGATCAGCAGGCCAAAGACCAGCCCGGTCAGGGCGGCCAGGCCGACGCCGATGGCCAGCCTTTGCAGCGACATGGCCGTGTCGTGCCAGAACAGGATGCGCCCCGACCGCCGGTCGCCTTCGGTCATCAGCCGCTCGGCGGTGGCGACGATCGTGGCCGGCGACGGCAGGATCTTGTCCGCCGGGTTGGCGGCCAGGCGGATTTCCGAGGCGATGGCATAGGCCGCCAGCACCGCCAGGAACGGCAGGATGATCAGCAGCGGGCGGACGGCCCGCGAGGGGATGCGGTTGAGCAGGCGCATGGGTCAGCAGCGATGCAGGGGCCCCACCCGGCGGGCGGAGCCGGTTGGGATCACAGCGCGCCGTCGGCGGCCATCTGCATGTAGTCGGTCGTGTAGCGCAGCTTGACGTTGGCCGCATCGCCCGAGACCGAGCCGTCGGGATATTCGACGCCCACGAAATCCGGCGAGGGCGCGCCTTCGCCCAGGATGCCCTTGTCGAAGAGGAACGCGGCGACGTTGGTCATGGTGACCTTCAGCCCCGGCGCGGCGGTAAAGGCCACGGCCTCTTCGGGGGTATAGAACATCTCGGTCGCCGCCAGCTGGGCCTTGTAGCCGTCGAGATCGGTGCCCGAGGCCTCGCCCATGGCGGTCAGCACGTCTTCGTCACCGGCGGCCATCAGGCCCATGACCTCGTACCAGGCGCCGGCCATGGCCTTGCCGAAGTCCGGGTTGGCATCGAGCACCTCGGTATTGGCCCACATGATGTCGATGATCTCGCCGGGGATGTCCGAACTGTCGTAGATCTTGGTGGCATCGGGGCCGTCGAGGATCTCGGCGACCAGCGGGTTCCAGGTCACGACGGTCGAGACGTCATCGGTGGCATAGGCGGCGATCATGTCGGCATCCGAGGTGTTGATCACCCCGCCCAGGTCCTTTTCGGCCAGGCCCACGGAATCGAGCGCGCGGGCCATGAGGTAATGCGAGACCGACAATTCGACCAGGTGGACCGGCGCGCCTTTCAGCGCGGCCAGGTCACCGCCGCCCTTGGTGATGATGGCGTCGTTGCCGTTGGAATAATCACCGACGATCAGCGCGGTGGTGTCGACGCCACCGCCGGCCGGGATCGACAGGGCATCCATGTTGGTGGCCGACACGGCGTCAAAGGCGCCGGCGGTGTATTGGTTGATCGACTCGATGTAATCGTTGAACTGCACGATCTCGATGTCGATGCCGTACTTGTCGGCCCACTTGTCCATGATCCCCGAATCCTCGAGGTAGCCCCAGGGCATCCAGCCCACGTAGATCGACCAGCCGACCTTGAACTCGGTCTTTTCCTGGGCGGTGGCCGGTGTCAGAGCGGTCGCGGCCAGCGCGCCGGCGAGCAGTAGTTTCTTCAGCATCGTCTTGGTCCCCCTGCGGTCCCGTCCGTTCATTGGATGAGGTTCGACCGTTGACGGAACACGAGACAAGGCGCGGTCGAGACCTGCGCAGGAGCTTCTCCCGGGATTTTGGCCCGCCGTGTACCGGAACGGATTTTGCCGCCCCGGCGGTGCTTCTCGGACCAGGCCCGGCCGGACAATTGCCGGCCAGCGGAACCCTAAGCACCCTGCAGGGACAAGGTTAGGCACGCGGCGCGGCGCGGCCCAAACGCCGGGCGACGGACGGCAGAGGCGGCGCAGGCGGGTGGCGGGATTTTGGGCGAAATGGCGGGCAAATGGCGCGGAATTGGGCGGCGCACGGGTGAAAAAAGGGGGAAAGGGGGCGCTGCCCCCGTCCTCGTAAACGAGGACTCCCCCGGGAATACTTAAGAAGAGAAAGAAGCAGGAGGGCGGTCAGGCCCCCAAGGCAAGCTCGCGGGCCCAGGGCGGGTTGGGCCCGGCCCGGGAGACGGTGACCGAGGCGGCACGGGTGGCCAGCGAGAGGGCCTCGGCCAGGGCGGGGGCATCGAGGCGGGCCAGGCCCGCGCGCGAGAGATGGCCGGCGCGGCGCAGGCCCGAGAGCAGGCCGGCGTTGAACGTGTCGCCGGCGCCGACGGTATCGGCGACGGTGGTGGCCGGGCTGGGCACGTCGACGGTCAGGCCGCCGGCGGTGGTCGCGATGGCCCCGTCGGCGCCACGGGTGGTGACAACCATGGAGGCGCCGGAGTCGAGCAGGCTGTCGAAGGCTTCGGCCTGGGTCGGGGCTTCGGGCAGCAGCCAGGCCAGGTCTTCGTCGGAGACCTTGAGGATGTCGGTCACGGCAATCATGGCGGCCAGCCGGGCGCGGTAGGTGGCCGGATCGGTGATGAAGCCCGGGCGGATGTTGACATCGAGCATGACCAGGGCCTCGCCGGCATGGCGGCGGCAGTAATCGGCCAGGCTGTCGGCGACCGGCGGGTTGATCAGGCTGATGCCGCCGAAGACCATGGCGTCCGTGCCCGGCGGCGGCGGGGGCATGTCGGCCGGGCGGATGTCGCGGGTGGCCGAGCCGTCGTCGCGGAAATCATAGGTGGCCTGGCCATCGACCAGGGTGACCACGGCCAGGGTCGTCGGCCGGTCGGAACGGACCGAGGGGCCAAAGCTGACATTGCTGGCCGTGCCGTGGACCTCGATCAGGCGGCCGTATTCATCCGAGGACAGGCCGGTCAGCATGGCCACCTCTTCGCCCAGCCGGCCAAGGGCCACGGCGGTGTTGAGCACCGCGCCGCCGACATGGGGCTCACGCGTGGGGCCGTTGGGGATGAGATCGATCAGGGCCTCGCCACAGCAGAGGATCATGGATGTCGTTCCTTATGCAGGTTGCAGGCGGCCGGGCGCCACGGGCCGGCCGAAACGGGATGCCCCGCCCGGGCGGCCGGCACAAGGGCAACCCCGGGGCCAACCGGGGCCCGGGCGCTGCCGGCGGGTGGGGTCAGGCCGGTTGCAGCACTTCGGGCGGGGTTTCGGCACCGGTCATGTAGGCCACGGCGTCGGACATCGTGTGTTGCCTGGGGTCGATGACACAGAGCCGGCGGCCCAGGCGGTGAACATGGATGCGGTCGGCCACTTCGAAGACATGGGGCATGTTGTGGCTGATCAGGATGATCGGGATGCCCCGCGATTTCACGTCCTGGATCAGGTCGAGCACGCGGCGGCTTTCCTTGACGCCCAGGGCGGCCGTCGGTTCGTCGAGGATGATCACCCGCGACCCGAAGGCCGCGGCGCGGGCCACTGCCACGCCCTGGCGCTGGCCGCCGGACAGGGTTTCGACGGCCTGGTTGATGTTCTGGATGGTCATCAGCCCCAGTTCCGACAGCTTCTGGCGGGCGATTTCCTCCATCCGGGGGCGATCGAGCTGGCGCAGCAGGCTGCCCCGCCAGCCGGGCCGGCGCAATTCGCGGCCCATGAACATGTTGTCGGCGATGGACAGGGCCGGCGACATGGCCAGGGTCTGGTAGACCGTTTCGATGCCGTTCTGGCGGGCATCGATGGGCGAGGAAAAGGTCACCGGCTTGCCATCGAGCCAGATGTTGCCCTCGTCGGGGATGACGGCCCCCGAGATGGCCTTGATCAGGGTCGACTTGCCCGCGCCGTTGTCGCCGATCACGGCCAGGATCTCGCCGGGCATGAGGTCGAAGTCGCAGCGGTCGAGCGCGGTGACCCGGCCGTATCGTTTCACCAGGCCGCGGGCCTTGAGGATGGGGTCGGGTCCGGTCTGGGCGGTCATGCTGTCACCTTCCGGGTTGAGGTCAGGGGCGGGCGGGCACGGGTGCCGGAGGCGTGCGGAACGGTGCGGCAGGTCATGCCGACACCTTGCGGATCCACTGGTCGACGGCTACGGCGCCGATGATCAGCACGCCGATCAGCAGGAAGGTCCATTGCGGGTTGGCCCCGGCCATGCGCAGGCCCAGCTCGAACACGCCGACGATCAACGCGCCGAAGAACGCCCCCAGGATCGAGCCGCGCCCGCCAAAGAGCGAAATGCCCCCGATCACCACGGCGGTGATGGCCTGGATGTTGCCGATGACCCCCGTCGTGGCCGAGGGCGAGACCGAGCCGAAGCGGCCGATCATGACCCAGCCGGCCAGGGCGCAGATGAAACCCACCAGCATGTAGACCGACATCAAGGTGCGGTGAACGCTGACCCCGGCCAGTTCGGCCGCATCGGGGTCGTCGCCCACGGCATAGACATGGCGACCCCAGGCCGTGGCGCGCAGGGCATAGGCCAGCACGGCCACCAGCAGGACCATGGCAATCACGCCGAGGGTCAGGCGCGCGCCGCCGATGTTGAAGGTCGTGCCGAGGAATTGCAGGAACGGGGCCTGTTCCTCGATTTCCTGGGCGCGGATGGTCTCGTTGGCCGAGTAAAGGTAATTGGCAGCCAGCACGATCTGCCACATGCCCAGGGTCACGATGAAGGGCGGCAGCTTGACCCGGCTGACCAGCCAGCCGTTCAGCCCGCCGATGGCCGTGCCGCAGGCCAGGCCCAGCACAACGGCCACAAAGGGCGGCAGGCCGTAGTCAAAGGTGAACTTGCCCATGATGACCGAGCTCAGCACGGCAATGGCACCGACGCTGAGATCGATGCCCGCGGTCAGGATGATCAGCGATTGCGCGGCGGCCAGGACGCCGACGATCTGCACCTGTTGCAGGATCAGGGTCAGGGCGAAGGGCGAAAAGAACTTGGACCCGAGCACCAGGCCGAAGACGACGATCGCCGCGATCAGCACGATCATCGGGACCAGCGCGGGCGTCGTGTGCAACAGGTGGTGAAGCCGGCCGAACAGGCCTTTTTCATGTTCGTCGAACGAGGCCACTTCGGACGAGGCCCGCGAGACCGCAGCCTCGTAATTCTCCGTCTCCGCCATCTTAACCCTCATGTGCACCGCGCCGCCGCGCGTCTGGTTGCGGGACGGGGGCGGCCCGGGCCGCCCCCTGCATTGTCATTGGTGGAACGGGGCCGGATCAGCCCCAGCAGAGCTCCATGCCCTTGGCGGTGTCGATCGATTCGACGCCTTCGGCCGGCTCGTCGGTCACCAGCGCCACACCGGTGTCAAAGAAGTCCTTGCCGCCGGTTGCCTCGGGCTTGATGCCGTCCTTGGCCCAGGCCGCGATGGCCTCGATGCCCTTGGACGCCATCAGCAGCGGGTATTGCTGCGAGGTCGCGCCGATCACGCCTTCCTTGATGTTCTGAACGCCGGGGCAGCCGCCATCGACCGACACGATCAGCACGTCGTTTTCGCGGCCCACGGCCCGCAGGGCCTCGTAGGCGCCGGCGGCGGCGGGTTCGTTGATCGTGTAGACCACGTTGATGAAGGGATCCTTGGCCAGCAGGTTTTCCATGGCCGTCCGGCCGCCTTCCTGGTTGCCGGCGGTCACGTCGTTGCCCACGATGCGCGGATCGGTTTCATCGCCCCACTTGCCCGGGTCGCCCACGTCGATGCCGAAACCGGTCAGGAAGCCCTGGTCGCGCAGCACGCCGACGGTCGGCTGGCTGATTGCCAGGTCCAGCATGGCGATCTTGGCATTGGCCGCATCACCGCCCAGCTTGGCTGCCGCCCATTGGCCGATCAGCTCGCCGGCCAGGAAATTGTCGGTGGCAAAGGTCATGTCGGCCCCGTCGATCGGGTCCAGCGGCGTGTCCAGCGCGATGACCAGGATGCCCGCGTCGCGGGCCTGCTGCACGACGGGCACGATGCTCGATGTGTCGGACGCCGTCAGCAGGATGCCCTTGGCCCCGTTGGCAATGCAGGTCTCAATCGCCGCGACCTGGGTTTCGTGGTCACCGTCGATCTTGCCCGCGTAGCTCGACAGTTCGATGCCCAGCTCCTCGGCCTTGGCCGTGGCACCTTCGCGCATCTTCACGAAAAACGGGTTGGTGTCGGTCTTGGTGATCAGGCAGGCCGAAACCGTTTCGTGGCCGGCGGCAAAAGCGGCACCTGCGCTCGTGATGATGGCACATGCCGTGCCCAGCAACAGTTTTTTCATGATGTCCTCCCAGACGTACAGGCAACGACTTGACGGCGTTTCTCCTTACGCCGTGCTCGTCGCCCGTCAAAAAAGGCGATTCCCGGGCCGATGTCAATTAATAAGTAAACTTGATTTAATAATGAGCCTCTTGCAGACTTCTCCCCGATATGCTGGCGCAGGGCGATGACGGAAATTCGACGACTGACAAGCGGGATCAACCAAAGCGGCGTTCGAGCCTACAACGAACGGCTGATCCTGACGATGCTGCAACGCAACGGCCCCATGGCGGGCCGCGACCTGGCCGTGCAATCGGGCCTGTCACCCCAGACCGTGTCGGTCATCCTGCGCAAGCTCGAAGCCGACCACCTGGTGCTGCGCGGCGCGCCGCAGCGGGGCAAGGTGGGCAAGCCCTCGGTGCCGGTCACGCTGAACCCCGACGGGCTGTTTTCCTTCGGGCTCAAGATCGGCCGGCGCAGCGCCAACCTGGCCCTGATGGATTTCACCGGGGCGGTGCGGGCCGAGTACCGGCTGGTCTATCCCTACCCGATGCCCGACAAGGTCTTTGCCTTCCTGCGCGACGGGTTCGAAGCCGCGCTGCGCGACTTGCCCGCCCAGCTCCGCACCCGGGTCTGCGGCATCGGCATCGCCGCGCCCTTCGAGCTGTGGAACTGGCATGACCTGGTCGGCGCCCCGGCCCAGGATTTCGAAGCCTGGAAGGCCGTCGATTTCCGCGCATTGGTCCGCGATTTCACCGACCTGCCCGTCCATGTCGTCAACGATGCCACCGCCGCCTGCCGGGCCGAGCTGATCTACGGCTCGGGCAAGCATTACCGCGATTATGCCTATGTTTATCTCGGCGCCTTCATCGGCGGCGGCGTGGTGCTGAACCATCTCGTGCTGGAAGGCCAGTTCGGCAATGCCGGCGCGCTGGGATCGCTGCCCATCACCGGGCCGGACGGGCGCACCGTCCAGCTGATCGACGTGGCCTCGGTGCATACGCTCGAAGCCCGCGCCGGGGCGGCGGGCCATGACAGCACGATGCTGTGGGACATGCCCCAGAACTGGGATTCGCTCGAAGACCACGTCGCGCCCTGGATCGACCAGACCGGCGCCGCCCTGGCCCAGGCCTGCCTGGCCGCCTGTGCCGTCATCGATTTCGAAGCCGTGCTGATCGACGGGGCGATCCCCCTGTCGATCCGGGCGCGGCTGGTCGAACGCATCCGGGCCGAGTTGCCCCGGCTCGATGCGCGCGGGCTGATCCTGCCCCGGGTCGAAGAGGGCCGGATCGGGTTCAATGCCCGCGCCATCGGGGCCGCCTGTGGCCCGATCATCGCCGGGTTCCTGCTCGACGAATTTGCCGGGATCTTCGCGTCGGACCGCGCGGGCTGATTGCCGCCCGGCCCGTCACGGACCCCTAGTGCAGCGTGACCGGCTGGCCCGCTGCGCGCGGCACGACCACGTCGGCCATCGCCGCCATCCGTGCCAGCGCCAGGCCCAGCGTCTCTGCCAGCCCGGCCAGGCAGGGTGCCATGTCGGCCCGCACCATCAGCGCGGCCAGCAGCATGGCTTCTTCCCGTTCGCCCGTTCCCGCCGCGGCGACCATGTTGGCCAGGCAGGATTCATCAGCCCCCAGGCATTTGCAGCTGATCCCGTGGCGCATCAGCGGCCGGCGCCCGTGATCGGCGCAAAGCTCGCAGATCCGGCCCAGGCTTTCCAACGCCTCCGTCCCGTGATCGGGGCCGAGGCTGAGCGTGAAATCGCGTTCGGCCTGCTCGCGCGCATCGTCGCCCGAGCAATAGAGCCGCAGGTAGATGACCAGCCCGGCCTCGACCGGGTCCAGGTCGGCCACCAGCCCCACCGGGGCGCCGCCCCGGTGTCGTTGCGCGGCGGTCATTTGGTCAGGATCAGCTTCCCGGCCTTCGTGATCCGAAGGCGATAGACCTGGTCACCCAGGACGATTTCGGCCAGGTTGCCGCCGGCCGTCAGCGCCAGCGCATCATGCTGGGGCAGAACCGGGATGGAGTTTTCGGTTTCCGTAACAGTAGACCGCATGTTCATGTCGCTTCGCGCCCCCGCGCTTCCATTTTCTCGATGATCCATTCTACGCCATTGGACATGGGCACCCCCGCTTCCTGCAGCAGCGCCCGAACCTCCTCGTGATACACCGGCGGCGCGTCACGTCGGTCCGCGTGGGAACCCACGCCGGACAGCTTGTATCGCATCGTACTTCTCCACGTCTGGGAATGGCTTCCCCTGATCCGTGGACCGAACGGGGTGGCTGATGCATAAACATTACTTTTTTGCTCGGAATTAGCAAGCCGAGTTTTTTAGTCAGGTATAAATCAGCCGGCGGATCGGCGCGAAAAATGATGTTTTCAGCATGAGATAGCGGAAAAGACGCCCAGGATTGCGGCGTCAAGCCGGGCCAGGCCCCGTTCGGGGGCCGGCCACGGCCTTGTGATTCGCCCGTGTTGATGCCCTGTGTCCTGCCGGCTTGGGCCGTCTGCGGGCCGATGCGGCGCCCTGTGTCGCGCCGCCTTGGGCCGCCAGAGGGCCGATACAGCCCCCCGCCCGCAGGACGGCGCCGGGTGGTTCAGCCCAGGGCGGCCCGGGCAGCGGTCAGCCCGGCCAGGGTCATGGCCTCGGCATCCATCCGCGTGCCCGTCGCGGCCTGGGCCTTGAGCGCGCGCAGATAGGCATCCGACAGGGTCTCGGCCCCAATAAAGGCCAGGTCCTGGCCCAGCCAGTAGGGCCGCGCCCCGGCCAGCTCCATCCCGATCAGCAGGCCCGACAGCCGCGCCCGCGCGGCCGGAGCCTCCATCCCGTGCAACAGCCCCTCGGCCCGCAGGCAGAACAGGTCACTGGTCAGCAATTGCGGTCGGGCCATGCCGTCGGTCACCCCGGCGTCAAAGGCCTCGCCATCCCAGCCCTCGCCCTCAAGCCCGTGGCGCAGCACCGATTGGTGCGACAGCAGGGCAAAGATCTCGCCGGTCATGAAACTGCGAAAGCTGACGATCTCGCCGGCGCTGACCCGGACCCATTTCGTATGGGTGCCGGGCAGGCAGATCACCCCGTCGAAATCGGGATGCAGGGCCAGGAAGCCGGCGACCTGGGTTTCCTCGCCACGCATCACGTCGGCCGGGCGCTGCTGGCTGACCCCTGGCAACAGAAAGACCTCGAGCCGGGGATCTTCCGACGGGGCCGGCACGGCATGGGCCCCGGTCGGTGGCTTGCAGGGGGCCACCGCATAGCCCGCATCGGCCCAGCCCTGTCGCGCCCCGACCATGCCACAGGCGACCACGCGGGTCGGCCCGTCGATCCAGTCGCCGGCGGTGTCCAGCAGGGCGGTTTCGAACCCGGCCGGGGTCAGCGCGCCCATGCCCAGGTCGGACTGCGCCGAGGCCAGTACCTGCCCGGCGTCATCCATGGACCAGGCCCGCATCCGCGTGGTGCCCCAGTCGACCGCAATCCAGTTGGCCATCGGCCACCTCCCTTGATTTTCCGCTTCTATGTCGGGCTCGCCGGACAGCCGGTCAAGCCCCCTGCCCGCGCCGCGCCCCGTGGCCCACCCGGTGATGCCCTCCGTGCCCGGGCGGCCGGCGGACGGGGGTGGGTGGGCGGGACGTCCGCCGGCCGCCCGGTCCGCCGCCCCGTGATGTCAGAAGAAATATTCCAGCGAGACCTGCAGGAATCCGTCATCCTGGGCAAAGGCCAGCGGATCGCCCGTGCCCGCCGAATTCACCCCGAACCCGGCCACTTCCAGCCGCAGCGCATCGCCCAGCCGGCGCGAATAGGACGCCGTGTAGATCTGGGCATTGGTGTTGACGTCGTAATAGATTCCGCCGCGGATGCTGGTCCCGGCCACGTCATTGCCCGAATAGGCAAACCCCAGGAAGACATCGTCATCGTAGATCGTCAGCGGCTGGATCACCGACCGGTCGTCATAGAGATACTCGGCCACCAGGGTCAGCGTGTCGCCCGTCGGCCCGATCCCGCCAAAGGAATACTGGGCCCCGCTGGCCACCGAATTGTAGGTCTCGTCCAGCGACTGGCTGATCGCCCCTTCGAAGGTCAGCTGCAGATCGCCGTTGGAATAGACCAGCTCCAGCCCGTAGCGCCGCAGCTTGGCGTAATAGGGCACGGCATAGACCGTGCTGCTGTTGGCCTGGACCTCGGCCGCGCAATTGGCCTGGTCAAAGACCCCGCTTGGCAGGATGCAGACATTGGGCAGCGTCGACGGCGCCCGGTTGGTGCCATCGAAATAGGACAGGGCCAGGTCCATCCCACCGCCAAGCGCGTTGAACGACGTGCGGTAGCGCGCGGCGAAATCCAGGTTGCGGCCGTTGCCCTCTTCGTAGACGGCGTCATTGTTGCTCATCAGGAAGGGCGAGCGGAACCGCGTGGCGGCCGAGCCCAGGTCGCGGTCGCGGAAATAGATCAGCCCGTACAGGCTGAGCGTGGCGTTCATGCCCGTCGACAGGTTGAAATTGACCATCGGCTGGCCGAGGCTGATGTAGTCGACCGTCTGGTCGATCGTGTAGCGCTGGTTGACCGTGTCGACGACCCGGTTGCCCTCGCTCACGCCCCAGTATTCGATGTTGGAGCCGACCAGCACGTCCCAGCCATCGCCGAAATACTGGTAATAGCCCCGCGGGATGTCGGCATAGCCCTCGCCGGTCTCGGTGTTGTACAGCCCCGAGACTTCGAAGACGAGCGTGCCGTTCTCGAACCGCGTGCGGGTGTTCAGCTCGCCGCTCACGATGGGTGAAAAGCCGGCCTCGGTCTGGCCGGGCAAGATGCCGTCCTGCGGATAATAGCGCAGCGTTGTCTCGATCGACCCGCCATAGGTGAAATCCTGGGCCTGGGCCGCCCCGGCCAGGCTGGCCAGGCACAGCGCCAGCGCCCCGGCCGGCCTGGTTGCCCTCTGTCGTGTCATCGCCATCGTCGTCATTCCCGCTCTGCCCCCGCAGGGCCTGTCAATTCACGCATCCCTCGCCGCCGGGCGCAACCCCCGGCGCCCGCCGGCCCGGGCCCGGGTGCGCCCCCGGGCCCGGCCGATGCTCAGCGGGATTTCAGCGCCTGGACGCTGAAATCATTGGCCGAGAACCCGTTGCGGAACTTGTAGCCCGACCACAGCAGGTCGGTGCTCTTGCCGGTCAGATGGTTGACCATGCGCATCTTGCCCGGGCGCCAGTACTTGCCCTGGAACTGCTTGTGGCCCGAGCTTTGCAGCGTTTTCACGTGCTTGCCGGCCCGGTCGAAATACTGGATCTGCACCACGTAAAGATTGGCCGCGTTGAACCAGACCCGCTGCATGGCATAGCCCGACCGCGACTTGGGCGTGCGGTCGACCACGTGGCAGGTGCCCCCGCCGACCGGGCAGCCGCTGTCCTGGACCCACTTGTGGTTGAACTCGGCCGCGCCCTGGTCGGTCATGTCCTCGTAGGCGAATTCCGATCCCATGAACGACCCGGACCGGGCCGAGGAGGAAATCCGCTTCACCCGGCCGACCGACGGCAGGTAGAGCCATTGGTCATCGGCCTTGTTGTCGTAGGAATAGGTCAGCAGCGCGGTGTCCCGCACGTCGCCCGGCCATTCAAAGACCAGCAGCGAGGCGCCGGGATTGTTGCCCTGCCCTTCCAGCGACTTGGCATTGAACCGCCGTTCCGATTGCGACCCGCCCTTGGTGTAAAGGATCATCTGGCCGCTGGACAGGCTGTCGCCAAAACCCTTGCCCTTGGCCTGGGCCCGCTGGGCGATGTCCTCGCCTTTCTGTTCGGCGGTCTGGGCAAGGGCGGGGGCGGCACCAGCCAGCGGTGCGGCGGCCAGGGCAAAAACAAATGAAATGCGTTTGAGAAAAGTCATTCTTTCTTTCCTTCGGCTGTAACAAGAAGCACTGGGAGAAGTAGCAGGTCGGCCAGGAAGGCCATGGCGACGACCAGGGCCGTCAGGGCGCCGAGGTGGGCATTGATCGCAAAGCTCGACATGGCGATGATCGAGAACCCGGCGACCAGCGTGACCGAGGTCAGCGCGATGGCCGTGCCGACATTGGCCAGCATCCGCCGCACGGATTCACGCGGATCAAAGCCCAGCCTGCGCTGGCGGATATAGGTCATCATCATGTGCACCGTGTCATCGACCACGATCCCGAAGGTCATCACCGTCACCACGGTCGAGCCCAGGTTGACCTCGCCATAGACCACGCCCCAGATGCCGAAGGCCATGATGGCCGGCACCAGGTTGGGGATCAGGCTGAGCAGGCCGTACCGCCAGGATCGCAGGGCCACGATCATCGTCGCCGAGATCACGATAAGGACAACAACCGCCCCGGTGAACATCGCCGAGCCGTTGCGCTGGGACACGCGCGCAAACGTGATCGACGCGCCGGTGCCCAGCGTGGCGATGTCGGGCGTGTTTTCCTGCATCCAGTCTTCGGCATCTTCGGTGAACCAGCGCAGCTCGGCGCTGCTGGTCACGTCCAGCGACACCGACATCAGGGTCTGCTTGCGGTCGATGCTCAGCTGGGTGTTCAGATCCTGGCCCACGGGCAGGTTCAGCTCGTAGAGCATCAGCAGCTGGGCATTGGCCTCGGACGTTTCGGCCGTGCGGTAAAAGGCCGGATCGTCGCCGTTGAGGTTCATGTTCAACCGCTTCAGCGGCTGGCTGATCACCGAGACCTGGCGCACGTCCGGCCGGCTCTTCAGCCAGGTCTCGAACTCTTCGACATGGTCCAGGAACTGCGGTTCGAACACCCCGCTCTCGTAGGGGCTGTCCAGCACGAAGGTCACGATCTTCAGCGAGGTCAGCCGGTCCTCGATCATGTCGCTGTCGCGGCGCAGCTTGTAGCTGTGATCGAAGTAGCGGATGAAATCGTCGTTGAAATGGATGCGGAAGATCCCGAAAACCGAGATCACCGTGGTCACGGCAAAGACGATCAGCACGGCATGGCGGAACCGCAGGCACAGGTCACCGACCCGGCGCAGCACGCGCGGCAACAGGCCCTCGCGGCGCCGGCGCATGGCCGGCAGCACCAGCAGGGCCGTGGGAATGACCATGATCGACAGCAGCCAGCCGCACAGCGTGCCGGCGGCGATCATGTTGCCCAGGTCGCGCAGCGGCGGCGCATCCGAGAAGTTGAGGCAGGCAAAGCCGAAGGCCGTGGTCAGGTTGGTCACGGTGATCGGCGCGAGGTTTTCCTCGACCGAATGTTCGACGGCCTCGCGGTTGGTCATGCCCGCGCCAAGCGCGTTGCGCCAATGCAGCACCAGGTGCATGCAGGTCGCGGCCACGATGACGATCACGGCCAGCGGGCTGGGCGCGTTGCCCGGGGTCAGCGACATGCCAAGCCACCCGCCCGCGCCCAGGGTCACCGCCGCGCCGCCAAGCAGCACGACAACCGAGCCCACGACACCCGAAAAGGTGCCCAGTCCGATGATCAGCAGGATCACGGTCGAGGCCGCGGCCAGCGGCAGGGTCTCGTTCAGGTCGCGCCCGGCGGCGCTGGAAAAGGCCAGGCTCGCCATGACGGTGCCGGTCATGTAGACCTCGTGGCCCGGGTAATCCGTCTCGATCCGGTCGGCCAGTTCCTCGACCGCCGTCATGATCTCCTGGAAGGTCTCCTTGGACCGGTCGGGCGTGATGATCGACACCGCCACGCCAAAGGTCCGCCCGTCGGCCGAAACCACCCGGTCGACCAGCTCTTCCGAGGCAAACGCCCGCTCGCGGGCCTGGGCGGCGATTTCGGGCGTGATCTCGCCCTCTTCGGGCAGGATCGGCTCGACGATGATCTCGTCACCCTCGGCCCAGGAATGGTTGAAGCTGGCCAGGGAATCGACGCGCAGCACATGCGGCAGGTACCAGGCCTCTTCGGTGATCTCGCGCACGGCTTCCAGCGTGGCCGGGTCGAAATCGGATCCCTCGGGGCCGGACACGGCCAGGATCATGTTGTCGGAGGACACGAACATGTCCTCGATCTGCAACAAGAGCTGGTATTCGGGGTTCTCGGGCCCAAAGAAGGCCCGGGTGTTGGTCGATCGTTCGACCTTGAAGATGCCCGCCGTGCCGAAGGCGATCAGCGCGACGGCGAGGGCGAAGAACAGCCAGTGCCAGCGCACCAGCGCGCGGGCAATCCGCGCGCCGGTGTAATGCTCGCCTCCGGCCCGGAGGTCCTGGTCAGCCATGGGAGGCGTTGGGTACCTCTGTGGTGGCCGTGTCGGCGGGATCGTCTTCGGGCGCACCCGGCGCGGCGCCGTCTTCGGTCACGATGGCCTCGTTGACCGGCGGCGCGTCACCTTCGGCGGGCAGGCGATCATAGCCGTAGGCATCGAAATAGATGCCCCAGTTGTCATTGATCATCCGCACGATCTCGGGGTCTTCCTTGTAGGTGTTGGGCGTGTAGCCCTTGCGCGAATCCACGTAGGCCTGCATCGCCGGCACGGCGTGTTCGATGTCGGGCAGGTCGAGCGCTTCGTAGATCTGGCGCATCACGGCAATCGGATCGCGCACCAGCTCTTCGTAGCGCACGGTCACCAGGTTGCCCTCGGCCACCTCGGCCTTCTGTTCCTCGTAGGCCTCGTGGAAGACCGGGAAACCTTCGATCAGCTCCTCGATCATCTGGGCGTCGGTCATGCCCTTGGCCTCGAAGCCCTGGGTCACTGACAGGGCCTTGCCCAGCTTCAGGTTGGAATGGAAGATCCGGTAGGGATTGCGCGTGATGTGGATGAACTTGGCATCCGGGAAGGTCTCGCGGATCAGCCCCACCCGCACGGTGTGGGTCGGCGATTTCAGCAGCAGCCGCTTGCCCGGGTTGCGGAACTGGACCTTGCGCAGGAACCAGACCCAGGCCCGCACCCACTTGCGGCGCATCTCGGGGTCGGATTGCTGCTGTTCCAGGGCCTCGTGATAGAATTCACCGGCCGAGGGAAAGGCGATCTGGGAATAGGGGCTGGGCACACCCGAGTTCAGCAGGGCGATCTCGTCTTCCTGCGGGGCGTCCATGCTCATGTCCATGTCGTCCATCGGACGCTTTTCCATCTTCATGATGGAATTGGACTTGCGCAGGCGCTTCTCGGCCAGGATGAAGCTTTCCGGCATGATGCATTGCAGGTTGTCGGGATAGGCAAAGCGGTCGTCGCAGGCGATCAGCTCGTTCAGAAAGGTCGTGCCCGAACGCTGAAAGCCCAGGATGCAGACCGGATCGCCGGCAAACTGGGTGCGCCGGATGCGGCCGGTGTAGAAAATCCGCACGAAGATCGCCAGCAAGCTGTGCAGCAGCGACAGCAGCAGGACCGACAGGAACAGGCCGTAGCGCTGGGGCGAGATATACTTGGCCCGGCCGTTGATCATCTTGACGAAGGCCCAGGTCGTCATGCCGTGCCACAGCCGGAACTGGAACCGCGTATAGCCGTAATAGCGCGGGTCGTCCGGATCATAGAGCTTGGTGGGATCGGCGGCCGTTTCGGTGGGGGCGTCAGTGGTCATGCGTAGTCTCCAGTTCCCGGCTCGACATCGCGGGCCAGTCGAACATTGCCTGCTCGCACCAGGACACGCCGGGCAAACGACGATCCATGGCGCGATACCAGCAAATCATGTCTCCGAAATGACAGCGGCGCCAGAGCGCCGCCGTGGTTCAACCTTTAACGCTGAGCAATTTTGCCATCAGCCGGGTCGCGATGTCCTGCAATTCGGCATCGTCGAAAACGGTGCCATCGCAGCGCAGCGTCACCTGGGTGCCGTGATCGAAGGGCAGGACAAGGACCGTCAGGTCGTTGGGCGCGCCCATGGCCGGCGGCCGTGGCAGGGCGATGCGCTCGACCTCGATCGGGCCGACCTTCATCATCTGGTCGCCCTGCGACCGGAACAGCCCGGCCAGCATCGACGACTTGGCCTTGGCATCGGCCGAGGGCACATGGACGAAGAACTGAACGCCGATGCCGCCGGTCTCGGCCCTGAGCCGTTCGTCGATCCGGTTGACCGGCCGGCCCAGTTCCTTGGTGACCATGGTCATCGAGGTCTGCATCTGCGTGCGCAGCGCCTTGGCCCGGTCCATCAGCGTGGCGCCATCGGCCATGTCGACCCGCCACAGCGGGAAGCGCAGGGCAAAGCCCACGAAATTCGACAGGTCACCGGCATTGCGCCCCATGACCGACCGGCCGACGATGCCGTCCGATCCGTACATGTCGTGCATCACGTCGTTCAGCGCGGCGACGGTCAGCGTGAACATGCTGGCCCCGGCCTTCTGCGCCACCTCGGTGACCGCCTCGAAATCCTCGACCGACATCATCTCGCTGGCATCGCGGATGTCGTCGATCAGGTGGGGGTCGGTCTCCATCGACAGGCCCTTGGCCACCCGGCCGAAGTTGACCGGCGCGGGCGGCGGGAACAGCATGTCGTCCCAATAGGCCCCGGCCTCGCCCTTGTGGTCGGGCAGCTTCTGCTCGACCTTCTGGACGAAATCCGAATAGGCAAAGCCTTCGCCGCTGCTGGGCAGGTTGATGATGAATTTCACCAGGTCCTCGACCAGAACCATCATGCCGAAGGCATCGGTCAGCGCATGGTGCAGGCGGAACAGGATGGCATCGCCTTCCTCGCCGAAGCGCAACATGCGGAAATCGGTGAGGATCTCGTCGTCGATCTCCATCGTCTCCTCGGCGACCTCGCGCACCTTGGCGCGCAGGTCCTCGGGCGACATGGTGCCGTAATCCTCGACCGTCAGCTTGATGTCGTCGACGGGCAGCAGCGTGCCCCGCCATTCGCCGCTGTCCTCCGACTTGCGAAAGGCAAGCCGGAGCACGTCATGACGCTTGGCCAGTTTCTTCAGCCCGCGTTCGATGCGGCGGGGCGTGACCCCCGGTTTTATCCGGAGGCCCTGCACCTGGTAGAAGAACTGCTTGAACCGCAGCACGCAGTCGGGGTCGGTCAGCGTCGGCAGCATGAACTTCTGCATTTCCGTCAGGGGAAATGTCTGTTCCGTTGCTGCCGAGGCTTCTTCGCGGCGCTTGTTGCGCAGGATCATTCCGCGACCTCAAGCTGGTTCTCGTAGGGCGAGGTGATCGAGGTGATCCCCAGCCGCGAGGCCAGGGCCTGCATCAGACGCTGGGCGTCGTTTGCCGTCACCACGTCGCTGTCGACCCGCATGACCAGCAGCGAGGCATCATCCGACTTGCGCAGGATGAGCTCGACATCGCTGGCAATGCCCGTGCGGCCGTTGGCCTCGGCATGCACGGTCATGCCGCCCATGCTGACCGGTCCCGCGATCAGGGCCTTTTCGAGGGCGCCAAGCGCCGGGTCGAACCGGTACGAGATCTGGAACGGAGCCGCGCCGGCGCCTTCGAACTGGTGCGACAGTTCCTTGCGCAGGACGTAGAGATCGATGCTGTCGTGGCTTTCCGCCGCCGCGAGGATCCGGTCGACATGGCCACGCTGGATCGTCTCGTCGATGTCCATGGGCACGTAGAACGGCTGGTCATCGGCGAGCGGTGCCACGGCCTGCGCATCCGCCAGCCGGGCCGGCCGGTCGGTTTCGCGGGTCAGCAGCACGCCACCCTTGTGGTCGAAGGCCTCGGCCAGGGCTTCGGCGACACCGATGGTGAAATCGGCCTCGGACAGCGCGCTGCCCGTGATGTCGCCCTGCCATTCGACGGCCAGCCCGTGGTCGCGGCCCAGGGCCGCGATCGAGATGGCCCGCGACCGTTCCTTGAACTCGATGGCCGGCGCCTTGCCTGCCACCGCGTAGCTCCAGAACGACTGGTCGTTGGCATTGGTCGGTGCCTCGGGATCAAAGATCCCCCGGCGCAGCTCGGCGCCAAGCGCGTCTTCGGCCATCGGATCGGCCAGCTCGTTGCCCGCAAGCAGGTTCAAGAGCTCGTCCATCACCAGGTAGGCCGACGCCCGGTCGGCCACAGCGCTCTGCACCTGCAGCATCAGCCGCGTGGCATCCTCGCCCGCCGGAGCGGAGGTCAGGCTGGCCACGACGCCTTCGGCGATGTCGACCGGCTTGACCTGGAACGGGTCCAGCGCCTCGACCGGCACCAGCTTGATGCCTTCGCCGTCAAAGCTGACCTTGCCGCCGGCATACCGGGTCCGCAGCACCGGATGGCGCGCCGACACCGTTTCCGCCGCCTTGGCCAGGGCCTCGGCATCCAGCGCCGGGGTGACCTCGACCACGATGCGATGTTCCAGCGCCTCGCGGGCACTGTCGGTCGTCATCGGGGCCGTGGCCTCGGCCAGAAGGGCCAGGCCGCGATCGCTCAGCAACAGCTCTTCGCTGGTTGCCGCGCCGCTGCTGTCGCCCTCGTCGTCCAGGTCGCCGGCCAGGGCCGCTGCTTCCATTTCCGCCTTGGCCTTGTCCAGCTCGGCATCCAGCACGTCGACCAGTTCCAGGATCGTCGGGGCCTGCAGGAATTTGGCAGCCTGCAGGGTCAGACCCAGGGCGGTTTCGATGCGCATCTTCAGTTCGAAGGACGACAGCGAGTCGAGACCCAGCTCGTTCATCGCCATGGCCGGATCGATGGTTTCGGGCTCGATCTTCAGCACGTTGCCGATCTCGCCCTTCACGAAGTCTTTCAGTTCCTCGTGACGCTCGTCCGAGTTCAGGCTGAGAAGACGCTCGCGCACCTCCGACGATTTCTCGTCCTTCTTCTTGAGCATGCCCGCCAGGCGCGGAATGCCGGCCATCTTGGCGTTGGTCCGGGCCATCTGCTGCCAGTCGGCATTGGCGTAGAACAGGTTCGGCTTGCTGGTCCGCAGGATCGTCTTGATGCCTTCCGGCGTCTCGTTTTCCTCCAGGCCCATCAGGCCCATGCTTTCCAGGTAGTTCTTCAGATCCTCGTTCCGGCCGACGATACCGGTGGCCGCGATGGCCCCCCAGTTGATCGACCCGCCTTCGTCCTTGTGCTTCTTGCGGTAGGCCGCAAGCGCATCGAGGAAGCCGTTGGCCGCCACGTAGTTGGCCTGGCCGGGCGAGCCGGTCGTGGCCGCGATGGACGAGAACGAGATCATGAACTCGGGCTGTTGTCCGGCCTTGGCAAAGGCCTTTTCCAGCGCCCAGCCGCCAGCCACCTTGGGATAGATGACGCTGTCGATCATCTCGTCGGTCAGCTGGTTGATGAAGCCGTCCTTGATGACCGCGGCCGCGTGCATGACACCCTTCAGCGGCTTGGCATCGGCGAACATCCCGGCGATGGCCTCGGCCGTTTCATCTTCGTTGGTGATGTCCAGCGAGATGATTTCGACCTCGGTGCCCTGAGCCTTGATGGCCTCGATGCGCGGCTGTTCCTCTTCACCGACCTTGCCCGAACGGGAGGCCAGGATCAGCTTGCCGGCACCGGCCGAGCTCATCCACTGGGCGATCGACAGGCCAAAGCCGCCATTGCCCCCGGTGATCAGGTAGGATGCGTCCGGTTCCATCTTCACGTCGCGCGAGCGGTCGGCCTTCACGACGTATTCGTCTTCGTCGAAGGTGACGACAACCTTGCCGACGTGCTTGGCCTGGGACATGAAGCGGATCGAGTCGGCAACCTCGGAGACCTTGAAGGACACCAGCGGCAGCGGCTCAAGCTCGCGGCGGACGAAGGCTTCGGTCAGTTCCTGGAACATGCTGCCCAGCAGGTCCGGCCGTTCCACGCCCATCGCGGCAAGGTCGAGGACCGAGACCGAGATGTTCTTGCGCAGGACCTTCATGCCGATCGAGCTGTCCGCGTAGACGTCGCGCTTGCCGATTTCGAGGTAACGGCCATAGGGGGCCATCGCCTCCAGGCCTTTCTCGATATAGGCGCCCGGCAGCGAGTTCAGCAGGACATCGACGCCCTTGCCACCCGTGATCCGGTTGACCTCGTCCGCCCAGGTCAGATCGCGCGAGTTCATGATATGGGGCACGCCCCATTCCTTCAGCAGCGCGCGTTTCTCGTCGTTGCCGGCGGTCGCAAAGATTTCCGCGCCGACGTTCTTGGCCATCTGCACCGCGGCCGTGCCGACACCGCCGGTGGCCACGTGGATGAAGACCTTTTCGCCCTTGGCCATCCGGCCCACGCGGTTCAGCGCGTAATGGGCGGTGGCAAAGGCCGACGGGATGGTCGAGGCTTCCTCGAAGGAGATGTGTTCGGGGATGCGCGCCAGCGCCAGCTTGGACGTGTTCAGGTAGCGCTGCAGGCAGCGCTTGCCCATGCCCATGACCCGCTCGCCGATCTCGAACTCGGTCACGTTCGAGCCCTTCTCGACGATGACACCGCCGAATTCCAGGCCGAGGTTGGTCCAGGCCGGTTCGCCTTCGGCTTCCTTGGGCAGCAGGCCGGTCACGGCCATGACATCGCGGAAGTTCAGGCCGACGGCCTTGACCGCCACGCGCACGTCATCCGGGCCCAGTTCCTCGAAGCCACATTCGATCAGCTCGAGGTTGTCGATCACCCCCGGGTTGTTCATCGTGACATAGAAGTTCCGGTCGGTGTTGTCCTTCGGAATGTACAGGTCCTGCGGATCCAGCTCGTTCGCCCAGACGCGGTTCAGACGCGGCACATAGGCCCCGGTTTCGCGCAGGACGATCTCGTTTTCCGCACCCGGTGCGAGGATCGCGTCAAGCAGCGTGTCCATCGCCTCCAGCTGGGCCTCGTCGACATCGATTTCCATCATGTCGATTTCGCCGACCTCGTTGGCCACGGTGCGCAGCAGGGTGGCCAGCGGCGCCTGGGTCAGGCCGTCGACCTTCATCGACACGCCGTCGGGCGCCGACCGGCCGTTGCGGGTCACCAGCACGACGCGCGGCAGGTTCTCGCCATGGCGCAGCTCGTCGAAGGACGAGCCCAGGGCGATGACCGCGCGGCTGTCATTGGCCACCAGTTCGGCCACGGTCTCGGCCGGGGTGTCCTCGGTGATGGGTTCCTGCGACAGGCTCCAGGCATAGACCACGCCGGCCAGCCCGTTTTCCTCGTCTTCCATCAGCTCGCTGATCCGGTCGGCGAAATCCTCGCGCATGTCCTCGACTTCGTCGGACACCTCGTCACGGGTCATCAGGATGACCTCGGCGCCACGGGCCTCAAGGCCTTCGGCCAGGGTTTCCCCCGCCGTGCCTTCATCGGCCAGCACCAGCCAGGTGCCGAACTCGGCATCCGGTTCGGGCGCCGCCACCTTGTGGTCGGTGTATTCCTCGACCGCGTAATGGGGCGCAAAGCCTTCGGGATGTTCGCGCGTGGCCGTGCCCGACAGCGAGCGGTTCAGCAGGCCGTTGCCTTCCATCACCACGTTGCCGTCCATGTCGACAACCAGGAAGTCCGAGCAGCCGGTCAGCGCGTCGATGCGCGGTTTCTGCCAGGCGTAGACCTTGAATTCCTTGGGCATCTTGCGGTGCTGGCGCAGTTGCAGCGCGCCCACCGGCATGAAGCTTTCGTAATTGCCGGTCAGCTCGTCGTAATCCATCGCCAGCGAGGCCGCGGTCATCCGCGGGTCGGAAATCTGCAGGCAGGCGTCCAGCAGCGACGGATGGGTTTCGAATTCCTCGAACTTGTGCTCGCAGATCGGATCGACCGCCACCAGCGCCCCGGCGCCCAGGTCATGGACCCAGAAATCGCGCACGGTCTGGAAGGCCGGGCCATAGTTGATCACGCTGTCGTCGGACGTGGCCTGGTAGAGCGTCGTCAGCTCGACCGGCTCGGACCCGGCATCATCCTTGAGGATCGGCGTGAATTCCGATTTCGGCGGCACGATGTTCTGGCGGATCTGGCCATCGGCGCGCAGGGTCCAGGGCTCCTGGCTGTCACGCGGCTGGGTGTAGATCTGGATCGCGTTGCGTTCCGGCACGAACATGGTGAAGAACCGCACGTCAGTGTCGGCGGGGATGAACAGCGCCTCGTGGATCGTCAGGTTCTCGATCTCGATGCAGCCCTCGTCGCCGAACATGCGGCGGCCGGCCTCGAACATGATGTCCATGTAGCCCGCGCCGGGGAAGACGCATTCCGACTGCAGCCGGTGATCGCCGATCCAGGCATGGGATTTCAGCGAGACCTCACCGACCCATTGGTTCTTGGCACCTTCCAGCTGGACCCCAAGCAGCGGGCCCACGCTTTCGGGGAACATCATCGCGCGCCATTCGTTGTTGTCCATCCAGAGCTCTTCCAGAGCCCAGGGATAGCCCGGCAGTTCCACGAAATCCGACGGCTCGCCGGCGATCGCGTCCCAGTCCAGCTTGACGCCCGAGCAGAACAGCCGCGCGGCGGCCTGGGCCATCGACAGGTGGTCGTTCTGCTTGCGGTTCAACGAGTTGATCACGTCGACCTTGGCGCCGGCATCCCCGGCGGTCGAGGTGGCGGGCGCCGACAGGGTGGTGTGCGGGCCCATTTCCAGGAAGACGTTGGCCCCCATGCGCAGGGCGGTTTCGACGCCGTTCTTGAACAGCACGGCCTGGCGCAGGTTGCGCCAGCCGTAATCGATGTCGAACCGGGTTTCCGGCTTGCCGGTCACGGTCGAGATCCAGGGCGTGTGCGGCACCGACCAGTCGATGTCGGACACTTCCTTGCGGAACCAGGCCTCACCGGCTTCCAGCTGGTACGAATGCCATGCGGTATCGACCTTGAGGATGCGGATGAAGGTGTTGGGGTGGTCCTTCTCGAATTGCTCGACGAAGGCATGCAGCGTGTCGAAATCGCCCGAGATCGTCGTCGAGCCGGGGCCGTTGACCGCGGCGATGTTGATCTTGCCGTCTTCGGGCAGCAGCGGTTCGATGTCTTCCGGGTCGAGGCCGACGGCCGCCATGGCGCCCTTCTGGCCCAGCTGGTCGCGGATCGCGCCGCGCTTGGACAGGAACTTGGCCGCGCCGGCCAGCGACAGGCCGCCGGCGGTATAGGCCGCGCAGGCCTCGCCGATCGAATGGCCGACCACCATGTCGGGTTCCACGCCCCAGGATTTCCACACGGCCACAAGGCCATGCTGGATGGCGAACAGCGCCGGCTGGGTGACGGTCGTGTCGTCGATGTTGCTGTCGGCTTCGTCCTTCAGCAGCTCTTCCATGATCGACCAGCCGGCCGATTTCACGAATTCCGCGTCATAGGCCACGACGGCATCGCGGAAGGCCGCGTTGTCTTCCATCAGCTGGCGGGCCATGCCCCACCATTGCGAGCCCTGGCCCGCGTACATGAAGGCCACCTTCTTGTCCGCCGCGGCCTGGCCGCGATAGACATTGCCCGGATCCTCGGCCTCGGCATCGGTGCCGGCCACGAAATCCAGCCCCTTGAGCAGCTCGTCCTTGTCCTTGGCCACGATGGCCGCGCGATAGGCGTGATGGGTGCGGTTGGACGCCAGCGCCGCGGCAACCTCGGCGATGTCGGTATCGGCCAGCTTGCCCTCGCGCAGCGAGACGGCCAGCTTGGCAGCCACGTCCTTGACCACGGCTTCGGTCCGGGCCGAGATCGGGAAGATCCGCGGGGCCTCAGCCGAGGCCACCTCGACCGGCTTGCGCCAGACGCCTTCGACCGGCTTGGTTTCCGCCGTGGCCAGCAGGGCCGAGGCATTTGCGCCGCCAAAGCCGAACGAGTTCACGATGCCCCGGCGGATGCCGTCGACCTCGGGGAAATCGGTCATGTCCAGCGGGACTTCCATGTTCAGCGCGTCCAGCGGAATCCGCGGGTTGGGCTTGTCGAACCCGATCTGGGCCGGGATCTTGCCCTTGTGGATCGCCAGGGCCAGCTTGATCAGCCCGTTGACGCCGGCACCCGATTCCAGGTGGCCAATGTTGGGCTTGACCGACCCGATCAGCAGCTTGCCGTTGGTCTTGGGCTGGCCGACCACGCGGCCGATGGCGCCCGCTTCGATCGGGTCGCCGATGGGCGTGCCGGTGCCGTGGGCCTCGACATAGCCGATCTCGTTCGGGCCGACGCCGGCGCCCTGCATGAGCGACTGCATCATCTTGATCTGGCTGTCCTGGTTGGGCGCCGTGATCGTCGAGGTAAAGCCGTCCTGGTTGGCCCAACTTTCCTCGATCACCGCATAGACGCGGTCACCGTCGGCCAGGGCCCGGTCATAGGGTTTCAGCACCACGGTGCCGATGCCTTCGCCGCGGACAAAGCCGTTGGCATCGGCATCAAAGGTGCGCAGCGTGCCGGTCGGCGACAGCATGCCCGCCTTGGAAAAGGCCACGAAGGTCGAGGGCGCCAGCATGAAGTTCACGCCAGTCACGATGCAATAATCGGCCTGGTTGTTGCGAATGTTCAGGATGGCCTGGTTCAGCGCGGTCAGCGACGAGGAACAGGCGGTGTCGACGGAATAGGACGGCCCGTTCAGGTTCAGCCGGTGCGACACCCGGTTCGAGATGATGCAATGGGCCAGCGCGGTGCCCCCGAAGGCGTCAAAGCCCGAACGGCGCTTTTCCTGGACTTCGCGGTAATCGACCGACTGCACGCCGACGAACACGCCGGTGCGGGCCTTCTGGTATTCTTCCCACGGGATGCCGGAATCCTCGATCGCCTCGTAGGAGGTCATCAGCGTGTTGCGCTGCTGGGGATCCATCGACGTGGCTTCGCGCGGCGACAGGCCGAAGAAGCCCGGGTCAAAGCTTTTCACGTCATCGAGGAAACCGGCCCACTTGGTCTGCGAGCGCGACAGGGCGTTGGGGTCGCTGTCGTAGAAATGATCGACGCTCCACCGGTCCGAGGGAACCTCGCGGATCCCGCATTTCTTGTCTTCGAGAAGCTGCCAGTAGGAGTCCGGTCCGGTCACTCCGCCAGGCAGTCGACATGCAATACCAACAACAGCAATTTTCTTGGAGGCAGCGTTACGTGCACTCTCATTCGAGGAATCGAGCATTTTCCTACCCATTCTTTTCTAATCTACCAATTCATGGACCCCCGGAGGGCCAATTCAGTGATGAGCGCGGTCCCGCCCAACCGAAGGTCCGAAAACCACTCGAATATGCTGCGATGCGGGATGCCGTGCAAGGCTGCAGTTCGCGCGACGTCACCTTTTCGCGACTGCAGCGGCCTCACCACCGTAAAAAGTGCGTAGATGGTATCAAAATGCAACCACAGGTGCGTTTTTGGCCTATATATTGTTCATTTCGGCACAATTTTTCCCGAATCGAAGACCATTTCTGTCGCACAAGGCACAGTCGGGGCGCGCGGGTTTCGGGCCCTTTTGGCCTGTCAAATGGCTGGTGATCGGGGGGAACGCGGGCCCGGATGGGCCGGTATTCGTACATTTCCGTGATCCGGAAATGCCGAAATCCCGACGCCGGACACCGGCAATCGGGCAGGGAAATTTATTCGCATACAAACAATTCCGGCGTCGTTTGGTCCTTTCTGGGGCGCATCAAATAGGCTGCCTGGAAAGGACCGGACCGGAAGCGGGCGGGGCCAGCCGGACCGCTGGCTGCCCCCACCCTGATCTTGGACGTCCTGCCGGTCAGAACCGGTAGGACGCGCGGACGTGAAGCGTGTTGAAGGTCACGTCGTTGCCGTCGCCACCGAAGTCGAGGAACTGGTGCCACATGTATTCGCCACCGACGACCCAGTTCTCGTTGATCGCGTATTCATAGCCCAGACCGGCGATGACACCCGGGTCATCGAAATCGATGTCGGTCACGCCGGACAGGCCGTCGAAGTTGGTGTAGGCGACACCGACGCTGATGAAGCCCAGCGCGTTGCCAAAGTCGCGGCCGGCGCGGGCCTTGACCCGGGCGATGCCGTCGAACGAGCCCGAGCCGGTGGCCTCGTTGAAGCTGATGTCCGAGAAGTCGTATTGCACTTCGACACCGGCGACCCAGTCACCGTAGTCGTACAGATACCCGCCCATGATACCGCCGATCACGCCGTCGGCGTCGAAATTGCCCGGGTTGGCGACGCTGGACAGATCGAACTCGCCGTAGGAATAGCCGACCTGGCCACCGGCATACCAGCCGGTCCAGTCGCCGGCCATGGCAGCCGAAGAGAAGGTTGCCGCAATGATGGCGGAGCTGAGGAGGATGCGTTTCATTGGAAACTCCCAGTTGGAAACCGAAACTTGCGGGCCGATGCTCACAGCTCGGCCGCTTCTCGGTTAACTATGTCGAATGCGGTCCGGTTCCGTCGAATATTTTTGAGCCCGCCGCCGGTTGAACACGAAACCGCAATGACAGGGCCCCGCCGGGCCATGCCACCGCCTGACGCGAACGGGCGTCAGGCCGGCGCCGCCGCCCCCTGCCCCGGGCCGTCGTCCGGCCCCGTTCGCGGCCGCCCCATGCCCCGCAAGGCGTTCATAAAGGTTAATATTTCACCCGCGGCGCGGGAATTGCCGCCGCCCGGCTCACCGGATCACCCGCGGCCGCAGGCCGTCATCCGGGCGCATTTGCCCGCCGGCTGTCCCGGCCCGCACCGGGCCTGGCCTGTCACATTGCATCGGCGTCTTATTGCCGACATGCGCGAAGCGACGCCCATGTCATGCCCGCAAACCACGCGCTGGCCGGCGGATCAGACCGAAACGGCCTCCAGCATCGCCGCCCGCCCGACCTCGTCCTTGGCCCCGCTCAGGACCACAGATCCCCGGCGCAGGGCATAGAATTCATCGGCCAGCCCATAGGCGAAATCGAAATATTGCTCGACCAGCAGGATGGCCATGCCGCCCTGGTCGCGCAGGTATTCGATGACCCGGCCGATCTGCTGGATGATGTTGGGCTGGATGCCCTCGGTCGGCTCGTCCAGCAGCAGCAGTTTCGGCTTGATGATCAGCGCCCGGCCGATGGCCAGCTGCTGCTGTTGCCCGCCCGACAGGTCGCCGCCCCGCCGGTTCTGCATCTCCTTGAGGACCGGGAACAATTCATAGATCTGCTCGGGCACGACATGCTGATCCGCCGGCAGGCAGCCAAAGCCGCTTTCCAGGTTCTCCCGCACGGTCATCAGCGGGAAGATCTCGCGCCCCTGGGGCACATAGGCGATGCCTTTACGGGCCAGCACATGGCTGGGCACGACGCCCAGTGTCTCGCCATCCAGCGCCACCGACCCGCCCGAGCGCGGGTGCACTCCGGCAATGGCCTTCAGCAGCGATGTCTTGCCCACGCCATTGGTCCCCATCAGGCAGGTGATCTGCCCCGCCGCGGCTTGCAGGCTCACGTCGTAAAGGATCTGGCTCTGCCCGTAATGAAGCGTCAGGTTCTTTACATCGAGCATCACGGCTCTCCCCGCTCAGCGCCCAAGGTAGACATCGATCACCTCCTGGTTGGAGGTCACGTGATCCAGGCTGCCCTCGGCCAGCACCGAGCCTTCGTGCAGCACCGTCACCTTGCAATTGAGTTTCCGCACGAAATCCATGTCATGCTCGACAACAACGACGGCCCGCGTCTTCGCCGCTTCCTTGAGGATCTCGGTGGTATGGTCCCGCTCCTCGGGGCTCATCCCCGCCGCCGGCTCGTCCACCAGCAGCAATTGCGGATCCTGCGCCAGCAACATGCCGATCTCCAGCCATTGCTTCTGGCCATGGCTCAGCTCGCCGCTGGTCCGGCCCAGCTGGTCGGCCAGCCCGATCTCTTCGGCCAGCGCCCGGATGCGGTCGGTATCCCCGCCGGTGCGCTTGTAGAACAGCACGCCCCAGGGCTTGCGGTCGTTCTTCAGCGCCATGGCCAGGTTGTCCTCGACACTCTGGTCCTCGAAGACCGTCGGCCGCTGGAACTTGCGCCCCACCCCGGCCTGGGCAATGTCGCTTTCCCGCATCGACAGCAGCGACACAGACTTGTCGCCCCACAGCACGCGGCCCTCGTCGGGGCGCGTCTTGCCGGTGACAATGTCCATGAAGGTCGTCTTGCCCGCGCCATTCGGCCCGATGATCGCCCGCAGCTCGGCCTTGCCGATCTGGAAGCTCAGGTTGTTGATCGCCTTGAACCCGTCAAAGCTGACCGACACGCCCGAGACCTCAAGCAGGGTCTGTTCACTCATTGCTCGACCTCCCGCTTCGATCCCTTGTCGGGCCCGTAATCCGCGCCATGGCGGTCATCGACCTTGGGCCGTGCGACCAGGTCCACCAGCCCGCCCAGCCCTTTCGGCGCCAGAAGCGTCACCAGGACAAAGCCCAGGCCCAGCAGCACCAGCCACCATTCCGTCCATTCGATCGTGTAGAAGCCCAGGTTGATATTGGGCGCCGCGCCCCCGGTGAACCAGCTCGACAGCAGCGACACCACAAAGGCCCCCATCACCGCCCCGTAAAGCCGCCCACGCCCGCCGATGGCCACCCAGACCGCCAGGTAGATCGACGCGATGGGCGCGATTTCAGCCGGGTTGATGATCCCCGCCTGCGGATAATACAGCGCACCCGCAATGCCGCAGATCACCGCCGTCAGGGTGAAGACAAACAGCTTGTAGCCCTCGACCGAATAGCCCAGGAACCGCACCCGCGCCTCGTCGTCGCGAATGCCCCGGATCACGTTGCCGAACTTGCCCGACACGACAAAGGCCCCGACGATGTAGGTCAGCGCCAGCGCCACGGCACTGGCCCAGAAGAACCACAGCGACACCACGTCCTGCCCGCGCCCTTCGATCCCCGGAATGTTCTGCAACCCCGACAGCCCGTTGTTCCCGCGCAGCCCGCTGTCGTTCTGGAACAGGTACAGCGACAGGGCCAGCGTCATCGCCTGGGTCAGGATCGACAGGTACACCCCCGTCACCCGGCTGCGGAAGGCCAGCCAGCCAAAGACCAGCGCCAGCACCCCCGGCACCAGCACGACAAACAGCAGCTGCATCGGCAGCGACCCGGCAAAATGCCAGATCGCCGGGAATTCACTTCCCCCCACCACGCCAAAGATCTGGGTGGCAATCGCATCCGAAATCTCGCCAGCCGTCGGCGGCAGCTCGGCCTGCGCCAGCGACCCGGCGACAATCGCCTCGGTCCGCGCATACATCAGCCACATGCCGATCATGTAGCCGCCCAGCCCGAAGAACGCGAAATGCCCCAGGCTCAGGATGCCGGTGTAGCCCCAGACGATATCCATCGCCACGGCCGCCATCGCCAGGCACAGCGTCTTGCCCAGGGTCTTGACGAACGACGTCGAAATCCACCCCGCCCCCGCCGCCTCGGACCCGAAGGTCACCAGCAGCGCAAACAGCGCCAGGATCACCAGGAACACCACCACCGACGGGTTCTGCCTGAATACCGATTGTCTCATGCACCCCTCCGCCCGGCCCGCGCCGACGCCCTGTCTTCTTCTTGGCCCAAGTACCCTCGGGGGAGTCCGCCCCCGGCGGACGGGGGCAGCGCCCCCCCAAGCATGGTTCCGTCGCAACGCCCCATCATCATGCCTCCGCCGCCCGACCCTTGAGCGCGATGATCCCGCGCGGCCGGAACTGGATGAAGATGATGATGAAGACGATCATGTAGGTCTGCGCCGCCAGCGTGTTGGACGGGTTGAACCATTCGATCCCCTTTTGCAGGAAGCCGATCATCGTCGCGCCCAGCAGCGTACCCCAGATGTTCCCCACGCCGCCGACCACGACCGTCATGAAGCTCTGCACGATATAGGCCTGCCCCATCTCGGACGTCACCTGCGCGTAAAGCCCGATCGCCACCCCGGCGATCCCGGCAATGCCCGAGCCCAGCCCGAAGGTCAGCATGTTGATCCGGTCCGGGTTGATCCCCATCGAGGACGCCATGCGCGGGTTCTGCGTCACCGCGCGCACCTCCAGACCCAGCCGCGTCCGGTTCAGGATCAGCAGCAGCAGCACCAGGAAGATCAGCGCCAGCACGAAGATCGCGATGCGGATATAGCTGATCCCCACCACGTCATTCAGCACCCAGGCCCCATCGAGCCAGCCCGGCGCCGTCAGCGGCCGCGCCTGCGTGCCGAATATGTTCTTGGCGATCTGCTGCAACGCGATGGAAATGCCGAATGTCGCCAGCAGCGTCTCCAGCGGGCGCGAATAAAGATGCCGGATCACCAGCCGCTCCATCGCCACCCCGGCGGCAAAGGTCACCGCAAAGGCCATCGGGATCGCCACCAGGATCGACACCGTGTTGTTCGGAATGATCTGCTGCAGCACATATCCCGTGTAGGCGCCCATCATGATGAACTCGCCATGGGCCATGTTGATCACCCGCATCACGCCAAAGGTGATCGCCAGGCCGATGGCCGCCAGGAAATAGATCGACGCCAGCGACAGCCCGTCCAGCGCCAGGTCAAAGACCTGGTTGGCCCCCACCCGGGCCGAGATCGAGGCCAGCGCGTTGCGCGCGGCCCGCGTCACCTCGGCGTCGGGCTCGGTATAGACGGCGACGAAATCGGCATCGCCCACGATGCTGTCGTGGGTCGCCCCGGGGGTCCAGGCTGGCACATCGGCCATGGCCGCCAGTTGGACATAGGCCGCGTCGCGCGCCTCCTGCGTGTCCAGCTCGGCCACCGGCACGCCGGCCACCGCCCCGTCGGTGATATTGGCCACCAGCGCGGCCTTGCGCGTGGCGGCATCGGGGATCGGCTGGGCCAGGCCCGCGTCGATCATCATGTCATAGGCCGCCTCGACGCTCAGCTCAGGCGAGCCGGGCGTGATCGGGCCGGCCACGTTGGCGCCGTCGGGCACCGCATCGGCCAGCATCGGCCGGGTGTTCAGCAGCGGGTTCAGCGCCGCGCGCGTCTCCAGCGAGATCGAAGTCGACAGGTCGCCGATCGCCTCGACCCGCGCCGCCGTGTCGGTGCCGAAGGCCGCGGTCAGCAGACGTTCCAGCTCGATCTTGCGGGCCTTGATCACCAGGTCGGGCTCGTCGTCGATCGAGGCGCGCAGCGGCGCCAGGTGGCTCGGCTCGGCATCGCGCTGGATCGCCGCCAGCGCGTCCATCCGCCGGTCGGGATCGGGATCGCCCAGCTGGAACTGCACCAGCGCCGCGGCAATCACCCCGCGCACACCCGAATTCGGCCTCAGCTGCGACAGCTCGCTCTTGGTCTTCTCGGCCACGACCTCGCCGGTCGAAATGTCGATCAGCGCATAGGTGTCGCCATCGATCTCGACGAAATGAAACAGCGCGGTCTCGTCATCCTGCCAGACGTCGCGCGCCTCCCAGCGTTCCAGGAATAGCTGCACCTCGGGCAGGTCGGTGGCAATGATGTCGGCCAGCACGGGTTCGATCGTCCGGCGCGAGGCCTTCTCGATATCGGGCCGGTGCTGCTGAAGCACGTCCTGCAGGGTCTGCGCCGCGGCAGGCAGCGCGGCAAGAAGCAGGAACAGGCCGGTGACCAGGGTTCTGAGCATGAGGCAAGGCGTCCCGGGATGACGGGGAGGGAGGTATCGAGGGTCTTGGGTGGGGACGAGGCGAGCATGCCGCCTCGTCCCCCGATCTTCCGAGCGGGGCTCAGTAGTTCGATTTCAGCTGCACGCAGCTTTCGGTGTCGGTGTTGTACATGCCGCAGCCCAGTTCCTTCCAATCCGACTTCAGCACGGCCGATTCCGGCAGGAAATCGGTCCAGGCGTCGCCCGGCACTTCTTCGGTCTGGCTGATGATGTCGAACTGGCCGTCCTCGGTGATCTCGCCGATCAGCACGGGCTTGGACAGGTGGTGGTTCGGCAGCATGGTCGCGGTGCCGCCGGTCAGGTTCGGCACTTCCATGCCGATGATCGCGTCGGACACGGCGTCGACCTCGGTGGTGCCGGCCTCCTCGACGGCCTTGGCCCAGAGTTCAAAGCCGATGACGGTGGCTTCCATCGGGTCGTTGGTCACGCGCTCTTCGCCCATCCGCTCTTTCCAGGCGGCGACAAATGCGTCGTTCTCTTCCGATTCAGCCGACTGGAAGTAGTTCCAGGCCGCCAGGTGACCGACCAGGTTGGTCGTGTCCAGGCCCGACAGTTCCTCTTCGCCGACCGAGAAGGCCACGACGGGAATGTCGTCGGCCGAGATGCCGGCCGCGGCGAGTTCCTTGTAGAAGCCGATGTTGGCGTCGCCGTTGATCGTCGAGATCACGCCGACCTTCTTGCCGTCGGCGCCAAGCGCCACGACATCAGCCACGATCTTGGACCAGTCGGAATGGCCGAAGGGCGTGTAGTTGACAAAGATGTCCTCGGCCGGGATGCCCTTGTCCTGCAGGTAGGCTTCGAGGATGTTGTTGGTCGTGCGCGGGTAGACATAGTCAGTGCCCAGCAGCGCGAATTTCTCGACGCCCAGCTCGTCCAGGAAGTAATCCGTCGCCGGAATCGCCTGCTGGTTGGGGGCCGCGCCGGTGTAGAACACGTTTTTCGACGATTCCTCGCCTTCGTATTGCACCGGGTAGAACAGCAGGCCGTTCAATTCCTCGATCACCGGCAGCACCGATTTCCGCGACACCGAGGTCCAGCAGCCGAACATCACGTCGACTTCCTGCACGGTCAGCAGCTCGCGGGCCTTTTCGGCAAAGAGCGGCCAGTCGGACGCCGGGTCGACGACAACGGCTTCCAGCTGTTTGCCCAGCAGGCCGCCCTTGGCGTTCTGTTCGTCGATCATCATCAGGACGGTGTCCTTCAGCGTCGTCTCGGAAATGGCCATGGTGCCGGACAGCGAGTGCAGCACACCGACCTTGATGGTGTCTTCCTGTGCCAGGGCCGGAACGGCGGCGCCGGCCACGGCGGCACCCAGAAGGGTCTTTTTGAGAAGAGTCATCTGTTCCTCCGCGCGGGAGAGATCACACGACGAAGGGGTCGCGCCAATGCTGGCCCGTTGATCCCCGCAGACATGGTCCCCCGCAACTTATCGTTGCTGTTGTTGCATGACGTACCGCCTGGGTTGGCGTTCGGGCGGTCATCACGCGCCCCGTGGCTTGCGGCATCCCCGCCCGCATCGAGACGACCCGACGAAACCCGCGAAGCCCCGTTCCGCTCAATCAATGAGCGAGGCACAGGCCCCAAACCCCTTGCATCTGCCCCGTTTTTGGGCAAATCAGCGTGCCGATGCCCGATTTTCGGACATTGTAACAAGTTTTCCCTGCGGTCACCGCATGGCTTGGCGATCCGGCATACCGCCCCCGCGGCCGGGGTCGGCAAGACGGTTTGGCCCTGCTGCCGGGGTCGGCAAGACGATTTGGACATCTGGACCATTGATTTTTGCCGCGCGGCAATAAACGGTAAAGTCCACCGAAAGAAACCGACCGGGGCGCCGCAGGGGCGCGGGCCGCCCCGGGCCTGCGAGTGACCGAGACTGACGCGAATGAAAGAAACCAAGATCCGCAACATGGAAGAATTCGCCGCCGTCAGCGGCATCTCGCGCCCCACGGTTTCGAAGTATTTCAACGACCCGGCCAGCGTGCGGTCCTCGACCCGCGAGCGCATCGAAAAGGCGCTGTCGGAATACGATTACCGGCCGAACATCTTTGCGATGAACCAGAACCGCAAGCTGACCAAGAATGTCGGCATCGTGGTGCCCTACCTGGCCGATCCCTTCTTTGCCGAGATCGCCCGCAACGTCGAAAAACGCTGTATTGCCGCGGGGTTCCGCCCGACGCTCTTTTCGGCCCACGGCGAACCCGAGCTGGAAATCGAAATCCTCGACACCCTGCGCTCGATGAAACCCGCCGGGGTGCTGCTGGCGCCGCTGGGCCGGGCCTCGGATGTCGGCGCGGTGGAAAAGTTCTGTGCCGACGTGCCCACCGTTCTCTTCGACAGCTCGATGCCCGATCTCGGGCTGGCCTTCGTCGGGTCCGACAATCCGCAATTCGCCCGGCTGGCCGTCGAATACCTCTGCCGTACCGGCGAGCCGCCCTGTTTCTTCGAGATGAAGACGCCGGCCAACCCCAATGCCAACCGCCGGCGCCAGGGCTACCTGGCCGCGATGGAGGCGCTGGGGCACGAGCCGGTGATCTTCAAGGCCGAGGGCACCGGGTGGGATTTCGAGGATATCGGCTATCGCGAGGGACTGCGCGCCCTGTCGGAAAACCGCTTTCCGACCAACACGGTCCTGTGCAGCAACGACCGCCTGGCCATCGGTTTCCTGGTCGCCTGCTACGAGCTGGGCCTGCGCGTCGGCCATGGGCCGGACTGCGACATCCGCGTGGCCGGCCAGGACGACCACCCCTTTGCCCGGTTCACCTGCCCGCCCCTGACCACCGTGGCCCAGGATTACGAATCGGTCTCGCGCTCGGCCGTCGACATCCTGTTCAAATCGATCGAAGGCGGCCGCGTCGAACGCCAGACCCTGCTGTTCGAAGGCAAGCTGGTCATGCGCGATTCGGCCTGATCGGGGCCCGGCCGGGGTCTAACCCGGCCCCGGACAACAAAAGTTAACGCGCGTAAAATTATGATTGACGGCGCGCTATGTTCTTGGCTACCGTCCTGCACGTCACATCCAAAACTGAGGGAGGACCGGATGTACCTGAAGAACGCACTTCGTGCGGCGACGGCGCTTGGCCTGATTGCAGGCACCGCCGTGCAGGCAGACACCATCACAATCGCAACCGTGAACAACGGCGACATGATCCGCATGCAGGGTCTGACCGAAGATTTCACGGCCAAGACCGGCCATGAGGTCGAATGGGTCACTCTGGAAGAGAACGTCCTGCGCCAGCGGGTCACGACCGACATCACCACCAAGGGCGGTCAGTTCGACATCATGACCATCGGCATGTACGAAACGCCGATCTGGGGTCAGAACGGCTGGCTGGTGCCGCTGGACGACCTGGGCGCGGATTACGACGTCGATGACATCCTGCCGGCAATGCGCGGCGGCCTGTCCCACGACGGCACGCTCTATGCCGCGCCGTTCTACGGCGAAAGCTCGATGATCATGTACCGCACCGACCTGATGGAAGCGGCCGGGCTCGAGATGCCCGAGGCGCCGACATGGGAATTCGTGGCCGAAGCGGCCCGGGCGATGACGGACAAGGACAACGAGATCTACGGCATCTGCCTGCGCGGCAAGGCCGGCTGGGGCGAGAACATGGCCTTCCTGACGGCCACGGCCAACGCCTTTGGCGCGCGCTGGTTCGACGAGAACTGGCAGGCCCAGTTCGACAGCCCGGAATGGAAGGAGGCGCTGACCTTCTACCTCGACCTGATGAACGAGGCCGGCCCTCCGGGCGCGTCGTCCAACGGGTTCAACGAGAACCTGTCGCTGTTCCAGCAGGGCAAGTGCGGCATGTGGATCGATGCCACCGTGGCCGCGTCCTTCGTGACCAACCCCGATGATTCCTCGGTGGCCGACAAGGTCGGCTTTGCGCTGGCCCCCGACACCGGCAAGGGCAAGCGCGGCAACTGGCTGTGGGCCTGGGCGCTTGGCATCCCGGCCGGCACCGACAATGTCGATGCCGCCCGCGAGTTCATCGAATGGGCCACGTCCAAGGACTACATCGAGATGGTCGCCGAGAAGGAAGGCTGGGCCAACGTGCCCCCGGGCGCGCGCCAGTCGCTCTATGACAACCCGTCCTACCAGGAAGTGCCTTTTGCCGACATGACGCTCAAGTCCATCCTGTCGGCCGACCCGCTCAACCCGACGGTCGACCCGGTGCCCTATGTCGGCGTCCAGTTCGTCGCGATCCCGGAATTCGCGGGCTTCGCCACCGAGGTCGGGCAGGAGTTCTCTGCCGCACTGGCCGGTCAGCAGACCGCCGATGAGGCCCTCGAGAAGGCCCAGGCGCTGACGACCGACGCCATGGAAGCCGCGGGCTACTAAGTCCTCCTCCCTGTTCGGGGGGCGCTTCGGCGCCCCTCGGGCACGTCAGATCCCCCAAAGATCCCCCCCTCGGACCGCGGCCCCGTTGCCCGCCAGCAGAGGATATTCCCCCATGGCCACCCAGCACTCCCGCTCCGCCGCCCGGCTGATGATGGCGCCCGCCGTTGTCCTGCTGCTCGGCTGGATGCTCGTGCCGCTCATCATGACGCTCTACTTCTCGTTCCGGAAATACCTGCCCCTGCGCGGCGGTGACCTGGGCTGGGTGGGCTTCGACAATTACGTGCGCTTCATTACGTCGAGCGCCTTCTGGCCGGCCGTCCAGGCCACGCTGATGATCGTGGGCGGTGTCCTGCTGATCACCGTGGTGCTGGGCGTCGTGCTGGCCCTGCTGCTGGACCAGCCGATGTGGGGCCAGGGCATCGTGCGCATCCTGGTCATCGCGCCCTTCTTCGTCATGCCCACGGTTTCGGCCCTGGTCTGGAAGAACATGTTCATGGACCCCGTGAACGGCTTGCTGGCCCACCTGTGGAAATTCTTCGGAGCCGAGCCGGTTGCCTGGCTGTCCGAAGCCTCGCTGCCGTCGATCATCATGATCGTCAGCTGGCAATGGCTGCCCTTCGCCACGCTGATCCTGCTGACGGCCATCCAGTCGCTCGACAGCGAACAGCTGGAAGCGGCGGAAATGGACGGGGCGCCGGCGCTGAAACGGTTCTGGTTCATCATCCTGCCGCACCTCAGCCGGGCGATCACCGTCGTCGTGCTGATCCAGACGATCTTCCTGCTGTCGATCTTTGCCGAGATCTTCGTGACCACCCAGGGGTCCTTTGGCACCCGGACGCTGACCTACCTGATCTTCCAGCGCGTGCTGGAAAGCCAGAACATCGGGCTGGGCTCGGCCGGCGGGGTCTATGCGATCATCCTGGCCAACATCGTGGCGCTCTTCCTGATGCGCATCGTCGGAAAGAACCTCGATGCCTGAGCACACCCCCATCCACGCAGTACGCCCCAGAAAATTCGCCGAATTTTCTCGGCCCCAGCGGAGAGCTTGAGCCATGGCCCGTGCCGTCACACCGCAACGCAAGGTCATCAACACCGCCCTGGCCTGGGGCCTGGGTCTGCTGATCTTCTTCCCGATCCTCTGGACGATCCTGACCAGCTTCAAGACCGAGGCCCAGGCCATCGCCGATCCGCCGCTGTTCCTGAACTTCGACTGGACGCTGGAAAACTATGCCATCGTGCAGGAACGCTCGGACTACATGCGCTTCCTGTGGAACTCGGTCATCATCGCCGGCGGCTCGACCCTGCTGGGCATCATCATCGCCGTGCCCGCGGCCTGGTCGATGGCCTTCGTGCCCGGCCGCTGGACCAAGGACATCCTGCTGTGGATGCTGTCCACCAAGATGCTTCCGGCGGTCGGCGTGCTCTATCCGATCTACCTGATCTTCATCAAGCTGGGGCTGCTCGACAGCCGGGGCGGGCTGGTCGTGGTGCTGATGCTCATCAACCTGCCGATCATCGTCTGGATGCTGTACACCTACTTCAAGGAAATCCCCGGCGAGATCCTCGAAGCCGCCCGCATGGACGGGGCCGGCCTGCGCGAGGAACTGCTCTATGTCCTCACGCCCATGGCCATCCCCGGCATCGCCTCGACCGTGTTGCTCAACATCATCCTGGCCTGGAACGAAGCCTTCTGGACGCTGAACCTGACCGCGGCCAAGGCCGCCCCGCTGACGGCCTTCATCGCCAGCTATTCCAGCCCCGAGGGCCTGTTCTACGCCAAGCTCAGCGCGGCATCGACCATGGCCATCGCCCCGATCCTCATCCTTGGCTGGTTCAGCCAGAAACAGCTTGTCCGTGGCCTGACCTTCGGCGCCGTCAAATAAGGAAACCACACCATGGGACGCATCGTACTCGACAAGGTGACCAAGAGCTTCGGCGACGTGCAGGTCATCCCGCCTCTGGATCTGACCATCGAGGACGGCGAATTCACCGTCTTCGTCGGGCCCTCGGGCTGCGGCAAATCCACCCTCTTGCGCCTGATCGCCGGGCTTGAGGATGTCTCGACCGGCCAGATCCGCATCGACCGCCAGGACGCCACCATGGTGCCGCCCGCCAAGCGCGGCCTGGCCATGGTCTTCCAGTCCTACGCGCTTTATCCGCACATGTCGGTGCGCAAGAACATCGCCTTCCCCCTGCGCATGGCCAAGCTGGACCAGGCCGAGATCGACCGCCGGGTGAACGGCGCGGCCGAGGTGCTGAACCTGACCGATTACCTCGGCCGCCGGCCCGGCCAGCTGTCGGGCGGCCAGCGCCAGCGCGTGGCCATCGGGCGGGCCATCGTGCGCGAACCGGCGGCCTTCCTCTTCGACGAGCCGCTGTCCAACCTCGACGCCGCCCTGCGCGTGGGCATGCGGCTGGAAATCTCGGAACTGCACGAACGCCTCAAGACCACGATGATCTACGTGACCCACGACCAGGTCGAGGCCATGACCATGGCCGACAAGATCGTCGTGCTGCGGGCCGGCAACATCGAACAGGTGGGCAGCCCGCTGGAGCTCTACCGCGAACCGCGCAACCTGTTTGTCGCCGGCTTCATCGGCTCGCCCAAGATGAACTTCATCGAAGGCCCCGAGGCCGCCAAGCTGGGCGCCCAGACCATCGGCATCCGGCCCGAACACATCGCCGTGTCGGAAACCGAAGGCCCCTGGTCCGGCGTGGTCAGCGTGTCGGAACACCTGGGCTCGGACACCTATTTCCACGTCCATGACACCGGCCTGGCCGAAACCATCACCGTGCGCGCCGATGGCGAGGTCGGCTTTCGCCATGGCGACCGCATCCACCTGACCCCGCGCATGGATGTCATGCACCGGTTCGACGCCCAAGGACTGCGCATCGCATGACCCGACTTGCCGGAAAAACCGCCCTGATCACCGGGGCCGCCCGGGGCATCGGCCTGGCCTTTGCCAAGGCCTACGTGGCCGAAGGCGCCCGCGTGGCCATCGGCGACATCGACATCACCCGGGCCCGGGCCGCCGCGGCCGAACTGGGCGATGCGGCGATTGCCGTGGAAATGGACGTCACCCGCCAGGACAGCATCGACGCGGCTGTGGCCGCAACCGTCGACCAGCTGGGCCGGATCGACATCCTGATCAACAATGCCGCGATCTTCACCGCCGCGCCCATCGTCGAGATCGAGCGGGCCGATTTCGCCCGGACCTTCGACATCAACGTGGCCGGGGCGCTGTTCACCATGCAGGCCGTGGCCCGCCACATGATCGCCCGGGGCGGCGGCGGCAAGATCATCAACATGGCCAGCCAGGCCGGCCGCCGGGGCGAACCGCTTGTCGCCGTCTATTGCGCAACCAAGGCGGCCATCATCAGCCTGACCCAATCGGCCGGGCTGAACCTGATCGAACACGGCATCAACGTGAATGCCATCGCCCCCGGTGTCGTCGACGGCGAACATTGGGACGGGGTCGATGCCTTCTTTGCGAAGTATGAAAACAAGGCCCCCGGCCAGAAGAAGACAGAAGTCGGCGCAGCCGTGCCCTACGGGCGCATGGGCACGGCTGACGACCTGACCGGCATGGCCGTCTTCCTGGCCAGCGCCGACGCCGATTACATTGTGGCCCAGTGCTACAATGTCGACGGCGGCCAGTGGATGAGCTGACGGAGACCCGGGATGCAATTGTCCAACGACACGCTGGCCCAGCTGCCCGACACGGTGGCCCGCCCGCGCTATGACCGCACGGCCCTGACCCCCGGCATCGTCCATATCGGGCTGGGCAATTTCCACCGCGCCCACCAGGCCTGGTACCTGCACCGGCTGATGCAGGACGGGCTGGCGCAGGACTGGGCCATCCTCGGCGCCGGGGTCCGGCCCTATGACAGCGCCATGCGCGACCGGCTGGTGGCCCAGGATTGCCTGACCACCCTGATCGAGCTCGACCCCGCCGGCACCTCGGCCGAGGTCACCGGCGCGATGATCGGCTACCTGCCCATCGAGGAAGGCAACGGCCCGCTGATCGCGGCCATGGCCGATCCGGCGATCCGCATCGTGGCCCTGACGGTGACCGAGGGCGGCTATTACCTTGACCCGGTGACCGGCGGGTTCGACGCTGGCCATCCCGACATCCAGCACGACGCGGCCCATCCCGACCGCCCGCGCACGGCCTTCGGCGCGATGATCGCCGCGCTCCGACTGCGCCGCGACGCCGGCCACGGGCCCTTCACCGGCCAATGCTGCGACAACCTGCAGGGCAACGGGGCGATCCTGCGCCAGACCGTGGTGTCGCTGGCCCGGCTGACCGACCGCGAGCTGGCCGACTGGATCGACGCCAATTGCTCCTTCCCCGATTCGATGGTCGATTGCATCGTGCCGGCCACCGGACCCAAGGAACTGGCCCTGGTTGCCGGGATCGGCATCGACGATGCCGCGCCCGTCACCCACGAGAACTTCCGCCAATGGGTGATCGAGGACAATTTCTGCGCCGGCCGCCCCGATTGGGACCGCGCCGGGGCCACCTTCACGTCCGACGTGCATGCCTACGAGACGATGAAGATCCGCATCCTCAACGCCGGGCACCAGGTGCTGGCCAATGCCGGAGAGCTGCTGTCGGTCGAGACGATTGCCGATTGCATGGCCCATCCGCTGGTGTCGTCGCTGTTCCGCAAGGTCGAACGCGAGGAAATCGCGCCCTATGTCGCCCCGGTGCCCGACATGCAGCCCGGCGATTACGTCGCCCTGATCGAGACGCGGTTTTCCAACCCGGCGATCCGCGACACCACCCGGCGCGTGGCCTTTGACGGCTCGTCGCGCCACACGGGCTTTGTCCTGCCGATCCTGCGCGATGCCCTGGCCGCCGACGGCCCGATTGCCGGGCTGGCCCTGGTCGAGGCGCTCTGGGCGCGCATGTGCGCCGGCCTGCGCGAGGATGGCACGGCGATCGAGGCGAACGACCCGTATTGGGCCGAACTGACCGAAGTCGCCCAGGCCGCCCGCGAACACCCGCAGGCCTGGCTGGACCAGTCGCACATCTACGGCGACCTGGCCCGCGATCCGCGATTCTCGCAGGCCTTTGCGCGCTGGCTTGGCCTGATCTGGGCCGAGGGCACCGAAGCCGCCCTGCGCAGCTATACCGGGGCCACCGACTGAGCCCCGGCTGTCGGGCCGGTCCCCTACCACGGGCCCGAATGACTGTTGAACCCGGCATGCGCGTCATGCCGGGTTTTTTCTTTTATTTCAGGGGATTCGCTGCACCAAAGCGCGCGGGGCGTATCGATTTGGCCACGCGCTGAAACCGCACCAAAGCGGCGACCGATCCGACCCGACAGGGACATCGGGCGGTTGATCAAGGCCGGGTGCCTTGCGTTGTATCGAGGAGACAGTGGTGAGCCGTGCAGGAGTCTGCGCGTTGTTGCAAATCAAGGGGTTACGCTGGCGAACCCCCACAACAGCCCCTTTGATTTCATTGACGAAATTCAGGGCCTGACGAACCGTCCGGACGCCCCCGGAGCCCCAAATGAAATTGCCGGGGGAGCTGGCACTCCACCCGACAACAAAGAAAGTCTTTCGACACGAAAAACCTACGCCCCCTCCGCCACTGGCGCAAGCCTCACGGAGGACCGGCCATGAGCTACGTCGTAGAGGCCCATTGCCATGAGCGCCGTTTCGGCAGTGCCGTCCGCAAGCAGATCATCATGTTCCTGGCCAACAAGGCCAGCGATGACGGCTCGGGCATCTGGTGTTCCAAGGGGTTCGTCCAGCGCCACACGGAGCTGAGCGAGACCAGCGTCAAGCGGACCATCTCTGAGTTCCTCCGCGAGGGCATCCTGGTCCAGACCGGGCAGCAACGGCCCTGCAAGAACGGCTTCACCGTCGTCTACCGGATCGACATGGATGTCGTGGCGCAGTTGGAGCTGATTGGGGCCCCGGCAAGGACCCCCACGCAGACGGGGTCCTCAGAGGACGGGGTGCGTCCTGACCCCGGTACCGGGTCCCCTGAGGACGGGGTACCGGGTCCTCAGGGGACCCCAAACAATCCTAAAACAACCCCTAAACCTCCTACGCGCGCGCAGGAGCCGGGGGAGGAGGATTTGGGGAAGATCTGGGAGGCCTATCCCAAGGATCGGCGACGAGACCGGCCGACTTCGCTCAGGCTGGCCCGGGATGCGCTGTCCGAGGTGACGGCAGCCGAGCTGTTGACGGCGGTGAAGACCTATGCCCTGCACTCGGCCGGGCACACCCGATCGAAGGTCAGCTTCTCGGACAACTGGTTCAGGCTGGGGAAATGGCGGCCCTTCGTCGAGGCGGCCAGGGCCGAGGCGCACAGGCCGAAAGAGATCGCCGAGAGGCAGCTCAGCGACGCCGCCGAAGCGATCCGCGAGCGGAAGGACTGGATGTATCGGCACCTGCCCGAGGACAGGGTTTTCCAGGCCGTGAAACGCGGGCTGATCACGCGGGAAGAGGCGCAGGCAGCGGGGTTCCTGCGATGACCAGACCCGGCATGATCCCGGCCCCCGGCTGGCCAACGAACGCCGCGCCGGTGCAGCCCGCGCTCCCGGGACACCCCGCAAAAGCCTGCCGACGCGCCACCCCCATGGCTGGCGGAGAAGGGCTTTTGCAGCCGCCATGGGCGGCATCGATCCGGGACGGATCGGCGGCGCAGCCGCATGGCTGGGTGCAGGGGCGCAGCGCCTTGCCCGACGTGTTGCTTGCCAACACAGTAGTCGGTCCATATTGCGTTTCCCGGGGAACGGAGGTCGCAGCATGAGCGGCCCCCAGTTCTTCCACCTCCAGAGCTTTTCGCGCAAGGCCAACCCCGCCGGCCAATCGGTCGAGCAGGTCCTGGCCGAAGCGGCCCGTGTCCCCCGGTTTTCCACCCACGTCCCCTCCCCTCGTTCGCCGCGCGTCGTCGCGGGTCTGCACCCGGCGCGGATCAAGGAGCGCCATGATGCGATGGTGGAGACTGGGCGGATTTCCGTGACACTGGCCGATGGCTCGACCAAGGAGCGCGGCATCCGCAAGGACCGACACACCCTGCTGACCTGCGTGGCCTCGCATCCGCTCCTGTCCAACCAGGTCGAGGCCGACGCGGAGGCCCGGCGGAAATACGAAACATGGGTCGAGTACAACCTCGCCCATTTCCAGCGGATGTTCGGCGACAAGCTGATGGGCGTGGTCGAGCACCTCGACGAAGAGCACCCGCATCTGCACGCCTTCGTCCTGCCGACGGATGATCCCACCTGCTCGGCCCGCGATCTGAACCCCGCCTGGGCCGCGAAGACAGAGGCGGAAGCCGCTGCCCGGGAGGCCGGTCACGACGCGAAGGCCGCGGTGAAACTCGGGAACAAGGCCTACAAGGCCCGGGCGCGAGAGATTCAGGACGAGTACCACCGCGAGGTCGGCATCGCAGCTGCCCTGACCCGGCTGGGTCCGAAGCGGGAAAGGCTGTCCCGGGCGGAGTGGCGCGCGCGCAAGGCGGCTGCGGAGCAGGATGCGCTGCTGCTGCGGGAGATGGAAGATCGCGTCTCGGCGCTGGCGATCCACGAGGAAGAGCTCTCGGCCACGGAGGAGGAAATCACCGCCCGGCTGGCGGAGCAGCTGGAACAGGCCGCCCTCCTGGACGCTGAGGCAGAGGCGAAGCGGCAGAGCGCATCGACCGAAATCGACGCCCTGCTCGAGGCGGCCCGTCGCGATCGGGAGGCGGCAGTGGCCAGGCTGGCCACTGCGGAGGCGGAGGCAAGAAGGCTGGAAAACCGTGCCCGGAAGAAGGCCGAGGAAGATACCGCCGTGGCCGACGCCTACCTCCGCGACACCAAGCACAAGGCCCGGCAGCTGCGGCTCGACGCCGAGCGCAAGATGGAAGAGGTCCACTCTCAGGCCGATTCCTATCGACGGGACGGGGTGCGCGAGGCCTGCGAGCTGGCCCGCAAGATGATGATCGGCGTGCTGACCGGTGAAGTCGTGCCGGCGCCAACGGGGGAAGGCTGGACCATCCACGATGAACGCCTGAAGCGTCGGGTCGGAGAGCTGGATATCGCGAGCTCCCTGGATCGCATCCTGCAGATCGTCTCCCGCTGCTGGGAGCTGATCAAGCGCCAACTGAAACCGGCTGCGGCCGAGGCTGAGTTGAGCGACCTGGTGGAGGATCAGCCCCCGGCCGGGCGCGATCCGCACCACCGGCCAGAGAAGGGGATCGAACCATGACCCGAGAGCTGGACGCCCGGATCAAGGAGCTTCGTGACAGACGAAACGATACGATCCGGAAGACGGAGGCAGAGCTGGCAGAGATGCAGGCTGAGCTCGAACGGCAGATGACGGCCTTCCGCAAGGAGGTGGCGGCTGAGGCAAATCGGATCGGGGGCGTCATGCAGGTTACCGGCCGGAGGTTCGTTGCGGCGGAAAGGCGGCAAGCGAAGCTCGAGGCAGACCTCGCCATCCTGGGCGAGGAAAGCGGCATCCTTCTGCGGAGACACAAGCGCCTTGGTCTGGGCATATTGCTGGGAAGTGTCCTGCTGGGCAGCACCTTCATATCCCTGGTGCTCTGGGGGGCGCCGCATTGGCCCTATTGATCGCCTCGGCGTTGACGGGATCAATCGTGATCCGTTTGTCCAGATCACGATGCTATGCGCCATCCTGGGTCGCGACCGGCTGCCATGGAACAAGGAGGCCTGAAGAATGCGATACATGAGCTGTGAGGACTTGTTGTCCGCTATCGAGCAGGCCGAGGCCGGGCCGAGCTCAGGTGACATCGAAGGCGCCCCGATGATCGACAACTGGTTCCTTGTCTGGCGCGACGGTGATGCCATCCGGGCCGACGGCGACGTGAGCGGCCACCCCGAGATTTCAGACCCATGGGTGACGACGTCTCCTGTGCTGGGCTTCCGGTACGATTTCGACCTCGGGACAGGCTGGTTGCGGACAATGTCGCGCTGGTATCGCCTTGGTCGGCTAAGGGCTGTGCCGGTTGCGTCACCTGATCCGCAGGCAACGCGGAGAGAAGCTCTTGATGCCGCGCAGGATCTGCTCACGCGACATCGGAAGGCTTGGCGCAACCAAATCGTGTCGGGCGGACGACCAGTGGCACCTGATTTGCCAGAGTCGAGTACGGCTCGGATCGATGGGCCGACTGAGCCTCTTGGCCCGGTCACAGGCCTCTTCATCTAGCGGGAGTCAGCCATGTCGGGAAACATTCGAAAGATCATGGGAAACGCCGTCTCAGACTAGAGGCGGCCCCTGTTCTACCTGTGTGGAAGAAGTGCGAACCTGGAGAGACACTTATGTCAGAGTTAGGTGGCAAATACCTTTTCGGAACTTGGCTGAGCGCCACCGAAATCGCCAATCTCGCGATCTGCGCCGACGTGTCGGAGCGGGGCGAAGCATGGACCGCGGAAGCTAAGGACGCCGTCTACAAGCTGCTCAAGCCCACGATATCACCGCACATCAGCTCGCGATCACGCGGCGGTGCCGGGCCCACGAGAAGCCTCGACCAAGCCTATCAGCTCCTCCTGCTCGACCTGGCCACCCATGGAATGGACGCACCCGCAGCCGTCATGCGGAGGCTCCTGACGATCTGGGCTCTGGAAACGTTTGGTCGCAGCACTGCGCTAGCAGGGTTGGATGACGGGCAGTTTCTCAATGCCGTACTCAAGGAACTCGGATTGTCACGCTAAGCTGGTCATATGGCACAGCTGCGGCGGGGTTCATACACGCGCCCCCAGGAGCGGCTTAACTCTTGGCCGCAAACGGTCAATAGGTCCCAGACTCGTTATGCCTCAAATCCAGAAGATGACAGTTGCGGCGGACAGATAGACTTGTGGGCACCTGTCGTAGCGGGTCGCAACGCGGCGCCAATCCTTAAGCTTGCCGAACATGATCTCAAGACGGTTGCGGCGCTTGTCGTATTCGGCGGGCTTGCCTCGGGACTTCCGGCCCGGGATGCAGGGCTTGGTTCCTTTTGTCCTGCGAGGCTTCCCGATACCAGTCGGAGTCATGGTCCCGATCGGCCAACAGCCATTCTGCACCGGGCAGGCTGCTCAGCAGGGCTGCCGCGCCGGTGTAGTCGCTCACCTGGAAGGCTGTCATAAAGAACTTGATTGGTTGGCCGTACGCGTCCGTGACGGCATGTAGCTTGGTGTTCATGTCACCCTTCGTTCGCCGAATCAGCCTGCCACGCCCCCCTTTTTCAACCGCGGGCTCGAACACCTAGTGGATCGCGTTGCCTCATGGATTCGGACCGAGGCAACCGATGGCTGCCTATTTCATGCCCGTGGGCTCCGACCCTACCAACCAGCCGCTTCGGCAGCTGTTGGAGGATCACAAACAGGAGGTCGCTCAGCGGACAGCGGATGCGACCGGGCTGGCAGGTCATGAGGTGACGCTGTTGCTGATCGTCGAGGAACTGACCCAGTCATGGCCCCTGCATGGTCGGGCCGCCATCACGGCAGCCAAGGCGCTGGTGTCAGCCGTGCCAGCAGAAAGTCCATGAACACTCGCACCTTAGGCGTCAAGACATTGGACCGGGGATAAATCAGCCACAGCACCGACGCATCTGCAAGCCGCCAGTCGGGCAACAGATGCACCAACCGTCCGGCGCGAATCTCGTGCGCAACGCTCCAGAGCGAGTTGATCGAGACCCCGCCGCCCGCCAGTGTTGCAATGCGCTGTGCCGTTCCGTCATCGAGGATCGTGCGGCAGGTCATGCGGGCCGGATCGAGCGTGAAGCGGCGGGTCCCGGCAAGCAGTTCGCGCGGGGCCGCATTGCCCCAGGACAGCATATCGTGGCCGTCCAGATCTTCTGGCGTCTTGGGCGTGCCGCGTCGTCCAAGATATTCTGGCGCGGCGCAAAGCACCCGCGTGTCGTCGCCAAGTTTGCGCCCCCGCAAGCTACTGTCCTGCAAAGGGGCGCTACGCAGGGCCAGGTCAAAGCTGCCTTCGATCAGATCCATGCGAGTGTCGGACAGCCGCAGATCCAGCGTGATGTCGGGGTATTCCACATGAAAAGCGGGCAAAAGCGACATGATGTGCAATTGGGCAAAGCTGCTCGGCGCGGCAAAGCGCAGCGTGCCCGTGGGGCGCTCCGCATTCAGGCCAAGGGCAGCGCGCGCGGCCTCTGACTGCGCAAGGATCTCGCGCGCGTAGGGCAGAAAGGCGGCCCCTTCCTGCGACAGCGACACCTTGCGCGTGGTGCGGTGCAGCAGCTCTGCGCCCAACTCATGTTCCAGCTTCGCCAACCGCGCGCTGGCCATGGCAGGCGCTAGGCCAAGGCTGCGCCCGGCAGCGCTGATGTTCAGCCGCTCTGCCGCCGCCACGAACAAACGCAGGGTCTCAATCTCCATGCTGATTATCCTGAAAACCGGAAAACTGAACTCCGATATGATCCGTTTTTTCTGAAATTCAAAGGTGCATCTCTGTCTTCAAGCAAGTTGCAAAGGACAATCGACATGAAAGCCATTGGATACACCCAGGCCGGCGCCGCCACTGTATTGACCGCGCAAGAGGCCGACCGCCCCGAGCTGCACCCGCGTGACCTTCTGGTCGAAGTCAGGGGGATCTCGGTCAACCCGGTCGACGTGAAGCTTCGTGCGAACCGGGCACCAGAAGGGCTTGGCATCCTTGGCTTCGACGCCGCAGGTGTGGTAGTCGAAACCGGACCAGAGGTGACGGGCTACAAGGTCGGCGACCAGGTTTTCTACGCCGGCGACGTCACCCGCCCCGGGACCAACGCCGAATTCCACGCGGTGGATGAACGCATCGTCGGGCGCAAACCGGCCTCGCTGGATTTCACCGAAGCCGCAGGCCTCCCGCTGACCGCAATCACGGCTTGGGAAATGCTGTTCAACAGCTTCCGCCTCTCCGAAGGCGCAGGCGGGGGCCAGAACCTGCTGGTCATCGGCGGCGCGGGTGGTGTCGGCTCGATCCTGATCCAGCTGGCCAAGCGGCTGACCGGGTTGACCGTGATCGCCACCGCCTCGCGCCCAGAGACGCAGGAGTGGGTGCGCCGGATGGGCGCGGATCACGTGATCGACCATCGCGGCGACATGGCCGCGCAATTGCGCGACCTGGCAGTGGTGCCGGACTACGTGTCCGCCCTGACCGCCACCGACCAACACTGGCCCGCCATCATCGAGCTGATCGCCCCGCGCGGCCACATTGCCCTGATCGACGACCCGCAGGGGCTCGACATCGCGCCCGCCAAGCCCAAGGCGCTGACTCTCAGCTGGGAGTTCATGTTCACCCGGTCGATGTTCGGCACCGATATGGAGGCGCAGCGCGATCTGCTGAACCGTGTGTCGGCGATGCTGGATGCGGGCGAGCTGATCTCTACCGTGACCGAACGCGCCGATGTGCTGACGGCCGAGACCCTCGCCGCCGCGCATGAACGGCAGGAAAGCGGGCGTGTGATCGGCAAGCAGGTGCTGCCGGGCCTGTCCGCCTAAACTTGGGGGAAGGAGCCAGACATGCGAGACCACTTGGACAGCTTTCCGCAAATCAACAGGGGCTACGACGGCACCTTTCAGGCCGGGCGGTTGAGCCTTGGTCTCGTGGTCCCGATCACCGCCTATCCGGATAGTCCGGTGCCAGACATGATTGGCCATCTGGCGCGGATCCAGCGGGCCGAGACGCTTGGTTTTCGTGCGGTCTGGCTACGAGATGTGCCGTTTGACGTGCCGAGCTTTGGCGATGCGGGTCAGCTCTATGACCCGTTTACATACCTTGGCTACCTTGCGGGACAGACCAGCGAAATCGCGCTTGGCGTGGCGTCCATCGTTCTGCCGCTGCGCCATCCCGCGCATGTGGCCAAGGCGGCGGCCTCGGTCGACCAGCTGTCCGGCGGGCGCCTGATCCTTGGCGTGGCCTCGGGGGATCGCCCGGAGGAGTATCCGGCCATGGCCGCCGATTTCGACCGGCGCGGCGCGGCGTTTCAGGCGGCGGTCGACTACATTCGGGCCATGGGCAGACCCGCGCCGCGCGCCGACACTGCCTTTGGGCGCATCGAAGGGGGCATGGACATGCTGCCCAAACCGCATGGCACGCGCTTGCCGCTGCTGGTCACCGGCTCCAGCGGCCAGTCGCCCGATTGGATCGCACAGAATGGCGACGGTTGGATGACGTATCCCCGCCCTGGCCAAGCGCAGAGTCGGGTGCTTCAGGACTGGCGGAACCGCCTGGAGGCGCTTGGGCAGCCCGGGAAACCCGTTTTGCAGCCGTTGTACGTCGACCTGTCGGACGATCCCGATGAGGGGGCCCACCACATCCACCTTGGGGTCCGGGCGGGGGCACGCTGGCTGACCGCCCATCTTGAGCAGCTTGAAGGGATCGGCGTGAACCATGTTGCCCTAAACCTGCGCTTCAACCGGGCGCCGATCGACGAAACGCTGGACCGTCTCGCGCGGGAGGTCCTGCCGCAGTTCTCCTGAAAGGATCACTCATGAAGACCATTCTGATAACCGGCGCGACGCAGGGCCTTGGCCTTGCCACCGCGCAGGCGCTGACCGAACAGGGTCACCGCCTGATCGTGCACGGGCGAGACGCGGCCAAGCTTTCGGTTGTGGCCGACGACCTGCGCCGCACAGGGGATGAGGTCTCGACCGAAGTCGCGGACCTGTCCGACCTCGCGCAGGTCGCGGGTTTGGCGAATCGCGTGGCGAAGGGCCATGCGCAGATCGACGCGCTGATCAACAACGCGGGCGTATTCAAGACCGGGCAACCGCGTGCAGGCGCATTCGACGTGCGCTTTGCGGTGAACACGCTGGCCTCGGCGCTGCTGGCGCAGAGACTCTTGCCGGTGATCCCGCAGGACGGGCGGATCATTCACCTGTCTTCAGCGGCACAGGCCTCGGTCGAGCCGCGTGCGCTTGCCGGCGACACGCCCCTGCAAGACATGGAGGCCTACGCCCAGAGCAAGCTGGCCATCACACTGTGGAACCAGGCCTTTGGCGACGCGCACCCGGAGGGGCCAGTGTCGCTGGCGGTCAACCCCGGCTCGCTTTTGGCGACGCGCATGGTGCGCGAAGGCTTTGGCACTTCCGGCAATGATCTGAACATCGGCGTCGACATCCTGACCCGCGCCGCGCTGTCGGCAGAATTCGCCGCAGCAACCGGGCGCTACTACGACAACGACGCACGACGGCTTGCCCCGCGCTACGACGCGGCCACCACGGCGCAGATCGCCGGCCAGATCGACGCGCTTCTCTCCCAAGTCAACTGAGGACATTCCCATGAAAACCATGACCCTGAACACCTACGGTCCCGACGCTGTCTTTACCGAAACCGAAACCCCGCGCCCCACAGCCGCCCCCGGCCACGTGATCGTCCGCATCAAGGCGACCAGCGTGAACACCATCGACACGATGATCAAGGATATGGGCACCGACCTCCCGCTTTCCCCCGCGTTGCCTGCCGTGCTCGGCATGGATTTCGCCGGGGTGATCGAAGAGGTCGGCGCCGATGTGACCGGCTTTGCCGTGGGTGACGAGGTTTACGGTTGCGCCGGTGGGCTGGCTGACCTGAAGGGCGCGCTGGCAGAATACATGCTGGCCGATGCTCGGCTGATCGCGAAGAAGCCGCAAAGCCTGTCGATGCGAGAGGCCGCCGCCCTGCCGCTGGTGGGCATCACCGCTTGGGAAGGGCTTCACCGGGCAGGCGTCACGGATGGCCAGTCCGTTCTGGTGCAGGGCGGCGCGGGCGGCGTCGGCCATTTGGCAGTGCAGATCGCCCGCCACCTTGGGGCATGGGTTTCTGCCACAGGCACCGGAGCCGGGCAGATGCACGTGATCGAGGGCTTCGGTGCGGCGGCCATCGACTTCAAGATCACACAAATCGACGACTACGTCGCTTCGCAGACCGGCGGAGCCGGCTTTGACGTGGTGTTCGATACCGTCGGCGGCGCGAACATGACCAATTCTTTTGCGGCGGCCGGGCTGAATGCGCATGTGGTCACAACCGTGGCGCTGTCGGAAATCGACCTAAGCCCCGCGCATTTCAAGGGCCTGTCTCTGCACATCGTCTTCATGCTGCTGCCGATGCTGCACAACGTGCGTCGCGCCGAGCATGGCGAGATCCTTGCCCAACTGGCCGCGTTGGTGGATGCGGGCGCGGTCAAGCCGCTGCTGGATGACCAACGGTTCACACTGAACCAGGTGGGCGAGGCCTACGCCCGACTGAAATGTGGCGCCGCCCTGGGCAAGGTGGTGATCGAGGTCTGAACGCCCCCGGCCCGCGCTCTACGGGACGGGCCGTCACCCCTGCGCCAACTGCGCCCGGTAGTGACCGAGGCGCGCATCGGCCATGCTGTCCACCACCATCACCACGCTCAGAAAAGCGGCGGCCGTGATAAACGACGCTCGCCAGAGCGGACCGTCGAAGAACACGATCCCCAGCGCCGCCGCTGCCACCATCAGGGGCATCACCTTGAAGACGGCGGTGGCATAGCCCGCGCGCGTCTGATCGATCCGGGCATGCTCTGACGTGACAAAGCTTTGCACGTGAGTTGCCGCTTCGGCAAAGCCCGACAGGCTGGACCACGTGCCAAACAGCAAGCCGCCCCCGAGGATCAGCAGCAACACGCCTGCCACGCCCATCGGCCAGACAAAGGAGCGGGCCATCTCGGTGCGGCACATGTGCCATAGGCTGAAGCAGTTGGCCAGAAAGGCTATCCCTATCAGGATGAAGGCGCTGTTTGAGAGCATCTCGGTCCGGGCCCAGTCGGTTGCAGTCTTGAGTGGGTTCATCGCGCTCTCCGTTCTTGGTGAGACATGGCGTCCCGGTGAGTGCAAGGCGCCTCAAAGTGACCAGGTGAAACCCGTGACCGTCTCGGAAACGTTCCAGAGCTGGGTCATGACCGCCTTGTCATAGGCGTGGGGGTTCAACGTTCCCCTACCGACGGGGCCTACAAATTCCATGCGGCCGGTCGGCCCGTAAAGCGCGCGTTGCTGCAGGCCGTCTTCAGTCGCGCACATCACCTCGGGATAGGCGCCTTTCTCGGCTGACTGTACCATCGGGGTGAGGGTCATGATCTTGAAGATCAGCTTCGACAACGCGCCGCCGCTGGTGTTGATCAGCGAGGTCGCGGATGAACCGGGATGGCAGACAAACACCTCGACCGAGGTTTTCCCTGCTACCGCCAGACGGTCCTGCAATTCGTAGGCGAACATCATCTGCGCAAGTTTCGACTGGCTGTAGGCGGTGTTCGCGCCATAGCCGCTGTCCCAGTTCATGTCGTCAAACTTGATGGTCTTCAGGCCCATGTTGTAGCCAAGGCTGGCCACCACGACGATCCGGCCCGCCGACGCTTCGATGCGGTCGAACAGCAGCCCGGCGAGCAGGAAATGCCCGTAGTGATTGGTGCCAAGCTGGCTTTCGAACCCATCCTTGGTCAGCTGGCGCGTTGGCACCTGCGCGATAGCAGCATTCTGGATCAGCGCGTCGATGCGCGGTACATCCGCCAGAACCCGAGCGGCGGCCTCGCGCACACTGGAGAGATCCGACAAGTCCATGCGGATAAAATCGACCTCCGCCTGCGGTCCGTATTCCGCGCGCAGCGTCTCCACTGCGGCCTTCGACCGCTCGGCGCTGCGGTTAAGCATCACCACTTTCGCGCCCTTGGTCAGCAGAAATCGTGTCGCCTGATACCCGGCACCCGCGTTGCCCCCGGTGATCAGATAGGTCTTGCCGCTGAGATCCCCGAGACGCTCCGGTGTCCAGCCCTTGGGTCCAAATGTCGTGTCGGCCATCGTCTTGTCCTTCAGTTTCTGCTGTGTCAGCGTTGGGGGAGAAATAAATCTCAAAGCCGGTTCAAAACAGCCGAGATACTCTTGAAGACTTGCCTGATTGTATCGATCCTATTGCGCGACCCTATTTTTGAGAGAACGCTGCCCGCATGACGAAGACGACCCTCCGACACACAATCGAAGGCCGCATGCCCGAGGACGGCCTTGTGCAGACGGGGGTCCGCGGTGTGCAGCTGTTCCGCGCAACCGAGGCCGTGCCTTGTATCCCGGCGGTTTATGAGCCTTGTGTGATCGCCATCGTCAGCGGAGCGAAAGAGGCCGTTCTGGACGGGTATCACCATGTCTACGACCACCGCGATTACCTGATCTGCCCCCTGTCCATGCCTGTTGAGGCGGGCACCCCGACGGCCGCGCCGGACAATCCGCTGATGGGCGTCTACATCGCGCTGGACACGCGACTGATGACGGAGCTGACGATGGAGATGGGGCATGCGACAGCGGCAGGATCGGTGGCCGAGGCTCGAGGCATCCGTCTCTCTCCATGGGATGACGGGTTTGCCGAGGCGCTCTTGCGACTGGTTCAGCTGGAGGACTCGACAGACCTGGCCATTTTGGGAGAAGCCCGCCTGCGCGAGTTGCATTATGCGATCCTGAAGGGCGACGCCGGGGCCTTTGCCCGGCAGGCCTTTGCGCCAGGCAATGGCATCGCGCGGGCCATTTGGCATCTGACCAACCATTTGCACGATGCTGTCTCGATCGACGACATGGCCACCCGTGCGGGCATGAGCCGCGCCGTTTTTCACCGTCGCTTCAAGGAGGCAACCACCATGTCCCCGATTCAGTTCGCCAAGGCGATGCGGCTGAACCACGCAGCGATGAAGATCTCTGCCGGGATGACGGTCTCAGAGGCGGCGATGGATGTGGGCTATGTCAGCCCATCGCAATTCAGCAGGGAATTCAAGCGCATGTACGGCACTTCTCCTCGCCAGTGGAGCGCGGCCTACCAGCCGGGACGCGCCTGAATCCCGGACACTTCGGCGTGACCCGGCGCGCAGCCAAAAGAAAACGCCCATGCCCCGCCTCACCAGAGTTTATGCCCGCAGGTGATTGCGCGAACCCTTGTGACCGAAGCGGCGGATTCGAGGCTTGTACGATGCACACCTCCGGTGTCGTCAGCCCCGCCAAGGTGTCAGCCGAGACCTTATATCTGCATTTCGAAGAATCGCTGCGGAAGGTTTGCTGGAGACCAGCCTGTCATCTTCAAACCTTCCAGCTGCGTCACTCCCGCGTCAAAAAAACTTTGGTCGTTTCGAAGCCGCTCGATATGTCGAACCACCGAGCCTGAAGCAAGCTCCCTACATGAGTGAGCGCATCGCTTGTCTCGTATTGCGGCCGTTCATGATGTCCGTAGCGAACGGCCGGTTCCCGCCCGTCTGTATGGATCACGTAAGGCTCAGCGAGATGATCCTTACGGAAAGTCCGCTTCGGTTTTGAGGCGACGGCGTGCTCGTACGCGCGGCGAACTGCAATTTCCTGCCCTTGATGCCAGTGCGTGACGTCATGCTGCGCCGCGCGCGAGGGGCGGCTCTGGGCTGATCCTTTCCTTTCACCTGCATCAGAGCGATGAGTAACCCCGCCCGCGTAGATGTCACCTACCCCGCCTTGCTGCGCCGGACTGATGATGACGTCTGTAGCCTGGAGGAAGCGGTGTCCGCTTCCCAAGGTGCTCCGCACGCGGTAGGCAGCGCGGTCCCTGGAAGAGTTGAGAAGCAAATGGCGCAGAATGCCACCATCTATAAAGTCGAATTGTCGGTCTCGGACATGGATCGTCACTACTACGAGACGCACAAGCTGACCGTGGCCAAGCACCCCTCGGAAACCGACGAGCGTTTGATGCTTCGTATCGCTGCCTTCGCTCTTAACGCTCATGAGCACCTGGAAATGACCAAGGGTCTGTCGACGGATGACGAGCCCGATCTCTGGCAAAAGAGTCTGAGCGGCGAGATCGAAGCCTGGGTTGCGCTCGGGCTTCCGAGCGAGAAGGTCCTGCGGCAGTCCTGCAGTAAGGCTGGGAAGGTGATCGTCTATCCTTATGGAGGACGCGCGGCTGACCTTTGGTGGGAGAAGATCAAGGGTGGAGTCACCCGCTTCTCGAACCTGACGATCGTCAATTTTCCGGCGGAGGATACAGCCGCACTGGAAAAGCTGGCTAAGCGCGCGATGAAGCTCCAAATCAATATCCAGGATGGAGAGATCATGATCGGGACGGAGGGCAGCGCGATCTACGTGACGCCCGAAACGTGGTTGGCTGCAGTGTAGATCTCGTTGGCTCTCTCCCAGCCCCATGGTCGCCTGTCGAGCCACGCCCCGCATACCACTGCACCCACACATGGCGGCCTTTCCCCCCCGCGAAACATGTTGCTCTCGGGCGGCACGAAGGGCGGGAAGCGGGCTTTCGCTGCGCCGGACGCCAATGTCCGGAGTGGGCTAGCGACGTCCATCCCAAGCCCAAACCGGAAAGCGGCCTTGCCGAGTTGAATTTTCCTTTCCCATCATCTTGGGAACCATTCCCCATTCCGACCGCCATAGCACCCGATAGTGCGGGGAATTTTTCTTAGAAGAGCTAGTTGGCGATTGACTTCCAATGCAGTATGCAAATGTGCTGGTGGCCACGCGATGTGGTCTCCACACAGCTAGAATGACAGTGTCCGTGACAACAAAAACTGACCCCTCATCCACTCTCGATCCGATTGTCGAACTTGAAGTGATCCGATGGAAGCAGGCGCGCTTTGAACGGGTTACCGAATACGTTGAAGACGCTCTTCCCGACCTCATGGCGGACATTGAAAACGCCATTACCTCGATGTCCTCGTTCGCTGCGAGCAAGGCGCAGATTTCACCCGAGTCGCTTTGGAAGGAACTCTTCGGACCTTGGGCACAGAAAGTTGCTCATCGTGTCGAGGCGGATCTCGAAGGAGAAATCGATGCGCTCGCCGCATCGCTGTCCGAGAAAGGCACCAGTCAAGCTGCTTTGCGAGCTGCGCTACCCGCGCTCGCCAGGGTCAGTGTTCTCGGCGCTTCTCTTGCCGCTATTCCCTCTGTGATCTCGTTCGCGACGGTGACGACAACTTCCTTTTTCTTATTAAGCAGCCCCACGCTTTCTTTACCTCTCTTCGCAGTCGGAGGAGCCGGCCTCGCGGTGGCCACCCTTACCGGCAGCAAAGTGGTCGACCGGCTCAGCAACCGAAATCGCGCCTATCTAACGACCCGCCTGCAAAGCCGCGCCCGCACTGCCGCATTGGGCTACGGGCTTGCCTCGGGCGCGCGTTGTCTCGTGACCGATCTGCAAGCGTTTACACTGCGCAGCCTCGAAACAAAGATCGAAACGGCCTGATGCCTCTCCTCTACGCCATCCCTCCCGGCCTCGAAGCACTCGTTTCCTCTGGTCAGGCTCAATTGGTTGGCGCGATCATAAAAGATGTCTCGTCAGGCCAGATTTTAGGACATGTACAGCAGACACAGGGCTTCGTCTCAGCTTTGATTCAAGCTGGCGGAGCCGCCGCACAATCCGGGTTTTCGCCTCTGGGCGTCGTCGGAATTGTGCAAAACGAACAGATCAAATCCTCCCTCAACAAATTGCAGGAAGGCATGGCACTTCTGGAAAACCTGCAATTCGCCAACATGGCTCTCACCGGGATCGGGATTGGCGTGTCAGTTGCCGGCTTCGCGATCATCAATATGAGATTGAACGCCATCGAGAACCATCTGGGAACTCTGCGGGAGGAAGTTCGCGAGATTGGCAAGTTGATACAGGAGGCCGAACTCCGTCGTCTCTTCAGCGAAATTCGCGCAGCGCTCAAGGACCTTGATAGTGCAGCTACGAGAACCGATCATCGCGGCCTTGCAACCACTTTGCAAAGAGAACTTTCCACTCATGTGAGCACACTTTCTGACTTACTGCGGGAGGCAATGAACCCAGGTGAGGCGACCTCCCTTCCAAGAGCGCGATTGGATTTGATCTGGACCCTGAGCTCTGCAAAATGGCTCTGCGAAGAGGCCGAGCTTCGAACGCTCTTCATTTCAGAGGATTTGGGCCATGCGAGCGATTATGCAGCATACTACTTGGACGACAACCTCAGGTGCCTAAATCAACTGAACCCGGATTCGCTGGCTCGTTTGGTAGCCGCATCAGAAAAGGATTTGACCGCCTCGATCTCCCTGCGCCGGGACGCGGCTGGACGCCTAGCCCGGATCGCTGAAGGGTTTGCCTGCGCAGTGAACAACCTTGGTCAGCAGCAGTCGTTAGCACGGGCTCTCGTCGACGGCCAAGTTAGCGGCCGTGCTTTCATTCAGGCTGCCTCAGCGGAAACAAAAAGCCCGTTCATCCTCGTCACACCCGAGCGGTAACCCTCGATCTCGTCGCTTTTGCCTGCAATCTCGAAGCGCTGACAATGGCCTTCTGGACTGTGTGAAGGCCCGTAGGGATGGCGTTATGCTCCTAGTCCGAATTGATGTCGAAGCAGCCATCCGGTGAACGATGCCTAAATGGCAAGTCTGGGCCGGTCGCGCTCTCGACAGGCTATCGCGTTTCAGCGGTCAAACTCTTCGGCAGGCCCTCACTCCACTTGCGCAGTTCATCCAGGAAACCCAGGGCAGTGCGCCCGAAATCAGTAATTTCGTAGACGACGGTGATCGGGGCGGTGTCGCAGACTTCACGCCTGACCAGCCCCTGGTCTTCGAGTTGCCGCAAGCGTTCCGTGATCATCTTCTTCGACGCGCCGCCGATCATCCGGGCGAGGTCGTTGAACCGCACCGGCCCATCCTTGACGTGCCAGAGTATGGAGCCAGTCCATTTCCCTCCGATGATCCGCATCCCACGCTCGATGGCGCAGGGTTCGGTGCAGGCATTGGCCGCGCTCCGTCGGCCGGCACCGTCTACTTCGATCTTTGCATCCATCGTTTTAAGCTCCGCTGGTCCGCGCTGGATTAGGTTACCAAAAGTATACTGGTTGTTTTTACTTCCCACCACAGTCATCTCATCCCGGACCCCGCCGAAGTCAAGCGGGCGGAGCAACGGAAGAGACGATATGAGCAAGATCCACATCCTGAACGGCGCGCAGCCTTATGAATTTGCCCCCGGTAAACTCAACAAAACGCTCGCGGAGCGCGCCAAGGCGACATTTGAGGCGCAGGGTCACGAGGTTCGCCTGACCACGGTCGCGGCCGGATACGACGTGCAGGCCGAGGTGGACAGCCACCTCTGGGCGGATGTGGTCCTTCTGCAATTCCCGGTAAACTGGATGGGCGTGCCGTGGTCGTTCAAGAAGTACATGGACGAGGTCTACACGGTCGGCATGGGCGGGCAGCTCAGCAACGGTGACGGCCGCAGCTCCGTGGCTCCGAAAGCGAATTACGGCATGGGCGGCAAGCTGGTAGGCACACGTTACATGATCTCGGCCACGCTGAACGCCCCGTCTGAGGCCTTCGATGACCCGGCAGAGCCGTTCTTCGAGGGCATGTCGCTGGATGATCTCCTCCGCCCCGTCCATCTGAACGCCAGGTTCTTCGGCATGACGCCGCTGCCGACCGTCGGGGCCTTCGACGTGATGAAGAACCCCGACGTGGCCTCCGACCTCGCCCGGTTCGACGCCCATCTCGCAATGACCTTCGGGGAGCTCAGCAATGACGCGGCCTGATATCGTTCTCTACACCGCCAACACCATGAACGGCTGGAAGCCCCTGATCTTCCTGCACGAAGCGCAGATCGACTACGAACTGGTGCCGATTGATTTCGGCAAAAAGGAGCAGAAGGCGCCCGATTACCTGCTCCTGAATCCAAACGGGCGCATTCCGACCATCGTGGATCGCGGCGCGGGTGACTTCGCGGTTTTCGAGAGCGGCGCGATCCTGTGGTATCTTGCCGAGAAATACGATCGGCTCCTCAGCCACGACCCCAAGGAGCGCTCGGAGACGCTGCAATGGCTGATGTTCCAGATGGGCGGGATCGGCCCGATGATGGGCCAGGCGATGTTCTTCCAGCGGATCGCCAAGCCGAATGGTGACGAGGTGCCCTACGCTATTGATCGCTACGTGACCGAAAGCCGCCGCCTGCTGGAGGTGCTGGATACGCGGCTCGCAGGGCGCGAGTGGCTGGTAGGTGATACGATGTCCATCGCCGATATTGCGACCTACCCTTGGGCGCGCAGCTACTTCTGGGCCACGGTGCGCGTCGACGGATTGCCGAACCTGCAAGCGTGGTTCGACCGCATCGACGCCATGCCGCGGGTTCAAGAGGCTCTGCAACTGCCGGAGCCGCGACCGTCGGCGTTCGGTCAGGGCGACACGGATGCCGCGGCTGCAGAGAACGCAGCCAGGTTCCGCTGAACACCTGACGCGCTGTCTCTGGGGTTGGTCCGGACAGCGCGTCATATTCTCCTGAAAACTCTAGGCTCGGGCAATGTCCGCTTGCAGGTGCTGCGATGCGACAGCCGAGCTGAGTTTGAAGGGCCGGCGAGGGCCGGAGTGAGCCGTAAAGCTCCTTGTACCCAAAACACTGGTGATGCTCAGATCTCCTGCCGCAAGAGGTCGATGAAAAGCCTCACCGCCGGGGGCGGATGGCGTCGGTTCGAGTAGTAGGCGTGATAGCCTGCGAACCGTGGAGACCAGTTTCGGAGAACCTCGACAAGCCGCCCGTCCCGCAAGAACGGAGCGGCCAGTTCCTCCAGCACATAGGCCAGTCCAATCCCCGCACAGGCCGCCGCAACCAACGCGTTACCGTCGTTGACGACGACCGAGGATGTGACCTTCACCGTCTCAGTGCGGCCGTCCCTTTCGAAGGACCAAGGCGACAGGATACCGCCCGCGGTCCGGAACCCGATGCAGCGATGCCGTGAGAGATCGCGCGGGGAATCCAGGGCTGTGCAGGCATCAAGATACCCCGGCGCGCCGACAACGACCGAGCGCAGGGGGGGCCCGACGGGGACAGAAACCATGTCGAGTTGCAGGTTGTCGCGCATCCGTATCCCGACATCGAACCGCTCTGCGACGATATCTACGTATCTGTCCTCGACACTCAGCTCGCCCTCGATGTCGGGATGCGCGGCCAGCAATCTGGAGAAGGCCGGCCAAACAAGTGTATCCGCGGCGTGTTTGCCGCAGGTCACCCTGAGCTGCCCGCCCGGCTCTTCGCGCAGCCGTTCGAGATCGGCGAGCTTCGCGTCAAGCTCAGCGACATTGGGCGCAAGGGTGGCCAGCAGCTGCTCGCCCGCTGATGTCGGTGCCAGGCTGCGCGTTGAGCGTGACAACAACCTGATGCCAAGGTCCGCCTCAAGCCGCTTCACTGTCTGGCTGACGGCAGACTGGGTCACCCCGAGGCTCTGCGCCGCCGCAGTGAAGCTTCGCGTCTCCGCGACGCGGCTGAAAGTGATCAAGTCTGAGAATCTGCGCGGGTCCATTCATTAGACAAGCTACTGATCGCGACAATTTTCAAGGGTCTAATCGTCAAACAAAAAGACCACTTAATATGAGAGGCGACCAATGAAAGGACTGACAGGATGACTGACAAAGTGTGGTTCATCACCGGCGCCGCCAAGGGGCTGGGGTATCTCATAGCGCGGGACGCATTGCGCGCGGGCGACAAGGTTGCGGCTACCAGCCGGGCCGTCGACGGGCTGGCCGAGCGCCTCGCCGCGCCCGAAGACAGGCTACTCGCCCTGCCCCTTGACGTGACAGACGCTGCCGCTGTGGCAGAGGCCCATGACTCGGTCGTCAAGGTCTTTGGACAAATCGACGTGCTGGTCAACAATGCCGGTCGCGCGCAGCTTGGTTTTTTCGAGACGATCCGCGACGACGATGTGCGCCGACAGTTCGAGATTAACGTCTTCGGGGCGATGAACGTGGCCCGTGCCGTTCTGCCGACGATGCGCCGCCAGCGGTCGGGTCTGGTGGTGACAATCTCGTCAGTGAACGGCTTGGTCTCCAACCCCGGCGGATCTATCTACTCCGCCTCCAAGTTTGCCCTTGAGGGCTGGATGGAGGGCCTTGCCGAAGAGATCGCGCCGCTCGGCATTCGATCCCTGATTGTCGATCCGGGCATGATGCGCACGAACTTCCTCGATCCCTCCACCGCGCGTCAGGGCGACCTCGAGATCGATGATTACGCCGAGGCGGTTACCGCGTTCCGGGGCTTCATTTCGCAGGCGAACGGCGCGCAGGACAACGACCCCGAAGAGCTGGCCGCGCTGATCGTCAACGAAGCATCGTCCGACGCGCCCGACCGGCGGTTGCTGTTCGGCGCGGACGCTCATGAGTGGGCCGGTGCGAAATGCCGCCAACTGGCCAGTGAAATCGACGCATCTAACGCACGTACCTGATCTGAGGTCAGCGCGGCTTTGTCCGCATCAACGACATTCGTCTTCCGAAAATGTTGCGCGATGGACGAATGACGGGTCTGGTGAAGCTTCACCACAGCGGTCGGCCAGAGACTGAACGGCGGTTTTGGGCCGAGATTTTCAGCGCGTTCGGTCGGCACTTGCAGCATGCTGCACATACGGCAACCGGTAGTCTGAGCTAGAACCGGTCAGACGGCGGCGCGGCAGGTGTATCGGGCAGATGAAGCAGGTCCGCGGAACCCTGACGGCCCTTTGCGGCCATTTGCCGGAAGAGGCAACGCCGCAGCGCAGCTTCCCCGAACCGGCCGTTCGTGACACGGCGCAGCGACACACGATAACAGAAGGTCCGCAGTGCAGACATCCCAGGCATCGGAGACACAATGTCCGATCGGCGGCGTGCTTTCTCATTGCCTCCTGACAAGCACGGGGAGGTCGAGACGCGGGCCTGCTCGAACGCATTTTGCGGAACAAGCGCCCCCCGCGTGGCGTCGCTGACATCGCATCAGTCGCGCAGCAGGACCTGCAATTCCATCTCGACCAGCAGACCCGGGCCAGCCAGTGCGGCCACGCCAACCCCCGTCAGCGACGGCGTGGCGCCTTTGCAAAAGGCGTTGATCTGCGCGACGCAGATGCCCAGCCGGGCCTCGTCCAGGTCGACCACGTAGGCCCGTGCCAAGACGATGTCGTCGGTGGTGGCATCCAGCGCGTCAAGCGCGGCGCTTGCCTTGCGCATCACGTCTGCGACCTGCGCCTCGAAGCCCTTTGCCACAGCCTCCGCACCGGCCACCTGGCCAGAGACGAAGGCCATGCGCCCCGGCTGCACGATGGAAATCTGCGCGTATCCGATGGCGCTGGTGTCAGGAAGGGAGGTCGGGTTGAGGCGGGTGATCCTGTCAGCCATCTGATGTCCTTTGTGCCGGGGCGGCGGGGGCGCTGCGCCCTCGCGTTACGGCAGGGAGATACGTTGCTTTCATTCGCGCCAGAAGTCCGTCATTTTTCTGGGGTCAATGAAATGGAGTCATGAATGGCGCGTGACCGCCTCGATACCCTTGCCGCGTTGCGCGTGGTGGCCGAGCATGGCAGCTTCACCCGCGCGGCGGCCGAGCTGGGCGTCACGCAATCGGCGCTGAGCCATGCCATCCGGCGGCTGGAGGAGGATATCGGCCAGCGGCTGTTGTCGCGCACCACGCGCTCGGTCGCGCCGACGATCGTGGGAGAGGCCCTGTTGACTCGGCTCGGCCCTGCGCTCGACGAAATCACCGCGGCGCTGTCGCAGGTGGCCGCCGCGGCGGATCAGCCCTCTGGGCTGCTGCGCCTGACGATGGGGCGCGACGCCGCTGATCTGCTGGTCCTGCCGATGCTCCCGGCCTTCCGGGCCGCGCACCCTGGGATCCAAATCGAGATCGCCGCAACCGATGCGCTGGAAGACCTGGTGCAGGGCCGGTTCGATGCCGGTATCCGCATGGGGGACAGTTTGGAGCAGGACATGATCGCCCAACGCCTAACCGAGGAGACCCGGCCGGTGGTCGTCGCGGCGCCCGATTATCTTGACCGGGCCGGGCGGCCTGTCCGGCCGGAGGATCTGGCGGGGCATCCTTGCCTCGGCTACCGGATGCATTCGGCGGGCCGCGTGATGCCCTGGCGGTTCGTCGGGCCGACGGGTGAGGTGATGTTCCGGGATGCCACCACGATGGTGTTCAACGACGGAGCGTTGCTGCGGCAGGCCGCGATCCGGGGTCTGGGACTGACTTGCTTATGGCACCACATGGTCGCGGAGGACATCGAGGCGGGCCGGCTGGAAAGCGTGCTGGACGACCACATCGGACCCTTGCCGGGGTTCTATCTCTATTACCCGTCGCGCGAGGTGTCGCCGGCAATGTCCCTCTTCGCCGAGGCGCTGGTCGCCTGGTGCCGCAGCCAGTACACGCCTTGACCGCAGGCAACAGATAGAGTCTGCGCCCAATTTCAGTCAGCCACCTTCCAGCGGAAGAAATGCTGCGAGCATGCACAGCGATAATTTAACACTTCGGTAGTGGGCTCGTGGCGGATCTGCGGCGCTGCAACGGGGCTGGCACGTGGCACACAGCAGCGGACTTCACTCACGGCCCTTTGCGGACGTTCGCTGTGTTGTGCGCCGGCGTCTACTGCGCAGAACCGTGCAGACATCCGCGGCACCACACACCAAAGACCGGTTGGCGGTCTAAACACGCACGGCCTAGTTTAGGCTCGGCCTTGCTTCATGTGCGACGACAATGCAGCCGGATCAACTGGCGGGACGTAGCTCACTGCCGCCCGACCGCGCGCAGGTCGAGAAGGACGCCATTGGCTGCGTCAAAGTACCCGAACTCTGAAATCAGACGTAAATCTCCATTCGGTTCAATCCATTGCACAGTGGCGCGGTGATTTCGCACCTCATGCATCACAGCGTCGTAGGACAGCTCAAGAGGTGTTGAGTCCTTTTCGGCACCCATCATTTCCCACTGGCTGACGAGCAAAGTAAACTGGCCAAGATGATCAAGGTGGGCGGGTTGCAGTCGCACATCGGTCATATTCAGGTCTAACGAGACACCATTTTCTGAGACTGAAAGATGGCGGCTGAGATAGCGCGTCAGCTCATCCGTTAACTCCTCAGAGACGGATTGGCCTGCCTCCACGTCCTCCAATGCTACGAATTCGGGCGCCGCGATGATTAGGTCTTCCACCGGAAACTGGAGCGTCAGTTGCAAGAGCCCCCCCTGAAGGCGCAGTGAAAGAACACTCCCCGGCAAGGCGTGCGCCAGAGCGCCCCCAGCGAGGCAGACCATAGCCGCGAATGCGAACATGCTTGCACGCCAGCTCACTCTGTCTGCCCGCCGTAATCGTCCATCAGGTCACGCCAGACCGAATGAGGGTGGTTGCCGACCTTCTCAGTGGATTTATTCGATTGCAGCGAGAATTCGATCCAGAGAGACGGCCCGTGAACCCGGACGTAATCGTTTTCCGCGCTCAGTTGCGGCGTGCCCGAGTAGCCGAGGTAAGTCTCGGGAAGCTCAGCGGAGTATTTTGCCATATAGGCCATGGCATCGGCTTCGGATATATCGCCAACGTAAGTTTTGATCGCAGCCAGAAGCAGCTTGGTCTGGTCCGCGTCCAATTCGGCAACAGGCAAGCCTTCGAATTTGTCTGGAAGCGCGTCATCGGCCTGCGGTCCTGCAAGGATGTCACGGTAAGTTCCTTCCAGCAGCGCTTCGGTGCGTTGATCCTCCGTCAATGCGCTGAGCAGCGTGGCAAAGGCATCCCGTTCCTGCGTCAGAGGTTGGTTCACCCGGCCATTCATCTCGAAATAAGGAAAAGGCTCTATCCCCCGGAAGGACGGTGTGGCGCCCGCCAGATCTCCGTCGACATAGGTGTTGGAGAACGCCATATGGTGGCCGCCGTAGTATAGCTGCCAGACGCCGGTTGGTCCGGGTACGCCCAAAAAGGCAAACTTGGTGTTGAAGGAGGAATACCCGGCCTTGTAGTCGGTGCTAACGGTGCTGATGTAATCGTCGGCGTTAAGGGTCTGGACCAGTTCGTCCCAGCCTTCTTCACTTTCGCCACTTGTGGCTTCCATCATGATCGCTTTGACTAGCCCGCGCTGCTTGGCGTTCAACTCGCCCAGCAGGACGCCCGGCCGCTTCGGAAAGGCTCCTGCAGGAAGGTTGCTCCAGTTTTCTGCCTCGATGCGGGAATAGTCCAGTTGCAGGCGTTCGAGGATATCCACGGACACGTCGGCCTTCAGAAGTTCAATCAAGCACAGCATCCGCCCGATTCCCGGAGCGTCTCCGCACTCGGCGGCGCTGTCGGGGATCGGCAAGCTTTCCATGAGGGTGCTAGTGTCACCCATGCGCGCTTGAAGTGCATTACTAAGCTCCTGATCTTCAACGGACATTGGCGGCGGGCCGCCATCGTCGGGCGGCGGCCCATTGTGAACTTGCGCAAAGGCCGATGAGACCAGCAGTACGGCTACAGCAGCAGTTCCAGCGATTTCAACACGACGAGACATGGGCCATCCACTTCCGAGATCACGATAGTCAGGCCAGAGCATCGGTGAAGCCAAGGCGAAAGGCAAACTGGTGACAGGGCATCGACAAAGGACACCTCGGACCTGTTCGGCCTGCCAGGATCGGCGAAGATCACCGAGCAAGCTCGGGTCACGCCGGATAGGGTGCCACAGTTGCCGAAAAATGCACATCCGGCGGCCAGACAGATCGCCAAACCTAACCGTCGCGAGCCCCAACTCTACCGCTCTTACTTGGAAGTGAGCGCCCTGGGGCTTGCTTGTAAATCAACCGTGGCTTCGGGAAGACCGTTCTCTTTAGACACGTCCGACGGAAGCCTCGTCGTGAAGCGTAGAAGCATTGGTCTGCAAGGTTGCGCTTACGATGATCACGAAATGTCCATACCCTGAACGGAGGCCTCCTGCATGGGTGCTGCGCGAAACGCGATAATCCATCTGAATAACATGCGGTTCATGATCTGGGCCCAGGTATCCGCGATCGGAGTGTTGGCGTTGATCCTGGCAGAGGCTGCACCAGCGGTCGCTCATGAGGACATTACCGATACTCTGCTGACAGATCGATTTGCCAACTGCGCGGCCTATGCTGATACTTACTCTGCTGAGGCGACTGACATCCAGAACCGGCGCCAGTTCAGCGCGGAGCTCTCAATTTCGACCGATGGTGACAGTTGCACGATTCGGTCCAACGCGGTGCCCAATCACGACTTCAACACCACCGGCCACTTCGTCACCCCGCTGGCCGAACAAGTTCAAGTCTACTCGGTCCCCGCAAACCCCGTCGCCGCAAGTCGGCCGACGGCGCTGAGCCTGCAGTATGACAACGCCGTCTTCCTAAACGGGGTAAAGCTAGACCTGATGGCAGCAGGGTGCTTCGGCGTACGCGATGGCCGCATTGGCTGCACCGACATGTCGGCGCCTTATCGCTACGATCCGCTAGCTTCGAACGCCGGATTTGGAGCCGACGAACATAATGCCCATACCCAACCCGACGGCACATATCACTACCATGGAAACCCGATGGCCTTGTTCGATCAGGACAACCCTGCGGCGCCGTCACCAGTGATCGGCTTTGCGGCGGATGGATTTCCGATCTTCGGCAGTTACATCGAGGACAATGGCACGATCCGCCCTGCGCGCAGCAGCTACCGGTTGCGGACCGGTAACCGGCCAAGTGGCCCCGGTGACCCCGGTGGCCCCTATGATGGGACCTTCGTAGACGACTGGGAATATGTTGTGGGATACGGTGATCTCGATCAGTGTAACGGGATGGTCCAGAACGGGGTCTATGGCTACGTAATTACTGAGACCTATCCACATGTCATGGCGTGTTACACTGGCACCCCGGATCCGTCCTTCCGCAAGCGGCGCTAACTCCAATATCAGGTGGTTACTCTGACTAGAGGCGGTAGCGTGTCCGCCCCGTCTCAAGCCTCTAGCTCTTCCGTTCGGTGCTGCAATCCGCCGACCTTTCCGCCCACCTTGTAGACAACCCGGGTTCAGCGATGCGATCCTGGCGGAGCGTCCGTTTCCAAGATCTGTGGACGTTGAGTTCGCGCGTGCAGAGAAGGTGCCGAAATCGCCATTGTCAGCACGTGCCGTTACGCTGCGGCTTACCCGGGTCATCGCATAAAGCTGAGAACGGGCGTAGACAAAGCTAGGAACGAGGTGGACGGCAAGCCGGGCGAGTCTAATTCTGGGGCGAGATCACCTCACAATTGCGGTTCCAGAAACCTACCGCGGAGACCTGCGCCCTTCCAGACCCTCATCGACGTGCTTCTGCCAAGCCTCCTCATCCCGCTTGTACTGCTCGTACTGATCTTCCCCGTACGCCTTGGCGTCAGGCGGCGCCGGGATGTTCTCCGGATGGAATTTGTACACCATCTCGCTCGCGACCACCTCATCGACCAGGCGCTTGTCGATCGTGAGCCCGCGCTCCTGCGCATAGCCGATCGTTTCATTGATGATCTTCTCCTGCCTCGAAAGGGGGATGCCCTTGTAGTCGGTCAGGAGAACGCGAAGCATCCAGATCGTCGTGGACACGACCCGCTCGTACCCCTCGCTTGACGGGCGGCCGGTCAGGATCTCGTTCAGATCAACCCCGGTGTACATGTTGAGGCGAACCAGCGCCTCGGTCGGGATCGATCGCTTCCCGCTTTCATAGGCGTAGTAGCTCCGTGGCGTGATATCCATCATCTCCGCCATCTCGGTCTTGGTGAAGCCGCGCTTCTTCCTGAAGCGTTCGAGGTTGGCGTGGGGCTCCACCGCGAGCGCGGCCGCCAGGGCCTCCTCCTGGCTTCGGGCTTCCTCCTCTTCCTCGAAACCACGGGCATACTCGTCTGGGTCTTCCGGGGTGAATTTGAACGCCATTGTCACGGCCTCGCAGGATAGGAACAATCGTTCCGGCAATTGTGCCCGAAAAAAGAAAGCCTGTGAAGCCGTGCATTTGGCTGGTAGCATCAGCCCGACAGCGTATGAAACCGGAGGCACCGATGTCGGAACTCTTGATGGAAGGGAAAACCCCGGAGAACTGGGCGAAGCAGTTGCTCGAGCACGGTGTGCGGGTGTCGCCGCGCCTCCTCCGCACGAGGGCGCGCGAGACCGGCAACTACTACCAAATTGGCAACCTGATGCTCCTGTCTCCGGAGCAGATCGAGGCACTGCTGATGCCGGGGCGGCCCCAGGCTGACCAGAGAGCCTGAGGAGGCGAAGATGGCGGCAGAGAAGGCACGCATCACGCAATCCGAGCTGACCCGATACCTGAAGGCGTATCGGGATGCCGGGATCCCCATCGGGCGTTCGGAGATCAGCCGCGACGGCACCGTCGTCATCTACACGGCCACGCCGAAGGCGCAGGAGGAGGACAACCCTTGGGATCAGGCCTGAAACGCAGCCGCCAGCATCCCGGCGCGACCTCCTATTTCGACCGGCACGGCAAGCGCCGCTGGCGCTTTCGCAAGGACGGCTTCTCGGCCGAGCTCGGATCGGATTACGGCTCCGAGGATTTCATCCGGCGATACGAGGCTGCGCTGGAGGGGCATCGGACGCGCGGAGGCGTTGGCGTCGGCCGCGCGAAACCCGGCAGTGTCGGGCTGCTCGTCTCGAAATGGTACCGGTCGCAGGACTTCCTGGCGCTCGAGGCCTCGACACAGCGCGTTTACCGCGGTGTGGTCGAGAGCTTTCGCCAGCAGCACGGCGACAAGCCCGTGCACCTGATCCAGCTCCGTCATGTGCAGGACCTTCTGGCTGCCAAGGCGGACACGCCTGCAGCGGCCAACAACCTGCGCAAGAGGCTGATCCAGCTTCTGGACTACGCGATCACGCTGGGATGGCGGACAGATAACCCGGCACGCGCCACGAAGCCCTACAAGGTCGCCACGGAGGGCTTCCACACCTGGACCGAGGCGGAGATCGCAAAGTTCATCCAGACGCATCCTGAGGGCACCGAGGCGCACAGGGTGATGACGCTGATGACCTACACCGGTGCGGCCCGCGTGGATGCGGTGCAGCTTGGACCCTGGAACATCAAGGATGGGCGGTTTCAGTACCGTCGCCAGAAGACGAAGAAGACCAACGGGCGCCTGATCTCGATTCCCGTGCATCCGGACCTGGCGGCGGTCCTGGCCAAGCTGCCGACTGACCGGCCCTACATCTCCACGAGGCGCGGTACGGCGCGTACACCGGCCGGCCTGGGCAATCTCATGCAGCGCTGGACCCGGGAGGCGGATTTGCCCGCCTGCTCTTCTCACGGCCTGCGGAAGGCCTGTGCGCGGCGACTCGCGGAGGCCGGAGCGACCACGAACCAGATCGCGTCGGTGACGGGCCACAAGACGCTGGCGCTTGTACAGCACTACACGGCTGCGGCAGAACGCGAAGGATTGGCTGATTCAGCTTTCGAGAAGCTGCTCGCACGTCCAAATGGAGAACAAAACCTGGCGAACCTTCCTGATTGGTTCGCCAATATCGACACCAAGTCCCTTAAAGGAAAGGAAAACTGATGTTCAGTGGTGAGCCGTGCAGGATTCGAACCTGCGACCCACTGATTAAAAGTCAGTTGCTCTACCAACTGAGCTAACGGCCCACAGTGTGGGGGGCTAACTAACGGCGCTGCAGGGAGGCGTCAAGAGGCCATTTATGGACTTTCGCCCAAATTCACGCCACGGTAACCAAAAGAAAAAACGGGCAGTGGGGCAAGGATGAAAAGATACCTGCAGCGCATGTGGGGTCTGGCGGCCGTCGGGCTATGGGTGGCCGGGGCCGCCACCGCCGGAACGCTGGATCAGACCGATGGCACCTTCTGCGACTGGCGCCTCTCCGGCCCGGTGGCCGAAGGCGATCTGCAGGCCGTGTCGGGCATGGCCACCGATCCCGGCGGCACGACCCTGTGCCTGGACAGCAATGGCGGCGACCTGGTCGAGGGGCTGGCCATCCTGTCCAACGTCCGCAACCGCAACATCCGCACCCGGGTCCTGCCCGGCCAGACCTGCACCGGGGCCTGTGCCCTGATCTTCCTGGGCGGGGCCACCGTCGACGGGGCCGGGCTGGTGCGCTTTCCCCACCGCGAGATCTGGGCCGGAGCGCGGCTGGGCTTTTCCGGGGCCGGGCGCAGCATCGACCGGGCGCTGGACGTGGTTGAAGGGCTGTTTGCCATCAAGGTCACCGAGGAACAGGGCCACCGACTGCTCGAAGACCATCTCTTCCTGCAGATCCTGCGTCACCGGGGCGCCGAGCCCTATGTCATCGACACCGTGGGCGATGCCTACCTGTCCAACATCCCGGTCATGGGCGTGGCCGCGCCCGCGCGGATCGAGCCGCGCCATGTCGTCAACATCTGCGATGCGGTCTACCTGCGCCACCGGCTGCACGATGGCACCGCCGGGCCGCTGGATACCGATTTCATGAGCACCGCCCATTCCATCTCGAACCTGCGGCGCAACCGAATCGCCCCGGTCCAGGGCGCGGTGGCCCGCGACGGTGATGTCGTCCAGGGCTATGCCGGACCCTATTGGGCCGGGTCGAAATACTGGAAGCGGGAATGTTACGTCACCATCCGCCCGGCGGACGTGGCGGCCTATGGCGGCGAGAACGCGGCGCTGGGGATCACCGGCATCGCCGTCGAGTTCCGCGATTACGGCGGCCAGGATCGCGACACCGCAACCTTCGATCCCGTGGCCTGGCAGGCGCCGACGCGCCTGGTGGGCGCCTATGACGTGCCGCCGCTGCTGATGTATCCCTTCCATGCCCGGCTGGACGACCTGCCCGTCTCGCCCGATGCCGCCGCCGCCCGGGCCGAGGGCGGACCCGCCCTGCCCCCGCCGCCCCCGGGATTCGCCCGGTTCGACGGCATGGACATGGCCGGCGGCGATCTCGGCCGCGAGGCGGCCGGCAACGGCGAGGCCTGCATGGCCATCTGCAAGGCCACGCCGGGCTGCGACGGGGCCACGTTCGACCGCTGGAACGGCATCTGCTTCCTCAAGGACGTGTCGCGCAGCACCCGCGCCCTGTCGGCCCATCCGAAATCCGATCTCTACGTCTCGGGCAGCCAGATCGACGGGCTGCAACGGGCGGCGACCGAACCGGTCATCCTGCGCCGGCCGGGCAAGGGCTTTTTCGACCGCCCGGCCTTCTATTTCCAGGGCCGCAGCTTCGACGATTGCGCCGACAAGTGCCTGGGATCGGACACCTGCCATGCCTTCAACTTCGTGGCCGAGACCGGGGCCTGCCAGGTCTTTGAACGGCCGGGCGAATATTTCGACCGGGCGGGCAGCGAGGCCGGGCTGAAGATGCAGCCGCTCTGAGAAACGCGCCGTCACAAGCGGTCGGGCCGTCAACCGGCCCGATCAAAGAACTGGAACAGCAGCGCGCGGGGGTCTATATGCCCGCCATGCGCGACACCACCGGTTGGACCTTCATGAAGATGCACGGGCTCGGCAACGATTTCGTTGTCGTGGACGGCCGTGCGCGGGCCTTCGACATGACGCCGGCCCTGGCCACGGCCCTGGCCGACCGTCATCGCGGGGTCGGCTTCGACCAGCTGGCCGTGATCACCGCGCCCGCGGATGGCACCGGTGAAGGCACCAATGACGGGGCCGATGCCCACCTGACCTTCTACAATGCCGACGGCTCGCTGTCGGCCGCCTGTGGCAATGCCACGCGCTGCATCGCCCGGCACATCATGGACGGCACCGGCCGGCGCGCCTTGCGCCTGACCACCGATCGCGGCGTGCTGCTGGCCGAGGATGCCGGCAACGGGCTGACCTCGATCAACATGGGCCCGCCCCAGCTGGACTGGGCCGAGATCCCCCTGGCCCACGAAATGGACACCCTGCACCTGCCGATCGACGGCGATCCGGTGGCCACGGGCATGGGCAACCCCCATTGCACCTTCTTCGTCGAGGATGCCGAGGCCGTCGACCTGGCCAGCTTTGGCCCGGCCCACGAACATCACCCGCTCTATCCCCTGCGCACCAATGTCCAGGTCGCCCAGGTCATCGGGCCCGACCGCATCCGCATGCGCGTCTGGGAACGGGGCACGGGCATCACCCTGGCCTCGGGCTCGTCGTCCTGCGCCACCGGCGTGGCCGCCGCCCGCCGGGGCCTGACCGGCCGCAAGGTCGAGATCGTGCTGGACGGCGGCACGCTGACCATCGACTGGCGCGCGGACGGCGTGTGGATGACCGGCGGCACGGCCCATGTCTTTGACGGCGTGCTGACCGAAGCCTTCCTGGAGGCCCTGGCATGAGCGTGCCCAAGTTCACCACCCTGGGCTGCCGCCTGAACGCCTATGAGACCGAGGCTATGAAGGCCCTGGCCGAAGAGGCCGGCGTGAGCAATGCCGTGGTGGTCAACACCTGCGCCGTGACCTCGGAAGCCGTGCGCAAGGCCCGCCAGGAAATCCGCCGGCTGCGCCGCGAGAACCCCGGCGCCCACCTGATCGTCACCGGCTGTGCCGCCCAGACCGAGCCCGAGACCTTTGCCGCCATGGCCGAGGTCGACAGCGTGATCGGCAACACCGAGAAAATGACCCCCGACACCTGGAAGGGCATGGCCGCCGGGATGGCCGGGGATTTCATCGGCGAGACCGAGAAGGTCCAGGTCGACGACATCATGTCGGTCACCGAGACCGCCGGCCACCTGATCGACGGCTTCGGCACCCGTGCCCGGGCCTATGTCCAGGTCCAGAACGGCTGCGACCACCGCTGCACCTTCTGCATCATCCCCTATGGCCGGGGCAATTCGCGCTCGGTCCCGGCGGGGGTGATCGTCGACCAGATCAAGCGGCTGGTCCAGAAAGGCTATAACGAGATCGTCCTGACCGGCGTCGACCTGACCTCATGGGGCGCCGACCTGCCCGGCACGCCGCGGCTGGGCGACCTGGTGATGCGTATCCTGCGGCTGGTGCCCGACCTGCCCCGCCTGCGCATCTCGTCCATCGATTCGATCGAGGCCGACGACAACCTGATGCTGGCCATCGCCACCGAACAGCGGCTGATGCCCCACCTGCACCTGTCGTTGCAACATGGCGACGACCTGATCCTCAAGCGCATGAAACGCCGCCACCTGCGCGACGATGCCATTGCCTTTTGCGAAGAGGCCCGGCGGCTGCGGCCCGACATGACCTTTGGCGCCGACATCATCGCCGGCTTCCCGACCGAGACCGAGGCCCAGTTCGACAATTCGCTGCGGCTGGTCTCGGAATGCGACCTGACCTGGCTGCATGTCTTTCCCTATTCGCCGCGCCCGGGCACCCCGGCCGCGCGGATGCCCCAGGTCGATGGCCGGGCGATCAAGGCCCGGGCCGCCGCCCTGCGCGCCGCGGGCGACAAGCAGGTGCGCAAGCACCTGGAGGCCCAGGTCGGCCAGAGCCACGACATCCTGATGGAAGGCCCCAACCGCGGGCGCACCCGGCAATTCGCCGAGGTGGTCTTTGACACCGACCACACCGCCGGCGAGATGCTGACGGCGCGCATCTCGGGCCATGACAAGAGCTGTCTCATCGCCGCCTGACCCGGCCCTGACAGCCCCTTCTGGCCTAGCTCCTGACAGCCCCTTCCGGCCCCTGACAGCGTCTCACTGCGACGGCCCTGCGCCCCCCTGACGGGCCTCCTGACAGCCCACGTGCCGGCCCCTGGCGCCTTGCTTGCGGACGCGCTCTTGTCTGCCCTGCAACCCGCCATTTGCCCCGCGCAGAACCCGCATGACACCCGCGCCCGGGCCGGCCGTGTCCGGCGCCCTTGACCCGGGCTTTTCACATCGAAAACCCGGCGCCCCCGATTTTTTCCAAAAATTCCAGACATGTGACGCGCTTCACAGACCCGGCGGCCGGGCCGGGCTTAACTGATCCCAGTTGTTACAAGGAAAAAGTTGGGAACAGATCATGAGTGGGATGCCAGGTAATTACGAAGACGCCGTCGCCCGTTTCGAGGCCCTCAAACAGCACGAGGAAATGTGCCGCATCAAGCTGGACAGCCTCAACCGCATGCTGCACCGGCTCAGCCCCAGCGACCACCTGTTCGGCGGGGTTCTGCGGTCGATCTCGAAATGGTCCAACGAACAGATACGGACCCATGACGACATGTGGGCCGCGCTGGCCGAGATGAACCGCTGTTCGCAGGCCAACTCGCCCGAACGTCCGCGCATTCACGCGATCAAGTAGGGCCCGGCATCGCATGGCCGACGGTTACCTTCTGATGACCGCGCTGTGGTGGGTCTCGTTACGGGCCCGCCACCAGTGGCAGGATCTGCGCCGCCCGCTGTCCCGGGCCGGACGCGCAGGGTGACCCGGGGCCGGTGGCCGCGCCCTGCCTCGCGCGGTCACCACCAAAGCCGAAGGGCGTGAGAGGTTGCCCTCTCACGCCCTTTCATTGTCTCGGCATCCACGTCCCGGCCCCTTGCGGGGACCGGTCCGGCACCACCGGTCAGTGGACTTCCTTGCCCTTGATCGGCGCCCAGATGCGCTTGTTGGTCAGGTAGAGCAGGACCGACAGGATCGCCAGGAAGATCACCCCGGTCAGGCCGGCCTGCTTGCGCGCGGCCAGTTTCGGCTCGGCCGCCCACATCAGGAAGGCCGCGACGTCCTCGGCTTCGTGGTGCAGGTCGTTGGCATGGCCGTCGGCAAATTCGACGTCCTCGCCATAGAGCGGCGGGGCCATGCCGATCCAGCCGCCCGGGAAGGCGGTGTTCTCGTAGAGCGTCACGCCGGCCTCGACCTTTTCCTCGCCGGTGTAGCTGGTCAGCACGCCGACGATGTATTCCGGCCCGCCGATGCCCTTGAAGAACTGGTTGATCCCCAGCCCGTAAGGCCCGTGGAACCCGGCCCGGGCCTTGGCCATCAGGCTGAGGTCCGGCGCGCCGAGCGAGTCGTTGGCCGGGAAGTGATCCGTGGGCGTCAGCCCGCGCAGCTCGCCTTCGGCCGCATCGTAGAGATGCATGTTGGCGCCTTCGTCGAGCACCGCGAATTCCGCGGCATAGGCCCGGACCTGATCCTCGGGGATGCCCGGCCCGCCCTCGTCGGACAGGGTGCGGAAGGGCACGAACTTGAGCCCGTGACAGCCCGCGCAGACCTCGGTGTAAAGCTGCAGGCCGCGCTGCAGCTGGTTCTGGTCATAGGTGCCGAACGGCCCGTCGAAGGAAAAGCGCACGTTTTCGATATGCCCGCCCTCCGAACCGGCCGCGATTGCGGCCAGGGGCGAAAGGGCCAGGGTGGCGCCGATAAGAAGCGTTCTGAACATTTTACCTTGTCCTTGTCTCTTATTCGGCCGGGGTGGCCTCGGGGGCCGCACCATCGGTGCCGGCTGCCTTGGGATAATGGGCGTTGAAATCGTCCTCGATCGTCGCCGGCTGCGCATCCGGTTTCTCCAGCACGCCCAGCAGCGGCAGGATCACCAGGAAGTAGGCGAACCAGTAGGTCGCGCCCAGCAGCGAGATGCCGGAATACGGCGGCTCGGCCGGCATGGCGCCACACCACATCAGGACGATGAAGTCGATGACCAGCAGGTAGAACCACCATTTGAACATCGGACGATAGCGGCCCGACCGCACCGACGACGTGTCGAGCCAGGGCGCCAGGGCCATGACGGCGATGGCGCCGAACATGGCCAGCACGCCGAAGAACTTGGCGTCGATGATGCCGCCGGTCAGGACGTTGACGATCTGCACCAGCCAGACATCGGCCGTGAAGGCCCGCAGGATGGCGTAGAAGGGCAGGAAGTACCATTCCGGCACGATATGGGCCGGCGTGGCCAGCGGGTTGGCCTCGATGTAGTTGTCGGGGTGGCCCAGGTAGTTGGGCATGAACCCGACGATGGCAAAGAAGATCACCAGCACGATCGACAGGCCGACGAGGTCCTTGATGACGAAATAGGGCCAGAAGGGCAGCGTGTCCTTCTTGGCTTCTTCCTTGGACCCCTTGCGGACATCGACACCCGTGGGGTTGTTGTTGCCCGTCGAGTGGAAGGCCCAGATGTGCACGATGACCAGGCCCGCGATGACGAAAGGCAGCAGGTAGTGCAGCGAGAAGAAGCGGTTCAGCGTGGCGTTGTCCACGGCCGGGCCGCCCAGCAGCCAGGTCTGGATCGATTCACCGATGAACGGGATGGCTCCGAACAGCCCGGTGATCACCGTGGCCCCCCAGAACGACATCTGGCCCCAGGGCAGGACGTAGCCCATGAAGGCCGTGCCCATCATCATCAGGTAGATGAGCATGCCGACGATCCAGGTGATCTCGCGCGGGGCCTTGTAGGACCCGTAGAACAGGCCGCGGAAGATGTGGATGTAGACGGCGACAAAGAACAGCGAGGCGCCGTTGGCATGCAGGTAGCGCAGCATGAAGCCGCCGTTGACGTCGCGCATGATGTGCTCGACGCTGGCAAAGGCCAGGTCGACATGCGGCGTGTAATGCATCACCAGGACGATGCCGGTGACGATCTGCAGCGCCAGGCAGAAGGCCAGGACGATGCCCCAGATCCACCACCAGTTCAGGTTCTTGGGCGTGGGGATCATCAGCGTGTCATAGATCAGGCCAATGATCGGCAGTCGGCTTTCGACCCACTTCTCGCCCTTGGTTTTCGGCTCGTAATGATCGTGCGGAATTCCGGACATGACTGGCTTCCTTATCCGAGTTGGATCGTCGATTCGTCGACGAAGGCGGCGACCGGAACCGGCAGGTTCTCGGGGGCGGGTCCGCGGCGGATACGGCCGGCGGTGTCATAGTGGGATCCGTGGCAGGGGCAGAACCAGCCGCCGAAATCGCCGGCACCATCGCCCAGGGGCACACAGCCCAGGTGGGTGCACACGCCCATCATGACCAGCCATTCCTCGGCGTTCTCGTCGCCGGGCTGAGGCAGGGCACGGTTGGCGTCGGTGGCTTCCGCCCCGACCGAGATATTGGCGTTGCGCGCGTCGGGGTCCGGCAGGTCGGTGATCGGCACGTCACGGGCGGCGTCGATCTCGTCCTGGGTGCGGCGGCGGATAAACACCGGTTTGCCCAGCCACTTTACCGTGATTTGCGTTCCCGGCTCGACACCCGATATGTCGACCATGATCGACGACAGGGCCTGGACATCGGCCGAGGGATTCATCTGGTTGACCAGCGGCCAGATGGCCGCGCCCGCGACCACTGCACCGGCGCCGGCCGTCGTGTAATAGAGAAAGTCTCTCCGGGAGCCTTCGTGATCATCTGCGTGGGACACTGGCCTTCGTCTCCGATTTCAGCTCCCCGGACCCGGGGGCGGTTCACCTCTCGCCACGCAGCAGGGGCATGGCGCCTCAACGCGGTTGCATAATGCCGCAGACCGCTTACGTCCAGCGGTCATAGGCGCGCAGTCCGGCCGCGGTGGCCGAGATACGTCACTTTGCGGACAGGTCCGCGTCGACCAAGCCGTGCACGTCCAGACGGGCTGCGTCAAGTTCGGCAACGATATCAGCGCGCAGCGTCTCGCGTGACAATGCCTCTTCGAGCTTCTTGAGCAGAAAGTCGGTACCCACGCCCACGGCCAGCCCGCCGATCGCCCCGCCGATCAGGGCTCCGGCCGCCGTGCCCAGCCCCGGCACGACCGAGCCCAGCAGCCCGCCCGCCGCCGCGCCCGCCCCGGCCCCGGCGGTGCCCCCGATGCCCTTGGACGCCGCGACCTTGACGGCCGCCTTGGCCGCTACCTTGGTCACGCCCTTGGCACCCAGCTTGGCCACCACCGCCCCGGTCAGCGCCCCGGCCACCCCGGCGGTGCCGCCCGACACGGCCAGCCGGGTCTTCAGCCCCTCGCCCACCGCTCCGGCGATGCCGATCCCGTCCAGCCCCAGCAGCACCGGCGCCTCGGCCCGGCCGGTCACGGCCAGCGGCTGGCCCGGCACGACATCGACCCGCCGGGCCTCGGCCATCCCTGCCAGCTCGCGGGCCAGGTCCGGGCGCAGCGCCGCGTCGACGGTCTCCAGCCCGGCCAGCGCCTCTTCGAGCCCGGCAAAGGGCGCGCCCCGGCCGAGGAAATCGCTCATCCGCCCGGCCAGGTAGCTTTCGAAATCACCGGCCAGCAGGTGGCCGATCTGGGCATATTCGGCGGGCAGCGAGTAATACCAGTCGAGGAAGGGATCGACATTGGCCGTCATCGCGTCGAACCCGGCGTCGATCTCGGCATGCAGCAGGTCGCGGGCCCCGGGCGCGGCCTCGACCTGGGCCTCGATCCGCCGGCCGGTGATCTCGGCAATGGTGCCCGGGGCAAAGTACCGGCCGCCGATCTCCTCGACCTGGGTGACAAAGACCTCGGACGGGCGGTCCTGGCGGGGCATGCCGCGCAGGGTGGCCTCGGCCAGGGCCAGGGCCGGGACATAGACAAAGGCCAGCAGGATCGTGACCAGGGCGGCGGTCCAGCCCAGGGCCACCGGCCCGGGGGCCGGAGCGCCCACCGGCGCAAGGGCGCGGGCCAGGGCGGCGCGGGTCAGCAGGAAGGCCGCGGCCAGCCCGGCGCCGGTCCCGGCCAGGGCCAGCACCCCCAGCGCCGAGACGATCCCCGCGGCCAGCCGGCCCCAATCGCCCAGAACGGCCAGCTGGCCCAGGGCGAAATCCTCCAGCAATTGCCATTGCGCGCCCAGCAGCATGGCCTGTTCGACCAGCGCGCTGCGATAGGGCCCGGCGGGCATGACCGGCGCGCCGCCCTGGCCGCGCAGGACCAGGTAGGCCACCAGCCCGGCCAGTGCCCCGATGACCCACCCGGCCCGGATGCGCGCGCCGGTCCGGAAGGCCTCGGCGATCTGGCCGCCGGCCAGCGCATCCCAGGCCCGCGCGCCCAGCGGCACGGCCAGGGCCGCAACGCCAAGCGCCGCCCATTCGGCCAGGCCCTGCCCGGCCAGGCGCACCAGCAGGATCAGTGCCAGGACCAGCGCAACCACCAGCTGGACCGCCACCCGCAGCACCGGGCCCGACAGCCGCCGAAAGGCCCAGCCCCCGGGGTCGAGCACCTGCAAGCGCCGCAACCGCCGCATCGCCGCGCCATGGGCGCCGACCAGCGTCAGCGGCATGGCCGTGACCAGCGCGGCCAGGCCAAATGCCCAGGCGCCAAGCCCCTGCATGACTTGGGTAAATCCCCACAGCGCGGCCAGCAGCACCCCTGCGCCGAGCGCCGCGCGCATGGCTCAGCCCTGCGGCTGCGTGGCCACCATCGACGCCCGGGCGGCAAAGGTTTCGTACCAGGCATCCAGCGCCGGCCGGCCCTCGCGCCAGTTGCGATCGGCATGGCGGAAATCCAGGTAGCCCAGGGCGCAGCCCACGGCGATCTGGCCGATGTCCAGCGCGCCGTGCAGATGCGGCATCCAACGGTCTTCCAGCGCGGTCAGCGCCCGGTCGACCTTGCCCCATTGCGCCTCGACCCAGGGGGCATATTGCATGTCGTCCGGCCGGATGCGGCCTTCATAGACCATCAGGACGGCGGCTTCGGTCAGCCCGTCGGCCGTGGCTTCCAGCGTCAGCTGGTCCCACCGCCCGGCCCCGGTGTGATACAACCGCCCGCCCGAACGGTCGTCGAGATAGGCACAGATCACCCGGCTGTCATAGATCGCCGGCCCGTCCTCGCGCTCCAGAGCGGGGATCTTGGACAGCGGGTTCTTGGGGATCAGCTGGTCCGACGGCGCGGTTGCGGTGACCTTGACCGGCACCAGCTCGACATCCGCGATCTGGCCGGTTTCGTGCAGCACGACCAGGACCTTGCGCACGAAGGGCGACGCGGGGGATTGATAGAGTTTCATGGGGGGCTCCGTCCTCTTTGATCGCGACCCTAGCGCCTTTCCCCTGCCACGCAAGCGCCCTTGCCCGGGGACGGCGCCCGCTTGCCGGCGAACGGCCGGATATTTGGAAAGAGAAAGAAGCAGCAGACCGCGCCCCTGCTTCTTTCTCTTCATAAATATCCCATCCGACAGAAGCCCCGGGGCGGCACCGCCGGGCCGTCATACCCCCCGCATCAAGGCGGCCAGCACGCGCGGGTCGGAGCCGAACCCGTAGGCATCCATCTGGTCCGCCGCGCCGTCACGGGCGGCTGCCGTCTTGTTCTGGGTCAGCTTCCAGGTGCCGTCCACATCGTCGATCCACAGCCGCACCGGCAGGATCATCCGCATCAGCCGGTCCAGCGCCTCGGGCGTCATCTTGTCGGTGGTCCAGGGCGGTTTCGGGCGCAGCCGGTCCTCGTAGAAGGCCGACTGGCGGTCGAGCAGGGGCCGCAGCTCCGTGACAGGCAGCAGTTCCAGCTGCCCGGTGAGATGGACGGCGACGTAGTTCCACGTCGGGACCTGGTCCTCGATCCCGTACCAATCGGGCGAGACATAGGAATCCGGGCCCGACACCGCCAGCCGCGCGGTCTGCGGGCCGGCCTTCAGCGCCCGGGCGATGGGGTTCGACCGCACGAGATGCAGCTCGGCCATGCGCGCCTCGGCATCCAGCAGAAAGGGCACATGGCTGAGCATCGGCGCTTCCGGGCCGGCAGCGCAGGCCAGCACGCCAAAGGCGCGCTCGCGGGCCCAGGCCAGGTTCTGGTCCGCATCGGCTGTGTGGTAGACGGGGTTCGGATGCATCTCGGGCCTCAGCTGGATTGCGCCAGGTAGTCCTGCAACGGCTTGGGCGGCTTGTCCAGCAGGGCCGCGGTCGGCACCGGCGGCGCGGCCCGGCCTTCGGCGACCAGGATGGCGTCGTCGGCAATGCGCCGGGCATCCCGGGGATCATGGGTGATCATCAGCACGCTGGCCCCCTGCGCCCGGGCCAGGTCGGCCACCAGGTCGAGCATGTCGGCCTTCAGCGCCGGGCCGAGCGCGGCAAAGGGTTCGTCCAGCAGGATCAGCGGGCGATCCTGCACCAGGATTCGGGCCAGCGCCGCCCGGCTCTGCTGGCCACCCGACAGCGTGCCCGGCAGGCGGTCGCCCAGCCCGCCGAGCCCGACGCGGGCCAGCGCCTCCTCGACCCGGGCGCGCAGCGGGCCGGTCAGCCGGCCGCGCGGGTCCTGCCCCAGCGCCACGTTGCGCGCGATGCCCAGGTGGGGGAAGAGATTGCCATCCTGGAACAACATGGCCACCGGCCGCCGGCCCGGTGCCAGCTTGGCGATGTCCTCCCCGGCCCAGCGGATCCGCCCGCCGGCCGGGGGCAGGAAGCCGGCGATGGTGTTCAGCAGGGTCGACTTGCCCGCCCCCGACGGCCCGATCACCGCCACGATCCGCCCCGGGGCCACGGCCAGGTCGGCCGACAGCCGGAACCCCCCGGCCTCGCAGGTCAGCGCCTCAAGCGACAGCATGGGCACGCCCCTTGTGATCACAAATCCAGAACGCCCCGAAGGCCAGCAGCATCAGCAACAGCGACGCCCCCGCCGCGGCATCCATCCGGTAGGCGCCCATCAGGCGGTAGATCTGCAGGGGCAACGTGGCCTCCTCGTGGTTGGCAAAAAGCGCGATGACCCCCAGGTCGCCCAGCGACAGGGCCATGCCCAGCCCGGCGGCAAAGCCCAGCTGGGGAGCCAGGCGGGGCAGCAGGACCAGGCGGAAGAACGGCCCGCGCCCCATGTCCAGCTGGGCGCCCAGCCGGCCGTGATCGGCCACCACCGACCGCGCCGCCGGCACCAGGATGCGCAGCACGAAGGGCAGCGCCATGGCCGCGTTGACCAGCGCCGTGACCGGCAGGGCCAGCGCCGCCGGATCGGCCAGCGGATAGAGCAGGATGAACAGGCCCGTCCCCAGCGCCAGCGGCGACACCGCCAGCCCCAGCAGCCCGGCCATGTCGACCCAGCGGTGCCGCCCGCCCGCCAGGGCGGCCACCATGGGCAGGGCGAGCAGCGCGAGCACGGCAAGGCTGAGCGCGGCAACGCCGAGCGAGGTCAGCGCCGCGCGCCAGACCGATGGCGGAAGGGCCGCAAGGCCCGCCGCGCCCCGGGCCGCGACAGCGGCCATCGGCACGACAAGGAACAGCGCGGCCAGCACGATCAGCGCCGCGTCAGCGGCGCGCAGGTGCCAGGCCCCGGCGTCCCAGCGTTGGACCGTCCGGTCCAGCCCGGCGCCAAACCCTTCGCCCGCCGACAGGCGCAGCGCCAGCGCCGCCGCGCCCAGGGTCAGCAGGATCTGGACGCAGGCCAGGAAGGCCGCCCGCCCGAGATCGAAATCGAACTGGAACGCCTGGTAGATCGCCAGCTCGACCGTTGTCGCCCGCGGCCCACCGCCCAGGGTCAGCGCCACGGCAAAGCTGGTCAGGCAGATGCCGAAGATCACCGCAAAGGCCCCCGGCGCGATACGCCGCAGCATCGGCCATTCCAGGAACCGCCGGATCTCGGCCGGGCCAAGGCCCAGCTGGGCGGCCAGGCGGAACCGCTCCGCCGGGATCTCGGCCCAGCCCTGCAGGATCAGCCGCGTGGCCAGCGGCAGGTTGAAGAACACATGGGCCAGGACAACGCCGTGAAACCCGTAGATCTGCACCGGCGGCAGGCCCAGAAGGCCAAGCCCGGCATTGACCCAGCCCGACCGCCCGAACACCGTCAGCAGGCCCAGCACGGCCACGATGACCGGCAGCAGGAACGGCGCGCCCAGCAAGGTGACCAGCAGGCCCCGGCCGGGAAAGCGCCGGCGGGCCAGCGCCCGGGCCAGCGGCACGGCCAGCGCCAGGCTGACCGCCGCCGAGACCAGGGCCTGGACCAGGGTGAAGCGCAGCGCGGCCCAGTCGGCCGGCCCGGGCGCCGCCGCGCCCCCGGCCCGCCAGGCCACGGCCGCCAGCGCGCCGCAGACCAGCAGCGCGACCAGCCCGGCGGCGGCAAACCCGGCGCCCGGCCTTACCGGCTGAGCGCGGTCAGCCATTCGGCCAGGGCCTCGTCACGCAGGGCCGGAACCTCGCCCACGGGCACCAGCAGCGCCTCGCCGGGCACCACCAGCGTGTCGAACCCGGCGGGCAGGCCCTCGGCCGGGATCACCGCCGGATACATCCAGTTGGTCGTGGGAATCGCGCCCTGGAAAGCCGGGCCGACCATGAAATCGAGGAAGGCATCGGCCAGCTCTGGCTGGTCGCTGTTGGCCAGCTTGCCGGCCACTTCGACCTGCAGGTAATGGCCTTCGTCAAAGGGTGCCGTGGTCTTGGTGTCGTCATCCTCGGCGATCACGTGATAGGCCGGCGAGGTCGTGTAGGACAGCACCATGTCGGCCTCGCCCTCGAGGAACAGCCCATAGGCCTCGGACCAGCCCTTGGTCACGGTGACGATGTTGTCGGCCAGCCCCTCCCAGATCGCCGGGGCCTCGTCGCCATAGGCCGCCTTGACCCACATCAGCAGGCCCAGCCCCGGGGTCGACGACCGGGGATCCTGGATGACGATGGTCAGGTCGCTGTCGGCCAGGGCGCGGAAATCGGTCGGCGCGGCGGTCGCGCGATCGTGGACAAAGGCGAAATACCCCCAGTCGTAGGGCACGAATTCGGCATCGTCCCAGGCGACGGGCAGGTCATAGGCCACGTCGACGCCATGGGGCGCGAACAGCCCGGTCTCGCGGGCCGCGGCCACCAGGTTGCTGTCGAGGCCCAGCACGACGTCGGCTTCGGACCGCGGGCCTTCCAGACGCAGGCGGGCCAGCAGGGCGGCGCCGTCGCCGACGCCCACCAGGGTCAGGTCGCAGGCGCAGGTCTCTTCGAAGGCCGCTTCGATCACCGGGCCGGGGCCCCATTCGGACACGAAGCTGTCGTAGGTATAGACGATCAGTTCGGGCGTGTCGGCCAGGGCGGCCGTGCCGAACAGAAGTCCCGCTGCAATTGTGAGATGTGACGTGCGGACAAGGGGCGGTGTCATTGGCATCCTCCGATTGCGGCGACAGGGCAAGGATGAATGGCTGACCATGACCTTCCCTCCGCCGGTATGAGCCGGTTCAGGTTCAACGGGTTCGCATGATGCATCTCAGCCCGACCGGGCACCCCGAGGTGGCCACCTTGGTAATCGCTGGCCGGCGGGCTGGCAAGCCGGCCCTTGGGCTGGCTGTTCGGGCTCGGTTGCGCTCACCCCGGCCGGGTCGGGCGCCGGCGATCACCGGGCGGCAATCACCCGGCGCGGATCACTCGGCATAGTCATAGACCGGCTGCCCCTTGTCGACGACATGCACGGTCATGACGACCACCTCATCCTCGCCGGCCGCGGTCAGCCCGCCATGCAGCTGGCCCCGGGGAAAGAACAGGTAGCCGCCGGGTTCAAAGGCAATGGTCCGGCCGTCCCTGGTTGTCATCGGCCCGCCCTTGACGACATAGACATGTTCGTCGCCCGGATGGGTGTGCAGGCGCAGGTAGGCCCCGGGCATCATGCGCAGTTCCGACACGATGGTTTCGGTCTCGGTCGCGGTCTCGCTGCGCCCCAGCTCGGCGCGGGTCATCGGCGCCTCGGCCCGGGCCGGGGTGGCCGGCGCCATGGCCAGGCTCAGGGTCAGGCTCAGCGGCAGGACAAGGGACGGGATCAGGCAGGTGGGACGGACCATCGGGGCTCTCCTCGGCTGTGGCCGGGCCAGACTAGCCGATTTCCCGGCGATTCCCGACAGAGAAGCTTTCCCCCGGGCACGCCCTGCGCTAGACCCCCGCGCACCAAGCAGGAGCCGGCCCATGTCGATGAACACATTCGGACATCTCTTCCGCGTGACCACCTGGGGCGAAAGCCACGGGCCGGCCCTGGGCGCCACGGTCGATGGCTGCCCGCCGGGCGTGGCCCTGGATGCGGCCATGCTGCAGCACTGGCTGGACCGGCGCAAACCCGGCCAGAACAAGTACACCACCCAGCGCCGCGAACCGGACGAGGTGCGGATCCTGTCGGGCGTCTTCGAAGGCCGGACGACGGGCACGTCGATCCAGCTGATGATCGAGAACACCGACCAGCGATCGAAGGATTACGGCGACATCGCCGAGAAATTCCGGCCCGGCCATGCCGACATCACCTATTGGCAGAAATACGGCATCCGCGATTACCGCGGCGGCGGGCGGTCTTCGGCCCGTGAAACCGCGGCCCGCGTGGCCGCCGGCGGGGTGGCCCGGGCGGCGCTGGCCGCGCTGGCCCCGGATCTGAAGATCACGGGCTACATGGTCCAGATGGGCCCCCGCGGGATCGACCGCGACCGGTTCGACTGGGCCGAGATCGAGCGCAACCCGTTCTGGACCCCCGATGCCGGGGCGGCGGCCGACTGGGCCGATTACCTCGACACCCTGCGCAAGGACGGCAATTCGGTCGGCGCGGTGATCGAGGTCACGGTCTCGGGCGCGCCGGCGGGCCTGGGCGCCCCGATCTATGCCAAGCTCGACACCGACCTGGCGGCGGCGATGATGTCGATCAACGCCGTGAAAGGCGTGGAAATCGGCGAGGGCATGGCCGCGGCGGCACTGACGGGCGTCGACAATGCCGACGAGATCCTGCCGGGCAATGACGGGCCGATCTACACGTCGAACCATGCCGGGGGCATCCTGGGCGGGATTTCGACGGGCCAGGACATCGTCCTGCGCTTTGCGGTCAAGCCGACCTCGTCGATCCTGACCACCCGGCGGACGATCACCAAGTCGGGTGAACCGGCGGAAATCGTGACCAAGGGCCGGCACGATCCCTGCGTCGGCATCCGCGCCGTGCCGGTGGGCGAGGCCATGGCCGCCTGTGTCATGCTCGACCACCTGCTGCTGGATCGCGGCCAGACCGGCGGCCTGCGCGGCCCCATCGGCTGACCGGCCCACCGCCGGTCGCCCCGAACGGGCACCGCGCCCCACCACCGTCTGCCCGGCCGTCACCCTGACCGGCCGCCACTTTGCGCATCAGGCCTGACACGGCCCCGCGCCCGGCCACCGGGAGCCACCGGACGAACACCTGCACCGGGCGCACGCTTCGGCCCAACACCGCACCACGCCACACCGAACCGAACCGAACCGCACCGCACCGAACGGACACCGTCCGCTCTCGGCCCACCACCGCGCACGCCAACCCGACACCGCGCACCCTCCTGCCCGACACTGCCGCACACCCGCCCCACCCCGGGCGCGCAACGGCTTGCCCTCGCCCCGCGAAAGGCGCAGAGGTGGAGCCATGAAGCCCCCCACGACCCATTCCGCCCCCGGCCTCGCGGTCCTGCTCAAGATCACCTCGGTCGCGCTCTTCACGGCCATGGCCGCGCTGGTCAAGGTCGTGACCGAAACCGTGCCGGCGGGCGAAGCCGTGTTCTTCCGGTCTCTTCTGGCCCTGCCGGTCATCGTCATCTGGATCTGGCAGAAAGGCGAGCTGCGCGAAGCCCTCGTGCCCCGCAACACCCTGGGCCACGTCTGGCGGGGCCTGTTCGGCACGGCGGCCATGGCCTCGAATTTCGCCGCCCTCGGCCTGCTGCCCCTGCCCGAGGTCACGGCCATCGGCTATGCCGCCCCGATCTTCACGATCATCTTCGCCGTGCTCCTCCTGGGCGAACGCATCCGCTTCATCCGCATCACGGCCGTCATCCTGGGCCTTGTCGGCGTGCTGATCGTCGCCTGGCCGCGCCTGTCGCTGCGCCCCGATGAAATCACCTCGGGCGTGCGCCTGGGCGTGGCCTTCGTGCTGGCCTCCTGCGTGCTGCGCGCCCTGGTCCAGATCCACATCCGCACCCTGGTCAAGACCGAACATACCGCGGCCATCGTCTTCTATTTCTCGCTGACCTCGGCCACCCTGTCGCTCTTCACCATCCCCTTCGGCTGGGTCATGCCCGACCCGCTGACCCTGTTCCTGCTCTGCATGACCGGCATCCTCGGCGGCATCGCCCAGATCCTGGTCACCTCGGCCTACCGCTTCGGCGCCGCCTCGATGCTTGCGCCCTACGATTATGCCTCGCTGATCTTCGCCATCACCATCGGCTATGTCTTCTTCAGCGAAGTGCCCACGCTCTACATGCTGCTCGGCGCCCTGCTGGTCATCGCCGGCAACGTCCTGGTGCTCTGGCGCGAACGCCAGCTCGGCCTGATCAACGACCGCGCCCGCGCGGCCCGCCAACGCGACTGACCGACCCCGCAACCGACCCAACCGGAGGAGCCCCGATGTCCGAAACAGACACCCACAAGGAAAAGATGCAGAAGGTCCAGGCCGAACACCGCGACAAGGTGGCCAAGGCCGCCGATCCCGGCCGCGGGCTGATCCTGGTCCATACCGGCAAGGGCAAGGGCAAATCGTCCTCGGCCTTCGGCGTGCTCGTCCGCGCGCTCGGCTGGGGCCAGTCGGTGGCCGTCGTGCAATTCATCAAGGGCAAGTGGATCACCGGCGAACGGCGGTTCTTCGACAAGCTCGGAGGCGTCACCTGGCACACGATGGGCGAAGGCTTCACCTGGGACACCCAGGACCGCGACCGCGACATCGCCGCCGCCCGCGCCGCCTTCGACAAGGCCTGCGCGCTGATGGCCAGCGGCGATTACGACCTCGTCCTGCTCGACGAGATCAACATCGCCATGCGCTACGATTACCTGTCGACCGACGACGTCCTGAAAGGTCTCGCCGCCCGACATGACCGCACCAGCGTCATCCTGACCGGCCGCGATGCCAAGCCCGCGCTCTGCGAGGCCGCCGACCTGGTCAGCGAGATCGAAGCCGTCAAGCACCCGTTCGACGCCGGCATCAAGGCCCAACGCGGCATCGACTTCTAGGCTCCCAGCCAGGCAAACCGCCCCGGCCCGCGCCCCTCGGCCCGCCGCCCCGTACCGGCGTCGGGCCTGCGCGCCGCCCTGCTGCTTCTTTCTCTTCTCAAATATCCGGCCGTCCACCAGCCATCCGGAACCGTCCCCGGGCAAGGGCAACGGCCCCGCTGCCGCCCGCGCCCCGTCCCCGGGCCGCGGGCCATGTCGTCACGTGCCGCGGATCAGACCTGCGGATCCAGCGTGATCTTCCACAGCTCGACATCGTCGCGGTCCATCAGCCGCACGGTCATCTGCTGGGTCGCCCCGTCGATATCCACCAGCCCGAAGAACTGCAGACCCTCGGTCGGTGACAGGTTCTGGCCCTGCCCTTCTTCCGGCGCCTTCACGAACTTGACTTCCGGCCCAAAGGTCATGTCCAGCCCGTTCGGCCCGAAGGTCCCGGCATGCAGCGGGCCCGACACGAATTCCCAGAACGGCTCGAAATCCTGAAAGGCCGCCTTGTCCGGGTTGTAGTAATGCGCCGCCGTGTAATGCACGTCGGCCGTGAACCACACCGTGTTGCGGATGTCCGCCGCCTTGATGAACCGCAGCAGCTCGGCGAATTCCAGCTCGCGGCCCCGGGCCGCGCCGTTGTCGCCATTGGCCACGGCCTCGGCCCCGGCCTGCTCGGCCCAGTTGTCCCAGACCACCACGCCGATCGGCATGTCGCAGGCAATGACCTTCCAGGTCGCCGTCGAATTGACCAGCTCGCGCTTGAGCCAATCCATCTGCGCGCGGCCCAGCACCTGGCTGTCGGCCGTGATCGTCTCTTCCATGGCCGGGCCGTTGGGCCCGCGATAGGACCGCAGGTCCAGGAAGAACACGTCGACCATCGGGCCATAGGCGATCTTGCGATAGACCCGGCCCGGCTCGGCCGGCTGGTAGCGGATCGGCGTCAGCTCGTGGAAGGCCCGCGCCGCCCGGGCGGCCAGCACATGCACCGATTTCTCGGTGTAGCGGTCATCGCCGGTCAGGTCCTTGGACGCCGACCAGTTGTTCACCACCTCGTGGTCGTCCCATTGATAGAACGTCGGGCAGACGGCATTCATCGCCCGCACATGTTCGTCCATCATGTTGTATTTCCACTGGCCCCTGTATTCTTCCAGCGTTTCCGCCACCTTGCGCTTTTCGGGGATCAGCACGGCGTTCTTCCAGACCACCTCGCCGGCGGCATTGATCACCTCGTCCTGCATCGGCCCGTCAGCATAGATCGTGTCGCCGGAATGGATGAAGAAATCGGGCTTGTGCTGGGCCATGGTCGCATAGGTCTTCATGCCCGTCTCGTCGATGCCCCAGCCCTGGCCGGCGGTGTCACCCGACCAGGCAAAGCGCACGTCCCGGCGCGAGGCCGGCGCGGTGCGGAACTGGCCCACGACCGGCTCGGACGTGGCCTTCATGTCGTCCAGGTCGGCGGCCACGAAGCGGTAAAAGATATCCTGGTCCGACGGCAGCCCCTCGACCAGGCGCTTGACGGCGAAATCGGTCTGAGGCGTGGCGGTCAGCGGCGCCAGCTGGCGGGCATTGGCAAAGCTCTCGGTGGTCGAGACTTCCATCATCACCTGCGCGGGCCGGTCGGTGCGGGTCCAGATCATGCCCGACATCGTGTCCACGTCGCCCGACTGGACCCCGTGGCTGAAGACGGGCCGGGCCTGGGCGCGGCTGATCGCGGGCATGGCAAGGCCGGCGGCAAAGGCGGTGCCACCGGCCAGCACGGCACGGCGGGAGGGGCGGAGAAGCTTGGTCATGGCTGGGGGTGTCCCGGTTGCTGGCCCATGGCGGGCGATTCGAACGTGCCACGTTGAACACCCCCAGCATGACGGCTGGTCGTCAGCCCGGTAACGGTTCCGTCAATCTTGTGTAAACGACTGTGCCCAACGGCACGATTGCCCGGCCCCGCCGCCCGGGTCCGCTCACCCGGGTCCTTGGCCGCGCCCCGCACTGCTCAGCCGGCCCCGCGCATCCGTCCCCCGGCATCCAGCCCAGCCCTCGCGCATCCCGCACCGTCCCGCGCATCCGACCCCGGCTCGTTCACCCGGCCATGCGCAGCACGCCGTCGCCAATGAAGACACAGCGCGTGAAAAGCTCCGGGTCCAGCGGATTGGGCATGCGGATGTCCTGCGGCCCCGGATGCGCCCGGCCCGACAGGTCGAAGGCCCGGTCGATCTGCGACAGAGCCACGATGATCAGCCCCGCGCGCGCCGCGCCGGCCCGCAGCTGGCGCACCTGGTCGTCCAGCGGCGGATGGCTGCGCTTCTGGTCCAGCAATTGCAGGTAGTCGATCACCGCCACGCTGCCCCGGGGCGCGCCTTGCATCCGGGCCAGCACATGGTCGGCGCAGATCCCGTCCGAAGCGTCGACCGCAAACCCCGGCCCCAGCCCGCGCGGATCGAAGCCCAGGCCGCGCAGCCGGGCGGCCACCTCTCCGGCATGGTATTCCAGCGTCAGCACCTCGCCGCGCAGGCCCCGCGCCGCGGCGATGGCCGCCAGTTCGAGGCCCAGCAGGGTCTTGCCCTGCCCCGGCCGCGCGCCCAGCAAGACCAGGTCGCCGGGCACCAGCCGGTCGAACAAGGCCGCCCCGGCCCGGGGCAGCGAGGCGGCCAGGTGGCTCCAGGCCCGAAAGCCTTCCTCGCGGGCGATCTCGTCGAGCACCGGGGCCAGCTTGCGGCCGCTGGCCCGGGCCCGGTCGCGAGCCAGGCGTTTCAGCCGGTGAACGGGCAGCGAAAGGGTAAAATCTGTCATGTCGTGACGCTCCTGCTACGGGCGGTCAGCGCATCCCCTCCTTCTGCGGCGGCCCGGCGGGCGGACATGTCATCGCGTCTGCCCCGCAGGTCGGCTGCTTCCCCGGATCGGAGGGAGGAGGCCCGGGCCGGGCCTGTGCCCCGATTGGTAGCCCGCCACCCGATCCCGGGCAAGGGGGCCCGTGCCCGGACCATCCCCCGCCGCACGCCTCGCCCGCCGCAACACCGCTGCGCACGGCCCGGCACCGCTGTGCCCTGCCCGACATCGCGATCCAGTCGCGGCAGCCGGCAATTGTCGCGACACCTTGCGATCGACACCGCTCCGCTGCACCCGTCCAGGCCGCTCTGCACGCGTCTCGGCATCGGCAAGCCCGACCAGGCACCGATACGCCCTGCCCAGGCGTGCCGCCCTGCCCATGCCGCCGCTCCCGCCTGCGCCCCAGCATCCAGCCCGCGGACGCCACCACGCCACACCGCCCCCTCCCGTCACTGCCCCGGCATTCCCACGCCCGAAAACCCACCCGCCGGGAACCCCGGCGTGTATCATGCGTTGATTGACCCGCTGGTTCATGAGGTCCGGACCCCGATGCGCATCTTCTCCTGCCCCTCCTGCGGGGGCGAAGTGAACTTTTCCAACACCGATTGCCTGGCCTGCGGCCAGCCCCTGCATTTCGACATCGCCGTCGGCGATTTTGTCGCCGCGGGCGCCGATTGCACCAACCGCCCGGCGATCGGCTGCAACTGGGTGGCCGGTGACAGCGGGCTCTGCTGGTCCTGCGCCATGACCCGGGTGATCCCCGAAACGATGGAAGGCGAAAACCGCCTGCACTGGGCCAAATCGGAAACCGCCAAGCGCCGGGTGCTGGCCCAGCTGGGCCGCTGGGGCTGGTTCACCCCGGCCGACACCGGCCGGCTGCCCGTGTTCCGCATGCTGTCCGAGGTCACGTCCGACGGGCCGCGCGACGTGGTCATGGCCCATGGCGACGGCGAGATCACGATTAACGTCACCGAAGCCGACGTGCTGGAACGGATGGAACGGCGCGAAGAGCTGGGCGAGAAGCTGCGCACGATGATCGGCCACATCCGCCACGAGATCGCGCATTTCCTCTTCCTGCGCCTGTGCGATGCGCCCGACTTCCTGCCGGCCTTCCGCGCCCTGATGGGCGACGAAACCGCCGATTACGCCGCCGCCCTGGCCCGCCATTACGACGCAGGCCCGCCCGAAGGCTGGGGCGCGGCCCATGTCACGCCCTATGCCAGCGCCCATCCGCACGAGGACTGGGCCGAGACCCTGGCCCACCTGCTGCACCTGGTCGACATCATCGATTGCGCCGTGGCCGCCGGTTGGATTTCGGCCGAGGCGCCGGCGGGATACGACGCCTATGCCGAGCTGGACGGCCAGAAGGTCATCACCCTGGGCGCCGATTACGCCATGGGCGTCAACCACATCAACCGGTCGATCGGGCTGGGTGACATCTATCCCTTCGTGCTGACCGACGGCGTGCGCGACAAGCTGGCCTTCGTGCACGGCTGGCTCGGCGCCGGGCCGGTTTCGGTGCCGGTGTCGTCGGACGGGACGTCGTAGGATGGGTTGGCAACCCATCCTGGCCGGGGTCAATGCCGGTTCAGGGGCCAGTGCCGGTCCCGAAATCGGCCCAGGGGGCCAGTCTACGGCTGTTCCTTCCCGGCCAGGGACCGGGGCCCGGGTGGTCTCAGTCCAGGTCGCGCAGCCGGTCGCGCAGGCGGGTGACCTTTTCGCGCAGGTCGACCAGCTCGGCCAGGTCCAGCCCCGTCGCCTCGAAGACACAGGCCGTGATCCGGTCGGCCTCGCCCTGCAACGCCCGGCCCCGGTCGGTCAGGTGAATGCGCACCATCCGCTCGTCGAGCTCGTCGCGCCGCTTGGTCACCAGCCCCGCCTCACCCATCCGCCGGATCAGCGGCGTCAGCGTGTTGGATTCCAGCGCCAGCGCCTCGCCCAGCCGCGACAGGCTCTGGCCGTCCTCGGCCCAGAGTTCGACCAGCACGAGGAATTGCGGATAGGTCAGGCCCATCTCGTCCAGCAACGGCCGGTAGAATCGCGTCATCGCATGGCTGGCCGAATAGAGCGCGAAACAGATCATGTCGCGCGTGGTCATGCGCGGATCGGGCGCCGGCACGGTGGCCGCGCTGCCGTCGGCGGGCTGGGGTGGCGTTTGGGGTGTCTGCGACATGGGCGCAAGATAGGGTGCGCAGCGACAGGCGCGCAAGATGGGTCGCGCACGATTTATCTGTCCGACAACCGCCCCGGCGGTTGAAACGACAGCGGACTGGCCCCAGATTAGTCGTGCACGATCTAATCGTGCACGACATTCATAAAGGGAGACACCCCATGTCCATCGATCCGGTCTACACCACCACCGCAACGGCCACCGGCGGCCGCGACGGCACCGCCCGCACCGCCACCGGCGATTTCGAGGTCAAGCTGGCCCCGCCGACGGAAATGGGCGGCGACGGCAAGGGCAACAACCCCGAGCAGCTCTTCGCCGCCGGCTACGCGGCCTGCTACATCGGCGCCATGAAATTCGCGACGACCCAGGACGACAGCCTGGCCAAGGTGCCGGCCGACACAAGCGTCGACGCCACCGTGGGCATCGGCCCGCGCCCCGATGGCGGCTTTGGCCTGACCGTCGCGCTGAAGGTCACGATGCCCGGGCTGGACAAGGCCGAAGCCGAGAAGATCGCCGAGGCCGGCCACAAGATCTGCCCCTATTCCAACGCCGTGAAGGGCAATATCGACGTGACCACCACTGTGGCCTGAAACGCGAAAGGGCGCAGGTGATCCCTGCGCCCTTCCCTGAACCGGCGGCGGGCCAAGGCCCGCCCTACGCAGCCCCTCAGGCCCGCACCAGCTTTTCATAGCTGTCCGAGATGTCGCGGGTCAGCGCGCCGACCTCGAAATTGTAATCGCCGATCTGGCCCACCGGCGTGACTTCGGCCGCGGTGCCGGTCAGCCAGCATTGCTCGAAGCTTTCCATCTCGCCCGGCTCGATCCGGCGCTCGTGCACCTTGATCTGCTTGTCCTTCAGCATGCCGATGACGGTCTGCCGGGTGATGCCATTGAGGAAGCAATCGGCGTCGGGCGTATGCACCTCGCCATCCTTGACGAAGAAGATGTTGGCCCCCGTCGCCTCGGCCACGTAGCCCCGGTAATCCATGAACAGCGCATCCGAACAGCCCTTGGCCTCGGCCGCGTGCTTGGACATCGTGCAGATCATGTAGAGGCCGGCGGCCTTGGCATGGACCGGAATCGTCTCGGGCGACGGCCGTTTCCACTTGGAAATGTCCAGCTTGGCGCCCTTGAACTTGGCATCGCCATAGTAATTGCCCCATTCCCAGCCGGCGATGGCCAGTCGCACGGGGTTGCGGGCGGCCGACACCCCCATGTCCTCGCCCGCGCCGCGCCAGGCCACGGCCCGCACATAGGCATCGCTCCAGCCGTTGGCCTCGAGCATGGCATATTTGGCCGCCTCGATTTCATCGACCGTGTAGGGGATCTCGAAATCCAGCAATTGCGCCGAGTTGCGCAGGCGCTCGGAATGCGCCCGCCCCTTGAAGATCTTGCCGCTGTAGCAGCGTTCGCCTTCAAAGACCGACGAGGCGTAGTGAAGCGCATGGGTCAGAATGTGTACATTCGCGTCCCGCCAGTTCACCAGTTTGCCGTCCATCCAGATCAGGCCGTCGCGATCGTCATATCCTGCCATGAGATTCACTCCCCTCATGCTTTTACGAAAATTTCAAACCTTGAGGCCGCATCGGACATAATGTTGCGCCAAGGACGCGATTCGTTACCGCTTCACTCTTGGAATGTCAACAAGGCTGACATATAAAGCTCAAAAGACAGGCGAAGAGGGGATGTCATGGCCGATGGACGCATGCCTCAGGGGGTCAGCGGGGAAACCCTGCTGTTCCTGACCGACGAACAATTGCGGCAGGGTATCGAAGCGATGTTCTTCGCCTACCGCGGGTTCACCGCCGATCCCGACCGGATCCTGGCCGAACAGGGCTATGGCCGGGCCCACCACCGGGCGATCCATTTCATCAATCGCGCGCCGGGCACGACGGTCAACAACCTGCTGCGCATCCTGGGCGTGACCAAGCAGTCGCTCAACCGGGTGCTGCGCACGCTGATCGACGACGGGCTGGTCGAAAGCCGGGTCGGCGCCCACGACAAGCGCGAACGCCACCTGTTCCTGACGGCGGCCGGATCGGCCCTGGAACAGCAGCTGTCCGATGCCCAGCGGGCGCGGATGCGGGCGGCCTACAAGGATGCCGGACCCGAGGCGGTGGCCGGCTTCCGCAAGGTGCTGGAAGCGATGATGGACGTGGATATGCGCCGCGCCTATAAACGTCTGAAGGACAAGTCCGGCTGAGGTGACATGAGCGAACTCGACGCCCATCTGCTGATCGTCGACGATGACGAGCGGATCCGGGAACTTCTGAAGAAGTTCCTGATGCGACACGGTTTCCTGGTCACGGCGGCCCGCGATGCGGCGCACGCCCGGCGGGTGCTGTCGGGGCTGGATTTCGACCTGATCGTGATGGACGTCATGATGCCGGGCGAAGACGGCATCACCCTGACGGCCGCCCTGCGCCAGACCTCGAACACGCCGATCCTGCTGCTGACGGCCAAGGGCGATACCGAACACCGGATCCAGGGGCTGGAAGCGGGGGCCGACGATTACCTGTCCAAGCCCTTCGAGCCCAAGGAACTGCTGCTGCGGATCAATGCCATCCTGCGGCGCATGCCCGAGGCCCCGACCGAGGTGGCCACGCCCAAGATCCTGCACCTGGGCCCGATCCGCTATGACATCGAGAAGGGCGAGATGTGGCAGGGCGACCAGCCGGTGCGCCTGACGGCCACCGAAAGCCAGCTGATGCGCATCTTCTCGTCCTGCCCGGGCGAGCCGGTCAGCCGCACGCGCCTGGTCGAGGACCTGGGCCGCGACCGGGGCCAGGCCCAGGAACGCGCGGTGGATGTGCAGATCACCCGCCTGCGCCGCAAGATCGAAAGCGATCCGAAACAGCCGCGCTACCTGCAGACCGTGCGCGGTGCGGGCTACATGCTGGCCCCCGATTGAATGCCGGCCCACGCCTGACCAATCCGGACTGACCCCGGTGCCGCCGGGCCAGCCGCCGGGCAAGGGCCCGGACCTGCTGCTTCTTCTTGGCCCAAGTACCTCTACTCAACCGCCATCACGGGCGGAGAGGCCGGTATAGGGTACTTCAGCCAAGAAGAAGACAGGGCGCTGCGCCCCGGGCCCGGCCGCGCGCATGTTGTGCGACGGCAAACGGGTTGCTAGCGTGGGGGCATGACAACCGCCCTGATCACCCATGCCGATTGCCTGACCCATGTCACGCCCGACGGCCATCCAGAACGGGTGGCCCGGCTGGAACATGTGCTGCATGCGCTCGAACCGCTGGACCTGGCCCGCGTCACCGCGCCGCTGGCGGCCGATGACGACATCCTGCGCTGTCACCCGGCGTCTTATGTCGCCGGGATGAAATCCGCCCTGCCCGCCGAGGGCATCACCCAGGTCGATGGCGACACCTACCTGTCGCCGGGTTCGCTGAACGCCGCCTATCGCTGTGTCGGCGCGGCGATCCGGGGCGTCGACATGGTGCTGGGCGGCGAGGCACCCAATGCCTTTGCCGCCGTGCGCCCGCCCGGTCACCATGCCGAAACCGCTACGGCCATGGGCTTTTGCATCTTCGGGTCGGTCGCCATCGCCGCAAAGCATGCGTTGGATCACCATGGGCTGTCCCGCGTGGCCATTGTCGATTTCGATGTCCACCATGGCAACGGCACCCAGGACCTGCTGTGGGACGAGCATCGCGCGCTTGTGATCACATCCCAGCAGATGCCGCTCTTTCCCGGAACCGGGACGCCGGCCGAAACCGGGGCCCATGGCAACGTGCTGAACCTGCCCCTTGCCCCGGGCTCGAACGGGGCCGACATGCGTGCGGCCTATACCGGCCAGGCCTTCCCCCGCCTGCGGTCCTTCCGCCCCGAGCTGATCCTGGTCTCGGCCGGCTTCGACGCCCATGCCGCCGATCCGCTGGCCAATCTCGACTGGGACGAAGAGGATTTCCGCTGGCTCACGGCCCAACTTTGCGCGATTGCCGCCGAGACCTGCGGCGGACGCATTGTGTCGTGCCTTGAAGGCGGCTACGACCTGCAGGCCCTGGCCGCCTCGGCAAAGGCGCATGTGGAAGAACTGATGAAGGCCGCAGGATGACCGACACACCCGTCGACGAGATGAGCTTCGAGGAAGCGATGAAGGAACTGGACGGCGTGGTCCAGCAGCTGGAACGCGGCGACGTGGCCCTGGAAGCCTCGATCGCGCTTTACGAGCGCGGCGCGCATCTGAAGAAACGCTGCGAGACCCTGCTGAAGAGCGCCGAGGAAAAAGTCGCCGCAATCACCACCGACGCCGATGGCACGCCCGTGGGGCTGAAACCGGTCGACGGCCAGTAGGGCATGTTTACCGAGCGGCTGCAGGCCGATGCCCGCGCCATCGCGGCGCATCTGGATGACGTTCTGTCCGGGCTGGATGACCTGCCCGTCACCCGGGCCATGCACTGGGCCACCCGGGGCGGCAAGGCCCTGCGCGGTTTCCTGGTGCTCGAAGGCGCCCGGCTGCATGATGTCGCGCCCGACCGGGCGATCTGGCCGGCTGCGGCGATCGAGGCCATGCATGCCTATTCGCTGGTCCATGACGACCTGCCCGCGATGGATGACGACGACCTGCGCCGGGGCCAGCCCACCGTGCACGTCAAATGGGACGAGGCCACGGCCATCCTGGCCGGCGACGCGCTGCAGGCCCTGGCCTTTGAACTGGCCGGCCATGCCGATGCCGGCCCGGCCGACATCCGGGCCGAGCTGTCGCTGACCCTGGCCCGCGCGGCCGGAGCCCGGGGCATGGTCCTGGGCCAGGCGCTTGATATTGCCGCCGAAACCGCCGAGACCCCGCTGAACCTGGAGCAGATCAGCGCCTTGCAGGCCGGCAAGACCGGCGCGCTGTTCGGCTGGGCCGCCATGGCCGGCCCGCGCCTGGCCGGGGCCGATCCCGCACCGCTGCGCGCCTATGCCGATGCGCTGGGGCTGGCCTTTCAGATCCATGACGATATCCTTGATGTCGAGGGCGACGCGGCCAAGACCGGCAAGCGCCTGCGCAAGGATGCCGAGGCCGGCAAGGCCACCTTCGTGTCGCTCCTGGGCCGCGAGGCCGCCCGTACCCGGGCGGAAGAGCTGATCGACCGGGCCTGCGACGCGCTGTCCTCCTACGGGGCCGGTGCCGATTGCTTGCGACAGGCCGCCCGCTTCGTTATTGCCCGCGAAAGCTGAATCCCGCGCCGAAGGGAGGCGCCGCCGATGACCGACCGACCCAAGACCCCGCTGCTGGACCAGGTCCATCTTCCCGCCGATCTCAAGCGGTTCTCCGATGCCGAGCTGACCCAGATCGCCCACGAGCTGCGCGCCGAGACGATCTCGGCCGTGTCCGAGACCGGCGGCCACCTGGGCGCCGGGCTGGGCGTGGTCGAACTGACCGTCGCCCTGCACGCGGTCTTCGACACGCCGCGCGACCGGCTGATCTGGGACGTCAGCCACCAATCCTACCCCCACAAGATCCTGACCGGCCGGCGCGACCGCATCCGCACCCTGCGCCAGCAGGACGGGCTGTCGGGCTTCACCAAGCGCTCGGAAAGCCCCTTCGACCCGTTCGGCGCGGCCCATTCCTCGACCTCGATCTCGGCCGCCCTGGGCTTTGCCGTGGCCCGCGACCTGGGCGGCCAGACCCCCGAGGGCATCGGCGACGCCATTGCCGTCATCGGCGACGGTTCGATGAGCGCGGGCATGGCCTTCGAGGCCATGAACAACGCCGGCCACCTGGGCAAGCGCCTGGTCGTCATCCTCAACGACAACGACATGTCGATCGCCCCGCCCACCGGCGCGCTGTCGACCTACCTGTCGCGGCTCTATGCCGAGGCCCCGTTCCAGGATCTCAAGACCGCGGCCAAGGCCGCCGTGTCGATGCTGCCCGGGCCGTTCCGCGAAGGCGCCAAGCGCGCCAAGGAAATGCTCAAGGGCATGGCCGTCGGCGGCACCATGTTCGAAGAGCTGGGCTTTTCCTATCTTGGCCCGATCGACGGCCACGACATGACCCAGCTTCTGCCCGTCCTGCGCACCATCCGGTCGCGGGCCACCGGGCCGATCCTGCTGCATGTCATCACGAAGAAGGGCAAGGGCTATGCCCCGGCCGAGGGCGCCCGCGACAAGGGCCATGCCACGGCCAAGTTCGACGTGATCACCGGCGAACAGAAAAAGGCCCCGTCTAACGCGCCCAGCTATACCTCGGTCTTTGCCAGGAGCCTGCTGCGCGAGGCCGAGACCGACGACCGGATCTGTGCCGTCACCGCGGCCATGCCCGACGGCACCGGGCTGAACCTCTTTGCCGAACGCTATCCCTCGCGCTGCTTCGACGTGGGCATTGCCGAACAGCATGGCGTGACCTTCTGCGCCGGGCTGGCTGCGGGCGGCATGAAACCCTTCTGCGCGATGTATTCGACCTTTCTGCAGCGCGGCTACGACCAGGTCGTGCATGACGTGGCCATACAGCGCCTGCCCGTGCGGTTCGCCATCGACCGGGCCGGGCTGGTCGGGGCCGACGGGGCGACCCATGCCGGCTCGTTCGACGTGGCCTTCCTGGCCAACCTGCCGGGCTTCACGATCATGGCCGCCGCCGACGAGGCCGAGCTGGTCCACATGGTGGCCACCGCCGCGGCCCATGACGAGGGGCCGATTGCCTTCCGTTTCCCCCGGGGCGAGGGCGTTGGCGTCGACATGCCCGAACGCGGCGTGCCCCTGGCCCTGGGCAAGGGCCGCATCCTGCGCGAGGGCGGCCGCGTAGCGCTGCTGTCCTTCGGCACCCGCCTGGCCGAAACGCTCAAGGCCGCCGAGGCGCTGGAGGCCGCCGGCCTGTCGCCCACCGTGGCCGACGCACGGTTTGCCAAGCCGCTGGATCGCGACCTGATCCTGCAACTGGCCACCCACCACGAGGCGCTGATCACCATCGAGGAAGGCGCCATCGGCGGTTTCGGCAGCCATGTCGCCCAGCTTTTGGCCGAAGAGGGCGTCTTTGACCGGGGGCTGAAGTACCGCTCGATGGTCCTGCCCGACATCTTCATTGACCAGGCCAGCCCCGCCGCCATGTACGAGATCGCCGGCATGAGCGCCGCCCAGATCGAGGCCAAGGTGCTGGACACGCTGGGTGTGGCCACCCTGGGCGAATTGCGGGCCTGACCGGACAGGCGGCCCCGATCCTGGCGCCCGCACTGCCCCGCAGGCGGCTGCCGCACCCCGGACGCTGCCTGCAGGCCAAGCCCACCGTGTTGCCCCGCCGCGATCGGGCCGCTGACCGAACCAGCCAACCCCTTGCCGGACCGGCCGGCTTTTGCCCTGTGGCCGCCACGGGCTGTTCCGCCGCCCCGACTGCCTGGGCAGTCCGGCGTCAATAGGACCGTGTACCTCGGCCATTCCTGACCCGATGGCCGGCACAGGCCGTTCCATCGCCCAAGCCACCCGGGCATCCGGGCCATCCCCGGCCGTGCCACGACATCTGCCAGCCATGCCCCTGTCCAACGCCGGGCCGGGCAGCCCGGGCACCGATCAACCGCAGTCCGGCGCCGATCAACAGGGGCGGGCGCCCGCCTCCTTCGCCGAGATCGCGGGACGTATCGCCCGAAAACATTGCGATCCGGTGAACAATTCACGGCTGTGTGATCCATTTCATGGACCGACCGCCGGTTCTGGCGCATCCTGAACCCATATTTTCCGCCCCCCGGGGCAGACAGGTCTTTGTTGCATGGAGTTCGTCATGGGTTGGACCCTCACCTACGATTGGTGGGCGCAGAACAGGCCGCATACCTTGGGCCGCACCGGCATGGGCGCCGCGCTCAAGGCCTATTCCGCCGCCGAACGCGCCTTTCTCACCTTGCTTGCCACTGCCAGCGTCGATGACAAATCGGCCTTTGCCGCCTATCGCACCGCCTGGTTCGCCCTCGACCATGTCGAGGATTGCCGGCTGGCCGCCGTCGGCCAGGAAGCCCTGGCCCACATGGGCTTTGCCCCGCTGCTCAAGCCCCAGGTCATCACCACCCGCCAGCAGCGCCTGCGCGATGCCATGGCCGATTTCGTCGCCGACGGGCCCGGTGGCATCAACGAGATCATGGATCTCACCCGGACCTGCCAGGACCACATGTGTTCGCATGCCACCATGGTCTCGCGCTTCGAACGGGCCCAGATGGCCGCCGCCCAATGCCGCATTCCGGCCGCCGTGCGCCGGCTGGGCGACCTGCGCGCCGATATCGACCGGGCCCTGCGGTCGGGCCTGATCGATCCGGCGGGCATGGTCGAACGGACGGGCCGGCTGCATCGCCGGCTCAAGACCCTTCCCGGCGATTTCTCGCACCATCTCAAGGCCCTGGCCCTGCTGCGCAGCTCGGGCCTGCGCCTGAACCACCAGCGCAAGCCGCTGTGGGATTGGGTCAAGCGGGCCGATGCCGTGCTGAAAGAGGTCTACTGACCCGGCCTAACCCTCGGCCTGCAACAGCGCGGCCAGACCGGTGCGATAATCGGGATAGGCCAGCCGCACGCCCAGCTCGTCCTTGATCCGGTCGTTTCGCACCCGCTTGCTCTCGGCATAGAAACTGCGGGCCATGGGCGTCATCTCGGCCTCGTCGATCGGGATCTCGGGCGGCACCGGCACGCCCAGCAGTTCGGCGGCATGGGCAATGACATCCTGCGGCGGGGCCGGATCGTCGTCACAGACGTTATAGATCGCCCCGGGCCGCGGCCGGGCGATCGAGGCCGCCAGCACCTGGGCGATGTCGTCGACATGGATGCGCGAGAACACCTGCCCCGGCTTGACGATCCGCCGGGCCGTGCCCTGGCGCACCTTGGCAAAGGGCCCGCGCCCGGGGCCATAGATCCCGGCCAGGCGAAAGATATGCAACGGCAGGCCCGGGATCGCCGACCAGCGCGCCTCGGCATCGCGGCGCCACTGGCCGCGCCGGGTCGACGGGTTCAGCGGGGCCGATTCGTCCACCCAGCCGCCGTCCTGGTCACCGTAGACCCCGGTCGTCGACAGGTAGCCGACCCAGTCGAACTGCCCGGCGCGGGCGGTGATCTCGTCCTGCAGGGCGTTCAGCACCGGGTCGCCGTCCTCGCGCGGGCCGATCGACACCAGCAGGTGGCTGACCCCGTCCAGCGTGATGTCGTCGCCCGGCCAGATCCGGGGGGTTACCCCGGTGGCCGCGATCTCGGCGGCCTTGTCGGCCGAGCGCGTCGTGCCGATGACCTGCCACGCCCCGTCGAGCCGGGGCACCAGGGCCCGGGCCGAAAAGCCGTGGCCGAAGGAAAGCAATCTGCGTGTCATGCCCCTTTGTGCGCCCCGGCCCGGGGTCTTGTCCAGCATGTCGCTGTTTCGCTTGCCGAATACCCCGTGGCCCGCCGCCACATGGCCCAATGGCCAGCCCCATCGGCACCTGAAACCGTCACGCTGGCCCCTGGTGTCATGCCGCTGTCGACCCGACCGGATGCCGACACCCGGGCCGGCCATCACTTGACCCGGATCGTCACCCGGTCGGACCGGCCGGTCGCATCGATCACCGTCAGGGTCGAGAACCCCGGCCCCGGCCCGGCCAGGTCGACCACCCGCCCGCGCAGGCCGGTGACCACCGGCGCGCCATTGGCCAGCAGGGTGAAGGGCGCGATCCCCCCGTCCAGTTTCAGGACCAGCGGCCCTTCGCCAAAGATCGCCCCGTCGGGCGGAAAGGCCAGCCGCGGGGCCGGACCCTCGGCGCGCAACCGGTCAGGCCCGAAGCGGCGCAGCGGTTCAGGCAGGTCGGCATTGCCCAGGATCAGCGTGGACGGCGGCGGCGGCGGCAGGGGCACCGGCGCCCGGCCCAGCCGCCCGAAGGCCGCGAACAGCACCGGAGCGGCCGACGCGGCCCCCGACAGGCCCGGCACCGGCGTGCCATCGGCCCGCCCGACCCAGACGCCGACCACGTGCCGCCCGTCGAACCCCACCGCCCAGGCATCGCGATAGCCATAGGACGTGCCCGTCTTGTAGGCCAGCCGATGCGCCGGCGCGCCCGGCGGCGGGGCCAGCCCGGACAGGATATGGCCGACCTGCCAGGCCGCGACCTCGGACACCAGCGCCAGCCCCGGGGCGCCCGCCCCGCCCTCGACATGCAGCGCCGGGGCCGCCCCGCCCCGGGCCAGCCCGGCATACAGCTGCACCAGGTCCTGCAACCGCAGCCCGACCCCGCCAAGCGCCAGCGCCAGCCCCGGCGCTCCGCCGGGCAGCACCGGATCCGCCCCGGCCCGTTGCAGCGCGGCCATGACATGGGCCGGGCCAAGCGCTTCGGTCAGCTTGACCACCGGCACGTTCAGCGACATCTGCAGCGCCTCGCGCATGCGCAAATCACCCCGGAACGTGCCGTCGAAATTCTGCGGCGCATAGCCCCGGAACGTCGCCGGCGCATCGCGGATCACCGTCTCGGGGTGGCCCAGCCCCCGGTCGAAGGCCAGCGCATAGATCAGCGGTTTCAGCGTCGACCCGGGCGAGCGCAGGGCCGTGACCATGTCGACATACCCCTGCCGCCCGTCCATGTCGGCATAGCCGGGCGAGCCCACCCGGCCCAGGATCTCGCCGGTTCGGTGATCCGCCGCCAGGATCGCCACCGACAGCTTGTCGCCGGCCTCCTGCGCGACCTGGCGGGCCAGCGTTTCCAGCCGGATCTGCAGGTCGCGGTCGAGGGTCAGGTCGAACCGCAGCCGGTCGGGCGCAGCCGCACGCAGGGCATCGCCCAGGTGGGCGGCCTGCAGAGGGAAGGGCAGCATCCGCCCGGGCACCGGCCGGGCCAGCGCGCGCGCGGCATCCTCGGCCTGCAACAGGCCGGCCGCTTCGGCCAGGCGCAACACCTTGTCGCGGGCCGCCCGGGCGCGGACCGGGTGGCGATCGGGCCTGTGGGCCACGGGCGATTGCGGCAGGGCCACCAGCATCGCCGCCTCGGCCGGGTCCAGCCGGGCCGGAGGCTTGCCGAACCAGGCCTGGGCCGCCGCCCGCACGCCTTCGAGATTGCCGCCATAAGGCGCATGGGTCAGGTACAGCTCAAGCACCCGGGCCTTGCCCAGCCGCCGTTCCAGCGCCCAGGCCACGCGCATCTGGCGCAGCTTGCCGGCGACCTGCCCGGTGGTGCCGTCTTCCAGCAGCCGGGCCACCTGCATCGTCAGGGTCGAGCCGCCCGACACCGCCCGGCCGTACCACAGGGCCTGGCCCACGGCCCGGGCCATGGCCCGCAGATCGACCCCGGAATGCCGGTCGAACCGCCGGTCCTCATAGGCCAGCAGCATGTCCACGAAGGCCGGATCGACCGCCCCGGGCTGCAACCGCCACAGGCCATCGGCCACCGGAAAGGCCCGCAAAAGGGCGCCGTCGCGGTCGCGCATCTCGACCGAAATCTCGGCCAGCGTGTCGGGCAGCACCGTGGCATCGACCCAATCGTCGAACCCGTCGCGCAGCCCGGCCCCCAGCGCCAGGACCAGGCCCAGCCACAACAGCGCCGTCGGCCGCCGCGGCGCCCTCTCCGCCCCGTTCCCTGCCCGCCGCCGCCTCATTCGGCGATGGTCACGCGGCCGGTTGCGGTGCGGGCCCGGCGGTCGGGGCTGTACATCGCCTCGACCGTGGCCGCCGGGTGGTGGAAAACCCCGGGGCTGACAGCCCGGGCGACATAGGCCAGCGTGACCGGCGCGCCGCCGTAGCTGTTGACCGCCGCGACAAACCGGTCGCTGCGGAACTCGGCATGGTCGACCTCGCTGGGGTCGAGCCAGGACAGCGCACCGATATCCCCCGAGCGCAGCAGCGACGGGTTGTCGATCTCGATCCCGGCGGGCAGCGGATCGTCGATGATCAGCCGCGCGCCGATCCGTTCCGCCGCCGTCACCCGCAGGACGGTGACAAACCGGTCGCCCACGCGCCATTGGCCCGGGTCCAGCGCCTGGCCCTGCATGTCGTAGTAATCGCGTGTGATCACAAAACCCGCGCCGCCGGCATCGGGCGGCGTTTCGGGCACGCCCAGGGTGGTCAGCGTCAGGTCGACATCGCGTCCGTCCTCGGCTGTGATCACAAAGGGCCCGCCCGCGCCATCACCCAGCCGCCGGACAAAAGGCCCTTCGGCCGGCACCCCGTCGATCCGCAGGCCGGCGGCCTCGGGCGCCCGGGCCAGGGCCTCGGCCGCCAGCAACGTCCAGGCCGCTTCCTGGGTCGACAACCGCCGCACGCCCACCGCCTCCGAGACCCGCTGCGCAAGCGGGACGAGGTCCACCGCCTGCGACCCGCTGGCCGCGGCCAACCGCAGCACCCCGGCGCTGTCGCGCAGATCGCTGCCGAAATCGGCCCGCCACACCTCTTCGGCCACGGCCGGCCGCGCCAGCCGGGCCGCGGCGGCGGCAAACATCTCGTCGGCCCGCAGCTGATCGCCATAAGACGCCAGCGCCGCGCCCAGCTGGGCCAGGCTGAGCGCCGAGGAAAACGCCCCGGCCTTGACGTCGGCAAAGTAGCGCAGATCGGCCATCGCCGCCTCGCCCTCGCGGGCCAGGACCATCAGCGCATAGGCGATGTCTCCGCCGCCGGCATCGAAATCAGGCGCATAATTGACCCGGTTGCGCAGGTTGTCCAACGCCTGGCGGAAGGCCAGGTCGGGCACGGCATGGCCCGCCGCCCGGGCGCGCGACAGGAAATCGGTGACATAGGCATCCAGCCAGAACTCTCCCGACACCGGCGCCCAGAGACCAAAGCCGCCATCCGGCGCCTGCCGGGTCAGCACCTGGGCCACCGCCGCATCGATCCGCGCATCGACCCGGGCCCGGGGCAGGTCCATCGCCCCGGCGACCGACGACAGGTACAACAGCGGCAGGGCCTGGCTGGTGACCTGCTCGGTGCAGCCATGGGGATAGCGCTCAAGCTGGGCCAGCAGCCCCGGCACGTCGAACCGCGCCAGCGGCCCGGCCGAGATCAGCGCCGTGCCCGTGCCCGGGCGCATCCCGGCCAAAACGTTGTCATCAAAGGTAAATTCCTGGCCCGCCGACAGCCGGAACCGCCGGGTCACGGCGATTTCGGGATCGTTGGAGCGCACCGGCAGGGTGATGACCTGGTCCAGCACCTGGCCATCCGGCGCAGTGACCCGCAGGGTGATCGGGTAATCGCCGACCTCGCCGGCCGTGACATCCATGGCCAGCCGCTCCGTCGCCCCGTCGCCCAGGCTCACCGACGCCGGCAGCGCGCCGATCGCCAGCCCCGGCGCCTGCAGGTCCAGCCCGACATCCCCGGCCGGCCCGTCGGCATGGACCAGTTCCAGCAGCACGCGGCTGCTGTCGCCCGGGGCCAGGAACCGCGGGGTGATCAGCGTGGCCACCACCGGATCGCGCACCAGCATGTCGGCCGTGGCCTGTCCCACGCCACTGTCCGACCAGGCCACGGCCATCAGCCGCACGGTGCCGTTGAAGGCCGGCAGGTCGACCGGGATCTCGGCCCGCCCGTCGGGTCCGACGGTCACAGGCCCCTGGAAGACGGCCATCAGCTCCTGGGTCGGCGGCGGGCTTTCGCGGCGCAGGCCGTTGCCCGCATCACCGCCCGAGCGCACCCGGCCGAGCGCCCCGGTCATGCCGTCGATCAGCCGGCCATAGACATCGCGCATCTCGACGCCCAGCCGCCGCTGGCCAAAGTAATGGGCCTGCGGATCGGGCGGCGTGAAACCGGTCAGGTTCAGGATACCCACGTCCACCGCCGCCAGCGTGACATGGGCCGTCTCGCCCGGGGCCACGCCATCCACGGCAATGCCCACCGACACCGGCCCGCGCGGCCGGGCCGTTTCGGGCACGTCGAGGCGCACGGCCAGCGCCCGGTCACCCGGAGCGATTGCCGCATGGGCCACGCCCAGGGCCCGGGCCGGCCCCATCGCCCCGTCCACATCCATCGGCCGCAACAGGCTGGCCGTGACATAGGCCCCGGTGCCCCAGGCCTCGGTCACCTCCAGCGGGACGGCCGATGCGCCCTCGGGCACCTCGACGGCCTGCCGCGCGATCACCCCGTCCGACAACACCGAAACCAGCGCCGTGCCGGCCTGGCGGGCGACCAGCCGCAGGACCGCCGTATCGCCCGGCACGTAGCTGTCGGCATCCAGCGACATCTCCAGCCGGTCGGGCGTGGCCCCGCCATCGGCCGGGGCATACCAACCGGCATCGAATTGCACCGAGGCCGCCGCCCAGGGCCCGTCCAGCCGCTCGACGACCAGCTCATAGCGTCCCCAATCCACCGGCGCCGAGACGGAGCCGGCCAGCCGGCTCGGCGAGGTCACCCCCCCGGCCACGCGCACCCGGCGTTCCACCGGCTCCCAGTTCCAGTTGCCGTAAAGCTGGTACCATTGATACCGCGTCTCGACCCGGTTCAGCGTCCATTGCACCTGCATCTCGACAGGTTCCAGCGCCGGCGACAGGGCGATGATGTCGAACCCGGCCTCGCCGCCTTCGGCCACCACCCCGTCAAAGCGCGGACGGATGCCGATCACCGGCCCGTCGGGCAGGACCGGCGCGCTGATCCTGCGCTCGACCGGCCGCGCCGCGCCATCGGCCACACGGGCGACCACCCGGGCCTGCAACGGCCGGTCGGCCGCCGGGGCCGCGGGGATCTCGACATCGATCCGCGCCGTGCCGGCCGCATCGGTCCTTGCCCCACCGAAATAGCTGCGCACCGGCGACGGTGCCGTGTCATGGCGGCCAAAGCGATAGCCCTCCCAGCCTGCCACCTCTTCGGCTGCAACCAGCTGGACCGAGCCTTCGACGGCCAGGTCAGCCCCCGGCGCGCCAAAGAGATACCGCGCCTGCAGGGTCAGCTCGGGCGTATCACCCGGGCGCAGGGGCAGATCGGGCAGGGCCATGTCGAAATCGATCCGCTCTGGCAGGAAATCCTCGACCAGCAGCGCGGCCGAGGCCAGCGGCGGCGCATCGGCATCGACATGCAGGTCCAGCGTCCAGGCCCCGCGGGGCACCGTGTCACCCAGTTCGATGGCAAAGACATGGCCCCCCGCCACACCGCCGGCCGACACCCGGCGCAGGTGTTCTACCCCATCAGGCCGCTTCAGGATGGCCACCAGCGGCAGCCCCCCCACCGCCCGCGCCGCGCCATCGCGCGCCAGGGCCGTGGCATGGATGGTCTCGCCGGCGCGATAGGCCCCGCGATCGGTGGTCAGGAAGACATCGACCGGCCCGGGCGCCGGGCGGCCTTCGACACCCCGGTCCGACAGGTCGAAGGCCGGGTCGGTCAGCGACAGGAAGGCCATGTCATCCCCGGTCCGCGCCACGATCATCGCCGGCGCGGCGGCCCCCGTGCCCCGGCTCAGCCCCGGGCCAAAGACCACCCGGCCCGTTGCATCGCTTTCGGCCGTGGCCAGCACGGCATTGGCCCGCGACACCAGCTGCACGCTGACCCCGGCCACCGGCCCGGTGCCGGCTAGGCTGCGCGTATCCACATGCAGCCCGTCACTGCCCGACAGGGTCGATAGACCCAGGTCGGTCAGCACGAACCATTGCGTCGCCCCGGGCTGGTCATAGGGATCGGCCCCCGGAATGCGCGCGGTCAGGGCATAGATGCCCGGCGGCTGGTCGGCGATGGCCGCGCCCATGGGCAGGCGCGTGGTCATGTCGCGGTTCAGCTGGCTCTCGACCTCGGCCGTGCCCGTCCAGACCTCTTCGGCCATCTCGCTTTCGAACTGCTGGTCCTGCCAATAGGACAGCGGCCGGCCAAAGACATCCTCCTGCATCGCGCGCACCAGGTTGCGGTCGGAGACCCGGCGCAGCACCAGCTCCAGCGCCTCCAGGTTGACCGTCTCGACCGGCAGGTTGGCCCCGGCCGCCCGGGGCAACACGTAGGACCGGCCCGGAAAGCGCACCATCGGCGCGCGGTCGCGGACATAGAGCGTGATCTCGACATCCTTCCACAGCTGCTCGCCACTGGCCGCCGGCAGACCTTCGCGCAGGGTGAACCGATAGCGTTCGCCGTGTTCCACCCCGTCGAGGCACAGCGCCCGGCCGTCGACGCCCACGGCCAGCCGGTCATCGATCCCGCCGACGAACGGCGCGTAATCCTGGCCCGCCCGCACCAGGTCTTCGGTGAATTCGACACAGATCCGTGGCGCGGCGGCATCGCTGTCGACCCGCGTGTCGGCCACGCGGAAACCATACTTGCCGATCGCATCCTGCAGCGCCGCATCGATATCATCCCGGGGCTGGGCCGCCCGGGCCAGCCGAAGAGCCGGGATCATGTCGCGCCCGCGCCCGACCCGTTCCAGCGCCGGGGCCAGGGCCATCAGCGCCGCGGCCTGCTGGCCGGCGCCGTCGGCCCGCAGATAGCCATTGGTCGCGGCCAGCACCGCCCGTTCGCCATTGCGCCGCTGGTCACCGCCATCGCCGGGCAGGGCCAGCAGCAGCCGGGCATATTCGGTCCACAGGTCGCTCCGGTCGGACACCGACACCGCCGTGCCGATGTACCGGGCCGCGCGCTGGTCGTCGCCGGCCTGGCTGGCACCCCGCGCGCCCTGCAACAGCTCGTCCAGCCCGGCCTGGCCCGCCGGATGGCGCAGGCCCAGGTCGCGGGCCTCGGCCGCTGCCCGGCCCAGCGTCTCGTCGCCCAGGAAATCCAGCTGCGCCGCCCGGTCGCCGGCCCGGCCCAGCACCGCCGGATCGGTGGCCACCCGCGCGGCCGACACCGCCCCGTCATAGGGCTGGCGGTCGGAAATGCTGCGCTTGGGGAAACAGGCCCCGGCCCGGCTGTTGAAGGTAAAGGCCGCGCAGGCCGTGTCGGCCGCGCATTGGCGCAGGCAGCTGTCGAGATCGGTGTCAAAGAGCGGCTGCAGGTCGGAGCCATAGAAATCCACATCGCGTGACACGACAAAGCGCGATTCGGGCACGGCCTGGGCCCGCGCCGGTCCGCCCCCGGCGATCAGCCCCGATCCGGCCAGCAAGGCGCCAAACGCGCCCCGAACGATGCCCTTCGCGAACGCCTTTGCCCAATCCATGACCGTCTCCTTCGCCGTAATGCCCGAAAGGTCGCATGGCCGCCGGCGTCCTGGCAACGATTCCCCCGGCGCTTAAGCCATTCTTCACCGTGTTCTCGCAGGATGCGCCGCACCGACAGAGGGAGCATCCGGCCATGACTCTTGCCAACAAACTCGCCGAGGAACGGCGCGCGCGCCTGGCCGCCGAACGGCTGCTGGAACTGAAACAGGCCGAATTGTCGGCCGCCAACCGCAAGCTTGGCCGCCATGCCCTGGCCCTGACCCGCAAGATCGGCCGCACCGAGGCCGAGATGACCACCGTGCGCGACGAGAACGCGCGCTTCCGTTCGGACCTGTCGGCCGCCAACCAGAAGATCGAGCTGGCCGAGCGGCGGCTGTGGCATTCGATCCAGTCGATCCGCGACGGCTTTGCCTTCTTCGATGCCGACAACATCATGATCGGGGCCAATTCGGCCTACCTGGCCCTGTTCGACGGCATGGATGAAATCGCGCCCGGCGTGGCCTATACGCGCATCCTGCAGGTCATGACCGAGGAAGGCATCGTCGACACCGGCGACCTGCATCCCGCCGACTGGCGCCAGATGATGGCCGACCGCTGGCACAAGCCCACGCCCGAGCCGATCAACATCCGCCTGTGGAACGACGAATACCTGCGCCTGGTCGACCAGCGCGGCCATGGCGGCGACGTCGTGTCGCTGGCGCTGAACATCACCGAAACCGTGCGCTACGAGGAACGGCTGAAGGCCGAACGCGAACGGGCCGAAACCGCAAACCGGGCCAAGTCGGCCTTCCTGGCGAACATGAGCCACGAGATCCGCACGCCGATGAACGGCGTGGTCGGCATGGCCGAGTTGCTGGCCGATTCCGACCTGACCGAGGAACAGCGGCTCTATGTCTCGACCATCCGCAATTCGGGCGAGGCCTTGCTGGTCATCATCAACGACGTGCTGGATTATTCCAAGATCGAGGCCGACAAGCTGACGCTGCATCCCGAGCCCTTCGACCTGGAACGCTGCATCCACGAGGTTGTCACCCTGTTGCAGCCGACCGCCCGCGACAAGGGGCTGGTCATGCTGATCGACTACGACATCTTCCTGCCCACGCGCTTTGTCGGCGACCCCGGGCGCATCCGCCAGATCCTGACCAACCTGATCGGCAACGCGGTGAAATTCACCCTGCAGGGCCACGTGCTGATCCGCGTGACCGGCGTGCCCGAAGCGCCCGGCGACGAGGCCTCGATCCACGTGACGGTCGAGGATACGGGCATCGGCATCGCGGCTGACAAGATCGACCTGATCTTCGGCGAGTTCAACCAGGTCGAAGGCGCCCAGAACCGCCAGTTCGAAGGCACCGGGCTGGGCCTGGCCATCACCCGCCGGCTGGTCGAGATGATGAACGGCCGGATCTGGGTCGACAGCGACGAGGGCAAGGGCGCCTGTTTCGGCTTTCAGCTGGGCATTCCGGTGGCCGAATGCGGCCAGCCGCAATCGCCCCACCTGCCCGCCGGCCTGGCCCGGGCCATGGTCGTCGACCACCATGCGGTGAATGCGTCGATCCTGGAAAAACAGTTGCGCCAGCTGGGGATAGACGTGATCTGCTGCGACAGCACCCCACGGGCGCTGGACCGGGCCGACGCGTCGGTCGGGCTGATCCTGTGCGAACATTCCATGGCCCGGATGGACGGGTTCGAGCTGGCCGAGGCGCTGCGCGACAAGGGCGTCGAGGCGCCGATCCTGATGCTCAGCTCGACGCCCGATTTCGCCGAGAACGATCCGGCTCGCGGGCTGGTCACGGGCGTCCTGCAAAAGCCGCTGTCCCGGGCCGAGCTTTTCGCCGCGCTCGCAGACCTGCCCGATCCGGCGCCGCCGGCCGCCGCAGCTCCCCCGGCCGCCACCGCGCCGTCCTCAACCGCCGCAGCCCCGGCCGATCCGCCCGGCCCGCCCGAAGCGGCGCAATCACCCGACACGCCCGACCAACCGCCCGAGCCCGATGGCCCGCGCACCCTTCGGGTGCTGGCCGCCGAGGACAACAAGACCAACCAGCTGGTCTTTCGCAAGATGATCAAGGATCTCGACATCGAGCTGAGCTTTGCGGCCAACGGGCGCGAGGCCGTCGCGGCCTTTCACGATTTCCGACCTGACCTGATCTTCATGGATATCTCGATGCCCGGGATGGACGGCAAGGAAGCCGCCCGCGCCATCCGCAAGGCCGAATCCGAGGCCCGCGCCGGCGATCACGTGCCGATCATCGCCATGACCGCCCATGCCATGGACGGCGATCGCGAAGACATCCTGCAGGCCGGGCTGGACGATTACCTGACCAAGCCCCTGCGCAAGCAGACGATCCACGACCGCATCGCCCAATATTGCCCCGAAGGCGTGCGCCCGCCCCTGCCCGAACCGGCCTGACCCGCGGCGCCCGGAATCAGGGCACCGTGATCAATTTCGGCGATCAGGCCCGGCGTTCGCGTTGCGCGGTCAGGCCGCCAGGCCCGCAGCCTCGTAGGGGCGCACGAAGACCGGCTTGTCGGCCTCCGACCGCTCGGCATCATAGCGATAGCCGCCATAGTCGAAATCCTCCAGCCCGGCGGCATCGGTCAGCCGGTGCTGGATGACGAACCGGGCCATGCTGCCCCGCGCACGCTTGGCAAAGAACGACACGATCTTGGCCTCGCCGTCCTTGTCTTCGAGGAAGGTCGGCGTGACGATCCGCAGCCCCAGCGCCTTGGGATCGACCGCCCCGAAATATTCCTGGCTGGCGCAATTGACCAACGTGTCGGTGCCCAGCGTCTCGGCCTGGGCCTTCAGCGCCCGGGCCGGCCCGTCGCGCCAGTAATCATAGAGGTTCTTGCCCCGCCGGGTTTTCAACCGGCTGCCCATTTCCAGCCGGTAGGCCTGGATCGCGTCGAGCGGGCGCAGCACGCCGTAAAGCCCCGACAGGATGCGCAGGTGCTCCTGCGCCCAGCCCATCTCCTCGGCCTCAAGCGAGGCCGCATCCAGCCCCTGGTAGGTATCTCCGGCAAAACACAGCACCGCCGGGCGCAGGTCTTCGGCCGCGGGCGCATCGGCAAAGGCCCGGAACCGGTCGCGGTTCAGCCGGGCCAGGTCGTCGGACAGGCCCATCAGCCCCTTGAGGTCCTTCAGCGTCAGGTTCCGCATCGTCCGGGCCAGCCGCTGGGCATCGGCCTCGAATTCCGGGCGGGTCGTCCCGACCGCCTGTTCCGTCCAGTCCAGCCGCTTGGCCGGCGAAATCACCACGAGCATCCCGTCAACTCCATCTTTGCCGCGCCCCGCAAGATAGGGCGTTTGTCAGACCGCGTCACGCAACACGTCGAGGAAAGCCGCCCCGAAGCGTTCGGCCTTGCGCGCGCCCAGCAGCCGTTCCAGCTTGGCCGCGTCGCCACCGCGCAGCTCGGCCACCCGGGCCAGCTCGCCGGCCGAACAGGACAGCGGCTTGTCGGTGCCGTCGGGCCCGCGCAACAGACCGGTCTGGGCCTCCTGCAACCGGTCGAACACGTCGCCCGCGCCACTCGCCGCCAGCTTGCGCCGCGCCGGGTGGACATCGCCGTCACCGGCGCCGCGGATGACTTCGAGGAAATCGCCGCCGTAGCGTTCCAGCTTCTTGGCCCCCACCCCGCCGATCCGGGCCATCTGGTCCAGCGTTTCGGGCCGGGCCTCGGCCATCTCGATCAGCGTGCGGTCGTTGAAGATGATATAGGCCGGCACCTGGGCCGCCTCGGCCAGCGCCCGGCGCTTGGCCTTCAGCGCCGAGAACAGCGGCGCATCCTCGTCCGAGACCATGGCCCGCACCGCCGGGGTCGACACGGCCTTCTTGACGCTGTCGGCCCGCAACAGGATCTCTTGCTCGCCGCGTAGGATGGGTCGCGCGGTATCTGTCATCCGCAGGGCCCCGTGGCGCTCCGGGTCCGGCCGCACCAGGTCGCGACCCATCATCTGCCGGAAGATCGCCTGCCATTGCCGCTTGTCATAGGCCTTGCCCACCCCGAAGGTCGGCAGCCCGTCATGGCCCCGGTCGCGCACCTTGTCGGTCATCTGGCCCAGCAGGATGTCGACCAAGTGGCCGGTGCCGAAATATTCACCCGTGCGCAGGATCGCCGACAGGGCCATGCGCACCGGCGTGGTGCCGTCGAAGGTCTCGGCCGGGCGGTCGCACAGGTCGCATTGACCACAGGTCACCCCGGTCTCGCCGAAATAGCCCAGCAACGTGCTGCGCCGGCATTCCATGGCCTCGGCCAGGCCCAGCAGGGCGTTCAGCCGCCCGTGATCCGCCGCCCGCCGTTCGGGCGGGGCCTGGCCTTCATCGATCTGGGCCCGGCGCAGGCGGATGTCCTCGGGGCCGAAGAGAGTCATCGTCTCGGCCGGCCCGCCGTCGCGCCCGGCCCGGCCGATCTCCTGGTAATAACCTTCGATGGATTTCGGCAGGTCGGCATGGGCCACCCAGCGGATGTCGGGCTTGTCGACACCCATGCCAAAGGCCACCGTGGCCACGACGATCAGCCCGTCCTCGCGGGCGAACCGCTCTTCGACGGCCCGCCGGTCGGCCGGATCCATGCCCCCGTGATAGGCCACGGCCAGGTGGCCCTGGGCATCCAGCGCCCGGGCCAGGTCTTCGGTCTTGGCCCGCGTGGCGCAATAGACGATGCCGCATTGCCCGCGCCGGGCCTCGGCGAAATCCAGGATCTGCTGGCGCGGCCGGTCCTTGACGGTAAAGGCCAGGTGGATGTTGGGCCGGTCGAACCCGCGCAGGAACTGGCGCGGCGCGTCCCCCCCGGCAAACAGCTTTTCGACGATCTCGGCCCGGGTTTCAGCATCGGCCGTGGCCGTGAAGGCCGAAACCGGCACGTCCAGCGCCTGGCGCAGGGCGCCGATGCGCAGGTAATCGGGCCGGAAATCATGGCCCCACTGGCTGACGCAATGGGCCTCGTCGACGGCAATCATCGACACCCCGGCCCGGCGCAGCGAGGCCACCGTGCCCGACGAGGCCAGCCGCTCGGGCGCCATGTAGAGCAGTTTCAGCGTGCCGTCCTGCAGGGCCTGGTGCACGGCGGCCGTCTCTTCTTCGGTATTGCCCGAGGTCAGCGCCCCGGCGGCGATGCCGGCCTCCTGCAGGGCGCGGACCTGGTCGCGCATCAGCGCGATCAGCGGGGAGACGACTAGCGTCACGCCGTCGCGCAGCAGGGCGGGCAGCTGGTAACACAGCGACTTGCCCCCGCCGGTCGGCATGATGGCCAGGACGTTCTCGCCGGTGGCCACGGCGGTCACGATCTCTTCCTGGCCGGGGCGGAACGCATCGAAGCCGAAAACGTCGCGCAACAGCGGAAGGGCGCCGGTCATGGTCTACCTCGGGATTTTTGCCTGTTTTCGATTGGGAATCATCGCAGATGAAGATTCGGTGAACAAGGCCGGTTCCGACCGGCGCAACGCCCGGTCATGCGGCAATCGGTCCATCCGGCCCGGCGCACCGCCCCATGCCGGACAGGGAACCAGCCGGTCAGGCCAGGCCGCCCAAGAAAATTCGCCGAATTTTCTTGGGCCGCGTTCTTTCTACGGCCGTCTGGTCACCGGCCAGGTCCCGGGCCGAACCACGGCCCGTTAACCGGAAAGATAAAATGCGGATCAATAAAACCCGAAGATCGTCGGCAGCACGTATTGCCGCAGCGAGATCACGATGATCAGCGCGACCAGCGGCGCCAGGTCCAGCGTGCCGGTGTTGGGCAGGATGTTGCGGATCGGCCGGTAGATCGGTTCGACCAGCTGGTTCAGGCCGGACCAGATCTGGTAGACCAGTGGCTGCCGGGTGTTGAGCACCTGGAAATTGATCAGCCAACTCATGATGATGTGCACGATCATGATGAAATACACAACGCTCAGGATCAGCTGCAGCGGCCCGTAGATCGCCATCATCGCCCCGTTCTCCTTCCTCGCCAGTCCCGCATCCCGTGCAGGGCCCTTTCCACCTAATTGCGCGCGCGACCGAGGGCAAGAGCCACGGGCCCGGCACGCGTCTTGGACAGGTTGGTCGGAAACTTGTCTTGCGGAAAGTTTGGCTTCGTTGCCATAACCGGGGCGACAACCTGGAACAGGCAATGACCGATACCCCAACCAAGCGCCGGAGAACCTGGGGCTGGTACTTCTTCGACTGGGCAAGCCAGCCCTATAACACCTTGCTCGTCACGTTCGTATTCGCCCCCTACATCAGGGAGTTGCTGGGCGACGGCTCGGCCGCGCAATCGGCATGGGGCTTTGGCGTGGGGGCCGCCGGGCTGATCATCGCCCTGCTGGCCCCGGTGCTGGGCGCCATGGCAGATCTATCCGGAAACCGCCTGCGCTGGATATGGGGATTTTCCATACTTTACGTCCTGGGCGCCGCCGGGCTGTGGTTTGCCGCTCCCGACAGCTATAACCTGCCCGTCACCCTGGGCCTGTTCGCCCTGGGCATGATCGGCATGGAATTTGCCACGATTTTCACCAATTCCATGCTGCCCGACCTGGGCGCGCGCACGGAAATCGGGCGCATCTCGGGCAATGGCTGGGCCTTCGGCTATGTCGGCGGCCTGCTGGCCCTGGTCGTCATGCTGGTCTTCTTCGCCGAAAGCGCCGAGACCGGGCGCACCTTTGTCGGCCTGGCGCCCGGGCTGGGGCTCGATCCCGACCAGCGCGAGGGCACCCGTTTCGTCGGCCCGCTGACTGCCCTGTGGTACATCGTCTTCATGGTGCCCTTCTTCCTCTGGGTCCGCGATCCGGCCCCGCGCAAGGCCCCCCGCGGCGCGCTTGGCGCCGCCCTGCGCGATGTCGGCACCACCCTGCGCAACCTGCCCCGCGCGCCGTCGCTCTTTTCCTTCCTCGGCTCGTCGATGTTCTACCGCGACGGGCTGAACGGCATGTATGCCTTTGGCGGCATCTATGCCTCGGGCGTGCTGGGCTGGAGCGTCGTCGACGTGGGCATCTTCGGCATTGCCTCGATCATCTTCGGCGCGGTCTTTGCCTGGGCCGGGGGCCGGGCCGACGACCGTTTCGGCCCCAAGCCCGTCATCACCCTGTGCATCCTCGTCCTGACGGCCGTGGCCATCGGCATCGTCTTCGTCGACCGGACCCGCGTCTTCGGCCTGGCCGTGGCCGAGACATCGGCCCTGCCCGATGTCGTGATGTATGTCTTCGGCGCCCTGATCGGCGCGGCCGGGGGCGTGCTGCAATCGACCAGCCGGTCGATGATGGTGCGCCAGGCCCGGCCCGACCGGATGACCGAATCCTTCGGCCTCTATGCCCTGGCCGGCAAGTCGACCAGTTTCATCGCCCCGCTGTCGATCGGCATCGTCACCTGGGCCACCGGCAGCCAGCAGATCGGCGTCAGCCCGCTCATTGCCCTTTTCCTGATCGGGCTGATCCTGCTCATATGGGTCAAACCCGACGGCGATTCCTTCTGCAACGAGCCCGAGCATGCCTAGTGTCCTGACGATCTCCCCGTTCCGCGCCACCCTGGCCGCCCTGTCGCTGTCCCTGGCCGTGGCCCTGCCGGCCGCCGCCACGGCCCAGCCCCTGGCCAAGCAGCTCTTCGGCGCCGAGCGCACCGGGTCGCCGCATGTGTCCGAGCCCTTTGGCGGCTATTCCAAGGGCTGCCTGGCCGGCGGCCAGCAATTGCCCGAGACCGGCCCGACCTGGCAGGCCATGCGCCTGTCGCGCAACCGCAACTGGGGCCATGCCGAAACCATCGATTTCATCCAGGATCTTTCGGCCTTTGCCGCCCGCCAGCCGGGCTGGAACGGGCTTTACATCGGCGACATCAGCCAGCCCCGCGGCGGGCCGATGACCTCGGGCCACCGCAGCCACCAGGTCGGGCTGGATGTCGATATCTGGATGCGCCCGGCCGACAATGTCCAGCTGTCGCGCAACATGCGCGAGAACCTGTCGTCGATCCTGGTGACCACGCGCAACGAGGCCTATGTCAACGACAACTGGTCGCAGGCCCATTTCGAGATCATCCGCAAGGCCGCCAAGGACCGGCGCACCGCCCGGATCTTTGTCTCGCCGGGCATCAAGGTCCAGATGTGTGCCCAGGAAAAGGGCAACCGCAACTGGCTGCGCAAGATCCGGTCCTGGCCGGCCCACAATTACCATTTCCACGTCCGGCTGAACTGCCCGCGCGGAGCCGACGGCTGTGTCGAACAGGCCGCCCCGCCGGCCGGCGACGGCTGTGCCGAGGCCCAGACCTGGGTCAACAACATCCTCAACCCGCCGCCGCCCAAGCCCCGCGATCCCAATGCGCCCCGGCCGACGCCGCGCCGCGAATACGTCCTGGCCGACCTGCCCCAGGCCTGCGCAATCGTGCTGAACCCGCAATGACCCGACGCCCGGCCCGCAAGGCTGCGACCGCCCCGTGAAACCCCTGCGCCTGGCCGGCCTTGTCCTGGCCGTGTTCCTCTGCCCGGCCATCCTTGCGCTGGCCGTCGCGCGCACGGCCGCCCAGACGGCCGATGACGGCCTGCCCCGGGCCGAGCTGATCGGCGCGCTGACCCTGACCCACCCGGGGCGCTGGTTCGGCGGGTTCTCGGGCATCGACCTGCGCGACACCGGCACCGACCTGCTGCTGCTGGGCGACCGGGGCCGCTGGGCCCGGGCCCGGCTGGTGCGCCGCGACGGACAGGCCGTGGCCGCCGAAGGCTGGACCAGCGCGCGGATCAAGGACCCCGATGGCCGCCCCTGGCCCCGGGGCTTTACCGATGCCGAGGGCCTGGCCCGGCTGCCCGACGGCACGCTGTGCCTGTCCTACGAAGGCGAAACCCGGGTCGATTGCCACGCCCGGCCCGATGCCCCGGCCCACCCCCTGCCCAGGATCGGCGATTTCGGCCTGATGCCCGAGAACGGCGGGCTCGAAGCCCTGGCCGCCGATGACCGCGGCCGGCTCTATACCCTGTCCGAACAGATGCGCAGCGCCGATGGCCGCATCCCGGTCTATCGCTGGGACGGGCAGGCGTGGTCGGTGGTCCTGCACCTGCCCGACCAGGGCGGCTTTGTCCCGGTCGGTGCCGATATCCACGACGGCCAGCTCTACCTGCTGCTGCGCCGGTTCTCGGGCATCGGCTTTCGCTCGCGCCTGATCCGCCTGCCACTGCCCGATGGGGCCTCCACCGCGCCCGTCACGCCGCAGGTCCTGCTGCAGACCGGCCCCGGCACCCATGACAACCTCGAAGGCGTGTCGGTCTGGCGCGACGGGGACGGCCGGCTGATCGCCACGATGATCTCGGACGACAACCTGAACTGGTTCCAGCGCACCGAGCTGGTCGAATACCTGCTGCCCGAGCCGCCCGGCGCGGCGGCACACGGGGCCGCGCGCCAGAGAGCAGACAGCGCGGCGCAGGGCGCCAGACAAGGCACGGCAACCGGGGCGACGCAGGCAACGGCAGCCGCGACACACGAGGCCGCAACGCCCGGCCGCCAGCCCCGGCTGGCCGGCAACGCGGCCCTTGCATCCGGCGCGCAGGGCGATTAAGGCCCCCCATCCGCCGGCGAAGCGGCGGACCAAGTCGCCGCAACCTTGTAAAAACGGGCATCTGACATGACACGCACTCTCTGGCCGGGCATCCTGGCCATGGCCGCCATCGTGGTGGCCTCGAACATCCTCGTACAATTCCTCTTTGGCCAATGGCTGACCTGGGGCGCCTTTACCTATCCGCTGGCCTTCCTGGTCACCGACCTGACCAATCGGCTCTATGGTCCGGCCCAGGCCCGCAGGGTCGTGCTGGCCGGCTTTGCCGTCGGCGTCGCCTGTTCCTTCGTCGGCACCCAGATCATGGGCGAGTTCGGCCCGCTGGTCACCCTGCGCATCGCCATCGCCTCGGGCGCGGCCTTCCTCTGCGCGCAGATGGTCGACGTGGCGGTCTTTACCTCGCTGCGCGGCCGGGCCTGGTGGCAGGCCCCGCTGGCCTCGACCCTCATCGGCGCCACGCTCGACACGGCGATCTTCTTCTCGGTGGCCTTTTCTGCCGCGCTGGCCTTCGTCGAACCGGCCAATGACGTGGCCTGGGCCAACGAAGCCCTGCCCCTGCTGGGCACCGGCCCGGTGGCCCCGCTGTGGGTCTCGCTGGCCGTGGCCGACTGGGCCGTCAAGCTGTCGCTGGCCCTGATCGCCCTGGTGCCGTTCCGCCTGATCGTGCGGCGGCTGACGGCGAAATCGGCATTTGTCTGAAGATTTTTCTTGGTGGATCGCCGGGTCCGTGCCACGCTGGGTCTAACAGCAACAGCGTGAAAGGAGGTGGTCCAGTGTCAAGAAAGGTATTGGAGCGAGGTGTCGGGACAGGTCCGGAGGCAGCCAACTGAGGCAGCCCTTGGCGGTTGACCGTCCGGATGACCGGATCAAGGTCTGACCGACCCACCTCCGAAAACTTTCGAAAGGGCCGTCCGGGCATGACCGGGCGGCCCTTTTCCGTTTCGCCCCCGCACCGGGCGCCGGACCGCCCGGCAAAGTGGCGAAAACCGCGCCGCTGGCCGGCGATTCTCCGTCGAATGATCACATGGGCACGGGCCCATCGCCGTACGACCGTAGGGCACGGACATCACCCCGTCGCCGCATCACCGCAGCACAATGATGCCCCTACCCCCGTCGCCGCATCACCACAGGGACATGGGCCCCGCCAAACCGCCGCATGAACACGGGCGCGTGAGGCCCAGCCCGGGCGCGTCATGACCTCGTGGCCTCATCGCTATGCCGTATGGCCTTGCACCCCCACGCCCTGACCACGCGCGCGGTGGCCTTTTTCCCCTGCCCCACTTGGCGTATGGATGACCCCATGTTGCGGATAACCGACAAGATCGCGCTGGAAGACTGGGAGCTGACCGAACAATTCGTTCGGGCCAGCGGGCCGGGTGGCCAGAACGTCAACAAGGTCTCGACGGCCGTCGAACTGCGCTTCGAGGCCGAACGCTCGCCCGCGCTGACCCCGCCGGTCAAGGCCCGGCTCAAGCGGCTGGCCGGCCGGCGCTGGACCCTGGAAGGCGCCATCGTGCTGTTCTGCGACGAAACCCGCAGCCAGGCCCGCAACCGCGAGATCGCCCGCGAGCGCCTGGCCGAACTGGTTCGCAAGGCGCTTGTCGCCCCCAAGCGCCGCATCCCGACCAAACCGACGCGCGGTTCACAGCGCCGGCGGGTCGATGCCAAGAAACAACGCGGCGCGGTCAAGGCCCTGCGCGGGCGCGTCAGCGACGATTGATCGCCGCGCCATCGCCCGCGCCTGTGCTGGTCGCCTGACCCGCCCTGTTCCCGCATCCTGCGCCGGTCGCTTGATTGCCCCCGTTCCATTGCCTGGAACCGGCCGCCCTAATCCGTTTTCCCGGTTTGAACGGCTTGCCCACCCGGCCTCGTTCCCGCGTCCTGTAACGGCCGCCCGCCCGGCCCTCTGCCTGGTCTTGAGCCGGCCACGCACCCAACCCCGTTCCCCCGGTTCGCAAGGGCTCTTCCCCCGTCTTGCACTGTCCGCCCGACCGGCCCAAGGTGCGGGCCAGGACCAGGAGGAGGGGACATCATGCGCCTGAAGGACAAGACCGCGATCATCACCGGGGGCGGCTCCGGCTTCGGCGCCGGCATTGCCGCCAAGTTCATCGCCGAGGGCGCCCGGGTCATGATCGCCGACATCAACACCGAGGCCGCCGAGACCGTGGCCGCCGAGCTGGGCGCGCTAGCCCAGGAAGTGGATGTCAGCGATGCAGCCAGCGTCGAGGCCATGGCCCGGACGGCGATCGACGGGCTGGGCCATGTCGACATCCTGGTCAACAACGCCGGCATGACCCACCTGCCGACGCCGATGGAAGAGGTCGACGAAGACGCCTTTGACCGGGTCTTTGCCGTCAATTGCAAATCGGTCTACCTGACCGCCCGGGCGCTGGTGCCCCACATGAAATCGCGCCACTCGGGGGCCATCCTGAACGTGGCCTCGACGGCCGGCGTCTCGCCCCGGCCGCGGCTGAACTGGTACAATGCGTCCAAGGGCTGGATGATCACCGCCACGCGTACAATGGCCGTCGAGCTGGCCCCAGAGGGGATCCGCGTCAATGCCGTCAATCCCGTGGCCGGCGAGACGCCCTTGCTGAAATCCTTCCTGGGCGAGGATACGCCCGAGATGCGGGCCAAGTTCCTGTCCACCATTCCCATCGGCCGGTTCTCGACCCCCGAGGACATTGCCAACGCCGCCTGCTATCTCTGTTCGGACGAGGCCTCGATGGTCACCGGCGTGGCCATGGAAATCGACGGAGGCCGCTGCATCTGACACCTGAACCCGCCTTTTCTGCCGTCGGCGCTGCGCGGGTGTTTTTGGTGTGTCGCCCCGAAGGGGCGCTAGAAACAAACTTCCCCGGAGGGGCGCTAAAGGTAATGTTGCCCGAAGGAGCGCTTGAGATAAGCTTGCCACAGGAGCGCCAGAGTTAACCTCCCCCGAAGGCCCACCAGTAACAACCCGCCCCGCAGGGGCGCCCCCCTCTCCTCGCCCCGAAGGGGCGCTTCCCTCACCCCCGCCCCGAAGGGGCGCCCTGACCACCCGCGCGCCGCAGGCGCGCGCCAGACGGACGACCAGATGACACCCGGACCGCGCAACCAGATCACCGATATCGCCGGCCTGCGGGTCGGCCATGCCGCCGATGCGGCGCTGAAATCCGGCACCACGGTGCTGACCGCCGATGCGCCCTTCACGGCCTCGGTCCATGTCATGGGCGGCGGGCCGGGCACCCGCGAAACCGACCTGCTTGCCCCCGACAAGTCGGTGGCGCGCGTCGATGCGCTGGTCCTGTCGGGCGGCTCGGCCTTCGGCCTCGACGCCTGCGGCGGCGTGATGGAGGCCCTGCGGGCCGAGGGGCGGGGCTATCGCATCGGCCCGGCGGTCATCCCGCTGGTGCCCGGGGCCATTGTCTTCGACCTGCTCAACGGCGGCGACAAGGCCTGGGCCGCCAACCCCTATGCCGCGCTCGGCCATGCGGCCTGCCGCGATGCCCGGCCGGATTTTGCCATGGGCTCGGTCGGTGGTGGCACCGGCGCGCTGACCGCGCGGATGAAGGGCGGGCTGGGCTCGGCCTCGCTGGTGCTCGACGACGGGGTGACCGTGGGCGCGCTGGTCGTGTCCAACCCGATGGGCGCGGTGACCACGCCCGGCGACCGGCATTTCTGGGCCGCGCCCTTCGAGATCGACGGCGAGTTCGGCGGGCTGGGGCCGGACCCGGCCTCCGGGCTGGGCCGCCGGCTCGACAGCCTCAAGACCCGGGCCTTCCTGCAACAGGCCGGCCAGGCGCCGGGCGAGCGGGCCAACACGACAATTGCCATCGTCGGCACCGATGCCGCGCTGACCAAGGCCGAATGCCAGCGGCTGGCCATTGCCGCCCATGACGGCATCGGGAGGGCCACCCTGCCGGCCCATGCGCCCGGCGACGGCGACCTGGTCTTTGCCCTGTCGACCGGCGCGCGGCCCGTGACGCCCGAGAGCCGGGCGCTGGACACGATCTGCCATGCCGCCGCGCTGTGCCTGTCGCGGGCGATCGCCCGGGCGGTCTACCTGGCAAGGCCGGCCCCGGGCGACCTGCTGCCCTGCTGGGCCGAGCTGAACGGCTGACGCGTGGTGCCCCCGGTCCGCCGGGGGAACAGGGCGGTTTGTACTGGACCGACAAGGCGGCCGGCACCGGGGCCAATGGCCAGCGGATCGGGGTAAAAAGGCCGGCCCCTCCGGAACAACGAGATCAACGGCACCGGGACAACTTGCCGGCGCAGCGGGACACCACGACTATCGGCCCGAGACAACATGCCGGCGGAGCACGGGGAGACGTGCCCCGGCGAAGGGGAAAGAGGCCAATCGGGTTTGAGGCACGCCCGGCCAAGGGCGGGGCATCTGCAAGGTCGATTGGCGGGGCCGACGCCCGGCCTGTTGACGGGTGGTCGCCCGGTGGCGGGGATACCCCGAGATCACCCGCCCCCGACAGACCGCCGCAAAAGCGAAAGGCCGGGCACGGGGCCCGGCCTTTCGGCATCAATCCGTCTGCGGGCGGATCATTCGCCCGAGACGCTCACCAGGTAGGCATAGATGTCATCGCCGCCCTTGCGCAACTTGAAGGCCATCTTGGACTTGGCCCCGCTGTCGTCCAGCTGCTCTTCGAGCCAGGCGCTGGGGTCGAGCAGGTAGGCCGTGAAATTGTCGAACTCCCAGACCGTTCCGGTCTCGCCGACGGCCACGATGCTGTCGCCGTAATTGTAGTCTCCACCAGCCACTTGCCGGCCGATCACGCCGTAAAGGTTGGGTCCGGTCTTGCCGCCCTTGACGATGACGTCACCGTTGTCGGCAACGATCTCGTGGCAGGACTTGCACTTGCGGAACTCCTTCTCGCCCTTCCCAGCGTCGCCGGTTTCGTGTCCAGCTGCCAGGACCGGTGCGGCCAGCAGGCCGGCGATCACGGTTGCAACGATGCGATGCATGGTTTCCTCACTCCTGTTTCTTCTCGACGAAGTTGTATGGGGCACCGGACCAGAGTCAACGGCACCTTAGGCTCGGTCCAGAGGCTTCAGCATAGGCCGGTCGGGCGGCGGCGCCCATGGGTCATCCCTGCCCCGGGCAGCGCCGAAACGCCGCATCTTTCGGCAGTGGGGGAAGCGCCGGCAGGGGGCTTGCGCAGGGCGGGCCGGCGGCCTATCTGCCCGCGGATGACGATGATACCCGCCTGGATCGACGGCCGGCTGACCCCGGTGGACAAGCTGCATGCCCATGTCGCGGGGCTGCGCCACAAGGCCGTGTCGGTCTTTGTGCGGCGCGGAGACGAGATCCTGCTGCAGCAGCGGGCCCTGGGCAAGTACCACACGCCCGGGCTCTGGGCGAACACCTGCTGCACCCATCCCCATTGGGACGAACCCGCCCGGGCCTGCGCGGTGCGGCGCCTGGGCGAAGAGCTGGGGCTGACCGGGGTGGCGCCGGTCTTTCGCCAGCAGCTGGAATACCGGGCCGAGGTCGGCGGGGGGATGATCGAGCACGAGGTGGTCGACGTGTTCCTGGCCGATGTGCGCGACCCGCCGGTCCTGGCGCCCGATCCGGGCGAGGTGATGGCCACGCGCTGGGTCGGCCTGCCGGCGCTGCTGGACGAGATCGGCGCGGCGCCGGAGCGGTTCACGCCCTGGCTGCGGATCTACCTGGAACAGCACCGGGACGGGATCCTGGGCGCGGCGTGATGGCAGCGGTGTGACGGGGTTGCGTGAGCGAGGCTGCGTGTCGGCGTTGCCGAGGCGGTGTGACACCAGCCGTGTGACACCGGCGGTGTGACGGGACGCGAGGTTGTATGGCGCGCCTGACCGGGGACATGGCCCGGGGGCAGGCGGACGGCCGGATATTTTCAAAGAGAAAGAAGCAGGGGTGTGGCCTTTGCCTGGGGACGGCACGGGCGGAGGGCGAGCGGCCGGATACTTGGGAAGAGAAAGAAGCAGCAGGGCGGCACCCGGCATCGGGGCCGGAGATGCGCGGGGACATGGTTGAGGCGCGCAGAGTGGCATTGCCGGGGCCGGGTGAGCCGGGTCGGTGGACAAGGTCCGGGCCGGGTGCGTGGTGGGGCACGGCCAGAATCGGGGCCGGGAACGGGGCCAGGTGAGCCGGGGCCGGCGCCGCTCAGAAAGAGAGGGCGGCGTCGACGGCGCGTTTCCAGCGGGTGTAATCGGCCTGGCGCGTGGCCTCGTCGGCCTGCGGTTCGAACCGGCGGTCCAGCGCCCAGCGGTCGGCAAAGCCCCGGGCATCGGGATAGATCCCGGCCCGCATGCCGGCCAGCCAGGCCGCGCCGAGCGCCGTGGTCTCGGCCATGACCGGCCGGTCGACCGGCGCGCCCAGCACGTCGGACAGGCGCTGCATCGTCCAGTCGGAGGCCACCATGCCACCATCGACGCGCAGGACGGTATCGCCGCTGCCCGCCCCGTCGGCCCGCATGGCTTCCCAGAGATCGCGCGTCTGGAAGGCCACGCTTTCCAGCGCCGCCCGGGCAAATTCGGCCCGGCCCGAACCGCGCGTCAGGCCAAAGACCGCGCCCCGGCTATCGGGCGCCCAATAGGGCGCGCCGAGCCCGGTGAAGGCCGGCACCAGCGTCACGCCCTGGGCCGCGTCGGCCGCTTCGGCCAGCGGCCCGCTGTCGCCGGCGGCCTCGATGATCTGCAGCGCGTCGCGCAGCCATTGCACCACCGCCCCGGCCACGAAGATCGAGCCTTCGAGCGCATAGGTCACCTGGCCGTCCAGCCGGTAGGCAATCGTCGAGAGCAGCCGGTGGGTCGAGGCGACCCGTGTGGCCCCGGTGTTCATCAGGGCGAAACACCCGGTGCCATAGGTGGATTTCAGCATGCCCGGTTCGAAACAGGCCTGGCCCAGGGTGGCCGCCTGCTGGTCGCCGGCCACGCCCAGGATCGGCACCGCCCCGCCCAGGATGTCGGTCGTGCCGAAATCGGCCGCGCAATCCAGCACCTCGGGCAGCATGCGCATCGGCACGTCGAAGAGCGCGCAAAGCTCGCTGCTCCAGTCGCCGCTGTTGATGTCGTAGAGCGCCGTGCGCGCGGCATTGGTCGCATCGGTCACATGGCGCCGGCCGCCGGTCAGGCGCCAGATCAGGTAGCTGTCGACCGTGCCGAAGAGCAGCTCGCCCCGGGCGGCCCGCTCGCGGCTGCCGGGATGGGCATCGAGGATCCAGGCCAGCTTGGTCGCCGAGAAATAGGGATCGAGCAGCAGCCCCGTCGTGTCGGTCACCAGCGCCTCGTGGCCGGCGTCGCGCAGGCGGGCGCAGGTCGGCGCGGTGCGGCGGTCCTGCCAGACGATCGCCCGGCCCAGGGTTTCGCCCGTCTCGCGATCCCAGACCAGGGTGGTTTCACGCTGGTTGGTGATGCCGATCCCGGCAATGTCGCCGGCCTCCAGCCCGGCCCGCTCGACCGCCTCGCGCAGCGTTGCGGCCACGCTGTCCCAGATGTCGGACACCTCGTGCTCGACCTGGCCCGAGGCCGGGTAATGCTGGGGGAATTCCCGCTGGGCCGTTGCCACCGCGCGCATCTCGCCGTCGAAGACGATGGCCCGCGACGATGTCGTGCCCTGGTCGATCGCCACGATATGGCTCATTGTGCTGTCTCCTCCTCGTCACGCCCGACGCCCGGCACCGCCCCGGCCATGAAGACCTCCAGCGCCCGGGCCTCGTCCTCGCTCAGCCGCAGCCCCAGCTTGGTGCGCCGCCAGAGCACGTCGGCCGCCGTGCGGGCATATTCCCGCGTCATCAGCCAGCGCACCTCGGCCTCGCTGAGCCCGCCTCCGAAATCGCGGCCCAGCCCGGCCCGATCCGTCGCCGCGCCCAGCACCTCGGCCGTTTCGGTGCCATAGGTGCGGAACAGCCGAAGCGCCTCGCCCGGCGCCAGGAACGGATAGCGCTCCTGCAGGGCGGCCACCGCCGGGTCGACCCCGGCCACCTCGATGTCCCCGCCGGGCAGGGCCACGCCGGCCGTCCAGGGGCCCCGGGCCACGTCGATCACCCCGCCGATTTTCTCCAGCGCCGATTCGGCCAGCCGCCGATAGGTCGTGATCTTGCCTCCGAAGACCGACAGCAGGGGCGCCCCGGTCCGATCCAGCGTCAGCACGTAATCGCGCGTCGCCGCCGTGGCCGAGCTGGCCCCGTCGTCGTAAAGCGGCCGCACCCCGGAATAGCGCCAGACGATATCCGCCCGCGTCAGCGGCCGGCGGAAATAGCCCGAGGCAAAGGCCAGCAGGTAATCGGCCTCGGCATCGGTGCATTCGGGCGGCGTGTCGGCATCGCCATGGTCCTGGTCGGTCGTGCCGATCAGGGTGAAATCCTGTTCATAGGGAATGGCGAAGATGATCCGCCCGTCGGATCCCTGGAAGAAATAGGCCCGGTCGTGGTCGAACAGGCGTTTCGTCACGACATGGCTGCCCCGCACCAGCCGCACCTTTTCGCGGCTGTTCACATGGGCCACGCGGCCCAGCACGTCGGCCGCCCAGGGCCCGGCGGCATTGACCAGCAGCCGGGCCCTGTGCTCGGTCTCGGTGCCGGCCGAATCGCGGCAGGTCACCCGCCAGTGATCGGCCTCGCGCACGGTCGACACGACTTCGGTGCGGGTCATGATCCGGGCGCCGCGGGCCTCGGCATCGCGGGCGTTCAGCACGACAAGCCGGGCGTCCTGCACCCAGCAATCGGAATATTCAAACGCCGTGGCAAAGCGGTCCTGCAGCGGCTGGCCGGCCGCATCGCGGGTCAGGTCCAGCCGTTTGGTGCCCGGCAGGATCTGGCGCCCGCCCAGGGTATCATAAAGCATCAGCCCGGCGCGGATCATCCAGGACGGCCGCTTGCCCTTCATCCAGGGCATGAACGTGTTCAGCAGCCGGGCCGCCGGGGTTTCGGTGTCGAAGCGCATGTCGGACGACAGGGGCAGGACAAAGCGCATCGGCCACGAGATATGCGGCATGGCCCGCAGCAGGGTTTCCCGTTCCTGCAGGGCCTCGCGCACCAGGCGGATCTCGAAGTATTCGAGATAGCGCAGACCGCCGTGGAACAGCTTGGTCGAGGCCGAGGACGTGGCCTGGGCCAAATCGCCCTTTTCGGCCAGGGTGACCGACAGGCCGCGCCCGGCGGCGTCGCGGGCAATGCCGCAACCGTTGATCCCGCCTCCGATGACAAAGATGTCCTGCATGCCCGCCCAACTCCACTTGTCCTGCGTTCGCCTGCCCTGTGTAAGGCGCTAACAGCCCGGGCTTCAAGGACCCAGATGGCCGGAATCCGGGGGTTTTCGCCGATGCCGGGCCGGGCGCAGCAGGCGCAGGTCAAGCGCGGCCAGCCCGCCGGCCAGCGCCACGGCCACCAGCAGAACGGCTTTCGACACCGGGCCCATGGCGCCGTCGATCCGGGCGGCGTGGATGCAGGTGGTGGCCACGACGCCCAGGGCCAGCAGGTTGTGCAACCAGCGCCAGGCCGTGTCGGACAGGATCGTCCGGCGGGCCAGGCGCCGGCGCAGGGCGACCAGCAGGGCGGTCAGGACGATGCCCCACATGGCCAGGAACCCGTGCACGGCAAAGGGCGTCGGCGCGCGCAGCAGCAGCACGTCCAGCGTGTCCATCGGGCTGGTCAGGAACAGCCCGCCGACATGGACGGCCACCAGGGCCACCAGCCCGGTGCCGATCCGCCGGTGCCAGCGCCGGGCCAGGGCCGGCGCCAGGCCGGGCATGTAGCCGGCGGCCAGGAGCGGCTGGATCAGCATCAGCGACAGGCAGAGGATGCCGGCAAAGCCGCCGATGACATAGGCCGCGCTGCGCCAGGCCAGGTAGGGGCTGAACGCGGCCACGACGACCGGCCCGACCATCAGGCCCGCCACCAGCGCCCAGGCCAGCGCCGCCCGGATCGCGCCGGGCCGCTGTTGTGTCACAGGGCTCATCGGGGCGTTGGGCTCATCGGGGCGTTGGGCTCATCGGGGCGTTGGGCTCATCGGGGCGTTGGGCTCATCGAGGCGTTCGGATGCTCACGGGATGCGACCGAGGTGTTCAGGCGGCCAGATGTTCAGGGTCGACCGCGCCGAGACCTCACGCCGGGGCCAGGACGAAATCGGCACTGACCGAGGTGTCGCTGGCCGAGGGCATGACCGGGCGCAGGAACACCGTGCGGAACTGGCCGTCATCATAGGCCAGGTGGGCATGGGGCTGGCCGAAATTGGGCACGATCTGCTCCATCTCCAGTTCGAACCGCCCGCCCGGCCCGGTCAGGACCGAGCCATGGTTGCGCGGCTCGCGCTCGCCGCCCAGGGTCGTCGCGGCCCAGATCTGGATGCGCACGTTCTGCAGCGCCGCGCCGTCACCGGCCCGCAGCACCTTGCCCCGCACGAAAAAGCCCCGGCCCAGCCGGTCGACCATCGGCGCATCGGGCCGGTAATTGTTGCTGCCCCCGCGCATGGTCTGCGTCGGCGCCAGCCCGGCGGCCCGGGCCGGCACCGGCCGCATCAGCGCCCCCGCGCCGGCCATCCCGGCAGCGATCAGAAAGGAACGTCGGTCGTGGAAAGGGGTGGTCATCGGGTCATCTCCCTTGGTGCCCCTGCGCCGAGACGCGCCAGCAAGGGCGCGGCGACGCGGCCGCAGCGGGGTGTCACGGACAATCGTCGCCCCGAGAATAGCCCGCCCGGCCCCGCCGATCATCCGCCTTCACGCCACAATCGCGTGAACCGACCCCCGCCCCCTTCGCAGATCCCCGCGAACCTCCACCACGGCCCGCGTGCCCCCTGCCGCGCCCGCGCCCCCTGCCCGACATCCCTACGCCCCATGCGGTCCCCGCCTAAGCCCTCGTCACAGCCCCCTCGCACCCCGGCTCCGCCACGCGCTCGCAGGTTCCTTGCCATGGTCCACGCCGCACTCATGCGATCCCGGCCCCGTGCAACCCGGCTCCGCCACGCGCCCGCAGGGTCCCCGCCACGGTCCACGCCGCACTTGCGCGATCCCGGCCCCGTGCGGCCCTGGTGTTCCCCGCTCCCGTCCTCGCCACATCCCCGGCGCGTATCCCGCCCGCCGGCCCCGCCACGCCCCCGCAGGTCCCCTGCCTTCCGCCCATGGCCCACACCCGCGCATGTCCCTCGCCCAGCCCCTGGGCCCCGCCCGGCGCGCGCCGCCTGCGACCGGGCCAAACCACGCCAAACCGGGACAAAACACTTGTCTCACCGACACTTCTTGCCAAAACTCCCCCCCGGAAGGCCGCCGCGCACAGGCTGGCCACCAACAGGGAGCCTCCACGATGACCCGTTTCACCCTGCGCCCCGCATCCCGCCCCGCGCGCCGCCCGACCCTGCGCCTTGGCCTTGCCAGCGCCCTGGCGCTTGTCGCCGGGATGGGCGCCGCCCAGGCCCGCGATGCCATCACCATCGCCATGCAGCTTGAACCGCCGCATCTCGATCCCACCTCGGCCGCCGCCCAGGCCATCGACCAGGTGGTCTATACCAACATCTTCGAAGGCCTCACCCGCTTCATGGGCGACGGTTCGGTCGTGCCCGGCCTGGCCGAAAGCTGGGACATCTCGGACGACGGCCTGACCTATACCTTCCACCTGCGCGACGGCGTCACCTTTCACGACGGCACCACCATGGACAGCGCCGACGTCAAGTTCTCGCTCGACCGGGCCCGCGCCGATGACAGCCAGAACGCCCAGAAGGCGCTCTTTGCCGGTATCGCCAGCGTCGAGACCCCCGATCCCCTGACCGCCGTGGTCACCCTGTCCGAACCCAACGGCTCGCTGCTGTTCAACCTGGCCTGGGGAGATGCCGTCATCGTCGCCCCCGAAACCATCGAGACCATCACGACAAATCCCGTCGGCACCGGGCCCTATACCTTTGCCGACTGGGTCCAGGGCGACCGCATCGACCTGGCCCGCAACCCCGATTACTGGGGCGACCAGCCGGCCATGGCCACGGCGACCTTCAAGTTCATCTCCGATCCCACCGCCGCCTTTGCCGCGATGATGGCCGAGGATGTCGATGTCTTCACCGGCTTCCCCGCCCCGGAAAACCTGCCCCAGTTCGAGGCCGATCCCCGGTTCCAGGTGCTTGTCGGCTCGACCGAGGGCGAGACCATCCTGTCGACCAACAACGCCCTGCCCCCGCTCGACAACCCGCTGGTGCGCCAGGCCATTGCCCATGCCATCGACCGCCAGGCCATCATCGACGGCGCGATGTACGGCTATGGCACGCCGATCGGCACCCATTTCGCCCCGCACAACCCGGCCTATGTCGACCTGACCGGCCTGTCCAGCTATGACCCCGAGACAGCCAAGGCCCTGCTGGCCGAGGCCGGCCTGCCCGACGGCTTCACCACCACGCTGAAACTGCCGCCGCCCTCCTATGCGCGGCGCGGGGGCGAGATCGTCGCCGCCCAGCTGCGCGCCGTGGGGATCGAGACCGAGATTTCCAACCTCGAATGGGCGCAATGGCTGGAACAGGTCTTCAAGGGCAAGGATTTCGGCCTGACCATCGTGTCCCATACCGAGCCCATGGACATCGGCATCTATGCCCGGCCTGATTATTACTTCCAGTATGACAACCCCGAGCTCCAGGCCCTGATGGCCGAGCTGGATGCCACCACCGACCCCGATGCCCGGGCCGAGATGCTGGGCCAGGCCCAGACGATCATCGCCGAGGATTACGTCAACGGCTATCTCTTCCAGCTCGCCGCCCTGACCGTGGCCAAGGCCGGGATCAACGGCCTGTGGGCCAACGCCCCGACCGCGGCCGTCGACCTGACCGGCGTGACCTGGGACGAGTGATCGCGCCTGCCGCAAACGACACAAGGCCCCGGGGTCCGGGGCCTTGTTCACCTGTCGTCCAAACGCGCGGCGGGGCCCGACCGCCTGTTGCGCGGCCTAGTCGACCGCGTTCTTGTAGATCTTGCCGTCCTTCATGATCAGGTCGAAATTGGCCTCCGGGTCGGCCACCAGGTCAATGTCCTCCAGCGGGTTGCCATCGACAAGGATCAGGTCGGCATAGGCTCCCGGCTCCAGCACACCCAGCGGGCCATCCTGGTAGGGATGGCGGGGCCCGGACAGCTCAAGCAACTCGGCATTGGTCGAGGTTGCCATGCGCATCACCTCGTAGGGCGTGTACCAGCGCTGCAACTTGGCCAGGAACGCGCCCTGCCGCGCCGCCAGGGCCGGGTCGAACAGGATGTCGGTGCCAAAGGCAACCTTGACGCCGACCTCCCTGGCCGTCCGATAGGCCCTGTCCGTGCCATTGGTCACCGCGATCCACTTGGCCTGGCTGAACGGATCGTCAAAGGTGAACCCGTCCTCGTCGTCCAGCAGCGGCTGGATCGACAGCCAGACATCGTAGTCGCGCATCATTTCCATGGTCTCGCGGCTGACGAGAAACCCGTGCTCGACCGATTTCACCCCGGCCTCGATGGCCAGCTGCACGGCCTCGTCGGTGAACAGGTGCGAGGCGACATAGGTGTTGTAGGTATCGGCGACCTCGACAAAGGCCTTGAGCTCGTCGAACGTGTATTGCCGCACGTCGAGCGGGTCATAGACCGAAGACACCCCGCCCCCGCCCGAGATCTTGATCTGCGACGCGCCCATCCGCATGACCTCGCGGGTGCGCTTTGTCACCTCGGCCACGCCGTCGGCCATGGCCATCAGCCCGACGCCATACCAGTACCATTGCGAATCCCCCGGGTTGGTCGGCACCGCCTGGTAGGGGCGATAGTCGAAATGGCCGCCGGTCTGGCCGATTGGCGGCCCCGACGGCAGGATGCGCGGGCCGGGGATCTCGCCGGCGTCGATCATCTTCTTGGTGGCAAACGGGTTGCCACCGACGTCGCGCACGGTGGTGAACCCGCGCATCAACGTGGCCTCGGAGCCCAGCGCGCCCCGGATCGCGACTTCCAGGATGTCGCCGGTGACCACCGTACTCTGCGCGGCGCAGCAATAGGACGTGTGCCAATGGACGTCGATCAGGCCGGGGATCATCGTGCGCCCGCCACCGTCGATCACCCGGCCGCCGGCAACGACAAGGTCATCGGTCGATATCTCGGTGACCAGATTGCCGGTCACGACGACGTTGGCATTTTCGATCAGCGTTTCGTTCACACCGTCGAAGACATTGACGTTGGTGAACAGGATCGGCCCGGCCTCCTGCCCTTGCAGGGCGGAAGCGGCCGAGGTCAGGAATGCGGCGACCACCGCAGCTTTGAAACACGACATCTGCGCGACACCTACATGATGGACCCTGTCCCACTCACCCTATTGGCGACCCGTCCGGCCGACAACCGGGCACCGGTCGGTTCAACCAGGGGCCGATCATGCCATCGCTCGGGGCCGCGCATCGATCCGGCCAAGCCCTGCCCGCCCCCTGACGGCCTCACTGCAAGGGCCGGCCCAGGATGCGCTCGGCCGACAGGAACACAGCGTCCAGCTCGGGGGTCATCTTGCCATCGTCCGTGATGGCCTCCCTGTCCGCCGCCAGGCCGGACACCAGATCGTCCAGCAGGCCGGGCCGGATCTCTTCGAGGCGGGGCAACAGCGCCGCAAGGATATAGGCCGCGCCGGCATCGGTCTTGTCCATCGTCATCCCCTCAATTGTCGTCAATTGCAGCCACATGATCGCCATGTCGCCGTCCGACCCCATGCAAGGGCATCGACCTCCCCCCTGTCAATCCGCCCCCTCGGCCCCAGGGCCATACCGCCCCCCGGGCAAAAAACACCGCACCCAGGCGCCCCGGCCCCGTAGGGCGGGCCTCGGCCCGCCGCCGCCTCAACCCGCGCGACGCCAGACCCGGAACCGCCCCGCCAGCAACCGCATGATGTCAAACGCCCGCCTCTCAATCAGGCCCAGGCCCGTATCCCGTCCTGCAGCACCGCGATCCTCTCCCGGATCTCCGCCCTGACCGGCCCGCCCCTCGGCGCATCGGCCAGCGTAGTGAACCAATGCTCCGGCGGGTTCTTCCCCCTCCGGTTGCCCTCGAACGTCAGCGCCCGCAGCACCGCCTCGGCCGCGCCCGTCACCCGGTCGGGCAGCGCGATCCCGTTGAGCTCGGCCCAGACCCCGGTCCACAGCCGCCCCACCGACCACGGATTGTACCCGCCCCCGCCCAGCACCAGCAGCCGCGGGGCCAGGCCCATCAGCCCGCGCACCACTCCCCGGTGGGCATTGTTCGACAGGCCCAGGTGCGACAGCGGGTCCTCCTCGACCGCATCCGCCCCGCATTGCACCACCACCGCCTCGGGCCGGAACCCGGCCACCGCCGGCAGGATCAGCCCGTCGCGGATCGCCGCCATCTCGTCGTCGTTCAGCCCCCTCGGCACCGGCAGGTTCAGCCCCGATCCCCCGGCCCGGTCTTCCAGCGCCCCGGTGCGCGGCCACAGCCCCTCTTCGTGGACCGACACCATCAGGCAATCGGGATCGCCGGCAAAGCCCACCTCGACCCCGTCGCAATGATGGGCATCGATGTCCACATAAGCGATCCGCCGCACCCCGTGATGGCGCAGCGACAGCATCGCCAGGACCGGATCGTTGAGAAAGCAGAACCCGTTGGCCCGCCCGGGCATGCCGTGATGCGTACCCCCGGCCGGATGATAGACGACGCCCCCGCGTGCCAGCAGCTCGCCGGCCAGGATCGACCCGCCCGCCGCCGTCGCTGGCCGCCGAAAGACCTCCGGGTAGACCGGGTTCGACACCGTCCCGATCCCAAAGCGCGCCGTCTCCTCCCGGCTCACCGCCTGCCGCGCCTCGGCCCGTTGCAGGGCGGCGATGTAATCGCGATGGTGCCAGGCCTCCAGCAGGTGCGGCTTGGCCCGTGGCGAGGTCAGGTAGGCCGCGCCCGGCAGCCAGCCCATCGCCCGCGACAGGTCCATCACCGTCGATACCCTGGGCACCTTCAGCGGATGCCAACCACCATAGGTCGACCGCCGATAGATCTCGTTGCCGATGAACAAAGGCCGGTGCCGCGGGTCGGGCCCCCGCGCCGCGCCCCTGTCTTCTTCTTGGCCCAAGTACCTCAACCCCGCCCTTTCAGCCGCGCCGCCGCCCGGGTATAGCCCCCGGCCGCCCCGTCGACGAAATGCATGTGGTCGTCATCGAAGGCCGACGGCACGATGCAGGTCATCATCGCCTCGTCCTGCAACTCCAGCCCATAGCGCAGCACACCCTCGGCCGCACCCCGGTCCAGCAACCCGGTCAGCGCCTCGACCGTCGCCCGGTCGCAATCCAGCGTCATCTTCAACCCGTCGTCGAACTTGCGGAAATCGGCGTTGCGGCTGGTGTCGCGCACGTAGCGCGCCACGTCGAACCCCCGCGGCCCCAGCCCCGTGCGCAGCACCGCCCAGGCCGCAAAGCTCTCCTTCAGCACGGCCAGCCGCCCCCGCCCCGAAGCCGCCAGCTCCAGCTTGAGCCCCGGCGACGGAAAGCGCACCCGCCCGCCGGTCTCGGGCACCGGGTGGCCGCCCCGGTCCAGCGCGCCGGTCAGGGTCAGCACCTCGCGGCAGAGCGCCCGGAAGGCCCGTGCATCGCCCCCCTCGACGGGCAACACCAGCAGCGACACGATATGGCCGTGGCGCGCCTTCATGTGCGACCACCGGCAGGACAGGCCCGTCAGGTCGGGCCGGGCCGTGCCGGTCGCCCCGGGCACCACATCCATGCCGATCCGCCCGGCCTTCAGCTCGGCCTCGGCCCAGGCCATGCCTCCGCCCGAGAACATCGCGTAATCCACGGCCTCGGCCACCTGGTAACGCGCCACGCCCAGCTCCTTGCCCGCCGCCCGGATCCGCGCCACCGGCACCAGCGCCACGCGCAGATGCAGCCCAAAGGCCTCCTGCGCCCAGCCCTGCACGGCCTGCAACGCCGCCCGTGCGCTGTCGGCGTCACCGTCGGGCACGGCAAAGGACGCCCCGTCGCCTCCGAAGACAAAGGGAAAGGCCCGCCCCGGCCGGGCGTTCCGCTGGGCCGAGATCACCGCCGCGCCCACCATGTTGACCGTTTTATAGGCCCCTTCGGCAATCGCCCGGGTGCTGTCGGCAATATCGGCCACCCCGACCCACCAATCATCGGGCAACGGCCGATAGGCCGCGTCGCGCAGCAGCGCGTCGAAGGCCGCAACCGGCGTCAGCCCATCGTAGAAAAGGTCAGCCATCCGGCCTCCTGCCCCGCTCCTGCGCGTTTTCCGCCCCGATGGTGCCTCCTGACGGGCAGAGCAGGCAAGTCACCTTTGCGGCAGGCCATCCCCCGGGCCTGCCACGGGTTTTGCCACTGGACCGCCCCCGGGACCGCCCCTAACCTGCCGCCGATGCTGCACTACACGATCAAACGACTGGCCTCCCTGGTCATCAGCCTGGCCGTTGCCTCGCTGGCCATCTTCTTCGTCATCGAAATCGTGCCCGGCGATCCGGCCAGCTACATGCTGGGCATCAATGTCCAGCCCGACACCCTGGCCGCCCTGCGCGCCGAGCTGGGCCTCGACCAGTCGCGGCTGGACCGCTACGTCAGCTGGATCACCGGCATGCTCGCCGGGGATTTCGGCACGTCCTATACCTATCGCACGCCGGTCGCCCGCATGGTTGCCGACCGGCTGTGGATCACCCTGCCCCTGGCCGGCTATGCCCTGGTCCTGTCGCTGGTCATCGCCTTTCCCGCCGGGATCTATGCTGCCGCCCGCCGGGGCCGGGCCGGCGATACCGCCGTCATGGGCGCCACCCAGCTGGGCGTGGCCATCCCGAACTTCTGGTTCGCCATGTTCCTCGTCCTGATCTTTGCCATCCGCCTGCGCTGGTTCAACGCCGGAGGCTTCCCGGGCTGGGACAACGGCCTGTTTGCCGGCCTGCGCGCCCTGACCCTGCCGGCCATCGCCCTGGCCCTGCCCCAGGGCGCCATCCTGGCCCGGGTCATGCGCTCGGCCCTGATCGACGTGCTGGGCCAGGATTTCATGCGCACCGCCCGGGCCAAGGGCCTGTCGCGCCGCCAGGCCCTGTGGCGCCATGCCCTGCGCAATGCCCTGATCCCCGTGCTGACCATCGTCGGCATGCAATTCTCGTTCCTCATCGCCGGCACGATCATCATCGAACAGGTCTTCTACCTGCCCGGGCTGGGCCGGCTGATCTTTCAGTCGATCTCGGCCCGTGACCTGATCGTCGTGGAATCGGTCATCATGCTCATCGTCTTCGCCGTGATCGTCATCAACTTTGCCGTCGACCTGGCCTATGCCCTGATCGACCCCCGCCTGAGAGCCCGGACATGAGCCGCAACTTCCTGATCGGCGCGGCGCTCAGCGCGACGATGGCCGCCCTGGCCTTGGTCTCGCTGGTCTGGACCCCCTACGACGTCACCGTTCTCGACATCCCCAACAAGCTGCAGGGCCCCTCGGCCGCCCATCCCCTGGGCACCGATCAGCTGGGCCGCGACCTGCTGTCGATGACCATGGCCGGGCTGCGCACCTCGATCGCCGTGGCCGCCCTGGCCATTGCTGTGGGCCTGGCCGCGGGCATCCCCCTGGGCCTGGCCGCCGCGGCCAACCGCGGGCGCTGGCCGGACGAGCTGATCATGCGGGGCAACGACATCGTCTTTGCCTTTCCCTTCCTCGTCATGGCCATCCTGATCACCGCCGTCTTCGGCCCCTCGGCCATCAATGCCGTGCTGGCCTTCGGCATCTTCAACATCCCGGTCTGCGCCCGGGTCACCCGGGGCGCCGCCCTGTCGCTGTGGCAGCGCGAGTTCATCATGGCCGCCCGGGTGTCGGGCAAGTCGGCCACGCGGATCTCGGTCGAACATATCCTGCCCAATGTCTCCGACCTGCTGATCGTCCAGGGCACGATCCAGTTCGCCCTGGGCATCCAGGTCGAAGCCGCCCTGTCCTTTGTCGGCCTGGGCGTCCAGCCCCCGACGCCATCGCTGGGCCGGATGCTGGCCGATGCCCAGACCCTGGTCACCATCGCCCCGCACATCGCCCTGGTGCCCGGGCTGGCCGTCGTGCTGACCGTGCTGGGCCTCAACCTGCTGGGCGACGGGCTGCGCGACATGCTCGACCCCCGGCTGAAGGCCCGCCGCGCATGAGCCTGCTGACCATCGATTCCCTCTGCCTGGACATCGCCGGCACACCGATCCTGCGCGATGTCTCGCTGGCCATCGCCCCGGGCGAGATCCTGGCCATCACCGGCGAAAGCGGGTCGGGCAAGTCGCTGACCGCCCTGGCCGCCATGGGCCTGCTGCCCGACGGGGCCAAGGCCCGCGGGCGGCTGATGCTGGGCGACACCGACCTGCTCACGCTGGGCGAAGACCGGCTCTGCGCCATCCGGGGCCGCGACATCGGCATGGTCTTCCAGGAGCCGATGACCGCGCTGAACCCGGTGCGCCCCATCGGCGACCAGGTGGCCGAGACCATCCTGGTGCACCGCGCCATGACGCCCGAGGCCGCCCGACAAAGGGCGGAAGAGGTGCTTGCCCGCGTCGGCCTGCCGCCCGACCGCTTCCCCCTGTCGCGCTTTCCCCATGAATTGTCCGGCGGCCAGCGCCAGCGCGTGGTCATTGCCATGGCCATTGCCCTGAAACCCCGCCTGCTGATCGCCGACGAGCCGACAACCGCGCTCGACGTCACCACCCAGGCCCAGATCCTCGCCCTGCTGAAACAGCTCGTGGCCGAAGACGGCATGGGCCTGATGATGATCACCCACGACCTGGCCGTGGTCGCCGACATGGCCGACCGCATCGTGGTCATGCAGACCGGCCGCGTGGTCGAAACCGGCCCGACCGCCCAGTTGCTGCGGCAACGCCAGCACCCCTACACGCGCATGCTCTTCGCCGCCTCGGCCCACCAGGTCACCCTGCCTCCGGCCCCGCCACCCCGGCCGCTGCTCGAAATCCGCAACGTTGTGCGCAGCTACCGCACGCCCCGCCCCCATCCCTTTGCCCGGCCGGGCCGGTTCGAGGCCGTCAAGGGCGTCAGCTTCACGCTCAACCGCGGCGAACGGCTGGGCCTGGTCGGCGAATCCGGCTGCGGCAAATCCACCCTCACCCGCGCCCTGCTGGGCCTCGACCCGGTGCAGGGCGGAGACATCCTGTTCGACGGCCGGCCGATCCTGACCCGGGGCACCGTCGATCCCTCCATCCGCCGGCGCATGCAGGTCGTGTTCCAGGACCCCTACGGCTCGTTCAACCCGCGCCACCGGGTCGAACGGCTGGTCACCGAGCCCTTCCACCTGCTGGACGACCCCCCCACCGGCGCCGCCCGCCGCCACGCCGTCGATGCCGCCCTCGATGCCGTCGGCCTGCAGCCCTCGGACGCGGGCAAGTACATCCACGAATTCTCGGGCGGCCAGCGCCAGCGCATCGCCATTGCCCGGGCCCTGATCATCCGGCCCGACATCATCCTCTTCGACGAGGCCGTCTCGGCGCTGGATGTCTCGGTCCGCGCGCGCATCCTCGACCTGATCGCCGATCTCTGCGGCAGCCACGGCCTGACCTACCTGTTCATCAGCCACGACCTGTCCGTCGTCCGGTCCGTGACCGATCGGGTCATGGTCATGCAATCGGGCCAGATCGTCGAACAGGGGCCGACCGAACAGGTCTTTTCGGCCCCGAGCCACCCCTACACGCGCAGCCTGATCGACGCCGCCCCGGTCCTGCCGGAGATCGCTTGACCCGCGCGGCCCGAGCTTCGCACGCGCCCGCCCCGGCAGGGGCGGACGGTTTCATGTTCACGGCGGATGGAGGAGACGCCCGATGACAGACCAGACCCCCTGGTTCGACCCGACGACCTGCCTGGTCGGCGGCCGCTGGATCCCGGCCGAGGCCGGCACGATCGACCTGCTCAACCCGTCCGACGGATCGACCCTGTGCCAGATCGCCCGGGGCGGCGCGGCCGAGATCGACGCCGCCGTCGCCGCCGCGCAATCGGCCATGGACGGCGACTGGGGCCGGATGACGGCGCTGGAGCGGGGCCGCATCCTGATGAAGATGAGCCGCCTCGTGCTGGACCGCGTCGACGACCTGGCCCGGCTGGAGGCGCTGGACGTGGGCAAACCGCTGACCCAGGCCCGGGCCGATGCGGTGGCCCTGGCCCGTTACCTGGAATTCTACGGCGGCGCGGCCGACAAGGTGCATGGCGAAACGCTGCCCTATCTTGATGGCTACACCGTTTACACCCTGCGCGAACCGCACGGGGTGACGGGCCATATCGTGCCCTGGAACTACCCGATGCAGATCATTGGCCGCTCGGTCGGCGCGGCGCTGACCATGGGCAATGCCTGCGTGCTGAAACCCGCTGAAGAGGCCTGCCTCACCGCCCTGGCCTTTGCCCATATCGCCACCGAGGCCGGCCTGCCCCCCGGTGCGCTCAACGTCGTGCCGGGCCTTGGCCCCGAGGCCGGCGCGGCGCTGTCGGGCCATCCCGGCATCGACCACATTTCCTTTACCGGCTCGGTTGCCACCGGCGCCGCCGTACAGGCCGCCGCCGCGCGAAACGTGGTGCCCGTCACGCTGGAGCTGGGCGGCAAGTCGCCCCAGCTGGTCTTTGACGATGCCGACCTTGAGGCCGCCCTGCCCTTCCTCGTCAATGCCGGCATCCAGAACGCGGGCCAGACCTGTTCGGCCTCGTCGCGGATCCTGGTGCAGCGCGGGGTCTATCACCGGATCCGCGAGATGATGGGCGCGGCCTATGGCGCGCTGACCGTCGGCCCGGCCATGGAGGACCTGCGGCTTGGCCCGCTGATCTCGCATCGGCAGCGCGACATCGTCACTGCCTTTCTCGACAAGGGCGCTGATCTGACCGTCGCGGGCCGCGGTGTGATCACAAAATCCGCGCCCGCCTCCGGGGCGTATGTCACGCCGACGCTCTTTGCCGATGTGCCGTGTGATCACATCCTTGCACAGGATGAAATTTTCGGCCCTGTCCAGGTGCTTGTCCCCTTCGACACCGAAGACGAGGCCGTGGCCATTGCCAATGGCACCGATTACGGCTTGGTGTCTTCGGTCTGGTCCCGCGACGGCGCGCGGCAGATGCGGCTGGCGAAACGGCTGAAGACCGGACAGGTCTTCCTCAACAATTACGGAGCCGGGGGCGGGGTCGAACTGCCCTTCGGCGGCCGCGGCAAGTCGGGCCACGGCCGAGAGAAAGGATTCGAGGCGCTCTATGGCTTTTCACAACTCAAGACGGTGGCCGCCCACCATGGATGACCGGGGATGAGCGCGAAGGACGGCGACAATGTCGTGCTGGCCATCGTGCTCTCTCTCGTGGCGCTGGTCCTGTTCCAGTCCATGGGGCTGGTGATCAAGCATCTCTCTCCGCGCTTCTCGGCCCCCGAATTGTCGGCCTGGCGCAATTTCTTCGGTCTTTTCCCCAGCGCGATCGCCCTGGCCACCTCGCGGTCCTGGCATCGCAACGGCCGGCCATGGCGGCTGCGGCAATGGCGCATGGCCGTGGCGCGCGGGCTGTCGACCTCTTTTGCCCAGCTGTTCTTCTATATTTCGCTGGGCACCATGGCCTATGCCACCGCCACCACGATCACCTATGCCAACGCCCTGTTCATGACCGCCCTGGCCATTCCCATCCTGGGCGAAAAGGTCGGGCCGGTGCGCTGGTTCGCCGTGCTGATCGGCTTTGTCGGCGTGATCCTGGTGATGGAGCCCGGCGCCTCGACCTTTCAGCTGGCGACCATGGCGCCGCTGCTGTCGGCCCTGCTTTATGCCGTGTCGGGCATCACCTCGCGGCTGATCGACCCGGATGTGCCCTCGCCGCTGATGAACCTCTATTCGGTCAGCGTGTCGATGGCGGCTTCGCTGGTCATTGCCGCCCTGACCGGGGGCTTTTCACCGATCACCAGCTGGTCGGATGCCTTCTGGCTGCTGACCATGGGCATATTCGGCGGCACGGCCGTGCTGGTCATGGTGATCTCATTCCGCATGACCGAACAATCGAACCTGGCCCCGTTCACCTATTTCGGCATTCCCGTGGCCTTTGTCTTTGGCTGGGCCTTCTTCGGCGAAACGCCCTTCAGCACGCTGTTTCCCGGCGGGTTGCTGATCATGGTCGGCGGGCTGACCGTGATCTGGCGCGAGCGGGTCAAGCAGCGGGCGGTGACCACGCCCACCGAACATTGACCGCGATGGACGTCAGACGATGACGTCCATCCGTTCCTGCGCGCCCACGTCGAAGACCCGCTTGTAGCGCGCGATCTCGTCGGCGGGGCCCATGGCCTTTTCCGGATTGTCCGACAGTTTCACCGTCGGGCGCCCGTTGGCCGACACCGCCTTGCAGACCAGGGAGAACGGCGCCAGCCGGTCGCCGGGCACCAGCCCGCGGAAATCGTTGGTCAGCAGCGTACCCCAGCCGAAACTTGCCCGCACCCGGCCCTGGAACTGGTGGTGCAGCTCGACGATCTTGTCGACATCCAGCCCGTCGGAAAAGATCACCAGCTTCTGCGTCGGATCCTCGCCCCGGGCCTTCCACCAGTCGATCGCGGTTTCCGCCCCGGCGGCCGGATCGCCGCTGTCGATGCGGATGCCGGTCCAGCCGGCCAGCCAGTCGGGCGCGCGGTCGAGGAACCCCTTGGTGCCATAGGTATCGGGCAGGATCATGCGCAGGTTGCCGGAATGCTCTTCGTGCCAGTCCGACAGCACCTCGTAGGGCGCGCGGGCCAAGGCTGCGTCATCCTCGGCCAGGGCGGCATAGACCATGGGCAGCTCGTGGGCATTGGTGCCGATGGCCTCGACCTCGCGGCGCATGGCGATCAGGCAGTTGGACGAGCCGGTGAACTTTTCGCCCAGCCCTTCGATCATCGCCTGCACGCACCAATCCTGCCACAGGAAGGAATGCCGCCGCCGGGTGCCGAAATCGGCGATGCGCAGGGTCTCGACCTCGCGCAGGCGTTCGATCTTTTCCCAGACCCGGGTCATCGCCCGGGCATAGAGCACCTGCAGCTCGAACCGGCCCATGTCGTTCAGCACCGCCCGCGAGCGCAGTTCCATCAGCACGGCCAGCGCCGGGATTTCCCACAGCATGACCTCGGGCCAGGTGCCTTCGAAGGTCAGCTCGTACTGGTCGCCCCGGCGCTCCAGCTCGTAGGCCGGCAGGCGCAGGTTCTCGAACCATTCCATGAAGTCCGAGCGGAACATCTGGCGCTTGCCATAAAAGGTGTTGCCCCGGAGCCAGGTGCTTTCGCCGCGCGACAGCGACAGCGAGCGGATGTGGTCGAGCTGTTCGCGCAGCTCGCCTTCGTCGATCAGCCGGGCCAGGGGCACCGTTGTCGTGCGGTTGATCAGCGAGAATTCCACCTTGGTGTCGGGCCGGTTGCGAAAGACCGACTGGCACATCAACAGCTTGTAGAAATCGGTGTCGATCAGCGAACGGACGATCGGGTCGATCTTCCACTTGTGGTTATAAACGCGCGTCGCGATGTCCAAGGCCGGGCCCCTCCTGGTGCGCGCGGGGCTCTCCCCGCGCCGGGGCGCAGAAAATCAGGCTTCTGCGGCCTCCGCAACCTGCGGCAACAGCCGGGTCAGGCATTCGAGCAGCCGGGCGCGGTCGATCGGCTTGGTCAGGAAGTCGTTCATCCCGGCGTCAAGGCAGGCCTGGCGGTCCTCGTCGAAGGCATTGGCCGTCAGGGCGACGATCAGCGGCTGCGCGCCCGGGCGCGAGCGGATCTCGCGGGTGGCCTCGATGCCGCTGAGCACGGGCATGGACATGTCCATCAGGATGACATCGGGCACGCGCTGGTCGACCATGTCGACGGCCTGGCCGCCGTCATGGGCAAAGCGCAGGCGCATGCCGGTGTCCGCGAGGAAGCGTTCGATCAGGAAACGGTTCACGCTGCTGTCCTCGGCAACCAGCAGGTCGATGCCCGCCAGCTGGGGCATGTCATCCCCGTCCGGCCCGGCGCCCTCGCCCCGCCCGCCGGTCTCGGCGATCACCGGGTCGGCCGCAGCTTCGAGCGGCAGAGACAGGCGGAAACAGGATCCCAGCCCTTCTTCCGAGGTCAGCGACAGCTCGCCCTGCATGGCCTGGACCAGCCGGCGCGAGATGGTCAGCCCCAGCCCGGTGCCGCCATAGCGCCGGGTTGTCGTGGCATCGGCCTGGGCAAAGCTTTCAAAGATCGTCGCCAGCTTGTCGGCCGGAATGCCGATGCCGGTGTCGACCACGTCGATCACCGCGCGCCAGTCGGCCCCCTCGCGGGTCAGTTCCAGCGTCAGGGTCACGCCGCCGGTCTCGGTGAACTTGATCGCGTTGCCCAGAAGGTTGACCAGCACCTGGCGGATGCGCCCGTCGTCGCCCCTGACCCGGGCCGGGATGTCGACGGGCAGCCGGCCGACCAGGGTCAGGCCCTTCTGTTCGGCCTGGGGCCGCATCAAGGTCAGCACGCCGTCGATGCAATGGCGCAGGTCAAAGGGTTCGGGGGCCAGGTCCATCTTGCCGGCTTCCAGCCGCGACAGGTCGAGCACGTCGTTGATGATCTTCAGCAGGGCCCGGGCCGAGCCGCGGATGGTCTGGGCGTAGTCGCGCTGGTCGTCGGTCAGGTCGGTGTCGCAGAGCAGGTCGGCCATGCCGATCACCCCGTTCATCGGCGTGCGGATCTCGTGGCTCATCGTGGCCAGGAACTCGGCCTTGGCCCGGGCACCATCCTCGGCGGCCTGCTTGGCCTCGGCCAGCTCGCGGGCCTGGCGCTTGGCCTCGGTGATGTCGCGCTCGATCGACACGAACATGTCGGGCCGCCCACCGGCCCCGCTTTCGACCACGGGCACCTGGCTGGTCTCGATCCAGACCTCTTCGCCGGTCTTGGTCCGGTTCAGGATCTCGCCGCGAAAGGGCACGCCCCCGCGCACCGCCCGGGCAATGGCCTCGATCGCCGCCGGATCGGTGCCATCGGTATTGAGCAGGTCGCCCGGCATGCGGCCGACGGCCTCGTCCAGCGGATAGCCGGTGATGCGCGTGAAGGCATCGTTGACCCAGGTGATCCGCCCGTCGGCCCCGCAGAGCAGCACGCTGTCATTGGCGTTGCGCACGGCCGTGGCCAGGCGGCGGGTCTCGATCTCGCGCCGGGCCATTGCGGCATTGGCCTCGGCCAGCTTGGCGGCCTGGGCGGCCAGGGCCTCGACGTTGCGTTTCTGGCGTTGGAAACTGGCCATGACAAAGCGGATGACCGTCCAGGACAGGTACCCGAGGATCAGGAACCCGGCCAGGTTCATCGGCAGGCCGGGCAGGTTCTCGGGCGCATAGATCGCGCCGTCCAAGGCAAAGACCGCGGCCGTGGCGGCATAGACGGCCATCCGGGCGATGCCCGCCGCACGGTGATAGGGCAGGACCATGCCGGCATTGATCACCGCACCGGCCAGGAAGGCCGCCGGATAGAGCAGCGACAGCGCCCCGGCATCGCCGAACCAGGCCAGCGACACGCAGCCGGCGATGGTCAGGGCCTGGAACAGGGCGGTCAGCGTGCTGATGCGGTGCTGACCTTCGACCGACGCGCCGCGGCGCAGCCGGTCGGGCAGACCCCGCAGGAACAGGCAATCCACGGCCTCGCCCAGCAGGGCCAGGCCCAGGGCCAGCAGGCCGGTGACCGGCCCGTCGACCAGCCAAAGGGTCAGGCTGCCCAGACCGGTCAGGACCTGGCGCTGGAAAAAATGCCGGACCCGACCGCGCGCATAGCGTTGCAGCAGCTGGTCGGGTTGGAATCGGTCCGTGACGTCGTTGATCTGGACGTCCCCGGTCCGGGTGGCTCTGGTGTCGGTCATTGCCGGTCCTTTGCCGTGTCGTCCGAATTGACACCAGCTTAGAAGAGCCGGGCGGGATGACGCAACGTTGCCGGGCCGGATCAGGCCAATGTGACACCGGCCTGTGTCATGCCTGCACGCGCGGCAGTCAGCGACCCGTCGAGATCGATGGCCCGCGTGGCCTCTTGCACGACGGTCACGTCATAGCCCAGCCCCGCGGCATCGACGGCCGAGAAATTGACACAGAAGTCCAGGGCCAGCCCCACCATGGTCAGCGCCGTGATGCCCCGGCTGCGCAGGTAGCCGTCCAGCCCGGTGGGCGTGGCATGGTCGTTTTCGAAAAAGGCCGAATAGCTGTCGATCCCCCGGCGAAAGCCCTTGCGGATGATCAGGTCGGCCGATTGGTCGAGCCCGGGGTGAAAGTCCGCGCCCGGGCTGCCCTGGATGCAATGGGCCGGCCACAGGACCTGCGGGCCATAGGGCATGTCGATCACGTCGAAAGGCGTGCGGCCGGGATGGCTGGGCGCAAAGGACGAATGGTCGGCCGGATGCCAGTCCTGGGTCAGGATCACCGCGTCGAAATCGACCATCATGGCGTTGATGCGCGGCACGATGGCATCGCCGCCGGCCACGGCCAGGGCGCCACCCGGGCAGAAATCGTTCTGGACGTCGATCACCACAAGGGCATGCATGGCGCTTCCTCCGTGTTCAGGGCCTGCCCGTCCGGCCTAGGCGGCGGGCTTGCGCCGGTCAAGCGGCATGGTGGCTCTCGCCAAATGCGGCCAGACAGGGTAGCGGGTCTGCCAAGGAGAGCGTCATGCACGGTGATGAAATCAGGGTGAGCACGTCACTGGCCAAGGAGCTGGTCGACCGGGGCATGCCCGAATGGGCCGGCCAGCCGGTGCGCCCGCTTGCGGCGACGGGCACCGACAACTGGATGTTCCGGCTGGGCAGCGACAAGATCCTGCGCCTGCCCCGGCGGCCGTCGGCCGTCACCCTGCTGCGCCGCGAATGGGATTGGCTGCCGGCCCTGCGCGGCCTGCCCCTCGCCGTGCCCGAGCCGCTGGCCCTGGGCGAGCCCGACCCGGCCTATCCGCATCCCTGGATGGTGCTGAAATGGCAGCCCGGCGAGACCCTGGCCACCCGCCCGCCGACCAACGCCCTGGCCGCGGCCGACAGCCTGGGCGCCTTTGCCCGGGCGCTGCGCAACCTGCCGGGCACCGGCGGGCCGATCGCCGGGTCGGCCAATCACAACCGGGGTGTGCCGCTGGCCACGATCGACGGCACCACCCGGCGCTGCATCGGCGACCTGGCCCGGTCCTGGCCGCTGGCCGACCTGTCGGGGCTCTGGGCCGATGCCATGGCCGCCCCGCCCTGGTCGGGCGCGCCGCTGTGGCTGCATGGCGACCTGTCCGCCGGCAACCTGCTGGGCAATGCCGGCCGGCTGACCGGGGTGATCGATTTCGGCCTGATGGCCCGGGGCGATCCGGCCGTCGACCTGATCCCGGCCTGGTCGCTCTTCGAAGGCGCCGCCCGCGATGCCTTTCTGCAGGCCGCCGGGGCCGACCGCGACATGATCCGCCGCGGCCGGGGCTGGGCGCTGTATTCCGGGGTCGTGGCGCTGGCCTATTACGGCGAGAACCACCCGACCTTGTCGCGGATCAGCGCCCGGACGCTGGAGGCCGTGCTGGGCGACGCGTGACCCGCTCTTGAACGCGGGGGCCGCCCGGGTTTATGCCCCGGCCATGCACACGATCGCCGCGCTTTACCATTTCACCCGATTCGACGACCCCGCCGCGCTGAAACCGCCGCTGCTGGCGCTCTGCGAGGCCGGCCAGGTGAAGGGCACGCTGTTGCTGGCGCGCGAGGGCATCAACGGCACCATTGCCGGGCCGCGCGCCGGGCTCGATGCCGTTCTGGCCCATATCCGCGCCCTGCCGGGCTGTGACGGGCTGGAATGGAAGGAAGCCACGGCCGACACGCCGCCCTTCGGGCGCATGAAGGTCCGGCTGAAGAAGGAAATCGTGACCATGGGCCAGCCGGATGTCGATCCGCAGGCCCGCGTCGGCCATTACGTCGAGCCGGCCGAGTGGAACGCGCTGGTGCGCGATCCCGACACGGTGGTGATCGACACGCGCAACGATTACGAGGTGGCCATCGGCACCTTCGAAGGGGCCGTCGATCCCGGCACCCGGTCCTTCGGCGAATTCCCGGCCTGGTGGCAGGCCAACAAGGACGCCTATCGCGGCAAGCGCATCGCGATGTTCTGCACGGGCGGGATTCGGTGCGAGAAATCAACGAATTACCTGCTGAACCAGGGGGTGAACGAGGTCTATCACCTCAAGGGCGGCATCCTGCGTTACCTCGAAGACATGCCCGCCGAGGACAGCACCTGGCAGGGGGAATGTTTCGTTTTCGACAACCGGGTCAGCGTCGGGCACGGGCTGGAACAGGGGCCGCACGACCTGTGCCACGGGTGCCGCCGGCCGATCCTGGCCGAAGATCGCGAACGGCCGGAATACGAGGCCGGCGTGTCCTGCCATCATTGCATCGACGAGACCTCGGCCGAGGACAAGGCCCGGTTCCGCGAGCGCCAGAAACAGATCCGCCTGGCCCGAAGCCGGGGTGACACTCACCTGGGCTAGGGTTTTCCCTTTGATGCCGGGCGCTTGGGCAGGCTCGATTTTGTGATCACAAAATGCGTGCAGGCAACCGCCGGCACGAACCGGCCTGTGTTGCGCCGCGCGGACAGGGCGGGCTTGGCCGAGGCTTCACAAGCGCTTAACCCTTGGTGTGCAATGCTCGCGCAAAGGAGACCGGCCATGGCCCCCGCCCTGCGATTCCCGAATGGTCCTGCCGCCCGCCTGGCCGGGTGGGTGTCGGGGGCTGTCCTGTTTCTTTTGTCTCTGGCCCTGCTGTGGCTGTCCGGCGGACCGTCGCAGGCGCAGCAGCCGGACAATTTCGTGTCGACCCGTGACGAGATCTATTCCTCGCCGCGCATGATGACCGAATTCGACCATATCATGTGGGGCACCGGCCGGCCGCGCGATCGCGATCCGGGGCTCTGGGCGGCCTTCCGCGCCCAGCCCGATCCGAACTACCCCTGCCAGCAGCAGAACCGCCGGATCCAGCTTTGCGACAACCGCGACGCGGCCCGCTGTTCGACCGGCGGCGGCTCGGTCCAGGTCGATTATCCACCTGATTTCGCGAAACAAAGGACGGGGCTGGATACCGACCAGGTGTTCATGCCCATGTGCCCGTCGACGGGCATGCGCGGGGATGCCTTCGTGGCCCTGTCGCAGGCCGAGGATGCCGGGGGGATCGGGCTGTACCTGCGGTCGGGCACCGGCGAAGGCGGGACGCAGGCCTTCATGCAGGTCTCGCCCCACACCGCCAATGCCGATGTGCAGGGGATCTACATCAATTTCCGTTCGGTCTACCTCAAGCCGAAGGACTGGATGCGCCCGTTCCACGGCGCCGGCACCTGCCGCGACCAAGCCTGCCGCGAGGGGCACAAGCTGCAGGTCACGACCGACCAGACCTATGCCATGTTCGATAACAACGGCATGTCCGGCGTCGTGCAGATCTTCCGCTTCTTGATCCGCAATTCGAACGGCACGCCGAACCTGCGCGACGATGGCGTGCTGAACATCGGCATGCGGACCTTCTGCAACCATGCCAGCGTTGCCCGCGACGGGGTCGGCTGCCCCGACCGGGTGTCGATCGACCCCAAGCAGGGCGCAACCGGCCAGCATTATTATTCCGGCCAGTTCGGCGCCAAGGGCAGCGAAACCCAGGTGCGCATCGCCCATGACCTCGGCCCCGAGCCGCATGTCGCCCGGCTGTGGACCACGCTGGGCGCGCCGACCAGCGACGCGCCCTTCACCGATCAGCGCTTCCGCGCGACGATCAGCTGGCCGCAATTCGTGTCGATGCTGCGCGGCGTGGCCTACCGGGCCGGCCAGGACGGATCGACCGACGCCGGGGTCGCCGCCGTCTTCGGCCCGGGTTGGGCCGAGCCGGACAATTGGTTCGTGCAAAGCGTGCGGTTCGGGCAAGAGCTGAAGAACACCAACTGGAACGGCGCCATGCGCCCCGAAGCCAAGGGCGCGGGCAGCGGCGGATCGATGGAATGGTTCTCGCTGAAGGCCCTGAAACCCTGATGGCCGATGCAGCCTGCCGGGCCCGTGCGAAACGGCGCCCGCGATGAAGATCGATCAGCCGACCCCCGCCCTGCCCGTCCGTTCGGTCCAGGCGGCCCAGGAGTATTACCGTGACCGACTGGGTTTCAACATCGGCTGGCACCACGAGGTCGGGCGCATCGGCGCCGTGTCACACGGGCAATGCGCCCTGTTCCTGGCCGAGACGGATGGTGACATCCATCCCGGCACCTTCTGGATCTTCACCGAAGATGTCGACGCCGCCCATGCCGAGCTGACCGCCCGTGGCGCCGAGATCATCAGCCCCATCGCCGACATGCCCTGGGGCCTGCGCCAATTCACACTGCGCGACCTGCATGGGCACATCTTCCATTTTCACCACGACCTGTAAGGCTTAGCGCCCTTTCCAGACCGGATCGCGCTTTTCGGCAAAGGCCCGGGCGCCTTCCAGCTGGTCCTCGCTGTCGTAAAGGATGTCGACACTGGCCAGCTGACGCTTGGTGATCCGGTTCATCATGTCCTGGAACTTGGAATCCTCGGCCTCGCGCACGATCTCCTTGATCGCCGCATAGACCAGCGGCGGCCCGCTTTCGAGCAGCCGCGCCACCTCCCAGGCCCGCTCCAACAGGGTCTCGCCCGGCAGGATTTCGTTGACGATGCCCCAATGCTTGGCCTCGTCGACCTCGAACCAGCGGCCGGTCAGCAGGATTTCCATCGCCACGTGATAGGGAATGCGCTTGGGCAGCTTGATCGTGCCGGCATCGGCAACGGTGCCCGACCGGATCTCGGGGAAGGCAAAACGCGCGTGATCGGCGGCCAGGATGATGTCGGCCGACAGGGCCAGTTCGAACCCGCCGCCGCAACAGATGCCGTTGACTGCCGCGATGACCGGCTTGTTCAGCCCGCGCAATTCCTGCAGCCCGCCAAAGCCGCCGACCCCGTAATCGCCATCCACCGCATCGCCGTCGGCCGCGCCTTTCAGGTCCCAGCCGGCGCAGAAGAACTTCTTGCCGCCGCCGGTCACAATGGCCACGCGCAGGTCGGGATCGTCGCGGAAATCGCGAAAGACCTCGCCCATCTGCCGGCTGGTCTGCAGGTCGATCGCATTGGCCTTGGGCCGGTCGAGCACGACCTCCAGCACGCCGCCATCCCGCCGTGTTTTCAAGGGTGTATCCGTCATTCTCCGTCTTCCTTCCCGCCGCCGAAGCGGATCAGAGCATCCGCCGCCACCGCCCCGCCGGGGCCGCAGATCAGCGGGTTGATTTCCAGTTCCTGCAGGCGATGTGCCTCGGCCGCAACCAGGTTCTGCACCGCCTCCACCGCATCCAGCAGCGCGTCCAGGTCAACCGGTTCGCGCCCGCGATAGCCGTCGATCATCGGCCAGCACCGCAGCCGCTGCAGCGCCTCGAGCACCAGGTCGGGCGGGCTTGGCACCAGCAGTGACACGCAATCGCGCAGGATTTCGGTCATCACCCCGCCGGCGCCCAGGGTCAGCACGAAGCCATGCGCCGGGTCGCGCACCACCCCGACCAGCAGCTCGACCGTGCCGCCGCGCACCATCTGCTCGACCAGCACGCGGGGCGTGCCGATACCGGCGGCCACCTCGCCCACATCGCCGGCCGCCACACCCAGGCGCACGGCACCGCTGTCGGATTTGTGGGCCAGGCCCAGGCCCTTGACCGCAAAGGGCCCGGCCATGCCGTTCAGCGCCACCGGCCCGGCAGCATCAACCACCACGTGGCGCGGCACATGCACCCCGCCCCGGGCCAGCCGGGCCTTGGCCGCCACCTCGTCCAACAATCGCCCGCCGGCCAGGGCCGGGGCCGGCAGCACAGGCGGCAGGGGCAATTCGGCCCGCAGGCTGGCCGCGGCCACGGCGTTCAGCGCCTCGGCCAGCCCGTTGAAGGGCACCACCCCGCCGGCCATCAGCCGCCGGGCCACCTCCGCCGGCATCAGCTCGGGCAGGCTGGCCACCACGCCAAAGGGCCGACCGGTCTGGCGGCGCACGGCCAGGGCAGCCTCGGTCGCACAGGTCCAATCGCCGGCATCGGTAACCGGGTAGTCGACGACCGACAGGGTCATCGCCTGGCTGCCCATGGCCAGCCCGGCCCAGGCCCGGGTCATCGCGGGCACGTCACGCCAGATATAGGTGTGGTAATCCAACGGGTTGGCCAGGGCGACCATGGGCCCCAAGGCCGCGCGCAATTCCTCGGTCTGGGCCTCTGCCAGGGGCGGAAAGACCAGCCCCCGGGCGGCACCCATGTCGGCTACCAGGCTGGCCTCGCCCCCGGAACAGCTGATCGCGCCCAGGCTGCGCTCGGCCAGCGGGCCGGTCACATGCAACAGCTTCAACGTCTCGACAAAGGACGCCAGGTCGTCGATCCGCACCATCCCCAGCCGGTCCAGCAAGGCCCCGGCCCCGGCCGCGCTGCCGGCCAGCGACGCAGTATGCGACACGGTTGCCGCCCGCGCCTGGTCCGACCGGCCGACCTTCAGCACGACGATGGGCACGTTCCGGGCCCGCGCCCGTTCGGCCAGGGCCTCCCATTCGGCCACGTCGCCGAACCCCTCGACATGCAGACCCAGCGCGGTGATCCGCGGATCCTCCAGCAGCCCCAGCGCGATCCGCGCCTGGCTCTGCTGCGCCATGTTCCCGCAGGTCACCATCATCGCCAGCGGCAGGCCGCGCTGCTGCATCGTCAGGTTGATCGCGATGTTCGAACTTTGCGTCAGCACCGCCACGCCCCGGTCCACCGGGGCCATGCCATGCTGGTCGGGCCAGATCGCGGCGCCATCCAGCGCATTGATGAAACCGTAACAATTCGGCCCCAGGATCGGCATCTCGCCGGCGGCCCCGACCAGCCGCGCCTGCAGATCGGCGCCCGCGGCATCCTCGGCCAGCGCTTCGGTGAACCCGCTGGCGAAACAGATCGCCCCGCCCGCCCCCATGGCGCGCAGCTCGGCCACGGCCTCGATCGTCGCATGCCGGTTGATCGCCAGGAACACCGCATCGGGCGCCGCGTCCAGGTCGCTCAGCGCTCTCACCACCCGCGCGCCCGCCGGGCCCTTGCCCCGGGGATGCACAAAGGTGATCTCGCCCGCATAGCCGACCCGCTCGGCCGCGCCCTGCACCGATGCCGCCCAGGCCCCGCCGCCGACCACCGCGATCCGCCGCGGCGCCAGCAACCGGGCGAGCCCGCCGCCGGTCAGCGCCATGCCCCTGTCTTCTTCTTGGCCCAAATACCCCACACCAACGCCCGCCTCACGCGCCCAACGCCCGGAGCAACTCGCGCGAGATGATGTGGCGCTGGATCTCGCTGGTCCCGTCCCAGATCCGTTCGACCCGGGCATCGCGCCAGAACCGTTCCAGCGGGTAATCGTCCATCAGCCCCATGCCCCCGTGGATCTGGATCGCCGCATCGGTCACCCGCCCCAGCATCTCCGAGGCGAAGACCTTGGCCGAGGCAATCTCGCGGTTGGCCGGCAGCCCCTTGTCCAGCCGGTCGGCCGCCGCCAGCGTCATCAGGTCGGCGGCGTCGATCTCGGTGATCATGTCGGCGATCTGGAACGACACGCCCTGGAACTTGCCGATCGGCTGGCCGAACTGCTCGCGCTCGGCAGCATAGCCCAGCGCATAGTCGAACACCCGCCGCGCCCGGCCGACCGACATGGTCGCCACGGTGATCCGCGTGGCATAAAGCCAGGTGTTCATAACGTCGAACCCGCCGTCGACCTCGCCCAGCACCTGGGCATCGGGCAGCCGGCAATCGTCGAAATCGAGGATCATGTTCTTGTAGCCGCGATGGCTGACCGACTTGTAACCATCCCGGATCGTGAACCCCGGCGTGCTGCGATCGACGAGGAAGGCCGTGATCCGCTTTTTCGGCCCCTTCGGCGTCTGGTCTTCGCCGGTGGCAATGAAGACGATGATGAAATCGGCGTGGTCGGCCCCGGAAATGAAATGCTTGGTCCCGTTGACCACCCAGTCACCGCCGTCGCGCACCGCGGCACATTTCATGCCCCGCACGTCCGATCCGGCCCCCGGCTCGGTCATGGCCAGCGCATCCATCCGCTCGCCCCGCACCGCCGGCATCAGGTAGCGCTCGACCTGCTCGCCTTCGCAGGCCATCAGGATGTTCTGCGGTCGTCCGAAGAAATGGTTCAGCGCCATCGACCCGCGCCCCAGCTCGCGCTCGACCAGAGCGAAATCCAGGTGGCTCAGCCCGGCGCAGCCCACGCTTTCGGGAAAATTGCAGGCATAAAAGCCCAGCTCCAGCGTCTTGCGCTTGATCTCGGCGGCGATCTCGGCCGGCACTTCGCCGGTGCGCTCGACCAGGTCTTCATGCGGATAGATCTCGGTTTCCACGAATCGCCGCACGGTGGAGACGATCATCTCCTGCTCTTCATTCAGCCCGTATTGCATGCCTGTCCCGTCTTCTGTGCCCCGCGGGGCCGGCCCGGCCAGTGAGGCCGGGTCCACCTGTGTTTTCTTGTCGGTTTGCGCCGTTCACGCGGCGTAATTCGACCCTTCGGCATCCAGCAGCAACTTGACCTCGGCCAGGTGGCGGTCGGCCTGCTGGGGATAGGTCTCGATCTCGGCGGCGGTCTTTTCGGCCACCTCGTCGGACAACACGCGCAGCGGCTGGCCGGTCTGCAGCGCGCGGATATAGGTCTCGGCCGCGCGTTCGAAATAATACATCCGGTTGAAGGTCTCGGCCACGGTCTGGCCAATGACCATGATGCCGTGATTGCCCATGATCAGCACGGTCTTCTTGGGATCGCTCAGCAGCTCGGCGCAGCGCTTTGCCTCTTCCTCGAAGGCCAGCCCGCCGTAATTCTCGTCGATGGCCTGGCGGTTGAAGAACATGGCCGAGTTCTGGTCGATCGGCAGCAGCCGGCTGTCGGCCAGCGAGGCCAGCACCGTGGCATGGATCGAATGCACATGCATCGCGCAGCGGGCATGCGGGCACAGCCGGTGCAGCGTGCCATGCAGGCCCCAGGCCGTCGGATCGGGAGCATTGGGGCCTTCCATCGTCGACGGGTCGTTGGCATCGATTTCCAGAAGCGAGCTGGCCGTGATCCGCGCGAAATGCATCTGATTGGGATTCATCAGGAATTTCGTGCCATCCTCGTTGACCGCCAGCGAGAAATGGTTGGCCACGGCTTCGTGCATGTCCAGCCGCACGGTCCATTGAAAGGCCGCGGCCAGGTCGACGCGTTCCTGCCAATGTTCCAGGTTCGGGCGAAGTTCGGTGACGCTCATCGGGGTTCTCCTGATCCGGGCCATGTCGACGGGGCGGCACTGGCGCTGGTGGGGGTCGGTTGGGGCGTGGCTTGGCCGGGGTCGTCCGGCCCCGTGGCCCCAGCCTGCCGGGCGCGGCGCCGGTTTGCAAACAGGTCGTGGGTCGCCGCCCCGCCGGACCGGCGCCTCAGATGTCGATATCGGCCCAGATCAGGTGATGATCCGACGCCGCGTGATGGCGTTCGGTCAACTCGGGATAGACCTCCCAGCGGGGCGGCCGCGACCCGGGCCAGGCGCCCTTGCGAAAGATCCCGCCACCGCGCACCCGGTCGAACAGCGCCGGCGACAGCAGCAGGTAGTCGATCTTGTCATCGTCATTGCCCAGCCCGTAGGTGCCGATGCCCCGCTGGCCGTTGCCGGCCTGGAAATCCACCTCGGCAAAGGCCGGGTGGTCCGACACGTCGCGCAGGTCGGTTCCGGTCAGCAGCGGCGCCAGCTCGGGGCTGTCAGGCGTGTCGTTGAGATCGCCCAGCACCACGACATTGGCCTGCCCCTCGCCGATCAGACGTTCGTAATAGCCCCGCACGGCCAGCGACTGTGCCTCGCGCTTGGCCCGGGAGGCGGGCGAATTGCCACCGAACTTGCTCTTGAAATGGTTGCACAGCACCATCACCGTTTCACCCGACGGCGTGGTGATCTCGTATTCCGGGCAATCGCGGCTGAAGATCGGGTGGCCATCGGGCTTGAGATCGTCGCAATGGCTGCGCACCCGCCCGATCGGGAAGCCGTCGCGCGTAGCCAGCCCGACATCGATCCCCCGGGTGTCGTTGCCGTCGACAAGCATCACGTGGCGATAGGTTTCGGGCAGGGCCAGCTTGTCGGCCATCCGTTCCTGGAACAGCTTCAGCACCGGGCGGCTTTCGGCCTCGACCATGCAGAGCACATCGGCCCCCACGTCGAAAATGGTCCGGGCGGTCAGCAGCATGGCGACCTCGTCCACCGTTTCGGTCTTGAGCTCGACCCAGCCGATCCAGTCGTCGCGCCCGTCGGCCACGATGCGCCGCGGGGCGGAGCGGTCGCGCGGGCGGGTGATGACCTGGCCACGGATCTTGCGCAGGCGCACGAAGGGCCCGTCATTGTCGTTCAGGATGCCCAGCGCCTCGAAGATGACCAGCATCCGGGCCTTGTCGGCCGCCGAATAGACCGGCTGTTCGAACAGGGAGTTGATCTCGGCATGCAGGTCCAGCACCTCGCGATGGGCGTCGGTGTCGTCGTTGAAGACCTTGGCCCGGTCGAACAGGTTCTCGACATTGTAGGCGGCGATTTTCATGGAACGGCCTTTCCGCAAGAGGGGCCCGCGGGGGCGACAATCGGGCAGCGATACAGGGGCAGCGATACTCGACGCAGGGATAACACGGCCCGGAGATTCGCAGAACCGCCGGGCAACCCGGTGCATCGCGCGTCATACCCCTGTGACCCGGTGCCCCTATCCCGGCCCGAAAACCGCTTGCACCTTCCGCGCCGATCCACAAAATCAGACCATGGAACACCAAAGCTTTCCCGACTGGCCCGCCGTTGCCCCCCTTCTTGTTGCCGTAGCCGCCGGACGGGCGCCTGCCGAGATGGTCATCCGGGGCGGCACCTGGGTGAACGTCCACACCCGCGAAACCCTGCCCGGCCACGACATCGTCATCGCCCATGGCCGCATTGCCTGTGTCGTGCCGGATGCCGGCGCGCGGATCGGGCCCGACACGCAGGTGATCGAGGCCGAGGGGCGTTACATGATCCCCGGGCTTTGCGATGCGCATATGCATATCGAAAGCGGCATGCTGACGCCCGCCGAATTCGCCCGGGCGGTGATCCCCCATGGCACCACGTCGATGTTCCACGACCCGCATGAAATCGCCAATGTGCTGGGCATCGAGGGCGTGCGCATGATGCATGACGAGGCGATCATGCAGCCGGTCAACGTGTTCACCCAGATGCCGTCCTGCGCGCCCTCGGCGCCGGGACTGGAAACCACGGGCTTTGAAATCACCCCCGAGGACGTGGCCGAGGCGATGACCTGGCCGGGCATCGTGGGCCTGGGCGAGATGATGAACTTTCCCGGTGTTGCCGCCGCCGATCCCAAGATGCTGGCCGAGATCGCCGCGACCCAGCGCGCCGGCAAGACAGTGGGCGGGCATTATGCCTCGCCCGACCTGGGTGACGATTTCGCGGCCTATGTCGCCGGCGGGCCGGCCGACGACCACGAAGGCACCCGCGAGGAAGACGCCATCGCCCGGGTCCGCCAGGGCATGCGCTCGATGCTGCGGCTGGGCTCGGCCTGGTACGATGTCGAGGCGCAGATCACGGCGGTCACCGAAAAGGGGCTCGATCCGCGCGGGTTCATCCTGTGCACCGACGATTGCCATTCGGGCACGCTGGTGAACGACGGTCACATGAACCGCGTCGTGCGCCATGCCATCGCCTGCGGCTGCGACCCGCTTGTGGCCCTGCAGATGGCCACGCTGAACACGGCCACGCATTTCGGGCTGGAACGCGAGATCGGCTCGCTGACCCCGGGGCGCCGGGCCGATGTCATCCTGACCTCGGACCTGACCGACCTGCCGATCGAGCTGGTCATCGCCCGTGGTCAGGTCGTGGCCAGGGACGGCGAATGCCTGGTCGATTGCCCGCATTACGACTGGCCCGACAGCGCGCGGCAGACCGTGCGGCTGGGCCATGATCTGGCGGCAAGGGATTTCGAGATCGCCGCGCCCGAAGGCGCCAATGCCGTGCGGGCCAATGTCATCGGCGTGGTGGAAAACCAGGCCCCGACCAAGGCGCTCAAGGCCGATCTGCCGGTGCAGGGCGGGCTGGTCGAGGCCGAGGGCACGGTTTGCCAGATCGCGCTGGTCGAACGTCACCAGGCGACCGGCGGCGTGACCAACGCCTTTGTCTCGGGCTTTGGCTATACTGGCCGGATGGCCATGGCCTCGACCGTTGCCCATGACAGCCACCACATGATCGTCGTCGGCACCGACCGCGACCAGATGGCCCTGGCCGCCAACCGGCTGGCCGAGGTCGGCGGCGGCGTGACGATCTTTCGCGAGGGCGAGGAACTGGCGCTGGTCGAACTGCCCATCGCCGGGCTGATGTCCGACGCGCCGGCCACCGAGGTCGCCGCCAAGGCCCAGCAGATCGTCGAGGCGATGACCCGCTGCGGCTGCACGCTCAACAACGCCTACATGCAGCATTCGCTGCTGGCGCTGGTTGTCATCCCCGAGCTGCGCATTTCCGACCTTGGCCTGGTCGATGTCCGCAGCTTCCAGAAAATCCCGTTGTTCGAGCCGCTTGCATGACCCAGCTGACCACCCCCAAGATCCCCGGCCCCGAAGCCTTTGACACGGCCGAAGCCGCCGTCGACCGGCTGGAAGAGCTGTACAACGCCGCCACCGCCTTTCTGACCGACGGGTTCAAGGCCGCCATGTCCGGCCAGGCGCCCGAGATGCGGATGCGCGCCTATTACCCCGAGGTGCGGCTGACCACGTCCAGCCATGCCCGGGTCGATACCCGGCTGAGCTTTGGCCATGTCTACACGCCCGGCACCTATGCCGCGACGATCACCCGGCCCGATCTCTTTCGCAGCTACCTGACCCAGCAGATCCGCCTGCTGATCGAGAACCACGGCCAGCCGGTGACCATCGGCGCGTCCGACACGCCGATCCCGGTGCATTTCGCCGTCGGCGGGCTGACCGTGCCCCAGGAAGGCGCGGTGAATTTCGTGCTGCGCGATTATTTCGACGTGCCCGACCTGACGACAACCAACGACGATATCGTCAACGGCACCTATGTCTCGCCCGATGGCACCGGCCCGCTGGCGCCCTTCACGGCGCAGCGCGTGGATTACTCGCTGGCCCGGCTCAGCCATTACACGGCGACCGACCCCGAGCATTTCCAGAACCACGTTTTGTTCACCAACTACCAGTTCTACGTCAGCGAGTTCGAGGCCTTTGCCCGGGCCGCGCTGGCCGATCCGAACAGCGGCTACACCAGCTTTGTCTCGACCGGGAATGCCGAGATCACCGGGCCCGACGACGTGCTGGCCCCGGCCGACAAGACCCCCCAGATGCCGTCGTTCCACCTCAAGCGGCCGGACGGCAACGGCATCACGCTGGTCAATATCGGCGTCGGCCCGTCGAACGCCAAGACGGCGACCGACCATATCGCCGTGCTGCGGCCCCATGCCTGGCTGATGGTCGGCCATTGCGCCGGGCTGCGCCATACCCAGGCGCTGGGAGATTTCGTGCTGGCCCATGGCTACCTGCGCGAAGACCACGTGCTGGACGACGACCTGCCGGTCTGGGTGCCGATCCCGGCGCTGGCCGAGATCCAGGTGGCGCTGGAACAGGCCGTCGAGGACGTGACCGAGCTGCAGGGATATGACCTCAAGCGCATCATGCGGACGGGCACGGTGGCCACGATCGACAACCGCAACTGGGAACTGCGCGACCAGTCCGGCCCGGTGCAGCGCCTGTCGCAATCGCGGGCCATCGCGCTGGACATGGAAAGCGCGACGATCGCGGCCAACGGCTATCGGTTCCGGGTGCCCTATGGCACGCTGCTCTGCGTGTCCGACAAGCCCCTGCACGGCGAGCTGAAGCTGCCCGGCATGGCATCGGATTTCTATCGCAGCCAGGTCAGCCGGCACCTGGCCATCGGCATCAAGGCGATGGAGACCCTGCGGACCATGCCGCTGGAGCGGCTGCACAGCCGGAAACTGCGGTCCTTCGACGAAACCGCCTTTCTCTGATCCCACCGGGCGGGCCGGGCGCAGAGGACGCCCGGCCGTTGCTGCCGTCGCGTCACCGGCGGCCGGGCTGTCAAGACCGGTTCTCCGGCCTTGTTATCAAGGCCCGGGCGGTGTGTCTGACCCCTGGTGCATGGCCGCTATCGCGATGCGCAGACCCCCTTGACCGCGCCGCCGGGCCGCTCTAGCCCCGCAACGCCGGTCCGAAAGGCGGGCAACCCGGGCGAAACGCGCGGGGAATCGCTCAAAACAACTGAAAAGTGCGACTTCTGTGCATCTTTCGGACCCCCAAACGTTGTGTGATCCCACAAGATCACGTTACATTCCTGCATTGAGGCCCCATAAATCGGGCAGAAATAGGAGAGCACAGAACATGGCCAACAAACCCATGACCAAGACCCAGCTCGTGGCCGCTCTGGCCGAGGAAATGGGCACCGACAAGAAAGCCGCAACCGGCGCGCTGGAAGCCATCATCGGCATCATCACCCGCGAGGTTTCGGCCGGCGGTGCAGTGACCCTGCCCGGCGTCGGCAAGATCTATTGCCGCGAGCGCCCCGAGCGCGAAGTGCGCAACCCGGCAACCGGCGAGACCTTTACCAAGGAAGCCGACAAGGTCGTCAAGATGACCATTGCCAAAGCGCTCAAGGACAGCGTGAACGCCGAGGCCTGAGGCCAGGGCGATCGCCATCCACCGGGGCCGTCATGCGACGGCCCTTTTTCTTTTCCGGCCAGGCGATCCCGCGGGCTGCGGCCCGGCATCCGCGCGGCTGTCCACATCGTGGCCAGCGGGCGGGATCACGACAGCCCGGGAGCCGGAATTCGCCCCGCGCCGCCTTGCGGCCGGCGGGCATTTGCGGGACGGTCGGCGCGAGAACGGCCGGGGAGTGTCATCCATGGATCTGCGCGCGCTGGCAATGGGCCTGGCCTTTGCCCTGATGTGGTCATCCGCCTTTACCTCGGCCCGGATCATCGTGGCCGATGCCTCGCCGCTGTTTTCACTGGCGGCCCGGTTCCTGGTGTCCGGCCTGCTGGGGGTGATCATCGCCCGGGCGATGGGCCAGAGCTGGTCGCTGACCCGGGCGCAATGGCGGGCGACAATCCTTTTCGGCATCTGCCAGAACGCGCTGTACCTGGGGCTGAACTTTGTCGCCATGCAATGGGTCGAAGCCTCGATGGCCGCGATCATCGCCTCGGCCATGCCGCTGCTGGTGGCGCTGGCCAGCTGGCTGATCTTTGGCGAGCGGCTGGGCCCGCTGGGGGTGATCGGGCTGATTGCCGGGACGGCCGGGGTGGCGCTGATCATGGGCGCGCGGATCTCGGGCGGGGCCGATCCGCTGGGGGTGATGCTGTGCCTGGTCGGCGTGCTGGCCCTGACCTTTGCGACCCTGGCGATCCGGGGGGCGACCTCGGGCGGGAATTTCATGATGATCGTCGGGCTGCAGATGCTGATCGGGGCGGCGATCCTGCTGGCCGTGGCCGGCGTGGTGGAAACGCCCCGGGTCGAGCCGAGCTGGCCGCTGCTGGCGGCCTTCCTCTACACGACGCTGGTGCCCGGGCTGCTGGCGACCCTTGTCTGGGTGATGTTGCTGGACCGGATCGGGGCGATCCGGGCGGCGACCTTCCATTTCCTCAACCCGGTCTTCGGGGTGGGCATCGCGGCGCTGCTGTTGGGCGAGAGCCTGAGCGTGATGGACATGGTCGGCGTGGCGATCATCACCGCCGGCATCCTGGCCGTCCAGATCGCGCGCCAGGACCGGACCGGGTAGAGAGGGGGCGCTGCCCCCGTCCTCGTGAACGAGGACTCCCCCGGGAATACTTGAGAAGAGAAAGAAGCAGCAGGGGGTGGCCCCCGTTTGCCCCAGGCTGATCTGCCGGAGTTGACTTGTCCGCGACAGGGCCGGCCGATTTTGCCGCCGGGGCTTGGAACCGGCGCAATCCGCGCCACATTCTGAGACGAGCAGCTCGAAAGGAGCCTTTCATGACACGCTACGCAAAGACCGAAGAGGCCCTGGCCGGGCTGAGCGAAGAGGAGTTCTTTGTCACGCAGCAAAGCGGCACCGAGCGGCCGGGCACGGGCAAGTACCTGGCGAACAAGGAGCCGGGCATCTATGTCGACGTGGTGTCGGGCGAGCCGCTGTTTGCGTCGTCGACCAAGTATGAATCGGGCTGCGGCTGGCCCAGTTTCGTCAAGCCGATCGTATCCGACCACGTGGTCGAGCTGGTCGACCGGTCGCATGGCATGGTGCGCACCGAGGTGCGGTCGAAACACGGCGACAGCCACCTGGGCCATGTCTTTCCCGACGGGCCGCGCGACCGGGGCGGCCTGCGCTATTGCATCAACTCGGCCGCCCTGCGATTCGTCCATCGTGACGAAATGGTCGAAAAGGGCTATGGTGAGTTCCTGGAATTCGTGGAGGACATTTGATGACGAAGCGTGAACGCGCCGTATTGGCCGGCGGGTGTTTCTGGGGCATGCAGGACCTGATCCGCAAGCTGCCGGGCGTCGACAAGACCCGCGTGGGCTATACCGGGGGCGACGTGGCCAACGCGACCTACCGCGACCACGGCACCCATGCAGAGGGCATCGAGATCTGGTTCGACCCCGACGTGATTTCCTATCGCGACCTGCTGGAATTCTTCTTCCAGATCCACGATCCCACGACGATGAACCGCCAGGGCAACGACATCGGGCTGAGCTATCGCTCGGCGATCTACTTCGAATCCGAGGACCAGCGCCAGACCGCCCTGGACACGATCGCCGACGTCAACCAATCGGGCATCTGGCCCGGCCGCGTGGTGACCGAAGTCGCGCCGGTCGGCGAGTTCTGGGAAGCCGAGCCCGAGCACCAGGATTACCTCAGGCGCTTTCCCAACGGCTATACCTGCCATTTCCCGCGGCCAGACTGGGTCCTGCCCCGGCGCAAGGCGGCCGAGTGATCAGCCACCCAGGCGCGTGACGGCCCAGCGGGCGGCGTCGGCCACGGTGTCATCCGGGTCGGCGGCCAGGGCGCGGGCCACGGGCAGAAAGCCCGGCGTGCCGGAATTGCCGATGGCATAAAGCACGTTGCGCACGAAACGGTCACGCCCGATGCGCTTGATCGGCGAACCCGAGAACCGCGCGCGGAACCCGGCATCGTCCAGCGCGGCCAGCTCGCCCAGCGGGGCCGTGGCCTGGCCGTCATAGCGCAGGTCCGAGGCCTCCTTGGCGAACTTGTTCCAGGGACAGACCGCCAGGCAATCGTCACAGCCATAGATCCGGTTGCCCAGAAGCGGCCGCAGCTCTTCGTCCACCGGGCCTTTGTGTTCGATGGTCAGGTAGGAAATGCAGCGCCGCGCATCCAGCCGGTAGGGCGCCGGAAAGGCTCCTGTCGGGCAGATGTCGAGGCAGCGGCGGCATTGCCCGCAATGGTCGCGCTCGGCGGCATCGGCGGGCAGGTCCAGCGTGGTAAAGATCGCGCCCAGGAAACACCAATTGCCCCAGTCGCGGCTGACCAGGTTGGTATGCTTGCCCTGCCAGCCCAGGCCGGCGGCCTGGCCCAGGGCCTTTTCCGGCACCGGGGCGGTATCGACAAAGACCTTGATCTGCGCCGGGTGATCCGCCCGGGCGGCCACGTCGATCAGCCAGCGCCCCACCCGCTTGAGGCGTTTCTTGACGATGTCGTGGTAATCCCGCCCCCGCGCATAGGCCGAGATCACCCCCCGCCCGCGCTGTTCCAGCAGGGGCAGCGGATCGTCCTCGGGGGCATAGCTTTCGGCCAGCATGACAACCGACCGCGCCTCGGGCCACAGTGCCGCCGGATCGCCCCGCCAATGCACCCGGTCGGCCATCCAGCCCATCTGCCCGTGGTATCCCGCGTCAAGAAAGGCCCGCAGCCGCCCGGCCACCTCGGGCACCGCATCCGGCCGGCAGATGCGCATGGCCACGAATCCCTCGTCCAGGGCCTGGGCCTTCAACCGGTCCTTGAGCGCATCCATGTCCATGACGGCTGATTACACGCCCCCGGCCCGAAGCCCAAGCCGCGCCCCTGTCTTCTTCTTGGTAAAAATACCCTCCGTCGGCGGCCATCCGGCGCACCTTCCGGCCCGGCAGAACCCGGTCAGACCCCCGGTCAGAAATCCAGGTCGGCGTAATGGGGCGGTGGCGGGAATCCCGGGATCTGGTCGGCCAGGATCGACCGGAAGGCCGGGCGCGACTTGATCTTGGCGTACCAGTCCTTGACCACGGCCGACCGGTTCCAGTCGACATCCGAGATGTAATCCAGCGCCGACAGATGCGCCGCGGCGGCGAAATCGGCCAGGGTCATCACGTCGCCGGCCAGCCAGCGCCGGTGATCCAGCAGCCAGCCCATGTAATCCAGGTGATACTTGATCGCCTTGGCCCCGTCCTTGACGTTGCGGCTGTCGGGAAAGCCCTGGCCCATGACCTTCTTGTTGACCCGCTCGTAAAGCAGTTTCGACGTCACCTCGTTGTGGAACTTGTCGTCGAACCAGCCCACCAGCCGGCGGACTTCATAACGCCCGTCGGGATCCTTGGGCAGCAGCGCCGGGTCGGGCCGGGTCTCTTCGAGATATTCGCAGATCGCCGCGCTTTCGGCCATCAGCTTGTTGTCCAGCCGCAGCACGGGGACCTTGGCGGCCGGGTTGCGCCGCATGAAATCGGCATCCTTTTCCCAGTACCGCTCCTCGACAAGCTCGACCTCGATCTTCTTCTCGGCGAGCGACAGGCGGACCTTGCGGCAAAAGGGCGACAGGGGGACGTGGAAGAGACGGGCCATAGGGGTCTTCGTCATGAGGGAATGCAGCGGTTGTAACGCCCAGCGGTGGCGGAATTCAATCCTCGAAACAATCCGCGCGGCCATCCGCTGCAATCGTGGCCGCGCCGTCGGTGATGGATGCCGCCCGGCGCCGCAGCGAGGGCGACAGCGCGGCGGGGTCGCGCGTGCGCGGGGCAGGCAGCACGGCGGCGATGCGCCCGGCCTGCTCGGCCGACAGGTCGGCAGCCGACACGTCGAAATAATGCCGGGCCGCGGCCTCGACCCCGAAGATGCCCGGGCCGGTTTCGGCCACGTTCAGATAGACCTCGAGGATTCGCCGCTTGGACCAGACCGCTTCGATCATCGGGGTGATCATCGCTTCCATCGCCTTGCGCAGCCAGGACCGGCCCTGCCAGAGGAACACGTTCTTGGCCACCTGCTGGCTGATCGTCGATCCGCCGCGCCGCCCGCCGCCTTCCATCGCGGCCTTCAGCGCCTCGACATCGAATCCCCAGTGCAGGCAGAAATTGGCATCCTCGGCTGCCACCGCCGACCGCGCCATCACCGGGGCAATGTCCTCCAGCGGCACCCAATCGCGTTCCAGCGGCCCGTAACGGCCGTATTCCTCCCACATCGTGTAGGTCACCGGCGGGTTCACGAAGACGTAGAGAAACACCAGCAGCGTCGCCAGCCCGACAAAGCCCGCCAGCACGCGCAGCAGGATGCGATAGACCCAGTAGCCCGGCCGCAGCCGCGCCCGCCCGGCGCGTCCGGTCTTGCCCTGCTTGCCCGTCTTGCTGCTCTTTGAGGCCTTCTTCGCCACGCCTGATCCGCTCTTTGCCCCGGGGCGGCCAGACTATCCTGTTTGCCGCGGATGCGAAACGCCCGCGCGGCCGGCAAGGACCCCGCGGGCGTCAAATTTTTCACTCCGTCCCGGACAGACCCGCGACCGATCCGAAAATCGACCCCGGGCCGGATCGGCCGGGCGCGGGGTCTCCGCGCCCGGGATGCGATCACTCGGCCGGAACCGCCTTGTCCTCGATGGTCAGCGGTGCCGCCAGGTGGGCCAGCATTTCCTTCGGACAGACCTGAAGGAAATTGCCCTTCTCGACCTCCCAATGCTGCAGGATGTCCTTGGCCTTGCGCGAGAAGGTCTCGGTCGCATGGCCGGTGATCAGCTCGTGCAGCTCGGCTTCCCAATGCTCGACGGTCACCGGGCAGGTCACCAGCGTATCCATGTTCATCATGGTCTCGGCCTTGCCCTCGGGATCGTAGAGATAGGCCATGCCCCCGGTCATGCCCGCGCCAAAGTTCGGCCCGATGTCTCCCAGGATCACGGCCACGCCCCCGGTCATGTATTCACAACCGTTCGACCCGCAGCCCTCGATCACCACCTTGGCGCCCGAGTTCCGCACCGCGAACCGCTCCCCGGCCCGGCCGGCGGCAAACAGGTAGCCGTCCGTCGCGCCGTAAAGCACGGTGTTGCCGACGATGGTGTTCTCGTCCGCCTTCAGCGGCGAGACCTGCGGCGGGCGCACGACGATCAAACCGCCCGACAAGCCCTTGCCGACATAGTCGTTGGCATCGCCCGAGACCTCGATCTTGAGCCCCGGAGCCGCGAAGGCCCCCAGCGACTGGCCGGCGCTACCCTGCAGTTTCACATGCAGGTGGTCCGGCTGGAACGCGTTGCGCATGCCGAAGTTCTGGACAATGTGGCTGGAGGTGCGGGTGCCCACGGTGCGGTGCGTGTTCTGCACGGCATAGGACAGCTGCATCTTCTCGCCTTCTTCCAGGAACCGCGCGGCATCGTGCACGATCTGGGCGTCCAGCGTGTCCGGCACCGCGTTGCGCGGCTTGTTGCGGTCATAGACGATCTTGTCCGCGCCATCGACGGTGATCAGCAGCGGGTTCAGGTCCAGGTCGTCCAGGTGCGCCGAACCACGGCTGACCTGGTTGAGCAGGTCGGCCCGGCCGATCACCTCGTCGAGCGACCGCGCGCCAAGCTGCGCGAGGATTTCCCGCACTTCCTGGGCGTAGAAGGTGATCAGGTTCACCACCTTGTCCGCATTGCCGGTGAACTTGTCGCGCAGGGCCGGGTCCTGGGTGCAGACGCCCACCGGGCAGGTGTTCGACTGGCACTGGCGGACCATGATGCAGCCCATGGCGATCAGGGCAGCGGTGCCGATACCGTATTCCTCGGCGCCCAGCATCGCGGCCATGACGATGTCACGCCCGGTCCGCAGACCGCCATCCGTGCGCAGCGTGACGCGGCTGCGCAGGTGGTTCATCGACAGCACTTGGTGCGCTTCGGTCAGGCCCATTTCCCATGGCAGGCCGGCGTACTTGATGGACGTCGCGGGCGACGCCCCGGTGCCACCGTTATGGCCCGAGATCAGGATGATGTCCGCCTTGGCCTTGGCCACCCCGGCGGCAATCGTGCCGACGCCCGAAGACGCCACCAGCTTGACCGTCACCTTGCAGCGCGGGTTGATCTGCTTGAGGTCATAGATCAGCTGGGCAAGGTCTTCGATCGAGTAGATGTCGTGGTGCGGCGGCGGCGAGATCAGGGTCACGCCCTTGGTCGAATGCCGCAGACGCGCGATCAGGTCGGTGACCTTCATGCCCGGCAGCTGGCCGCCCTCGCCGGGCTTGGCGCCCTGGGCCACCTTGATCTCAAGCTCTTCGCAATGGTTGAGGTACTCGGCGGTCACGCCAAAGCGCCCCGAGGCCACCTGCTTGATCTTGGCGGACGGGTTGTCTCCGTTGGGCTCGGGGACGAAATGTGCCGGATCCTCGCCGCCTTCGCCGCTGTCGGATTTCGCGCCGATGCGGTTCATGGCGACGTTGAGCGTCTTGTGCGCCTCCGGGCTGAGCGCGCCCAGCGACATGCCCGGCGTCACGAACCGCTTGCGGATCGCGGTGATGCTTTCGACCTCTTCCAGCGGGATCGGCTCGCCCAGGGGCTTGAAGTCCAGCAGGTCGCGCAGGTGGATCGGCGGGTTGGACTGCATCTTCTTCGAATACTGCTTCCAGATCTCGAAGGACGAGGTGTTGCAGGCCATCTGCAGCATGTGCATCGACGAGGCTTCCCAGGCGTGGGTCTCACCCGATTTCCGCGCCTTGTAGAAACCGCCGATGGGCAGCACGTCCAGACCGCTGGTCCAGCCCTTGGCGTGGATCTCTTCGGCCTTGCGCTGGATGCCGCTGACCCCGATGCCGGAAATCCGGCTGGTCATGCCCGGGAAATACTCGGCGCACATGGCGCGGCTCAGCCCCACGGCTTCGAAGTTCAGGCCGCCGCGATAGGACGAGATCACCGAGATGCCCATCTTGGCCATGATCTTGAGCAGGCCCTGGTCGATGGCTTCGCGATAGGCCGCGACCGCCTCGTTCAGCGTGCCGTCGAACAGGCCGCGACCGATCCGGTCGGCCAGCGTGTCTTCGGCCAGGTAGGCGTTGACGATGGTCGCGCCGCAGCCGATCAGCACGGCGAAGTAATGCGGATCGACACATTCGGCCGAGCGCACGTTGAGCGAACAGAAGGTCCGCAGGCCCTGGCGCGTCAGGTGCGAATGCACCGCGCTGGTGGCCAGGATCATCGGCATGGCCACGCGGCCTTCGCCCGAATGCTGGTCGGTCAGCACCAGGTGGCCGGCGCCCGAGCGCACGGCATCCTCGGCTTCGGACCGGATGCGGGCCAGGCCTTCGTTCAGGGCGCGGGCGCCCGGGGCAAAGGTACAGTCAATCTCGACCAGCGGCGCGTTGAACTGCTCGGTCAGCTGGTCCCACTGGCCGTTGCCGACAAAGGGGCTTTCCAGAACGATGATCTCGGTCTGGGAGCTGTCCTCATCCAGCACGTTCTTGAGGTTGCCGAACCGGGTCTTCAGGCTCATCACGCGGAATTCGCGCAGGCTGTCGATCGGCGGGTTGGTCACCTGGCTGAAGTTCTGGCGGAAGAAATGGCTGAGCGGGCGGTATTGCTTGGACAGCACGGCCGACGGCGTGTCGTCGCCCATCGACGCCAGGCTTTCCTTGCCGTCCTCGGCCATCGGCATGAGGATCTGTTCGATTTCCTCGATGCTGTAGCCCGACGCGATCTGCCGCTTGCGCAGCTCGGCGCCTTCGAACAGCGGGGTCTCGTCGGCCTTGTCGAGCACCTCGTCGGTATCGGTGATCTTGCCGACCCAATCGCCAAAGGGCTGGCTGGCCGCCAGCTTGTTCTTGATGTCGGTGTCGTGGAACAGCTTGCCCTCGACCATGTCGATGGCCAGCAGCTGGCCGGGGCCAAGCGCGCCCTTCTCGACCACCGTCGCCTCGTTGGTCGGCACCATGCCCACCTCGGAGCCGGCGATGACCATGCCGTCACCGGTCACGACATAGCGCATCGGGCGCAGGCCGTTGCGGTCCAGCCCGGCACAGACCCAGCGGCCGTCGGTCATGGCCAGGGCGGCCGGGCCGTCCCAGGGTTCCATCACCGAGTTGCAATAGGAATACATGTCGCGCCAGGCCTGCGGCAGTTCGACCGCCTGCTTGGACCAGCTTTCAGGCACCAGCATGGTCTTGGCCATCGGCGCGGACCGGCCGGCCCGGACCAGCACTTCGAACACCGCATCCAGGGCTGCCGAATCCGACGAGCCGCCGGCGATGATCGGCTTGATGTCCTCGGCCATCTCGCCGAAGGCCGCCGAGGCCATGCGGATCTCGTGGCTCTTCATCCAGTTGATGTTGCCCTTCAGCGTGTTGATCTCGCCGTTATGGGCGAGCATGCGGAACGGCTGGGCCAGCCACCATTCGGGGAAGGTGTTGGTCGAATAGCGCTGGTGATAGATCGCGAAGGCCGATTCAAAACGCTCGTCCTTCAGGTCGGGATAGAATTCGGCCACCTGCTCGGCCAGCATCATGCCCTTGTAGATGATCGACCGGCAGGACAGCGACGCCAGGTAGAGCCCGTGGATGCCTTCGGCCGCCGCGGCCTTCTCGATCCGCCGGCGGATGACGTAAAGCTCGCGTTCGAAACGCTCTTCATCCACGCCCTTGGAATTCGAGATGATGATCTGCTCGATCTCGGGCCGCGTCGCGTTGGCCTTGTCGCCCAGCACCGACACGTCGACCGGCACGTGGCGCCAGCCGTAGATGTAATAGCCCTTCCGCAGGACCTCGGTCTCGACGATGGTCCGGCAGCGTTCCTGGGCACCGAAATCGGTGCGCGGCAGAAAGACCTGGCCCACGGCCATCAGCTCGTCCTGGCGCGGGTTGTGGCCCGTGCGCTTGATCTGGTCATGGAAGAAGGGCACCGGGATCTGGACATGGATGCCCGCCCCGTCGCCGGTCTTGCCATCGGCATCGACGGCCCCCCGGTGCCAGATCGCCTTGAGCGCGTTGATCCCGGCCTCGACCACCTTGCGGCTCTTCTGGCCGTCGATCGACACCACGAGACCGACGCCGCAATTGGCCTTTTCCTCGGTCTCGGAATACATCCCGTGTTCGGCCAGCCACTTGCGCTTGTTGCGTTCGGCTTCCGCCCAGTTGTCCATTGCTTCAGACATGACAGTAGCTCCTTTTCAGGTCGGACCTTGGCCCGGGTTGACGGAAAACGGCGCCAGGAGACGGGCCACCTGCCCGTGGTCCCCCGCGATCATCGCGGCGATCAGCGGGGCAAGGACGCCCTGGCGCTTGAGAAAGACGGTAAGATTGTTGTGGTCGCTGCCGGCCACCAGGTGGACGCGGGCGATGCAATTGTCGCGGATGCGCGTGACATGCATGCGGTCGCGCAGGTCCTCGGCGCCAAAGACCGCAAAGGCCCGGGTCCGCCCGGTCAGGTGCGGGCCCAGCGTATCGAGGTTGTCCTCGTGCATGGCCGGGCGGAATTCGCCCCAGCGGCGTTCGCCGAAATCCAGCCGCATGGTGTATTGCGGCACGAAGGCGATGGCCGTGTCGGCGCCCAGCCTCTCGGCGAAGAGCAGCGCGCCGTAGCCGCCCATGGAATTGCCCAGGCAGACCATCCGCGCAACGCCCAGCCGGGCCTTGAGGTCCAGCAGGGTCGACAGGATGCGCTTCTGGATGTCGGGGGCGGAATACCAGCTGCGGTCGCGGTCGATCACCGAGATCACGTGGTTGCGCTCGGCCCCGATGGCCGTGCCGACGAATTCGTCCTGCTGGATGGCGCCCATGCCATGGCCGATGCCGGTAAAGGCCACGACGGCCACGTCGCTGTCGCCCTGGAAATGGTTGATGCGCAGGTCGGCATCGTCGCGGATGACGGTGACGTCGACCTGGTCGACCGGCTGCGGCTCTGGCTGGCGTTGGGTGTTCTGCTGTCCGCTCACGTGGCTGCCCCTCCCCCGGGCCCGCTGCGCTGACCTGCACCGTCGGGACCGGCCCGGGGATCGTCCACCAGCATCGGGCCCAGCAGCGCGTCGAGCCATGGCATGTCTTCATCGAGAAGCGCGCCGACGACGCCTTCCAGGATGTGCCGGCCCTTGAGTTCGCGCGGCAGTTCATGGGTGAACCCGTCCAGCAGGAAGCTGGTCACCGTGCAGTTGCGGCTGATCCAGCGCAGGTGCTTGAGGTCCAGCTTGTCGCGGGCGCCGAACAGGCAATAGGCCCGCGTCGCCCCCGTCAGCCGGGGCCGCAGCGTGCCGAGGTTCTCGTCGACCAGGCTGCCGCGCATCTCGGTCCAGCGCGGTTCCTTGATGCGCGAATGCATGGTGAATTGCGGCACGAAGGCAATGGCCGTTTCGGCCCCGATCCGCTCGGCGAAGAGCAGCGCGCCATGGCCGCCCATCGACGAACCCAGCGTGGTGATCCGTGCCACGTTCAGCCCGGCGATATGGGTCTTCAGCGTGGACGTGATGCGTTTCTGCAGGCCCGGCGTCGAATACCAGCTGCGCCGGCGGTCGGTCACGGCAATGACGTGGTTGCGCCGGTTGCCCCGGGCCAGGCCGATGAACTCGTCCGGCTGGTCGCGCCAAAGGCTGAATCCGGCGCTGTTGAACGTCACGACCACCCGGTCCGACTGGCCGGGATAATGGCTGATCGTCAGCGTGTCGTCATCGACCAGCGTTTCGGCCAGCACATGGGCCGGGCGCACCAGCGACGGGTTCTGCGGAGGGATGCGGGGCGTTGTTGCCGTCATGATGGGCCTACCCCTTGTCCAGCAGCGGAAACCTGGCCGCACATTCCGCCCGGGTCAGCACCTGGCGATCGTTTTCGGCAAAGCCGAAGGCCGCCGGCTTGTGATCGATGAAGATCTCGTTGTGGGCGAACATGCCCTCGGTGTCGTCCAGCAGCCCGATGGGCAGCTCGATGCCGCCAACCGGCGCGCCGTTGCCCGTGAACCGGAAGAACAGCGGCGATCCGCAGTCGCGGCACCATCCCCGTTCCGCGAAGGACGAGCTTTGCCGCCGGGCGATCCGGTCGGCGCCCTGCCAGGTCACGTTGGCCTCGGGCACGGTCACGCCCAGCAGGGCCGAGCCGGTCCAGCGCCGGCAGGTCTCGCAATGGCAGATGCCGAAAGCCAGCGGCACGTCGCGGGCCGCGAAGCGCACCGCGCCGCAGCTGCATCCTCCCGTCCTGTCACGTGTCTCGGCCATCACGCCCTGCCTTGCTTTCCGAAAACCGCCGCGCGGGCCGGTCCCGACCACCGGCCCGGGGCCGGCCCGTGCCGGGCTTCCTCGGGGGGGTCGGGCCGGTCATGCGGCCCTGATTAAAGTCATGCCGGGCCGGGGCCGCGGCACCAGCCCTTATTGGGCCGCGACAGCCGCCCGGCTGTCAAAGCCTTCCAGCACCGCGGCGGCGCAATCCCGCCCATCGCGGATCGCCCAGACCACCAGCGAGGCACCGCGCACGATGTCCCCCACCGCGTAGACGCCCGGCAATTCGGTCTCGCCGCTGGTGAAGGCCGCCTTGATCGTGCCCCAGCGGGTCACGGCCAGCTCGGGCTGGTCCCACAGCGTCGGCAGGTCCTCGGGCTCGAAGCCCAGGGCCTTGACCACCAGGTCGGCCTCTTCGACGTAATCGGCGCCCTCGATGACCTCGGGCGATTGCCGGCCGGTCGCGTCCGGCGCGCCCAGGCGCATCTTCTGCACCTGCACGCCGGTCACCCGCGCGCCGCCTTCGCCCGGGGCGCTGACAAAGCCCTTGGGCGCGCTGAGCCATTCAAAGACCACGCCTTCTTCCTCGGCGTTCTGGGTCTCGCGCTGCGAGCCGGGCATGTTGGCCCGGTCCCGGCGGTACAGGCACTTGACGCTTTCCGCGCCCTGGCGGATCGCCGTGCGCACGCAATCCATCGCCGTGTCACCGCCGCCGATGACCACGACCTTCTTGCCGGCCGCGTTCAGCTCGCCGCTGTCGTATTCGGGCACCGTGTCGCCAAAGCCCACGCGGTTGGAACAGGTCAGGTAATCGATCGCCTTGACGATGCCCCCGGCCTCGGAGCCCTGAAGGTCGAGGTCGCGCGACTTGTAGACGCCGGTGGCAATGATCACCGCGTCGTTCTCGGCCCGGATCGTGGCGAAGATGTCGGCATCGACATCGCAATTGTTGACGAACTCGACCCCGGCGCGGGCCAGTTGTTCGACCCGGCGCAGGACGATGTCCTTTTCCAGCTTGAAGCCCGGGATGCCGTAGGTCAGCAGCCCGCCGGACCGGTCATATCGGTCATAGACCGTGACCTTGCAGCCCGCCCGGAGCAGAACGTCCGCCGCCGCCAGCCCGCCCGGCCCGGCGCCGATCACGGCCACCCGTTCCTCGCGGCTGGTCACCGGCACGATCTCTTCGACCCAGCCTTCTTCCCAGGCCGTGTCGGTGATGTATTTCTCGACCGACCCGATGGTCACGGTGCCGTGGCCCGATTGCTCGATCACGCAATTGCCTTCGCACAGGCGGTCCTGCGGGCAGATCCGGCCGCAGATCTCGGGGAAGGTGTTGGTGGCCTGGCTGATGCCATAGGCCTCCTGCAGGCGGCCTTCGGCGGTCAGGCGCAGCCAGTCGGGGATGTTGTTGTGCAACGGGCAATGCGACTGGCAATAGGGCACGCCGCACTGGCTGCAGCGGCTGGCCTGTTCCTTGGCCTTGGCATCGGCATACTCTGCATAGATCTCGCGGAAATCCGCCTTGCGCGCATCCGCGGTGCGCTTCTCGGGCATGTCCCGTTCGATCTTGACGAATTTGAGCATCGGCTGCTTGGCCATGAAGACACGTCCCTTGGTTGATCCCTAGGTGCAATAGCTTGGCCTCTTTAGGCGAAGTCGCGCACGAAGAAAAGTCAGCAGTTGTGACCTATATGGGGGTAAAATGCGGATGGCGAGTAGAATCTGGGTCTCGCCCTGTCGTTTTTAGGTCTCATACCGGACCTATTTACCGAATTTCTTTCCTCGGTAGCATCTTATACACCGAAGACGACATCTTGCACAGGATCCAATCGCCGATGCCCTTGCTGCACCTCGTCCTGATCGCCGTGATCCAGGGCCTGACCGAGTTCCTGCCCATCTCGTCTTCCGGCCACCTGATTCTGCTGCCCGGCCTGACCGGGATGCAGGACCAGGGCCAGATGATCGACGTTTCCGTCCATGTCGGCACGCTGTTTGCCGTGGTGCTCTACTTTCGCAAGGACGTGGCCCTGGCCTTTGCCGGGCTGGGCCGGCTGCTGCGTGGCAAGGTCGACACCCTGGGCGCCCGGCTGGCCATGGGGCTGATCGCCTCGACCGGGCCGGTGATGGCCGTGGGGTTCATCCTGCATGCCACCGGGCTGGACCAGGCGCTGCGCTCGGTGGCGGTGATCGGCTGGACGATGCTGATCTTCGGGCTGGTGCTCTACTGGGCCGACCAGAAAGGCGCCGAGGCCAAGACGATCGTCGACTGGCGCTTTCGCGATGCGATCACCATGGGCTTGTGGCAGGCCGTGGCGCTGATCCCCGGCACCTCGCGGTCGGGCATCACGATCACCGGCGGGCGGCTGCTGGGCTATACCCGGGAAGAGGCCGCGCGGGTGGCCATGCTGATGTCGATCCCCACGATCCTGGCCTCGGGCGCGCTGCTGGGTCTCGACGTGGTCGAGGCCGGCGACTGGTCGGGCGCGCAGGATGCGGCGCTGGCCGCCGGGCTGGCCTTTGTCGCCGCTCTGCTGGCTCTGGCCGCCATGATGCGCCTGACCCGCCGGATCAGCTTTACGCCCTATGTCATCTATCGCGTGATCCTGGGCGTGGCGCTGCTGGTCTACGCCTATACGTGAGTAGGTATATAGTGTCGGGGCCCCGAACGAGGCCCCGAACCGGACAGCCGGCGATCAGGCCCGCAGGTCGCGGGCCGATTCCTTGATCTCGGCATATTGGCCCGACGGGCGGAAGCGCCACAGGTAATCGGGCAGAACGGCCTCCATCGCCACCGGGTCGACGCCCAGCTCGGCCAGGCCGGGATGATCGCCCGACACGACGTTGTCATGGCCCAGGTTGGCCACCTGGTCGCGGGTCAGCACGGTATTGGTGAACAGCCCCAGCGACAGCGTTTCGGCCAGCGACAGGCCCGAGGCCATCAGCCGCGCGGCAAAGCCCGGCATGTCGACCACGATGCGCCGGCGGCGGATGATGGCCAGCATGTCGTCCATCAGCGCGCGGAAGCTCATCGCGTCCGGCCCGCCCAGTTCGTAGATCCCGCCCGAAACCGACCCGGTCAGCGCCTTTTCGGCGGCCTCGGCAACGTTGTCGACATAGACCGGCTGGAATTTCGTGTCGGCACCGACCAGCGGCAGAACCGGCCCCATGCGCGTCATCTGCGCGAAGCGGTTGAAGAACTGGTCCTCGGGGCCAAAGATGATCGACGGGCGCAGGATCACCGCATCGGGCATGTGTTCGGTCACGGCGGCTTCGCCGGCGGCCTTGGTGCGGGCATAGGCGCTGTCGCTGTCGGCATCGGCGCCGATGGCCGAGACATGGACCATCGCGGTGATGCCCTGCTGCGCGGCCAGCCGGGCGATTCGGCCCGCGCCCTCGGCCTGCACGGCCTCAAAGCTGTTCTTGCCGGTTTCGACCAGGACGCCCACGCAATTGACCACCGCATCGGCCCCGGTCAGCACGGCGGCCACCGAATCGTCGTCGCGGATGTTGCAGAAGACCGGCTCCACCTGTCCGACCGCGCCGTATGGCTTGACGAAGAGTGCCTCGTTCGGGCGGCGGGTCGCGACACGCACGCGCCAGCCGGCCTTGGCCATCCGCCGGGCGATATAGCGTCCGACAAAGCCCGAACCGCCGAAAATCGTGACGAGCTTAGACATGGGGGAAACTCCTTTGTCTGCACTTCCCTTGGAATTAGCGCCGCCCGCCCTTGTGAACAAGGCGCAATTCGCCTCGCCCCCGGGGCGTCCGGGACCTTCGATGTCAACTTATTCAAAAAACCTTTGCGAATCCGTTTGACACCCCCCGCAAGCATCCTTAAACGCACGTCTCACGTTACCTGCCCAGGTGGCGGAATTGGTAGACGCGCTGGTTTCAGGTACCAGTGACTTCGGTCGTGGAGGTTCGAGTCCTCTCCTGGGCACCAAGCTCTCTGAGCTGTGAAAAAGGCGCCGCGAACTTCGGGTTCGCGGCGCCTTTTCCCTTTTCCGGCAATGGGTTGACCATGGGCGCCCCTGCGGCGATCCGCCGATGCGCGCGACCGGGCGGCGGAACCCGCACGGGGGGCAGGGGGTTTATCGGGGAACCGGTGTCCGCGATGGGCACGGGAAATCGAAGACCGATGGAGGACCCGATGACCATCCGAGCCCTGACCTCGTCCACAGCCACGATGGCCCTGTGCCTGGCGCTGGCCGCCCCTGCCCCGATTCTGGCCCAGGAAAGCGGCCGCCCCTTCCCCTGCGTCGCGCCGACCGGCGCGGTTGCCGACAATCCCAACATGCTGTCGGCCGAGCTGATGTCGCTGATCACCGCGCCGGCCTCGGGCATCCAGGCCGCGCCCGACGACGTGCAGACCTGCTCGGCTGCGGCCATCCGCCGGGGCATCGAACGCGGCGGCGATCAGTTGCAGGCCGCCTATGACGGCGCGCCGCAGGCCGTGCAGGACGAGATCATGGCCCTGGCCACGGCCGATGGCCGGGCGATGGACGAGGTGCCCGAGGGTCAGGCCGCGGCGCCGGTGAGCCCTGAAACGCCCGATACCCCCGCCAACCAGGCCAAATCCCAGCAGGCCCAGACCCCGGACGTGCCGGACGCCCCCGCCGCTCCGGCCGCAGAGCCGGCCGGCCAGGCCGCCGCGCCCACGGCGCCGGATGACCAGCCGAACGACCAGCCGACCGCCGAGGCTCCCGAAACCAGCCCGGCACCCCAGGCCAACCCGTCTCCGCAACAGCAGGCCGCCGACACGGTGCCCGCCGACGCGCCTGTCGGCGAGGCCGGCCAGCAGCGCATGACCGAGGAACAGCGCCAGCGGCTGGCCGAGGTGCGGGCCGAACGCCGGGCCGCCATCGCCGCCACCCGCGAGGACGCCCGGGCCGAGGCCGCCGAGGCCCAGACCCGCACCGTGACCGAAGGCGACGTGCGCCGGGCCGACCAGGATTTCGACACGGCCGTCAACGACACCGCCCCCACCGCGACCGAAGACGACGACGGGCTGTCGACCTTTGAAAAGGCCCTTCTGCTGGGCCTGGGCGCGGCGGTTGTCGGCACCGTGCTGAACAATGGCGACGAGGTCGTGTCCAACACCGGCGACCGCGTGGTCGTCGAGCGCGACGGCGAGCTGAAGGTGCTCAAGAACGACGACGAGCTGCTGGCCCAGCCCGGGGCCCAGGTGTCCAGCCAGACCTACCAGGACGGCTCGACCCGCGAGACGATCAGCTACGAGGACGGCAGCCAGATCATCACCGTGCGCGCGGCCGACGGCACCGTCCTGCGGCGCAGCATGATCCGTGCGTCCGATGGCGAGGAAGTCGTGCTGTTCGACGACACGCAGCAAGCCGACCCGATCGATTTCGACAGCCTGCCCGAGGCCACGGCCGCCCGCCAGGACGGCCCGTCGCTGTCGGACCAGCAGGCACTGGAAGCCGCGCTGCAACAGGCGATGGCCCGCGACGTGAACCGCAAGTTCTCGCTGCAGCAGGTGCGCGACTACAAGCAGGTGCGCGGGCTGGCCCCCGAGGTCGAACTTGACGCCGTGACCTTTGCCACCGGCTCGGCGGCGATCCAGCCCAGCCAGGCCGAGGCGCTGAGCGAGCTGGGCCTGTCGATGCGCGAGATCATCGAGAAGGAGCCCGACACGGTGTTCCTGATCGAAGGCCATACCGATGCCGTGGGCAGCGCGGTCTACAACCTGGCCCTGTCGGACCGCCGGGCCGAAACGGTGGCCCTGGCGCTGACCCAGTATTTTGCCGTGCCGCCGCAGAACCTGATCACCCAGGGCTATGGCGAGACCGATCTGAAGGTCGCCGTGCTGACCGACGAACGCGCCAACCGCCGGGCCGCGGTGCGCAACATCACCGGGCTGCTCTACTGACCCGGCCCGCATGACGGGAAAGGGCCGGCCCCGTGCGGGGACCGGCCCTTTTCGTGCCTTGCGCCATGCATCCCATGCCCGGCGACCGGAACAGGGATCAGGCTCAGCCCATCCGTTCCGAGGCGTAGGATCCGGGGCTGGCCGGAAAGACCACCGTCTTGTCGTCATTGAGGAAACAGCGCCGGTGGATATGGGCATGCACCGCCCGGGCCAGCACCTGGGCCTCGACATCGCGGCCCAGCGAAACGTAGTCCGACGCGCTCTGGGCATGGGTCACGCGCACGGTGTCCTGTTCGATGATCGGCCCTTCGTCGAGGTCGGCGGTGACGTAATGCGCCGTGGCCCCGATCAGCTTGACCCCCCGTTCATAGGCCTGCTTGTAGGGGTTTGCGCCCTTGAAGGACGGCAGGAAGGAATGGTGTATGTTGATGATCCGCCCCGACATCTTCTGGCACAGCCCGTCGCTGAGGATCTGCATGTAGCGCGCCAGGACGACCAGTTCGGCGCCCGAATCCTCGACGACCTGCAACAGCCGGGCTTCGGCCTCGGGCTTGTTTTCCTTGGTCACGGCGATCTGGTGGAAAGGGATGTCGTGGTTCACGACCAGCTTCTGGTAGGTCAGGTGGTTCGACACTACGCCGACGATGTCGACCGGCAGCGCGCCGATGCGCCAGCGGTACAGCAGGTCGTTCAGGCAATGGCCGAAGTTCGACACCATGACCAGGACCTTCATCCGCTCGGCCGCATCATGGATACCCCATTCCATGTCAAAGGCCTCGGCCGTGGGGGCAAAACCCGCGCGCAGGCCGTCCAGCGTGGCCCCGGTTTCGGGCGTGCAGGTGATGCGCGTGAAGAACCGGCCGGTCTCGGTGTCGTCGAACTGGGCGGCATCGGTGATGTTGCAGCCCTGGTCGGCCAGGAATCCCGAGATGGCGGCAACGATGCCGCGTTTCGACGGGCACTGGACGGTAAGAACGAAGGTCGTCATGTGGGGTTTCCCTGAGATGCCTCTATGCTGCGCCGCGGCGCAGTTCCGCAACACTCCTCTATGGGACCGGCAGGGCGGTCAATTTCGGATGCGACCTGTCAGGGGCATTCTCCGGCGCGGGGGCGTTCCGCTGCGGGTCGGGGCTCCATCATCGGGCACCGGATGACGCGGATGGTGGATGCGGGCCGGTCAGGGGCCGCCCCGGTTCCCGTTGGTATCCTGGCGCGTCGGGGCGCCATCCTTGCCGCTCTGGCCTCCCCGGTTCCGGCCGTCGTCCTTGGCGCTTTGGCCGCTCCGGCCGCGGCCATTGTCCGTGCTGGTCTAGCCGCTCCCGCCTCCGCCGCCATCCTTGCCATTCCTGCGGCCCGGGTCCGCACCGGCATCCTTGCCGGTCCCGCCCCCGTCTGGCCCCCCGTCTGGTCCCCCGTCCGATCCGCCATCCGGCCCGCCGTCCTTCACCCGCATCAGCCGGGCGGCCAGCGGTGCGCCGGTGATGACCAGCAGGATCCGCGTGAGATGGTGCACGATGACAAAGCCCAAGTCGGCCCCGGCGATGATCGACAGCACGGTCATCTCGGCCTGCCCGCCCGGCGCGAAGGCCAGGAAACCTTCGACCGGATGGGCCAGGCCCAGCTGCACGACGATCTCGGTAAAGACAAAGGCCAGCACGGCCAGCAGCAGCACAAAGAGCACCCCGGCGCTGACCACCCGGCGCAGCTCGACCAGGGTCACGCCCACATAGCCCACGCCGATGCCCATGCCGATGACGAATTGCGCGGCAACAATGGCCTCGGCCGGCGGCCGGGCATGGATCAGGCCGGCCAGCGACAGCACGGCCGTCACGATCATCGGGCCCAGGATCGACGCGCCGAACAGCCCGATCCGCTCGCCACCCTTCCAGCCGACGATCGCGGCCACGGCCATCAGGGCCATTTCCGACAGCGGCAGGCTGGCGATCGGGGCGCCGATGGGATTGGTCAGCGACACGCCGAACCCCCGGGTCAGGATGACCGGCGCAACGGTCACGATGATCAGCACCCGGGTGGCATGGATCAGCGACAGGGCGCGCATGTTGCCCCCGGCCTCGGTGCCAAAGATCACCATGTCCTGCAGCCCGCCGGGCATGGCCGCGTACCACGAGGTCGGCCAGTCAAAGCGATAGACCTTGCGGAAGAAGGGCACGCCGACCAGTGCGATGACGGCGATGTAGACCGGGATCAGCGAGACCGACAGGGCCATCTGGGGCAGCCGGGCGATGACATCGGGCGTGATCGACGCGCCGACGGCCACGCCCAGGATGGTGCGAAAGGCCACGCCGACCTGGCCCAGCCCCTTCAGGGGCACCCCGGCCAGGGCGGCGACAAGACAGGCGAACATCGGGCCGAAGAGGAACGGCAGGGGCAGCGACAGCGCCTTGAACAGGCAGACGCCAAGAGCGGCCAGCGCGATTGTCAGGCCACGGCGGATATTGGGAGACAGGTTGGTCAGCATGGGAAGAGTGTCATGGGAATCGTCGCACCGGAATCAGAAGAGGGACAACGCGGGAATGCTTGAATACGTCTGTATCCAAATGTATACCAAATGGAAAGAGGGGGACTGCACAATGGGGGCAGGCGCATGACAGAGACCAGCGGCCAGGGGCGCGAGGCCTATGCCCGGCTGATCGAGGACATCAAGGCCGGCCATGTCCGGCCCGGCGACCGGCTGACCGAAACCGACCTGGCCAACCGGCTGGGCCTGTCGCGCACGCCCGTGCGCGAGGCCATCCGCCAGCTGGAATCCGACGGGCTGGTCACCCATGTGCCGCGCGTCGGCGCGACGATGCGCAAGCTGGATTACCGCGAGGTCAGCGAGCTTTACGAGATGCGCGCCGTGCTCGAAGGCACCGCCGCGCGGTTCGCTGCCCGGGCGGCGTCCGACATCGAGCTGGCCGAGCTGGAGGCGATCAACGACGAGATGCGCCGCGTGCAGGCCGATGTGATCCCCCTGCAGGAGGCCAACCGCCAGTTCCATGCCGTGCTGCTGGAAGCCGCGCGCAACCGATACCTCGTCCGGGCGGTCGAGGCGGTCTACAAGACGCTGCTGATCCTCGGGCCCTCGACGATGGAAGAAGCCGCCCGGGCCGCCGAGGCCATCGCCGAACACGACCGGGTCATCGACGCCCTGCGCGCCCGCGACGGCAGCACCGCCGAAACCGCCATGCGCGCCCATATCGAAGCCGGCCACCGCGCCCGCCTGCGCCAGTTCCGCGCCAATCCCTGACCGCCCCCTTGCGCCCGCCGCCCGGCCCCGTCACCTTGCCGGCGCAACGGCCCGGGGCGCACCCGGGCAAGGGAGGAACACATGCGCATCCTGTTCACAGGCGGGTCCGGCAAGGCCGGCCGCCACGTCTGCCGTTACCTGCGCGACCGGGGCCACCGGGTCGTGAATGTCGATCTGACCCCGCTGGACGAGCCGGGCATCGACAACCTGACGGCCGACATCACCGACAGCGGGTCGATGTTCAACGTCCTCACCAGCTATGCCGATTTCGACGAGCTTGAGCCGGGCACCGGCGTGCCGCGTTTCGATGCCGTGGTGCATTTCGCGGCGATCCCGCGCATCCTGATCGCTCCCGACCAGGAGACCTATCGCGTCAACACGATCGGCACCTACAACGTGATCGAGGCGGCGGTGAAACTGGGCATCCGCAAGGTTGTCATCGCCTCGTCGGAAACGACCTATGGCGTCTGTTTCGCCGATGGCACGGTCGACCCCGATTACCTGCCCGTCGACGAGGCGTACGACGTCAACCCGATGGACAGCTACGGCCTGTCCAAGGTCGTCAACGAGGTCACCGCCCGCAGCTTCCAGCGCCGCTCGGGGGCCGACATCTATGCCCTGCGCATCGGCAACGTGATCGAACCCGACGAATACGATCTCTTCCCGGGCTTCTTTGCCGATCCCGGCGTGCGCCGGCGCAACCTGTTTTGCTATATCGACGCCCGCGACCTGGGCCAGATCGTCGATCGCTGCCTGGCTACCGACGGGCTGGGGTTCCAGGTGTTCAACGCGGGCAACGACACCAATTCGGTCGACATTCCCAATACCGAGATCCTGGCCCGGTTCTTTCCCGGCGTGCCCGTCACCCGCGAGCTGGGCGAACACGAGGCGCTGTTTTCCAACCGCAAGATCCGCGAGATGCTGGGTTTCCAAGAGGAGCACGATTGGCGGACATACGTCGCGCCATCGCCAAGCTGATCACACCGGCGCATCTGGGGCGGCCGCCGGCCGGCCCGGGTTCACCCTCGGGGCGGGTCGCCACGAGGCGGGGCGGCACGGGGCGGGTCGCAATGGTCGGGCTTGCAATAGCCGCGCCGGGGTGACGCCATTCGGCGTCGACCGACCGGCCCAACCCTATGAAAGAACGCGCCAGAAGACCTTTGGGGCGAAAGATGGTATATCATTTCCACCCCTCCATCCATCTTGGCCCTTTCTTTTGGTTAACAGGGCCTTAAGTGGCGGGAAACGTGCCTGAGATGCCACGGTTTCCGGGCGGAATTTCGCCGCCGCTCTGGACCGGTCTGTGTCACAGATTACAATCTTCACATTGCCGTGTGCATGGCATGCCCCACAACTGGCCAACCGGCCGCCGTTCCCCGGAGACACGCTTGACGCCCGACGACATGAACGCCGCGCCCGCCTCCCTCAGGGACCGCCTGCGCCAGGATACGGCAGAGGCGCACAAGTCCCTCGACGCGATGCTCGACACCTATGACCTGCGCCGGGCCGACGGGCTGGGCCGGTTCCTGCAGGTCAACGAACGGGGCTTTGCGGCGCTGGCCGGCACCCAGGCCGCCAGCGCCCGGGTGGCCGCCGACCTGTCGCGGCGCATGCGCACCGACCTGGCCGTTCTGGGCCGGCTTCCCCTGCCCCGGGCCGCGCCCCTGCGCGACAGCCTGTCGGCCCTGGCCATCGACTACGTCGTCTACGGCTCGCGCCTGGGCGCGCGGATACAACAGCGCCAATGGGCCTCGGCCACCGATCCGCTGGTCCGGCGCGCCACGCAGACCTTTGGCACAGAGCCCGAAATCGATGCCTGGAAGCGGTTTTGCGACCAGGCCGGCGGCATGCCCGCAACCGGCGCCACGGCAGATCGCGCAATTGATGACAGCCGGCTGATCTTCGGTCTATTCATCGAAGGCGCTTACTTCTGACCTCTCACGGATACCCCTTGGCCGACACACGACAATGAGCTCTCACACGGATACCGACCGGACCAGCGCCGGCGCACAGGCGGTCGATCTTACCAATTGCGACCGCGAGCCCATTCACATCATCGGACAGGTCCAGCCCTTCGGCATGCTGATGGCCGTGTCGGCGGATTGGATCGTGGCCCATGCCTCGGCCAATATCGGCGACCTGCTGGGCCGGGGCCCGGACGATATCATCGGCCAGTCGATGATCGACCTGATGCCGCCCCGCACCGTGCACGACCTGCGCTCGCGGCTCCAGATGCTGACCCACGACGACGCCGTGGCCCGGCTGTTCGGGCTGGATGTCGCCGGCGATGGCGTGGCCCATGACGTGTCGATCCATCGCAGCGGCCGGCTGTATATCTTTGAATTCGAACGCAGCGCGCCCCGGACCGATCGCCACGGCGACGACAACGAGATGGTCCGCGCCCTGATCGGCCGCATCCAGCGCCATGACGACATCGACCGCATGGCCCGCGAGGCCGCCCGGGGCCTGAAGGCGCTGACCGAATTCCGCCGGGTGATGGTCTATCGCTTCAACGAGGACGACACCGGCACGGTCATCGCCGAGGCGCTCGACCCCGGCCAGACGCCCTACCTGGGCCTGCGCTTTCCGGGCAGCGACATTCCCCGCCAGGCCCGGGCGCTTTATGCCCGCAACCTGTTGCGCATCATTGCCGACGTCAACGGCGAGACGGTGCCCGTCCTGCCCGCGCTGGGACCGTCGGGCGATCCGCTCGACCTGTCGCTGTCGGCCACCCGGGCGGTGTCGCCCATCCACCTGGAATACCTGCGCAACATGGGCGTCGGCGCGTCGATGTCGGTGTCGATCCTGAGCAAGGGCAAGCTGTGGGGCCTGCTGGCCTGCCACCACGACGCGCCGCATTACGTCGATTACCAGACCCGCTCGGCGGCCGAGCTCTTTGCCCAGCTGTTCAGCTACGAGCTGACGCAGATGGAAATGAACACCGAGCTGGCCGAGATGGACCTGGCCCGCGAGATGCATGACCGGCTGCTGTCCCAGATGACCAGCACGCCCGACGTCCTGGACAATCTCGACACCATCGCCCGGGCCGTCGAGGAGGTCGTCGAATTCGACGGGCTGGCGGTCTATTCCCACGGCCGCTACCGGGCCATGGGATCGGCCCCGACCGAAGAGGAATTCATGGGCCTGGCCCGGTTCCTCAACACCACCCAGGTCAGTTCCGTCTTTGCTACCGACCGGATCACCGAACGCTATCCGGCCGGCGACGGCTTTGTCGAACGGGCGGCCGGGCTCCTGGCCCTGCCGATCTCGCGCCAGCCGCGCGACTACATCGTGCTGTTCCGCCGCGAGATCGCCCGGTCGGTCAGCTGGGCCGGCGATCCGCTGAAACCGGCCGAACCGGGGCCGAACGGCCTGCGCCTGACCCCGCGCAAGAGCTTCGAGGCCTGGCAGGAGGTCGTGCGCGGCTCTTCCGCGCCCTGGCGGCTGAGCGAACGCCGGGCGGCCGAGGCGCTGCGGGTGACACTGCTGGAAATCGTGCTCAAGCTGAGCGACGAGGCCAACCTGGCGCGGAAACGGTCGCAGGAACAGCAGGAGCTGCTGATCGCCGAGCTGAACCACCGGGTGCGCAACATCCTGAACCTGATCCAGGGGCTGGTCAGCCAGGGCCGGGGCGATGCCACGACGATCGAGGCCTATTCCGACGTGCTGAACGCGCGGATCCATTCGCTGGCCCGGGCCCATGACCAGCTGACGCGCAAGTCCTGGGCCTGGGTGCCGCTGGCCCACCTCGTCGAAACCGAGGCCCGGGCCTACCTGTCGGGCCAGGCCGACCGGGTGCGCCAGACCGGCGATGCCATCGACCTGTCGCCCCAGGCCTTCACGACCATGGCGCTGGTCATCCACGAGCTGATGACCAATTCGGCCAAGTACGGCGCGCTGAGCGACAGCACCGGGCGGGTCGAGCTGAAGGTCACGCTGGACCGCGACGGCGCGGCGGTGCTGGACTGGCGCGAGCGCGGCGGCCCGCCGGTCAAGCCGCCCAAGCGCCGGGGCTTTGGCACGACAATCATCGAACGTTCGGTGCCCTTCGAGCTGAAGGGCGAGGCCTCGGTCGATTTCCGGGTGGGCGGGCTGCGCGCCCATTTCCGCCTGCCGGCCACGGCCGTGCAGCGGGCCGAGGTGACACCGCCCGAAACCCCCGGCCCCGAGACCACCCGCCCGGTGGCCGAGGTGACCCTGGCCGGCGAGGCGCTGGTCGTCGAGGACAACCTGATCATCGCGCTGGATGCGTCGGACGGGCTGGGCCTGCTGGGGGCCAGCGCCGTGCACAGCGCGCCGTCGGTGGTCGAGGCGATCGAGATCCTGGACCGGCGGCCGATCCGCTTTGCCCTGATCGACGTCAACCTGGGCGAGGACAGCTCGCTGCCCGTGGCCGAGGCCTGCGCAGCACGGGGCATCCCCTTTGCCATGGCCACGGGATACGGGGAAAACGCCGACCTGCTGGCCGATTACCCGCCGGCCCCGGTGCTGCGCAAACCCTATGATGTCGACCACATCCGCGCCCTGCTGGCCGAGCTGGACGCGGCCGGCAAACTGCTTGGCGACCCCGACGACGGCCCCGGCGGGGCGTGACATCGGCGCCACGGGGCGGCGGTAAAACGCCACCCCGGCCATCCCCGGCGGGCGCGACGGCGGGAACCCGGCCGCCGCCGGGCGCGTTGCCCGCATATGACACAGCAGCGAACCCACAGCTATCCGCCGCTTCCGGCCGGTGACGGTCCCGAACGGCGCTGCGGCATCGAGATCGAATTCTCGGGCCTGACCGAAGACGACGCCGCCCGGCTGATCGCCGAGACGCTGGGCGGAGACCTGCGCGAAGCGGGCCACCGGGCCTTCGAGATCGAGGGCAGTGCGCTGGGGACCATGAAGGTCGAGCTGGACACCGCCCTGCGCAAGGCCGGGGCGCGGCCGCTGATCGAGATGGGGCTGGACCTGGCCCGGCGTGTCGTGCCGGTCGAGCTGATCACCCCGCCGCTGACCACCGCCGACCTGCCGGTGCTGGACGGGCTGCGCGACGCGCTGCGCCGGGCCGGGGCCCAGGGATCGCGCGACGGGCTGTTCTTTGGCTTTGGCGTGCATCTCAACCCGGAAACCCCCGAGGATCCGCTGATGACCGCGCGCACCATCCTGGCCTATGGGCTGCTGGAAGACTGGCTGCACATGGCCAACCCGGTCGATCCGACGCGGCGGTTCCTGCCCTTTGTCTCGCCCTGGCCGCCCAGCCTGGTCGATGCGCTGGTCAGCGCGCCGGATGCCTCGCTGGACGAGCTGTTCGGCATCTATACCGACCACACCCAGACCCGGAACCACGGGCTGGACCTGATGCCGCTGTTCCGGCACCTCGATCCCGAGCGGTTCGACGTGGTGGTGCCCTCGGCGGGCCCGGTTTCGGCCCGCCCGGCGTTCCACTACCGCCTGCCCGATTGCCGCATCGACGAATCCGACTGGTCGCTGCGTGTGCCCTGGGACAGCTGGATGCAGGTCGAAACCGTGGCCCGCGACAGCGCCCTGCTGTGGTCGCTCTGCGACGATTGGCAGGCCTTCCGCTATGCCACCGGCGTGCTGCGCCGCGAACCGCGCCGGCAATGGGCGGAACACGTGGCCATGCGCCTGGGCGACGACGGGCAGAAGACCGCCGCATGACCCGGCCGATCATCGGAGTGACCACCTCGCGCCGGTCCGGCTGGCGCATCTTTCCGCTTGTCGACCTGAACATCCGCATCGCCGGCGGCCGAGGCCGGCGCTGGGGTGCCGGTCGGCCGGCCGATATCGACGCCGTGGACGGCGTGATCATCGGTGGCGGTGACGACATTTCCCCCGAGCTATACGGCGGCGCACCGGTCATCGGCGTGCGCCTCGACCCGGCGCGCGATGCGCTGGAACGGCGGCTGGCCGAAGAGGCGCTGGCCCGCAACATCCCGATCCTGGGCATCTGCCGGGGCGCGCAGATGCTGAACGTGGCGCTTGGCGGCACGCTGGACCAGGACGCCTGGCAGACCTTCGGCCGCGAGAGCGAGATCCGCACCATCCTGCCGCGCCGGCGCATCGACGTGCTGGACGACACCCACCTGGCCCGCATCGCAGGCCAGGCGGACATGGATGTGAACGCGCTGCACAGCCAGGCCGTCAACCGGCTGGGCGACGGGCTGCGGGTGTCGGCGCGCGACGAGAACGGCATGATCCAGGCCGTCGAGCGCATCCGCGATCCCTTTGCCATCGGCGTGCAATGGCACCCCGAGCACCTGTTCTATGCCCGCCGGCAACGGGCGATCTTTCGCGCGCTGGTGGTGGCCGCCCGGGCCCGGGCCGAAGCCCGCAACCAGGCCGCCGCCGTACGCGAAGACGCCCTGGGCCCGGCGTGACGCCCTCGGCCGCCCCCCACGGGGCGGCTCGGCGGCGCTAGATCACGGCCCTAGATTACCTGGCCGACGTCGATCCGGTTGCCGTCGAGGTCGGCAAAGACAAAGGCGCGCAGGCCGTACTCCTTGTCCTGAACCGACTTGATGATGCGAAACCCCTGGGCGACGCAGCGGCGGCAGGCCTCGTCGGCATCCGACACCAGGATATGGGCGCGGTTGAAGGCGACCGGCCGGGTGTCTTTCTGCAAGGTCAGGTGCAGCTCGGCCGCGTCCTTCCTGAGGATCGCAAAGCCCACGGGATCACCGTTTTCAAAGACCGTCTCGAAGCCGAAAGCCGCGCGATAGGCCTGGCAGGCCCGGACGATGTCGCGCACCGGCAGGGTCGGGGCGACGCGGCCCAGGACAAGTGCGGGGGTGGAGGTGGGTGATGTCATCGGACACTCCCTTGTTGGTCATGCGCCCCAACGGCGCCCGAGCGGTGTCGGCGGCAACGAGGGGTGAGCACGGGACAGGGCGGTGCCTGATAGCGAATAGACGCGGGAATGGCCGGTAATTCAAGGGGCTGCGAGTGATGCAGCCATGTTTGGGCCAGGGTCGACTTGCCCCCGCTGCAGGCGCCCGGCTCGCGCCCCCCACGTAACCGGCAAAAGGCCGGCCCCGAAGGGACCGGCCTTTGCATTTCGGTGCGGGCCGGTTCAGGCCGCCAGGTTCAGGTACAGCACGTGATGTTCGCCCACATCGGGGTGGCTTTCGCCCTCGGACATCGCCGCACGCATCATCTTGACCCCGACAACCACCGGGTTGCCCTCAGACATCCAGACCGACGCTTCGCGCGGCGAGAACCGCAGCAGCGTCACCTTGGGATCGTCACGGCCCTTTTCGAACCAGGCCGCCGCCGCAAAGCTCCACAATTCGTCGAGCTTTTCGGCGCTGTCATAGCTCACCAGCGACCCGGTGAGGCTGGCGTGAAAGCCATCGCCCGGGGATTGCACGGTGAACCGGGCCTCGGCCCCGTGGCCAATGGCGGCCACGAGATCGGTGTCGGACGAGGTGATGAACCACAGGCTCTCGGCCTCGGGATCGGCGAAATGCGTCATCGGCTGGGGATGCTGGTGTGCATCCGCGACCCAGAGCATGCCGGTCCGGCTGTCCTCGAGCTTGTCCCAGAGCCGGGCCTTGGCCTCGGCCGTCTCGTCGTGAGTCCGGTCCATGGGCTCAGACCTTGGCCAGGATCTCGTCGACGGTCTTGCGGGCCTCTTCCTTGGTCTTGCCGTATTTCTGCTGGATCTGGCCCTCGATCTGCTCGCGGTCGCCCTTGGCCTGTTCCAGTTCGTCGTCGGTCAGGTCACCATAGGCCTCGCGCAGCTTGCCCTTGATTTCGGTCCATTTGCCTTGAATCTGGTCGCTGTTCATGACGTCACTCCTTTTGGGTTTGCGTCGGACGATAATGTCGCCACGGCCCATGCCATGGCAGACGGCGGTCGGGTGGAGACAGCGGGTATTTTCCGCTATCTCCTTGCTTCTGAATAATAAACTCTTGGGGCGACCGGTTGTTCCACCGCCCCGGGCGGGGCCGTGAAAAATTTTGCGGTCAGACCAGGTCTTCGGTCACGCCGGGCAGGTCGGTCCGCAGTTCGGCCATGGAATCGGGCGCATGGGGCACCAGGAAACCGCTGCGGTTCTCGGGCTGGCGCACGCCGTTGCGCGCGATCTCGCGGTGCCACCAGGGCTGCAACGTGTCGGGCAGCCAGGCCTCTTCGGGCAGGATCTTTTGCCACCAATGCCGGAACAGCCCGGCGCGCAGGGCGGCGACCCGTTCGCGGGCGGTGATGCGCAGGGCGGCCTCGGTGTCCCAATGCATCGACCGGCCGTTCAGGTTGGCCGAGCCGACGAGGGCGAAATCGTCGTCGACGACCAGCACCTTGTTGTGCACGTAGATCACCGGCGATCCGGCCAGCACCTGGGTTGAATCGCGCGAGGCAAAGCGCGGCTGGACCGGGCTGGCAAAGGTCGCGCGCTCGCCAAAGGCGTCCTGCACGCGGGCGATCGCCTCGGCCTGGCGGGCCATGCCGAACCGCGCATCCATCGCCGTCGAGCCGTCAAAGGCCACGTTGTCGGGCAGGGCCGGCAGGATGACGATCAGGCCAAGGTCGGGATTGGCCCGGGCGGCGCGGGCCAGCCCGTCGGCAATGACCGACGAGCGCAGGAACTGGGTTTCGATATGGATCAGGTGGCGCGCCCGTTCGAAGGCCTTCAGGTGATCGGTCTCGATCTCGTTCAGCACCGTGCGCGGCGACAGAAAGGGGAATTGCACGCGCCGGGGCGCCGACATGGTCCGCCGGATGTCGGGCAGCGGCGTCGGTTCGGTCACGCCGCCGGTCACGTCGAGCATCTCGTCCATGTGCAACCGGGCCTGCTGGGCCTCGGGGCCGCGGGTCAGGATCTGGACATCCGACCAGGTCTGGTCGGCCCGGCGGTCGTGATCGACGGTGTCCCAGCGCCGCTCGTTCATGTCGAGCCCGCCGATATAGAGCACCTGGTCGTCGATGACGGCAAGCTTCTGGTGATGGCTGACCGGGAAGAGCCCCGGCAGGCGGTCGGGATCCAGCCGCACGGCCTGGAACTTGCGGCGCATGCCCCGGATCTGACGCAGGCGCTCGCGCCATTTGAGGACGGTCACCGGCAGCAGGGCCAGCCAGGGCAACATGCCCGCCTCGGCCGCGTGCAGATCGGAAATCACCTGCAGCTGCCCGGGTTCGGGCCGGGCGATTTCCCACAGGGCGCCGGCCTGGCGCTTGGTCTGGCAGGACAGCTCGTGCAGCTCGGTGGCGATCACCGGGTCGAAATCCGACACCACCAGCCGGATGCGCACGCCCCGGCGCAGCGCGTCGGCCAGAAGGTCGAACCAGGTCTCGCCGATGGCCCGGGCGCCGGGGCTGCGCAGGCGGGTGCGCATGTCGAAGATGCGGAACCCCGCGATGATGTCGTGTTCGGCCTCCATCACCGCCCGTTCCAACGCGGGCCAGGCCTCTTCGGCCGTGATCAACACCTCGAAATCCGCCGTGATCCTGTCTCGCATCATCACTCGCCCGCCCTATGCCGCCGCGTCACCCGTGAAATCGGCCCGCTTGAACGTCACCATGTAGCGGTAAGTCCGCTCGTCCTGATCTTGTTCCGCGCGACCCTCTAGCTGGCTGATGAACGCTCGCATGAGTCTTGTGCCCAACCCCCCGACTTCATTGTCGAAATCGGCTTCCGGCATCAACCTCTGACCCAGGGTATTTTCCAGGCAGAAGAAGATCACGCCGTTCTCTCGGGCTTCGAGCACGACGCTGATCCGGGCCGGGCCATCCTCGGGACGGCCGGCATATTTGATGGCATTGGTCATCGCCTCGGAGAACAGCATCGACAGCGGCACGGCCTGGTCGGGGAAGAGGTGAACCTCGTCCAGCCGGGTGTTGATGGTCAGGGCGACGTCGGGGCTGGCCGGGGCCAGGTCGTTGAGCATCGTGCGGATCAGTTCGGCCGCGTCGATGGTGGTGGTTTCCGGCCCGGTGTAGAGCGAGCGGTGCAGCGTGGCCAGGCCGCGGACCCGGCGTTGCAGGTCACGCAGGATGCGCTTGGCCTCGCGTGAATGGGTCATCCGCGACTGCATGTTCATGATCGACGCGATGAGCTGCAGGTTGTTCTTGACCCGGTGATGGACCTCGCGCAGCAGCACTTCCTTGTCGCGCAGGTCCTGTTCCTGCTTGGCCTCGGCCTGGGCCAGCAGCAGGATCATCCGGTTGAACGCCGTTTCCGCCGATTTCAGCTCTTCGGGCGGGCTGTCCAGCTCGATCCGGCCCTTCGACAACCGCCCCAGCGCGTGCTGGCGCATGGCCGAGGCCAGGGCCTGGACATGGCGGATCACCAGGCGCTGGATGCCGAAAAAGGCCACGCCCATGCCGGCCAGCCACATCAGCAGCGGAAAGACCACCGACAGGCGGGCGCGCCAGATGGCATGGTCGGTGGCGGCCAGCTCGGCCGGCCAGCTGCCAACGATGGCGGCCGATCCGGGCACGATCTGGGAAATGGCAAAGACCCGGCGTTCGCCGTCATTGGTCCAGGCATGGAAGGTGTCGCCGATGCGGTCGAACAGCCCGATGGGCAGCACGCCGGTCGGCATGTGGGCCTCGGCCGTTTCCGCCCCGCCGGTGGCCGAGATCACGTGGCCATCGGCATTGATCGCGGCCAGGTGCAGCCCGCGGTCGACGGCGGAATCGTCTTCGTTCAGCAGGGCGTCGGCGATGCGCGAGGGGATCGAGATCATGACATAGCCCTCGACACCGCCATCGCGGCGCACCGGCTCCGCCACGACAACCACCGGAATGCCCGTCACCCGGCCCTGGGCGACAAGCTCCATGTGGGGGCCATCGCTGTCGGTGATCCGCTTGAACGTATCGCTTTCGGCAATGTTGATGCCCGAGGCCCGCGAGGCACAGGTCACCTGGCCGTCGGGATCGGCGAAACCGGCATAGGCAAACCGGGGGTGAAAGCGCACGAACTCGGCCAGGAGCTCGTCGCATTCGTTCTGCAACCGCTCCATCCCCAAGGCCGACATGCCCTGGGCGGCGCCCAGGGCTTCTCGGATCAGCTCACGTTCAGCGGCGGCGGCGGCCTCGGTCTCGGCCAGCAGGGCGGCCTGGTTCAGCCGCTCTGCCTCGGACACCACGGCCCGTGTCTGGTAGACCGAGATCAACCCCAGCGGCAGAAGCGCCAGCGTCAGCAAAACAACCAGCTGCCCGGTCAGGCTGCGTGCTGGCGCCAGCAGTCTCTTCATTCACGGCGGCTCCGGTATTCAGGCGGCGCGGTTGGGAGAAGACACGATACCCGCGGTCACGGAATCGGTCAGATCCAGCCCTTCGTCTTCTTCCAGGTGCATCAGTTCGGACAGGCGCGCCCGCGCCCGGTTGACCCGGCTCTTGATCGTGCCGACCTTGACGCCGCACATCTCTGCGGCTTCTTCATAGGAAAACCCGCTGGCCCCGACCAGCACCAGCGCCTCGCGGTGCTCTTCCTTCAGCGTGGCGAAGGCCGTGTTGAAATCGCGCATCTGCAGGCGGCCATCGTGGTCGGGTTTCTGCGACAGGCTCTCGGCGTGGCTGCCATCGGCATCCTCGACTTCGCGCTGGCGCTTGCGGTGGTGCGAATAATAGGTGTTGCGCAGGATCGTGAACAGCCAGGCGCGCATGTTGGTGCCGGCCTCGAAGCTGTCGATGTTGCTCCAGGCCTTGACCAGCGCATCCTGCACCATGTCATCGGCAAGGGCCCCGTTCCGGGTCAGACTGAAGGCAAAGGCACGGAGCGACTTGATGTGCTCCACGATCTCGTCACGTGGATTAGCCGCCATTCCGCGCGCCTCCGACCTTCTGGGCCTGGGTGTCCGTTTCGCCGCTCTCCGGCGTATCGGCCGCGCGCAGCTCGGCCAGGAGGTTGGTGAACCGATCCGGTATATCTTCGTTCAGCACATCATCGAACGCCCGCTTGAGATTGGCGTCGATCATCTGCTCCAACTTCGATGCGCGATCTTTTTCAGTCATGTCTATCTGCGCTCAACCATATTTTTATCTCCGCAACGGGAACGAAACGCGGGTTTCGTGGTTTGGTTCCGTAGATAGTCCAAAAAAAGTGAGACACACAGGATGACATCTGCCTCTAACGGAGATCTTGCCGCTCAGGTCGGGAACAACCTTCCCTACCTGCGCCGCTATGCCCGTGCATTGACCGGGGCCCAGGACCGCGGTGACAAATATGCCATGGCAACCCTGGAAGCGATCCTGGCCGATCCCGAGGTCTATCAACGCGACCTGCCGGCAAAGGCAGCACTTTTCCAGGTCTTTCACACCATCTGGTCGACCAGCGGCGCGGCGCTGAGCGAAGGCGAAACCGGGCTGGCTGCCCGGGCCCAGGCGCACCTGGCCGGGTTGACCAACGACACGCGCGAGGCGCTGCTGCTGCACACGATCGAGGAATTCTCGTTCGAAGAGCTGGCCGCCATCCTGTCGGTGAGCGAGACCGAAGCCAAGGAACTGGTCGACATCGCCTATACCGAGATGTCGAAATCGGTGTCCGGCCGCGTGATGATCATCGAGGACGAGGCCATCATCGCCATCGACCTTGAAGCCATCGTCAGCGAGATGGGCCACCAGATCACCGGCGTTGCCCGCACCGAAGACGCGGCGATTGCCCTGGCGGATCGCGAAAAGCCCGACCTGATCCTGTCGGACATCCACCTGGCCGACAATTCCAGCGGCATCGACGCGGTCAACCGCATCCTGGCCAAGCATGGCGCGGATTGCCCGGTGATCTTCATCACCGCCTATCCCGAACGGCTGCTGACCGGCGAGGGGCCGGAACCGGCGTTCCTGATTTCCAAGCCCTACAGCGAAGACCAGGTCCGTTCGGCCGTCAGCCAGGCGATGTTCTTTGCCTCGACGGAAACGCTCAAGGCCTGAGGCCCAAGGTTCAAACGTCTTTTTCATGGTGACGATTTGGGGGGGGTTCGCGGCCCCCCTTTTTTCGTGCCCGACGGTTGGCGGTGTTGGGGCCACGCGCGGCTTCCCACGCCAACGCTCTTGCCCGCCTGCCGCGGGCGGCCCAATGTCCCCAATGACCAGCCTCCCTCCGGCCACGAAAAAAGCCCCGCTGCAACAGCGGGGCAGGTGGCAGGCAGAGGTGCCTACGGGACAACGGAATAACGTGTCGCGTCAGGATTTCGCGATCGCGCGCAACATCCAGGCGGCGCTTTCGTGGAAGGCGCTGCGCTCGGTTGCCAGGTCTTCGGTCACCGGGTCGCGGCGGCCGTCGACCAGCGTGACCAGCGCGTGCAGCCTATGGGCGATGCGTTCGTGATCGGCGGCCAGGTCCTCGACCATCTCGGCAGCGGTCAGGTCGACGCCCCGGTCCTCGATCTTCGATTTCTGGACGATCTCGGCCATGGCTGCCGGAGCCAGCTGGCCCAGCGCGCGGATGCGTTCGGCCAGCTCGTCGGCGGCTTTGAACATGTTCTCGTACTGGTCTTCGGTCAGCTTGTGGATCGAATAGAACAGCGGGCCTTCGACGTTCCAGTGATAGGCGTGGGTCTTGAACACCAGTCGGTAGGTGTCCGCCAGAACCCCGGAAAGGCCCTGGGCGATGGCGTCGGTGTCACGCACGCCGGTCGAAACTTCGCTGGCGGAAGGCACAACTTTCAGTCCATCTTTCATCGGTCATCTCCTTTGATTTCCTATTGAATAACAAACGCATGGCCCCGGATCGGGTTCCAAGATCGGTGGGATTTCCCGCCGCGCGCCCATCATCCGGCACGGACAGGCCGACAGGATCCGCCGATGAAATCCGGCCCCCGAACGCAGACGGGCGGCCCGCTGTCGGACCGCCCGTCGGCGTTGTGGTCGTGGCCGGCACGGCGCCTCTGCGCCCCCGCCGGCCCGGCCGCGTTACCAGGTGCCGCGCACCAGGCGCACAACCAGCGTGGCCAGGAACAGAACAAGGAACAGCACGAACAGAACCTGTGCAATCCCCGAGGATGCCGCCGCGATACCACCGAACCCGAACAGGCCGGCAATCAGCGCGACAACAAAGAAGATCAGTGCCCAATACAGCATCGTTACATCCTTTCACATCGATCACTGGGGAAAGAACGTGGCTGCGGGCCCGGCGGTTCCGGAAATTTGGCCGGGAACTTTTGTGCCCGTGGTGACGTTGTCAGGGGGAACCGCGCACAGGCGCGACGCAGCCGGGCACCGTTCGGCGCCCCCTGTCCGATGCCACCCCGGCACGGCCGGGAGAGGCACCGCAACGGCGCGCCCGGCCTTATTCAGGCTGAACCGAGGAGTTCACCCCAGATGCCAGCCGCCATCCCGACCGGGCCTGTCCTCGCCCGTCAGCTGCCGGATCGCACCGGTCAGGTCGCTTTCCGTCCACGGCCGGCTGAGATGGACAACCCCCGGGGTGGCCACGGCCGGCGGCGGGCCGTTCAGCACCAGGACACGGCCGCCCGCGCGGCATTGCTCGGCGATCAGCGCCGCAGTCGTGGCCGCGTCTGGCGCCACGCCGATGACCACCAGCTGCGGCCTGTGACCGGCTTCGGCCAGCATCGCCCGGGCGGTATCGACCGTGCGCAGATGCAGGACGGGGCCCATCAGGCGACGTTCGAACGCGTCTATCAGATCATCCGCCTCAACGAAGTTGTCGACGATGATCAAGGTCCCGATGTCGGTGCCGGCGCCCGCATCTTCCATGTGATTCTCCGTGGGGTTTTCCGGCTGATGCCACGAATGCCCGGGCCGGGGCATTAAACTGCGACATAGGACGACACGATTGACGACCGATTGCACCAATTGCCCGCTTCGCCGGTTCGACCTGTTCCACCCGATGACCAAGACGACCCTGGGCTTCATGATGAAGTTCAAGACCGGTGAACTGGTCGCCCAGCCGGGCACCGAGATCCTGACCGAACAGGCGTCTTCGTCGCAGCTGTTCACCGCCCTGTCGGGCATGGGCATCCGCTACAAGACAACGCGCGATGGCGATCGGCAGGTCGTGGGCTTTGTCCTGCCCGGCGATTTCGTCGGGCTGCAATCGGGCGTGATGGATGTCATGCGCCATTCGGTCGAAGCCACGACCGAGATGCGGCTGTGCGTCTTCAACCGCTCCGACCTGTGGACCCTGTTCAAGTCGCAGCCCGACCTGGCCTTCGACCTGACCCACCTGGCCGCCAACGAGGAACACCTGCTGGGCGAGGCCCTGACGGCCATGGGCCAGATGGATGCCCAGGCCAAGATCGCCTGGGCCCTGCACCGGTTCGACCACCGGCTGGGCGCCGTGGGTCTGCGCCGCAACGGCCGCGTGCCCCTGCCCTATCGCCAGCAGGATCTGGCCGATGCGCTCGGCCTGTCGCTCGTTCATACCAACAAGACCCTGGCCCGCCTGCGCAGCGGAGGCGTGCTCGACTGGTCCGACGGCTGGCTGTCGGTGCGCGACCCGGCCAAGCTGGCCAGCCTGTGCGACATCGAGATCGACGACGAGATCAACCCGGCGCGGCCGCTGATCTGACAGACAGCCCCTTCAGACACGAAAACGCCCGGCACGATGGCCGGGCGTTTCGTTGTGGGCAGGGGCCGTGGCCCCCGCACCGTGCCGGGTCAGACATGCGCCGTGCGCGACCGCGGACCGGCGATGAGCCAGATGATGAAGCCCACCAGCGGCAGCAACAGCACCAGGAGGCACCACAGCACCTTGGACCCGGTCGAGCTGGCCGAACCGATGATGGACACGATTGCCCAGATGTCGAGGATCAGCAGGATAAGACCGCCAATACCGGTGATTTCCAAACCCATGTCATTTCTCCTTTGGATCGGGGGGATTGCGCGGCCGGGCCGCGCGGTTGCAGGCGGCTATTGGCTGCGCAATGCCGCGATGAGATCGTCCTTGTTCATGCCGGAGCGGTCGTCGATATCCAGCTCGCGCGCCCGCTCGTAGAGCTCGGACTTGGTCCAGTCCTCGTAGGGCGGCGCCTTGCCACCTTTCTTGGACGGCTCCATGTTGTCATTGGCTTGGGCATTGGCGATCGCCGCAGCCTTGGCCTTGCCATAGCCCTTGTCGCGCAGGGCCTCGTAGGTGTCGGGGTCCTTGATCGACGGACCAAAGTCTTTCTCAGCCATTTCCACTCTCCGCATAGGCGGTGCGCACCAGGTTCGGCAGGACATCGACCTCAAGCGCACAGGCCGAGATCAGGTCGTCGGCTCCGGCGCTGCATTTCCGCCAGTCCATGCCGCTTTCGCCAAGCATGCCGGCCAGGGCGATGGCGCCCAGCAGAACGGCGGCGCGCAGGTCAAGGCAGTGGCGGTTCCCTGTCGATGTCGCTGACGGCATCGGATTGTTTCCTTCTTGCTGTCCCGTTGTCATCACAACGCCGATCGAGGCCGCCGGTTCCCTTGAAAAACGCCCTTTGCTTGCCCATGGCCTGCCCCTTGCCTGACCTCTTCGCGCGCCCGCGCGTAGGCGCGCCCGGCCCCACGCAGCCGGCACAACCGAGGGAAACGCAAACCCCCGGCCCATTGTTTCAAAAGGAATTTTCGGAACGATCCGCGGCAGGCGGCGGTTGTCCCCTCACATGGCCCGAACGGCGGTACACATCGCCGGACGGGCCGGACGAAAGACAATGACGATCCAATGGAAGGAGTTTCCCATGCTTCGCATTTTGACCGCCTCGACCCTCGCCCTTGCCATCGCCGCCCCGTCCTTCGCGGCCTCGACGGCAGCCAGCCAGGCCGGCGCGAACGACGTGGAAGATCCCATCATCATGGACGAGAAGTGGGACTTCAGCGTGACCAACCTGGACCTGCTGAAATCCGAGCCCGAGGGCTACAAGAAGATTGACGCCGGCACCGTTGCCGCATCCGACGTGGTGGGCCTGCGGGTCTATGACGCCAACAAGGAATGGGTCGGCGAGGTCGACAACCTCGTGGTGACGCCCCAGGGCGAGATCGTGGCGGCCATCGTGGGCGTCGGCGGCTACCTGGGCATCGGTGAAAAGGACGTCGTCGTCAGCTATGACACGCTGATGCTGACCGAGAACATGGAAGACGGCAGCCTGCGCATCTATGCCAACGTCACCGAGGACGGGCTGAAAGGTCTGCCGGCCTACGAATCGTAAGCCATAGACCATATCCGACGATCAGGGGCGCCTTCGGGCGCCCCTTTTGCTTTGTTTGACGCACGTGTTCCTGGCAGGACGTCACAACATTCGTGTCGAGTAGCGCCAAGAATTCACTGCCTCCTGCCATCGCGGACCCGGAACTATTGGTGGGCAGCACCATCGCCTTGCACGTGCCCGGCAACCCGGTCTGCGAAATGCGGATCAACAGGGTACATCAAGGCGCTTCCGCCCGGCAGCGCGGCCTCAGCATTGCAGGCCGACAAGCGTCATATGTCGCCAACGTCCTGCTACACAATCCCGGCAATGCTGGCGGACAAGCACCGTCATCCCGCCCGGAGGCACGGGTTCAGCAATACTGGTCGACGAGCGCCATCAATTCGCCCGGGGTCAGCGGCTTGCGCAGGTGACCGGCGATGCCGTAGCGGCTGAGCACGCCGGCATCGACCTGGCGTTCGTCGCCCACCACGGCAATGACCGGGGCCGATTGGCCGGTTGCGCCCGGCAGGCCACGGATGCGCTGGCTGGCTTCCAGCCCCACATCGTCGGGCAGCGTGACATCCATCAGCACCACGCCATAGGCATCGGGGTCCGAGCTGTAGCGCGTCAGCCCGTCCTGGATGCTGGCCGAGATATCCACCTCGACCCCCAGCGTATCGCGGATTTCCTGCATCATGAACCGGGTGAACCCGTCATCTTCGACCAGCAGGATCTTCTTCTTGGCATGCATCTTAGGTGATTCCGATCAACCTTAACGTGCGCACTTTCACAATCACTACACCAAAGCGCGATGCCGTCAAACATCTAAAAACCTGCATACCACCCACGGCAGAGCAGCATGGCCCCTGCGCAACACCCCCGTGGCCCCGGGGCCACGGGCGTCGGCCGGGTCGGTCAGAACCAAGCGGTCTGCATGTCGAATGCCGAGGCCTCGTTGTCGATCAGCGTGCGCGCCCAGCCTTCGGTGCGCACCAGCTCGCGGGCGTGGAAATACCGCGCAGCCTGTTGCTTGCCCTTGAGAAAATCGCTGTCCCCCTCGCGCGCCGCACGGGCATCGGCGGCCCGGGCGATGCGCAGCCACATCCAGCCCATCACCACATGGCCGGCGAAATCGAGGTAGAGCGTGGCATTGGCCAACCCGCGCTCGGGATCGGCCCGGACCGCGCCGGCCAAAGACCGCGTGACCTCTTCCAGCCGGTCGACAGCCCGGCCCAGTCCCGGGCCGAGCGGATGGTCGCCCGCCGCGATATCCGCGCGGATCGCTGCGGTCAGGGCAGCAAATCCGGCCCCGTTGTCCATCAGCACCTTGCGGCCCAGCAGGTCCATGCCCTGGATGCCATGGGTGCCTTCGTGGATCGGGTTCAGCCGGTTGTCGCGATAATGGCGCTCGACCGGGTAATCGCGGGTATAGCCCGCCCCGCCCAGCACCTGGATCGCGTGCTTGTTGGCCTCAAGGCAGAATTCCGACGGCCAGGACTTGGCCACCGGGGTCAGCACGTCGAGCAGCACCAGCGCCCCGTCGTCCCCGGCCCGGTGCCGGTCGACCAGCCCCGCGCAATAGAGCGCCAGCGCCAGGGCCGGTTCGACCGCCGCCTTCTGGGCCAGCAGCAGCCGACGGATGTCGGCATGATCGGTCAGCGGCACCTGCGGGCTGGCCGGATCCTTGGCCGTGGGCGACCGGCCCTGCGGCCGCTCGCGGGCATAGGCCAGCGAGGCCTGGTAGCCCGCCTGCCCCAGCGCCGTGGCGCCCATGCCCACGCTGACCCGCGCCTCGTTCATCATCTGGAACATGTAGCGCAGCCCCTGGTGCGGCGCGCCGACCAGTTCACCGATGCAATCGCCGGCCTCGCCGAAGTTCAGCGCGCAATTGGTCGTGCCGCGATAGCCCATCTTGTGGTTCAACCCGGCCAGCGTGACATCGTTGCGCACCCCGTCCAGCCGGATCTTGGGCACGATGAACAGCGAGATGCCCTTGACCCCCGGCGGCCCGCCCGGGATCTTGGCCAGGACCATGTGCACGATGTTCTCGCTCAGCTCGTGCTCGCCCGCCGAAATCCACATCTTGCGCCCGCTGATCCGGTACTGCCCGTCCTCCATCGGCTCGGCCCGCGTGGTGATGTCCGACAGCGACGACCCGGCCTGCGGCTCGCTCAGGCACATCGTGCCAAAGAACCGTCCGGCGACCATCGGTTCCAGGTAGCGCGTCTTTTGCGCGTCGGTGCCGAAGGACTGGATCAGCCGCCCCGCCCCGATCGTCAGCATGGCATAACCCTTGATCGAGATATTGGACGCCGAAAAGACAAAGGACGCGGCCTGGTGCACGATCTCGGGCAGGCCCAGCCCGCCATGGGCCGGATCGAAGGGCCCGGCCAGGAAGCCGCCGTCGACAAAGGCATCGACCGCCGGTTTCACCACGTCGGGCAGGATCGCCCGGCCGTCGACGAATTGCGGCTCGTTCTCGTCGATCTCGTGGGCATGGGGCAGGTAATGGTCGGCCGCGATCTGGTCGGCCGTGTCCAGGATGCCCAGCACCGTTTCGCGGTCCAGCTCGGTGCCCTCGATGATCCGGTCCACCCGGGCGACGTCGAACAGCTGAAACAGCAGATCCTCGCGGTCATATGCGCGCATCTCGTCCTCCTCTTCCTCGCCGGCAGCTTACATGCGAAACACCGTTCCGCAACAGCGCAGAGCCCCCGTAACCCAGCGTAGCATCGCCCGGCGGGGGTGCGGTCATGGCCCGGGATGTTGAGTTCGCCGGCCGGAAGGCCTATCTCGGCTCAAACCGCGCGGAGAGCTGCCTTGGCCAACACCCTTTACAAGAACGACCTGCCCGACGGGCTGGACATGGGGCCCGTGGTGGCCATCGATTGCGAGACCATGGGCCTGAACCCCCATCGCGACCGGCTCTGCGTCATCCAGATGTCGGGCGGCGACGGCAACACCCATATCGTCCAGGTCGAGAAGGGCCAGACCGAGGCGCCCAACCTGGCGCGCGTGCTCGAAGACCCCGACGTGCTCAAGCTGTTCCATTTCGGCCGGTTCGACATCGCCGCGATGTATCACACCTTTGGCGCCCTGGCGGCCCCGGTCTATTGCACCAAGATCGCCAGCCGGCTGGTGCGCACCTATACCGACCGCCACGGGCTGAAGAACCTGTGTTCCGAGCTGCTGGGCGTCGACATTTCCAAGCAGCAGCAATCCAGCGACTGGGGCGCCGAGACGCTGACCCCCGCCCAGCTGGACTATGCCGCCTCTGACGTGCTCTACCTGCACCGCCTGCGCGACAGGTTCGACGACATGCTGGCCCGCGAAGGGCGCACGGAGATGGCCCAGGCCTGTTTCGATTTCCTGCCGATGCGCGCCCGGCTGGACCTGGCCGGCTGGCCCGAAACCGACATCTTCGCCCACTCATGACCGAGGCAGAGCAGTTCCTGGCCACTGCCCGGCAGGTCGTGCAGGACGAGGCCAAGGCGCTGGACGCCCTGGCCGCCGGCCTTGACGGGCGGTTTGCCGAGGCCGTGCAGATGATGCTGCAGGCCAGCGGGCGGATCATCGTGTCGGGCATCGGCAAGTCGGGCCATATCGGGCGCAAGATCGCCGCGACCCTGGCCTCGACCGGCACACCGGCGCATTTTGTCCACCCGGCCGAAGCCTCGCATGGCGACCTGGGCATGGTGGCCAAGGGCGACGTCGTGCTGGCCATCTCGAATTCCGGCGAAGCGCCCGAACTGGCCAACCTGCTGGCCTATACCCGGCGGTTCGGCATTCCGCTGATCGGCCTGTCCAGCCGGCTGGACAGCACGCTGATGAAGGCCGCCGACGGGCATCTTGTCATCCCGGCCATGGGCGAGGCCTGCGGCTTTGGCATGGTGCCGACGATTTCGACCACGCTGACCCTGGCCATGGGCGATGCCCTGGCCGTGGCCCTGATGCAGCACCGCGATTTCGGGCCGGATGCGTTCCGCAACTTTCATCCCGGCGGCAAGCTGGGCGCCCGGCTGTCGACCGTGCGCGACCTGATGCACACCGGCGCGGCCCTGCCGCTGGTGGCCGAGGACACGGCCATGCCCGACGTGCTGATCGAGATGACGCGCAAGGAATTCGGCGTGACCGGCGTGACCGATGCCGATGGCAACCTGACGGGCATCATCACCGATGGCGACCTGCGCCGCCACATGGACGGGCTGCTGACCTGCGTGGCCCGCGACGTCATGACCCGCGATCCCCGCAGCATCCCGCCCGGCGCCATGGCCGAAGAGGCCGTGGCCCGGATGACCGGCCGCATCACCTGCCTGTTCGTCGTGCCCGAGGGCAGCCGCCGGGCCGAAGGGCTGATCCGCCTGCACGATTGCCTGCGCGCGGGGCTGGGCTGAGCCGATGGACAGCTATTCGCGGCGGGTGGCATTCCTCAAGGTGGTCCTGCCGCTGGCCGCGCTGGCCATCCTGTCGACCCTCTTCCTGCTGTCGCAAAGCGCCGATCCCAACGCCACGATCCCCTTTTCCGACGCCGAGATCGCCGAGCGCATCCGCGACCAGCAGATCACCGAGCCGCGCTTTGCCGGCACCACCGAACGCGGTGACGAGGTGTTCCTGTCGGCGGCCAAGGCCGTGCCGGGCACCGGCGACGACCCCGCGGCGGCGCAGAACCTCAAGGGCCAGATCCGGCTGGCCCGGGGCGGGGCGATCACGCTGGAGGCCGAAAGCGGCTGGATCAACCTGCCCCGCGACATCGCCGAATTCCGCGGCCGGGTGACCATCACGACCGACACCGGCTATCGCCTGGTGACCGACCGGCTGGAAACCGCGGTCAAGCGCATCGATGCCACCGCGCCGGGCCAGGTGACGGGCAGCGGCCCGCTGGGTGACCTGGATGCAGGCGCCATGCGCGTGATGGCGCCGGACAATGACGCCGAGGCCACGCATTTGGTGTTTCTCAATGGCGTCAAGCTGCTATACGATCCGCAGTCAACCAAGAGGTGAGCCTTGCTGCCGCGACTTACATGTCTCGCCCTGACGGCCGGCCTGCTTGCACAGGCGGCGGCGGCCCAGGGAACCAACCTGGCCTTTGGCGGCCTGCAGGCCGACACTTCGCAACCGGTCGAGGTGACCGCCGATGCGCTGGATGTCGACCAGGCCGATGGCACCGCCGTCTTCACGGGCAATGTCGTGGTCGGCCAGGGCGTCATGCGCCTGTCGGCCACCGAGGTGCTCGTCGTCTATAAACAGGACCGGTCGGGCATCGAACGGCTGGTCGCCACAGGTGATGTCGTGCTGGTCAACGGCCCCGATGCGGCCGAGGCCGAAAAGGCCGATTACACCATCGATTCGGGCATCATCGTCATGACCGGCGACGTGCTGCTGACCCAGGGCCAGAACGCCCTGAGCGGCGAGCGGCTGAATGTCGACCTGGCCGCCGGCACCGCCCGCATGACCGGCCGCGTGCGCACGATCCTGATCCCGGAAGACGAGTGATGGACGGCCCCGACCTGGACGTGACCCCCGGCTCGGGCGGGCTGCGCGTCGAGCACCTGCGCAAGTCCTACCGCAAGAAGACGGTCATCCGCGACTTCTCGATGCACCTCGACCGCGGCGAGGTCGTGGCCCTGCTGGGGCCCAACGGATCGGGCAAGACGACAACCTTCTATGCCGTGGCCGGGCTGGTCTATCCCGAGGCCGGATCGGTCACCATCGACGGCCAGGATGTCACCACCCTGCCGATGTACCGCCGCGCCCGGCTGGGCATCGGCTACCTGCCCCAGGAAATGTCGATCTTTCGCGGCCTTTCGGTCGAAGACAACATCTCGGCCGTGCTGGAAACCGTCGAGGGCGATCAGCATTCCCGCCGCGAGCGGCTCGAGGAACTGCTGTCTGATTTCTCGATCGAACACCTGCGCCGGGCGCCCGCCCTGGCCCTGTCGGGCGGCGAACGCCGGCGGGTGGAAATCGCCCGTTGCCTGGCCGCCAACCCCAAGTACCTGCTGCTGGACGAACCCTTTGCCGGGGTCGACCCGATCTCGGTCGGCGACATCCGGCACCTTGTCGCCGATCTCAAGACCCGGGGCATCGGCGTGCTGATCACCGACCACAACGTGCGCGAGACTTTGGAAATCGTCGAACGTGCCTATATCCTTCATGATGGCCGCGTGCTCATGTCGGGAACACCCCGCGACGTGGTCGAGAACGAAAATGTCCGCCGGGTCTACCTGGGCGAAAATTTTCGCATTTCCTGACCCTTTTCGCGCAATCTTACTATTCCGGATGGCAAGCGGTATTTGGCACAGGTTTGGCATGACTTTGCCGCATCGCCCCGCGTCTTTTCATTGACAGGGGCCTCAAGGCGGTTCTCAATGGGCGTCATGGCACGACTTCATCGCGACGCATTCCCCGCAAACGCCATCCCGCTGGCAACAGCCCGGTATTGCGGTAACCGTGACGTCTCGATGGCGGGCCGGCTTTTCACCTTCACCCGATAGACCGAATCGGTGCGCCCGGCGTGTTGCCGGTTCGCGGGTGAGTTGCCACGAGGAGAGCTCATGCAATACCAGATCAGCGGACACCAGATCGACGTCGGGGCGGCGCTAAGCGCCCATGTCGAAGGGGAATTGGGCAGCGTCGTCGCCAAGTACGCACAGCGACCGACGGATGCAAACGTGGTGTTCTCGCGGTCGGCCCATGAATATGTCTGCGAATGCACGGTGCATCTGTCGACCGGGCTGACCGCGCAGGCCAAGGCCCATGCGACCGAGATCTACGCGGCTTTCGACGGCTGCTGCGAGAAGATGGACAAGCAGCTTCGGCGCTACAAGCGGCGGCTGAAGGATCACCATCGCGACCGCGCGGAACCGGTTGAACTCTTCGGGGCGTCCTCTTATATCCTCGCCTCGGAAGAAATGGCCGAAGAAGCCGAGCCTGAAACGCTCCAGCCAATCATCGTCGCCGAGATGGAGACAAAGATACCGTCTTTGTCCGTCGGCGAAGCCGTGATGCAGATGGAGTTGGCAGGGGCCCCGGTCCTTGTGTTCAGGAACGAAGGCAAGGACGGGCTGAACGTGGTTTACAGACGGGACGACGGCAACATCGGCTGGATCGACCCGTAACAAAAGGTAACCCCGCCGGGGTGGAGGCGGGCCGGAGCAGAGAACATGGATCTTTCGAAAATCCTCGACGCCGAGGCTGTGAAGGTTCTTGCATCGGTCTCGAGCAAGAAACGCCTCTTTCAGGATATCGGCGACCTGGCCCATTCAGCCTACGGGCTGAACGCGGGCCAGACCGTCGAAGCCCTCATGGAACGGGAAAGCCTCGGTCCGACGGGCGTGGGCCACGGTGTGGCCCTGCCCCATTGCCGGGTGTCCGGCGTGACCGGCGTCAAGGGCGTCTTCCTCCTGTTGGAAAAGCCCATCGACTTTGGTGCGATCGACCGCCAGGCGGTGGATATCGCCTTTGCCCTCTTCGCCCCCGAAGACGCCGGGGTCGAACATCTCAAGGCCCTGGCCCTGGTCTCGCGCACCCTGCGGGACCAGACGCTGTGTTCCAAGCTGCGCGCCAATCACGACGCGCCGACGCTGCATGCCATCCTGACCGAAGGCCGGTCGATGCAGGCGGCCTGAGCCGCATTCCCACCAAACACGCCGGGTCAGGATCAGCCTCCGCGACGAGGTCAGACGGTGCCGCCGATCCGCCGGGCCCGGCAAGACCAGCCCGCCCCGCCGGTATGTGCATGACGGTCAGTCCCGTTGGTTCATCCGTGCCGATAAGCCCCTACCGGTCAGTGCGTGACGGTCCATCCCGCCGGCCCATCCGTGCCAATCCGCCCCGCGGATCAGCCCGTGTCGATCAGCCTGCCGGTCATTTCGCGACGGCCGGTCCCGTAGACCAACCCGAACCGATCCGCCCCGCGCATCAGCCCGGGTTGATCAGCACCGCCGGTCATTTCGCGACGGTCAGCCCCGCTGGCCCATCCGCGCCAACCCGCCCCGCGGATCAGTCGCGCCAGGGCCCCCAGCCGAACATCATGTAATCCCGCTGGTAGATCTTGCGCGCCATCTCTTCGATCTCGTCGTCGTAGATGTCGACCAGCGCATGCGGCGTGTCCGGCGCCGTGGCGCCCGGCACCGGCACATCACCCGCGCCCAGTGACGCGGCCAGCGCCGTGACCTCGGCCCGCCATTCCTCCTCGCGGAAGACATGGTCGGGCGGCACGAAATCCCCGAAACCCTGCAACGCCTGCGCCTGGCTGCACCAGGCCGCATCGACGCGCACCGCCGTCTGGCCGTTCAGGTTGGCCCGCAGGAAATCCAGGAACTCGGCAAAGGCCCGGCGATGTGCGGCCCGGCTCCAATCGGCGCCCGGACCCTCGCGCGGGACCGAGACCTTGTGCACCCGGCGCAGCGTGTCGCGGATCTGCAGGTAGCTGCCCGGCCCGGCGTTCAGGATGCGCCGGCAAAAGGCCGCATGGGCCCGGGCCACCGGGTGGCGCAGCACGGTAAAGCTGCGGTGGCCCCGGTTCTGGCGCTTCCACTTGCGCAGGTCTTTCTGGCTCATCCGCAGGGCCAGCGCATCGCGGTCGACCCCGTCCAGCGCGGCCAGCCAGTCGATGACCTCGTCCTCGGGCGCGCCGCGCATGGGCAGGAACAGCAGCGGCGTCCGCGCGGCACCGACATAAGACGGCGTGGCCGCCCCGCGCCGGGGTTCGAAATTCGGCGTCCGGGTCAGGTTGAACCGGTCCAGCCCGGCCAGCGCCTGTTCCATCTCGGCCGGGTTGGCCACCTTGTCGCCGATCGGCTCGGGGTTCTGCGGCTTCAGGCTGGTGTCCAGCGCCTCCAGCCGGGCATCCGTGCCCAGCCAGGCCGCCAGCCCGTTCATCACGTCGAGGTCGCGCAGATCCTCGTAGGCCACGTAGAACGCCGTCTGGCCGCTGGTCTGCAGGCCCCGCATCAGCCGCAGCTGGAACGCCTGCAGCGCCTCGACATGGGCGTCGAACTCGGCCCCGTCGAACCGCACCCGCGCATCCTTGCGCCGGGTCACGTTGGTCAGCTTCCACTGGCCGGTTTCCTGCGCGATCTTCCAGCTGACATAGCTGTCCAGCGGGTTGCGCGTCAGCACGATCTTGGCGCAGCGCGGGTCCTTGAGGGCCTTGTCGATCACCCGGTCGTCGTGATCGTGGAAACAGCGGAACCCGGCCAGCCCGTCATGCTGGCGCAACGCCCGGAGCAGCTTCATCGGATCGCCGTCGCGCATCTGCTGGGTAAACCCCAGCATCTCGGTGCGGTTCGGGTAGCCGATGAAATGCGGATTGAACAGCTCGCCCAGGCAATGCAGCCCGTCAAAGGCATTGAGATTGGTCTCGAGGAAATTCGAGCCGGTGCGCATCTCGGCGAAGACGACGAAGTAATCGAAGCTCATCGCCGGTTACTGCACCAGGTAGGGTTTGCGCGGCGGTTTCGGTGCATGCTTGACCTCACTCTCGACCGGGAAATCACCCATCAGGTACGGATGCATCCCCTGGTTCTTGAGGTTTTGCAGGAAGCGGCCAAAGCCTTCAAGATCGGCCATGCGCGGCGCCTCGGCCAGACGGCGCGGGCTGACCGTGCCGATCTCGTCGATGATGGTCTGCAGGGGCTCCATCGGGCTTTCGATGAACTCGGCCATGGTCCAGACCCGCACCCGCGCCTTGGTCCAGGTCGAGCGCAGAACCTTGAGATGCGCGGCCTCGATCTTTTGCAACGCCGCGGCCTGGCTGCGCAGGGCCGAGAAATTCTGGTTGGACCGGAACAGCGGCACCGCCCAGGCCCCCGAGATCACCGAGATCTGGGCGTTGGGGTCCTTGGCCAGGGTCCATTCGATGGCCTGGTTGTCGCCCGGGCCGAACTGGAAACATTGCCGCTCACCCCGGGTGTTCCAGATCAGAGAGGTAAAGAACGCCTTGGGATCGTCGTCGCGGCTGCGGGCATTGTCCGACAGCGCCCCGTTGATCAGATGCGCCCCGCCGGAAAACTCGGCCCGGCCGGGGGCGAACAGGTGGCCATGCACCCGCGCGCCGGTGATCTTGGCCAGCCAGGGCTCGAAATCCTCGAACAGCTCGGTAAAGCCCTCGAACACCGAATATTGCGAGGAGGTCAGCCCGTTTTCCCAATCCTCGTTCGGAAACCGGCTTTGCATGTAAAGCCCCGGCCGCCCGCGCGTCCGCCTTTCGACGGCCTTGGCAAAGATGCGGTCGATCTTGCCCGGGTTCGGTTCGGTCCGGTTCATGGCCATGGAACTGTCCGTCAGGAAGGCCTTGTAGAGCCGGTCGGCATAGGGCCAGATCTTGCGCGCGACAAAACAATCGGACCGGCGCAGCAGCTGCAGGTGATCGTCGTAGAAGATATGCGGCTTGCCCTGGAAATCGAACTTGGACAGGGTCAGCGACCGGCTTTCGATATTGGTCGAATATTGCCGCACCAGGGTCTGGTAATAGCTTTCGTCGGGAATCCAGACCCGCTTGAAATAGGCATCAAAGACCGGCCGGTCGGGATCTTCGAGGATGGCCGACAGGGTCTGGCGGGTCAGGCACCACCACTGGCTGCCCATGTGCGGCACCAGCCCGGCCGGGGTCTTGCGGCGCAGGTTGAACCGGCGTTGCAGGTCGACCGACAGGTCGAACAGCAGGCGGTTCTTCTTCCACGAGAAGGGGAAGCGCAGGGTAAAGCGTTCCTCGTCCAGCCCGCCCACCGTCCAGGGCACATCGGCCGTGGTGGCGCTTTCGATGAAATCGGTGCGCGGCCGGGCTTCGAGATATTCGATCAGCTCCTGCACCGGGCGCAGCGGCAGGCACGACCCCGAGGCCAGGTAGACATGGCGCACGTCGGGGAATTCGGCGAGCATCATCTCGGCCCCCGATTGCGAGGCCGCGACGATGCCCCAGGTGCCCCATTCACAGCGGTGCCGGCGGCAGAACCGCACCCGCCGGTCATCGGCCAGGGCCGCGCGAAAGCGCCGGTAGGTCTTGCGCGAGACGTTGGAATCGACATGCAGCACCACCGGACAGCCCGCCGCGGTCCAATGCCGGGCGACCTGTTCCGCCCGGTGCAGGGCGGTGTGCACCAGCATGACGATCCCGACGCTCATGCCCAGTTGCCCTTGGACATCAGGCCCAGGATCTCGAGCTGGCGCCAGTTGATGTATTTCTCCGACCAGGTGCACCACAGCTCGGGATCGTCGCGCAGCCGGCTGGCATAGGCCTTGTATTCGACCGAGGCCGCGTAATGCTGCTTGCGGTCCAGCTCTTCGCGGGCCTTGGCGTTGAACGTGTCGAGGAACTTGGCGTGCAGCAGGATGCCGCTGGCCTTTTCACCGCCCCATTCGTCGTAGACCTGGTTCAGCCCTCGGGGCAGCAGCATGTGGGTCGAGCTGACATAGGCATACTTGCGGTCCCACTTGACCAGCGGAATCTTGTTCAGCGCCGGGGCGCGATGGGGCTCATCGGGAAAGAACACCCGCCGGCGCGGCCCGCCCTGGATCCACAGGTTGCCGTATTCGAAATTGCGCTTCAGCGAGTAGTTCCCGCTGTCGAACCAGGCGGCGATCTCCATCGGGTCCTGGCCCGCGCGGTAGGGCTGATCGTCCAGCCGGCCCTTGGGATACATGTCCAGCAGCATGGCCGAGAACGACCGGATCGAGCTGGCATCCAGCCAGTCGGTCAGCGCGCGCAACGGCCGGGTGTCGCAGAACGGATAGATCAGGAATTCGTCGGGATCGACGACCAGGCACCAATGGCCATGGCCGTGCTGCATCTGAAGCCAGTTCAGCCAGTCGACCCCGAAGCGCGCGCGCTTGTAGCTGGCCGTGCTGTGCCAGACCGACACGTCGGGCTGGTCGGCCAGGTAATCCAGCGCGCCATCGGTGCTGTCATTGTCGACGATGAGGAAATGCGCGATCCCCATGTTGCGGTAGTAATCCAGGAAATAAGGCAGGCGGATGCGCTCGTTGCGCTGGGTCGAGAACAGCAGCAGGTCGCTGGACCGGATCTGCGCGGTGCGATCGGCCACGGCCTTCAGCTCGCGATGCTTGCGCCAGGCGCGGCCGCGCCAGCGTTGTCGCTTCACGCGAAGCTTGTAGGACTGCCAGGCGCCCAAGGTTTCGCCTCATCTCAGTTGATCGCCCAAGCGCCACGGCGCTTCAGACGTTCTTGCACACCACGTCGAAATGGTCCGACCACCCCATGGCATCGAACCCGGACGTCATCCCTGCCTCGTCGTTTCCCCGATCCGCTGTTACCAGGCGGTCGACAATGTTCCTCCATAGATAGCTTTCGGTTTCCACAAGGTAAACGCGAATGTCGTTCAGCGTCTCTTCGTAGACCGGGAGCGGCGCGGCGACCACGGGCACCCCCAACATGGCGGCTTCCAGCGGCGGCAGGCCAAACCCCTCGGCCCGGCTGGGAAAGAGCAACCCGCAGCTGGCCTGCAACAGCGCGGCCACGGCCCCGTCGGACAGGCCGGGACATTCGCGGATCACCCCGTCATCGGGCAGGGCGTCCAGCCGGGCAAAGACCGCCTCGTTGTTCCACCCCCGGCTGCCGCAGATCACCAGGCCGGGCATCTCGTCGGCCGGCCGGTCGCGGGCCAGCGCGGCCCAGGTGTCCAGCAACAGATCATGGCCCTTGCGTGGCTCGATCGTGCCCAGCGCCACGAAAAACGGCCGGGCGGGCGGCAACCCCGGGGGCAGCGCAGCGGGATCGGGTCGCGCCGGGGTGACGCCAAGCGGCGCCACGAGGATGTCGGGCGGCGCGTCCAGGTGGGCCCGCACCCGGGTTTCGGTGAAATGGGAATTGCAGATCAGCAGGTCGGCATGGGCGCCCGCGGCCTCCAGCTTGCGTCGAAAGGTACCCGCCGTGCCGGGGCGCTGGTATTCAGGGTGGTCCAACGGGATCGTGTCGTGGATCAGCACGGCGATACGCCCCTGCGTGCCCTGCCGGATCGCCGCCAGCGCCGCGCCGTTCAGCCCGGAATGGCCGGTGTTGAGGTAAGGCGTGCCCGGGGCGAGATGCGCTTGCAAGAGCGTGGCGAGCATGGCCCGCCGGCAGCGCCCGACCGCCAGCCGGCGCAGATCGCTTTCCGCCCGGCGCACCATCTCGGGCCGTTTGCGGAACAGCGACGACAGCACATCCGCCCGACCCCAGGGTTCCGCCCCATGCAGCCGCGACTGCGCCGCCCGCAGCCCCTCTTCGTCCAACAGCAGGTAACCCGCCCCGGTCCTGACCAGCCCGAACAGCGGCGCGTCCCGCTCCAGCAGATGATCGAGATAGGCCAGCTCCACCCGGTCGACCCCGGTGGGCTGACGGCCGGCCCGTCGCAGGCTCCGCGTCAGGTCCAGCAGCCGCCCGGGCACCGGGTTATTCGTCGTAATGGCCAGTTTGGTGCCATCTCCAGGCATCGGCGATCATCGTCTGCATCTTCGACCGCTCCGGGCTCCAGCCCAGCTCTTCTCCGGCCCGGGACGATCCCGACACCAGCTTGGTCGCATCCCCGGCCCGGCGCGGACCCTCGGTATAGGGCACTTCGCGGTTGGTCACGCTGCGCGACTGGTCGATCACCTCGCGCACGGAAAACCCGCTGCCGGTGCCCAGGTTGAACACCCGGCTGCCCTTGCCCTCTTCCAGCCACTTCAGCCCCAGCACATGGGCATCGACCAGGTCGCAGACATGGACGTAATCGCGGATGCAGGTGCCGTCGGGCGTGTCGTAATCGGTGCCGAACACCGTCAGCCCGTCGCGCTTGCCGTCGATCGCATCCAGCATCAGCGGAATCAGATGCGTCTCGGGCCGGTGAAACTCGCCCACCTCGCCGTCGGGGTCGGCCCCGGCCACGTTGAAATAGCGAAAGATCACGTGGTCCAGCCCGTCCGAGGCCTGGAAATCCCGCAACATGTCCTCGATCGCGCGTTTCGACGCGCCATAGGCGTTCAAAGGCTCCTGCGGCGTGGTTTCGTCCAGCACCACGTTGTCATGTTCGCCATAGGTCGCGCAGGTCGAGGAAAAGACGAAATGCTTCACCCCGGCCGCGCAGGCCGCCTCGATCAGGTTCAGCGAGCCCACGACATTGTTGCGCCAATACTTGCCGGGCAGTTTCATCGCCTCGCCGACCAGGCTGAGCGCCGCGAAATGCATCACGGCCACGGGCTGCCACCGCGCCAGCACGTCGTCGATCCGCCCGCGATCCAGCAGATCGCCTTCCTCGACGGGCCCGAACTTGACCGCCTGGCGCCAGCCGGTCGCAAAATTGTCAAAGACGACGGGCACGTAACCCGCCGCCTTCAGGGCCTTGCAGGCGTGCGAGCCGATATAGCCCGCACCGCCGGTCACAAGTACATGGCGCACCGGTGGCCGTCCTTATTCGGCGGCCTTGTCGACCTGGGTGATCTCGGTCAGGAACCGGTGCAGATCGTCGCGCAGGTCTTCGCGGGCCAGGCCAAAGGCCACGGTGGCCTGCAGGAAGCCGGCCTTGGACCCGCAATCGAACCGCTGGCCGCGGAAGCGATAGCCATAGACGCCGTTTTCCGAACCGATATCCGCCGCGATGGCATCGGTCAGCTGGATCTCGCCGCCGGCGCCGGTGCGCATGTTGTTCAGCGTGCGCAGAACCGACGGCTCCAGGATGTAACGCCCGATGACCGCCAGATTCGACGGCGCTTCGGCCGGCTCCGGCTTTTCGACCATGGCCTTGACCTTGACCATGTGGCCCATGTCCTCTTCGACATCGAGCACGCCATAGGCCTTGGTCTTTTCGGGCGGCACTTCCATCGCCGCGACCATGTTGCCGCCGGTCTGTTCATAGGCCTCGACCATCTGCTGAAGGCAGGGCGTCTCGGCCGCGATCACGTCGTCGGGCAGCATGACGGCAAAGGGCTCGTTGCCGATCAGCCGGCGAGCGCACCACACGGCATGGCCCAGGCCCAGGGCCTTGTGCTGGCGGATATAGGCAATCGCCCCGCTGTCCATGTTGGTGGCCTTGAGCGCTTCGAGAAGGTCATCCTTGCCCTTCTTGCGCAGCTCCTGCTCCAGGATCGGCGAATGGTCGAAATAATCCTCGAGCGCACCCTTGCCGCGCGAGGTCACAAAGATGAATTCCTTGATCCCGGCCGCGCGGGCCTCGTCGATGGCATATTGCACCAGGGGACGGTCGACCAGCGTCATGATCTCCTTCGGCACCGACTTGGTCGCCGGCAGGAAGCGTGTCCCCATTCCTGCAACGGGGAAGATCGCCTTGGTCACTCGTTTGCGCATGTTTCAAAAACCTCAACACGTTGGGCGTTTCAAAAATAAGTGTGCATCCCACGCCTGCATAACACAATGCCAGAGCCTGCGTGGAACTTCTGTTCAATTAATCTAACTTCTGAATTGGTCGGCAAGTTCCCTCTCAATGAGCCTTACGCTACGTACACGTTCAATTTCCCGGGCGATACGCCTTTTGAATCGCCAGGCCCGAATCGGCGAATCGCTGCGATCGGACTTGCCGAACAGCCCGCCGCGCTGGTGCCAGATACCATCGGGGCCAAAGCTGACACGGTGCCGCCAGGCCGAGGGCGACAGGATGATCTCGGTGACGATTCGCCCGGCCTGCCGCTGGAACAGCGCTTCGGCCCGGCGGTCGCGGCCCTGCCAGGGCCGGCCGGCCACCACCAGCGACGGCGCATCGGGCCGGGCCGGATAGGGCCGGAAGGGCAGATCGGGTTCGGGCAGGGGCACCATGCGGCGATGGCCCCGGGCGCGGCCGTCCTCGACCCCGGCGTCAAAGCCCTTCATCAGCCGCCGCACGTCGCGCGGTTCCAGCGTGCCGGCCACCATGTGGCGCAGGGCGCGCAGCCGTTCGTCCTGGCGGGCCCGGGCCAGCGCGCGGGCGCGGCGTTCGGGCGGGCAATGCTTGTCCAGGAACACGGCCCAGCTGGCGCCGATCTCGAACAGGTCGCGGGGCACCCTGTCGGCGTCGCGCACGGCATTGGCCGCAAAGCCATGATGCACCACGGCCCCCGGCACAACGGCCGTCAGGTTGCCGCTTTCGGCCAGGCGCAGGTTGATGTCGGTCTCGTCCAGGAAATAGCGGAACCCGGGATCGAACCCGCCGTGCCGGGCCAGCCAGGACCGGCGCAGGGCCATGTTGGTGCCCTGGGTCTTGATCCCCCGCTCGGCCGTGGGCGTCAGCAGGGTGACCCGCCCGGGATCGACGCGGATGTCGTCGGCCTGGCCGGTGACATCGACGGACTGGGCCCGCCATTGCCAGGAAATCCCGTTGCGCCCCAGCACATAGCCCCCGGCGGCGGTGACATGGTCGGACAGGAAAGGCAGGCTCAGTTGGCTCAGCCAGGACGGCTCGGGCACGGCATCATCGTCGATGAAGGCCACGACCTCGCCCGAGGCTTCGATGATGCCCAGGTTGCGGGCCACGGCGATGTTGGCCTCGTCATAGCGCACCTGCTTGGCATGGATGGCCTCGGGCATGGCCCAGAGCCGGGCCATGCCGGCCCGGTCGGCCACGATGACCACTTCGAAATTGGTGTAATGCTGCTGGGCCACGCCGCGAAGGCAACGGGCGAGGGCTTCGGGCCGGTCCCGGCTGACGATGACGACACTGACGGTCGGTTCGGTCATGCCGGGCGGGTCCTCATGGCATGCCCATCTCGGACATCATGGCCTCGATCCTCGGCACGTCCTCGGGATTGTTCAGCTCCCAGAAGCTGCGCCCCCGGGCGTCGACCTCGACGCACAGCACCCGGTGCCCGTTTTCCAGGAACCGCAGCTGTTCCAGCCCTTCGAGCTGTTCCAGCGGGCCGACAGGCCAGGTGCCATAGGCCGCCAGGGCGTCGGGCCGGTAGGCATAGACTCCGACATGGTGAAACACCGGGGTGTCGGCATCGGGAGCGAAGGTCTCGTTGGTATAGGGAATGACTTCCTTGGAGAAGTAGAGCCCCATGTTGCCCGACCCGAAGACCGCCGTGGTGCCGCCGACGCGGCCGGCCTTGCGGTCGGCCAGCAGGGCATTCAGCGTCGCCCCGTCGCAGCGCAGCACCGGCGTGGCCACACCGGCCTCGGGCGCGGCGCGCAGGCCGGTGACCAGGTCCTCGATGAACCAGGGCGGGGTCAGCGGCGCATCCCCCTGCAGGTTGACGACGATCTCGGCCGCACCGCCCAGGCTGGCCAGAGTCTCGGCGCAGCGCTCGGTGCCATTGGCGCATTGGGGCGAGGTCATGACAACCTCGGCCCCGAAGGTTTCGGCCGCATCGCGGATGCGGTCGTCATCGGTGGCCACGACAACCCGGTCCACGCCGGAGACGGATTGCGCCGCCTCCCACGTGCGTTGCACCAGGCTTTTCGCCACGCCACCCGCGCCGGTCAGCTCGACAAGCGGCTTGCCGGGGTAGCGGGTCGAGGCGAAGCGGGCCGGGATGACGACCAGGACGCTCATGCGGTGGGCTTCAGGTCCACGCCCGGCGCGTAGGCGATGAAGAACGGGTTGGCAAAATCGTCCTTGCCATAGACCAGCGGGGTCAGGTCGTCGAAGCGCACGACCTGGCCGCCGGCACCGTTCAGCACGGCATGACCGGCCGCGGTGTCCCATTCCATGGTGCGGCCCAGGCGCGGATACAGGTCGGCCTCGCCGGTGGCGATCAGGCAGAACTTCAGCGACGACCCGGCCGAGGTCATGTCCTTGACGCCATATTTGCCGATGTAATCGTCGGTGGCCTGGTCGCGGTGCGATTTCGAGGCCACGACCATCAGCGCGTCATTGTCGGGGTTCGACACGTTGATGTCCTTGGTTTCACCCAGCGTTTCGGGATCGAACGCGCCGGTTTCCTCGACCGACTGGCCGTCGGCCCGGGTAAAGAACATGCGGTTGCGCGCCGGGGCATAGACCACGCCCCGGGTCGGGATGCCGGCCTCGACCAGCGCGATGTTCACGGTGAAATCGCCGCGGCGGTTGATGAATTCCTTGGTGCCGTCCAGCGGGTCGACGATGAGAAAGGTATCACCCTTGGCCTTGTGGCTGTCGGATTGCTCCTCGGTCACCAGCATGATGTCGGGGAAGGCCGCCTTCAGGCCGGCCGAAATCAGCGCATCGGCCTTCTCGTCGGCTTCGGTGACCGGGCTGTCGTCCGATTTGACCTTCACGTCGAAATCGTCTGCGTCATAAATTTCCATGATCTTGGCACCGGCTTCGATCGCCAGTTTCCGCATCACGGGCACAAGTGCGTCATAATTCACGAATAAACTCCGTCCTATCGGGGTTCGATTGAAAATGCCTACCGCGCACCTTATGCTGGCGCGGAAACCGAACGGCAAGGACTCCGTGCCACAAAGGCAAGGCATTGCCGGATCAGAGCAGGACAAAGGGCCGTTGTTTCAGCACTCCACGCGCCAGTCGAACTTTGCCATCGCCCTCGGCATGGCCGAAGTCACCTATCATTCGATCGTCCGTTCGATCCGCAAGCAGCACAACAACGCCTTCATCGCCATCGCGATGAACATGCTGCAGATGTTCGTCTTTGTCCTGGCCTTCTACGTGATGTTCTGGGTCCTGGGCCTGCGGTCGGCGCAGATCCGCGGCGATTTCCTCGTCTACATCATGACGGGCATCTTCATCTACATGACCCACGTCAAGGCCCTGGGCGCGGTCGTGGGCTCTGAAGGGCCGGCCAGCGCGATCATGAAACACGCGCCGATGAACACGGCCATCGCGATCAGCTCGGCGGCGCTGGGGGCGCTTTACATCCAGATCCTGTCGATGTTCGTCATCCTCTACATCTACCACGCGGCCTTCAATCCGATCGAGATCTACGATCCGATCGGCTGCATCGGCATGCTGCTGCTGGCCTGGTTCACCGGCGTGGCGCTTGGCCTCGTGCTGCTGTCGATCAAGCCCTGGTTCCCGACCTTCGTCAGCATCTTCAGCCAGATCTACCAGCGGGCCAACATGATCGCCTCGGGCAAGATGTTCGTGGCCAACACGATGCCGGGCTTCATGCTGGCCATGTTCGACTGGAACCCGCTGTTCCACATCATCGACCAGTCGCGCGGCTTTGCCTTCAAGAACTACTTCCCCCGCTATTCGAATTGGGAATACCCTCTGATCGTCGGGTTGGTACTGGTCGTGATCGGGATGATGGGCGAATTCTATACACGCAAACAGGCGTCGATGAGCTGGAACGCCCGTCGATGAGAGCAATGTCAGTGAAGGCCGTCGCATCCGTCGCCGCGCTTGTGGCCGGGACGGCCGGGGCCGACCCCGCCTTTCCCCGCATCTACGACCTGGCCCCCGAGGCACGGGCCGACGGGGTCGAGATCCATGCCGAGCCAGGAGCGACGGCAGCGGTCATCGGCCATCTCGATGGCAATGCCCCCGGGGTCGAGGTCATCGCCGTGACCGAAACCGGCGACTGGCTGCAGGTACCCCTGGCCGAGCGCACGGGCTGGGCGCGCACCGGGCAATTGCGCCCCCGCCCGGCATCCGAATACGGCAAGGCCGGCGACCGGCTGCTGTTCGCGCCGGACATGCGGTGCAGCGGCACCGAACCGTTCTGGTCGCTCGACGTCACCCAGATGCAGGACGCCCGGCTGTCGCGCATGGGCGAAGACGATCTCACCCTGCCCGCCGGGCGCATCCGCGTCAGCGCCAAGGAAACCGATCGCTATTTCCTCGATCTCGGGCCGGTCCACGCCGCGCTGTTGCAGGCCGAAATCTGCAGCGACGGCATGTCCGACCGGCTGTATGGGCTCCAGATCAACCTGGTCGTCGATCAATCCGACATCGTCCGGGGCTGCTGCTCGCTGGTGCCCTGACACGGTTCCACCGGCCTCTCTACCGGCCGGCCAGCGTGTCTAACTGGCCACCCGCAGCGTCAGGTTGATCCGCCCGCCCTTGGGCAACAGCCGCGACGAGCCAAAGCGGATGCGGTCGATGCCGTGATAGGTCAGCCGCGCGTCACCGCCCATGACCACCACGTCGCCAGAGCCCAGCCAGATCGAATCCGTCTTGCCGCCCCGCGTGGTGTTGCCGATGCGGAACAGCCCGTCATCGCCCAGCGACACCGACACCACCGGCCAGGAATAATCCTCTTCGTCCTTGTCCTGGTGCAGGCTCATCCGCGCATCGGCCCCGTAATAGTTGATCAGGCAGGAATCCGGCATCCGCTCCAGCCCGGTCACCCCGGCCCAGATCGCCAGCACCGCGTCGGGGATCGCCGGCCAGCTTGTGCCGGACGGGTGCAGCGCCTCGTAGCGATAACCCTTGCGGTCGGTCACCCAGCCCAGCTCGCCGGCCGAGGTCATCCGCACCGACATCGCCTGGCCACGCGGCGTGACCGGCCGGAACAGCGGCGCGGCCTTCAGCACGGGGCGCAGGGCGGCCACCAGCCCGGCCTGCGCCGGCCCGTCCAGGTAGCCCTTCCAGATGCGGAAACCGCGCAATTCCACCGGTGCGTTGCCCATGAAAGCCTCCGTTCTGCCTTCGTCTTCCGCGCATGTGTTACCGAAAGGCAAACCGCAGAAGAAAGGCGGAATGCAAGCCGTTCACGCGCTTGCAGGCATTTGATGCCATCCCTATATACGCCGGGACGCGCCGAGGTCCTGTGACCGAAGCGCCACACAGTCGGGGCCTTGATGCCGTAACGGGTCCGGGTCTCGTGAAATCGCCTTTGTATGAGAGGGATCAAATATGTCGAAAGTCATCGGTATCGACCTCGGGACGACCAACAGCTGCGTCGCCATCATGGACGGTGCGCAACCCCGCGTGATCGAGAACTCGGAAGGGGCCCGCACGACCCCGTCGATCGTCGCCTTCACCGACGATGAACGCCTTGTCGGCCAGCCGGCCAAGCGCCAGGCGGTGACCAACCCCGAAAACACCATCTTCGGTGTCAAGCGCCTGATCGGTCGTCGTTCGGACGACGCGCACCTGGCCAAGGACAAGAAGAACCTGCCGTACAACGTCATCGACGGCGGCAACGGGGATGCCTGGGTCGAATCCAAGGGTGAGAAATACTCGCCCAGCCAGATTTCCGCCTTCATCCTGGGCAAGATGAAGGAAACCGCCGAGAGCTACCTCGGCGAGGACGTGACGCAAGCCGTCATCACCGTTCCTGCCTATTTCAACGACGCCCAGCGTCAGGCCACGAAGGACGCCGGCAAGATCGCCGGGCTGGAAGTGCTGCGGATCATCAACGAACCGACGGCCGCCGCCCTCGCTTATGGCCTGGACAAGGAAAACAGCCAGACCATCGCGGTTTACGACCTTGGCGGTGGTACCTTCGACGTGACCATCCTGGAAATCGACGACGGCCTGTTCGAAGTGAAATCGACCAACGGGGACACGTTCCTGGGCGGTGAAGATTTCGACATGCGGATCGTCAATTACCTGGCCGACGAGTTCAAGAAAGAGAACGGCGTCGACCTGACCCAGGACAAGATGGCCCTGCAGCGTCTGAAAGAGGCTGCCGAAAAGGCCAAGATCGAGCTGTCGAGCTCGTCGCAGACCGAGATCAACCAGCCGTTCATCTCGATGGACCCCAAGGGCGGCCAGCCGCTGCACCTGGTGATGAAGCTGACGCGCGCCAAGCTGGAAAGCTTGGTGAGCGATCTCATCAAGGCCTCGATGAAGCCCTGCGCCGCGGCGCTGAAAGACGCCGGCATCTCGGCGGCGGACGTCGACGAGGTTGTCCTGGTCGGCGGCATGACCCGCATGCCCAAGGTCGTCGAGGAAGTGACCAAGTTCTTCGGCAAGGAGCCCCACAAGGGCGTCAACCCCGACGAGGTCGTGGCGCTTGGCGCGGCGATCCAGGCCGGTGTCCTGCAAGGTGACGTCAAGGACGTCGTCCTGCTCGACGTGACCCCGCTGTCGCTGGGGATCGAGACGCTGGGTGGCGTGTTCACCCGCCTGATCGACCGCAACACGACGATCCCGACGAAGAAATCCCAGATCTTCTCGACCGCCGAGGACAACCAGAACGCCGTGACCATCCGGGTCTTCCAGGGTGAACGGGAAATGGCGGCCGACAACAAGATCCTCGGCCAGTTCAACCTGGAAAACATCCCGCCCGCGCCGCGCGGCATGCCCCAGATCGAGGTGACCTTCGACATCGACGCCAACGGCATCGTGTCGGTCTCGGCCAAGGACAAGGGCACGGGCAAGGAACAGAAGATCACGATCCAGGCCTCGGGCGGTCTGTCGGACGACGACATCGAAAAGATGGTGCGCGACGCCGAGGAAAACGCCGAAGCCGACAAGGCCCGCAAGGACCTGGTCGAGGCCAAGAACCAGGCCGAAAGCCTCATCCACTCGACCGAGAAGTCGCTGGAAGAGCATTCGGACAAGGTCGATCCCTCGACCGTCGAGGCGATCGAACTGGCCATCGCGGCGCTCAAGGACGAGCTGGAAACCGACAACCCGGACAAGATCCGCGCCGGCATCCAGAACGTCACCGACGCGGCCATGAAACTGGGTGAGGCCATCTACAAGGCCAGCCAGGACGAGGCCTCCGGCGACGAAGAGCCCGAACCGGCCGACACGGCACGCGCGGAAGACGACGACATCGTCGACGCGGAGTTCGAAGACCTGGACGACGACAAGCGTGCGTAACGGCCAGGCCTGAACACTTTGGGGCCGGTCCGGGATCCGGGCCGGCCCTCATCGTTCAGGCGACCGCCTCAAGAGGACAACCAGATGTCGAAACGCGATTTCTACGATGTGCTCGGGGTGTCCCGTACCGCGTCTGCGGACGAAATCAAGAAGGCCTATCGCAAGAAGGCCAAGGAACTTCACCCCGACCGCAACGCCGACAACCCCGACGCCGAAAGCCAGTTCAAGGAAGCCAACGAGGCTTACGAGATCCTGAAGGACGCCGACAAGAAGGCGGCCTATGACCGCTTTGGCCACGCCGCCTTCGAAGGTGGCATGGGCGGCGGCCCGCGCCCGGGCGCCGGTGGCATGGGCGGCGGCGCCGATTTCCAAAGCGCCTTTTCCGATGTCTTCGACGACCTGTTCGGCGATTTCATGGGTGGCCAGCGGGGCGGCGGCGGTGGCCGCCGGGCCTCGCGCGGGTCCGATCTGCGCTATAACCTGCGGATTTCCCTCGAAGAAGCCTTCAGCGGGCTGCAGAAGACGATCAACGTGCCCACGGCCGTGGCTTGTTCGACCTGCAACGGCACCGGTGCCGAAGGCGGTGCCGAGCCGGTGTCCTGCCCGACCTGTTCGGGCATGGGCAAGGTGCGGGCCCAGCAGGGTTTCTTTACCGTCGAACGCACCTGTCCGACCTGTTCCGGCATGGGCCAGATCATCAAGAACCCCTGCCGCTCCTGTGGCGGGGCTGGTCGGGTCGAAAAGGATCGGGCGCTGTCGGTCAACATTCCGGCCGGTGTCGAGACCGGCACGCGCATTCGCCTGGCCGGCGAAGGCGAAGCCGGGCTGCGCGGTGGACCTCCGGGCGATCTCTATATCTTCATCGAGGTCACGCGCCACGAGCTGTTCGAACGCGATGGCACCAACCTCTATTGCAAGGTGCCGATGAGCATGGCCAAGGCGGCCCTTGGCGGGTCGATCGAAGTGCCGACGATCGACGGCGGCCGCGGCCGCGTGCAGATCCCGGCCGGCAGCCAGTCGGGCCGCCAGATGCGCCTGCGGGGCAAGGGCATGCCCGCCCTGCGCGGCGGCGGGTCCGGCGACATGTTCATCGAACTGGCCGTGGAAACCCCGGTCAACCTGACCAGCCGGCAGAAAGAGCTGCTGCAGGAATTCGATGAGCTGAGCGAGGATAACAACCCGGCGATGAAGAATTTCTTTTCGTCGGTGAAATCCTTCTGGGATTCGATGAAAGGCTGATGCCTGCGGCCCCTCGCGGGGTCTGCGCTTCCGGTTCAGGGCCGGGCCGGCACGTCTGGCCCGGCCTTTTTGATGGCACTCTTGATGCCTCTCCTTAACGCTTCGCTAACCAACGACGGCCTAGTCTCGGGCCATGACCGGCGATGCCTTTTCCGAATCCCCCCTGCCGCTCTTCGATGGCGAACCTGCACCGGTGCTGGCTCCCGGCGCGCGGTTGCCCTCGTATATCCAGGGCCATCGTGACCGGCTGCGCCAACGCTTCCGCGAAGGCGGCGCGGCGGCGATGCCGGATTACGAGCTGTTGGAACTGGTGCTTTTCCGCGCCCTGCCCCGCAAGGACACCAAGCCGCTGGCCCGGGCACTTCTGGACCGGTTCGGCGATTTCAACGGCGTGCTCAGCGCACCGCCCGAACGCCTGGCCGACATCAAGGGCGTGGGCGAGGCGGTGATCGGCGAGCTCAAGCTGATCGAAGCGGCCGCACACCGGCTGGCGCGGTCCAAGGTGTTGCGACGGCACGCGATTTCCGGCTGGGACGCGCTTTTGGATTATTGCCACACGACCATGTCGCACCGCGAGACCGAACAGTTCCGCGTGCTGTACCTGGATCGCAAGAACATCCTGATTGCCGACGAGGAACAGGCCAGGGGCACGGTGGATCACGTGCCGGTCTATCCGCGCGAAGTGGCCAAGCGCGCGCTGGAGGTGAACGCCTCGGCGCTGATCCTGGTGCACAACCATCCGTCGGGCGATCCGACGCCCAGCCAGGCCGATTTCGACATGACCGCGCGGATCGACGCGGCCTGCCAGGCACTGGGGCTGACGCTGCACGATCACCTGGTGATCGGCAAGTCGCGGGAAATCAGCTTTCGCGCCGAAGGATACCTGTGATGGGGGCGCTGCCCCCGTCCTCCGGTGGAGGACTCCCCCGGGAATACTTGGAAAGAGAAAGAAGCGGGAGGGCTGTCAGCGCACCCAGATTTCGACCCGGCGGTTGACACCGCGGCCCCAGTCGCTGTCGTCGCAGGCCATGGGCAGGGCCTCTCCGAAGGCGGCGACACCGATATCGACGCGATCGGCCAGGCCAGGCTCGACGGCGGCCAACACGGCATCCCGGACGGCGCCGGCGCGAGCCTCGGCGATGCGCAGGTTGTCGGCAGCCGGGCCCTGGCCATCGGAGAAGCCCGCGAACAGCAGGCGGCGGGTGTCATAGGTGCCCGTGGCGATGGCGCCCGCCAGCTGGGCGACATTCGAGCGGGATTGGGCATCGAGCCGGGCAGAACCGGGTTCGAAGCGGAAAGAGGTTGTCAGGCGGGCCAGCGGGGCCAAAGCCTGGGTCATAGCGCGCAGCTCGGGCAGGGCGATTTCCGGGCCGGCGGCCAGAAGGGCATTGGCAAAGCGATCGCCCTGATCGTTGATCGGGATTTCCTCGGGTGCCTGGTCGACAAAGCCCGAACGGCGGATGACGATCTGGGCCGGGTCGCTGCGGGTATAGGCCAGGAAATCGCGGGCCATCCGGGGCAGGCGCCGGGCTGGCAGGTAGAGGAAGAGCGGCGCGGTGAGGGGGTAATCTTCGGTTTTGATGGTGCGCCGCGTGGCCGAAAGGGAAAAACCGCAGCTGCCGGTGAGCGTCAGCGCCCGGGCCGGGGCGATCTCGGCGAAACCGGTGAAGCCAATGCCGAAGGGATCGTCACCCACGGCGCGGGCCACGTCACCCGACCGGGAATGGCGGCGGATATCGGCCCCCGGCCCATCCGCGTCGGGCTGCGCGCCCAGGGGGCGCAGCAGGCGGTCTTCGGCGGCCTGGGACAGGCCCGATCCGGCCGCGGGCAGGTGCAGCGTGACCGGGGCGTCGGGGCCGCCCAGCAGCGCCCAATTGGTGATCTCGCCGGACAGCAGGCGGGCCAGGTCGGTTGTCGAGATCTCGCGCAGGGGGTGGGTCAGCGTAACAACCGGCACCAGCGCATCCAGCGCCAGGACCCGGCTGCGGTTGGGTTCGGTCAGGTCGCCGATGCCGCTTTCCATCGCGCGCTGGCGTTCCTCGGGGCGGATCTCGCGGCTGGCCAGCACAACGTCGGCCTCGTTGGCCAGCAGGTCGGCAAAGCCTTCGTCGGTCGTGGTGACATGGAATTCGAACCGCGCCGCCGGGCGTTCGACCCCTTCGCGGACCAGCTCGTAGAGGAAATGCGTTTCGTCCAGCTGGATCCGCCGGGCCTCCATCTGCTGGCGGCGGGCAAAGCCTTCGACCAGCGCGGGCAACAGCACCTCGGTCATCGACGACGCGCCGGAAAACAGCACTTCGGCCACGTAGGTATCGATGTTGGGGCAGGCCGGGCCGTCGCAGATCACCCCCGAGCCGTCGACGGTCAGCTCGCCGAACTTGGTGTCGACGCGGTAGAATTCACCGTCGAAGCCCAGCAGCATGCCGCTGATTTCCACCGCCCCGTCGGGCGACCGCAGGGTGATGTCCTGGCTGGATGCGGGCGAGCCCCCCGCCAACGCCAGAAAAAATGCGGCGCAGAACGCCGCACGTGCCCATGTCATGATTGAAGTCCTGATCGCCGCTCAATTGGCCGCGATTTTCAGGTCATCGACCAGATTATTCAACACAAGAAAGTCACCGATGGCCGCGCAATTGGGCATTGTCAGATCCAGGTCACGGCTGGTCAGCGTACTGGCGTCGCGACGTTCCAGAACCTCGGCCGTCAGCGCGCGGGCGCAGGTCTCGGCGGTGACTTCGGCCTCGACACTCAGAGCGACGAGGCCGTTCAGGCCCGACCCGCGCGGGAAGGAATAGACCTCGGCCACGCGGGCATCGGGCCCGGCGCCATCGCCCAGCCGCTCAAGGAAACTGCCCGTCATCGGGTTGCCCGGCGCGCCGGCCCAGACATGGCCGGTGTCGCCATAGCCCGCGCCCAGTTCCAGCGCGTGGATCTCGAAGCCGGTGGGGCCCTGCCATTGCAGGGCGACGCGGCTCCAATGGCCGACATCGGGCACATCGGCGGAGACAACCGTGCCCGGCCCATGATCAAAGGACAGGATGAAAACGGCGTGATCGCGCAGGGCCGGCACGGTGACCGACAGGTGGCCGGCATCGTCGGTCAGGGCGCTGAACATCAGCCCGGTATGATGCAACGACAGCCGCGCGCCGGGATAGCAGGGCGCATCGACCGTCAGCGTGACAGACGCCCGGGGCGCGGGCACGGCAAGGGCGGTGATGTCACATTCGGGCAGCCGGGCCAGCTGGTCGACCGGGCCGGCGGGCAGCAGGTCGGTGTCGAGAAGGTCGGCTTCGCTGCGGGTGACCGTCTCGGCGGCCGGCGCGGGAACAGGCGTGTCATGGTCGACCGTGTGGCCGGCAATGGCCGCGGCGGGCACGCCCAGCATCGAGGCGGTGACAACCGGGGCGCCATGGGTTGGCGCGGCGGCCTGGGTGCGGGCGACAAAGGTCTGCGTGCCCCAGCCGATGGCAAGGGCGCAGGCAATGGTCCCGGCCACAAGCCCGGAGGTCTTGCTGGGATATGTCATCATGCTGGCCTCCTTCCGGATCGTCCTTCGCAGGGAAAGATGGCGCCGGATCGGGGCCAAGTTGTGGCCCCGGGCGGGAGTCATTCTGGCAGCATTGCGGCGATGCCGGGCCTCAGGCCGGGCTCAGGACAGGCGCCCGTGGCAATGCTTGAACTTCTTTCCGCTGCCACAGGGGCATTTCTCGTTGCGGCCCGGGGTGCCCCAGGTGCTGGGATCGTCCTCGACGAAACCGGGGGCCGGGGCTTCGGCTGTTTCGGTCCCGGCCTCGGCAGCCGCGGCGCCGGCGGGTTCGGGCGCGCTGGCCTGGCCCATCTGCTCGCGGGCCGCGCGCAGCATTTCCGGCTGGTCGGCGGCCATCTGGGCACGGATCTGGGCCATTTCCTCTTCGGACATGGGCCGGACATGGGCCAGCTGGGTCGTCACCGCCTCGCGCAGGCTGTCCAGCATGCCTTCGAACAGCTGGAAGCTCTCGTTCTTGTATTCGTTCAGCGGATCGCGGTTGGCATAGCCCCGGAAGCCGATGACCGAGCGCAGGTGTTCCAGCGTCAGCAGGTGTTCGCGCCATTTCTGGTCGATCGTCTGCAGCAGGACCTGCTTTTCGATGTTGCGCATGGTCTCGGGACCGAAAGCCGCGGCCTTCTTGGCCATGTGCTCGTCGGTCGCCTTTTCCAGCCGCTCGCGGATTTCCTCGTCGTCGACGCCATCCTCTTCGGCCCATTCGATCACCGGCACGTCAATGCCCAGCTTTTCGATCACCGCGGCATAGAGGCCTTCGTTATCCCATTGGTCAGCATAGGATTTCGGCGGCATGTGGATCTCGACCAGGTCGTCGATCACCTGGTGGCGCATGTCGGTCGTGATCTCGTTCAGATCCTTGGTCGCCATGATCTCGTGGCGCTGCGAAAAGATCACCTTGCGCTGGTCGTTCATCACGTCGTCGAACTTCAGCAGCTGCTTGCGCATGTCGAAGTTGCGGCCCTCGACCTTGGCCTGGGCGCGTTCCAGCGACTTGTTCACCCAAGGATGCACGATGGCCTCGCCTTCCTGCAGGCCCAGGGTCTTGAGCACCTTGTCCAGGCGATCGGAGCCGAAGATGCGCATCAGGTCGTCTTCGAGCGACAGGTAGAACGACGTGCGCCCCGGGTCGCCCTGACGGCCCGAGCGGCCGCGCAGCTGGTTGTCGATGCGCCGGCTTTCGTGGCGTTCCGACGCGATGACATACAGGCCGCCGGCCTCCATCACCTTGCGTTTCTCGTCGGCATGGCGGGCCTCTTCGGCCTCGCGCAGGGCGTGGGGATCGGCATCGGGGTTCTCGGCCAGCGCGGCCAGGACCTTCATCTCGACATTGCCGCCCAGCTGGATGTCGGTGCCCCGCCCGGCCATGTTGGTCGCGATGGTCACCGCGCCCAGGTGGCCGGCCTCGGCCACGATCTGGGCTTCCTGTTCGTGGTGCCGGGCGTTCAGGACGTTGTGCTTGATGCCTTCCTTGGTCAGCATCTGGCTCAGCATTTCCGACTTTTCGATCGACGTCGTGCCCACCAGGATCGGCTGACCCTTGCCATGGGCCAGCTTGATCTCTTCGATCATCGCCCCGTATTTCTCGGCCGCCGAGCGATAGACCTGGTCATCTTCGTCGACCCGGGCAATCGGCTTGTTGGTCGGCACTTCGACCACGCCCAGGCCGTAGATCTCGGCAAATTCCTCGGCTTCGGTTGCCGCCGTGCCGGTCATGCCCGACAGCTTGTCGTACAGCCGGAAATAGTTCTGCAGGGTCACGCTGGCCAGCGTGACGTTCTCGGGCATGATTTTCACGCCCTCCTTGGCCTCAAGCGCCTGGTGCAGGCCCTCGGACAGGCGGCGGCCATGCATCATGCGGCCGGTGAATTCGTCGATCAGCACGACCTGGCCGTCGCGGACGATGTAATCCTTGTCCTTCTGGAACAGCTTGTGCGCCCGCAGCGCCTGGTTCAGGTGGTGAACCACGGTCGTGCTTTCGGGATCGTAAAGCGTGTGACCCTCTTCCAGCAGCCCGCGCACCTGCAATTGTTCCTCGATGAACTCGTTGCCGTCCTCGGTGAACGTCACGTTGCGCTGTTTCTCGTCCAGCTCGTAATGCGCATCGGTCAGCGAGGGCACAACCGCGTCGATGTTGCGGTACAGCTCGGACCGGTCCTGGGCCGGGCCCGAGATGATCAGCGGGGTCCGGGCCTCGTCGATCAGGATCGAGTCCACCTCGTCGACGATGGCGAAGAAATGCTGCTTCTGGAAGATTTGCGCCAGGTCCGACTTCATGTTGTCGCGCAGGTAATCAAAGCCGAATTCGTTGTTGGTGCCGAAGACGATGTCGGCCTGGTAGGCCGCGAACCGGTTCTCAGGCCCCATGTCGGGAAAGATCACGCCGGCCGACAGGCCCAGCAGCTCATAGACCTTGCCCATCCATTCGGCGTCACGCTTGGCCAGGTAGTCGTTGACCGTCACGACATGAACGCCCTTGCCGGCCAGCGCGTTGAGATAGGCCGCGAAGGTCGCCACCAGGGTCTTGCCCTCGCCGGTCTTCATCTCGGCGATGTTGCCCTGGTGCAGAAAGATCCCGCCCATCAGCTGGACATCATAGGCCCTGAGCCCCAGCGCCCGCTTGGCCCCTTCGCGCACGTTGGCAAAGGCTTCGGGCAGCAGGTCGTCCAGGCTTTCGCCCTGGGCATGCCGCTCCTTCAGCTCGGCCGTCTTGGCCTGCAGCCCGGCGTCGTCGAGTGTCTCGAATTCGGGTTCAAGGGCGTTGATCTTTTCGATCAGCGGGCGCGTCGCCTTGACCTTCCGGTCGTTATGGGTCCCGAAGACCTTTTTGGCGAGTGTTCCGATCCCAAGCATGCGCTCTCCCGCTGATCTGACATATTCGTGGCCGGCAGCCACTTGTCGGCCCAGACCGCAGCCCGTAGATGTGTCGGAAATCCGATCTGACCTGCTTGCGGGCCACAAGGCGATGTAAGGGGCAGGCGAAACAGTGTCAACGCCGCGCCCCATCGCGGCCAGAAACATGGAATTTACCTTATGCGAAACGCTCTGAAGCTCTTGCCGGCGCTGGCCCTTGCCACTCTGCCGTTCGGCCCCCTGCAAGCCGAAGACGCGACCTCGCCGGAAACCGTGGTCGCCGTGGTGAACGGCAAGGAGATCACGCTGGGTCACATGATGATCCTGTATGCCAACCTGCCCCAGCAATATCAGCAGATCCCCGTCGCCCAGCTGTTCGACGGCATCCTGGAACAGCTGATCCAGCAGGAAGCCCTGGCCCAGCATTTCGATGGCACCCCGCCGGCCAGCGTGACCCTGTCGCTGCAAAACGAGGAACGCGCGCTGCTGGCCGCGTCGGAAATCGCCGGCATGCTCGAAGGCGTGACCAGCGACGAGGCCGTCCAGGCCGCCTATGACGCGCAATATGCCAATGCCGAGGGCGAGCGCGAATGGAACGCCTCGCACATCCTGGTCGAGACCGAAGCCGAGGCCAAGGCGATCCGCGAAGTGCTTGAAGACGGGGCAGATTTTGCCGAAGTCGCCAAAACCAGCTCGACCGGTCCCTCGGGCCCGTCGGGCGGTGAGCTGGGCTGGTTCCAGGCCGGTCAGATGGTCCCCGATTTCGAAACGGCCGTGACCGCACTGGAGGCTGGCGAGATCTCCGAGCCGGTGCAGACGCAGTTCGGCTGGCACGTCATCAAGCTGAACGAAACCCGCATCGCCGAGGCACCGACCCTGGACGAAGTGCGCGGCCAGATCGTCAGCGAGCTGGAAGGCCAGGCCATCGAAGAGCACGTCAAATCGCTGACCGATGCGGCCGAGATCGAGCGCCCCGACCTGTCGGGTGTCGACCCGGCCGCGCTGCAGCAACTCGACGCGCTGGACTGACCCGGATGGTCGGCGCCCTGCCCGTGTCCCCGCTGGCGCCGGCCAGCTTTCCCGACCTTCCGGTCATCGGCGGCGTGTCTTTCGCCGCCGTCTCCGCCGGGGTCCGTTACAAGAACCGCACCGACGTGATGCTGGCCACGCTGGCGCCGGGCAGCGCCGTGGCCGGGGTGTTCACCCGTTCGGCCACCCGCGCCGCGCCGGTGCTGGATTGCCAGGCCAAGCTGGGTGGTGACAGCCCGGACGGCGCGGCGATCCTGGTGAACTCGGGCAATGCCAATGCCTTTACCGGCAAGAACGGCCTTGATTCCGTTGCAGAAATCACCGCCGCCGTGGCGGCTGCAACAGGTGTGCCCCAGGCGCGGGTATTCACCGCGTCGACCGGTGTGATCGGGGAAAAATTGCCCCACGACCGGATCATCGCCAAGCTGGGCGACCTTGTCGGCGCGCTGTCCCCGGACGCCGCCGAGACCGCCGCCCGCGCGATCATGACCACCGACACCTTCCCAAAAGGGGCCTCGGCAGAGGTCGAGATCGGCGGAAAAACCGTGCGGATTGCGGGCTTTGCCAAGGGATCGGGCATGATCGCGCCCGACATGGCGACCATGCTGGTCTACATCTTCACCGACGCGCGCATTGCCCAGCCGGCGTTGCAGCAGATGCTGTCGGGGCTGACCGACCGGACGTTCAACTGCATCACCGTCGACAGCGATACCTCGACCTCGGATTCGCTGATTCTGGCTGCGACCGGCGCGTCTGGTGTCTCCGTCGACGGGGAACAGGCCTTTGAGGACGCCCTGCATGGCGTGATGCTGGACCTGGCGCATCAGGTTGTGCGCGACGGCGAAGGTGCAACGAAATTCGTCGAATTTCGTGTCACCGGCGCGGCGAACGATCAAGATGCCCGGACCCATGGTCTTGCGATGGCCAACTCGCCGCTGGTCAAGACGGCCATCGCCGGCGAGGATCCCAACTGGGGGCGCATCGTCATGGCGATCGGCAAGTCCGGCGCCGCGGCAGATCGCGACCGGCTCAGCATCCGGTTCGGTGACATCCTTGTCGCCAGCGATGGCTGGGTGAACCCGGACTACCGCGAGGACGATGCCGCCGCCTACATGAAGGGGCAGAACCTTGTCGTGACGGTAGATCTTGGGTTGGGCGACGGTCAGGCAACGATCTGGACCTGCGATCTGACCCACGCCTATATCGACATCAACGCGGATTACCGGTCGTGAAGACCGTTCTTGTTTCAGCCGTTGCGCTGATCGATGCCGATGGGCGGGTCCTGCTCGCCCAACGGCCCGAGGGCAAGGCCATGGCGGGGCTCTGGGAGTTTCCCGGCGGCAAGGTCGAGCCCGGTGAAACCCCCGAAGCGGCGCTGATCCGCGAGTTGCACGAAGAGCTGGGCATCGACACCTGGGCATCGTGCCTGGCGCCGCTGACCTTTGCCAGCCACAGCTACGACGATTTCCACCTGTTGATGCCCCTATATGCCTGCCGCAAGTGGGACGGCATCGTCCAGGGACGCGAGAATCAGGCTCTGAAATGGGTTCGGGGTGATTCGCTGCGCGATTATCCGATGCCCGCAGCCGACATTCCGCTGATTCCAATCCTGCGCGACTGGCTCTGACGCGTTCGGATACGTTGCGTCAATAGTTCCGAAGTCGGAGAAACTTCCGTATTCGAAACGCTGTCTGCTGAAAATATCCGCGAAACAACAAAATTTCTGCGAAAAGGCATGCAGTTTGTGAATGTTTCGTAAACGATTTCCGGTGTATGAAGGGTCTGTAAACACAAGGGGACGAGACATGCTTCGTACGATCACAGTTGGGACCTGTGTTTCCGTTCAGGGGACCTTTGTCCGCACCTACCCGGATGGCCGGATTGCCGTGAAAGTCGGCCAGACGGTTTATGCCGGGCGTCCGGTCGGCCAGGCCGCCTGACGAACACCGTACCCAACGCAAGACAGCACTGACATCATGAAACAAAAGAGCGCGGGATTTCTCCCGCGCTCTTTTTCGTTTCAGATCAAGAGGATCACGCTTAGTCGAGCGTCCGCGTGACCTCTTCGCGTTCAAAGATCTCGATGACATCCGCAGGCCGGATATCGTCGTAATTCTCGAAGGCCATACCGCATTCCTGGCCCGACTGGACCTCGGCGACCTCGTCCTTGAAGCGCTTGAGCGTCTTCAGGGTGCCTTCGTGGATCACGACGTTGTCGCGCAGCAGGCGCACGCCGGCCGACCGGCGGGCAACGCCCTCGGTGACCAGGCAGCCTGCAACCTTGCCGACGTTCGAAACCTTGAAGACTTCCTTGATCTCGGCATAGCCGATGAAGTTCTCGCGGATCTCGTTGGACAGCAGGCCGCTTGCCGCCGCTTTGACGTCATCCACCAGGTCGTAGATCACCGAATAATACCGGATCTCGACGCCCTTCTGGTTGGCGCTGTTACGGGCGGGCGCGTTGGCCCGGACGTTGAAGCCCATGATCGGCGCGCCCGAGGCCTCGGCCAGGCCGACATCCGTTTCCGTGATGGCGCCCACACCATAGTGCAGGACCCGCACGCGGACCTCGTCGTTGCCGATCTTCTCCATCGCCTGGACGATCGCCTCGGCAGAACCCTGCACGTCGGCTTTCACCAGGATCGGCAGCTCGGAGACGTTCTCGTCTTCCTTGGCCTTGGCCAGCAGCTGTTCCAGGGTCGTCGCGGCACCGGCGGCGGCGCGTTTTTCCTTGGCTTTCTCGCTGCGGTACTCGGCGATCTCGCGGGCCTGGGCCTCGGTTTCGACCACGTTCAGCACGTCACCGGCTTCGGGCGTGCCGTTCAGGCCCAGCACCTCGACGGGAACCGACGGACCGGCTTCCTTGACGCGCTTGCCCTGGTCGTTCTCCATGGCGCGGACCTTGCCGTACTGTTCGCCGACGACAAAGATGTCGCCCTGCTTCAGCGTGCCGGTCTGGACCAGAACGGTGGCAACCGGGCCGCGACCCACGTCGAGCTTGGCCTCGATCACCGCGCCCTGTGCGGGACGGTTCGGGTTGGCCTGCAGTTCCAGGACCTCGGCCTGAAGCGCGATCGCTTCGAGCAGCTCGTCCAGGCCCTTGCCGGTCAGCGCCGACACTTCGACATCCTGCACATCGCCCGACATCGCCTCGACGATCACTTCGTGCTGCAGCAGGTCGGTCCGCACTTTCTGCGGGTTGGCGGCCGGCTTGTCGCACTTGTTGATCGCCACGATCATCGGCACTTCGGCCGCCTTGGCGTGGTTGATGGCCTCGATCGTCTGGGGCATCACGGCGTCATCGGCCGCAACCACCAGAACGACGATGTCCGTCACCTGGGCCCCGCGCGAACGCATCGAGGTAAAGGCCGCGTGGCCCGGCGTGTCGAGGAAGGTCAGCAGCGAGCCGCTGTCGGTCTTCACCTGGTAGGCGCCGATATGCTGGGTGATTCCCCCGGCTTCGCCGGCCACGACCTTGGCATCGCGAATCGCATCCAGAAGCGACGTCTTGCCGTGGTCGACGTGACCCATGATGGTGATGACCGGCGGGCGCGGCTGAAGATCTTCGTCCTTGTCCGCGGCCTGTTCGATCACCTGTTCGACATCGGCATCGGAAACGCGGACCACCTTGTGGCCGAATTCCTCGATGATCAGCTCGGCGGTGTCGGCGTCGATCGTCTGGTTCTGGGTGACCATCATGCCCATCTGCATGAGCGACTTGACCACTTCACCGACACGTTCGGCCATCCGGTTGGCCAGTTCCGACACGACGATCGCCTCGGGCAGCTGGACCTCGCGGACCACCTTTTCCCGTTCGACCGGGCCGCCCATGGCCTTCTGGCGGGCGCGTTCCTGCTTGCGCTTCATTGCGGCCATCGACCGCTGGCGGCCGCCTTCGCCGCCCGAAAGCGCCTGGTTCAGGGTCAGCTTGCCCGAACGCCGGTTGTCGTCGCGGCCCTTGCCACGGGTCTGGCGCTGCTCGCGCTCGCGGTCCTGCTTGCGCGGACCGGCGTCGCCTGCCGGCGCCTGCTTGGGCGCGGCACCACGGGCATCCGCTTGATTTTCCGCAGGTTTCGCAGCCGCTGCCGCGGCTTCGGCGGCCGCGCGCTTGGCAGCCTCGGCTTCCTCGCGGCGCTTGCGCTCTTCTTCTTCGGCCTTGGCCTTGGCGCGTTCCTCGGCCTCGCGCTGTTCACGCTCTTTCTGTTCGGCCTCGGCCCGGCGGCGCTCGCGCTCTTCGGCGCGCGCCTTTTCCTCGGCTTCGCGGGCGGCGACCTCGTCGGCCTCACGCGCCTTGGCGGCCTGCACGGCCTTCAGCCGGCGCGCCATTTCCGCGTCGGAGATACCGGCAGGACGGCGAGACGGATCCCCGGACGGCGAACCGCCCGCGCCCCCCTTGCCCTGTCCGGGCTTGGGGACGACAACGCGTTTGCGCTTGGTCTCCACCACGACATTCTTGGTGCGCCCGTGGCTGAAGCTCTGCTTCACGTTCCCCGGACGGGACCCGCCACCACGTACACCCAAGGTCTTCTTGCCGTCAGTATCGCTCATTAAGCTCATTATCCTTCCCGACGGCGCGTATCGCCGTCCGTCATGCGCATGCCTTTCAGACGATGCGCCTCCTCTACAACACGTTGGCTGAGTCCACCAGAGGCGACCGCCGCGTGTATCACGCTTTGACGTCCGAAGGCCTGTCCCAGTTCATCCGAGGACAGCCATCCGACGTAAGTTCCAAAATGCGGTGTGCTCAGCTTGGTCTTGCCGCGCTCGGACCCGTCGCTGGCCTGGATCAGCACGCGGGCCTCTTCCTTGGCAAGCCAGTCCTTCACCTTTTCATAGCCGGCGACCGCCGCGCCCGACTTGCGCGCAAGGCTGATCAGTTCGATCAGCCGGCGGAGCAGTTGCGCCTCGACCTGGTCGGCCAGGTCGGGCGGCACCTGGACCGGTGCCTTGAACGCCCGGGCAAAGAGTTTCTTCTTCACCGCCAGGTCGATCGCCGCCCGGTTTGCCGCAACCCAGGCACCACGCCCGGGCAGCTTTTCCATCACGTCCGGCCACACCATGGCATCCGGACCAAGCACGAAACGCACGAGGCCGCCTTTCGGCTGCGCCTCGCCCGTGGCTATGCACTTCCGTTCCGGACCGTCCGACCGATCCTTGGAGACGCCGCCGCGACCCATGTCCGTTACCCCACGGGGCCTGAGATCAGGCCCCGGCCTCCGGAGCTGCGGGCTGGTCGTCGCCCTCTTCGGCGTCTGTCTCGTCGGCCCCTTCCTGGTCCGTCTCGTCGTCGTCAGCGGCTTCCAGTTCGGCCGGATCGACCCAACCCAGGACGATGCGCGCGGTCATCACCAGATGCTGCGCCTCTTCCAGGCTGACGTCGAAGGGCTCGAGGATGCCGTCGTCCTTCACGCGTTCGCCGTTCTCGGTGGTCCAGCCGCCGGCCAGTTCCCAATCCGCGCAGGTCGCGAAATCTTCGAGGGTTTTCACCCCGTCCTTGGCCAGTGCCTCGATCATTTGGGGTGTCAGGCCGTCGAATTCAACCAGGCTGTCCTCGACACCCAGCGCACGGGCGTTTTCCAGGGCCTTCTTGGCCTGGGCTTCGAGGAAGTCGCGGGCCCGGGCCTGCAGCTCCTCGGCGGTGTCCTCGTCGACCCCGTCGATGACCAGCAGCTCGTCCAGCTCGACATAGGCCACCTCTTCGAGGTTGGTAAAGCCTTCGGACACCAGCAGCTGGGCAAAGAACTCGTCCAGGTCCAGGGTTTCGACGAAAAGCTGGGTGCGTTCCTCGAATTCCTTCTGGCGCCGGGCGGATTCCTCGGCCTCGGTCATGATGTCGATGTCGAGATTGGTCAGCTGGCTGGCCAGGCGCACGTTCTGGCCGCGCCGGCCGATGGCCAGGCTCAGCTGTTCTTCCGGCACGACCACCTCGATCTTGCCGGCTTCCTCGTCGAACACCACTTTCGACACTTCGGCCGGCTGCAGCGCGTTGACCAGGAAGGTCGCCTGGTCCTCGTTCCACGGGATGATGTCGATCTTCTCGCCCTGAAGCTCGTTCACCACGGCCTGCACGCGGCTACCGCGCATACCGACGCAGGCGCCGACCGGGTCGATCGAGCTGTCATAGGAAATCACGGCGATCTTGGCCCGGCTGCCCGGGTCGCGGGCCACGGCCTTGATCTCGATGATGCCGTCGTAGATTTCCGGCACTTCCATCTTGAACAGCTCGGCCATGAATTCCGGCGCGGTGCGGCTGAGGAAGATCTGCGGGCCGCGCGGTTCGCGGCGGACATCCTTGATGAACACCCGGATGCGGTCGCTCGGGCGATAGCTTTCGCGGCCGATCTTCTCGTTGCGGCGCAGGATCGCCTCGCCGGCACCCACGTCGACGATGACGTTGCCGTATTCCTCGCGCTTGACCAGGCCGTTGATGATGGTCCCGGCGCGGTCCTTGAATTCCTCGTACTGGCGGTCACGCTCGGCTTCGCGCACCTTCTGCAGGATGACCTGCTTGGCGCTCTGCGCGGCGATCCGGCCCAGTTCGACCGGGGGCACTTCCTCGATGTACTGCTGGCCGACTTCTGGATCAGCCATGTACTGCTTGGCTTGCTCGACGGTCATCTCGGCCTGGTAGTTCTCGACCTCTTCATCCTCGACCACGGTGCGGACCCGGGTAAAGGTGGCCTTGCCGGTCCGGCGGTCGATCGAGACCCGGATGTCCATCTCGGCGCCGTAACGGCTCTTGGCGGCGCGGGCGAGGGATTCTTCCATTGCCTCGACCACCAGGCCGGGGTCGATCATCTTCTCGCGGGCCACCGCCTCGGCGGTCTGCAACAGCTCCAGCTGGTTTGCGGATGTGATGGCCATCTCAGGTCTTCTCCTCGGTCTCGTTTGAGGTCCCGTCTGCGGTCTCGGTTGATGTTTCGTCGGACCCTTCGGTCTCTATCTCGTCAAAGGCGTCTTCGTTCAGAACACCGGCCGCCTTGCGCTGGCGCAGCATTTCCTTGATCAGCTCGTCGGTCAGCACCAGCTTGGCATCGCTGAGCCAGTCGAACTGCAGGCCGATGGTCACCTCTTCGCCACCTTCGGCCAGGTTGATCAGCACCTCGTCGCCCTCGACCCCGGCCAGCACGCCCTTGAAGCGCCGCCGACCGTCGATCAGCTCGGTGGTTTCCACCTTGGCTTCATAGCCCTCGAACATGTCGAAATCCTTGAGCCGGGTGAGCGGCCGGTCGATGCCCGGGCTGGAGACTTCGAGCGTGTAGGCATCCAGGATCGGATCCTCGACATCCATCACGGCGCTCACGGCATTGGAAATCTCGGCGCAATCGTCGACCTCGATGCCCCCGTCTGCCTTGTCGGCCATGATCTGCAGGGTGGTCGTCTTGCCGGACATCAGCCGGATGCGCACCAGCTCGTAGCCCAGGTCCTCGATCACCGGAGAGATGATCTCGGCCAGGCGGCGGTCTATGGCGGCTTTGGCGATCAGTGTGTTGGTCATGCTGTCCAGAACGAAAAAAACGGGCGCACGGCCCGTCGATCATCCCGATGGTACCTCAGGCCCAGATGCCCGACGCGCCGCTGTTGAAAAGGCATATACGCCCGGCAGGCGGTTTTCGCAACCCCAATTCGCCCTGCCCCGGCGGGGCGCATGGATGGAGAGCGGCGGCCGGATATTTGAGAAGAGAAAGAAGCAGCAGGTCGGCGCCCCGTCCCCAGCCCTGCAATCGGCCGGCAAGGGCGCGGCATTCCTGCTTCTTTCTCTTTCCAAGTATTCCCGGGGGAGTCCTCGTTCACGAGGACGGGGGCAGCGCCCCCATCAGGCGATCCACCACCGCTCGGCGATCCGCCCGTCGTCAAGGCGCCCGCGCGCCGAGACGATCCGCGGCTCGCCGACGTGATCACCGGCAGCCAGGCCGTCCTCGGCCTCGGCCACGTCGACGAATCCGTCGCGCAATGCCTCGCCACGCACCCTTGCATCGGTGATCGCCACGACCTCGACCGCATCGACCCAGCCCGCCTGGCCATCCTTCCAATGGGCATCGACCCGCCGGCCCAGGTACTGCCGCCCGTCCCGCGCCGTCACCACCCGGTACAGCCCGGAGCCCACCCAGTCTTCCATTGATCCCGGCATCTCGCCGCCCGGCGCGACGGCCAGGGCCGGATCGGACAGACGATAAGGAAATTGCGGATCGCCCGCGGCCAATTCCAGCTGCAGCCCGTGGCCCTCGGCCCGGCCCGCCGCGATCATCCCGGCCACCGGGCTGGCCGCCGACATCAGCGTCGCCAGCACGTCATCGGCCGTCAGAGGTCGCCCGTCGTGAAATACCGCGCCGTCGCGCAGGTCGACCCGCCAGTGGCGCGCATCGGCGCTGCCGTGCCACCCGGTCGCCAACTCGCCCCGCAACAGCCCGTCCGGCGCAACCTCGGTCAGCGTCTCGAACACCGCCCCGCGCGCCACCGCCGCAACACCCGGACCATCGGCCGCCGCAATGCGCAGCCGCCCGCCCCGCCGGGGCAGGGTCTCGGCCGACAGGCCCGACGCCGCCAGCAGCGCCGCCGCCGCACCAGAGGCAAACAGCGCGCGCCGGTCCAGCCGGCTCATGCCTCGGCCTCGGCGATCATGTCGGTGACCCGCACCAGCTCGGCGCTGATCCCCGGCTCGCTCAGCGCATGGCCGGCATTGCGCACCATGCGCAGCTCGGCCGCCGGCCAGGCCTGCGCCAGCGCATGGGCCGAGACCGGCGGGCAGATCATGTCGTAACGCCCCTGCACGATCACCCCCGGCACATCGGCGATCCGGTCCATATGCGCCAGGATCTGGCCGTCGAAGTCGAGGAACCCGGCGTTCATGAAATAATGGTTCTCCAGCCGCGCGAAGGCCCGTGCGTAATCGCCCGGGCTTTCCCCCGACATGCCCGACGAATGGATCGTCGCCAGCGCGTTCTCCCAGGCCGACCACGCCCTGCCGTACCGTGTTTCAACGGCCAGGTCGCCGGAAAACAGGCGCTTGTGATAGGCCGCGATCATGTTGTCCCGCTCGTCTTCGGGGATTGGATCGACAAACCGGGCCCATGTCTCGGGCCAGAACTTGCCCGCCCCGCCGCCGTAGAACCAGTCGAGCTCGGCCTGGGTCATCAGGAAGACCCCCCGCAGCACCAGGAACCGCGCCGCCTCGGGATGGGCCTGGGCATAGATCAGCGACAGCGTCGCCCCCCAGCTGCCGCCAAAGACCACCCAGCGATCGATGTCCAGCGCCTCGCGGATACGCTCGATATCCGCCACAAGGTGCCAGGTCGTGTTGTGGCTGACCGCCGCATGGGGCCGCGACCGGCCACAGCCGCGCTGGTCGAACAGCACCACGCGAAACACCCGCGGATCGAAATACCGCCGCATCGCCGGCGAACAGCCGCCCCCCGGCCCGCCATGCAACACCACGACCGGAATGCCGGTCGGATTGCCGCATTGCTCAACATAGATCTGGTGTCCGTCGCCGACATCCATCATGCGCTGGTCGAACGGGTCGATCGGCGGATAAAGATATTGCACAGCGCGCTTCTGATCGGCGGATTTGTCCATCGTTCGCCTTATATAGACCCTGACCCAACAAGACCATATGGAGTGAGGAATGCAAGCCTCGGACAGCACCGTCGACCCCGCCGAGATCGCCAAGTTCGAAGCCATGGCCGCCGAATGGTGGGACCCCCGTGGCAAGTTCCGGCCGCTGCACATGCTCAACCCCTGCCGGCTGGACTACATCACCACGCAAATCGCCGCCCAGTTCGGCCGTGATCTCGCCGCGCCTGCGCCCTTCGCCGGCCTGCGCCTGCTTGATATCGGCTGCGGCGGCGGGCTGCTGTCGGAACCGATGGCCCGGCTGGGTGCCACCGTCGTCGGCGCCGATGCCGCGGCCGGCAACATCCCCGTGGCCCGCGTGCATGCCCGCCAGTCCGGGCTCGACATCGACTATCGCCATGTCACCGCCGAAGCCCTGGCCGCCGATGGCGAGCAATTCGACGCCGTGCTCAACATGGAAGTCGTCGAACATGTCGCCGACCCGCTGGCCTATCTCACCGCCTGCCATGACCTGCTGAAACCCGGCGGCCTGCAGATCTGTTCGACGATCAACCGCAATCCCAAGAGCTACATGATGGCCATCGTCGGCGCCGAACAGATCATGCGCTGGTTGCCCAGGGGCACGCATGAATGGTCCAAGTTCATCACCCCCGACGAATTGTTCGACCTGCTCTCCCGCGCCGGCCTCGATCCGGTCGATCGCAAGGGCTTTGTCTTCAACCCGATCCTGTGGTCCTGGTCCCTGTCCGACCGCGACCTCTCGGTCAATTACGTCACCGCTTCGGTGCGCCCGGCCTGACCTTGCTGCTTCTTTCTCTTCTTAAATATTCCCGGGGGAGTCCTCCAACGGAGGACGGGGGCAGCGCCCCCTAATCCTGGACTTCCAGCCGCAGCCGCAATTCGCGCAGGACCGGCAGGATCGACCGCACCTTGTCGGCCCCCATGTCGCCCACGATCTGGCGGATCATCGGCGTGATGTCGGCAATCGCCTGGTCCCGCGCCCGCCGCCCGGCCGGCGAGATCGCCACCAGCTTGCGCCGCGCATCGTCCCAATCGGGCCGGATATGCACGTAACCGGCCCATTCCAGCTTGCCCAACGTGTTGGTCATTGCCCCGCGCGTCACGTGGAACGTTGCCGCCAGCTGCGCCGGGGTTCGTTCGTCGGCAATCACCGCCAAGTGGTTCAACACCGAGAAATGCGACAGCTCCATCCCCTTGGGCAGGCTGCGGCTCAGCCGGTGGCGCAACAGCTGTTCGGCCGTCAACACCTCGCTGAACAGCGCCACTGCCAGGTTCTGGCCTTCTTCCGTCATGCCGGACCGGTGACAGGGGCGCTGAAGGCCCGCGCATTGGCCAGCGACGGCACCTTGCGCCGGGCCTCGTCCACCGCGCCCAGGTCCAGGTCGACGACATGCACCCCCGGTTCGGTGCCCGCGTCCAGCAGCACCTCGCCCCAGGGCGCCACGACCAGCGAATGGCCATGGGTGCGCCGGATGCGGCCGCCGGTCGATGACGGATGGGTGCCCGTCTGCGCCGGGGCCAGCACGAAACAGCCCGTCTCGATCGCCCGGGCCCGCAGCAGGATCTCCCAATGCGCCGCCCCGGTGACCGGCGAAAACGCCGCCGGCACGGTCAGGATACGCGCGCCGGCATCGCCCAGGGCCTTGAACAGCCGGGGAAACCGCACGTCGTAACAGATCGCCATGCCCATCGGCACGCCAGCCACTTCGGTCACCACCGCCCGGTCGCCCGGCCGATAGCCCGCGGATTCGCGGTAGGTCTCTTCCGGGCTCACATCGACATCGAACATGTGGATCTTGTCGTAATGCGTCCGGATGCCCCCGTCCGGCCCGACCAGGAACGACCGGTTGGCAAACCGCCCGTCCGGGTCCCCGGTCTGCAGGCCCAGCGACCCGATCAGCAGCCACAGCCCCAGCGCCTCGGCCTCGGCCCGCAGGCCGGCCAGGGTGATGTCGTCGTCCTGGCCCTGCAGCACCGATTGCTGGTGGCTGCGCGAGGACGACAGGCAATTGGTCACCTCGGGCGTCAGGGCAAATTCGGCCCCCCGATCCCGGGCCTCGCGCAACATCGCCTGCACCATGGCCAGGTTGGCCGCAGGGTCATCGCCCGAGGTGATCTGGATCAGGGCAACGCGCATCAGGCCGCCAGCAACGCGTCGAGCTTGCCGGCCCGTTCCAGCGCATAGAGATCATCGCAGCCGCCCACATGGGTCTCGCCGACAAAGATCTGCGGTACGGTCCGCCCGCCGTTGGCCCGCTGGACCATTTCGGCCTTGCGGTCCGGCTCGGCCAGCACGTCGATCTCGGAAAAGCTCACGCCCTTGGAATTCAGCAGCCGCTTGGCCGCATGGCAAAATCCGCAAAGCGGAGATGTATAGATTTCAACCGGTTTCATGTCGCTATCCTTATATCCCGTGTTGCCACGGGATCTAGGTATCCTTTGCAACCCGCGCCAGTGTGATCACGCAGACGCGTGCTGCGCCTGCAGCATGCGCCGCTTCGGTCGTGGCGGCAAGGGTTGCACCGCTGGTCATGACGTCATCGACCACAAGAACCTCGCGTCCTGCCAGCCGATGCCGGTGGCGCGGATGCGCGTCGATCGCGCCCTGCATCACCGCGAACCGCTCGGCCTGCGATTTGCCCTCCAGCAGCGGGGTGCGCATTGTCCGGCGAAACAGGTCGGGGCAGGTCTCAAGCCCCGCGATCCGGGCCAGGTGAGCGGCCAGCAGGGCCGACTGGTTATAGCGCCGCCGAGCCAGCCGGGTCCAATGCAGCGGCACCGGCGCCACGATCATCCCCGGCCGGAGGATGTCTCGCCCGGCCCGCGCCATCCAGCCCGCCGCTGGCCGGGCGATATCGGTCCGGTCGCCATGTTTCAGGGCCAGCACCAGCCGCCGGGCCTGGTCGCGGTAGATCAGCGCGGCGCGCGCCATGTCCCAGGGCCGCGGATGGGCCAGGCAGCTGTCACAATCCACCCGGCAGCCATCGCCCAGCCCGGGCAACGGCGTGCCGCAGCCGTCGCAGACCAGCCCGCCGATGAACGGCGTGTCGCGCCAGCATGTGGCGCACAGCCCAAAGTCGCTGTCGACCAGCCCGCCGCAGCCCAGGCAGCGCGGCGGATAGACCAGCGTCACCGCCCGGCCGGCCAGCGCCCGCACCGGCGACCGGGCCAGCGCCTCAGCCAGGGTTTGCAATGTTGCCTGCATGGGACTACCTCACCACCATGACCGCCCCGCGCCCTCGTTTGACCGACCGCCAGGCCCTTGCCCGTCATCGCGCCAGGGCCCGTGATCCGTTCCTGCACCGGCTGGCCCGGGACGAGGCACAGGATCGCCTCGCCCTGGTTAACAGGACCTTTACGAAACCGGCCGTGATCACGCCGTTCCCCGAGGTCTGGCAGGGGTTCGACGCCCGGATCCTGGGTGATGACGACACGCTCGACCTGCAGCCCGGGGCCCATGATTGCGTCATCCATGCCATGGCCCTGCACTGGGCCGACGATCCGGTCGGCCAGCTGATCCAGTGTCGCCGGGCGCTGGAACCGGACGGGCTTCTGGTGGCCATCCTGCCCGGCGGGCGCAGCTTTCACGAATTGCGCAGCGCCCTGGCCGGGGCCGAGGCCGAGCTGCTGGGCGGGCTGTCGCCCCGGGTGCTGCCGATGGCCGATATCCGCGACCTCGGCGCCCTGCTGCAACGGGCGGACCTGGCCCTGCCCGTCGCCGATTCCGACACGCTGACCCTGACCTACCGCGATTTTGATCACCTCGTCAGTGACTTGCGCAACAGCGGCGAGACCAACGCCCTTGACGCGCGCCTGCGCAGCGCAACACCCAGGACCGTCCTGGCCCGGGCGGCCGCGCTCTACACCGACGCCTTTGCCACGCCCGACGGCCGCCTTCCGGCCACCATCGAATGGATCACGCTGACCGGCTGGGCGCCCGGGCCCGGCCAACCCCGGCCGCTGCGCCCCGGCTCCGCGACCGAACGCCTCGCCCAGGCCCTGAACACCACGGAAACGCCCTTGCCGGATTGACGCCCCCGGTCAGCAATTTATTTCGGCCAGAAAATGACGCGCCGCAGGAGGCCACGCATGTCCGACCAGACCCTGACCCGCCCCGCCCATGCCAAGCCCGACCACCCGGCGCTGCCCCGGGAGCGCATCGGCATCCTGCTGGCCAACCTCGGCACGCCGGACGGCACCGATTACTGGTCGATGCGCCGTTATCTCAGCGAATTCCTGTCCGACAAGCGCGTCATCGACTACCCGGCCTGGAAATGGCAGCCGATCCTGCAGCTCATCGTCCTGTCGAAACGGCCCTTTGCCTCTGGCGAAGCCTATCGGTCGATCTGGAACAACGAGGCCGACGAGAGCCCGCTGATGACCATCACCAAGGACCAGGTCGCCAAGCTGCGCGACAGCATGGCCGCGACCTTCGGCGACGGGGTGATGGTCGATTTCTGCATGCGCTACGGCAATCCCTCGACCGAATCCAAGGTCCGCGCGATGGTCGAGGCCGGCTGCCGCAAGATCCTGTTCTTCCCGCTTTATCCGCAATATGCCGGGGCCACGACAGCCACCGCCAACGACCAGTTCTTCCGCGCCCTGATGGCCGAGACCTGGCAGCCGGCCTCGCGCACCGTGCCGCCCTATTTCGACAATCCGCTCTATATGGATGCCCTGGCCCGCTCGGTCGAGCGCAAGTATGCCACGCTGGACACCCCGCCCGACGTGCTGGTCTGTTCCTACCACGGCCTGCCCGAACGCTACCTGACCGAAGGCGATCCCTATCATTGCCAGTGCCAGAAGACGACGCGGCTGCTGAAGGAACGGCTGGGCTGGGACGACAGCCGGATCATCACGACCTTCCAGTCGAAATTCGGCCCCGAGGAATGGCTGAAACCCTATACCGTCGAAGAGGTCGCGCGGCTGGCCGAGGCCGGCACGACCAATATCGCCGTCTGTGCCCCGGCCTTTTCGGCCGATTGCATCGAAACCCTGGAAGAGATCAACGAAGAGATCCGCGAGAGTTTCGAACATGCCGGCGGGCAGAGCTTTACCTATATCCCCTGCCTCAATGACGACGATGCCCATATCGCCGCCCTGTCGGCCGTGATCCGCGACAACCTGGCCGGCTGGATCGCGCCGCTCGAAGGTTAATTTCCGGGGCCGCACGGCCCCGGATCACGCCCGCCCCGCGGGACGGGCGTTAAGACTCCAGAACATGAAAAGGGCGGCACGCCAGGCCGGCGGCCGCCCTTTTGCATGGGGATCTGCGCAATCAGCTGGCGGCGACGGCAGCGGCCACGACGACCAGCAGCAGCAGCGGCAGCAGGATGCCGGCGGACGAGCCGGTGGTTTCCTCGACGATGACCGGCGCCTCGACGATGGGCTCTTCCAGGTTACCGGCGGATGCGGTGGTGGCAGCTGCGGCGAAAGCGGCGGCAACGATGAGTTTCTTCATGACAATCTCCTGGTCCGGCGCCCGGGTGGATTCGGTGAAAAGGGACGGGCGCAGTCAATTTGACAATTCTAGGGGGTTCCCGCGATCCGGCAAGGTCCTGAAATGCAAGGACTGCCTGCCCGTGCTGCATGGCAGCGCCGGGTGTGGCCGGAATGCATCGATTCTCGGGTCACGATGCCATGCGAAGGGGTCTGTCCGCCCGACGCCCCGGCAAGACCAGGGGCAAAAACCGGGGGGCAGAAACGAAAAAAGGCGGTGCTAGGCACCGCCTTCTTCCAAATTCTCGGACGCCGATTAGCTGGCTGCGACAGCAGCAGCAACGACAACCAGCAGCAGCAGCGGCAGCAGGATGCCTGCCGACGAGCCGGTGGTTTCTTCGACGATGACCGGTGCTTCGACGATCGGCTCTTCCAGGTTGCCGGCGGAAGCGGTCGTTGCAGCAGCTGCGAAAGCGGCGGCGATGACGAGTTTCTTCATGTTAACCTCCAGATAAAGCGCCGTCCAAAAGGTAAACGGACGACGCACCCAAGACTTACCTCGTAGGATCTTCTAAGCAGCAAAGATGGGCCATTGCAAACGCTTGTCTCGGGCCGTCCCCTCGCCATCGGCGGATGTCGTCAAATAAGCAACACTTGCGTGCCGACTTTTGCCATACCGAAAAGTTCGGAGATATGCTCGTTGTAGAGCCCGATGCAGCCGTTGGACGACTTGCGTCCGATCTTGCGCGTATCGTGGGTACCGTGGATACGGTAATATTTCCAGCCCAGATAAAGCGCGTGGGTGCCCAGCGGGTTGTTCGGCCCCGGCGGGATGTAATCGGGCCATTCCGGGTTGCGCTTTTTCATCGACGGCGTCGGCGCCCAGCCCGGCCCTTCGACCTTCTGGATAACCGATGTCCGCCCGCGCCGGGTCATCTCTTCGGTCAGCGGCACCGACGACGGGTACAGCCGGTAGGACGATTCGCCCTCGCCCCAGTAGTGCAGCGCGCGGCTCTGGGTATCGACCAGGATCGCGCCGTTGCGCAACGAGCTGAAATAGGGCTGCCATTGCTTGGACCGGAAACTGGATATGTTGCGCGGCACCGCCGGTTCCGGTTCGGGGTCCGGGTAGAGCACTGCGGCGGTTTCCGGGTCGATGGCGCTGGGATCGCTGGCCTGGCCGAGGGCCGGCGCGCCGATCGCCGCCGCGCCGCCAGCCAGGAAGCCGCGCCGGGTGGGGATGGTGAAAGAGGTCTTCTTCGCCATTGTCCCGCTCCTTTTGCAAACTGGTCACACGGTGCATGCATTTTATGGCGGGAATGCCTCAGTCGCAATTCAAACGGGCCCGGGGGGCGGTCTGACGCTTAAGTGAATTTGCCACCGCTCGCTTCACGCGCTAAGTCCAACGGGGAAATTCATCACCGGGATGCCCATGCTGCGCCTTTTTTCACTGCTTCTGGCCGGGATGCTGGTCCTTGCCGCCTGTACCGCACCTGAATACGACAATGGCTCGACGGGCAGTTCGCCGACCAAGGTCTATCGGATCAGGTCGGGCGAGACGTCCAAGATCCAGTTCCGCATGCTTGATTCGGTCAATTCGCTGCGCTCGGCTTCGGGCGCCGGCCCGGTCCAGCTGAACGCCCAACTGAACGCCGCTGCCGCGACCCATTCGCGGGACATGTCGGTGCAGAACCGGCCCTGGCATTTCGGGTCCGACGGGTCCTCGCCGATCGACCGGACGGCCCGCGCCGGCTATACCGGCCGCTTCCTGGGCGAAAACATCTCGGAGACCTACGAGACCGAGATCGAGACCCTGGGCGCCTGGATGGATCAGCCCGGCACGCGCGACGTGATCCTCGACCCGACGGCCGTGAACATGGGCTTTGCCTGGTACCAGGAGAAAAGCGGCAAGATCTGGTGGACGATGATCCTGGGCGGCTGACGCCGCCCAAAACTCACGACGGCCCTGTCACGCCCGCAGCGTGATCAGCGTTCCGATATTCACCATCGCGTAGATCTCGGCCATTTCCTTGTCCTGGACCGAGATGCATCCCGCCGTCCAGTCGCGGCCCTTGGCCCGCGTGTCGTTGGGCTGGCCGTGGATGAAGATGTCGCCACCCGGCTCCTTGCCATAGGATGCCGCAAAGGCCCGGTCCTGGCGGTTGGGATAGGAAATGCCCAGCGACAGGAAGAACGAGCTGCGCGGGTTCCTGCGGTCGATCAGATAGGTGCCTTCGGGCGTCTTGCCATCGCCGCGAAACCGCTTCGGCCCGTCCGGGGCAAAGCCCAGATCCACCTTGTAATCCTTGAGCACCTCGGTGCCGTGCAGCAGGTACATCTTGCGCGCCGTCTTGTTGACGACGATCGATGTCACCTCGGGCCCGTTATATGCGCCGTATTTCTGGCTGCATGCCGACAGCGCCACTGCCGACAGCGCCGTCCCAATCATTAATCTGCGGTCCATTTTTGCCTGAAACCTGTGTTTTACCTCGGGCGGCAAAATACACGGTTCCGCGCGATCGCAGAAGTCACTTTTCACTGTCTTCGGCCGGCAAACGTGCCTCGATGGCCTTCAGGCGGGCCAGCACCTCGTCCCGATAGGCCCCGGTTGCGCCTTCGGTCTCGGCATCATGGGCGTCCTGCATCGAATTGACGATCAGGCCGACCAGCAGGTTCACCACGGCAAAGCTGGTGACGATGATGAACGGCACGAAGAAGGCCCAGGCATATTGGTACTTGGCCATGACCGGCCGCACGATGCCCATCGACCAGCTTTCCAGCGTCATGATCTGGAACAGCGAATAGGCCGACCGGCCCATGGTGCCGAACCATTCGGGGAAACTGTCGGCAAAGAGGTTCGTGGCCATGACCGCGCCGATGTAGAAGATCATCGCCATCATCATGAAGACGCTGGCCATGCCCGGCACCGCGCGGACAAAGCCCTCGACCACCCGGCGCAGCCGCGGCGCGGCCGAAATCACCCGCAGAACCCGCAGGATGCGCAGAGCCCGCAGCACCGACAGGCTTTGCGCCCCGGGGATCAGGGCGATGCCCACGATGATGAAATCAAAGACATTCCAGCCGTCGCGGAAAAAACTCAGCCGGTGGGCGAACAGCTTCAGCCCGATCTCGACGATGAACACGGCCAGGCACATCCGGTCGATCACGGTCAGCACGCCGCCGACCGATCCCTTGACCACGTCCGAGGTATCCAGGCCCAGGACGATGGCGTTCAGGACGATCACCCCGATGACGAAATTGCTCGTCCCCGGCCGGTCGAGCCAGGCTGCTACCGTCTCGCGTCGTGTCATGCCGTTCCCTGCCCTTCGCTGGCCCTGCCCGTCTCATGCGACAGCACGAAGGCTGCGGCAAGTTCCACATGGGTGGACCAGCGGAATTGGTCAACAACCTGCACCCATTGCAGGCGGTATCCCGCGGCGACCAGCACCGCCGCATCGCGGGCGAAGCTGACCGGGTTGCAGGACACGGCGGCAATGACAGGCACCTGTGCATCGGCCAGGGCCTCGGTCTGGGCCCGGGCGCCGGCCCGGGGCGGGTCGATCACTACGGCGTCGAACCGCGACAATTCGTCCGCCATCAGCGGCCGGCGGAACAGGTCGCGCGCCTCGGTCGTGACCCGGCGCAGCCCCTGCCCGTGGCGCCAGCCCCGGTCCAGCGCGGCCAGCATCTCGGGCTCCGCCTCGACCCCGTGCACCTCGGCCCGGGCCGCCAGCGGCAGGGTAAATGTGCCGCTGCCGCAGAACAGGTCGGCAACCCGCCGGGCGCCGCGCGTGATCTCCTCGACACAGGCCAAGAGCGCGGCCTCACCCTCGCGGGTGGCCTGCAGGAACGCCCCCGGAGGCGGACTGACCGGCACGCCGCCAAAGACCTGGGCCGGCGGCAGCCGCATGGCCAGGGCCTCGTCTTCCCAGCTGATCCGCGCCAGCCCGTGGGCCTCGGCGAGCGTGGCGCAATCCTGGCGCAGCGCCGTGTCCACCGGCTTGCCCCCGCGCACCGCCACGTCCAGCCCGTTGTCCGTCCGGGTCATGGTCACTGCCAGCGCGCCCTTGCGCGAGGCCCCCAGCCGCGCCAGCTCTTCGGCCAGGGGCAGTGCGTCGACCAGCTCGGGCGCCAGCAGGCGGCAGTTGGGGATTTCCGTGATCACATCCGAGCCGCGCCCGTAAAACCCGGCCATCGCGCCCTTTTTCGTCCGCCGCGCGGCAATCACCGCCCGCCGGCGCGACTGGGCCGGCGATGTGATCACATCGCGAAACTCGGCGTCCAACCCCTGCGCCTTCAGCGCCTGGCGCACCACGTCCAGCTTCCAGCCGGCGACGAATTCATCCGATGCATGCTGCAGCGCGCAGCCCCCGCAGCCCCGGTAATGGGCGCAGGGCGGCGACACCCGGTCCGACGACGGCTCGACGATCCGCATGTCCTCCAGCCGGTCGCCGACCCGACGACCTTCGACCAGCTCGCCGGGCAAGGCCCGCGCCACGTAGACCGGGCCGGGTGCAACCCCGTCCCCCTGGTGACCCAATCGCTCGATCCGATGGCGCTCGGTCTGGCTCAAGGCGGCACTCCTGCTTCTTTCTCTTTAGAAATATCCCAATACCAACGCAGGCCAGACGCGCCAACCGCCCTATTCCGCGGCTTCGGTCCGAATGAAGCCCCCCGACTGGCGCGTCCAGTACTGGGCATAAAGCCCGCCCTGGGCCAGCAGATCGGCATGGGTACCGGTCTCGGCGATGCGGCCCTGGTCCAGCACGACGATGCGATCCATCTCGCTCAGCGTCGACAGCCGGTGGGCAATGGCCAGCACGGTCTTGCCCTCCATCACCCGGTGCAGCGCCGTCTGGATCGATGCCTCGACCTCGGAATCCAGCGCGCTTGTCGCCTCGTCCAGCACCAGGATCGGCGCATCCTTGACGATCGCCCGGGCCAGCGCGATGCGCTGCCGTTGCCCGCCCGACAGTTTCACCCCGCGTTCGCCCAGATGCGCGTCGTATCCCGTGCGCCCGCGATGGTCCTTCAGGCCCAGGATGAAGTCATGCGCCTCGGCCTTTTGCGCCGCTGCGATCATCTCGTCCTCGCCGGCATTCGGCCGGCCATACAGGATATTGTCGCGCGCCGAGCGGTTGAACATCGCCGTTTCCTGCGTAACCATCGAGATCTGCCGCCGCAGGCTTTCCTGGGTCACCTCGGCCAGGTCCTGGCCGTCGATCTCGATCTTGCCGCCTTCCGGTGCATAAAGCCTTAACAACAACGCCACGAGCGTCGATTTCCCGGCCCCCGACGCCCCGACGATGCCCAGCTTCTCGCCCGGGGCAATCGCCAGGTTCAGCCCCTGCACACCGCCTTCCTTGCGCCCGTAGGTGAAATCCACATCACGGAAATTCACGCCGGCATTTGTGATCACAAGCTCGGATGCACCCGGCGCGTCCTCCAGCCGCTCGCGCGGGGTCAGGGTGCGGATGCCGTCCTCGATCTCGCCGATATTGGTAAAGATCCCCAGCGAGGCAAAGCTGACCCAGCCGGTCATCGTGGCCAGCCGCGTCGAGACCAACCCCGCCGCCGCGATATCGCCCGTCGAGGCCAGCCCACGGCTCCACAGCCAGAGCGACAGGATGATCAGCACCGTCGGCAGCAGCCCGGCCAGCGTGAAGATCCACAGCCGGAAGGTCACCACCGTCGACGCCCAGGCAATACCCGAATCCCGGTAGCCCGACAGCGCGGATTCGGTGGCCGTTTCCTCGGCCTCGCCATGGGCGAACAGCTTGACCGTGCGGATATTGGTAATGGTATCAACGATCTGCCCGGTCACCACCGCCCGGCGCGCCGCCCGCAGCTGGGACCGCTCGCGGATACGCGGCAGGAAATTCTTGACCAGGTAGACATAGGCCACCATCCAGACCGCAATCGCCAGCCCCATGCGCCAGTCGACCGCGCCCAGCAGCAGCACGGCGGAAATGGCCGCGGCCAGGGCGTTGCCCAGGATGTTGGTGCCCTCGGTCACCACCTCGGTCAGCGCGCGGGCGGTCTGCTGGCTTTTCTGGGCGATGCGCCCGGCGAAATCATTGTCGAAATACGACAGGCTCTGGCCCAGCGTATAGCGGTTCACCCGGTTCAGGGTCAGCGCGTACAGGTTGGGCCCCAGCGTGACCGAGTTGAACGCCGCGTTGGCCGCCATGGAAAGCGGCCAGGCCACCAGGTAGAACAGGGCCAGCAGCGCCACCGCCCAGCCATGTGACACCAGGAAGCCCGGCCCGACGGTCTGGGCCTGGTCGATGACCCAGCCGATCAGCCAAAAGCCCAGGACGGTGGTGATCCCAACCGAAATCGAGGCCGCGATGGCCAGCCAGATCTGCGTGCCCGCGCCTTCCAGCGCCCACCGCATGAACGGCAACAGCTTTTGCGGCGGATAGCCATCGGCCTGGCGGAATGGGGCGATCGTGTCGGCAAGACGTTGATAAAAAGGGTGAATCTCGGCGACCTTGCGTTCCGCAACCTCGCCCTCAGGCCATCTCATGCATGTTGCTCCGAAAAGGGCGGCCTAGTCGGCCGCCTCGGGGTTCAGGAATCCACCGGATTGACGCGTCCAGAATCCGGCATAGAGGCCGCCCATGGCGAGAAGCTCGTTATGCGAGCCCTGTTCGGCTATGCGGCCGTGGTCCAGGACAATGATCCGGTCCATGTGGGCAATGGTAGAGAGCCTGTGTGCAATGGCAATGACGCTCTTCCCGGACATCACGTTGTAGAGAGTTTCCTGGATCTGCGCCTCGACCTCGGAATCCAGCGCGCTTGTCGCCTCGTCCAGCACCAGGATCGGCGCATCCTTCAGGATGACCCGCGCCATGGCGATCCGCTGGCGTTGCCCGCCCGACAGTTTCACACCCCGTTCGCCCACGTGGGCATCATAGCCCGAACGCCCGTTGCGATCCTTCAGCCCAAGGATGAACTCATGCGCCGCGGCCTGTTTCGCCGCGTCGATCATCTGCGCCTCGGTCGCGTCGGGCCGGCCATACAGCAGGTTGGCCCGAATCGACCGGTGCAGCAGCGAACTGTCCTGCGTGACCATGCCGATCTGCTGTCGCAACGAGGTCTGGCGCACCTGCGACACGTCCTGGCCGTCGATCAGGATACGCCCGTCCTCGGGATCGCGGAACCGCAGCAACAGGTTGACCAGAGACGATTTTCCCGCCCCCGACCGGCCCACCAGCCCGACCTTTTCGCCCGGCTGGATGGTCAGGTTCAGCTCTTCCAGACCGCCGTGGCCCTTGCCGTAATGCTGGGTCACCCCGTCAAAGCGGATCTCGCCCCGGGTCACCTGCAACGCCGGCGCCTGCGGCTTGTCGGTCAGCGCATGGGGCACCGAGATCGACCGGAGCCCCTCGCGGATCACGCCCATATGCTCGAACAGGCGGATGGTCACCCACATGATCCAGCCGGACATGCCGTTCAGCCGCATCACCAGCGCCGAGGCCGCCGCGACCTCGCCGATGGTCACGGCCTGGATCGACCACAGGTACATGGCCAACCCCAGCACGCCGACGATCATCGCGCCGTTGAGGATGTTGAGCAGGAAGTGCATTTCCGTCATCAGCCGCAGGAACCGCTGCAGCCGCAGCCGGTGGCGGCGCATGGCCGACAGCACATAGCCTTCTTCCTGTTTCTCGTCGGCAAACAGCTTGACCGTCTCGATGTTGGTATAGGCATCGACAACCCGCCCGGTGACCATCGACCGCGCATCCGACGATTTCTCGGAGGCCACGGCCACGCGCCGGGCGAGGGCGATGTTATAGGTCACGTAGGCCGCCAGCCAGGCCAGCAGCGGCACGACCAGCCACAGGTCGAACGCCGCGATCATCACGGCGGCCGAGATCACGTAGACCAGGGCGAACCAGACGGCTTCGAACATCATGTAGGACGAATCTTCGACCGCCGGGCCCTGTTGCATGACCCGGTTGGTCAGCCGCCCGGCAAAGTCGTTCTGGAAGAAGCTCATCGACTGGCCCAGCATGTGCCGGTGGGACCGCCAGCGCACCAGGTCCTGGCTGTTGGACACCAGCGTCTGTTCCAGGAACAGGTGTGCCAGGCCGATGACCAGCGGGCGAATGAACAGGATCAGGGCCGTGGCTATGACCAGTTCGACCCCGTTGGATTGCCAGAAATCCGCGATGCCCGTGTCGGCCATCAGGTCGATCAGCCGGCCGGTGTAGAACAGCAGCGACACCTCGACCACGGCCACGGCCACCGACATGGTGGCCATGACCGGCAGCCAGCGGCCGAAGGGCCGGAGCATCGACAGCATGTAGGGCACCAGCCGCGACGGCGGCGTGGCATCGGGGTGATCGGCAAAGGGGTCGATCAGGTCCTCGAAGGTCTTCAGGATGCGGCCGGCAAGACTGCGGGCCGGCTTGATGATGCGCGCGTTCATTCCGCCGCCTCCACTTCGGTTCCGATGAATCCCCCCGATTGCCGCGCCCAGAGGGCCGCATAGATGCCCTCCTGCGCCAGCAGCGCGTCATGCGTGCCGTCCTCGACGATGCGGCCCTGGTCCATGACCAGGATGCGGTCCATCTGGGCGATGGTCGACAGCCGGTGCGCGATGGCAATGACCGTCTTGCCCTGCATCATGCCGTAGAGCGTCTCCTGAATCGCCGCCTCGACCTCGGAATCCAGCGCCGATGTCGCCTCGTCCAGCACCAGGATCGGCGCGTCCTTCAGCATGACCCGGGCCAGCGTCACCCTCTGGCGTTGCCCGCCCGACAGTTTCACGCCCCGTTCACCGACCTGCGCATCATATCCCATGTTGCCCTTGGGGTCGGTCAGACCTTCAATGAAATCATGGGCTTCGGCCATCTGCGCCGCACCGACCATTTCCAGCTCGGTGGCTTCGGGCCGGCCGTACATGATGTTTTCGCGCACCGATCTGTGCAGCAAGGCGCTGTCCTGCTGCACCATGCCGATATGCCGGCGCAGCGATTCCTGGGTGATGTCGCGGATGTCCTGGCCGTCGATCTCGATCCGGCCGCTTTCCACGTCGTAGAACCGCAGCAACAGCTTGACCAGTGTCGACTTGCCCGCGCCCGAGCGCCCGATCAGCCCGACCTTCTGGCCCGGCTCGATCACCAGGTCGACCTGGTCGAGCCCGCCGGCGCCTTTGCCGTAATGGTGCGACACGCCCTTGATCGCGATGTGTCCGCGGGAAAATTCCAGCGGCTCGGCCGTCCTGGCATCGGTCAGGTCGATGGGCTGGGCGATCGTCTCCAGCCCTTCCTTCACGATGCCGAGCTGGCGGAAGAACGTCGTCAGCGCCCACATGATCCAGCCGGTCATGGCGTTCAGCCGCAGCGTCAGCGCCGTGGCCGCCGCAACCACCCCGACCGAAGCCGCGCCCTGCAGCCAAAGCGCAATGGCCCAGCCCACGACACCGACGATCAGCACGCCGTTCAGGGTGACAAGCACCACATCCATCATGGTGAACACGCGCATCTCGGCCCGGCCGGTGTGCATCGCCTGGTCGTTGGCCTCTTTCATGTGGGACAATTCCAGGTCGTGATGGGCGAACATCTTGACCGAATGGATGTTGGTATAGCTGTCCACGATGCGGCCAGTCAGCTCGGACCGGGCCTCGGAAAAGGCCTGGCTGGCCGGGCCGACCCGCTTCAGCGTCCAGCGCATCAGCAGGGCATAACCCACGAACCAAAGCGCCATCGGCACCAGCAGCCGGGCATCGGCGGCCAGCAGCAGCACCCCGGCGCCCACCAGGTAGGCCAGCGAGAAGGTGATCGCATCGAAGGTCTGGAACACGACCTCTCCGGCGGCCATTGGTGTCTGCATGATGCGGTTGGCCACACGACCGGCAAAGTCGTTTTCAAACCATCCAACCGATTGGCGCAGCACCTGCCGATGCGCGCGCCAGCGCACCAGGGTCATCAGGTGGGGCAAGATCGTGTTGTTCAGCAGCATCACGTCCACAATATGCAGAGCAGGACGCAGCAGCAGGATCAACAGAGCCGCAATGATCAACTCGGTGCCGTGATCGGCCCAGACCTGGGCCGGGCTGCCGCCCAACAGGTCGACGATGCGGCCCATATAGCCGATCAGGCCGATTTCCACCGCCGCGACCAACACGGACAGGATGCCCGTGGCCCAGAAAACCCCGCGGAACGGGCGGGTATAGTCGCGGAAAAAGGACCAGAGCCCGGGCTCGGGACGGTCGGTTTCAGCATAGTCGACATATGGGTCGACCAGTGTCTCGAAAAAACGGAACATGAGAGCAGTACCTGTCGGTGCTCGGATAAAGAGAGCAGATTTTTAAAGGGGGTATTGAAGCGCGGTCGCAGCCTGGGCCGGACCATCACGCGGATCGGTCGGCCTCAGCCGTTAAAATTCCAGATCCCGTGATACATGCGCATCCCTCCGACGTGGGTGATGGGGATGCAATTACATGATCGAATCATGTTTGTCACCCCTCTTGGCCGCGCGAAATGTCCAAAAGCGCCGACCGGGTCAGGGAAAAGCCCGATGAGATCCAGGTTTGTTCAAGCGATTTCAAAGCCTTGCCCAAGGCTGCGCCGGAATGTTCGGGCATCAGATCGCGCGCCACCAGGGGGAATTCCGCCGCCGCACCAGCCTGCGCCAAGCCCAGGTCATCCGCGCCGGGCGGCTGTTCCATCAGGGCGGCCCGCGCCAGGATCGCATCCTGCGCCCGGTCGACCCCCAGCCGATAGCCCAGTTCGCCCGCGCCCTGCATGCCCGTCGCGGCCGCACGGATGACCCCGGCCTGGGTGCGCTGCGCCCGGCTCAGCCGCAGCGTTCCGGCCATGTCGTCATCGCCCAGTACCGCCAGGCGGCGCAGCGGATCGGGCGCAACCCCTTGGATATCCTCGAAATGGACCAGCAGCGCCAGCGCCCGGTCATCCGCCCCGGGCAACAGCCGCATCATCGCGCCCGTGGCGCGCATCGCCGCCATCGCCGGGGCCGGATCGGGCGCCGACAACAGCTTGATCGTCTCGGCCCCGACCCGTTCGCGCGACAACCCGTCCAGCCCGTCCAGCGCGCCGGCAATGGCATCCAGCGCCACCGGATCCATGCCCGCCTGCGGATCGCCATACCAGGCATGAAAGCGGAAGAACCGCAGCGAGCGCAAGTAATCCTCGCGGATGCGATGCGCGGCCGTGCCGATGAACCGGACCCGCCGGGCGCGCAGATCGGACAGGCCCGCCAGCGGGTCCAGCAGCGTGCCGTCGATCCGGGCATAGAGCGCGTTCATCGTGAAATCACGCCGCCGGGCGTCTTCGTTCACATCATCGGAAAAGGCCACGACCGCGCGCCGGCCATCGGTTTCGACATCGCGACGAAAGGTCGTGATTTCAAAGGGTTCCCCATCGGCCACCACGGTTAACGTGCCATGGTCGATCCCTGTCGGAATGGCCTTCAGCCCGGCCGCTTCGGCCAAGGCGATCACCCGTTCGGGGCGCGCGTCGGTCGACAGGTCCAGGTCGGACACATGGGCGCCCAGCAGCGTGTTGCGCACACAGCCTCCGACGAACAGCGCCTGGTGGCCGGCGTCTTCCAGCATCGCGCAGACGGCACGCGGCGCGGCGCGTTGCATCCACGCGGCGGCCAGAGGTTTCATGCCGCGCGCATCCGTTCCGCAAAGGCCCGCAGCATCCGCGCCGTGGCGCCCCAGATGTAATAGGGTCCATATGGCACGGTAAAATAGTACCGCCGGTTGCCCCGCCAGCGCCGCGACTGGATCGAATAAAGGTCAGGCTGCAACAGGTGGTCCAGAGGCACGGCAAAGGCCTCTTCGACCTCGCCGGGTTCGGGGCGGATGGTAAACGGCGTCTCGATCAGCGCCACCACCGGGGTCACCACGAAGCCGGTCACCGTTTCATGCGCCGGCATCGTGCCCATCACGCGCACGGCCTCGCGCGGCAGGGCGACCTCTTCCTCGGCCTCGCGCAGGGCGGCATCGACGACATCCGCGTCACCGTCATCCTGCTTGCCACCGGGAAAGGCGATCTGGCCGGGATGATGTTTCAGCCGCGACGAGCGTTTCGTCAGCAGCACGCGCGGCGCGTCACCGGTGATGTCGATGCCCACAAGCACCCCCGCCGGGCGCAGCTTGCGGCCCGGCGGCAGCGAGACCTCGGGGTTGAGGTCGAAATCCGAAGACGGATCGCCCCCGCGCCCGAGCGCATCGGCGATCCGGTCCTCGAGCGCTCTCACGGCGCGTCCTTCCCGGCCTCGAAGCCCAGGGTGTCGGGATCAAGGTCGTAATGCGCGCCGCAGAACTGGCAATCGGCGGTCACCCGGCCATCTTCGGTGGTCATCTTCTCGATGTCCTTGGCCGAATAGATCGACAGCGACTGGCGCACGCGATCTTCCGAACAGGTGCAGCCGAACCGCACGGCCTGGGCGTCATAGACCCGGGGCTGTTCCTCGTGAAACAGCCGGACCAGCAGGTCGGTCGCCGTGACCCGGGGGCCGATCAGTTCCATGTCCTCGACCGTGTCGAGCAGGATGTTGATGCGGTTCCAGTTCTCTTCCTGCTCGCCATCGATCAGGTCCGCGGCCTTCAGGATGCCACCCTCGCCCTGCGACGTGGCCACGAAGGGCGACGCCTTTGGCATGTGCTGCACCATGATGCCCCCGGCGCGCCAATGTTCGGGCTCGTCGGCCGTGGTCGATTGGCCAAAGCTCAGCGCGAACCGCGTCGGCAGCTGTTCGGACTGGGCGAAATAGGCCTGGGCACATTGCGCCAGCGACGTGCCGTCCAGCGGGGTGATACCCTGGTAGGGCGCGGTGCCCTTGCCCTGGTCGATCAGGATGGCGAAATAGCCTTCGCCCACCTGGTCGAACGGGAGGCCGTCGGTCAGCCGTTCGGCGTCGAAACTGGCATAGGCCCGGATGCGCGCCGGCGCGCCCGCCTCTGTGGGAGCGAAGTAATCGGTGGCGATCATCCGCACCGGCCCTTTCGACTGAACCTGCAACGACAGTTTCCAGCGCAGGTCGATGGTCTGGCCGATCAGCGCGGTCAACAGGGCCATTTCCGCCACCAGCGCTTCGACCTGGGGCGGGTAATCATGCTGTTTCAGGATGCCGTCGAGCACGTTGTCCAGCCGCGCAACGCGGCCGCGCATGTCAGAGGCATCAAGTTGGAAGGGCAGGACCGTGTCGTCCCACGCGAGTTTGGATCCGATGGTCATGGGGTTTCCTTGGTCGCCGGAGATTGGCATATCGCGCCTATATAGGCACAACAAGCGGGGTTGGAAGAGGCCACCATGATCCGGCGATTCGGAGAGCCGCCCGAAACGGGGCGCAAATACACCCGTCGCATCGGCGCATATGCCCTGTTGGAACGCGATGGCGCCCTGCTTGTCACCGTGCAGGCCGAGCCGGGGCCCGAGCTGCAATTGCCCGGTGGCGGCGTCGATCCCGGCGAATCGCCGATCCGCGCGCTGCACCGCGAAGTCCACGAGGAAACCGGCTGGTCCATTTCCGCGCCCCGGCGTGTCGGCGCGTTCCGGCGGTTCACCTACATGCCTGAATATGACCTCCATGCTGAAAAGCTCTGCCTGATCTACCTGGCCCGGCCCGTCCTGCGCCACGGCCCGCCGGTGGAACCCGGGCACAGCGCGCTGTGGCTGCCACCCGAAGAAGCCGCCCTGCGCCTGGGCAATTCCGGCGATCGCTACTTTGCCGCCGCCCTGGCCCGGGGCATTGCCGACGAGTAAAACCGGGGACGCGGCAAGCGGCGCGATCAGCTGTCATCATCCGGCCCCTCCCGGCGCGGGTCCGCATCGGGCCCGGGCGCACCGGTGAATTCGAACAGCGTGGCCGAAACGTCATCGGCCAGGCCGGCGCCGTCCTCCATCTCGGCGGTCAGGCGCCAATAGAGATCATCCATGAATTCCGGGCCCGCCGATTTGGCCGCCGCATCCATGGGGCCACCCGACGCGGGCAGTGTTTCGGCGACCATCCGCAACAGCCCCTCTTCGCCCAGCATCTCGCCCGATTTCAGCCGCGCCTCGGTGAACCCGTCGGAATACAGCAGCAGCCGGTCGCCCGGGGCGAGATCGACATCATATTGTTCGTATTGCGCGCCGGGAATCAGCCCGATGGGCATCCCGCCCTGGCCGATGAATTCGGTGCGCCCGTCGGCCCGGATCAGCAGCGGGTGGGGATGGCCGGCCTGCACCAGCCGCACCGCGCCCCGGCGCAGGTCGGCAATGGCATAGACCATGGTGAAGTATTCAGCGATCCCGACATCGGCCAACAGCCGTTCGTTCAGCGCCCGGGCCACGGCGGCCGGCGGATACAGCGCATAAAACCGGCCGACCCGCCGGTCGACGGCAATATTGTGATCCAGATGCGTGTTGCTCAGGTAAGACCCGATCCGCGCGGTCATCATCGCCGAGGTGATGCCATGGCCCGACACGTCGATCGAATAAAAGGCCACCCGGTTTTCCCCCGGTGAGAACATGCCCACGAGATCACCGCCGATATGACCGCAGGGTTTCAGCAACAGGCTGACCCGCCCGCCATCGAACCGGCGATCGAAATCGGGCACCAGCGATTCCTGGATCGTCTTGGCCTGCAGCAGATCGCGGTCGATCACGTCATAGGCATCCTGCAGCTTGCTCAGCGTGTCCAGGATCACCCGGTTCTTGTCCTCAAGCTCGCGCTGCATGTTCAGGATGCGCTCGCCGGCGGCGACCCGGGCGCGCAATTCGTTGGCGCTGACCGGCTTGGTCAGGAAATCGTCGGCCCCGGCATCAAGCCCGCGGGCGATGTCATCGGCTTCGCTCTTTGAGGTCAGCAGGATGAAATAGCCATAGGACGGTCCCCCGGCCTCGCGGAAGGCCCGGCAGAATTGCAGCCCGTCCATCCCCGGCATCATCCAGTCGCTCATCACGAAATCGGGCGGCTGTGCCCGGGCACGGGCCAGTGCCTCTTCCCCGCTGGCTGCCTCGTCGACGGAATAGCCCCATTTGCGCAGCAGCTTTACCAGGATCCGGCGCTGCAACCGGCTGTCGTCGACAACCAGCACGTGGCGGGACGCGCCACGTTCGGGATGGGCCGGTGTGTCGGCGGGATCTGTGGGCAGAATTTCCAACGGGCAGGGTTCATACGATGCTTCGGACCCCGGCAGTCTTTTGCCCAACCCCTTAATGGCCCATGAAATTTCAAATCCAGTCCTTTCAAATGCCTTAGTTCAGGATACCTTAAGGACTTCGCTTCAAGGTGGTCAGACCGCGGGGCGGAACAGGATTTGTAGCGATGGGTATGTCATGATCGATTGGGCACGGGTCAGCGAATTGCGCGACGAAGTCGGGGCCGAGGACTTTGAAGAAGTCGTCCAGCTGTTCCTTGCCGAGGTCGAGGATGTCGTCGGCCGTCTACAGGCCGGTTCGGATCGCGATGCCCTTGAGGCCGATCTGCATTACCTGCGCGGCAGCGCGCTGAGCCTGGGCTTTGCCAGTTTCTCGCGCCTCTGCCTTGAGGTCGAACAGAAGGCCGGCCGCGGCCTGGCCACGGACGAGGAAATCTCGGAAGTGCTGTTTGCCTTCTTCAATTCCAAGGCCGATTTCATCGACGGGCTGCCCGCCGCGCTGGCCGCCTGAGCTGACAGATCGCCGGGACAGGGGCCCCGGCTGACCTGCGTTCAGCCGGGCTACAGGACGAACTGCGCCACCGTTTCGTCATCGGTGATGTCCTGATAGGTCATGCCCGATCCGCTGAGCCGGGCGAACAGCCGGTCGAAATTGGCCGGATCGGTGGTTTCGATCCCGATCAGAACCGACCCGAAATTGCGCGCCGATTTCTTCAGGTATTCGAACCGCGCGATGTCGTCCTCGGGGCCGAGGATGTTCAGGAATTCCTTCAGCGCCCCGGGCCGTTGCGGCAGGCGCAGGATGAAATACTTCTTCAGCCCCTGGAACCGCTGCGACCGTTCCTTGACCTCGGGCAGGCGCTCGAAATCGAAATTGCCGCCAGAGGTCACGGCCACGACCGTCTTGCCCCGGATCTCGTCGCGCAGATCGTCCAGCGCCTCGACCGACATCGCTCCGGCGGGCTCCAGCACGATGCCTTCCACGTTCAGCATTTCCAGGATCGTCCGGCAGATCCGGTCCTCGGGCAGGACCAGCACATCATCGGCCGGCACGTCGCGCAGCAGCGCATAGGGCTTGTCCCCGATCCGCGCGACCGCCGCGCCATCCACAAAGTTATCCACATGTCCGAGCGTCACCGGCCCGCCCTGATCCAGCGCCGCGCGCAGGCAGGCACCGCCCGAAGGCTCGACAAAACGGCACGAACTGCGCCCATTCAGCCAGGAAAACACCCCTGCGGACATGCCACCACCACCGACGGGCAACATGATCAGGTCGGGCGCAACCCCAAGCTGATCGCAGATTTCCACAGCCACCGACGCCTGGCCTTCGATGACATCGTCGTCGTCGAACGGCGCCAGGAAATGCCCGCCCTCACGCGCGCACCAATCCTGCGCCGCCTTCAGCGTTTCGTCGAAATAATCCCCCGTCATGTGGATCTCGACATGCCCGTCGCCGAACATCCGCGTCTTCATGACCTTCTGCTGCGGCGTGGTTACCGGCATGAAAATCACGCCCCGCTTCCCGAAATGCTTGCACATGAAGGCCACGCCCTGGGCATGGTTGCCGGCGCTGGCACAGACAAACAGATCCCGGTCGGGCTGCTTGCGCATGGCGTTCAGCGCGCCGCGGATCTTGTAGGATCGCACCGGGCTGAGGTCTTCGCGTTTCAGCCAGATATCGGCGTCATACCGGTCGGACAGAAGCGCGTTGCGTTGCAGGGGGGTGGGCGGGAAGACGGCGCGCATGGCGGTTTCGGCTGCGCGGGCACGGTCCTGGAATGTGGGAAGGTCGGTCATGGCACCTCTGTGCCCCGGACCGGGCGGCGATACAAGCGTCCGCGCCTTGCCCAGCCTTGCAAAAAAGGATAACGGGCGAGGCGTTCAACGAAGGAAAACGTGATGTCCGCGCCGAAGAAAGTTGTGCTCGCCTATTCCGGCGGCCTCGACACCTCGATCATCCTCAAGTGGCTGCAGACCGAATATGGCTGCGACGTGGTCACCTTTACCGCCGATCTCGGCCAGGGCGAAGAGCTGGAACCAGCCCGCGCCAAGGCCGAAATGATGGGCGCCAAGGCGATCTATATCGAGGATCTCCGAGAAGAATTCGTGCGCGATTTCGTCTTTCCCATGTTCCGCGCCAACGCGCTGTACGAAGGGCTCTACCTGCTGGGCACCTCGATCGCGCGGCCGCTGATTTCCAAGCGGCTGGTCGAGATCGCCGAGGCCGAAGGCGCTGATGCCGTGGCCCATGGCGCCACCGGCAAGGGCAACGACCAGGTTCGGTTCGAACTCAGCGCCTATGCGCTGAACCCCGAGATCAAGGTCATCGCGCCCTGGCGGGAATGGGACCTGACCTCGCGGACCAAGTTGATTGATTTCGCAGAGAAAAACCAGATCCCGATCGCCAAGGACAAGCGCGGCGAAGCGCCGTTCTCGGTCGATGCGAACCTGCTGCACACCTCGTCCGAGGGTAAGGTTCTGGAAGATCCGGCCGAAGCCGCGCCCGATTATGTCTATCAGCGCACGGTTTCCCCCGAGGCCGCCCCGAACGAGCCCGAGTTCATCGAGATCGGCTTTGAAAAGGGCGATGCCGTGTCGATCAACGGCGAGGCCCTGTCGCCCGCCACAATCCTGACCAAGCTCAACGAGCTGGGTGGCAAGCATGGCATCGGCCGGCTGGATTTCGTGGAAAACCGTTTCGTCGGCATGAAATCCCGCGGCATCTATGAAACGCCGGGCGGCACTGTCCTGCTCGAAGCGCATCGCGGGATCGAACAGATCACGCTCGACAGCGGTGCCGGGCATCTCAAAGATTCGCTCATGCCGCGTTACGCCGAGCTGATCTACAACGGCTTCTGGTTCTCGCCCGAGCGCGAGATGCTGCAGGCGGCCATCGACAAGAGCCAGGAACATGTCACCGGCACCGTCCGGCTCAAGCTCTACAAGGGCGCGGCCACCTGTGTCGGGCGCTGGTCGGACCATTCGCTCTATTCCGAGGCCCACGTGACCTTTGAAGACGATGCCGGCGCCTATGACCAGAAGGACGCACAGGGCTTCATCCAGCTCAACGCCCTGCGGCTCAAGCTGCTGGCCGCCCGGAATCGGCGCCAGCGCTGAACCGGCCTGCCGCATCCCGATTGACAGGGATGCGGCGCTGATATCCTGTATGCGCGGCCCGATCCGGGCCCGGAATCTGACATTCCGTCAACGCCGTTATCCCGAGGGAGCAAAATCGGTGGACGCGCAGAAATTCATTGCGGCCCAGGACAAGGTCTGGCCGCAAGTCGTGCGGGAATTGAGACGGGGCGAGAAAAGCTCGCACTGGATCTGGTTTGTCTTTCCACAGCTTGCATCGCTCGGCCGGTCCGAGCGGGCGCGGTATTACGGGCTGGCCGATTTGGCCGAGGCCCGGGACTACCTGGCCCATCCGGTGCTGCGTGAGCGGCTGGAAGAGGTGGCCGAGCTGTTGATGATGCATCGCGGCGCCTCGCCCGAAGACATCCTGGGTCCGGTCGATGCGCTGAAGGTGCGGTCGTCGATGACCCTGTTTTCCCAGGTCGACGACGCGCCGGCGATCTTCGCCAAGGTACTCGACGTGTTCTACGATGGGGAAACTTGTCCCGAAAGTGAGACACTCGTCTGACGCGGGCGCCCGGCCAGCCTGCCGGGCGTTTTCCCGGGCTCCCTAGGCCAACAGGCTGTGGGGCAACATCTTCTGGTAAAACGGCATGGCCTCGTCGAGCAGCTCGGCATAAGCCCCGTGCAGCACGGGCAGGTCACCTTCGGGCCCGGCAAAGCCCGTCGACCGATGCACCGCACCATACCAGACCGGCGCCCAGACCCCGTCGTCGTCATGGCCGCCCGACGGCCAGGACAGCATCCTGTCGCTCCAGGCCAGCCCGATCGCATCGCAAAGCGCGCGCAGGGCGGTTTCGGGGCTGGTGCGGATATCGGCGCTGTCGATCACCACGGGCCGTTGACCCATCGCCACAACCTGGTCGAACAGCTCGGCCTGTTGGCGAAAACCGATATCGTCCAGAACCGGCGCCTCGCGTTTCTGGGCATAGCTGGCGATCACCCGGGCGGGATGGCGGATCAGGAAGACATTGACCACCTCGGCCATCCAGTCGCGCGGCACGCCGGGGATCATGTGCTGGGTCATGTGTTTCTGGTACCAATGCGGCTGACCGCCCGGGACCGGGCCGACCAAGTCGCGGGCAACCTTACCGGGATCGCGCGACTGGCTGTTCAGGATGTCGTCGCGCATCGGGTGATCCAGCCCCGTCATCTGCAGGTAGGCCGCGTAGAACGGTTCGTCGACCACCGCGCAATCGGGCCGCGCGCCGAAGGAATACATCATCGCCGTCGACAGGTTGCGCGGCCCCGACCACATGGCAATCCGCATCAGTGTCCGTCCTTGCCCCGGGCCGCCTCGGCATCCGCCCGGACAAGATCCTTGTACAGCCCGCGCAGCCGCGCCGTGACCGGCCCCAACGTGCCCGTGCCGATCATCCGCCCGTCGATATGGCCCACCGGAGTCTGCGCCCCGAAGGTTCCGGTCAGGAAGGCCTCGTCGGCGGAATAGGTGTCCACAAGTGAAAAGTTTCGCTCAAAAATGGGAATGTCATTGGCCCGGCACAGGTCGATGACCTTCTGCCGGGTGATCCCGTTCATGCAGTAGTCGCCCGTCGAGGTCCAAACCTCGCCCTTCTTCACGATGAAGAAGTTGCAGGCGTTGGTCGTGTTCACGAACCCATGCACATCCAGCATAAGCGCTTCATCGGCCCCGGCTTTTTCCGCCGCGATACAGGCCAGGATGCAATTCAGCTTGGAATGCGAATTTAGCTTGGGATCCTGGGTCATCGGCAGCCCTCTCAGATGTGGGACAGTCGCCAGGTTAATGGGACGCGGCAGAGAGGGTTTCGAATGTTCCATCAGGATGACCATCGTCGGCCCCGAGCGCGACAGCGCCGGGTGCTGGAACGGCCGTGTCTTGACCCCCCGCGTGACCATCAGCCGGCAATGGGCATCCGTCGTCATGCCGTTGGCCGCCTGTGTGGCACGCAGCGCGGCAACAACCCCGTCGCGGTCCATGCCAAGGTCCAGGTCGATGGCTTTCGCCGCTTCGAACAGCCGGTCCATGTGGTCGTCGAGAAAGGCCCAATGCCCGTCATACAGGCGCAGTCCCTCCCAGACGCCATCGCCCAGCATGAAGCCGCTGTCATAGATGCTGACGGTGGCCTCGGCCTTGGGCTTCAGCGCGCCGTTGATCCAGATGAGGATCTTGTCGTTGCGGGCATCCTCTTCCGCCTGGTGGGTCGTCACGTGGTCGGTCATGGTCATCGGGTCCTTCTGTCCCCACTGTGCTAGGCGCTTGCCGGCCCCGCCGCAATCGGATCGCGCCCCAGCGCCTGCCAGGTGCGCGCGCCGACCACGCCATCGGCCACAAGACCGGCATCCCCCTGGGCGATGCGCACGGCCAGCAATGTCGCCGGCCCGAAATCGGCATCGACGCCCAGCGGAAGCCCCCGCCCGACCAGCGCCCGCTGCAGCTCTTCGACCTCGGCGCCAAAGGACCCCAGCCGCAGCACCGGCCCGGGCCCCTGCCCCGCGCCAACCGCCACGGCCCAGCGTTCGGCCACCGCCCGCCGCGCCCGGGCCAGGCAGGCCTGGCGGTCTTCCAGCCCGTTCAGCCGGCCGTTCACCTTGCGCGTCACGCCCAGCAAATCATCCGCATCGCACAGCGCGTTGATCCCGTGATCCTGCCAATAGACACAGGCAATCCGCAACGAGGTCACCGGATCTGCGGCCAGCTCGGGCTGGTCTTCGAGCGGCAGGTTCATCAGCTCGCCATACCGCCGGTAATTGTTCCGCCCGGTCAGCTGCAACAGCCCCCGCCCCTTGTAGCGCGGCCCGTCGCCCGGCTGGGTGTTGCCCAGGTCGGCCCGGCCTTCATAGGCCTCGCCGCTGGCAAATTCCTGGGTCGTGCGAAACCCGGCGCATTCATGGGTGATCTGGGCCATGAAATGGGCGATCCGCAGGGGCGTGTCGATGTCGTATTCGGCCAGCACCGGCGACAGCCGGTCGGCCAGGGCAAAGACGATGCGCCGCTGGGCCAAAGCCTCGCGCCCGGCAAAGGTCGGGGCGACGGACAGGATGAAATCACCGTCGAGCGGGATCATGGCGGGCCTCCGGTTGAACCGCCCCAAGGTGGTCCGTCCGGTCACCGCCGGTCAAGGCCCCGTGAACCCGCGTTTCAGCCGCTTGAGCGCGGCGCCCGCTGCGGTCAATCTGCGCAAAACTCTTCGAAACCGGAGGCTTCGGACATGTGGGCAACGGATAACATCAAGGCGGTCGCATTGGCCGGGGCCATCGCGTTGGGCATGGGCGTGTGTCACGTGGCCCATGCCTCGGAACTGCGCACGCTGACGGTCGCCGGCGGCTGTTTCTGGTGCGTCGAGGCCGATTTCGAAAAGGTCCGGGGCGTGACCGAGGCGGTGTCGGGCTTTACCGGCGGCACGGTGGAAAACCCGGGCTACAAGCAGGTCACGCGCGGCGGCACGGGCCATTACGAGGCCGTGCAGATCACCTTTGATCCGACCGTCGTGTCGCGCGACCAGCTGCTGGACCTGTTCCTGCATTCGGTCGACGTGACCGATGCCGGCGGCCAGTTCTGCGATCGCGGCGACAGCTATCGCACGGCGATCTTCGTCGATGGCGCGGCCGAACAGGACATGGCCAAGGAGGCCATCGCCCGGGCCCAGGCCCAGCTGGACCAGCATGTTGTCACGCCGGTGCTGGACCTCGGGCCGTTCTATGCCGCCGAGGCCTACCACCAGGATTATTACAAGGGGTCGCGCCTGGTCCTGACACGGTTCGGCCCAAAGACCCAGGCCGAAGCCTACAAGGCCTATCGCAAGGCCTGCGGCCGCGATCAGCGCCTGCGCGACCTCTGGGGCGACACGGCCGCCTTCGTCGGCGGCTAACCCTCGAGACCGCCGGGCACGGCGGATGAGCCGCGCCCGCCCCGGCCGGATTTACAGCCCGGCCTGCACGTCTTTCAGATCCGGGATGACATCGGCCGTGCCATGGCGCGTGACCATGATCGCCGCCGCCCGCTGGGCCTGGGCAATGGCCTGCGGCATCGGCAGCCCCCGGTCCAGCCCCGCAGCCACGTAGCCGGTAAAGGTATCGCCCGCCCCGGTCGTATCCACCGCCGTGACCTTCAGCGCCGGGAACTCCCGCTCGCCCTCGGCCCCGAACCACCGACAGCCCTCGGCCCCCAGCGTGACGATCACGTCGCTCACCGGCAGATTCCCGGGCGCCAGCCCCGTGGCCGCCTGCAATTGCTCGGCCTCGACGGCGTTCAGCACCAGCAGGTCGAGAAACGGCAGGATCGCCGTGGCCGCTTCGGCATCGAAGGGCGCAGCGGCATAGGCAATGTGCAGACCCATGTCGCGGGCCATCTGCGCGGCCTCGATCTGCACGCTGGTCTCGTTCTGGGTCAGGAACATGTCACCGGCCGCCGCGTCCGACAGGGCCCGGCCGACCAGGTCGCCGGGCAGCGCGCGATTGGCCCCGCCCAGGATGACGATCTGGTTCTCGCCCGCCGCATCGACGCTGATGATCGCATGGCCCGTCGGCGCGTCGACCTCGGCGATGAACCGCGTGTCGACACCGTATTCCATCATCCGCTCGACGGCCCAGCGGCCATCAGCCCCCACGGCCCCCACATGGGCCACGCGCGCCCCGGCCCGGGCCGCGGCCACCGACATGTTGGCGCCCTTGCCGCCCAACCCGCGGGTCAGGCCGTTGGCGGCCAGGGTCTCGCCCGGGGCCGGCAGGTGCGGCACGTCATAGACCATGTCGATGTTGATCGACCCCAGGTTCCAGATGGTCACTGGTCGGACCCCATGTTGCAGGCCGCGATGACGGCCATGTTCAGGATGTCGTTGGCCGTCGACACCGTCGAGGCGATCTGGATCGAATGGCCGACGCCCGACAGGATCGGGCCGATGACCGTTGCCCCGGCCATTTCCTGCATCAGCTTGACCGAGATCGACGCCGAATGCCGGGCCGGCACGACCAGGATGTTGGCCGGGCCGGACAGGCGCTGGAACGGGTAATTGGCCTGGGCCCGGGCATTCAGGGCCACGTCGACGGTCATCTCGCCCTCGAATTCGAAATCGACGCCGCGCTGTTCCAGGACGGCCGGCGCGCGGTGCATCTTTTCCGCCCGTTCCGACACCGGGTAGCCAAAGGTCGAAAAGCTGACAAAGGCCACGCGCGGATCAAGCCCCATGTGGCGGGCCACGTCGGCCGCCCGTTCGGCGATCGTGGCCAGGTCCTCGGACTCCGGCCATTCCTGCACCAGCGTATCCGAGATCAGTACGATCCGGCCGTTGTGCAGCAACGCCGTGACCCCGACCGCGCCATGTTCGGCATCGGCATCGAAGACATGGTTGATCAGGTTCAGCACATGGGCCGACTTGCGCGTCGCCCCGGTGACCAGCGCGTCGCCATGGCCATGGGCCAGCATCAGCGCGGCAAAGACATGGCGGTCGCGCGCGGCCATGCGGTGCACGTCGAGCCGGTCATGGCCCTTGCGCTGCAACCGCTTGTAAAGGAAATCCTTGTAGGTATCGAGATGCTGGGTGTTGGCCGCGTTGACCACCTCCAGCTCGCGCACCGCATCGGCCAGCCCGGCCTCTTCCAGCTTTTGCCGCACGTCCTCGGCCCGGCCGACGACCAGCGCCTTGCCAAAGCCCGACCGCTGGTACATCACCGCCGCCCGCAGCACGCGCGGATCGTCGCCCTCGGCGAAGATCATCCGCGACTGGGCCTTGCGCGCCCGGGCGCTCAGCCCGCGCAGGATCGACGCCGTCGGGTCCATGCGCTGGCGCAGGCCCTGTTCATAGGCCTCCATGTCGATGATCGGCCGCCGGGCCACGCCGGTGTCCATGCCCGCCTTGGCCACGGCCGGCGGGATGCGGTGGATCAGCCGCGGGTCAAAGGGCGTGGGTATGATGTAGTCGCGCCCGAAGGTCGGCGCCTTGCCATAGGCCAGGGCCACCTCGTCGGGCACATCCTCGCGCGCCAGCTGGGCCAGGGCATGGGCGCAGGCGATCTTCATCTCTTCGTTGATCGCCCGGGCATGGATATCCAGCGCACCGCGGAACAGGTAGGGGAAGCCCAGCACGTTGTTGACCTGGTTGGGATAATCCGACCGGCCGGTGGCCACGATCGCGTCCATCCGCACCTCGTGGGCCTCTTCGGGCGTGATTTCCGGGTCGGGGTTGGCCATGGCAAAGATGACCGGGTTGTCGGCCATCGACTTGACCATGTCCTGGGTCACCGCGCCCTTGACCGACACGCCGATGAACACGTCGGCCCCGACCATCGCGTCTTCGAGCGTGCGCGCCGAGGTCTTGACCGCATGGGCCGATTTCCACTGGTTCATGCCCTCGGTGCGGCCCTGGTAGATCACGCCCTTGGTGTCGCACATGATGCAATTGTCATAGCGCGCGCCCATGAATTTCAGCAGCTCCAGGCAGGCGATGCCCGCCGCCCCGGCGCCGTTGAGCACGATCTTGACGTCTTCGATCTTCTTGCCGCTCAGGTGCAGCGCGTTCAGCAGGCCGGCCGCGCAGATCACGGCCGTGCCGTGCTGGTCGTCGTGGAAGACCGGGATATCGAGCTGCTCTTTCAGCGTCTGCTCGATGATGAAACATTCCGGGGCCTTGATGTCTTCGAGGTTGATGCCCCCGAAAGTCGGCGCCATCAGGCGCACGGCCTTGATGAACTCGTCCGGGTCCTCGGTATCCAGCTCGACATCGATGGAATTCACGTCGGCGAACCGCTTGAAGAGGATCGACTTGCCTTCCATCACCGGCTTGGCGCCAAGCGCGCCGAGGTTGCCCAGGCCCAGGACCGCCGTGCCGTTCGAGATCACGGCCACCAGGTTGCCCTTGTTGGTGTAATCATAGGCCAGCGCGGGATCGCGGGCGATTTCCTCGCAGGGCACGGCCACGCCCGGCGAATAGGCCAGCGACAGGTCGCGCTGGGTGGTCATCGGCACCGAAGCCGTCATGTCCCACTTGCCGGGTCTCGGTTCCAGGTGAAAGGCCAGGGCCTCTTCCCGGGTGTACTTGATGCGTGTCATCTCGCGGCGTCTCCCCTCAAAGCGCCCGGTCTCATAGCCCAGCACCGACCGCGCTACAACGATCCAACGGTTTTCGGCCTTTCGGCCCGCCGCCGGCATTTGTAAGGTCGTGGCGTTTTGGCAAGACCCGGGGGCAGACGTGGCCGCAGTGACGCCCATGATGGCGCAATATCTCGAGATCAAGGCAGCGCATCCCGATGCCCTGCTGTTCTACCGCATGGGCGATTTCTACGAGATGTTCTTTGATGATGCGGTGGCCGCGGCCGAGGCGCTGGACATCGCCCTGACCAAGCGCGGCAAGCATGAAGACCAGGACATTCCGATGTGCGGCGTGCCGGTCCATGCCGCCGAGGGCTACCTGCTGACGCTGATCCGCAAGGGGTTTCGCGTGGCCGTGGGCGAACAGCTGGAAAGCCCGGCCGAGGCCAAGAAGCGCGGGTCGAAATCGGTGGTCAAGCGCGATGTCGTGCGGCTGGTCACGCCGGGCACCCTGACCGAAGATGCCCTGCTGGAAGCCCGGCGCCACAATTTCCTGGCCGCCCTGGCGCTGCTGCGCGACGAATGCGCCCTGGCCTGGGCCGATATCTCGACCGGCGCGTTCCATGTCATGCCCCTGGGCCGGGCGCGGCTGGGCCCCGAACTGGCCCGGCTGGCGCCGGCCGAATTGCTGGTGGCTGATGGACTTGTGTCCGAGTTCGAAGAAATTGTCTCAGATATGGGAGTGCCGATGACGCCGCTGGCACGGTCCAGTTTCGACAGCGCGGGGGGCGAGCACCGGCTGTGCGAGTTGTTCGGCGTGTCGACGCTGGATGCCTTCGGCAGCTTTGGCCGGGCCGAGGTCTCGGCCATGGGCGCGCTGATCGATTACCTGGACATCACGCAGAAGGGGAAGCTGCCGCTGTTGCAACCGCCCCAGCGCGACCGGGCCGAGCGCAACGTGCAGATCGACGCGGCAACGCGGCGCAACCTGGAACTGACCCATGCCCTGTCGGGCGGGCGGGCCGGGTCGCTGCTGTCGGTCATCGACCGCACGCTGACCCCGGGCGGGGCGCGGTTGCTGGAACAGCGGCTGTCCAGCCCGTCGCGGGACCTTGAGGTCATCCAGGCGCGCCTTGCGGCGCTCGACCTGCTGGTCGAGGATCCGCTGCTGCGCGAAGACCTGCGCGCCTTGCTGCGCAAGACCCCCGACCTGGACCGGGCGCTGTCGCGCCTCTCGCTGGATCGCGGCGGGCCGCGTGACCTGGCCGCCGTGCGCGGGGCGCTGGCCCAGGGGGCGGCCCTGTCGGGCCGGGCCGGGGGAAGCGGCCTGCTGCCGCAGGCCGTGGGCGCCCTGACGGGCTTTGATACGCTGTCCGCGCGGCTGGACGCCGCGCTGGTGGCCGAGCCGCCGCTGCTGGCGCGCGACGGCGGGTTCATTGCCGAAGGCTACGAGGCCGAGCTCGACGAGGCCCGCACCCTGCGCGACGAGGGGCGCGGCGTGATCGCGGCGATGCAGAAGGAATATGCCACGCAGACGGGGATTTCCTCGTTGAAGATCAAGCACAACAACGTGCTGGGCTATTTCATCGAAACCACGGCGACCCATGCCGACAAGATGCTGTCGCCGCCGCTGTCGGACCGGTTCATCCACCGCCAGACCACGGCCAACCAGGTGCGGTTCACGACGGTCGAACTCTCGGAAATGGAAACCCGCATCCTGAACGCCGGGGGCCGGGCGCTGGAGATCGAGAAACGGCTGTTCGACGCGCTGCGCCGGGCGATCCTGGACGAGGCCCCGCGCCTGCACCAGGCGGCCCGGGCGCTGGCCGAGCTGGACCTGTCGGCCGGGCTGGCCGACCTGGCCGCGGGCGACGGCTGGACCCGGCCGCTCGTCGATGACAGCCGGGCGTTTCACATCGAGGCCGGGCGCCACCCGGTCGTCGAGGCCAGCCTGCGGCGCGACGGCACACCCTTCGTGGCCAATGATTGCGACCTGACGGCCGCCAGCGGCGCGGCGATCCACCTGCTGACCGGCCCGAACATGGCCGGTAAGTCGACCTATCTGCGGCAGAACGCGCTGATCGCGCTGCTGGCCCAGGCCGGGTCCTATGTGCCGGCCGACCGGGCGCATATCGGCTGTGTCAGCCAGATCTTCTCGCGCGTCGGGGCCGCCGATGACCTGGCCCGGGGGCGGTCGACCTTCATGGTCGAAATGGTCGAGACCGCGGCGATCCTGAACCAGGCCGACGACCATGCGCTGGTCATCCTCGACGAGATCGGGCGCGGCACGGCAACCTATGACGGGCTGTCCATCGCCTGGGCCACGCTGGAACACCTGCATGCGCAGAACCTCTGCCGGGCGCTCTTTGCGACCCATTACCACGAGCTGACCCAGCTGGCCGGATCGCTGGACGGCGTGGAAAATGCCACGGTGGCCGTCAAGGAATGGGACGGCGAGGTGATTTTCCTGCACGAGGTGCGCCAGGGCGCGGCCGACCGGTCCTACGGGGTGCAGGTGGCCCAGCTGGCCGGGCTGCCGGCCTCGGTCGTGGCGCGGGCGCGCACGGTTCTGGACGCGCTGGAACAGGGCGACCGCGAAGGCGGCAAGACGCCCAAGGCGCTGATCGACGATCTGCCGCTCTTTGCCGCCGCCCCGCCACCGCCCCCCGCGGCCAGTGCGCCGGCGCCCAGCCCGGCGCTGGACCTGCTGGCCGGGATCCAGCCCGACGACCTGTCCCCCCGCGAGGCGCTGGAGCTGGTCTATCGGCTGAAGGCCAGCCTGGATTCGTGACAGGCTCGGCGATTGCGCCAACAGGGTTTCCCCCCTAGATTGGCCGGGCTGGGCCAATCACGGGGTGATGACGTGGCGCGTATTCTGCTGCTGGAAGATGACGAGGAATTCGCCGAGCTGCTCAAGATGGATCTCGAGCTGTCCGACCACGAGGTGATCATCACCGATTCCGGCTCCAAGGCGCTGGACCACCTGACAAACGGCCATTTCGACCTGCTGATCGCCGATATCTACATCTGGAAAGGCGGCCGGGTGCAGAATGACGGCGGGTTGCTGCTGGCCGGGCGGTTGCGGCGGCTGCGCATCACCGACAAGTCGGATCGACGCGGGCGTATTCCGATCATCGTCATTTCCGGGGCGATCAACCGCCCGGGCCAGGCAAACATCCTGAACGTGGCCAGTTCGGTCGGGGCCGATGCGGTGCTGGCCAAGCCGTTTTCCAGCGACGACATGCATGACGCCGTGACCCGCATGCTGATCGATCATCCGGTCTGAGATCAGACCGGGCTGACTTCCCACAGGGCGGCGGCCAGGTCGGACAGCTTGCACGGCTTCTGCAGCACGATGAACTCGTCGGTCTCGCGGGCATCGCTGTCGCCCGACAGGCTGACATAGCCCGACATCAGGATGATGCCCCGGTCGGGGAACCGGTCGCGCACCTGGCGGGCCAGTTCGATGCCATCGACCCCGCGCGGCATGACGATGTCGCTGAGCAGGATGTCAAAGGCCATGCCCTCGTCGACAAGATCCAGCGCCGCCTTGCCGTCGCCGGCGGTCATCACCCGATAGCCCATGTCATCCAGCATCCGCGACATGGTTTCCAGCAGGTCCGGTTCGTCTTCGACCAGCAACACGGTCTGGCCCGAGCCATGGGGCACGTCGGGCCGATGCTGAGGCGCCTCGCGCTGGTGCTCGGGCGTGCCGCGCGGCAGGATCATGCGCACCGTCGTGCCCCGGCCTTCGTCGGAATAGATCTGCAATTCGCCCCGCGATTGCTGGACAAACCCATAGACCATGGCCAGGCCCAGCCCCGATCCACCCGACTCGGCCCGGGTGGTAAAGAACGGGTCGGTGGCCCGGCGGCGGACGTCCTCGGTCATGCCCGGACCGTTGTCGGCCACGGCTATTTCGATGAAGCGATGTTCGCGCGGCTCTACCGGCGGCTCTCCGCCCTGGCGTTCGATCAGCACCGGGTTTTGCGAGGTCACCCCGCGCACCAGGATGCCGATCGTGTCGCCACGCCGGCTTTCGCGGATGGCATCGCGGCTGTTCAGAACCAGGTTCAGCAGGGCGTTTTCCAGCTGGGGCCGGTCGCAGAAGACATAGAGGTCAGGCTCGGCCACCTCGAAACTGAGCGCAATGGTCTCTTCGACGGCCGGCCGGGCCAGGATGCGGAATTCCTCGATCACCTGGTCGGCCGGCCAGGACCGGTTGCGCCCGGGCTGGCGCCGGGCAAAGGACAACAGCCGTTCGGTCAGGTCACGGCCCCGGGCGACCGAGGACAGGATGCGTTCCAGCATCGACCGGGTGTCTTCGTCGGACACCTTCCTCTGGGCCAGTTCGGTGGCATAGAGGATCGTGGCCAGCAGGTTGTTGAAATCATGGGCAATACCCCCGGTCAGCTGGCCCAGGGCCTCCAACCGGCTGTTGCGTTCGATCTGCTGGCGGCTGCGCTCGCGGGTCGACACGTCATCGATCAGCAGGATGCGGTGCAGCCCGGCCGGTTCCATGTCGACCGGGGCCGAGGTCAGGCTGAGATACAGATCGCGGGACTCGCCGGCGCTGTCATGCATCCGCATGATCTCGGAGCGCAGCGGCTCGGCCCCAAGCAGGTGGTCCACCAGCTTGGACGGGCCGAATTCACCCTGGTCGCCATCCTGCCAATGAAAGCTGAAGCCCGTGGGCCAGTCCAGCGGCACCGGCCCCTGGCCCAGGCGAAACAGCCGGCGGGCATGGGCATTGGCCAGCATGATGCGGCCATCGCCGTCCAGCCCGATCAGCGCGCCGGACAGGGCCGAAAAGACGCCGTCCAGCCGGCGTTCGCGGGCTGCGCTGCGCCGGGCTTCGCGGCGGATGATGTAAAGCACCGCGGCCATGCCCAGGAACACGATGGCAATACCAAGGGCGCTGAGCCAGCGCAGCGTGCGGGCAAATTCGGTCACCCGGTCCTGCATGGCCACCCGGACCACTTCCAGCGTGGCATCCAGCTGGTTGGTCGCGGGCAGGTCGTCGTAACGCACCAGCGCGTCGATCTCGCGGACCGACAGGCCCTGGTCATGGGCCGCGCGAACCTGGGGCGCGGCCTCGGCATAGGCCAGGACGGCGGCGCGAACGTCGCTGACATCCAGCGGGGTGCCCGCCTCGCCCGCGATCTCTTCCATCCGCGCCAGAAGCCCCAGCGCCTGGGCCGCATGGGTCGCGGCTTCGGTGCAATAGCGGGGCTCCTCGGGGCGCAGCACGCAATTCTTGAAATTGTGGATCATGCCATCAAAGCCGACACTCACCAGCATCTGCTGCGTGGTGATGTCAAATTCCAGCTCGATGGTGCGCAAGCGCTTGGTGGCCCGGTCCATCTGGACCGGCAGCCAGGCCAGAAGGCCAAGCACGACGGCGCCGGCCAGACCGGCCAGCGCGGCATTCCTGTTCAGGCGTGGCCGCAACGTCATTGTCCCCCCGCGCGATGGCCCGGATCATGACGCCCGGGGCCTTCACTGGGACACAGCATCGACGAGTTGCGCCGCTGCGTCCATGGGCATCACTGCGCCCATGGGAGTTTTCTTCAACCTTCGGAGGTATGCGGCCGGGGCGTGCCCGCCCTGCCGTCAGCCGGCAGGCGCGCCCGGGCCGGGGTCGGCCTTACTTGGCCGGGTTCGACGAAACGCCGACCTGCGCCGGGCGCAGCAGGCGGTCATGCAGCATGCAGCCCTCGGCCGACACCTGGATGATCTCGCCGGCGGTGGTGCCGGGGACCGGGGCTTCGAACATGGCCTGGTGGATCTGCGGGTCGAACTTGTCGCCAACCTTGGGCGAGATCAGCTCGATCCCGTGCTTGGCAAAGACGTTCAGCAGCTCGCGCATGGTCAGCTCGACGCCTTCGATCAGCGCGGCCGACACGGCCTTTTGCTCGTCGGACGCCGATTCAACCGCCCGTTTCATGTTGTCGTAAACCGGCAGCATGTCACGCGCCAGTTTCGACCCGCCGTAATTCTCGGCCTCGCGCCGATCCTTCTCGGACCGCTTGCGCGCGTTCTCGGCATCCGCCAGCGCGCGCATGAACCGGTCGCGGAACTCGTCCCGCTCGGCGCGCAGCGCGTCCAGCTCGATCTCGTCGGCACCCGCCTCGTGCAGTTCCGCCGCCTGCTCTTCGGCCTCGGCTTCGGCGATATCATCGAGAAAATCGTCGTTCTTGGGCTCAGCCATTCGTCACCTCTAATTTCGGTCGGAAATCAGCCGCCCGACCAGCTGTGCCGTGTAATCCACGATCGGCACGATCCGTCCATAGTTCAGGCGCGTCGGGCCAATCACACCCACCGCGCCGATGATCTTTCGATCCGCGTTCATATATGGAGAGACCACCAGAGAGGAACCCGAAAGCGAAAAAAGTTTGTTCTCGGAGCCGATAAAAATGCGTACCCCGTCGCCTTCTTCGGTCAGATCGAGGAACTCGGCAATGTCTCTCTTGCGCTCCAGGTCGTCGAACAGCGTGCGGATGCGGTCGATCTCGGCCTCGCCGCCCTCGGCCAGCAGGTTGGCCCGGCCCCGCACGATCAGCCGCTCGGCGCCTTCGCCGGAATTGTCCCAGACCGCCATGCCGCTTTCGACCAGCGCATGAGCCAGGCTGTCGATCTCCTGGCGGCGGGTCGTGATCTCGGCCCCGATGACCCCGCGCAGCTCGGACAGCGTGCGCCCGTCGATCAGGGCATTGAGGAAATTCGCCGCCTCGCGCATCGAACTGGGCGTCTGGCCGGGCGGCGGGGTGAACAGCCGGTTTTCGACATGGCCATCGGAAAACACCAAAACGACCAGCGCCCGTTCGGGCGACAGCGACACGAATTCGATGTGGCGCAGCCCGGCCTCGTGCTTGGGCGTCAGAACCAGCGACGCGCTTTGTGTCACCCCCGACAGCGCCGACCCGACCTTGTCGAGCAGATGCGCCACGTCGGAAGAATTGCCGCTGACCGTCGCTTCGATCTTTTCGCGGTCCGACACGGTCACGTCGTCGATCTCAAGCAGGGAATCCACGAACATCCGCAGCCCGCGCTGCGTCGGCACCCGCCCGGCGCTGACATGCGGGCTGTCCAGCAGGCCCAGATATTCCAGGTCCTGCATGACGTTGCGGATCGTTGCGGCCGACACCTTTTCCGACAGGCTGCGCGTCAGCGTGCGGCTGCCCACCGGATCGCCGGTTTCAAGATAGCCCTCGACCACCCGACGAAAGACTTCGCGGGACCGGTCGTTCATGCTTTCCAACAATTCGCTGGTGCTTGTCATCTGCAAAACCCTGCCTGGCGCTCCATTAAATTCGACCGCTGTGAAAGGTCAATCAGGGTTGCGCCGGGACCGTGCCGGGGTCTATCCCGGGCGCGTCAACAAAGGATATCCCATGCGCCCCTCTGGTCGAGATTTAAGCGAAATGCGCCCGGTTTCAATCGAGACGGGCTTTACCAAACATGCCGAAGGATCGGCCCTGATCAAGGTCGGCGACACCCATGTGCTGTGCACCGCCACCATCGAGGACCGCGTGCCGCCCTTCATCAAGGGCTCGGGCCTGGGCTGGGTCACGGCCGAATACGGCATGCTGCCCCGCGCCACCAACACCCGTATGCGCCGTGAGGCCACCCAGGGCAAACAGGGCGGCCGCACCGTCGAAATCCAGCGCCTGATCGGCCGGTCGCTGCGCGCCGGGGTCGACCGCGTGGCCCTGGGCGAACGCCAGATTTCCATCGATTGCGACGTGCTCCAGGCCGATGGCGGCACCCGCTGCGCGTCGATCACCGGCGGCTGGGTTGCCCTGCGGCTGGCCGTGAACAAGCTGATGAAAGCCGGCGACGTGCGGACCGACCCGCTGATTTCGCCCGTGGCCGCCGTCAGCTGCGGCATCTATGCCGGCCAGCCGGTGCTGGACCTGGATTACCCCGAGGACAGCGAAGCCGGGGTCGATGGCAACTTTGTCATGCTGGGCGATGGCCGCATGATCGAAGTGCAGATGTCGGCCGAAGGCGCGACCTATTCGCGCGACCAGATGAATACCCTGCTGGACCTGGCCGAAAAAGGCGTCAAGGAGCTGGCCGCCGCCCAGTTGGCCGCCGTCGCATGACCCGGCGTTTCGACGGCGATCGCCTGCTGATCGCCACCCACAACAAGGGCAAGCTGGAAGAAATGGCCGCGCTGCTGGAACCCTACGGGGTTTCGGTGGTCGGCGCGGCGGACATGGACCTGCCCGAGCCGGAAGAAACCGAGGACACGTTCGTCGGCAACGCCCGGATCAAGGCCCATTCCGCGGCCCGCGCCACCGGCCTGCCCGCCCTGTCCGACGATTCCGGCATTGCCATCGACGCGCTGAACGGTGCACCCGGCGTCTATACTGCCGATTGGGCCGAAACACCCAATGGCCGCGATTTCGTCATGGCCATGGAACGCACCCATCGCGAGCTCGAGGCCATCAACGCGCCCTCCCCCCGCACCGCCCGGTTCTGCTGCACGCTGGTGCTGGCCTGGCCCGACGGCCATGACGAGGTCTACGAAGGCGTGATGCCCGGCCAGGTCGTCTGGCCGATGCGCGGGGAACAGGGTCATGGCTATGACCCGATCTTCGTGCCCGATGGCTATGACATCACCTTCGGCGAGATGGATCGCTGGGAAAAGAACAGGATTTCGCACCGGGCCAAGGCCACAGCGAAGTTCATCGACGCCAATTTTGGCTGAGGATTGGCAATCCGGCGGCTTCGGGCTGTATGTCCATTGGCCCTTCTGCGCCGCCAAATGCCCCTATTGCGATTTCAATTCGCATGTCTCGCGCCAGATCGACGAACAGGCCTGGCGCGAGGCTTATCTCTCTGAAATCGCACGCGTTTCTTCCGAAACGCCCGACAAGGTCCTGAACACGATCTTCTTCGGCGGCGGCACGCCGTCGCTCATGTCACCCGAGCTGGTCGGTGACGTGATCGACGCCGCGCGGCGCGGTTGGCGGTGGTCGAACGACGTGGAAATCACGCTCGAAGCCAATCCCGGGTCTGTCGAGGCCGGACGCTTTGCAGGCTATCGCATGGCCGGGGTCAACCGGGTCAGCATGGGTGTTCAGGCGCTGAACGACCGCGATTTGCGGCGCCTTGGCCGCATCCATTCCGTGGCCGAGGCCCGCGCCGCATTCGACATCGCGCGGCGCGAATTCGACCGGGTCAGTTTCGACCTGATCTATGCCCGCCAGGATCAATCGCTGGACGAATGGCGCGCCGAACTGACCGAAGCCCTGTCGATGGCCGTCGATCACCTGTCGCTCTACCAGCTGACGATCGAAGACGGCACGGCCTTTGCCGACAGGTTTCGTGCCGGCGGTTTGCGCGGCCTGCCCGAAGAGGACTTGGCCGCCGACATGTATGCCGTGACCCAGGAGGTCTGCGGCGGAGCCGGGATGCCCGCCTACGAGGTATCGAATCACGCCGCGCCCGGGTCCGAATCGCGGCACAACCAGATCTATTGGCGTTACGGCGATTATGCCGGAATCGGTCCGGGCGCCCATGGGCGCCTCACCGTGGATGGCCAGCGATTCGCCACCGAATCGCCCCGCGCGCCGGGGCTGTGGCTGGAAAAGGCACGCGCCGGCCTGGGCGAAGTGCCCCGTATTGCCCTGACCCGCGAAGATCAGGCGTCTGAATACCTCATCATGGGGATGCGGCTGTCCGAAGGGCTAGATATGGGGCGGTTTGCGCGGCTGTCCGGGGCGGAATTACGCCCCGATACGCTCGATCATCTCCAGGATCTTGGCCTGATCTACATCGAATCCGGCCGGTTGAAGACGACCGAATCGGGCCGCACCCTTCTGAACAGCGTCATTGCCGAGCTGATCTGAGCCTTCTGGCCCGCCTCAGGTGTTGCTGAGCAGGGCGCAGAGACTATCAAGCTCTTCCAGCGTCTCGTAGCGCACGGTCAACGAGCCTGATTCGGTCCCGTTTTGATGCGCCAGCGAGACTTTCATGCCCAAAGCCGCGGACAAATCGCCTTCCAGGGCGCGTGTGTCAGCGTCTTTTTCCTCGGTCTTGCGCGGTTTCAGCCGGGCTGCCGGTGCGTCGACCGCTGCCTGCTCGCGTTTGACCAGGGCTTCGGTCGCGCGAACCGAAAGGCCTTCTTTGACGACTTTTTTCGCCAATTCCGACGCATTTTCCGAGGTGATCAGCGCCCGAGCATGGCCCGCCGACAGCAATCCTTCACGCAAGAATTCCTGCACGTCTTCCGGCAGGTTCATCAGGCGCATCAGGTTGGCGATATGGCTGCGGCTTTTCCCCAGAGCTTCGGCCAGTTTTTCCTGCGTATGGCCGAAATTATCCATCAACTGACGATATCCGGCCGCTTCCTCGATGGGATTGAGGTCAGCGCGCTGGATATTCTCGATGATCGCAACTTCCAGCACTTCGACATCGTCGAATTCCCGCACCAGAACAGGGATTTCATGCAGTTGTGCGGCCTGCGCGGCCCGCCAACGCCGTTCCCCGGCGACAATCTCGTACAGCCCACCGTCTTTCGGACGCACGATCAGAGGCTGAATCACCCCTTTTTCGCGCACCGAGTTGGTCAATTCCTGCAGATGTTCCGGCGCGAATCGCCTCCGCGGCTGATTCGGGTTGGCCACCAGCTTTTCAATCGGCACCAAAAGATCCGGCCGACGCGGCCCCGCACCGCCTTCCCGGGTTTCTTCCGGCTGAACATCGGACATCAGCGCCGAAAGGCCACGTCCCAGCCCGCGCGGTTTCTTCGATCCTGCCATTCTGCCCTCCCGGCGGCTCAGGCGGCCACCTTGTTGTGTTTTTCCATCAATTCGTCGGCCAAGGCCCGGTAAGCCATCGCACCCTGCGAGTTCGTATCATAGGCGGTCACCGGCATGGCGTAGGAAGGTGCCTCGCTGACGCGAACATTCCTCGGAATCAGGGTGCGGAACACCAGGTCACCCAGGTTGTCCCGCGCATCCTGCTCGACTTGTTGCGACAAGTTGTTCCGCCGATCATACATCGTCAAGACAATGCCTTCGATCCGCAACTCGGGATTCGCGGTCTGGCGCACCTCGCGGATGGTCAACATCAGCTGCGACAGCCCTTCCAACGCATAAAATTCGCTTTGCAGCGGCACCAGAACCGAATGCGCCGCCACCATGGCGTTGACCGTCAACAGGTTCAGCGACGGCGGGCAATCGATCAGCACGTAATCCCAGGCATATTGATCCATGGCCGTCTGTCGCAGCGCATCATGCAGCAGGTAGCTGCGTTTTTCGTTGGAAACCAGCTCAATATCAGCGGAACTCAGGTCAACCGTCGCTGGAACGATCCCCAGGTTGTCGATTTCCGTGGCCTGAATGACATCGGTCAGCGGAACCTCGTCCAACAAAAGATCATAAGCCGTGTATTCGCGATCATCGACGCCAAGACCGGTGGACGCGTTGCCCTGCGGATCAAGATCCACCACCAGAACGCGCAATCCGCGTTCGACCAGCGCTGCGGCCAGGTTGATGGCCGTCGTGGTCTTGCCCACCCCGCCCTTCTGATTGGCAACGGCAACGATCCGCGGGCCCTGCGGACGCGAAAGATCAATCACGGGACACTCCTTTGAGGATCAGAAGAACCGCATCCGGCTCCGTCTCACTTGTAATCGTTTCGGCCTCGAAATTCCATGTGCGCCGCGCCTCCTCCAGCTCTTTTCCCCAGGTTTTCCCCTTGGGAAACAGCATCCTGCTGTCCGGCGCAGCATGGCGTGCAGCGTAGCCCAACAATGTCGTCAGATCGGCAAGTGCCCGTGCCGAGACAACATCTGCATTTTGAGGGTCCACAGCTTCGATCCGTTTGGACAGGACAGTGAAGTTATCCAGTCCACAGGTTCTCGCAGCGGTTCTGAGAAACACGGACTTGCGCTGATCGCTCTCAATCAGAGTGAACTTCGTCTCAATCGAAGCACCAGCCGCGCAAATCGCGGCGATGACCCCGGGAAATCCGCCGCCCGACCCCAAGTCTACCCAGTGTTTCGCGGGATGCCCTGCCTTGTAGACCTGGATAGAATCCTTGATATGGCGGGTCCACAGATCCGGGATGGATGCCCGTGAAATCAAATTGATGCGCGGATTCCATTTCAGGATCAGGTCTGCAAAGGCTTCCAGCCGTTCGAATGTTTCACGTGAAACATCCAACGCCGCCATTTCGGGCCGAATGATGTCGTTCATGCCCGTTTCAGCCGCTCGGCCCGACGCAAACGCGCCAGGATCAGTGCCAAAGCGGCGGGTGTCATGCCGTCAACCTTCGCCGCCTGCCCGACATTTCCGGGCCGATGCCGCGACAGCTTACCTTTCAACTCCGACGACAACCCCTCAAGTTCATCGAAATCGAATTCTGACGGAATCAACAACGCTTCGTCCCGTTTCATCGCCGCCACGTCCTTTTCCTGACGTGCGATGTAGTTGACATACAGCGCATCCCGCTCGGTTTGTTCCATGATGTCCGCATCGACGTCATCCAAACCATCCACCAGGCGCTGAATGTCACCAAATCCAACATCCGGAAACGCCAACACATCCATGCCCGTGCGCCGCGTCCCATCCTGATTGACCGAAATCCCAGCTGCAAGCACCTGTTTTGGCGTGTATGTTTCGTCCGTCAGACGCGACCGAACTTGATCAAGGCGTGTTTTCTTGTCTTCAAACGCCATTTTCCGCGTTTCACTGACGCACCCCAGTTCAATCGCTTTAGGTGTAAGGCGCTGATCGGCATTATCAGCGCGCAAAGACAGTCGAAACTCTGCGCGCGACGTGAACATGCGATAGGGTTCGGACACGCCACGCGTGGTCAGATCATCGATCATAACCCCGATATAGCTGTCGGTGCGGCTGAAATGCACGGGATCGCGACCCACAACATGTTGCGCCGCATTCAAACCTGCTACCAGACCTTGGGCTGCCGCCTCTTCATAACCCGTAGTTCCATTGATCTGACCCGCCAAGTAGAGACCTGGCACGTTTCGGAGGGCCAATTCCTGGGTCAGCGCACGAGGATCTACGTAATCATATTCGATGGCATAGCCAGGCTGCAGGATGACGGCCTGCTCCAAGCCCTTGATCGAATGGACATAGGCTTCCTGCACGTCTTCGGGCAAAGACGTCGAAATGCCATTGGGATAGATTGTCGGATCGTCCACGCCTTCGGGTTCAAGGAAGATCTGATGGGAATCCTTATCGGCGAAGCGGACAACCTTGTCTTCGATTGACGGGCAATATCGGGGCCCTACCCCTTCGATGTGTCCGCCATACATCGCCGAACGTTCCAGATTTTCGGAGATGATCGCATGTGTACGCGCATTCGTATGGGTGATGCCGCAAGAAATCTGCGGCGCCTGAACGCCCTTTGACAGGAACGAGAACATGACCGGATCGTCATCACCCGGCTGGCTTTCGAGGTCATCCCAATTGATCGTCCGCCCGTCCAACCGCGGCGGCGTGCCGGTTTTCAGCCGTCCGAGCGGCAATGCGAAGGAATCGATGCGTTCTGCAAGGCGAATTGACGGACGATCGCCAATGCGCCCCCCCGGGCGGCGCTGATCGCCGATATGTATCACGCCGCGCAGAAAGGTTCCGGTCGTCAGAACCACGGCACCGGCGCGAATTTCCGATCCATCTTCAAGAACGATGCCGCAGACGCGAGGGCCATCCATCAGGAAATCAACCGCTTCCCCTTCGATGATGGACAGGTTTTCACGGTTCTCCGTCTCGAAAAGCATCGCCTGACGATAGATCTTGCGGTCGGCTTGGGCACGAGGACCTTGAACAGCCGGGCCTTTGCGCCGATTCAGCAACCGAAACTGGATGCCCGCGCGATCGGCCACGCGCCCCATCACCCCGTCCATCGCATCGATTTCGCGAACCAGGTGGCCTTTTCCAAGGCCGCCGATCGCCGGATTACAGGACATGACGCCGATGCCATCGCGCCGAAGCGTCACGAGGCCGGTTCGCACACCCATCCGTGCGGCCGCATGGGCGGCTTCGGCACCGGCATGACCGCCGCCGATCACGACGACATCCAGATCACGATGTTTCACGTGAAACACTCCCCACTCGTTGCGGCATCATTTTCCCAGACAGAACCGGGAAAAGATCTCATCCAGAAGGTTTTCGACATCGACACGTCCCACGAGGGATTCAAGAGCACGAATCGCACTGCGCAATTCCTCCGCTGCGATATCATAAAGGTCGGGCCCGGCCTCTAGAAGGCCTTGCGCCTGCAACAGGCCAGAGGTCGCCTGTTCCATTGCCATGCGATGGCGCGCGTGGGTTGCCGTACCTGCGAGACGTGCGCGGGACGACAGGATGTCACCAATCCGGGCGACAAGAGCGTCGACCCCCTGCCCCGTTGCGCCGGAAATCGCACCGTCGGACACATCCAATAGGTCCGCCTTTGGGCGCAAGACGATATCGTCGTCGTCCAAGACCACACCTTCGGGCACATCGCCGTCGGTCAGAACGACACGCAGATCCGCTGCATTGGCCCGTTCCCGCGCCAGATCGACTCCGATGCCTTCAACCTCATCCAGGGTCTCCCGCATTCCGGCCGTGTCGAGCAGGGTAACCGGCAAACCGGCCAGGTCCATGCGCACTTCGATCACGTCCCGGGTCGTGCCGGCAACGTCCGAGGTAATGGCCGCGCGACGCCCCGCCAAGGTATTGAGCAGGGTCGATTTTCCGACGTTCGGCGCGCCAATGATCGCGACCTCGAACCCAGACCGGATGCGCTCTGCCATGGCCACGCCCGAGCTTTCGCGCTCAAGATCCCGGCGCACACCGTCCAACAGACCGGCGACCTCGGGACTGACATCAACGGGCACCTCTTCATCGGCGAAATCAATCGTGGCTTCCAGCAGAGCGGCGGCGCGGATCAGGTCTTCGCGCCAACGGTCGGCCATTTGGCCCAATCCACCGGAAAAGATCCGCTCGGCCTGCCGCCGTTGCGCTTCGGTCTCGGCATCGATCAGATCGGCAAGCCCTTCGACCTGGGCCAAGTCCAGCCTGCCGTTTTCCAGCGCCCGCCGGGTGAATTCACCGGGATCGGCCAGCCGTGCGTCACGGCCCAAGACGTCGATCATCGCGGACACAATCGCGCGGCTTCCATGCAGATGCAATTCGACCACGTCTTCGCCGGTGAAACTGGCCGGCGCCGAGAATGTCAGCAGCAGCGCATGATCAAGCTCGCGCCCATTATCGCGCAACACCCGCACGCTGCGCCCGGCCCGAGGCAAGCCGCCGCCGGCCAATTTTTCGCAAATCTCGAACGCCCCCGGTCCCGACACCCGCAGAACCGAGACCCCCGCCTTTCCAGGCGCTGTTGCCTCGGCAAAGATCGTGTCCATGGACCAGCCCGGATCAGGTGTTCATCGAATCGAAGAATTCGCCGTTGGTCTTGGTCTGCTTCAGTTTCGAGATCAGGAACTCGATCGCATCCGTCGTGCCCATCGGGTTGAGGATGCGGCGCAGCACGAAGGTCTTTTGCAGATCGCCCTTGTCGACCAACAGATCCTCTTTCCGCGTCCCGGATTTGAGGATGTCGATCGCCGGGAAGACGCGCTTGTCCGCGATCTTGCGATCCAGGACCAGTTCCGAGTTACCCGTGCCCTTGAATTCCTCGAAGATGACCTCGTCCATGCGCGAGCCGGTATCGATCAGCGCGGTCGCGATGATCGTCAGCGAGCCGCCTTCTTCGATGTTCCGGGCCGCACCAAAGAACCGTTTCGGCCGCTGCAGCGCGTTGGCGTCGACACCACCGGTCAAAACCTTGCCCGACGAGGGCACAACGGTGTTGAACGCCCTACCAAGTCTGGTGATCGAGTCCAGAAGGATCACAACATCTCGTTTGTGTTCGACCAGGCGCTTGGCCTTTTCGATCACCATCTCGGACACGGCAACGTGGCGCGTGGCGGGTTCGTCGAAGGTCGAGGAGATGACCTCGCCCTTCACCGACCGCTGCATGTCGGTGACTTCCTCTGGCCGTTCGTCGATCAGCAGGACGATCAGGTAACATTCCGGGTGGTTGGCTTCGATCGAATGGGCGATGTTCTGCAGCAGAACGGTCTTACCCGTGCGCGGCGGTGCCACGATCAGCGACCGCTGGCCCTTGCCGATGGGCGCGACCAGGTCGATGATCCGGGCCGAACGGTCCTTCACCGTCGGATCGTTCAGCTCCATGTTCAGCCGTTCGTCGGGATAAAGCGGCGTGAGGTTGTCAAAGGCGATCTTGTGACGCGCCTTTTCCGGGTCCTCGAAGTTGATCTTGGTGCAATCGGTCAGCGCAAAGTAACGCTCGTTGTCGTTCGGCGCCTTGATCTTGCCCTCGATCGTGTCGCCGGTGCGCAGCGAATGCAGGCGGATCATGTCGGGCGAAACGTAGATGTCGTCCGGTCCGGGCAGGTAATTGGCCTCGGGCGAGCGCAGGAAGCCGAACCCGTCCTGAAGCACTTCAAGAACGCCGTCGCCCGAGATTTCCCAGCCTTCATCCGCGCGTTCGCGCAGAATCTGGAACATCATCTCGCCCTTCCGCATGGTCGAGGCGTTCTCGATCTCCAGCTCCTCGGCCATGGCCAGGAGATCCTTGGGGCTCTTGGCCTTGAGATCGTAGAGATTGAGCGATTCGATTGTCATGAAGAATGTCCTGCAGGTCGGCAGTTCCGTGCCGGTCCGTTGCGTTTATCGTCGGGAATCACGCATTCCCGGACGGGCGCGTTGCGGGGCTTCATAAGGACCCGCGACGCGTCTGTCAATTTTTGGGGATAAGATTCAGAATTTCAGGATGACCGAGAAGACGATGACGATCAGCAGCAGCGTCGGCACTTCGTTCATCATCCGGTAACGCCGCCCGGTCAGAACATTGGTGCCGGCGGCGAAATCCTTGCGCCTTTTCGCAAGCCAATGGTGGAACCAGGTCATCGCGATGACGGCTGCGGCCTTGGTCCAGGGCCAGACAAGCGTCCAATCCACGATACCGGGGGTGAACACCAGCATCAGCCCGAACACCCACGTCGCGATGCTGGCCGGATTCATGATCAGGCGGAGCAGCTTGTATTCCATCATGGCAAAGACCCCGTCGAGGCCGTCGACATCGCCGGCCTGTTCGACGTGATGGACGAAAAGACGGGGCAGATAGAACAGCCCGGCCATCCAGGACACGACCGCCACGATGTGCAGGGCCTTGGTCCAGGGATAGAGCGAGATCAGAAGGTCAGTCATCTTATCCTCATGAGGCGCGCCGGCCCTTCCCTATATAATATTAAGAGAAAAGTAAGGATGATGTGATTGTAGGGCGGCCTGAATCTGTGGATTATTCCGTTCTCCCGCAAGTTTTCCCGCTGTGGGGAAAATCACAGCCTTCTCAGCCACATATCGTGGAAGATGGTGAAAAACGACGCGTTAACAAAAGGTTAACGAAGCAGATCAGCGGGTAAGATTGTGGATAAAACAGGTATGACCGTGCATGGCCATGCTTATCCACTGCGACGACTTATCCTTGTCCTCTCAGGAAAATGGTCTGATGTCGTCATGAAATCTTCACCAAACCGGCGGACTTGAAGAACGCGTCAAGTTTTATACAAATCACTCGCCACCCGTCCGACCACATCTCCACCGACTTATCCACATGCGGCCGCCTTCCCCCGGCCCGGAAATCTGACCGGAACCCATGACACGCCCGCTTATCCTTGCCTCCGGCTCCGCCATCCGCGCCACGCTTCTGACCAACGCGGCGATCCCGTTCACCGTCCAGGTCCCGCGTATCGACGAAGAGGCGATCAAGGCCTCGTTGCTGGCCGAAGAGGCCCGCCCCCGCGACATTGCCGACACCCTGGCCGAGATGAAGGCGCGCAAGGTGGCCGACAAGGCGCCCGGCGCCCGTGTCCTGGCCTGCGACCAGGTGCTCAGCCACGATGGCCGCCTGCTGTCGAAACCCGCGACGCCCGAAGAGGCCGAGGCCCAGATCCTGTCACTGTCCGGCCAGCGCCACACGCTCAATTCGGCGGCCGTGATGTATGACGAGGCCCGGCCGATCTGGCGACACGTGGGCATGGTGCACCTGACCATGGCGCAGCTCGATCCGGCCTATGTCACGGGCTACGTGCGGCGCAACTGGGACAGCATCCGCCACGCCGTGGGCGCCTACAAGCTCGAGGAAGAAGGCGTGCGGCTGTTTACAAAGATTGACGGCGATTATTTCAACGTATTGGGTATGCCCCTGTTGGAACTGCTGGCCTTTCTGGCCGACCGGGGGGATATCGACAGATGAGCGACGCGCGCATTCCGCTGGCCGGAGTGATCGGACATCCGATTGCCCATTCGAAATCGCCCCGGCTGTTTGCCCATTGGCTGCGCCACCACGGCATCCGGGGCCATTACATCCCCATGGATATCGCCCATGACGACCTGGAAAAGGTGTTGCGCACCCTGCCGGCCATGGGCTTTGTCGGGCTCAACGTCACGATCCCGCACAAGGAAACCGTGCTGGGCCTGGCCGACCTGGTGACCGACCGGGCCACGCTGATCGGTGCGGCAAACACCCTGATCTTTCGGCCAGATGGCAAGATTCATGCCGACAATACAGACGGTTACGGGTTCATGGAAAACCTGCGCACCGGCGCGCCCGATTGGGACCCAAAGGCCGGCCCGGCCGTGGTCCTGGGGGCCGGCGGGGCCGCACGGGCGGTTGTCTCGGCCCTGGCCGAGGCCGGCGTGCCCGACATCCTGCTGACCAACCGCACCCGCATCCGGGCGGAAAAGCTGAAAGAGGATTTCGGCCAGCGCGTCCAGGTTGTCGATTGGGTCCAGGCGGGCAACATCGTCGAAGGTGCCGGGCTGGTCGTCAACACGACCTCGCTGGGCATGGTCGGCAAGCCCGAGCTGCGCGTGCCACTCGACGGGCTGCGCCCGGGCACCTTGGTTACCGACCTGGTCTATGCGCCGCTGCGCACGCACCTGCTGCAAACCGCCGAATCCATGGGCTGCACCGTGGTCGACGGGCTGGGCATGCTGCTGCACCAGGCCGTGCCGGGCTTTGAACGCTGGTTCGGCCCCCGGCCCCAGGTCGACGAGGCCACCCGCGCCGCCGTCCTGGCATGACCTACCGGCTTGGCCTGACCGGTTCGATCGGCATGGGCAAGAGCACCACCGCCCGGCTCTTTGCCGAGGCGGGCTGCGCGGTCTGGGATGCCGATGCCGCCGTGCACCGGCTGTATGCCGCGGGCGGCGCGGCGGTAGCGCCCATGGAAGCGGCCTTTCCCGACGCGATCGAACAGGGCGCCGTGTCGCGCGCGCGGCTGAAACAGATCATCGCGGACGATCCCGCCGCCCTGCCCCGCATCGAATCCATCGTTCACCCGCTGGTGGCCCGCGACCGGGCCGATTTCGCCGCCGCCGCCACGGCCGACATCCTGGTCTTCGACATTCCCCTGCTGTTCGAAACCGGCGGGGCCGACCGGATGGATGCCACCGCCGTGGTTTCCGTCGATGGTGACACCCAGAAGGCCCGCGTGATGGCCCGTGGCACCATGACCGAGGCGCAATTCGAACAGATCCGCGCGAAACAGATGCCCGACGCCGAAAAACGCGCCCTGGCGGATCATGTCATCGTCACCGACACGCTGGACCATGCCCGCGCACAGGTGCACAAGATCCTCGACCAGATCAGGAACAGGCCCCATGCGTGAGATCGTCCTCGACACCGAAACCACCGGCTTTGACCCGGAAACCGGCGACCGCATCGTCGAGATCGGCGGCGTCGAGCTGTACAATCACATCGCCACCGGCCGGACCTATCACCAGTACATCAACCCCGAACGGCCGATGCCCCAGGAAGCGTTCGAGGTGCACGGGCTGGGCGACGATTTCCTGCGCGACAAGCCCAAGTTCGCCCAGATCGGCCAGGAATTCCTGGATTTCGTTGGCGATGCCGTTCTGGTCATCCACAATGCCAGCTTCGACATGAAATTCCTCAATGCCGAGCTGCGCTGGATGGGCCTGCCCCAGCTGCCCATGAGCCAGTCGCTCGACACCCTGGCCATCGCCCGCAAGCGGTTCCCCGGCGCGCCCGCCACGCTGGATGCGCTCTGCCGGCGGTTCAACATCGACAATTCCTCGCGGACCCTGCACGGCGCCCTGCTCGACAGTGAAATCCTGGCCGAGGTCTATCTTGAACTGATCGGCGGCCGGCAGCCCGACCTGGTGCTCACCCGCCGCTCGACCGGCGGCGACCAGGGCGACGACAACTGGCGCCCGCGCCCGCGCCCCACTCCGCTGCCCTCGCGCCTGACCGAGGCCGAGCGCACGGCCCACGACGCCTTCGTCGACAAGCTGGGCGACGATCCCCTGTGGCGCCGCGGCTAGGATTGCTGCTTCTTTCTCTTTGAAAATATCCGGCGCACCATCCCCGCCAACCCGCCGAAACAGAAAAGGGCGCCCCGCGGGACGCCCTGAATTCTTCTTTTGATCCAGTATCTTACTGGGTCGGTGCCTCGGCGGCCTGGGCCTGTGCGGCGGCCTGGCGCCGGGCGATTTCCTGGCGGTAGAGCGCCACGAAATCGATGTTGTCCAGGTTCAGCGGCGGATAGCCACCGTCGCGCGTCACGTCCGACACGATGCGGCGCAGGAACGGGAACAGGATGCGCGGGCATTCGATCATCAGGAACGGATGCAGCTGCTCGTCCGGGATGCCTTCGATGTGAAAGACCCCGCCGTAATCGATTTCCATCAGGAACAGGCTGTCGCCGCTGTCCTTGGCCTTCGACGTGATGGTCAGCTTGATCGCCACTTCGTACTGGTGATCGGCGCCACGCTTCTTGCCGTCCAAGTTCACCTGCACGTTGATGTCGGGCTGGCCTTCGCTGCGTCCGCCCTTCTGGGCCATGACGTTTTCAAAGGACATGTCGCGGATGAACTGGCCAAGCACGCGCATCTGCACCTGCGGCTGTTGCGGTGCGGCACCTTGCGGATCGGGATTGTCGGTCATGCGACGTCTCCTTGGATACGGTTTGTCGCTGTCTACCAGCAAGCCTGCCAAGGCTCAATGGCGGTCGGGGTCCTTCTCGACCCAGGCCGACGGTCGCGACGGGCCGTCATTGTCGCGCGGCCGCACTTCGGTGAAATCGCCGTCGATGATGTCACCCTGGCCACCGAAGCCCTGCGGCCCCGTGCCGCGGGGCCCGCCCGGCCGCTGGGCCCCGGGATGGGCGGCAAAGCCCTGCACCGTCACCCGCGCCGAGACCTGGCGATAAAGCCACAGCCGCACCGGCGGCATCAGCAGCGCAAAGCCCACGGCATCGGTGAAAAACCCCGGGGTCAGCAGCAGAACGCCGGCAAACAGGATCATTGCCCCTTCGGCCAGCGGCTCGGACGGGTCGCGCAGGTCGTTGAACGCGCCGGTCAGTTTCTGCAGCGCCTGACGCCCCTGGCTCTTGACCAGCCAGGTGCCCAGCATGGCCGTCCCGACGACGATGGCCAGCGTCGGCCACAGCCCGATCAGCCCTCCGACCTGGACAAAGAGGGTGATCTCGATCAGCGGAACGAGAAGAAAGGCGAGAAACAGCGGCAACGAAGTCTCCTTGCGGATGGGTCAACTGGCGGGGGGATGGTAGACTTGAACCCTCCCCTTGCCTACATAAGGATGAACACGGGGCGCTCAATGCCCAGCGTCGGAAACGAGGATACTTGATGAATTCGCCCCTGATCCAGCTTCTGGTCCTTGCCGGGATCGCCGTCTTCCTGATCCTGCGCCTGCGCAGCGTGCTTGGAACGCGCGAAGGGTTCGAAAAACCCCCCGCCACCCAGATGCCCGAAAAACCCTCGCGCCCGGATTTCGAGGTGATCGAGGGCGGGCCGGATCGGGACATCACCGATCACGTGCCCGAAGACAGCCCGATGGCCGAGGATTTCGCCGCCATGAAACGGGTCGAGCCCAGCTTCTCGGTCTCGGAATTCATGGGCGGCGCGCGCGGTGCCTATGAAATGATCGTGATGGGCTTTGAACGCGGCGAACTCAGCGCGCTCGAACCCTACCTGGCCGAAGATGTCTTTCAGACCTTTGTCGATGTCGTCGCGCAGCGCGAAGACCAGGGCCTGACGATCGAAGCCGATTTCATCGGCGTGCGGGAATTGTCCTTTGCCGAGACGCGGTTCGACAAGGACAGCAACCTGGCCGAGATCACCATGCGCTTCACCGGCGAGCTGACCTCGGTGGTCAAGGACCGCGACGGCCAGATCATCGAAGGCAGCCCCACCACCGTCAAGCGCCAGAAGGACAGCTGGACCTTTGCGCGGACCATGGGATCGGACGATCCGAACTGGCTGCTGGTCGCGACCGACGGGTGATTTCATGTGGGGGGCGTTACGCGCGGCGGCACTGGGGGCAAGCCTCACCGCCTCTGCCGGGCTGAGCGCGGATCGCGCCCTTGCACAGGCCGCCCTTGCGGACGGCCCGACCTATTCGATCCTGGATTTCGCCGATCTCGACGGCTGGGCCGATGACGACCATGCCGCGGCGCTGGATGTTTTCCTGGAAACCTGCCCCGATCTCGACGATCCCGACTGGGCCGTGCTCTGCGCCGTGGCCCAGAACCACCCGCGCGACAAGGCCCGGCTGTTCTTTGAACTGTTCTTCCGGCCGACGCTGATCGAAGACGGCGCCGATGCGCTGTTCACCGGATATTTCGAACCCGAGCTGGAAGGCGCCCGCCAGCCCGACGCGCGTTTCCGCTATCCGCTCTACCGCATGCCCCCCGAGGCCGGTGACGGCGCCTGGCTGACCCGGCGCGAGATCCTGACCAGCGGCATCCTCGAAGGCCGGGGGCTGGAAATCGCCTGGGTCGACGATGCCACCGAGTTGTTCTTTCTCCAGATCCAGGGCTCGGGCCGGGTCCATTTCCAGGACGGCGGTTACGTCCGGGTGGGCTATGGCGGCAACAACGGCCATCCCTATCGGTCGGTCGGCACCGAACTGGTGCGCCGGGGCATCTTTGGCGCCCACCAGGTCAGCGCCAAGGTCATCGGCCATTGGGTCAAGTCCAACCCGCTGCTCGGCAAGGAACTGCTGTTCCACAATCCGTCCTACGTGTTCTTCCGCGAGGTGTCGCGCGTGCCCTCCGACAAGGGTCCGCTGGGTGCGATGAACCGGTCGATCACGCCGCTGCGGTCGATTGCCGTCGATCCGGCCTACACACCCCTCGGCGCGCCGGTCTGGCTGGAAAAGGATGGCGACGGGCCGATGCGCCGGCTGATGGTGGCCCAGGACACCGGATCGGTGATCAAGGGCGCACAGCGGGCGGATGTCTTTTTCGGCACCGGCGACGCGGCGGGTTATGCCGCCGGCCGGCTGCGCGATCCGGGGCGCATGGTCGTGCTGCTGCCGATCCAGCGGGCCTATGCGCTGTTGCCGGACGGTGCCTGATGAAACGCCGCAAGCTGACGCCCGACGAGGCCGCGCTCTGGGAACAGGTGGCGGCCCGGACCGAACGGATGCACCCCGAGCGCAAGACGCCGGATGCGCCAAAATCCAAGCCCAAGCCGAAACCGGTGAAGCCGCCGCATGTGCACCGGCCCGAGCTGGACCCGTTCGACATCGGCCAGGCCGCGCCGCACCGGCCGGCTCCGCATGATCTCAAGAAACCGCTGGCCGAGCGCATGGCCGGCGCGCCGCTGGCCATGGATCGCAAGGCTTTTACCCGCATGCGCCGGGGCAAGATGGTGCCCGAGGCCCGGATCGACCTGCATGGCATGACGCTGGACCGGGCGCATCCGGCGCTGACCGGGTTCATCCTGCGGGCCCAGGCCGATGGCAAGCGGCTGGTGCTGGTGATCACGGGCAAGGGCAAGCGCGGCGAGGATCACGGGCCGATCCCCCGGCCGCGCGGGGTGCTGAAACACCAGGTGCCCGACTGGCTGTCGCGCCCGCCGCTGGCCCAGGCCGTGCTGCAGATCGCCGAGGCCCATGTCAGCCATGGCGGCGGCGGGGCCTATTACGTCTATCTCAGGCGGACGCGCTGAGCGGCGGGGCCAGCGCGGCCCGCGCCCGGGCAATGCCGATCGACATCAGCACGGTGGTCAGGACGAACCAGGCGGCGATGCCCAGGAACTGGGTCTGGATGCCGATGCCCAGGTCGATCAGCAGGCCGGTCACGCCCGGCCCGATGGCCGATCCCAGCACCATGACCGCCGTGGCCATGGCCTTGATCGCGCCGATGTGGCGGGTGCCAAAGACCTCGGCCCAGAAGGCATTGGGCAGGGTGGCCATGCAGCCCGAGGTCACGGCCATGAAGGCCAGCCCCGCCAGCATGACCGGTGGCGTGTCCGACAGGGCATAGATCGTGAAGGCCGCGACCATGGGCAGCTGCATGAAGGGCATCAGCCGCACCGCGCCCAGCCGGTCCAGCGCCCAGCCCGCCCCCATGGCCGTGGCCAGCGACAGGCCGGTATAGACCGGGAACAGCCGGACCAGCTCGACATGGGCCCAGCCCTTGATCTCGGCCAGGTGGACCTGGTGAAAGAAATAGGCCGTGACAAAGGCCGGCGGGCCCAGAATCGCCGGCACCATGAACCAGAACAGCGGATGGGTCAGCACGTCTTTGCGGGTCCAGTGGCGGTTGCCCATCCCGGCCGACACGGTCTTTTCGGCATGGGATTGTGGCGTGCGTTCCTCGCGCAGCAAGCGCGTCAGCAGGGGCACGGCGGCCAGCACGATGGCCGCCGACAGGACCCACAGCAGGTGCCAGTCGGTCACGCCCATCAGGGCCACGAAACTCAGCGGCAGGCAGGCCTCGCCCAGGGCAAAGCCCATGGTCGCCACGGCCAGCGCCCGGCCGCGCGTGGCATCGAACCAGCGGGTCATGGCCACCAGGGCGATATGGCTCGACATGCCCTGGCCGAAGAACCGCAGGGCAAAGACCACGACAAAGAGCAGTCCGGCGAAGGGGTTGAAGGCCATGGCCAGGCAGGCCAGCGCCAGGCCCAGCAGGATGACCGGGCCCAGATGGCGCACACGGAAGATGTCGGTCAGCCCGCCGGCCCACAGCATGACCAGCGCGGCCAGGGCCGTGCCCAGCGTATAGATCCCGCCCCACTGGCCATGGCTCAGCCCGAAGGTCGCGCGGATTTCACCGGCGAAGACCGAGATGAAAAAGGTCTGTCCGAAACTCGACAGGAAACTCAGAAGCGCGCCGGCAGCCAGCCATCGGGCGTTCCGGCGCAGGAAATCGCCAAGGGTCATGCCTTGGCTTGCCCGCAATTACATGCTTGGCGCAAGCATTATCTCTCAGCGCGTGTCGAGCGCCTCGGGCAGGCGGCCATAGACCGCGCGGCCGGCCGGCGGGATGACAGCGAAATACGCATCGTCCTCGCCCATCGTCCGGCTGGTTTCGACGGCCCGGCGCAACAGGGCGATCATCGTCGGCGAGGTCACGGGCACCAGGTGCGACGAGGCCGCATCACCGCTGTGGTCGCTGGTGTCGATGATCGTGACGGGCAGGTCGGCCATCCGGCTGGCATTGGACAGGCTGCCCAGCCGTTCACCCGCCGGCTTGCCGCGCAGAAAGGCCGACAGGCTGAGCGCCCGGTCGCGGTCGGACACGAAGATCAGGAAGGGCTGGGGCAGGGATTTCATCCGCGCGACCTGGGCGCGAAAGACGTCGATATCCACGTCCGGCGCGATCAGGATCACCCCGCCCACATGTTCTGTGGCCCAGCCCGGGCGGGCGATCTCGATCTGGCGCAGGGCTTCCATGGTCAGCAGCGCGCCCATGGAATGGCCGACCAGCACGATGCGCTCGGCCCGGCTCTGGCCTGCGGCCAGCAGCATGGTTTCCAGCCCGTCGCGGGCGAACAGCATGGAATCGTGATCGTAGACATAGCCCAGCAGCTGGCCCCGGCTGGGCCAGGAATAGATCGCGTTGACCGCTGGCGAGCGGATGTCCTCGGCGATCTGGGCGGCGCGAAAGGCGGTTTCCGACTGGGTGGCGTTGTAGCCATGTACAAAGATCGACACTTCGCGTTCGTCCCGGGGCAGGCCGGACAGGTCGCGGTCGATCCGGGCGCGAAAGGCCGCGGGATCGTCATAGGCCAGGCTGCGCGCGATGACGAAATCCCGCTGCGGGTCGGCACGGTTGCGGTGGTGGGTCATCTGGCCGGGCCGGTGGTTGGGCGGGATCGACACCGTCAGTTCCAGCAGGCCCAGCCCGGCCGACCGCCCGTCGCCATAGCTGCCATCCGGCCCGGTGGCCCGGCTGGTCACGGCATAGACCGTGCGGTTGGTGCCGATGTCCAGGGCCAGGGGCATGTCGGGCCCGTCGATGCGCGGGCTGCACCCGCCGGCCAGCGCCACCCCGGCCAGCAGGCCGATCAGCGCCGCGCGGCGGTGTGATCCGGGCGCACGATGTGCGTGAAAGGCCCCGCGCGGATCCGGATGACGGGCCGCGCGGGCCGGGCGATCAGAGCACGTACCTGCTGACATCGGCCGATTTCGTCAGCTCGCCCAGGTGCTCTTCGACAAAGGCCCGGTCGATGGTCACGGCATCGCCGGCCCGGTCGGGCGCCACGAAGGACAGGTCTTCGAAGACCCGTTCGATCACCGTGTAGAGCCGCCGCGCGCCGATGTTCTCGACGCTCTGGTTGACCTCGGCCGCGATGCGCGCCAGCGCCGCGATGCCGTCCTCGGTAAAGGTCACGGTGACCTCTTCGGTCTGCATCAGGGCGGTGTACTGGCGGGTCAGGGCGTTGTCGGTCTCGGTCAGGATCCGCACGAAATCACTTTCGCTCAGGGCCTTGAGCTCGACCCGGATCGGCAGCCGGCCCTGCAGTTCGGGCAGCAGGTCCGACGGCTTGGCGATGTGGAAGGCGCCCGAGGCGATGAACAGGATGTGGTCGGTCTTGACCGGGCCGTGCTTGGTCGACACGGTCGTGCCTTCGATCAGGGGCAGCAGGTCGCGCTGCACACCCTCGCGGCTGACATCGCCGCCGCGGGCCTCGGCCCGGGCGCAGACCTTGTCGATCTCGTCGAGGAAGACGATGCCGTTCTGCTCCACCGCTTCCAGCGCGGCGCGGGTCACGGTTTCATCGTCGAGCAGCTTGTCGGCCTCTTCACCGATCAGCAGCTCATAGCTTTGCGCCACCGTCGTCTTGCGCCGCACGGTGCGCCCGCCGAAGGCCTTGCCGAAGATGTCGCCCAGGTTCATCATGCCCATCTGGCCGCCGGGCTGGCCCGGAATGTCGAACATCGGCAAGGGGTTGGACGTGTCGGCCAGGTCCAGCTCGATCTCGGTGTCGTCCAGCTCGCCGCTGCGCAGCTTCTTGCGGAACATCTCGCGCGTGGCCTCGCGCGCATCGCTGCCGGCGATCGCCGCGATGACCCGGTCCTCGGCGGCCTGGTGGGCGGCGGTCTTGACGTCCTCGCGCATCTGCGCGCGGGTCTGGACGATGGCGCTGTCGACCAGGTCGCGGATGATCTGTTCGACATCGCGCCCGACATAGCCCACCTCGGTGAACTTGGTCGCCTCGACCTTGATGAAGGGCGCCCGGGCGAGCTTGGCCAGTCGGCGGCTGATCTCGGTCTTGCCGACGCCGGTCGGCCCGATCATCAGGATGTTCTTGGGATAGACCTCTTCGCGCAGATCGTCGGGCAGCTGCTTGCGCCGCCAGCGATTGCGCAGGGCCACGGCCACGGCCCGCTTGGCATCGGCCTGGCCGATGATGAACCGGTCAAGCTCGCTGACGATTTCCCGCGGGGTGAGGTCGGTCATGTCGGGTCCTTTCGGGGGGAGATTTTTCCGGGAAAAATCTTGTGACAAGAATTTTCGCGAAAATTCTCAGTCGCCCAGTGTCTCGGTGATCACGTTGCCATTGGTGTAGACGCAGATGTCCGCCGCAATGGCCATGGCACGGGTGGCGATGGTTTCGGCATCGAGGTCGCTGTCGATCAGCGCCCGGGCCGCGGCCAGGGCGTAATTGCCGCCCGACCCGATGGCCGCCACGTCATGTTCGGGTTCCAGCACGTCGCCGGCCCCGGTGATGACCAGCAGATCGGTGCCATCGGACACGATCAGCATGGCTTCCAGCTTTTGCAGGTACTTGTCGGTCCGCCAGTCCTTGGCCAGCTCGACACTGGCCCGGGCCAGCTGGCCGGGCGTGGCCTCCAGCTTGGCTTCCAGCCGTTCCAGCAGGGCAAAGGCATCGGCCGTCGAACCGGCAAAGCCGGCGATGACGTCATAACCGCCGGGGCTGAGCCGGCGCACCTTGCGGGCCGTGCCCTTGATGACCGTGTCGCCCAGCGACACCTGGCCGTCGCCGGCGATCACCACGCGTCCGCCCTTGCGCACGCCGATGATCGTCGTTCCATGCCAGCCGGGAAAGCTCTCGCCTGTCATTGTGGGGTCTCCGCCTTGTTGTGCAGGATGGGGTCGCACGACCACCGGCCCGGCGCGTGTGCCGCCCGGGCCAGGGTCAGGGCAACCGGGGATCGGCTCAGATCGAGCTGTCGATCCAGGATTTCAGCGCGGCTTTCGGCGCGGCGCCGGCGCGGTTCGAAATCACCTGGCCGTCCTTGAAGATGAACAGCGCGGGGATGCCGCGCACGCCCATGGCGGCGGCCGAGTTGGGGTTGCTGTCGACATCGACCTTTGCAACCTTGATCTTGCCGTCGTATTCGGCGGCCAGCTCTTCCAGGGCGGGGCCGATCTGCTTGCAGGGGCCGCACCATTCTGCCCAGAAATCGACGACCACGGGGACGTCGGAATTCTTCACTTCTTCTTCGAAGGTCGTGTCGGTAACGGCAACGGTGGCCATGGGTCTTGCTCCTGAACGGGTGAATGGGGCCTTGAACCGGGAACCTATGAACGCCCCTGCGCGGCGTCAAGAAGGCCCGCGCGTCGCAGTGCAGCCATGACGTGATCGGGTGGCAAGGTCATCAACTTTGCGCTGCGGGTCCAGAGCACGGCCACTTCGACGGGCCGGTCGGGGTAGATCGCGCCCAGCATGAGGGCATAGGCGCCCATCTGGCGCAGGATGCCTTCGGGCACCGTGTCGGGCGCGCCGGGCACCACGGCATTGGTCTTGAAATCCACGGCCAGGACCCGGTCGGGCGTCACGATCAGCCGGTCGATCACCCCGTGCAGGCGCTGCGCCGCGGTGCCCTCGCCGATGGTTCCGGTCACCGGCACCTCGGCCAGGGTGTCGGGCGCGAAGAGCGGGGCCAGGGCCGGTGCGGTGAGCAGGGCCGAAACCTCGGCCAGCAGCGCGGCCCGGTCGGGCGGGGCCAGCTCGGCCAGCAGGTCGTCGGCCCGGGCAGCCCAGCCCTCGGGCCCCTGCCCGGCCAGGTGTTCCAGCAACAGGTGCACGGCGCTGCCCCGCGCCTTGGCCGCGGCCTCGTCCAGCCCGGCCTCGCCCGGCAGGGCCTTGGTCCCGCCCAGGTCCGACGGGCTGAGCGTGACCGCCCGTTCGGGCGGCGGCGGGGCCGGCTGGCGAAAGATCTCGGGCACGGTGACACGGGTGGGCGCGACGATCTCGGGCCGTTCCAGCGGCAGGCCGTCCCAATCGCCGGTCACGTGCAGCAACCCGGTCTCGTCGCCCATCGGCAGGTCGATGGCCCCCGACCGGCGCAGCCCGGCCTCGGTCTGCTGATACCAGCTGTCGCCATCCTTGGGCAGATCGCCGGCGGCCGTGACGATCAGCCATTTCTCGGCCCGGGTCAGGGCCACGTAGAACAGCCGCTGGCGTTCGGCCCGCTGGCGGTCCTGGAAGGCATCGCGGGCCTCGCCCATCGCCGGGGGCATGCCATCGGCATTCACCCGCCAGACCGGCCGGCCGTCGATCTCCATGATCTCGGGCACCGAAGGCGCCTGGCGCTTGCCGGTGTCGGGCAGGATGACAATGGGCGATTCCAGCCCCTTGGACCCGTGCACGGTCATCACCCGGATCAGGTCGCCGGCCGATCCCATCTCGCGCTTGATTTCAAGGTCGTCGGTTTCCATCCAGCTGAGGAAGCCGGTCAGGCTGGGCACGCCCGTCCGCTCATAGGCCAGGGCCTGGCCCAGCAGCGCGTTGATCCCGTCCTCGGCCTCGGCGCCCAGCCGGCCCAGCAATAGGCGGCGGCCGTCATGGCGGGTCAGGATGCGTTCGATCAGGTCGTAGGGCCGCAGGAAATCGGTCTGGCCCATCAGGTCGGCCAGCACGGCCAGGGTCTGCGGATGATTGTCGCGCCGGCGCAGCACTTCCCACAGAAAGCCCTTTCGGCCCTGGGCCACCGCGTAAAGATCCTGTTCCGACCAGCCGAACAGCGGCGATTTCAGCGCCGTGGCCAGCGACAGGTCGTCTTCGGGCGTCGACAGGAAGGACAGCAGCGCGCCCAGGTCGCGCACGGCCAGCTCGGCCCCGACCTTGAGCCGGTCGGCCCCGGCGATGGGCAGGCGGCGCGCCTTGCAGGCCCGGATGATCTCGGCAAAGAGATCGGACCGGCGCTGCACCAGGATCATGACATCGCCCGGCCGGACCGGCCGGCGGATCAGACCGCCCCGGCCTTCGTCGGGCAGGGTTTCCACGCCGATCATCGCCTCGATCCGCTCGGCGATGCGTTCGGCCAGGATGACCGTGTGGTGGCGGCTGCCCTTGCGGTCGACCGGCTCGTGCCAGGCCCGGTCCTCTTCGTCCTCGGTCTTGGGCACGACGGGCCACAGCTCGACCCGCCCGGGCAGGTCGGACTTGAACGCCCGGTGCAGGCTGTCGGCGGCAAAACCGGCCTCGGCCTGGCCTTCGAAGATCGTGTCGACCAGGCCCAGGATCGCCGGCGATGAGCGGAAGGAATATTCCAGCGTCAGCGATTGCAGCCCGGGCCCGGCGGCCTGCAGCCGGTCGGCGAACTCGGCCTGCATCTTGTCAAAGGCCTGGGGATCGGCGCCCTGGAAGGAATAGATCGACTGTTTCTTGTCGCCCACGACAAAGATCGTGCGCTCGACATCCCGCGCGCCTTCGCCGGCGGTGAATTCCTGGGCCAGGGTTTCGATCACGTCCCATTGCACCGGGCTGGTGTCCTGGGCCTCGTCGACCAGGATGTGGTCGATCCCTCCGTCCAGCCGGAACAGCACCCAGGCCGCGACCGCCGGATCCTTGAGCAGGGCCCGGGCCTTGAGGATCAGGTCGTCGAAATCGAGCCAGCCGCGCAGCTGTTTCTGGCGGGCATATTCGGGCAGGAAGGCCGCGGCAAAGGCATGCAGCGCGGCGCTCTTGCGCGCGGCCACCAGGCCCAGCCGTTGTGGCCGGGCTTCCTGCACCCGTTCCATAAGGTCGTTCAGCGCCGGCATCCAGGGCGCCACGGCCCCGTCCTTCTGGGCGCCCTTGGTCGGAAAGCTGCCGATCTTGGCCGTGAACGGCGCCTTGGCCCCGGCCCCGGTCAGAAGCACGCCTTCGAGCAGTTCCAGCGTGGCCAGGTCCTCGCTGCGCACCTGGGCCAGCTTGTCGGCCGCCCTCTGGTCGGTCTTGCCCGAGGTCTGCAACGCCCGGGACAGGGCGGTCAGCATGTCGATGTCGTCGGGCGCAAAGGCCTGGTCGATCAGCGCCTGTTCGTCCATCCCGGGCGACAGGCCGAAGACACCTTCGATCTCCGCCATGTCCATCGGCGGGTCAAAGGCCTCGCGCCGGCCCGCCAGCGCGCCGGTCAGAGCGTCGAGGCCGTCGGACAGGTAACCGGCAATGCCGTCGATCAGGTGGCCCTGCGGCCCTGCGGCCATCTCCTCGACGATCTCGGCCCGCAGCAATTCGGCCGACCGGTCTTCCATCTCGGTGAAATTCGGGCTGACACCGGCTTCCAGCGGGAACCGCCGCAGCAGCGAGGCACAAAAGGAATGGATGGTCTGGATCTTCAGCCCGCCCGGCGTTTCGATCGCGCTGGCAAAGAGCGTGCGGGCCTTGCCCAGGTCGACCGTCGTACCGGCGCCCAGCACGGCCAGCGCCTTGCGCAGCGGGCCGTCGTCCAGCATCGCCCATTCGCCCAGCCGCTTGAACAGCCGGTTCTGCATCTCCGAGGCCGCGGCCTTGGTATAGGTCAGGCACAGGATGTGCTGGGGTTCGACCCCCGACAGCAGCAGCCGGGCCACCCGGTCGGTCAGCACGCGGGTCTTGCCCGATCCGGCATTGGCCGCCAGCCAGGTCGAGGCATCGGGCCGCGCCGCCCGGACCTGGCGTTCGGTGGCCGCGTCGCGGGCCTTGTCGTCGGGCGTTCCGGCCGCCTGTCCTGCCGCGCTCATGCCAGGTCCTCCGGGGTCGGATCGGTGGCCATGTCCCATTCGCCGTAACGCGCCAGCTGGTCGTAATCGCCCACGTCGCTGTCCTTTTGCAGCATCCGGCGGGCGGTATAGCCCTGGGCCGGATCGCGGTAAGCCCTGAGCAGGTCGCGGAATTCCTCCCAGACCTGCTCGACCGGGGTTTCGTCCAGGGGCGCCGGCTCTTCCTTGCCCGCGCCGCCCAGGCCCAGGAACACCGCCCGGGCCACGGGGGCCGGCGTCAGCCCCTTGAACGCCCCCTGCCCGATCATCGCCGCTTCGAGCAGCAATTGCTTGTCGAACAGCTTCTGTTCCTTGGCCGTTGGCGGCCGGCCGGTCTTGTAATCATAGATCACCCAGCGCCCGCTGGTGTCGCGGTCGATCCGGTCGGCCTCGCCCGTCAGCCGGAACGGCGGGTCTTCGATCAACACTTCGCCATATATTTCAAAGGCTTCCGGTGTGCCCAGGCTGCGCCGCGTGCGTTCGCCATCGGTGAACCAGCCGGCCACCCGGGCCAGCCGCGCCCGCCACAGCCGGCGTTCGGCGGCCCAGGGCACCTCGGTGGCCAGCACCCGGTCGGCCACCTGCATCAGCCGTTCGGGCGTCACCTCGTCGGGCGTGTCTGCCGTCTCGCGGATGAAATCCTCGAGCACGGTATGGATCACCGTGCCACGCAGCATCGCGTCGGGTTCGGTCATCAGCGGATCCAGCGCGCGCAGTTTCAGCACGGTCTGGGCATAGATCGCATAGGGATCGCGGATCAGCGTCTTGATCCGCGTCACCGACAATTGCTGCGGCCGGGCCTCGACCGGTGGGCGGGGCGACGGCCGGATCGCCGGCGCCGTGCGCTCGGCCCGTTCCAGCTCGGTCACCCGGTCCAGCCACAGCCGCCCCCTGCCCCGCATCGCGGTCAGCGCCTCCGGCCCGCCCCGCTGCGGCAGGCCGCCCAGCAGGTTGACCAGCCGGTTGACCCAGCGCGAGGGCACCGTTTCGGCGTCGGACGAGCGTTTCGCCCGGGTGATCCAGACCTCTTCGGCCCCGGCGGCCTGCTGGAAATCATGCGCGGCCAGCCCGATCCGCCGTTCCGGCAGCAACAGCCCGACCTGGTTGCGCAAGGCCCGGTTCAGCCAGGGATCGGGTCGCGCGGCCTCGGGCCAGGAGCCTTCGTTCAGCCCGCCCAGGATCAGCAGGTCGGCGCCCTGCACCCGGGCTTCGAGCGTGCCCCAGATCATGATGCCGGGATGCGGCTTGTCACGGTCGCGCACGGTTTCGCGTTGCAACAGCGCGCCCAGCAGGTCGGCCACGTCGCGCGCGGCCATGTCACCGCCGGCATCGGCATGCAGCTCAAGCGCCTCGATGACCTTGCGCGCTTCCTGCCCGGCGTTCTGGTCCCACAGCCCGCCGGTCTCGGCCGGGTCATCGGCCTGCGAGCCGGCGGCCACCCGTTCCGCCCGCGCGCGCAGCGCGCCAACGCGCCCCGCAAGGGGCGCCACCGCCGGATCATGGGCGCAGAGCAGCGCGTCGGCCACCCAGGCCCGCCAGGGCTCGGGCGGCGGTGTGCGCTTGCGGTCGACCATGTCCGAGGCAAAGCGGTCCAGCGTGGCCGGTTCGGGATGCGGCGGGGCATTGCGGCGCAGCCACAATTCCAGGTCGCGGGTATAGATCAGGTGATCCGCCCGGCCCGGCCCGCTGTGGCACAGCGGGTGTTTCAGCATGGCCAGCAGGCTTTCGGGCGTCACCGGGTTGGCGATCAGGTCGGCCACCTGGCGCAGGAACCGGCCCGGCGGGGCCAGGTGCAGCGGCTGGCCGGCGGAATCGTCGGCCATGATGCCCCAGCGGTCCAGCGCCGCCTCGACCTGGCGCGTCAGCATCCGGTCGGGCGTGATCAGCGCCGCGGTCTGGCCGTCTTCGGCCGCCTGGCGCAGGCGCAGGGCAATCGCCAGCGCCTCTTCGCGCGGATCGGTCGCCTCAAGCAGGGTCACGCCGGCCATTGCCGGGCCCAGGTCGGGCAGCGACGGGCCTTCGGTCAGCCAGGCATCGGTCACCGGCGCCGGGCGCAGGGCCAGCGACAGCACCCGGTTGCGCTCGAGCGCCGGCGGCGGGCTGTCGGTCCAGGGCCGGATATCGCCCGGGGCCAGGTCCATCCGGTCCATCAGGGCCTTGTAGCGATATTGCGGATGGTCCTCGGCGGTCAGCGCCGCGCGCATCCCGTCCCAGACCTCGTCCGGCAGGTCCGGGTCATGGCCGGGCAGCACCACCGCGCCCTGCGGCAGACGGGCGGCGGCCTGCATCAGGATCTGCATCATGCCCCGCGAGCCGGTCGACCCGGCCAGGATCACCGGCGTTTCGGGCGGGGCCTCGGCCCAGCGGGCGGCCAGGGATTCGGCCACCAGCCGCTGGCGCGCCTCGGCCTCGGGGGCTTCGGGATCGGCCAGCATCCCGGCAATGGCGATGAAACGTTGCGCCCGGGCCCAATGGCCCGACAGGTCGCTGACATCCAGCCCGGCGATGGTGTCCGGGCTGACGCCCTCGCCCTGCATCTCGGCAAAGAGATCGGCCAGGCTGTCGGCCAGGTCATAGACCGCCGCGCGCGGGGCCAGGTCGGGCTCGGCCTCGATCAGGCGGCTGACCAGCTGGGCCAGTTCCAGCCGGCGGCGCAGCGGCGGGATGGCCGGCGGGATGTCGTCCAGCCCGGTATCCAGGTCGGTCATCAGCCGGATCTGCGGAAGCAGGCGTGGCGGCCCGGCGTCAAAGATGTCGCGCAGCCTGCGGGCCATGCGCCGGGTGTTGACGATCAGCAGGATGCGCGCCCAGGCCTCGGGCGGCTGGCCCTGCATCCGGCTTTCCAGCCCGGCGACCAGCTGGGCCGGGAAATCGGCGCCGCAGGGCAGGGCAAAGACCCGGGCCTTGTCCGAAGGTTCAAACATCGGCGATCAGCCCCTCGGCCAGGGCAATGCCTTCGGGCCGGCCGACATCGCACCAGCGGCCGGGATAGCGCAGGCCGAAAAGCCGGTCCCCGGCGATCATGCGATCCCACAGAACATTGAGCGAAAACGATTTTTCCGCGATGTCGTCCAGCCCGCCGGTCTTGATGATCTGGGCCCCGCCATAGATGACCTGGCCGCCCCGCGCGATGCGCCCGTCGCCGTCCAGGTCGAAATCGCCGCCGCCCAGCCGGCCGACGGCATCACCCGGGTCAAGGCAGACCAGCAGCGCATCCATCCGCTCGGGGTCCCAGGCCTGCAGCAACAGCTGCAGCGGGTTCGGCCCCTGCCAGATCACGTCGGGGTTCAGCGTGATGACCGGGTCGGCGCCCAGCAGCGGCAGGGCCTGGCGCAGCCCGCCGCCGGTTTCCAGGATCTCGGGCCATTCGAAAGAGGTGATGACGTTCCGCGCGGCCAGGTGATCGGCCAGGGCGCGGGGCTTGTAATGCAGGTTGGCCACGATCCGCGGCGGGGTCACCGCGCGGGCCAGGTCGAGCGCATGATCGATCAGCGGCCGGCCGGCGACCTCGATCATCGGCTTGGGGCGGTCGGCGGTCAGCGCACCCATGCGGGTGCCGAAACCGGCGGCAAACAAGAGAACGGGAGGCTGGGTCATGCGGTCCGGGGCAGCAGGCGGGAAAGGGTGGCCGGGGTCGGGCGGGGCAGGGCGTCGAGGATGGCCTGGGCGACCGGGGCCAGCGCCGGATGGTCGAGGTTGCGTTCGACGTGGCCAAAGACGCGGGGCATCAGGTCAAGGTAGCGGGGCTTGCCGAAATCGCAGGCCAGCCGGGCAAAGACGCCCAGGATCCGCAGGTTGCGCTGCAGGCCCAGCACGGCATAGGCCGTGCGGAAGGTGTGATCGTCCTGGCCCAGGGTGTCGCGGAACCGGGCGGTCATGGCGATTTCGACGGCGGCGGGCACGTCCCGCCGGGCATCCTGCAGCAGCGAAACCAGGTCATAGGCCTCGGGTCCGGCCACGGCATCCTGGAAATCCAGCAGCCCGACGCGGGCCGGCCCGGTGCGGTCGGGCAGCCACAGCAGGTTATCGGCATGGTAGTCGCGATGCAGGAAAACGGCCGGTCCGCGCAGGGCATCGTGGAACAAGTCTTCGAGCCGGGGCAGGATCCGGGGCGTGGCATCGGCGCCGGTGATCGGCGCGGCATAGCGGGTGAAGGCCAGGTCGGTCATGCCGGCCAGGGTGACCGGATCGAGCGTGACCAGCCCTTCGGGCCGGTCCATCGCGCGCAGCTCGGCCAGCAGGTCGGTCGCGGCGGCGTAAAGATCGGGCTCGCGGGCAGGGGCGCGGGCGATCAGCCGGGTGAAGGTGTCGTCGCCCAGGTCTTCCAGCAGCATCAGCCCGGTATCGGCATCGGCGGCCAGGATGCGCGGGGCCGACAGGCCGGCGGCGGCCAGGTGATCGGCCAGGCGCTGGAAGGTCGTGATGCCGGCGGCATCCTCGGGCGGGGCGATCATCAGCACGGCGGCATGGCCCCGGCCATCGGTCAGCCGGTCATAGCGCCGGGCCGAGGCATCGCCGGCCAGCGCGCGGCGGTCGGCATCGGCCCAACCGGCCCCGGCGAGAAAGGCGGCGATCTGGCGGTCGCGGGCGGTCATGCGGCCAGCCCATCGAGGCGCGCGGCCCAGTCCGGCGTGCCGGCGTCGATGGTCAATGTGCGGCGGTCGGGATCGTCGGGATCGGGGACAAAGGTCAGGTTCAGCGCGCCGGCCGGGGCCAGCTCGCCCAGCCGGTCGGGCCATTCGACCAGGCAGATGGCTGTATCGAAGGCGTCGATCAGCCCAAGTTCGATCAGCTCGTCAGGCCCGGACATGCGATAGAGATCGCAATGCCACAGTGGTCCGCGCGTGGTGTCATAACTTTGGACCAGGGTGAAGGTCGGGCTGGGGACGTCTTCGGGGATGTCCTGCAGCGATTGGATCAGGCCCCGGGCGAAGTGGGATTTTCCAGCGCCGACAGGGCCATGCAACAGCACGACATCACCGGGCGAAAGGCATTGGCCAAGCGCCGCGGCAAGGGCGGTGGTGGCATCCGGGGAGGGCAGGGAGAGGCGGCGCGGCGACATGCGCGCAGAATGCCGCCCGTTCCGGCCCCCCGCAAGATGCGATCAGCGCGCATCCGCCTGCAACATGCCGTCGTCCTGTCCGGCGGCTTCGGTCAGCCGGTTGCCGCGGAAACAGACCAGCGTGGCGCCGTCCTGGATCGGATGGACGGTGCAGATGACCTCGTCGCCATTGTTCAGCCGGATGCCCGCCCACCAGGTCGTCCGCTCGACCGGGGTGGCGACGAAATCGCGCAGGTCGCCCCAGACCGGCGTGGGCATCGACCGGGACTGCCAGTCGCGGGTGGCGTCGTGGATCGTGACCTCGGCAAAGGAGGCATCGGGGTCGACATTCCACAGCTGGCGATAGGCGGCGTTCGACAGGGTCAGCACGCCATTGGCCGCAAAGACCGCAACGGCGTCGTCAAGATGGTCGAGGATCGCCTCGCTCATCTCCAGCTCGGACCGGAAGCGGCGGGTCAGGGTGACCTCGGCGGTGATGTCCTCGAACAGGAAGGCCACGGCGCCATCGGGATGGGGCCGACCGCTGACCTGGTAGATCGACCCGGACGGCAGCGACCAGGTCTCGCGGTAGTCGCCATTGGCCGCGGCGGCGACCAGGTCGGCCATCTGGTCGCGCCAGGTCGAATAATTCTTGGGCTCGGGCATCATGCGCGCATCGCGCAGCCGGTCGAAGAAGCTGAGCAGGTTGGGCCGGGCCGACAGGAAATCGGCGGGCAGCGAGGTCAGGTCGATCAGGGCCGGGTTGAACAGGGCCAGCTGGCGGTTGCGGTCGAAGATGGCCAGGCCGATGGACAGCTGGGCAAAGGTCTTGGTCAGGGTCTGCACGAAGTTCCGCTGGGCGATCTCGGCGTTGACCACGGCGCCGACATCGACGGCATAGAACATGCGATAGCCATCGTGCCGGGCAATCCAGACATCGTACCAATAGAAATTGTCCTGGCCGGGAATGGAAATCGACGCCCGGATCCGGCTGCCGCTGGGCTTGGTATCCAGCCCCGACTGGAACAGCCGCTTGCCCGGCTGTGGCCGCGTGCCATGGGTGCGATGAAACAGGTCGGCATAGGCCGCGTTGTACCAGCTGACCTCGCCACCGTCATTGACCCGCCAGATCGGGTAGGGTGCCAGGTCCATCGTCGAGCGCAGCGTGTCGTATTCGACCTCGAGCGCATGCAGCGCGGCGGGGCTGCGGGTATTGGCCAGGCCGGGCAGCTGGACCGGCCGGACTTCGAGCCGCAGGATGCCTTCGAGCCGTTCGGCCAGCAATTCATAGCCGTCCAGCGGATCGCGGGCGGAAAACACCGCCTCGTCGGTCATGGTGTCGAGCGTGTCGAGATCGAGGAACCGCTTGGCCAGGATGTGGCGCAACAGGCCCAGGTCGTCGAGATCGGCACGCGTGCCATCCTCTTCATCGGCCTCCAGCAGGGCGCGGCCCGAGGCGCTGGAATCGATCAGCATGTCCTCGTCGAACAGGAATACCGGTTCCGATTGCTCGGGCAGGCGGGCGACCTGGCGCGATCGGCTGGACGGACCGTTGCGCCCGGCCTGCAGCCAGATCGTCGCCCCTATCGCGGCGGCAGCGCAAAGCGCCGCCAGGCCCGCCCATTCCAGCACGTCAGCAAAGTCCATATCCGCAATCCGTCGCGTCAAGCTCAGTCGCCATCCTGGCCGCAAAAGAGTTAACGCGAGCTTAATCAGTTCATTGCGAAACCAAGAGAATTCTCGCTACTTAACACTTGCATCGGTTGTGCGCCGCACTCACGCGCGGAACTGGCGGTTGGCCCCGATCGGCACGGCATTGGCGCTGTCGCGGGCATCGATCTTGTCGCGCGGCCAGGCCACTTCGATGATCGCGCCGCGCCGTTCGGCCGGGGGCAGATCGCTGCCGTAAGGGTCGGTGCCATTGGCAAAACTCAGCTCGGCCCCGGAGCGTTCGAGCAGGGTCTTGGCGATGAACAGCCCCAGCCCCATGCCTTCGTATTCCGGGCGCGCGGCGCGCTCGGTCTCGGTCTTGCGCCGGCGCACGAACGGGTCGCCGATGCGCCCGATCAGATGCGCCGGAAACCCGTCGCCGTCATCGAGAATCCGCACCGTGATCCGGTCGGCCGTCCACATCGATTCGACCCAGACATTGCCATGGGCGAAATCCACCGCGTTCTGGATCAGGTTGCGCATGCCGTGGATGACCTCGGGCATGCGCAGGATCGACGGTTGCTGCAGGTCACCGCCCTCGCCGGGCCCGTCCTCGAAATGGATCAGCTTGCCGCGGTACATATGCGGCTCGGCGGCTTCTTCCAGCACGGCCGACAGCGGCGCCTGGCGCAGGTGCAGGTCGTCCTTTCCGGCCCGTCCCATGTCGCGCAGGATGTCGCGGCAACGGTCGGCCTGCTGGCGGATCAGCGCGGCATCCTCGCGCAGGTCGGGCCGGTCGTCGAGCTCTTCCATCAGCTCGGCCGAGGTCAGCTTGATCGTGGCCAGCGGCGTGCCCAGCTCATGCGCGGCGGCGGCCACCACCCCGCCCAGGTCGGTCAGCTTCTGTTCGCGGGCCAGGGCCATCTGGGTCGCGGTCAGCGCATCGGCCATGGAATTCATCTCGGACGAAACCCGCCGCGAATAGAGCGCCATGAAGATCGTCGCGATGATCAGCGACAGCCAGGTGCCGAAGACGAAGATCGCCGGAACCTGCAGGACAACCCCGGTATCGGTGCGCAGGGGCAGGTGGAATTCGGCCAGCAGGGTGACGATGACAATGGCCGTGCCGCCGACCAGCATGGTCGAACGCAGCGACAGCACGTTGGCCGCCACGGTCACCGGAGCCAGCAGCAGGACCGAGAACGGGTTGTTCAGCCCGCCGGTCAGGAACAGCAGGGCGGACAGCTGCAACAGGTCGAACAGCACCATCAGGAAGTTCTCGGCCTCGGTCAGGCGCTTGTTCTCGGGATAGACGAACATGGCCACCAGGTTGCCGATCACGGCCACGCCCACAGCCAGGAAACACAGGCCGACATCCAGCGTCAGGTGATAGGTGCGCTCGGCCACGGTGATCGCCGTGACCTGGCCGACGATCGCGACCCATCGTAGCAGGATGAGCGTGCGCAGGCGGATCCAGTTGCCGCGCTGCTGGCCCAGTCTTAAGTTCACCTCCGATTGCTGCATCCGTGCGCGCCCCGTGTCCGGCCCCGGCCGGCCCCGTCAATTGATCTGACCGATTGTTACGGGGGCCGGGGAGCCGGTTCAACTCTGCCTTGGGAGACAGGTACATGACCCGTTACATCGCCATTGCCGCCGCGGCCGTTGTCGCCGCGGTGCTGGGTGGCACCTATGTGATCACACGGCTGGCCCAGCCCGGCGACGACCTCTTTGCCCAGTGCAACGGCGGCGCCGTCGCCGGGGGCGAGATCGGCGGCCCGTTCGAGCTGATCGACAAGACCGGTGCCACGGTGACCGAAGCCGATGTGATCACGGAACCGTCGCTGGTCTATTTCGGCTATACCTTCTGCCCCGATGTCTGCCCGCTGGACACCACGCGCAACGCCGAGACGGTCGACATCCTGCAAGAGCGCGGCCAGTCGGTGACCCCGGTCTTCATCACCATCGACCCGCAGCGTGACACGCCCGAGGTGGTCGGCGACTTTGCCGAGGTCCTTCACGAGAAGATGATCGGGCTGACCGGCAGCCCCGAACAGGTCGATGCCGCGTCGAAAGCCTACAAGACCTATTACAAGGCCCAGCCCGCCGACGACGAGTATTACCTCGTCGATCACTCGACCTTCACCTACCTCACACTACCTGAACACGGCACGGTCGGGTTCTTCCGGCGCGACATGTCGGCCGACGAACTGGCCGACGCGGTGGGGTGCTTCCTTGACCAGGCCGGCTGATTGCTGGCATTTGAACTTGTGCCGGAGGCGTCATAACCTGGCGCCGACAAAGAGGTTGGAGACGGAACATGGCTGACGGGACGCTGCAGGACCTCGGGGCGGACAAGAGCCTGCTTCTGGTCGATGACGACGAACCCTTCCTGCGGCGGCTGGCCAAGGCCATGGAAAAGCGCGGTTTCGAGATCGAGACCGCCGGGTCCGTTGCCGCCGGCCGTGCCATCGCCACGGCGCGGCCGCCGGCCTTTGCCGTCGTCGACCTGCGGCTCGAAGACGGCAACGGGCTGGACGTGGTCGAGGTGCTGCGGGAGAAACGGCCCGATTGCCGGGTTGTCGTGCTGACCGGCTACGGGGCCATCGCCACGGCGGTTGCGGCGGTCAAGATCGGGGCGACGGATTACCTGTCCAAGCCCGCCGATGCCACCGACATCACCAATGCGCTGCTGGCCAAGGGCGACGAACTGCCCCCGCCGCCCGAGAACCCGATGAGCGCCGACCGGGTGCGCTGGGAACATATCCAGCGGGTCTATGAACTGTGCGACCGCAATGTCTCGGAAACCGCGCGGCGGCTGAACATGCACCGGCGGACGCTGCAACGGATCCTGGCCAAGCGCTCGCCGCGCTGAGGGGGCGGAGAATCAGCCGTTTTCCCCGGAAAAGGGGAAAACCGGCCCGTTGCGAAGAATTTTCGACAGACTGCACAAAAATGATGCATCCCCTGTAAGTGGCTGACGGCCCGCCCGTAATCATGGGTGGCGGGCCGTGAAACAAAAGGGGATCAGGCGAAATGCGGCAGGATTGTGACGCGCTTCACAGCCCATTAAGCCGCCGGCCTTCATAGTTTTCCCACGACGCAACGGGGCCGGCCGATGTTCGGGGCCCCTTGGAAAACTGGAGGTTGCCATGTTCAAGCGTACTCTCGCCATGGCCGTCGTGTTCGGGGTTGCCGCCCTCGCGCCGCCGGTCCTTGCCCAACAAAGCCCGCGCTGTCTGCCGCGTGACGTTCTCGTGCAGACGCTGGAATCCAAATACTCGGAATCGCTGACCGGCGGCGGCATGCAGAATGCCCAGCAGCTGGTCGAGATCTGGAGCTCGCAATCGGGCAGCTTCACGGTCTTTGTCACCCGCGCCGACGGTTTCGCCTGCATCATGGCCACGGGCCAGGGCTGGCACACCGCGCTGGTCGAGACCGTCGAGGGCATTGCCGGCTGAGCCATCCGCGACACGGCCCGGGGGAGGGGCCGGCGCGGGGGTCTTTCCTGGGGTCTTGCCGGGCTCTTTCGGGGATCCGCGCTCAGAACCGGGCCATCAGCTCGGCATGGCGCGCGGTGAAATCCTGTCGCACGGCAACCGGGGGCCGCAGCACGATATCAAGGCCGTCGATCAGTTCAGGCGACGGGCGACCAAAGAACTTGGTGGCCTCGGCCTGTGAAAACCCGGCGATCCGGGTGGCTTCCATCCAGGCGGAGACCTTGTCGGCCTTCTTGATCTGTTTCTTCACGCGCACGGGGATCGCCGCGGGCAGGCCGAAGCGGATGTGGATTGCGGCCGTCAGCCGATCGTCCAGCGCCCCGTAATCGGGTCCGACCGCCGCCTTGACCGGGGAAATCATGTCACCGATGACGTATTCGGGCGCATCATGCAGCAGCGCGGCCAGCCGCCATTTGACGGGCGCTTCGGGCTGCATCCGGCCAAAGATCTCTTCGACCAGCAGCGAATGTTCGGCCACCGAATAGGCATAATCGCCGGCGGTCTGCCCGTTCCACCGGGCGACAAAGGCCAGCCCGTGGGCGATGTCCTCGATCTCGATATCGACCGGGGTGGGGTCCAGCAGGTCCAGCCGCCGGCCGGAAAGCATACGTTGCCAGGCGCGTTGAGTCTTGGGCGGCATCACAATCCTCCGATCGAGCCGCCTCCTAGACCCTTCCGCCTGCCGCTTCAATCACTCCGGTGCCAGCCCGGGGGCAAAGACCACGTTGCCGTCGCTGGCGATGATGTCCTGCTTGTCATAGCCGGCCTCGGGGGCCAGCTCGCGCAGGATGGCGAGGTAGCCGTCGATGCGCTGGGCCTGCCGCTTGGGCGCGGCGGCTTCCAGCACGACGAAGGGCCGGCACCGCTGCAACAGCCCCTGTGCCCCGCGCAGGGCGGCCTCTTCATGGCCTTCCACGTCCAGGTGCAGGATCGACACCCAGCGCCCGCCGTCCAGCATGTCGTCCAGCCGCACCACGTCGACATTGACCATGCCGTCGGTGTTCTCGGCCCCCGGCACCAGCCGCGCCGCCGCGGCCAGGGGCCGCCCGTTGGGCTTGGCCACGCGCAGCGGCAGGGTTTCGGCCCGCGCGCCCACGGCCACCGGCGCGATATCGACATTGGTCAGCTCATTCAGGCGCAGCGTGCGCTGCGCGGCATGCCACGAGATCGGGTGCGGCTCGAAGGAGATGACCCGTGAATCCGCGGCGACCAGCCGGCTGAGGAAGGGCAGGAAATCCCCGACAAAGGCACCGCCGCTGACGATGTCGCCCCCGGGATAGAGCCGCGCCAGGAAATCCAGCGTGTCGGTTTCATAGACCTCGCCGGCGGCCAGGATCGTGGGCACCTCGCGATGGGCGTAATCCTCGGGCACGCAATAGGTGCCATGGCGGTTCTGCGCGATGAAATGTCCGAATGCCGGCTCTTCACCGGGAATGCCGAAAACCTGGGGCTGCGTCATGAGCAAACTGGTCCCTTTGTACCTGTTACCACAATGTCAGGCCGCGCCGATCCATGCAATCGAGGCGGTCATATTGAATTGAGCCCGGCGACCTGTTAGCGAAACTGCAAACCCCCTGGGAGACGCACTTCATGACAACCGATTATATCGTCAAAGACATTTCGCTGGCTGAATTCGGTCGCAAGGAACTGGACATTGCCGAGACCGAGATGCCGGGCCTGATGGCCCTGCGCGCGGAATACGGCGAGGCCAAGCCGCTGAAAGGTGCGCGGATCGCGGGATCGCTGCACATGACCATCCAGACCGGCGTTCTGATCGAAACGCTGGTCGCCCTGGGCGCCGAGGTCCGCTGGGCGTCTTGCAACATCTTCTCGACCCAGGATCACGCCGCGGCGGCCATCGCCAAGGCCGGCATCCCGGTCTTTGCCGTCAAGGGCGAGACGCTCGAGGAATACTGGGATTACGCCGACAAGATCTTCATGTTCGAAGACGGCGGCTGCAACCTGATCCTGGACGATGGCGGCGACGCGACGCTGTACATCCTGATGGGCGCCCGTGTCGAAGCCGGTGAGACCGGGCTGATCGAAACGCCGACCTCGGAAGAAGAGGTCGCGCTGTTCGCCCAGATCAAGAAGCGCCTGGCCGCCAGCCCCGGCTGGTTCACCAAGCAGCGCGCGATGATCAAGGGCGTGTCCGAGGAAACCACCACCGGTGTGCATCGCCTGTACCAGATGGTCGAAGCCGGCCAGCTGCCCTTCCCGGCGATCAACGTCAACGACAGCGTGACCAAGTCGAAATTCGACAACAAGTACGGCTGCAAGGAATCGCTGGTCGATGGCATCCGCCGCGCCACCGACACGATGATGGCCGGCAAGGTCGCCGTGGTCTGCGGCTATGGCGACGTGGGCAAGGGCTCGGCCGCCTCGCTGCGCGGCGCCGGCGCGCGGGTGATCGTCACGGAAATCGACCCGATCTGCGCCCTGCAGGCCGCGATGGACGGGTTCCAGGTCACCACGCTCGAAGACGTGGTGGGCATGGCCGACATCTTTGTCACGACGACCGGCAACAAGGACGTCATCCGCATCGAGCACATGCGCGAGATGAAGGACATGGCGATCGTCGGCAACATCGGCCATTTCGACAACGAGATCCAGGTCGCCAACCTGAAGAACCACAAGTGGACCAACATCAAGGACCAGGTCGACATGATCGAGATGCCCTCGGGCAACCGCATCATCCTGCTGTCCGAAGGCCGCCTGCTGAACCTGGGCAACGCCACCGGCCACCCGTCTTTCGTGATGTCGGCGTCCTTCACCAACCAAACGCTGGCCCAGATCGAGCTGTGGACCAAGGGCGCCGAATACGACAACAAGGTCTATGTCCTGCCCAAGCACCTCGATGAAAAGGTCGCCCGGCTGCACCTGGACAAGATCGGTGTGAAACTGTCGTCGCTGAGCGGCGAACAGGCATCTTATATCGGCGTGACGCCCGAAGGGCCGTTCAAACCCGAACATTACCGCTACTGATTTCGCCCGGTTTTCCGCCATCGGCGGGAACCGGCACGCGAACGCCAGACCCCCGGCAAGGTTCCGCCCTGCCGGGGGTTTTTGTTTTGCGGAACACGCGGAACGACAGGCGGGGTCAGCGCATTGTCTGGGCATAACCACTGAGACGGAAACTGGAGGAAAGACCATGAATACCAAGCACATGACTCTCGGCGCCGCTGTGATCGCTCTGATGGCTGGTGGGGCTTTTGCACAGGACACCACCGCCCCGGCTGCCGACCCGGCCGTGCCGAACACCGAGATGCAGGCCGAGCCGAGCACCGGTATGGGCACCGACATGAATACCGACATGGGCACCGCCGCTCCCGAGCTGACGCCCGAATTTGCCAGCATCGACGAAATGACCGTCGGTGACGTGGTGGGCCGCGTCGTCGAAGGCCCCGAAGGCGACCGCGTCGGCGAGATCGACTATGTCGTGTCGCAGGCCGATGGCCCGGCCGGTGTGATCGGCGTGGGCGGCTTCCTGGGCCTGGGCGAATACACCGTGGCCATCTCGCTTGAGGAATTCACCCTGCAGGACAGCGGCAACTTTATCCTGCCGATGGACAAGGAAGCCCTGAAATCGCTGCCGGAATTCGATGAATCCGGTGTCGAGGGCCTGCCGGACGAAACGCCCATCGCCGAGCTGATGACCGACAGCCCGTCGATGGACGCCCCGGCTGCCGAACCGACCGCCCCGGTCGTGACCAACTAAGATCTTCGGATCGCACCTGTCCCGGTGCCGCAACGGGCCTTCCGCAAGGAGGGCCCGTTTTGCGTTGCATGGCGGAAATGCCGCGCATTGCGGGGCCGCTGCAAAGGATCATCGCCGGACCGGCCCGGGCCATGATACGCCTGAGGGGTAACCGGTAGGAGTGTGGCGATGAAACGATTCTGTCAGGCGGCCTTTGCGCTGATTGCGGCCCTGTCCGGCGGCGCGGCCCTGGCCCAGGCCAGCAGTGATGCCGAGCTGGCCCAGCAATTGTCCAACCCCGTGGCCTCGCTGATCTCGGTTCCGTTCCAGTTCAACTGGGACGAAGGCTATGGGCCGAATGACGACGGCTCGCGGCTGACCACGAATTTCCAGCCAGTCGTGCCGATTTCGCTGAACGCGCGGTGGAACCTGATCAGCCGGACCATCGTGCCGCTGACCTACCAGGAAGACATCGTGCCGGGCACCTCGCAAAGCGGTTTGGGCGATGTCTTGCAAAGCTTTTTCCTGTCACCGGCCGCGCCGACGGCCGGCGGGCTGACCTGGGGTTTCGGCCCGGTGTTCCTGCTGCCCACCGGCCAGGACGGGCTGGGCGCTGACCAGTTTGCCGCCGGTGTCACCGGCGTTGCGCTTGAGGTGGTCGGGCCCTGGACAATCGGCACCTTGGCCAACCACCTGTGGGATGTCGGCGGTGGCGATGGCGGAACGGATATCTCCAGCACCTTTGTCCAACCGTTTTTCAGCTACACCACGCCCGGCGCCTGGAGCTACACGATCAATAGCGAAACGACCTATAACTGGCTGACCGACGAGGCGTCGGTGCCGGTCAACCTGGTGGTCAGCAAGCTGACCAAGATCGCCGGCCAGCCGGTCAGCATCGGTGGCGGCATCCGCTATTGGCTCGACGGGCCGGATGCCGGGCCCGAGGGGCTGGGCTTTCGGTTCATCGTGACCTTCCTCTATCCCAAGTAGCGGCGCATCGCCGGCCCCGGGTTTTTCCTTGTCGCATGCCGAGGGGCGGGTAAGCTTGGCCCGACACGCCTGGTGTCGGGGGAAAACGAGGAGACCACCGTGGGTAAACGTGACGAACTTATCGAAAAATACGCCGAAGATCTAAAGACGAAATGCGGGGTCGATCCCGACATGGCGTTGCTGACCAAGGTGACGATCGGCTGCGGGCCGGCGATCTACAACGATGACGCCAGCACCGTGGCGGCGTCGCAGCCCGGCGAGCTGGAGACCGTGAAGACCAATTTTCTGATGAAGAAACTGGGACTTGCGGATGGGCCCGAGCTGATGTCCGGGATCGAAAAGGTCATCGAGACCTATGGCAAATCCGAGCGGAACAAGTATCGCGCGGTGGTCTATTACCTGCTGACCAAGCATTTCGGCAAGGAATCGGTCTACGCCTGACCGGCGCGCCATCCGGGCCGCGGGCTGGGTTCGGCGGCGCGGATGCTGCGCATTTTAGGGACTTGGCGTTTGAGAAAATGCTCCGCCTGGGGTATCACTTTCTTGTCCGGCCAGGAGGCCAGACCCTATCAGATCAAACGCGTGTGGTGGATTGGGAGCACGCGGGGGAGCGGAGGGTTCTGGTGCACCGGGACCCTCCGTTTCATTTTTGGCGAGTGCGTTCGCGGGGTTGGCGATGGGTCTGCGTTTGGGCGTTGGCTGGGCGGCGGCGGCGCTAGAACAGCGTCAGGACCAGGCCGATCATGCCACAACCTCCGGTGGCATATCCGCCATCGATCAGGGTCAGCGCCCGGGGCCGGTTGGCAAAGCCGTAAAAGGTCGCGATCCAGGGCGTCACTAGGAACAGGCCGATGCCCAGCCCGGCCAGGATGCCTTCGCCCGTCGTGACCAGCCCGGCGCCGGCAAAGACATGGCGCATCATGCCGGCCACCATCAACGACCCGACAAAGGCGGTGATATAGGGCAGCGGATCAGAGGCATTGCGCGGCCGGCCGGTCGTGGGGTCAACGGCCACGCCCGAGGCTTCGATCCAGCGCCGCGACAGGATCATGTACCAGGCGGCTCCAAAGCCGTAGCTGGCCAGGGCCGCGACGATCACACTGAGAATTTCCATGGGCAAACCCGGACGAAAACACGAAATGCCCCCACAGTTTGCGCGAACGCTGCGCCGCAAAACAAGCCTGCGTTGCGACCCGGGGGTGTGAACGGCCGGGTTTCGCCCGTTTTGCGCACGCCGAGGTCAGATCACCGGCCGGCGCGTGCCCGGCCCGTCACCCCCGGATTCGGCCCGTTTTCAGGCCGAAATCCCGGCCAGGCGGCAAATGATCTGCCATTCCGCCTCGGTCACGGGCTGCACCGACAGGCGCGAATTGCGCACCAGGATCATCTCTTCCAGCCCCGGTTCCGTCTTGATGCGGTCCAGCGTCACGGGTCGGGCCACGGGCCGGACGGCCTTGATGTCGACGCACTCCCAGCGGTCATCGTCGGTGGTGCTGTCGGGATGCGCCTCGGCGCAGACCTCGACAATGCCGACCACGGCCTTTTCCTTCTGGGAATGATAGAAGAACCCCAGGTCGCCCAGCTTCATCTCGCGCATGAAATTGCGGGCCTGGTAATTACGAACACCGTCCCATTCCTCGCCCGCGTCGCCCTTGGCAACCTGGTTGTCCCAGCTCCAGGTCGACGGTTCGGACTTGAAGAGCCAGTAGGCCATCAGCCGATGACCTTCTTCCAGGCGATCAGTTCGACCGAGGCAAAGAGCCCGGCGGCGGCATAGGGGTCGCCATCGGCCCAGGCCTGGGCGGCGGCCATGTCGGCCACATCCAGCACGACGAGCGAGCCGCACATCTCGCCTTCGGCATCCAGCAGCGGGCCGGCCTGGGCCACGACGCCGGTGTCGGCGATATAGGCCAGGTGGGCGTCGCGGTTGTCCTTGCGGACCTGCAGGGCGCCGGGTTTGTCCTTGGCGATCAATGCGATAAGCATGGGTTATTCCTCTTTCAGCGGTCGGGCCAGCAGCCGGTCCATCACGCCGGCCAATGTTTCGGTGCGGTCCAGAAGCGCAACGACGCCTTCGGTGATCGGCATGTCGATGCCGCGCTGCCGGGCGACGGCGGCCACGGCCCGGGACGTGGCCGCGCCTTCGACCGTGCGGGCGGGATGAAAGCCCGTCCCCGCGCCGATGGCAAGGCCCAGCCGGTAGTTGCGCGATTGCTCGGACATGCAGGTCAGGGCCAGGTCGCCCAGCCCCGACAGGCCGGCCAGCGTGTCGGGCCGGGCGTCATGGGCGCGGGCATAGCGCAGCATCTCGGCATAGCCGCGGGTCATCAGCGCGGCGCGGGCGCTGTCGCCCAGCCCGGCGCCGATCGCCGCGCCGCAGGCAATGGCCATGACATTCTTCAGCGCACCGCCCATCGCCGCGCCGGTCAGGTCATCGGTGCGATAGAGCCGTAGAACCGGGGTCGACAGACGCTCCTGCAGCCCGGCGCCGTCAGACGCGGCCAGGGTCAGGGCCGTGGGCAGGCCGCGGCCGATGTCGGCGGCAAAGCTGGGCCCGGTCAGCAGGGCCGGGCGGGCGTCGGGCAGGGCGGCGGAAATGACCTGGTGCGGGGCCAGCCCGGTGTCCAGCTCGATGCCCTTGCAACACGCCACCAGCCGGGCATGGGCCAGGGCCGGGCCATGGGCGGCCAGCACGCCGCGCAATTGCTGCATGGGCACCGACAGCAGGATGATGTCACAATCGGCCAGGTCGGCGATCCGGTCGGTCGGGCGCAGCCCGTCGGGCAGGGTCACGCCGGGCAGGTAGGTCGCGTTCTCGCGGTGGTCGGCCATGGCACGGGCGGCTTCGGCCGAGCGGGTCCACAGGGCGACTGGCCCCTTGGCCGACAGGGCCACGGCCAGCGCCGTGCCAAAGGCGCCGCCGCCCAGAACGCCGATCACGCCTTGGCTCCCTTGCGCCCGCCGCCGACCAGCCCCGGCTGGGTGGTGTCCAGCGGCCAGCGCGGCCGGGCGGCCAGGTCCATCCCGTCGACATGGCCCAGCCGGAACCGTTCCAGCCCGGCATAGGCTATCATCGCGGCATTGTCGGTGCACAGGCGCAGGGGCGGGGCGGTAAACCGGGCGCCGGCCTCGGCGGCCACCTGTTCCAGCGCGGCGCGGATGGTCTGGTTGGCGGCCACCCCGCCGGCCACGGCCAGGGCCGGTTGGGCCGGGCTTTCGCCCATGTAGATCCGCAGCGCACGGCGGGTCTTTTCGGCCAGCACATCGGCCACGGCCTGTTGGAACCCGGCACACAGATCCGCCCGGTCGACCCGGGTCAGCCCGCCCTTTTCGGCAACAACCCCGTCGCGCGCGCGCAAGAGCGCGGTCTTCAGCCCCGAGAAGGACAGGTTGCAATCCGGCCGGTCGAGCAGCGGCCGGGGAAAGGCAAAGCGGCGGGGATCGCCCTGTGCGGCCTCGGCCTCGACCGAGGGTCCGCCGGGCTGGGCCAGGCCCAGCAGGCGGGCCGACTTGTCAAAGGCCTCGCCCGGGGCATCGTCGATCGTGCCGCCCAGTCGGGTGAAATCCTCGGGCCCGCGCACGACCAGGAACTGGCAATGGCCGCCCGAGACCAGCAGCATCAGGTAGGGATAGTGCAGCCCGTCGGTCAGCCGTGGGGTCAGCGCATGGCCGGCCAGGTGGTTGACGCCGACCAGCGGCAGCCCGGCGCCGGTGGCAATGCCCTTGGCCATCATCACCCCGGCCATCACCCCGCCGATCAGCCCCGGCCCGGCGGTCACGGCCAGCGCGTCGATCCCGGACAGGCTCAGCCCGGCCTGGTCCAGCGCCTCGATCACGCAGAGATCCAGCTTTTCCGCATGGGCCCGGGCGGCGATTTCCGGCACGACCCCGCCGAAATCGGCATGGATCTCGGCCTGGCCATGCACGACCGACGACAGGATACGGGTGCCCGTGTCATCCTGGCGCACCACGGCGGCCGCCGTGTCATCGCAGCTGCTTTCAAGGCCAAGAAGGGTCAGCGGTCGGGTCATGGGGTGCCGCGCGCGGGGCGCATCCGTTGCATCGTGAACAGACGGCAGGTAACACTCGCAGCCGTGCCAAACAATCCCGAGAGCCCTCAATGCCATCCCGGCCCGGTGCTTCTGCTGACCCGTCCGCGGGCGGCCTCCGAAGCGCTGGCCCGGCGTTTGCCGCAGATGGGCCAGCGGGTGGTGATCGCGCCGGTCATGGATATCGTGCCGCGCGAGCCCGGCCCGCCGGTGGTCGGCGGCACGCTTGTCTTCAGCTCGGCGAACGGGGTGGCCGCGGCGGCGGGCCAGGGCCTGTCGCGGGCGCTGCCGGTGGTGACGGTCGGCGAGGCCACGGCCCGGGCCGCCCGGGCCGCCGGCTGGCAGGCCCGGTGCGCCGGACCCACGGCCGATGCGCTGGTGGCCGCGCTGGTGGCCGATCCGCCCGCCGGGCCGCTGCTGCACCTGCACGGCGCCCATGCCCGGGGCGAGGTGGCCGCCCGCCTGCGCCAGGCCGGGATCGATGCCCGCGACCGGGTGATCTATGACCAACCCGAGCGCCCGCTGACGGCCGAGGCCCGGGCGGCCCTTGCCGGGGCAGAGCCGGTCATTCTGCCCATTTTTTCACCACGCTCGGCGGCACTCCTCTCACGCGACGTCAAAGCACTTGCGCCCTTGCACGTGATCGCCCTGAGTCCTGCCGTCGCGGAGGAGGTTCACGTTCCCGACATCAGCAGCCTGCAAACATGCGACAACCCCACGCGGGACGGCATGGATGCGGCACTAAAGGCGGCACTCCGCCGCCTTTGTCGGGTTGAGAGGCCAGAGGGCCGGCACTAATATTCTTTCACGCAGGGCTCTGCGACATTTGAGAATCGACGGGGAAGCATCATTGGCTGAGAAAAAAGACGAAACACAGGGTGCCGAGTTCCCCGCAGACGACAAGCCGAAGGACGGCGTTTCCGAAGAAGGCAAGACGCCCGATATCGTCGATGCCGAGTTCGAGGAAATTCGCTCCGAAGGTGCGTCCCGGGACGATGAGACCCCCGATGCCACCACGCCCGGGACCGATGCGACCGACACGCCGGATGGCGACACGGTCACCGGGGGCGATGCTGAAATCGCAGGCGATCCGGACGACAGCCCGGATGAGGCCGTCGAGACGGCCGAGGCCGAGCTGCTAGACGATCCCGTGGCCGACACCGAGATCGACCCCGAGCTGATCGAGCCGGAGGCCGAGACGGCGCAAGATCCGCAACCGGCCCCGCCGCCGATGCCCACGGAAACCGTGGTCGAAAGGACTGTGATCCAGAAACGCGGCTTCTGGCCGGTCTTCATCGGCGGTGTCGTGGCCGCCGGGGCGGGCTTTGTCGCCGCTCGGGCCGACCTGCCGCCGGGCGTTGAATCCAGCCTGCCGGCCTTCCTGCGGGGCACCGATTACGCCACGCCCATCGCCGCTCTCGAAGACACCACCGCCGCGCAATCGGGCCAGCTGACCGAAACCGGCCGGCAGGTGTCCGACCTGGGCGGTTCGGTCGATGCGCTGTCGACGCGGATCGACGATCTCGACGGCCGGCTGTCCGGCCTGCAGATCCCCGATGTCAACCCGCTGCAGGACGGCATCGCCGCGCTTCAGGGTGATATGGCAAATGTGCAGGACGGGCTGGGCGATCTGCGCACCGGCATCGAGAACCTGACCGTCCGGCTCGACGCGCTGGATGTCCGTGTCTCGACGCTGGAAAAGCGTCCCATTGCCGAAAACCTCTCGGACGAGGCCATCGCCGCCTATGAACGCGAGCTGGACGGCGTCCGCCGGGCGCTGGCCGACGAGCGCACGACGATCCGCGAGGAATTCGACACGCTGATCGCCGAACAGGGCGGCCGGCTGGCCGGCATCGTCGATGACGAAAAGACCCGTATCGATGCGCTGTTGGCCGATGCGCAATCCATGGTCGACGACGCCACGACGATGGCCGAGAACACCAACCGCCTGCAGGAAGAAGCGGCGCAGGCTCAACGGCTTGCCGCGGCCCAGACCTCGGTGGCGATCATCCGGGGCGCGCTGAGCGATGGCGAACCCTATGCCGACTCGCTTGGCCCGATCGGTGATGCCGGGGCCGAGGTGCCGGCGGCGCTGTCCGGCCCGGCCGGTGACGGCGTGCCGACACAGGGCATGCTGCTGGCCGAATTCCCGCCGGCTGCCCGAGACGCGCTGGATGCCGCGCGGCTCGACGACCCCAATTCGACCAAGGGCATCGGCGCCTTCCTCAAGCGCCAGCTTGGCGCCCGGTCGACCACCCCGCAGGAGGGCAACGACACCGATGCCATCCTCAGCCGGGCCGAGGACGCCCTGAAACGCGAAGACCTGTCCACCGCCCTGATCGAGCTTGACGCGCTGCCGCCCGTCGCGGCCGAGAAGATGGCCGGCTGGGTCGAGATGGCAACGCAGCGACGCGATGCGCTGGCCGCGGTCAACGCGGTTGCCGCTGACCTGAACACGAACTGAAGGATCCCCCATGCTCTGGTCACTTATCAAGGTTCTGGTCTTCGTTGCCGTTGTTGCCGCGTTGGGCCTGGGCGCGTCCTACCTGATGGAAACCGAAGGCGGCGTGCAGGTCACGGTCGCCGGGATCGAATACACGTTCGGCCCCCTGGAATCCGTGCTCGGCCTGCTGATCCTGCTGGTCGGTCTTTGGGTCGTGCTCAAGATCGCGTCCTTCCTGGTCGCCCTGCTGAAGTTCCTCGCCGGGGATGAAACCGCCCTGTCGCGCTATTTCGACCGGTCGCGCGAACGGCGCGGATACCGGGCGCTGTCGGAAAGCCTGATGGCCCTGGCCGGGGGCGAGGGCAAGGCGGCCATGGCCAAGGCCCAGCGGGCCGAAAAGCTGCTGGGTCAGCCCGAGATCACCAACATCATCACCGCCCAGGCGGCCGAGATGGCGGGTGACACCAAGCTGGCGGCCGAGGCCTACAAGAAGCTGCTGACCGACAAGACCACGCGGTTTGTCGGCGTGCGGGGCATCCTCAAGCAGAAGCTGGTCGAGGGCGACAAGGACACGGCCAAGAAACTGGCCGAGAAGGCCTTTGAGCTCAAGCCGCGCCACGAAGAGGTGCAGGACATCCTGTTGCAGCTTCAGGCCGATGCCCATGATTGGAAAGGCGCGCGCAACACGCTGAACGCCAAGCTGAAATCGGGGTCGCTGCCGCGCGATGTCTATACCCGGCGCGAGGCCGTCCTGGCCCTGTCCGAGGCGCAGGACATCATCGATGCCGATGCGTCGATCGAGGCGCGCGAGGCGGCGATCGCGGCGAACAAGAAATCGCCCGACCTGATCCCGGCGTCGGTCATGGCCGCGCGGGCCTATATCAAGGGTGGCAACGACAAGTATGCCGCGCGCATCCTGAAGAAGACCTGGTCGGTGCATCCGCATCCCGACCTGGCCGCGGCCTTTGCCGAGATCGCGCCGAACGAAACGCCGGCCCAGCGGGTCGAGCGGTTCAAGGCGCTGACAAACGTGCATCCCGACGATCCCGAGACGCGCATGCTGGCCACCGAGCTGCTGATCGCGGCCGAGGATTTCCCGGCGGCCCGCCGGGCGCTTGGCGACCTGGTCGAGACCAAGCCCAATGTCCGCGTGCTGACCATGATGGCGGCGATCGAACGCGGTGAAGGCGCACCCGAGGCCGTGGTGCGCGGCTGGCTGGGCAAGGCCGTGACCGCCCCGCGCGGCACGCGCTGGGTCTGCGACAAGTGCAGCCAGGTGCACAAGGACTGGATGCCGATCTGTTCCAACTGCGGGGCCTTCGACACGCTCAGCTGGCGCGAGGCGCCCGATGATGCCGTGGCCGGGGCAACGGGCGAAACCATGCTGCCGCTGGTGCTGGCCGACGATCCCGCGCCGGTGCCCGCCGCGCCGATGGCGCCGGTCACCCCCGTGGCCGACCCGGCCCAGCCGATGGGCGAAGACGCGGTCGATGCGCCCGAGGCCGAGATCATCGACGAGCCGACCCCGCCGCGCCCCGACAGCGTGGCACCGACCGAAGGCGAAACCGTCGATACCGATCCGATCCGGCGCTGATCCCGCGCTGTAGCGATCCAGCCCCGGCCGCATTCCCGATGCGGCCGGGTTTTCTTTTGGGAATTGTCTGAATTCTCGTCCGGGCGTCCATTCCGGGCCCACGCCGGGCGGTCTTTCCGGCCCCCGGCGCCTGACCGCCCGTCCGCTTATCCGGGCCGCCGTCCGATCACATTTGGACCACACCGCCCGAGCGCCCACGCTGCCTCCTGTCAGGCCGCAGCCCGGGGCCCGGAACGGTCCGCCCCTCAGAACAACTGCAAATCCTTCACGCCGCTCTGGATCTCGGCATGGTCGGGCATGGCCTGCATCCCGGCCAGCGCCGGGGCCACGTCGGCCGGGCCGGCCTTGGGCGCCATGGCGATGCCAAAGGCCGGCTGGTTCAGCTCGCCCCGGATATCGCGCAGCAGCGTCTTGTGATCGGGCATGGATTTCAGCGTGCGCGCCAGGTCGGCCTTGGCGCTCTTCCAATACTGGAACCAGATCGGCTTTTTCAGCGGCCGCAGCCGGTCGCGGATGCCCGGGCCATAGCCCGTGTCATAGACCTGTTTGCCCAGCAGCACCGTCTGGTAGACCCGGAAATCGAAGAGCGAGGCAAATTCGATGTCGTGGTCCATCGGCAACCGGTGCTGCCACAGTTCCAGGTTCTCGGCGAGCCGGTCGGGGATCTTGGTCTGGGTGCGCGCGTCGATCCAGTAGGGATCGTCGGTGCGGTTGCCCAGCCGGTAATGCAGGCAGATGAAATCCAGCACCTCGTCATAAAGCTTGTTCATCTGGCGATTGTAGCGCGTCCGCAGGGCCGGCTCGATCTCGCGCGTGGGCAGGTGTTCGGCAAACCAGCGCACGGCGTGATCGACCATGTGGATGGCCGTGCTTTCCAGCGGTTCGATGAACCCGCCGGCCAGGCCGATGGCCACGCAATTCTTGACCCAGGCGTTGCGCACCCGGCCGATGCGCATGGGGATCACCCGCGGCGTCAGCCCCTTGCCGCTGTCGCCCAGCCAGTCGAGATATTCATCCGCCGCCTGGTCATCGGTCCGATGGGCCGAGGAAAACACGTATCCCGTGCCCACGCGGTTGTAGAGCGGCACCCGCCAGGTCCAGCCCGCGCCAAGCGCTGTCGACCGGGTGACGCTTTCGATCTTCTCGGGGTCGGGATGTTCGACCTGCAACGCCAGGGCCCGGTCGTTGGGCAGGTAATCCGAGTAATCCATGAAGGGCTCGCCCAGGGCCTGGTTGATGATCAGCCCGCGGAACCCGGTGCAATCGACAACCATCTCGATGTCGTGCCGGCCCCCGCGTTCCAGCAGCAGGTGGCTGACATTGCCCTGTTCATCCAGCTCGACCGAGGTCACCTCGTCCTGGATATGCTGCACCCCGCGCTTGGTGCAGACCCGGGTCAGCATGGCTGCGAATTTCACGGCATCCAGGTGATAGGCATAGCCAAAGCGCTGTTCGAATTCCGGCTGGCCCAGCAGCCGCGCACCCTTGCACAGGCGGGCCAGGTCGTCATGCGGCGAGATCGACTGGGTGAAATCGCGGTCGCCATTCCCGAAGCGCAGAAAGTATTCCGCGGCCTCCAGACCTTCGAGCATCTGGCCATGGGCAAAGGGATTGACGTAGTCGATGCGATTGCCCGCGGCATCGGTGTTCCAGTTGCAGAACTTGACGCCCAGCTTGAACGAGGCGTTGGTTTCGCGAAAGAAATCCCGTTCGGAAATGCCGGCCTGGCGCAGGGTGACCGGCATGCGCGGCACCGTGGCCTCGCCGACGCCGACGGTGGCGATGTTGGGGCTTTCGATCAGGCAGATCTGCGGCCGGTCCTTGGGCGCCGAAGTGCGCGACAGGACCATTTCCAGGATCAGCGCGGTCATCCAGCCGGCGGTGCCACCGCCGACGATGGTGATCTTGCCAAGGCGATTGTTCATTTCGTTTCGTCCCCCCGATTATTGGTTTTGGGGAAATTTGTAGCAGCTTTGCCGAGGCGCCCTAAGAATTACGCGCCGTGACCTGGGGGGAGGCGGCTATCTAGCTAAAAAACAATCAAAATTTTATCACCGCGGCTGGCGGGATTTGTCGATGCAAGGGCAATTGGGGTTAATTGCATGATGGGTGCATCAATTTGCTGACAGCAGGCATGACGATAGCATCCATTTGCTGACAGCAGATATGTCGCCCCAAGGTTGACCGCCGCTCGCTCGTGGTTTCACGGAAGGGCATGCAGATGATGCCCGACGCCACGCGCAAGGCGGCATGGCAAAATGGCAATCCCGTCGGGCGTCTGTCCTGGTCTGTGGGAAGTGGTGCCGCTGAAGGGACTCGAACCCCCGACCCCATCATTACGAATGACGTGCTCTACCAGCTGAGCTACAGCGGCCTGCATCCGGCCCGCAAAGGCCCCGGTGCGACGCTCCCTTTAGCCGGTGAAACAGGCGCGCGCAAGTGGCCAATCCATCGATTGGTCAATTCGGGCCGGGAATGACCGGCCGGTGCATTGACCCCGATTTCGCCCCGGCCCAACAGTGATCCGGCCGCGATCCACGCCGACCAAGACCGGAGACCCCATGGCATACGACCCGCCTTCCACCCCCGACCGTTTCGCCCCGCGCTTCGCCGAAGTCGCCACCTTCATGCGCGCGCCCCTGGCGCAAAGCCTGGACGAGGCCGATATCGGCATCTTCGGCGTGCCCTATGACGGCGCGTTGACCAACCGGGCCGGGGCCCGCCACGGCCCGCGCGAGCTGCGCAACCAATCCTCGCTGATGCGTGCGGTCAACCATGCCACCCGCGTGGCGCCCTTTGACCTGGCCCGGATCCGCGACATGGGCGATGTGCCCCTGACCGAGATCTTCGACATCGAAAAGACCCATGACGAGATCGCGGCCTTCACCGCCGGGCTTGTCGGTGCCGGAATCCTGCCCCTGGCTATTGGCGGCGATCATTCGATCAGCCTGCCGCTGCTGCGCGCCGTGGCCAAGGACGGGCCGGTGGCAATGATCCACATCGACGCCCATACCGATACGCTGGACGATTTCTTCGGGTCCAAGTTCAACCACGGCTCGCCTTTCCGCCGCGCCCACGAGGAAGGCCTGATCGACCCCCATGCCACGATCCAGATCGGCATCCGGGGCACCCAGAATTCCTCTGAAGGTTGGGATTATTCGGAGGCCGCCGGCATGCGCGTGGTGTTCTGCGAGGAATTCCATGCCAAGGGACCCGAGGCCATTGCCGAGGAAGCCCGCAAGCTGGTCGGCGACCGGCCGGTCTATCTGACCTATGACATCGACAGCCTCGATCCGGTCTATGCGCCGGGCACCGGCACGCCCGAGATCGGCGGCATGACCACCCACCAGGCCCAGGTCCTGCTGCGTGGCCTGCGCGGCCTGAACTATGTCGGTGCCGACCTGGTCGAGGTCTCGCCGCCCTTCGACACCGGTTATGTCACCGCGCTGGCCGGTGCGGCGCTGGGGTTCGAGATCCTGTGCCTTCTGGCCGAACGTCACGCGGCTGCGTAGGGCGGGGTTGACCCCGCCGCGCCGGGGTCACAGCACGCGTTTCAGGAACGCCCGCGTCCGGTCATGTCCGGGCGCGGTGAACATCTGCTCGGGTGTCCCACTTTCCAGAATCTGTCCCATATGAAGGAAACAGACCCGGTCGGCCACCTCGCGGGCAAAGCTCATCTCGTGGGTGGCCAGGATCATCGTCATGCCATCGCCGCGCAGCTGGCGCAGCACGTCCAGCACCTCGCCCACCAGCTCGGGATCAAGCGCCGAGGTGACCTCGTCCAGCAGCAGGATTTCCGGTTCCATGGCCAGGGCCCGGATGATCGCCACGCGCTGTTGCTGGCCGCCCGACAGGGCGTCGGGGTAATGGTCCATCCGGTCTTCCAGCCCGAACCGCCGGAACAGCGCGCGCACGGGTTCGTCCAGCGCGGCCGGGGTGCGGGCCTTGACCCGCCGGGGCGCCAGCATGACGTTCTGCGCGGCGGTCATGTGGGGAAACAGGTTGTAGGACTGGAACACCATGCCCACCCTCTGGCGCACCGGGCGCGGGTCCAGCCCCGGTTCGGCAATATCCGTCCCGTCCAGAAAGATCTCGCCGTCGTCGATCGGCTCCAGCAGGTTGATGCAGCGCAGCAGGGTCGACTTGCCCGACCCGGAGGCCCCGATCAGGCAGACCAGCTGGCCGCGGTCGACGTCCAGGTCGATGCCCCGGATCACCGGCGTGTCGCCAAAGCTCTTGGTCACGGCGCGCAGGCTCAGCAGGCTCATCGGCGGGTCCTCTGGCGCGACATCAGGTAATCGGCATAGCGCGTGGCCGGGATGGTCACGGCCAGGAAGATCAGCGCGGCGCCGACATAGGGCGTGAAATTGGCCATCAGCGACTTGTAGACCCCGGCCTGGCGAAAGATCTCGACCGGCCCGATGAAGGACAGCAGGGCAACATCCTTCTGCAGGGCGATGAACAGGTTCATGTTGGCCGGCACGACGTTGCGCAGGGCCTGGGGCAGGATGACATAGCGCATCGTGTCGGCATCGCTCAGCCCCAGCGACTGGGCCGCGGCGCGCTGGCTCTGGTGGATCGAATCGATGCCCGAGCGGATGACCTCGGCGACATAGGCCGCATAGACGACGATCAGCGCCAAAGAGCCCCAGATATAGGGCGAATTCCACGGCCGGGGCAGGCCCAGCCCGGGCACGCCGAAGCCGATGAGATAGACAACCAGGATGACCGGCAGGCCACGGAAGATATCGGTATACAGCGCACCGAAGGCCCGCAGGGGGAACAGCACCGGGCTGCGCACGTCGCGGCACAGGGCGATGGCCAGGCCCAGCAGGGCGATGGGCGGGGCGCACCAGGCAAAGATGGCGATGTCCATCAGGAAGGCATCCAGCAGCCCCGGAAAGGTGCGCATCAGCACGTCGAGGTTGAAGAAGCTCTTCTTCACGGCTTCCCAGCCCGGGGCCATGGGCACCAGGATGACAATGGCCAGCACGATGGCCACCGACGAGCCGCCGGCGATCAGCGCCGACCGGCGGCGCAGCCGGGCTTCGTAGGCGGCGCGGCGCCCGGGGGCCGCGCCGGGAGAGGGGGAAGTCATGTCCTGGGCCTGTCCTGCGCCGGGGTCACTCGATGACCGGAACGCCGGTGGCCTCCTGCAGCCACTTGGCCTCGATCGCGGCCAGCTCGCCGCTGTCGGTCAGGGCGGTGATCGCCGCGTCGACACATTCCTTCAGCGGGTTGCCGTCTTCCAGCAGCAGGCCGAACTGGTCGGGGTTCTCCGACCGGTCGGCCGGGAACTGGCCCAGCACGGTGCCGCCGTCCAGCACGACGGCGGCGAGATAGAGCGCCGTGGGCAGGTCGAACAGGGCGGCGTCGATCTGGCGGGCCTGCATGGCGGCCGTGACATCGGCATTGTCGCCATAGAGCAGCGGGTCCTTCTCGGGCCCGACCATGTCCATCAGCATGGGCACGGCCGTGGTGTTGGCATCAGCGCCCCAGATCACGCCCTTCAGCGAGGCAACGGTCGGTTCGATCCCGTTCTCGACAACGGCGTCGGTGGTCAGCACGGCCATGGCCGAGGTGTAGTAGGGCAGCGAGAAATCGACCATCTGCTCGCGCTCGGGCGTGATCGAATATTGCTGCATGTTGAAATCGAAATTCTTGGCCCCGGGCTGGATCGCCTCGTCGAAGGACGTGCGCACCCATTCGACCTGGTCCCGGCCAAAGCCCATCTTCTCGGCGATCGCATAGGCCGTCGCGGCCTCGAATCCCTTGCCGCTCTCCGGCTTGTCGTCGGCCACCCAGGGGTAATAGGCCGGGTTGCCCGTGGCGATGGTCAGCACGCCGTCCTTCAGGGTCTTGCCCGTGGCACAGCTGTCGGCGGCCAGCGCGGCGCCGGCGGCCAGGGTGGCGGCGCAGAATGTCAGGGTCAGGGTCTTCATCGGCTATCGGTCCTCGTGATCTCCCGGAGCGGTTGCAGGCAGGTTCCGCATCGCGGTGCCAATTGTCCAGCCCCAAGGCGGGGAGAGGCCGGCGCATTTCCCGGCATCGCATGCCGGGGCGGCGGGGTCAGACGGAAAAGGCCAGCACCTGGCTGATCTGGGTCAGTCCGCGGCCCGATTGCGTCATCCAGGTGTTGAAGGCGGCCTGCACGGCGGCCATGTCCCGTTTCGACGTCGGGGCCTTGGCAACGATGCCCTCGGCGATCAGCCGGGCGGTGACATCGGGCGACAGGACGTATCCGTCGCGGCCCATGAACCGCAGCATCCGCTGGGCCGTGCCACCGCCCAGTCGACTGCCGTCCCTGGCCAGACTGGCCAGCAGGCCGGCGTGATCGGTGACCGGCCAGTCGGCCACGTGGCGGCCCATGCTGCCATGGGCGGCGGCCAGGTCCAGCACCATCCGCGCATTGTCGATGACCGACGCGATCTTGGCCCCGTTGCGCACGATGCCCCGGTCGGCCAGCAGCCGGTCGATGTCGTCGTCGTGATAGGCCGCGACCCGGGCGGGTGCAAATCCGTCAAAGGCCGTTTCGAACCCCGGCCACTTGGCGTCGATGACCTTCCAGCTGAACCCGGCCTGAAAGACGCAGCGGGCCATCATCGACAGCCAGCGGTCATCGCTCGTGGCGGCCAGTTCCTCGGCGGGCAGGGGCTGCGACAGCAGGGCCTCGAGCGCGGCCGGCCCGCCCTTGCGCTCGGCGGCAATGGCATGGATCTCGTCGAAGGGGCGCATGCCGCTCTCCTGCCTGGTCCGGGCCAGAAGGCCAAAGCCCGGGGCGGAAATCAAGCCGTCGGGTTCGCTCCGTGCCCGTCCCGCGCCCGTTAAGTCCGTTTTAACACCTGCCCTGCTATCCCTGATCCCGGGTGAACATAGGTGGGTGAGATGGCTGCGCCAGGCAACGAAGCGCCGGTCATCATCAAGAGGAAGAAGGTCTCTGGCGGTGACGGGCACCATGGCGGTGCCTGGAAAGTCGCCTACGCGGATTTCGTGACCGCGATGATGGCCTTCTTCATGTTGATGTGGCTGCTGAACGCAACGACGGAAAAGCAACGCAAGGGCCTGGCGGATTACTTTTCGCCAACGGTGCCGATCAGCCGGGTGACTGGCGGTGGCGACGGCATGTTCGGCGGCCAGAGCGTGTTTTCCCAGGATTCCTTTCTTGAAATGGGCACCGGGGCGGCATCCGTCCACCCGACCGAATCCGACAAGTCGCGCGGGGAAAGCGGGTTGTTGCAGGAAGGCGATGAAGCCGCCGAACAGGACCAGGCCTTTACCGACATGGAAGACGCGCTGATGGGGCGTGGCGGCGAGAGCATGGTGACCGACCAGATGCTCAAGCACGTGATCACGCGGGTGACCGACGAAGGGCTGATCATCGAGCTTTTTGCCACCGACGATCATCCGCTGTTCGAAGGCGACACCGACCGGCCGACCGTGCTGTTGCGCGACCTGGTGCGCATGGTGACGCGGGTGATCGCGCCGGTGCGCAATACGCTGGCAATCGAAGGCCACCTGCGCGCGCATCCGGTTGTGCTGGCCAACAACCCGGCCTGGGATCAATCGACCCGGCGGGCGCATGTGGCCCGGGAACTCTTTGAATTTGCAGGGGTAAAGCCCGAACGCATCCGGCGGGTGACGGGCAATGCCGACCGCGAGCTGGTGGCGCGGGATCCGATGTCGACACGCAACAACCGGATCGAGGTCATCTTGCTGAGGGAATGACGGGGGCGCGACGAGGGGCGCGAGAATAGGTGGGATTTGATCTGTTAGCCCGGCCTTAATCCCAAGCACGCTAGCTGTTGCTGCAACACCCGCATGCAGCAACAGAAAGGTGCATCCATGTCCATGTCGTCCTCACTGAACGCCGGTGTATCCGGATTGCAGTCAAATTCGACACAGCTTTCCTCCATCTCGGAAAACATCGCCAACGCATCGACTTACGGCTACAAGCGGGTTGAAACCAGCTTTGATGCCATGGTGATGGGGTCCGGCAGCGCCTATTCCGCCGGTGGGGTTGCGGCCACCACGATGCGGCTGATCGACGAGGCTGGCGCGCTGGTCAATACCAACAATCCGACCGATTTGGCGATTCGCGGCCGTGGTTTCATGCCCGTCACATGGGAGCCGGACTTCGCCGCCGGCGGTTCGGAAATGCTGCTCAGCCGGGGGGACAGTTTCCGCATCAACGAAGATGGTTACCTGGCCACCGAAACCGGCCTGCTGCTGATGGGATGGCCCGCGAACGAAGACGGTTCGGTGCCGAATTATCCGCGCGACACGTCCGACGGGCTTGAGCCGATCCAGTTCAGCCTCAACCTCTCGGGCGATCCGACAACCTCGGTCTCGATGAGCCTCAACCTGCCGGCCGTCGATACCGAGGCGGGCGCCAGCGGCGAGCCGCATGAACTGACGGTGGAATATTTCGACAACCTCGGCCGGTCGCAATCCATCACCTTGGAATTCACGCCGACGGTGCCGGCGAGCGGCACGTCCAACGAATGGACCGTGGTGATGTCCGACAGCGCTCAGGACGGGGCGATGATCGGCGAATATGTCATCACCTTCGAGGACAGCCGCACCGCCGGCGGCACGATCCAGTCGGTCACCACGGTTTCCGGCGGCACGTACGATCCTGCCGAGGGCACGGTGATCGTCACCGCGGCCAGCGGCCCGATCGAATTCGACATCGGGGCGATCAACGACGAATTCGGCCTGACCCAGCTGTCCGACAGCTTTGCGCCGATCTCGATCAGCAAGGACGGCTCGCCCGTCGGCAACATGGTGTCGGTCGAGATCGACGAAAATGGCCTGGTGAACGTGCTCTACGACACCGGGGTGACCGAAACGCTCTACCAGGTGCCGCTGGTCAATGTCGCCAATCCCAACGGTCTGGTTCCGCTCAGCCAGCAGACCTATCGCGTCAACGCCACCAGCGGCACCTTCTTCCTGTGGGATGCCGGCGATGGGCCGACGGGCACGCTGGCGTCTTATGCCCGCGAGGAATCCAACGTCGATATCGCTTCGGAACTGACCGACATGATTCAGACGCAGCGGGCCTATTCGTCCAATGCCAAGGTCATCCAGACCGTCGACGAAATGCTCCAGGAAACCACCAACATCAAGCGTTGATCGCTTTAGGAGGACCGGACCATGTCCCTTTCCGCCGCATCCAGAAGTGCGCTCAGCGGCCTGACCATGGCCTCGATGACCACGCGCCTGATCTCGGACAATATCGCCAATGCGCTGACCCCGGGATACGGCGTGCGCTCGGTCGGCATGACGTCCGACCACAACGGATCGGGGGTGCGGATCGTCGGGATCACGCGGTTCACGGATCCGGTTCTCCTGGCCAACCGGCGCCAGGCCGATGCCCAGCTGGGGTCAGCGACCATAGCGTCGAATTTCCTGACGCGCGTCGAATCCATCGTCGGCCTGCCCGACGATGGCGCGTCGCTGTCGGCGCGCATGGCCCAGTTCCAGTCGGATCTTCTGGAAGCCGCCAGCCGCCCGGATTCGGGCATTCGCCTGGACCAGGCCGTCAATGCCGCCGAAGATCTGGTCTATGCCATCCGCACCGCGGCCAAGGGTGTGCAGACCCTGCGCAACGAGGCCGAGAAGGACATCACCGCACAGGTCGAGCGGCTGAATACGCTTCTGGTCCGCATCGACGAGATGAACACCGCGATCTCAAAGACTGCCATTTCGGGCAATTCCGCCGCGCCCCTGATCGACCAGCGCCAGGTGATGATCGACGAATTGTCGGAAATCGTGCCGGTGCGCGAGGTGCCGCGCGACAACGGCCAGGTCTCGCTCTACTCGACGGGCGGGGCGATCCTGCTGGATATCGAGCCGGCCGAGATCGGTTTCAGCCCGGTCAACCTGGTGACGGAATACATGTCGATCGAGGATGGCGACCTGAACGGGCTGACCTTCAACGGCCGTGACATCACGACCGACGCCGCATCGAGCAAGCTGCGAGGCGGAACATTGATCGCGGCCTTCGAATCGCGCGACGTGGCGGCCGTCGAGATGCAGGAGCGTCTCGACGGGCTGGCCCGGGATCTTGTCGAACGGTTCGAAGACAGCGCGATCGATCCCACGCGCGGGGTCGGCGACCCCGGGCTTTTTACCGACAATGGCGCCGCGCTCGACCTGTCCAGCCTCGAAGGGCTGGCCCAGCGGCTGGAGCTGAATGCCGCGGTTGATCCCGACCAGGGTGGCGAAAGCTGGCGCCTGCGCGATGGTCTTGGCGCGGCCACCCAGGGCGAGGTGGGTAACGCCAGCCTGATCCAGGATCTGCTTGGCGCGGTCCAGGCCACCCGCACCGCGCCCGCGACGATCGGTACGGGCAGCTATTCGGCCACCGGCCTGGCCGATTACGTCAGTTCGCTGATCGGCACCGAACGGGCCAATGCCGAGGCCGATCAATCCTATGCGGCGATCCAGCAAAGCGAAATGGCGGCGCTGGAGGCGGCCAATGGTGTCGATACCGACGCCGAATTGCAGACGCTGATGGTCATCGAGCAGATGTACGCGGCCAATGCCCAGGTGCTGCAGACGATCGACATCATGATGACAACCCTGCTGGAGCTTTGAGCATGAGCCAATACACGATCGGAGACCTTGCCCAATCCACGCTCATGCGCGTGCAGAGCACCCGGATGAAGAACGAGCTGATGAAGCTGACCGAAGAGCTGAGCACCGGGATCGTGGCCGATATCGGCTCGCACCTGGGCGGCGACATTTCCTATTACGCGGATGTGGAGAACAACCTGCGCCTGCTCGACGGTTACGACCTGGCGGCGGACGAGGCCAGCCACTTTGCCGAAGTCACCCAGATGACGCTGGAACGGGTCTCGGCCCTGCTGGCCTCTTCGGTGGCCAGCACCCTGCCCGCAACGACCACCGCCTACCAGGAAGCCCGCGATCATGCGGCCAAGGATGCGCGCAACGACCTGGAGGCCGTGGTCGCCGCGCTGAACGGCACATCGGTCGGGCGAAGTCTGTTTGCCGGGGCGGCGACGGACACCAAGCCGCTGGTCGAGGCCACCGATTTCCTGGATACGCTGAAGGCCGCCTTGCCGCCGATCACCGATCCGGCCAGCCTGGTCACCGCGATTTCCGATTGGTTCGACGATCCGGCGGGCTATGACACGATGGCCTACCAGGGCTCGACCAACGACATCACCCCGGTGTCGATCGGCGATGACCTGTCCGTCCAGATGGCGGTGCGGGCCGATGCGGATCAGCTCAAATCGGTGCTGAAGGGCCTGGCCATGTCGGCCCTGGCCACCGACAGCGACTGGGGCTTTGATTCCGACGAACAGATCGAGGTCTTTGATGCGGCGGGCACGGCCATGCTGTCGGCCCAGTCCCAGCTGACCGGCCTGCAATCCGACATCGGCGCGGCGCAGGAACGGATCGAGCTGACCCGAACGCGCAACGCCGCCTCGCGTATCGGGTTCGAACAGGCCCGGACCTCGCTGGTCGGAGCGGATGCCTTCGAAGTGGCCACGCGGCTCGACGATGTGCAGGTCCGCCTCGAGAGCCTCTATGCCGTCACCGCGCGCATGTCGCGCCTTTCATTGCTGAACTACATCTGATGCGCCTTCTTCTTTTTCTTCTGCTCTTCGCCCTGCCCGTCTCCGCCATTGCCGCCCCGGTGCGGCTGAAGGACCTTGTCGAATTCGACGGGGTCCGAGGCAACGATCTGGTCGGCTACGGCCTGGTCGTCGGCCTGAACGGAACCGGCGACGGGCTGCGCAACGCGCCTTTCACCGAAGACATCATGGCCACGATCCTGGAACGGCTGGGCGTCAACGTGACCGGCGAGCAGTTCCGGCCCAAGAACGTGGCCGCCGTGCTGGTCACCGCCAGCCTGCCGCCGTTTTCACGGGCCGGATCGCAGATCGACGTGACGGTGTCGGCCATCGGCGACGCCAAGAGCTTGATGGGCGGGACGCTGATCATGACGCCGTTGAATGCGGCCGACGGGCAGATCTACGCCGTCGCCCAGGGGACCGTGCTGGCCGGCGGTGCCGTGGCCGAGGGCGATGCGGCGTCGGTGACCACCGGGGTTCCGACCGCCGGGCTGATCCCCTCCGGCGCGCGGGTCGAGCGCGAGATCGAGTTCGAATTGTCCTCGCTCAGCACCGTGCGATTGGCCCTGCGTGAACCCGATTTCACCACCGCCGGCCGGATCGAGGCTGCGATCAACCGCGAGTTCCGGCGTGGCGTGGCGATCATGCGCGATTCCGGGACGATCGAGATCGACATTGCCTCGACCCGCAGTGAATCGACGGCCCATGCGTTGGAACGGGTGGAAAACATCCTGGTCGAGCCCGAACGCAAGGCCCGGGTTGTCGTCGATCAGCGGTCCGGAACGATTGTACTGGGCGACGAAGTCCGCATTTCGCGGGTGGCGGTGTCGCAGGGCAACCTGACCCTGCGCGTCGAAGAAGCCCCGATTGCCATCCAGCCCAACCCCTTTGCCCGGGGCGAGACCGTGGTTGTGCAGCGGACCGGGGCGGAAATCGAGGAAGACCCGGGGATCAGCCTGGCCGAAGTGCCCGAAGGGACGTCGCTGTCGCAGGTCATTGCCGGGCTCAACGCGCTGGGCGTGTCGCCGCGCGACATGATCGACATCCTGCAGACGATCAAGGCGGCCGGGGCGCTGCATGCCGAATTTGTCGTGCGATGAACGGGTTGGATAGGGCGAAGATTGTGATAGCAGGCCAAAAAGGCCGGTCTGCCGCCCAGCTGGCAGTAAAAGGACCGGAGCCATGGCCCCGGTCCTTCTTCATTGTTCAGATCGGGTGTCAGGCCGCCGCTTCGGGGTAATCGACATAGCCCTCGGCCCCGCCGCCATACATCGTGGCCGGGTTGGGCTGGGCCAGCGCCGTGCCGGTTTCAAGGCGCTTCACCAGGTCGGGGTTGGCAATGAACGGCCGGCCAAAGGCCACGAGATCGGTCTCGCCGCCATCGATCCGCGCCTGCGCCAGGTCGGCATCATAGCCATTGTTGCCGATCCAGGTATTGCTGAACCGTTGACGCAGGGCTGCGAAATCGAACGGAGCCACGTCCCGCGGGCCGCCCGTCGCGCCTTCGATCACGTGCAGGTAGACGAGCCCGAGCGCTTCCAGCTTTTCGACGATATAGTTGAACTGGGCCTGGGGATCGCTGGACGACACGCCATTGGCCGGCGAGACCGGCGAAATGCGAATACCGGTGCGATCCGCGCCGATCTCGTCGGTCACGGCTTCGGCCACCTCCAGCATCAGCCGCGCCCTGTTTTCGACCGACCCGCCATAGGCATCGGTGCGCTGATTGGCGCTGTCCTTGGCAAACTGGTCAAGTAGGTAGCCATTGGCGCCATGGATCTCGACCCCGTCGAAACCCGCGGCAATGGCATTGGCCGCGGCCTGGCGGAAGTCGGCGATGATGCCCGGGATCTCGTCAAGCTCGAGCGCGCGGGGTTCGGACACCTCGGCAAAGGCCCCGTTTACATAGGTCTTGGTTTCGGCGCGCAGGGCGGAGGGCCCGACGGGCGCCTTGCCGCCCAGAAGGTCGGAATGGCTGACCCGCCCGACATGCCAGAGCTGCACAAAGATCTTGCCGCCGGCGGCATGAACGGCTTCGGTGACGGGCTTCCAGCCGGCGATTTGGTCGGCGGTGTAAAGGCCCGGCGTGTCCTGGTAGCCCTGCGCCTGGGCCGACACCTGGGTGGCCTCGCTGATGATCAGCCCGGCGCCGGCGCGTTGGCGATAATATTCCACGGCCAGCGGATTGGGCACCAGCCCTTCGACGGCCCGGTTGCGGGTCAGGGGGGCCATGACCACGCGGTTCTTCAGCTGGGTCGGGCCAAGGTCATAGGGTTCAAAGAGAGAATGGGACATGGGATCAGTCCTTGTGTTCAGGGGGTTGTCTGGTTGGTTGAGGGGCGCGTCGACATGACGATGACGCGCCGGGCCGATGCGCAAGAAAGGGATCCTTGCCGGGGGGGTCATGCGTTGGGACGGGGACGGCAGGCGCCTGGGTCCAGCCGGTTCGGTGACGCGGATAAGTGGCGCATGTCGTTGATCCCTTGCTGCGCGGCGATTATATTCATGATGTGCATCATGATTGGTTTTACATGATGACCATCATCTAAGACTTCAATAGCCCGGAGAGCGGAAACCCATGAAAGTGTCGCGTGAACAGATGGCCGAGAACCGGAAACGGATCCTCGCCGAAGCTGCGCGGCTGTTTCGGGAAAAGGGCTTTGACGGGGTGTCGGTGGCCGAGGTGATGAAGGCCGCCGGGCTGACCCATGGCGGTTTTTACGGACATTTTGCATCAAAGGACGAGCTGATCGCGCAGACCGTCGCGCAATGCCTGGAGTGTTCGCATGAGAAGCCGCAGGCGCTGGCCGCGCTGGTTGCCGACTACCTGACGCCGCAACATCGCGACGATGCCGGCGCGGGTTGTGCCACGGCGGCGCTGGCCGCGGATGTCAGCCGTCAATCGCCCGATGTGCGCCTCGCCATGGCGGATGGGCTGCGTGCCCAATTGGCCCAGATCGAAGGGCCCTGCGCCGATGGCCAGACCGGCCGGCGCCAGGCGATCGGCACCTGGTCGGCCATGGTCGGCGCGCTGATCCTGGCCCGGGCGGTGGACGACCCGGCCCTGTCCGACGAGATCCTGCTTGAGACCCGCGAATGGATTAACGACGCCAGTTCAAAGGTTTGACGGCATCAGGGCCGAGTGATCGGCCGCACGTCGCGATGGGTGATGCGCTGGCCGGTACGGGCATCGGTCAGCACCGGCGCGATTTCTTCCCCGGTTTCCCGTGACACCAGCCGCAGCGAGCTGCCCCCGGGCGCGGGCACGTTGTCTTCGGCCCAGGCGATCAGCGAGATCAGCACCGGGTACAGCGCCTTGCCCCGCTCGGTCAGCCGGTATTCGAACCGTTCGGGCCGGTCCTGGTATTTCTCGCGCCGCAGAACGCCGCTGGTTTCCAGCTTGCGCAGCCGGTCGGCCAGCACGTGCCGGGTGATGCCCAGCCGCGATTGCATGTCGTCGAACCGCCGGATGCCCAGAAAGCAATCCCGCAGCACGAGCATTGTCCACCGATCGCCAATGACCGACAGGCCACGGGCAACTGGGCAATCCTCGGTTCCAAGCTCATCCCATTTCATGACGGGCATACTACGCCGAAGTTGACAGGTTCTGAAAGAGAACTTACCCATAGTGCATTCCATTATGGAACTGACATCACCCCACCGCCGACGAAAGGGACCGGCCATGGAAATGCGCAGGCGCAGCTATGAATATGCCACGGCCACATTCGACCCGGGGGCGGCGATGACCCTGTCGGGGCTGGATTACATGCGCGCGCTGGTCGCCGGCGAGATCGGGGCCGCGCCGTCGATCTCGGCGACGATGGGCCTGTCGGTGCCGCGCGACCTGGCCGAAGGCCAGGTGACCTTTGACTGCCAGCCGGGGGATTTCATGCTGAACCCGATGGGCATGGTGCACGGCGGTTTCGCGGCGACGGTGCTGGATTCGGCCCTGGGCGTGGCGATCTACACGACGCTGGAGCCGGGCTGGGCCTTTACCACGGCCGAACTGAAGGTGAATTACACCCGGGCCATCCAGCCGGACGGCGGGCCGATGCGGGCCGAGGGCAAGGTGATCCACCGGGGACGCCAGATGGCGACGTCCGAGGCGCGGCTGATCGGGGCGGAGGACGGCAAGCTATACGCCCACGGCTCGACCACCTGCTTCCTGTTCAAGCTGCCAGAGCCGCGCAAGACACTGTAACAAAACATTTTCCCAGGAAAAGGCATCCCCGGAAACGACAAACGGGCGTCTCCGCCCGCTTGCAATAGCTCAGACCGGAAGGGCCGGGATCACTCTTCGTCGGGGATGATCCGCACGCCGCCCTTGGCCGCCGACGAGGTGAGCATGGCATAGGCTTTCAGCGCGGTGGACACCCGGCGCTTGCGCGGGGCGGCCGGCCGCCAGGGCAGCGCGCCCTTGGCCGCGCGTCGCGCGTCGAGCACGCTGTCATCGACCTTGAGGTTGATGCTGCGCCCGGGGATGTCGATCTCGATGATGTCGCCGGTTTCGACCAGGCCGATCAGCCCGCCTTCCTCGGCTTCGGGGCTGACATGGCCGATCGACAGGCCCGATGTGCCACCCGAGAACCGCCCATCGGTGAGCAGCGCGCATTTGGCGCCCAGGCCCTTCGATTTCAGGTAGGATGTCGGGTAGAGCATTTCCTGCATGCCCGGGCCGCCGCGCGGGCCTTCGTAGCGGATCACCACGACCTCGCCGGCCTTGACCTTGCCGGTCAGGATGCCCGACACCGCGTCGTCCTGGCTTTCGAAGACGATGGCCGGGCCGGTGAATTTCAGGATCGAATCGTCCACGCCCGCGGTTTTCACGATGCAGCCGTCCAGGGCGATGTTGCCCGACAGCACGGCCAGGCCGCCATCCTTGGAAAAGGCGTGTTCGACATCGCGGATCACGCCATTGGCCCGGTCGCGGTCCAGCTCCTTGTAGCGGTTCTGGGTCGAAAACGCCTGGGTCGTGCGCACGCCGCCGGGCGCGGCGCGGTAGAACTTGTCGACCGCCGGGTTGTTCGTCGTCATGACGTCCCATTCGGTGATCGCCTGGCCCAGCGTGTCGGCATGCACGGTCGGCACGTCGCGATGCAGCAGCCCGCCACGATCCAGCTCGGCCAGGATGCCCATGATGCCACCGGCGCGGTGGACGTCTTCCATGTGGACATCGGCCTTGGCCGGGGCGACCTTGGACAGGCACGGCACCTTGCGGCTCAGCCGGTCCATGTCTTCCATGGTGAAATCCACCTTGCCTTCATGGGCCATGGCCAGCACGTGCAGAACGGTGTTGGTCGACCCGCCCATGGCAATGTCGAGGCACATCGCGTTTTCAAAGGCTTCGAAAGTGGCGATCTCGCGCGGGGTACAGCCGGGCTTGCCCTCTTCGTAATGGGCCTTGGTGATTTCCACGATGCGACGGCCGGCCTGCAGGAACAGCGCCTCGCGGTCGGCATGGGTCGCCAGCATCGACCCGTTGCCCGGCAGCGCCAGGCCAAGCGCCTCGGCCAGGCAGTTCATCGAATTGGCCGTGAACATGCCCGAGCAGGACCCGCAGGTCGGGCAGGCATTGGCCTCGAATTCGGCAACCTGGGCGTCGGTATAGCTGTCGTCGGCGGCGGCAACCATGGCGTCGACCAGGTCGACGGCCTTTTCCAGGTCGTTGATCGTGACCTTGCCGGCCTCCATCGGGCCGCCCGACACGAAGATCGCCGGGATGTTCAGGCGCATGGCGGCCATCAGCATGCCGGGAGTGATCTTGTCGCAATTGGAAATGCAGATCATTGCGTCGGCGCAATGGGCGTTGACCATGTATTCGACGGAATCCGCGATCAGCTCGCGCGAGGGCAGCGAATAGAGCATGCCGTCATGGCCCATCGCGATGCCGTCATCGACGGCGATGGTGTTGAATTCCTTGGCCACCCCGCCGGCCAGCTGGATCTCGGCGGCGACCATCTGGCCCAGGTCCTTGAGGTGGACATGGCCGGGCACGAACTGGGTGAAGGAGTTGACCACCGCAATGATCGGCTTGCCGAAGTCGCTGTCGGTCATGCCGGTGGCACGCCACAGGCCACGGGCCCCTGCCATGTTGCGGCCATGGGTGGATTGGCGAGAACGGTACGGTATCATTGCTGGATCTGCTTTCCCGAGTGATCGCGAGGGCGCGCGTGCCGGATGCCCTGACGGGTAGTAACGCCCAATCCGGCCGCTTGCAAATGGCCGGGCACGGGCGCCCGGAACCTGCGCCGCTTGATCTTTGGCCCGTGGCAGAGTATTCCCCGTCCACCAGCCGCACCTGAGTATTTCCCTCAGGATTGCCCGCCAGGCCTTCAGTCTCCAGTTGACCGCGCCTTGTCCGACCTGTCGGATCTGTTGCGCCTTCGAACAAGGGCCACCTGATATGCTTCGTGAACCCAATGGCGGGGGGCTTTACGACCCCACGCTTGAACATTCTGCCTGCGGCGTCGGTTTCCTGACGCGCAAGGACGGCGTCCAGACCCATGACGTGCTGGTCAAGGGCCACGAGGCGCTGTGCGCCGTGCCCCATCGCGGGGGCATGTCGTCCGAAGGCGTGGGCGATGGTGCGGGGATCAGCGTGGACCTGTCGGTGGGCTTCTTCTCGGGGCTGACCGGTCGGGCGCTCGAAGCCGGGCGCTTTGGCGTGGGCAATTTCTTCCTGCCCGCCGACAGCGCCCAGCATGACCGGGCCGAAGCGCTGGTGACCGAGACGCTGGCCGACCACGGGCTGGACATCCTGCTGCGCCGCGACCTGCCGGTGAACAATGACGCCATCGGCGCGCGGGCGGTGAAATGGCAGCTGCCCATCGTGCAATGGGTCTTTGCCGTGCCCGATGGCCTGTCGCCCCAGGCCGCCGACACGCGCATCCACCGCGCCCTGCTGGATATCGAGGCCGTGGCCTATACCGTGCCCGAGCTTGACGGGCTTTACCCGCTGTCGTTGTCGGCGCGGACCCAGGTCTTCAAGGGCCGGCTGAATTCATGGGAAATCATCCCCTATTTCGCCGACCTGTCCGACCCGGCCCATGCCGTCCACACGATGTATTTCCACACGCGGTTCTCGACCAACACCGATCCGCATCCGACCATGGCCCAGCCCTTCCGGCTGATGGCGCATAACGGCGAGCTGAACACCGACAAGAAGAACCGCCTGAGCGAGGCGGCCATCGCGCTGGCCCGCAACACGGCCATCGTGCGCCCGCGCGGCCAGTCCGACAGCTGCCGGCTGGACCAGACACTGAACGCGCGGGTCTGCGAAGAGGGGCTGGACCTGGTGACCGCCGTGGTCGCCATGATGCCGCCCGCCTGGGAGAACGACACGCGCCTGCCACGCGACGTGCGCGACATGCTGGAATATTTCTCGCTGTCCGAGGAAAAGAACGACGGCCCGGCCGCGCTGGTCTTTGGCAACGGCACGATCATCGGCGCGCGGCTCGACCGGCTGGGCCTGCGGCCGCTGCGCTCGGTCGAGACCGGCGAATACCTGGCCGTCATGTCCGAGGCCGGCCAGATCAGCTTTCCGCCCGAAACGGTGATCCGGCGCGGGCGGGTCGAGGCCGGGGGCATGATCTATTACGATCATGCCGAAAAGCGCATCGTGGAAACCGACGAGGCGCTGCGCCAGCTGGCCGCCCGGGCCGATTACGCCGCCCTGCTCGACACCGCGCGGGTGCATCTTGATGACCTGCCCGAACCCGACCAGAACCCGGGCAAGGCGGCCCGGCGCTACGAAGGCGACCTGGACCGCCCGGCGCGCTACGTCGCCTATACCCACAACCAGGAAAGCTTTCGCTTCCTGATGGACCCGATGTTGCAGACCGGGGTCGAGAAGGTCTCGGCCATGGGATATGGTAATGCGATCAACGCCTTGTCGGACAACGAAGGCGGGGTGGCCAAGTATTTCAGCCAGCGTTTCGCCCAGGTGACGAACCCGCCGCTGGATTCCATCCGCGAGGCCGACGGCATGACCCTGCGCGTCTCGCTGGGGGAAAAGCCGCACCTGGGACAGGCGCGGCATCCGCAGATCGTCATCGACACGCCGATCCTGCGCATGGCCGATATCCTGCGGATCAAGGCGCAGGACAGCACGCCCTGGGACCGGTTCGACATGCTTTATGCGCCTGTCTTTGGCGACGGGCCGGGCAACGAGGCGGCGCTGGAAGAGGCCATAGACGCGCTGGCCGATGCGGTGGCGCGCTTTGCCCGCGACCGGGGCGGCATCGCCATCCTGACTGACCGGCACGTGTCGCGCGACCGCGCCGCGCTGCCGATGACGCTGGCGGTCTCGGCGGTGAACCAGCGGCTGATCGAGGAAGGGCTGCGGTTCAAGGTCAGCCTTGTCGTGGAAAGCGGCCAGATCGCCTCGTCGCATCACATCGCCTGCGCGCTCGGCTTTGGCGCGGCGGCGGTCTATCCGCTGGGCGTGCGGATGCGGGCCGAGGAGCTGTTCGAGGGCGAGGCCGTGGCCCAGGCGTTCCTCAAGTTCCGCAAGGCCGCCGAAAAGGCGCTGATGAAGACCATGGGCAAGGTCGGGCTTTGCACCGTCGAAAGCTATTCCGGCGGCGAGTTCTTCGAGCCGAATTTCCTCGACACCAGCGACCGGATTTTCCGCCGCTACCTGCCCAACATGAAGACCCCGGTGGGCGGCGTGCGCTTTGCGACCATCGCGCAATCGGTGGCCGACTGGCACGAACGCGCTTTGTCGGTGACGACCGAGGCCGACATCCCGATGCTGGGCCTGTTCAAGGAACGCTCGGAAGGCGCGGGGCACAGTTTCGGCGTCACGGCCGTGCGCGGCTTTGTCGACCTGACCGAAGAGCCGATCACCTTCACCGGGTCGGAAGACGACATCGACCCGCTGCGCCTGCTGACCCTGCGCCAGATGGACGACGCCTTTGGCATCGACGAGGCGGGATATGTGAACACCAGCTTTGACAAGCTGACCCCGGCGCAGATCGACGGATTTGTGATCACACCCGGCTACCGCGATTTTTCCCGGCTGATGGCCGATGAACGCGCCCGCCGTCCCGCCGCGCTGCGTGATGTGCTGGCGTTTCCGGCGGATATCACCTTTCTCGACAAGGTGACCGACATCAAGCGCGAGATGATGCTGTTCAACCGCGCCGGCAACCGGGATTTCGTGATCCGTGGCCTCGACGTTGTCGATATCGGCGACGGCCAGTTCCTGTTGGGGCTCACCGGGCCAAAGGCGCGCGATATCGGCCGGCTGGACGCCCTGCGCCAGACGCTGGTGCAGCGCTTTGGTTCGGATATCGAGGGCCATACGATCATCGGCGGCGAGCTGAAGATCGCGGCCACGGGCATGGCGCTGGACTACCTGTCGCGCATCCGCCCCGCGCCGAAACGCATTCCGCTCGACGATGTCCAGCCCGCCTCGCAGATCACCCCTCGGCTGGCCTCGGGCGCGATGAGCCACGGTGCGCTGGTCGCCTCGGCGCATGAGGCAGTGGCCCATGGCACCAACATGGTCGGCGGCATGTCGAATTCCGGCGAGGGCGGCGAGCATATCACCCGCTACGGCACGATCCGCGCCAGCCGGATCAAGCAATTCGCCTCGGGGCGGTTCGGGGTCTGGGCCGGCTACTTGGCCGACCCGAACCTGGAAGAGATCGAGATCAAGATCGGCCAGGGCGCCAAGCCGGGCGAGGGCGGCCAGCTGCCCGCGCCCAAGGTTACGGTCGAAATCGCCGCCGCGCGGGGCGGCACGCCAGGGGTCGAGCTGATCAGCCCGCCGCCGCATCACGACACCTATTCGATCGAGGACCTGGGCCAGCTGATCCACGACGCCAAGGCCGCGCGGGTGCGGGTGATCGTCAAGCTGGTCTCTTCCGAGGGCATCGGCACCATCGCCGTCGGCGTGGCCAAGGCCGGGGCCGACGTGATCAACGTGGCGGGCTCGACCGGGGGGACCGGGGCGGCTTCGGTCACGTCGCTGAAATACACCGGCCGGGCGGCAGAAATCGGAATTGCCGAGGTGCATCAGGCCCTTGTCGCCAACCGCATCCGCCAGAAGGTCACGCTGCGCTGTTCCGGCGCGATGCAGACCGGGTCGGACGTGGTCAAGGCCAGCCTTCTGGGCGGGGACAGTTTCGAATTCGGCACCACCGCGCTGATGATGCTGAAATGCGTCATGGCCAAGAATTGCAATGTGAAATGCCCCGCCGGGCTGACGACCAACCCCGAGGTCTTTGACGGCGATCCCCGCGCGCTGGCGCAATACCTGCTCAACATCGCCCACGAGGTCCGCGAGATCCTGGCCGACCTGGGCCTGGCATCGCTGGACGAGGCGCGCGGGCGGGCGGATCTGTTGCACCTGCTCGACCATCCATCTTCGGTCGGCCAGCTGAACCTGCGCGCGATGCTGACCCATGTGCCGGAGAACCCGATCGAGGACCCGGTCTACCTGGAACGCGATTACGCCGTCGACGACAAGCTGCTGGAACAGGTGCAGGCCAGGCTGATCGACGGCGGCGAACACCGGATCGAGCTGCGCCCCAACGCGCCGTTGAACAACCGCAACAAGTCGGTCGGCGGGCAGCTGGCCATCGATATCGAGCGGATGCTGAACCACCAGCTGGACAGCCTGCCTGCCTGCGCCTTCGAGGATGCGCGCGGCCGGCGCTACATGGATCACCGCAGCCTGCGGGTGGTCACGCAAGGCTCGGCCGGCCAGAGTTTTGCGGCGTTTTGCAACGACGGCATGGTCATGGACCACACCGGCACCTGCAACGACGGCGTGGGCAAGGGCGCCTGCGGCGGCGAGATCATCGTGCGCGCCCCCCTTGGCGGCGGCGCGGGTGATGGGCAGAACGTTCTTGTCGGCAATTTCGCCCTGTTCGGCGCGACCGGAGGCCGGCTGTTCATCGAAGGCCAGGCCGGCGACCGTTTTGCCGTGCGCAATTCCGGCGCGACGGCGGTGGTCGAAGGCGTGGGCGATTTCTGCGCCGAATACATGACCAACGGCGCGGTTCTGAACCTCGGCGGCTTTGCCAAAGGCTTTGGCAACGGCATGTCGGGCGGCTTTGCCTATCAATACGATCCCGAAGGCCGCCTGCCCGACGCCCTGTCCCGCGACAGCGTCTTCATGGGCACGCTGACCGATGGTTCGGCCACGTCGGACATCCACCGCGACGCGGTGCGGCAATTGCTGGACTGGCATGTCGAGGCGACCGGCTCGGCCCGCGCCCGCGCCCTGCTGGAGGATTGGGAACAGACCCAGGCGCATATGGCCTGGGTGATGCCCAGGGCGCTGCTGCAATACCAGGATGCCGATGCGATCCTGGCCGCCAAGTCGAAAAAGGACCTGACCGAGGAACTGGCCACCGCACTCGCCGCCCACCAGGTGAGCGAATTGAAACGCGCCTGGAAACACGGGCGCCCGGTGCATCGCGGCGCCCTGCCGGCCTATGGCGAGATGGACACGCCCGAGATGTTCCGCCTGCTCAACAGCTACACCGTGCTGGACATGGCGCAGGGGCTGGCCCGCAAGCGCGTCGGCAAGACGGCCGATCAGCGTGCCGTCGACAAGGCCGCGCGCAACCTGGTCCTGACCGAGGATTTCGCGCTGATGATGGGGCTGGCCAAACACGCCCGCGCCGCCATCGCCGATTACGATCAGGCCGGGCTGGCGGTGCTGGTGTCCAACAAGCGGCTGGCCGATTTCAAGAAGGCCCTGTCGATGCGCAACATCCTGAGCATGGACAGCCCCGGCACCTATGCCTGGATCCTGCACCAGGACGCGCGCAACCGCGCCGCGCTTGGCCAGATCCCCAGCTTTGACGAATTGTTCGCAACCACGGCGCTGCCCGATCTCATGGCCCGGATGGCCGCGGAGTAAGACATGAAACTGCCCTATATCCCTGACGACGCACCATTTTCCGGCGAACAGAAATCCTGGCTGGGCGGGTTCCTGGCTGGCCTGCATTCGCGCATGGTCATGGGCGGCGCCACGCCCGTCGCCCCGGCTGACGGTGGCGTTCAGGCCCGGCCGCTGCACATCCTCTATGGCACCCAGACCGGCAATGCCGAGGAACTGGCCAACGAGGCCGCGACGCTGGCGCGCGGCCGGGGCTTTGCGCCCAAGCTGGCCGAGCTGGACGACATCACGCCCGATCAGCTGGCCACGATGGAGCATCTGGTCATCGTCGTTTCGACCTATGGCGACGGCGAGATGCCCGACAATGCCGGCATGTTCTGGGACGCCCTGTCGTCCGAGGCCGCGCCGCGGCTGGAAAACCTGCGTTACGGGGTGCTGGGGCTGGGCGACACCAGTTATGAACATTTCTGCCATGCGGCCAAGCTGATCGACATGCGGCTGGAACAGCTGGGCGCGAAACGGCTGGGCGACCGGGTGGATTGCGACATCGATTACGAAGAGGTCGCTACCGGCTGGCTCACCGCCACGATCCCGCAGGCCGAAGGCGCGACCGCCCCGGTGCGGCCCGCGCCCGATGCCAAGCTGACCAAGTCCGGCTGGTCGCGCAAGACGCCCTATGTGGCCGTGATGAAAGAGAATTACATCCTGTCGGGCGCGCAATCGGCCAAGGAGATCCGGCACGTCACCTTCGATCTGGGCGACAGCGGCATGAGCTACGAGGCCGGCGATGCGCTTGGTGTCATGCCGGTCAACGCGCCCGACCTGGTTGCCGGCATCCTCGCCCGCCTGGGCGTCGGGGCCGATCACGCGATCCCCGGGCAGGAGGCGCCGCTGGGCGATCTGCTGACCCGAAGGTTCGAAATCGCCACCCCCTCGCGCGAATTGATCAAGGCGCTGGCGCCGCTGGCCGGGGACGACGAATTCTCGCATGTCGTGCGCAACGGCGACAAGGAGGCGCTGGACGCCTGGCTCTGGGGGCGCGACCTGCTGGACCTGTTGCAGCTCAACCCGACGCTGCCGCTGGACCCGGCCGAGGTTGTGTCCTGGCTCAAACCCTTGCAACATCGGGCCTATTCGATTTCCTCCAGCCCGAATGCCCATCCCGGCGAGGTCCACCTGACCGTCGCCGCCGTGCGCTGGACCTTCAACCGGCGTGCGCATCGCGGTGTCTGTTCGACCTTCCTGGCCGATCACGTGCCGACGGGCGCCACGGCGGGGATTTTCATGTCGCCCAACAAGGCCTTCCGCGTGCCCGCCGACGACAATGCACCGATGATCATGGTCGGCCCCGGCACCGGCATCGCGCCGTTCCGCGCCTTTCTCGAAGAACGCCGGGCGCGTGGCGCCAAGGGGGCCAACTGGCTGTTTTTCGGCGATCAGCACCGGGCCAGCGATTTCATCTACGAGGACGAGATCAGCGCGATGAGCGCCTCGGGCCTGCTGACCCGGCTGGACCTGGCGTTTTCGCGGGACCAGGCCGAAAAGATCTATGTGCAGGACCGCATGGCCGAAAATGGCCGCGATCTCTACGCGATGCTGGAAGAGGGCGGGCATTTCTACGTCTGTGGCGATGCCACGCGCATGGCCCGCGACGTGGACGCCACGTTGCATCGCATCATCGAAACCCAGGGTGGCATGACCCCCGAGGCGGCAATTGACTACGTCAACCGTCTGAAGCGCGAAAAGCGTTACCTTCGGGACGTTTACTGAGGTTCCCCCATGCCCCCGACCTGTGGACAGGCGCGTCGCGCCTGTTGCCCCGACGCGGAAATGCCGCGTTCGCTTAACGATGTGTCGACCGTTGTGCAGGTCGAAGAGCTTGGTCTCGATATCGAGGCGCTGGCCCTGCTGGGCACGCAATTTGCCGATGCGCTGATCACCACGCGCAACGATGCGGCGCTGGTCTCGGGGCGCGGCGGTTATGGCCGGGTGCAACCGACCGGCAGCGCCCTGTCGGTGAACGGGCGGAGGGTCAGCCTGCGATATGCGCGCAGCGCGCCGCTGGCCCTGGCCCGGGCCGAGGCCCAGCCGCTGCTTGGCCGGCCCGGCGCGATCATGGCCGTTGACGGCAACGGGCTGGTCCATCACCGCGCCCAGTTCAATGCTCCGTACGATCAACGGGTTGCCCAATCGGTGGAGCCGGAACCCGGCATGCCCCTGGCCGTGCCGGATGACATCGTCGGCAACGTCGTTTCGCTGGCCGCCGTGCGGCAGGTGCGTGACGGCTGGCCCCGGGCCTGCGCCGCGCGGCACCTGGACGATCTGCTGATCCATGGCGCGGGGCACCGGCTGGCCTGCCTGCCTCATGTCGGGCGGGACCGGGCCTGGCGGATTGCCCTGCCGATGGTGCCCGGCCTGTTGCGCCACCTGTTCGAGAGCGGCCGCAGCTTTACCCGGGCGGTTTGCGGGCCGGGGGTGATGCAATTCCAGACCGGAGCGCTGACGGCCTTGGTCGAAGGCGGAAACATGGTAATCGCGCGGATGGAACGCGATGTGTTCTCGCTGGATCTGAATTCCCTGGGGCAGGCCTGGGTTGTCGCCTCGCCCGCGCATTGGCAGATCGAGCTGTTCGATGGTCAGGGCGCCGTGGCCGCCGTGTTGATGGCCGACCCGATGAGCGATGCCGGCGCCTGGCGGGATCGGCTGGCCTGTTTGCCGCGGGCGTCGTGACGGGCGGCAGCGGGCCTGTCTGGTGCGGGAAAATAGCGATCAATTGAAGTAACTTCGCACTAGGGCCCCGGCGATCAGGCTCCAGCCGTCGGCGACGACAAAGAAGGCCAGCTTGAACGGCAGGGCAACCACGGCGGGGGGCACCATCATCATGCCCATCGACATCAGGATCGCGGCCACGACCAGGTCGATGACTAGGAACGGCAGGAAGATCACAAAGCCGATCTGGAACGCCCGCGAGATTTCGGACAGCAGGAAGCTGGGCACCAGTAGCGACAGGTGGGCATCGCGCGCCGGGGCGTCGACATCGGCATCCGGGCGCAGGTTGGCCATGGCCACGTAGGTGTCGGGATCCAGCCGGGCGGCCATGAAATCGCGGAACGGATCCATCGTCTGGTGAAAGGCCGCCTCGGCGTCGATCTCTTCGGACAGGAGCGGGGCGATCCCGCCTTCCCAGGCCGTGGTAAAGACGGGTTCCATCACGAAATAGGTCAGGAACAGGGCCAGGCTGACGATCAGCATGTTGGGCGGTGATTGCTGCAAGCCGATGGCCTGGCGCAGGATCGACAGGACCGTGACCAGGAAGGGAAAGCAGGTCACCATGATGACCAGCCCCGGGGCGATGCTGAGCACGGTGATCAGCAGGATCAGCTGGATCGACCGGGCGGTGAGCGAGCCGCCATCGCCCAGCGACACCGAGATTTCCTGGGCCCAGCCGGTCGCCGGCAGCATGGCCAACAGGATGGCCACCCCGAGGCCCGTGATCAGCCGGCGCATGCGATCAGCCCAGTTCGTCGCGCAGGTTGGCGATTTCGGTCAGCCGCACGGCCAGCTGGCCAGGCACGTCGCCATCCATTTCCTCCAGCTCGCCACGGGCGACGAGCTTGTCGCCGACATAGAGTTCCACCGGGTCCTCGACCCGCCGGTCCAGGCCCAGCACGGCGTTTTCTCCCAACCGCATCAGGTCGCGCACCAGCGGCCGGGCCTTGCCGACGCTGACGACGATTTCGATGGGCACGGCGGAAAAGGGGTTGCCGGCGTCCGGCCGGGTGTCTCCGTCAGGCGTGTCTGTCACTGGGGCTCTCCTTGCGGGTTTCAAAGACATGGGCGGCCAGGGCCTGGCGCATTTCCTCGGCCAGCCCCGACAGGTCGATCTCGACCCCGCCGTCTTCCAGGTGCAGCCGGGCCTGGCCGTCGCCGAGGGTCGGGTCTTCGTCGATGATGATCTCGAGGTTCTCGGTTTCGGGCAGCATCGGGGCCAGCGCATCGCCGGTGCCCACCGGCACGGCCAGCACCAGCGGCCGACCCATCGCTTCGGTCGCGATATCGCCCAGGGCCTGCACGATCCGCGGCACCAGGCCCGAGCGGACCATGCCGGGCAGCAATTGCTCGGCGATGGCCTCGAACACCGGGGCCAGGGCCAGCTGCATCTGGCCAAGCGCCTCGTGATAGGAAAATTCCGTTGTTTCAAGCGTCTGGCACAGGGCGTCCGACAGGCGGGCCTTGCCCTGGGTATCGGCGGCAATGGCGTCTTCCCACCCGGCCGCATAGCCTTTTTCGAATGCGGCCAGGCGCTGTTCCTCAAGTTCGAGGTTGCTCATCAGCAGCGTTGCGGTCTCGGCCGGATCGGTTGTCTTGAAATCCTCCAGGAGGTGCGAGATCGGCATCAGGCGTTCTCCTCGTCTTCAAGCCAGTTGCGCAGGATTTCGATGGTTTCGTCCTGGCGTTCCCCGATCAGGTTGCGCAGACGGTCGGCCGCCGATTCGTCGCTGCCGTCCAGCGGGGGCAGCCCGCCGATCCCATCGTCCATCCCGCCCATCAGGGGCGGCAGAAACCCGTCCGAGCCGCCGTCGATCTCGCCGTTCAGGGCGGCGCCGGCATAATCGTCTTCCTCGGCCGGGGGCAGGGCGGGGGCCGGTTCCATCGGCAGGCCGGGCGCGCCGCCCGGCGCGGCCAGGATCGGGCGCACGACAAACAGGCCCAGGGCCAGGGCCACAAGGGCCAGGATGCCGACCTGGGCCAGTTGCATGATGTCGGCACCGGTCAGATCGAACAGCGATTTCCCGGCAACGCTGGTGCCCTCGGGTTCGACGGCGGGCAGCTCCATGGCCTTCAGCGTGATGACATCGCCGCGCGATTCGTCATAGCCCACGGCCGAGGCCACCAGTTCGCGCAGGGCTTCCAGTTCGGCATCCTCGCGGGGCACCGATTGCGCCGCGCCGCTGGCGTCGGGAACGACCAGGTTGTTGACCAGGACCGCGATGGTCAGCCGGCGCACGGCCCCCGGGCTGCGCAGCACCTCGCGTTCGACCTCGGACACTTCGTAGTTGATGCGCTCGCGGGTTTCGCTGGTCTCGGCCTGGCCCGATCCGCCATTGGCCGCATCGCCATCGGGCAGGTTCGAGGCCACGGTCACCGCGCCGTTGGTTTCGGACGAGGTATTCGAGCGCTCTTCGGTATCGGTGCTGATGGCCACCCGGCCGTCGGGGTCGAACCGCCGTTCGCGGATGGATTCGGTTTCGGTCACGGTGTCGACCGACACTTCGACAACCGCGTTGCCCCGCCCGACCCGGGCCTCGATCAGGCGCAACACCTTTTCCCGCAGCTGCTCGGCGCGGTCCTGGGCGCCGCTGGCCGAGGCGGCCTCTTCGGTGGCGCCGACGACCTTGCCGTTGGAATCTATGACCGCCACATCGGCGATATCCAGCCCTGCAACCGCCGAAGCCACGAGGAATCGCAAAGCCTGGGCCTGTTCGGCCGAAATCGGGCCGCCCGTCGGCACGACGGCGATCGAGGCCGTGGGGGTCACGCTGCGCTGGAACGGGTTGCTGGAGCCATTGGCGATGTGCACGCGGGCCTGGGCGATATGCGGGCTGCCGACGATGGTCCGGGCGAGCTCGCCTTCCTTGGCGCGCCAATAGGCGGCATCGAACATCTGCGACGTCGTGCCAAAGCCCGAGAGCCCGTCGAGCAATTCGTAACCGCGGCCACCGGTCGCAGGCAGGCCATCGCCGGCGAGGGTCATCCGCAGCGCATCGCGGTCGCGCATGGGCACATAGATCGAATCGCCGCGCACCTGGTATTGCACGCCCTGCTGATCGAGCGCGCGCACGACATCCCCGGCCGCCGAGCTGTCGAGCCCGGCATATAACAGCGCCATGTTCGGCCGCGAGGCCAGTTTGCTCATGGCAAAGAGCGTTGCGGTAACCAGAAGCGTCGTCACGACCACCATGATTCGCTTCCGCGGGTCCAGCCCTGCCCAGGCGCCCAATATCTGCTGCACGTCAACCTCCGTCCTGCCCGACGTCCTGTCGGGATTGAGCCATCTTTGAACGATCTCGCTTAACAATCGGTTAGTCCCTCTCGGGCTATGACAGGGGGGCAGATCAACGAGGGAAGGCGCATGACGGACGCTGCCGCAGAACCGACGGAAGAGCCCAAGAAAGGCGGCAAGGGGCCGCTGATCATCGGCCTCGTGCTGGCCCTGGTCGGGGGTGGCGGCGGCTTTTTCGCGGCCAGTTCGGGCATGCTGCCCTTCGGGCCCAAGGCCGAGGTCGCGGAAGAGCATGTCGAGGAAGAGCTCGACGTCGTGCCGACCGACGACATCCAGTTCATCTCGGTGCCGGGCATGGTGATTTCCTTCACCGGCGGCGGGCGCCGGCTGCTCCTGCGATTCTCGGCCGAGCTGGAGGTCAGCAAGGCCTACAAGGACGATGTCGAGGTGCTTCTGCCGCGGATCGTCGATGTGCTGAACGGCTATCTCAGGGCGTTGGAAGTGTCCGACATCGAAGACCCGATGGCCCTGACGCGGCTGCGCGCGCAGATGCTGCGGCGCATCCAGATCGTGACCGGCCGCGACATGGTGCGCGACCTGCTCATCATGGAATTTGTTCTGAATTAGGAGACAGATGTGGAGTTCATAGCCGATATCCTGCTGGTGGCGGGTGCGTTGGGAGCGGGGTTCTATTGTTTTGTCCTGGCCCGGCGGCTGACCCGGTTCAACGACCTGGAAAAAGGCGTGGGCGGCGCGGTTGCCGTGCTGTCGGCGCAGGTTGACGATCTCAGCAAGGCGCTGACCCAAGCGCAATCGGCCTCGGGGTCATCGACCGAAGCCCTTGCCGATCTGACGCACAGGGCCGAGGCCGTGGCCCAGCGGCTGGAGCTGATGATGGCCTCGATGCACGATCTGTCCGAGGAACCCAGGTCAGCACCCGAATCGACTGCACCAGCGGCGGGCCCGTCTGAAAAGCCCGAGACACCCGCGACAGAACAGGCTGAACGGTCGACAGAGCCGATGTTCATGCGTCATTCGGCCGAACGGAAGGGGGCGGCATGATGGGCAAGATTCGCAAACCCAGGATCCTGCGGTCCCGTGGCGGTTCGCTGTTGATGATTGCCACGCTGCTGATCGGTTCGGGCGTTTTGCGCCTGGTGTTCGAAGCAGCCCCGGCGATGGCCAAGGCCGAAGGGAACAAAGAGGGTACGACCAAACCGCATGCCGCGGACAAGGACATGCACATGGCCAAAGCCGGCGAGCCGGCCCAGGCTATGTCTGACCGGGCGGGGCTACAGGACATGCTGACTGCCTTTCGCGAGCGCGAGGCGCGGCTGACCGAGCGCGAACGTCTGATCGAAGAGCGGGCCCATGCGCTTGAAATTGCGGACAAGGCGGTGACGGAAAAGCTTCAGGCGCTGGTCAGGGCGGAAACCGCCCTGCGCGAGACGCTGGCCCTGGCGGATGGGGCGGTCGAGAAAGATATCGCCCGACTGACCGTGGTGTACGAAACGATGAAGCCCAAGGAGGCCGCGGCGCTTTTCGAGGAAATGGCGCCGGAATTCGCGGCCGGTTTCCTGGCCCGCATGCGGCCCGAGGCGGCCGCCCAGATCATGACCGGGCTCAGCGCCGAAGCGGCTTACACGATCAGCGTCGTCATGGCCGGGCGAAATGCGCAGGCGCCGACCGAGTAACTTTCGCGGCTAAGCGAATTCTTAAGGTCATGGGTCCAATCTGGCCCCGAGGCAAGAATCCAAGAGGCAGAACATGTTCGGGTTGATCGGCATTGTCGTGATTTTCGTTATGGTCTTCGGGGGCTATCTGCTCGCCGGGGGCAAGCTGACGATCATTCTGAAATCCCTGCCGTTCGAGATGATGATGATCGGTGGTGCGGCCGTTGGGGCCTTTCTGATCAGTAATGATCTGGGCGCGGTCAAGCAGACGGGCAAGGATATCGGCAAGGTCTTCAAGGGGCCGAAGTGGAAGCCGGATGACTACAGGGACCTGCTGTGCCTGCTGTTTTCCCTGATCCGGATCGCCCGCCAGAACCCGGTTTCGCTGGAAGCGCATATCGAAGATCCTGAGAATTCCGACCTGTTCGGCAAGTATCCCAAGATCCGGGATGACCACGAGGCGGTCGAACTGATCTCGGACACGTTGCGGTCGGCTTCGATGAATTACGACGATCCGCACCAGGTCGAGGAAGTGCTCGAGAAGCGCATCGAGAACACGCTGCACCATGCGCTGCATTCCAGCCATGCCCTGCAGACCGTAGCCGACGGCCTGCCGGCCCTGGGAATCGTTGCCGCCGTTCTGGGCGTGATCAAGACCATGGGCTCGATCGACCAGCCGCCCGAGATCCTGGGCAAGCTGATCGGTGGCGCGCTGGTCGGGACTTTCCTGGGCGTGTTCCTGGCCTATGGCATCGTTGGCCCTTTCGCGGCCAAGGTGAAGACGGTGGTCGAAGAGGACGGGCATTTCTACCAGCTGATCCGCGAAGTCCTGGTGGCCAACCTGCACAACCATGCTCCGCCAATCTGCATCGAGGTCGGACGCCAGAACACGCCCCATCATTACCGGCCCAATTTCTCGGAACTCGAAGAAGCCCTGAAAGCGGTGAAACAGGACGCGGCATGATCCACAGGCTGTTCTTTGGGGCTGTTCTGGCAGCTTGGGCGGGCCTTGGCTGTGCTCAGACGCTGGATGTCAGGTCGGGTGAACACGCCGATTTCACCCGGCTTGTCATCCGTTTGCCTGACGATACCCCGTGGCGCTTTGCTCAGGATGGGTCCATGGCGCAGTTGATCGTCGACAACGCCGATATTGATTTCAACACCGACACTGTCTTCGCGCGGATCCCCAGGACCCGATTGGAGGGGCTAAGTCAGCCTGATTCCGGTGGGGTCCTGCAATTGGCCTTGGCTTGCAATTGCCCGGTCTCCAGTTTCGTCGAGAAAGGAAATTATCTGGTTCTCGACATTGGCGAGGCTATCGAGGGACAACCGATCCAAACCGGGATCGGTGTGGAAACTCAAGCTCTCCAAGGAGAACGGGATGCGGAGGTGGCGCCAACGGTGCCGTTTCCCCTTTTGGGTCCCGAAACTGCCCCGGGCGCGTTGTTGGCCAACTCCATTTCATCGTTGAATCGCGCGTCGGCCGTCATTGGCGGCAGCCCGGTGGAAACCGCGGCGACCGATGAAGGACCTTCAGCCGAAGATCTGACGCAATCCGAGCGCATCCTTGAAGAGCAGATTTCCCGGGCGGCTACCCAAGGCCTCGTTGCGGTGGATGCACAGGCGTTGACCGATATCGGCCAGCGCTTGGAAAACAATGAAGGGGCGCCAAACCCGGCGACTTCGTTGAACATCCGCGCTGTCACGAGCGTAGATCGTGACATGACACCGGCACTCGAAGGAATGTCGTTGTCGGGGAACTCGGCATATTGCCTGGATCCGGACGTTGTCGATCTGACCAGATGGGGCGATGATCGACCTTTCGGCCACCAGGTCGGCGCCTTCCGAACGCGAATGGCTGGAGAATTTGACGACCTGTCGGACCGGGACATCATGGGTTTGGCAAAGACTTATCTCTACTTCGGTTTCGGCGCCGAGGCGCATCAATTGATGTTGGGGTTAGACCCGAGCACGAAACATCTTGAACCCTTGATGGCGCTGTCGCGTCTTCTGGAGAGTGGCGATCTGCCGGAGCCGCACCCGTTCGATCACCAACTGCACTGCGACTCGGTGCTTGCACTCTGGTCGGTATATGCCAACCCGCTGTCATCCCGGGATGAGGTAAACTCAGGCGCCGTGATACGCGCATTCGTCGAATTGCCTAACCACATTCGCAGTCTGATAGGTCCGGGGCTCTTGAGGCGTTTCACGAACGCCGGCGATAGTGAAACCGCAGAGTTGCTTGTGCGCCTCATCAACCGATCCGCGCCGCAAAAAGACACACCAATGCTGATGGCCGAAGCGGAGATTGCGCGGTTGAACGGGGATGAGGAAACGGCCGACGATCTTGTCGAAGACGTGGCACATAGCGGTTCTCAGGACTCACCTGAGGCTCTGATCACGCTTGTCGAACGCCATTTCGAGACCCGGGAAACCTTGCCGTCAGAAACGGTGCAGTTGCTCGAATCCTATGTTCTCGAATTGCGTCGGGATGAGTTGGGAAGCGAAATGGCCCGTGCCTACTCCTTGGCCTTGGCGCTAGCGGGTGACTTTCCCGCGGCGTTCTCCCAGCCAACCGGAGCAGATGCGTCGCAAGCCCGCGACCTTCTGCATAAGAATCTGGCTCTCCTGACCGAAAATGCCGATGATCTCACCTTTCTGGAGTTGTCGTTCGATGCGACCAACGACGCACGATCCGGTCTGCCCGTTGATTTGAAGATGCAGATGTCCAAGCGTTACATTGATATGGGCTTTCCTGAAGCGGCTTTGGCTCTGCTCGATCGGCCACTCGCACAAGCAGAACCCGATGGTTATTCGGCACTGAGGGCAGAGGCGGCGCTCGATGCCGGATTACCGCGACGCGCATTGCTGGAGCTGGTCGGGCGAAGCGGAGCTGAGGTTGATGAGCTGAGAGCGGAGGCGCTGCGAGCAAGTGGTCTGCACGCCGAAGCGGCACAAATCTATGCAACGCTGAATGCGCCAGAAGAAGCTGCGCGTTCCGAATGGCTTGCAGGACTTTCTGCCCCCGAAGGAGAGGAAGAAGGCACGCCGTATGCGTCCCGTCGGACGGCATCGCAACGGCTCAACGAAGGCCCGACGCCTCCGCAAGATTTGTCCCTGGAAGCAGCGCGATCACTGCTCGAACAATCCGAGGCCGTTCGAAGGGACATCGAGTTGCTCGATGTCGGTGCCGATGCCGGCACGCGGTAACCGAATCTCAAGCCACTATGATTAGCCTCGCAATCGAGTGACATTAGATCAAAGTGACCTGGCAGAATGCCAACCCAAAGCTACGACGTATCGCTGCAATTGCGTGCGTTCCTCAAAACGATGGCCCTTGCCCTGACGGTTTTGCCTGCCAATTCCGTCGAGGCGGCACGCAACAATTGTGATGCTGCGGCCGACCGGGCATCGCGGCATACGGGCGTGCCTGTTGAAGTCCTGCAGGCCGTGACCCGGGTTGAAACCGGCCGAAATCGGGATGGCAATGTGGAACCATGGCCTTGGGCGATCAACGTTGCGGGTAAGGGCTATTGGTTCGACAACGAGGATGCCGCCCTTTCCTTTGCCTTCAAACAAGTCAAAAACGGCGCGCGGAATTTCGATGTTGGTTGTTTCCAGATCAACTATCGCTGGCACGGCGATGCCTTCGTATCCATCGAAGACATGTTCGACCCGGAAACAAACGCCCAGTATGCCGCGCGCTTCCTGGTCCAGCTGTTTGAAGAGTTCGGCGATTGGGAAAGCGCGGCTGGCGCCTATCACTCTCGCACCAAGAAGTTCGCCGATCGCTACAAGGACCGCTTTCGCGAGATCCGCGCAAAGCTGGATATTCCAAACGGGCCACCCAATACCACCAGACGCCGGCGGGTTGGTGCCGGTCCGGGAAGCCTGATTGGCGACGTGTCGCATGGCCGGCGTAGTCCGGGGTCGCTCGTGGCATTGGCTGGCGGTCAATCCGCCTTCATTCGTTTCGACTGAACGGGGACACAAATGCCCAGGTTGACACTTCAATCGCTCTTCAGCCCTACAGTCCTGCTGGCATTGGCTTTGATGACCGTGATCGTCATGATGATCCTGCCGATGCCGGCCTGGATCCTCGACATCGGTCTAGCCGGTTCGTTTTCCCTGGCCATCCTGATCTTCACCGTCACGCTCTTCATCGAGCGGCCACTCGACTTTTCGGCGTTTCCAACTGTGCTCTTGGCTTCGCTGATGTTGCGGCTGTCGCTCAACGTGTCCTCGACCAAGTTGATCATTGGCCAGGGTCATACTGGCCCCGACGCCGCCGGAGGCGTCATCGAAGGTTTCGCCGCCTTCATCATGGGCGGCAGCGTGTTTCTTGGTCTCGTCGTTTTTGGCGTCCTGCTGATTGTCAATTTCATGGTCATCACCAAGGGCGCTGCCCGCATGGCCGAAGTCGGCGCGCGTTTTGCGCTGGATGGCATGCCCGGCAAGCAGCTGGCCATCGACAGCGACATGTCCGCCGGTGCCATCGACCATGCCGAAGCAAAAAGGCGGCGGGCCCTGGAGCAACAGGAAACGACCTTTTTCGGCTCGCTCGACGGCGCGTCGAAATTCGTCAAGGGCGACGCGATTGCCGGTCTGTTGATCACATTGCTGAACCTTATCATGGGCTTGGCGATGGGGCTTGTCGTGCACGACATGCCCATCGGCGCGGCATTCGAAACCTACGCCATTCTCACGGTCGGCGACGGTCTGGTGACCCAGATCCCGGCCGTGATCATTTCCATCGCGTCGGCCTTGCTGCTTGCGCGCGGGGGGAACCAGGGCGCGACCGATATCGCCATTTTCTCTCAACTTGGAAAATACCCCGGCGCTTTGTCGACCGTAGCCGTGCTGATGGCGATCTTTGCGCTGGTTCCGGGGCTACCCTTCCTGCCGTTCATTGCCGGCGGCGCGATCCTGGCCCTGGCTGCGCGGGCGATCGGGCGACGACAGATGGAACGTGATGCCGCCGAAGAGGCCGAGGCCGCCAATACCCCTGCCCAGGCCAAGCCGATGGGCGACATCCTTGATCTCGACGATATCCACGTCGAATTTGCGCCGGACCTTGTGGCCATGGTTCTGGATCCGGGAACGGGCCTGGATGCCCGGATCGCCAACATGCGCCGGCACGTGGCCACATCCTTCGGTATCATCCTGCCCGAAATCCGTCTGACCGATCAGCCCGCGCTTGATGTCGGAACCTATCGCGTCCGCATCCAGGGTGTCGAGCAGGCCACCGGCGCGTTGAACCCTGACATGGTTCTGGCGCTCTTGCCCGACAATCCAGATGCTCTGCCCCCCGGCCATGACGTTACCGAACCTGTCTACGGTGCCCCTGCGCGGTGGATTTCGCCGACCACGCAAGACGAGGCCGCGATGAGCGGCGCCACCATCGTGACGCCGCCCGAAATCCTGGCGACCCACCTGCTCGAGGTCATCAAATCGAACTTCGGCCGCCTGCTGACGCTCAAGGCCCTGCGCCGTATCCTGACCGAACTGACCCGGCTGAGCGATCCGGCGCGAAGCGAGGCCAACCGCAAGCTGATCGACGAATTGATTCCGGACAAGGTGCCGATGGACACGTTGCATGCGGTCTTGCGGTTGCTGGTCGATGAACGCGTGTCGATCCGCAACCTGCCTCTGATCCTCGAATCCATTGCCGAGGCGCGGTTGACGGTCACCCAGCCGGAAGGGATTTGCGAACTTGTCCGGCAGCGCCTGGGTTTCCAGCTGGTTGCCGATCTGAAACGTCCCGACGGCACGATCCCCCTGGTCCAGCTGGCCCCGGAATGGGAGGAAACCTTTGCCGCCCACCAGGTCGACGCCGGCGCCGGGGGCCTCGACGTTGCGCTGCCGCCCGAACAATTCAACCGCCTGGCCAAGGCGCTTGGCGAGCGTTTGAATGACATTTCCGCGCGTGGCGTATCGGCCGCCCTGGTCACCCCGGTGCGCCGGCGCCGGTTCCTGCGCACGGTGATGCAGGCCCATGGGCTGACCACGCCGGTCTTGTCCTTCGAAGAGATCGGTCTGGAAGCCAAGCCCGCCCTTGTTGGCGTCATAGCCGCATGATGGGCCTGCCCGAAGGCGTGGCCGAGTTGTTTGGCGCTGTCTTCTGGCATGCGGCGATGGTTTTCCTGCGCGTCGGCGCCCTGGTCACCATGCTGCCGGCCTTTGGCGAACGGGCGGTTCCGGCGCGGGTGCGCCTGGCCATGGCCGTTGCCTTTACCGCGATTGTCGCGCCGGCGGTCCAAACCGTCGCGCCGCCTCACGACATGCTGGGCTATGCCGGTTTGGCCCTTGTCGAAACTACCATCGGAACCGCGCTTGGGTTCAGCCTGAGGCTCTTTATCCTGGCCTTGCAGACGGGCGGCACGATTGCCGCGCAATCGACCTCGTTGTCGCAGATCCTCGGCGCGGCCAATGCCGATCCGTCCCCGGCCATGGGCCATTTGCTGGTGGTCGGCGGTCTGGCGCTGGCGGTCATGACGGGCCTGCATGTGCGCGCGGCCGAGTTCATGTTGCTGTCCTATGACCTGTTCCCGATCGGCCTGCGCCCCGATGCTCGGGCCGTGTCGGCATGGGGACTGGGCCGGATCGTCGATGCCTTTGCCCTGGCGTTCCTGCTGGCCGCGCCATTTGTTATCGCGTCGTTCATCTACAATCTCGCGCTTGGCGTCATCAACCGGGCGATGCCCCAGCTCATGGTGGCCTTTGTCGGCGCCCCGGCCATCACCTGGGGCGGGATGGCCCTGCTTTTGGTCACCGCGCCCGTTCTCCTGGCCGTCTGGCTGCGTGAGCTGCACGGCTTCTTCAGCGCCGGGGGGCAGCTGTTGCCATGAGCCAGAAAGGCCAGGACGAATCCGAAAAGTCACACGAGCCAACGCCGGAGAAAATCCGCAAGGCCCGGGAAAAAGGCGATGTTCCGCGATCCGTCGATCTGTCGGTCGCGGCGTCTTATGTCGGGCTGGTCATTGCCGCGCTGTCAGTTGGCACCGGTAGTGTCGAACGGTTGGGCAGCGGGTTGATGACGTTTATCGATCGGGCCGACGACTTTGGCGGGCTTTTCTTCAACGGGCCGCCATCCGCGCCCATGGGCCTGTTGATCCTGGGAACGGGCCGGGCGCTTTGGGCCTGGTTCGGGCTGCCGGCCGCCGCCGTGCTGTTGGCCGTCCTGGCCCAGCAGGCCTTTGTCGTGGCCCCGGATCGGATCAAGCCAAAGCTTTCGCGGATCTCGCCCATCAGCAATGCCCGCAACAAGTATGGTCGTGCCGGTCTGTTCGAATTTATTAAAAGTGCGGCGAAGCTGTGCCTCTACACGGTTTGTGTCGGGCTCTTCCTGACATCGCGCTCGGATGTCCTGGTGGGGGTCATTCATTCCAGCCCGGGGATCGCGGTGGCCCAGCTGGGGCGACTTTTCGTCGAATTCATGCTGTTTGTCTGCATCATTGCCGGCGCGGTGGGGGCCATCGACGCGCTGTGGCAACATGCCGAGTTTCGCCGCAAGAACCGCATGACCCGCAAGGAAGTCACTGATGAAACAAAGGAATCCGAGGGCGATCCGCATCTGAAGATGGCCCGCCGTCGCAAGGGTCAGGACATTGCGCTGAACCAGATGCTGGCCGAAGTGCCCAAGGCCGACGTGGTCATCGTCAACCCGACCCATTTCGCTGTTGCCCTGAAATGGAGCCGGCTGCCCGGTGCCGCACCGGTCTGCGTGGCCAAGGGTGTTGACGAAGTGGCCCTGACGATCCGGCGCGCGGCCGAGGAGAACGGCGTCCCGATCCACAGTGACCCGCCCACGGCCCGCGCGCTGCATGCCACCGTCGAGCTGGATCGCGAGATACCAGAGAACCTTTACCGTGCCGTCGCCGTGGCGATTCGCTTTGCCGAAGACATGCGGCGCAAGGCCAAGGCGCGCGGATGACCCAGGATCGCCTGTCCCGCCTGTTGCCGGTAGCCCGGGCGAAGTACGAGGCCGAGTTCGCGTCGGTCCGGGCCTTGCTGCAGGCCGAGGCGCATTGCCGCGCGCAACTGGCCCGGCTGGATGCCCTGGCGCAGGAGGCCCGTGATCAGGCGCGAGCGCCGGGTGTCATGCAATTGCTTGGGGCGGATGTGCTCTTTGAACGCAACATCGCGCGCAGCCGGTCCATCCTGAACAGCGACCTGGCCCGTATCCTGGCGCGGAAGGAAACGGCGATGGTCAAGGTGCGCAAGGCCTTCGGGCGCAAGAATGCCATCGAGGTCACCAGCGCCCGGATGGCCGAAGAAGAGGCGCGCAGCCGGGCGGACCGGCAGCGCGATGCCGCGCTTGCGCCTTGGCTGGACGGAAGCGGCGGCCCGAAAGACGGGCCGCCGTAAGGGGATCATAGGGTCGGTGAAGCCGCTTTTCGCCGGATCATTCGCCGCGCAGGAAAACGCCCAGGCCCTCTTCGTCCAGGTGTTCGATGGTCATCGAGGCCTTGGACGACCCGTCTTCGAGGACGAATTCGACAAGGGAAACAGAGCCTTGCGGTTGGTTCTCTGTCATCGGGCGAACGATGAACGCATCTCCGTCCCAATGTTGCATGGCCAACTCGCGCGCCTCGGGGCCCAGTTGCAGGACAAGCCCGTCATCGCCGGCCACAACCCGGGCCGGGCCGAAATAGGCATTGTCGTACTGGCCCACGTAAGTGTCGTTGGGATGGGCCGGTGCGGGGTTTTCCGGCGGATTCTGCCCGACGAGACGGCCGAAGGGCGCGGTCAGCGAAGCCATGATCGGCGCGTAGCCGGCCAGCCAGTCGCGCGTTTCGACGCCCAGCTCGACTTGGTCCATGAATGCCGCAGCCAAGGCTTCCGCCGCACCGGTCGGCGGCGCGTTGGTCAGCACTACGATGCCGAGGTCCAGGTCGGGCAAAAGCGTGAAATTCGTCGACGCGCCAAGGGCAAAGCCGCCGGAATGGCTGATCTGGACCCGGCCGGTCGCGCGGACGCCGACGCCAAAGCCATAGCCATAGAACCCGCCGCGTGCTGCGGGCGACATGGGCAGACCGTTGATCGACTGGGCGGCAAGCGCCGGGCGCAGCGCGTCTTCGGCGATCAGCCGGGTCTCGCCGGCAAGGCCTTCGGCCAACACCATCGTCATCCAGCGCGCCATGTCATTGGCCGACGAACTGACCCCGCCGGCCGGGCTTTGCGCGTCGGGTTGGCGCAGATCGGCGACCTTGTACCCCGCGTCGCCCATCATGTGGCTGGCCGCACGGTTGTCGCGCGCCATGTAATCCGCATGGCGTGAGCTGGTCGATTCCATGCCAAGCGGTTGATAAAGCGCGCTTTCCGAGAGCTCGGCCCAGGTGGTGTCGGCCGCATTGGCCACGCCCTCTGCCGCGGCGGTCAGGCCGAAATTGGTATAGGCATACTGGGTGCGAAAGGCGTGGTGGGGCAGCAGGTGCAGCCGGTCCAGCACCGTGCGGCGATCATAGCCCAGGTCTTCGAGATCATCGCCGGCATGGTCGGGCAGGCCCGAACGGTGGGCATAGAGGTCGCCGATCGTGACATGTTCGGTGATCCAGCCGTCGCCCATGTCGAACCAGGGCAGCAGCTCGCTGACGGGCGTGTCCCAGGTCAGCGCGGTGTCGCTGATCTGGGTGGCCACCACGGTTGAGCCGACCGATTTCGACAGCGATGCCAGCAGGAAGACCGTATCGGCATCGACTGGCGCGTCCTGTCCCACCGCGCGCAGACCGAAGCCCTTGGCATAGATCGTCTCGCCTTCATGCACGACGGCCACGGACATGCCCGGAATACCGCTGCGGTCCATCATCTGCTGGGCTATCGCGTCCAGCGCGGCAACGGCGGCGTCGATCCTTTCGTCGGGTACGGGCAGCAGCACGGTTGCCGGCGGCGCGGGCATCGGATCGGGCAGGGCCAGGGCGGGCAGGGGTGTTTCGGCCTGCGCGGCGCCGGCTCCAAGGGCGAGAGCCAGCGCGAGGCCGGAGGTAAACCGGGAAAATTGCAAAAGAATAGTCCTTGTGAAAGGCGGCCGGGGCCGCGGTCGTCCGGCGCAAGACTAGGCGCGCGATTCCCCCCGGGCAAGCGCCCGGGGCCGGACAACCTGTTACCCGAGACGAAACTTTCCGCCAAAGGTCAGATGGTTGCACCACGGCGCCACGTCCGGGCGGATTGTCATTTTTGACTAGGCTGCGCGGGGGCTTGGCGCTTAGGGTCGAACCGATCTTTTGATGCAGACCGAATGGACCCGATTTGATGTCTTCTTCTTCCTCCGCCCCGACCTCGCAGGACCGCAGCAACGCCCCGGGTGGCCGGTCTCATTTCGCCGCCGGGGCCAAGCTGTCGGGCGACCTGATCGTGCCCGGCCTTGTCGAATTGCTGGGCGATGTCGAAGGAACGGTGCAGGCCGATGCCGTGGTCATCGAAACCTCGGGCACGGTGTCCGGCGATCTGAAGGCCGGCAGCATCACCATCAAGGGCCGATTCCAGGGCCGCATCTTTGGCGGCGATGTCCGGCTGTTGTCGGGCGCGCGGGTGGCGGGCGAGGTGGCCTATGCCTCGCTGACCATCGAAAGCGGCGCCGAAGTCGACCTGTCCTGCACGCGCAAGGGCTAGGCGCGCGACGGGTCAGACATCCTGGCGGGCGATATCCACGATCAGCACGTTCAGCACATCGTAACCGAATTCCCTTTGCGCCACGTCCAGAAGGGCGCCGCGCAGGATGTCCAGATTGTTGGACCGGGTGAAAGCACCCTGGAAGCCGCCCATGTTGGAATGGTCGAACAGGACCTGCAGGAAGGCATCGCGCAGCTTGGGCTCGCGGTTGTAGACAACCTCGCGCAGGCCAAGGGCGGTTTCCAGGCTGAGCGTCAGAACGACCAGCGCCTCGACCCGCCCCGAGGCCACGACCGGTACGACGAACTGGTTGTTTATCTTGACGAATTCCGTGGTGCTGACCTCTTCGCCCTCGCCGTGCCCGTCGTCGGCCTTCTTCTCGGGCTTGGGTTTCTTGGCGGCGGGTTTGGCGGCATCCTCGCCGTGATCCTTGGCGTCCTTGTCCTCGGCATGGTCTTCTTCGCCGTGGTCCTCGCCCCCGGCCTCGGCATGGCTTTCGCCCTCTTCGGCATGGGGTTCTTCGGCCGGGGCCAGGACCAGCCCGGCGCCGATGCCGGCGCCGACACCCACCAGCAGCATCAGGATCGGAAGCAGCTTGCCCATCGCGTGGTCTCCTCAGAATGGCAGCACGTAATCCAGCGCACGCTGGCCGTAGCGCGGCTGTTGCACCGCTGTGATCTGACCTCGCCCGCCATAGGAAATCCGCGCGGCGGCGATCTTGTCATAGGTGATCTCGTTCTGGCGCGAGATGTCGGTCGGCCGCACGAAACCCGCGACAAGCAGCTCGCGCAGTTCGAAATTCACCCGCACCTGCTGGGTGCCCTCGATCTCCAGCACGCCGTTGGGCAGCACGCCGACGACCGTGGCGGCCACGCGCAGCTCCAGCTTTTCCTCGCGCTTGACCGATCCCTTGCCCGCGCTTGACCCGGACGAGGCAATCGACACCGCATCATCCAGCGAAGCGCCGTCGGGCAATTGCGAATTGATCCGCTGGGGAAGCCCCAGCAGCCCCGGGACCGACAGGCTCTCGGAGCCCGATCGCTGGCGCGAGGTATCGTTGGAAATCTCGGCGCTTTCGTCGATTTCGATCACCACGGTCAGGATGTCGCCCTTGGTCTCGGCCCGCCGGTCGCCCAGCAGGGATTGCCGCGATCCGCTCCACAGCGACGCGCCATCGACGGCACGGTTGGGCTCGGCATACATCGGCAGGCCGGGCCACAGCATGGCCACCTGTTCATCGCCCTCTTCGACGGGGGTGAAATTCGGCTTGCCGGTCGGATCCATGTCGCAACCGGCCAGGGCGGCCAGCAGAAACGCGGCGCACCAGGGGAAAAATCGCATCAGCGTACCTCGATCGTGCCTTGTTCGGTCACCCAGCCCGAGATTGTCGTTCTGGAGGACAGGTTCATCACCCGCACCGTGTCGCCGATCCCGCCGCGCGACAGGGCGCGGCCTTCGGTCGAGATCTGCAACCCGTCCCGCGCATAGACCAGCGTGACGATGTCGTTGCGCTGGACCAGGGCCGGCGGGCCAAGGTCGCCGTGGCGTACGGGCCGCCCGGCATAAAGCGCCACCCGGGATTCCAGCCCGTCCACGCTGTCCTCGACGGGCCAGGTGCCGGGCACATCGACCGGCTCCTGGCGAAAATCCTCGCGGGTGACGATTTCCTGCGCGCGGATATTGCGCAGCGGGATCAGCACGTCGGCCCAGGCCGGCGGCCCCAGGACAAGGGTCAGGACAAGCAGGCTGCGCATCATCTCACCTGCGTCGTTGCGCCCATCATCTGGTCGGCGGCCGAGATCACCTTGGCGTTCATCTCGTAGCCCCGCTGGGCCTCGATCAGTTCGGTTACCTCGCGCACCGCGTCGACCGAGCTGCCCTCCAGGTAACCCTGTCGCAACCATCCCAGCCCGTCTTCGCCCGGGCTGGACACCAGCGCCGGCCCCGAGGCCTCGGTTTCGGTGAACAGGTTGTTGCCCATGGCCTCCAGCCCCTTGGCGTTGGCGAAGCCGGAGAGGGTCAGCTCGCCCAGCAGCTGGCCTTCGTTGTTGTCGATGAAATAGGCATAGACCTCGCCAGCGGCATTGATCGAAATCGACCGGGCATCGGTGGGGATGGTGATCTCGGGCACGACGGAAAAGCCGTCCGACGTCACGATCAGCCCGTCGGGCGAGCGTTTGAACGACCCGTCGCGGGTATAGGCAGCCTGGCCCGACGGCAGCGTGACCTCGAAATAGCCTAGCCCCTCGACCGCCAGGTCCAGGTCATTGCCCGTCTGCGCCAGGGCGCCCTGGGCCAGGTGCACGGTGATCGACGAGGGCCGCACCCCCAGCCCGACCTGCACCCCGGTCGGCAGGACCGTCCCGTCGCTGGCATTGATCGACCCGGCCCGCGAGACCTGCTGGTAATGCAGGTCCGAGAACTCTGCCCGCCGGGCGTTGTAGGCGGTGGTGTTCATGTTGGCCAGGTTGTTCGAAATGGTCTCGACCCGCAATTGCTGGGCGCTCATGCCCGTTGCGGCGATTTTCAAAGCGCGCATTCTGCCTCACTTTCGATGTCACTTGATCATGATCTTGACGGCGGCCCGGACCCGCTCGTCTTCGGTTTCAAGGAAGCTTTGCCCCATCTCGTAGGCCCGCTGGACCTCGATCATCCGGGTGATCTGTTCGATCGCATTGACGTTGGAGCCTTCCAGAACACCCTGCAGCACGCGGGCCTCGGGCGCGCCTTCGTAGCCGTCGGGCGCGTCGAACCGCACGCCTTTCTCGCGGGACATGGCCTGGGGATTATTGGGCAGGAAGACACCCAGCTGGCCCAGCGGCTGCCCGTCGGTGCTGATCGTGCCGTCCGACGCGACATGGATGCTCTCGGCCGCGGCGGGGATGAAGATCGGCGCCTCTTCGGTGTCCAGCACGAGGTAGCCGTCAGGCGTGCTGAGCAGCCCCTCGCCATTGGGCGAAAATACCCCGGCCCGGGTCAGCTTGGGCCCGCCAGGCGTGTCGACCAGGAAGAACCCGTCGCCTTCAATGGCAAAATCGAAGGTACCCCCGGTCTGGGTCAGCGGGCCCTGGGTCAGCTCGGTCATGTGCGCGCCGGCATGGCCCATCGACACGGCGCCGGTGCCCTCGCCCTTGATGTATTCGGAAAACACCAGCCCGCCGCCGCGATAGCCCGTGGTCGAGGCATTGGCGATGTTGTTGGCCACGACCTGCATTTCGCGCAGCAGGCCAGATTGGCGGGTCAGCGTGGCATAAGATGCGCCTTCCATCAGGATCCTCCGATGATCAGCGGGACAAGCTGGGTTTCCCAGAATGCCACCAGGGTTTCGGTCATGAAGCCCATCGACACCCAGAAGACGGCGACGATCGCGGCCAGTTTGGGCACGAAGGTCAGGGTCATTTCCTGGATCGACGTCAGGGCCTGGAACAGGCCGACGATCAGGCCGGTCGCCAGGGCCACCACCAGGATCGGGGTCGAGATCATCACCGCGACCCACAGACCCTGGCGCAACACGTCAAAGAAGACGGCTTCGGTCATCGGGTCAGACCGGCATCCGCAGGATTTCCTGATACGCCTCGACGACCTTGTCGCGCACGGTGATCGCCGTTTCGACGGCCAGCTCGGTCTGGGCCAGGGCATGGACCAGCGCATGGGGATCGGCATTGCCGGTCATTGCCGCCTGGGCCGCGGCTTCGCCCTGGGCCAGGGTCTGGGCGAAGTCGCCGGCCGCGTTGCGCAGCATTTCGCCCGGTGCGGGGCCGCCGGCCGTGGCGGCGCCTGTCGGATCGGTTGCAGGTTTGGCCTGGGCATAGCCACGGGCCGCGGAAAACGCGTTGAGGTCCATTCTGGTCTCTCCTGGTTCGGCGGTTTATCGGCGCAGCAGATCCATCAGCCCGGCCGACATCTGGCGGGTCTGATCGAACATCTTGAGGTTGGCTTCGTAGCTGCGTTGGGCTTCGCGGGCGTCGGCGATCTCGATCATGACGTCGACATTGGATCCTTCGAAATGGCCGGTATCGTCGGCCAGCGGGTGGGACGGGTCATAGACCTCGCGCAGGTCGCTGCGATCCAGCTGCAGGTCGCCGGGGCGCACGGTTGTCACGCCCTGGGGATCGGTCTCGGTGCGAAAGGTGATCATCTTGCGGCGATAGCCCGGCGTGTCGGCGTTCGAGATGTTTTCGGCCACGTGGCGCAGGCGCGCGGCCTGGGTCTTCAGCGCGCCGGAGGTGACGGTCAGGGCGGTGGAAAAATCGTTCATGATCCGGCTCCTCAGCTGCTGCCCAGGCTCATCCGCAGGACCGACATGGCCGAGCGATAGACGGCCAGGGCGCGGTCGTGGTCCTTCTTGACCTCGGCGGCGCGCACCATCTCGTCTTCGAGCGAAACGCCGTTGCGGTTGGGGGCCAGGCTGTCTTCGGTCGTCGGGTCGGCGGCGGCGACATCCACGGGGCCAAGCGCCGCGCCATGGCCGGGCCGGGTGCCGCGCATCGTGCCGGGCTGGTGCTGCTGTGGGGCAAAGACCTGCGAGAACGATGGCAGATCCTTGGCGCGGTATCCCGGCGTATCGGCATTGGCCACGTTCTGGGCGATCAATGCCTGCCGGGCGCCGGCATGCACGGCCATGGCATGCGCGGTCTGGAAGACGGTCAGTTTGCTGAACATCGGGGCTTCTCCCTCGATTGGTTTCAATCAAGGCTTAACTCCGATTCCTTTAGAAACCGTTCTCAGGGTTAACTCGGAGAACCGGGATCATGACGGAACTGCAAAAACTCGCCACGCGGATCGACAAGCTGCAGGCAACCTTTCCCATCGGACATGTCACGGCTGTCAACGGCGGACTGATCGACGTGGCCGGGCTGGGCGATGTGGCCGGGATCGGGGATCGCCTGCGCATCGCCCGGCGCGGTGGCTCGGCCCTGTCGGCCGAGGTCGTGGGGCTGGGACGCGACAACGTGCGCGCGCTGCCGGACGGGCCGTCGAACAACATCACGGTGGGCGATACCGTGCGGCTCTGTGCGGCTGTCGATTTCGCCCCGGACGACAGCTGGATCGGCCGTGTCATCGACCCGATGGGCCAGCCGGCCGATGGCAAACCGCTGGTCCGGGGGCAGGTTGCAAGGGACATTAATGCTGCGCCGCCAACGGCTTCGGCCCGTCGCCCGCTGGGCGCGCGGCTGGAAACCGGGCTGGCGGTGTTCAACACGATGCTGCCCGTCGTGCGCGGTCAGCGAATCGGCCTTTTCGCGGGATCGGGGGTCGGCAAATCGCAGCTGATGGCCACCTTCGCCCGCCAGCTGGAAGCGGATGTCGTGGTGATCGCTCTGATCGGCGAACGCGGCCGCGAAGTCGGCCATTTCGTGCGCGATGTCCTGGGTGCAAAAGGCATGTCACGGTCGGTTGTTGTCGCGGCCTCTTCGGATCAATCGCCGTTGATGCGCCGGCGCTGTGCTGGCGCGGCCATGGCCGTGGCTGAACATTTCCGGGACGCCGGGAAACAGGTCCTGTTGCTGGCCGATTCGGTGACCCGTTTTGCCGAGGCTCATCGCGAAATAGCCGTTGCGGCGGGCGAGCCGCCCGCCCTGCGGGGCTATCCGCCATCGACCGCGGCAATGATCGGCGGGCTGTGCGAGCGCGCCGGCACCGGGATGGATGGCCAGGGCGACATCACGGCGATTTTCTCGGTTCTGGTGCCCGGATCGGACATGGAAGAGCCGGTCGCGGATATGTTGCGCGGAGTTCTCGATGGCCATGTTGTCCTGTCGCGCCGGATCGCCGAACGGGGGCGCTATCCGGCCATCGACCTGCTGCAATCCGTCTCGCGCAGCCTGCCCGACGCCGCGACAGATGCCGAGAACACCCGGATCGGCGAAGCGCGCCGCCTTCTGGGCGCATACCAGCAGGCCGAAGTCATGATCCAATCGGGGCTGTATGCTGCTGGCAGCGACCCCTTGCTTGATCAGGCCGTCCGGGCATGGCCCGAACTCGACGCCTTTATCGCCAGGTCTGAACCCGGGGACATAGCGTCGAGCTTTGACCGGCTGAGCCTGATTTTGCGGCGGGCCGGCGTGGGGCCGTCCCGTTAGAAAGCATGTCAGGCCGAGGCTTGCAGCAATTGCAGCGCGGCCGAAGCCGAGGAATAGCTGCCTGCGTTCTGATTGATCTGAACGCGGGCCATGTAAGCGGTCACGAGTTTCTCTCGTTTTTCTGGGTCGGTGAATTGCGCGATGGAATCCTCTCCGAACATGCGCAATGCCTTGTCCTGAAAATACTCAAGCTGCCTGTCCAGATCGACCGAGCTGATCCCGGATGGCAGGCCCAACCCCGTTTCGAACAATTCGCGCAATGGCGGCTCGCCGAGGATATTGTACCAGAGTGCGCGATCGCTCTTGTCTTCGGCGGCCATGGTTTCAAGCGTGCGCTCACCATAGAGCGCGATGCGCATGCTGTCATCCTGGTTGCCGACAGCCACCTCGAAGGACTGGGCTTCGAACTTGGCAATGACCTCTTCGGCGAAATAGGATAGTTTCGTGCGCTGTACCTGTTGGGGGCCAAATCCGAAGGCGTCGGAGAAATCCTTGTAGCGATCATCGGCCAGCCGGTTGGCCAGGGCATCGTCGGCCGATGTGCCGTCTTCGAGGATCTTCTGGATGAAGTATTTGTTGTTGATGTCATCCTGAAGGCCAAAGGCCCCCAACGCCACGGACAAGAGCCGGCGATCCGCGACCAGTTGTTCAGCGGTGTCTATTTTCGCGAGATTCTCGCGAAAATAGTCCACGTCGCGCTGTACCGAAGCCGATTGCGTGAAGGCCTTGAACTGGTTGTCGTAGGTGGCCTGCAGGAAGCGCCAGCCAAGCAGGCCCGAGCCCGCGACGATGGGTTGGTATGTCATGATGCACGAGACGCCAGAAGGCGATCTTCCCTGGGCAGAAGCGCACGAAGCGCCTTGAGGCAACGATAATGACGGTCTTCGATCAGTGCTTCAGTGGCCTCCGACAAGGCCGCGCGGCTATCGGGATCGGTGAAGACCTGGCTGAGTTCCTCGATCCTGCGGAGCAGCGGCAACCGGGCTTCGGCGGGGTCGAGATCGCCTGACAGAAGCAGCTGCGCCGAATAGCAGACGCGTCGAACCGGCGTGTTCGCCTCCTCCGGATGAATCGCGTCGCGCAGGCGCAAAATTCGCGCATCGGGCGTCAGTATCTGTAGCCGACTGCGGCGATCACCGTTTTCGATGACGGCACCGTTGATCAGGATCCTTTCCTTCGGTCCCAGTTTGAGGACAAGTCCAGCCATTATTCTGTCCCCCCTCTGAGCCCGCGAAGAACGGCCATGTTGATGTCGATCAACGGGGCCACCTGGGCCTTGCGTTGCAGCACGGCGCTGGTGTGGCTGTGCGTGAACTCGGCCAGGTAGAAGAGCCGTGCGCGCAGGGCGTCGGGCAACTTGTTGTTGGGATCCGCGACGTCGATGGCAAAGACGTTCCAAAGGCGTTTGTTGTCGTGAAGCGCGGAGGCCAGGGCCGCAAATCCGCTGGGGCCTTTGTCGGCGGCGGTCTTCAGGCGGCGGGTGATTTGGGCAAGTATATCGTATTCTATGGATTTTTCCGATCGAGTTGGGGCTCGTGCGGATCCATACCCTTGTCGTGCTGCTGCGATATTGGTCACTTTGGTGCCTGTTTTTTTGATTTGGATTGGGGGTGCCCGGCCTGTTCAGGCCGGGCCAGGGCGATCCTGTTACTGGAACAGCGACAGGATGGTCTGCGGCGCCTGGTTGGCGATCGACAGGGCCTGAATGCCCAGCTGTTGCTGGGTTTGCAGCGCCTGCAGCTTTGCCGATGCCTCCTCCATGTCGGTATCGACCAATGCCGAGATCCCGACCTTCATCGCATCCATAACCTTTGTGACAAATTCATTCTGGTCCTCGATCCGTCCGGCCGAGGCACCGAGGGCCGCGGTTCCATCGACGGCGGCCTGGATCAGCGTTTCGATATCGTCCAGCGACGCATCCGCAGCCGTGGCGCTGGTGACATCGACGGTGGTCAGATCGAGGTTGGCCTCGAAATCGACCGAAGCGACGGTGATACTGGCTGCGCTGACACTGCCCGACGCGTCGCGATCCAGCGAGGACAGGATCGTGATGCCGGCGTTGCCGGCGGTATTGAGCAGGTTGCTGCCGTTGAACTGCGAGGCCTGTATGATCGACGTGATCTGGTTCTTCAGCTCATCCACATCGGCCGAGATCTTTGTGTGATCGACATTGCTGCCCGTGGCGGCGACGACCTTTTCCTTCATCTCGTTGAGGATATCGACGATTTGCTCGGACCCGGCCAGGGCCACGGCAACCGTGGATTCCCCCAACGACAGCGAGTCGGAGACGGCCTTGAACCCGGCGACATCGGATTCCATGACCTTGGAAATCCCCCAGATGGCGGAATTGTCCTTGGCAGAGCCGATTTCCAGACCCGTCGAGATCATGTCCTGGGTCTTTTCGAGACCGGCGCTGATCGACTTCAGGGTTTGCAGTGCCACCAGTGCACTGGCGTTCGTGAGAATACTGGACATTTCATGTTTCCTTGCATCCCGCTGGGCCTTCTTGCCCGCGGCTACGCCCGTTTCAGGGCTTGAGCGTCATTCGAACGGCTGAGCCCCGGCCGATGATCGGCCGGGGCGATAGGGCGGACTTACCGGAAGAGCGACAGGATGGTCTGCGGCGCCTGGTTGGCGATCGACAGTGCCTGAACACCCAGCTGTTGCTGCGTCTGCAGGGCCTGGAGCTTGGCCGAAGCCTCTTCCATGTCGGTGTCAACCAGCGACGAAATGCCGACCTTCATGGCGTCCATCACCTTGGTCACGAACTCGTTCTGATCCTCGATCCGGGCAGCCGAAGCACCCAGGGCAGCAGCGCCATCGACGGCTGTCTGGATCAGTGTTTCCATCGCGGTGATCGAGCCATCCGCTGCGGTCGAGCTGGTCACGTCGACGGTGGTCAGGTCGAGGTTTGCTTCGAAGTCGACCGAAGCCACGGTGATGTTCGCGGCCGTCACGGCGCCGGATGCATCGCGGTCAAGCGACGACAGCACGGTGATGCCGGCGTTGCCCGCAGTATCCAGCAGGTTGGTGCCGTTGAACTGCGATGCGGCGATGATCGATGTGATCTGGTTCTTCAGCTCATCCACATCGGCCGTGATCTTGGTATGATCGACGTTCTCGCCGGTTGCGGCGACGACCTTCTCCTTCATCTCGTTGAGGATATCGACGATCTGCTCGGCGCCGGCGAGGGCGACGGCAACCGTGGATTCCCCCAGCGACAGCGAGTCCGACACGGCCTTGAAGCCGGCAACGTCGGATTCCATCACTTTCGAGATACCCCAGATGGCGGAGTTGTCTTTTGCCGATCCGATCTCCAGACCGGTGGAGATCATGTCCTGAGTCTTTGCGAGGTCATTGCCGATAGACTTCAGGGTCTGCAGTGCGACAAGCGCACTGCTGTTCGTCAGAATACTGGACATAGTCAGGTTCCTTGCGTCCTTGGGCCTCAATAACTGCCCGGTTACACCCCTTTGCGGGCCTTGAGCGTCATTCTGACCTGTGCGCCAAATCAGGTTCCCTGGCGCGCCATCCTGTGTCGGGATGCGAGTACCTTTGTGGCCTCAAGATGCTAATGGAGTGCTAAATCGCGATCCAGAATTCAGATGGATTTGAGTTAAAGGGCCGTCAGGCGCGCTTTTCCAGTTTCTGTTCCGTGGGGGTCGCAATCTGGTGCCGTTTGCCGTCGCGATCATAGGTCGCCAGGCTCTGGCGCACACGGCGCAGCTCGGCCATGCGGTCGGCAACGGCGCGTATGCCAGCCATGGCACTGCCGAGAAGATCCTGATTTCGCGACATCTTCTTTCGGACGCCCTGCAGGTTCCCGGCCTCAAGGCTGTCGAGCGCGTTCAGTTTCGACACCAATTCTTCCTTTGTGTCGTGAAGCCGGGCCAATTCGTCGATATCGCCGGAAACCAGCGCCTGCCGCTCGGCGTCAAGCAGATGGTCAAGGTCCTCGACGAGCTGATCGATGGAAGCTGTCGTCATGTCACGTGTCCTTCAGAGCATGGTAAAGTGATTCAGCCAGTCCAATTCCGCCGGACCGGACCATCTGTTCCGCCTGTGCGCGAACGAGCAGCGACTGGAACTGGTCTTCGCCCGCGCCGCCCCCGAACATGTCGGGCGTGTCGTGCAGTCCGGCCGATTTCAGCATTTCCGCGAGAAAGATGGTTTCAAGTTCCTGGGCTGCATGACGCAGCGGGTCGGCTGCCGCGGCGTCCCGGGGGCCGGGCGGCGGCAGCGCCGATAAGGTGATCATTCTGATGCCTCGAATTCATTCTAGATTTTTCCAGTCTGACCATAGAGCGGTAAAGAAAACGGTAATGGCTTTCGGGTCAGGATGACGTGGTGGGAAGAAATCCTGGAGACGTCATGTCCGATCTTTTGTCCATTCTGGGTGCCGCCCCTGCGGATGCGGGTGCAAAGACGGTTTTGCGCTTGTCCGATACGGCCACCTCACTGAATGGAAACGACTTTTCCAACGTGTTTCGGTCTTTGGCCCAGGCCGATGCCCGGATCGCCGAAGGGTTTGCCGCCATCGCGCAAAAAGGCGATCCGGAGACAAAGGCCGACGAATCAGAAGATGTTTCAACTGCTCCAGTTGATGCGAAAGTTGATGCCGAAAAAGACGAGCAGAAGCCCGAAAGTCCTTTCAAGACGGACGTGTTCGAGGCGGAAGAAGCGTCGCCTATTGCGACAGACTCAAGCACGACTTGGGAAACAGATTTGGAAGAGCACCCCCTCCAACTTGGTGCAGCAATTGACGCACCAGTGGAGGATAAACCGGATCGCACGATCCCGGGCGAGCCTCGGCAAAAGCCGATGCCGCACCCTGTGGAGGCCATTGTTCAGCATGTGATTTCAAGGGAAACGGCGCGTTTCACCCCGCCTGCAACCGTCGAAACGGCTCCCTTGCCACCAGCGGTTGATCCCGAGCTCAGACCCGCACCTGCCGTGTCGAGCTCTCCGTTGGCTTCGTCTGCATCCGACATTCCGGCAACGCCTCAACAGGGGCCAATTCCCGTTGATGCCAAGGCTGCCTCGGTCGTGCCAGTCCTTCCTCGAACCGTCCAAAGGCCCCCGGGGGCCGATGCCGAACCGGCGCCATTGATCCAAACTCATGGAGAGACACGTCGCCCGGTTATGCGCCCGGAGGTGACGCCAGTCGTCTCGACCCCGATGGCAAAAACGCCGGAGCCTTCGGGGCCTGGAGTCCCAATTCGACCCGAAGCCAGCCAGCCGACGACGGCCCATGCGCCGGACGTTAAACCTGTCCAAGTCCCCGCGCAGCCTGCAACGATGGCGCCACCGGAACAGGGAAACAAACCGATCGCAGCTCCGACTGGAGCGGAGATCGAATCCCCTTCCCCACGCGGCCCGATCGAAACACCTCAACAACAAAAGGCAACTCCAACTGCAGTCGCGGTCGCGCCACTTGATACGCCACGCGCGCGCCCGTCTCAGGGTGAGTCCCCGAAAGGGACGACCAGCGAATTGGAGCGATTGCCATCGACTGAACCGACCCGCAAGGACACAACCGGCGCCGTTCCCACTCAGATCAATTCAACACAGTCGCGACCGGCCGATCCCAACCGAGTTGCCCAGAACCCTGCGCAGCCTACAGCGATTGATATGACGTCTCCAGCCGCGCCGGAGCAGCGCGGCGATGCACCGGCTACATTCTCGGCGGAACCAACTCCGCGCAGCGTCGAGCCCGTGCCCGGTCAACCGGCACATCTGGCGTCTTCGGCTCGGCCCGAAGTGGCGCGGGATATCGGACGCCAGATGGCCGCGTCCATCAATCCCGCCGCTGACGGATCGATCGACATCGCGCTCAGCCCGAAGGAGCTTGGGCAAGTCCGGATGACCCTGTCTGTCAGCGAAACAGGCGTGACCTTGCTGGTCAGCGGTGAGCGGGCGGAAACCGTGGAGCTGATGCGCCGCCATGCCGCCGAACTTAGCGCCGCCTTCCGCGAGATGGGCTATGAAAACATCGCGTTTTCGTTTGGCGCCGGCGGACACTCGACGATGGCCGGGCAAGGGGGCGACCAGGACAGCACCGCGGGGTCGGGTGGGCCGGCCGAAGGGCCCGGGCTGGACATCAGTGAAGCGTCCACACCCCGCGGTCGGGGGCCTGCCGTTTCGGACGGTGGCCTGGACATGCGACTCTAGGAGCAGACATGAGCGATCTTGCCACCGCATCGGCCTATTCCCTGGCCAGCGCGCCACAGACGGCGTCCGAGAATTCGACCACGACAACGTCCGAGGCCACGCTGTCTTCGGATTTCGAAACCTTCCTCAAGATGTTGACCGCCCAGGCCCGCTACCAGGACCCGTTGGAACCCCTGGACTCGTCGGAATATGCCGCCCAGCTGGCGCAATTTTCGATGGTCGAACAGCAGGTCCTGACCAACGAGAACCTTGGTATCCTGCAGGCTCAGGTCGCTATGACCAACATGGAGCTGCTCTCGGGCATGATCGGGCTGGAAGCGCGCAGCTACGCCGGAGCCTATTTCGACGGCGCGCCGATCACCATAACGCCGAACCCGGCGGCGGCGGCGGATACCGTTTACCTTGTTGTCTATGATGCGGACGGGACCGAGGTGGACCGGCAATCGCTGCCGGTTTCGGCCGAGCCCGTGGATTGGGATGGCACGAATTCCAACGGCGACACGTTGCCCGACGGCCATTACACCTTCAATGTCGAAAGCTGGGCCGAGGACGAGGAGCTGCTCGACGAACCGGCGGCCTCCTATTCCGAGATCGAGGAGGCCCAGTCGCTGAACGGTCAGACCGTCGTGGTTCTCAAGGGCGGCATGGCCATTGCCACCGGCGCGATCACGGGCCTGCGCAAACCGTCCGACGGCGAGGTTGCGCCGCCGGAGACTCCGACAACGCCGCCAACGGCAGAGCCAAGCGAGGTCTGATCGGGGCCACGACAGTGTGGGCCCAGCGGATCATGTGTCCAGGGCGGTGGGCCGGGCATACCCGGCCCCCGGACCGCTCAGGCGCGGCCGACCGAGACATATTGCCGGAACCCGGCCTTCTCGGCGGTCTTGCCGTCGTAGACATTGCGCAGGTCGGCCATGAAGGGGGTCGTCATGGATTGCGCCAGCCGGTCGAGGTTCAGGGCGCGGAACTCGTTCCATTCGGTCAGGATGGCGATCGCATCGGCGCCATCGGCGGCCTCATAGGCGTCTTCGACCCAGGTCACACCAGGCAGCAGCGCCTCGCCTTCGCGCCGGCCCTGGGGATCGACGACGCGCACCTTGGCGCCGGCGCCGACAAGGGCAGGCACGACCGTCAGGGCAGGGGCCTCGCGCATGTCGTCGGTGTTGGGTTTGAAGGTCACGCCCAGCACCGTGATCGTCTTGCCGTTCACGCCGTCTTCGAACAGGTCGACGACCTTGTCGACCATCCGCCGGCGGACCTCTTCATTGACCTTGATGACCGTCTCGACGATCTGGATCGGCTGGGCATGATCCTGGCCGATCCGGGCCAGGGCCCTGGTATCCTTGGGAAAACACGACCCGCCATAGCCCGGCCCGGCATGCAGGAACTTGTTGCCGATCCGCCCGTCCAGGCCCATGCCCTGGCTGACCATCTTCACATCCGCGCCGACCCGTTCGCACAGCGCAGCGATCTCGTTGATGAAGGTGATCTTGGTCGCGAGGAAGGCATTGGCCGCATATTTGATCATCTCGGCGCTTTCGAGATCGGTGGCCAGGATCGGGAAATCGCGCAGGTAGAGCGGGCGATAGATCTCGGACATGACATTGCCCGCGCGGTCGTTTTCCACACCGACGACAATCCGGTCGGGCCGCATGAAATCGTCGATCGCCGCGCCTTCACGCAGGAATTCGGGGTTCGAGGCAACGTCGAAATCGGCGGCTGGATTGGCCTTGGCCACGACGTCCTTGACCTGCCGGTTGGTGCCGACGGGCACGGTGGATTTTGTCACGATCACCGCATAGCCGGTCAGGGCCTGGGCGATTTCCTCGGCCGCGGCCATGACATAGGTCAGGTCGGCATGGCCATCGCCGCGCCGGGTCGGGGTGCCGACGGCGATGAACACCGCATCCGCGCCGTCGACCGCCTCGTTCAGGTTTCCGGTGAAGGTCAGCCGCCCGGCTTCGACGTTCTTCGCCATGAGAACATCCAGCCCGGGCTCGTAGATCGGCACCTGGCCGGCGTTCAGCATCTCGATCTTGTCGGGGTTCTTGTCGACACAGACAACGTCATGCCCGAAATCGGAAAAACAGACGCCCGAGACCAGGCCAACATAGCCCGTTCCGATCATTGCGATTTTCATGCGTTCGTCCTCAAAAACCTTTTCAGGTCAGGGATGGGCGATCCATGCTGCGCTGTCAACCGGGGCGGGATCGCCCTAGAGATCCGCCAGGCGCATGCCCAGATAAGCGGCAGGGACCACGATTCGCCGGTAGCGACCAAAGGGGAAATGGCCCGGATCGCGGCGCATGGCGGCGGGGACGGCAGCGGGATCGTCGCCCAGCAGGTCACCCGCGATCATGTGCCCGGCCCAGGAGCCCATGGCCACGCCATTGCCGTGATAGGCCAGCGCGGCATGAAGCCCGGGCCGGCCGGGAACCGCACCGATATAGGGCGCCTGGTTGCGCGCCAGGCAGACCATACCGGACCAGCCGAAAGGCGTTTCGACCCCGCTCCAGGCCGGGAACATGGTTTCGAAATCCTTGCGGACACGGCGCAGGGCGGCGGCCTCGACCCCGGGCGACGACAGGATGCCGCCGCGCATGCCGAACAGCATCCGCCGGTCGGGCATCAGGCGGAAATAATGCAGCAGGTTGCGGCTGTCATAGCTCATCTGGTGCGAGCTCCAGCCTTGGGCGGTGAGCTCGTCATCGGTGAGCGGACGGGTAACCAGCACGCTGGACTGGGCCGGCATGTAGCGCGCGGCGAGCCAATCGGGCAGGTTGTCACTGGAATAGCCGTTGGTCGCGATGATCACCCGGTCGGCCCGCAGCCGGCCGCGCGCATGGTACAGGACCTGCCCGTCGCCTTGCGGTTCGATGGCCGTGATCTGCGTGTCCGAACTCAGCGTCGCGCCGGCGGCGCGGGCGGCATTGGCTATGCCGAACAGGTACTTGCGCGGGTTCAGCGCAAAACCCCGGGGCGTGGTGATCGCCCCGTGCGCGCCGGCCATCCGCATGCCCATGCCGTCGAGCTCGGCCGCGGAATGAATGCGCGGTTCGACACCGTAATCCTCGGCGATGGTCTCGGCATCGCGGGCGAAATCGCGCGGCACCCGGGCATTGTGGGCGATCAGGGTCTCGCCCTCGGAATGGGTGTCGGCGTCGATGCCGTGGCTGTCGAGCTGGTGCGCGACCAGGTCGATCGCCGCCACTTCGGCCGCGCGATAGGCCCGCCGGCCCTCGGCGCCGAAATGCCGGGTCAACGCCGTGTTGGAGATCTTGCCTCCGCCCAGGCAGCAGAACCCGCCATTGCGACCCGATGCGCCAAATCCCGGCGGTCCGGCCTCGCAGACGGTGACCGACAGGCCGGCCCGGGCCAGCCGCAGCGCGGCGGTAATCCCGGTGAACCCGCCGCCGATCACGGCCACGTCGCAGCGTGTGTCGCCCGTCAGTGCAGGCCAATCCGGCGCAGGCGCGGTCTGGTCCCACCAGCAATTCGCCCGGGGTGCCGGGCCATAGGTGTAGTTCGGGAAAATGCGTTTCATGCGGTGCGTTGCGCCAATCGTTCGTCGGCTTCGGCCTTCACCCGCGCCCGCTTGGTCGAGATCGAGGCGATGATCACGCCGACGGTCACGATGCCGATCATGATGGTCGACAGGGCGTTGATTTCGGGCGTCACGCCCAGGCGCACGGCCGAGAAGATCTTGATCGGCAGGGTCGTCGCCGAGGGCCCCGAGGTGAAGGACGCGATCACCAGGTCGTCGAGCGACAGGGTAAAGGCCAAGAGCCAGCCGGAAATCACCGCCGGGGCGATGATCGGCAGGGTCACCAGGCGAAAGGCCTCGGCCGGGGAACAGCCCAGGTCGAGCGCGGCCTCTTCCAGCGACTGGTCGAAGGTGACCAGCCGCGACGACACCACGACCGACACGTAACACATGGAAAACGTCGTATGCGCCAACACGATTGTCAGGATGCCGCGATCCAGCCCGATGCCGATGAAGAGCAACAGCAGCGACAGGCCGGTGATGACTTCGGGCATCACCAGCGGCGCATAGATCATGCCGGAAAACAGCGTGCGGCCAAAAAACCGCCCCCCGCGCACCAGCACATAGGCCGCTATTGTTCCCAGCACCGTGGCAATGGTCGACGAGAAGAACGCCACGCGGATGGTGACCCAGGCCGCGTCGAGAAAGGCCTCGTTGCGGGCCAGTTCGCCGTACCACTTGGTCGAAAACCCGGCCCAGACGGTGACCAGCCGGCTTTCGTTGAAGCTGTAGACCACGAGGATCAGCATCGGCAGGTAGAGAAAGGCGAAGCCCAGCGTGAGCGAGACGGCGTTGAACGGTGACAGCTTGTTCATGCGAGGGCTCCGGTGGCTGACGGGCCGGGGCGGCGGGGCGACGGGCCGGTCATTTGCCGGCCTCCGCCTGGCGCTGCTGGTTCATCTGGAACAGCACGATGGGCACGATCAGGATCAGCAGCAGGATGATCGCCACGGCCGAGGCAACGGGCCAGTCGCGGTTGTTGAAGAATTCCTCCCAGAGCACCTTGCCGATCATCAGCGTGCCCGACCCGCCCAGCAGCGAGGGGATGACGAATTCGCCCAGCGTCGGGATGAAGACCAGGAAACAGCCGGCCACGATGCCGGGCCGCGACAGGGGAATGGTGACCAGCCAAAAGGCCGAACTGCGCGAACAGCCGAGGTCTTCGGCGGCTTCGATCAGGCTGCCGTCCATCTTTTCCAGCGCGGCATAGATCGGCAGGATCATGAAGGGCAGGTAGGTATAGACCACGCCGATATAGACGGCAGTCGAGGTGTTGAGGATGGTCAGCGGCGTGCTGATCAGGCCCAGCCACAGCAGCACCTGGTTCAGGTACCCTTCCTGGCTGAGAATGCCCTGCCAGGCGTAGACGCGGATCAGGAACGACGTCCAGAACGGCAGGATGATCAGCATCATCAGCGTGGGCCGCCAGCTTTCGGGCGCGCGGGCCATGGCATAGGCGATGGGATAGCCGACGAGCAGGGTGATCGTGGTCGAGATCGCGGCGATCTTGAGCGACGACAGGTAGGCTTTCCAATAGAGATCGTCGGTCGTCAGGAAGACGAAATTCTCGAAATCGAGCTGTGACAGGAAGGCGCCGATGCCCTCGTCCCAGGAAAACTGGGGCATGTAGGGCGGCCGCGCCAGGGCCACGTCCGACAACGAGATCTTCAGCACGATAGCGAAAGGGATAAGGAACAGCGCCAGCAGCCAGGCATAGGGAAAGGCGATGAGGAGAAAGCGGCGCATGTCAGTGATCCAGCAGAACGGCGCAGCTTTCGGTCCAGTTCACCCAGACCTCGTCTTCCCAGGTAAAGGCCCGGCGCGTGTCGCGTTCGGTGTTGAAATTCTGCGCCCGGATGATCTGACCATTGGCCAGCTGTACGTGGTAGGTCGAGATATTGCCGAGATAGCCGATGTCGATGACCTTGCCGCGCAGCACGTTGTCATCCGCCGGCTTGTCGCCGTGGATCTCGACCTTTTCGGGCCGGATCGCCAGGTGGCAATCGGCGCCGTCGGCCAGCTCCAGCGTGGATTTCGCGCGCAGCGGCGGCTGACCTTCGGCCCAATGCACCTCATAGGCCCCGCCCAGCCGGGTGGCCTTGCCTTCCAGGATGGTCACATCGCCAAGGAAATCAGCGACATAGCGGGAATTCGGATTTTCGTAGATCTGCGACGGCGTTGCCACCTGCATCAGCTCGCCATCCTTCATGACCGCGATGCGGCTGGCCACGGTCATGGCCTCTTCCTGGTCATGGGTCACGATGACAAAGGTCGTGCCGGTCTTTTCCTGGATGTCCATCAGCTCGAACTGGGTCTCTTCGCGCAGCTTCTTGTCGAGCGCGCCCAGCGGTTCATCCAGCAGCAGCAGCTTGGGCGCCTTGGCCAGCGACCGGGCCAGCGCCACCCGCTGGCGTTGCCCGCCCGAGATCTGGTGCGGCTTGCGCGAGGCGAATTTCTGCAATTGCACCAGCCGCAGCATCTCTTCGACGCGGGCGTGGATCTCGGCCTTGGGCCGGCCCTCGCGCTTGAGGCCAAAGGCGATGTTGTCGCGCACGGTCAGGTGGGGGAACAGCGCGTAGGACTGGAACATCATGTTCACCGCCCGCTTGTTGGGCGGCACCGCCCCGATGTCCTCGCCGGCCAGTTCGATGGTGCCTTCGGTCGGGTCCTCGAACCCGGCCAGCATGCGCATCATCGTGGTCTTGCCACAGCCGGACGGACCCAGCAGGGCAAAGAATTCCCGTTCGTAAATATCAAGCGTCAGGTTGTCGATGGCCGTGAAATTGCCGAACCGCTTGGTCACGTTCTTGAAGCGGATCAGGGGCTTGGCCTCCGGATCGGTCCAGGGCGCAAAGACGGATTGGGTCAAGGGAACTCTCCGGGGGGATGGCAGGGCCGGGGCAGGGATGCCCCGGCCGGGAGGGCTCAGACGCCCGACTTGATCTTGGTCCACAGGCGGGTGACCACCCGCTGCACCTTGGGCTCATAAGGCGTCGTGGTATAGAGATTGTCCAGCGTTGCCTCGTCCGGGTAGATCGCCGGATCGCCGATCACGTCCTCGACCAGGAATTCCTGGGACGCCTCGTTGCCGTTGGCGTAATAGACGTAGTTCGACGCCGCGGCCATGTTCTCGGGGTCCATGATGAAGTTCAGGAAGACATGGGCGCCCTCGGGATTCGGCGCGTCGACCGGAATCGCCATCTGGTCGAACCACATCTGCGAGCCTTCGGCAAAGGCGTTATAGGCGATTTCGACGCCGTTGTCGGCCTCGGCCGCGCGGTCGCGGGCCTGCAGGATGTCACCCGACCAGCCGACGGCCACGCAGATGTCGCCATTGGCCAGCGCGTTGATGTATTCCGAGCTGTGGAACTTCTGGATATAGGGCCGGACGGCCAGCAGGACCTCTTCGGTCTTGGCGATGACATCGGGGTCGTGGCTGTCGGGATCCTCGCCGATGTATTTCAGCGTCATCGGGATCATTTCCGCCGGGGCGTCCAGGAAATGCACGCCGCAATCGGCCAGCTTTTCCATGTTCTCCGGGTTCAGGACCAGCTCCATCGAGCTCAGCGGCGCGTCCTCGCCAAGGATCTCCTTGACCTTGCCAACATTCACGCCGATCCCGGTGGTGCCCCACATGTAGTTGATCGAATAGGCGTTGTCGGGATCATATTGTGCCGTGCGGCTTTCGATCACGTCCCACATGTTGGCCAGGTTGGGCAGCTTGTCCTTGTCGAGCGGCTGGAACGAGCCGGCCGCGATCTGGCGTTGCAGGAAGGTGCCCGTCGGCACGACGACATCATAGCCCGACCCGCCGGCCAGCATCTTGGTTTCCAGCAGCTCGTTGCTGTCGAAGACGTCATAGACAAGGTCCAGCCCGGTTTCGGCTTCGAACTTGGCCAGCAGCTCTTCGTCGATATAGTCGGACCAGTTGTAGACACGGACTTCGTCGGCGCTGGCGGCGGTGGCCAGCGCGGCAACGGCGGTGAGCGTCAGCATGTGCAGTTTCATAGGCGTCTCCCCAAGACGGATCCGGGTTCTGGCCCGGCCTGTCGGTTTTTGATCAAGTTGCGCTTTGTCACGCAGCTTCGGTATGTTTCCATGGCGCAGACGCCTGCGCAAGCGGCGTTGATGGGGAACTGGGCAAGGCCACGGCATGGTGATGAACGAAAAGGCAGCGACGGGCCCGGCAAACGGCCCGACACCGGCGGACCCGCCCGAACATGAACGGGTCTATCGTGCCCTGCGCGACCGGGTGCTGTTCGGCGACCTGCGCCCGGGCCAGCCGGTCACGATCCAGGGCCTGGCCGCCGAGCTGGGCGCCGGCATGACCCCCGTGCGCGAGGCGATCCGGCGGATGACATCCGAAGGCGGGTTGGTCTTTCAGGGCAACCGCCGGGTGTCGGTGCCGGTGCTGGGCCGGTCCGACGTGCAGCAGATCCTGTTCCTGCGCTGCGCCATCGAGCCGGAGCTCACGCGCCGGGCCTGCAAGGCGCTTTCCGCCGATCTGCTGGACGCGCTGCGCGACACCGACGCGGCGCTCGACGGGGCCATCGCGGCCGGCGACATCGCCGGTTACCTGCGCCACAACCACCGCTTTCACGAAACGCTCTATGCCGCCGCTGATGCGCCGATCATGGCCCAGACGGTCGACCGGCTGTGGCTGCAATTCGGGCCGTCCCTGCGCGTGGTCTGCGGCCGCTTCGGCACCCAGAACCTGCCCGACCGTCACCGCGAGATCCTGGCCGCCCTGGACCAGGGCGATGCCGAGGCCGCCGCCGGGGCGATGATGCGCGACGTGACCGACGGCATGACACAGGTGCTCGAGGTCATCGACGAAGGCGCCGAAGAGGCCTGAGACAGGGCCGATTCGGGCGTATCCCGATTGACTCCGCGGAATTTGATCATATTCTGCATCCAACCCCCCGAAACGCTGTTGAAGCCCGGAGTCTGCCCATGCCCGCCATCACCAATCACATGCCCACGTCCGAGCTTCAGGCGCTCGACGCCGCGCATCACATGCATCCCTTCACCCAGGGCTCGGGCCTGGCGGCCAAGGGCGCGCGGGTGATCACCCGGGCCGACGGTGTCTGGCTGACCGACAGCGAAGGCAACCGCATCCTCGACGGCATGGCCGGGCTGTGGTGCGTCAACATCGGCTATGGCCGCGAAGAGCTGGCCGAGGTCGCCGCCCGCCAGATGCGCGAGCTGCCCTATTACAACACCTTCTTCCAGACGACCCACGTGCCGGCCATCGCCCTGGCCCAGAAGATCGCCGAACTGGCTCCGGGTGATCTGAACAACGTGTTCTTCGCCGGTTCGGGCTCCGAAGCCAACGACACCAACATCCGCATGGTCCGCACCTACTGGGCCGAGAAGGGCAAGGCCGACAAGACCGTCATCCTGTCGCGCTGGAACGCCTATCACGGCTCGTCCATGGGCTCCGGCTCGCTGGGCGGCATGGTCGGCATGCACGCCCAGGGCGGCATGCCCATCCCGGGCATCGAACATGTCGGCCAGCCCAACTGGTGGGCCGAAGGCGGTGACATGTCGCCCGAGGATTTCGGGCTGATGCGCGCGCAGGAGCTGGAACAGGCCATCCTGAAGATCGGCGAAGACAAGGTTGCGGCCTTCATCGCCGAGCCGGTGCAGGGTGCCGGCGGGGTCATCGTGCCGCCGGCCACCTATTGGCCGGAAATCCAGCGGATCTGCGACAAGTATGAAATCCTGCTGATCGCCGACGAGGTCATCTGCGGCTTTGGCCGGACGGGCCAGTGGTTCGGCAGCCAGACCATGGACATCCGCCCCGACATCATGACCATCGCCAAGGGTCTGTCGTCGGGCTATCAGCCGATCGGTGGCTCGGTCGTGTCGGACGAGGTGGCCAGCGTCATCGCCGGGACCGAGTTCAACCACGGTTACACCTATTCCGGCCACCCGGTGGCCTCGGCCGTGGCCCTGGAAAACCTGCGCATCCTGGAAGAAGAACACATCGTCGACACCGTGCGCGACCGCACCGGCCCCTACCTGAAGGCCAAGTGGGAAGCCCTGACCGATCACCCGCTGGTCGGCGAGGCCCGGATCGTCGGCATGATGGCCTCGATCGCGATGACCCCCGACAAGGCCAGCCGGGCGCCCTTTGCCGCCGATGCCGGCACGGCCGGGTTCCTCTGCCGCGAGCGCTGCTTTGCCAACAACCTGGTCATGCGCCATGTCGGCGACCGGATGATCATCTCGCCGCCGCTGGTGATTTCCGAGTCCGAGATCGACACGCTGATCGAACGCGCCCGCATCGCGCTGGACGAAACCCTTGTCCAGCTTGAAGAAAAGGGCCTGATGGCCAAGCCGTCCTGACAATGTGCCGCGCGGGTCACCGCGCGGCGCCCCCTATCGGGGCGGGGTGGTCCGTGGCGCGCGGATCAGGCCGGAAAGCCCGGCGCCGGGCGCATGTGGCCGACGTCGAGCCCCCGGCAATTGGTCAGCACCGGCGTCATGTACTTGCGCGTTGCCGGGTGGCCGGCGGGCAGAACGCCCAGGTGCACCAGCACCGCGGCGATGGCACATTCCGCCGCCCGCGTCGCCCCGTCGACGGCCTTGACCGCCACGCCCAGCCCCTTGTCGGGCAGGATTGCCACGAAGACGCCCTCGGCCCCGGTCTTGATCGCCGCCCGGCCGTCCATCGCGCGCATCAGGTCGGTGCAGGCCCGGTCTTCGCCGGCGACCAGCTCGGGATGGGCCATCATCGCCCGGGTCAGCCGCCCGGCCGCGCCGCTCATCGTGTCGCTGCGCTGGCCGGCCGTGGCAAACCAGGCCATCGCCCGGGCCAGACCGCTGATCGTGCAGGCAAAGTTCGGGGCGGAACAGCCGTCGATTCCCCAGGTCTCGCCATCGGCGCCGGTCAGCTCGCAAAACACCTCGCGCACGGCCTGCTGAACCGGGTGGTCGATCTCGACATAATCCGGCCCGGCCTTCAGGTGGCGGTTCAGCGTCAGGAACCCGCTGTGCTTGCCCGAGCAATTGTTGTGGATCTGGCCGGGCGCCTGGTGCGCGCAGATCAGCCGGTCGTGCACGGCCTTGTCCCGGGGCATGTGGGCGCCACAGCGGAAATCGTCTTCGGCCAAGCCCAGCTCGGCCAGCCAGTCGGCGACCAGGTCGATATGGATGTCGGCGCCGCTGTGGCTGGCACAGGACAGGGCCAGGTGGCGCGGGGTCAGCCCGGCGGCATCAGCCGCGCCCGAGGTCATCAGCGGCAGGGCCTGGATCATCTTGCAGGACGAACGCGGCAGGATCATCGCCTCCGGGTCGCCCCAGGCCGCGCGAATCCCGGACAGGTCGGCCACGACAACATGGGCGTCATGGCGGCTTTCCAGCAGGTTGCCACGCCAAATCTCTGCCACGGAATGGGGTTGGGTCATGTTTCGTCCTCACAAGTCCGGCAAAATTCGGCCGATCGCCCTTTCGCGCAGGCGCACATTTGCCATAACATGTGTATGTCGAAAAGCAGCGGGCCGCACCAGTCAGACGGCAGCCAATGCCGCCGTGCGCGCTCTGTCTAAATTGAGGTTAAAACACAGCTGGAGGCTGGTTTGATGAAATTCTCTGCCTTGCCCGCGGCAGCCGGGCTTGCCCTTGCGGTCCTGGCCACGGCCGGCGCGGCGCAGGACATCAGCACCAACCGGGTCGCCGCCAAGACGGATTGGTCCGTCTTCGTCGAGGAAGATCCGAACGAGTGCTGGGGTGTCTCGGCGCCCAAGGAAACGGTCAACACCCGGGATGGGCGCGTGGTCGCCGTGCGGCGCAGCGACATCCTGCTCTTTGTCTTCTACCGTCCGGGCAGCGAGGTGAAGGGCCAGGTGACCTTTACGGGGGGCTATCCCTTTGCCGAGGGCTCGACGGTCAACCTGACGATCGGGGACGACCAGTTCGAATTGTTCACCGAAGGCGAATGGGCCTGGCCGGCGAGCGAATCGGAAGACGCCCAGATCATCACGGCGATGAAACGCGGGGTGTCGGCGGTGTTGTCGGCCCGGTCGTCGCGGGGCACGCGCACCCAGGACACCTTCTCGCTGCTGGGCTTCACGGCAGCGGTCGAAGACGCACAGAAACGCTGCGGCGGCTGAGCCGCCCGGCGCTATCGGTCGGACCGACCGGTTGGTAACATGAACGGCGTCCGGCCCTGCAAGGCCGGGCGCCGTTCCGTTTGCCACGATCGCGAGTGCCCCATGACCGACAAGCGCCTGACCTTCTGGTTCGATTTCGCCTCGACCTATTCCTATCTCTCGGCCCACCGGATCGAGGCCGCGGCCCTGGCCCACGATGTCGCGGTGACCTGGCGGCCGATGCTGCTGGGTCCGATCTTCAAGGCCCAGGGCTGGGAGAGTTCGCCGTTCAACCTCTACCCGCTCAAGGGCGCCTACATGTGGCGCGACATGGAGCGGCGCTGTGCCGAGGCCGGGTTGCGGCTGGTCCGGCCCGATCCCTTCCCGCAGAATTCGTTGATGGCCGCGCGGGTGGCCCTGGCCGCGCTGGAAGACGACCGGGGGCCGGCCTTTTGCAAGGCGGTGTTCGCCGCGGCCTTTTCCGACGGGCGCGACATATCCGATCCGGCGACGCTGCGGCTGGCACTGGAGCGGGCGGGGCTGGACCCGGCGCTGGTCGACCGGGCGCAGGACCCGGCGATCAAGCAGAAGCTCATCGGCCAGGGCGAAGAGGTCGCCGGGCTGGGGCTGTTCGGAGCGCCCAGCTTTACCGTGGGCGACGAGCTGTTCTGGGGCGACGACCGGCTGGACCAGGCGATGGACTGGGCGGCGCGGATGTGACGTTGTGTCCTTGATGTGAGACAATGTCTTATTTTTGAGACACACCTCCACCAGCGAGCCACGCGCAATGGAGGGGGCCGGCAGAGGGTAGAATCACCGGCTTTCGGCCCAACCGGCGCGAGGTCGCATCACACCCCACCGCCCGGCGAGCGGCCCTCTTGCACGCCACCAACCCGCCCGGCGCGACATCGTAGGGTGGGTCATTGACCCACCGCCCCGGCCTGGCCCGTCGCGGCAGGCGGTGGGTTGAAACCCACCCTACGCCGTGCGCCGGGCGGCCAGGGGCGCGCGGAACGAAACGGCGAAACGGGTTGCCAAGACTCCCGAAACACCGCGGCAAGACGCCGGAACACCACCGGAAAGCCGTCAGGAACACACCGGGATGTGGCAAAACCGCCGGTACGCGGCGGAATTCACCATGATTTCCCTTTGGATCGGGCAGAACTTTCCTATATGAAGCCGCATCCCTCCCAGAGTCCCCAGACCCCCAGGTAGCCCGCCATGGAAGCCACAGCGCCGATCACGCAGGACGTCATGACCATCCCCCGGAAAACGCCGGAGGGACCTGCGAACCTTGTCGGCCTGACCCGGGCCCAGATGCGCGACGCGCTGATCGCGGCGGGCACGCCCGAGAAACAGGCCAAGATGCGCACCGGCCAGATCTGGCAATGGATCTACCAATGGGGCGTGCGCGACTTTGCCGAGATGACCAACCTGGCCAAGCCCTACCGCGCCATGCTGGCCGAGAATTTCACCATCGAGATCCCCGAAGTCGTGTCGAAACAGGTGTCGACCGACGGCACGCGCAAATACCTGGTGCGCATCGCCGGCGGGCACGAGGTCGAGGTGGTCTATATCCCCGAGGAAGACCGGGGCACGCTGTGCATCTCGTCGCAGGTCGGCTGCACGCTGACCTGTTCCTTCTGCCACACCGGCACGCAGAAGCTGGTGCGCAACCTGACGGCCTCGGAAATCGTCGGCCAGATCATGATGGCCCGCGACGACCTGGGCGAATGGCCCGAACGCGGCGCGCCCAAGGACGAAACCCGGCTGCTGTCGAACATCGTGCTGATGGGCATGGGTGAACCGCTCTACAATTTCGACAACGTGCGCGACGCGATGAAGATCGCCATGGACCCCGAAGGCATTTCGCTGTCGCGCCGGCGGATCACGCTGTCGACTTCGGGCGTGGTGCCCGAAATCGCGCGGACGGCCGACGAGATCGGCTGCCAACTGGCGATTTCCTTCCATGCCACGACGGACGAAACGCGCAACGTGCTGGTGCCGATCAACAAGCGCTGGAACATCGACGAGCTGTGCCGCGCGCTGGCGACCTATCCCAAGGCGTCCAATTCCGAGCGGATCACCTTCGAATACGTGATGCTGCAGGGCATCAACGACACCGATGACGACGCCCGCCGGCTGATCCAGCTGATCAAGGACCACAAGATCCCGGCCAAGATCAACCTGATTCCGTTCAACGAATGGCCGGGCGCGCCCTACAAGCGGTCGTCGAACAACCGCATCCGGGCCTTTGCCGACATCATCTACAAGGCCGGTTATGCCTCGCCGATCCGCACGCCGAGGGGCGAGGATATCATGGCGGCCTGTGGCCAGCTGAAATCGGCCACCGAACGGGCCCGCAAGTCGCGCCGCCAGATCGAGGCCGAAGCCGGGCTGGGCTGAACGCCCGCCCCGATCAGCCCTGCGTTGCCCGGGCCCGCCCGGGGCGCTTGCCCTGGCCGGGGCGTTGCTCGGGACCATTCCCCATGCCATTGCCCTTGCCCGGCCCCTTGCGGCGCGGGGCCACGGCATTGGCCGGCTGGTCCGGCGTTTCGATGAAATCCGCCAGCATCGGGGCCAGCGCATCGCGGTCGACCTTGTCCGGCGCGGCGCTGGCCAGGTGATCCAGGATCGCCCGGGCATCATCGGCCGTGATGCGGAACCGCGCCTTGTCGCGCCCGCCCCAATCCATGTCCAGCCCGGTGTCGCGGACCAGCTGTGCGCGGTCCTGTTCCACCCTTTCGCGATAGGCGGCCACGGCAGCGGCGGAAAACGGAAAGCTCTCGCCCTGCCACGGCCGGCGCGCCCGGTCGGCGCGGATGGCCTCGCGCAGCCTGTCGCGTTCCGGCCCGTCGAGTTTCAGCCGGTTGGCCAGCAGGTAGATCAGCAGCCCGTAGCCGTTCATCGACGCATTCCGCGTCTGGGTTTCCATCGCGGGCGCCGGGTGGCCGATCAGGTCGAAGAACCGCTGCACCAGCGTGGCGGACGGGTGGTAGCCGAGGAAATGCACGGGCAGGCCCAGGGCCGACCATTGCCGCACCAGCGGGCTGAGCAGGACATGCCCGCCGGCCTTTGCCAGGTAATCGTCGGGGTCGCGCGTCTCGCCTTCGACCGGGTCCTTGACCGATTGGTTATAGGCCGAGGCCGCCCGTTCCAGCGGATGGCGCAGGGTGACGATCAGCTCGACCCGGTCGAACCCGCCGGGCAGGCCGGCGCGCAGCGCATCGGCAAATCCCGCGGCCTGGCCGGCCAGGATGGCCTCGCTGCTGATCAGCAGATCGCCCGACCACGCGCCCAGTTCGCGGGCCAGGGCCTGCAGCTGGTCGGCAAAGGGCGGAATGTCGACCGGCCCGCGCCGGCTGCGCCCGGCCTGGGCCCAGGCCAGCAGGTGATGCGCCCCGTCGGGCCATTGCCCGGTCTGCGGATAGATCAATCCGGGTTGCGACAGGTTGCGCAGCTGGTCCTGGATCGCGCTGGTCCCGGTCTTGGACGGCCCGCAATGCAGGATCAGCCGGCGGGGCGCCCGGCTTTCGGTGTCGGTCATGTTCCGGGCCTCAGGACGATGGGTCGCCGCGCCCGGGCAGGCGCGAGCGCATGGCCTGGGGCGTCCAGGTCTCGATGATCTCGACGGCCTCGTCGGCGGTGTCGACAAAGCGGAACAATTCGAGGTCCTCGTCGGAAATCGTGCCGCTGTCGGCCAGGGCCTGCCAGTTGACGACCTCTTCCCAGAACGCCTTGCCGAACAGCAGGAAGGGCACCTGGGCCATGCGCCCGGTCTGGATCAGGGTCAGCGCCTCGAACATCTCGTCCATCGTGCCGAACCCGCCCGGAAAGACGCAGATCGCCCGGGCGCGCATCAGGAAATGCATCTTGCGGATGGCGAAGTAATGAAAGTTGAAGCTGAGCTCGGGCGTGACATGGGCGTTGGGCGCCTGTTCGTGGGGCAGCACGATGGACAGGCCGATGCTCATGCCCCCGGCGTCCTCGGCGCCGCGGTTGCCCGCCTCCATCACGCCCGGCCCGCCGCCGGTGCAGATGATGTTGTCATGGCCCCCGGCGGCCAGCGATTTCTCGGTCATGATCCGGGCAAACCGGCGGGCCTCGTCGTAGAAGGACGACAGCTCGGCCAGGCGCGGGGTCCGCGCCGTCTCGCGGGCTTCGGGCGCGGGGATGCGGGCGCCGCCGAACAGCACGATGGTCGAATCGATGCCCTTTTCGTCAAGCATCAGCTCGGGCTTGAGCAGTTCCAGCTGAAGTCGCACCGGACGCAGCTCTTCGCGGCAGAGGAAATCGTTGTCGGCAAAGGCCAGGCGATAGGCCGGCGAGGCCGATTGCGGGGTCAGCGGAACGTCGGACGCGGTGTGGATGTCCTCGCGCGCGTCGCGCAGGCTGGAATGGCGGTCGTCTTTCATCCTGTCCGTCTCTTGTCCGTCTGGAAACCTGTGGCCCGGGCCGGACGTGGCGCCGGGGGTCCAGTACATTGCGAACCATTGCCCGGGTCAAGGGCCGGTAACGCGCGCGGTGAACGCCCGGGCCCGGACCGGGCGCGGCGGCCCGAAAATCGCGCCCTTTCCCCCGGCCGGGCGGGGGACGGCCCGGCCCGCGACCCCGTTTCGCGTTGTCTGATCGGCTGCCCGCGGCTATAGCGCCAGACAGACCTGACCAGAAGGGAAGCCGATCCATGTCCAACGCCAAGCTCGAAGCCGCAATCGAAGCCGCCTGGGCGGCCCGCGATACCGTCACCCCCGCCACCACGGGCGAACATCGCGATGCGATCGAAACCACGCTGGCGGCCCTGGACGGCGGCACCCTGCGCGTGGCCGAGAAACAGGACGACGGGTCCTGGCACGTCAACCAATGGGCCAAGAAGGCCGTGCTGCTGGGCTTCCGCATCAAGGACATGGAACTGCAATCCGGCGGCCCGCAGGGCTCCGGCTGGTGGGACAAGGTCGACAGCAAGTTCATGGGCTGGGGCGACGCCCAGTGGAAAGAGGCCGGCTTTCGTGCCGTGCCCAACTGCGTCGTGCGCAAATCGGCCTATATCGCCCCGGGCGTGGTGCTGATGCCGTCCTTCGTCAACCTCGGCGCCTATGTCGACGAAGGCACGATGGTCGACACCTGGGCCACGGTGGGGTCCTGCGCCCAGATCGGCAAGAACGTGCACCTGTCGGGGGGCGTGGGGATCGGCGGCGTGCTGGAACCGATGCAGGCCGGCCCGACGATCATCGAGGACAATTGCTTCATCGGCGCCCGGTCCGAGGTCGTCGAAGGCGTGATCGTGCGCGAAGGCTCGGTGCTGGGCATGGGTGTCTACATCGGCCAGTCGACCAAGATCGTCGACCGCGCCACCGGCGAGGTCACCTATGGCGAGGTCCCGCCCTATTCGGTCGTGGTTTCCGGTACCCTTCCGTCGACCGGCGGTGTTAACCTCTATTGCGCGGTCATCGTGAAACGGGTCGACGAAAAGACCCGCTCCAAGACCGGCATCAACGAGCTGCTGAGGGACTGATCATGCAGGGACTGGGATGGCTGGCGGCGGTTTTCGTCGGCGGGCTGGCGGGCTGGATTGCCAGCATCATCATGAAGGCCGATACCGGGATCTTCATGAATATCCTCCTCGGCATCGTCGGGGCCATCCTGGCCAATTTCCTGCTCGGCCTGCTGGGCATCTTCGCCGCGTCCACCTGGATCGCCCAGGGCGCGGTGGGCATCCTTGGCGCGGTCATCCTGATCGCCCTGGCCCGCGCGATGCGGCGCTGATCCCATGGCCCGTTCCGACAAGCACCAGGTCTACACCCTTCTCGTCCAGCTCGGCCGCAAGGAGGGCGACGGCCTGCCCGCCGGGGCCACCGGCGCCGGGCTGGTCTGTTATGCCTCCGGCGTCGACGAGGCCGAGGCCGTGCGCGAGACCGTCGCGATCCTGAAACAGGCCGACACCGCCCCGCTCGACGTCACCGGCTACGGCACCCTGGCCGAACGCGAGGCCCAGGGCCACGAGATCGACGACGAGGAACGCGCGCTGATGACCCGCGCGCTCGAGGAAAACGCCGTGATCGTCGCCCAGATGACCCCCTTCTTCGGGGACGAACAGCTCGACGCGCCCGGCGCCGGCCAGACCGAACACTAGGGACGGCGCGCCGCCCTGCTGCTTCTTTCTCTTTGAAAATATCCGGCCGGGCGCCGGCCGTCCCGCGGCCCGCCCGGGCAGGGGCGCTCAGGCCGCCCGGGTCTCGGCCAGCACCACCGCCTCGAAGGGCGGCAGCACCCGGTGGACCGGCCGGGCATGTTCGGGCAGGCGCGACCGGTCACAGCCGGCCAGCAGGCTGGCCTCCAGCCGCTCGGGCCGGCGCCGGATACGCCCGATGTAAAGGCTTTCGACACAGGTGCCCGCGGCCACCAGCGCCTCGTTGCCCGGCATCAGCAGCTGCACGTAACGCACCAGCGGTCCGCTTTCGACAGGCAGCGCCGCGGCGGCCGATTTCGCCCCGGTCAGATGGGTCGCCGGCACCAGGACAGCCTCGGTGCCGAACATGTATTCCACCACCGATCCGCGCAGCACGACCCGCTGGAACGCGGCCATCTCGATATCCGAGGTCAGGTCGAAATAGGGCGCCTTGAGCCGCAGCGGCCGGAAACTGCCCGCCGCCGGCACCACCCGTTCGATGCGTTGCAGCACCGGCAGGTCCTGGCCATTGGCACAGCGCACCAGGTCGCCCCGCCGCAGCCGTCCCGCCGCCCGGTAGCCCTCGGGCGTGGCGACCGGCGTCATCGGCGCCAGCGAGGGCATCGGACCGACCGGCTCGATCGAGGTCGACACCGCGACGAACAGCACCTCGGGCGCCATTCGCGCGCCCCCGGCCTGGCCGATCAGTGCCCGGATGTCGGACAGCGGCAGCGGCTTGGGCTGGTGCACGTCGACCATGTGCACGACATTGTCTTCGGGCCGTTCCAGCGCCAGCCGCCCGCGCCGGGCCGGGGCATCCCAGGAATAGGTCACCCGCAGGATGTCGGTGCGCCCGGTCTCGGTCGCGTTGATCGACCCGTGCAGCATCTCGCCGTCCTGGTCGAGCACAAAGACCAGCCCGCCGCCGGGCAGAGCCTGCAGCGACAGGTGCAGCGGAATCCGCCCGCCCCGGTCATAGGTCAGCAACCCGCGCGGCCGGTTGATCGGCGGCAGCCGGGTTTCGATCATCAGCGTGCCCCGGGGCAGGATGGCATCCGGCCCGGTGGCAATCATGTCCGGCGCATCGGGCGCCGCGCCCAGTCCTTTGGGGTCGAAATGCGACCCGTTGGGGTCGGACAGGGCAATCCACATCTGGCTACGCGGCCTCCGTGCTGGATGCGGCCTTCAGCAGGCGCGCCTCATAGGATTTCAGGGTCCGCCGCGCCGCCGGCCCATAGCCGGCGCCGGTCGCGGGATCGAGTTCGGGAAACAGGCCCAGGATCTCTTCGGTCACCGGCCCGTCCAGCGCCCCGGCCGCCTCGGGCCCGGGCAGGAAGCTTTCGGTCTCCAGCCCTTCGGACACCAGGATCTGGTGGCGGTCGAACATGACATGCACATAGGTCACCTCGCCCCCGGGCACCCGGCGGATGGTCCGGTCATTGACCAGGTGCTTGGCCGCGACCAGAACCTCGGGCTCGCCGAAGAGCAGCTCGGCCAGCCCGTCGCGCAGCATCACCCGGTGCTGGGGCGAAAGCACCAGTGGCCCGTGATCGCCAAGCGCGCCGGCGGCGATATGCACCGGGGCCATGTTGCCATTGGCCGCCACCCGCCGCTGGCCGGTCCAGCGCACCGGCTGGGGGCCGTCGTCGCGGGTCATCACCAGGTCGCCGGGCTGCAGCTCCTCGACCGGCCGCACCCCGCCCGGCACGGCGATCATCGTGCCGGCCGCGAAACAGGGGAAGGCGCTGACCGACACGAAGCCCGTGTCGCTGTCGGTGCCATCCGACATGGTATAGTTGAAATTGTAATCCTCGGTGTCGCCATTGCCGATGACCGTGATCGTCCCGTCATCGTTCAGCCGCACCGTCTGGCCGGTGTTCAACAGCACCTCGCTGCCGGCCACGACGGCCACGTCGTTGATATGGGTGATCTCCAGCGTCGCGCCCGATGCGGCCTGGTCGTTGGCCAGCACGTCCAGGGTCTTTTCGCCGTTGGGATACATCGTCAGGCTGTCGTCGACGGCCACCATGTCGCCCTGGATCGATTCGCTGGCGATCAGCAGGTTGGAATCGTAATTCGCGTCGGCCACGTCGGCGACACCGATGACCAGCGTGTTGTCGCCCGTCGTGTCGACCGGAAAGGTCAGGGTCAGCGTGACCGTAAACCCGTCCATCTCGGTGTTGTAGGCGCCATCGGAATTGTCGACGTAGAGGTTTTCGTTGCTGCCCGAATTGACGTTGCCCGGATCGGCATCGCCGTTGCCGATGGTCATGTCCACGGCTTCGCCGTTGATCCAGACCTGCACGAAATCCTGGTAAACCGAATCCTGGTACTCGGGGTATTCCTCGGAGGAAAAGACGAATTTCATCGTCATGACCGGCGTGTCGGACTGGAACACGACGCTCAGATAGGACGCGTCATAGGTGTTCGACCCGAACAGCGGGTCGTTGTCCGGCCCGTTGGTATTGGTCGAGGTCTGCGCCGACTGGTTGGCCTCGCCGCTGGAATTAGTGAAGCTTGTCGCGTTGCCCGTCGACAGGATCACCCCGCTGTCGGACGGCACCACGCCCGGCGACGTGGTTTCGCCGTCGTAATAGATGCCCGAGGAATTGGGATCCCCGGTATAGCTGGCCGACAGGATCTGGACATTGGGCCCAAAGATCTCGGCGGCCATTTCCTCGGCCGATGCGGATGTGTTGATGTCCAGCTCTGATGCCGCGACCATGTCTTCCTCGCCTCTTGTTATGTCACGGCAGGACAAGCCGGGCCGCAGGGCGGCGACACGACGATGGGCGGCCCGCGGGGGACGCCTGGTCAGAACGGATGGAGGACACTGCTCGACCTCCGGGACGACCCCTGCCGTGGGATCTTTTTTTGGTTAAGTCGCAAAATAGCACAGAATTTGGGACAGTTTGGCGCGAAAATTTGACCGCGGCCTTGGCACTGCGCTTTTTCCGTCACAAAAGTCGGAAACTGCCTGCATCCAATGCTCCAAACCCCACCGGAGGCCCCCCATGTCCGCCACCCCCACCGATCCCGCCGCGCTGACCGCCGCCCTGATCCGCTGCCCGTCGGTCACGCCCGAGGAAGGCGGCGCGCTGGTCCTGCTGGACGAGGCGCTCAGCGCGGCCGGTTTCGATTGTGTCCGCGTCGACCGGGGCGGGGTGTCGAACCTCTTTGCCCGCTGGGGCGCGCGGGGCCATGCTCGGACCTTTGGTTTCAACGGCCATACCGATGTCGTGCCCGTGGGCGACGAGGCGGCCTGGACCGTGGCGCCCTTTGGCGCCGAAGAGCGCGACGGCTGGCTCTACGGGCGCGGGGCGACCGACATGAAATCGGGCGTGGCGGCCTTTGCCGCGGCGGCCATCGACTTCGTCCGCGACACCCCGCCGGACGGGGCGGTCATCCTGGCCATCACCGGCGACGAGGAAGGCGATGCGCTGGATGGCACCGTGGCGCTGCTGGACCACATGAAAAGCGCGGACGAGGCCATGTCGGTCTGCCTGGTGGGCGAGCCGACCTGCCCCGAGACCATGGGCGAGATGATGAAGATCGGCCGGCGCGGGTCGATGTCGGCCTGGTTCACGGTGACCGGCGTCCAGGGCCATTCGGCCTATCCCCACCGGGCGCGCAACCCGCTGCCGGCCATTGCCCGGCTGATGGACCGGCTGGCCTCGCACGAGCTGGACCAGGGCACGGCGCATTTCGATCCCTCGACGCTGGCCGTGGTCACGATCGACACGGGCAACCCGGCGACCAATGTCATTCCGGCCCAGGGCCGGGCGACGGTCAACATCCGGTTCAACGACCTGCACAGCGGCGACAGCCTGTCGGCCTGGCTGCGGGCCGAAGCGGCCGAGGTGGCCCGTGAGTTCGACGTGGGCATCGAGGTGGTGATCAAGGTCAGCGGCGAGGCCTTCCTGACCCCGCCGGGCCCGCTGTCGGACCTGGTCGGCGCGGCGGTTGCGGCCGAGACGGGTGTCACGCCCGAGCTGTCGACGACCGGGGGCACGTCGGATGCGCGGTTCATCAAGGACCATTGCCCGGTGGTCGAATTCGGGCTGGTCGGCCAGACGATGCACCAGGTCGACGAACGGGTCGAACTGGCCCAGATCCACCAGCTCAAGGCGATCTACGGGCGCATCCTGGCCAGCTATTTCGGCTGATCCGGTGGCGGGGATGCGGCGCGGCCAGCTGGTCGTGATGCTCAAGGTGCCCCGGCCGGGGCGGGTCAAGACCCGGCTGGGCCGCGACATCGGCCAGGTCGCCGCGGCCTGGTGGTTTCGCCACCAGGTGGCCGGGCTGTTGCGCCGGCTGCGCGATCCGCGCTGGGACATCGTGCTGGCCGTGGCGCCGGATGCCGAGGGTCTGGCCGCGCGGGTCTGGCCGGCCGACCTGGCGCGCCGGGCCCAGGGCCGGGGCGATCTGGGCGCGCGCATGGCCCGCCAGCTGCGGGCCGCGCCGGGGCCGGTCTGCCTTGTGGGTGGTGATATTCCGGGCATGACTCGGGCCCATGTGGCCCGGGCGTTCCGGGCCCTGGGCGCGGCCGATGCCGTGCTGGGCCCGGCCCCGGACGGCGGGTTCTGGCTGATCGGCCTGTCGCCCCGGCGCGCCCCGCCGCCCGGCCTGTTCGACGGCGCGCGCTGGTCGACGGCCCATGCCCTTGAGGACACGCTGAAATCCCTGGCCGACCGGCGGGTGGCGCTGGTCGACACCCTGCGCGACGTGGACACGGCCGCGGACCTGGTAGGATGGGTCAAATGACCCATCCTACGGGGTGCCTCCGGCTGGGGGCCCGCGCGATTTGCCCATGACGGCGGGCGCGGCCCGTGGTATTTCCCGACCATGAGCAAGATGCCCACCAAGGCCGAGATTCTCGACTGGATCTCCGCACACCCCACCCAGACTTCGAAACGCGACATCGCCAAGGCCTTCGGGATCAAGGGCGCGGCCCGGATCGACCTGAAGCAGATCCTGCGCCAGCTCGAGGCCGAGGGCCATATCGAGAAGCGCAAGAAGACCTATGCCGATCCCGACCGCCTGCCGCCTGTCTCGGTGCTCGAGGTCCTGCCGCCCAACGACCAGGGCGACCTGTTTGCCAAGCCGCTGGAATGGCATGGCGAAGGCGTCGAGCCCGTCGTTCTGGTGCTGCCCCGCGCCTCGGACCCGGCGATGGGCGCCGGCGACCGCATCCTGGCCCGGCTGACCGTCGTGCACGAGGAAGACCACAATTACGAGGCCCGGCTGATCCGCAAGATCGGGCGCAGTTCCGCCCGGCGCATCCTGGGCATCTTCCGCAAGGGTGCGGAAGGCGGGCGGATCGTGCCCATCGACAAGGCTGCGACGCTGGAATGGCTGGTGCCCGACGATGCCACCCACGGGGCCCGTGACGGCGAGCTGGTCGAGGCCGAGCAATCCGGGCCGAAGGGCCGCATGGGCCTGCCGCGCGGGCGCATCCTGGACCGGCTGGGCGATCCCTCCGGCCCGCGGGCGGTGTCGCTGATCGCCATCCACCAGCATGGCATCCCCGACGATTTCCCCGATGCCGTTCTGGCCGAGGCCGACGCGGCCAAGCCCATGGGCCTGAAGGGCCGCGAGGATCTGCGCGACCTGCCCCTGGTCACGATCGATCCGTCCGACGCCCGCGACCACGACGACGCGGTCTTTGCCCAGGCCGACCCGGACCCGGCCAATCCCGGGGGACACATCGTCTGGGTCGCCATTGCCGATGTCGCGGCCTATGTCACGCCCGGCTCGCGGCTGGATACCGAAGCGCGCAAACGGGGCAATTCGACCTATTTCCCCGACCGCGTCGTGCCGATGCTGCCCGACCGGCTGTCGGGCGACCTGTGTTCGCTGCACGAAGGCGTGCCCCGGCCCTGCATCGCCGTGGCCATGACGCTGGACAAGGACGGCAACAAGATCGCCCATCGCTTCGTGCGCGGGCTGATGCGCTCGGCCGCGTCGCTGTCCTACGAAGAGGCCCAGGCGGCCATCGACGGGGCGCCGTCGGACAAGGCCGGGCCGTTGCTCGACACGGTGCTGAAGCCGCTCTTTGCCGCCTATGCCGCCCTGGCCGCGGCCCGGGAACGGCGCCAGCCGCTGGACCTGGACCTGCCCGAGCGGCGGGTCGAACTGGCCCCCGACGGGCGGGTGACCTCGGTGCGCTTTCGCGACCGGCTGACGGCGCACAAGATCATCGAGGAATGCATGGTGCTGGCCAATGTCGCCGCGGCCGAAACCCTGCAGGCCAAGCGTGTGCCGTTGCTGTTCCGGGTCCACGAGGAACCCGATCCCGACAAGCTGGAGGCCCTGCGCAACACGGCGCAATCCTCGGGCTTTGCCCTGGCCAAGGGGCAGGTGCTGAAGACGGCCCAGCTGAACCGGCTGCTGCAACAGGCGGCGGGGACCGACGAGGCCGAGCTGATCAACATGGCCACCCTGCGGTCGATGAGCCAGGCTTACTACGGGCCGGAGAATTTCGGCCATTTCGGCCTGGCGCTCAAGAACTACGCCCATTTCACCTCGCCGATCCGGCGCTATTCCGACCTGGTCGTGCACCGGGGGCTGATCCGGGCCCATGGCTGGGGCACGGACGGGCTGACCGAGGCCGAGATCGAAGGGCTGCAGAAGACGGCCGAGCATATTTCCGACACCGAGCGGCGGTCGATGATGGCCGAGCGCGACACGACCGACCGCTACCTGGCGTCCTACCTGTCGGAACGGGTGGGCGACGAGATGGAAGGCCGGATCAACGGCATCGCGCGGTTCGGGGTCTTTGTGAAGCTGGACGACAGCGGGGCGGACGGGCTGGTGCCGATCCGCAGCCTGGGCAACGAGTATTTCCATTTCGACCGCGAGGCCGGCACGCTGATGGGGTCTGACAGCGGCATGGTCATCGCCCTGGGCCAGCGGGCGACGGTGCGGCTGGTCGAGGCCGAGCCGGTGACCGGCGGGCTGGAACTGGAACTGCTGGCGCTGGACGACAAGGCCATGTCGCGGGCGCCCGGTGGCCCGGCGCGGCGTGGTCGGGGCGGCCCGCGGCGCAAGCCGACGGCAGGCAAGACCGGACGGGACAAAGCCAAGCGCAAGGTGACACGGCGCCGGCGCTGACCCGGCGCCGCGCCCCCGGGCCGGCGTCCGGCCGGATATTTGGAAAGAGAAAGAAGCAGCAGGCCGGGGCAGGGCGGGCGCCGCCGCGCGTCCCGGATATGAGACACATCCCCAATGTGAGACATTGTCCGAGTTCTGAGAGCTCGGCGCCGGTTGCCGGCGGGAAACGGCAGGGCGTGGCGCGGGATGCAGGGATTTCTTCCGCCAAGGCCCCATTCGCGGTACACTGACCCCGAGCAGCAAGACAATGCACAACAAGGGGCAAAGAACCATGCGCATTGCCGTACAGGCCGGAAGTCTCGTTCTATTGATGTCCACCAGCGCCCTGGCCACGCCGCCGGGCCAATCGCCGCGCCCCGAGATCCGGCCGGGGAACCAGGCGGCGATCCAGGCCGGCGCGCCGGTGACCGGGGCCCTGCAGGTGGCCGTGGCGGAATCGCTGAAACCGGAAACCAGGGCCAAGACCATGACCGCATCCCAGGTGACCCGGGGCACCGGCAACGCCCGGTTCGACCTCTGGATTGAGGCCTTCGAATCCCGCGCCCGGGCCCAGGGCATCAGCAAGGCAACCTTTGACCGGGCCTTTGCCACCGTCAGCTACGACGAGGATGCCATCCGGCGCGACAGCAACCAGTCGGAATTTACCAAGGCGATCTGGGATTACCTCGACAGCGCGGCTTCGGATGTGCGCATCCGCAACGGCAAGGCCGCCCTGGCCAGCCAGGGCGCGACGCTCGAGGCCATCGAACGGCGCTACGGCGTGGAAAAGGAAATCGTCGCGGCGGTCTGGGGGCTGGAAAGCGCCTATGGCAGCTTCCGCGGTTCCAGCCACGTGGTCTCGTCGATGGCCACCCTGGCCTTCGACGGCCGGCGCGGAGCCTTCTTCGAAGACCAGCTGATCGCCGCCCTGCGCATCCTGCAATCGGGTGACACCACGGCCGAGAACATGACCGGGTCCTGGGCCGGGGCGATGGGCCATACCCAGTTCATGCCCACGTCCTATCTCGACTATGCCGTCGATTTCACCGGCGACGGCCGGCGCGACATCTGGTCGGACGATCCCAGCGATGCCTTGGCTTCGACCGCGGCCTATCTCAAGCGGTTCGGCTGGCAGACCGGCCAGCCCTGGGGCGTCGAAGTGCGCCTGCCCGGCGGGTTCGATTTCGCCCAGGCCGATCGCAAGATCGAACGCAGCCCGGCCGACTGGGCCCGCATGGGCGTCACCGGGCTGGATGGCCGGCCGGTGCCCGACCATGGCCGCGCCGCGATCCTCCTGCCCGCCGGGGGCAAGGGCCCGGCCTTCATGATCTTTGACAATTTCTCGGTCATCGAACGCTACAACGCCGCGGATGCCTATGTCATCGGCGTCGGCCACCTGGCCGATCGCCTAGCCGGCCGGCCGGCGATCCAGACCGCCTGGCCCCGCGACGACCGCGCCCTGACCTTTTCGGAACGCAAGGAAATGCAGCAGCGCCTGACCGATGCCGGCTTTTCGACCCAGGGCGTCGACGGCCGCGTCGGCCCCAACACCATCAGCGCCGTCCGCGCCTACCAGCTGGCCCGCGGCCTGCTGCCCGACGGCTACCCCTCGCTCAGCCTGCTCACCCGCCTGCGCTGACCCCGAAACGGCAGGGGCGCGGCCTGCCACCCGGCGCCGCGCCCCTGCTTCTTTCTCTTCTCAAGTATTCCCGGGGGAGTCCTCCAGCGGAGGACGGGGGCAGCGCCCCCTCTACGACCCGGTAATCCCGCGCAGCCGTTCGGACCGTCTGCGCAACAGCTCCACCACCGTCAGCAGGCAGATCGAGATCCCCACCAGGATCGTCGCCACCGCCAGGATCGTCGGCGAAATCTGCTCGCGCAGCCCGGTGAACATCTGCCACGGCAGCGTCTTCTGCCCGGCCGAGCCGACGAACAGCACGACGACCACCTCGTCGAACGAGGTGATGAAGGCAAACAGCCCGCCCGAGATCACGCCCGGCAGGATCAGCGGCATCTGCACCCGGAAGAACGTTGTCACCGGATCGGCCCCCATGTTGGCCGCCGCCCGCGTCAGCGAATTGTCGAAGCCCACCAGCGTCGCGGTCACCGTGATGATGACAAAGGGAATCCCCAAAGCCGCATGCGCCAGGACCACGCCGAAATAGGTGCCCTGCAGCCCAATCCGGCTATAGAAGAAATACATCCCCGCCGCCGAGATGATCAGCGGCACGATCATCGGCGAGATCAGGATCGCCATGATCGCCTGCCGGCCCGGCACGTGGGGCTGGCTCAGCCCGATCGCTGCCAGCGTGCCAAAGCTCACCGCCAGGAAGGTCGCCGCCGGGGCGATGCGGATCGAATTCCAAAGCGCCTGCTGCCAATCGTCGTTGGTCAGGAAATCGCGGTAATGTTTCAGCGAATAGCCCGCCGGATCGAACCGCAGCATCTCGGGGGTGAAGGTAAAGAAATCCTCGGCGTTGAACGACAGCGGCATGACCACCAGGATCGGCGTGATCAGGAAGATCAGGATCGCCCAGCAGATCACCCGGAAGGAATAATACCACAGCACCTGCTGCGCCGTGAGATAAGGCGCCAGCGGCCCGCGATAGCGGCCTTCGAACAGCCAGAAGGTCAGCCAGCCGAAGAACCAGCCAAAGGCCGCGCCCATCACCGCCCCGGGGATGCCGTTGAACAGCAGCCCGAGCCCGGCCATCACGACCACCAGCCCCCAGCGGGCGGGCTTTTCGATGCCGTCCATTGGCTGGGTCAGGGCCCAGGCAATCGCCCCGCCCAGAAGGCCCCCGGCGATCACGCCCAGGATGCCCGACCCCTGGGCCGTGCCGATGAACAGGCCCAGCAAGGCGCCGAAGGCGGCGACCACGGGCACGTAAAAATTGACCGGCGTGCGGGAAATCGGTGTCAGAGTAGCCATGTCGTCAGCCCCCCAGTTTCACGTTGTCGATGCCCACGATCCGGTCGTAGACCCAGTAGAGCAGCAGCACCACGCCCAGCAGGATCGTCCCCAGCGCGGCCGCAAGGCCCCAGTTCAGCGAGGACGAGATGTGATAGGCGATCCGGTTGGAAATGAATGTCCCCGTCGTGCCGCCGACCAGTTCGGGCGTGATGTAATAGCCGATGGCCAGGATGAAGACGAGGATGCTCCCCGCCCCGATGCCCGGCACCGATTGCGGGAAATAGACCCTCCAGAAGGCCGTCCAGTTGGTGGCCCCCAGCGATTTCGCGGCGCGCAGGTAGGACGGAGGAATGGTCTGCATCACGGAATATAGTGGCAGGATCATGAAGGGCAGCAGGATATGGGTCATCGCCACGATCGTGCCGAACTGGTTGTTGATCATGACAAGCCGCGCGTCATCGGCCACGATGCCCAGCCAGACCAGCACGTCGTTGATCACGCCCTGCTGTTGCAGCATCACCTTCCAGGCCGAGGTCCGCACCAGGAGCGAGGTCCAGAACGGCAACAGCACCAGGATCATCATCAGGTTGGCCTTGCGCGGGGGCAGGTTGGCCAGCAGCCAGGCCACCGGATACCCCAGCGCGATGCAGCTGAACGTGATGGCCAGCGACATGATCAGGGTGCGGCGGAACAGCATCAGGTAGATCTGCTGGTTCTCGGGTCGCGCCTCGGCCCCGTCGGCGCCCAGCTGCATGTCGACGGCGTTCAGGAAATAGCCCGAGGTGTATTTCGGCGAATAGACCTTGATCGCCGACCAGTTCGGGGCCGACAGCCAGTCTTCGTCGATATCGGCAAAGGCCGCCCGGATGTCGACCGGCGGCAGCGTGTCCAGCTGGGCGGCCACGGCCTGCAGCTCGGCCGCGCCCGGCCCGGTGTAGCTGGCGATGGCCTGGGCCGTGCCCGGCGCGGCCAGGTCGACGGCCAGCGCGGCATAGACCGCTTCCCAGGGGTCTTCCTCGGCCACGACATCTTCTTCGGCGATGGCGGTGAACACCGCCCAGGCCGCGTATTCGCGCATGGTCACCGGCAGCAGGGCCGCGGCCTCCGCCGAGGGCGCAAAGCCCACGTCGCCGCGCATGGCATCACCGGTCAGCGTGGCCACCCGGGCCCGGGCGGCGGTCAGCACGGCCTCGTCGGCCGGCTCGCCCGACATCATGGCAAACCAGAAGGCCCCGTCGCCCCATTGGCCGTCGATATCCTCCAGCCAGTCCTGCCAGACCTCGCCCACGTCATCCAGACGCCGGCCCGACGTGCGGAACAGCGACGAGATACCCACCTGTTCATAGTTCAGCCGGGTGCCCAGCTTGGTATGTTCCTTGGCCTCGGCGGCGAGGAACAGGTCGAAATAGAGCGCGCGGAAGACGTCTTCGCCCGGCGGTTCGGTGCTGCCCGCGTCCCAGTCCTGCAGCTCGGCCACGGTCTGGGGCAGGGTGTCGCCGACGATCTGGTTCTCGACCGAGCGGAACAGCATGTCGGCAATGGGCGCCAGGAAGGTCAGCAGCACGAAGACCAGCAGCGGCGCGATCAGGGCCAGCGCCCGCAGTTTCTGCATCCTGAGCGACCGCGCGAGGCTCCGTTTCAGCGGCGTGCCATCCGCCGCCACCATCTGGCCGGTCTGTTCTTGCGTCGCGTCACTCATGCGCGTCCCCGTCTGTCGTTGTGTCTGTCGCGCCCTCTGCCCGAGGCCGGTCTTCGGTGAAGACAACGGCCCGGAATCTGTCGCAATTCCGGGTGCTCTGGTCCCGGCGGGGTGCGTTTTTTCGGTCTTGTCGCCCCGCAGGGGCGCTTTTGTGTCTTGTCACCCCGGAGGGGTGCTTGTTGCTGTGTCGCCCCGAAGGGGCGCTTGTAGAAGCATCGCCCCGAAGGGGCGCTTTCCCCGATCACGCCCCGCAGGGGCGCCTTTTCGCCCGAAGGGCGCCGGTTCAGTCGTCGTGGCCTTCGACCAGGATGATTGTGCTGTCGGCCGTGCGCCGCCGGATCTCGGCGACGAGCTGGTAATCGGGATCGTGATAGGCCGCCTTGGCCTCGGCATAGCTGGGGAATTCGATGACAACGTGCCGGTCCTGGGCCGTGCCCTCGGGCGTGTCCGACTGCCCGCCGCGCACGATGAACTTCGCGCCCAGCCGTTGCAGGATCGGCGTGTCCTTTTCGATGTATTCCTTGTAGCCCTCGGCGTCATGCACCGTGATATGGCCGATGATATAGCCCTTGGGCATCGTCGTTCCCCGGATTGTTGCCCTGTCCCCCCGCGCAGGACGCGGGAAGGAGGAAGGGGCGGAAGTTGTCCTTCCGCCCCCCGTCTTGCTTACTTGGCCAGCCAGGACTGGAACTTCGCGTCGATGTCGTCGCGGTAGTCAGCCCAGAACTCGTAGTTGTACAGCAGCGTGTTCTTCGAGTTCTCGGGGTCCGTCGGCATGTGCGGGGCCATGTCGATGCCCAGGTCGGCGTGCTGACCCACCAGCGGGGCCGAAGACGCGCGGGCCGGGCCGTACGAGATGTACTTGGCCTGGTCGGCCAGGCGCTGGGTGTCGGTGGCGAACTTCACAAAGTCCTTCACGCGGGCGAGATGCTCGTCGTCCAGGCCTTCGGGGATGATCCAGCCATCCAGGTCAAAGACCTGCATGTCCCACAGCATCGCAACCGGCTGGTCCTGCTCTTCGATCACCGAGAACAGGCGGCCGTTGTAGGTCGAGCCCATGACAACTTCGCCATCGGCCAGCAGCTGGGGCGTGTCGGCGCCGGCCGACCACCAGACCACGTCGTCCTTGATCGTGTCGAGCTTGGCCAGGGCCTGTTCCTGGCCCTCTTCGGTGGCCAGCACGTCATAGATGTCGTCCTTGGCCACGCCGTCGCAATACAGCGCCCATTCCATGTTGTTGATCGGACGCTTTTCCAGCGCGCGCTTGCCCGGATAGGTTTCCAGGTCGAAGACCGCGCAGACCTCGGTCGGGGGCGTGTCGCCGACCATGTCGGTGCGATAGCCGAAGGTCGTCGAATAGACGATCTGCGGGATGAAGCAATCCGACACCAGCAGGTCGCCGAAATCGTCTTCGGCCGAAGCGCCGTCGTCACCCGGCAGCAGGTCCTCGTCCGGGTCGATTTCCATGGCCAGGCCTTCGTCGCACAGGCGGATGGCATCAGCGGCCACCACGTCAACCAGGTCCCAGGTGATGTTGCCGGCTTCGTTCATGGCGCGCAGCTTGGCCACGGCCTCGTTCGAGCTTTCGTCCCAGGTCACCGAAACGTCGGAATTCATTTCGACGTAGGGGTCGGCATAGGCCAGTTTCTGGCTTTTCTGATAGGCGCCGCCCCAGCTGACCAGGGTCATCGAATCAGCCATGTCCTGGGCCATCGCCATCGGCGCGGCCATCGCCGTCGAGGCCGCCAGCGCGGCGAGTGTCTTGAGTTTCATGTGGACTCTCCTTGTTTATTCCCGGTTTTCTTGGTGTCCCGGTCTTTGGCGCCGGGTTGATCCGGGCCCGACGTCAGGCGTCGAGCGCGCGGCAATCTTCGGGCAGCCAGCCGATCTCGATCTGCTGCCCGGGCGTCAGGCGCACCTGGTCGGGTGCGTTGCGCGTCTTGATGATGAACTCATCGTTGCCGGCCACCCGCAGGCGGGTGCGGAAGATGTCGCCCATGTAGATGAATTCCAGCACTTCGGCCTTCAGCGTATGGGCGCCTTCCTGCAGGCGGTCCTTGTTGTATTCGACCCGCTCGGGGCGGATCGACACCCGGGTGCGTTCGCCCGGGCTGGACACGTTGACCGGCTTGGCGTCGATCACCTCGCCGCCGTCCAGCTGGACAATCGCCCGGTCGCCGTTGATTTCCTTGATCACGCCTTCCAGCGTGTTGTTCTCGCCGATGAACTGGGCGACGAAGCTGTTTTCCGGCGCTTCGTACAGCTGGTCCGGCGGGGCCAGCTGCTGGATCACGCCGTCGTTGAACACGGCCACCCGGTCCGACATGGTCAGCGCCTCGGTCTGGTCGTGGGTCACGTAGACCACGGTGATCCCGAGATTGTCGGCGATGCGCTTGATCTCGAACTGCATGTGCTCGCGCAGCTGCTTGTCCAGCGCGCCCAGAGGTTCGTCCATCAGCACCAGCTCGGCCTCGAAGACCAGCGCCCGGGCCAGGGCGATCCGCTGCTGCTGGCCGCCCGACAGCTGGGCCGGACGGCGGCCGCCAAAGGCGCCCATCTGCACCATGTCCAGCGCGCGCTTGACCTTCTGTTCCCGCTCCGACTTGCCCATCTTGCGGACCTCCAGCGGAAAGCTGAGGTTCTCGGCAACGGTCATGTGCGGAAACAGGGCGTAGTTCTGAAAGACCATCCCGATGCCGCGCTTGTGGGGCGGGATGTTGTTGATCGACACGCCGTCCAGGCGGATCTCGCCGTAGGTTGCCGTTTCGAACCCGGCGAGCATCATCAGCGTTGTCGTCTTGCCGGACCCGGAGGGACCAAGCATGGTCAGGAATTCGCCCTTGGGCAGGGCCAGGTTGAGGTCTTTGACGACAAGCGTCTCGCCATCATAGCTTTTCTGCACGCGATCGAATTCGACAAACGCGCTGTCGCTGGTCATGTCTGCCAAAAGCAGCTCCCCGTTTTATGTCGGCCGTCTTGAGTGTGGCTCTGTTGGGCACAAGCCAAACATATCGGCCGCAGGGGCGCAACTGGATCGCCTCGGAAAACGGCACTTGACGGATTTATGGCCTTGAAACGTCGAAAATCACGGGCCTGACGCCGTTTTGGGCGGCGCTTGACCGGCGGGGGCGTGTGTAAAGAAGATCCGACCACCAAGAGGAGCCGACATGCCCAGCCCCGACCTGCCCTTCGACCGCAGTGAATATGCCACCCGCCTGGCCAAGACCCGCACCGCGATGGCCGAGGCCGGGGTCACCGTGCTGATCGTCACCGACCCGTCCAACATGGCCTGGCTGACGGGCTATGACGGCTGGTCGTTCTATGTCCACCAGGCGGTCATCGTCTTTCCCGATGGCGATCCGCTGTGGTGGGGCCGGCGCCAGGATGCGGCCGGCGCCGTGCGCACGGTCTGGATGGACGACGACAACGTTACCTCTTATGCCGAGGATTTCATCCAGACCACCGCGCGCCACCCGATGGAAGACCTGGCCCAGCGGATCATCGACCATGGCCACGGCACCGCCTGGATCGGCGTCGAGATGGATAATTACTACTTTTCGGCAAAGGCTTATACGGTCCTGACCGAAAACCTGCCAGATGCCAGCCTGGTCGATGCCACGGCCCTGGTGAACTGGCAGCGGGCGGTGAAATCGCCGGCCGAGATCGCCTTTATCCGCCAGGCCGCGCGCATTTCCGAAAAGCTGATCGACGGGCTGTCAGAGCGGGTCGAGGCCGGGGTGCCGAAGAACGAAGTGGTGGCCGAGACCTTCCGCGATGCCATCCGAGGGGTGGACGGTGCCTGGGGGGATTACCCGGCCATCGTGCCGCTGCTGCCCTCGGGGCCGGCCGCCGCCGCGCCGCACCTGACCTGGGATGGCGAACCCTTCCGCACGGGCGAGGGCACGACATTCGAGATCGCCGGCTGCTATCGCCGCTACCACGCGCCCTTCTGCCGGACGATGTTCCTGGGCACCCCGCCGGACGAGATGCTGCGCGCGGCCGATGCGCTGGCCGCCGGGCTGGAGGCCGGGCTGAACGCCGCTCGGGCCGGCAACCGCTGCCGCGACATCGCCGATGCGATGAACGGCGAGTTGGCCAAGGTGGGAATCATCCGCGCCGCGCGCTGCGGCTATCCGATCGGCCTGTCCTATCCGCCCGACTGGGGCGAGCGCACCATGTCGATCCGGTCCGAGGACGAGACCGAGCTGAAGGCGGGCATGACCTTCCATTTCATGCCCGGACTCTGGATGGAAAGCTGGGGGCTGTCGATCACCGAAAGCATCCTGATCACCGAGGACGGCCCGGCCGAAACCTTCTGCGACCGCCCGCGCGAGCTGTTCGTCAAGCCGTGACGGGCCGGGCCCGCCGGGCTCAGGCGGCGACGAATTCCTCGTCGCCGTAGCCCTGCAGGTACAGCAGGGCGGTCAGGTCGCCGTGGTTGACCCGGATCGAACATTCCGCGGCAACCGCCGGCTTGGCATGCAGCGCCACGCCGGCGCCGGCCCGGCCGAGCATGCCCAGGTCGTTGGCCCCGTCGCCCACGGCGATCACGTCATCTTCGGTCAGGCCCAGCCGCGCGGTGATCTCTTCCAGTGCGCGGACCTTGGCGTCGCGGCCCAGGATCGGCCGGCCGACCTCGCCGGTCAGCTTGCCATCGGCCACGATCAGCGTGTTGGCCCGGTTCTCGTCAAAGCCCAGCCGGGCCGACACCGCTCGCGTGAAGGCCGTGAACCCGCCCGAGACCAGCGCGGCATAGGCGCCGTTGGCCTTCATCGTGGCCAGCAGGACCGGCCCGCCGGGCATCAGCTGGATGCGCTCGGCCAGGACCGTGTCGATGACCGCCTCGTCCAGCCCGGCCAGCAGGCCGACCCGTTCGGTCAGCGCGCCTTCGAAATCCAGCTCGCCGTTCATCGCCCGGGCGGTGATGTCCTTGACCCGCTCACCGACGCCGGCCGCGTCGGCCAGCTCGTCGATGCATTCCTGGCGGATCATGGTGCTGTCCATGTCGGCCAGCAGCATCTTCTTGCGCCGGACCTCGGCGGGCTGGACCACCAGGTCGACACCCATCCGGTCGAGATCGGCCCAGACCTGCCACAGGTTGGCCGGCAGCACGCCCAGGGGGAATTCGGCGGCCCGGTCGGGCGACAGCCAGCGCGCGTCGCCGCCGCCCCAGGCATTGCGGAGCGACGAGACCAGCGACGGGTCGAGCGGCGCGCCACCGGGCGCGGTCAGGAGGGTGGCGACGAACATCGGCGGGGGCTCACTTTGTGGGGGCTGAAGGCGGGAAAGGGCTCAGGACGGGGTTTCGGGATCGGCCTTGCGCTGGGCGGCCATGGCATCCTGCGCGGCGGCATGGGCAGCCAGCATCGGCGCGCGCTCGGCATCCATCTCGGCGATCATGTCGGCATGTTCGGCCCGGAAGCGTTCGGCGAAATCGTTGCTCTTCTCGCCCGAGATCTTCTTGTGGTCGCTTTCCAGCGCGTCCAGGTCCATGCGCCGGGCCTTGACCCCGACATGGCTGCCGATCAGCGCCATCATCCGGCGCGGGCGCATGGTCACGGTGCGTTCATAGCTCAGCCGCATGGGCGTCAGCCCGGCCTCGCGGATCAGCGTTTCGGTGCCGTCTTCCATCCAGCGCAGGCGGCGCAGCACGTTGCGGATGACCTTGGGATCATAGCGAAAGACCGATTCGGCCTGGGCAATGGCCGATTCATCGGCCGAAACCGAATGCGACACCTTGGTCTGCATCATGCGCGACACGGACACGGCCTGGGCCACGATGTCCTCGCGCATCAGCCACAGCGTGGCCGTGGGCTGGACGGCATCCAGAAAGGCCTGGCCGGTGCGGTAATTGGCCAGCACGTGCATATGCGTGACCTCGCAGCCGAACACGCCCCGGGTCTGGCGGTGGCGCAGCAGCAGGGGCACGTATTCCTGCAGGGACCGGGCCGAATAGGCCTGGCCGATGGCCGGCAGGAAGGCCGGGTTGAAACATTCGCCCGGATTGCCCAGGGCCTTGGTCTTGACCGCCAGGTCGGTCAGCCGCGACGAGCCCGACCGGGGTGTGAAAAACACCACGTAGCGGGTCGCGGCGGGCTCCCAGCCCATGGCCGTGTTGAATTTCTTCTCGTCGAAGACGACGTCCTTGAACGGATCCACTGCGCCAGACGTGAACTTTTCGCGCATCCATTCGAATTTCGAGAGCATGTCCTGGTCCGTTGCCGCCGTCACCAAACCGGACCCCGGGGGCGGGCGCCCGGAGACGGCGGCCTGTTTAACGCCTTGCGGCGGGGCAGGAAAGCGGACTTTGACCATGTTTGGGCCATGATTGGCCGGCACAGGCCCGCCCCGGCCGCAAAACGGGGGTGTTTGCGGCCTGTCCGGGCCGGCCGCGACTGGGCGTGGCGCTCACGATACGGCCCGGATCGCCGGCGTGGCACCGGTCTTGGCATCGGCGGCGTGGGGCTTGGGGTTGCGGATCAGCAGGATCGCCGGATTGGCCAGCGCATGGGCGGCGACACATTCGGCCAGCTCGGCCAGCGTCGTGGTCAGCACCCGCTGGCGGGCGGTCGAGGCGGACTCGACGATCTCGACCGTCAGCCCCGGCGCATGGCCCGCCGCGATCAGCCGCTCGCCAAGATCGCCGGCCCCGTTGACGGCCATGTAGAGCGCCAGCGTCGTGCCCGGGGTCAGCAGGGCGGCCATGTCGGGCGGCGCGTCGCCGGCCCGGCAGGTGCCCGTGGCATGCACTACCCGGTCGGTCGCGCCCCGTTCGGTCAGCGACCGGCCCAGGGCGGCGGCGGCGGCCGAAGCGGCGGTCACGCCGGGCACGATCTCGACGTCGATGCCCCGGGCGCGGGCGGCGGCCAGCTCTTCCTCGGCCCGGCCGAACATCATCGGATCGCCGGATTTCAGCCGCACGACCGACTTGCCCCGCAGGGCTTCGGCGGTGATCAGCGCGCAGATCCGGTCCTGCGGCCAGGCATTGGCGCCCACGGCCTTGCCGACAAAGACCCGTTCGGCATCGCGCCGGGCCAGTTCCAGCACGGCGGGATCGACCAGCCGGTCATAGAAGATCACGTCGGCTTCCTGCAGGCGCTGGACGGCGCGCAGGGTCAGCAGGTCGGCCGCGCCCGGCCCGGCCCCGATCAGCGCGATATGGCCATCGCGGGCATCCGGGGCCCCGCCCCGGGCGATGGCCTGTTTCAGCGCGTCCGCCGCCGCCCGTTCCGAACCACCACGATGCAGCTGGCGGGGCTCTCCGGAGAAGGCCCATCGCCAGAAGGCGCGGCGGTCCGAGGAAGAGGGTACGGAACGGGCGACGGCGGAGCGGAGGCGCCCGGCGAGCGACACGAAGTCTCCCAGGCGCGGCTCCAGCATCTCTTCCATGCGGGTCTTGATCTGGCGGGCCAGCACGGGGGCGTTGCCCTCGGTGCCGATGGCCACGACAACCGGGTCGCGGTCGACGATCGACGGGGTGATCGCCGTGCAGAGGTCGGGCTGGTCGACCACGTTGACGGGCACGCCGGCGGCCTGGGCCAGGCCGTGGATCGCCGCGGCGCTGGCCGGGCATTCGGTGGCGACAAAGGCCAGCGCGGCCCCGTCGAACAGGCCCGAGTCGATGGCCCCGCGGTGCCAGTAGATGCGCCCCGCGGCGGCCAGCCCGTCGAGCTCGGGATCGAGCGTGGGCCAGGCCAGGACGATCCGCGCCTCGGTCTTCAGCATCAGCCGGCATTTCTGGGCGGCCTGTTCGCCACCGCCGACGATGACCACGCGGCGGCCGTCCATCTTGAGGAACATCGGAAAGGTCTTCATGGGCCTGTGGTCTCCAGCGGCAGGGCCTGGCGGGGGGAACGGTTGTCCCACAGCCCGCGGGCCAGGGTTTCGGCAGCGGCCAGGTCGGGCGCCGCGCCCAGGGTCAGCAGGGCCAGCGCGGCGGTGCCCAGCACGGTGGCCTCGGCGGCCGGATCGCTGATCGACCCGTCCCACAGATCGGCCGGCGCGCTGTCGGGCAGGTCAAGATCGCCCAGCCGGCGGGCCTCGTCGATATGGGGCGGCGCGGGCGGAAAGGGTACGCCGTCCCGCGCGCCGAACAGGGCCACCGACTTGAACGGCGTGCGCTCGAATTCGCCGCCGCCGCCTTTCAGGATCATCGTCGCCGGATCGCCCAGCCGTTCGGCCACGTCGGCCTGCAACGGGCGGTAGCCGGGGTGAAACACGCCCTGGACCGAACCGCGTGCATCCGACGGGTTGGCCATGCGCAGGCAGGAATTCATGCAGGACCGCAGGCCCAGGTCGGCCCGCAGGCCGAGGATGCGCGCGGCGGCCGGGCTCATGGCCTCGACCGGCAGATAGGCCATGCCGGCCCGGGCCAGCGCCTGCTGCGCGGCCTCGGGCGTGTCGACGACGGGCACGCCCATCGGGCCGAGATGATCGCGCAGGTGGCTTTCGGTGGCATTGCGCCCGTGCAGCAGCACGGGAAAGCCGGCCTCGGCGACCAGCCGGGCCGACAGCAGGTACCACGGCGCGCCGCGCGTGCGCCCCGAGGCATAGCTGGGCCAGTCCAGCGCCGCGCGGGCCCGCGACCAGCGCGACAGGGTCGACCGCAGGGCGCTGACGAAACCGGCGATCTCGTCCACCGTCTCGCCGCGCAGGCGCAGCACCATGAGCAATGCGCCGACGGCCTCGGGCGCGGGCGAGCCGGTCAGGATTTCGGTCATGGCCGCGCGGGCCTCGTCGAAGGTCATCGCACGGGCGCGGCCCTTGCCCTGGGCCACGATGCGTACATAGGGGGCAAGTGTCATTCTGCTGCCATCGGTTTTTCGGCGAGGACCTGGTCGATCAGCGCCTGGAGTTCGGGACGGCACGAGCCGCAATTGGTGCCCGCGCCCAGTTTTTCTCCCAAGGCCGTGACCGTCGTGCAACCCCCCGCGATGGCCGAGCGGATATCTTCGCTGCCGACGCCGAAACAGGCGCAGATCTCGGCGCCCTTGGCGGGCCGGTCGGCTCCGGGCGCGCCGGCCAGCACCACGCCGGACAGAACCTCTTCGCCGACCAGGTCGACCACCAGGCTGCGCGCCACGGCGACGGGTTCGGGCGCGGCAAAGAATGCCCCGATCAGCCGGCCCTTTTCGGTGATGGCCACCCGGGCCAGGCCGCGGGCATCGTCCTGAAAGACCGACGCTTCGCCCCGGTCGTCGAGGTTCAGCACCGTGCGGGCCTCGTGTTCCCAATCGGCCGGGCGCTTGTGGCCGGCCACCTCGGCCCGCCAGCCGGTCTTGGTGCGGGCGATGGCCGCATAGGGGCGGGTCGGGTGCATCTGGGCGACGCCGGCGGCAAAGCCGTACCAGCAGGCGACATAGCGTTTCAGCCCGACCGCCGTGGCCTTCGACGCCGGCTGGCCCGAGAAGGGATCTGTGATCGGCGCGACCAGCGTGTTGACGCGGCCAAGCGCCGAGGTCACCCCGGTCCAGTGCATCGGCGCAAAGGCGCTGCCCTGCCGGGCCTTGTCCGAGACCATGACACGCAGCACGGCGCGGCCATGCGGGCTGGTGACCTCGGCCAGGTCGGCGGGCGACAGGCCGGCGGCATCGGCATCCTCGGGGTGGATTTCCAGGTAGGGCTCGGCCAGGTGCGAGCCCAGCCGGGGCGCCCGTCCGGTGCGGGTCATGGTGTGCCAATGGTCGCGGATGCGCCCGGTGTTCAGGATGACCTGCGCGGCGGGCAGATCGGCCCGCGGTTCGGGCGGCACGATGGGCAGCATGCGGGCCTTGCCGCCGTCATGGTAGAACCCGCCGGTGCCGAAGAAGCGTGGCGTCGGCACGGCATCCTTGCGCACCGGCCAGGTCACCGGGGCCAGGCGGTCGTATTCGCCATCGGCCAGATCGGCCAGGCCCGAGATGTCGAAGTCGCGGCCGAACCGGGCGGCCACCCCCGACAGCGCGGCATATTCGCGAAAGATCTCGGCCTCGGACGCGTAATCGAAAGCGTCGTGCCAGCCCATCCTGCGTCCCACTTCAGAGACAATGTCCCAATCGGGCCGCGCCTGTCCCGGTTTCGGGAGAAACGGCCGCTGCCGAGAGATCCGCCTCTCGGAATTGGTAACCGTTCCCGATTTCTCGCCCCAGCCGGTCGCCGGCAGCAGCACGTCGCACAGGCGGTTGGTGTCGGTGTCCTCGACGATGTCCGAGACCACGGTGAAGGGCACGGCGCGGATCGCCTCGGCCACGCCATCGGCCTGGGGCAGCGACACGGCGGGATTGGTGGACATGATCCACAGCGCCTTGATCCGCCCGTCGGCACAGGCCCGGAACAGGTCGACGGCCTTCATCCCGGGTTTTTCGGGCATCGCCGGCGCGTTCCAGAAGGTCTGCACGGCCATGCGGTGATCGGCGTTTTCGATGTCGAGGTGACAGGCCAGCATGTTGGCCAGCCCGCCCACCTCGCGCCCGCCCATGGCATTGGGCTGGCCGGTCATCGAGAACGGGCCCATGCCCTCGCGCCCGATGCGGCCGGTGGCCAGGTGGCAATTGATGATCGCGTTGACCTTGTCGGTGCCATGGGCCGATTGGTTCACGCCCTGGGAATAGAGCGTCACGACCTTTTCGGTCGAGCAGAACAGTTCGATGAAGGCATCGATCTCGTCGCTGCTGAGCCCGCTTTCCAGCGGATCCGAGGCCGCGGCCGAGGTCAGCGCGGCGGCCAGCCCGTCGACATGGGCGGCGGTAAAATCGGTATCGACCAGCCCGCGCCGGGCGATTTCGGCCAGCAACGCGTTGAACAGGGCGGAATCGCCGTCATGGCGCACGGCCAGGTGCAGGTCGGCGATGGAAGCGGTCGCCGTCCGGCGCGGATCGACCAGCACGACCTTCATCCCGGGCCGGGCTTCCTTGGCCGCCGACAGGCGCTGGAACAGCACCGGGTGGCACCAGGCCAGGTTCGACCCCACCAGCACGACCAGGTCGGCGTTTTCGAAATCCTCGTATTGGCCGGGCACCGTGTCGGTGCCAAAGGCCCGCCTGTGGCCGGCCACCGAAGAGGCCATGCAAAGCCTTGAATTGGTGTCGATATTCGCCGAGCCGATGAAGCCTTTCATCAGCTTGTTGGCGACGTAGTAATCTTCGGTCAGCAATTGCCCCGACACGTAAAATGCCACCGAATCCGGCCCGTGTTCGGCAATGGCCTCGGTAAACTTGCGCGCCACGAGGTCCAGCGTGCTGTCCCAATCGCTGTCGACCCCGTGGACGCGCGGGCTCAGCAGACGCCCGTCGAGCGAGATCGTCTCCCCCAGCGCCGAGCCTTTCGAGCAGAGCCGCCCGAAATTTGCCGGATGGTCCGGATCGCCCGAGATGGTGCCATCCGCCCGTGCCCGGACGCCGCACCCGACGCCGCAATAGGGGCATGTGGTGCAGACCGTCTTCATGCAGAGACCCGCTCTTGGCCAAGCACGTCCTGGGTGATCATGACGCGGTTGTCCTCGACGATGATGTCCCAGACCCGGACGCGGCCTTCATCCGCGCCCTGGGCCTCGCCGGTCTGCAGGTCGAAGACCCAGTTGCGCATCGGGTCGGTCACGCAATGGCCGTGCTGGATGCCGTTGGACAGCGGCCCGGCCTTGCCCGGCAGCCATTCGTCGACGGCATAGACCTGGTCGGTGGCGGTACGGAAGACGGCGATCTCGCCCATGGGCGTGCGCACCATCCGGGCTCCGCGGCGCGGGATGTCGTCCAATGCGCCGATCTCGATGAACTGGGTCATTCCTGGCTCCTTCACAGGGTCATTCGGCGGCGGCGCGCGGTTTGGTCAGATCCGCGAGCGGCGAGAATTCATGGCTGTCGACACCCTTGCGGGCCCGTTCGGCCCAGGGATCGACCTGGAAGAACTGCTGCGAATAGTGGAACCGGTCGGCCAGGGCCTTGCGGTTCTCGTCGTTGCCGACCAGCTGGTCCTTGACCCAGTCCAGCCCGACCTTCTTGATCCACTTGTAGGGCCGGTGCAGGTATTGCGCGCCCTCGCGGTAGAGCTGGTAGAAGGCGCAGGAATATTCCAGGGCCTCTTCCTCGGTCGGCACCTGGACCAGCAGCTGCGCTTCGAGCAGGTCCAGCCCCGCCGCCCCGCCGACCAGGATCTGGTAGCCGCTGTCGACACAGACGATGCCCAGATCCTTGCAGGTCGCCTCGGCGCAGTTGCGCGGGCAGCCGGTCACGGCCAGCTTGAACTTGTGCGGCGACCAGGCGCCCCACATGGCCTCTTCAAGCTTGATGCCCAGCCCGGTGCTGTCCTGGGTGCCAAAGCGGCAATGGTCGGTGCCGACGCAGGTCTTCACCGTGCGCAGGCCCTTGGCATAGGCCTGGCCCGACATCATCCCGGCCTGGCCCAGGTCGTACCAGATCGCCGGCAGGTCCTCTTTCTTGACGCCCAGAAGGTCGATGCGCTGGCCGCCGGTGACCTTGACCGTGGGAATGTTGTATTTCTCGGCCGCATCGGCGATGGCGCGCAGCTCGTTGGGGTTGGTGATCCCGCCCAGCATCCGCGGCACGACGGAATAAGTGCCGTCCTTCTGGATGTTGGCATGGACCCGTTCGTTGATGAACCGGCTCTTGCCGTCATCGGCATATTCGCCCGGCCAGGCGCACACGAGGTAGTAGTTCAGCGCCGGGCGGCAGACATGGCAGCCGTCGGGCGTGGACCAATTCAGCTCCTGCATGGCCTGGGGCATGGATTTCATCTTGCCGGCCACGATCAGCTTGCGCACCTCGTCATGGGACAGGTCGGTGCATTTGCAGACCGTCTCCTTGGCGGGCATGGCAAAGCCGTCGCCCAGGGTCACGGCCAGCAGCTGTTCGACCAGCCCCGAGCAGCCGCCGCAGGACGAGCCGGCCTTGGACGTGGCCTTGACCGCGTCCAGCGTGTTGGCCCCGCCCTGGATGGCGGTGATCACATCCCCTTTGCAGACGCCGTTACAGCCACAGATCTCCGCATCATCTGGTAAGGCTGCAACGGCCGCCATAGGGTCCACCTGGGCACCCCCCTGGAACGACGGTCCGAAGATCAGCGTGTCGCGCATCTCGGAAATGTCGGTCTTGTCCTTGATCAGGCCGAAGAACCAGTTGCTGTCGGCCGTGTCGCCGTAGAACACCGCGCCCAGCACGACGTCGTCCTCGATGACCAGGCGCTTGTAGATGCCCCGGCCGGGATCGCGAAAGACGATGTCCTCGCGGCCCTCGCCGTCGCCGAAATCGCCCGCCGAGAACAGGTCGCAGCCGGTGACCTTCAGCTTGGTCGACAGCTCCTTCATCTTGAACACGTCGTCTTCGCCCAGGAGCGTCCTGGCCAGCACCTTGGCCTGGTCATAGAGCGGCGCGACGAGGCCGAAGAGGTTGCCGTCGAACTCGACACATTCGCCGACGGCCAGGATGTCGGGGTCCGAGGTCTGCATCTGGGCGTCGACCTTGATCGCCCGGCCCATGTCCAGCCCGGCCTCGTGGCCAAGCGCCACGGCCGGGCGGATGCCCACGGCCATGACGACGATGTCGGCGGGAATGACCGTGCCGTCTTCGAGCACGACCTTCTCGACCTTGCCCTCGCCCATGATGGCCTTGGTCGATGCCGTGGTCTTGACCACGATGCCCCGGTCTTCGAGATCCTTGCGCAGCAGGTAGCCGGCGGCCTCGTCGAGCTGGCGTTCCATCAGGTGGCCGGCCAGGTGCAGGACGGTGACCTCCATGCCCTGCAGGCGCAGGGCGGCGGCGGCTTCGAGCCCCAGCAGACCGCCGCCGATGACCACGGCCCGGCCATTCTGCGCGCCGGCGGCGTTTTTCATGGCCTCGACGTCTTCGAGATCGCGGAAGGCCACCACGCCGGGCAGGTCATGGCCCGGGCAGGGGATGATGAACGGCGCCGAGCCGGTGCCGATGACCAGCTTGTCATAGGGCGTTTCGCCCTGTTCGCTGATCACCACCTTGCGCGCGCGGTCGATGCCGGTGATCCGCTCGCCGAACCGGGTGGTCACGCGGTTCTCGGCATACCAGGCGTCGTCATGGGTGACGATCTCGGCAAAGCTCTTTTCGCCCGACAGGACCGGGGACAGCATGATGCGGTTGTAGTTGCCGCGCGGTTCGGCGTTGAACAGCGTGACTTCGAAAGCGTCGGGATCGCTCTCGAACAGGTGCTCCAGCACCCGCCCCGAGGCCATGCCCGCGCCGATGACGACAAGTTTCTGCATTGGGCGTACTCCCTTACGAATACCAGGCGACGATGTGGGCGATGGCCGTGCCGCGATAGACGGGCAGGCCGACCACGTCGGTGTAACCGGCCGGCAGGCCGGGGGCGTTTTTCTGTGCGATGGGCAGGCCGGTGCCCAGGACCTGGCCGATCGGGCCTTGCCAGGCCGCGATGCGCCGGGGATTGTCCTCGTCCCACAGCGGGCCTTCGCGGTCGCAGATGCCGTCGATCAGCTCGGCCCCTTTCGAGGCGCCGACCTTGGCCGAACGGGCATCCCAGATCTCGAACCGGTGGGCGATGGGCGTGCCGCGCGCCGACAGCAGGGTCAGCACGCTGGTCGTCTCGCCCGGCAGGGCGATGGGCAGGCCCAGCCCGGTGGTCAGCCCGGCCTTGCCGGCGCTGTCGGCCCGGATGAAGCGATAGCCCGAGCCGAGGTCGCGCATCAGGATCGGCGTGTCCGAAGCCCAGACCCCGCCCGGCAGGCCCTGGCCCCGGGGGAAATGGGTGTGCTGGCTGACCCATTCGAAATGCTTGGCCGCGCCGTAATAGCCATCGTCGAGCATCAGGAAGCCATCCTTCTCGGACCAGACCTCGATCGCGCCGGTGCGCACGGAATCATCGGCGCAGAGCACGACCATGACGGCCAGCAGCTCGTCCTCGGCAAAGACCGGGATGGCCACGGCGGCGGTCAGCCCGGCGTCCTTGGCGGCTTCGGTGCGCATGAAATAGGACCCGTCGAATTCCTTCAGCACGACGGGCCGGCCCTCGGCCCAGGCCTTGCCGGGCAGGCCCTCGCCCTTCTTGAAGCTGGTGCGCCCGCTGGCGGCCTCGAACGCGTCGAGCGTGCCGTAATTGCCGCCGGCCTGGACCAGCGTGTCGCCTTCGGGGCGCCAGATCTCGGTGACTTCGATGAATGGCCGAGTGGCCTGTTCGACTGCCGTATCCATGGATCGACTTCCTTGCTGTCCGTTGGGGCGCGACGTGGGGCTGCGCGCTTGATGGGCTGGGCGTGGCCCGGTCCCGGGGTGGCGGGGCCGGACAGGGGCGCCGAAGGGGGCGCTCAGCGGTTGGGGGCAGGCCCTTCGTTGGCCGCGCCGGTCACATCGCCGGCCGGGCCGGGCGCATAGGCCGCGTCCTTCATGACATCGGCCAGCATGCCGTAGGCACCGATCCAGGCCGCCCGGGTCTCGGGCGTGAAATCCTGGCCAAGGCCCTGTTCCAGCGTGCGGATGAGCGAGGCGCCGACATGGTCGTAATCCTCGGCCTGCACGCCGTAATCGACATGGCGCAGGGCCAGGTCGCGGGCCACGGGCACCACCTTGTCCAGGTCCCGCAGCCCGTTGACCACGACGCCCAGCGTCGACATCAGCTTGGCGCCCTGTTGGGTCATGTCGGTCCGGGCGAAATAGGGCCGGACCTGCGGGGCGGTTTCGAAGAGATCGGCATAGAAGATCCCCGCCGCGGTATCGCGGATCGGCACGACCTTGGCGAAACTCTCCTGGATCAGGGTGATGTCGGCGTCGTCCATCGTGGCTTACTCCGCTGCAATGGCCTTGGGCTGGGGTTTCGGCTTGGGCTTGGCGCCGTGCTCGTATTCCTCGAGGAAGTTCAGCACCTGCTCGCGGTAGAGGTAGTAATCGGGGTGTTCGAGCAGGGCCTTGCGCGTGCGCGGGCGGGGCAGGTCGACATCGACGATCTTGCCGATCGTGGCCTGCGGGCCATTGGTCATCATGACCACCCGGTCGGCCAGCAGGATGGCTTCGTCGACATCATGGGTGACGCAGATGGCCGTGACCTTGGTGCGCGACCAGACTTCCATCAGCACTTCCTGCAATTCCCAGCGCGTCAGGCTGTCGAGCATGCCGAAGGGTTCATCGAGCAGCAGCAGCTTGGGCGACAGGGCAAAGGCCCGGGCGATGCCCACGCGCTGTTTCATGCCGTTCGACAGATCGGCCGCCGACTTGTCCATGCTGTCGCCGAGGCCCACGCGTTCGAGGTAATATTCCACCACGTCCTGGCGTTCGGCCTGGCTGGCCTTGGGATAGACCTTGTCGACGCCGATGGCGACGTTCTCCTTGGCCGACAGCCAGGGGAACAGCGAGGGCGACTGGAAGACCACGGCGCGTTCCGGGTCGGCCCCGCGCACTTCGTAGCCGTCCAGCTTGATGACACCTTTCGAGATGTCGTTCAGCCCGGCGGCCATGGTCAGCACGGTCGACTTGCCGCAGCCCGAATGGCCGATCAGCGAGATGAACTCGCCCCGGTCGAGTTTCAGGTTGAAATCCTCGACCACGGTCAGCGGGCCCTTGGGCGTCGGGTAGATCTTGTGCAGCTGCGAGAAGGTCAGGTAGCGGTCGTCGATCAGGCCTTCCTGGGCCTTGGCCACGGCCGCCGGCACCGAATGGATCGGCGTGACATCGGGCAGGTTGCGCGTGCCCTCGGCCTTGGCCTGGATGCCCACGTCCATCAGATAGTTGGTGACCGCCGCGCGCAGGGTCTTGAAGCCCTCGTCGTGGTTCATCTCGCCCCGGTCGCGCGGACGCGGGATGGTCACCGGGAATTCCTCGCCCAGCGTTCCGTCGGGGTTCAGGGCGATGATCCGGTCGGCCAGCAGGATGGCCTCGTCGACATCGTTGGTGATCAGGACACAGGTCTTCTTGTCGGCGTCCCAGATGCCTTCGATCTCGTCGGCCAGGTTGGCCCGGGTCAGCGCGTCGAGCGCCGAGAGCGGTTCATCCAGCAGCAGCACCTCGGGGTCCATGGCCAGCGCCCGGGCCACGTTGACCCGCTGGCGCATGCCGCCCGACAGTTCGGCCGGGCGCCGCGTCGTGGCATGGCCCAGGCCCACCATCTTGACGTAATGGGCGACCTTTTCTTCCTTTTCCTTCCTGGGCAGGTTCGGGAAGACGGTATCAACGGCCAGCATGACGTTGCCGTTGACCGTGAGCCAGGGCATCAGCGAATAGTTCTGGAAGATCACCCCGCGTTCACGGCCGGGGCCGTCGATGGGCTTGCCCTTGAAGGTCACGCTGCCCTTGGTGGGCGTTTCGAGGCCCGCCATCAGGTTGATCAGCGTGGTCTTGCCGGTGCCGGAGAAGCCGAGCAGCACGAGGAACTCGCCTTCTTCCACTTTGAGATCGATGTTCTTGAGCACGTCGGTGCGGGCGGTGCCCTCGCCGAAGCTCTTGGAAACGTTGGAAAATTCGATGACAGCCATGGGACCTTACCGGTTGTTGGTGAAGGTGAAGAGCGACTGGATCGCGAACATCATGCGGTCGAGAAGGAAGCCGATGATGCCGATGGTGAAGACCGCGACCATGATCTTGGCGAGCGACGAGGACGAGCCGTTCTGGAATTCGTCCCAGACGAACTTGCCCAGGCCGGGGTTCTGCGCCAGCATTTCGGCGGCGATCAGGACCATCCAGCCGACGCCGAGCGACAGGCGCAGACCGGTGAAGATCAGCGGCAGGGCCGAGGGCAGGACCAGCTTGGTGATCTTGGTCCAGGTGCCCATCTTGAGGACCTTGGACACGTTGACGAGGTCCTTGTCGATCGAGGCCACGCCGAGCGCGGTGTTGATCAGCGTCGGCCAGAGCGAGCAGAGCGTCACCGTGATGGCCGAGGTCAGGAAGGATTTCGAGAACCAGCCGTCGTCGACGGTGTAGGTGGCCGAGACGACCATGGTGACGATGGGCAGCCAGGCCAGGGGCGAGACCGGCTTGAAGATCTGGATCAGCGGGTTCATCGCGGCATTGGCCGTGGCCGACAGGCCGCCCAGGATACCCAGGGGCACGGCAACGATCGTGGCCAGCAGGAAGCCGAAGAAGACGGTTTTGATCGAGGTCCAGATCTGCTGGTAGTAGGTCGGCGCGCCGGTGTATTCGCGCCACTTGATGCGGTCGGTCTCGCCGGCCTCTTCATAGCGGGCGTTGCGCTCGTCCTGGCGTTCGTAGAAGGCGGCGCGCTTGTCGCGCTCGCGGGCGGCGTCCTCGTTGAGGTTGATCACCTGTTCCCAGACCTGGGCCGGCCCGGGGATGGCGCCCAGCGAGGTCTGGACCGTCGGGGCAAGGGCGCCCCAGGCGATCAGGAAGGCAACGATGGCAATGACGGGCACGCCCAGCAGGCGCCAGACTTCTTTCATCTGGGCTTGGGGGTTGTCGCCGGCGGCGGCCTTGAGAAGCGGGGTCATCCAGGCCAGGCCCAGGACCTGGAACCAGGCGTCGGCCTTGTTGATGCGGTTGAAGCGCCGGGCGCGCCGGGCCTCGGCTGCGGCGTCCTGGGCTAGCGTGTCGGGGTCGGTGGCGGTCATGGCTCTTCGCTCCGGTTGGTCGGGATGGCTGGACGACGCTCGCGCCTGCTGGCGCATCGCCCCGCCCGCCATCCCGTGGATGGTCGGTCTTCGGGGAAGTCCGGGCGCCGGGGTTGGCGGCGGCACCCGCGGGTCGGGTCAGGCGGGGTAGGATGGGTGCGCGCACCCATCCCGGATCGGGCCCCGCCGGCCCGGATCAGCCCTGGACGTCGTTGCCCACGACCTTCTGCTCGCCTTTCAGGCCGATCGGCAGGCTGTCGAGATAGGCGTTGGGCGTCTTGCCGTCGAAGGCGATGCCGTCGATGATGTCCTCGGCCGGGGTCGGCGCCTTGTAGCCGTCGCTGTCGAAGGGGAAATCCTCTTCCGAGGCATAGCCGTCCTCGATCACCAGCCGCGCGGCTTCCAGGTAGATTTCCGGCTTGTAGACCGACTTGGCCACCTCGTCGTACCAGCTGTCGGTCTTGGCCTCGGGGATCTGGCCCCAGCGGCGCATCTGGGTCAGGTACCAGACGGCGTCCGAATAGAACGGATAGGTGGCGTTGTAGCGGAAGAACACATTGAAATCAGGTACTTCGCGCGTGTCACCCTTTTCGTATTCGAACGTGCCGGTCATCGAGTTGGCGATCACCTCGGCATCGGCGCCGACATATTCCGACCGGGCCAGGATCTCGACCGCTTCCTCGCGGTTGGCGTTGTCGTTCTCGTCCAGCCAGATCGCTGCGCGGATCAGCGCCTTGACGATGGCCAGCGTGGTGTTGGGGTATTCCTCGGCGAATTCGGCGGTGATGCCAAAGACCTTCTCGGGGTTGTTCTTCCACAGCTCGTAATCGGTGATCACCGGCACGCCGATGCCCTTGAACACGGCCTGCTGGTTCCACGGCTCACCGACGCAATAGCCATAGATCGTGCCGGCTTCGAGCGTGGCGGGCATCTGCGGCGGGGGGGTCACCGACAGCAGCACGTCGGCGCCGATCTGGCCGGTGATGTTCTCGGGGCTGTAGAAGCCCGGGTGCAGCCCGCCGGCGGCCAGCCAGTAGCGCAGTTCGTAATTGTGGGTCGAAACCGGGAAGACCATGCCCATGTTGAACGGCTTGCCCTGGTCCTTGTAATCCTCGACGACGGGCTTGAGGGCCGAGGCCGAGATCGGGTGCTGGGGCAGGCCGTCGGCATTGGTCGGGATGTTGGGCTTCATCTGTTCCCAGATCTCGTTCGACACGGTGATGCCGTTGCCGTTCAGGTCCATCGAGAAGGGCGTGATGATGTGGGCCTCGGTGCCAAAGCCGATGGTGGCCGCCAGCGGCTGGCCGGCCAGCATGTGGGCGCCGTCGAGCTGGCCGTCGATCACGCCGTCCAGCAGCACTTTCCAGTTGGCCTGGGCTTCGAGCGTGACGAACAGGCCTTCGTCCTCGAAATAGCCGTTTTCATAGGCCACGGCGAGCGGGGCCATGTCGGTCAGCTTGATGAAGCCGAATTTCAGTTCGTCCTTCTCGACATCCAGCCAGTCGGCATTGGCCGGCAGGGCAAGGACGGTGGTGGCAAGCAGGGCAGTGAGTGTGGTCTTCATGATCTGGTCCTTCGGTCTGGCCCCGGGCTAGAGAGGAGGCGAGGCAGAAAACAAAAAAAGCCGCCGAGCCGAACGGACACGCAGGGAGCGTGACACGAAACGGATCAAGCAGCTTTGCTCGAAACCCACGTCATTGGGGAAGAGTTATGCGGGAACGCCATTGTTCGACCGCGCACCTCTTTATTGCTGCACTGCAGACAAGGATGCAAGAGAAACAGAGGTGGAGGGGTTAATTAGCGCAAATTCAAACGATTTGCCCGGGAGGCTGCCTGAAGCTTGCACAAAAACGGGTCAGCTATCGGCCGAAGGATCAAAAATATGGCCGTCAAAGAACGGATCGGGGGCCAGAATCAGGGTGCCGGAGGCCGAGGCGACCTCGGTCGGCACGGTAATTGCACCTTCCAGCTTTTCCGACGCGCCGGGCAGGTCGACATGCAGCGGGGCCAGGGCCCGGCGGTAGATATCGGCGCGGAATACCTGCGCTGCAGCACGAGCCTGGACGCGGTCCAGCCCGGTGCGGGCGGCCAGCCGTTCGGCGATCCAGGCGGCCTGGCTGCGCCAGGGGAACCCGGCCGCACCGGCGTGAAAGGCGATCATGTCGTCGCAGCGGCGCAGGTCGCCCTGGGGCGAGATGACCATGCGGCCCGACAGCGACCGTTCCAGCAGCTCGGCGCTGATGTCGAGATACTCGGCCCGCGACAGGATTTCCGAGGCCGTGGCCTGGTTGGCCGGTTCGCCCAGCCAGCGCCCGGCGGTCCACAGCGCGCGGACCAGGCGATGGGCCAGGTCGGGCTGTTCGTCGGCCCAGGTCTCGCGCACGGCCAGCACCTTTTCCGGCGCCCGGGCCCAGATCGCCCGGCCGGGCAGCAGCAGGGTGCCGATGTTGTTCTCGACGGCGATCGAACCCCAGGGCTCACCAACGCAGAAGGCGTCGATCTCGCCCCGGGCCATGGCCTGGGCCATCAGCGGCGGCGGGATGGTGCGCACGTCCAGGCCCTGGGGCGCGGGCAGGCCGATGGCGCCCAGCCAGTAATAGAGCAGCTCGGCATGCATCGAGAAGGGGAAGGGCACGCCGATGCGCAGCCGGCCGTCGACGGCGGCCATCAGGGCCGGGCCGGCAGCGCGGGGGTCTTCGAAATCGAACCGGTGTCCGGCCGCGCGCATCTTGTCGGCCAGGGCGTTCGACACGCCGATGACATTGCCGTTGACCGACAGGACCGACAGGGCGTTGAGCCGCACGGCAATGCCGCCCAGCCCCAGCGCGGCGGCCACCGGCACGGGTGACAACATGTGGGCGGCGTCGATCTGGCCCATGGCCACCCAGTCGCGCAGGGTCGACCAGCTGGGCGCACGGTCCAGCCGCAGGTCCAGGCCTTCTTCCTCGGCAAAGCCCAACTCGCGGGCGACAACCAGCGGCGCGGCATCAACCAGCGGGATGAACCCGGCCTTCAGTTCCGTCGTGCTCATGACAGCAGCCCTGCCGCTGTCACGATGGCCTCGGCCACGTCGACCATCTTGCGGCCCTGGGTCATGGCCGTCTTGCGCATCAGCGCATAGGCCTCGTCCTCGTCGATCTTGCGGGCCTTCATCAGGATGCCCTTGGCCCGGTCGATCACCTTGCGTTCCTCCAGCGCCTTCTTGGTTGCGGCCAGTTCGGTGCGCATGCGCTGGAACATGTGGAACCGGGTGATCGCCGCATCCATGATCGGCTTGATGCGTTCGGGCCGCAGCCCGTCGACGACATAGGCCGACACCCCGGCCTCGATCGCGGCCTTGGTCAGCCCGTCGTCGGACTGGTCGACGAACATGGCCACCGGCCGTTCGGTCGCCCCCGAGGCCAGGGTCAGCTCTTCGAGCATGTCGCGCGAGGGGCTGGCCATGTCGACCAGCACGATGTCGGGATTGCGTTCCTTGATGCGCCGGGCCAGCGCGCTTTCCTCGGAGACCACGAAGATCTCGTGCGGGCCCGAGTCGCGCAGGCTGTCGACGATGAGCAGCGCGCGATCCCGGTCCTGTTCGACCACGACGATGGAAAGGGGTTTCTGCATTTCGTTGTCACATGGCAGGCCGGGGCCCGCGGGGGAATGGCCATTGGGCGGATGCCGGGGCGGAACCGGCGGGGCGGATGAAAATCGAAGCGCGCCCGGCGGTCAATGCCCGTTTGGCGGGCGCCGGCACCATGGTCGGGGCGGCGCGAGCGCATCGCCCGCCCCGATCCGGGTGCCGGACCGGGCGCGGGCGCCGGTCCGGTGCATCCCCGTGGCGATCCGGGCCCGAACGGCGCCGGATCGGCCCCCGTTCAGCGCTGGGCGACCAGGTCGATCAGTTTCTTGTGATCGGCATCGAAATTGCGGATGCCCTCGGCCAGTTTCTCGGTGGCCATGGCATCGGCGTTCATCTCCCAGCGGAAGCTCGCCTCGTCCATTGTCACCGGCGCCACGCCGCTGGCCGCTTCGGGCGACAGCACGCGGGGCAGATCGCCGGTCTCGGCATCCAGCGCGTCGAGCAGCTTGGGCGAGATCGTCAGGTTGTCGCAGCCGGCCAGGGCCTTGATCTGGTCGGTGTTGCGGAAGGACGCGCCCATGACCACCGTGCCGATGCCGTTCGACTTGTAGTAATCGTAGATCCGGCGGACCGATTTCACGCCCGGATCCTCGTCGGGCAGGTAGCTGTCGACGCCCTCGGCCTTCTTGTACCAATCGGTGATCCGGCCGACGAAGGGCGAGATCAGGAACGCCCCGGCATCGGCGCAGGCGACGGCCTGGGCCATCGAGAACAGCAGGGTCAGGTTGCAGTCGATGCCCTCGCCCTGCAGGATTTCCGCCGCGCGGATGCCTTCCCAGGTCGAGGCCAGCTTGATCAGGATGCGATCCTTGGCAATGCCCCGCCGGTCGTAATCGGCGATGATCTCGCGGGCCCGGGCGACCGAGGCATCGGTGTCGAAGGACAGGTTGGCGTCAACCTCGGTCGACACCCGGCCCGGCACCAGCCGGGTCAGCTCGGCCCCGGTGGCCACGGTCAGGGTGGCCACCATCTTTTCGGCCGACAGACCGGCGGCCTTGCCGGCCTCGATCTCGCGAGCGATCAGCTCTTCCGAGGCCGGATCGGCCAGCGCGGCCAGAACCAGCGACGGGTTGGTTGTGCAATCGACCGGCTTCAGCCGTTTCACGGAGGCCACTTCGCCGGTGTCGGCCACGACGACGGTCATGGCTCTCAGTTGGTTCAAAATGCTCATGTCGTTCCAGTTCCTGGTCTGTATCGGTGCGGGTCCGGTGCCTGTCTGCACCGAAGGCGGTCGGGCCGGAAGGGGCCGGTCAGGCGCGCAGGACAAGATCCGCGGGCACGCTCTGGCCGACCACCAGCCGGGCGTTGGGCAGGTCGTTCTCCTCGACCTTGGCCCGAGCGTCCTCCGGGTTCAACGTCTTCCACCGCTCTTCCAGCCTTGCGCGCAGGGTTTCAAGGGGCACGTCGAGGAAGACCGACAGGTCGAAGCGGTCGCGCAACGGTGCCCAGGCCGGATCGTCGAGCAGCAGGTAATTGCCCTCGACCAGGATCAGCCGGACCTCGGGCGCGATGATCCGCGCCCCGGCCCGCGAGATTTCCAGCGCGCGGTCAAAGACCGGCACGGCCACCGGCCGGTCTCCCGGGGCCAGCCGGTCGATCGTGGCGGCCAGCCCGTCGGCATCGAAGGTATGCGGCGCGCCCTTGCGGGCCAGCCAGCCACGGGCGGACAGCAGGCCGTCGTCGTAATGGAACCCGTCCATCGGCAGGATGGCCGCATGCCCGGGCAGCCGGGCCTCGATCCCGGCCAGAAGGGCCTCGGCCAGGGTGCTCTTGCCCGAGCCCGGCGCGCCGGTGATCGCGACGAAGACGCGGGTGTCGTATTGCGACAGGGCAAGAAGCCGGTCGACGAGGCTGGCGTGGTCGGTCTGGATGGTCATGGCGCGATCCTACCAGCAAGTCAGCCCGCCATCGACCACAACGACGGCCCCGGTCATCAGGCTGGCCGCATCGCTGGCCAGGAAATGCACGACCGAGGCCACCTCGTCGACCTGGCCGAAGCGGCCCATCGGGGTGTCGCGGGTCCAGATCGCGGCCATGCCGTTCTCGTGGGCCACGGCGGTCAGGGGCGTTTCGATATAGGTCGGGGCGACGGCATTGACGCGCAGCCCGCGCCCGGCCCATTCGGCGGCGAAGGACTTGGTCAGGTGGTGCACGGCGGCCTTCGAACTGTTGTAATGGGCCTGGCCCTGGGGCCGGTTGACGATCAGCCCCGACATCGAGCCGATATTGACGATCGCCCCGCGCCCGCGGTCCAGCATCCGCCGGCCAAAGGCCCGGTTGCAATAGAACACGCCATCCAGGTTGACCCGGTGCACGGCCAGCCAGTCATCGTCGGTGATGTCCTCGACGGGGGTGGGCAGGCGGCCGACCCCGGCATTGGCCACCAGCACGTCCAGCACGCCGGCCGCTTCGGCCGCGGCATCGACGGCCGCGCTGTCGGTCACGTCGAGGGCCATGGCGCCGGTGTCATGGCCCTGCGCGGCCAGGGTTTCGGCCGCCCGGGTCGCGGCCTGGCCATCGAGATCGGCCAGGATCACGTGGGCCCCGGCCTCGGCCAGGGCCTCGGCGCAGGCCAGCCCGATGCCCCGGGCCGCCCCGGTGACAAGCGCCCGCCGGCCGGAAAGGGAGAGTTTCGACATGTACATGGTCGGTTCCTTGCTGTCGCACGGCCCCGCGGGGCCGCGCCGAGAGGGGCGGCGGGCCGGTCAGGCCGCGCCGCGCAACGGGATATTGCGGATCGTCGTGCCGGCGTCGTCGAACAGGTGGCACAGGCCGGGCTGGGGGGTCAGCCCGATGGCATCGCCCCGGCGGAAATCGCGCTCGCCCACCCCGCGCAGCACGATGTGCTCGCGCCTGCCGGGCAGGGCGACATGCAGGTAGGCATCGCTGCCCAGCTGTTCGGTCACCACGACCTTGCCCTGCCAGGCCCCGCCGGTGGCGCTGTGGGTGAAATGCTCGGGCCGGATGCCCAGCGTCCGGGCCCGGGTGCAATCGGCGGCGCTGCGGTCGGGCAGGGTGATCTCCAGCCCGCCTTCCAGCCACAGCCGGTTGCCCTCGGCCCGTTCGATGTCGAGGAAGTTCATCCGCGGGCTGCCGATGAACCCGGCGACGAAACGGTTGGCCGGATGATCATAGAGCGCCACCGGCGTGTCGAATTGCTCGACCTTGCCACCGTTCAGCACGACGATCCGGTCGGCCATGGTCATGGCCTCGACCTGGTCATGGGTCACGTAGATCATCGTGCGCCGCAGCTGGTCGTGCAGGGCGATGATCTCCATGCGCATCTGCACGCGCAACGCGGCATCGAGGTTGGACAGCGGCTCGTCGAAGAGAAAGGCCGAGGGCGAGCGCACGATGGCCCGGCCGATGGCCACGCGCTGGCGCTGGCCGCCCGACAGGTCGCGCGGGCGGCGATCCAGCAGCGGGGTCAGTTCCAGCAGGCGGGCGGCTTCCTCGATCTTGGCCTCGACCTGGGCCTTGGGAAACCCGGCGATCTTGAGCCCGAAGCCGATGTTCCGCCGCACCGACATGTGCGGGTAGAGCGCGTAGGACTGGAACACCATGGCAATGTGGCGGTCGGCCGGTTCCTTGGTGTCGACCCGTTCGCCGTCGATCGAGATGCTGCCCCGGGTGATGTCCTCCAGCCCGGCGATCAGCCGCAGCAGGGTGGATTTGCCACAGCCCGACGGCCCGACGAAGACGACGAATTCGCCATCGGCGATGTCGAGGTCGATGCCCTTGATGACATCGACCTGGCCAAAGGACTTGCGGACATTGTCGAGCTTGATCGCCCCCATCTCAGACCTCCATTTCGGTGAAGCCCGAGCTGCGCTGCACGGTTTCCCGCGCGGCCTTGAGCTGGGCATGGGTGAAACCCAGGGCATGGCGGGCCAGGTCCTCGCCATCGGTCCAGGTGTTGCGCCAGATGCCCAGGATGCCGGTCAGCGGCTGGCCGACAACCTCGGACGAGAAGGATTCGTAGGTGATCGGCCCGTCATAGCCGCTTTCGACCAGGGCGCGGAACAGGCCGGCATGGTCGATCGAGCCCGAGCCGATGTAGCCCCGATGGCTCTCGCCGGTGTGGAAATAGCCCAGGTCGGCCCCGGTCGCCCGGATCGCCTCGACGGGGTTCGGCTCTTCGATATGCATGTGGTAGGCGTCGAGATGCACCTTGACGTTGGGCGCATCGACCATCCGGCAATAGGCCACGGCCTGGGCCGCGGTGTTCAGCACGTTGGATTCGTAGCGGTTGACCACTTCCATGCCCAGGGTGATGCCGTTTTCGGCCGCATAGCCCGCGACCCGGGACATGACCTCGGCCGAGGCTTCGATGCCGGCCTGGGTGGGCGGCTCGAAGTACTTCTGGAAGGCGCTGTAGAGAATGCCGCAGACATGGGTCGCGCCCAGGTCGCGGGCGACCGACAGGGTGGTGCGCAGCTTGTCCTCGCCGGCCTTCATCAGGGCCGGATCGCCCGACGAGATGTCGGTGCCGGCGTCCAGCCCCAGTGACAGGGTACAGCCGATGCCCGCGGCATCCAGCCGCTTGCGGGTCTCGGCGGGGCGCAGCCGCCCGGCATCCAGCGCCGGGATCTCGATCAGGTCGAACCCGGTCTCGGCGGTCTTGGCGATGGCCAGGGCCGCTTCGTCCTCGCTCCAGCCGGCGACCCAGACATTCGCGTGCAAACCAAGCTTGTTCATGATGTTACCGTTTCTTCAGGAGGTCAGTGAAAGAGGATGCCGCCGCAGACGTTGATCGCCTGGCCGGTGATGAAAGCCGCGTCGTCCGAGGCCAGGAAGGCCACCGGTCCGGCCACGTCGCGCGGATAGCCCAGCCGCTTCAGCGCGGTCTTGGCATGCACGGCGGCCAGGTCTTCGGGGGTGCGGTAATTGTTGCGCCCCATCTCGGTGTCGATGATCCCCGGGCAGATCGCGTTGACGGTGATGCCGTCGGCGGCGACCTCTTCGGCCAGGATCTGGGTAAAGCTGATGACCGCGGCCTTGGACGAGCAATAGTGGATCTGGCCCGGCGCCCCGCGCTTGCCGCCGACCGAGGCCATGTTGATGATCCGCGCCCGATCCTGCTGGCGCAGGTGCGGCAGCATGGCCTGCGCGACCAGGAACGTGCCGCGCATGTTGACGTGATACATCCGGTCCCATTCCTCGGGGGACAGGTCGTCGACCGACGAGACCGACAGCACGCCGGCATTCGAGACCAGCACGCGGATTTGGCCGGCAAGCGCGATGGCCTCGGCCACCAGCGTCTTGATCGAGGCATGATCGCCCACGTCACCGGGCAGGAAATCGGCGCGGCCGCCGGCGTCGCGGATCGCGGCCACGACGGTGTCGGCCTCGGCGCGCTGGCGGTCGAGATCGCTGAGGATGACGTGATAGCCATCGGCGCCGAAGCGTTCGGCAATGGCCGCCCCGATCCCGCGCGCGGCGCCGGTGATCAGGACAGCGCCCGGGTCCTTGATGGAAAGTGTCATGAGATCAGTCCTTTACGGCGCCCATGGTCATGCCCGACACGATGTGGCGCTGCATGGCAAAGGCGAAGATGATGGGAGGAACGCATTGCACGACGGTCGCCGCGGCGATGTATTCCCAGTAGATCCGCCCGGTCCCGATGAAGGACGAGATGGTCACCGGGAAGGTCCGCGAGCTGCCGCCGCTGAGGAACAGGGCCAGCAGGAATTCGTTCCAGGCAAAGATGAAGACGAAGGTGGCCACCACGGCGATGCCAGACAGGCTGAGCGGCAGGGCGATCAGGGTCAGGATCTGGAACCAGGAACAGCCTTCCAGCCGGGCGGCCTCGATCAGCTCACGGGGCACCTGCTTGAGGAAGGACATCGACACCCAGATGGCAAAGGGCATGTTGAACCCGGCATAGGCGATGATCAGGGCCGGGATGCTGTCGAGGATGCCGAAGCCGTTGAAGATGATGAACAGCGGCACGGCAGCGGCGATGGGTGGCATCATCCGGGTCGACAGGATCCAGTCGGCCAGGAAATTGCGGCGCTTGAGCTGGAAATTGACCAGGGCAAAGGCCACGGGCAGGGCCAGAACCAGGGCCAGCGCCGTGGTGCCCAGGGTCACGATCAGCGAATTGCGCATGTTCGGCCAGAACTCGGCAAAGAGATCGCGGAAGTTCTGGAGATAGCTGAAATCCACGGCCCAGACCGGCGGCACGGCGATCATCTCGGCCGTGGTCTTGAAGGCGCCGAGGAACATCCACAGCAGCGGGGCCAGCGACAGGAAGGTCACGCCGAGCGCCACCAGGATCAGCAGGCCGTCTTTCCACGCGGCGCGTCTCATTGTTCGATCCTCCGCAGGAGGGCCACGGCGAAGGTCGTGATGACGATGGACATGGCCAGGATGATGACGGCCGAGGCCGATCCCAGCCCGACCTGGAAGTACTGGAAATCCTGCTGGTAGGTGAACAGGGTCATGACCATGGTCGCATCGCTCGGCCCGCCCCGGGTGGTGATGTAGACGATGTCGAAGAAGCGCAGGATCTCGATCAGGCGCAGGATCACGGCCAGCAGCGCGATGGGCAGGATCGACGGGATCTCGATATAGGCCATGATGTGATACCAGCGGGCGCCGTCGACCCGGGCGGCTTCAAGCACGTCGTGGCGGATCGACATCAACCCGGCCAGCAGCAGGACGGCGACGAAGGGCGTCCATTGCCAGACGTTGATCAGCAGGATCGACAGCTTGGCCATCAGCGGATCGCCGAACCAGGCCACCGGGTCGATGCCCAGCGAGCCCAGCATCTGGTTCAGGATGCCCAGCTGGGGGTTCATGACGTAATTGGCGATGACGCCGATGGTGATCGGGGTGACCATCATGGGCACCAGGTAGGCCGAGCGCAGGGAATTGACCCAGGGCCGGTGCGCCAGTTCATAGAACACCTTGGCAATGGCAAAACCCAGGATCAGCTCGATGGTCAGGGTCGCCCCGGCCAGCATCAGGGTGTTGCGGATGGCGCTCATGAAGATCTCGTCGGCGAAGAGATCGAGGTAGTTCTGGACGCCGGCAAAGACCTTGTTGTCCAGCCGGGTCAGGCGCACGTAATGCAGGCTGAGCCAGACCGAGTAGACAAAGGGAAACAGGGTCAGGCACAGCAGGAACAGCAGCGAAGGCCACAGGAAGGCCGGTTCCTGCACGCTGTCGCGCGACCACCAGCGTTTGCGGCCCGGGCGCATCGCCTCGCGGGCGGGGCCGTCGGGCGCGCGGGGGGTGGCGCTATCCTGGCCATCCATGGGCTGGCTGGCATTGCCGAGAGACATGGGGCTCTCCTTGAAAGTCGTGTCGTCGGGGATGTCGGGATCAGGCCGGCGGGGCACGGGGAGCGGCCCCGCCGGTCGCGTCGGCCGGTCAGCCGGTCGAGGTCAGAGCAAGCCGCCGCGGGCCAGCATCTTTTGCGCCTGGGCATTGGCGTCATCCATGGCCTCTTGCGGGGACTTCTCGCCGATGATCGCCCGGTTCACCTCGATCCCGGTCTCGTCGATCAGCTGGAAGGTCAGCGCATGGCGCGGCCGGCCTTCGGACCAGGCGGTCTGGCGGGCCTCGTTCAGCTGCACGGTCCAGGGCCACTTGGCCTGGATGTCGGCGTCTTCCATGGCCGACACCCGGCTGGGCGGGCCGCCGTCCAGGACGAATTCCTTGTGGGCCCCGGGGCTGGAGAACCAGCGGATCAGGTCCCAGGCCGCGTCCTTCTGCTCGGAATGGGCGTTCATGCACATCACCCAGCCGCCGACGGGCGAAATCGTGTCGGCGCCCTCGGCATGGGGCATCAGCGCGGCGGCGAACTTGCCGGCGATCTGGCTGGTGGCCGGGTCATTGGCGATCTGGGCGCGCACCGACCAGTCGTTGATCATGGCCAGCGACCCGTTGGCAAAGCCCGTCGCCCGTTCGTCCCAGGCATAGCTTTCGACGCCCGGCGGGCCATAGGACGTCATGTCCTTGAAGAACTGGACCAGGGCCACCGAGCCTTCGTTGTTCATCGTCGGGGTCAGGTCGGCATAGGGGTCTTTGGCCCCCACGGTGTTGGACGCCCAGGGCGACACGCCGGCCGAAAAGGCCCATTCGAAATATTGCTGCCCGGCCGCCGCGCCGCGCTGGTTGTTCATCGCATAGCCGTAGACATCCGGGAAATCCGGGTTGTCGGTGAAGAAATCGGCAGCCTGTTTCAGCTCTTCGAAGGTTTCGGGCACCTTCATCCCGGCCGCTTCGAACAGGTCGGTGCGATAGAACAGCAGGCCGTAATAGATGCCGATCGGCGCGCAATAGCGCGTGCCGTCCCAGCTGGCCTGGGCCGCGCCGTCGGCCACGAAATCGTCCCAGGCAAAGCTGTCCTCGACCTCGGCCATCCGCGCGTCGAGCGGTTCGAGGCAGCCGGCCTCGACGAATTCGCCCATCCAGATGCCGTCGATGACCAGCACGTCGGTGCTGCCGTCGCGCTGGGAACAGCCCAGCAGCTGGCGGTCGTGCAGCGCGTCATAGCCAAAGCCGTCGACGGCCACGCCGGCCCCGGTCAGCTCGGTAAAGCCCGGCACGGTGGATTTCATCGAATCGATGAACGGGTCGGTGATGGTAGAAATCACCAGATCGGTGCCCTCGTGGCTGCCCAGTTCCGACGTCCAGTCGACATCCTGGGCCATCAGGGCGGTGGCGGAACAGGCCGTCAGGGCCGTACCGATCGCCATTTGCGTAAATCGTTTCATATTTCCTCCCAAAAAAATGAGGGGCAGGCCCCCCGGTGGTACGGGCCGACCTCAACGCGAGGCAGGCGCGGTGGATTCGCGGATGATCAGCTCGGGCTGATGCATGGTATGGGTGTTCAGTGCGGCGCCGCCCTTGATGCGCTTGCGCAGGCTGTCCCAGGCCACCTGGGCCATTTCGCGGACAGGTTGCCGGATGGCGGTGATCGACGGGGCGGCGACGGCCATCCAATCGTAATCGTCGAAACCGATCAGCGACACGTCGTCGGGCACCGTGCGGCCCAGGTGGCGCAGGGCGGCCAGGGCCATCAGCGTAGCCGAGTTGGTCAGCGCCACGGCGGCGGTGCAATCGTCTTCCCACAGGGCGGCGACATCGGCCACGTCCAGCCGGTCCTGTTCGCGCCCGATGGCGATCTGGCGCAGGGGTGTGCCCAGGGTTTCGGTCAGCCCGGCCAGCCGCTCGCGGATGTTGTCGACATCGAAGGATGGCGCAAAGGCCGCGACGCGGGAATGGCCCAGTTCCCTGAGCTTTTCCGCCGTCATGCGCCCGGCCAGCCGGTTGTCGATCTCGACGAAATCCGCCCCGCGCTGGCTGGCCGCCCGGTCGGCCAGGACCAGCGGCACATCGGCCCCGGTCACCAGGTCGAGGCTGGGAAAGTTGCGGCTGCAGGGTACGACGAACAGCCCGGCCGGCCGCCAGGTCAGCAGCGAGCGGATGCGCGCGGTTTCGGTTGTTTCATTGTCGTTGGACGAGGCCACGATCAGCTCGTACCCGTCATCGCCGCAATGGCGTTCGATGGCGGCCAGCATGGCGGCGAAGAACGGGTTCTGCAGGTTGGGCACCACGGCGCCGATCACGTTGGACCGGCCCGAGCGCAGCAGCGAGGCCGCCGGATTGGCCTTGTAGTTCAATGCCTTGACCGCGGCCATCACCTTGCGCCGCGACTCTTCGCGCACCGATTTGGAATCGCTGAGCACGTTGGACACGGTGGCGGCCGACACGCCGGCATATTCGGCGACTTGCTTGATCGTGACGGCCACATTCCCCTCCCAAAGAACTGGTCCGGCCTCCGGTGAGGCCTCTGATGCAAACTTTAATCGTTTTACGTAAATCGTTTTATGAATCACCTGACCGAATGTCAACCTGATTCCATTTTACCTGCCAGGCGGGCCCGCCGGGCCCCGCAAAACCCCATTGGTCCGACAATATCTTTGGTGTCGACAAAATGGATACTGCGAATATTCTGGATGCGGGGAGAAAGTTCTTACAATGTGGTCCCGTCCGATCCCACGAAGAGAGACAGCATGGCCAAAGCAGCCCAAGGTTCAAATGCGGCATCGCAGCCGGCGATCAAACGGGGAAGTGGCGTCACCCACGTCTACGAGATCCTGCGCAACGAGATCATCGAGCTGAAGATCGCGCCCGGCAGCCCGATCGACGAAACCCAGCTGTCCGAGCGGTTTTCGATGTCGCGCACGCCGATCCGCGAGGCGCTGGTGCGGCTGGCGGCCGACGGGCTTCTGACCACGCTGACCAACCGCACGACGATCGTGTCCAACATCGACTTCCTGCAGATGGGCGCGTTCTTTGACGCGCTGACGCTGATGTACCGGGTGACAACCCGGCTGGCGGCGGAAAACCACGTGGCCGACGACATTCCCGTCATCCGCGCCCACCAGGCCCGGTTTGCCGCATTTGTCGAAGAGCGCAACGTGCTGGGCATGATCGCAGCCAATCGCGATTTCCATGCGGCCATCGCCGAGGCCGGGCGCAACCCCTATTACACGGGGCTGTTCACCCGCCTGCTGGACGAGGGCCGGCGCATCCTGCGGCTGTATTACCATTCCTACGACGACAACCTGCCGCGCCAATACGTGACCGAACACGAGGACATGATCGACGCCATCGTCAACCGCGACGTGGCCCGGTCGGACGCGCTGGCCGTGGCTCATGCCGACCAGATCGTGCTGCAGATTCAATCCTATATCTCGGCCGACAAGCGCAGCGCATCGCGCGTCGCGCTCTGATCGACGCACCCCGGAATGGCCGCTTCGCGCGGCCATTTTCTTTTCTGAATTTTGTTTGTCGACAGAGCGTCGGCAAAATGATATTTGCCGTGAATGCAGACAACATGCTGGCACCGCCGGGCCGTCATCCCCGACACCTCCCCTTCGGCCGGCCCATCGTTTTGGAAAAGGACATCCGCATGAGCGACAGTATCTTCACCGGCACCATCCCGGCCCTGATGACCCCCTGCACGGCCGACCGCGCCCCCGATTTCGCGGCGTTGGCGCGCAAGGGGCGCGAACTGGTGGATGCCGGCATGTCGGCGGTGGTCTATTGCGGCTCGATGGGGGATTGGCCGCTGCTGACGGACGAGCAGCGCATGCAGGGGGTCGAGGCGCTGGTCGAGGCCGGCGTGCCGACCATCGTGGGCACCGGGGCGATCAACACGGCATCGGCCGTGCGCATCGCGGCCCATGCGGCCAAGGTCGGGGCCAAGGGGCTGATGGTGATCCCCCGCGTTCTGTCGCGCGGCACGTCGATGGCGGCGCAAAAGGCGCATTTCTCGGCCATTCTCGCGGCGGCGGACCTGCCGGCGGTGATCTACAACAGCCCCTATTACGGCTTTGCCACCCGCGCCGACCTGTTCTTCGAGTTGCGCAAGACCTATCCCAACCTGATCGGGTTCAAGGAGTTCGGCGGGGCGGATGACCTGTCCTATGCGGCGGCCAACATCACCTCGGGCAATCCCGACCTGACGCTGATGGTCGGGGTCGACACGCAGGTTTACCACGGTTTCGTCAATTGCGGGGCCACCGGCGCGATCACCGGCATCGGCAATGCCCTGCCGCGCGAGGTGCTGCACCTGGTCGCGCTGTCCGAGGCGGCAGCCAAGGGCGACGTGGCCGCACGGGTCAAGGCGCAAGAGCTGGAAGAGGCTCTGATGGTGCTGTCGACCTTCGACGAGGGTGTCGACCTGGTGCTCTATTACAAGCATCTCATGGTGCTGAACGGCGATACCGAATACACCCTGCATTTCAACGAAACCGACGCCCTGACCCCGGCGCAGGCGGCCTTTGCCGAAACCCAGTACGCCCAGTTCCGGGCGTGGTATGCCGATTGGGCCAAGTGAGCGGGGGCGATCGGGTCACGGCCATGCATGTCATCGACAGCCATACCGGCGGAGAGCCGACACGGGTGATCATCGACGGGTTCCCCGATCTGGGCTCCGGCCCGCTGAGCGAGCGTGCGGCGCTGCTGGCCGACCGCCACCGCGAGACCTACCGCGCGGTGATGCTGGAGCCGCGCGGGCAGGTGGCCATGGTGGGGGCGCTGATGGTGCCGCCCACCGATCCGACCTGCGTGACCGGCGTGATCTATTTTGACGTGGCGGCCGTGCTAGGCATGTGCGGCCATGGCACCATCGGGCTGGCCGTGACGCTGCACCACCTGGGCCGCATCGGCCTTGGGCGCCACCGTATCGAGACCCCGGCAGGTGTCGTGACCGTCGAGCTGCATGATGCCAACACGGTGACGGTGACCAATATCGAGGCCCGCCGCGTGGCCGAGGCGGTGACCATCGACGTGCCCGGGGTGGGGCCGGTGACCGGTGACATCGCCTATGGCGGCAATTGGTTCTTCCTGGCCGATCCCGGCCCGGTGCCTGTGGTGCCCGCCAACATCCGCCAGCTGACCGACGTGGCCGTGGCCACGCGCACGGCCCTGCTGGCCGAAAAGCCGGGGGGCCATGTGGTGGATCACGTGGTGTTCTATGGCCCGACCGACACGCCGGGCATGCAGTCGCGCAACTTCGTGCTCTGCCCCGACGATGCCTACGACCGCTCGCCCTGCGGGACCGGCTGTTCGGCGCGGCTGGCCTGCCTGGCGGCGGCGGGCCAACTGGGTGAAGGCGAGGAAATCGTGCAGGAAAGCCTGATCGGCTCGGCCTATCGCCTGTCCTATACCCGGCGCTCGGCGGGCGGCGTGATCCCCCGCATCACCGGCCAGGCCCACCTGATGGCCGAAAGCCGGCTGATCTTTCAGGATGGCGATCCCTTCCGGGACGGCATCCGCCTCTGACCGCCCGCGACCGGCACACAAGGACAGGACACAGGATGACCCAGACCCCGCAGCCGCGCTTTGAAGCAGGTCCGATCGTTGTCATCGGCGCGGGGATCATCGGGGTCACCGCCGCCCTGCGGCTGATCGGCGAGGGCCACGAGGTCATCCTGCTGGATCGCAAGGGCGTGGCCGAGGAAACCTCGGGCGGCAATGCCGGGGCCTTTGCCTTTGCCGATATCGAACCGCTGGCCGCGCCGGGCATCCTGCGCAAGGCGCCGGGCTGGCTGCTCGATCCGCTGGGGCCGCTGTCGCTGCGCCCGTCCCATGCGCTGCGGATGATGCCCTGGCTCTATCATTTCTGGCGGGCCAGCCTGCCCCGGCGCCACCTGGCGGCGATTGCCGCCCAGGCCCGGCTGATGGACCTGTCGCGCCAGGCGACCGAGGCGCTGATCGACCGGGTCGAGGGGCAGGCCCTGATCCGGCGCGAAGGTCAGTTGCAGGTCTATGAAGGGGCGGGGGAATACCGGGCCAGCCTGCCGGCCTGGGAGCTGCGCCGCCAGAATGGCGTGGCCTTCCGGCTGTTGGAAAGCGCCGATGAGATCGCCGAGATCCAGCCCGGCCTGGCACCGCGTTTTACCCATGCGGGCTTCACGCCCGACTGGATGAATGTCACCGACCCCCGGGCCTGGACCGAACACCTGGCCGGCCGGTTCGTCGCGGCTGGCGGCCAGATCCGCCGGGACGAGGTGCAGGGATTGGCGCAGGGCGAGGATGGCGTGACGATCACCACGGCGGGCGAGACGCTGAATGCCGCGCAGGTTGTCGTGGGGGCGGGGGCCTGGTCGCACCAGATGGCCCGCACCCTGGGCGAGCGCATCCCGCTGGACACCGAGCGCGGCTACAACACGACCTTCCCGGCCTGTGATCTTGATCTTCGGACCCATGTGACCTTTTCCGGCCACGGCTTTGTCATCTCGCGCATCGGTGCGGGCGTGCGGGTGGGCGGCGCGGTCGAGCTGGGCGGGCTGGAGCTGCCGCCCAATTACGACCGGTCGGATGTGCTGGTGCGCAAGGCGCGGGACTTCCTGCCCGGGTTCGATCCGCAGGGCGGCACGCGCTGGATGGGCTTCCGGCCGTCGATGCCCGACAGCCTGCCGGCCATCGGCCGGTCGGCGCGGGCGGACCGCGTGATCTATGCCTTTGGCCATGGCCACCTGGGGCTGACCCAATCCGCCGGCACCGCCGAGATCGTCGCCGCGATTGCCGCCGGGCGGTCGCCCGACACCGATATCACCGCCTTCGATCCGCTGCGGTTCAGCCGCCGCTGACCCGGCCGCCCGCGCGGGAGGAGGCGCGGGCACATGGGCAATCCACAGGGAGCAGACGCGCTGCCCGGCACCCGCACGCGGGGTGCCGGCGCGACGGACATGGCCGCCCGTTTCATCGAAAAGCGCCTTGAAAATGAAAAATCCATCACGCGACGGCACATAAATTTTTCCTGTCTACAAATAGTAGACAGAGAGAATTTCAAACCGTAAGGTCAGCTCCATCGGGACCCCTGCACCGAGAAAACCGGGGGCCACCAACAGGAAAGGTTCATCCGCATGAAGGCATTTACTTTGGTTTCCGTGGCCGCTCTCTCGGTCACCGCGACGCTGGCCAGCGCAGAAGAGGTCAGCATCTGGGTGCGCACCAGCACGGCGCCCATCCTCGAAGAGCTGGCCACCCGCTACAACGACAGCCACGACGACAAGATCGACGTCGTGCCCGTGGTCGCCGAACAGATGGTGCCCAAGCTGGGCGCGGCCCTGGCCGGCGGCGCGGCCCCGGCCGCGGTGGCGATGGACCTGATCTACATGCCGACCTTCGCGGCCGCGGGCATGCTGGAAGACATGACCGGCTTCATCGACGGTCTGCCCTATGCCGACGCCCTGTCGCCCTCGCACATCCGGCTGGGCACCTACGAAGGCAAGAAATACGGCGTGCCGCTGACGCCCGATGCCTCGGTCATCGTCTACAACACCGACATGCTGGCCGAAGCCGGGGTCGACCCCGAAACGCTGGGCTCGCTCGAAGGCATCAAGGATGCGGCGATCAAGATCGGCGCGCTGGGCGACGAGACCTACGGCTTCATGTACGTGGGCAATTCGGGCTCGTGGATGGTCTATGATTTCATGCCGCACATCTGGGCGGCGGGCGATGACATCCTGTCGGACGACGGCCGCGAACAGACGGTCGACACCCCGGCCATGCGCGAAACGCTGCAGCTTTATGCCGACATGTGGGCGGCCGGCGCCACCCATCCGACCACGCGTTCGGGCAACGGCAATGCCGCGGTCGAGGCCTTTGCCTCGGGCCAGGTCGGCATCCTGATGTCGGGTTCCTACATCGTGAACCTGCTGACGGCCAATTATCCGGACGTAAATTTCGACATCGCGCCGATCCCCGGGCCGACGGGCGGCCAGGCCACCTTTGCCGGCGGCGACGACGTCACGATGGTCAAGGGGATCTCGGACGGCCAGAAGGCGCTGGTCGAGGATTTCATCCAGTTCTACCTGGAGCCGGAACAGCAGGTGCTGATCACCGAGCTGTCGGGCATGCCCTCGCGGACCGATATTGCCGACGTGGCCTATGCCGATTTCGATCCGCGCAACCTGATCGCCTATGATGTGCTCAAATCCGGCCGGACCCCCTATACCTATGCCAATGACGAGCTCTTCGTCTCGCTGACCGGTCCCTGGCTGGAAATGCTGGAAACCGGGATCTTCGACGGCGATGTCGATGGCGCCATCGACACCGCATCGGAGCGGTTCGAGCAGATCCTCAAGCGCACCAACCCCTGATCCGCGCCCCATCCGCGCATCATGCCGGCAGCCTCGCGTTGCCGGCATCCCTTCCTTGGCCGGCCCCGCCGGTCACAGCATGAGTGGTCCCGCATCATGAGCGATCAACCCGGCCCAGGCCCTTCGCCGGAAGAGCCGCCCGTCATCACCCAGGAGCCGCATCAATGGCTGGGGATGGCGCTCATCACGCCCAGCCTGCTGTTCATCGGGCTGCTGTTCCTCTTGCCGCTCGGCATGACCGTCTGGATGAGCTTTCACAACTGGCCGCTGCTGGGCCAGCCCCGGTGGATCGGGCTGGAGAACTTCTCCGAGCTGATGACCGACCGGCGGTTCTGGAAATCGATCCGCTTCACGGCGCTTTATACCGTCCTGGTGACCTCGGCGATCTTCCTGGTGGCCTTTCCGCTGGCCCTGCTGGTCGACCGGCCGCTGCGCATCGCCGGGTTCTTCCGCACGATCTATTTCATGCCCGTTGTCATCGGCTTCGGGGCGGCGGCCACGCTGTGGACCTGGCTGCTCAATCCCGACAACGGGGTCTTTGCCGACCTGCTGCTGCGCTCCGGCCTGGTCGATGCCGCGCCGCGCCCGACCGAAAGCTTCTGGCCCGCGCTGATCGTCGTGATCATGATGGTCGTCTGGAAACAGGCCGGCTTTACCATGGTCATCCTGCTGACCGGCCTGCAATCGGTGCCCGACGACGTGACCGAAGCCGCCAAGATCGACGGCGCCGGGCCGCTGTCGCGTTTCATCCGCGTGACGCTGCCCCTGATGCGCAATTCGATCATCCTCGCGCTGGTGCTCAACGTCACCTGGTCGATGCTGGCCTTCGACCAGTTCTTCATCATCACCCAGGGCGGCCCGCGCAATTCGACCGTGACGGCGGTGTTCTCGATCTACCTGCAAAGCTTCTCGTCCTACCGGCTGGGCTATGGCTCGGCGATGTCGATGGTTCTGCTGGTCATCCTCGTTGCGATCAGCGCCATGCAGATGGCCATCGTCAACTTCCGCAAGACGCAGGAGTAACCCCATGAGCGACGCGACCCTCAGCGCCACGGCCGTGGACGAGCTGCCGCTCGATGCCCCCCCGGCCAGCGATTACGTCAAGCGGGCGATCTACATCATCGTGGGCTTTGCCATTGCCGGCATCTTCATCATGCCCATCGTCTGGTCGGTTGCCAATTCGTTCAAGCTGCCGGCCGAGACCCTGTCGGACCCGGTGCGCCTGATCCCGCGGGCGTTCTCGCTGGACAATTACCGCAACCTCGACACCGTCGGCGACGGGCTGTGGAGCTTTGTCGGCAATTCGCTCTACCTGGCCATCGGCACGGTCATCGTGACCCTGCTGGTTGCCGTGCCCGCCGGCTATGGCTTTTCCAAGTTCCGCTTTCCGGGCCAGAACCTGCTGTTCGTCGTCATCCTGGCGACGATGATGATCCCCTTCCAGTCGATCCTGACGCCGCTCTTCCTGATCCTGGTCAAGCTGCGCCTGGCCAACAGCCTGAACGGGCTGGTGCTGATCTACGTGACGTTCCAGCTGCCGTTCTCGATCTTCATGATGCGCAATGCCTTCGATGCCGTGCCCAAGGCCCTGATCGAAAGCGCGCGGATCGACGGGGCGTCGCAATGGTCGCTGATGCGGCGCATCACCCTGCCGCTTGCGCTCCCCGGCGTGGCGACGGTGGCCATGTTCGCCTTTCTCAATTCGTGGAACGAATTCCTCGCCGCCCTGATCTTTCTCAGCCAGGAAGAGAAATTCTCGCTGCCCGTCATGCTGGTCAACGTGACCACCGGCATTCGCGGCATGATCGACTGGGGCGCGCTGCAGGCCGGCATCACCATCACCATGGTGCCCTGCATCCTGCTTTTCCTGACCCTTCAACGTTACTACGTGCGCGGCCTGGTCGCCGGCGCGGTGAAATAAGGTATCCCGATGAACACGCAGCCCAAAGGCCTTGCCGCTTCCCGTTACGTCCCGGTCGATCACGCGTCGGTCCAGTTTTCCCGCGGGTTCTGGAAGCCCTGGCATGACACCGTCCGCGACGTGACCGTGCCGACCCAGTACATGCGGCTGGAAGAAGAGAAATTCCTCGAAGTGCTGGATTTCAAATCGCCCGCCGGCCCGCTGGCCCGCCCGATCCAGCCCTCGGGCCTGTCGATGCAGCATTTCTTCGACAGCGATTTCGGCAAGTGGATCGAAGCCGCGTCCTACATGCTGAAATACCAGCGCAACGCCGATATCGAGGCCAAGATCGACGGCATCGTCGACCGGCTGGACGAAGGCCAGATGCCCGACGGCTACCTGAATTCCTGGTTCATCCGCCGCGAGCCGGAAAAGCGCTGGACCAACCTGCGCGACCTGCACGAGATGTATTCGATGGGTCACCTGCTGGAAGGCGCGGTGGCCTATTACGAGGCGACCGGCAAGCGCAAGTTTCTGGATGTCATGTCGAAATGCGTCGACCACATCATCGACACCTTCGGCACCGAGGACGGCAAGCTGCGCGGCTATGATGCCCACGAGGAAATCGAACTGGCGCTGATCAAGCTCTACAAGGTCACCGGCGACGAACGGCACCTGAAACAGGCGTCCTTCTTCGTCGACGAGCGCGGGCAGATGCCGTCCTATTTCGACGACGAGGCCCGCCGGCGCGGTGAAGAGCCCGGTGACTACATCTTTGAAACCTATGCCTACAGCCAGGCCCACAAGCCCGTGCGCGAACAGACCGAGGTCGAGGGCCACGCCGTGCGCGCGACCTATCTCTTCTCGGCCATGGCCGACCTGGCCTTCGAGACCGGCGACGACACCCTGCGCAATGCCCTGGAAACGCTCTTTGGTCACCTGACCTCCAGGCTGCTTTACGTGACCGGGGGCATCGGGTCGTCAAAGGACAACGAAGGTTTCACCCGCGCATACGACCTGCCCAACGAAACCGCATATGCCGAGACCTGCGCGTCGATCGCCCTGGGCTTCTGGACCCATCGCATGGCCCAGACGGTGCTGGATGCGCGCTATACCGACATTCTCGAACTGGTGGCGTTCAACGGGGCGCTGTCGGGCATCGGGCTGGATGGCCAGTCGTATTTCTACGAGAACCCGCTGGAAAGCCACGGCCAGCACCGGCGCTGGAAATGGCATTACTGCCCCTGCTGTCCGACCAATATCGCCCGTTTCATCGCGTCGATCGGGTCCTACCACTACACGGCCAAGGACAACGCCCTGGCGGTGCATCTCTATTCCGACAACAGCGTGGCCCTGGCGCTTGGCGGCACCGACGTGACCGTGACCCAGACCACCGATTACCCCTGGGACAGCGACATCACCCTGGCCATCGACCCGGCGGCCCCGGCCGAATTTGCCCTGTCGCTGCGCATTCCGGGCTGGTGCAAGGGCGCGCGGCTGGCCGTCAACGGCGAGGCGGTCGACCTGGCCGGGGTGACCGAGCGGGGCTATGCCACGATCACCCGGACATGGGCGGCCGGCGACACCGTCGCGCTGCACCTGCCGATGCCCGTCGAACGGATCTATGCCCATCCCGATGCCACCGAGAACGCCGGACGCGTTGCGCTCAAGCGCGGGCCGATGGTCTATTGCGTCGAACAGGCCGATGTCGGCGTGGCGCCCCAGCACCTGGTCCTGAGCGATGCCGATGCCTATCAGGCCGAGTACCGCCCCGACCTGCTGGGCGGGGCCACCGTGCTGACCGGCCCGGCGCTGCGGATGGATGCCGGCGAATGGGACGGCGTGCTCTACCGGGGTGCAAAACCGGTGACCGAGCCGGTCACCTTCACGGCCATTCCCTATCACCTGTGGGCCAACCGCGAAGAAGGTGGCATGCTGGTCTGGATGATGGAGCGCTGAGACATGGCCGGACTGGTCCTTGAAAACCTCATCAAGCAATATGGCACCGCGCGGGTGGTGCATGGCATCAACCTGGAGATCGAGGACGAGGAATTTGTCGTCTTCGTGGGTCCGTCGGGTTGCGGCAAGTCGACCACCCTGCGGATGATTGCCGGGCTCGAACATATCTCGGGCGGGCGGATCTATATCGGTGACCGGGTGGTCAACCGCGTGTCGCCGGGCAAGCGCGACATTGCCATGGTGTTCCAGAACTACGCGCTCTACCCGCATATGTCGGTGGGCGAGAACCTGGCCTTCTGCCTGCAGCAACGCGGCACGCCCAGGGCCGAGATCGCGGCCAAGGTCGCCCAGGCGGCCGAGACGCTCGACATCACCAGCCTGCTCGACCGGCGGCCCAGCCAGCTGTCGGGCGGCCAGCGCCAGCGCGTGGCCATGGGCCGGGCCATCGTGCGCAACCCCGAGGTGTTCCTCTTCGACGAGCCGCTGTCGAACCTCGATGCCAAGCTGCGGGTGCAGATGCGGGCCGAGATCAAGCGCCTGCACCGGCTGATCCCGACGACGACGGTCTATGTCACCCATGACCAGACCGAGGCGATGACAATGGCCGACCGGGTGGTGGTGATGAACCACGGGCATATCGAACAGGTGGGCAAGCCGCTGGAACTGTATGAAAACCCGGCCACGACCTTTGTCGCCGGGTTCATCGGCTCGCCGCCGATGAACCTGCTGCCGGGCACCCTGTCGGGCGCGGGGGACGCGCTGCATCTGACGCTGGAAAACGGCGCGTCGCTGGCCCTGCGCGGCAAGGTGCGGGCGGGTGTCGAGGCGGCCGGTTCGGCCGAGGTGGTGCTGGGCGTGCGGCCCGAGGCCGTGGCCATCGCGGCCCAGGGCGATCATGCCGCGCCGGTTTCGGTGACGCTCGACGAGGTCGAGCCGCTCGGGATCGAGACACTGGCCTATGGCGCGATCGGGGGCACCAGCCTTTGTGCCCGGCTGGCGCCCGATGTCGGGCTGAAGGCCGGCGCGCCGGCCGAGCTGTTCATCGACATGGACCGCGCGATGCTGTTCGACGCCAAGACCACGCGGGCGCTGGCATGAGCCTGCGACACGGGCCGTCCTATCTCGGCCCCGCCGGGTTCATCCGCGAGATGTCCCTCGATGTGCCGCTCGACTGGTCCGCGCCCGAAGGCGCCACGATCCAGGTCTTCCTGCGCGAGGTCAGCGACCCCGAGCGGCGGCACGAGGATCTGCCCCTGCTGGTCTTCCTGCAAGGCGGGCCGGGCGGGAAATCACCGCGCCCCGGCGCGGGCGATCCGCCCTGGCTCGGCGAGGCACTGAAGCGGTTCCGCGTCGTCCTGCTGGACCAGCGCGGCACCGGCCGGTCAACCCCGGTGACGGCCAACCGCATGGGCGCGATGACGGCAGCCGAGGGGGCCGATTACCTGGCCTGTTTCGGCACCGATGCGATCATCCGCGATTGCGAACACATCCGCGCCCGGGTCTATGGCGGCGCGACATGGACGACGCTGGGCCAGAGCTATGGCGGCTTTCTGACCCTGCATTACCTCTCGGTCTTTCCCGAGGCGCTCGATGCCTGCCTCGTGACCGGCGGGCTGGCCGGGCTGAGCGCCACGGCCGAGGATGTCTATCGCCGCACCTATCCGCGCGTCGCCGCCAAGAACCGGCGGTTCGCCCGGCGCTATCCCCATGCCGTCGACATGGCCGCGCGGATCGCCGATCTGATCGACAGCCGGGCGCCGGTCCTGCCCGATGGCGACGTGCTGACGGTCCGGCGGTTCCAGACGCTGGGGCTGGATTTCGGCATGGCCCCGGGGTTCGAGAACGTGTTGTGGATGATGGACGAGGCCTTTGACCCCGATGCCGAAAGCGGCCTGTCCGAGGCCTTTCTGAGCCAGGTCATGGCGGCCACGTCCTTTGCCGGCAACCCGCTGTTCGTGGCGTTGCAGGAAAGCATCTATGCCCAGAACGGCGCGCGCACCCGCTGGGCCGCCGAACGGGTGCGTGCCGAGCATCCGGCCTTTGATCCGTCGGCCCGCCCGCTGCTTTTCACCGGCGAGATGATGTTTCCCTGGATGTTCGAAGAGATCCGCGCCCTGCGTGGCTTCCGGGGGGCGGTGGAGCTGCTGGCCGAACGGCCCTTCGCGCGGCAGCTGCATGATCCGGCGGTGCTGGCCGCGAACGACGTGCCGGTGGCGGCGATTGTCTATCACGACGACATGTATGTCGATGCCGGCCTGTCGCTCGACACCGCCGAGGCCCTGGGCAATTGCGCCTGCTGGGTGACCAACGAGTTTGAGCACGACGGTGTCAGGAAATCCCCCGCCGTCTTCGGGCGCCTGCTGGACATGGTGCACCGGATGCCGGTTTGATTGGGTGATTGGGTGATTGGGTGATTGGGTGATTGGGTGATTGGGTGATTGGGTGATCGGCGGCTCTCTCTGGCCTGTCGCGGCGTCGCCCCCTGACCCGCCATGGCCCGGTGCCCATGTCTTGGCCTTGCGTTTCGGCCTTGCTCCACCGGGCGCGTGATGCGGTCAGGCGTGAACGCAGGGCCGCGTCATTGCCTGCCCTGCGGCGCCAGACATCGCCGCAACGGCAGAGGGTGAGGGGCATAGGATCACTGGCAAGCCCCCGCGCCGCAGCCAGGGAATGCCCCACATCGCACCGGCCTCATGCACCAGATGTCAGGCCCCGGACCCATCGGCAGCCCCCGGGGTGCAAGTGCCGGACTGGCGAATATCGGCCAGCATGCCCTCCGCCTCGGCGGCTAGGTGATCGGCCAGGATCGACGCGATGCGCGGCAGGCTCTGCCGGGCATTGACGGCCAGCGCGATGGTCTGGGCCGCGATATTGGTTCCGGTGACGGGGATCGCGCGCATCTGGCCCGAATGCAGCTCGGGCGCCGCGTCCATCTCCGAGGTCAGCGCCACGTGGTTTCCGGCGATAACCAGCTGCTTGACCAGTTGCAGGGAGTTGGTCACCACCGGCGGCGGCCCGTCCTCGAACATCCATGAATGGCGGGCCTCCAGCATCCGGCGGATCGCCAGCGCACGGCTTTGCACGGCGATGGGAAAGGCGCGCACCTGCCTGAGCGTCACGCTGTCCTCCGCTTCCAGCGGATGCCCGGGCGCGACCACGCAGAACAACGGAAGCTCGGCCGACCACAGCACGTGGATGTCCCGGCTGGGGCGCAGGTTGAAACACAGCGCCAGCTCGCATTGCCCGGCGTCGAGCAGCTCGGCCGCGCCGTCCGGTGTCGCGACCTCGACGTCGACCCGGACCCGCGGATAATCCCGCGCGACCGAGGCAAGGAAGCGCGGCACCAGCCCGTTCACGAGGCTGTCCATCGCCACCAGCCGGACATGCCCGAAATCGACCCCCTGCATCTGGCGGATCTCGGTCAGCAGATGCGTTTCGTCCTCCTGCCAGCGGCGGGCGAACAGAACGAACATTTCCCCGGCAGTGGTCAGCGTCATGCCCGTGGTCTGCCGGTCGAAGAGTTGCGTTCCAAGCCGGTCCTCCAGAAGCTTGATCTGGCGGTCGATGGCCGAGGCCGAGATGCGGATTGCCCGGGCGGCCGCCTGGATCGAGCCGTGATCGGCAACGGCTTCGACGTAAAGCAGGGATTTGGGAACGAGATAGAGGGACATGAGCGCGCTCGGACCGGACCATTCCATTCTAATTTCTGGAATGCAGAGTTGCCTCTTATGTCATGGATTGCAACGGGCGCGTGGTCTTAGGCTGGATCCAGGCAACAAGATCAACGCTTCGGGATGACCATGACCCACGCTCTTCACACCCTCAACCAGGCAGGCCGGGACGAAGCCCTGGCGCTTCTGTCGCCGCTGGTCGAACGCTCGGCCTGGGTGGCCGAAGACACGCTGGGCGCGCGCCCCTTTGCCGATGACGAGGCCGTGGCGCAGGCGCTGGTCGAGACGATCCTGGTCTCGGGTACCGCGCGTCGGCTGGCCCTGTTCCGGGTGCATCCCGAGCTTGCCGGCCGCGAGGCCATGTCCGGCGACATGACGGCGGAATCCAAGGGTGAGCAGGGCCGGCTTGGCCTCATGTCCCTGGGCCGCCGGGACGCGCAGCACCTCACCCGCCTGAATGCCGCCTACAGGGCGCGCTTTGGCCATCCCTTCATCATCGCGCTGCACCGCGTGCCGGATCTCGGGGCGCTCTTCGCGATCTTCGAGCGCCGCTGTGCCGCGACGCCCCTCGAAGAACATGTCTCGACCCTTGCCGAGATCGCCTCGGTGATCCGCGCCCGCGCGGCAGCCACCTTCGGACCGACACGACCTTCCAGCCCTTCCTCTCAGACCCAGGAGCACGTTCAATGACCTTTGCCAAATCCCTTCTCACCGTCTCCATCCTCGCCCTCGCCGCCGGCAGTGCCCATGCGGAAAAGATCCGTGTTGCCGGCAACTTCGCGACCGAACATTCCTCGTCGCTGGCCATGGTGAAATTCGCCGAAGAGGTCGAACGCCTGTCCGACGGCGACATCGAGGTCGACATCTTCCCGGCCCAGCAGCTTGGCGGCGCGGCCGAGAACGTCCAGGCCGTCAAGGTCGGCGCGATCGAGATGATGTGGGTCGGCACCGCCTACCTGACCCGCACGGTGCCCGAGCTGGAAATCATCGGCCTGCCGTTCCAGTTCCCCGACCGTGAAACCGCCTTCGAGATCGTCGACGGCCCGGTGGGCGATGCGCTGGACGAGAAGATGGCCGAGGCCGACATGACCTCGATGGGCTACATGGAGCTGGGCTTTCGCCAGCTGACCAACAATTCCAAGCCGATCGAGGACCTTGCCGACCTGGACGGGCTCAAGATCCGCCTGCAGCCGAACGAAACCCACCTGGCCACCTTCCGCGCCTTGGGTGCCAACCCGGTCGCCATGGACGTCAAGGAGCTGTACTCGGCGCTGGAACAGGGCGTGATCGACGGCCAGGAAAACCCCTTCGCGATCATCAATGTCGCGGGCTATTCCGAGGTGCAGGATTACGTGTCCAACACCGGCCATTTCTTTGATTTCATCTCGGTCGTGGCGAACAAGAACTGGTTTGACGGGCTGGATACCGACACCCAGGCCCTGGTGACCGAGGCCATGGACATCGCCATCACCTACCAGCGTGAACTGGCCGCCGAGCAGGATGCCGCAGGGCTCGCCCTGCTGGAAGAAGCCGGCATGACCTACACGCCGGTGTCCGAACAGCTGGCCGCCGATCTGCGCAGCGCCACCGCCGGCGTCGCGACCGAGACCAAGGCCCGTCTCGACCCCGCGCTGGTGGAGCTGCTGGACACCGAGACGTCCAAAAGCGGCATGTAAGATGAGTGCCGATCGCATCCTCACCGCGATCCTGACGCGCGCCGACAAGGGCGCGCGTTTGCTGGTCATGACCGGGGCCGCGGCGATGGTTGGTGTCGTCTCGGCCCAGGTGGTGATGCGCTATGTCTTCAACGGGTCCTTCGACTGGGCCGACGAGGTCAGCCGCATCGCCTTTGTCTGGACAATGTTCCTGGCCATCCCCCTTGGCATCCGCGACGGCACCCACGTGGGCATCGACCTGCTGGTCAAACGTTTCCCGGCGCATGTGCAGCAGATGCTGGCGCGGGTCATGAGCGGCCTTGCGGCGGGGATGATGGGCGTCGTGCTCTGGACCTCGGTTGTCGTGGCGGCCTCGACCTGGTCCGAGCGGCTGGGCGCGATCGACCTGACCTCGTCGGTGTTCTTCTTTCCGGTGATCCTGGGCGCGCTGCATTGTGCGCTGCACCTGGTCCACCTCACCCTCGTGCCGGCGGAAATACAGCCATGAGCCTGTTCGTCATCGTCACTTTCATGGTGCTCGCCTTTCTCGGCATGCCGCTGGCCTTCGCACTGGGGGTCTCGGCGCTGGCCGGGCTCTGGATGTCGGGCATCGACCTGCTGGTGCTGCCGCCCCGGCTGATGAATTCGGTCAATTCCTTCCCGCTGATGTCGATCCCGCTGTTCATGATCGCGGGCGAGCTGATGCTGAAGGGCGGCATCATGGATCGGCTGGTCGAGTTCGCGAATGCCTTCATCGGGCGGATGCGCGGCGGGCTGGCCCAGGTGGCCATCGTGTCGGGCGCCGGGCTGGCCTCGGTCTCGGGCGCGGCGGTGGCCGATGCCTCGGCGCTGTCCTCGACGCTGGTGCCCTCGTTGCGCAAGCAATACGGGCTGGGGTTTTCGACCGGCGTGGTCGCCGCGGCGGCCAACCTTGGCCCGATCATCCCGCCATCGGGGGCGATGATCGTCTATGCCTTCATGGCCGGATCCTCGGTCAGCGTCGGCGGCATGTTCATGTCCGGCGTGGTGCCCGGGCTGATCCTGTTCGCCTGTTTCATGTTCCTGTGCTGGCTGATCGCCTGGAAACGCGACTATCCGCTGGCGGGCGTGCCGTTTTCGCTGGGCCATGTGGCGCGTGAATTCCGGCGCAGTTTCATCGTCTTCCTGATGCCGGTCATCGTGATCGGCGGCATCGTCGCGGGCGCCTTCACCCCCACCGAGGGCGCGGCCATCGGGGTCTGCTACGCGCTGTTCCTGGGCTTCTTCGTGACCCGGCAGCTGAAGGTTGCCGACCTGCCCGGCGTGCTGCTAACCGCGGCCAAGACCTCGGCCGTGGTGGCGGCGATGATCGCCTATGCCTCGACGGTGACCTTCCTCTTCACCATCGACATGCTGCCCTTCAAGCTGGCCGCGCTGTTGCAGGACCTGACGCAGAACCCACTGGTCTTCCTGGGCCTCGTGGCCGTCATGCTGCTGGTCGTGGGCATGTTCCTGGAATCCAATGCCGCCTACATCATGCTGGTCCCGCTGTTCCACCCGATCGCGGTGAGTTACGGCATCGACCCGCTGCATTTCGGCTTTCTCTTCGTGCTGAACCTGGTGATCGGCATGCTGACCCCGCCCGTGGGCGTTGTGCTCTTCGTTGTGACCGGCATCACCGGGGTGAAGATGGGGGAACTGGTGCGCGAAAGCTGGCCCTTCATCGCCGCCATGTACGCGGTGCTGCTGCTGTGCATGCTGGTGCCCGGGGTTGTGACATGGCTCCCGGAAAGGCTTGGCTATTGATGCGACTTCTGCTGCTCAATCCCAACACAACCGAGGCGCTGACCGGGCGCCTCGCCGCATCCGCCCGGACGGTGCTGCCCGAGGGCGTGACGCTTGAGACCGCCACCGCCACGCGCGGGTTCCCCTATATCTCCAGCCGGGCCGAGGCGCAGGTGTCGGGCGCCATCGTGCTGGAGATGCTGGCCGAACGGGCCGGGCAGTGGGACGCCGCGATCATCGCCGCCTTCGGTGATCCCGGCCTTCTGGCCGCGCGCGAGTTGTTCGACCGGCCCGTCACGGGTATGGCCGAAGCGGCCATGATCTCGGCCCTGTCGCTGGGCCAGAGCTTTGCCTTCGTGACCTTCACGCCCCGCATGATCCCCTGGTACGAGGAGCAGGTGCGGCTGGCCGGCCTGACGACCCGCTTCGCCGGCAGTTTCGTGCCGGACGCCGAGATGGGCGGTGTGACCCGCGTGGCCGACGACATGCGCGGACCGCTTGTCGCCACTTGCCGTGCCGCCGCGCGGCAGGCGGATGTGTTGATCCTGTCAGGCGCTCCGATTGCCGGGCTGGCCGCCGAGATCGCCGACGAAGTTCCGGCCGTTCTGATCGACCCGATCCGCGCGGCGGTCATGCAGGGGGTCGCCCAGGCACGGCTGGCCCCGCGCGGGGCCTGGGCCGGGTCCATGGCCAGGCCGCCGGGCAAGGACAGCACCGGCCTTCCCGAACCGCTGGCGCATTGGGTCCGAGGCACGTCGTAACCGGCATCGCCCGCGTGAGGTCGGCCGAGCGGACACCCCGGCCCGCGGGGTGTGATGGGGATGAAATTCACCCCTTGTGCTGGTCCGGCGGGCGGGACAATCGTCACGGCGAAGAGGGAGCAGCAAGTGCCGGCGGGCGGAAAACCAGCCGCGAATCCACAACATCCGGCTTGATATCCCGCCCGCTGCGAAAGATCGCGGTCTCAGCTTGTGCCGATCTGGGCGCGAAGTTTCCTCTCCGCTCCGAAGGTTTCCCCGATCGTGAACAATCCGATCCAACTTGAGCCTTGCGTGTTCGCCGCCCGGCGCGTAAATCCGGCGGTGGGACACCCCTCCCCAACGAGGGGCGTATATCTGCAAGGGTAACACCAATGACTATCGCTCAACCGGCCGCGCGGCCGGCAAACCCGCGTTTTTCCTCCGGCCCCTGTGCCAAACCCCCCGCATTCGATCTGGCCAAGCTTGCTGACGCGCCCCTGGGCCGCTCGCACCGCTCGGCCGAAGGCAAGGCCAAGCTGAAGGCCGCCATCGATCGCACCGCCGAAATGCTCGGCGTGCCAGAGGGTTACAAGGTCGGCATCGTGCCGGCATCGGATACCGGCGCCTTCGAAATGGCCATGTGGAACCTCCTGGGCGAACGCCCGGTCGAGATGCTGGCCTGGGAAAGCTTTGGCGCGGGCTGGGTCACCGACGTGGTCAAGCAGCTCAAGATCGAAGCCGAGGTCAAGACCGCCGAATATGGCGAGATCGTCGACCTGGCCACCGTCGATTTCGACAAGGACGTCTGCTTTACCTGGAACGGCACGACCTCGGGCGTGCGCGTGCCCAATGGCGACGTCATCCCGGCCGACCGCAAGGGCCTGACGCTCTGCGACGCGACCTCGGCGGCCTTTGCCCAGGACTTGCCGCTGGACAAGCTGGATGTGGTCACCTTCTCCTGGCAGAAGGTGCTGGGCGGTGAAGCCGCGCACGGGATGATCATCCTGTCGCCCCGGGCCATCGAACGGCTCGAGACCTACACCCCCGCCTGGCCGTTGCCCAAGATCTTCCGCCTGACCAAGGGCGGCAAGCTGATCGACGGCGTGTTCAAGGGCGAAACGATCAACACCCCGTCGATGCTGGCCGTCGAGGATTTCCTGCTGGCGCTCGACTGGGCCGACAGCGTGGGTGGGCTGGCCGGGCTGATCGCCCGGGCCGATGCCAACACGGCGGCTGTTACGGCTTTTGTCGAGGCTCATGACTGGGTCGATTTCCTGGCCACCGATCCGGCGACGCGGTCGAACACCAGCGTGTGCCTCAAGTTCACCGATGCGCGGATCACCGATGGCGCGGTCTTTGCCAAGGCCGTGGCCAAGCGGCTGGCCGACGAAGGCGTGGCGCTGGACATCGGGGCCTATCGCGATGCGCCGGCCGGCCTGCGGATCTGGTGCGGCTCGACGGTCGAGACCGGTGATGTCGAGGCGCTGCTGCCCTGGCTGGCCTGGGCCTTCGAGACCGAGATCGCGGCCCTGGCCCAGGCGGCCTGACCGCACGGACCGGCCAGGCGGCGGGGCAAGCCCCGCCCTACGCCCACACCGACACGACATGTAGGGCGGGGTTTTACCCCGCCGCTCCCTCCCCCTATTCTGCAAGGACCCAAGCACATGGCTCCCAAGGTACTCGTTTCCGACAAGCTTTCCGAAACCGCCGTCCAGATCTTCCGCGACCGCGGCATCGAGGTCGATTTCCAGCCCGACCTGGGCAAGGACAAGGACAAGCTGGCCGAAGTCATCGGTCAGTATGACGGCCTGGCCATCCGCTCGGCCACCAAGGTCACCGAAAAGATCCTGGAACAGGCCGACAACCTCAAGGTCATCGGCCGGGCCGGCATCGGCACCGACAACATCGACAAGGTCGCGGCCTCGAAGAAAGGCGTGATCGTCATGAACACGCCCTTCGGCAACACGATCACCACGGCCGAACATGCCATCGCCATGATGTTCGCCGTGGCCCGCCAGATCCCCGAGGCATCCGCCTCGACCCATGCCGGCAAGTGGGAAAAGTCGAAGTTCATGGGGGTCGAGCTGACCAACAAGACCCTGGGCGTCATCGGCGCAGGCAACATCGGTTCGATCGTCTGCAACCGCGCCCGCGGCCTGCACATGAAGGTCGTGGCCTATGACCCCTTCCTGTCCGACGAGAAGGCCACCAAGATGGGCGTCGAGAAGGTCGAACTGGATGACCTGCTCAAGCGCGCCGATTTCATCACCCTGCACGTGCCGCTGACCGATCAGACCCGCAATGTCCTGGGCCGCGAGAACCTGGCCAAGACCAAGAAGGGCGTGCGGATCATCAACTGTGCCCGTGGCGGCCTGGTCGACGAAGCGGCCCTGGCCGAGCTGATCCAATCCGGCCATGTTGCCGGCGCGGCCTTTGACGTGTTCTCGGAAGAGCCGGCCAAGGAAAACCCGCTGTTCGGCCTGCCCAACGTCGTCTGCACCCCGCACCTGGGCGCGGCCACGACCGAGGCACAGGAAAACGTTGCCCTGCAGGTCGCCGAGCAGATGTCCAACTACCTGCTGACCGGCGCCGTGGAAAACGCGCTGAACATGCCGTCGGTCACCGCCGAGGAAGCCAAGGTCATGGGCCCCTGGGTCAAGCTGGCCGGCCACCTGGGCGCCTTCATCGGCCAGATGACCGACGAGCCGATCAAGGCCATCAACATCCTCTATGACGGCTCGGTGTCGGAAATGAACCTCGAGGCGCTGAACTGCGCCGCCGTGGCCGGCATCATGAAAGCCGTCAACCCGGACGTGAACATGGTCTCGGCCCCGGTCATCGCCAAGGAACGCGGCGTCCAGATCTCGACGACCAGCCAGGACCAGTCGGGCGCCTTCGAGGGCTATGTGAAGGTCACCGTCGTGACCGAAAAGCGGGAACGGTCGATCGCGGGCACGGTGTTCAGCGACGGCAAGCCGCGGTTCATCCAGATCAAGGGCATCAACATCGACGCCGAGATCGGCGCCCACATGCTCTACACGACGAACGACGACGTGCCGGGCATCATCGGCACCCTGGGCCAGACCTTGGGCAGCAACGGCGTGAACATCGCCAACTTTACCCTGGGCCGTGCCGGCGCCGGCGGGCAGGCCATCGCCCTGCTCTATGTCGACAACGAAGTGCCGGCCCCGGTGCTGCAGAAACTGTCGGACACCGGCCTGTTCAACCAGGTCCGCCCGCTGGCCTTCGACGTGGCCTGATGACTTTGGCGGCGCCCCGGGACCGTTCCGGGGCGCCCCGCCTGCCGCAGACCGCATAGCCGGGATGCGGCCGGGCCCCCGCGCTCGACGCCACGGCCCGAAACCGCTATCCCGACGTCAAGGGCCATCCATCGCGGCCCGTGACAGACGGAGAGGCCTTCATGACCCGCACGCTCTACGCCGTTGGAGACATCCACGGACACCTGGACTGGCTCGAAGACGTGCTGGCCCGGATCGACGCCGACGGCGGGCCAGAGGCCGAGATTGTCTTCATGGGTGATTTCGTCGACCGCGGCCCCGACAGCCGGGGCGTTGTCGAACGCCTGCGCGCGGGCGTGGCCGAAGGGCGGCCCTGGCACGTGCTGCGCGGCAACCATGACCGCATGTTCTGCCGCTTTGTCCGGGACGGCAACGAACATGACGCCCAGATCCTGTCGGGCAAGGGCTGGCTGCATCCGGCCCTTGGGGGCGTGGAGACGCTGGGGTCCTACGGGGTCGCGGCCTCGGATGATGGCGACAAGGCCGCCATCCTGGCCGCCGCCCGGGCCGCCGTGCCCGAAGACCACCTGGCCTTTCTCGAAAGCCGGCCGCTGACTCTGGAACTGGACGGCAAGCTGTTTGTCCATGCCGGGTTGCGCCCGGGGGTGGATCTGGCCGACCAGGACGAAGACGACCTGATCTGGATCCGGGCGGGGTTCCTCGACCATGCCGATCCTTTTCCCTGGCTGGTGGTCCATGGCCACACGGCGCTGGACCATCCCGAGCATTTCGGCAACCGCGTCGACCTGGACGGCGGGGCGGGCTATGGCCGGCGGCTCTGGGCGGCGGTGTTCGAAGGGGCCGATTGCTGGCTGCTGGACAATGGCACCCGCGTGCCGCTGGTGCCCGTGACGGGACGTGACGCCGCGCAGTAGGTGACGGCGCCCGCCCCGCGGGCCATACTCCGGCCCAACCGACATGGATTGGGTAAGGGAGTAGCCATGACCGATATCGTTTTGCTCGACGGGGCCCGCACGGCCATCGGAACCTTTGGCGGGGCGCTGGCCTCGACCGCGCCGATCGACCTGGCCACGGTGGCCGCCGAAGCCGCGCTGGAACGGTCTGGCGTCGAGGGCGGCCAGGTGGGCCACGTGGTCTTTGGCCATGTGATCAACACCGAGCCCCGCGACATGTACCTGTCGCGCGTGGCGGCGATGCAGGCCGGCATTCCCGAAGGCACCCCGGCGATGAACGTCAACCGGCTGTGTGGCTCGGGCGCGCAGGCCATCGTGTCGGCGGTGCAATCGCTGATGCTGGGCGATGCCGATTTCGCCCTGGCCGGCGGGGCCGAGGCCATGTCGCGCAGTCCATACATCATGACCCAGGCCCGCTGGGGGGCCAAGATGGGCGACGTCAAGTCGCTCGACATGATGCTGGGCGCGCTGAACTGCCCCTTCGGCACGGGCCACATGGGGGTGACGGCCGAGAACGTGGCGACCGAGCACCAGATCACCCGCGAGGACCAGGACGCCTTTGCCATGACCTCGCAGGAGCGGGCGGCGGCGGCAATTGCCGAGGGCCGGTTCGACAGCCAGATCACGCCGGTCAAGGTGCGGGTGAAACGCGACGAGGTGGATTTCCTGGTCGACGAACATCCCAAGCAGACGAGCCTTGAGAAGCTCGCCGGGCTGCGGCCGGTCTTCAAGAAGGACGGCTCGGTGACGGCGGGCAATGCCTCGGGCATCAACGACGGCGCGGCGGCGCTGGTCTTTGCCCGGGCCGAAGCGGCCGAGAAAGCCGGGCTGAAGCCCAGGGCCCGGGTGCTGGGCTATGCCCATGCCGGCGTGCGGCCCGAGGTCATGGGCATCGGGCCGATCCCGGCGGTGCGCAACCTGATGGACAAGACCGGCCTGACGGCCGCGGATTTCGACGTGATCGAATCGAACGAGGCCTTTGCGTCACAGGCCATCGCGGTGAACCGCGAACTGGGGCTGGACGTGGCCCGGGTGAATCCCAACGGCGGGGCCATTGCCCTGGGCCATCCCGTGGGTGCGACGGGCGCGATCATCACGGTCAAGGCGCTCTACGAGTTGGAGCGGATCGGCGGCAAGCGGGCGCTGGTCACCATGTGCATCGGCGGCGGCCAGGGCATCGCGCTGGCGATCGAGCGGCTCTGACACATCGGGCTGTTCCACCCGTGGGACAGCCATCGCCACCCAGTGGTGTCAGACGAGTGCAAGGGCCGTCTCGGCCAACCCGGCGTCAGCGCGCCTGGCCGGTGTTGGAGAAAGGCCGGTCGGGGACCGGCCTTGCCTCCGGCGGGGAATACTTGGAAAGAGAAAGAAGCAGGAAACCGCGCCGGCCCGGCCATCGCGCCCGGTGTGACAGGGTGCGCCTGCCAACGTTGACGCCGCCGCGCCGCCCGGGCGAGCTGACCGACCTGCTGCTTCTTTCTCTTCTCAAGTATCCCTACAGAACCGCCTCACGGGCGATCCGATCAAGAAAAGGGCGCGCGCTCAGAACAGCCCTTCGAGCGCCAGCACCAGAAGTGCGCCCAGGGCCACGCCAAGTCCGCCGGCCAGGGCGATCCAGCGCCGTTGGCGGGGCGGTGGGGGCGCGGGGTTGGCCTGGGCGATCAGGGCGGCTTCGACCAGCCGGGGCAGGCGCGGGCCGAAGCGGGTCAGCACGCGGGCGGTCTGGGTCAGGTCGTTGAGCAGCGCCCGAGGCCCGATATGGGTGCGAATGTAATCCGTCAGCAGGGGTTCGGTCACGTCCCAGATGTTCACATGCGGGTTCAGCGACCGCGACACGCCTTCGACCACCACCATCGTGCGTTGCAACAGGATCAGCTCGGTCCGGGTTTCCATGCCGAAGCGTTCCGTCACCTCGAAGAGATAGGCCAGCACCCGCGCCATCGAAATCCGCGTGGCATCCATGCCGAAGATCGGCTCGCCCACCGCGCGCAGGGCGCGGGCGAATTCATCGACATCCTGGTTGGCAGGCACGTAGCCCGCTTCGAAATGCACCTCGGCCACGCGCCGGTAATCCTTGCGGATGAAGCCGAAGAGGATCTCGGCATAGACCCGGCGGGTGTATTCGTCGATATGGCCCATGATCCCGAAATCATAGGCAATGATGTCCCCGTTGGGCGCGACCTTGAGGTTGCCCTGGTGCATGTCGGCATGGAAATAACCGTCGCGCAGGGCGTGTTGCAGGAACAATGTCAGCACGTTGTGCGACAGGCGCACCCGGTCGTGGCCGGCGGCATCGATGGCATCGTTGTCGCCCAGGGCCACGCCATCGGCCCAGCCCAGCGTCATCACCCGGCGGCCCGACAGGTGCCAGATGATCGACGGCACCTTGAAGCCCTCGTCACCCTTGGTGTTGGCCGCGAATTCCGAGGCCGCGGCGGATTCGAGCCGCAGGTCGAGCTCGCCGCGCACCACGCCGTCGAAATGCTCGATCACATCCATCGGCCGCAGCCGCCGGGCGCCCGGGGCGAAAAGGTCGGCAATGCGCGCGGCCAGGTAGAAGGCGTCGACATCCTTGCGAAAGGCCCGTTCGATGCCCGGGCGCAGCACCTTGACGGCCACGGCCTCGCCGGTGCCGGCCAGCCGGGCCTTGTGGACCTGGGCGATCGAGGCCGCGGCGATCGGCTCGGAGAATTCCAGGAAGACCTCGTCGGGATCGACGCCCAGCTCGCGGGCGATCTCGGCCCGGGCCTGGGCCGCGGGGAAGGGCGGCAGCTGGTCCTGCAGGACGCGCAGCTGTTTCGCCAGCTCGTCGCCGACCACGTCGGGCCGGGTCGACAGGATCTGGCCGAACTTGATGTAGGCCGGGCCCAGGGCGGTCAGCGCCCGGGTGGCCGGGGGCATGGACGGATCACCGGGATAGCCCAGCCACATGAACGGCCGGGCCAGGACGCGGGCGACGATGCGCAGGGCCTTGGGCGCTTCGAAGGCATCCAGGACGACATTCATCGCCCCGGTGCGTTCCAGCGTGGCGCCGGTGCGGATCAGCCGCCAGATGTTGTGCGGACCGCGCAAGGGATCAGATCTTCCAGCCGGAGTGCAGGGCGGCGATGCCCATGGACAGGTTGCGGTATTTCGCCTGGCCGAACCCGGCCTCGCGGATCATCGACAGGAAGGTGTCCTGGTCGGGGAACCGGCGGATCGATTCGACGAGGTACTGATAGCTGTCGCGGTCATCGGCGACGATGCGGCCCAGTTCGGGAATGATGTTGAAGGAATAGAGATCATAGACCTTCTGCAGCATGTCGTTGGGAATCTGGCTGAATTCCAGCACCATCAACCGGCCGCCGGGGCGCAGCACGCGGAAGGCCTCGTTCAGGGCTTCCTGCGGGCGGGTCACGTTCCGGATGCCGAAGGAGATCGTGTAGACGTCAAAGGTGTTGTCGGCAAAGGGCAGGGCCATGGCATCGCCGACAACCCAGTCGAGGCTGGCCGCCATGTCCTCGGCCTCGGCGCGTTTCTGGCCTTCGATCAGCATCGGTTCGGTCAGGTCCAGAACGGTGGCATGGCCCGATCCGGCCCGCTTGAGGAAGCGGAACGAGATGTCGCCGGTCCCGCCGGCCACGTCGAGCAGCTTTTGCCCGGGGCGCGGGGCCAGCCAGTCCATCATGGCATCCTTCCAGATCCGGTGGATGCCGGCGCTCATGAGGTCGTTCATCACGTCGTAGCGCGAGGCCACGGAGTTGAAGACCCCGCGGACCCGGCCGGCCTTTTCCGATTCGGGGATGGAGTCGAAGCCGAAATGCGTGGTCTTGTCGTCGCTCTGGGTCATGCGCTCTTGCCGTTTGCGGTCTGCCGGCCCGATATAGGCCGTTCGGGCACGTTATAGACTGCGTGGGCACAGGTACAATGAGCGACGGGCCGATGATGGCCCCGAGCGGGTGAGGCGAAAGGACCGGGCATGCCGGAATTGCCGGAAGTGGAGACCGTGCGCCGGGGGCTGGCCCCGGTGATGGAAGGCGCCAGGATCGAACGGGCCGAGGTCAACCGGCCCGACCTGCGCTGGCCGTTCCCCGAGCGCATGGCCGAACGCCTGACCGGCCGGCGGGTGCTGCAGCTGCGCCGGCGGTCGAAATACATCCTGGCCGATCTCGACAGCGGCGAGACATTGCTGATCCACCTGGGCATGTCGGGGCGGATGGTGGTGTCGGGCGATCGGCTGGGCCGGTTCGTCCATGACCACCCGGCGCCGGAAAAACACGACCACGTTGTGTTCACCATGGAAGACGGCGCGCGGATCACCTTCAACGACCCGCGCCGCTTCGGGGCGATGGACCTGTTGGACACCGCCGGGGCCGAGCATCACCGGCTGCTGTCGGTTCTGGGGCCTGAACCGCTGGGCAACGGATTCGACGGGCCACACCTGGTCGCGGCCTTCCGGGGGCGCAACACGCCGGTCAAGGCGGCGCTGCTGGACCAGGGCATCGTGGCCGGACTGGGCAATATCTATGTCTGCGAGGCGCTTTTCCGGGCGGGGGTGTCGCCACGTCGCAAGGCCGGGCGCATCTCGGCCGAGCGGGTGGCGGCCATGGTGCCACTGATCCGCGACGTGTTGACCGAGGCCATAGCCGCCGGCGGGTCCAGCCTGCGCGATTTCCGCCAAGCCGATGGAGAGCTTGGATATTTCCAGCATTCCTTCGATGTCTACGGCCGCGAGGGGCAGCCCTGCCGGCGCGAAGGATGCGACGGAGAGATCCGCCGGATCGTGCAATCGGGGCGTTCTTCGTTCTATTGTCCGGCTTGCCAAAGATAGCTTGAACCGTGGCCGTCAGGTGGTAAGGCTTCGGATCTGAACGGAACAGCGAAAGCGAACCCATGGCTTTTGAAACGATCATCGTCGATATCGATGACCACGTATGCACCATCAAGCTCAATCGCCCGGATGCGCTGAACGCGCTGAACCAGAGCGTCCTGGACGAGGTCTGCACCGCTCTGGAAGAGGGCGATGCGAACGAGAAGGTCCGGGTGAGCATCATCACGGGATCGGAAAAGGCCTTTGCCGCGGGCGCCGACATCAAGGAGATGTCGGAACTGAGCTATGTCGAGGTGGCCTCGGCCAATCTCTTCGGTGATGCGGCCGAGCGGCTGGCGCGGATTCGCAAGCCGGTCATCGCGGCGGTCTCGGGCTATGCCCTGGGCGGCGGCTGCGAACTGGCGATGGCCTGCGATTTCATCATTGCCGCCGAAACCGCCAAGTTCGGCCAGCCCGAGATCAACCTGGGCGTCATGGCCGGCCTGGGCGGCACCCAGCGGCTGACCCGGTTCGTGGGCAAGTCCAAGTCGATGGACATGAACCTGACGGGCCGGTTCATGACCGCCGAGGAAGCCGAGCGCGCCGGGCTGGTCAGCCGCGTCGTGCCGGCCAAGAAACTCATGGAAGAGACCATGAGCGCGGCCCAGAAGATCGCCGAGAAGCCCCAGATCGCCACGCTGTCGATCAAGGAATCGGTCAACCGGTCCTATGAAACCACCCTGTCCGAAGGGCTGCTGTTCGAACGCCGGGTCTTTCATTCGATGTTTGCCACCGAGGACCAGAAGGAAGGCATGGCTGCCTTCCTGGAAAAGCGCGAACCCCAGTTCCGCGACAAGTGATCCCGGTCTGACGCAACGGCGCGGGCCCCGGACGGGGCGGCGCGCCGTTCATCGCCACGAATCCCCTTTCCAAGTGCCGGCTCCTTCTTTATAGAGCGTCGCCATACATGCGCGTGCGGCCCGCTTTGGCTTGATCTTCCGGATTTCCCGTCAAGGGAGAGTCGTCCGGTCCGTGGCGTGCTTTGCAGACGCAAGACCGAACAGAATTCGAAAAGGAAGACAGCATGGCCAACTCGCCCCAGTCCAAGAAACGCGCCCGTCAGAACGAAAAGCGCTTCGCCGTCAACAAGGCGCGCCGGTCGCGTATCCGCACCTATCTGCGCAAGGTCGAAGAGGCCATCGCATCGGGTGACAAGGGCGCCGCCGCGACCGCTCTGAAGGCCGCTCAGCCCGAGCTGATGCGCGGTGTGACCAAAGGCGTGTTCCACAAGAACACCGCCTCCCGGAAAATGTCCCGCCTGTCGTCGCGCGTGAAGGCAATGGCCTGAGCCGCATTCGCGGGCACTTTCATATTTTTAATATATTTCAGCGCGTTGCATCCTGCGGCGCGCTGATTTTTTTTGTCACACCTGCAACGGATCCGAGATTCTTTGCGCCCCAGACCAGAGTCAAGACAAGAGAGTCGTTGCCGCCGCTCGTGCCGAGTTGCTACCTATGATGCAGCGATTCACTCGCCTGGGGGGACAGGTCGCAACGGGTAGGTCAGGGACAGTACGGACCTTATTCGCTGCGAGTGTCAGGACGGTGTGCGGACGGTAAAACCGGACGTGTCATCAGATCGATGTGCTGGAGACGACGCGCAGGCTGCTCTGCGCGCCAATGGCCCTGTCATTTTATAAGTGTGAGCCTCGGCAGGCGTCAGTCCTGGTCCCGTGACCGGAACTTTGGCGTCCGCCTAGCTGCTGTTTCTATAGCCCCGAAAGGGATGTCCAGCGCTTTCTGGCAGGGAAGCGGTGAGGCGTCTTGCGTCGTGAATCCAGCCGGCCTAGCCGGTCAAGGATAGCTAAGGGCCGAAAAGGCCAATTATATCGGGATGTTAGAGGCGCCGAATGACACAAGAGAAGTGGGGACAACTTCGTGAGAATCTGCTCAGGACGATCGGGCACAACAATTACAAGAACTGGATCGAGCCCCTCGAATTCTCCAAGCTGAGCGATGGTGTGGCCGTATTCAACGTGCCCACGACGTTCACCGGAAATTACGTCCTGCGCAACTTCGGCGACCTGATTCTCTATGAGCTGAACAATGCCGGCGAGCGCGTTCAGCGCGTGACCTTCGAAGTGGCCAACATGACCAGCCGTCCCGCGGCCCGTGCCGAGCGCGGCGCGGCCGAGGCCCCGGTCCGCCAGCCCGACGAGATCACCCCCCCTGCCACGTCCCGCACCGAGGGCGACCGCCCCGCAGCACAATCCCGCTTCGACGCGCTCGAAGAGCTGCAGGCCGCCCCGCTGGACGCCCGTTTCACCTTTGACAGCTTTGTCGTCGGCAAGCCCAACGAGCTGGCCCATGCAGCGGCCCGCCGGGTGGCCGAGGGCGGCATGGTCACGCTGAACCCGCTTGTCCTCTATGGCGGCGTGGGGCTGGGCAAGACCCACCTGATGCATGCCATCGCATGGGAGCTGCAGGCCAAGCACCCCGAGCTGAACGTGCTGTACCTCTCGGCCGAGCAGTTCATGTACCGTTTCGTGCAGGCGCTGCGCGAACGGCGGATGATGGATTTCAAGCATCTCTTCCGGTCGGTCGACGTGCTGATGGTCGATGACGTGCAGTTCATCGCCGGCAAGGATTCGACGCAGGAAGAATTCTTCCACACGTTCAACGCCCTGGTGGACCAGAACAAGCAGATCATCATTTCGGCCGACCAGGCGCCGGGCGAGATCAAGGACCTGGAGGAGCGGCTGAAGTCGCGCCTGCAATGCGGCCTGGTCGTGGACCTGCACCCGACCGATTACGAATTGCGGCTGGGCATCCTGCAGACCAAGGTGCAGGCCTATCGCAACACCTATCCCGATCTGCAGATCGCGCCCGGCGTGCTGGAATTTCTGGCGCACCGGATCTCGACCAACGTGCGGGTGCTGGAAGGCGCGCTGACCCGGTTGTTCGCCTTTGCCTCGCTGGTCGGCCGCGAGATCGACATGGACCTGACCCAGGATTGCCTGGCCGACGTGCTGCGCGCGTCGGAGCGCAAGATCACCATCGAGGAGATCCAGCGCAAGGTGTCAGATTACTACAACATCCGCATTTCCGACATCGTCGGGCCGAAGCGGGTGCGCAGCTTTGCCCGGCCGCGGCAGGTGGCCATGTACCTGTGCAAGCAGCTGACCTCGCGGTCGCTGCCCGAGATCGGCCGGCGCTTTGGCGGTCGGGATCACACGACGGTCATGCACGGGGTCAAGCGCATCGAAGAGCTGAAGCTGACCGACGGCCAGATCGCCGAGGATGTCGAGATGCTGCGCCGCGCGCTCGAAGCCTGAGACCCGGGCCAGCGCCCCTGCCACGGTGGTGGCGCGGGCGGCCTCTTTGCCGGACAGGACCCAACCCGACCGTTTCGCCCGTGGCGCGGTCGGGTTTGGATATTTTGGAAGAGAAAGAAGCAGCAGGGCGGCAAAGCCCGGCCCATATCACACACCTGCGGTCAAACCTCGAATCGGCCCCCGGGGCCCTCTTGACCGCCGATCCGGAACAGCGGAAAACCTCTGAAAAACCTTGTGCCGCAGGGGAGAACGGGTAACCTTCCCCTCCCGGCTGAGTGAAGGGATGGGACATGAAGATCAGCATCGAACGCAGCGCGCTTCTCAAGGCCGTGGCCCAGGCCCAGTCGGTTGTCGAGCGGCGCAACACCATCCCGATCCTGGCCAACGTGCTGATCGAGGCCGAGGGTGACAGCGTGACCTTCCGGGCGACCGACCTGGACATCGAGGTGGTCGACCGGGCACCGGCCGTGGTGGAACGGGCGGGCGCGACGACGGTGGCGGCGACAACCCTGCACGAGATCGTGCGCAAGCTGCCCGACGGGGCGCTGGTGACCGTGCTGGCCGATCCGGCTTCGGGGCGGCTGACGGTCGAGACCGGGCGGACGACCTTTTCGCTGGCGACCCTGCCGCGCGAGGATTTCCCGGTCATGGCCTCGTCGGAATATGCCTCGAATTTCGCGGCCCCCGCGCCGTTGCTGCGGCGGCTGTTCGACAAGTCGAAATTCGCGATTTCGACGGAAGAGACGCGCTATTACCTCAACGGGGTCTACATGCACGTGGCCGATGGCGAGGATGGCAAGGTGCTGCGTTGCGTGGCGACCGATGGCCACCGGCTGGCGCGGATCGATTCCGACCTGCCCGACGGGGCCGGCGAGATGCCCGGGGTGATCGTGCCGCGCAAGACCGTGGGCGAGCTGCGCAAGCTGCTGGACGATGACGAGGCCGAGATCGCGGTGTCGGTGTCGGAAACCAAGGTGCGCTTTGCCACGCCGGCGATCACGCTGACGTCCAAGGTGATCGACGGGACCTTCCCGGATTACTCGCGGGTCATCCCGCAGGGCAACACCCGCCGGCTGGAAGTGGATGCGGCCGAATTCGCCAAGGCCGTCGACCGGGTTGCGACGGTCAGCTCGGAACGGTCGCGGGCCGTCAAGCTGCAGCTGGACGAAGACCGGCTGACCCTGTCGGTCAATGCGCCCGACAGCGGGGCGGCCGAGGAAGAGCTGGCCGTGGCCTATGCCGACGAACGGCTGGAGATCGGGTTCAACGCCAAGTACCTGCTGGAGATCGCCAGCCAGGTCGATCGCGAGAATGCCGTGTTCATGTTCAATTCCTCGGGTGACCCGACCCTGATGCGCGAGGGCAACGACCCCAGCGCGGTCTATGTCGTCATGCCGATGCGGGTCTGACCCGGATCCGGTCCCGGGCGCCCGTGGCAAGGCCGGCCCCCAGGCTCCGCGCCGTGATCCGGGCACAACAGTCCGGGCCGGGCGCGTTTTCCGATACGGAAAACGGGGCCCGGTGGCCGGGCGATGCGCCGATGGCCGGCTTGGCGGTGCCTCTGGCATGGCCGCGGGCTTCGCGCTAGGCCGCGTGTCATGGCGCTTCATCTCACCGAACTGACCCTGTCGCACTTTCGCTCGCACAAGCGGGTGCGCCTGCCGCTCGACCGGCGGCCCGTCGTGCTGTTCGGCAACAACGGCGCGGGCAAGACCAACATCATCGAGGCGGTGTCTCTGTTGTCGCCCGGCCGGGGTCTGCGCCGGGCCAGCGCCGAGGAGATGACCCGCCGGCCCGAGGCCCTGGGCTGGAAGATCCGGGGCGGGCTGGTGTCGCTGGGCCAGGGCCACGAGATCGAGACCTGGTCCGAAGGCGGCCAGGCCCGCCAGGTGCGGATCGACGGCAAGACGGCCAGCCAGACGGCGCTGGGGCGCATCGCCCGGGTGCTGTGGCTGGTCCCGGCGATGGACCGGCTGTGGATCGAGGCGGCCGACGGGCGGCGGCGTTTCCTCGACCGCATGGTGCTGAGCTTTGATCCCGGTCACGCCGATGCCGCGCTGGCCTATGACAAGGCCATGCGCGACCGCAACCGACTGATCCGCGACGAGATCCGCGATCCGGCCTGGTTTGCCGCGCTCGAAGCGCAGATGGCCGAGGCCGGGCACCGCATCCATGCCGGGCGGCAACAGGCGCTGGACCTGGTCCAGGCCGCGCAGGAGCGCGCCGAAACGGCCTTTCCGGTCGCCCGGTTGCAGCTTGTCCAGAGCGAGGGCGAGATGCCCGAGGGCGAGGACGCCCTGCGCGAGGCCCTGGCCCGCAGCCGGTCGCGCGACATGGCCGCCGGGCGGGCGCTGGTCGGGCCGCACCGCACCGACCTGCAGGGCACCTATGCGGCCAAGGGCGTGGATGCGCGCGAGTGTTCCACCGGCGAGCAGAAGGCGCTGCTGGTCTCGCTGATCCTGGCCAATGCCAGGGCGCTGGCCGATCGCATCGGGGCGCCTCCGCTCTTGCTTCTCGACGAGGTCTCGGCCCATCTGGACATGCACCGGCGGGCGGCGCTCTATGACGAGATCTGCGCGCTGGGGGCCCAGGCCTGGATGACCGGGACCGGGGCCGAGCTGTTCGCCGAACTGGGCGACAGGGCCCGGGCCTTCGACGTGTCGGAGGCGGCGGGCGAAAGTGCGGTGGCGGAAAGGGAGTTGGGATGAAGGTCAACCGGATCACGCTGGTCACGCTGGCGGCCGAGGATGTCGAGGCGCTGACGGCGTTCTATTGTGCCCTGGGCTGGGAGCCGGAAGAGGCGCCCGAGGGGGTCTGTTTCTTCGACATGGGCAGGGCCAAGTTCGGCATCTACGACAAGGCCTCGCTGGCCAGGGATCTCGGGAAGCCGATGGCAGAACTGGGCACCGGGGCGATGACCCTGGCCCAGAACTTTGCCGACCGGGCGGCCGTCGATGCGGCCTTCGACCGGGCCATTGCCGCCGGGGGCACCCCGTGCAAACGGCCCGAAGAGATGTTCTGGGGCGGCTATTCCGGCACCTGGGCCGACCCCGAAGGCCATGTCTGGGAATATGCGCACAACCCGTTCTGGGCGCTGGACGCGGACGGCCGGCTGGCATGAGCGGCCAGGTCCTGCTGTTGCGGGGCGTCAATGTCGGCGGGCATGGCAAGCTGCCGATGGCGGCGCTGCGCGAGCTGGCCCAAGGCATCGGCGCGGGCCGGGCGCGCAGCTGGATCCAGAGCGGCAACCTGGTGGTCGATCGGCCCATCGATCCCGTCGCGCTGGCCGGCCGGATCGAGGCGGAATTCGGCTTTCGCCCTGCCGTCCTGGCCATTGGCGCCGAGGATTGGCGCCGGCGGCTGGCCGACCGGCCCCTGCCGGGCGATCCGGCGGCCTTGCACCTGTGGTTCGGAGACGACCTGTCACTGCCCGACCTGGCGCCGTTGCAGGCGCTGGCCGCACCGGACGAAGAGCTGGCCGCCACGCCCGGGGTGATCTGGCTGCGCGCGCCCCGGGGCATCGGCCGGTCGAAACTGGCCGCGGCGATGGAACGGACGACCGGGCGCAGCCTGACCGCCCGCAACTGGCGGACGGTCACGGCCCTTACCGCCCTGCTGGACGATCCGGGCTGACCCGCCCGCGCCTCAGGCGCGGATGAAATGCACCTGGTCGAACTGCTGGCGCCAGGCGGCGACCTCGGGGGCCAGGGCGGCCGGGTCGTTCGAGGCCAGCGCCCGGGCCAGCAGGCCGGCCAGCCGGTCCATGTCGCCCACGCCCATGCCCCAGCGCACGATTTCCGGCGTGCCCAGCCGCAGCCCGTTCAGGTCGCCTTCGACCGGGTCGATGGGCAGGCCGATACCGCAGGCCAGGAACCCGGCCTCGCGCAGGCGGCGCGAGGCGGCCTGGCCACCGCCCAGCGGGCCGGCTTCGAGGGCGAATTGGTGCGAGGCCGTGGCCCCGCGCTCGATGGCAAAGACCGGCAGGCCGGCGGCGGCCAGCGCACGGGCCAGGGCCCGGGCGGTGTCGACCATGGCCGTGGCATAGGCCGGGCCGCAATCGCGCCAGTCGAGCAGCGACATGGCCAGGGCCGCCGACTTGGCCGCATCGAAATTGGCGGTCAGCCCGGGGAAGGCGATGGCATCCAGCCGCTGAGCCAGGGCATCGTCATTGGTCACGATCAGCCCGCCGGCCGGCCCTCCGAGGCTCTTGTAGGTGCTCATGGTCACAAGGTGGGCACCCTGGGCCAGCGGATCGTCGAACAGCCCGCCGGCGATCATGCCGCATTGGTGGGCGGCGTCGAACAGCACCATGGCGCCGACCTCGTCGGCAATGGCGCGGATCTCGGCCACGGGATGGGGAAAGAGGTTGAGGCTCTGGCCGGCGGTGATCAGCCGGGGCCGCACCCGGCGGGCCAGCTGGCGCAGCCCGTCGAGATCCATCGTGTAGCCATCGGCATCGACCGGGGCCTCGTGGATGGTCAGGCCGTAAAGCCCGGCGCAGCCCGGGGCGTGATGGGTGACATGGCCGCCGATCGAGGCCGGCGGAGCGATGATGGCATCACCCGGCCGGCAGGTGGCCATGAAGGCATACAGATTGGCCAGCGCGCCCGAGCCGACGCGGATCTCGGCATGGCGGGCGTGGAAGATCTCGCAGGCCAGGTCGGCGGCGATGACCTCGATTTCCTCGATGGCTTCGAGGCCGGTCTCGTATTTCTCGCCCGGGTATCCCAGCGAGGGCCGCGAGCCCAGTCCGGAGGCCAGCAGGGCCTCGGCCCGGGGATTCATCACGTTGGCCGCCGGGTTGAGGTTGAAACAGTCGCGCTCGTGGATGCGTCGGTTGTCGGCGGCGAGGGTCTCGATCCGGTCGGCCAACCGGGCGGAAGAGGCGCCGGCCAGGGATGCGGTGATGGCGTCGATGCGCTCGGCGGCAATGGCCGGCAGCCAGGGGCGGGTGTCTTTGATGGTCATCTGGTCTCTCGGCTCGGGTGACGTCTGCGGAGGTTGTGGGCCATCCGATGCGGGCAGGGCAAGCCATGGCGGGGTCGGCAGGTCGGCGGGCAGGGTCGGGGCTGGCGGCCTGCCGGTTTGCGCGGCGCAGGCAAGGGCAGGCCGGCGCGCCCCGTGCACAGGGCCAGGCCCATGGGCGCCGCCCGGCGGGGCGCTGACCGGCTTGCGGCCCGGGGCCGGGGGGCTATTGTCGGACCCATGGCAAGACGTACCCGGGCCGAATTGCTGGCCGAGATCGAGCGGTTGGGCCAGGTCTTTGACCTGGCCATGGCCTTCCAGATGGAACATGGCGAGCCCGAGCTGGCCGCCGCCCTGCGCGACACCGTGCCGGACCATGCGACCTTTACCGCCCGGGCCCTGGACGGCGGCGCGCGACCCAGCGAGGTCCTGGCCGGGCTGCAACAGGCGCTGGCCGATTTCCCTGGCGGCATGCTCGCCGATCGCCATCATGCCGGCGACGCGGCCCTGTGGTATGCCTTTTATGCCGAGCGGACCGGGCGCAGCTATGTCGACGACATGGGCGACCCGGTGGCCATCGTGCGGGCGGTTGTCCGGCGCGGCCGGATCGTCGACCAGATGGAACTCGACCTGCTGAACGGCGTCCTGACCAACACCGCGCAGGACCTGCTGTCGCCCCGCCAGGCCGCCCTTGCCGAGGCGCTGGTGGCCGGTTGGACAGGCCCGGCGGAGGACCCCGATTCGCCGCCCGGCACGGGGCCGGCCGACCGCCCGGAGAACTGAGCGGTAACCCCCCGTCGAAAACCACAAAATACGGGGCAAAGGCGTGACATTCCCCCCCGGATTTCGTAGGTTCGTGACAAAATAATGAAGGGAATTCTTCATGTCCCAGGACAATCAGGCCCCTGAAGAATACGGCGCGGATTCGATCAAGGTTCTCAAGGGCTTGGAAGCCGTGCGCAAGCGGCCCGGCATGTATATCGGCGACACCGACGACGGGTCGGGGTTGCACCACATGGTCTACGAGGTCGTGGACAACGGGATCGACGAGGCGCTGGCCGGTCATGCCGATGCCGTGACCGTCACGCTGCACGGCGACAACTCGGTTTCCGTCAAGGATAACGGCCGGGGTATTCCCGTCGGAATCCACGAGGAAGAAGGCGTCTCGGCGGCCGAGGTCATCATGACCCAGCTGCATGCCGGCGGGAAGTTCGACCAGAATTCCTACAAGGTGTCGGGCGGTCTGCACGGCGTCGGCGTGTCGGTGGTGAATGCCCTGTCCGACTGGCTGGAGCTGCGGATCTGGCGCGACGGCAAGGAACACGTGGCCCGGTTCGAACGGGGCGACACGGTCAAGCACCTGGAAGTGGTCGGCGATGCCGGCGATGCCACGGGCACCGAAGTGCGCTTCCTGGCCTCGACCGACACGTTTTCCAACATCAACTACGATTTCCACACGCTGGAAAAGCGCCTGCGCGAGCTGGCCTTCCTGAATTCCGGCGTGCGTATCGTGCTGCGCGACGAACGCCCGGCCGAACCGATGATCACCGAGCTGCATTACGACGGCGGGGTGCGTGAATTCGTGCGCTATCTCGACCGGTCGAAAAGCCCGATCATGGAAAGCCCGATCTTCATCGAGGGCGAGCGCGACGGCATCGGCATCGAGGTGGCGATGTGGTGGAACGACAGCTACCACGAAACGGTGCTGCCCTTCACCAACAACATCCCCCAGCGCGACGGCGGCACCCACATGGCCGGCTTCCGCGGCGCGCTGACCCGGACGCTGACGCGCTATGCGACCGACACGGGCATCGCCAAGCGCGAAAAGGTCAATTTCTCGGGCGACGACGCCCGCGAGGGGCTGACCTGCGTGCTGTCGGTCAAGGTGCCCGATCCCAAGTTCTCGAGCCAGACCAAGGACAAGCTGGTGTCGTCCGAGGTACGCCCGGCGGTCGAGGGGCTGGTCAACGAGAAGCTGGCCGAATGGTTCGAGGAAAACCCCGGCCCGGCCAAGCAGATCGTCGGCAAGATCGTCGAGGCCGCGCTGGCCCGCGAGGCCGCCCGCAAGGCGCGCGAGCTGACCCGGCGAAAGTCGGCGATGGATGTCAACTTCCTGGCGGGCAAGCTCAAGGATTGTTCCGAAAAGGATCCGGCCAAGACCGAAGTCTTCATCGTCGAGGGTGACAGCGCCGGGGGCAGCGCCCAGACCGGGCGCGACCGGCGAACCCAGGCCATCCTGCCTCTGCGCGGCAAGATCCTGAACGTGGAACGGGCGCGGTTCGACCGGATGTTGTCCAGCCAGGAGATCGGCAACCTGGTGATGGCCCTGGGTACGGGCATCGGGCGCGACGAGTTCAACATCGACAAGCTGCGCTACCACAAGATCGTCATCATGACCGACGCCGATGTCGACGGCGCGCATATCCGCACCCTGCTGCTGACGTTCTTCTACCGCCAGATGCCCGAGCTGATCGAAGGCGGCTATCTCTACATTGCCCAGCCGCCGCTCTACAAGGTGAGCCGGGGCAAGTCCGAGGTCTATCTCAAGGACCAGGGCGCGCTGGATGATTACCTGGTCGACCAGGGTGTCGACGGGGCCGTGCTGCGGCTGGGATCGGGCGAGGATATCGTCGGCCAGGACCTGGTGCGCGTGGTCGACGAGGCCCGGCAGCTGAAACGCGTGCTGGATGCCTTCCCGACGCATTACCCGCGCCACATCCTGGAACAGGCGGCCATCGCGGGGGGCTTCGTGCCCGGCGCGGTGGATGCCGACCTGCAGGGCGTGGCCGACCGCGTGGCCGCGCGGCTGGACATGATCGCGCTGGAATACGAACGCGGCTGGCGCGGGCGCATCACCCAGGACAAGGGCATCCGGCTGGCGCGCATCCTGCGCGGGGTCGAAGAGGTGCGCACGCTGGACGGCCCGATGCTGCGCTCGGGCGAAGCCCGGCGGACGGGCAGCTTTACCAAGTCGCTGCAGGATATCTATGGCACGCCCGCCGCGCTGCACCGCAAGGAACGCCATCAGGTGATCAACGGCCCGCTCGACCTGTTGCAGGCGATCCTGGAAGAGGGCGAAAAGGGCTTGGCGCTGCAGCGCTACAAGGGTCTGGGCGAAATGAACCCCGACCAGCTGTGGGAAACCACGCTGGACCCGGATGCCCGGACGCTGCTGCAGGTCAAGATCGACGACATGGCCGAGGCCGACGACCTGTTCACCAAGCTGATGGGGGATGTCGTCGAACCCCGGCGCGAATTCATCCAGGCCAATGCGCTGAGCGTCGAGAACCTGGATTTCTGAGACCGGACGGGCCGCGCGACATTCGCGCGGCCCGTGTCGCGACCGGGGCCGCGACTGATCCGCTCCGGACTGAAAGGGGCCTGCCCGGGCCATCCTGCCCGGACGACCCGCCCGTCGTCCGCCGGGACTTGGGCGCCTGCGGGCCGCGCCGCTGCCGTTCGCCCGCCGTGAGGCCCCCATGCTGAGCATCCTTGCCGACCGGACCTATCGCCACCTGTTCCTGGCCCAGGTCGTGGCCCTGCTGGGCACCGGGCTGGCCACAGTGGCGCTTGGCCTGCTGGCCTTTGACCTGGCCGGCGAGGGCGCGGCGATGGTGCTGGGCACGGTGTTTACCATCAAGATGGTGGCCTATGTGGGCATCGCCCCGGTGGCCGGAGCCTTTGCCGACCGGATCAACCGGCGGGCCTTTCTGGTCACGCTCGACCTGGTCCGCGCCGGATGCGCCCTGGCGCTGCCCTTCGTGACCGAGACCTGGCAGGTCTACGTGCTGATCTTCCTGCTGCAATCGGCCTCGGCGGCCTTTACCCCGACCTTCCAGGCGACGATCCCCGATGTGCTGCCCGAGGAAGAGCGCTATACCCGGGCGCTGTCGCTCTCGCGCCTGGCCTATGACATTGAAAACATTGCCAGCCCGACACTGGCCGCCCTGCTGTTGATGGTGCTCAGCCATGACGGGCTGTTCCTGGGCACGGCGGCGGGCTTTGCCGCATCGGCCCTGCTGGTCCTGTCGGTGGTCCTGCCCGGGCCGAAGCCCAGCAGCGTCCGGCGGGGGATCTATGACCGCACGACACGGGGCATCCGCATTTACCTGGCCACGCCCCGCCTGCGCGGGCTGCTGGCGCTCAGCCTGACGGTGGCGGCGGCCGGGGCCATGGTGCTGGTCAATTCGGTGGTTCTGGTGCGCGGGCGCCTGGGCCTGAGTGACAGCGCGCTGGCCTGGGTCATGTTCGCCTTTGGCGCCGGGTCGATGATCGCTGCGCTGGCGCTGCCCCGCCTGCTTGACCGCCTGCCCGACCGGCCGGTCATGCTGACCGGGGCCGGGCTGATGGTGGCGGTGCTGCTGGGGTTGGCCACGGCCATGGCCATGGCGGGCCTGTCGCTGACCCTGCTGATGGGGGCCTGGCTGGTGATGGGGCTGGGCTATGCGACGGTGATGACACCTTCGGGCCGGTTGCTGCGCCGCTCGGCCCAGCCCGAAGACCGCCCGGCCGTCTTTGCCGCCCAGTTCGCCCTGTCGCATGCCTGCTGGCTGCTGGCCTATCCGCTGGCCGGCTGGCTGATGACCCGGTTCGGCGCGGTGCCCGCCCTGATCGGGCTGGCCGTGCCGGCGGGCCTGGGTATTGGCGCGGCGCTGTGGCTGTGGCCGGCCGATACGCCGGACGAGGTCGAGCACACCCATGACAACCTGCCGCCCGACCATCCCCACCTGCAGGGCCACCGGCGCCACAGCCATGCGCTGATCGTCGACGACCTGCACCCCCGTTGGGCCACGCGGTTCTGAAGGGCGCCCGCACGGTCGCGACACAAGGTGTTGTTTCCGGAAAAGAAATAGGCGGCACCCGGGAGGAGGAGGATGCCGCCTTTTAATCGGGAACGGTTCAGGGAGGAGGAGGAGAACCGCTCTCTGTTTGTGAATGTAGGTACGTTGCTGCGCCTGCACAATGGGTGGGGCGGCGGATCGGCGGCCTTTCTCTGCACTGCGGCATTTTTGCCATGCTACCCGCCACCCCGGGTGGGTCAGGCCGTCCTCGCCGCAGGCTGGCCGGCCGGGGTATGGGGCACCTGGCCGGCGGCCTGAACGGCCGTCTGCACGGCCTGCTGAAAGGCCGCCTCGGGGTCGGCAGTCAGCAGCGAAGGCTGGAAACGCAGGATGTCGATATCCGTCACCCCGGCCTGGTTCAACCAGAACCGCAGATAGCTCGACTGGTGATCGACACCAAAGGCCGGGCTGGGCATGTCCGGGCCAAAGGCCCCGGCGGTCAGGGCCAGGACCGCCCGCTTGCCGGTCAGCAACCCGGCATACCCGCTGGCCGGATCCAGCGTCCAGAGCAGGCCGGGCTGGTGAATCAGGTCGATGTATTGCTTCAGCCGATAGGGGATCGAGCCGTTCCACATGGGCGTGGCGATCAGGTAGATATCAGCGGCAATGAAGCGCCCGGCCATCTCGGTGATCTCGTCCCAGGCTGTTTTCTGTGCCGCATCATGGGCCTGGCCGGTGATGACCGTCATCTTGGCCGCAACCTTGTCGCCATCGTAATCGGGCAGCCTTGTGGCCGACAGATCCAGCGTGTCGACGGCCAGGTCGTCGATCCGGCCCTGCAGGGCGGTGAGGTAGGCATCGGCCAGGGCGGTCGAGCGCGAGGCGGCCCCGCGGGGGGAGGACTTGATGTAGAGCAGGCGGGTCATTGGGTCTCCTTTCGGAAGCAAGGGTCTGGGCGTGGCCCCGAGGGGGCGATGAGCTGTGTAACCGTCGTTATGCACATTTGAAGGTTACGAAGCTTGGCTAACCGCTCTTGGCGTAACCGGTCAAATCGATTATCACTGGTTACGCGTCACAAGCCCGCGAGCGGGCCAGCCTTTCGGAGCCGACATGACCGCCACGCCCGACCCAACCCTGCCCGAGCCGTTCCTGGTGGCCGATCACCGGGCGTTGGACCTGCTCAACAGCCGCTGCGCGCCCTGGGGAGACGAGATCGAATGGCTGGGATCGGGGCCGGACATGGTTGCCTGGCTGGTCGCCGCGGGCCTTGCGCCCGACACGGCGGCAGCCCGGCTGTGCGACGGCGCGCCGGACCGGCTCGACGGGCTGGCCGCCCGCCTGCGGGAGCTGCGCGAATGGTTCCGGGGGATCGTGGCCGGCTTGGCAGACGGGCCGGTGGCTGAAGGGGCGCTGGATCCGCTCAACAAGGTGTTGGCCGGTGATCGCGGACAGCGGCGCATCCTGGCCGACGGGGCGGGTCTGCGCCTGGCGGTCACGCGCGACTGGACCGATCCGCAGGACCTGCTGTTGCCTGTGGCCGAGGCCATGGCCGACCTGCTCTGCCATGGTGACGTCGCGCTGGTGCGCCAATGCCAGGGTCCGGGCTGCACCCTGTGGTTCCTGGACACCACGCGCAATCACCGCCGGCGCTGGTGCACGATGTCGGTCTGCGGCAACCGGGCCAAGGCCGCGGCCTACCGGGCGCGCAAGGCTGGGGGCGACACAGGGGCGGCGGCTGAAGGCGAAACGGCCGGAGGCGACGCAAAGGCAACACCCGCCCCGGGTGGGGTGACCCGACCGGGCGCAGGGGGGTGAAGCGACGGGCCCGCCGGCCCGCAAACGGTCAGATCCGCGCCGCAACCGGCCGGATCGCGGCGGGCCGCTGTGCGATGGCTCGGATGGCGCCTAACCTGCGCCCGGCCCCGAAACCGCAGGAGACCATGCAATGACATCATCCGCGCCCGACCCGGGGCACAGCCCGCAACTGGCCCGCCTGGCAGACGGGCTGGATGCGCTCGACCCGGGCGACCCCGGGGCGCGCAACGTCGGGGTCAACCGCTGCCACCGGGCGCAATGCCTGACCCGCATGCCCGTGCGCCAGCCGACCCTGATGATCCCCGTGGCCGGAACCAAGCGCATCCGCACCGCCGGCCAGGCCTATGCCGCGCGGCCCGGCGAAATGCTGGTCCTGCCCCCGGGCATCGAGATCGATGTCGACAACCTGCCCGACGCGCGCCAGGGCCGGTTTGCCTGCGCCGTGCTGGTCTTTGACGCGGCCACGCTCACCGCCTTCGGCAAGCTCTACGGCGCCCAAATGGGGGATTGGGCCATGCCCCCGCGCTGGCAGGCCCCGGGCACCGAAGAGCTGTTCTCGGCCGTGGCCGGATGGCTGGCCCACAGCCGCAGCTTTGCCGCCGATGCCATGCAGACGCGCCACCGCATGGCCGAGCTCTTGCTGCTGCTGGCCCGCCAGGGCGTGGCCGGGAACCTGTTGTTCCAGAGCCAGGACCGGCTGGGCGAACGGGTGCGCCACCTGCTGGCGCTCGACCTGGCCCGGCAATGGCGGCTGTCCGACCTGACCGACCGGCTTGGCATGAGCGACAGCACCCTGCGCCGCCAGCTGCGGGCCGAAGGCACACCGTTCCGCGACCTGCTGGAAACCGTGCGGCTGGATCGGGGGATGGAGCTGGTGATGTTCACCGACATGCCGATCAGCCAGGTTGCCTTCGATTGCGGTTACCTGTCCCAATCGCGGTTCGCCGAACGGTTCCGCCTGCGCTTCTCGCTCAGCCCGACCGAATTGCGCGCGACCCAGCGCCAGCAGGGCGGACAGGTCGTGGCGATGGACCGCCGCAGGGGCTGAACGGCCGGACCGGGCGCAAGCCCGACCGTTGGCGGCGCGCGGATCGGGGGACCGCGTGGCTAGATCCGGGGCAGGACAGCCACAAGGCCGAAGGAGCGCCACAGATGCACAGATCCCCCATCCTGACCGCCGCCGGGTTCACCCTGGCGGCCCTGGTCCCCACACTCGCCCTTGGTGGCGGCGGGGCCATCGACCTGCCCGATCCGGGCTTCGCCCCCGAGGGCATCTCGGCCAGCGCCGACGGCACGCTTTATGCCGGCAGCATCACCCAGGGCCGGATCGTGGCGATCTCGGCCGCCCACGGCCGGGTGAGCGAATTTGCCCCGGCCGGGTCGAACGGCATGGTGTCGGTCATCGGCGTGCATGTCACCACCGACGGGGCCCGCGTGGCGGCCTGTTCGTCGGATCCCGGAGCCGGCGCGCTGACCGGCCAGGCCGCCCCGGCGCTGGTGCTGTTCGACCGGGCGACCGGCGCGCCGGCGGGCCGCTACGAGCTGCCCGAAGGCGGGGTGTTCTGCAACGACATTGCCGAGCTGCCCGACGGCACCCTGCTGGCGACCGACAGTTTCGTGCCCCGGATCTATGCCCTGCGCCCGGGGGCCAGGGCGCTGGAGACCTGGTTCGAGGACGATGCCCTGCAGGTCGAGGGTTTCAACCTGAACGGCATTGCCGTCGACGACGACGCGGTCTGGGTGCTGCGCTATGGCGCCGGGGAATTGCTGCGCATCCCGCTGGGCCCCGACATGGCCGCCGGCGCGGCCGAGGTCCAGCCCCTGGCCCGGCCGATCCACGGGGCCGACGGGCTGAACGCCCTGGGCCATGGCCGGTTCCTCGTGGTCGAAGGCGGCGGGCTGAGCGCCGGTGCGCGGGGCAACCTGCTGGGCGTGACCCTGCGACCCGACGGCCCGGCGCAGGTCGATGTCCTGGCCGCCGACCTGAACGTGCCGACAACGGCGCATGTCGTCGGTGGCACGGCCTTTGTCGTCGAAGGCCAGCTGGATCACCTGTTCGATCCCGAGGCCGGCCCGGCCGATCCCTATCGCGTGCTGCGCATTCCGCTGCCCGCGGCCTATCGTTGAGCCTGGAACGGAGAAACCAGATGACCGCACATGTTCTTGTCCTGGCCCGGCCCGACCCGGAAAATGCCGACATTGCAAAACGTTATGCCGAAGGAGTACAGCCGCTGCTGGCCGCGGCCGGGATCGCGCCAACCCTGCGCGGCCCGGTGGCCGAGGCGCTGGCCCAGACCGGGGCCGGGACAGATGCCGGGGCCGAACCGCCAGCCACGGCGATGATGCTCGACTTCCCCGATGTCGGCGCGGCGCGGGCCTTTTTCGCCCAGCCGTCCTACCAGGCGCTGATCCCGTTGCGAGATGCCGGGTTCCTGCGGATGGATATCTACCTGGTCGGCTGATCGGCTGACCGTCCGGCAGATGGGGCCTTTGCCTTCACGCGCGCGCCCGCGGAACGGGCGCGCGTGACCGGATGGGCGGCCGGGCCCTAGCCCCGCGCGCTGCGGGGCTTGGGCGAGGTTTCCGGGATCTCTATGTTGATCTCCAGGCTGGAAATCTCCTTGCCGCGCTCCATGCGGATGTCGACATCCTTGTCGTCGATCTGGACGTACTTGCGGATCACCGCGATGACATCGTTCTGAAGCTGCGGCAGGAAATCGGCGGTATCGGCACCGCCCCTGCCACGTTCATGGGCCAGCAGGATCTGCAGCCGGTCCTTTGCGACCTGGGCCGATTTCGGGCGGCGGGGCTTGAGGGAAAAACCGAAAAGGCTCATGCCGTGCGCCCGAACAGCTTGCCGAAGAGACCGGGCGCCTTGTCGGTGGCCACGCGCATTTCGACATCCTTGCCGGTGATCCGCTCGACCGCGTCCTCATAGGCCTGGGCCGCCGCGCAGGGATCGGACAGGGTGACCGGCGTGCCGACATTGGACGCGCGCAGCACGGCCTGGCTTTCCGGCACGATGCCCAGAAGCGGCACGGCCAGGATTTCCAGCACGTCCTCGACGGTCATCATCTCGCCCTTGTCGATGCGCCCCTGGTCGTGGCGGGTCAGCAGCACGCGGGCCTTGACCGGCTCGCCCTCGCCGCTTTCGGCCCGCTTGGTCTTGCTGTTGAGCAGGCCCAGCACCCGGTCGCTGTCGCGCACCGAGGACACCTCGGGGTTGGTCACGACCACGGCCTCGTCGGCGAAATACATCGCCAGCTGCGCGCCACGCTCGATGCCGGCGGGGCTGTCGCAGATGATGTAGTCGAATTCTTCCTTCAGCTCGTTCAGCACGGCCTCGACACCGTCCTGGGTCAGCGCGTCCTTGTCGCGGGTCTGCGACGTCGGCAGGATGAACAGCGTGTCCAGGCGCTTGTCCTTGATCAGCGCCTGTTTCAGCCGGGCATCGCCCTGGATCACGTTGATGAAGTCAAAGACCACACGGCGTTCGCAGCCCATGATCATGTCGAGGTTGCGCAGGCCCACGTCGAAATCGATGACCACGGTCTTGTGGCCCAGCTTGGCCAGCCCGGCCGAAATGGCCGCTGCCGAAGTGGTCTTGCCCACGCCGCCCTTGCCCGAAGTGATCACGATGATCTTGCCGAGCGGCGGCTCCTCCTTGATTTGCGTCGTCATCCGAGCGCCTCCATGCGTAGTTTTTCCTTGTCCAGAAAGACCTGGACGCTGCGGTTCCTGAATTCGTCACCGATGCTTTCGCTGGTGCGGTAGAGCCCGGCAATGGCGAGAAGCTCGGCATGCAGGCTCTGGCAGAAGATCCGCGCGGTTTCGTCGCCATGCACCCCGGCCATCGCCCGGCCGCGCATCGCGCCGTAGATGTGGATGCTGCCCGCCGCGGCCAGTTCGGCCCCCGACGAGACCGATCCGATGACCGTCAGGTCGCCCCGTTCGGCGACGACGATCTGGCCCGAGCGCACCGGGCTGGTCAGCACCTTGTTGTCGGGCGGCAGCAGCCGGTCGGCCCGCGACTTGCGCGACGACCGGGTGTCGGGCATCGGCGCGTCGCGCCCGCCGCGCACCGGGATCAGGCCCAGCGTGTCGGCGGCCTCGGCCTGCTCGGGCGTGGTGTTCTGCACGCCGAAGACCAGCAGCTTGCGCTTGCGCAGGTGCTGGACGACCTCGCGGATCTCGTCGATCTTGACCAGCTGGTCGGCGGTTTCGAAATCCAGCACCATGGGCGCTTCGGCCAAGAGCTGCGGGGTCTTGTCCAGCTGTTCGTCCAGCGCCTGGTAAAAGGCGTCGTCGACCGGATAGCTGTCCATCCGAAGGGCGACGGCGGTCAGGAACCTGCCGCGAATCTGGAACGGCCGGACCTTCACCGGCGCTGCGCCGCGCCGGCCCCTGCTGTCTGCTTCTGGCACGTGACCTGTGCTCCTGCTCTGTCTCACTCGCCGGCCGCGATTCGTTTCGGGCCGGTCTTCGTTCTATTGCGCGCCTTCTGCCGTCTTGATGCCATGCAGAAAAGGGGGGGAAGGCCGATTTCAGCAGCTTCCTGCCGGAAATTCCCCGGTCAGGGGCAAGGCCAACGCCACGTCAACTTGGGCGAATGCAGATCTGCTGCCTTCGCAGGCAGCAACCACCCGCCGGCCCCGCCCCCGGGCGCAACGCCGCATTGCAGAGATAGCATGGCTGGGTGGTTGAGAAGATCGGGCGGGTCAACTAATTATTAACACAGTGATCGGTTCTCCTCCTCCTCCCTGAACCGGTCCATCTCAAAGGCGGCGCCCTCCTCCCGGATGCCGCCTTTTTCTTTTTCCGATCAATATCTTGATCAGCCCCCGCCCGATCGCTGCCGATCGGGCGGGACGCCGGGCCCGGCCATGGCCGGGCCGGTCAGCGGGCCAGGCCGTCGATGAATATGTCGAGAAGCTTGAGCACCTGGGGCCGCCAGTCCGGCCCCGGTTCGCGGGCGTAGCACAGGGCGTACATCGTCTGCAGCACGTCATCGGCCGTGACGCCTTCGCGCATCTGGCCGGCCTCGGCCGCGCGGGTCAGCAGCACGTTCAGCGCCGTCGAGATGCGCCCCGATTTCTCGGCGAAACTCTTCTTGGTCTCTTCGCTCAGCACGACCGACAGCGCGCCCAGCATGCCGCGCTTGGTCTCGACGATGGCCACGTTGTCATGCAGCCAGCCGCGCAGCGCGCCGACGGGGTCATTGGTCGACTGGATCCGCTCGGCCTGTTCGGCCAGCAGTTCCAGTTCGCGGCTGAACACCGCGTGGAACAGCGATTCGCGGTCGGGAAAGTTGCGATAGAGCGTTCCGATGCCCACCCCGGCCTTGCGCGCCACGGCTTCAAGGCTGGCATCCGGCCCGCCCTGGCCCAGCACGTCCTTGGCCGCTTCGATCAGCAATTCACGGTTTCTCAGCGCATCTGCACGCGGTTTTCGCTTGCGGACCTCCAACGATTTCCGACCTTCCCTTGAAAAACGGAGGCAGCCTCCGTATAACTATGGACAGGGCCCGCCGACGGGCGACCCTTCCGCCAGCTTACGGATTTTCACGATCGGGCGCGAGTGCCCGAACTCCACGACATCGCCACGAAGGGAGGACACATGTCACTCTCCATTAGCCTGACCATCAACGGGTCGACGCGCGACATCGCGCTGGACGACCCCCGTGTGACGCTTCTTGACCTGCTCAGGGACCGTCTGGACATGCCCGGCACCAAGAAGGGATGCGACCGGGGACAATGCGGGGCCTGCACGGTCCTGCTGGACGGCAAGCGGGTGAATTCCTGCCTGACACTGGCCGCGACGCTGGACGGCGCGCAGGTCACGACGATCGAGGGCCTGGCCCGGGGCGACGACCTGCACCCGGTGCAGGCGGCCTTTATCGACACCGACGGTTTCCAGTGCGGCTTTTGCACGCCGGGCCAGATCATGAGCGCCGTCGGCCTGATTTCCGAGGGGCTGGCCGGGGACGATCCCGAGCGCATCCGCGAGGGGATGAGCGGCAACATCTGCCGCTGCGCGGCTTATCACGGCATCACCCTGGCCGTGCAGCAGGCCAGCCGGCGGATGGCCGAGGCCGAGGCCGACGACCGGGAAGGGGACGCGGCATGAAGAGCTTTCATTTCATCCAGCCCCGCACGCTGGACGCGGCCTTTGCGGCCTGGACCCCGGGCGCGGCCTGGCTGGGCGGGGGCACCAACCTGGTCGACCTGATGAAGACCGGGGCCGTGCAGCCCGACCGGGTAATCGACCTGTCGCGCCTGCCCGGGCTGCGCGGGATCGACACGCTGGCCGATGGCGCGATGCGGATCGGCGCGCTGGTCAGCAATGCCGACCTGGCCCGTGACACAGGTTTTGCCGGGCGCTACCCGATGGTGGCCGAGGCGCTGCTGTCGGGGGCGTCGGGCCAGCTGCGCAACGCGGCGACCGTGGCGGGGAACATCATGCAATATCCGCGCGATGCCTTCTTCCGCGACCTGGCCTGGCAGCAGAACGAGGCCCCCGGCGGCCTGCCCGCGATTCTGGGTACGGGTGGAACCCATGCCGCCGTGCACCCGTCGGATTTCTGCGTGCCGCTGGTGGCGCTGGATGCCGTGGTCGAGCTGCAAGGCCCGTCCGGCCCGCGCGAAATGGCCCTGGCCGACCTGCTGCTGCTGCCCGGCGAGGGGGACGGCGCGCGCACGGCGCTGCGCCCCGGCGAGCTGATCCTGGCCCTGCGCCTGCCGGCGGGAACCGAGGCCTTTGCCGGGCATTCGCGGTACCTCAAGGTGCGGGACCGGACCTCGTTCGCCTTTGCCCAATCCTCGGCCGCGGCCTGCCTGCGCATCGAGGGCGGGCGCATCGCCCAGGCCCGACTGGCCCTGGGCGCGGTGGCTCCGAAACCCTGGCGCGTGGCCGAGGCCGAGGTCATCCTGGCCGGCCAGGCCCCCCACCCGGACCTGTTCCGCCGCGCCGCCGAGGCCGCCCTGGCCGGGGCCCAGGCCCCCGATGGCGCGGCCTGGCGCATCGACCTGGCCCGGCGCACGACCGCCCGGGCCCTGGCCCTGGCCATGGCCGCCGCCGGCACACCGGCGCAGATGCCCGCGCTGCCGGCCTCCCCCTTCGCTCCCCAAGCCGGAGACATTGCCCATGCCTGATACCGTTCAGCACGTCCGTTTCGGATCGAATTCCGGACAACCCGTCAGCCGCCGCGATGGCATCGCCAAGGTCACGGGCGCGGCGACCTTCGCCGCTGACAACGCGCCCGAAGGCCTGCTGCACGCGGTCTACCTGTCGGCCACCATCGCCCGCGGGCGGGTGACCCGGCTGGACACCGCCGCGGCCGCTGCCCATCCCGGGGTGGTCCACGTGATCACGCCGGCCAACCGCCCGCCGCTGCAGGGCGATCCCGATGACAAGCCGACGATGTTCTCGTTCCGCATCGAGGTCCTGCAGGACGACAGCGTGCGGTATGCCGGCCAGCCCATCGCCCTGGTGCTGGGGGAAACCCTGGAAGCGGCGACCGAAGGCGCCCGCCTGCTGGCGCCCCAATACGAGGTCGAGCCGGCCCGGGTGTCGATCGACGCCGCGCCCAGCTTTGATATCGAGCCGGGCGGGTTCGGCCGGCCCGCCGGGGTGACCCATGGCGATGTCGCGGCCGGCCATGCCGCGGCCAGCCGGGCCATCGACGTGACCTATGAAACCGCGGCCCAGTACCACAACGCCATGGAAACCCATGCCATGGTCGCCCAGTGGGACGGCGACCGGCTGACCCTGGACGTGCCCAGCCAGGCGCTCAACATGTCCTGCGCGGCCTATGCGTATTTCTTCGGCATCCCGGCCGAGAACGTCACCCTGCGCAGCCCCTACCTGGGCGGTGGCTTTGGGTCCAAGGCCATTCCCATCGGCCCGCATATCCTGGCCATCCTGGGCGCGCGGATGACCGGCCGGCCGGTCAAGCTGGTGCTCAGCCGCCAGCAGATGTTCGGCCCGACGGGCCACCGCCCGACCACCCGCCAGCGCCTGCGGCTGGGCATCGACGATGCCGGCGGGCTGACGGTCCTCGACCACGACAGCCTGTCGGCCACGTCCAGCTTCGACGATTTCCACGAACCGGCGGCCAATGCGTCGCAGGGCCTCTATGCTGCCGGCGCGCTGCGGTCGGTGCACCGGGGCGTGCGGCTGGACATCGGCACGCCGGGGCCGATGCGCGCGCCCGGCGAGGCCTCGGGCTCGGCCGCGCTGGAATGTGCGATGGACGAGATGGCCGAGGCCGCGGGGATGGACCCTCTGGCCTTCCGCCTGGCCAATTACGCCGAGATCGAGCCGGGCACGGGCAAGCCCTATTCGTCGAAGGGCCTGCGCGATTGCTACCTGCGGGGCGCCGAGGCCTTTGGCTGGGCCGAGCGGCCGTTGCAGCCGGGGCTGATGCGCGACGCCGACGGTCTGCTGACCGGCTGGGGCATGGGCACGGCGCTGTTCCCCTGCCCGATGTTTGCCGCCGAGGCGCGGGCCACCCTGCGCCCCGACGGCACCGCCCTGGTCGAGACCTCGGCCGCCGACATGGGCCAGGGGGCCTGGACCTCGCTGGCGCAGATCGCCGCCGACAGCCTGGGCCTGCCGCTCGACAAGGTCGAGTTCCGGGCCGGCCATTCCTCGTTGCCAGACGGCGGGGTGGCCGGCGGGTCGGGCCATACGGCCACGGCCGGCACCGCCCTGCACGAAGCCGGGGGTGACGTGATCCGCCAGCTGGGCGAGATCGCGGCGGCCGACCCGGAGTCGCCGCTGCATGGCGGCGGCAATGCCGGGTTCCACGCCCGTGACGGCCGGCTTTACGTCAACGGCGACGACAGCCGCAGCGAGCCCTTCGCCGAGATCATCGCCCGGGCCGGCGGGGCCGAGATCTCGGGCAATGGCCGGGGCACCCGGGCGCCCGAGGTCGGCGAGCAATTTGCCATGAACTCGCACGGGGCGGTCTTTGCCGAGGTCAAGGTCGATCCCGACCTGGCCCAGGTCCGGGTCACCCGGCTGGTCGGCGCCTTTGCCGCCGGGCGGATCATCAACCCCAAGCTGGCCGAAAGCCAGCTGATGGGCGGCATGATCTGGGGCATTTCCTTTGCCCTGCACGAAGAGGCCAAGCATGACCCGGTGAGCGGGCGCATCGTGAATGCCGATTTCGCGGGCTACCACGTGCCGGTCAATGCCGATGTCTCCGGGCTGCAGGTCATCACCGTGCACGAGGACGACCCCCATGTGAACGTGCTGGGCGTCAAGGGCGTGGGCGAGATCGGCATCGTCGGCACGGTGGGAGCCATCGGCAATGCCATCCGGCATGCCACGGGCAAGCGCATCCGCCGCTTCCCGATCCGCATCGAGGATCTGCTGACCGCCTGATCCCGTGCCCGGGCCGGCCGGCAAAGGCCGGCCCGGGACACCAACGGACCATGCGCCATCCCCCCGGCGGGCGGTGTGTTCGGTTTCAGCCGGCCAGGCTGCAGCATTGGACGGGCCGTGCGCCTTTCATCGGCCGGGCCGTGTCAGTACGAAGCCCCTTCGCAACCTGCCGACGACCGAACTACCGACTGCGCCGTGCCATCGAGCAGCCTCTACGCCGTCCCCCGGGCGGGACGCGCGGCGAAGCGGGGGGATTGTCCGGGCGGACAGCCGTCCCGCCATGGCCGGGGACCCGTGGTTTCGAACGGCCGGTTCGGCCGCGGCCTCTTGAACCCGAAAGGGGTTCCGTGCGTTATGACGGCAAGGACGCGCCACGCGGCGCGCCGCCCGGGGCCGCATCGATCCGCGCGGCCCGGGGCCCGTCAAGCCGGAGCAGCCAGATCGAAAAGAAGACCAATACCTTTGCGCCGTTCCGGAACCCGACCTTCCGCAACCTCTGGCTGGCCTCGCAATTCTCCAACCTCGGCAGCCTGGTGCAGATGGTCGGCGCCGGCTGGCTGATGACCTCGCTGTCCGGCAGCAGCGACATGGTTGCCCTGGTCCAGGCCTCGAACACCCTGCCGATCATGGTCTTTTCGCTGATCGCCGGCGCCCTGGCCGACAGTTTCGACCGCCGGCGCATCCTGCTGGGCGCCCAGGTCTTCATGCTGGCCGTGTCGATCGGCCTGGCCATCTGTTCGTCGCTCGACATGCTCGGGCCATGGGGGCTGTTGGGCTTCACCTTTTCGATCGGCTGCGGCATGGCCATGTTCAACCCGTCCTGGCAGGCCAGCATGGGTGACATCGTGCGCCGCGACAACCTGTCGGCCGCGGTCAGCCTGAACTCGATGGGCTTCAACCTGATGCGCTCGGTCGGGCCCGCCCTGGGCGGCGCGCTGGTTGCCCTGGCCGGGTCCGCGGCGGCCTTTGCCTTCAACGCCGTCAGCTATATTCCCAACGTCCTGGCCCTGCTGTTCTGGCGGCCCGATTACAAGGCCGACCGCCTCCCGCGGGAGCCGCTGGCCCAGGCCCTGGGGGCCGGGCTGCGCTATGTCTCGATGTCGCCGCACCTGCTGCGGGTCATGGCCCGGTCGGGCCTGTTCGGCTTTGCCGCCTCGTCGGCCATGGCCCTGCTGCCGCTGGTCGCCCGCGACATGCTGAACGGCACCGCCCTGACCTATGGCCTGCTGCTGGGCTTCTTCGGCCTTGGAGCCATCGGCGGGGTCATGATCAACAGCCACGTGCGCTCGCGCTATCGCAACGAACAGATCGTCTCGGCCGCCTTCCTGGGCTTTGCCCTGGGCATGGTCATCCTCGGCCTGGGCCGCCACATTGCCATCAGCGCCGTGGGGCTGATGATTGCGGGGGCCTGCTGGGTCATGGCCCTGTCGCTGTTCAACGTCACGGTCCAGCTGTCGACCCCGCGCTGGGTCGTCGGCCGGGCGCTGTCGTTCTACCAGATGGCGACCTTCGGGGGCATGGCCATCGGCGCGTGGAACTGGGGCCTGGTCGCCGAGGCGCAATCGGTCACGCTGGCCCTGTTCTGCGCCAGCGCCGTGCTGCTGATCGGGGCCGGGGTGGGGCGCTGGATCGGGCTGGGCGAATTCGACCAGCTGGACCTTGATCCGCTCAACACCTTCAAGGAACCCGAGCTGCGGCTGGACCTGCAGGCCCGGTCGGGGCCGATCGTGATCATCATCGACTACGTGATCGACGAGGCCGATGTCGATGCCTTCCTGGCCGCCATCCACCGCCGCCGGCGGGTGCGCATCCGCGACGGGGCGCGCAACTGGTCGCTGCTGCGCGATCTGGAGAACCCCGACCTGTGGACGGAGCGATTCCACGTGGCGACGTGGAACGATTACCTGCGGCACAATTCGCGGCGCACGAAATCGGATCTGGAAGGCTTTCAGGCCCTGCTCGACCTGCATCGCGGGCCGGGCCGGCCGCGGGTGCACCGGCTGATCGAACGCCAATCGGTGCCGCTGCACGAGGACCTGGTGCTGAAGCCTTTGCCCTCGGATATTCCTCACTGATTGATGGCCCGGCTGGGGGTACACCCTGGCCTCGGTGGCATGGGGCAAAGCCCGCGATGATCGTGCGGGCCCTGTGGCCCGGAGCGACGATCGCCATGAACATCCGGTACAATGGTGCGCCGCGCGGTGATCGCCCGGCCCCGATGGCCGGGAGCGCAGGCCGCATAAATCGCCCGGCCCGATCCGGGCCGGGGCGATGGTCAGCGGCGCTTCAGGCGGTCGCGGATGACATAGACCATGGCGCCGAGGAACAGCAGGGCCATGGCAAACCAGGTCAGGGCATAAGACAGGTGGGAATTGCGGAAATGGATCACCGTCAGCCCGCCGCGCGGCCAGTCGGCCGGAGCGCCCTGGTGATCGGCATCGATGAAATAGCCCGCCGTGTCGCCCAGCCCGGCCTCGCGTGACAGGGCCAGCACGTCGCGCGACACCCAGCGCCCGGCCTCGGGGTCATTGCGTTCCATCAGCGTGCCGTCGGGCTCGGTCAGGCGCAGCAGGCCTTCGACGCGCTGCGGGCCGTCGGGCCGGGTCCACTCGGCCGGGTCCAGCCCGTTGGGCACGAAGCCCCGGTTGATCCAGGTGGTCCGGGGCGCGCCATCGCCCTGGGCGATCAGCGGTGTCATCACCCAATAGCCCGGGCCCAGGTCGGTCACGGCCTTGACCCGTTGCGACAGGTCGTGGCGGTAGACGCCCTGGGTCTCGACGCGCAGGTAGCTGTGGGTGTCGGCCGCGACGGGATCGGCGGGGGCGGCGACCGGGGCGGCAAAGGCCCGCGTGTCGACGGCTTCGATCAGGTCGCGTTTCCAGTGAAGGCGGCGGACCTGCCAGTTTCCCAGCCCGATCAGCGTGACGAAGATCACGGCCGACAGGGCCAGGATGGTCAGGTCCAGCCAGAGTGGGCGCCGGGGGCCCCTGGGGTCCTCGGCGCCGGTCATGCGGGTCATGGCAGGTTGCGGACCCGTTCGATCTGTTCGTGGGCCGGCATCATGTTCTCGTCGAGGTGGAACATCACCCAGATCGAGCCGGTCAGCACGATGACCAGCAGGATCACCGTGAAGATCAGCGACATGGCCTGCCAGCCGTTCTCGGCCTTGCCGGTCACGTGCAGGAAGTAATGCACATGCACGATGATCTGCACCGCGCCGAAGATGAAGATCACCGCCAGCGCCCAGCCCAGGCCGATATCGACCCCGCTCATGACCAGGCCGAAGGGCACCAGGGTCAGGAAGACCGACAGGGCAAAGCCGACCAGGTAGTTGATATAGGCGCCCCGGGCATCATGGGTCCCGTGCGCGTCGTGGGCAGACGAGCTCATAGCAGCACTCCGGTCAGGTAGACGAAGGAAAAGACGCCGATCCAGATCAGGTCGAGGAAGTGCCAGAACAGGCTCAGGCACATCACGCGGCGCTGGTTCTCGGGGGTCAGCCCGTGCAGGCCGACCTGGACCAGCAGCACGACCAGCCAGATCGCCCCGGCCGTGACGTGCAGCCCGTGGGTGCCGACCAGAGTGAAGAAGGCCGACAGGAAGGCCGAGGCCGACGGCGTGGCGCCGAGGTGGATGAGATGGGCGAATTCCTTGATCTCGAGGACCAGGAAGGCCAGGCCGAAGGCCAGGGTGACCAGCATCCACAGGTAGAACATCGGCGTGTTGCGCTGCTGCATGTTGATCACGGCAAAGCCGTAGGTGATCGACGAGAACAGCAGCATGAAGGTCGACACCAGGATCATGTCGATCTCGAACAGGTCGGCGGGCGAAGGGCCCGCCGCATAGTTCTGGCCGACCACGGCATAGACCGCGAAGAGCACGCCGAAGATCAGGCAGTCGCTCATCAGGTAGACCCAGAAACCCAGCATGGTGCCGGTCTCGTGGTGGTGATCCTCACCGTGGTCGTCGCCGTGATGGTGCGGGTCTTCCTTGACGAAGAATTCCGGCATCTCGGTCGGTGCGGGCGTTGCTGTGCTCATTCGGCAGGCTCCATCCGTGCGCCGCGGGCGCTTTCGATCTCGCGGACTTCGTCGGCGGGGACGTAATAGTCGCGGTCATAGTTGAACGTGTGGCCGATGCCCCAGAGGATGGCCGCGGCAAAGCCCAGGGCCGCCATCCACCAGATGTGCCAGATCAGGCCGAATCCCATGATCGTCAGGAAGGCCGAGATCACGATGCCCGACGCGGTGTAGCGCGGCATGTGGATCGGCACGAACCCGTCGGTCGGCCGTTCGTAGCCCAGCCGTTTCATGTGGGCATAGGCGTCGATCTCGTGGACCTTGGGGGTGAAGGCAAAGTTGTAGTAGGGCGGCGGCGACGAGGTCGACCATTCCAGCGTGCGCCCGTTCCACGGATCGCCGGTGTCGTCGCGCAGCCGGTCGCTGTCGCGGTCGCGGATCGACACGTAGAGCTGGATGAAGAAGGCCGCGATGCCCCCGGCGATGCACAGCGCGCCGATCGCCGCGACGACGAAGTAGACGGCATAGACCGTGTCTTCGAACTGGCTGAGGCGGCGGGTCACGCCCATCAGGCCCAGCAGGTAGAGCGGCATGAAGGCCAGGTAGAAGCCGATGATCCAGCCCCAGAAGCTGAGCTTGCCCCAGAAGGGATCAAGCTTGAAGCCGAAGGCCTTGGGGAACCAGTGGGTCACCCCGGCAAAGACGCCGAAGACAACGCCGCCGATGATCACGTTGTGGAAGTGGGCCACGAGGAACAGCGAGTTGTGCAGGACGTAATCGGCCGGCGGAACGGCCAGCAGCACGCCGGTCATGCCCCCGATGGTGAAGGTCAGCATGAAGGCGACGGTCCACATCATGGGCAGTTCGAACCGGATGCGGCCCTTGTACATGGTGAACAGCCAGTTGAACAGCTTGGCCCCCGTCGGGATCGAGATGATCATCGTGGTGATCCCGAAGAACGAGTTCACGCTGGCCCCGGCACCCATGGTGAAGAAGTGGTGCAGCCAGACGACGTAGCTGAGGATCATGATCACGCAGGTGGCGTAGACCATCGAGGTATAGCCGAAGAGCCGCTTGCCCGAATAGGTCGACACGACCTCGGAGAAGATGCCGAAGATCGGCAGGATCAGGATGTAGACCTCGGGGTGGCCCCAGATCCAGATGAGGTTGACGTACATCATCGGGTTGCCGCCCAGTTCCGCGTTGAAGAACTGGGTGCCGATGTAGCGGTCGGCCGTGATCAGGGCGAGCGTGGCGGCCAGCACGGGGAAGGAGGCCACGATCAGGATGTTGGTGCACAGCGTCGTCCAGGAAAAGATCGGCATGCGCATGTAGGTCATGCCCGGGGCGCGCATCTTGACGATGGTGACCACCAGGTTGATCCCCGACAGGGTTGTACCGACCCCGGCGATGTTGAGCGCCCAGAGATAGTAATCCATGCCGACCGAGGGCGAATAGTCGAGCCCCGACAAGGGTGGGTAAGCCAGCCAGCCGTTGGTCGAGAATTCACCGACGAAGAGCGAGATCATGATCAGCACCGCGCCCGACACCGTCAGCCAGAAGCTGAAGTTGTTGAGGAACGGGAAGGCCACGTCACGGGCGCCGATCTGCAGGGGCATGATGTAGTTCATGAACCCGGTCACAAAGGGCATGGCCGCGAAGAAGATCATGATCACGCCGTGGGCGGTGAAGATCTGGTCGTAATGGTGCGGGGTCAGGTAACCTTCGTAGCCCATCGAGGCCAGCACCTGCTGGGACCGCATGAGCAGGGCGTCGGAAAAGCCCCGGACGAACATGATGAAGCCCAGGATCATGTACATGATCCCGATCTTCTTGTGGTCGATCGAGGTGAACCATTCGTTCCAGAGATAGCCCCACCACTTGTACTTGGTCAGCAGGTAGAGCACCGCGGCGCTCAGGATGACCACGCCGATGAAGGCCACGAGGATGACCGGTTCGTAGAGCGGGATGGCATGCCAGGTGAGCTTGCCGAAGATCGGGCTCACTTCGGTGACGGCATTTGTCGGGTCGATTGCCATTGTGTTCAGTTCCCCTCGGTGTGGGATGTCGTCTGCGATTGCGTGCTGGGCGGGGTGAGGGGCGGCAGCATGTCGATGGCCGACAGCACCTCGTCCTCGCGGTGGGCGTCCTGCGGGCGCAGGATCTCGATCAGCGCGCGCGGATCATCGGCCGAACAGATGCCGCGATAGAGCTCGCGGTTGTACAGGCCTTCCAGGCCGCCGCCGCCAAGCGCATCGACCATCATCATGTCGTTCATGCACAGGTCGGTATCGCCGGTGCACTGGTTCAGGATGCGGTTCCACAGCCCGTCCTCGACCTCGCCATAGGGCGTGACCGGGTGTTTCATCGTCGGCTGGTCCAGCGCGACAAAGGCCTGGCGGTCCAGCACGGCGCCATCGGCCCGGGCCTGTTCGACCCATTCGTCGAACCCGGCCTGGTCCATCGAATCGAAGGTGAAGCGCATCCAGTTGTAGCCCAGGCCCGAGTAGTTGGCCGCAAAGCCTTCATAGCTGCCGTCTTCGTTCATCACGGCGTTCAGCTCGGTTTCCATGCCGGGCATGGTATAGATCTGGCCGGCCAGGGCGGGGATGTAGAACGAGTTCATCACGGTGGCCGAGGTCAGCTTGAATTCGACCGGCCGATTGGTGATCGCCGCGACCTGGTTGACCATGGCAACCCCCTGTTCGGGGTAGATGAACAGCCATTTCCAGTCCAACGCCACCACCTGGATTTCCAGCGGCTTGACGTTTTCGTCGATCGGGATGTCGGCCGAGATACGCGGCAGGTCGTTGTAGGGGTTCAGCCGGTGCGTCGCCACCCAGGTCAGGCCGCCGAGGCAGATGATGATCGCCAGTGGCAGCGACCAGACCACGATTTCGAGGCTGATCGAATGGTCCCATTCGGGCTCGTAGGTCGCGTCCTTGTTGGACGACCGGTACTTCCAGGCGAAGAACACCGTCAGGGCCATGACCGGCAGGATCACGATCAGCATCAGGATCGTGGAATAGACGATCAGGTCACCTTGCTGGGCGGCCACGTCGCCGGAGGGATTAAGGATCAACAGGTCGCAACCGGATAACAGGGCAATTGACATCAGGGCGAGTGATGCCGGAAGGAAGCGCGAGCGCCGCATGCTCATGGACTATCTCCGTCTCGATTTTTCCGGATGCGCGAAGGCTGGCTTCATGGCGCGCCGCTGGGGTTGGCAGGCCGATGCATCTGGCGGGCGCTGCTTATCTTGCAGTCGCAGAAAGACGCAACGCCTTCTTGAAGCAAATCTAGGTGATTTGATAAGGCGGCAAGTGACTGGTTCACTGCGAAACAGGTTCAGAACACGTGGAGACATCCGTGACACTCATCGAAAACCAGGCGTCCGAGCACGTCACTTTGGACGAAATCATCACCACGGTGATCATGGCCCGGGTGACCGATTTCTTCGGATTCTTCGTCTATGCAATTGCTTCGGCCATCGTATTTCCCGTTGTGTTTTTTCCGAATTTTGATCCGGTAACAGGAACGCTTTTGTCGTTCCTCTTGTTTTCATTGGCTTTCGTGGCCCGGCCCCTGGCCTTTCTGATCGGCCGGCGTGTTCAGGTTCATATCGGGCGTCGCTGGAAGGTTGTGGCCGCGCTGATGATCCTGGGCACCTCGACGGTCATCATCGGGCTGCTTCCGGGCTACGAGAAACTGGGCTGGCTGGCGCCCGTCCTGCTGGCCGTGATGCGCTTTCTGCAGGGCATCGGACTGGGCGGCGCCTGGGACGGTTTGACGCTGCAGCTGCAAAATGCCGCACCGAAAAACCGGAACGGTTTTTATGCAATGATCCCCCAGCTGGGCGGACCGCTGGGCTTTATTGTCGCAGCTTCGCTCTACTACGTGCTCACCGGCTTCCTCTCGACCGAGGAATTTTACCAGTTCGGCTGGCGCTTCGGCTTCTTCGCGGTCTTCGGTGTGAACGTCGTGGCGCTCTTTGCCCGCATCCGCCTGCTCGAAGCCGATTTCGGCGGCGATCCCCAGGTCCTGCGCTCGGCGCCCTTCGGTGACCTGCTGCGCACCCAGTGGAAGCCGATCCTGATCTCGACCTTCCTGCCCCTGGCCAGCTACGCGCTGTTCCACATGGTCACGGTCTTCCCGCTGGCCTACGAGCTGCTCTACACCGACATGCATGTGTCCAGCATCCTGCTGACCCAGCTGCTTGGCGGTATCCTGGCGGTCTTCGGGGTGATTGCCTCGGGCGTGCTGGCCGACCGGATCGGGCGCCAGCAGGTGCTGTGGATCTCGACCTCGCTGATCGTCCTGCTCTGCCTGACGATCAATGCGCTGAACACCGCGCCGGCGGTCTTCCTGCTGCCCGGCTTCCTGCTGCTGGGCCTGGCCTACGGGCAGGCCAGCGCCATCGTGCCCAACCGCTATCCGGCCGAGTTCCGCTATTCCGGCACCGCCCTGTCGACCAACCTGTCCTGGCTGGTCGGCGCGGCCTTTGCACCGCTGGCCGGGCTGGCCCTGACCGCGGCCTTCGGGCTCTGGGCGGCGGCGCTCTACCTGCTGTCGGGGGTCATCGTGACGGTGGTCACGCTCTATCTCTACCAGAGCTGGGCCCGCCGGACGGCCTGATCCCGGGCGCCCGCACGGACGGGCGCGACCGGCCACCAGCCAAGACGTGACGCCCCGGAGATCCTCTCCGGGGCGTCTGTCGTTTAACCGCTCAGGCGGCTGTCGGCGCGGCCTCGATGAATTGGCGCACAAAGGCGCTGGCGGGGCGGTGGCGGATGTCTTCGGGCGTGCCGACCTGTTCGACCCGGCCCATCGACATCACCGCCACGCGGTCGGCCAGTGAGAGCGCCTCGTCCTGGTCATGGGTCACGAAGACCGTGGTCAGCCCGGTGGCATCGTGGATCTCGCGCAGGCCGGCCCGCAGGTCCCGGCGCACCCTGGCATCCAGCGCGCCGAAAGGTTCGTCGAGCAGCAACATCCGCGGCTGGGTGGCCAGCGCCCGGGCCAGGGCCACGCGCTGGCGCTGCCCGCCCGACAGCTGGGCCGGATAGCGCCCGGCGATCTCGGGCAGCTGGATCAGGTCGAGCAGGCCGCGCACCCGGCGGCCGATCTCTGTATCCGTCGGCCGGGTCGCCCGGGGCCGGGCGCGCAGGCCATAGGCGATGTTCTCGAAGACGGTCATGTGGCGGAACAGGGCGTAGCTCTGAAAGACAAAGCCCGCCCGGCGGTCCTGCACCGGGGTGACCGTGGCATCGCGCCCGTCCAGCAGGACCCGACCGCCGCTGGGCTGTTCCAGCCCGGCGATGATGCGCAGCAGCGTGGTCTTGCCCGATCCCGAAGGGCCCAGCAGGGCCATCATCGAGCCCGAGGCGATGGACAGGGAGACCGGCGACAGGGCGGTGGTGCCGGCAAAGGTCTTGGCGATGGCGTCGATGTCGATTTGCATGGGGATGCTCCGTGAACCGGGGGTGGGGAGGAAAAGGCGGGGATCAATGGCGCCGGGTGGCGGCCAGCTGGTCGGCATGGCGCCATTCCAGCAGCGATTTCAGGGCCAGCGAGACCAGAGCCAGGGCGGCCAGCAGGGCGGCCATTGAGAAGGCCGCGACCGAGAGGTATTCGTTGTAGAGCATTTCGATCATGATCGGCATGGTCGTGGTCTGGCCCCGGATCTTGCCCGAGACCACGGCCACGGCGCCGAATTCGCCCATCGCCCGGGCGTTGCACAGCAGCACGCCATAGAGCAGGGCCCAGCGGACATTGGGCAGGGTCACCGTGCGGAACATGTGCCAGCCCGAGGCGCCCAGGGTCAGCGCGGCTTCTTCCTCGGCCCGGCCCTGTTCGGTCATCACCGGGATCAGCTCGCGGGCGACAAAGGGAAAGGTGATGAACAGGGTGGCCAGCAGGATGCCGGGAAAGGCGAAGACGATGCGCAGGTCGTGGGCCTGCAACCAGGCGCCCAGCCAGCCATGGCTGCCATAAAGCAGGACCAGTGCCAGTCCGACGACAACCGGCGAGACCGAAAAGGGCAGGTCGATCAGGGTGATCAGCGTGGCCTTGCCGCGAAAGTCGAACTTGGCGATGGCCCAGGCCGCGGCCAGCCCGATGACGGCGTTCAGGGGCACCGAGACCGCGGCGACCAGCACGGTCAGGCGGATCGCGGCCCAGGCCTGGCGGTCGGACAGGGCGGCCAGCGCCGCGCCGATGCCCTCGCCCAGGGCCTCGGCAAAGACCACGGCCAGCGGGGCAATCAGCAGGATCAGGACAAGGCCCAGCACCGCGGCGGTCAGGACGATGCGCACGGGCCTTGCCTCGGTGGTGGCCCGGTGGGGCCGGGCCGGGGCGCGGGCCGGCAGGCGGGGGGCGGCAAGCGAGAGGTCAGACATGGAGGGCTCCGAAACGCGGGGAGAAGGGGGCAGGCCGGGCGCGGGTCACGCCCCGCCCGGGCCGGGCCCACGGGGCGCGGGATCGCCCCCGGGTGCATTGGTCCGGCCGGGGGCGGGTATCGGCGGATGCGGGCCGGGCCAGCAGGGCGGTCAGGGCCAGCAGGGCGCCGGGCAGGACCAGGTAGGCCGCCAGGGCCACCCACCAGGGCAGGCCGGCCAGGGCCAGGATGACCCCCGCGGCCAGACCCGCCGCACCCAGCCCGGCGGCATGGAACAGGCCGCTGCCTTCGGGCAGGGTGCCCGGATCGGACCGGCCGGGCGTCCCGTGCCGCGGCGTGCGGTGGAAGGGCGCGTCGTGGTCGGGGGTGCCCTTTGCGGGGGCGCGATGGATGGGGGCTTGGTCAGACATGGCCGATCCTCCTGCGGGTCCAGACCTGGGTGACATTGATCAGCAGCAGCATCGCGAAGGAGATGCCCAGCATGGCCAGGCCGATGGCCGTGGCCGCGTCGTAATCGTATTCCTCCAGCCGGATGACGATCAGCAGGGGCGCGATCTCGGTCCGGCCGGGCAGGTTGCCGGCGATGAAGATGACCGACCCGAACTCGCCCACCGACCGGGCCAGCGCCAGGGCAAAGCCGGTCATCAGCGAGGGCATCAGCACCGGCAGCACGACCCGCCGCAGCGTGCGCAGCCGCGAGGCGCCCAGCGTGGCCGAGGCTTCTTCCCATTCCGGGTCGATCTCGTCGATGACCGGCTGCACCGTGCGCACGACGAAGGGCAGGCCGACAAAGACCAGGGCCAGCCAGATGCCGGCCTCGGTATAGGCCACGCGCAGCCCGGCATGGCCCAGCAGCTGACCAAAGGGCCCGGCCGGGGCATAGAGCGCGGTCAGCGCGATGCCGGCCACGGCCGTGGGCAGGGCAAAGGGCAGGTCAACGGCCGCATCGATCAGCCGCCGCCCCGGAAAGCGGTAGCGCGTCAGCACCCAGGCCAGGGCCAGGCCGAAGACCAGGTTGACGGCCGAGGCCACCAGCGCCGCCCGGAACGACAGGGCCAGCGCGGCCATGACCCGCGAGGTGGCCAGATGGCCGGCAATCTCGCCCGGGCCCATGGCCAGGCCACGGCCCAGCAGGGCGGCGATGGGCGCCAGCACGACCACGCTCAGCGCGGTCAGCAGGATGCCCATGCCCAGGCCAAAGCCGGGCAGGGGGGAGGCGGTGCGCAGAAGGGCGGTCACTTGGCATAGATCCTGTCAAAGATGCCGCCGTCCCCGAAGAACCGGGGCTGTGCCTCGGCCCAGCCGCCGAAATCGGCGATCGTCACCAGCGTCAGATCGGGGAAGCGGTCGATATCGGCATCGCTGGCCATCGAACGGTCCCAGGCGCGATAGTAATGGGCCAGCGCCAGGGCCTGGGCCTCGGGGCTGTAGAGATGCTGCAGATAGGCTTCGGCCGCGGCCCGTTCGGCCTCCGTGTCGAGATTGGCCTCGACCAGCGCCACCGGCGGTTCGGCCAGGATCGAGACCGAGGGCACGACGATGTCGAAGGCCCCGTCGCCCAGCTCGGCCAGCGCCAGGAAGGCTTCGTTTTCCCAGGCCAGCAGCACGTCGCCGACGCCCCGCTGGGTGAAGGTGGTCGTTGCGCCCCGGGCCCCGGTGTCCAGCACCGGCACATGGCGGAACAGCTCGCCCAGGTATTCCGTCGCCCGGGCCTCGTCGCCCCAGGTCTGCATCGCCCAGCCCCAGGCGGCCAGGACGTTCCAGCGCGCCCCGCCGGATGTCTTGGGGTTGGGCGTGATCACCTCGACATCGTCGCGCACGAGGTCGTCCCAATCGGCGATGGCCTTGGGATTGCCTTCGCGCACCAGGAAGACGATGGTCGATGTGTAGGGCGCCGAATTGTGCGGCAGCCGGGCCTGCCAATCGGCGGGCAGCACGTCGCTGCGTTCGGCGATGGCGTCGATGTCCGAGGCCAGTGCCAGGGTGACGATCTGGGCGTCCAGCCCGTCGATCACCGCCCGGGCCTGGGCGCCGGATCCGCCGTGGCTCTGTTCGACGGTCACCGGCCCATGGCCCTGGCCGGCCCACCATTCGGCAAAGAGCGCGTTGTAATCGCGGTAGAATTCGCGCGTCGGGTCGTAGGACACGTTCAGCAGCCGGGTCTCGGCATGACCGAAAGCCGGCAGGATCAGCGCCGCGCCGGCCAGCAAAGCGGCCAGGAGAGGGCGGCGGCGCGTGCGGCTGGCCCGGTTGGCATCTCTGTCCGGGGCGGGGAAGGGGGCACGTGACATTCGGGGTCTCCTGTCGGAACGGGCGTCATTGCCCAATACCCGTAATATCTACCGTGTTAGTCGTGTTTGCGAGGGAACATCTCTGCCGTTCCGTCACCCGAGCGGAGAAGATTATTCTCCGGCGGCGGCGCTGGGCGCGGTGCGGCTTTCCCTGTCGGCCGGGGTCGGGGCGGCAGGCCCCTGATCGCCAAGGGTTTTCCCGGCCAGGGCGGGATCCTGGATGAAATCCTGAAGGGTCAGCGATTCGATGAGCAGCAGGTAGCTCCAGAAGATCTCGCCAAAGACCCGGCGCAGCGAACAGCTGTCCTCGTCGGCGCAATCGTCGCAACGCCGATAGGCCCGGCGCGACAGGCAGGGCAGCGGGGCGATCGGCCCGTCGATCTGTTGCAGCAATTCGCCCAGCGACAGTTTCGACGGCTCGCGGATCAGGAAATAGCCCCCCGACCGGCCGCGTTTCGACCCCAGGTAGCCCGATTTGCGCAGGTCCAGCAGGATATGTTCGAGGAACCGCTTGGGCGCACCCGAGCGCTGCGCCACCTCTTCGATGGTCAGCGCCTCACCCTTGTCCAGCGCGGCCAGGGCCATCAGCGATTTCAGGGCATACTTGGTCTTCTGGGTGATCATGGTCCCAGTAAATCAGCAAAAACCCGGCAGGAGAAGTCGTCATTTTTGCCTATACACGACAAAGGCACTGGATTTTACGTAGAATTGCGTCACACTGCCCCGGTGACCCGAGTCGCAGGGAGATGCCCGGATGGAACTCGACCGTATTGACCGCAAGATCGTGGCCGCGCTGATGGCCGATGCCACGGTGCCCCTGGCCCGGCTGGCCGACATGGTCGGCCTGTCCCAGACGCCCTGCTGGAAGCGCGTGCGCAAGCTGCAGGACAGCGGGGTGATCCGTGGGCGGGTGGCCGTGGTCGACCCCGAGCGGCTGGGCCTGGGGCTGACCGTCTTTGCCGGGGTCTCGGCGCCCGAACAGAGCGCGGCCTGGGATGCGCGGTTCGAAGACATCGTGGACAGCCTGCCCGAAGTGATGGAGGCCTATCAGCTGGCCGGCAGCCACGATTACGTGCTGCGCATCGTCGTGCGCGACATGGGGGAATTCGAACGCATCCGCCGGCGCATCACCGAGGCCATCCCGGTGCGCGACATCACGGCCAGCTTTGCGCTGAAACGGCTGAAGGCCCATAGCGTGCTGCCCATCGACACGCTGACCGCCTGACCGCAGAACCCCTCGCCCTCGCCCCACCACAGCAAAAGCCGGAGATGCCCGCGCGCCCCCGGCTTCGCCATGTCCGGCCCGGGAGGCTGGGCCGGATATCTCAGCTGGCGCGCCCGGTCAGTCGGCCGCTTCCTGCAGCCACAGCTGCATCGGGTTCGACCCGCGGTTGCACCAGGCATAATAGGGCAGGGCCGTCATCGTCGTCTCGCGCGCCGGAGCGCGGGCGGTGGCATATAGCGCGGTGCCCCAGGGCGTTGCATCCTCGGCCCGGGCCGGGCCTTCCAGCAGGACCAGCCCGCCCAGCATCCCGGGTTCCCGGCGTTCGCGCAGCGGCGCATCGGGGGCCAGGCGCAGGCGGTTGACCGGCTCGGCGTTGTCATGCTGTTCGCAGCAATAGACCAGCGGCCCCCGGCGCAGGGCCACCCGCCCGGCGTCGTGGCGCACGTCGGGATGGGCATAAAGCCGCTCCGGCCCCATCGGCAGGTCCAGTTCCAGCACGTCGCCGGCGGCCCAGTCGCGGGTGATCTTGAGGTAGCCGCGTTCGACCGTCATCTCGACGGGCGCCCCGTTCAGCCGGGCGCTGGCGCCCCGGCACCAGGACGGGATGCGCGGCGACAGGGTAAAGCGCCCGGTGCCCGGCGTCGGGGTGACCGCGATGCGGATCCGCCCGTCCCATGGGAAATCGGATGTCTCGACCAGCGTGACCTCGCCCCCCGCCACCGGCAGGGTTGTCGTTGCCCCGCCATAGAGGTGGATGGCGATCTCGGTGTCGGCCAGCCCGTAGTAATAGCCCGCCACCGAGGCCACCAGCCGCGACACGTTCATCGTGCAGCAGGGGCAGCGGTGCCAGTCCCAGCGGTGATGTGCCCCGTCGCTTTCCAGCTTGTTGTCGTAGAAGTAATGCGCCCCGTCGCGGCTGAGCCCGGCCAGGGCGTTGTTGTAGAGCGCCAGTTCCAGCACGTCGGCATATTGCCCGTCGAGATCCAGGTTCAGCATCCGCGCGGCCCAGAACACCATGGCCACCGAGGCACAGGTCTCGGCATAGGCCGTGTCGTTGGGCAGGTCGAAGTCCTTGGTGAAGCCCTCGTTCCATTCCGACGGGCCAAAGCCCCCGGTGACATACATCCGCCGTTCGGTCACGTCCTTCCACAGCGCCTCGCAGGCCGCGCGCAGGGCGGCATCGTCATGTTCCGCCGCCAGGTCGGCCATGGCCGCGTACATGTACATCGCCCGCACGGCATGGCCGACCACCTTGGTCTGCTGGCGGACGGGCAGATGGGCCTGGGAATATTCGTAATCGCCGAACCAATAGCCCGCCGGATCCTCGCCCCGGGCCCGGGATTCGATGTCGAAGTAATGGTCGACCCCGTCGGTATTGCCCCGCTCGTCGATGAAATAGGTGGCCAGGTCCAGGAACTTGCGCTGGCCGGTCGCATGCCAGGCCCGGACCAGGGCGATCTCGATCTCCTGGTGGCCCGGATAGCCCCGCCTGCGCCCTTCGCCCGGCCCGAAGGTCGCGGCGATATGGTCCATGTTGCGTTCCATGATCTTCAGGAACCGGTCGCGCCCGGTGGCATGGTAATAGGCCACCGCGCCTTCCAGCAGGTGACCGGCGTTGTACATCTCGTGATTGTCGCGCAGGTTGGTCCAGCGCTTCTCGGGCTCGCGCTGGGTGTAGAAGCAATTGAGATAGCCGTCGTCTTCCTGCGCCGCTTCGAGGTCGTCGATCATGGCCTCGATCTCGGCCTCGATGGCCGCATCGCGCCGGTGGCTCAGGGCATAGGCCGCGGCCTCGATCCACTTGCCGATGTCACTGTCCCAGAAATATTGCACCGTGAAATTGTTGGATTGCCGGGGGATCGTCAGCGGCGGCACCGGCTTGGGCAGCTTGATCGACCCGCGGATGTCGCTGCTTTCCAGCTTGGCCAGCTGGCTGGGGATGGTCCGGGTCAGCACGGTTTCCAGCCGTTCATGCCAGAAATCGCCGGTGATCTTGACCTGGGAAAAGGGGACGGACGCATAGGTGCGCATGGGGGATGCCTCTTGTCTGTCTGAATGCGGGGGGCCGGCGCTCAGAGCGTCGCGCCGGTGTCCTGGTCGAACAGGTGGATGTCGCCGGGCGCGATGCGCAGCGGCGCGGTGTCGCCCGCGCGCAGCCGGCCCCGGCCCTGTTCCACCAGCATCAGCTCGGGCGCCGTGGCGGTGGTGTAATAGGCCAGCGATCCGGTGCTCTCGACCACCCGGATCGGCGCTTCGAACTGGGCGTCGGGCGCGCCCACGGCCAGGTGTTCGGGCCGCAGCCCCACCGTGACCGGGCGGCCCGGGTCGAACCGGCCTTCCAGCGCCAGGGCCGGGGCGCCGGGGAAATCCAGCTCGACGGCCGTGCCGCCGGCGGCCACCCGGCCGTCAATGAAATTCATTGCCGGCGAGCCGATGAAACCGGCGACAAAGCGGTTGGCCGGCCGGTCATAGAGGTCCAGCGGCGCGCCCTGCTGTTCGATGACCCCGGCACGCATGACGACAACATGGTCGGCCATGGTCATGGCCTCGATCTGGTCATGGGTCACATAGACCGAGGTGGCGCCCAGCCGGTCGTGCAGGGCGCGGATTTCCATGCGCATGTGCACGCGCAGGGCCGCATCCAGGTTGGACAGCGGCTCGTCGAAGAGAAAGGCCTTGGGGTTGCGGATGATCGCCCGGCCCATGGCCACGCGCTGGCGCTGGCCGCCGGACAATTCGCGGGGATAGCGTTCCAGCAGGTCCTGCAGCCCGATCGCCGCGGCAACCTCGTCGGCCTTGCGCCGGGCCTCGTCCTTGCCCACGCCCTTGAAGCGCAGCGAATAGGTCAGGTTGCCCAGCACGTTCATGTGCGGATAGAGCGCGTAGGACTGGAACACCATGGCCACGTCGCGCTTGCGCGGGGGCACGTCGTTCATCGTCTCGCCGGCGATCTCCAGCTGGCCCGAGCTGATCGTTTCCAGCCCGGCGATGGACCGCAGCAGGGTCGACTTGCCACAGCCCGACGGGCCGACCAGCGCGACAAAGGCGCCCTTTGGAATGGTCAGGTTGATGTCCTTGAGGGCATGGAAGGCCCCGTAATGCTTGTCGACGTTGCGGATATCGATCTGGGGGGTCATTTCAGGGCACCCGAAGTCAGGCCGGCCACGATCCGGCGTTGCAGGATGACGAAGATCGCCACGATGGGGGTCACGTAGATGGCCGAATAGGCCATGATGCCGTTCCAGTCGGTCGTGTTGGGCCCGAGGAAGCTGGACAGGCCGACGCTGGCCGGCTGGTAGGCCGGGGTGGTGATGATCGACTTGGAATAGATGTATTCGCCGAAGGCCTGCATGAAGGTCAGGATGGCCAGCACCAGGATGCCGTTGCGCGCCAGCGGCAGCACGATGAAGAAGAACGCGCCCCAGCGGGAATTGCCATCGACCAGCGCGGCTTCCTCCAGCTCGCGCGGGACGTTCATGAAGGTCGCCCGGACCAGCACGATGTAGAACGGGATCGACTTGGCCGCGGTGGCCAGGATGACGGCCGTGCGCGGGTAGGCCAGCAGGCCCAGCTGGTTGAACCCGACATAGAGCGGGGTGATCATGACCGAGGCGGGCAGCACCTGCAGCATCAGGATGACAAAGAGCGCGACATCGATCCAGGCGCTGCGGTAGCGGGCCAGCACATAGGCGCAGCCGGTGCCCAGCAGCACGGTCAGGGCCGTGACCCCGCTGCCGATGATCAGCGAATTGGTCAGCAAGGTCGCCATGGTCCGGCGCACCCAGACATCTGGATAGATCGACAGGTCGGGATCGCGCGGCCAGAAGGTCGGCGGGCTGGCAAAGATCTCGGAGCCGCCCTTCAGGCTGGTGATGTACATCCAGTAGAGCGGAAAGAGGTAGATCGCCGCCAGCACCAGCGCCAGGGCCAGCAGCAGCTTGGGCGTGGGCAGCCGGGTCATCCGCGCACCTCGTGCCGGGTCGACCGGACATAGACGAAAGAGGCGATCAGGACGAAGACCAGCATCATGACCGACACCGTCGCGCCCTTGGCAAAGTCAAACAGCTGGAACGACCATTGCCAGGCCCAGTATTGCGCCACGGTCGAGCTGTTGGCCGGGCCGCCTTCGGTGATGGCCGGGAACAGGTCGAATTGCTGCAGGGTATAGATCAGGCCCAGGGCCAGCACGGCGCCGACGGTCGAGCGCATCATCGGCAGGGTGATCGTCGAGAACCGCTGCCAGCCGTTGGCCCCGTCCAGCTCGGCCGCCTCGTAGAGATCGCGCGGGATGGCGGCCAGCCCGACCGACAGCAGCATCATGTTGAAGGCCAGGCCCAGCCAGATGTTGGCGATGGTCACGGCCCAGATCGACAGGCGCGGATCGGATTTCCAGAACAGGCTCTGGTCGATCAGGCCCAGGCCCTTGAGCATCTCGTTCAGGATGCCGTAATCGCCGGCCAGGATGAAGGCCCAGAGCGCGCCGACGACCAGCCCGGGCATGACCCAGGACACCAGGAACACCCCGCGGATCGTGGCGGCAAAGGGAAACCGTGCCATGAAGAACAGCGCCAGGGCAAAGCCCAGGGCAAATTGCCCGCCGATCGAGCCAAAGACGAAGATGGCCGTGTTCTTCATGACCAGCCAGAATTCCGGCTGGGTGGTCACCTCGCGGTAGTTCTCCATCCCGGCAAAGGGCCGTGACAGGGTGTTGAGGTTGAACATGTCGACCTGCTGGAAGCTCATCATGACGTTGTAGACCAGCGGCAATCCGGCCAGGGCGACCAGGAAGACCATGGCCAGCCCGACAAGCAGGATGTCAAAGCCGATCCCGTCGGTGATGCTTGAAACGATGCGGCGCATGGCCTGTTCCCTTCTGGTTTCCGTGCCGCGGCCCGGATGTGCCGGGCGGCGCGGGGCGGCGGTGGCCGGGTATTTTCCCGGGCGGAGCCGTCTCGGGGCCGGGGCCGACCCGGGTCTGGCCACGTCAGGTCGTCGGGCGCAGCTGTCCTGTCCCGCGGCCGGCGCGGGGGCAGGGCCTTGCAGTTGCCCGCGGTCCGTGCGGCTTGCCCGTCTGACCCGTCTGACCCGTCTGACCCGTCTGACCCGTCTGACCCGTCTGGTCCCGTCCGACTTGGTTGACCCGTCCGGCTTGGCGCGGCCTGTCTGGCTTTGCCCGGCCCGTCCGGCCTGTCTGGCTGCCTGGTCCGGCGTTGTCCGGTGCGGTCCGATCAAGCTGATCGGGCCGCCCTGCGGCCCCGCCCCGTGCCACGCGTGCCATCGCGGCCCGGGGCGGGGCGCCGGATCAGTTCACGATCTTGTCGATCGTGCCCTGGGCCTGTTCCAGCGCCTGGTCGGGCGTGGTCTGGCCGGTCAGGGCCGATTGCATGGCGTCATAGATCGCCTTCGAGATCTTCTGCCATTCCGGATGCGGCCCGCGCGGCTGGGCATATTGCAGCTGGTCCTGGAACACCGCCAGGGCGGCATCCTTCTCGGCGATGCCGCTTTCGGGCAGTTCGATGTCCGAGCGCGTCGGCAGGTAGCCGAAATCGGGGAACAGCCGGTCGTCCTGGCTGACCATGTATTCCAGCACCTTGAAGGCTTCCTCGGGGTGTTTCGTCGTCGACATGATCCCCAGGTTGAACCCGCCCAGGGCCGACGACCGGTCGCCACCTTCCTCGAAGACCGGCAACAGCGTCACGCCCCATTCGAAATCGGCATCCTCGACCATGCGGTCGATCTCCCACGGGCCGGAAATGGCCATGGCGGCATTGCCCGAATTGAACGTGCCCGTCGAATCCCACTGGCCATAGGACAGCACGTCGGGCGAGGCGACCGACCCGTCGATCATGCGTTTCATCATCGCCAGCGCCTCGCGGGCGCCCTCGGTGTTGACGTCCTCGTAGGACCCGCCCGACATCTGGATCAGGGGCAGGAACTGAAAGGTACCTTCCTCGTTGCCCCGGGCCGAGAACGTCGCGCCGTAGATCCCCGCATCGGGCTTGGCCAGGCGGCTGGCGTAATCCTCGTATTGCGCCCAGGTCACCGGCGGTTCGGTGATCCCGGCCTCGGCGAACATGTCCTTGTTGTAGAACACGCCGATGGTGTCGGTGTATTTCGGCACGCCGTAGAGCCGCCCGTCCCAGGACACCGAATTCAGCGGGCCGTCGAAATAGGCCTCGGGATTGATGATGTCGCTCTGCGCGGCCATGTCGGTGATGTCCAGGAAGGCCCCGCGCGACGAGAACAGCGCGAAATCGGGGTTGTCCAGGCTGACGATGTCCGGCGCGTTGCCCGTGGCGAAGGCGCGCAGGGTCTCGTTGACGATCTGGTCGAACTGCAAGGCGCGGTATTCGACCTTGATGCCGTTGTCCATCTCGTCGAATTCCTTCGAAAAGGTGTCCGACGGGCCGACCTGGTTGAAGCCGTCGATGGACCAGACCGTGATCGTCACGTCTTCGGCCCGGGCCGCCCCGGCCAGGGTGGCTGCCGCCAGGGCCAGCGCCGACAGCGCCGTGCCGCTCCTGTGCGCGGGTCTCAATCTGTTACGTGTCATTCCCTTCCTCCCTGTTGCGGCCGTGGCCGCGGTTTGTGCCGGGGGCTGCGCCCGTGTCCGGCGATCCCCGTCGGGCGGTGTCCTCTTCACCGTCCGACGGGGCCTGTTGTCCGTCCTGTCGCCGGGCCGCCGCTTGGCGCCCGGCGGGCCGTCATGTCTCTCCGCCGCCGCAGGAGCGGCGCACCACCAGCCGGCAGGGCATGCGCCGCAGGCCCGGGGCGACTGGCTGGCCCTCGGCCAGCGCCCGGATCAGCCGACCGGCCTCGCGGCCGAGGGCCTTGAGGTTCATGTCGACGCTGGTCAGGGGCGGCCGTGTCGCCGCCGCCACGATGTCCCAGTTGTCGAAGCCCACGACCGACACGTCGCCGGGCACGTCGACACCCCGTTCGCGCAGCGCGTCGATGACGCCCCGGGCGATCTGGTCATTGCCGCAGAAGATCCCGTCGGGCACCGTCCCGCCGCCCCGCCACAGCCGGTCAACGGCTTCGTGGCCCCAGGCCTCGCTCCAGGGGCCGTGCAGCACGGGCGCGTCGGGCCCGGCTACCTCGGCAAAGGCCCGGGCCCGTTCGGCAACCGAGGCAAAATCGGCCGGGCCGGTCACATGGGCCAGCCGCTGCCGGCCCAGCCCGGCGATCCAGCGCACCGCCTCGCCGGCGCCCTGGGCATCGTCGGACACCAGCGACACCGTGTCGGGCGGGGCCTTGGTAAAGACGTGCACCACCGGGATGCTGAGCCCCTCCAGGTCGACCGGCAGCGCCGTGTCGATGCGCTTGCCGGTCAGGATGATCCCGTCGACCTGCTTGTCGAGCATCGCGTCGAGATGCAGCCGCCCGGCCTGGGCGTCGTCCTCGATGTTGCACATGAAGACCGATATGCCCTCGTCGACCAGCGCCGCGGCCACCCCGGCCATGACCGGCATGGTGAACCGCCCGTAGCTGTCGTTGGTCAGCAGCCCCACGGTCATCGAGCGCTGGCGGATCAGCGCCCGGGCCATTGCATTGGGCCGAAAGCCCAGCCGGTCGGCCGCCTGTTTCACCCGGTCGCGGGTCTGGTCGGTCATCCGCCCCGTGCCGTTCAGCGCCTTGGACGCCGTGGCCAGGCTGACCCCCGCCTCGGCCGCCACGTCCGACAGCCGTATCCGCACCGGTTCGCTCACGCTCTCCTCCTCCTGAGAAAACGTTTTCCCATGCAGGGAAACCGTTTTCTCTTGACCTGTCAAGGACCAGTGGATGCTCATGGCCGCCCCCTCGGCTTGCCGGTTCAGGCCAGCGACGGATCGCCGCCGCCGTATTCCGCTGAGACATCGACGAAATCCCCGCCACGGCAGCGCTTGAGATGGTTCAGCGCATGGATCTGGCCGGTCATTTCCAGCGCGTCGCGATAGACCGGATCGTGCCAGCCCTCGATGTCGATGGCCCCGGAATAGCCGGCCAGCCGCAGTTCCGAGATGATGTCGGTCCAGTTCGAATCACCAAAGCCCGGGGTGCGCATCCAGACGAAATCATGCTTGCCGAAGATCCCGTGCTCGCGGATCACCTCCCAGCGCACGGTCGCGTCCTTGCCGTGGACGTGAAAGATCCGGTCGGCCCATTTGCGGATCTGCGGCAGCGGGTCGATCAGGTAGACCAGCTGGTGGCAGGGTTCCCATTCGATGCCCAGGTTGTCGTCGGGCGTTTCGTTGAACATCATCTCCCAGGCATCCGGGTTATGCGCGATGTTCCAGTCGCCGGTCTGCCAGTTGCCATCCATCGCGCAATTCTCGAAGGCGATCTTTACCCCCTTGTCGGCCGCGCGCCTTGCCAGCTCGGACCAGACCTCGCGGTATTTCGGCAGGCTGTCCTCAAGCGGTTGGCCGCGCAGGCGGCCGGTAAAGCCCGCCACGCAGGTCGCCCCGAAATGGTGGGCGTTGTCGATGCAATCCTTCCAGCCCTGCAGGGTGTCGCGGTCGAGCGGCTCGTCGCACAGCGGGTTGCCGAACATGCCCAGGGTCGACATCGTGATGTCCCGGTCGCCGATCGCCTCGCGGCAGCGCTTGCCCAGGTCTGCCAGGTCCTGGCCGTTGGTTGTCTGCCAGAAGAACGGCTCGAAGCTTTCGAACCCCATGTCGGCGATTTCGCCAATCCGGTCGGCGGCCTCGCCCCCGGATGCGCTGACCATGGTGCCGATGCGGATGGATGTGGCGGCGTTGCTCATGCGATGGCCTCTTGTCCTGTGCCGAAGTCCACGCGCCGGCCGGTTTCCGCGCTCTCGATCGCGGCAAAGACCATGGCCAGGCTTCGGATGTTGTCGGTGTTGACCGAGAGCGGATCCCGCGACGCGGCGCGGGCGGTTATGAAATCCAGGATCACCCCGGCATGGCCCTCGGCCGCCAGGGCCGGGGCGGGGGGCGGCACGATCGGCCGGGTCGGGCGGAATAGCCCGTCGGCCGGGGCGGCATCGTCGCGGCAGGCGCCGGTCAGGCCAAGGTTGCCGTCCCACAGCAGGGAGCCCCGCGTGCCGGTGATGCGCCAACCGCTTTCCCAGCTGGTCGGCGCGCCCTCGGCGCACCACGACCCGCGATAGGTAAAGACCTCGCCGCCGGCGCAGTCGAACAAGGCGTTGGCGGCGGCATCGCGGGCAAACCAAGAGCCCCTGGGATTGGTTTCCTGGCAATAGACAGCCACCGGTTCGGAGGGCAGCAGGTAGCGCGCGGCATCGAAGGTATGGATGGCCATGTCCAGGAGCAGCACATGCGCCATCTCTTCGCGAAACCCGCCAAAGCGCGGGCCGAGGAAGAAATCGGCATGCAGCCCGGTGATCTCGCCCAGGTCGCCCCGGTCGATCAGCGCCCGCACCTGGCGGATGCCCGGCAGGTGGCGCCGGTTCTGCACGATGGCATGCAGCCGCCCGTGGCGCTGCGCCAGGTCCAGCAGGGCGCGGGCCTCGGCCAGGCTGTTGGCCATGGGCTTTTCCGACAGCACGTCGCAGCCATGGGCAAAGGCCGTTTCGACAACGCCCCGGCGGGCCGGCGGCACCACCAGGTCGAACACCACGTCCGGCTGCACTTTCTCCAGCATGGCACCCAGGTCGGCCCCCGTCGGCACCGTCAGCCCATGCCCGGCCGCCCGGGTCGCGGCCACGGCCGGATCCAGGTCGACCAGCCCGGCTATCTCCAGCCCATCGGCCAGGGCCGGTGTCTCGCGGATGGCTGTCAGCCAGCCGTTCGACATCTGTCCGCAGCCCACCATAACGGCCCGCAGCATGGCGCTCCTCCCCCTCTGATCGCCCCGTTCGGGGCGTCCTCCTGCCGGGCGGTCGATCCTCCATCGAGTCGCCCGTAAACGTTTACGACACTACCCAAGGAATCTTTTCCGTGTCAAAACCTAATTTGAAACGTTTACGGAGGAGGTCTCAGTGACCGGCATCAAGGCGCTTGCCCGCCATCTCGACCTGTCCATCGGCACCGTGTCCCGGGCGCTGAACGCCAAGCCGGATGTCAGCGAAAAGACCCGCCGCCGGGTGCTGGATGCCGCGCGCGAACTGGGCTATCGGCCGAACCAGGCCGGGCGCAGCCTGCGCCACGGGCGGACCAACACGATCGGCATGGTGCTGGAAACCGGCAATGCCAGCACGCTGGGCGGTGACACGTTCTTCATGCACCTGATCGACGCCATGCAGGAAACCCTGGGCAGCCAGGGTCCCGATATCGTGCTGCTGCCCTGCCGGTCGGCCGACGACCCGATCGAGTTCCTGCGCCGCCAGGTCGCCCGCCGGTCGGTCGATGCCCTGGTTATCACCGCCACCCGGCGCCAGGACGCCCGGATTGCCTTGCTGGTCGAGGACGGCATGCCCTTCCTGGCCCTGGGCCGGTCGGAAACCCCGGGGGATTATCCCTGGATAGACCTCGATTTCGACGGAGTGGCCCGGGCGTCGGTGGCCGAGCTGGCCCGGCTGGGTCATCGCCGCATCGCCATCGCCGCCCCGCGTCGCGACGTGAACCTGGCCCGGGTCTATATCGACGGCTACCGCGCGGCCCTGGCCGCCCATGGCCTGCCCTTCGACGACGCCCTGGTGCTGCGCGCCTCGGCCAGCGAGAACGGCGGGCTGGCCGTGGCCGAACAGCTGCTGGCCATGGCCGACCGGCCCACCGCCGTGCTGCTTGGCCAGGAGCTGATGGCCATCGGGGTCTATTCCGGCCTGCAGGCCGCCGGGCTGACCCCGGGCCGCGACCTGTCGGTCATCGGCTTCCGCCAGAACCCCCAATTGCGCTTTCTCAGCCCGTCGCTGGCCTGTTTCGGCCTCGACATCCGCGCCCTGGGCCAGGCCGTGGGCGAAACCGTGCGCCAGATCGCAACGGCCGGGTCGGGCGACATGCCCCGCGGCCGGATCTGGCCGATGACCTGGGTGCCTGCCGACAGCGTTCAGCCGCCGCCATGAGCGCCGCCTGGCCGCCAAATTCCAGCCAGTTGCAAATGCCTAAGCTTCTCAGGGGCTTGTCCCGGTCTCAGGGCACCATGCCTTCGGGCAGCGACCGGCAATGGGCGGCGATGTCGCCGGCCCGGGTCAGCCAGATATCGTCGCGGCAGGCCGCGATATGGGCCAGCGCCCGGCGCAGCTGGCGCAACCGGAAGGGCTGTCCGACGATATAGGGATGCAGCGCGATGCCCATGACCAGCGGGCCATCATCGGCCTGTTCGCGCATCTCGTCGAAATTGTCGACGATCATGTCGGCGAATTCCGACGCCCCGGCCCGGCGCGCGACGATGGCCGGTATGTCGTTGATTTCCTGCGGATAAGGCACCGCCAGAATGCGCCCGGCCCGGGTCTTCATCCAAACCGGCTGGTCGTCCATGCACCAATCCAGCACGTAGGAATAGCCCGCCTCGGCCAGCAGGTCCGGCGTGGCCCGGCTTTCCGAGATCCACGGCCCCAGCCAGCCGTCGGGCCGTTTGCCTTCGGCCCTCGTGATCACATCCGTCGTCTCGGCGATCAGCCGGGCTTCGCCGGCCTCGTCCATCACGCCCTGCCGTTCCGAATTGGTCCGCCCATGGCCCAGGATCTCGTCACCCCGGGCGGAAAAAGCCTGAACCAATTCAGGGCAATAGCTGTAGAGCGAGGCATTGACCAGGGTCGAGCAGGCCATGTCCAGCCCATCGAACATGTCCAGCATCCGCCAGGCCCCGACCCGGTTGCCGTAATCGCGCCAGCCATAGTTCAGCACGTCCGGCTGCGGCCCGCCCGGCGCCAGCTCGGCGCCCAGCCCTTCGCCAAAGGCGAAATGTTCCAGGTTCAGCCCGATATAGACCGCTAGCCGCCGCCCGTTCGGCCAGTCATAGACCGGCCGTCCGCGGATCGGCACATAGTCGAAACGCCCGTGGCCCGGCAGGTCGTTCATCCGGTTTGCCCCTTTTTCCCTTGTGTCCAAAAGCCTTAGCCCCGCCCTTGCCCGGGCGCAAATCCGCCGCTGTTTCAGTGGCCGGATGCCGGCGCGGGCGCTATACTCTGCCTCAAAGGCGGGCAAACCGGCCGGAGGTGAGCAGGGTATGAGTGTGATGCGGCACGACAGGCAAACCAATCCCCGAAACCCGCGTGGCCGGCGCTGGATCGCCGCCCTGACGCTGGGCCTGGCCATCGTGGCCTGTGGCAACCGCGCGCCGGTCGAGACGGTGCCGTCGGATGGCCGCCGCCCGCTGGAAGCCGGGCGGTTCGACGATTACGCCCCCCATGCCTGGGACGGCGCCGGGCCCGACCGCTATGCCATCCACGGCATCGACGTCGCGCGCTACCAGGGCACGATCGACTGGCAACAGGTGCGCCGGGCGGGCATTTCCTTTGCCTATATCAAGGCCACCGAAGGCGCCGACCTGCTGGACCCCAGGTTCAAGGAAAACTGGCGCAACGCCCGGCGGGCGGGCATCCCGCGCGGAGCCTACCATTTCTATTACTTCTGCCGCTCCGCCGAGGAACAGGCCCGCTGGTTCATCGAGAACGTGCCCCGCGATCCCCAGGCCCTGCCGCCGGTGCTGGACATGGAATGGAACCCCTTCTCGCCGACCTGCACCAAGCGCCCGCCGGCCGCTGTCGTCCGGTCCGAGGCCGAGCGGTTCGTGCGCATGATCGAACAGCATTACGGCCGCCGCCCGGTGATCTACACGGCCATCGATTTCCATCGCGACACCTATATCGGCCGCCTGCGCCGGGTGGATTTCTGGCTGCGCTCGGTCGCCGGCGAACCGCACCAGACCTATCCGGGCCAGCCCTGGCTGATCTGGCAATATACCGGCACCGGCTCGGTGCCCGGCGTGTCGGGCCCGGTGGACATCAATGTCTTCAGGGGCAGTGCCGAGGCCTTCTCGTCCTGGGCGCGCTGACCCGCGCCCGGCCGCCCGTTTCCGGGCTTGGAAACCTTCATCGGCGCGACTAGCGTGCGCCGATGTGTCCCGTTTCCCCCCAGGCCCCGTTTTCTGCCCCGCCCGATCCGTCGCCCGATCCGTCGCCCCATGACAGCGCCTATTCCTGGCTGCGCCTGGCCCTGACCATTGCTGTCGGAATCGTGGCCAACGTGGGCATGTGGGCCGTCATCCTGATCATGCCCGCCGTCGAGGCCGAATTCGGCCTGACCCGGGCCGAGGCCTCGGTGCCTTTCACCCTGACGATGATCGGGTTCGGCCTGGGCAACCTGCTGATCGGCCGGATGGTCGACCGCATCGGCATCACCCGGTCGCTGATCGCCTCGGCCGTGATGTCGGCCCTGGCCTATGGCCTGGCCGTCCTGTCGCCCGGGCTGGTCACCCTGTCGGCCGCCCATGTCCTGCTGGGCGTCGGATCGGCCGCCGGGTTCGGGCCGCTCATGGCCGATATCTCGCACTGGTTCCTGCGCCGCAGGGGCATCGCCGTGGGCCTGGCCGCCAGCAGCAATTACCTCTCGGGCGCGCTCTGGCCGACGATCCTGGCCGCGCCCCTGGCCGAAGACGGCTGGCGGACGGTCTATGTCATCCTGGCCCTGGTCACCCTGGCCGTTGTCATCCCCATGGCCTTCCTGCTGCGCCGGTCGCTGCCCGCCGCGGCCCATGGCCTGGCCGAGGCCGCCGCGGCCGGGCGGGCGGGCAGTGTCGGCCTGTCGCCCCGCGCCCTGCAGCTGGTCCTTGGCCTGGCCGGCATCGCCTGCTGCGTGGCCATGGCCATGCCCCAGGTCCATATCGTGGCCTATTGCGTGGGCCTGGGCTATGGCCCGGCCGTCGGCGCCGAGATGCTGTCGCTGATGCTGCTCGGCGGGGTGGTCAGCCGGGTGCTCTCGGGCGTGGTGGCCGATCGCCTGGGCGGCGTGCGCACCCTGCTGATCGGCTCGGTCCTGCAGGGCCTGGCCCTGGTGCTCTACCTGCCCTGGGACGGGCTGGTCCCGCTTTACGTCGTCTCGACGGTCTTCGGGCTCAGCCAGGGCGGCATCGTGCCGTCCTATGCTCTTGTCGTGCGCGAATACATGCCCGCCCGCGAGGCCGGGCGCCGGGTCGGCTTTGTCATCATGATGACCATCTTCGGCATGGGCCTGGGCGGCTGGATGAGCGGCTGGATCTACGACCTGTCGGGCAGCTATCGCCTGGCCTTTGTCAACGGCATCGCCTGGAACGCCCTCAATGTCGCGATCATGGCCCTGCTGCTCTACCGCGCGCGCCACCCGCGCGGCGGCGCGGCGCGGCCCGTCGAGGCCTAGCGCTTGCGGAACACCGCGATGCGCGCCATGTCGTCGCGATGCGCGCCCTGGGCCGCCGGGCCATAGATCCGCACCTCGGGTAGGTCCAGGTCGCGGATCTGCGGAGCCAGGCGGTCGAGCGCGGCGGCAAAGCCATGGGCCTCGTAATGCGCCGCGTTGATGGCCAGGGCCAGCACCGCCCCCGGCGCGGCCAGGCGCAGCACCTCGTCCAGCACTTCGGGGCCGACATGGCCATGGGTGAACGTGCCCGACGACACCACCCCGGCATAACACCCGTCGTCGCAGGCCACCCCGGCATAGAGATCGGCCTCGATCAGCCCGCGATAGACACCCTTGTCCCGCGCGACCTCCAGCATCTGGGCCGAGATGTCGACCCCGTCGACCGGCCCGGACCCGGCCTCGGCCAGCGCCACGCCGCACAGGCCGGTGCCCGCGCCCACGTCCAGCACGGGGCCCTGTCCCCCGGCCCCGACAAAGGCCCGGGCGGTGGCCTGCGGCAGGGCATAGGCCTCGGCCGCGGCGAAATCGGTGTCGTAATCCCTGGCCCAGCGGGCATAAAGCGCCCGGTTGTCGTCGGGGGTCTGCAGGGCATAGGCGGCGGTCAGATCAGGATCTTCGCTACTCATGGCCCCAGCAAACCCCGCCTTGGTCCAAAGCGCAACCTCCCTGCTTCTTCTTGGCCCAAATACCCGTCGCCGGCCCCTCCGCCCGCCCGATCGCCCGGCAAGGGCGCCCCGTGACGCCGGTCCCTCCGCCCGTCCGCGCGTCCGGCATGGGCGCTGCGTGACGCCGTGATCCTCCGGTCGCCCGATGGGTCCGGCAAGGGCGCTCCGTAACGTCGTGCTCTCCGCCCTGCACGGGCACCCAAGGCCCCCGCTCAGGCAAAGGCCCCCTGGCAGAACCAGCCCGCCGACATCGTCCCGCCATGGGCATAATACAGCCACAGCCGCTCGCCAGCCGCCGTGGTCACCACCCAGTAGTCGCGCACCCCGCTGCGCCAGTCGGGCTCGTCCAGCCACCATTCCGGCGCGATCCGTTCCGGCCCGCTGGCCGCGGCCAGCACCCGGTCCCGGCCGCGCCAGCGGAACCGTTCGGGCAGGTCCGGCCGGTCGGGCGCCGTCACCGGCTCGGGCCGCCACAGGGTCAGCGGCCGCGCCCGGTCGGGTGCGGGCCAGTCGCGTGCCGGGGCCGACCAGGCCGCGGCCATGACCTGGGCCGTCTTCTCGGGAATATGGCTGGACACCGGGTGCAGCCGGGTGATCGCCTCCAGCCCGACCCGCGCGCCCAGCCGGGCCACCAGGTCGTCCAGCGCGCTGTTGCCCTCCAGCCGCTCGCGCACGGCCTGGCCGGCCTTCAGGTGGCCGGTCCGGTCGCCTTCGTGGACCGGCTCGGTCGCCACCGCCTCCAGCCGCAGCATGTCGATGCCAAAACCCGCGTCGATCCCGTCCAGCTTCATCTCGACCAGCGGCCGGATCCGGTGCGGCGCCCGGGTCGGTCGGGCAAAGCCCAGCTCGACCACCTCGGCCGCCTGGTCGGTGCGATGGGCCTCCAGCCGCAGCCGGCGCATCCCCCGGCCCTTGTCCTCCAGCTTGTCGGCCAGCCGGGGCAGCATCCGGTCGATGGCCGCCATCATGTCCGCGACCAGCCCGATCGGCTCGGGAAAGGTCATCCGCACGGCGAAATGGTCGGGCGGAGCGGCGGGCGAGACCGGCTCGGGCGCCGATCCCATGGTCTGGTCCAGCCGCAGCACCAGCCCGGTGCCGAAACGCCGGGCCAGCCCGGCCCGCGGCTGGCCCAGGAGATCCCCGATCCGCCGCAGGCCCAGCCGGCCCAGCTGGGTCGCCGTGTCGCCATCCAGCCGCAGCGCCGCCACGGGCAGCGGGCCTAGCGCCCCGTGGCTCTGGCCCGGCGGCGCGATCCGCGCGACCCGTCCGGGCCCCGACCCGACGCCCGATCCGGCGCGCGATCCGGGGGGCGATCCGTTGCGCGATCCGTTGCGCGATCCGGGCCCCGATGCTCCGACCCCGGCCTCCGGCGCCGGCCCGCCCCGGGTCCAGTGCTTGCGGCGCGAGGCCCGCGCCCGCGTCGCCCGGGCCTCCTGTTCGATCGCATCGCCCGAGCGCACCGACGCCGGCGCCGCCCCGGCATACCGCGCCAGCGCCCAGGCCGCGCCCAGCGTATCGGCCAGGCCCAGCCGCACGGTCAGCCCCATCTCGGCGCAATCGGCCTCGACCACGTCCATCAACGCCTCTTCGCCGCCAAAGAGATGCGCGCAGCCCGACAGGTCGATGACCAGCCCGTCGGGCGGTTCCTCGGCCACCCAGGGGCTGAACTTGCCGGCCCAGCGGCGCAGCGCGCCGAGAAAGGCCGCCTCGGCCGGGGCATTGCGCGCCCGGGTCAGCAGCCCGGCACACATGGCATGGGCATCGCGCACCGGCTGGCCCCGGCGGATGCCCGCGGCAAAGGCCGGCGCATTGACCGAGGACACCAGCTGCATGTTGCCCCGGTCCTCGACCACGGCCAGCGGCGCGTCCAGCGTGCCCCGGGCGGCGCGCATGAGACGGTCCGCGCCAAGGCGGGGAAACCAGAGCGAAAGGATACGGCGTTTGGGCATTGGCAGCAGATGTTCACACTATGTTCTCATTTCTACCGCGAGTCGCCCCGCAGAGTCGAGATCCTGCCGCGTCTTCGGGCAGGGCGATCACAGTTTCGCCAGCAGCCGGGCCAAACGTGGATATGTTGCCGGAATCTCCGCATTGTCGATCTGCCAGAACCATGAGGATATCCCATGACCAGCAAGATCACCGCGATTGCCCTGTCGACCGCCTTTGTCGCGGCGCTTGGCGCAACCCTGACCATCGCCTCGGCCACGGATGCCCATAGCGACGCTTCCAACCCCGCCGTGAAGGCCCGCATGGAGGCCATGAAGGTCATCGGCGCCCAGACCAAGGTGCTGGGTGACATGGCGAAGGGCGCAACGGCCTTTGACGCCGCCGCCGCACAGGCCGCCGCCGCGACCATGGCCGCCGAGGCTGCCAAGATCCCGGCGCTGTTCGAACCGCAGGAAGACGACCCGGAATCCGAGGCCAAGCCGATCATCTGGGACCAGTGGGACGATTTCGCGGCCAAGGCCATGGACCTGGAAAACGCCGCCACCGCGGCCCAGGCCTCGCTGACGGACGCCGGCTCGGTCGGCCCGGCCCTGGGCCAGATCGGCGGCACCTGCAAGGCCTGCCATTCCACCTATCGCGAGTGATCCGCCACGCCGCGCGCCACCCCGCCCGGCGGCGGGACGCGGCATGGCCCGTTCGGGTTGTGGAAACGGAAACACCCGGCCGCGAGGGCCGGGTGGTCATCCGAATGGGGGCCCGCGCCTGTCGCGCCGGGCAGGGCAGCCGCGCGGGCGCCCGGTCACGGCCCCTTCATTGGTCGGTCAGCGGCATGTCAATGGCCCGTCAGGCCACGGTCAGCACGGCGCATTTGGCATGATGCATGATGCGCTGCGAGGTCGAGCCCAGCACCAGCCCGGCCAGGTTGCCCAGCCCCCGTCGGCCGGTCACGATCAGGTCGGCGCCCACCCGGGCGGCACAATCGATCAGCTCGTTGGCCGGATCGCCGCGCAGCATGTGGGTCTGCACATCGGTCAGCCCGGCCCCGGCCGTGATCGCCAGCGCCAGTTTCATGATCTCTTCGCCGGCCTGGTCCAGCTCGTCCTGGGTCGGCATTTCGGCCACGGCCGGGAACCCGGCCACAGCCGCCGTGGCATAGACCGCCGTTTCCGGCTGGGGCGAATGCACCAGGTGCAGGTCGGTGCCGTATTTCTGCGCCAGGTCACAGGCCATGCGAATGGCCTTGTCCGAGGCTTCGGACCCGTCCACGCCGACAACAATCGTTTCAAACATGAGAACCTCCTGGGGCTGTATGATACACTTGGTACAGGATAAAAGCTTGGCATCGCCTTGACCTGCGTCAAGCGCGGGAATGGAAATCTTGTCCGGGGGCTGCGCGGGATCTGGCCGGCCCGGCGTCGCACGCGTAGAGAGGCCCCATGACTGATCGCACCGATACCCCGCTGATCGCCGTCCTGATCGACGCCGACAACACCTCGCCCCGCTATGCCAAGGCCATCTTCGACGAGATCGCCCGCCTGGGCGAAGCGTCGGTCCGGCGCTGCTATGGCGACTTTTCCAGCCAGCAGATGGCGGGATGGTCGAAGGTCCAGGCCGAATTCGGCCTGGTGCCCCATCACCAGCCGGCCAATACCGTGGGCAAGAACGCCAGCGACATCGCGCTGGTCATCGACGCCATGGACCTGATGCATTCCGGCCGGTTCGACGGCTTTGCCCTGGTGTCGTCCGACAGCGATTTCACCCGCCTGGCCTCACGCCTGCGGGAACAGGGGCTGGATGTCTACGGCATGGGCAAGATGAACACGCCCGAAGCCTTCCGCAAGGCATGCAAGCGCTTCATCTTCCTGGAAAATATCGGGGCCGAGGGCGAAAAGCCCGCCGACGAGCCGCCCAAGACGCAACGGTCGATCAACGAGGTGCGCGACCTGGTCTACCGGGCGATGGACACGATCGAACAGGAAGACGATTGGTACGCGCTGGGGCCGATCGGCCAGTTCATCACCGCGTCCAACCCCGATTTCGACACGCGGTCCTATGGCAAGCGCAAGCTGTCCGACCTGATCCGCGCCATCCGCACGCTGGAAACCCGGCGCGACGACAGCAACCAGCTGCTGGTGCGCCGGCTGGATTGATCGCCTCTGGCCGGGCTTGCGCCCGGCCCTGGTTGGCGGGGCTGGGTGGCGCGGGCCCCTGATCTGCCCGGGCCGGCCGGGCGCATCACGTGCCGTAGCGTGCCAGGAAGGTGGTCGTGGCCTCGCGGGCCACGTCGATGATCTCGGCCCGGGAAAACTCGGTCTGCAGGCCAAAGACCGCCCGGGGCCACAGCCGGCACTTGCACAATTCCGAGAATTGCTCGGCCGCCAGGGCCATGTCGTCGATCTGCAATTCGCCCTGGGCGCAGGCATGGCGGAAATACTCGGCCAGCCGTTCCCGCCCGCGCACCGGCCCGCTTTCGTAAAAGGCCTGGCCCAGCTCGGGAAAGCGTTCGGCCTCGGCCACGCAGATGCGATAGACCTGCAGGCCAAAGCCCGACAGCATGAAGCTGACGATCTCGACGGCGGCCATGGTCAGCACGTCGGCCGGCGGTGCGGCAGGGTCGATCCGGGCGGCGGTTTCCTCGGCCATGCGCTGGCATTCGTGGCGCGCGACTTCCATGAACAACAGGCGCTTGTCGGGGAAATAGCTGTAGAGCGTGGCCTTGGACACGCCGGCCGAACGGGCGATGTCATCGACGCTGGCGCCTTCGAATCCATCGGCCATGAAGACCTCGCGCGCGCCGGCCAGCACCTGTTCGAACTTGCGGCCCGTGCGCACCACGGTCGCGGCGTCACCCATGTCATGTCCCTTTGAAATGTCCCGCTCCGACCATAAACCGATCAGTTCAGTTTCGACAAGCACAGGCGGCGGTATACCGCGCTCCGGTCCGGCCGGATGATGTGCAATTGACCCAGGGTAAGCCTTGGGTAAGCAATGGCAGGGCCACCGTGATGGGCATCGGCACATCAGCCCGCCCGCGAATGAGCGTCGCGCCTTGCGGTACCCCCCCGGCTTCGCTACGCCTTTGCCCATGGTCGAGATCTTTCTGAGAACCCTTCCCTTTTTTGCGATCATCGGCCTGGGGTTCCTGGCCGGCCGCCAGCGGTTCTTTACCGAGGAAGCCACGGCCTACCTGACCAAGTTCGTCTTTTTCTTTGCCCTGTCGGCCATGCTGTTCCGGTTCTCGGCCTCGCTGTCGCTGGCCGAGATCCTCGATTGGAACCTTGTCGCGGGGTATCTGTGGGGCACGGCCTTCATCTACCTGGTGGCCACGGGCGTGGCCTTTCTGCGCGGGCTGGACATGCAGACGGCGGCGGTCGAATCGCAATGCGCGGTGATCGGCAATGTCGGGTTCCTGGGCCTGCCGATGTTCGTCACCCTGTTCGGCGAGGCGGCCATCGGGCCGAACATGCTGGTGCTGACCGTCGACCTGATCGTGTTTTCCAGCCTGATCGTCATCCTGATCAATGCCGGGCGGACCGGCCGGCTGGGGCTGGCGACCTTTGGCCAGATCGGGCTGGGCCTGCTGAAGAACCCGATGATCGTGTCGATCGTTGCCGGGCTGAGCTGGTCGGCGCTGGAAATCCCGATCCCCCGGCCGCTGGACGAATTCCTGGTCATCCTGGGCGGAGCGGCCACGCCCGGCGCGCTCTTTGCCATCGGCGCCTCGCTGGCCAGCAAGTCGGCCGAACGGGTGGTCGTGGCCGGCTGGCTGAGCCTGTGCAAGCTGGTGCTGCATCCGCTCTTCGTGGCCATCGGCGTGCTCTGGCTGTTCCCCGTCGATCCCTTCTCGGCCATGGTCACGATCTCGGCCGCGGCCCTGCCGGTGGCCGGCAATGTCTTCATGCTGGCCCAGCATTACGGCATCGCCCCCCAGCGCGTGTCGGCGGCGATCCTGATTTCGACCACGGCCAGCATCCTGTCGGTGCCGCTGGTTATCGCCTGGGTCGGCGGCTGACCGCCCGGCGGCCTGTCCCCGAGGCGGCGAACCCTGCGCCTTTTGTCCGCCTGCCGGCCCCGTCCGCCTGACCGTGTTGCCTGCCCGCCGATCGACTGACCGTCCCGCCCCCCCCCAACGCAGCTTGCGCCTTTCGTCCGCCTTTACCGATGGATAGCCGGCTAGTAGGTACGGGACGAACCCAGATGAGGTCCCAAGGGGGAGACAGAATGGAAACCGTTTCGGAAAACCGCAGCTTCGGCGGCACGCAGGGGGTCTATACCCACCGTTCCGACGCCTGCAATTGCGACATGACCTTCGGCCTGTTCCTGCCGGAAGAAGCCGCCGACGGCCCGGTGCCGCTGCTGTGGTACCTGTCTGGCCTGACCTGCACCCATGAAAACGCCATGACCAAGGCCGGGGCCCAGGCCTGGGCGGCGGACCAGGGCATCGGGCTGATCTTCCCCGATACCTCGCCGCGCGGCGACGACGTGGCCGATGACGACGCCTATGACCTGGGCAAGGGCGCGGGGTTCTATGTCAATGCCACCCAGGACCCCTGGGCCAGCCATTTCCGCATGTGGGATTACATCGTCGACGAGCTGCCCGCCCTGGTCGGCAAGGAATTTGCCGTCGACATGGACCGCCAGTCGATCACCGGCCATTCCATGGGCGGCCACGGCGCGCTGACCATCGCCATGAACACCCCCGGCCGGTTCCGCTCGGTCTCGGCCTTTTCGCCGATCTGCAACCCGATGGGCTCGGACTGGGGCCGCAAGCAGCTGACGGCCTACCTGGGCGGCACCGAAACGGCCTGGGAAAAGCACGATGCCGCGCATCTGATGCGCGAGAAGGGCTTTGACGGGCCGGTGCTGATGGATACCGGCTCGGCCGACCAGTTCATCGACCTGCTGCGCCCCGAGATCATGGCCGATGCCATCGCCTCGCGCCGCCAGCCGGCCACGTTCCGCCTGCAGAAGGGCTATGACCACAGCTACTTCTTCGTGGCCAGCTTCATGGAAGAGCACGTGGCCTTCCATGCCGAGGCGCTTTTCGCCTGAGACCGGGTCCAACCCCATCCGCCCCTTGCGCCCCAAATTTCTTTCAAAGAAATTTGCCAAAAGTCTCTAGGAGACTTTTGACCACGCAAGGGGCAGAGAAATGCGACCAGAAGCCGTCATCTTCGACATCGGCAACGTGCTGATCGAATGGCAACCCGAACGATTCTACGATGCCGCGATCGGCGAGGACCGCCGCCGGGCGATGTTCGAGGCCGTCGATCTGCACGGCATGAACGACCTGGTCGACAAGGGCCACCACTTCACCGACACGGTCTATGCCGCGGCCGAGGCCAACCCCGACTGGCGGGCCGAGATCCGCATGTGGCACGACCGCTGGATCGAGATGGCCCAGCCGGTCATCGCCCGGTCGGTGCGGTTGCAATCGGCGCTGCGGGCCAAGGGCATCCCGGTGTTCTCGCTGACCAATTTCGGGGTCGAGAGCTTTGACTACGCGCTGACCCATTACCCGTTCCTCGACGATTTCGACCGCAAGTACGTGTCCGGCCACATGAAGGTGACCAAGCCCGACCCCGAGATCTATCGCATGGTCGAGGCCGATTGCGGCATCGCCCCGGGCGCGCTGCTGTTCGCCGACGACCGGCCCGACAACATCGCCGCCGCCGAGGCGCGGGGCTGGCAGACGCATCTGTTCACCGGGCCCGACGGCTGGGCGGACTGCCTGGTCGGCCATGGCCTGCTGACCGAGGCGGAAGCGGCATGAGCGCGCCGACCTACATCCCCTTCGACAAGGGCGAGGCGCGGCTCGACTGGCTCAAGCTGACCGAGGCCCTGGCCCGGGGGCACACCCTGCCCAAGGCCCAGATCGACGATACCTTCCTCTATCGCGGCGACGACACGCTGCTGTCGCGGGCGGCCTGGATCGACGGGCTGGGCCAGTTGGTCAAGACGGCGACGATCTTCCCGGGCAATGCCGCGGCCGACAAGCCGTCGGTCAACGGGGCGGTGACGCTGTTCGACGATCACGACGGCATGCTGGCCGCGCTGATCGATTTCCACCTGGTGACCAAGTGGAAGACCGCCGGCGACAGCCTGCTGGCCGCCCTGTGGCTGGCCCCGCGCGACGTGCGCGAGATCCTGATCATGGGCGCCGGCACGGTGTCGGGCACGCTGGTCGAGGCCTTTTCCGCCGGGTTCCCCCAGGCCCGGTTCCGCATCTGGAACCGCACGCCCGACCGGGCCCGTGCGCTGGCCGCCAGGTATCGCAATGCCGAGGCCGCCGACGATCTGGCCGAGGCCGTGCCGCGGGCCGATATCGTGCTGGGCGCGACCATGTCGACCGATCCGGTGCTGCGCGGCGACTGGCTGCGGCCGGGCCAGCATGTCAACCTGATCGGGGCCTATCGCCCCGACATGCGCGAGGCCGACGACACGGCGCTGAAACGGGCGACGATCTACGTCGACAGCCATGACACGACGCTCGACCATATCGGCGAGCTCAAGATGCCGCTGGCCCGGGGTGTCATCGGGCGCGACGACATCCGCGCGGATTATTACGCGCTCGACGGGTTCACCCGGGGCACGGCCGACGAGATCACCCTGTTCAAGAACGGCGGCGGGGCGCATCTGGACCTGATGACCGCGCGCTACATCCTGGATTGCTGGACCGGCGGGGCCGAGCCCGGCCGCGCCGGATGAGCTGGGTCCTGGCCGCTGTTGTCCTGCTGCTGGCCGCGGGGCTGGCCTGGCCGGTCCTGCGCGAGCTGACCCGCCCGCGGATCGACGCGGGCCAGCGGCGCACGGCCGAGGGCGACTTTGCCGAGCTGTCGCAGGGCGTGACCCATTACCAGTGGATCGGCCCCCTGCGCGGCCCGGTGGCCGTCTGTGTCCACGGGCTGACCACGCCGTCTTTCGTCTGGTGCGGCTTGGCGCGCGGGCTGGCCGGCTGGGGCTACCGGGTGCTGATCTACGACCTCTACGGCCGGGGCTGTTCGGACCGGCCCTGCGGGTTGCAGGACCGGGCGTTCTTCCTGACCCAGCTTGACGACCTGCTGGCCCACGAGGGCATCGACGACGACATCACGCTGTTCGGCTATTCCATGGGCGGGGCGATTGCCACGGCCTTTGCCGCCCGGTCGCCCGAGCGCATCCGGCGGCTGATCCTGCTGGCCCCGGCGGGGATGGGGCTGAAGCTGCGGGGGATGAGCCGGACGATCCGCGACGTGCCGGTGCTGGGCGACTGGCTGATGCTGGCCTTCTACCCGGGCCAGCACCGGCGGGGCACCGAGGCCGAGCGCGACCTGCCCAGCACGGTCAGCGGCATCGTCGACCGCCAGCAGGCCGAGCTGGGCCTGCGGGGGTTCGTGCCGGCGGTGCTGTCCAGCCTGCGGGGCATCCTGTCAGAGGATTTCGAGGCCGATCACCGGGCGCTGAGGGCGGGCGACGTGCCGGTCATTGCGATCTGGGGCCGCGAGGATGCCGTCGTGCCGCTGAGTGCCATGGGCCGGCTGACGGAATGGAGCCGCCACGCCCGGCAGGAGGTCGTCGACGGCGCGGGGCACGGGCTGCCCTATACCCATACCGATGCCGTGCTGGCCGCCCTGCGGGGCACCTTGGCCGACGATTGATCCCGGCCGCGCGGCGCCCGGTTCCCCGGGGCGCTTGCGCCTGTCCCCCTGCGTGGGCGCGGCGCCGGCCTGGCCCGGATGGGCAGGCCGGTCAACGGGGCCTCAGGCCGCGGCGGCGGGCCGGGGCAGGGGGCGTTCGCGGACCGGCAGGTGCACGATGGCCGAGAAGGCTCCGATGCCGATGCCGACCCACCAGACCAGGGTGTAATCGCCAAAGGCGTCGTACATCCGCCCGCCCAGCCAGATGCCCAGGAACGAGCCCAGCTGGTGGCTGAAGAACACCAGCCCGTAAAGCGTGCCCATGTAGCGCATGCCATAGATCAGCCCGACCAGCCCCGAGGTCAGCGGCACCGTGGCCAGCCAGAGCGAGCCCATGCCGACCGAGAACAGCAGCACGGTTTCCGGCGTGATCGGGAACAGGATGAACAGGGCGGAAAACAGCGTCCGCCCGGTATAGATCCCGGCCAGCAGGTATTTCTTGGGGAAATGGTTGCCCGCCCAGCCGGCCAGCAGGGTGCCGGCCACGTTGGCCAGGCCGATCAGCGAAATGGCCACCGCCCCCAGCGCCGAGGTCGATGTCACGCCCAGCCCGTGCAGCAGGCTGCCCGGCGCGATCGGCCCGCACATCTCGGTGACCAGGGCCGGGAAATGCGAGGTGATGAACCCCAGCTGGTAACCGCAGCTGAAGAACCCCAGGAAGATCAGGGTGAAGGACGGATCGCGCAGGGCCCGGCCCAGGATCTGGCCCATGCTCTCGTCGATCTCGGTGGTCTCGGCCGGCTGCGGGGCCTTCAGCCCGGGCACCAGGAACAGCAGGGCCAGCATGGCCCCGGCAAAGATCAGGAAGACCGACGGCCAGGCCATGACCGACAGCAGGCCCTCGGCAATCGGCGCGCCGATGACCTGGCCCGCGCTGCCCGAGGCGGTGGCAATGGCCATGGCCATCGACCGGTGTTCTGGGCTGGCCGCGCGGCCGACAATGGCCAGGATGACGCCAAAGCCGGTGCCCGCGATGCCGAAGCCGATCAGCCAGTTCCATGTCTGGTGGCCGATGGGCGTGACCGACATGGACGACAGCACCAGCCCCAGGGCATAAAGCCCGATGCCCATGACCACGGCCTTGCGCTCGCCGATCTTCTCGGCAATCGCGCCAAAGATCGGCTGGCCGATGCCCCAGGCCAGGTTCTGGATGGCCAGGGCCAGCGAGAATTCCGCCCGGGCCCAGCCGAATTCCTCGGCGATCGGGATCTGGAACACGCCAAAGGACGCCCGGATGGCAAAACTGACGAGGGTGATCAGGCAACCGGTAACCAGAACCGGAGTAATCAGGGATGATGATCGTGAAACGCTGTTCGACATGGTAAATGCCCCTCCTCCGTCTTGCCGGGCGACATTACCCACATCCGCCGGCCCGGCAAGGTGCCGCCGTTCATGGCCGCTTGCCATTCCGCGCAACCCCGCGCTAGGTCAGGCGTCATGACCGATATGTCGTCCATCTACGAGGCCGGGGTTGCCGCCGGCACGATCCGCCCCGACCCGGCCCAGACCCGGGTCCTGCCGGAATTCGAACGCATCCGCACGGCCCTGCACCAGCCGGTCAAGCGCGGGCTGTTCCGCAAGGCGCCCGAGCCGCCGAAGGGGCTGTACCTGTGGGGCGGCGTCGGCCGGGGCAAGTCGATGCTGATGGACCTGTTCGTCGACGGGCTGGGCGACGTGCCGACCCGCCGGGTGCATTTCCATGCCTTCATGCAGGAAATCCATGCGGCCATGCATGCCGCCCGCCAGCGCAAGGTCGAAGACCCGCTGGAAGAGGTGGCCGAGGCCGTGATCGCCCAGCTTCGCTGCCTGGCCTTCGATGAAATGCAGATCACCGACATCACCGACGCCATGATCGTCGGCCGGCTGTTCGAAAAGCTGTTCGACGCCGGGGTGGTCGTGGTCACGACATCGAACCGCCTGCCCGACGACCTGTACAAGGACGGGCTGAACCGCCAGCTGTTCCTGCCCTTCATCGCGCTGATCAAGGAGCGCATGGTCGTGCACGAGCTGGTCAGCGACACCGACTACCGCCAGAACCGCCTGCAGGGCGCGCCGACCTATTTCACCCCGGTCAATGCCGAGACCCGCGACAAGATCCGCGCGGTCTGGGAAGACCTGAGCGGCGGGCCGGCCGAACCGCTGATCCTGCATGTGAAAGGCCGCGAGGTCGAGCTGCCGGCCTATCGCAACGGCGTGGCCCGGGCGCGGTTCTACGACCTGTGCGGCAAGATGCTGGGCCCGGCCGATTACCTGGCCGTGGCCGAGGCCGTGAAGGTGCTCGTGCTCGAGGACATCCCCTCGTTGTCGCGGAACAATTTCAACGAGGCCAAGCGCTTCGTGACCCTGGTGGATGCGCTTTACGAGGCCCGGGTGCGGCTGATCTGTTCGGCCCAGGCCGAGCCCGAGATGCTCTATCTCGAAGGCGACGGGGCCTTTGAATTCGAACGCACCGCCTCGCGCCTGCGCGAGATGATGGGCGAGGATTGGGGCAAGTAGGGCGCCCCCGCGGCCCGTGTGACAAGGCAGGGCGGCCCTCACGCCGCGCGCGACTGGGTCCGGGCGGCTCCCATTGTGCGTGCGACATCGCCGGGCTGATCCCGCAGCCCGCGCGTTTTGGCCCGGCGGTTCCCATGGTGCATGCGGTGAGACCGGGGTGATCCCGCGATCCCTGCGACAAGGCGCGTCGGTCCCATCGACCGGTATGGTGTGCCCGGCACGGGCCGGGGGACCGGGCCGTTGTCGCGAGGGACGCGTTGCCCGGCGATGAGGGGCTAGCGCCGGGGCGGGGTCAGGTAGGGTCGGAGCAGGGCCATCGGATGGGCCTTCAGGCTCAGCTGGGTCGACACGTAATCCTCGACCACCTGTTCGCCCAGCGTCATCTCCGGCAAAAGCGCGGCCGGCTCGTCCAGCACCTCGCCATCCATGTCGCCCGAAAACAGCGGCAGGGGGCGGGCCTTGGCAATGGCCTTGGCCTCCCACAGGGCCTGCCGGCGGGTCAGGCCCAGCCCGGCAAAGGCATCGGCCTCGGACAGCTTTTCCAGCACCGCCGGCCCCAGCCCGGCCCGCCGCCAGACATCGCGCAGGGCCTGGTAGCCGTTGCCCCGCGCGGCGGTCAGCCAGCTGGCATCCTCTTCCGACAGGCCCTTGATCTGGCGGAACCCCAGCCGCAGGGCCAGCCCGCCCTGGCCGTCGGGTTCCATCACGTTGTCCCAATAGCTGGCATTGATGTCGATCGGCCGGACGGTGACCCCGTGTTCGCGGGCATCGCGCACGATCTGGGCCGGGGCGTAAAAGCCCATGGGCTGGGAATTGAGCAGCGCGCAGGCAAAGATGCCCGGGTGGTGGCACTTGATCCAGGCCGAGGCGTAAACCAGCAGGGCAAAGCTGGCCGCATGGCTTTCGGGAAAGCCGTAGGAGCCGAAGCCCTCGATCTGGGAAAAGCAGCGTTCGGCGAAATCCTGGTCATAGCCGTTCCGGCGCATCCCCCGCAGGAAGAGCGAGCGGAATTCGCTGACCGACCCGTGTTTCTTGAAGGTCGCCAGCGAGCGCCGCAGCCGGTCGGCCTGTTCCGGGGTGAAGCCGGCCCCGACGATGGCGATCTGCATGGCCTGTTCCTGGAACAGCGGCACGCCCAGGGTCTTGCCCAGCACCTCGCCCAGGGCATCGGACGGGAACGAGACCTCTTCCTCGCCATTGCGCCGGCGGATGTAGGGATGGACCATGTCGCCCTGGATCGGCCCGGGGCGGATGATGGCCACCTCGATCACCAGGTCGTAGAAATTGCGCGGTTTCATCCGGGGCAGAAAGTTCATCTGGGCCCGGCTCTCGACCTGGAAGACCCCGATGGAATCGGCCCGGCAGAGCATGTCGTAGACCTGCGAATCCTCGGGCGGCAGGGTGGCCAGGCCGTGGCGGGTGCGGTGGTGGCGGGCGATCAGGTCAAAGGCCTTGCGGATGCAGGTCAGCATGCCCAGGCTCAGCACGTCGACCTTGAGGATGCCCAGGGAATCGATGTCGTCCTTGTCCCAGCAGATGACGGTGCGGTCTTCCATCGTGGCATTCTCGATTGGCACCAGCTCGTCCAGCCGGCCATCGGTGATGATGAACCCGCCTACATGTTGCGACAGGTGGCGCGGGAACCCCACGATTTCGTAGACCAGCTCCAGCGTCTGTTGCAGCCGCCGGTCGCGGGCATCCAGCCCGATCTCGGCCAGCCGCGCGGCTTCCAGCCCCTGGGCCGAGAAGAAGCCCCAAAGCTGCGAGGACATGGCCGAGATCGTGTCCTCGGTCAGGCCCATGGCCCGGCCGACCTCGCGGATGGCGCGTTTGCCCCGGTAATGGATGACCGTCGCGCAGAGGCCGGCGCGGTGGCGGCCGTAGCGTTCGTAGATGTGCTGGATGACCTCCTCGCGGCGTTCATGTTCGAAATCGACATCGATGTCGGGCGGCTCGTCCCGGGCTTCGGAGACGAAGCGTTCAAAGACCATGGTGCCGATCTCGGGGCTGACCGAGGTCACGCCCAGGCAGTAGCAGACCACCGAATTGGCCGCCGAGCCCCGGCCCTGGCAGAGGATGTCGCGCGATCGGGCAAAGGCCACGATGTCGCGGACGGTCAGGAAATAGGGTTCGTAGTTCAGCCGGGCGATCAGGTCGAGCTCGTGCTGCAGCATGGCCCGCACGCGGTCCGGCGCCCCGGCCGGGTAGCGCCAGTCCAGGCCTTCGCGGGCCAGCCGGGCCAGGCGCCGGGTCGGGGTTTCGGCATCGGTGGCCTCGGACGGGTATTCATAGCGCAGCTCGTCCAGCGAAAAGGTCAGCCGGTCGGCCAGCTGGCCGGCCCGGTCGATGGCCGCTTCGTGGCCGGCGAAGATCCGGCGCAGCTCGGCCGCGCTGCGCAGGCGCTGTTCGGCATTGGCCTGGGCGGCCCGGCCCAGCTCTTCGACCCGGCGGCCCAGCCGGACGGCCGACAGCACGTCGGCCATGCGCCGGCGGGCGCCGTGATGCATCAGCGGGGCGGCGCTGGCCAGGGTGGGCAGGGCCAGCCCGGCGGCCCGGGCGGCCAGCCGGTCGAACCGGGCGCGGTCGGCCCCGTCATAGGCCGGGTGCAGCAGCAGGTGGACGCGCCCGGGGCAGGCCCGGGCCAGGCGCTGCGCGGCGGGCTGCCAGTCGCCCCGGGGCCAGATCAGCAGTTCAAGCCCGTCGTTGCGGTCAAGGAGATCCTGCAGGGCCAGGTCGCAATCGCCCTTGGCCGCACGCAGCCGCCCGGTCGACAGCAACCGGCAGAGCGTGGCCCAGCCCTGGCGGTCACGGGGCAGGGCGGTGACGGGCGGAGCGTCGGAAAAGACCAGCCGGGCGGCGGGCAGCAGGCGCGGGGCGGTGTCGACGGGAAAGGACGGCGGGGCGGGCAGGTGATCGGGGCGGGGCGGGCCGATCGGGCCATGGGTGGCATCCCAGTCGCGGCGCTCGGCGATCAGCCGGCGGATCGTGCGGGCCCGGGTATGGGCGCGCACGATGCCGGCCACCGAATTGTCGTCGGCGATGGCAATGGCCGGCAGGTCCAGCATGGCGGCACGGTCCATGTATTCCTCGGGGTGGGAGGCCCCGGTGAGGAAGGTGAAGTTGGACGTGATGCAGAGCTCGGCGAACATGGCGGGCAGTATATTCCCGTTTTGTTCTCACGTGGAGTCCGGGTTGAGCCGGGATCGCTCCGGCATCGGTCTGCGGTGCGCAGGGCCATGGCGCGCGGGATATCCCCCCGGCGGTTCAAGAAAATTCAGTGAATTTTCTCGGCCGCCGGGCGGGGTCAGCGGCTGCCGGTCAGGGCCAGGAAGACGTCTTCGAGATCGGCCTGCTCGGTGCGCACGTCGCGAATCGAGATCCCGGCGGCATGCACCGCGCGCAGGACTTCCTCGGCGGTGGTGTCCTGGCTGCGATAGCTCAGGGCGATGGACCCGTCGGGCCGCTGCGTGGCATCGATGCCCGGGGCGTGGGGCAGGGTCTCGGCCGGGCTGTCGGGCTGGATGACCATGCACTTGCCGTCCAGCCGGCCCAGAAGGTTGGCCGTGCTGTCGCGGGCCACGACCTGGCCCTGGTCGATGATGGCGATCTCGTCGCACATCTCTTCGGCCTCTTCGAGGTAATGGGTGGTCAGGATGATCGTCATGCCCTCGGCGTTCAGCTTGCGGACATTGGCCCAGAGCATCTGGCGCAGTTCGATGTCGACCCCGGCGGTGGGCTCGTCCAGCACCAGCACGTTCGGCCGGTGGACCAGGGCCTTGCCCAGTAGCAACCGGCGGCGCATCCCGCCCGATAGCGACCGGGCATAGGCATCCCCCTTGTCGGCCAGGCCGATCAGGTCGAGGATCTTGTCGGTGCGGCGCTGGCGGCGGGGCACGCCGTAGAGCCCGGCCTGGACATCCAGCGCGCCGCGCGGGGTGAAGAACGGATCGAGGTTCAGCTCCTGGGGCATGACGCCGATGGCCGCGCGGGACTGGCGCGGGTTGGCATCCTGGTCAAAGCCCCAGATCTCGACCCGGCCGGCCGACTTGTTGACCAGCCCGGCGAGGATGTTGATCAGGGTCGACTTGCCCGCCCCGTTGGGCCCGAGCAGGCCAAAGACCGCCCCGCGGGGCACGACGAGGTCGATGCCCTTGAGGGCATCCTTGGGCGCCTGGCCCCTTGTTCCCGCATAGGTCTTGCGCAGACCTTCGATCCGGATGGCGTCCTGGGACATCGCGACACTTGCTCCCTCTTCCGGCTTGGCGCATAAGGCGACTTAGCTTTTCAATCGCGGCCCGGCAACCGCCCGGGTCGAGCCAGCCGACGAGGATGAGCCCATGACCATCGAGGCGCCGGAAACCAGGATCGTCGAAAGCGCGCGCGTGGCCTGTGATGGCGGCGAAGGGGCGTTGGGGCACCCGCGGGTGTGGCTGCAGATCCCCGAGGACACGGGCTTTGTGGAATGCCCCTACTGCGATTGCAAATTTGTCCTCAAGGGCCGCGAAGACACCGCCTGAGACGATCCTGTCCCATGCACGGGACCTGAAGGACCTGAAGCGGGCCCTGTGATTTCAACAGCGGGCCCTGTGATTTCAACGGGTTGCAAGGGCGGCCTGGCCGCTTGTTGACGCCTGTCTTCCGGCTTTTGCCGCTTGCGCCTGTAGGGCCGCGGGCCACATCCTCCGCCGTGCCGCCGTGCCGCCGTGCCGCCGTGCCGCCGTGCCGCCGTGCCGCCGTGCCGCCGTGCCGCCGTGCCGCCGTGCCGCCGTGCCGCCGTGCCGCCGTGCCGCCGTGCCGCCGTGCCGCCGTGCCGCCGTGCCGATGTGAGGGCGACGGGTGTAAGGGTGACGGTGCAAGGGCCGCTGGGTGCGGCGGAGCGGGGCCGTCTGTCGTGGCGCAAGTGTCGCGACGGGAAGGGCCCCTTGCAAGACAGTTCCATCATGGCGGGCAAATCGGGCGGCCGATATCCCGGCGCTGCCCGCCGGATCAGCGCAACCCCCTGAAACAGGCGGGAAAACGCCATTCCGGAAAATGTACGACAATAGAATAAATTTGATACGAACGTCGTGATACCCTGAACCGGCGGACAGGCACCTGCCCAGAGGTGCGCCGCGACGCCGGCGTCGTCGGACCCGGTGCTTGTTCAAGGGAGTTAACGATGCCAGCATCATACGATATCAATTCCGCTGCCCTCTATCGCGAGAACGGAGACGGCACCTATACCCTTCTGACCGGTGACGTGTCGGGCGAGCAGGGGTCTGCCCTTGCAACCAGCCCGACAGCATACCCCAACACGATTGAAACGCTGGATACCAACAGCGACGACTACTTTGACCCGGGCGAAAATGTTGGTGCTTCCGGCGGCCTGTCGGGCGTTTACGAAGGCTACATGGAGATCAACGGCGATACCTACCTGGTCATCACCAACACGGCCAGCCCGGACACGGTCTATGTCGTGTCCGAGGTGGAAATTTCCAACGAAGATTACCCCGTGGGATTTTCCGACAGCGACCTGATCACCGATCCGCTGCTGGAATGTTTCACCGCAGGCACGCTGATCGCCACGCCGCAGGGTGAATGCGCGGTGGAACGGCTGGCCATCGGCGACATGGTGCAGACGGCGGACGGCCGGGCCGTGGCGGTCAAGTGGATCGGGCGGCAGATCGTGTCGCGCCTGTTCACCGCGCCGGAACGCTTTGCCCCGGTGCGCATCACGGCCGGCGCGTTGGGCGCGGGCCTGCCCCATGCCGATCTGCTGGTGTCGGGCGATCACGCGATGGTGGTGGACGGGCTGGCCATCAATGCCAGCGCGCTGGTCAATGGCGGCTCGATCCGCTGGGAGCCGGTTGCCGGGCTGGGCGAGCGGATGACCTATTACCATGTCGAGACCGAGGCCCATGACGTGATCCTGGCCAATGGCGCGCCGGCCGAGAGCTATATCGACTATGTCGGGCGGCAGGCCTTCGACAATTACGCCGAGTACCTGGCGCTTTACGGCGAAGACCGGCGGATCACCGAGATGGCCTTGCCGCGGGTGTCGTCGGCGCGGCTGGTGCCGGCGGCGATCCGGGCGCGGCTGGATCGGGCGGGCCAGGATCTTCGGGTGCCGATGCAGGCCGCCGGCTGAGCGGGGCGGGCCGGGGGACAGACCGGCCCAGCACCTTGGATCGGACAAAAGGAAAGCGGGGCGTCAGGTGCTGGCGCCCCGCCTGCCATGTCCGCCGTCTTGCCCCCAAGACGGCGGTGCTGCATGCCTTCAGATCAGGTCGAGCATGACCTCCCGGTAGAGGTTCTCGGTCTCGGGCAGGACGTGCCGGCCGTTGACCTTTGGCTCCTTCGTGTCCCCGGCCGTGTCACGGCCCGCATCCTGCCCCGTATCCTGGCCCGCATCCTTGGCCGGCGCGCGGGCCGCCTCCTCGGCCGATGGGTCGGCCTCCTCGGTGGTCACCGACATGCGGCCGACGGCCTCGCCCACGGCGCGGGTGGCATCCATCCGGGCGGTGCGGCGATCCTTCAGAGCCGCGGTATCCGCCAGCTCGGGAAACAGCGAGAAGAGCTCGCGCCGGACGTCACGGTCAAGCGCCTGCAGGGCGACCTCGCCGGGATGGAAGCTTTCGCACTGGGCGCCGTTGGCAAAGACGATCTCGTGCCGGTCGAGCATGAAATGCACGTAGGTGATGATGCCGCCCGGCGCGTGGCGGATGTTCTTGTCGTTGACCAGGTGCTTGGCCGCGACAAAGACCTCGGGCTGGCCCATCAGCAGCTCGGGCGCCCAGCCGGTGACCAGCACGCGGTGCTCGGGCGACAGGCGCAGCAGGGTTTCGTTGCCGATCGACCCGGCCTGGAATTCGATCGGCGTGTAAAGCCCTTCGGCCCGGACAGCGGTATGGCCGACCCAGCGCACGGTCTGAAAGCCGTTGTCGCGGGTGATGACCTTGTCGCCGGGCACCAGCTTTTCGACGGCTTTCTGGCCCTGGTTGGTCAGGATCAGCGTGCCGGCCCCGAAACAGACGGGGATGGCGATCTGCTGGTCCAGGGTAAAGGTCAGCAGGGCGTTCTGTTCGACATAGGCCACCAGGTCGGTGATGCCGAGGCCCGACAGGATCAGGCCGATGCCCGGCACGGCCAGGATTTCGGACACCAGCCCGCCCAGCAGCGAAGCCGGTTCGCCCGCCGGATAATGCAGGTAGGTGCCGGCCGCGGTCTGGATGGCATCGACGGGCACCTGTTCGGACAAATCGACCCGCAGGACACCAAGGTTGATGCCGACCGACACGGTGCCGGAGGCCGTTGCGGTGACCGGGGCGCCTTCGAAGGTGGCCGGTTCGCCGGGCTCGTAGGTGAAGTCGTCGTCATCGTCATCGAAGACCAGTTCCCCGGTCCCGGGGCCGTCGAAGTCGGAAATGATGATGTTCGGACCGAGGGTGACCAGACTGCCATCGTAGAAATAGACGGAGTCCAGCTCTGTGGTGCGTTCGGGCATTTCATACTCCAGTGTTCCAAAACCATAGACAGGGCCGACAGGCCGAAACTGGTAACCGTTGGCGCCCGTAGATGGTGGGCTGAGCATTTTTCCCTGCGCTCAAAGGGACGCGGTATTTCGCCCCTCTGACGTTAGGTTATTTCGGTTCGTGCAGAAATCAATACATCTTAAGTTGTGATGGATGAAATTGGGGCAATCCCGGGGCGGTGGTCATTTTTGTTGCCATAATATCAACAGTGATGCCGCAATTTCGGGTTTTTGGTTGCTCGTGTTAATAATTATTACCCATGCGGGTGGCGTGCGGGGGCGGCTCCTCCTTGGGGCCATGGCCGTCGGCGGGGCGGATCGGGCCGCGCGGGGGCGAATCCCCCCGGCCCGGCCGGGCGGTGCCGGCGGGCGATGCACCGGCTGGCATCCGGCGGCGGATCGTGTCAGGACAGGACATCGTCAGGATACCGGTTTCGGGAGACCACGCGCATGTCCACGTTCGGCAAGGGTTGCCATCTGCATCTGATCGACGGGTCGGCCTTTATCTTCCGGGCCTATCACGCGCTGCCGCCACTGACGCGCAAGTCGGACGGCCTGCCGGTGGGCGCGGTGGCCGGGTTCTGCAACATGCTGCACCGCTATGTCGAAGGGAACACCGGGCCGGATGCGCCGACCCATGTGGCGGTGATCTTCGACAAGGGCTCGCACACGTTCCGCAACGATCTGTACGATCTCTACAAGGCCAACCGCGAGGCCATGCCCGAGGATCTGCGCCCGCAGATGCCGCTGACCCGCGAGGCGACCCGGGCGTTCAACATCGCCTGCAAGGAAATCGAAGGCTACGAGGCCGACGACATCATCGCGACCCTGGCCTGCCAGGCGCGCGAGGCCGGCGGGCGGGTGACGATCATCAGCTCGGACAAGGACCTGATGCAGCTGGTCGGCGGCGGGGTCGAGATGCTGGACGCGATGAAGAACGCGCGGATCGATGTCGACGGCGTGCGGGCCAAGTTCGGCGTCGGGCCGGAGCGGGTGGTCGACGTGCAGGCGCTGGCCGGGGATTCGGTCGACAACGTGCCGGGCGCGCCGGGCATCGGGATCAAGACGGCGGCCCTGCTGATCAACGAATACGGCGACCTGGACACGCTGCTGGAACGGGCGGGCGAGATCAAGCAGCCCAAGCGCCGCCAGACCCTGATCGACAATGCCGACCAGATCCGCCTGTCGCGCCAGCTGGTCCAGCTGGATTGCGATACGCCGCTGGATTTCACGCTGGACGATCTCGAGGTCCGCGACCCCGATGGCGAGACCTTGCTGGGCTTCCTGACAGAGATGGAATTCCGCACGCTGACCAAGCGCATCGCCGACCAGATGGGCGTCGAGGCCCCGGCCGCGCCCGAGGTGGCCCGGCCCGAGGAAGCCCCGGCCGAGGTCGAGATGCCGGCCTTTGATGCTGCCGACTACACCGCCGTGCGCACGGCCGAGGAGCTGGCGCCCTGGATCGACGAGATCCGCGAGCGGGGCTGGGTGGCCGTCGACACCGAGACCACCGGGCTGAACGAGATGATCGCCGAGCTGGTCGGGATTTCGCTGGCCGTCGAGCCGGGCCGGGCCTGTTACATCCCGCTGGGCCACAAGGCCGAGGGTGGCGAAGGGCTGTTCGGATCGGATGACCTGGCCGATGGCCAGATGCCGCTCGACGCCGCCCTGGCCGCGCTGAAACCGGTGTTCGAGAACCCGGCGATCGTCAAGATCGGCCAGAACATGAAATACGACGCCAAGATCCTGGCCCGCTACGGCGTGGCCATGGCGCCGATCGACGACACCATGCTGATGTCCTATGCCATGCATGGCGGCGAGCATAACCACGGCATGGACACCCTGGCCGAGCGTTACCTCGGCCATACGCCGATCCCGATCAAGCCGCTGCTGGGCTCGGGCAAATCGGCCATCACCTTCGATCGCGTGCCGTTGGACAAGGCCACCGAATATGCCGCCGAAGATGCCGACATCACCCTGCGCCTGTGGAAGATCTTTAAACCCCAGCTGCATGCGGCCCGGGTGACGACGGTCTACGAAACGCTGGAACGGCCGCTGGTGCCGGTGCTGGCCCAGATGGAGATGCACGGCGTCAAGGTCGACCGCGACACGCTCAGCCGCATGTCCAACGCGTTCAGCCAGAAGATGGCCGCTCTGGAGGCCGAGATCCACGAGCTGGCCGGCGAGACCTTCAACGTCGGCTCGCCCAGCCAGGTCGGCGGCATCCTCTTCGACAAGATGTCGCTGCCGGGGGGCAAGAAGGGCAAGACCGGGAAATATTCGACGCCGGCCGACGTGCTCGAAGACCTGGCCACCGAACATGACCTGCCGGGCCGGGTGCTGGACTGGCGCCAGCTGAGCAAGCTGAAATCGACCTATACCGATGCCCTGCAGGAGCACATCAACACGGACACCGGCCGGGTGCACACGTCTTATGCCATCGCCGGGGCCAACACCGGGCGGCTGGCCTCGACCGATCCCAACCTGCAAAACATCCCCGTGCGGTCCGAAGAGGGCCGGCGCATCCGCGAGGCCTTTGTGGCCGAAGAGGGCAACGTTCTGGTCTCGCTCGACTATTCCCAGATCGAGCTGCGCATCCTGGCGCATATCGCCAACATCCCCGAGCTGAAACAGGCCTTTGCCGACGGGCTGGACATTCACGCCATGACGGCCTCGGAAATGTTCGACGTGCCGCTGGACGAGATGACGCCCGACATCCGGCGGCAGGCCAAGGCGATCAACTTCGGGGTGATCTACGGCATTTCCGGCTTTGGCCTGGCGCGCAACCTGCGCATCCCGCGGGGCGAGGCCCAGGGCTTTATCGACCGCTATTTCGAGCGCTTCCCGGGCATCAAGGATTACATGGCCGAGACCAAGGGATTTGCCAAGGAACACGGCTTTGTCCAGACGCTGTTCGGGCGCAAGATCCACACCCCCGAGATCAGCGCCAAGGGCCCGCGGGCGGGGTTTGCCCAGCGGGCGGCGATCAATGCGCCGATCCAGGGCACGGCGGCCGACATCATCCGCCGGGCGATGATCCGCATGCCCGATGCCATCGCGGGGATGCCGGCAAAGATGCTGCTGCAGGTGCACGACGAATTGCTGTTCGAAGTGGCCGAGGATGCGGTCGACGACCTGGTGACGCGGGCGCGCGACATCATGGAAGGCGCGGCCGATCCGGCGGTGAAGCTGGACGTCAAGCTGGTGGTCGAAGCCGGCCAGGGGGCCAACTGGGCGCAAGCGCATTAAGCGCGGCCGCCCTCGCGGCGGGTCGTTGAATGCCCGTCCAGGCGTGTTCCCGGCCGGCCCGTCGCTCCGGCCGGCTCAGCCCTTCATCCAGCCCAGGGTCTTCTCGGTCTTGATGCCCGGTTGGTACTCGGCGCTGACCCAGCCGGCATAGCCGCTGTCGTCCATGGCGGCAAAGATCGCTCGGAAATCGACATGGCCACTGCCCGGCGCGCCCCGGCCGGGGGCATCGCCGATCTGGGCATGGGTGACATGCGGCGCCACCCGGTCCCAGACCGCCAGCGCGTCGCCGTGGATCTCGGTGGCGTGGAACGTGTCGTATTGCAGGCCCAGGTTCGGCCGGTCGACGGCGGCGATGATGTCGAGCGCCAGGTCGTAATCGGCCAGGAAATATCCGGGGAAACTGCCACGGTTGAGCGGTTCGATGGTAAAGGCCTGGCCCGGGGCGGTATCAGCGGCCAGCTGCAGGTTGCGCACAAAGGTCGCCCGGGCATCCGCGCCGTCGCCCTCGCCGGCCATGACATGGATATGATCGGGGCGCAGCAGCTCGGCATAGCGCAGCACCCGGCGGATATCGCGGGCAAAGCGGTCCTCGCCCCCGACCAGCGCGCCATAGCCCGGCACCCCGCCGGTGTAATTGGGCGGCGGGGCGTTCATCAGCACGAAATCAAGCCCGGCCGAGATCAGCGCCCGCCGGGTTTCCTGGGCGGCGAACTCGTAGGGAAACAGCACCTCCACCCCGTCGAACCCGGCCTCGGCCGCGGCGGCAAACCGGTCGAGATAGGGCAGTTCGGTCCAGAGCAGGCTGAGATTGGCGGCAAACCGGGGCATCGTGGCGTCCTCTACATCCCTAAGGTCATGGCCTCGCCGCTGCCCCTGCGTCAAGTCATCTCGCGCCGCGATCCTGCTTCTTTCTCTTCATAAATATCCGGCCGACCGGTGACGCCCGCGGTGATCCCCGTGCGGGGCGGTGGCGCCTGGATGGCCCGGCGTCGCGGCGGCGGCGGGTGCGGGATGGGATACTTGGAAAGAGAAAGAAGCAGCAGGGCGGCGCGCCATCCCGGCCGGGCGCGGGCGGCGGGGTGGGCAGGGCGTGGCGCATCGGGCCAAAATCGGTTTTCCCCGGGTTTCGCAGGCGTTAGAACGCAAGCGACGCCCGAAACGGAGCCATGATCCATGTCCACGCCGAAACCCGTTGTCCTGTGCATTCTCGATGGATGGGGCCTGTCCCAAGACACCTCGGCCAATGCGCCCTACCTGGCGCGGACGCCCAACATGGACCGGCTGATGCAGACCTGCCCGCATGCCACGCTGGTCACCCATGGCCCGGATGTCGGCCTGCCCTCGGGCCAGATGGGCAATTCCGAGGTCGGCCACATGAACATCGGGGCCGGGCGGGTCGTGGCCATGGACCTGGGCCAGATCGAACTGGCCATCGAGGATGGCAGCTTCTTCGACAATGCCGCGCTGACGGATTTCATCGCCACCCTGAAAAAGACCAAGGGCACGGCGCACCTGGTCGGCGTGGTGTCGGACGGTGGCGTGCACGGCCATCTCGACCACCTGCTCGCCGCGGCCCGGGCCACCAGCGAAGCCGGCATTCCGACGCTGATCCATGCCATCACCGATGGCCGGGACGTGGCGCCGAAATCGGCCGATGGCTACATCTCCGACCTGGTCGCCCGGCTGCCCGAGGGCGTGGGCATCGCCACCGTCATCGGCCGGTATTTCGCCATGGACCGCGACAACCGCTGGGAACGGGTCGAGACTGCCTTTGCGGCCATCGTCCGGGGCGAGGCCGACCACGGCGCGGCCAGCGCGGCCGAGGCCGTGGCCCAGGCCTATGAGCGGGGCGAGACCGACGAGTTCATCCCGGCCACGGTCATCGCGGGTTATGACGGGTTCGGCGAGGCCGACGGGCTGTTCTGCCTGAACTTCCGGGCCGACCGCGCGCGCGAGATCCTGGCAGCCATCGGCCAGCCCGGGTTCGACGGCTTTGACACCGGCCCGCGCCCCGACCTGGCGGCCATGCTGGGCATGGTGGATTATTCCGACACCCATGGCACCTTCATGACCACGGCCTATCCCAAGGCCAGGATCGTCAACACCCTGGGCGAATGGGTGTCGAAACAGGGCAAGACCCAGTTCCGCCTGGCCGAGACCGAGAAATACCCCCACGTGACCTTCTTCCTCAACGGCGGGGTGGAGGCCCCTGCCGAGGGCGAGGACCGGTTCATGCCGAAATCGCCCAAGGTCGCGACCTATGACCTGCAGCCCGAAATGTCCGAACCGGAGGTGGCCGCGAAATTCGTCGAGGCCATCGAGGCGGGCTATGACCTGATCGTCACCAATTTCGCCAACCCCGACATGGTAGGCCATACCGGCGACCTGGATGCGGCGATCAAGGCCTGCGAGGCCGTCGACGACGGGCTGGGCCAGGTGCTCGAGGCGCTGGACAAGGCAGGTGGCGCGATGCTGGTCATCGCCGATCACGGCAATTGCGAATGCATGGTCGATCCCGAGACCGGCGGCCCGCACACGGCCCATACGACCAACCCGGTGCCCGTCATCCTGGTGGGCGGACCGGCGGGCGCAGCGCTGCGCGACGGGCGGCTGGCCGATGTGGCGCCGACCCTGTTGCGGCTGATGGCGCTGGACCAGCCGGAGGAAATGACCGGAGAAAGCCTGATCGCATGACCCGCCGCGCCCTGGGCCCGAATGTCCTGCCGGCCCTGCTGCCCGCCCTGCTGGTCGCGCTGATGCTGGCGCGGCCCGTCCTGGCGGCGGACCCGGCCGAAGCGGCGCGGCAGGCGGCGGCCAAGCTGGAGGCGGCAACCCTGTCGCTTCAGGGCGCGACCTCGGCCCGCGACCGGGTGGCGGCGCTGACCGAAACCGTTCAGGCCTTCGAGGCCGGGCTGGCCGCCATGCGCGACGGGCTGCGCCGGGCCGCCCTGCAGGAAGCCAGCCTGACCGCCCGGCTGGCCGCCAGTGAGGACGACATCGCCCAGCTGCTGGGCGTGTTGCAAAGCATCGGCACGGCCCCGCCGCCGGTCTTGATGCTGCATCCTTCCGGCCCGCTGGGCGCCGCGCGCTCGGGCATGATCATGGCCGAGGTCGCGCCGGGGCTGGATGCCCGGGCCGACCGGCTGCGCGCCGATCTCGACGAGATCCGCACCCTGCGGCTGTTGCAGGAAACCGCCGCCCGGCGCCTGGCCGAGGGGCTGGCCGGAGTCCAGCAGGCCCGGGCCGCGCTGAGCCAGGCCATTGCCGACCGCACCGACCTGCCCCGCCGGTTCACCGCCGACCCGGTGCGCACGGCGATCCTGATCGGATCGACCGAAACCCTGGACGGGTTCGCCAGCGGGTTGTCGGACATCGTCGAGGGCGACATCCCGGCGACCAATGCCGATGTCTCGGGGCTGAAGGGCGAATTGCCCCTGCCGGTGCAGGGTGTGCTGCTGCACCGGGCCGGCGCGGCCGATGCCGCAGGCGTCACCCGCGCGGGCATCCTGGTGGCCACCCGGCCCCGGGCGTTGGTCGTCACGCCGACGGCCGCGACGATCCGCTACCTGGGCCCGCTGCTGGACCTGGGCAACGTGGCGATCCTGGAACCCCAGGCCGACACGCTGTTCATCCTGTCGGGGCTGGACCAGGTCTTTGGCCAGGCCGGCGAGGTGCTGCCCCCCGGCACGCCGGTCGGATTGATGGGCGGGTCCGACCCGGAGACGGGCGAGATCGTGTCAACTGCTGGTGAGGGGTCTGGAAACGGCCGGACAGAAACGCTTTACATAGAAGTCAGGGAAAACGGGCAGCCGGTGGACCCCGAGTCGTGGTTCCGGATCGAACAGGATGGATAGAACATGAAAAAAGTACTGATGGTGGCTCTTGGCGGCACGCTCGCCGGGATCGTCGCCACCACCCAGATCGCCGGTCCGCTGCTGGCCCAGGAAAGCGAGCGGAATTCCAGTGTCTACGAGCAGCTCGACCTGTTCGGGGACATCTTCGAACGCATCCGCGCGCAATATGTCGAAGAGGTCGAGCCGGGCGAGCTGATCGAGGCGGCCATCGACGGCATGCTGACCTCGCTCGACCCGCATTCCAGTTACCTGTCGCCCGATGACGCCGCCGCCATGCGCGTGCAGACGCGGGGCGAGTTCGGCGGGCTGGGCATCGAGGTCACCCAGGAAGAGGGCTTCGTCAAGGTCGTGTCGCCGATGGATGGCACGCCGGCCGACGAGGCCGGGATCGAGGCCGGCGACTTCATCACCCATGTCGATGGGGAAAGCGTGCTGGGCCTGACGCTGGATTCGGCCGTCGACATGATGCGCGGGCCGGTCGGGTCCGAGATCATCATCACCGTGGTGCGCGAGGGTGTCGACGAGCCCTTCGACGTGTCGATCATCCGCGATACGATCAAGCTGACGGCCGTGCGCACGCGGACCGAGGGCGAAAGCGTCGTGCTGCGGGTGACGACCTTCAACGACCAGACCTATCCCAACCTCGAAGAGGGGCTGAAGGAACAGATCGAGGCCGCCGGGGGCATGGACAAGGTCAACGGCGTCGTGCTGGACCTGCGCAACAACCCGGGCGGGCTGCTGAACCAGGCGATCAAGGTGTCGGATGCCTTCCTCGACAAGGGCGAGATCGTGTCGACGCGCGGCCGCAACCCGGAAGACGGCGAGCGGTTCAATGCCACGCCGGGCGACCTGATCGACGGCAAGCCGATCGTCGTGCTGATCAACGGCGGCTCGGCCTCGGCCTCGGAAATCGTGGCCGGCGCGCTGCAGGATCACCGTCGGGCCATCGTGGTGGGCACCAAGAGCTTCGGCAAGGGCTCGGTCCAGACCGTCATGCCGCTGCGCTCGGACGGGGCGATGCGGCTGACCACGGCGCGGTATTACACGCCGTCGGGCCGGTCGATCCAGGCGCTTGGCGTGTCGCCGGACATCGTGGTCGAACAGCCGCGCCCGAACCCGGCCGCCGAGGACGAGGACGAGGGCAACGGCCGCACCCGGTCCGAGGCCGATCTGCGCGGGCGGCTGTCGAATGACAGCCTGACCGAGGACGAGATCCGCCAGATCGAGGAAGACCGCGAGAAGGCCGAGGCCTCGGCCGCACGGCGCCAGGAGGATTACCAGCTGGCCTATGCGATCGACATCCTCAAGGGCCTGTCGGCGCTGGGTCCGCAGGAATAAGTCCAGGGGCCTGATCCGAAAGGCCGATTGCCGGGCCGCGCCGTTTCAACGGCGCGGCCCGTTGCATTTTGGTGGCCGTGTCGGGCGGTCATGTTGCGTGGTGTCAGTAGCCCGCGGCACCGTTCGGTGCAGGTGAGGGGGTGGGTGCGGGTGGGGGTGGGCCTGGGGTTGGCGAAACGGACCCGTTTGCCCCTTGGCTGAGGCGGCACCCGGGCCCCGGCCCGGTCTCGGGACTCAAGCGGCCGCCGGAGACAAAGCCGACCCCGGCCCAGTCTCGGGGCTCAGGCGACCCCCAAGGGCCAAAGCCGGCCCCGGCCCGGACCCGAGGCTCAGCCGGTCTCGGCGCAATGCCGGCGGAAGGCGCCCTTCAGCAGGTCGAGCTCGGCGCGCAGCAATTCGATCTCGACGCGGATGTCATCGGCCGCCGGAGCCCCGGCGATCAGCGAGAAGACGGCCATCCGCGTGCCGGCGCCATCCGTGATCACAAAGGTCTGAACCCCGTCGGCGATGGCCTCGGTGGGGATCGGCACGCGCACGATCCACTGGCCTGGCTCTTCGTCGGCCGTCAGCTGCATCCCGTCGACCGGGCGATCCTGCCAGGTCACGCGCAGCTCGGGCTCGGCGCCGTTCTGCGGCGCTCCGGTCAGCCGGCCTTCCCAGGTGCCGTTGCGCAGGTTGATTTCGCTCAGTTCCATCGCTCTTCCCGTCCTTGACCCCGTTCGCGGCCCTCTGCCCGGCCCGTCATCCCGGCCCTTGCCCGCGCCTGGCCGCCCTTGCCCCGTCGCTGCCCGCCGATCCTACAGCGAGGCACGCGGCAGCCGGGCAAAGGTCAGGTCGCGCAGCACGACCTGGTTCATCTCGGGGCCTTCGAAGATCAGGTCGACCCAGGCCCGTTCCACCCGCTTTTCGTTCAGCTTGGAATAGGCCAGGTCGAATTCGACCATGACCTCGTCCTCGTGCAGGGGCAATTCGCGCACGATCTGTTCGGTGTTCGGCCCGTGCTGGACATTCAGCCGGGCGAAGATCTCGATCGGGCGCTCCATCTCGATGACCGTGTTCAGCCGCACCAGATTGTTGCGCGTCAGGCCCTGGACCGCCTCGTCGGGCAGGTCGACGACCAGCGACAGGAACGACCCGTCAAAGCCCAGCACATCCATGCGCAGGCCAAAGGGCGCCAGGTCTTCGGGCCGGTGGTTGCGCAGCTGGCGCAGGGTCAGCTCGGACCGGGCGCAATCGTGGAACAGGGTCAGCTGGGCGCCGAACATGGTCTTGGTCTCGACGGCGGCCATGCCGGGCCGGCCCAGCGGGCCGCGCCAGGCCTCGGGGCGCCAGGCCCAGTCGGTGCCATGGGGACGGGGGAAGGCATTGGTGCCGATGCCGGGCATGGTCAGCCGGCCGTCGGCCACGTGGATCAGCCGGTCGAGATGCATGCGCAGCTGGCGGGCTTCGCCCCGCTGGTGACGCAGTTCGGGAAGGTCGACATCCGTTGCGGCCCGGGCCAGTCGGCGCCAGCGGCGGACGGCCCGGCGGAAGTTCACGCGATCGAGATAGCTGCTCATGCCCTACATGATTCCTGTGGCCGTGGCGGATCCCTGCACCCCGGTCCGTTCTACATAGCGAAACGCTGACCCGGCGAAAATCCGGCAAATTTGCCTAAGGTTAAAGTTTTTTCGGCTAGTCCCGGGCGCTTGCGGCCAGCGGCGCGGCGATCGAACGGCTGGCGGATTGCGTGCGGCTGGCCAGCTGGCCCAGCAGCCGGGCGCCGGCGGAGCCCAGGGCGCGGCTGTCTTCGGGCGCGAAGAGGCCCAGCACCACAAGCTGGTCGTTGATCACGAAGGCTCCGCGCCAATGGGTTTCGTCCAGGCCGGACAGGGCGGCCTCGCCCCGGGCCTTGACCATCGGGATGGCCGGGCCGTTGCGGGTTTCGATGACCGCGCCGGCGGGGTAGGCCGCGGCGATGGTCGTCGCCGTGATCGGCGTGTCGCCTTCGGTCCAGGGCTTGGTGATCACCGTCATCACCGCCGGAGCCTGGCCGGCCAGGTGGGTCAGGGCGGTCTGGGGCGACAGGTTGTGGCAACGGGCGAGCATGGCAAAGCCCTCGCGTCCGCTGCTGGTCACCGAATCGGGGTCGATGCAGAACCCGGCCGGCGGCATCAGCGCCACCCGGCCGCCCCCCAGCAGGATGCCGGCGTCGATTTCCTCGGCGGTGCCGGCGGTTGTGCGCGCCGGGCCGGGCGCAGCGGTCAGGCTGGCCAGGTCGGCTTCGGTGCAGGCGGCCAGGGCCAGCAGGGACAGCCCCGCCAGCCCGGACAACAGCCTCTTACAGGTCCATGTATTCATGCGTCTCGGCTTGTGCGCCCGGGTGAGTCACCGCGCCCTTGTAGGTCGCGCCGACAAGCTGGGCATATTTCCAGATTGCGCCCGAGGCGTAGTTCGTCGCCTTAGGGCCGGGCCAGTCGGCCTTGCGCCGGGCCAGTTCCTCGGCGTCGAGGTCGACCGACAATGTGCCGGCCACGGCGTCGATGGTGATCATGTCGCCGTCGCGCAGCAGGGCGATGGGCCCGCCCTGGGCCGCTTCGGGCCCGACATGGCCCACGCAGAAGCCCCGCGTCGCCCCCGAGAAACGGCCATCGGTGATCAGCGCGACCTTCTTGCCCATGCCCTGGCCCGACAGCGCTGCCGTCGTGGCCAGCATCTCGCGCATGCCGGGGCCGCCGGCGGGGCCTTCGTTGCGGATGACAATCACCTCGCCTTCGGCATAGCTGCGCGCCTTGACGGCGGCAAAGGCGTCTTCCTCGCATTCAAAGACCCGGGCCGGGCCGGTGAACCGCTGGCCTTCGGCCGGGATGCCCGCGACCTTCACGATGGCGCCTTCGGGGGCCAGGTTGCCCTTCAGCCCGACAACACCGCCGGTCTTGGTCAGGGGCGTGGCCACGGGATGGATGACCCGGCCATCGGCCTCGCGGGTGATCTTGTCGAGCTCGGCGCCGATGGTCTCGCCGGTGGCCGTCATGCAATCCTCGTGGATCAGCCCGGCCTTGCGCAGCTCTTTCATCACGACGGGGATGCCCCCGGCGTCGTGCAGGTCCTTGGCCACGAACTGGCCGCCCGGTTTCAGATCGACGAAATAGGGCGTGTCGCGGAAGATCTCGCAGACGTCTTCGAGGTAGAATTCGATCCCGGCCTCGTGGGCGATGGCCGGCAGGTGCAGCCCGGCATTGGTCGACCCGCCGGTGCAGGCCACGACGCGGGCAGCGTTTTCCAGCGACTTGCGGGTCACGACATCCCGCGCGCGGATGTTCTTTTCGATCAGGTTCATCACGGCCTGGCCGGAGGCCTCGGCATATTGATCGCGCGATTCGTAGGGCGCGGGCATGCCCGAGGAATTCATCAGCGCGAGGCCAATCGCCTCGGAGACGCAGGCCATGGTGTTGGCCGTGAACTGGCCGCCGCAGGCGCCGGCCGAAGGGCAGGCCACCCGTTCCAGCATGTCCAGCGCGGCATCCGACATCTGGTCGTTCTGGTGCCGGCCAACGGCTTCGAACATGTCCTGCACGGTCAGGTCCCGGGTGCGGAAATCTTCGGGGATCTCGTCCAGCTGCGGCGCCTTGCCCGGCAGGATCGACCCGCCGTAGATAAAGACCGACGGCACGTTCAGCCGGACCATGGCCATCATCATGCCGGGCAGCGACTTGTCGCAGCCGGCAAGGCCCACGATGGCGTCATAACAATGGCCGCGCATGGTCAGCTCGACCGTATCCGCGATGGCCTCGCGCGAGGCCAGCGACGAGCGCATGCCCTCGTGGCCCATGGCGATGCCGTCGGTCACGGTGATCGTGGTGAATTCGCGGGGCGTGCCATCGGCGGCCTTGACCCCCAGCTTGACGGCCTGGGCCTGGCGGTTCAGCGAGATGTTGCAGGGCGCGGCCTCGTTCCAGCAGGTGGCCACGCCGACCAGCGGCTGGTGGATCTCGGCGTCGGACAGGCCCATGGCGTACATGTAGGACCGGTGCGGCGCGCGTTCCGGGCCTTCGGTGACATGACGGCTGGGCAGCTTGGATTTGTCGAATTGGCGTTTGAGCACGGCAACCTCCCCTGACTGGCGTTCCAAAGGCAATAGACCCGCGCCCGGCCGCAGACAAGGGTTGCGGGCCGGCGCGGGGTGCCCGGGGCCCGGGCACCGGCGGGTTCCGGGCGGCGGGGGCGGCCCGGACGGCGGATGGGCGCAAATGTCGCTTGCGATCCAGTTGCGGCAACTTGTTTTCGGGCCATGCGGGCCCTAGATTCCAGCATCCCCCCAAGGGCGCCCGGCGTCCGACGTCAATGCCGGGACATGCCATGGATCGCTCTCTTTTCGCCTTCATCTGGCGCCATTCCAAACGCGACCAGATGATCCTGCTTGGCCTGACGGTCCTGTCGTTCCCCTTTCTCTATGCCTCGCTGGAACTGCCCAAGCGCATCATCAACGATGCCATCGGCGCGGTGAATTCGACGGTCACCATCTGGGGGGTGCAGATGACCCAGGTGGAATATCTTGTGGTTCTCTGCGTGCTGTTCCTGGCGGCGGTGCTGTCGTCGGGGCTCTTCAAGATGCGCATCAACACCTACAAGGGCACGGTGTCGGAGCGCATGCTGCGCCGGCTGCGCTACCAGCTGATGAACCGGATGATGCGCTTTCCGGCGCCCTATTTCCGCACCACGTCGCAGGGCGAGCTGGTGTCGATGATCACCGCCGAGGCCGAGCCGATGGGCGGGCTGATGGGCGACGCGGTGGCCCAGCCGGTGTTCCAGGCCGGGCAGATGCTGACCATCGTGACCTTCCTGTTCATGCAGAGCATCTGGTTCGGGCTGGCCGGCATTGCCCTGATCCCGTTGCAGGCCTGGCTGATCCCCATGCTGCAACGCCAGATCAACCTGCTGAACAAGGACCGCATCGTCGAGGTGCGGCACCTGTCGTCCGAGATCGGCGAGACGGCGGCGGGCATTTCGGACCTGCGGGCCAATGGCGGCTGGCGCCAGCGCTCGGCACTTCTGACGGACCGGTTGGGGCGGATCTTCGAGATCCGCTTCAAGATCTACCAGAAAAAGTTCTTCATGAAGTTCATCAACAACCTGATCACCCAGCTGACGCCGTTCTTCTTCTACCTGGTCGGCGGCATCCTGGCGATCCAGGGCCAGATCTCGGTGGGCGCGCTGGTGGCCGCGCTGGCGGCCTACAAGGACATCGCCGCGCCGTGGAAGGAATTGCTGACCTATTACAACCAGGTCCAGGACATGTCGCTGCGCTGGGACGTGGTGACCGAACGCTTTGCGCCCCGGTCGATGATCGACGAACGGCTGATCGACGGCGTGCCCGATCGCATCCCGCGGCTGGATGGCGACATTGCCCTGCGCGACGTGTCGGTGATGGACCAGGACGGCAATACCGTTCTTGAGGACATCACCCTGGACATCCCCTCGGGCAGCCGGGTGGCCATCGAAGGCGGCACGGCGGCGGAACGGGCGGCCCTGGCCGGGCTGCTGACCCGCGAGATCCTGCCGTCGCGGGGCAAGGTCGAGATCGGCGGGCGCGACCTGTCGACCCTGCACCAGGCGGTGATTGCCGCGCGGGTGGGCTATGCCCATTCCCAGCCCTATCTCTTCGACGGCACGCTGGGGCAGAACCTGCTGATGCCCTTTGCCATGCATCCCGGCGCGGCGCATGATCCCGACTGGGCCAAGAGCCGGGCCGGGATCGAGGCCATGCGGTCGGGCAACAGCCCCGACCCGCTGTTGTCGGACTGGCTGGACCCGTCGATCGGGGGCTATGCCGACGGCGACGACATCGGCAGCTGGTGGTTCAAGCTGATCCAGGCCATCGGCCAGGACGACGAGATCTTTCACGGGGCGCTGCAGCTCAAGGTCTCGCCCGAGGCCTATCCCGAGCTGACCCGGGCCATCGTCGGCCTGCGCGACGCGGTGCATGAACGCATCGTCGACCGCGGGCTGGACGACATCGTCTTCCGCTTCGACCCCGATGCCTTCAACCCGGCGGTGCCGCTGGGGGGCAACCTGCTGTTTGCCGCGCCGCGCACGCCGATGCCGTCCGAAGGCCTGGCCCAGGCCCGGCTGTTCCGCGACCTGCTCAATTCCGAGGGGCTGGGCCTTGAGGCGCTGAACATCGGCCAGTCGGTCATCGACACGCTGCACCGGACCTTTGGCCATGACGGCATCGACCACCCGCTGTTCCGGCGCGTGGGGCTCGACCCCGAGATCTACGTGCGCCTGCTGGACATCGTCAGCCGGCGCCGGGCCGGGGGCAACGATGCCCTGGGCGACGAGGATGAACTCTTGCTGATGACCGTGCCGTTCACCCTGACGGCCGAACAGATCGGATCGGATTTCCCCGACCGGCTGAAGGACAAGATCGTCCGCGTGCGCAAGACCCACCGTGACACGCTGCGCGACATCTCGGGCCAGCTTTTCGTGCCGGTCGCCCCCGATGCCTACCTGCCCCGGCTGACGGTGCTGGAAAACGCGCTCTATGGCCGGGTGTCGATACATGCCGGGGCGCGCAGCGACGAGGTCGAGGCGGTGGTCGGCGAGGTGCTCAGCGACGAGGGCCTGCGCTGGCGCATCGCCCGGCTGATATTCGACCTGCAGACCGGGATCGGCGGGGCCAACCTGCCCAAGACCCTGCAGGAACGGGCGGCCTTCAGCCGTGCGGCGCTGAAACGGCCCGACATCCTGATCTTTGACCGGGTGCTTGAAAGCCACGATTCCGAGGCCCGGGCCGCGGCGCGGACCAACCTGCGCGAATTGCTGCCCAAGGCCACGATGGTCTTCATGGAACGCCATTTCCGCAATCCCGGCGAATACGACATGGTCGTGCGCCTGTCCGACGGCCGGATCGACGGCGCGCGCATGCCCGGGGCGGACGAGGACGAGGGCAGCGAGGAATTCCGCCACAAGCTGCGGGCCATTGCCGCGACCGAGCTGTTCTCGCGGCTGGACGCGCGCAACCAGCGGCTGCTGGCCTTTTCGGCCAGTTGGTATCGGGTCAAGCCGGGCAAGGTGATCTTTCGCGCCGGCCAGGTGGCCGATGCGGTCTACCTGTGCATGAAGGGCCGGGCCGAGCTGCGCTGGCCCGATGCGGGGCCCGAGGACAAGCCGATCACGGTGGTCGAGCCGGGCCGGGTGATCGGCGACCTGTCGATCATCGAGCGCAGCAACCGGGTGATGGACCTCGTGGCCGTCGAGCCGTCGCGCTTCCTGCGGATCGGGGCCGAGGAGTTCCGCGACGTGATCGAGGCCGATGCGACCGTGGCCGTGGCGCTGCTGGAAACCGTGGCCGGGCACCTGTCGTCGCTGGTCGGGTTCCTCGACAGCCGGGGCGTCGACGTCAAGCGCATCATTTCCGAGGCCGAGGGCGACGCGCTGGACGAGATCACCTATGATGCCGAAGATGCCTGATCCCGCCTCCTCTTCCGCGGTCGCCGGCCCCGGCGGCTGGTCCGCCCATGCGGCCTTTGTCGCCCCGGCCCGGGCCCGGGCTGAGCTGTGGCGCCTGCCGCTGGGGCTGGTGCTGGTCGCGGCGGTCGGGCTGGCGCTGAATGCCCTGATGGCCGTGGTGCTGTCGGCCCTGGTGCCGGGGTTCTGGCATGGCGATATCGCCGCCGGCGGGCCGCCGGGGCGCAGCCCGGCCGCGCTGCTGGTCCTGCTGTGCACCTTCGGGTTCTTCGCCCTGGGCGCCGGGCTGGCCGTCGGCGCCCTGCATGGCCGGGGCTTTGCCAGCCTGATCGGCCCGCTGCGCCCGGCCCTGGCCCAGTTCCGCGCCGTGCTGATGATGCTGGGGCTGGTCGGCCTGGTCCTGGTCCTGCTGCCGCCCTACGAGACCGGCCTGGCGCTGGAACCCAACATGACCCTGCCGGCCTGGCTGGCCCTGCTGCCCCTGTCGCTGGTGGCCCTGGTCATCCAGGTCGGGGCCGAGGAAGTGCTGTTTCGCGGCTACCTGCAACAGCAGCTGGCCGCCCGGTTCGACAACCCGCTGATCTGGATCGGCCTGCCCTCGCTGCTCTTTGCCTCGGGCCATTACGTGCCATCGGAGGCCGGCGAAAATGCCCTGCTGGTGGCCGGCTGGGCGGCGGTCTTCGGCATGCTGATGGCCGATCTGACCGCCCGGGCCGGCACGCTGGGCCCGGCCATTGCCGTGCACCTGGCCAATAACGTCGTGGCCCTGCTGCTGATTTCGGTGACCGACAGCATGAGCGGCCTGGCCCTGTTCGTCAGCCCGACGGCCAGCATCGATCCGGCCATGGTCCGGGCCTGGCTGCCGGTCGATTTCGCCATGATGCTGGTCTCGTGGCTGGCCGCGCGCCTTGCCCTGCGGCGCTGATTGCATTTGCCGGCCATGCAGCATATCTCACCCCCCGAACGCCAAGCGAGGGGCGCCTGAATGAACTGGATCAACAACTTCGTCCGGCCGCGGATCAATTCGATCTTCTCGCGGCGCGAAACACCCGAGAACCTGTGGCACAAGTGCTCGGAATGCGGCACGATGCTGTTCCACCGCGAGCTGACGGACAACCTGAACGTCTGCAGCAATTGCAACCACCACATGGCGCTGACCCCGCGCGCCCGGTTCGCGGACCTGTTCGACGGCGGCATCTTCACCGAGATCGCCGTGCCCGAACCCAAGGCCGACCCGCTGCATTTCCGCGACCAGAAGAAATATCCCGACCGCATGCGCGCGGCCCAGAAGGGCACCGGCGAGAAGGAAGCCATGCTGGTGGCCACCGGCGAGATGGGCCGCACGCCGATCGTGGCCGCGGCGCAGGATTTCTCGTTCATGGCCGGGTCGATGGGCATGTACGTGGGCAATGCGATAATTGCCGCGGCCCAGGAGGCCGTGAAGCTGCGCCGTCCGCTGATCCTGTTTTCCGCCGCCGGCGGGGCGCGGATGCAGGAAGGCATCCTGTCGCTGATGCAGATGCCCCGCACGACCGTGGCCGTGGAAATGGTCAAGGAAGCGGGCCTGCCCTATATCGTCGTGCTGACCCATCCGACGACGGGCGGGGTGACGGCGTCTTATGCCATGCTGGGCGACGTGCATATCGCCGAGCCCAACGCGCTGATCTGCTTTGCCGGGCCGCGGGTGATCGAACAGACCATCCGCGAAAAGCTGCCCGAGGGCTTCCAGCGGGCGGAATACCTGCTGGATCACGGCATGCTCGACCGGGTGACCCACCGGATGGAGCTGCGTGAAGAGCTGATCACCATCACGCGGATGCTGCTGAACATGCCCCCGGCGATCAAGGGCGACCTGCCCCCGCCGGACCCCGAGGAACTGGCCCCGGCCACGACCGACGGGGCGGCGGAGGCGGCTCCGGGCGACGCCCCGGCCAACCCCGCCAAACCGGCCGAGTGATCGCAGGATGAGCGGCCAGGGCTCGGATCTCATCCTCGAACGGATGATGACCCTGCACCCCAAGGTGATCGATCTCACCCTGGACCGGATGTGGCGTCTGCTGGGCGCCCTGGACAACCCCGAACGGCGCCTGCCCCCGGTGATCCACATCGCCGGGACCAACGGCAAGGGCTCGACACAGGCCATGATCCGGGCCGGGCTGGAAGGCGCGGGCAAAAGGGTTCATGCCTATACCTCGCCGCACCTGGCGCGGTTCCACGAACGGGTGCGCCTGGCCGGCGAGCTGATTTCCGAAGCGGCGCTGACCGATGCGCTGGATCGGTGTTATGCGGCCAATGGCGGGGTCGAGATCACCTATTTCGAGATCACGACCTGCGCGGCCCTGCTGGCCTTTGCCGAGACGCCGGCCGATTACACCCTGCTGGAGGTCGGCCTGGGCGGCCGGCTGGATGCGACCAACGTGGTCGACGCGCCTGTGGCCACGGTGATCACGCCGGTGTCGATGGACCACGAGGCCTTCCTGGGCGACACGATCGAGGCGATTGCCGGCGAGAAAGCCGGGATCATCAAGCCGGGCGTGCCCTGCGTGGTCAGCCGCCAGGACGAGCGGGCCATGGCGGTGATCGAACGCGTGGCGGCCCGGGCCGGGGCGCCGCTGCTGGTGCAGGGCGAGGATTGGCACGTCTCAGAGGAACACGGCCGGCTGGTCTACCAGGACGAACGCGGCCTGCTGGACCTGCCCCTGCCGGCCCTGCGCGGCCGGCACCAGCATGACAATGCCGGGGCGGCACTGACCGTTCTGCGGAGCCTGGGCGTGGACGAGGCCGGCTGTGCGGCGGCGATGCGCGACGTGACCTGGCCGGCGCGGATGCAGCGCCTGGCCACCGGCCCGCTGGTCGAGGCCGCGGGCGAGCGCGAGCTCTGGCTGGACGGCGGCCACAACCCGGCCGCGGGCATCGCGCTCGGCGCGTTGCTGGCCAGCCTGCCGGCCCGGCCGACGGTGCTGATCGCGGGCATGATGAACACCAAGGATTGCAGCGGCTTCCTGGCGCCCCTGGCGGACCACGCGCTGCGGCTGATCGCGGTGCCGATCCCGGGCGAGGACAACGGGCTGGACCCGGAGGTCCTGGCCAGCCGTGCCCGCGCCGCCGGCCTGGACGCCGACACCGCGCCCACGACCGAAGCGGCGCTGGCATCGGCCGGTGATGCCGAGCGCATCGTGATCTGCGGGTCGCTCTACCTGGCGGGCTCCGTCCTGAAGACGAACGGGTAACAAGGGGCGCTGCCCCTTCTTGTCCGATGGCCAATTCATCCCCGGGAATACTTTCAAAGAGAAAGAAGCAACACGCGCGCCCTGCTGCTTCTTTCTCTTCTTAAATATCCGGCCCTGTCCGTGACGCCGCCGAGGCGTCCGGGGTCGCCGGGCCGGTCACCGCCGGCCTTCGCGCAGCCAGCCGCCCAGGATGAAGCCCGAGGCCAGGAGCAGCACCAGCCAGGGCGGCAGCAGCGGGGTCTGGCGGACGTCGCGGGTTTCATAGGCATTGCGCGGGGTCAGGCCGATCCAGCCGCGCCCGGCCGCCGGGCGACCGTCGCGGACGTTGCGCAGCACCGGCACGCCGTCTTCCAGCCTCAGGACACCGCCGCGCAGGGGGGCGATGATCGGTTCGAGCAGGGCGCCGGTGGCGATGGTTTCCTCGAATTCCCGGGGCGCGGCGGGGCCGAGGCCGATGACCGCCTCGTGATCGCCTTCGGCCAGCCGGTAGAGGCCGATCTCGGCGCCCTCGTAGACCGCTTCGTGGCGGCCGGGCGAGACTTCGCGCAATTCGACGATCTCCTGGGTGCCGTCCGGCCGGGTGACCGTCACCGCGCCGACGCTGTCGTCCAGGGTGCGGCGGATGATGCGCATGGTCTGGCCGGTGGCCTCGGCCCAGAGCGCCTCTTCCTCCAGCTCGGGTTCCTTCATCATCCAGTGCGCCAGCCGGCGCAGCAGTTCCAGCTGGGGCCCGCCGCCCTGGTAGCCGCGGTTCCACAGCCAGGCATGATCGGAGGCCAGCAGGGCCACGCGGCCCTCGTCGACCCGGTCGAGGATCAGCAGGGGCCGGTCGTCGATGCCGGTCATGACCACTTCGGCCCCGTCCTTGGGCGTGACGTCGATCTCGCGCAGCCACGGCCCCCAGCTGTCCTGCCCCGACAGGTCGGAGGTCACCGGGTGGCGCTGGCCAAGTTCGGTCACCGCCGGGCGGTACTGGTCCTGGATCACCCGGGCCGTGGGCTCGGCCGGCAGCACGTCACCCAGCGGAGAGCGGTAGATCGAGGCGGCATTGGCGAAATCGGGCCCGGCGGCGACCAGCACGGCGCCTCCGCCGCGGACATATTGCGCGACATTGTCGAGGTAGAGCGAGGGCAGGATGCCGCGCCGCTTGTAGCGGTCGAAGATGATCAGGTCGAAATCGTCGACCTTTTCCAGGAACAGCTCACGCGTGGGGAAGGCGATGAGGGACAGCTCGTCGACCGGCACGCCGTCCTGTTTCTCGGGCGGGCGCAGGATGGTGAAATGCACCAGGTCGACGGAACTGTCGGATTTCAGCAGGTTGCGCCAGGTGCGCCCGCCGGGATGCGGCTCGCCCGAGACCAGCAGCACGCGGAGGCGGTCGCGCACGCCGTTCATCTGGATCAGCGCGGTGTTGTTGCGGTCGGTCAGCTCGCCCTCGGCTTCGGGCACCGAGAACTGGATCACGTTGCGCCCGCCATGGGGCAGGGTGATGGGCAGGTCGATGTCCTGGCCGATCGGAATGTCGTAGCGCGCCGGTTCGCCGCCATCGACCGATATGTCGAGCGGGGCCGTTGCCGCGCCTTGCGGAGCGGCGCCGGAATCCTCGACGCGCAGGGTCAGGGTGACCGGCTCGCCGATGATGGCAAAGGCCGGGGCGTTGCGCACGGTCAGGCGGCGGTCCCAGTCGGTGTCGCGTCCGGTCAACAGCAGGTGGGTCGGGGCCGGCAGGTCGGGGGCCAGTTCGGCATCGTGGATGCGCCCGTCCGACAGCAGGATGACCCCGGCCACCCGGGCCCGGGGCTCTTCGGCCAGGGCCTCGGCCAGGGCGGTCATGGCCTGGGTGCCGGTATCGCCCGGCCCGTCGGGGATGGTCACCCGGCGCAGCTCGGTATTAGGCCGGGCGGCGATCTCGGCGGCCAGCTCGTCGGCGGCCGCGGCGGTCTGGGCCGGCCGGTCCGACAGGCCCTGGCTGGCGCTGTCGTCTTCCAGCATCACGACGATGTCGGACAGGGCGGCGCGGTCTTCCAGCTGGTAGGCCGGGCCGGACAGGGCGGCCACGACCACCACGGCGCCCAGCCCGCGCAGGGCCCAGCCGGCCAGCCCGCGCCAAGCCGCGAAGACCACGGCGCCCAGCGACAGGGCGCCGGCCAGGGCCAGCACCAGCCAGGGGATCAGGGGATCGAAGACGATGGTTCCGGTCATTGGCCCAGCCTGTCGAGGAGCGCAGGCACATGGACCTGGTCCGATTTGTAATTGCCCGTGAGCACATGCATCACGAGGTTCACGCCAAAGCGGTTGGCGAGCTCTCTCTGGCGTTCGCCGGCAAAGCCCCGGCCGACCGGCAGCATGGCCCGGCCGTCGCCATCGACGGCCCAGGCCCCGGCCCAGTCGTTGCCGCCGATGATCACCGGGGTGACCCCGTCGTTGAGATTGCGGAAGGGCATGCCTTCGACCTGTTCGGCATCGGGCGGCGCGGCTTCGACCCAGACATCGCGCCCGGCATAGCGGCCGGGGAAATCCTGCAACAGGTAGAAGGTCCGCGTCAGCACATGGTCGTGGGGGATCGGTTCGAGCGGCGGAATGTCCAGCGGCGCGGCCAGCTGCTGCAGGCGCCGGCCGGTCGGGCTGGACGCGCCGAAGCCCGCGACATCGGCATCGCGCGTGTCAAAGACGATCAGCCCGCCGGAGCGCAGGTAGCCGTTCAGCCGGGCATAGGCTTCGGCCGAGGGGATCGGCTGGTCGGCGGTGACCGGCCAGTAGAGCATCGGGTAAAAGGCCAGCTCGTCGGTTTCCAGGTTCACCCCGGCTGGCTCGCCGGGTTCGACCGACGTGCGATAGCGCAGCACGTCGCCCAGCCCGCTCAGGCCGGCCTGGGCCAGCTGGTCGACCTGGGCATCGCCGGTCAGCACATGGGCCAGCACCAGCTCGGATGTCGCGCGCAGCGCGGCCTCCTCGTCATTGGCCAGCTGGGCCTGGCCGGGCTGGGGCGTCAGCCCCAGCATCAGCAGGACCAGCGCCGCGCCAGCGGCGCGCTGCCCGCGCAAGCGGCCCGACAGGGCCAGCGAGGCCAGGATATCGGCCAGCAGCAGGGCCAGCGCCAGCGTCAGCAGCGGCCCGCCAAGGGGTTTCTCTTCGGCCGTGCCCAGCCCTTCGACGGGCACGTCGGCCGGCCAGGTCGCGGGGGTCAGCAGGCTGTCGGGGCCCAGCACGTTGCGTGCCAGCCGCCGGTCACCGCTTTCATAGAGCCCGGGGGCCAGTTCGGGGCCCAGCGGCGCTTCGGCCAGGACCGGGCCATCGACGCCCGGCAGGGTGCCGGCATCTTCCAGCGAGCCGAACCCGTCGAGCACCTGCACCGGTTCCCAGGTGGTGCCTTCCAGGTCCATCGCCGTGGGCGCCGCGCCGGTCGAGGACACGGCCAGCCGTTCCAGCATCTCGACGAACAGGCCCGACAGCGGCAGGGTCGACCATTCGGCATTGGCCGTGACATGGAACAGCACGACCTGGCCCTGGCCGATGGGCTTGCGCGTGACCAGCGGCGTGCCATCGGCCAGCGAGGCGATGACCCGGTCGGCCAGGGTCGGATCGGGCTGGGCCATGACCTGGGCATTGACCGTCACGTCCGGCGGGATCTGCAGCCCGAAGAACGGCGAACCCTCGGCAAAGGGCGCCAGGCCCTTGGGCTCGCCCCAGGACATCGCGCCCCCGACCGACCGGCCCCCGGCGCGCAGGCGCACGGGCATCAGCGGGTCCTCGTCCTCGCGGCTGACATCGCTGGCCGCCAGGCGCGGCCCGGCAAAGCGCAGCAACAGCCCGCCTTCGTCGACCCAGGTGGCCAGGGCTTCGGCCTCGGCCCCCGACAGGGTGGCCACGTCGGCCAGAACGACCACGTCGGGATTGGCCGGCAGCAGGTCGGTCAGCGCGCCGGTCAGGATCTCGGCCGAGGGCAGCAGGGCCTGTTTGAGGTAATGCAGGGGCGACAGCAATTGCAGGCCCTCGCGGTCGTCGCGCCCGGAAATCAGGGCCACTTCGCGCCGGCGCAGGCTGTCATCGGCCAGCGAGGTCGCCCCGGCGGCATTCTGGCCCTGGATTTCGAACCGGGTGATCCGTGCGCGCAGCTCCGAGGGCAGCGACAGGGCGGCCTCGGCCGACAGCGCTCCGGGCTCGAAGGTCGCCGTGGCCGTGGCCAGGGTGCGTTCGATGCCGGCCGGGTCGCGGCCCTGGGCCAGGATGACCACGTCGCGGGCCGGGCCGGGCACCGAGCGGCGGGCGGTCAGGGTCACGGCGCCATCGTCAAAGACCGCCGGGGCCAGGCCCATCACGGCGCTGCCGGTCTGGAACACGCGCAGATCGCCGCGCGCGCGCAGGGCGGCCATCAGCCGGTCGCGGCCGGGGTAATCCAGCCCGTCCGAGATCCAGTGGGTGTCGAACCGGGCCGGCCCGCCCTCGGCCTGCATGGCGGCCAGCGCGGCGATGGTCCCGTCGACCTGGGCCTCGGTCGGGGCAAAGGGCGCGGGCAACAGCCCGGCGACGCGGGGCCGCCAGCTGTCGGCGGCCTGAAAGACCGGGGCTTCGGGATCGGTCAGGCGCAGGACGGCCACGGGCCGGTTGGCCCGGGCGGCCTCGGCCAGCTGGGCGGCGACCAGGTCCTGCTTGGCCGACCAGCGCGTGGCCCCGGCCCAGCTGCCGTCCATCACGATGACCAGCGGCCCGCTGCCCCCGGCGTCGCGCTGGGGGTTCAGGACCGGTCCGGCCAGGCCCAGGATGATCGCGGCCACGGCCAGGATGCGCAGCACCAGCAGCCACCAGGGCGTGCGGTCGGTCACGCTGTCGTCGTCGCGCAGGCCCAGCAACAGGGCCACGCCGGGAAAGCGCCGGCGGATCGGCGCCGGCGGCACGGCCCGCAGGATGATCCAGAGCACCGGCAGGGCCAGGAGCGCCAGCAGCAGCCAGGGTGCGGAAAACCCGATACCCGCGATCACGGTCATGTCATGCCTTTCTCGGGACGGCGCGGCGCCATGTCGGCCCCGCTGCCCGCCCGGAACGTTCCGCGCCCCCCAGCGCAATTGGGTTCACGCGCCCCACGCGCGCCGGTGACGTCGTTGAAATCGGCGAAATCGGTGTTTGGGCGCGCTCTGGGCGGCCGGTCACGACAGGCCCGATGTGCCCCCTGGCCGGGAGGGGGCCGATTGGGTGTGCCATCCGTTGCACCGCCCCGTCCCGGGCCCGACGTCTTGCCGTCCCGCCACGGAGCCGGGCGCTTGCCGTCCCGCCGTCGCCCGGGCGGTGTGCCGTCCCGCTGCAGGTCCGGTGTTGGGGCGCCCCGTCATCGACCGGGGCCGCGATGGCGTCCGCAGCGGCGTCCCGGCCCGGCGTCCCGGCAAGGGCTCCTTGCGCAGGCGATGGGCTGGCGGGCGCGGGGTGGTCCGGGGTGCGGACCCTCGGCGGGCCGATGGTCGGGCCATTGAACGGGCCAAGGGGCGAGGCGGGGCGGTGGGTCACGATGTGCCTCCGTCCAGCGCGCGATAGAGCCACAGCAGCGCCGATTGGGCGCTTTCGCCGGTGTGATGGGTGCCGAATTGCCAGCCGGTCGCCCGGCACAGCGCGGTCAGCTCGTCCTTGCGGGCGGCCAGGCGCTGCTGGTAGCGCGCGCGCAATTCGCCGGCCTTCAGGGTCTCGTGGCTGAGCGTGCCGCCGATGCTTTCAAAGATCGTCCGGCCGTGAAAGGGAAACATCTCTTCGGCCGGGTCGAGCACCTGCATCAGCACGCCGCGCACGCCCCGGTCGGCGGCCTTGGTCAGGGCCAGCCGGACCTCGGCCATGTCGCCCAGGAAATCCGACAGGAACACCGCCCGGGCATGGGGGATCATCGCCCGGTGTTCGGGCGGGGCATATTCCGCCTGGTCGTCGATCGTGAAGAACTCGGCCAGGCGCATGATCTGCATGTTGCCCCGGCGCGGGGGCAGGGTGGTGCCGGTCAGCCCGACCCGCTCGCCGCCCCGGATCAGCAGGACGGAGGTGGCCAGGCCCAGCAGCCTTGCGCGGTCGATCTTTTCGGGCAGGGCGGCCTTGCCCTCGGCCTGCGAGGTGAAGCGCATCGAGGCACCCTGGTCGACCCACATCATCACCGACTGGGCGATCTGCCATTCCCGCTCGCGCACGAATTGCTGGTCGCCCCGGGCCGAGCGCCGGTGGTCGATCAGCCGGCGGCTGTCGCCCATCTGGGCCGGGCGGTACTGCCAGAAATCATCGCCCAGCCCGGCCCGGCGCCGGCCGTGATCGCCCAGCAGCACGGTGCCCGCCAGGTGTTCGGCCCGGGCCAGCAGGGGTGGCAGGCGGCTGGCTTCGATTTCCGAGCGCTGGCGAAGATCGCGGGCCGGGATCACGCGGCGGCCCCGGTTCCCGTCTCGGCGCCGTTGGCCAGCCCGGCGGCGGTGGTCTCGATCAGTTCGGCCAGGCTGTCGCCCCGGGCGCGGGCGGCAAAGTTCAGCGCCATGCGGTGGCTGAGCACCGGCCGGGCCATGTTGATCACGTCCTCGGCATTGGGCGCCAGCCGGCCCTGCAGCAGGGCCCGGGCCCGGACGGTCAGCATCAGCGCCTGGGCGGCCCGCGGGCCGGGGCCCCAGGCCACGGTGTCGCGCACCCGGTCGGACACGCCGGGCTCGTCGGGGCGGAAGGCGCGGACCAGGTCGAGGATCAGCTCGACCACCGAATCGCCCACCGGCATCCGCCGCAGCAGGGCCTGGGCCGCGATCAGCTCGTCGCGGGTAAAGACCTGGTGGGCCTCGTCTTCGCTGACGCCCGTGGTGGCCAGGAGGATTTCCTTTTCGGTCGCCCGGTCGGGATATTCGACGTCGATCTGCACCAGGAACCGGTCCAGCTGGGCCTCGGGCAGGGGATAGGTGCCTTCCTGTTCGATCGGGTTCTGGGTGGCCAGCACGTGGAAGGGCGCATCGAGCGGCCGGTCTTCGCCGGCAACGGTCACGGTCTTTTCCTGCATCGCCTGCAGCAGCGCCGACTGGGTCCGGGGCGAGGCGCGGTTGATCTCGTCGGCCATCAGCAGCTGGCAGAAGATCGGCCCGGGAATAAAGCGGAATTTGCGGGTGCCGTCCTCGGCCGTGTCGAGCACTTCGGAGCCGAGAATGTCGGCGGGCATCAGGTCGGGGGTGAACTGGATGCGGTTGCCCTGCAGGCCCAGGACGGTCGAGAAGGTTTCGACCAGGCGGGTCTTGCCCAGCCCGGGCAGGCCGATCAGCAGGGCATGACCGCCGCAGAGGATGGCGGTGAGGGTCAGCTCGACCACCCGCTCCTGGCCGATGAAGCGCCGGGTGATCGAGGCCTTGGCCTCGGCCAGCTTGGCCTCGACCGCTTCGATCTCGGCTACCAGGTCCGTTTGCTCCGACATGACAATCCTTTCGCCGCGCATATATGGTGTTGAAGAAGTGTATCGCGGCAATCTGGAATGGCAAAAGCTATGATGGGACAAAAACCCGTGACCCCGTCGGCCGAAGGCATCGCGGCGTCGGTCAAGGCCTCGAAAAGCCGCGGATTGCCGCCGGTCGAGCGCTGGGATCCGCCGTTCTGCGGCGACCTGGACATGCGGATCGCGCGGGATGGCACGTGGTTCTACCTGGGCACGCCGATCGGCCGGCCCGAGCTGGTGCGGCTGTTCTCGTCGATCCTGCGCAAGGATGGCGATGCCTATTTCCTGGTCACCCCGGTCGAGAAAGTGGGCATCACCGTCGATGACGCGCCTTTCGTGGCCGTGGATTTCGAGGTGAGCGGCAGTGGCACCGGGCAGGAGCTGGTGTTCGAGACCCATGTGGGCGACGTGGCCCGGGCCGGGCCCGACCACCCGATCCGGGTGGAGCGCGATGCCGAAACCGGCGAGCCGTCGCCCTATGTGCTGGTGCGGCGCAACCTGGAGGCGCTGATCGACCGCAAGAGCTTTTACCGGCTGGTCGAGATCGGGGCCCATCACGAGGGCTGGTTCGGGCTGTGGTCGGGCGGGGCGTTCTTTCCGGTCATTCCGTCGCAAGAGCTGGACGCGGCGTGAAGCGCGGCGGGGCCGCGCTGCCTTCGGCGGTATTTGGGCCAAGAAGAAGCAGGGGACCTGCGCGCCAGGCAGGCGGGGCGAGGGCGGCAAAGGGTCTGTGGTGGCAAGAGGCTTGAAACGCGGCGGCTTTGGCGCAAGTCTGGGACATGACCATCCAGCCCCCTCAGCCCCTGCCGTTCAACGGCAGCCGTGGCATCCCCGAGAAAGTCGCCTTTGACCGGCGCGAGATGTCGGAAATCCTGTCGATCTACGGCCGCATGGTGGCGGCCGGGGAATGGCGCGATTACGGCATATCCTGTCTCAAGGACATGGCCGTCTTTGCTGTCTTCCGGCGCACGGCCGAAACGCCGCTGTACCGGATCGAGAAGCGGCCCAAGCTGCGCAACCGCCAGGGCATGTATGCGGTGGTGGGGATCGACGGCCAGATCCTGAAGCGCGGGCATGACCTGAAATCGGTGCTGCGCGTTCTGGAACGCAAGCTGATCCGGGCGGTGGACTGACCGATGGGCCGACCCGCGCAGGTGGCGCGGGCCGGTGTCGTCAGGCCGGGCGGGTGATGCAGAGCAGGTCGCCGAATTCCCGGGCGGCGATGCGCTCGCAGGCCCGGGCCAGCGGTTCGATGGCCACGGCCATGTGGTGGGCATTGGCGTGGATCATGTCGGTGTCGTCCAGCATCATCGCCACGTGGCCCTTCCAGAACACAAGGTCGCCGCGTTCGGGCCTGCCCGCAATGGCGGGCCAGGCGGCCATTTGCAGATCGCTGTCACGCGGGCAGGGTCGGCCGCAGGCGGCAAGCGCCTGCTGGACCAGGCCGGAACAATCGATGCCGGTGGCCGTGTTGCCGCCCCAGAGATAGGGCGTGCCGAGGAATTTCAGGGCTTCGTCGACGGGATCGGTGGCCGGCTGCGACAGCGGCGCGGCATGCTGGCGGGGCAGGTAGCCGCCGGTGGCCAGGCCGAGGAAATCGCCGGTCTCTTCGGTGACGGCCAGCAGGGCGCCGTGGCTCAGGGCCAGCCCGTCGGGCGACTTGATGTCGGGGCGGGCGTAGACATGGCTGGACCGGGCCGTGAGGCGATGGGTCGGGTCGGGGATGTCGCCGCCGGCCAGCGCGGCGGCGGGCAGGTAGCCGACATAGCCATCCGTTGGGTCGAAGCCGAAGGCCATGTCATCGACCAGGTCGAGCATCGTGAAGGCCTGGCCGAAGAGCATCTGCTTGTCGCGCCCGCCGTCGGGCCGGGCGCAGAGATCGGCCATCGGGTGGGCAAGCCGGCGGGAGGTGCCGCCGGTCAGGGGCAGGTCGCCCGCCGCGCCGGCCAGGCTGTCATGGGCGACGCGGGCATTGGCCCGGTGGAACCGCCGGTCGCTCACAGGTCGAGCATCCCGGGCAGGGCGGCCAGCAGGGCGCGGGCGCCCATGCCCACGCCGCCCTTGGGCCGGGCGGGGAAGGACGCGCGGGTCCAGCCGAAGATGTCGAAATGCATGTAGGGCGTGTCGGTCACGAAGCGGCGCAGGAAGAGCGCGGCGGTGATCGACCCGGCAAACCCGCCCGACGGCGCATTGTCGAGATCGGCGATGCCCGGTTCGATGAGGGCTTCGTAGGGATCGTGGAAAGGCATGCGCCAGACCGGGTCCGAGACCTGGTCGGCGGCAGTGGCCAGGGCGGCGGCGGTGCTGTCGCTGTCGACGTAGAACGGGGCCAGGTCCTGGCCCACGGCGACCCGGGCAGCGCCGGTCAGGGTGGCCATCGAGACGATCAGGTCGGGCCGTGATTCGTCGGCCAGCGCCAGGGCATCGGCCAGGACCAGGCGGCCTTCGGCGTCGGTGTTGTTGATCTCGACCGTCAGGCCCTTGCGCGAGGTCAGGATGTCACCGGGCCGGAAGGCATTGCCCGACACGGCGTTTTCGACGGCCGGGATCAGGACGCGCAGCTGCAGGGGCAGGCCCAGGGCCATGATGTCGCGGGCCAGGCCCAGAACGGTGGCCGCGCCGCCCATGTCCTTTTTCATCAGGCCCATCGAGGCGCCGGGCTTGAGGTTGAGCCCGCCGGTGTCGAAACAGACGCCCTTGCCGACCAGGGTCAGCCGTGGCCCGGCATTGCCCCAGGACATGTCGATCAGCCGGGGCGCGCGGGGCGAGGCCCGGCCGACGGCATGGATCATCGGGTGGTTCGCGGCCAGCAGGTCGTCGCCGGTGGTGACCGTGATCGTCGCGTCAAAGGCCTGGGCCAGGTCGCGGGCGGCGGCTTCGAGTTCGGCCGGGCCCATGTCGGAGGCCGGGGTGATGATCAGGTCGCGGGTCAGGGCTTCGCCGGCGGCCAGGGCTTCGACCCGGGCGGCGTCGATACCGGCGGGGGCGATCAGCCGGGCGCCGGGGCGCGGCTCGCCGGCATAGGTGGTGAAGGCATAGCCGGTCAGCAGCCAGCCGAGGCATTCGGTTTCCAGGTCGCCCGCGGGCAGGGGCGTGGACAGGGCATAGGTGCCGGCGGGCAGGCTGGCGGCGACGGCGGCCAGGGGAAAGCGTCCGCGGCGGCGGGTCGCGGCGCTGCCATAGCCGCCCAGGGCCAGGGCGGGCTGGCCATCGGGGCCGGGGATCAGCAGGGCTTCGCCAAGCGCGGCGGCAAAGCCGCTGGCGCGGACCCAGGTGGCAACCTGGGCGGGCTGGTCGGCGAGGAAGGCATCCAGCCCATCCTGCTCGACAAGGGCGAGGGGCAGGGCCGGTGTATCGGGATCGGCAAAGGCGAGAATCTGGGGCGCTGACGGCATGGGCATGGTCTCTGGCATAGGCGGGCCGGGCGGCCTGGGCCTGGGGGGATTGCGCCCAGACTAGGCCCGCCACCGGCAGCCGCAAGGGGCAGGGGCGGAGAATTGCCCGGGCGGCGGACAGAATGCCGGGGGAGAGGGGCGCTGCGGAGGGAGGCGTCGGCAGAGACCACCGTGGGGCAGGTTGGGATAGAGACAAGCGCCGGAGTAGGCTGGCGCGGCGCCATCCGGTTCGGTTGGTCCGCTGCAGCGCCGGACGGGACGGTTGGCCCGTTGCGGCGCTGGACAGGGTGGTTGGCCCGGTGTGGCCGGTGCGTTGCGGTTGCCCTGGTCCGGCCGGTCCGGCGACGATAGCGATCGATTGTCTTGCGCGGGTTTGCCGGGATGCGCCGGCCGGGGGTGGGCCGCGATCAGGGGGGCTAGACGGAGAGGTCCTGCAGATCCCAGACCGCGGTCAGCGACCGCGCGCCGATCCGCATCAGCCGGGTCAGCGTGGCCGCCGTGGCCACGTCATCGCAGGCATCGACCGAAATGGTCACGTCGCCGGCCACGCGGGCCAGCGAGTTCATGCCCACCTGTTCGGCAATGGCAATCAGCGACCGCGCGCATTTGCGCAGCCCTTCCAGGTCGTCGCGCCGCCACAGCCGCTCGCAATGGGACAGCCGCACGGCCAGTTCCTCGAGCGCCCGGCAGACCACGTCTTCGGCCCCGGTTTCGCCCAGCTGAAGGTAAAGGTCCCCCAGGCAGGAGGGATCGAGCCGGACGGTCTCGTCCGGCGTCAGGGTAATCACGTCCACCACATCTTCCCCACATATGTATGCCCCCACGGCGACGACCATTCTTGGGGGCAAGACCTTTGCAAATCGTTGCCCCGTTGGTGTCTTCTCTCTCGAATTTTCCCGAAAATGGGCTTAACTGCGGCGGGATGACCCATGAAACGACGTGAGGACCAAGGACCATGCGCCACGCCAGGCCCCTTCCGACCTACCTTCTGCAGCGCTATCACGGGTGGAAGGCCACCTCTTATGCCGAGAACAGGTCCTGGTATCGCCGACTGGCGGATGAGGGCCAGCGCCCGCGGGCCATGGTCATTTCCTGCTGCGACAGCCGGGTGCACGTGACGTCGATTTTCGGCGCCGATTCGGGCGAGTTCTTCATCCACCGCAACATCGCCAACCTGGTGCCGCCCTACGAACCCGACGGCGACCACCACGGCACCTCGGCGGCGGTGGAATATGCCGTGACCGTGCTGAAGGTGTCGCATCTGCTGGTGCTGGGCCATTCGCAATGCGGGGGCGTCAAGGGCTGCCTGGACATGTGCAAGGGCCATGCGCCCGAGCTGGAGGTCAAGGAAAGCTTTGTCGGCCGCTGGATGGATATCCTCAAGCCCAAGTTCGACAAGGTCTCGGACCTGTCCGACCCGGTGGCCCAGGAACGGGCCTTGGAGAAAGAGGCCGTGCTGACCTCGCTCGACAACCTGATGTCCTTCCCCTTTGTTGAAGAGCGCGTGCGCTCGGGCGAGCTGGGGCTGCACGGGCTGTGGACCGATATCGGTGAGGGCGGGCTGCAGGTCTATGACCCGGCGCGGGGCGAGTTCCTGGCCGTCTGAGCCGGCCGGCCGATGCAAAAGAGGGCGCGTATGGCAGATACGCGCCCCAGGAAAAGGCAGAAGACGTGGCAGGGTGGGCGCAGGCCCGGGCGATGATCCGCGCCCGGGGCAGGCCCGAGGGTCAGCTTATTGCTGATCGACCAGGTAGGCGAAAACCTTGCAGGTGCCCATGTCACCGTCGCGGGTGGCTTCGCAGGCTGCCGTAGCGGCCGATGCGGCCTCTTCGAGGGAGCCATAGCCATAGGCCGTGCCGCCGAGGGCCATCTTGGCCGTGTCGCATTCACCGATCTTGGTGTTCATGTCGACGGGCATCGCAAATGCGCCGACGCCCGAACCGGCGGCCTTGGCGGCCCAGTCGGTCATGACCGACACGGTCTGGGGGCAAAGGCCGTGCGGGATCTTGAGCACACGGGCCGGCACATCGCTGGCAGCGGCAAGGGTTGCCCAGCCCGAGACGGCAAGGGCGGTGAACGCGATCTTGAAGAAGGGGGTCATTTCAACCTCTGGGGGAGCTCGGCGGAGCGCCGAGCAGCTGTCGGAACCAACCGACAGCTGGCCATTTAGGCCCGTTTGATGATTCGTGATACAGGTTTGTGCGGTCTGGCGGCGGTTATCGGCGGAAAAGCGCCTGATGAGGCCGCTGATCGGCGCTGCGGCGCCGGAAGGGGCCGGGTGGCGGGGTTTGGTGACGCAGGGGCTGAAAATCTCCCTTGGGGAGAGTGGTGTTTGGCGGCGGACCGGGTGAGTCGGCGGTCGTTCAGCTTTTGTTAGAATGCCGGCGACCATGATCCGGCATGGATATGGAAACCGAATCGATCCGCATGCCGCGCGAGATGCGGCGGGCCCTGTGCGAGATGGCCCGTCGCGACGACGTTTCGCCCGGGCACCTGATGCGGGGGCTGATCAGCCGGGAACTGGCGCGGCGGCGGGCGGCGGCGCGGCCGCCCAATCGGGCGGATGAGCAGCTCCTCGCGCCCTTGCGGGCCCGTCTCGCCGACGACCTGGCCCTGTCCCGCGACTGGGACGACCTTCAGCACAGATTGCGGGCCAAGGGCTATGCGCTGCAGGCCGCCGGGGGCGGGCTGGCCCTGCACGGCCATCCGCAGGGCCACAGGATCTGCAAGGCATCGGAACTGGGGTTCAGCTACAGCCGGCTGATGCGCCGCTTCGGCGCGGCCTTTCCCGGACATGCCCATACCTGGGTGGCCGACCGGCTGTTGGGCGCCCCCGATCGCGGACCGGAGACGCAGGAGGATGACGACGATTTCGAGGTCATCGAACGTTTCTGAGGCCGCCGCGCGCGGCCCGCCGGATCAGGCCTTTTGCAGGACCCGGTTGCCGAGGACCTCGGCGATCTGAACCGCGTTCAGCGCCGCGCCCTTGCGCAGGTTGTCGCTGACGCACCACAGGTTCAGCCCGTTCTCGATCGTCGAATCCTGGCGGATGCGGCTGATGAAGGTCGCGAAATCGCCGACACATTCGACCGGCGTGACATAGCCACCGTCCTCGCGCTTGTCGATCACCATGATCCCGGGGGCTTCACGCAGGATGTCGCGGGCCTCGTCCTCGTCGAGGAAATCCTCGAACTCGATGTTGATCGCCTCGGAATGGCCGACAAAGACCGGCACCCGCACGCAGGTCGCGGTGACCTTGATCTTGGGGTCCACGATCTTCTTGGTCTCGGCGACCATCTTCCATTCTTCCTTGGTCGACCCGTCTTCCATGAAGACATCGATATGGGGAATGACGTTGAAGGCGATCTGCTTGGTGAATTTCTTCGCCGGCTTGTCGTCGGTCGGGTTGTAGACGGACTTGGTCTGGTCCCAGAGCTCGTCCATGCCATCCTTGCCCGCGCCGGACACCGATTGATAGGTCGACACGACCACCCGCTTGATCCGGGCCCGGTCATGCAGCGGCTTCAGCGCGACAACCATCTGCGCGGTCGAGCAGTTGGGATTGGCGATGATGTTCTTCTTGGAATAGCCGGTGATCGCGTCGGCATTCACTTCGGGCACGATCAGCGGGACGTCCGGGTCGTAGCGGTAGAGCGACGAATTGTCGATCACCACGCAGCCGGCGGCCGCGGCCTTGGGCGCATAGGTCTTGGTCGCGTCCGAGCCGATGGCAAACAGGGCCATGTCCCAGCCGGTGAAATCGAACGTGTCGAGATCCTTGGTCTTGAGTGTCGTCTCGCCGAAAGTCACCTCGGTGCCCAGCGATTTGCGGCTGGCCAGCACGGCGATCTCATCCACCGGGAACTCGCGCTCGGCGAGGATGTTCAGCATTTCGCGGCCCACGTTGCCCGTGGCGCCGGCGACGACGACTTTGTAACCCATCTCTTGGTTCTCCTTTGACGGGCGCGACATAATGGATCGGCGGGCGGATTGAAATAGGGCCGACCCCCGAATTGCGGGGGAAAGCCCATGGTTTCCTGCGATATCGGCCATCACCGGCCGTGATCCTGCCCTGCGGACGGCCCGGTCTGGCCCGCCGCCCTGTCCCTGCGCTACCCCTTGTACTGCGCGGCCTTGGCCCGCGCGGCGTTGATCATCAGGTGAACGTCGATTCCCACGGCCAGGAATTGCGTTCCGTGATCGAGGTAGAGCGCGGCCGTCTCGTCGTCCAGCGCCAGGCAGCCGGCCGGGGTGTCCGAGGCGGCGATGCGCGCCAGGGCGTCGCAGATCACCTGCTGGGCCTCGGGGTGCCTGGAATTGCCCTGCAGGCCCATGTCGGCCGACAGGTCCGCCGGGCCGATGAACACGCCGTCCACGCCGTCGACCTCCAGGATGGCATCGAGGTTCTCGACGCCTTTCAGGCTTTCGACCTGGACCAGAACGCAGATCTGGTCGTCGGCCGTGGGCACGTAATCGGGGATGCCGCCGAACCGCCCCGACCGGGCGGCCGCCGCGCCGACGCCGCGGATGCCGGCGGTGGGATAGCGGCAGGCCCGCACGATGGCCGCGGCCTCTTCGGCGGTTTCGACCAGCGGCACCAGGATCGTCTGGGCGCCGATGTCCAGCGTCTGTTTCAGCACCCAGTCCATGCCCGTCGGCACGCGCACCACCGGCGCCGAGGCGCTGGCTTCGAGCGCGATCAGCTGGTTGCGGATCGAACGGATGTCATTGGGCCCGTGTTCGCCGTCGATGAGCAGCCAGTCGAAACCGGCCGAGCCCATGATCTCGGCCGGGGCGGCCTCGCCAAAGCTCAGCCAGCAGCCGATCAGCCGCTCGCCGGCGCGCAGCCGCTGCTTGAAGGTGTTTGTCGGTGCGGGCATGGTCTGGTCCTCCTCCTCCTGCGATCCGGGCGGTTAACCCTTGGTCAATCCGTGCGCGATCTCGCGGATCACGTCCAGCGCCATCATCACGTCGGCCTCGGTCGTTTCAAAGGATCCGGCCTGGAACCGGATGACCAGCGCGCCGTCGACCCGGGTCTGGGTCAGGTAGATCCGCCCGTCGTCGTTGATCGCATCGACCAGCCGCTGGTTCAGCGCGTCGAGGTCGTCGGCGCCGGCGGGCACGTAGCGGAAGGAGAACAGCGACCACATCGGCGGGGTGACGATGTCGAAATCCGGCTCGGCGGCCAGCCGGTCATGCAGGGCGGCGGTCCAGGCGATATGGTTGCGCAGCACCTGGCGCAGCCCGTCCAACCCGTAGCTGCGGATCAGGAACCACAACTTGAGCGCGCGGAACCGCCGGCCCAGGGGCACCGACCATTCGGAATAGTTGATGATGCCGTCGGCGCCGTGGGTCTTGAGGTATTCCGGGCGAATCGCCAGCGTGCGCACGAGGTCTTCGGGCGCGCGGACGAAATGGGCCGAACAGTCGAAATTCGCGCCCAGCCACTTGTGCGGGTTGAAGACGATGCTGTCGGCGCGTTCGACCCCGGCCCACATCGGGCGGAATTCGGGGCAGATCATGGCCGAACCCGACCAGGCCGCGTCGACATGGGTGTACAGCCCTTCCTCGGCGGCGATCTGCATGATCTCGTCGACGGGATCGGTCGCGCCGACCCCGGTGGCCCCGACGCACAGGATGATACCCGCCGGTGCCAGCCCGGCGGCGCGGTCGCGGGCGATCAGCGCGCGCAGGGCCTGCGGGTCCATGCCCCGGTTGGCGCCGGCGATCGGCACGCGCACCAGGTTCTCGGACCCGATGCCGGAAATCCAGATCGCCCGGTCGATCGAGGTATGGACCTCGGCCGAGCAATAGACCCGCAGCGGCACCCGCCCGAACAGCCCGCCGCTGTTGCCGGTGAAATCCAGCGCCCGTTCGCGCATGGTCAGCACGGCGGCCAGCGTGGCCGTCGAGGCGCTGTCCTGGATCACCCCGGAAAAGCCTTCGGGCAGGGCGATGGCCTGGCGCAGCCAGTCCATCACGCGGGTTTCCATCTCGGTTCCGGCGGGCGAGGTCTGCCAGATCAGGCAATTGGGCGCGATGGCCGAGACCAGGAATTCGGCCAGCACCGAAGGCGCCGCCGCATTGGCCGCGAAATAGGCAAAGAACCGGGGATGTTGCCAATGGGTGATGCCGGGCATCACGATGTCCTCGAAATCGGCAAAGATCCGGTCCATCGCCTCGGGGCCCTCGGGCGGGGTATCGGGCAGGGCGGCCAGGATCTGGCCCGGCCTGACCTGGGCGCGCACCGGCAGATCGCCCACCGTTTCGCGGTAATCGCGGGTCCAATCGGCGATGCGATGCGCCCAATCCCCGAATTCCGTCCACTCCATGCCCTGCCTCCCCTGGGTCGTTCCCGTGGCCGGCCGTCACCGGCCGGAAATCTGTTGCAAGGTCATAGCGATACGGCCCGGCAAGGCAAGACGAAGCACCCGCGCGGCGCGCTTCGGCCGCGGTCCGATACCGCAAATTGACGCAAGGTCAAGATAATACGGGGTCCGGAGTTCCTCCATTGCGCTTTTGTTAACGCAGAGTGAGAATCGCGTATGGCTGACCCGATCCTGCACCCTGTCCGGACTCCTGTTTTGCCCACTTCCCGGTCGTTGCCGATCGTGCTGTTGAGGGCCCGCGAACAGGTCATGGGGCCCATCCGGGCCATGCTGACCGACGTGGGCATCACCGAACAGCAATGGCGCGTCCTGCGCGTGCTGGACGAATTCGGCCCGTCCGATCCGACCCGCATCGCCTGCGCGGCCTCGCTGCTGCTGCCCAGCCTGACGCGCATCCTGCAGAAGCTGGAGACCAAGCGGCTGATCGTGCGCAGCACCGATCCCTGCGACCGCCGCCGCCAGATCGTGCAGATCACCGAGGCCGGCATCCACCTGATCGCCGAGAACCGCGAGACCTCGGTGCGGCTGGCGCACCAGGTCGAGGACCGGCTGGGCCAGGAGAAATACGAAACCCTGCTGGCGCTGCTGACCGAGCTCAGCACGCTGGACATCAAGGAAGAGACGTGACCCCGCGCCTGCAAATTGCCACAGGCTTCAGCACGGACCATCCATAGTCGCATTATTAATACGCAGAATCCTGTTATGTGCCTCCGTGCGTTTGGGTCTTTTGTAATTGCCGGGCTTGCTGCTACGGTCGCCTCATGACCGAACGATCGCCCTTTTTCGATGAAATGCACGGCTTCGGAGCAAGCGCCCGAGCGCCGTACAGCGACTACAGCACCTGGTTCAGCCAGGAAGACGTGGCCCGACTCCGGAAGAAGAGCGAACAGGCCGAAGCCTGGTTCCGCCTGACCGGCATCACCTTCAATGTCTACGGGGTGGAAGAGGCGCAGGAGCGGCTGATTCCCTTCGACCTGGTGCCCCGTATCCTGACCGGGCGCGAATGGGCGACGCTGGAAAAGGGGATCGAACAGCGGGTGCGGGCGATCAACTCGTTCCTGCATGACATCTACCACCGCCAGGAGATCCTGCGGGCCGGGCGCATCCCGGTCGAGATGGTCGCCCAGAATGCCGCATTCCTGCCGCAGATGATCGGCGTGGCCCCTCCGGGCAACATCTATACGCATATCACGGGCACCGACCTGGTGCGCACCGGCGAAGACGAATTCTACGTGCTCGAAGACAATGCCCGCACGCCGTCCGGGGTCTCCTACATGCTGGAGAACCGGGAAACGATGCTGCACATGTTCCCCGAGCTTTTCAGCCAGATCAACGTGCGTGGGGTCAGCCATTACCCGCGCTCGCTGCGCCGGTCGCTGAGCGCCTGCAAGCCGTCGGTCTGCGACGGGGCGCCGACCCTGGCCGTGCTGACCCCGGGCATCCACAACTCGGCCTATTACGAACATGCCTTCCTGGCCGACCAGATGGGTGTCGAGTTGGTCGAGGGCCATGACCTGCGGGTGGTCGACGGGCGCGTGGCCATGCGCACGACCCAGGGCTATCAGCCGATCGACGTGCTCTATCGCCGGGTGGATGACGATTTCCTCGATCCGATGACCTTCAACCCTGACTCTGTTCTGGGCGTGCCGGGGATCATGGATGTCTATCGCGCGGGCGGGATCACCATTGCCAACGCCCCGGGCACAGGCATCGCCGACGACAAGGCGATCTATTCCTACATGCCCGAGATCGTCGAGTTTTATACCGGCGAACAGCCGATCCTGAAGAACGTGCCGACCTGGCGCTGTTCCGAGCCCGACGCGCTGAAATACGTGCTGGAGAACCTCGAAGAGCTGGTCGTCAAGGAAGTGCACGGGTCGGGCGGCTACGGCATGCTGGTCGGGCCGGCGGCGTCCAAGAAGGAAGTGGCCGAGTTCCGCGCCAAGCTTGAGGCCAAGCCGGGCAATTACATCGCCCAGCCGACCCTGTCGCTGTCGACCGTGCCGATCCTGACCAAGGCCGGGCTGGCGCCCCGCCATGTCGACCTGAGGCCCTTTGCGCTGGCCTCGCCCGGCGGGGTCGAGATCATCCCCGGCGGGCTGACCCGCGTGGCCCTGAAGAAAGGATCGCTGGTCGTGAATTCCAGCCAGGGAGGCGGCACCAAGGACACCTGGGTGCTGGAGGATTAAGGCAATGCTCGGCAAGACCGCAGGCGGTATTTTCTGGATGCTGCGCTACATGGAGCGCAGCGAGAACACGGCACGGATGATCGATGCCGGCCTTCGCATCTCGCTGACCCGGTCCAGCGCGGCCGACAGCGAATGGTCGTCGATTCTGCAGGCCACGGGCGTGGCCTCGCAGTATTTCGCCCAGCACGACAAGATCGACGGCCAGAAGGTCATCAACTTCCTGCTGCGAGAAAAGGGCAATGACGGCTCGGTCATGGCCAATGTCGAACTGGCCCGGACCAATGCGCGGATGGTGCGCACGGCCCTGACCAAGGAGGTCTGGGAGGCGGTCAACGAATGCTGGATGGTGCTCAAGAGCCAGCTGGCCAAGCCGGTGAAACAGCAGGACCTGCCCGAGATCCTGACCTCGATCCGCCAGCGCACGGCCTTTGTACGCGGCTCGTTGCACGGCACGATGGTGCGCAACGACATCTACGATTTCGCCCGGATGGGCACGTTCTTTGAACGGGCCGACAATGCCGCGCGGGTGCTCGACGTCAAGTATTACATCCTGCTGCCGTCGATCATGCACGTAGGCACGGTCAGCGACAACGTGCAGTGGGAAACCATCCTGCGCGCGACCTCGTCGGTCCGGGCCTACCAGTCGCTGCATGACGGCGAATACGATCCGCGCAAGATCGCCCGCTTCCTGATCCTCGACAAGCGCCTGCCCCGGTCGCTGGCCTTCTGCTATCACAAGATCCAGGCCAACCTGGCCTACCTCGCCGAGGATTACGGAGAGCGCAAGGAAAGCCACAAGATGGTCGACCAGATCTGTCACAAGTTCGACCAGGCGACCATCGACAAGATCTTCGAGTACGGCCTGCACGAATTCGTCACCGAATTCCTGGCCGAAAGTCATGCGCTCGGCCGGCAGATCGAACGCGATTACCGGTTTTACGAATAGGCCATGCATCTGAAAATCTCGCACACCACCTCGTACCATTACGACACGCCGGTGCCCTACGCGCTGCAACAGCTGCGCCTGCGGCCCAAGTCGCGGCCCGAACAGAACGTCGTGTCCTGGGACGTGCGGGTGGATGGCGGCCGGCGCGAAGTGTCCTTCGAGGACGAACATGCCAACCGCGTCGACCTGATCAGCTTTGAGCCGGGTGTCGAAAGCATCGTCGTGACCTGCGAAGGCGAGGTCGAGGTGACCGACAACAGCGGCGTGGTGGGCAAGCACACCGGGTTCACGCCCCTGTGGCTGTTCAACCGCACGACCAAGCTGACCCGCCCGGGTTCGGGCCTGCGCGCGCTGCTGTCGGATTTCCAGCGGCCCGAGGGCGACCTGTCGCTGCTGCACGGCCTGTCCGACCACATCCTGGCCAAGGTGCCCTATTCCAAGGACCAGACCTCGCCGGCGCTGAGCGCCGAACAGGCCCTGGGCGAAGGCTGTGGCGTGTGCCAGGACCATGCGCATATCTTCATCGCCGCCGCGCGCGAGCTGGGCTATCCGGCGCGCTATGTCAGCGGCTATCTCCTGATGGAAGACCATGCCGCGCAGGAGGCCAGCCATGCCTGGGCCGAGGCCTATGTCGACGGGCTGGGATGGGTCGGGTTCGACGTGTCCAACGGCCAGAGCCCGGATGCGCGCTACGTCCGCGTGGCCACCGGGCTGGACTATGCCCAGGCCGCGCCGATATCGGGCATGCGCTTCGGGGCCGGGCCGGAATCGATGCGCGTGACGCTGGTGGTCGAACAGCAGCAGTGACCCCGCCGCGACAAGGCGATAGTAACCGATTCGAGTGAAGCTGCGGATATGAGCCGGAGCAGCGAATCGGATACGTGGAACGATGACCTATTGCGTGGGAATGCGACTGGATCGCGGGTTGGTCTTCATGTCCGACACGCGGACGAATGCCGGGCTGGACAACATTGCCACCGCCCGCAAGATGCATACGTGGGAAGTGCCGGGCGACAGGGTCATCACCCTGATGACCGCCGGCAACCTGGCCACGACCCAGTCGGTCGTCGGCATCCTCGACGAGCGCACCAAGGCCCCGGGCGACCGGTCGCCGTCGATCCTGCAATCGCCGTCGATGTTCCAGATCGCGCGCGAGGTCGGCAAGACCCTGAAGGAAGTGATCCAGTCCAATGCCGACAGCGGGGCCGAGGCCGCGGCCTTTGGCGCGACGATGATCCTGGGCGGCCAGATCAAGGGCAGCGAACCACGGCTGTTCCTGATCTACCCCGAGGGCAATTTCATCGAGGCCTCGGAAGACAATCCCTTCTTCCAGATCGGCGAGACCAAGTACGGCAAGCCGATCCTGGTGCGGGCCTTCGACCGGACGGCCAGTTTCGAGAACGCGATCAAGCTGCTGCTGGTGTCCTTCGATTCGACGATCAAGTCGAACCTGTCGGTCGGGCTGCCCATCGATTACGTGACCTATGCGGGCGACAGCCTGCGGTTCGGCCAGCAGGGCCGGATCCTGGACAGCGATCCCTATTTCCAGGACGTGTCCAGCGGCTGGGGCGAGGCGCTGAAGGATGCCTTTCGCCAATTGCCCGATTTCAGCTTTCCCGACTGATCGGGCGCCTTCACGGTCCGAGGCGCAGTCACGCGACTGTCCAGACTGATCCGGCGCGGTCACGGTCACCGCCAGAGGCACAGTCACGCGACTGTCAAAGGTACAGGCATCGACCCGGCCACACGTGTCGGCCGGCCACCGGTCCTGTCACCAGTATTGGCCTGTCGCTGATCCTGTCTTTATCATTGGCCTGGCCCGGCCAGCGACACGGGTCTCGAAAAAAACAACGGTCTGGCATCGGTCCGACAGCCTACATTGGCCCGTCACTGGTCCCGTCACCGGCATCGACCTGTCGCCGCCCCCGTTCCCGACATCGACCTGTCATTGTCATCGGCCCTTAAACCCCCCCCCCGCAATGGCCCAGACGCCGGACGCCGATACCCCCGCCCGAACGTCACAAAGACCGGACGCCGATACCCCCCCCGGAACGGCAAAACCGTCGAGCCTGGATAGCCACCCCACCGGCACAAGCGCCCGGCCCCCCATCGAGGGGGCCCGCACGCTGCCCGGATCACCTTGGGTGATCGGGCGGCGCGGTGTGTGTCGCCGGGGGGCTGGGGCCGACCATCACGGCCCCGTGACAGGCCGGGCGGGGAGCCCTTGACCTTCCAGTAACTGGAAGCCCTATCTGGGGGGCATGACACAGACATCCTCCTCCCGCATCCACCTGACCCTTGATGGCATGACCTGCGCCGGCTGCGTGTCGCGCGCGGAAAAGGCCCTGTCTTCGGTGCCGGGAATCGGCCCTGTGCAGGTCAACCTGGCCAACCGCCGGGCCACGATCGACCCCGGCACGGCCACCACCCCGGCGATGCAGGCCGCCCTGCAACAGGCCGGCTACCCGGCGGTCGAGGACGACATCCGCCTCGATATCGACGGCATGACCTGTGCCGGCTGTGCCCGCCGGGTGCAGGACGCCCTGGCCGCCGTGCCCGGCGTGACCGCGGCCGAGGTCAATTTCGCCGCCCGCACGGCCCAGCTGCGAGTCCTGGACGGGATGGCCACGGCCGACGACCTTGTCGCGGCCGCCGAGCGCGCCGGCTATCCGGCCACGCCCCATGTCGAGGACACCGGCCAGCGCAGCGCCGACGAGGTCGACACCGCCCGCCGCAGCATGCTGATCGCCCTGGCCCTGACCGCCCCGATCTTCCTGCTGGAAATGACCGGCCATGTCGTGCCGGCCGTGCATCACTGGATCGCGGCGACCATCGGGATGGAGACCTCCTGGACGATCCAGGCCGTGCTTGCCACGGCCGTGCTGGTCTTTCCGGGCCGTGATTTCTATCGCCTGGGCCTGCCCCGGCTGATCCGGGGCGAGCCCGACATGAACACGCTGGTCGCCCTGGGGTCCGGCGCGGCCTGGATCTTTTCGACCTTCGCCCTTCTGGCCCCGGGCCTTCTGCCCGACGGGACGCGGGCGGTCTATTACGAGGCCGCGGCGGTCATCGTCACGCTGATCCTGACCGGCCGCTGGCTGGAAGCCCGGGCCCGCGGGCGCACCGGCGCGGCGATCCGCCGGCTGATCGCCCTGCGCCCCGACACCGCGCTGGTCGACACGCCCGACGGGCCCGAGGAACGGCCCGTGGCCCGGCTGCGGGTCGGCGACGTGCTGGTCGTGCCGCCCGGGCGCAGCCTGGCGGCCGATGGCCAGGTGACAGCGGGCGAGAGCTATATCGACGAATCGATGATCACGGGCGAGCCCGCCCCGGTCTTGCGCGGCCCCGGCGACACGGTGGTCGGCGGCACGGTCAACGGCTCGGGCACCCTGCGCGTGCGGGTGGCCCAGGTCGGCGCCGATACCGTCCTGTCGCGCATCGTGGCCATGGTCGAAGAGGCCCAGGGTGCGCATCTGCCGATCCAGGCCCTGGCCGACCGTGTCGTGCGGATCTTCGTGCCGGCGGTGCTGGGCGTGGCGGCGCTGACCTGGGTGGCCTGGATGCTGCTGGCCCCGGCGCCGGCCCTGCCGCATGCGCTGGTCGCCGCGATCTCGGTCCTGATCATCGCCTGCCCCTGTGCCATGGGCCTGGCCACGCCGACGTCGATCATGGTCGGCACCGGCCGGGCGGCGGAACTGGGCGTGTTGTTCCGCAAGGGCGCCGCGCTGGAAGGGCTGGCCGGCATCCGGGCCATTGCCTTTGACAAGACCGGCACCCTGACCGAAGGAAGGCCGACCCTGACCACCCTGCGCCCGCTGGGCGACGCGGACGGCGGCGACGAAAACCGGGTGCTGGCGCTTGCCGCGGCGCTCGAACGCAGCTCGGACCACCCGATCGGCCGGGCCATTGTCGCCGCGGCCGAGGCGCGCGGGCTGACCCTGCCCGAAGCCACCGACGAAGAGGCCCTGCCGGGCTATGGCCTGTCGGCCCGGATCGACGGCCAGGCCATCCTGCTGGGGGCCCGCCGGTTGATGACGCGCGAGGGCATCACCCTGCCCGAGATCCCCGACAGCGGGGCCGACACGCCGGTCTGGCTGGCCGTGGACGGGCGGATCGCGGGCTATCTGGCCGTGTCCGATCCGATCAAGCCGGATGCCGCCCGGGCCGTGGCCGCCCTGCGGGCCGAGGGGCTTGAGGTGGCCATGATCACCGGCGATGCCGAGGGCCCGGCCCGGGCCATTGCCGACCGGCTGGGCATCACCCGGGTGGCCGCCGAGGTACTGCCCGGCGACAAGCGCGACGCCGTGCGCCGCCTGCGTGAGGAACTGGGCCCGGTGGCCTTTGCCGGCGACGGGATCAACGACGCGCCCGCCCTGGCCGAGGCCGACGTGGGCCTGGCCATGGGCACCGGCACCGACATTGCCGTCGAAGCCGCCGACGTGGTCATGGTGTCGGGCGCGGTGGCCGGGGCGGTCAATGCCGTGCACGTGGCCCGGCGCACGCTGGTCAACATCCGCCAGAACCTGTTCTGGGCCTTTGCCTACAACACCGCCCTGATCCCGGTGGCCGCCGGGGTGCTCTATCCGCTGACCGGCACGCTGCTGTCGCCGATGCTGGCCGCCGGGGCGATGGCCCTGTCCTCGGTCTTTGTCCTGTCCAACGCCCTGCGCCTGCGCGCCCTGGCCCCGGCGCTGGCCGAAACCGCCACCACCCCGGGCCGGGCGACAGCGCCCAAGGAGGTCACCCCATGAACATCGGAACCGCCGCCAAACGCACCGGCCTGCCGACGAAGACCATCCGCTATTACGAGGATATCGGCCTGATCCGCCCGGCCCGCGACACCAACGGCTACCGCGATTTCTCGGAAAGCGACGTGCACAAGCTGGCTTTCCTCGGCCGCGCCCGGTCGTTCGACTTCTCGATCGAGGATTGCCGCTCGCTGCTGGCCCTTTACGAGGACGACACCCGCGCGTCGGGCGACGTCAAGCGCATCGCCCAGGTCCACCTGGACCGGATCGACGCCAAGCTGGCCCAGCTGGAGGAAATGCGCCGCACCCTGGCGTCTCTGGTCGATTGCTGTGCCGGCGACAACCGCCCCGATTGCCCGATCCTGCGCGATCTCGCCGCCGGGGAGTGACCCCGGCGGGGTGGGGTCATTGCTGCATTGCGGCATCCCGTGGTATGCAATGGCCATCGCGCGGAAAAATGCGGCAAAATCCCGAAATCGGCATATTTTCGCATACATTGCAAAGCATTGTACGCGGGATGCCGCAACGTCCAAAGGCATAGCAGCTATGCGTCCAGGCGCGTTGAAGACCCGGCCGGCGACACTTATTCTGCATTGCAGCAAGACAGGGAACGCCAAGCGCCGCACGGGGACAGCCGGGCGGCAGACATAGCCGGGGCCAACGGGTCGCGGCATAGCCGATAGGATGACGACGATGAAAACGACCTTTGCTGCCGCACTTGCCTTGGCCACGATCGCCGGCGCGGCCGGTGCCGATGTGATCACCCTCAACCAGCCGCTCTCGGGCGCCAGCCTGCATGACGGCGGCGTCGACATGAACGTCTACATGACCGAAGCCGATGGCGGCATGGAAGTCGTGGCGACCTATACCCCGGTCGACACCTTTGCCCCGGCCCGCGTGGCGATGGTGCTGGCCGATGGCGACGAAGTGGGCTTTGGCCTGCCGGGTGCGCCCACGGCCTATTACACCTTTGCCCGCTCGGGCGATGACGTGACCGTCACGGCCAGCCCCGTGGGCGTCAAGTTCGCGGCCAACTGAGGCCCCGACACCGACGGGTTGCGAGACCCACAGAATACAAGGTTTGGTCCGGATCTCCTCCTCCCTTAGCCGGATCAATATCGCCGCCGCGCCTCCTCCTCCTCCCTGGCGCGGCGGCTTTTTCATGCCAGGCCACCCCGGTGCATCCCGGGGGGATCAGTTGCGCGACTGGTCGGCGCCCATCAGCCGGGGCAGGTCGCCCCAGCGGGCCACGGCCGAAAACACCAGCAGTGACACGGTGATGAAGGTGATCGCCGCCACGGCCATCGTCGGCGTATAGCCGTTGCGGAGCGAGTTGAAGATCTGCAGCGTGACCGTCGAATAGGACGAGGCCGAGACAAAGAACATCACGATGAACTCGTTGAACGACAGCACCAGCGCAAAGAAGAAGCCCGAGGCGGTATAGGGCAGGGTCTGGGGCAGGATGATCGTGCGAAAGGTCACCCGTTCGGTCGCGCCCATGGTCGCCGCGGCATCCAGGTGGGCCCGGTCGATGCCCTGCAGGCCGATCGAGATCGTGACCAGCGGCAGGGCCATGAACAGCGCGGCATGGCTGACGATCCCGGCCCAAAGCGTGCCCAGCCCGCCCAGGAAGGCCCAGAAGAACCCCAGGCCGACGCCGAAGACGATCGGGGGCAGGGCAAAGGGCATCGACCCCAGCGCGGCCACTGCCCGCGACAGTTTCGACCCCGAGGCCCAGAGCCAGTAGGCCAGCGGCCAGGCCAGCCCAACGGCCAGCGCGGCCGAGCCGAAGGCCACCAGCACCGAATGCCACAGCGCGGTGGTCCAGACGCTTTCGGTCAGGAAGAATTCACCGAATCGCGCCAACGTCGGATCGCGCGGGGGAAAGAACATCGTGCGCCCGCCATTCAGCGCCGCGGCCGAGACAACCAGGATGGGCAGCGACAGCATCAGCGCCGACAGCCCCATGAAGACCGGGCCGAGCCACCTCATGCCCGGGCCTCGCGCCGGCTGGTCAGCTTCTGGCCCAGCCACAGGAACAGCGCGGCGGTCAACAGCAGGATCACGGCCTGGGCCGCGCCAAAGGGCGCATCCAGGTTGGCTCCGCGCACGGCCTCATAGATCGCGATGGCCGTGGTGTGCTTGGCCGGTTCGGCGAAGACGGTGATCGAGACATAGGCGCCCAGCAGGAAGACAAAGAGCAGCAGCGTGGCCCCGATCAGCGGCAGGCGCACGGCCGGCAGGACGATGGTGCGGGCCACGGTCCAGGGCCCGGCGCCCATGGTCCGCGCAGCTTCGGACAGCGACGGATCAAGCCGCGACAGGGCCGGGTACAGCAGGATCACGGCATAGGGCCAGACGAGGTAGGACATGCACATCACCGTGGCCAGCTCGGAGGTCTTGAACTTGACGTTGCGGGGCGAGGCCAGGCCCCAGTCGCGCAGGGTGTCGAACCAGCCGACATCCTTCAGCCATTGGGTCAGCCCGGTGACCTGGAACAGCTTGGGCAGGCCGGAATTGTTCGACAGCAGGATGTCCCAGCCCATGACGATAAAGACCTCGGACAGCGACAGCGAGGCCAGCAGAAAGACCAGCCAGCGGGCCTGGGCGCGCCGGGACAGGCGGGTCATGAGGTAGGTAAAGGGCAGGGCGGTGAGCACGGCCAGCACCGACGCGACGATGGCATAGCGCAACGACCAGTAGAGTTGTTGCAGGTAGAGAAAGGTGGTTTCCTCGGGCCAGAGCGCGCCGACGAAGAACCGCCGGTAATTGGCGAAGGTAAAGGCCCAGTCCCAGCCCGCGCCTTCGATCTTCTGGCCGAAGGAAATGGCCAGGACCAGCACGAAGGGCACCAGGCAGAGAAACAGCACCAGCCCGGTCAGCAACCAGGGCCAGGCCGGGCGGCGCTGCGGCGGGCCGGGCGGCGCGGGCCGGGTGGTGTCGATATCCACGGCGGCGGTCATCCCGGGGACACCGGGCCAATGGCCGGGCGTGTGGCCGGGCGATCAGGCGTGCAGGCGGGCTGGCATTCAGGCGGGCAGGCGGCCATGCAGGCGGGCGGGCGGATCATCGCGAACTCACTCGGCGGCCAGGGGGGCAGCATCGGCGGGAAAGACATGCAGCGCGTCGGGCGGCAGGCGCACCGGCACCTGTTGGCCCACGGCATAGGCCGGGGCATCCTCGCCCAGGGCATATTCGACGATCATCGGCCCGATGGCCGTGTCCAGGTGGATGTCGCGCACCGGTCCCAGGTCGCGCACAAAGGTCACCCGGGCGGGCAGCACGTTGTCGGCCTGGGCCGCGTCCAGCGCGGCCATTTCCGGCCGGATGGCAATGCGCACCGGGCGCCCGGCGGTAAAGTTCGGCGGCTGGCCCGTGGCCAGGGTCACATCGCCCAGCCGCAGCCCCTCGGGCCCGGCCACCGCATCGAAGAAATTGGCCCGGCCGATGAAATCGGCGACGAAGGCATTGACCGGCCGGTGATAGATGTCGTGCGGCGAGCCGGCCTGTTCGACCCGCCCGTTCGACATGACCACGATCCGGTCGGCCATTGTCATGGCCTCGCGCTGGTCATGGGTGACAACGATGGTGGTGATGCCCAGCCGCTGCTGCAACAGCCGTAGCTCGACCTGCATTTCCTCGCGCAGCTTGGCATCCAGCGCCGACATCGGCTCGTCCAGCAGGAAGACATCCGGCTCCTGGGCCAGCGCCCGGGCGATGGCCACGCGCTGGCGCTGTCCGCCCGACAGGGCGCCGATCCGCCGGTCGCCGAACCCCTGCAGCTGGACCAGGTCGAGCAGGCCGTCGGCCCGGGCCCAGGCATCGGCCCGGCCCATCCCCGCGATGGTCAGCGAATAGGCCACGTTCTCGCGCACGCTCAGATGCGGGAACAGGGCGAAATTCTGGAACACCATGCCGAACTTGCGGCGGTGGGCCGGCCGGGCGGTGATGTCCTGCCCGGCCAGCAAGATGCGCCCCGAGGACGGCTCTTCCAGCCCGGCGATCATCCGCAGCAGCGTGGTCTTGCCACAGCCCGACGGGCCGAGAAGGGCGGTCAGCTCGCCCTCGGCAAAGGTCAGGTCGACCCGTTCGACAGCGCGCACGCTGCCGAACGTCTTGGCGATGTCCTTCAGGACAAGCCCGGCCATGGATCAGGCCCCGGCGAGCATCTTGTCCCAGGATTCCTTCATGAAGGTTTCCTTGTCGAGATAGGCCTCGTAGGCGATCTTGATCGCCGGCGTGCCCGAGACAAAGGCAAATTCCTCGTCCGTCAGGTCGGTCGCCGATTGCGGCACCAGCGGCGCGGTGCCGATCTTGCGCGACATCAGCGCCTGGGTCGACGGCATCGACGAGAAGTTGATGAACTCGGCCGCCTCGGCCGATTTCTCGGACAGCGACGACAGGCACCAGGACCCGTAATCCTGCGGGTTGCCTTCCTCGGGGAAGACCGGCTGGATCGGGAAGCCGTCGGCCTTCATCAGGTTGGCCACGTCCAGGTAATACTGGCCGCCGATGACATCGCCGTTCTTCATCGATTGTTCCATCTGGCTTTCGGCCGACCACCACAGCGCCACGTTGGGCTTCAGCTCGGCGGCCTTTTCGATCAGGGCCAGGATGCCGTCGTCGGTCTCAAAGGTCGACACGCCGTCGAAGAAGGTCGCGGCGATGATGTCGAGCAGGTTGGAATTGTAGTTCTTCGACAGGCCCAGCGATGCTTCGTAGACGTCGCTGTCCCAGAATTCGGTCCAGCTGACCGGCGCGGTGACCTCGTTGGGGTTGATCACCATGGCCGTGAACCACGACATCGCGCCGACGCCGATCGGGCCGGTGCCATCCTCGAAGATAAAATAGCCGTCCATCGAGCCGGTCTCGGGCATGGCCGCCATGTCGAGCGGTTTCAGCAGGTCGCCGATGCGGCTGGCCTTGATCATCGTCGCCCGGCCGTACAGCGACAGGTCGGCCGGCACGTTGCCCGCCGATTGCGCCTGTTGCATGGTCACCAGCCAGTCGGTCGAATTGGGCTGGGTCACGCTTTCGACGGCAATGCCCGTGGCCTCGGTGAAGGCCGGGTAGACAAATTCCTTGAAGGAATTCTCGAAATAGCCCCCGTAGGAGCCGATCTTGAGGCTGCGCTCCTGGGCGATCAGCGGCGTGCCGATGACGCCGGAAGCGGCGGCCAGGCCGGCCGCGCTGGCGCCGGTCCTGAGCAGGGTACGTCGGTTGATGGTGGTCATGGTCCTGGTCATCCCCGTTGCATCGGCGCTTCGTGGCGCCGGTTCTTGGTGATGTGATGGTGCGCGAACGGGTGCCCCTTCCGTCAACGCAGGTCGATCCTTTCGGCATCAAAGCCGCGAAAACCTGCCTATGTTTTGGGCGCGCGGCCCCGGCCTGACCGGGGTTTTGATCGAAACGGGGACGGATGCGCCCGGCCCGGGCCCAATCTGGCCCCGGATGCAGACACGGGAGAGAGCCATGAGAGCCGAGATTGCCGCCGATCAGCGCGCGCTGACCATCGACGATGCCACCCTGCCGGTGGTCGACCTGTCGGGCCTGTTCACCGGCGATGCGGGCGACACGGCCGCCGTGGCCGCCCGGCTGGGCGAGGCCGCCCGCGGCTCGGGCTTTTTCTACATCACCGGCCATGGCATCGACCAGGACCTGATCGACGCGGTCTTTGCCGCGGCAAAGGCGTTCCACGAGAAGCCCCGCAGCTTCAAGATGCGCTACTGGTCGGGCTTCACCACCCATCACCGGGGCTATGTGCCGTTCGAGGAAAACGGCCGCAACTTTCCCAAGTCGATCAATTTCAACGAAGCCTGGGACATGTCCTATGAAGCCCCGGCCGATCACCCCGATTACCTGGCCGGCTGGCGCCTGACCGGGCCCAACATCTGGCCCGACATCCCCGGCTGGAAGGACACGATTTCCACCTATTACGACGCCGTCTTTGCCCTGGGCCTGCGCCTCTTGGATGCGCTGGCGCTTGAACTGGGCGTGTCGCCCGACGAGCTGACCCGCCACATCTCCTATCCCTGCTCCCAGCTGCGCTTGCTGCGCTACATCGAGAACGACATGCCCGCGACAAAGGACATGGTCGGCATCGGCGAGCATTCCGATTTCGAATGTTTCACCATCCTGGCCACCGGCGCGCCGGGCCTGCAGGTCATGAATGCCGAGGATCACTGGGTCGAGGCGCCGCCGATCCCGGGCTGTTTTGTCGTCAACATCGGCGACATCTTCGAAACCTGGTCGGGCGGCCAGTTCAAGTCGACCCAGCACCGGGTCGTCAACCTGGGCCGCGAACGCTATTCCTTCCCGCTGTTCTTCGGGCTGGATTACCACGCCGTGGCCGAGGTGCTGGACAAGTTCCGCACGCCCGAGACGGTGGCGAAATACCCGCCGCTGAAGGCCGGCGAACATGTCATGCGCATGTCGGTCAAGGGCTTCCGCTACATGTGGGAGGCCTATCAGGCCGGCGAGATGCAGCTGGATTACGAGCTGCCCGAGGAAAACCCGTTCAAGCGCGAGGCCAAGGCGCCCGGCACCTGACAGGCCGCTCTTGTGCGGGCTGGCCGGCGGGCCATATAAGGGGCACAGACCCACGTGATACGGGAATTGTCGATGTTGGAGATTGTCCGGAGCTGATCCGGATCTCGCCTGACCGGGATCCGGCGTAACGCCCACGGCCGTGCCTTGCACGGGCGAACGGGCCGGCATGCCTATCTACCGGACAACATCCATGAACATATCCAGGAACGAACAGCGCGTGTTGCACGCGTTGGCACAGGGTGGCCGCATCCTTTATGAACGCGCGCCCAACGGGCGGGTGACCGAAGTGCTGTGTTTCACCCGCGACGGCCATGTGCTGGAAAACTGCACGCTCGACGTCTTTTCCCGCCTGCGCCGCAAGCGGTTCATCGAATCGCGCAACTCCAGCCCCTACCGGATTTCCGAACTGGGCCGCCGCAACGTGCGCGCCCAGCTCGACAACCGCTAGGACGGGGTCGGCCCTGCGGGGCCGGCCCCTTTTGCCCTTCGGGCGCGGTCAGCTGCGGTCAGTTCATGTACCGCCGCCAGTCGGCCAGGTGCGAAATGTCGGTCGCGCCTTCGGTGGCCGCCGTTTCGCACAGAAAGCCCTGCACCGTGCTGCCGTCCTCCAGCCGGATCGTACCGATGCCCAGAGGGGCGGGGATGGTCTGCATGAAGGACCCAAAGGCCGTCTCGGGCATCCGCCAGATCTCCAGCGCGACCGAGGCGCCCTGGCCCTCGCCCCTGCGGATCAGCCCGGGCCGGGCCACGCCTTCGCCGGGCAGGGCGTAAAAGCTGTAATCGGGCGCGGTGCGGGCGCGGGCCAGCAGGGTCGCGCCCCGGTCGGTCAGCGTGTGGTTCAGCGGCAGCCCGTCCATATGCGCGCCGCAGACCGCGATGTCGATCATGCCCGGCGCGCCGGCCCGGGTCGGCAGGTCGGGCGCGGGCCGGGCCCAGCCGGTGCCGCCCAGGGTGCGCGTGCCCGCCGCCTCGATCACCGTGGCCAGCCCGGCCACCATGGCGTCCTGCCCGGCCGGGGCCAGGAAGGTCAGGCTGCCCGGCCGCCCGTCGCTGCGCGCCGGGGCCGGCACGGCAATGCCGCACATGTCCATCAGGTTCACGAAATTCGTATAGGTGCCCAGGTTGGAATTGGGCGTCACCGGGTCGGCCTGCAGGTCGGCCACGGTGTAGAACGTCGGGATCGTCGGCACGCAGAGCGCGTCGATGCCCTTCAGCAGCGGCTCGGCCTGGCGGATCAGCTCCTTCAGCCGGTAGATCCCCTTGAACGCATCCGCCGCCGACAGCTTTTCCGCCGCGCCGATGATCTGGCGGGTCACTGGAAAGACCGCATCGGGCTGCTCGGTCATCATCTCTTCGATGGCCGCATAGCGTTCGGCCACCCAGGCCCCGTAATAGAGCATCTCGGCCACGTCGTAGAACGGCGTGAAATCCAGCTCGACGATCTCGCAGCCAAAGGCCTTCATGATCTCCAGCCCCTCGCGGAAGGATGCCGCCTGGGCGGTGTCGCCGAAGAACCGGATCGACGCCGCATCGGGCACCCCGAGACGGGCCGGAACCGGCGCGGCGAGGCCGCCCACCGGGATGTCGCGCGACCAGGCATCGGCCGGGTCATGGCCCGCCGCCGCGGCATAGGCCGCGAACCCGTCCTCGACCGTCAGCGCAAAGACCGAAATCGTGTCCAGCGTCCGGCAGGCCGGCACCAGCCCGCTGGCCGACAACGTGCCCAGCGTCGGCTTGACCCCCACGATATTGTTCAGCGCCGCCGGCACCCGGCCCGATCCGGCCGTGTCGGTCCCCAGCGCAAAGCTGACGATGCCATGGCCCACGGCCACGCCCGACCCGCCCGACGATCCGCCCGGCACGATCTCGGGGTCCAGCGCGTTCAGCGGCGCGCCATAGGGCGTGCGCACCCCGACCAGCCCGGTGGCAAACTGGTCCAGGTTGGTCTTGCCGATCAGCAGCGCCCCGGCCTCGCGCAGCCGCTTGACCACAAAGGCATCTTCGCCGGCTTCATAGGCAAAGGCCGGGCAGGCCGCGGTGGTCGGCTTGCCGGCCGCGTCGATATTGTCCTTGATCGCAAAGGGCACACCCCAGAGCGGCCGGGCCGGATCATAAGCCCCCAGCGCCCTTGCCTGGGCCAGCAGCTCGGCCTTGTCGAAGAGGCACAGGAAGATATGCGGATCGCCCACCGCCTCGATCCTGGCATAGACCTGTTCGATGACCTCTTCGGGCGAAAGGCCCGCGGCATAGGCCGCGCGCAGCGAGGGCAGGGTAAGGGGCAGATCGGCCATCGGGGGCGGTCCTTCTTCAACATCGTCGTCCTGGCCCGACCTTCGGCTTTGCAGGGCGTTTCCACAAATGCTAAGTTTTCACAAAAGCGGTGCGTTCTGTGCACCGCTCGGCCCGTTCCCCACAAGGTCTGACATGCGACATCTCCAGGATTTCGACGTTGTCGAAGCCATCATCCGCGCCGGTTCCATCCGCAAGGCCGCCGAGGACATGCACATCACCGCCTCGGCCCTGAACCGGCGCATCAACCGGTTCGAGGAAGAGCTGGGCTATGAGATCTTTGAACGCCTGCCCCGGGGCGTGCGCCTGAACCCGGCCGGCGAGCTGGTGCTGCACCACATCCGCGCCCAGCGGTCCGATTTCGCCCGCCTTCAATCGCAGGTCGCCGACCTGTCGGGCGTGCGCCGGGGCCATGTGTCGATCGCCTGTTCCCAGGCCCTGCTGCCCTATTTCCTGCCCGACCAGATCGCCCGCTACCGCAAGGACCACCCGGGCGTGACCTTTTCCGTCAAGACCCGCGACCGGGTCGAGGCCGAACATGATCTCTCGACCTTCCAGAGCGACATCGCCCTGGTCTTCGAACCCCAGCACATGGTCGATTTCGAGGTCATCCTGCAGATCCGCCAGCCCATCCACGTGCTGATGCGCGCCGACAACCCGCTGGCCGGCCAGGCCGAGCTGCGCCTGCGCGATTGCCTCGACCAGCCTTATGTCGCCCCGTCCGAACGGTACGGCGTGCGCGTGCTGATGGATGCCGCCGTGCGCCGGTCGACCTATCGCCAGATCGAGCCGGCCGTGGAATCCGAAAGCTTCGATTTCATGCGCCATTACATCCTGCACGAGAACGCCATCGCCTTTCAGTTTCCCATCGGCCTGAACATGACCGGTGGCCAGGGCTATGTCGCCCGGCCGCTGTCGACACGCGATGTCGCGCCGGGCAACCTGTTCCTGGGCCAGCTGCGCGGGCGCATCCTGCCCGTGGCCTCGGGCCGGTTCCTGCAACAGCTGGCCAGCGCCCTTCAGGGCCACGATCTCTAGCGGTGCGTTTTCTGCACCGCTCTTGGAAAAATATAGCATACGACAACACCGCAAAAGGCTCCTAGGCTCGGCCCGTCATCATAATGTGCCCCGCAGGCAACCCGGGGCGCACCGCCACAGGAGCATACCGCCTTGCCGACCAAGTCCTCTTTCTCCCGCCGCAACTTCCTGGCCACCACGGCCGCTTTCGGGGGCGTCGCCGCCGCCGGAGCCCTGACCCCCTCGCGCGCCCGTGCCGCCAACCTGACCGTCGGCTTCATCTATGTCGGTCCCAAGGACGATTTCGGCTATAACCAGGCCCATGCCGAAGGCGCCGCCGCGGTCAAGGAAATGGCCGGCGTCACCGTTGTCGAGGAAGAGAACGTCCCCGAGACGAACGATGTCCAGAACACCATGGAATCGATGATCAATTTCGATGGTGCCGGGCTGCTCTTCCCGACGTCCTTCGGCTATTTCGATCCCCATGTCCTTGAGGTCGCGCCCAAGTATCCCGACGTGCGGTTCCAGCACGCCGCCGGCCTGTGGACCGAGGGCATGCCCGTCAATGTCGGGTCCTATTTCGGCTATATCGGCATGGGCCAGTACCTCAACGGCATCGTCGCCGGCCACATGTCCAAGTCGAAGAAGATCGGGTTCGTCGCGGCCAAGCCGATCCCGCAGGTCATGCTGAACATCAATTCCTTCCTGCTCGGCGCCCGCGCCGTCGACCCCGAGATCACCTGCCAGGTCATCTTCACCGGGGAATGGTCGCTGGCCGTCAAGGAAGCCGAGGCGACCAACGCGCTCTGCGACCAGGGCTGTGATGTCATCACCTGCCATGTCGACGGGCCCAAGGTCGTGATGGAAACCGCCGCCGGGCGCGGAGCCTATATCTGCGGCTACCACGCCAACCAATCGCCGCTGGCGCCCGAGATGTACCTGACCGGGGCCGAATGGAACTGGGCCGGGGTCTATCCCAAGATGGTCCAGACCATGCTGGACGGTGGCACGATCGACAATTTCATCCGTGGCGGCCTGGCCGACGGCTTCGTCAAGATGTCGCCGCTCGGCCCCGCCGTGACCGACGCCGCCCGCGCCCAGTTCGAAGCCACGCGCGACGAGATCATGAAAGGCGGGTTCTCGGTCATCAAGGGGCCGCTGAAGGACAATGCCGGCAATGTCATCGCCGCCGAGGGCGAGGCCTTTGTGGAAAGCGATATCGCGCTCGAAAGCATGGATTACCTCGTCGAAGGTGTCATCGGGTCGACGAGCTGATCGCATGACCGAGGGGACGACGGCCCGACCGACGCTTTCCGCTTCGCGCATGTCGCTGGCCCTGGGTCAATGGCTGCCGCGGCTTGAGGCTGTCGTCATTCCGCTGGCCGCGCTTGTCGCGGGGCTGGCGGTGTTCTCGGTCTTCCTGCTGGCGCTGGGCAAATCGCCCGTCGATTTCTATGCGCTGATCTACAAGGCCGGGTTCAGCTCGGCCTTTTCGTGGCAGAACACCCTGTCGCGGGTGTCGCCCCTGCTGTTCGCCGGGCTCTGCGTCGCCCTGCCGGCCCGGTTGGGGCTGGTGGTGATCGGTGGCGAAGGGGCCATTGCGCTGGGCGGGCTGGCCGCGGCCGTCACCGGGCTGGCCTTTGGCTGGGCGCCGGCGATCCTGGGGTTTGCCGCCATGGGCGCCGCGGCGATGATCGTCGGCGGGGCCTGGATCGGGGCCGTCGGCTGGCTGCGCATCCGGCGCGGGGTGAACGAAACGATTTCCTCGCTGCTGATGGCCTATATCGCCATCGCCCTGATGAACCACCTGGTCGAAGGCGCCTTTCGCGATCCCGCCTCGCTCAACAAACCCTCCACCGCCCCCCTGCCGGACCAGCTGCGCATCGGTGACATGCCCGTGGGCATCGACGTGCACTGGGGCTTCTTCTTTGGCCTGCTGGCCTGTGTCCTGGCCTGGATCCTGACCGACCGCACCACCATCGGCTTCGCCGCCCGCATCGCCGGAGACAACATCCGCGCGGCCCAGGTCCAGGGCCTGCCCGTCGGCCCGCTGGTCATCGGCTTCACCGCCCTGGGCGGCGCGGCGGCCGGGCTGGCCGGCCTGTTCGAGGTCGCCGCCATCCACGGTGCGGCCAATGCCTCGCTGGTGGTGGGCTACGGCTACACCGGCATCCTCGTGGCCTTCCTGGCCCGTCACAACCCGCTGGCCATCATCCCCGTTGCCATCCTGCTGGCCGGGTTCGAGGCCTCCTCCGGCCTGGTCCAGCGCCGCATGGACCTGCCCGACGCGACCATCCTCGTCATGGAAGGCATCGTCTTTGTCGCCATCCTGTTGTCGGAAACGCTGTACGGGCGGATCGGCATCTTCAAGGCATCCTTCTGGAGGGCCGACCCATGACCGACATCGGCATCTGGGGCGTGCCCCTGGCCATCCTCGGCGGCGCGATCCGCGTGTCCACGCCCTTCCTCTTCGTGTCGCTGGGCGAATGCCTGACCGAACGCTCGGGGCGCATCAACCTCGGGCTGGAAGGCACGCTGGTCTTCGGGGCCATGTCCGGCTACGCCATCGCCTACCAGACCGGATCGCCCTGGATCGGCGTTCTGGCAGCCGCCCTGGCCGGAGCCCTGTTCGGCCTGTTCCACGGCTGGATCTGCAAGTTCAAGGGCGTCAACGACGTGGCCATCGGCATCGCCCTGATGCTCCTGGGCATGGGGCTCGCCTTCTTCTTCGGCAAGCCCTACATCCAGCCCGTCGCCCCCGACCTGCCCGCCATCCCCTTTGGCTGGTGGTCCGACATCCCCCAGGTCAAGGCCGCGCTTCAGGTCAACGTCCTGTTCCTTGTGGGTGCCGTGCTGGCCGTGGCCATGGCCTGGATGTTCCGCTCCACCCGGATCGGCCTGACCATCCGCGTGGTCGGCGACAGCACCGATGCCGCCCGGGCCATCGGCCTGAATCCCAATACGGTCCGCCTGCTGGCCACCGCCGCCGGCGGCGCGCTGGCCGGGATCGGCGGGGCCTACCTGTCGCTCTACTACCCCGGCAGCTGGAACGAAGGCGTGTCCTCGGGCCAGGGCCTGATGGCCGTCGCCCTTGTCATCTTTGCCCGCTGGAACCCGGTCTATTGCTTCTGGGCCGCGCTGCTCTTCGGCGGCGCCGGCGCCCTTGGCCCGGCCCTGCAATCGGTCGGCGTGACCTCGGGCTATTACCTCTTCTTCGCCGCGCCATATGTCCTGACACTGGCGCTGCTCATCTTCACCTCCTCCCCGGACAAGGCCATGGACGGCGCGCCCGGAGAGCTGAGCCTCAACAAGTAGGGAGCCCTCTCATGAACGGCCTCGGCGGTCTGAACAAATCCGAAAATGGCGTGGTCATCGGGCTGGTGCAGCTGAAGCTGCCGGTTGTGATCACAAAAGACGACCTGGCCGCGCAGACCGCGCGCATCGTCGAACTGGTCGGCAAGGCCCGGCGCAACATGGGCACGATGGACCTTGTGGTCTTTCCCGAATACGCGCTGCACGGGCTGTCGATGGACATCAATCCCGACATCATGTGCTCGCTCGACGGGCCCGAGGTCGCTGCCTTCAAGCAGGCCTGCATCGACAACAAGATCTGGGGCTGCTTTTCCATCATGGAGCTCAACCCCGGGGGCATGCCCTACAATTCCGGCCTGATCATCGACGACACGGGCGAGATCCAGCTCTATTACCGCAAGATGCACCCCTGGGTGCCGGTCGAACCCTGGGAGCCGGGCGACCAGGGCATTCCGGTCTGCGACGGGCCGAACGGCAGCAAGCTCGCGCTGATCATCTGTCATGACGGCATGTTCCCCGAAATGGCCCGCGAATGCGCCTACAAGGGCGCCGAGATCATGATCCGCACCGCCGGCTATACCGCGCCGATCCGCGACAGCTGGCGGTTCACCAACCAATCCAACGCCTTCTGCAACCTCATGGCCACGGTCAACGTCTGCATGTGCGGATCGGATGGCACCTTTGATTCCATGGGCGAGGGCATGATCTGCAATTTCGACGGCTCGGTCATCGCTCACGGAACCTCCGGCCGCGCCGACGAGATCATCACCGCCGAGCTGCGCCCCGACCTGATCCGCGAGGCGCGCACCGGCTGGGGCGTGGAAAACAACCCCTACCAGTTCGGTCATCGCGGCTACGTGGCGGTGAAAGGCGGCGCGCAGGACTGCCCCTATACCTACATGACCGACCTGGCCGCCGGCCAATACCGCCTGCCATGGGAGGACGAGGTCAAGGTCACCGACGGCACCGGCGAAGGCTTCCCCGCCCCCACGCGCCTTTTCGGCGAGACGCAGAAGGACGCCGCCGAATGACCCATGTCGACGCCAACCCCTATCAATGGCCCTGGAACGGCGACCTGCGCCCGGACAACACCGCCCTGATCATCATCGACATGCAGACCGATTTCTGCGGCAAGGGCGGTTACGTGGATGCCATGGGCTATGACCTGTCGCTGACCCAGGCCCCGATCAAGCCGATCAAGGCCGTTCTGACCAAGATGCGCGAGAAGGGTTACCATATCTTTCACACCCGCGAAGGCCATCGCCCCGACCTGTCCGACCTGCCGGCCAACAAGCGCTGGCGGTCACAACAGATCGGCGCGGGCATCGGCGATCCCGGCCCCTGCGGCAAGATCCTGATCCGGGGCGAGCCGGGCTGGGACATCATCGACGACCTCTATCCAAACGCGGGCGAGATCATCATCGACAAGCCCGGGAAGGGGTCGTTCTGCGCCACCGACCTGGAACTGATCCTGCGCACCAAGGGCATCGACAACCTGGTCATCTGTGGCATCACCACCGACGTCTGCGTGTCGACCACCATGCGCGAGGGCAACGACCGGGGCTTTGAATGCCTTGTCCTGTCCGATTGCTGCGGGGCCACCGACAAGGGCAACCACGACGCGGCGCTGAAAATGGTGACGATGCAGGGCGGTGTCTTTGGCGCGGTGAGCGACAGCGCCAGCCTGATCGAGGCGCTCGGCTGACATGCCCCGCGCCCGCCTGCACTTGATCCACACCTCCGCGCCCGATGATACCTCGGGCCTGACCGACCGCATCGCCGACGGCCGTATCGACCCCACGCGCCTTGTTGCCATCCTCGGCAAGACCGAGGGCAACGGCTGCGTCAACGATTTCACCCGGGCGTTCTCTGTCCAGGCCCTGACCGCCGCCCTGGGCGCGGATGCAAAGGGCGTGGCCATGGTCATGTCGGGGGGCACCGAAGGCGGGCTGGCGCCGCACATCCTGACCTTCGAGGTGCTGGACGACGACACCTCCGGCCCCGACCCCGCGCTGGCCATCGGATCGGTCATCACCCGCGACCTGGCGCCCGAAGACATCGGCACCGCCACGCAGATCGAGGTGGTCGCCGAAGGCGTGACCAAGGCCATGGCCAAGGCCGGCATCACCGCGCCCGAAGACGTGCATTTCGTCCAGATCAAATGCCCCTTGCTGACCGCCGCCCGCGTGGCGGACGCCGCCGGTCGCGGAGCCGCGACAACCACCACCGACACGTTGAAATCCATGGGCTTTTCCCGGGGCGCCTCGGCTCTTGGCGTGGCCGTGGCTCTGGGCGAGACCACCGCCGGGGCTGCCAGTCCCGCCATCCTCGCTGATCCCTCCGTCTATTCCGCCCGCGCCTCCACCTCGGCCGGGATCGAGCTGATGGGCCACGAGATCATCGTCATGGGCATGAGCGACGCCTGGACCGGCCCGCTGACCATCGATCATGCCGTCATGGCCGACCAGATCGACATCGCCCCGGTCCGTGCCGCCATGGACCGGCTGGGCATCGGCGCCACGTCGACGCTCAAGGCCCTGCTGGCCAAGGCCGAACCGGGCACGACCGGCCGGATTCGCGGCAACCGCCACATCATGCTCGACGACAGCGACATCGCCGCCACCCGCCATGCCCGCGCCTTTGTCGGCGGCGCGCTGGCCGGGCTGGCCGGGCGCACCGACATCTACGTGTCGGGCGGGGCCGAACATCAGGGCCCCGACGGCGGCGGGCCGGTGGCCATCATCGCGGAAAGGACCAGCCCATGAGCGCCGCCATCGAGGTCGAAGCCGTTGCCATGACCATGCGGTTCGGCGCTTTCACCGCGCTCGACAATGTCACGCTGAAGGTTCGCAAGGGCACCTTTCACGCGCTCTTGGGCGAAAACGGGGCGGGCAAGTCGACGCTGGTGAAATGCATGATGGGCTTTTACCACGCGACCGAAGGCAACGTGCTGGTCGATGGCCGCGATGCCATCATCCGCGACCCGGTCGATGCGCAAAAGCTGGGCCTGGGCATGGTGTATCAGCATTTCACGCTGGTGCCTTCGCTCACCGGGGCCGAAAACCTGGTGATCTCACGCGCCGATGCGCCGTCGGTCATCCAGTGGCGGGCCGAACGCGCCCGGCTTGATGCGTTCCTGTCCTCGATGCCCTTCAAGGTACCGCTGGACCGCCCCGTGTCGCGCCTGTCGGCCGGGGAAAAGCAGAAGCTGGAGATCCTTAAGCAGCTTTATCTCGGCTCGCGCTTCCTGATCCTGGACGAGCCGACGTCGGTTCTGACCCCGGCCGAGGCCGACGAGGTGCTGGGCCATGTCCGGGCGCTGTGCGAAGCCGGGCAGATCTCGGTCCTGATGATCACCCACAAGTTCCGCGAGGTGACCGCTTTTGCCGATGATGTCTCAGTTTTGAGACGCGGGAAGCTGGCCGGGCACGGCGCGGTCCGGGATCTGAGCCATGACGACATGGCCCGCATGATGATGGGCGCCCAGCCCGAGGTGGCGCAGGTCACGCGCCGCGAAACGGCGGGCGCGCCGGTGCTGACGATGCAGGGCGCCCGGGCGACGGACCGGTCGGGGCTGAAGACCATCGATATTGCCGCGCTGGAGGTCAAGGCCGGCGAGATCCTCGGCGTGGCCGGCGTGTCGGGCAACGGCCAGACCGAGCTGATGGAGATGCTGACCGGCCAGCGCCGGCTGACGGGGGGCGAGATCCGTATTCACGGCGCGCCCTATCATGCCACGCGCCGCGAGCAAAAGGCGCTGAAGGTGCGCTATCTGCCTGAAGAACCTTTGCAAAACGCCTGTGCGCCGCGCATGTCAGTGGCCGAGAACATCGCCTTTCGCATCTTTGATGAGCAGCCCGGCGGGCATCGGTTCTGGAAGAGCACGCGCCAGATCCTGGCCAATGCGCAGGCCCGGATTGCCGAGTTCAACGTCAAGACCGCCTCGCCCCATGCGCCCATTGCCGCCCTGTCGGGGGGCAATGTGCAGCGCGCCGTGCTGTCGCGCGAGCTGACCGGCGATGTCGACCTGCTGATCGTTGCAAACCCCTGTTTCGGCCTGGATTTTGCCGCTGTCGCCGCGATCCGCGAGCGCATTGTCGAGGCCCGCAATCGCGGCGTGGCCGTGTTGCTGATCTCCGAGGACCTGGACGAGATCCTCGAACTGTCGGACCGCATTGTCGTGATGTCCGAGGGGCAGATCGCATTTGAGACAACCTCTCAGAACGCGGACACAAGCCAGATCGGTTCCTACATGGCGGGACATGCGTGATGCCGGTGATCAAGGCCGATCCCTTCGATTTTCCCTTTGACCCGTCCGGCCTGGGGCTGGTGGTCATCGACATGCAGCGCGACTTTTGCGAGCCGGGCGGCTTTGGTGAGACTCTGGGCAACGATGTCTCACTTCTGAGACAGATCATCCCGACCACCGCGCGCCTGCTCGCCGGGTTCCGTGCTGCGGGCCTGCCGGTGATTCACACTCGCGAATGCCACCGGCCCGATCTGTCCGACCTGCCGCCGGCCAAGCGCGACCGGGGCCAGCCAAGCCTGCGCATCGGCGATCCCGGGCCGATGGGCCGCATCCTGATCGCCGGCGAGCCGGGGGCCGACATCATCCCCGAGCTGTACCCGATTGCCGGCGAAACCGTCATCGACAAGCCCGGCAAGGGCGCCTTTCACGCCACGTCCTTTGGTGCGGTGCTGGCCGACAAAGGGTTGAAACAGCTGGTCTTTGCCGGGGTTACCACCGAGGTCTGCGTGCAGACCACCATGCGCGAGGCCAATGATCGGGGGTATGATTGCCTGCTGGCGACCGATGCCACCGAAAGCTATTTCCCCGCTTTCAAACAGGCCGCGATCGAGATGATCACCGCCCAGGGCGCCATCGTCGGCTGGGCCGCGCCCACCGATGCCATCCTGCAGGCGCTCGATGCTTGAGCCCAAGATCACCCGCGACCTGATCGGCGGCGGCTGGAAGGATCTGGCCTATGAGCCCTTCAAGCCCGGGATCGTCGCCCATTGGCTGCTGAAGGGCGAGCCGGGCGTGGCGATCCTGTGGTACGAGCCGGGGGCGCAGGCGCCGATGCATCTGCATGTGGACGTGGAAACCATCCTCGTCCTGGACGGCAGCCAGACGGACGAATTCGGCACCTACGAAAAGGGCGATTACGTCATCAACCCCCGGGGCAGCCGCCATTCGGTGCACAGCCGCGACGGCTGTGTCGTGCTTCTGACCTACACCAAGCCCGTCCGCTTCCTGTAGCGCGCTCGCGAAAAATATCCGGGCCCGGCATTTTTCTTTGAACCGTTGCGCCTCGTCGTTCGACCCAAGGACATGAAGCCCGGCGCATTTGGTCGGCTCCGGGTGATAAAGCGATTACGAGCGCAAAATTCATAGATGAGCCGGATCCCACTGGGCCGGACCCTGCAATTACGCAGCCCTATCGGCAAGGGGTCCGGCTCAGTCCGGTGTCTCATTTTAGATTATTGTGTCCTATTTATGGGACACATCTCCGCATAACCCATTGATCCGGTGATATCACGCCTCGGCCGGTTGGCGCACGACACAGCGCACGTGATGGCCGGCGCCGTGGTCGGTCAGCGGCGGGCGGGCCTGGCCGCAGCGCGGCTCGGCCAGGGGGCAGCGGGTGACAAAGGGGCAGCCGGCGGGCGGGTCCATCGGGCTGGGCAGGTCGCCCTGCAGCAGGATGCGCCGCCGTTCGGCCCGGCCGCGCGGATCGGGCTGGGGGATCGCCGACAGCAGCGCCTGGGTATAGGGATGCACCGGGTTGGCAAAGACCTCGGCCGCGGGGCCCTGTTCGACGACAAGGCCCAGGTACATCACGGCCACCCGGTCGGCGATATGGCGCACCACCGACAGGTCATGCGAGATGAACAGATAGCTGAGCGAGGCTTCGCGTTGCAGCCGCATCAGCAGGTTCAGGATCTGGCTCTGGATCGACACGTCCAGCGCGCTGACCGGCTCGTCGCAGATCACCAGCCGGGGGTTGAGCGCCAGCGCCCGGGCGATGACCACCCGTTGCCGCTGGCCGCCCGACAGGGCTGCGGGCCGGCGGTTGCGCTGGTCGGGGTTCAGCCCGACCTGGTCCATCAGCTCGTCCACCCGCGCGGCGATGCGCTTGCGGTCCCAGCCCTGGATGACCATCGGCTCGGCGATGGACTGGGCAATGGTCCGGCGCGGGTTGAGCGCCGAAACCGGGTCCTGGAACACGACCTGCATGTCGCGCCAGACCGATTTGCGCCCCTCGGCCGACAGGTCCGACAGGTCGCGGCCATCGAAGCGGATGCGCCCTTCGGTCACCGGGGCCAGGCCCAGCACGGCATTGCCCATGGTCGACTTGCCACAGCCGGATTCGCCGACGATGGCCAGGGTTTCATGCGCGCCGATCTCAAGCGTCACGCCGTCGACGGCCTTGACCAGGCCTTCGCCGCCGCCGAAACGGCCGGTGCGCACGGGGAAATGAACCTTGAGGTCCTCGATCTGCAGCAGGGCGCTCATGGCCGGGCCTCCATCGGGTGGAAACAGGCCGCGCGATGGGTGCCGCCGTCCAGCCGGGGCCGGGCGGCGCAGGCATCGGAGGCCCGGGGGCAGCGGGTGCGGAACCGGCAGCCGTCGGGCCAGTCGCGCGGGCTGGGCACGCTGCCCCGGATGGCAAAGAGCTCGCCGCCCGGGGTTTCGTCCAGCCGGGGGATCGTGCGCAGCAGCATCGAGGTATAGGGATGGCGGGGCGCGTCGAAGAGATCGATGACCGGCCCCTGTTCGACAACCCGCCCGCCGTACATCACGCAGACCCGGTCGGCCAGTTCGGCCACGACGCCCATGTCATGGGTGATCAGCAGGACGGATGTGCCGGCCTCGGCGGCGAGTTCGGACATCAGCGACAGGATCTGGGCCTGGATCGTGACGTCGAGCGCGGTGGTCGGTTCGTCCGCGATCAGCAGGCGGGGCCGCGAGATCAGCGCGGCGGCGATCATCACGCGCTGGCACATGCCGCCGGACAATTCGGCCGGCAGCTGGCGGGCCCGGCGTTCCGGTTCGGGGATGCCGACCCGGCGCAGCATCTCGACGGCCTGGGCGCGGGCTTCGGCCGGGCCGGCCTTGCCGTGGACGATCAGGCTTTCAGCGACCTGGTCGCCGACCGGGGCCAGCGGGTTCAGCGAAGAAACCGGTTCCTGGAAGATCATGGCCAGGTCCTGGCCGCGCAGGCGGCGCAGCCCGTCGGGAGGCAGCGACAGAAGGTCGGTGCCATCGAACAGGATCTGCCCGCCGGTGACCTGGAGCCCCTCGGCCAGCAGGCCCATGACCGACAGGGCGGTCAGCGACTTGCCCGATCCGCTCTCTCCGACCAGGGCCACGACCTCGCCCGGGGCGATGTCGAGCGTCACGCCATCGACCAGCGACAGCCCGTCGGCCCCGCCGGCACGGATGGCCAGGTCGGAGATCTGCAGCAGGCTCACGGCGCGGCACCGGTTGTGGCGGGCGGCTCGGCGATGGCCGCGGCCCAGGGGCTGACCGGATGCGCGGCGCCGGTGTTCGGCCCCTGTCCCCGGCCCGACACGGCCAGCGAGGGGATGGCGAACTGGACCGGCCAGACGGCGTCTTCGGTGATCTGCACCGGGTGCCGGGCGGCGATGGCCGTGGCGGTATCGGCCGGAGCGGCGCGGTTGACGAAGATTGTCGGCGTGCTGGCATCGATGCGCGGGGCATGCAGGGCGGCCTCGGGCGTCATGCCCAGGTCGACGAGATAGGACAGCAATTGCAGCACGGTCGGAAAGATCTGGCGCCCGCCGGCCGCGCCCAGGGCGATGTCGGCCCGGCCGTCGCGGGTGGCGATCAGCGGGGTCATGTTGGCCAGCGGCCGGGCGCTGGGAGCGATCGAATTGGGCTGGCCGGGCCGCGGGTCGAACCACATCATGCCGTTGTTCATCAGCAGGCCCAGCGACGGGGCGACAACCTTGGACCCGAAGCGCGACAGCAGGGTGTTGGTCAGCGCGACCATGTTGCCATGGCGGTCGACGACCGACAGGTGGCTGGTGCAATCGCCTCCGGCGGCGGCATGGCCCAGGGTCTTGAGCCGGTCCTCGTAGGTATCGCGGATGGCATCGGCATAGGCCGCGGCCCGGGCCGCCGGGGTCAGCCCGGCGATGTCGTCGGGCAGCAGGCCGAGCGCGCGCAGCAGGCTGGGCCCGCCCGACAGCCCGTCCATGACATGCAGCTGGCGGTCGCGATAGGTCATCGTGGCCGGGGCCGACCAGGCCGGGGCACAGGCGGCCAGGTCGCGGGCGGTGACCGGCGCGCCCATCGTGGCCAGGTCGCGGGCCAGGTCGCGGCCGATCTGGCCTTCGTAGAAATCGCGCGGCCCGGCCTCGGCCAGCCGGCGCAGCATGGCGGCCTTGACGGGCATCGGCAGGTAGCGGGCGGTGGCATCCTCGGGGTCGCAACGGCGGGCGTCGGGATCGAGGAACAGGGCCCGGGCCGCCGGGTTGGTGCGCAGGCCGGGCGTGTCGATGGCAAAGGCCAGGTCGGCGAACCAGTCGACGCGCATGCCCCGTTCGGCCATCTCGATGGCCGGGGCCAGGGCGTCGGCCCAGGACAGGGTGCCGTGGCGCTCCAGCGCGGCGGCCAGCCCGGCCACGGCGCCGGGCACGCAGATCGAGGCCGGGCCGATCAGGTTGCGGTTGCCTTCGACCGCCGGCCAGTCGAACCAGTCGCCATCGCGGTCGCCGACCAGCGGGTAATCGGCCGGATCGACGGCCGAGCCGGCCACGACGTTGAAATCCAGCGCCTCGACCGGGCCTTCGGCCGCGGCATGCAGCAGGAAGCCGCCGCCGCCGAAGCCCGAGAGCCAGGGCTCGACGACCGACAGCACGCAGGCCGTGACCACCGCCGCATCCATGGCATTGCCGCCCCGGGCCAGCACATCGGCCCCGGCGCGGGCGGCCTCGTGGTGCTGGGCCACGACGATCCCGCCGGCCGAGCTGACCTGCGGTTTGGTCACGGCCCAGGTCTGGCCCGCCTGGCGGGTGCTGCCCCGGGGCCTGTCGCCCGCGGTGGCGCTGCTCGAAGCCTGCGTCATCTGAATCCCCTGTCCTTCACCGGCTCTATCCCGCCGGTCGTCGTCTCGAATCCTGCCTGGCTGTCGTGGTGGCGGGCGATCTCGCCGCAGGTGGCCACCCAGACCCGGCCGTCGTCGACCAGGCTGCGCCACAGGTCTTCGAGCATGTCGATCCGGGCCGCCCGGCCCGAGATCCAGTCGTGCACCGTCATCATGAACAGGCTGCCGTCGCGGATCTGGGCCTGGGCCTCGTCGGCCCAGCTGCGCCCGATCTCCAGGTGCGACCGGGCCGGCCGGTCGCCGGGCCCGAGGAACTTGAAGAAGATCGCGTCGTCGATGTCCCAGCGCACGGGCACCTCGGTCACGTCGTCGATCCGGTAGGGCAGGTCATGGCCCATCAGCGAACTGTCCCACAGGCCCCGGCGTTTCAGCTCGGCCAGCATGTGGGGCGTCATTTCCCAGGCCGGCGAGCGGAACCCGGCCGGGCTTTGCCCGGTCTGCGATTCGAACAGCGCGATGGAGGTGTCCAGCGCATAGGTGAACTGGTCGTCGGTGATCTCGCCGGCCAGCTCGTGGAAATAGCCGTGCAGGCCGATCTCGTGGCCACGTTCGAGCAGGCCGGGCAGCAGCTCGGGGTTGTCCTCGGCCACCACGGCCGGCACGAAGAACGTGCCCTTGATGCCCAGCCGGTCCAGCATGGCGACCATCCGGCGAAAGCCGGTGCGCATGCCGTACTGGCGATGTTCGGTCACGGCCAGCGTGCGGGGCAGGCCGTCGCGCATCTGCCACAGGTAGGGTGACAGCGCGTCGACATCGACGCTGAAACAGGCCGCGGCCTTGTAGCCGCCGGGCCATCGGTAATCCGGGGCGTCCCAGATCATAGCGGCGACTTCTTGTCCTGGAAGACATCCATCGTGCCGGCCGAATTGCCTCCGTCGACGGCCAGCGAAGTGCCGGTGACGTTCCTGGCCGCCTGCGACGACAGGTAGAGCGCGGCATTGCCGACATCCTCGGCCGTGGTCTGCTGGCCGAGCGGGATGTTGGCCGTGACCCGGTCGATATGTTCCTGGCTCAGCGACGACACCGCGCTGCCGGCGGCAAAGCCCGGTTCCAGGCAATTCACCCGGATGCCGAATTCGGCCAGCTCGACGGCAAAGCCCTTGGTGAACCTGTCCAGCGCGGTCTTGGAGGCCGAATAGGTCACCGCCGTGCGGCGCATCTTGCGCGCGGCGCCCGACGAGATGTTGACGAAACAGCCCTTCACCCCGGCCTGGATCATCTGCAGGGCAAAGCCGCGCATCAGGGCCACGGGCGCGCGGACGTTGAGATCCATGATCCTGTCCCAATCGTCCATCGTCATGTCCAGCAGGAAGGCCGAGGGATAGATTGCCGCGTTGTTGACCACGATGTCCGGCGCGCCCCAGCGCGCGGCCACGGCATCCATCAGTGTGGCCAGCCCGGCATCGGTGGTCAGGTCGGCGGCCACGGCAAAGCCGGTCAGCCCCTCGGTCGACATGTCGGCCGAACAGACCTCGGCCCCGGCCGCGGCATAGGTTTCGACCAGCGCCCGGCCCATGATCCCGGCAGCGCCGGTGACGACCACGCGCTTGCCTTCGAATTCGTCACCGAAATTCATTCAACGTCCCTTTCCGATCAGGTCTCCAAGCCGGTCGCCGATCATGTTGGCCGACAGAACAAGGAGAAACAGTGCAAGCCCCGGGAAGGTGGCGATCCACCAGGCCGTGGCGATGTAATTGCGCCCCGTCGACAGCATGGCGCCCCAGCTGGCCGTGGGCGGCTGGACACCGAGGCCCAGGAAACTGAGCCCCGCTTCGAACAGGACCATCAGGCCGAATTCCAGCGTGGCGACAACCAGCAGGGGGCCGATGATGTTGGGCAGGATATGCAGGGCCAGGACGCGCGGCGTACTGGCGCCCATGGCCCGGGCCAGCGTGACAAAGGGCCGGTCGGCGATGGCCAGGGTCTGGCCATAGGCCACCCGGGCGTAACGCGGCCAACGGGTCAGGGCCAGCACCAGGATAATGTTGATGAACCCCGGGCCCAGCACGGCCACGGTGATGATGGCCAGCAGGATCGCGGGGATCGACAGGAAGATGTCGACCAGGCGCATCAGCACGGTTTCGGTCCAGCCGCGCAGGTAGGCCGCGGCCATGCCCACGGCCGTGCCGACGACGCCCGACAGCAGCACCGACAGCACGGCGACCGAGATCGAGATCCGCGTGCCATAGATCACCCGGCTGAGCACGTCGCGGCCCAGCTCGTCCGAGCCCAGCACATAGGTGGCGCCCCGGGCTTCGAAGCCCGGCGCCTTGAGCCGGGCCAGCAGGTTCTGCCGGTCGGGATCCATCGGCGCCAGCCAGGGCGCGCAGAGCGCGATCAGCACCAGCGCGCCCAGCAGGGCGGCGGGCCACCAGCCAAGCGCCCGGCGCAGGCGGTCGGCCGACAGCGGGAAGGGCCGGGCAGCGGGGCGGGGGGTGGTGGGCTGGGCCATGCTCTGCCGCTCCTCAGGCCTTGCCCGTCAGGCGGACGCGGGGGTCGACCACGGTATAGAGAATGTCGGCCGCCAGGTTGGCGGCAATGGTCACGAAGGCGCCCAGCAGGACCACGGCCTGCACGACCATGAAATCGCGGGCGGCGATGCTCTGGACCGTCAGCAGGCCCAGCCCGGGCCAGGCAAAGACGGTTTCGACGATGACCGCGCCGGCCAGCAGCTGGGACAGTTCGAGCGCGGTGATGGAAATGACGGGGATCAGCGAGTTGCGCATCAGGTGCCGGCGCACCAGCCGGGCCGTTCCCACGCCCCGGGCGCGGGCCGAGCGGACGTAATCCTTGCCCAGCTCGTCGATCACCGCGCTGCGCGTGATCCGGGCATAGGTGGCCAGCGACAGCAGGCCCAGGGCGATGGACGGCATGACCAGGTGGGCCAGCGTGCCCGTGCCCGACGGCGGCAGCCAGCGCAGCCAGACGCCGAAGACCAGGATCATCATGATGCCGCTCCAGAAGGTCGGCAGCGACTGGAAGGCCAGCACCAGGCCCATGATCCAGCGCGACACCGCCCGGCCCCGGGTCAGGGCCATGGTCAGGCCCAGCGGCAGGCCGATCAGCAGGGCGACGCAGAGCGCGCCGGCCGCCAGTTGCAGGGTCTTGGGAATGCGGCTGACCAGGATGTCCCAGACCGGGGCATTCTGGACATAGCTGCGGCCCAGGTCGAACCGCAGCATGTCGCCCAGGAAGTCGATGTATTGCACGACCAGGGACCGGTCGAGGCCAAGCGTCACGCGCATGGCCTCGATATCCTCCCGCGTGGCGGTTTCCGGCACCAGCAGCAGCACGGGGTCGCCGGTCAGGCGCTGGATGAAGAACACCAGCGTCACGACCCCGAACACGGCTACCAGGGCCTGGCCGCCCCTTTGCAGGAGGAATCTCAGCATTACTCGGACCAGCTCATGCGGTTGAGGAACATGCTTTCATTGGCCGTGGGCGTGAAATCCAGCCCGTCGACCGCGCCATAGAGAACCGCCGCCTGATAGATCGGCCGCACGAGGTAATCGTCGCGCACGATCTGGTGGACCTTTTCATAGGCGCCCTGGCGGACGTCTTCGTCCAGCGAGGTCCGGGCCTCGTCCAGCAGCACGTCCAGATCGGGGTTGTTCACCCGGCTCCACGAGCTGTCGGAATAGAGCAGCGGATAGGCGATGCCATCGGCATCCTGGCAGGCGCAGGACCAGCGGCCAAAGCTCAGCTCGGGCCGTTCGGCCCGGTCGGGCGCGCGGGCGGCGGCCAGGTAGGTCGGCATGTCGGTCATCGAGATCGACACGTTGAACCCGGCATCGTTCAGCATCTGCTGCAGGGCCTGCACGACCCGCTGGTCAAAGACCGGCGCGGTGGCAAAGGTGGCCGGGGTCGCGGCGAGGTCGGCCTTGGTCGCGACGATCTCGGCGGCCTGCTCGGGGTCGTATTCATAAGGCGCGATACCCTCGGCATAGCCGAAATGGGCCGGGCTCGACAGCTGGGCCATGGGCACTTCGCCGGCGCCCAGAAGGCCCTCGGCAATGCCCTGGGAATCGATGGCCAGTGAGGCCGCCCGACGCAGGTCGGGGTCGCTGAACGGAGGCTTGTCCAGGTTCCAGCCCAGGTAGGCCACCCGCTCGGTCGGGGCCGACAGGGTCTTGACCGCCGGGTTGCCGGCCAGTTGCATCGCCCCGTCGCTGTCGAGACCGACAACCAGGTCGGCGGCCCCGGCCTGCAGGTCGGCGATGCGCGTGGCGGCATCGGGCACGGCCCGGAAGATGGCATTGTCGAAGGGCCCAATGTCGCCCCAATAGGCGTCATTCCGGGTCAGCGTGACCGACACGCCGCGGTCCCAGTTGCCAAAGGCATAAGGTCCAGATCCGACGGGCGCGGCGTTGAACCCGTCCTTGCCCAGCTCTTCGACGACATGCATGGGCACGACCGACAGCTTGACCAGCTGTGCCAGCAGGGCCGGGTAGGGGCTTTTGGTCGTCAGCTTGACCTTGTTGCCCTCGACGACTTCGGCCGTCTCGATCTGGTTGAACTGGCCCAGCTGCGGCGAGCCGAATTCCGGGTCGATGATGCGCTGCACCGAGAACACCACGTCTTCGGGCGTCAGCGGCGTGCCGTCGTGGAACACCACGTCGTCGCGGATGGTCATCACCAGCTCGGTATCCGAGGCATAATCCCAGTCGGTGGCGATCTGGGGCACGATGGTGCCGTCGTTGTCGCGGGTGACGAGATTGTCGAAGATGTTGCGATAGACGTAATAGCTGTCCGGGTTCCACTGCATGTGGGGGTCCAGCGAAGACGGCTCGCCGGTCAGGTCGATGGTCAGGTCGCGGGCAAAGGCGGGCAGTGCAAGCACCGCCAGGGCCACGCCGGACAGCAGGCCTTTGGCAAGGGTGGTCATGTTATTCTCCCGTTGGTGGCAGCGTTGTCTGGGGTCGAGCGCCGGGTCGTCCCGCTGCCGGGGGCGATCGGCGTGTCGCTTTTCAGAAGCTGGCGCATGAAGAACCGTTCCTGCGCGTCGATCAGCGCCAGGCGGGCGGCGGTGATCCCGTCGCCGTCGCCCGTGGTCACGGCCCGGACCAGGTCGAAGATGTCGTTGCGCTGGAACACATGGCCCGAGGTCGCGTCCTCGAGATGCCGGGTGATCCGCGCCGAATGGTGCCACAGCTTGCGCAGGTGGCGGGCGGTGAAGGTGTCGATCGCGCCCAGCAGGGTGCCGTCGATCTCGTCGACGAAATGGCGAAAGGTCACCACGGCGCCGGTCTCGCCCTGGCGGCTGACGGCGTCCAGCATGGCCCCGATCCGGGCGACCTCGTCCCGCTGGGCCTGGCTCAGCACGGCCCGGGCCAGCGCCGGTTCGGCGATGCGCCGGGCGGCCAGGACCTCGCCGATCAGCGCGCCGGTGACCGGCGCGACCTGCCAGCCCAGACGGGCCAGCGGCTGCGCCCAGCCATCATAGCCCAGCCGCGTCAGCGCGGCGCGGGCGGCGGCGCGGGTCAGGCCGAACCGCTCCATCACGTCGGCCTCGGTGATCGTCTCGCCCGGGGTCACCTCGCACCAGACCACGGCATCCAGCAGCCGGTCTTCGGCGAACCGGGCCTTGGCATCGGGCTGGGGCACACCGCCGGGGGCGGCGCCGCTGCGCAACAGGGGAGAGCTGGGATCGTACATCCGAATACCGCCTTTCGTTGTGTGAATGTGACGATTGGCACATCAACATGTCAATACGGCCGTTTTGACATTTCAGTCGGCTGTGAATGAAATTCCGACCCGCGCAAAGGCAATCGCCCGATTCCAAAGGGAAAATCGGGGCGCCCAAAAAAACGACAGGGAGCGGGCCGGGGCAGGATGGGCAACCGGGGCGGGCAAAAGGCCCCATGCGGCGCGGTCGTGCCCCGGGGTTTCACGCGCCGGCGATGCGTTGGCCGGGGGTCAGATGTCAGCGATGCAGAGGTCCGGGCCTCAGCAGGGGCGGGGCGAACGGGGGATGGTCCAGGACAATGCGTGCCAGCCGCACGGGGTCCGCGGCGAGTCGGCGATGCACATTTGAGGGTGCCGGAACCAGCGGCGCAGCGGCCAGAGCCCTGCGCCTCAGTGCTGCACAGACCAGCCCCCCACGCGGCAGGGATGCACAGGCCAGACCCCTGCGCGTCGGGACGCGCGGACAGGCCCGCATCACATCCCCCGAAGGGGGTGGATCTCAGTGTTGTGAAATTGGTCGGAGCGAGAGGATTCGAACCTCCGGCCCCTGCCTCCCGAAGACAGTGCTCTACCAGGCTGAGCTACGCTCCGACCGTGACGGACCCCGTAACGGGTCCGCCAGGGATTTGCAAGAGCCTCAGACCGCTCTTTTCGCCGAACGGCGCACAAGCGACTGCAACATCTGCACCCGCGGGCTTGTCGGCGTGCCGACCCGCGACTTGGTGCTGACCACCGGGCGGTTGGCCGAGGTGCCGCCGAAGTTCTCGCGGATGACGATGTAGAGCCCCGAGGCGATGATGATCCCGGCGCCGATCCAGGTAACCGTGTCGGGCACTTCGCCGAAGAACAGCCCGCCATAGATCGCGGCCCAGATCATCTGGGAATATTGCATCGGCGCGACGATCGCCGCATCGCCGGACTTGTAGGCCTGGATCAGGCACAGCCCGCCGACAAAGGCGAAGAAGGCCATCAGCCCCTGCAGGCCCAGCGATTCGATGTGGATCGGCTCGTAGACAAAGGGCATCGCGGCGGCCATGACCAGGAAATTGGCCATCATCGGGTAGAGCAGCAGCACGGCGCTGCGTTCCTCGTGGCCGATCTTGCGCACGATGATCGCGGCCAGGGCGCCGAAGAACGCCCCGGTCAGCGCGGCCAGGTGGCCGAGGCCCAGCTCGGCCCCGCCCGGGCGCAGCACGACGATGACGCCGATCAGCCCGACGGCCACGGCGCCCCAGCGGTGCGGGCCGACCGATTCGCCCAGGATGGGGATCGACAGCACGGTGATCAGCAGGGGCATCGTGAAGATGATGGCATAGACCTGGGCCATCGGCAGGGCCGAGAAGGCGAAGAAGACACAGATCCCCGAGATCATCGCGGACACGGTCCTGAGCGCCGTCCACCAGGGATGGCGGGGCAGCAGGTTGCCCTTTGTCGTGTCCCTCATCAGCATCAGCATGACCAGCGGAAAGCTGAACAGCACGCCGAAGAAGATGATCTGGAAGGTCGAATAGCTGAGTCCCAGGACCTTCACGATGACATCGTGGGTCGAGAAGATGGCGAAGGCGGCCAGCGCGAAAGCTACGCCGCGAAGATTGTTCTTTGCGGTATCTGACATGTCCATGACCTTGGGTGTTCCCGCCACCGTGCAGGATCTATGGCCATCGTCAAGGAGGGTCCGGGGGCAAACCCCGGCCATTTTTCGCCAGTCGGCCGGGCTGCCCGGGTTTTGATGCCTTGTGGCCACGGGTCGGGGCCGTCGGGCCGGTCGACGGGGAACAATCAGCGCGCCCCGGACGCGGCGGCGGTCATGGCCGGTTCAAGGTCGGGCGATGGGCCCGGACCGGCCGGTTGCGGCCGATCCGGGCGCGGTGTCAGGCCTCGACCGGCTGGCGGCCGATCGCCGTGTAGCACAGCGCGCCAAGCGCGCCGCCGGCCAGCGGGGCCAGCCAGAACAGCCACAGCTGGGCGATCCAGGGCCCGCCGGCAAAGAGCGCCTGCGAGGTCGAGCGTGCGGGGTTCACCGAGGTATTGGTGATCGGGATGCTGATCAGGTGGATCAGCACCAGGGCCAGGCCGATGGCAATGGGCGCGAAGCCGGGGGCCGCCCGGGCATCGGTGGCGCCCAGGATGACGATCAGGAAGAAGGCCGTCAGCACGATCTCGGCCACCAGCCCGGCGCCCAGGCTGTAACCGCCCGGCGACAGCGGGCCATAGCCATTGGCCGCAAAGCCATCGGCCCGGCTGAAACCTTCGACCCCGCTGGCAATGACGAAAAGCACCGCCGCGGCCAGGATCGCCCCGACCAGCTGGGCCGCCCAGTAGGGCAGCAATTCGCCCTTGTCATGCCGCCCGGCAACGACCAGCCCCAGCGTGACCGCCGGGTTGAAATGCCCGCCCGAGATATGGCCGACCGCAAAGGCCATGGTCAGCACCGTCAGGCCGAAGGCAAAGGCCACCCCGGCAAAGCCGATGCCCAGCCCCGGGAAGGCCGCCGCGAAAATGGCCGCGCCGCAGCCTCCGAAGACAAGCCAGAAGGTGCCGAACGCCTCGGCCGCGAGTTTCTGAAACATGATTGAAGTACCCCCTACCTGCCGGCCCCTGCGCCGGCTCAACAGGCGGATGATACCATGAGCGCACGAAAAAAGCGCCCGTGAAGGCGCTTTCCCGTTGTTCAGACGGACAACTGCCCGTTGTCAGAGCGACCCGTCGAGCGCCGCGAGGATTGCATCGCCCATGCCCGTGGTCGACACCGGCTCGACGCCCTCCTCGCCCAGCAGGTCGGGCGTGCGCTTGCCCTCGGCCAGCACGGTTTCGATCGCGGCTTCCAGCCGGTCGGCCTCGTCGCCCGCGTCGAAGGAATAGCGCAGGGCCATGGCAAAGCTCAGGACGCAGGCGATCGGGTTGGCCTTGCCCTGGCCGGCGATGTCGGGAGCCGAGCCATGCACCGGTTCGTACAGGGCCTTGGGCCGGCCATTGGCCATCGGCAGGCCAAGCGAGGCCGAGGGCAGCATGCCCAGCGAGCCGGTCAGCATGGCGGCCAGGTCCGACAGCATGTCGCCGAACAGGTTGTCGGTGACGATGACGTCGAACTGCTTGGGCCAGCGGGTCAGCTGCATGGCGCCGGCATCGGCATACATGTGCGACAGCTCGACCTCGGGGTAATCCTTGCCCACCTCGGTCACGACCTCGCGCCACAGCACGCCCGATTCCATGACATTGGCCTTTTCCATGGAACACAGCTTCTTGTTGCGCCGCATCGCCAGTTCAAAGGCCGAGCGCGCCACCCGGTCGATTTCGCTCTCGGTGTAGCGCTGGGTGTTGATGCCCACCCGCTCGTTGCCTTCCTCGATGATCCCGCGCGGATCGCCGAAGTAGATGCCCGAGGTCAGCTCGCGCACGATCATGATGTCCAGCCCGGCCACCACGTCGCGTTTCAGCGACGAGAAATCGGCCAGCGCGTCGAAACACTGGGCCGGGCGCAGGTTGGCGAACAGGTCCATTTCCTTGCGCAGGCGCAGCAGGCCGCGTTCCGGTTTGACCGAGAAATCCAGCACGTCGTACTTGGGTCCGCCCACGGCGCCCAGCAGCACGGCATCGACCTCCTGGGCCTTGGCCATCGTCTCGTCCGTCAGGGGCGTGCCATGGGCGTCATAGGCCGCCCCGCCGACCAGGTCCTCGCTCACGTCGAAGACCAGGCCGCGCTTGGTCCCGAACCAGTCGATGACCCGGCGCACCTCGGCCATGACCTCGGGACCGATGCCGTCGCCCGGCAGGATCAGAATGGACGGATTGGACATGGGCTCCCCCTTATATCAGCAGATCGCGTTCCAGCTATCGTTCCGCGGGGCAAGCGTCAACTCGCCACCCGGCAGCGCGGGGGCAGGTCGCGCAGGATCAGGTCCCAGACCCGGCGGATCCGCGGGCTCTGGCGCATCTTTTCATGGGCGGCCAGCCAGACCGGCAGCGGCGGCACGCCCAGGTCCATTGGCAGCTGTTCGACCAGCGGTTCGGCCCGGCCCACCGGCACCTGGGCAAAGCCGATGCCACAGCCGGCCCGGATCAGCGCCATGTAGGTCGCCTGGTTGTCGCAGCGCACGGCGAAATCCTCGCGGGCCAGGCTCAGCCCCAGCGCCTGCATCGTGTCGATGATCAGCGGATTGCGGTCAAAGCCCACCAGGTCGTGGCCGGCCAGTTCAGAGATGTCCTGCGGCCGCCCGGCCCGGTCCAGGTAGCTCCGGGCGGCAAAGGCCCCGATCTCGATATCGGCCAGGTGGCGGGTGACGATGTCCAGCTGGGCCGGCCGGTACATGCGCAGGGCGATGTCGGCCTCGCGGAAATGCAGGTTCTCGCTCTCGTCCGAGGCGACCAGCTCGATGCGGATTTCGGGCGCGGCCCGGCGGATGCCGGCCAGCACCGGCGGCAGGACATATTGCGACAGGAACACGCTGGCCGTCAGGCGCACCGTGCCGGCCATTTCGCCGGCCTGTTCGGCGGCGGCCATGGTCAGCCCGTGCAGCGCCCCGCGCATGGCCCGGGCATGGGGCAGCAGCGCCGTTCCGGCCGGGCTGATCCGCAGCCCCCTGGCATGGCGGTCGAACAGCTGCGCCCCCAGCGCGGTTTCCAGCGCGGCCACCTGGCGGCCCAGCGTCGGCTGGCTGCGCCCCAGCAGGGCCGCCGCCGCCGACAGCGAGCCGGTCTCGGCCACCGCCAGGAATGACTGAACCAGCGTCCAGTCGCGCAATCCATCCACCTGAGCCATGCATCAGTGAATACCAGACCTGCGCAAACCTGCAATTACCCCTTGCAAAGGGAATGGCTATCCTCGCCGCAATCCCAACAGCATCGAGGCTCCCATGACCCGCATTGCCCTGATCCTCGGCGGTTCCGGCCGGATGGGCCGCCATGCCGCCCAGGCCTTTGCCGCCGCCGGCTGGCAGGTCCGCCGGTTCGACCGCGCCACCGGCGATCTGGCCGCCGCCGCCCGCGGCGCCCGGATCATCGTCAATGCCTGGAACCCGCCCTATCCCGATTGGCAGGCCCAGGTCCCGGCCCTGCACGACGCCGTGCAACAGGCCGCCCTGGCCGCCGGGGCCACGGTCATCGTGCCGGGCAATGTCTATGTCTTCGGCCCGTCCTCGCCGGCCCCCTGGTCGGCCGCGTCGCCCCATCGCGCCACCAACCCGCTGGGCCGCATCCGCATCGCCATGGAAGACAGCTATCGCCGCTCGGGCACCCGCACCATCCTGCTGCGCGCCGGCGATTTCCTCGATACCGAAGCCTCGGGCAACTGGTTCGACCGCATGCTCGCCCCGGGTATCGCCCGGGGCCGGTTCACCTGGCCCGGCGATCCCGATGCCGCCCATGCCTGGGCCTTCCTGCCCGATCTCGCCCGGGCCATGGTCGCCCTGGCGGATCGTGCCGACGACCTGCCCGCCTTCGCCGACATCCCCTTCCCGGGCTATACCCTGTCGGGCCGACAGATGGCCGATCACCTCGCCGGGCTCGTCGGCCACCCCCTGCGCATCCACCGCTTCCCCTGGTGGCAGCTTCGCCTGGCCCGCCCGTTCTGGCCCCTGGCCCGCCATCTGCTGGAAATGCGCTACCTCTGGTCGCTCCCCCACAGCCTCGACGGCACCCGCTTCCGCGCGCTCTGCCCCGATTGCCCCGACACGCCCGTGGACGAAGCCCTGGCCCGCGCCATCCGCCCGCTCTGACCTGCTGCTTCCTTCTCTTCTCAAATATCCGGCCGTCCAGCCGGCCGCCCCGCGCCGGTCCCGGGCAGGGGCGCGGCTTGGCTCAGGGCAGGGCCAGGTCCACCCAGACCAGCCGGTGCCGGCTGGCCGCCGTGACCACCTCCGCCAGCGGATCATCCGGGCCGGGCCACAGCACGCCGCTGTCCAGCACCGTCCACCCCGGCGCCGGCAGCACGTAATCCACCCGGAACCGGCCAAAGCCCCAATCCACCGTGTCCAGCGCATCGGGTCCGGCATGGCCCTGGGTCCCGGCCCCGGCCGCCCCGGGGCTGGCCGGCCGGGTGTCGACCAGACGCGGATCCTCCAGCAAGGCCCGGATCGCCCCATGCCGCCCGTCGTTGTCGAACGGATCCAGGTTCGCCCCGCCGGCCAGCACATAAAACGCCCCCGGCCCGGGCCCGAAGACCCCGTCCAGGTAATGGCGCCAGAACAGCAGTTCGTCATGGTTGCGCCGGCCGTTGCGATCCTCGGGCCCGTCAAAGACCGGCGGGCCGGCGTGAAAGCTCAGCAGCTCCATCACCTGCCCTCCGGGTAGCGCCACGGGCACCACCCAATGGGCCCGGCTCGACAGCAATTGCGCCTCCTGCGCGGCCTGCGACGGAAACGGCCCCCCCGCCGCGTCGACCGGCAACAGCGCCCCGGGCAGATCGGCCCAGGCCAGCCCCGAGAAATCGTGCATGTCCCCGGCCAGGATCGGATGTCTCGACAGGATGGCCATGCCGCCCTGGCCGGTGAAATGGCCATAGCCCTGGGCATCACCCGGTCCGCCCCGCCGGCCGTCGCCATCCAGGTCGATGCCGCTGGCCCGCCCGCTGTTGGGCCGGGCGGTGAAGAGGTGGTCATAGCCCGCGCCTGCCGCGGCCAGCCGGTCGGCCAGCGCGGCCAGCGCCCGGCCGTCGTGGTCCCAGTCAAAGCCCAGCAGGACCAGCACGTCGGGCCGCGCATGGGCGATCACCGCCACCACGGCATCGACCTGCGCATCGCCCTTCTGGATGTCGCGCAGCAACAGCCCCGGCCCGTCGCGCCGCAGCTCGGCATCCAGCAGCGCCACGCGCAGCCGCTCGGGCTGCGCGTGCAGCGCGCCGGGCAGGGCCAGCAACAGGATGAGAAACGTCAGGACCGCCGCTGCGACGGCCCGGGTCATGCCGCCTGCATGTCCTTGGCCGAGGCATAGGCCCGGCGGCGCTTGTCCTCGATCAGCTCGGCCACCCGCAGCATGGCAATGCCCCGGATCGCCATCGACGCCGGCAGGAAGCCCCAGGCGCTGAACGCCCAGATCAGCACATGCGGCGTGGCCACCACCAGCGGCCCGGTGATCGCCGAGCCCACGGTGACCAGCGCCGGGATCAGGAAAGGCATCAGCGCCCCGCCGATCAGGTTGATCCGCCCGTCGCGCTGCAGCCGCAGGATCACGTCACCCCCGGTCGTCGGATCGAAGAGCGGCAGGTTGATCCAGACGTTGAACACCCCGGCATTGGTCGGCCAGCCGGCCAGCCGCACCGTCACGATGAACAGCCCCACGGTCATCAGCGCGATGATCAGCGCCAGCCCCGCCGCCGCCCGGACGGCGGTCAGCATCTCGGCCGGGGTATCGGCGGGCACCATCAGCATCGCCAGGTGCACCGGCGAATAGGGGAAATCCAGCGCCCGACCGACCATCCCGCCCAGCCCTTCGATGGCTGCCGACAGGGGGGTGGGCGCCAGGGCATGGTTGAAGATGACAGTCAGGAAGAAGATCATCGAGAACAGCGAGGCAAAGCGCAGCCGGTTGATCGGTGGGGCATCGCGGAATTCGATCAGGCTGGGATAGGTCGAGACATATTCGATGAAGGTCAGGGTGCTGGCCAGGATGGCGATCAGAAGGACGATCTCGGTGGTTGTCGCGGCCATCGGCGGCAGCAGAAGGGCCGGTGTCGCCACCAGCAATCCGACCAGCAAGGCACGCGTCAGCGCACCGGTTACACGTCCGAGCACGTCTCGTTTCCCTTCAAACCGGACCGGAGCGATACCTTGCCGCGCCGTTGTTCCAACTTGATCCCGCCCCGAGGGGCGGGCTGCCTCATTCTTGCCTTATTTGTGCAGGCCTTCGCCGTCCCGCTCAAGGCGCGATGTGATTAGGGTTAAGATTTAAGGCGATTCCATGGAGAAACTGGTGCCACTTTGCATCAACCTGACATGCTTTTGCTGCGGAAATGACAGGTATCGCAAGATGTTGTGGCCCGCAGTTGAAGTGTTCATAGGCGGGCAAGCCGGCCGTTCCGCCCGCCATTGTCGCCGTCCACGCCCTTGCCCCGGCCGGTCCGGGGTGCGCAACGTCCGGCCGTCGGCGCCACCAAGCGGTGATCCTGCGCGGCCGCCCGGCAGCCCCGAAACCGCCCCGCCCCCGCGCCCGACACCTGCCGAAACGACATCGGGCGGCCCGTCGGACCGCCCGTCATCAACATCGGGGGCCGTGGGCCACCCGTCTTCCTGCCGGCCGTTCGGCCCGGATCAGACCCAGGGCCGCGACGTGGTGGCCTGGGTTTCGAATGCGTCGATGCTGGCCGCCTTCTCAAGCGACAGGCCGATGTCGTCCAGCCCTTCCAGCAGGCAATGCTTGCGGAAGCTGTCGACCTCGAAGGTCACGACCTCGCCGTCGGACGTGGTGATCGTCTGGCTTTCCAGGTCGACCGTCATCCGCGCGTTGGCGCCCTTTTCCGCGTCCTTCATCAGCATGTCGACCACGTCCTGGGGCAGGGCGATCGGCAGGATGCCGTTCTTGAAGCAGTTGTTGTAGAAGATGTCGGCAAAGCTGGGCGCGATCACGCATTTGATGCCGAAATCCTTGATCGCCCAGGGCGCATGTTCACGCGACGAGCCGCAGCCGAAATTGTCGCCCGCGACCAGGATCTCGGTCTCGCGGTAGGCCGGCTGGTTCAGCACGAAATCGGGGTTTTCCGACCCGTCCTCGTTGAAGCGCATCTCGTCGAACAGGTTCTTGCCCAGGCCCGACCGCTGGATCGTCTTCAGGAACTGCTTGGGAATGATCATGTCCGTGTCGATGTTGATCAACGGCAGCGGCGCGGCAATCCCGGTGAGCGTCGTGAACTTGTCCATGGTTGGCCTCCGATTTAGCTGAGTCTCTAAACCACGTCGGCCGTCCGCAGGCAAGGCCGCGACTGTTGCAAAGCCGTCAGATAAGGCCGCTATGGTCGCCCGACATCCGCCGCCATGGCGGACCGAGCCCCAACAAGAGGACACCCAGATGGCCAAGTACGGCGCAACCCTGATGCATGGCGCCCGCGGCGGCGACCGCCGGTTCGAATTCGATGGCCCCGACGACCTGATGGCGCATTCGCCGATGACCGTCATGCGCCGTTTCATGGAACATCTCGATGACACGGCCCGTCTCGGCCACATCGATTACCAGGTCAACGCGGCCATGAAGAACGAGAAATACCAGGTGGTCACCGTCCTGGGCGACCTGACCTTTGCCAAGGGCGATCACCAGCCCTTCGTCTGCATGATCGCTCCCGATTGACGGTCCGCTGATTGACGGGCAGCTGATCTCTTCGCGGTGGCCGTAGGGCGGGCGATTGCCCGCCGCTTGCCTGCCACCTGGCGGTGCGTCTGCCCACCGCCGGATCGGCCGCCGGTCCGGGGGCTGATCCGGGTGACTGATCACGGTGGCCCAAACGCAAACGGGCGCCCGACCGGGGCGCCCGTCCGTCCGAAACCCGCGGCCTTACTTCAGGTGCTTGGCCACCGTGCGGATGAAGAAGGCCAGCACGACCAGCCCGGCCCCGTTGAAGATCAGCTCGATCCCCAGCAGGATGCCCAGCAGCTGCGGCCCGGCCGTTGCGAAATTGGCCAGGATGTAAGCCGCCAGCAGCACCGACAGTGCGCCGGAAATCAGCATCGGCCAGAAGAACGGCGTTTCCTTCATGCGCCAGGCGAACATGATCCGCACCACGCCGCTGGCCGCCAGCAGGATCAGCACCAGCAGGGCCAGCGAAATCGTGCCTTCCAGCGGATTGGTGATGAAACTCAGCCCCAGGATGACCATCAGCGCGCCGAGCGCGATGGCCAGCACCTTCTGCCCGGTGCCCTCGGCCGAAAAGCCCGCCACGGCCTGGAAGCCGCCCGAGACCAGGAACAGGATCCCCGTCACCGTTGTCAGCGCCAGCGATGCCGCCACTGCGTGGCTCAACACGACCACCCCGAACACCACCGAGAGGATGCCGAGGATCAACCATTTAACCCATTCTTTCATCGGGATTTCTTCCTTCCACCGATTTCACCCGCCCCAGCTATATCACGACCTCACGGCATCGCGAGGTCAAATCCACCCACGGGTGATCGGGGGCGGCCCGCCCGGCCCCGGATCGGCCTATTGGCTGTCGCCGGCCTGCCAAAGGGCATGCAGGAAGCGGTGGGCCATCATCGGATCGGCTGTAAAGGGCGCCCGGCCCAGCTCGCCCTTGCGTTCGCCGGGCTGCGCCTCGTAGACGACCGTGTCGTCCTTGATCGTCGCCAGCACTTCGAGATCGGCCAGGGTTTCGGGGTCGACGGCCGTGGGATCGGCCGACAGGATGACGAAATCGGCGATCTTGCCGGGGGTGATCGTGCCCTTGTCGTCTTCCTCGAAATGCTGCCAGGCCGGCCAGATCGTCATGGCCTTGAGCGCGGTCATGACGTCGACCCGCTGGGCCGGGCCCAGGATGTCGCCCGACCGGGTGCGCCGGGTGACCGTGGCCGACAGGATGCGCATGCTGTCGGGAAAGGCCACCGGCGCGTCGTGGTGGCTGCCGAACATCATGCCCCGCGTGCGCACCCAGCCGGTCGGCGAGATGTTGTCGGCATTGACCGGCCCGACCGTGTGGTCGCGGTGCCAGTCGCCCCAGTAGAACGTGTGCATCGGAAAGAGCGAGGGGAAGATGCCCAGCCGCTGCAGGCTGTCGACCTGGTCCTCGCGCAGGAACTGGCCATGCACCAGCACCGGCCGGTTGCCCGGGTCGCCGTGAACCCGCCGGGCCTCTTCGATGGCCGCGATCAGCATGTCCGACGCGCCCTCGCCGTTGGAATGGGTGATGATCTGCAGGCCCTGGCCGAAACACCAGCTCACGGCCTCCTGGGTCTGGTCCATGGTGATGGCCGAATAGCCGGCGTAACCCGGGGCGTAATTGCCCACCGGGGCGAAATAGGGCCGGTCGCGCAGAGCGGTGAAGCCCTGGGGCGAGCCGTCGATGGTCAGCTTGCAGCCGGCCACGCGGACATGGCCGTCATACTCCCGCGATGCGGCCTCGGCGATGAAATCGCGGTCTTCCAGCACGTCGGGAAAGACCACCACGTCGACCGGCAGGCCGGGGCCGGCATCGACCGATTTCAGCGCATCGTACAGCCCGCGCGACGACCGGCCATCCTGGGCCGTGGTATAGCCGTAGCTGGCCCAGAGCTGGGCTCCGGCCAGGGCAAAGGCGTCCAGCGCCTCGGGGCCCAGGTCGGACAGCAGGGGCACGAGGACGCGGAAGAAGGCATATTCCTCGAGCACGCCATCGGGCTGGCCAGTTTCGTCCTTGCGGATCACCCCGCCGGCGGGATTGGGCGTCGATCCGTCGATGCCGGCCATCTCGAGGGCCCTGGAATTGGCCACGCCGATATGGCCCGACTGGTGCACGATGACGATTGGCAGATCGGTCGACACGGCGTCGAGATCTTCGCGCGTGGGATGGCGCAGCTCGGCCAGCTGGGCGTTGTCATAGCCGAAGCCCACGACCATGTTGGCCTTCTGCACGGTCTCGGCATTGGTGTCGATCCACTGGCGCAGGGTGTCCTGCAGGCTGGCAATGTCGGTGACCGTGCCGTCGGGTGGGGCCAGCAGGTTGGCCGACAGGGCCTGCAAGCCGCCAAAGACCACGTGGCCATGGCTGTCGAAGAATCCGGGCAGCATCGCCCGCCCCTCCAGGTCAAAGACCTTGGTGTCCTCGCCCTGCAGGGCGGTCATCCCGGCCAGCTCGCCCACGGCCAGGATGCGGCCATCGCGGACGGCCACGGCCTCGGCTGTGCCCCGGGCGTCGTCGATGGTCAGGATCGGCCCGCCCATGTAGATCGTGTCGGCGATCTCCTGCGCCCCGAGCGGCGCGGCGCCGGCCAGTGCAAGGGTGAGGGTGCTGGCCCATGCGGCGGATCTGAAACGGCCAATCGTCATGTCGAACTCTCCGGTCCCTCGGCAGCCCCGGCCCGGTTGTCGGACCGATCCCTGGCGGCTGCGGGTGATTTGCCCCGACTTTACAATGAACTGAGTCCTGACCAAGACGGGAAAACCGGCGATGACAGGGCTTTCCCGGCGCCCTTGCCCGGGACCGCCGCGGGGTGGCCGGCTGGACGGCCGGATATTTGGAAAGAGAAAGAAGCAGGACGCCCGCGCGCGGACAGGACGGCGCGCCGACCTGCTGCTTCTTTCTCTTCTCAAGTATTCCCGGGGGAGTCCTCCAACGGAGGACGGGGGCAGCGCCCCCATGCGGCGCGACGGATGCCATCGGGAGGTGGCCCATGAAAAAGGGCCACGCCCAAGGCGCGGCCCCATTTGTCTGTTCCGACGACGACCTGTTTGAAAGGCCAGGCTGTCGTCGGAAAGCGCTGTCTGGGTTGGTCCGCCTGGCTGCCCCGCATGGGGGCAGGGGCGGGGGGGTCAGCTCAGGTCGCGCACATCGGTCAGCTTGCCGGTCACGGCGGCAGCGGCGGCCATGGCCGGGCTCATCAGGTGGGTGCGCCCGCCGCGGCCCTGGCGGCCCTCGAAGTTCCGGTTCGAGGTCGAGGCGCAGCGTTCGCCCGGTTTCAGCTGGTCGGGGTTCATGGCCAGGCACATGGAGCAGCCCGCAAGCCGCCATTCGAACCCGGCGTCCTTGAAGATGTCGGCCAGGCCTTCTTCCTCGGCCTGGGCGCGCACCAGGCCCGAGCCGGGCACGACCATGGCCCGCATGCCGTCCTTGATCTTCTTGCCTTTCAGCACCGCGGCGGCGGCGCGCAGGTCCTCGATCCGGCCGTTGGTGCAGGAGCCGATGAACACCGCGTCGATGTCGATGTCGTTGAGCGCCGTGCCGGGGGTCAGGCCCATGTATTCCAGCGAGCGCCGGGCCGCGTCTACCTTGCCACCCTTGAAGTCCTCGGGCGCAGGCACCGTAGCGGTGATCGGCAGCACGTCTTCGGGCGAGGTGCCCCAGGTCACGACCGGCGCGATGTCTTCGCCGCGGATGGTGATGACCTTGTCCCAATGGGCGTCATCGTCGGAATAGAGCGTCTTCCACCAGGCCAGGGCGGCTTCCCACTGGGCGCCCTTGGGCGCGTGGGGCCGGCCCATGCAATATTCGAACGTGGTTTCGTCGGGCGCGATCAGACCGGCCCGGGCGCCGCCTTCGATGGCCATGTTGCAGATCGTCATCCGGCCTTCCATCGACAGGGCGCGGATCGCCTCGCCGCAATACTCGATGACATAGCCGGTGCCCCCGGCGGTGCCGGTCTCGCCGATGATGCGCAGGACGATGTCCTTGGCCGTGACGCCGGGCGCCAGCGTGCCCGTGATCTCGACCTTCATGTTCTTGGATTTCTTCTGGATCAGCGTCTGGGTGGCCAGGACGTGTTCGACCTCGGACGTGCCGATGCCATGGGCCAGCGAGCCGAAGGCGCCGTGGGTCGCCGTGTGGCTGTCACCGCAGACCACGGTCATGCCCGGCAGGGTCCAGCCCTGTTCCGGCCCGACGATATGCACGATGCCCTGGCGGATGTCGGTCACGGGATAATAGTGGATCCCGAATTCCTTGGCGTTCTGATCGAGCGCGGCGACCTGGATGGCCGAATCCTCGGTCATGTTCTTGGGGTTCTCGCGGCCTTCGGTCGTCGGCACGTTGTGGTCCGGCACGGCGATGGTCCGTTCCGGGGCGCGGACCTTGCGGCCGGCCATGCGCAGGCCTTCGAAGGCCTGCGGGCTGGTCACCTCGTGGACCAGGTGGCGGTCGATATACAGAAGGCAGGTGCCGTCTTCGGCCTCGTGGGCCACGTGGGCATCCCAGATTTTGTCATAGAGTGTCTTGGGGGACATCGGTCCTCTCCCGTCATGCTTGAATTTCACTGGCGAAGGGGGGCTTGGCCCCTATAGGCGAGCCTGGACGGAATGAGTCGCGCCGAAGAACCGTTCGCGCAGCCGCGCCCGGTCCGGCAGGTTCCTCGTCGATTCCGAGACATGATCCATGGATCGTCAGATACGCCGCCGCGGTGTTGCAATCAAGCCGCGAAACGTGGCTTGCTGGTCGGATCGGTGCGGGGCGCTAGGTTCCGCCCCACCACTTGCACCCCGGGAACCGGACGACCGCCGCACGGATGAGCCAGCACACCAGCCCTGACCCGACCGCCGACCAGCCCCCTGGCCCGACTGCCGCCGGCGCGGCGGAAAATGCCGCGACGACCGGGCCGGCCGCGGCCCCTGCCGCTGCCCCGGAGGCGCCGCCGCTGGTGGCCACCGACCTGCCGCTCGACCCCCGGGCGGCCGCGGATTCGGTGACCGACTGGGTGCAGGGCCTGTGGACCATGGCCATCACCCCGGGCTGGCGGCAGTACCAGCTGCTGATCCTGGTCGGGCTGGCCGTGCTGGCCCTGGTGCTGCGGCTGGCCACGCGGGGCCGTGTCGATGGCTGGATGCGCACGCGCGAGGGCTGGCAGAAATGGCAGCTGCGCATGCTGGTCCACCTGCGCGACCGGCTGGTGCTGATCTATTTCACTGCCCTGACCTGGATCGTCTATGCCGTGATGCAGGAGGCCACCTGGCCTTCGCGCAGCCGCATCATCGGCATCTTTGCCACGATGTCGCTGGCCTGGCTGGCCATCGGGCTGGGCTCGCGGCTGGTACGCAACCGCAGCCTGCGGCGGGTCGTCGAATGGTCGCTCTGGGCCTATGCCACCCTGCTGGCCCTCGGCCTGCTGGACGAGGCCGTGGTGTTCTTCGATTCCGTGGCACTGAGCATCGGTACCTTCCGCCTGACCGCCCTGGTGCTGATCAAGGCCCTGCTGCTGATCGCCGCCCTGCTGACCGGCGCGCGGCTGCTGACCCAGGCCGCGGCCGGCGGGTTGCGGCGCAACGAGGACATCTCGCCTTCGATGCGGGTGCTGGCGATCAAGATCACCCAGCTGATCCTTTACGGTTTTGTCGTGCTGGTGGGCATCCAGTCGCTGGGGTTCGACCTGTCGGGCTTGGCCATCCTGTCGGGGGCGATCGGGGTGGGCATCGGCTTTGGCCTGCAGAAGGTCGTGTCGAACCTGGTGTCGGGCGTGATCATCCTGCTGGACCGGTCGATCAAGCCCGGCGACGTGATCTCGCTGGGCGAGACCTTCGGATGGATCGATTCGCTGGGCGCGCGCTACGTGTCCGTCGTGACCCGTGACGGGCGCGAATACCTGATCCCCAACGAGGACCTGATCACCGGCCAGGTGGTCAACTGGACCCATTCCAACGACCGCGTGCGGCTGGATATCTTCTTTGGCACGTCCTACCACGACGACCCCCACCTGGTGCGCAAGGTGGCCATTGCCGCGGCCACGGGCGTGACCCGCGTGCTGGCCGTGCCGAACGCGCCGGTCTGCCATATCGTGGGGTTCGGTGACAGTTCGGTAGACTATATCTTGCGGTTCTGGATCACCGATCCGACCGCCGGGCTGACCAATGTGCGGGGCAATGTCTACCTGGCGCTGTGGGATGCGTTCCAGGAGAACGGTATCTCGATACCCTTCCCGCAGCGCGAGGTGCGGGTGCTGGACGGGGAAATGCCCGCCAGGGCAGCCGAAGACGGCGATTGAGGGCCCGTGACCCGTGGTTATTCACGCCGTCATTGAAACGACATGTTGACATTGTTACCTTAGAGCATCCGAGCGCCGCGGACCGACGGCGTGCATCATAGGAGGACAATGTCCTGTCACCCCACGCTGACGCGGCCCCGGCCGCCGATGACCGGGCGGGCCTGATGGCCGCCCAACTGGATTTCTCCAGCGAGGACCTGCTGGCGCGTATCCTTACCTCTCTCTCAGATGACAAGGCCGAGGACATCGTGCAGATCGATCTGCACGGCAAGTCGTCCATGGGCGATTACATGGTGATCGCCTCGGGCCGGTCGACCCGCCAGGTGTCGGCCATGTCGGAAAAGCTGGTCGAGAAGCTGAAGGCCGAGTTCGGTGTCAATGCCCGGATCGAGGGCAAGGAGACCGGCGACTGGGTGCTGATCGATACGGGCGACGTGATCGTCCATCTGTTCCGCCCGGAAGTGCGCGAGTTCTACCAGCTCGAGAAGATGTGGCTGCCCTCGGGCGGCACGCTCCAGAACTGATCCGCGCGCGCCCCGGTTCCGCCGGGGTGCCCTGTTGCCTGTCATGCGCGTGCAGATCTGCGCGGTCGGTCGCTTGCGGTCCGGTCCCGAGAAAACCCTTGTCGACGATTACCTGACGCGCTTTGCGCGGACCGGGCGGGCCCATGGCCTTGGCCCGGCCGAAATCGTCGAGGTCGAGGACCGCAAGGGCGGCGGATCGCCGGCCGAGGCGGCGCTGCTGCGCAAGGCCCTGCCGGGCGGGGCGGTGGTCTGTTGCCTGGACGAACGGGGCAAGGTGATGGGCTCTCCGGTCTTTGCGGACCGGCTCGCGACCTGGCGCGACGAGGGGCGCGGCGACGTGGCCTTTGTCATCGGCGGGGCGGATGGCATCGCGCCCGACCTGGTGGCCGAGGCCGATTTCAAGCTGTCCTTCGGCCAGATGGTCTGGCCGCACATGCTGGCCCGGGTGATGCTGGCCGAACAGCTCTACCGGGCGGCGACGATCCTGGCCGGATCGCCCTATCACCGGGCCTGATGGCGCGGGGTTAGTCCAGGTCGACCGTATAGGTCGCCGCGGCCCAACCATCGCGGATGCACCGGGCCTGGATTTGGACCTGGCGCACCCCGTCGGGGATCGCCACGCCCGACAATGCGCGAGTGAACGGCTGTTCGTGTTCATGCGGATGCAGCAGGACGCGCAGGCCCAGCTCGCGCCCGTCGGGGGCCAGCACGCGCCAGCCGTCGGCATAATGCTCCCAGCCGCTGTCGGGATGCGATATCGTCACATCAAAGCGCCAGCCGCCGGATTCCTGCCGGGCGGTGACCTGTTCGATGACCGGATCGTCGGCCAGGGCGGCTGTGGCCAGCAAGGCCAGGGCAAGCGGCAGGGCGGGGGCGAGATGTCTCATGCCGCGCAGCATAGCGCCTTTGGCCCGGCGCGGCGGTCACATCCTGGTCAGCGCGGCGGAGTGGTGTCGACCATCAGGGCCGTGCGCGATTGCGAGGCGAATTCCCGGCGGTAGAGCATGGCCGTGGTCAGCAGCGTGGCGATCATCAGGGGCACGGCGCCCATCAGCCAGGCCGCCGAGGCCAGGCTGAAATAGGTCGCGCGCATGGCCTTGTTGAAACTGCGCGCGGCGGTGATCGACACTTCGGCGGCCTGGGCCGCGCGGGGATAGGCCACGGGATCGGCGGCATGGTTGGGCACCGAGGCCATCAGGATGGCGCAATAACCGAACAGCCGGTGGGCCCAGACGAACTTCAGAAAGGCATGGGACAGGCAGAGCAGCAGCACGACCAGCTTGATTTCCCAGACGATCTGCGGGGCGTTGACCAGGGTCAGGTCGCCGGCCACGTCGACCAGCGGCTTGGGATTGCCGATCAGGGCCAGCCCGCCGCCGATGGCAATCATCGCGGCCGAGGCGAAGAACGCCGTGCCCTGGCGCATCAGGCCCAGCACCTGGCTGTCGAACATGCGCGGCTGGCGGGTGACCATCTCGCGCATCCAGTCCCGGCGATAGTCGTTCATCAGCACCGAGACCGACGGCCGGCGGGCCGGGGGATTCTCGATATGCCAGCTGATCAGGATCCAGGCGGCAAGCAGCAGCACGAGCGCGGCGGCATCGGCCCATGAAAAGAGGGTAAGGCGGTCGGTCCAGGTCATGGCCGGACATTATGCGCAACCGGGTGGCCTTGCCAGTCGGCAGAATTGGTAATATTACTTTACCAGATGGGAGGATCAGCCATGCAGATGCCAGAGCCGAATGCCACCGTTCTGTCGGCCCGCGACCGGGTTGTAGCCCGCCTGTGCGAGGTTTTGCCGGCCCATGCCGTCATTTCCGACCCGGCCGAGACGCGGGCCTATGAATGCGACGCCCTGACCGCCTACAAGTGTCCGCCGATGGCTGCGGTGCTGCCCGGCACGACCGAAGAGGTTGCGGCAGTGTTGCGCATCTGCCACGAAGAGGGCGTGCCGGTGGTGCCCCGCGGGGCGGGCACGTCGCTCGCCGGGGGCTCGCTGCCCACGGCCGACAGCGTGGTGCTGGGCGTGTCGCGCATGACCGATGTGCTCGAAACCAATTATCCCGACCGCTACATCCGGGTGCAGACCGGGCGGACCAACCTGTCGGTCACCGGGGCCGTGGACGAGGCTGATTTCTTCTATGCGCCCGATCCGTCGTCGCAGCTGGCCTGCGCGATCTCGGGCAATATCGCGATGAATTCCGGCGGGGCGCATTGCCTGAAATACGGCGTGACGACCAACAACCTGCTGGGCGTGACCATGGTGTTGATGGATGGCACGGTGGTCGAACTGGGCGGCGCGCATCTCGATGCGCCGGGGCTGGACCTGCTGGGCGTGATCTGCGGGTCCGAAGGCCAGCTGGGCGTGGTGACCGAAGCCACCCTGCGCATCCTGCGCAAGCCCGAGGGCGCCCGGCCGGTGCTGATCGGGTTCGATGCCAACGAGACGGCCGGGGCCTGCGTGTCGGACATCATCCGGGCGGGCATCCTGCCGGTGGCGATCGAGTTCATGGACCGGCCCTGCATCGAGGCCTGCGAGGCCTTTGCCAAGGCCGGCTACCCGATGTGCGAGGCGCTGCTGATCGTCGAGGTCGAAGGATCCGAAGGCGAGATCGCCGATCAGCTGGAGCGGATCGTGGCGATTGCCGAGGCCCATTCCCCGGTGGCCCTGCGCGAGGCCGGCGATGCCGACGAGGCCGCCCGGATCTGGCTGGGGCGGAAATCGGCCTTTGGGGCCATGGGGCAGATCAACGATTACATGTGTCTGGACGGCACGATTCCGGTGTCGTCGCTGCCCGACGTGCTGCGGCGGATGGGCGAGCTGTCGGAGGAATACGGGCTGAGCGTGGCCAACGTGTTCCATGCCGGCGACGGCAACATGCATCCGCTGATCCTCTACAATGCCAACACGCCCGGCCAGCTGGAGCTGTGCGAGGCGCTCGGGGCCGAGATCCTCAAGCTTTGTGTCGAGGTCGGCGGTTGCCTGACGGGCGAACACGGGGTGGGCGTGGAAAAGCGCGACCTGATGCTGCACCAGTACGATCCCGACGATCTTGATGCGCAGATGGCCGTCAAGGATGTCTTTGATCCGGCCTGGCTGCTGAACCCGGCCAAGGTCTTTCCCCTGGCGTCGTCGCAGGCGCGGCGGGTCGCGTAGGATGGGGGCTCTGCCCCCATCGGCCGATGGCCGATCCCCCCGCGGTATTTGGACAAGAAGAAGCACATGAGACCTCAGAACGAAGCCGAGCTGGCAGAGCTGGTTGCGGGGGCCGAGGGGCCGCTGCGGATCCGTGGTGGCGGAACGCGCGACATCGGCCCGGCGGTCGAGGGCGTGGCGTTGCAGACCGAAGGGCTGGGCGGGGTCCGCCTGCATGAACCCGGGGCGCTGACCCTCGTGGTGGGCGCCGGCACACCGGTGGCCGAGGTCGAGCAGGTCCTGGCCGCCGAGGGGCAGCGCCTGGCCTTCGAGCCGATGGACCACCGGGCGCTGCTGGGCACGCAGGGCAGGCCGACCATCGGCGGTGTCGTGGCGGCCAATGTCTCGGGGCCGCGGCGCGTGCAGGTCGGGGCCTGCCGCGATTTCCTGCTGGGCGTGCGGTTCGTCGACGGGATGGGCCGGGTGGTGCGCAACGGCGGCCGGGTGATGAAGAACGTCACGGGCTATGACCTGGTCAAGCTGCTGGCCGGGTCACGGGGCACGCTGGGCGTGCTGACCGAACTGTCGTTCAAGGTGCTGGCCATTCCCGAGACCGAGGTGACCCTGGTGGCCCGCGGGCTGGACCCGGTGACCGGGGTGGCGGCGCTGTCGACGGCGCTCGGCTCGCCCTATGACGTGACCGGCGCGGCCCACCTGGCCACCGGCGACGAGAGCCGGACACAGGTGCGGATCGAAGGCCTGGCCGGGGCGGTGGCCTATCGCAGCGGCCGGCTGGCCGGCCTGTTGCCGGGGTTCGAGCCGGTCGAGGGCGCGGCCAGCGCCGCCCTGTGGGCCGAGGTGCGCGATGTCACGCCCTTTGCAGGGCGCGCAGGCGCGGTCTGGCGGCTGTCGGTGCGGCCGTCCGACGGGCCGGGTGTCAGCGCCGCGCTGGCAGAGGCCGGGCTGGATCACGCGGCGATCTTTGACTGGGGCGGCGGGCTGGTCTGGCTGCTGGTCGAGGGCGAAGACAGTGAAGACGGGGCGATGGGCGACGCGGGCGCCGGGGCGATCCGTACGGCGCTGGCCGGGATCGGCGGGCATGCCACGCTGGTGCGTGCCTCCGCCGCCCTGCGCGCAGCGGTGCCGGTCTTTCAGCCCGAAGCGCCGGCGGTGGCCCTGCTGAGCCGGGGTCTGAGGCAGAAATTCGATCCCCGGGGCATCCTGAACCCTGGGCTGATGGGCTGAGGGCGGAACATGCAGACGAACTTCACCGAAGAACAGCTGGCCGATGCCGGCACGGCCCGGGCCAACCAGATCCTGCGGGCCTGCGTGCATTGCGGTTTCTGCACGGCGACCTGCCCGACCTACCAGGTGCTGGGCGACGAGCTGGACAGCCCGCGCGGCCGGATCTACCTGATCAAGGACATGCTGGAAAACGAGCGGGTGCCCGACGCCACGACGGTCAAGCACATCGACCGTTGCCTGTCCTGCCTGTCCTGCATGACGACCTGCCCGTCGGGCGTGCATTACATGCACCTTGTCGATCATGCCCGCGCGTACATCGAACGCCATTACGACCGGCCCTTCATGGACCGGGCCCTGCGCTGGATGCTGGCGCGCATCCTGCCCTATCCGACGCGTTTCCGCCTGGCGCTGCTGGCGGCCAAGGTCGGGCGGCCGTTCAAGGGGCTGATGCCCGATCCCCGGCTGAAGGCCATGCTGGACATGGCGCCGAAACGCATCCCGCCGGTCAGCCGCAACGACGATCCCCAGGTCTTTGCCGCGCCCGAGGCGCCGGTGAAACGCGTGGCCCTGATGACCGGCTGCGCGCAGAAGGCGCTGAACACCGACATCAACGATGCGACCATCCGCCTGCTGACCCGGCTGGGTTGCGAGGTCGTCGTGGCCGAGGGCGCGGGCTGTTGCGGGGCGCTGACCCATCACATGGGCCAGGTCGACCGGTCGCATGGCTCGGCGGCGGCCAACATCCGGGCCTGGACGGCCGAGATGGACGGGGCCGGGCTGGATGCCATCGTGATCAACACCTCGGGCTGCGGCACGACGGTCAAGGATTACGGCCACATGTTCCGCAACGACCCGCTGGCCGAAGATGCCGCACGGGTGTCGGCCGTGGCGATGGACATCAGCGAGCTGCTGTCGCAGCTGGACCTGCCCGAAGGGGCCGACAAGGGCCTGCGCGTGGCCTATCACGCGGCCTGTTCGCTGCAACACGGGCAAAAGATCAAGGCCGCGCCCAAGACCTTGCTGAAACGCGCCGGGTTCGAGGTGGTCGAACCGGCCGACAGCCACCTGTGCTGCGGTTCGGCCGGGACGTACAACCTGATGCAGCCCGAGATTTCCGGCCAGCTGAAGGCGCGCAAGGTGGACACGCTGGAGGCCAGGAACCCCGACATCATCGCGGCGGGCAATATCGGCTGCATGATGCAGATCGGCTCGGGCACCGGGGTGCCGGTGGTGCATACGGTCGAACTGCTCGACTGGGCGACGGGCGGGCCGAAGCCGCCGGCGCTGGACGCGGCCTGACCTCCGGGCGATAGTGGGCCCAACGGGACCGTGTTGACGGGCGGGCCGGTATCGGGACGGGTCGGGCATCGAGGCGGCGGCGTTGAGACGGGACCGCAGGTCGGGAGGCAAGTCGGCCAACGGCAAATGCGGCCCGGCCACCCCGGGCGGGTCGCAGCATGAGCATGGCGCGGCCCCATTTTCGCCCCAAGCCGGGCCTAGCCTCGGGGTCAGGATAACGAAGGCTTGGGTATTCATGGGTATCATCGGACGGTTTGTGGCCATCGGGCTGGCATTGGGCGGCGCGCTGGCGGGCCAGGGCGCGGCGGCCGGAGAGCATGACCTGCAACGGCTGGACACGATGGATGCCGCCCGGGGCTGGGAAGCCGTCGGCCGGCTGGACCTGGACGGCACCGGCTTTTGCACCGGCGCCCTGATCGCTCCCGACCTGGTTCTGACCGCCGCCCATTGCCTCTTTGACAAGGCCAGTGGCACGCGGATCGATCACACGGGCATCGAATTCCTGGCCGGATGGCGCAATGGCCGGGCCTCGGCCTATCGCTCGGTGCGCCGGGCGGTCGTGCATCCCGAATACGATTATGGCAGCGCCCTGTCGGCCGACCGCGTGCGCAACGACCTGGCCCTGCTGGAGCTTGACCAGCCGATCCGCAACACGTCGGTCACGCCCTTCCAGACCGCGGCCCGGCCCCACAAGGGCGACGAGGTCGGCGTGGTGTCCTATGCGCGCAACCGGTCCGAAGCGCCCTCGCTCGAAGAGGTCTGCGGCGTGATGGCCCGCCAGCAGGGCGTGCTGATCATGTCCTGCTCGGTGGATTTCGGATCGTCCGGCGCGCCGATCTTCTCGTTCTCGGGCGGCGCGCCGCGCATCGTGTCGGTGGTGTCGGCCAAGGCCGAGATGGATGGCCAGAAGGTCGCCTTGGGCACGTCGCTGGACGAACCGCTGGGCGTGCTGAAATCCGAGCTGGCCGCGGGCAAGGGCCATGGCCTCGATCCCGCGCCCCTGACCAACCGCGTGCGCGTGGGCGATGCCCGCAACCGCACCGGGGCCAAGTTCATCCGGCCCTGACCGGCAGGCCCGACCGGGTCGCATTCCACACCATACTCCCGGCGCGCGGGTCCCTGTGGCCCAGTGCGTCGGCCTTCGCGTAGAGGGCGGGATTCTGGTGTGGATCGGCTGCCACCCGTGTGGTGTTTGATCACGTGCGCCGCGTTGGCCGGACTCTGCTCGGAAGGTCGGGAATCTCACATAGCTGGCGAGCCCGGGCGGCGGGGTTGCAGGACCCCGCTCAGCGGTGGCACCGGGCCTCGGGCACCAGGTTGGCCGGGCCGTGCGTGAGGGCAGCCACCGGGGGGGATCTGCCCCAAGGCAGAGTGCGCCGATCCTCGCGTGGTCAATCATCCAGGCCCCGCACGACGGGTGGGCGGGAAAACCGTGCCGCAGGGGCAAGCCCGGGCCTTGAAACCCCGCGCGGCCTTTCCCATCTTTGCCTTACCGGGACGCCGATGATCGGGTCCCGTATCACCCGCCCGTCCGTTCCAGGAGGGCACCAAATATCGTGAATTGCTCAGCTTATGAGGATGACGACCCATGCGTAACAGCTTTGATCTTGCCCCGCTCTATCGTGCCACCGTCGGTTTCGACCGGATCGCCGACATGATGGACCGTGCCCTTGCCAGCGATGGCAGCGCCCAGACCTACCCGCCCTACAACATCGAAAAAACTGCCCAGGATGCCTATCGCATCTCGGTCGCTGTCGCCGGCTTTGGCCCGGGCGACCTGTCGGTCGAGGTCAAGGAAGGCGCCGTGGTCGTGGCCGGCCGCAAGGCCGAGGACCAGTCCGAACGCACCTTCCTGCACCGTGGCATTGCCACCCGCGCATTCGAACGCCGCTTCCAGCTGGCCGATCATGTGCGTGTGACCGGGGCCTCCCATGCCGACGGCATGCTGCATATCGAATTGCAGCGCGAAGTGCCCGAAGCCCTGAAACCCCGCCGGATCGAGATCGCGACCCAGACCGGGGGCGCGGTTGAGACCGACGTGGTCGACGCCAAGGCCGTCAACTAAGCCTTACCTCGTGAAGACGAAGCGGGCCCGGGAGAAATCCCGGGCCTTTTTGCATACCCGCCCCGGTCGGTCTGGCCGGGCGGCCTAGATCGTCACGTTCATGCTCTTGACCATCCGCGTGGCGCTGAAGCCCGACAGGGCGCCGGGCTTGCCATCGACCCGCAGGTCGGGGGCCTTGCAGGCCAGCGATTTCAGCGCCTCTTCCAGTTCGATCCGGGCCAGCACCTCGCCCAGGCAGCGGTGCGGGCCGCCGCCAAAGACCGCGTGGTGGCGCGGATGGTCGGTGCGGGTGATGTCGAACCGGTTGGGATCGGCATAGACCGCCGGATCGCGCAGGGCGGCGATCATCGACGGCGTGACCAGCCGGCCCTTGGGAATGGCATAGCCTTCCAGCTCGATATCCTCGACGGTGATCCGGGCCAGCGAGCCGATGATCGGATCGAACCGCAGCCCTTCCGACACCGCGCCGGGCGCATGGGTCTCGGGGTCGGCGACCAGCAGGTCCCATTGGTCGCGGTTCTGCATCAGGTGGCTGACCGTGGCGGTCAGGCTGCCCCGGGTGGTGTCCGACCCGGCGATGACCAGGCCCACGATCTGGGTGCGGATCTCGTCGGCATCCATCGGCCCGCCCTCGACCTTGTCGAGATAGCTGGTCAGGAAATCCTCTTCGGGCCGGGCGCGGCGCCGGGCCAGCAGGGCCTCGATGTAATCGGTCAGCTCGACCAGCGCCACGTCGGCCCGCTTGCGTTCCTCGGCCGTGCAGATGCCCATGCCCTTGGAGGCCGCATAGGCCCAGTTGGAAAACTGCAGGCTGTCTTCCTCTGGCGCGCCGATGATCGAGGCGATCGTCGCGGCGGGCAGGGGCCCGGCCAGCGCATCGATGAAATCGGCCTGGCCCTGGCGCACCATGTCGCTGACCATGGTGTCGACCCGCGCGGCAACCTGCGGCCGCAGCGCGCGCATCAGCGGCTGGGCAAAGGTGCGGGTCAGCGGCCCGCGCCGGGTGCGGTGGGTCTGACCGTTGGAAAACAGCAGCACGCGGCGCACGAAATCATAGGCCGGTCCGTCCTTGACCCCGCTGGCCTGCAGCCCTTCCAGCTCGACCTGGCGGGAAAAGCGGTCATCCAGCAGCAACAGCAGGTTCGCCATCGAGAAGGTCGTGATGCAGCCGTAGCGGTCGCGCATCACCGGGCTGATGCCCCGGCAGGTCTCCAGGTATTCCTGGTCGGTCTGCGCACCGAACTTCATCGGAAACTGCGGCATCTCGCGCACGGTCTTCAGCGGCGATTCTGCGTTCCGGGCCAATTCCATCGTAAAACTCCCAAACCAACGGGCAGATTATCGCCTGTCGCGCGGCAATTGGCGAGACCCGGACGTGGCGGCATGTGGTCCCTGGGGCCGGCGGGCCACAAATCGGCGGCCGGCTGGCACGAAAAAGGGCGCGCCATGGCCGGCGCGCCCCGATGTCATGTCATGCAACCTGTCGGTCGGCCGGTCAGTTGGCCGGAACCGCCCAGAACATGGTCTCGCCCGAATGGTCGTCGACACCGTCGTTGTCGGTCGAGATGTAAAGCGTGCCATCCGCGCCGATCGCCAGGCCTTCGACCTTGTCCAGCACGTAACCGCCCGTCGAGGTCAGGTCGGCCAGCAGGTCGCGGACCATGTGCTTTTCGACGACCGGCAGGTCACCGCCCAGCTCGCCCGGCTCGACATCGCCCAGCGAGAACTTGGTGATCCACTTGGTCTTGGCCAGGTCGCCCAGCTGGTTGTCGCGTTCGATCAGGAAGAATTCACCGTCGTGGAACACGATTTCCGACAGGCCGACCCAGCCGTAATCGGGCTTTTCGGTTGGATAGTAGACGCCGGTCCAGCCGCCGGTGCCCGGGGTATAGGCCAGCAGTTTGACATGCTGGGCCGCGTCGTCCTTCCATTCGCGCTGAACGGCGACCCAGATCGTGCCCTGGTCGTCGACCGTCACGCCTTCGAGGCCGGAATTGGTGGCATTGGCGGTCAGGGTTTCGGGCACCAGGACCTCTTCGATCACCACGCCGTCGGCGCCGACATGGATGATCTTGTTGGCCCGTTCGCCGTCGGCCCGGCCTTCATTGGCCAGCCAGAAGCCGCCCGCGCCGTCCAGCGCGATGCCCTCCAGGTCCAGCGCCTCGGCCGGCGCGCCGTCCTGCGTGACGATGGTCTTGGCGATGATCTTCGCCGGGGTGGCGCTGGCGTCGATGGTCAGGATCGCCGGCTGCGCGCCGTAGAAGCTGTCGGTCACGCCGTAGATCAGGCCGTCTTCGCCCATGACCATGCCCGATAGCGCGCCCCAGCCGATCAGCTCGTCCGCGCCGGCGGAGGTGATCATCGGGTAGGCGGCCGGAGCCTGCTGGTATTCGAAGATCATGACATGCGCGCGGGCCGCGCCGTCTTCGCCCAGGTCGGATTCGTTGGCCGAAACCAGCAGGTTGCGCTCGGGGATCGTCACGTAGCCTTCCGGCCCGATGCCCGAGGGCAGCAGCTGGGTCAGGACCGGGTTGGCCGGGTCTGTCACGTCATAGACGCCCACGGCCGAGCCGCGCTCGGAGCCGACGAAGACAAAAGGCGTGTCGCCGAAGGTGTCAAAGGTCACCGATTCGGGCTCGACGCCCTTGTTCTCGGACCGGCCTTCCGGGTAGTGGCCGATTTCGACCAGGGCATGTTCGAAGGACGGGCCGGATTCGTAGACCACGTCGCCGGTTTTGGAGAAGATCGTCCAGCCGCGGCTGCCGCCTTTCCAGTCGCCTTCGTTGGCCGTGGCGAAATGGTCGTCGTCGATCCAGGTGACCGAGTCGGGTTCGCGCGGCACGTCACGCAGCGAGCCGGTGAAATCCAGCGCGTCGTCCTCGACGACATCGACGCCGTCCAGGTCGACGGTGCCGGCGGTGAAATGGCTGATCACCTCGCCGTCCTTGGACAGGACCACCAGGTAGTTGTTTTCCTGCAGCGTGACGACGGTTTCGCCCAGGCCGTTGATCGAGACATATTCCGGCTCGGGGTCTTCGGGCGTATCGCCGCCCAGGCCGGCCAGTTCGACCGTCTTGAGCGTGTCGCAATCCAGCGTGCCATCGGCCAGGCCGACCAGCACGACATGGCCCGCGGGCATCTGCGGCAGGCCGCCGTCGCCCAGGTCTTCGTCACGCTCGTTCTCGATGGCCACGGCCACGAAGGACCCGTCCTTGGCCGAGGCCAGCGAATCCGGCTGGCCGCCCAGGTCGCAGCTGGCGATTTCCTCGCCCGAGGCGGTGTCGAAGGCGGCGATGCGGCCCGACGGCGCGACATAGCTCTCGGAGGTGTTGATGCCGACGAAGGCGGTCGTGCCGACGATGGTCACGCTGGTCGGTTCGCCGTCCAGGGTGATGTTGCCCTTGGGCTGGGGGTTGGCCGGGTCGGTGATGTCGACCATGCCGATCACGCCCAGCGGGCTGTCGGTGTAAACCAGCGTCATGCCGTCGGCCGTTGCCGCGATGATCTCGGGCGAGGTCTCGCGGGCGGTGTCTTCGCCCTCGGCCATGTTGCGCACCACCGGGAAGGATGCGATCCGGTTGAAATTCATGTCCTGCGCCAGGCCTGCCCCGGCCGTCATGGCCAGAACGGAGGTCAGCGTCGCCAGCTTAACTCTCATGGGAGTCCCCTGTCGGTTTGTATCACCGCGGCGGGCGTGACGCCGTTGTGTAACACCGGTGTGACGCATTTGTTGCGGGGATGTGATTTTCCGCCGACGGTCGGGGCGACGTGGGGCCAGCCCCTCTTGCCCTTCATGGTGTTGTCGTGGCACCCACGCATGACTGCAGACTGGGGATGTCATGCGCACGCTCTATCTACATATCGGCCATTCCAAGACCGGGTCGAGTTTCCTTCAGGCCAGCTTTGCCAACAGCCTCGCGGCGATGGCCGAGCACGGTATCGAATACCCCGGCGCCCCGTCCGAGGCGGCGACCGGCTGGAAGATCTCGTCGGGCAACGGTCAGCCGCTGCTGAACACGCCGCCCGAGGATTTCGAGATCACCGGGGACAAGGTATTTTTCAGCGCCGAACGGCTGTTCCGGGCCTTTGCGGTCGAAGAGGGCTGGCCCGCGCGGCTGGCGGCCTTCTGCAAGGTTCACGAGATCGGCGCGGTCGAGGTGCTGATGTTCCTGCGCGATCCGATCCCGCATGCCGAGAGCAGCTATCAGCAGATGGTCAAGCGCGGCGGGTCGGTCGACACGGTCGAGACGACCTTTACCAATTACACCCAGCCCGAGATGGTGCGCGACGCGCTGACCCGGGATTACGGGCCGGTCAAGGTCAACTGGCACCTGTTCAGCTATGACCGCAACAAGACCGGGCTCTTGCCGATCACCGAGGCCTTCCTGGGCCTGCCCGAAGGCACGCTGGTGCGCGGGGGTGACAAGGCGGTGAACCGGTCGATGACAGCCGGCGAGCTGACGATCCTGCGCGGGCTGAATGCCCATGACCCGGCGGCGGCCTCGCTGCTGGCCGATGCGCTGTGCAACGAAGTGCCCGAGATCGCGTCGGAAACGGTCTATCCGTCGACCGAGGCGCAGCAGGCGATGATCGACCGGCTGTCCGGGGCGATTGCCGAGGTCGATGCGATGCTGGCGCCGTCCGAACGCTATTCGGTCGATCTGCGGCCGCCGGCCGACGAGGCCGAGGCGTTCACCTTCTCGCTGCGGCAGGTCGAGGTGATGACCGCGACGCTGGGCGCGCGGGTGCAGGACGTGACGATCCAGATGCAGATCGAACGGGCGCGGCGGCAGATCAACATGGCGCAGGTGCTGTTCGACAAGGGCCGGCTGGACGAGGCCGACACGCTGCTGGCCCGGTCCGGGGCCGGGCTGAAGGGGCTGGACGGTTATGGCGACGTGGACGGGCTGAAGCGCATCGTCGACAAGCTGGTCAAGGCCAGCGCCACCCGTGCGGCTGCCGCGGCCAAGGCCGCCGAGGCGGCCAAGGCAGAGGCGGCGCAGGCAGAGGCGGCATCAGCGGCCGAAGCGTCGGGCGATGCCGCAGCGGGTCCGGCCACGGCCGAAGGGCAGGCCCAGAAGTAACCCCGATTGTCCGGCGGGGCCGGCCAGGCCCCCTTGCCGCTGCCGCCTTGCGTTGCGGCGCGGCGCCTGCGGGCCGGCTCAGGCCACGCTGGACTTGCGCGTGCCGGTGGCGGAGGTCGCAGGCGACTGGGTGTCTGACGGGGCGCCCTTTGTTGCGCCTGTGCCCGCGACCGCGCCCCGGATGCCGGGGGCTTCGGGCCTGGCCCGGGCCGGATCGGGCAGGGGGGCGTTGCCTTCGGGAATGTTGTAGCTGAGCCTGGGCAGCCGCACGAGACGCGCCCGCACGTCCGAGCGTTCCAGGATGGTCTTGTACAAAGCCTCGCCCAGCCGGTCTTCGAACCGGATCGCGGCCCAGTTGTCGTGCAGCGACACCACATCGGACGGCAGGCGGATCGACCCGATCAGCACCCGGGTCTCGCCGCTTTGGGCGACGACGGAAAGCAGCGCGCGGGCCTCGTCATTGGCGGCGGTGAACCGGCAGCCATGCAGGCCCAGCACGGTGATCGCCCCGGGGATGACATAGGCCCCGATATGCAGCTCTGCCGTGACCCGGCAGGCGCGGCGGCTGTAGCGCTGGGTCTGGACCAGCTGCATCAGCATCTGCGTCACCTTCAGGACCACCCCGAAGGCCGCGATGATCACCGGCAGCAGCGACAGCCTCACGTAATCTTCCAGCGTCTCGCCGTTGGGCGACATGCCGAAGCCGGCGGGCGAGGCCGCGGTTTCGACAAAACCGCCATCCTCGTCGGCGCCATTGCCGGCAATCTCGACGCAGATCGTGGCGGTGCGCCGGTCGATCCCGTCGAGCCATTCCAGCAGCAGCCCCGGCCGCGTCAGCGTGCCGGTCGAGGCGTAATTGCGCAGGTCGTCGACGGATTCGGCGACCAGGTGGCTGATGTCGGGCCGGTTGATCCGGTTCTGCCAGGCCTGCATCCGCGCCCAGTTGATCGACCGCAGCGCGGCAGAAATCTCGCGCGGCTTTTCAGGGTCGGGCCGGTTCAGCGTGCGCACCGTCCGGCGGGTCAGGTTGGACAGTTTCTGCCAGTCGAGCGGCGGGCCGCAATGCACGCCGGCCGCGGCCGGTGGCGCCCCGGGCCACAGCAGGCCCAGGATCAAGATCACCCAGAGATATCCGCGCATCCTCACCATGTCGTGAGGTCTAGCGCCATTTCCCTTCATAAATCTTAACGCGCCCCGGGAAACCGCCCCCGGAGCGCGCGGCCTTCGGGCCGGTCAGACCGACATGCAGACGTATTTCAGTTCGAGGAATTCCTCGATGCCGTAATGGCTTCCCTCGCGGCCCAGCCCCGATTGCTTGACCCCGCCGAAGGGCGCGACCTCGGTCGAGATGATGCCCGTGTTGATGCCCACGATGCCGTATTCCAGCGCCTCGGCCACCTTGTAGACCCGGCTGAGATCCCTGGCATAGAAATACGAGGCCAGCCCGAAGATCGTGTCGTTGGCCATGGCGATCACGTCGTCCTCGGTGTCGAACCGGAACAGCGGGGCCAGCGGGCCGAAGGTCTCGTCGGTGGCAAAGGCCATGTCCTGGGTGGCCCCGGTCACGATCGTCGGCTCGAAGAAATTCCCGGCCAGGGCGTGGTCGGAACCGCCGAGGATGACCTGGGCGCCCTTGGCCGTGGCATCGGCGATATGCTCGCGCACCTTCTCGCCGGCCTCGGAATTGATCAGCGGGCCCAGCTCGGTGCCGTCTTCGAGTCCGTCGCCGACCTTCATCCGGGCCACCCGCGCGCGCAGTTTCTCGGCAAAGGCGTCATAGACCCCCGATTGCACGTAGATCCGGTTGGCACAGACACAGGTCTGGCCGTTGTTGCGGAACTTGCACAGGATCGCGCCGTCGACGGCGGCATCCAGGTCGGCATCGTCGAACACGATGAACGGCGCGTTGCCGCCCAGCTCCATCGAGCATTTCAGCACCTGGTCGGCGGCCTGTTTCAGCAGGATGCGCCCGACCTCGGTCGAGCCGGTGAAGGTCAGCTTGCGGATGCCGGGGTTCTCGCAGAACTCGCGCCCGATCTCGGAGGACGACGACGAGGTCACCACGTTGAACACGCCGGCCGGGATGCCCGCCCGTTCGGCCAGAACGGCCAGGGCCGTGGCCGACAGCGGGGTTTCCTTGGCCGGCCGGGCGACAAAGGCACAGCCGGCGGCCAGGGCCGGGCCGGCCTTGCGCGTGATCATGGCGTTGGGAAAGTTCCACGGCGTGATCGAGGCGGCCACGCCGATGGGCTGTTTCATCACCATGATGCGCTTGTCGCGCTGGTGGCCGGGGATAGTGTCGCCGTAGATCCGCTTGGCCTCTTCGCCGAAGAACTCGATGAAGGCCGCGCCATAGGCGATCTCGCCCCGGGCCTCGGCCAGGGGCTTGCCCTGTTCGGCGGTCAGGATCGTGCCCAGGTCGTCCTGGTGTTCGATCATCAGGTCGAACCAGCGGCGCAGGATGGCCGCCCGTTCCTTGCCGGTCATCGCGGCCCATTCCTTCTGGGCGGCCACGGCCTGGGCGATGGCCCCGGCCACCTGGGCCCGGCTGAGATCGGCGACCTGGGCGATGACATCGCCCCGGGCCGGGTTGGTGACGTCGAAATTGCCCTGGTCACCGTCGATCCAGGCGCCGCCGACATAGGCCCGCGTGGCCAGCAGGCCGGGGTCGTTCAGAAGCGATTGCAGGTTGGTGGTCGTATCGAGCATGATGGTCTCTCCCCCTGGAAACGTGCTGGCGGCATCTGAACGCGCCTTGCCGGGGAATGTCCAGTGGTGCGGCAGGAGGGCGCGATGGACCTGAGCGATGCATATGCCAATGCGGCCCATATCCCCGGGGCCGAGGCCTATCCGGCCCGCTGGGCGGCCCGGGCCGCGGCCTTTCGCGCCGGGCTGGGCGCGCGGGCCGAGACCGGGCTGGCCCATGGGCCCGGCCCGCGCGAGGTCCTTGACCTGTTTCATCCCGAAGGCCCGGCCCAGGGCACGATGGTCTTTGTGCACGGCGGCTATTGGCGGGCCTTCGGGCCGCAGGACTGGTCGCACCTGGCCGCCGGGGCGCTGGCCCGGGGCTGGGCCGTGGCGATGCCGGGCTATGCGCTGTGCCCCGAGGTGCGCATCGCCACGATCACCGCCCAGGTGGCCCGCGCGATCGAGTGCCTGGCCGCGCGCACGACGGGTCCCCTGGTCCTGGCTGGGCATTCGGCCGGCGGCCAGCTGGTCGCCCGGATGCTGGCGCCGGGGCTGCTGTCCGCCGGGGTGGCCGGGCGGCTGCGGGCGGTGATGCCAATCTCGCCGCTGTCGGACCTGCGGCCGCTGATGCAGACCGCGATGAACGCCGATCTGTGCCTGGATGAGGCCGAGGCCCGGGCCGAAAGCCCGCTGTTGATGGCCGCACGCCTGCCGGTGCCCGTGACCGTGGCCGTCGGCGCGGCGGAACGGCCGGCCTTCTTGGACCAGGCCCGGTGGCTGGCCGAGGCCTGGGGCGCGGGGCACATGGTGCTGGACGGGCGGCACCATTTCGACGTCATCGACCTGCTGGCCGAACCGGGCGCGCCGATGCTGAGCCGCCTGCTCGATGACCCGTCCGGCCCGTCCCAGAAAATTCCGTGAATTTTCTCGGCCCGGCGAGGCGCGCGCCCTCTTGATCCGGCGGCCGTTGCGCGGCACCGTTCGGGCGGGCCGGGGCGATGGCGTCGCCTCTTCCCGCACGGCCGCGTGCCGGGTAATTCCGCCCGTACCGTCCTGAACGCCGGGACCTTGTCTTGCAAGGAACACCGTCCATGACGACTCCGATCCGCCCGGAAACCTACCGCTTTCACAACGGCCACAAGGCCCGGCTGCCCTTCGACCCGCAGGAATACGACCTGCGCCTGTCCCGCCTGCGCACCCGGATGCAATCGCTGGGCGTCGACACCGCCCTGTTCACCTCGATGCACAATGTCGCCTATTACTCGGGCTTTCTCTATTGTAGCTTCGGCCGGCCCTACGGCCTGGTCGTCACCCCCGACAGCGCGGTGACCATTTCGGCCGGGATCGACGCCGGCCAGCCCTGGCGGCGCAGCCATGGCGACAACCTGACCTATACCGACTGGAGCCGCGACAATTTCTGGCGCGCCGTCCGCTCGGTCGTGGGCAAGGGCAAGGTTCTGGGCTGCGAAAGCGATCACCTCACCCTGGTCCAGCGCGACCGGCTCGAAGACTTCCTGCAACCGCTGACCATGGTCGACCTGTCGCTCGAAACCATGGAACAGCGCATGCACAAGACCGATGCCGAGATCGCCCTGATCCGTGCCGGGGCCCAGGTCGCCGATGTCGGCGGCTATGCCATCCGCGAGGCCATCCGCGAAGGCACCCGCGAGATCGACGTGGCCATGGCCGGGCGCGACGCCATGGAACTGGAGATCGCCCGGCGCTTCCCCGATGCCGAATATCGCGACACCTGGGTCTGGTTCCAGTCGGGGCTGAACACCGACGGCGCCCATAATCCCGTCACTGCCCGGGCGCTGGAGAGGGGCGATATCCTGTCGCTCAACACCTTCCCGATGATTTCGGGCTATTACACCGCGCTGGAACGCACGCTGTTCCTCGGCGATCCCGACCTGGCCAGCCTGAAGATCTGGGAGGCCAATGTCGCCACCCATGAATACGGCATGTCGCTGCTGAAACCGGGCGCGTCCTGCGGCGAGATCACGACCAGGATCAACGACTTCCTGGCCGAGCGCGACCTGCTGCAATACCGCACCTTCGGCTATGGCCATTCCTTCGGCGTGCTCAGCCATTACTACGGCCGCGAAGCCGGGCTGGAGCTGCGCGAGGATATCGACACCGTGCTCGACCCGGGCATGGTGATCTCGATGGAGCCGATGCTGACCATCCCGCATGGCCAGCCCGGGGCCGGGGGCTACCGCGAGCACGACATCCTGGTGATCACCGAAAGCGGCGCCGAGAACATCACCGGCTATCCCTACGGCCCGGCGTTCAACGTGCTGGGCTGAGCGCTCAGGCCGCCTCGTCCGATTGCCGCGCGTCAAAGGTCGCGCGGCTTTCGCGGATGCCCGGCTGGTTGCGCTCGGCCCAGTCGTTCAGCGTGCCGATCGCCGCATGCAGCGACAGGCCGCGGTCGGTCAGGGCATATTCGACCTGGGGCGGGGCGCTTGGCAGCACCGTCCGGGTCAGCAGCCCGTCGCGTTCCAGGTGGCGCAGGGTGACCGACAGCATGCGCTGGGAAATCCCGTCGATCACCCGGCGCAGGGCGTTGAACCGGCAGGGCCCGCGCGACAATTCCAGGATGACCAGCACCGACCAGGCATCTCCGACGCGGTCCAGCACGTCGCGGACGGGGCAGGCGTAATTCTGGGCGCGTCGGGCGGGCATGGGTTCCTCCAAGGTAACTATGAGACCGCGGAATGCGTCTTTCGCGGGGGTGGGGTGGCATCCTAGATGGTTACTCATCGTAACCAGATACGGAACAGGAGCCAAGCAATGAAGATTCTCGTCATCGGGGCCACGGGCATGGTCGGCAGCCGCGTCGTGGCCGAGGCGCTGTCGCGCGGCCACGCGGTCATCGGCGCGGCCCGCACGCCGTCGAAACTGGCCGAAGCCCCCGGGCTGGAGCCGCTGGAGCTGGAGGTCACCGATGGCGATGCCGTGGCCCGGGCGGCCGGGGCGGCCGACCTCATCGTCGGCGCGGTCAGCCCGCGCAGCACGGGCGATGCGGCCAGCGAGATGGCCGCGATCATGGCGGGCTACATCGCCGGGGCGGAAGGCGCGGGCAAGCGGCTGATCGTCGTCGGCGGGGCCGGCACGCTGAACCTGCCCGACGGCACGCCTGTGGCCGATGTGGTGCCCGAGGCCTATGCCGCCGAGGCCCGGGCCATGCGCGCGGCCTACGGCCTGCTCGAAGCCTCCTCGGCCGATTACACCTTCCTCGCCCCGCCGGGCGAAATCGCCCCTGGCACGCGCAGCGGCCAGTACCGCACCAGCGACCGGACCTACCTGGCCGATGCCGAGGGCAACAGCCGGATCAGCGCCGAGGATTTCGCCGTGGCCCTGCTGGACGAGGCCGAGACCCCGGCGCATCGGGGCGAGATCTTTACCGTGGCCTATTGAGCCCCCCGCGCCCCGGGCCCTTGCCGGCCCGGGGCAATGGGGTTCATCGTTCATCGTTCATCGTTCATCGTTCATCGTTCATCGTTCATCGTTCATCGTTCATCGTTCATCGTTCATCGTTCATCGTTCATCGTTCATCGTTCATCGTTCATCGTTCATCGTTCATCGTTCATCGTTCATCGTTCATCGTTCGTTGTGCGTCGTTCGTTGTGCGTCGGCCTCCGACATCCTTTGCCGTTGTCCGTCGCCGTTCCTCGTTGTCGCAGGCTTGCGGTCGCCACCGCCCTCGCTCGTTGGTCAACGCCCGCCATCCTCCGCCACCGGTCGTCAGTGTGCGAAATCGGTCGCCATCGCTGGTCAGCACCCGAAAGTCGCAGGTCAGCACCCGAAATCGACCACGGCGCGGTAACGGCTGGATCCTCGCGGGCCGGACGTATTGTCGGCCGCCCCCGGGAAACACCGGTCAGCCGGATCAGGGCTTGCACTGCCGCCGAATATGACCGTCTTTCACCTGACCTGACCTGACCTGACCTGACCTGACCTGACCTGACCTGACCTGACCTGACCTGACCTGACCTGACCTGACCTGACCTGACCTGACCTGACCTGACCTGACCTGACCTGACCCGGGCGCCCACGGTCCCGGCGCCGTCACCGTCGGGGCGCCGATAACCAGCCGTTCGCCGCAGCGATCCCCGCGAAGGGCTTGCAGGCGCCGGCCGGCCGGGTAACCTGCGCTTGATCACCCGCGCCGCGCCCGCATCATCGCGGGCCATGCCGATCCGGCCGCGCGGGGCCAGGGCACCAAGGGAGCCACACCGATGATCGGTTTCTTGCGCATGCTGATCCCCCTGCTGATCCTGCTGTCGATCGCCTATGCCGTGCTGTCCTGGCGGGCCAGGGGCCGGGCGCGGGCGCGGCTGGAACGCGATTGGGAGGAAGACGGCCGGCCGGGCGACCGCGACAGCTATGTCGAAGACGGGCTCGAAGACTATTCCGGGTCGTTTCGCCGCAAGATGCTGCTGGCGATTTACGTCGTGCCACTTTTCCTGATCGGCCTCATGGTCTATCTCACCAATTATAGATGAGAGGCGCAGATGACTTACGTTAAGTGGACCTTTTTCGTCCTGTTCTGGGGTCTTGTCGCCTCGGTCCTGTATTACACCCTGCCGCGCCATGATGTCGTGCGCCTGGTCAATACCGAGGTCCGGCGCGTCGATTTCGGCGAGAATTCCATCTTCTGGGCCAATACCGGCACCGGCGATGCCACCGGCACGGCCTCGCGCGATATCTACTTCATTGCCGGCGTGCGCCCCGGCGGGCGGCCCCGGGTCTATCGCAACGAGGATACCGGCTGGATCTGGCCGCCGTATTTCAAGCTGGATGCCTCGAACCTGCAGACCGAGGCCCATGACCTGCTGTCCTCTTCCGAGGCGCCGAAATGGGTGTCGGTGCGGTTCTACGGCTGGCGGTTCGAGCCGCTGTCGATCTTCCCCAATGCCGTAGCGGTCAAGCAGGTCGACGGGCCCGACCACAAGGTCGTCAATTATTTCAACATCATCTTCCTGATCGGCTTTGCCATCCTGGTCTATGCCGCGCACCGGCGCATCCGGCGGTTCCGCGAGAACCGCATCGACCCGGTGGTCGAGGATTTCACCGACCGGTTCGAAGCCGCGGGCGATGCCATGGAAGGCCGTCGCGGGCGGTTCCGCCGCTGGCTGGACGACTGGAAGCAGACCTGACAACAGGCCAGGGTCCGGGTCAGCCGCCCGGCGCGTGAACCCGGCGCCGGCCCCGGCCCGCCGGGGCGGCAACGGGGCGCCCGGCGGCCGCGATCAATCCGAGAACAGGTAATCCGTCTTGGCGATGTCCAGCGCCTGCTCGGGGCTGATGTCGAGGAACTTGGCGATCGAGGCGGCATTGCCCTCGTCGCTCCAGCTTTCGGCCATGACGTGGCAATCGGTGAACCCGGCATCGCGGATATGGTCCGATTCCATGGCCAGGTCGTTGCGGATCGTCGGCAGCAGCCGTTCCAGCGTGGTCTTCGGCGTCAATTCACCGGCCAGGCCCACGCGCTTGGCATGGCCGACGAGGTAATCGTCGGAAAAGCTGCATTCGATCTCGATCACCTTGGTCGTCGACCGGTCGGCGTAGAAATCGTGCAGCAGTTCGAGGTTGGACGGGTCGAGGCAGATGATCAGCCGGTCGGTCTCGAAATAGTCGAAGAGCATCCGCATCATCGCCCGCCGGTGCCGCGTGCGCTTTTCCAGCGAGGTCTGGATGCCGCCCAGGTCGGGCAGGGGGGTGTCTTCCTCGTTGAACAGGTATTCCACGGCCGGCAGGTTGGTCACCTGGCGGACCTTGTCGAGGAACCGCTTGGCCACGTGCCATTTCTTGCAGACCACGATCATCAGCTCGCGCTGGCGGCCCACCGTGCTTTCGGTTTCCCAGAACCGCGGGGCAAAGCGCCGGCCGATCCGCCCGCGGCCGGTCAGGAAGCGGAACAGGTTGCGGCCTTCGTCCGAGATCTGGAAATCGACGTCATGGGCGGCATAGAGCATGCCCAGCCGGGCGCGCAGCTCGGTCGCCTCGGGGCTGATCTTGCGCGCGAACAGACTGTCCTGGGCCAGCAGCAGATCGTAATGGTCGTTATAGAACACCACGGGCATGCCGTAATCGGTGAACATCAGGAAGGTCAGCGTGCGGTTGCGAATGTCCTTTTCCGGCACCAGGTGGCGCACCAGGGTCTGAAAGAACGTCTCGTCCGGGATCCAGGTCGTGCGGAAGAACCGCATGACATCGGGCCGCTGGCGGCAGAAATCGAGGATCGCCTCGATCGTCTGGCGGCGCAGGCACCACCACTGGCTGCCGATCTGCATCTGCAGATCCGCCGGCACCTTGCGTGTCAGGCCCAGCCGCTTCTGCCATTCGTAGCAGGCATAGAACAGCCATTTCTGGGTGCGTTCGTTGAAGAAGTGGCGGTAGATCAGCCGCTCTTCCTTCATGCCGGTCTTGATCCAGTCGCTGGCGAAGAAATCAAAGCTCTCGATGTAGTCGGCATCCACGGAATCGAGGAATTCGTGCACGTAATCCGAGGTCTTGATGGCCATGCAATCGCCCGACAGCATGTAGAAATGCGTGGCCCTGGGAAAGGCCTGGACAGCGGCTTCGACGGCATGCAGCGTGGCCTGGACCAGCGACCAGGCGCCCCAGCCGCACTTGATCCGTTTCTGCGAAAAGGTCACCGATGGATTGCCGCGCAGGGCCTCGCGGATCTTTTCGTAATGCGCCGGGTTGGCCCGGGCATCGAAGTGGATCGCCATGAAATCGCCCGTGGCCGTCAGGCGATTGGCCTGCCGGATGATGGCATCGGGGTCCTTGTGGCACAGGAGGATATAGGCGATCTTGGCCATGAAAGGCGTCTGGTCAGGGATTGCGGCTGCTCATGGCCTACCCTGATAATGATAACAGCCGATTGAATAAACAAACTTTGTTTGTTTTTTTGTGCTGAGATGGCGCCGACCGGTCGCAGGGCCGCAGAATGTCGAGGACGAGCGAAGATGGGGTTTCCCGGAACCTGGATGACCGAAAGCGAAAGCATGGTGTACCGCGTCGTACCCAAATGCGCCTGTTCGACGATCGGCCAGATCATGTATTATTCCGACCACGGCCGGTTTTTCGAAGGCGATATCCATGACGCCGACGGCGGGCTGCACAAATGGGCTCTCGAGCCCAGCCAGGCGCCGATCAGCCATGCGGTCAAGGACCACACGGCCTATGCCTTTACCTTCGTGCGCAACCCCTATGCCCGCATCCTGTCGTCCTTCTTCGACAAGATCTGCGGCATCCAGCGCAACGGCAAGCGCTACCGGGGCAACCTGGTGCCGCTCCTGATCCAGAAATACGGGATCGAGGTCGGCGGCGACGACGGCAAGCAGGAGTTCGACCAGATCAAGTCGTTCCGCCGGTTCCTGCTCTTTGCCCGCGACACCATCCGCTGGCGCCGCCCGATGGAACCCGACATCCACTGGTCGGCCATGTCGGGCCATGTCTCGACCTTCATCGTCAACGGCGGGCGTTACGACGACATCTTCTGGACCGAAAGCTTCAACGACGGGATGCAGAAGGTGCTGGACCGGGTCGACACCCGCCAGCCCGTCGACCTGGCCGCGATCCCGCGGTTCAACGAAAGCGAGGGGCACGGGCCGAAACGGGCGCATCCGGTCGAGGATTACTTCGACGACCTGTCGATGCATCTGGTCTATGAAATCTATCACCGCGATTTCAACCTGTTCAAATACGACCGCGACAACCCGGGCAACAAGATGCCCATCGGCGAGATCGACCTCGACGAGGTTCATGCCAAGCTGTCCGATTGACCGGCTCCGGGCGACCTGGCTGGGCGCGGACCCGGAAAATTCGAATTTTCCGGCCCGTTTTCCGGTCGGAAAACGGCTGCCCGGCCGCTGCCACCTTGCGTTGAACGTCATCGCGCCCTAGATCGGCACACCATGGCCAAGAAACCCGCAGATCCCAATTACAAGGTCATCGCCGAGAACCGGCGGGCCCGTTTCGATTACGCGATCGAAAGCGATATCGAATGCGGCATCCTCTTGCAGGGCTCCGAGGTCAAGTCGCTGCGCCAGAACGGCGGCAACATCGCCGAAAGCTACGCGGCGGTGGAAAACGGCGAGCTGTGGCTGGTGAACAGCTATGTCGCGCCCTACGAACAGGCCAAGATGTTCCCCCACGAGGAACGCCGCCGGCGCAAGCTGCTGGTCTCGCGCAAGGAGCTGGCCGACCTGTGGAACGCCACCCAGCGCAAGGGCATGACCCTCGTGCCGCTGGTGATGTATTTCAACCATCGCGGCATCGCCAAGATCAAGCTGGGCATCGCCAAGGGCAAGAAGAACCACGACAAGCGCGAAACCGCGGCCAAGCGCGACTGGAACCGCCAGAAACAGCGCCTGCTCAAGGACCACGCCTGACGCATCGCAGCGGCAGGGCGCCCGTGCGCCGGTCATGGCTTGCCTCCCCGTCCGGCAAAATGTACGCAATTTCCAAAGGCCGGAACAGGAGGGGCACATGCAGGACGATCCAGGAACGCTCGTATCGACAGACTGGCTGTCCGCGCATCTCAAGGACCCCGACCTCAGGATCCTCGACGCATCCTGGTACCTGCCGGCGATGAACCGCGATGGCCGGGCCGAATACGAGGCCGGCCATATCCCCGGCGCCCGGTTCTTCGACATCGACGACATTTCCGATCACCGCTCGGACCTGCCCCACATGCTGCCTCCGGTCGAAAAGTTCATGTCGCGCCTGCGGGCGATGGGCGTGGGCGATGGCCACCAGGTCGTGGTCTATGACGGGCTGGGCCTGTTCTCGGCCCCCCGTGTCTGGTGGATGTTCCGGGCCATGGGCCAGATGAACGTGGCCGTTCTGGACGGCGGTTTTGCCAAGTGGCAGGCCGAGGGCCGCGAGGTCGAGGACCTGCCGCCGGTCATCCGCGATCGCCACATGACCGTGCGCGTGCAGAACCAGATGGTCCGCGACGTGACCCAGGTGTCCGCGGCCTCCAAGCTGGGCGATCACACGATCATCGATGCCCGCTCGCCCGAACGGTTCCGCGGCGATGCGCCCGAACCGCGCGAGGGCCTGCGCGCCGGTCATATCCCCGGGGCGGTCAACGTGCCCTATGGCACGTTGCTGAACGCCGACGGCACGATGAAAGAGGCCGACGGCCTGCGCGCGGCCTTTGCCGCCGGCGGGGCCGACCTGGCCAAGCCGGTCATCACCACCTGCGGTTCGGGGGTCACGGCCTGCATCCTCGGCCTGGCGCTCGAGCGCCTGGGCAAGACCGATTATGCCATCTACGACGGGTCCTGGTCCGAATGGGGCCTGTCGCCCACGCTGCCCATCGCAACGGGAGACGCCTGATGTTCGAAACCCTGACCCCCCAGCCCGCCGACAAGATCCTGTCGCTCATGGCCGCCTATCGCGAAGACCCCCGCGAGACCAAGATCGACCTGGGCGTTGGCGTCTACAAGAATGCCGAGGGTGTCACCCCGGTGATGCGCGCCATCAAGGCCGCCGAGCGCAAGCTCTGGGAGACCGAGACGACCAAGGCCTATACCGGCCTGGCCGGCGATCCGGCCTTTGCCGATGCCATGATCTCGCTGATCTTCGCCGGGGCCGTCGAGCGCGACAGCATCGCCGCCGTGGCCACCCCGGGCGGCACCGGCGCCGTGCACCAGGCCTTTGACCTGATCCGCATGGCCAATCCCGGCGCCCGGGTCTTCGTGTCCGATCCGACCTGGCCCAACCATGCCTCGATGCTGCGCCACCTGGGGCTCGAAATCGTGCAATACCGCTATTTCGACGACGAGACCCGGGGCGTCGATGTGGATGGCATGATGGCCGACCTGAAACAGGCCCGGCCCGGCGATGTCATCCTGCTGCACGGCTGCTGCCACAACCCGACGGGCGCCAACCCCAATGCCGTCGACTGGCAGGCCGTTGTCGCCCTGCTGCAAGAGACCGGCGCCACGCCGATGATCGACCTGGCCTACCAGGGTTTCGGCGACGGGCTGGAAGACGATGCCGCGGCCACCCGGCTGATCGCCTCTTCGGTGCCCGAATGCCTGATCGCGGCCAGCTGTTCCAAGAACTTCGGCATCTACCGCGAGCGCACCGGCCTGCTGATGGCCGTCAGCCAGGACAAGTCGCGCGTGGGCGTGGCCCAGGGCACGCTGTCGCATCTCAACCGCCAGAACTTTTCCTTTCCGCCGGACCATGGCGCCCGGCTGGTCACGATGATCCTGACCGACGATGCCCTGCGCGCCGATTGGAAGGCCGAGCTGGAAGAGATGCGCAACGGCATGCTGGGCTTGCGCGAGCAGCTGGCCACCGATCTCCGCCGGCTGACCGGCTCGGACCGCTTTGCCTTTGTCGGTCAGCACCGGGGCATGTTCTCGCGCCTCGGCCTGCCGCCGGAAATCGTCGAGCGCCTGCGCGTGGAACATGCGATCTACATGGTCGGCGACAGCCGGCTGAACATCGCCGGGCTGAACGCCGCCACCGTGCCGATCCTGGCCCAGGCCATCGCCGAGACCACAAGCTGAGAGGACAGACCATGCTGCGAACGGCCACCGGACTGACCCTGCTCCTCTGGCCGCTCGCGGCCATGGCGCAGCCCTCCTTCGATTGTTCCAAGGCCGAGAGCTCGGCCGAAGAGGCCGTCTGCGCCTCTGATGCCCTCTCGGCCATGGATGTCGAAACCGCCCGGCTCTTCGACCTGGCCCTGCACGGGCCGGACATGACCATGGAACGTGCGCAGGAACTGCGCGCCTACCAGCGCGGCTGGATCAAGGGCCGCGACGAGTGCTGGAAGGCCGATGACCTGGCCCTGTGCATCCGCGACGAATATGCCCTGCGCATCGACGCCCTGCGCACCGGCTATGCGGATGCCCGCGCCACGCCCGGCGCCTCGACCGGGCCCTTTGCCTATGTCTGCGACGGGCTCGACGCGGCCGTCAGCGCCACCTACGTCCAGGCCGGCGATCCCGTGGTCGTCCTGCGCTGGGGCGACAATGCCCGGGTGCTGCCCCAGGTGATCTCGGGCTCGGGCGCGCGCTACGAGGCCGACGGGCTGCAGTTCTGGACCAAGGGCCCCGATGCCACGCTGACCCAGGACGGCGCCGACCACGCCTGCCGGCAGGACGGCATCGGCTGAGCCGCGCCGCCGCGCGCTCCCACCCCGGCCCCGTCACCGCTGCCCCTGCTGTCACGCGGCCCACCCCGCTTGCGCCGGCGCTCGTCTGCGCCAGGTTGCTGCTTCTTTCTCTTTGAAAATATCCGGCCGGACGCCCGCCCTCCCGCGCGCCTTTGGGCAGGGGCGATACCACGGAGCGGCTTTGGGCAGAGGTCACGCCCGTGCCGCTCATTCCGTGCGCCTGCGGTCATGGGCCATTTCCCGCACCATCAATCCGACACGCTTTCAGCCAGGAGAGACCTGCCGCGCATCTTCGGGCAAGGGCGGGTTCCCGCGTCCTCCACGCGTGCACCTTCGGGCAGGTGTGATCCTCCGGCCTTCCACCTTCCACGCCGTGCCGGGGCGAGCCACCGCGTTCCTGTCCCGCACGCCCACGTGCACCGGCCATCCCTCACGCCCAAGCCCCCCAGCAAGGGCTACCTCGACCGACGGCCAACAAAAAAGCCCGGGCGCGAACGCCCGGGCCAGTCATCAAGGCTGATTGGAAGGAATATCAGCCCTTGGAGAATTCCGGATAGGCTTCCATGCCCAGCTCGGCCATGTCGAGACCGTTGATCTCTTCTTCCTCGCTGACGCGGATGCCCATGATGGCATTCAGGATGAACCACACCACGCCCGAGACCACGAAGACGAAGACACCGACGATGATGATCGGGATCAGCTGGCCCATCAGGGTCGCGTCCGAGTTGGTCAGCAGCACGGCCAGGGTGCCCCAGATGCCGGCGAGCAGGTGCACCGGGATAGCGCCGACCACGTCGTCGATCTTGAGCTTGTCCAGCATCGGCACGGCGAAGACCACGATCACGCCGCCCACGGCACCGATCAGGGTGGCCGCACCCAGCGTCGGGGTCAGCGGTTCCGCGGTGATCGACACCAGGCCGGCCAGCGCGCCGTTCAGCACCATGGTCAGGTCGACCTTGCCATACATGATCTGCGTCAGGATCAGCGCGGCGATCGCACCACCGGCCGCGGCCGTGTTGGTGTTGGCGAAGATCCGGCTGACGTCAGCCACGTCACCGACGGTGCCCATGGCCAGCTGCGAGCCGCCATTGAAACCGAACCAGCCCAGCCACAGGATGAACGTACCCAGCGTCGCCAGCGGCAGGTTCGACCCCAGCATCGGCGTCACGCGGCCTTCGGAATACTTGCCGATCCGCGGGCCGAGGATCAGGGCACCGGCCAGAGCCGCCCAGCCACCGACCGAGTGCACGACGGTCGAGCCGGCGAAGTCGAGGAAACCGTACTGGCTGTCGAGGAAGCCGCCGCCCCATTTCCAGGACGCCTGGATCGGGTAGATCAGGGCGGTCAGGATGATGGTGAAGATCAGGAAGGGCCACAGCTTGATGCGCTCGGCAAGGGTGCCGGACACGATCGACGCGGTGGTCGCGCAGAACATCAGCTGGAAGAAGAAGTCCGAGCCGGTCGAGGCATAGCCGTAGTCGTCGGCGCCATCGCGGGCCACGCCCACGCCTTCGAGGACTGCAACGCCGAAGGCGCCCAGGTAGCCGCCGGTCTCATCGGTGCCGATCGACCAGTTGCCCAGCGGGTACATCAGGTTGTAGCCGATCAGGTAGTAGAAGATCGCCGCAAGCGAGAACAGTGCGACGTTCTTGGTCAGCTGCATGGTCACGTTCTTCGAACGCACCAGGCCGGCTTCGAGCATCGAGAAGCCCGCAGCCATCCAGAACACCAGGAAACCGCCGATCAGGAACAGCAGCGAGTTGAAGATGAAGACGGAGTCGGTCGACGCCGCCACGCCTGCGGGCAGCTCGGCATCCTGCGCCAGCGCCAGGGCCGGCACGGTTGCGACCGCCAGGGCAACCGGAAGGGTCTTGTGAAGTTTCATGTTCCTCTTTCCTTGCTTGATCGCGGTCTCAGAGCGCGTCGTCGTTGGTTTCGCCGGTCCGCACGCGGATCGCCTGTTCAACATCCAGCACAAAGATCTTGCCGTCGCCGATCTTGCCGGTCTGGGCCGTCTTCGCCACGGTCTCGACCACCTGGTCGACCGCTGCGTCGGACACCACGATTTCCAGCTTGATCTTCGGCACGAAGTTCACGGCATACTCGGCGCCGCGATAGATCTCCGTGTGGCCGGATTGGGATCCGAAGCCCTTGATTTCCGTCACCATCATGCCGCGCACACCAGCCTCGGTCAGCGCCTCGCGGACCTCCTCCAGCTTGAACGGCTTGATTGTCGCAATGATGAGTTTCACCTTTGTCCCCTTGATTGGCAGGTCGTCCTGCAAATGTGCCTCCGCAGAAGAAGCGGGATCGCCACGCGAAGGGAACACGAGGCCGGTCAGAACATGGGCAAGAGGCGGGGTTTACAACATGTTAATGATTAAAAAATAGGCTAATATGAAAATCGGCACAAAAATCGGGCATCATGTAAATGTGTCCGGCGGCCTCATCTGCGTTACAACCGGGGCATAAAAAAGGTAGACTGCCGGAAAAACGCAGGCCGAACAGAGCAGATCATGAGTGATTCATCCCGGCGTCGCCCTCCCGTGGTGGCCGAGAAGCGCTATAGCGCCAGCGCCCAGAAGCGCACCCCGAAATCGCCCGGCCGGGCGGACACGTCTAAGACGTCCAAGCCGGCGGCCAGCCGCAAGAGCAGCACGCGCAAGACCGCGCGGCGCGGTGGCTCGGGTGGCGGCTCCGGCGGGGGGAGGCGGCGCGGGCCGCTGGGCCTGATCCAGGCTTTCTTCGGTTTTATCCTGCGCGTGGTCTGGGGGCTGACCTGGCGCATGGGCCTGATCGTCTGCCTGATCATCGGGGCGGCCGTGGCCTATGTCTATTCGACCCTGCCGGAATACACCGCCCTGCTGGACGGCCGGGCGCGCGGGTCGGTCACCATGCTCGACCGCGACGGCGAGGTCTTTGCCTGGCGCGGGGACCAGTTCGGCGGGGTGGTCACGGCCGACACCGTGTCGCCGCATCTCAAGAATGCCATCCTGGCCACCGAGGACAAGCGGTTCTACCGCCATTTCGGCGTGTCGCCCCGGGGCGTGGCCAGCGCCGTGCGCATCAACCTGCGCGAGGGCCGCGGGCCGCTGGACGGCCACGGCGGGTCGACGATCACCCAGCAGACGGCCAAGCTGATCTGCCTGGGCGTGCCGTATGATGCCGGGGCCTGGAAGAACGAAACCGAATACGAGAACGATTGCCGCCGGACCACCCTGTGGCGCAAGGTCAAGGAAGCGGTCTATGCCGTGGCCATGGAGGCCAAGTACGGCAAGGACGATATCCTGACGATCTACATGAATCGGGCCTACCTGGGCGAGGGCACGCGGGGCTTCGAAGCGGCCAGCCAGCGCTATTTCGGCAAGGGCGCGGCGCGGGTCACCCCGGCCGAGGCGGCCATGCTGGCCGGCCTGCTCAAGGCGCCGACGCGTTATGCGCCGACCAACAACCTGGAACGGGCGCAGGGCCGGGCGGCGGTGATCGTCGGGCTGATGGAGGCCCAGGGCTACCTGTCGGCCGAGCAGGCCAGCGCGGCGCTGAACAGCCCGGCCGAGCTGTCCGAGGCCGCGGCCGAAACGGCGGGCGGTTACTTCGCCGATTGGGTGATGTCGTCGGGGCCGGAATATTTCACGCGCAACACGACCGAAGACGTGATCATCCGCACGACGCTGGACCGGCGTTTGCAGCGGGCGGCCGAAGAGGCGCTGGATTACTTGTTTTCCGAGAAGGTGCGCGAAGGCTCCGAGGCCCAGGCGGCGATTGTCGTCATGTCGGCCGACGGGGCGGTGCGGGCCATGGTCGGCGGGCGCAAGAAGCAGTTTGCCGGGGCGTTCAACCGGGCCACCCAGGCCCTGCGCCAGACCGGGTCCAGCTTCAAGCCCTTCGTCTATGCCACGGCGCTGGAGCTGGGCTATTCGCCCAATGACACGGTGGTCGACGAACCGTTCTGCATGACGATCACCGGGTCCGGCCAATGGTGCCCGAAGAATTATACCAACAAGTATTACGGCCGGGTGACCATGACCCGGGCGCTGCGGGATTCGCTGAACATCCCGGCGGTGAAGGTGTCGGAACGGGTCGGGCGCGAGAACGTGCGCAAGGTGGCCGGCGATTTCGGCATCCAGAGCGACCTGGCCGCCGGCCCGGCGCTGGCCCTGGGTGCTTCGGAATCGACGCTGATCGAGATGACCGGGGCCTATGCGGGCATCCTCAACGGCGGCTCGTCGGTCACGCCCTACGGGCTGAGCGAATTGCAGCTGCTGGGCGACGACACGCCGCTGATGGGCGCGGGCGGGGGGATCGGCGAGCGGGTGATCCGCACCGAGGCCGCCGAACAGCTGATCTGGATGATGGAAAAGGTCGTCAGCGAGGGCACCGGCTCGCGGGCGCGGCTGCCCGACCGGCAGGCCGCGGGCAAGACCGGCACGACCCAGGCCGCGCGCGATGCCTGGTTCCTGGGCTTCACGGCCGATTACGTGGCCGGGGTCTGGATGGGCTATGACGACAACACGCCGCTGACCGGGGTGACCGGGGGCGGGCTGCCGGCCGAGATCTGGCACGAGGTCATGGTGCGGGTGCACGAGGGCCTGCCGCCGCGTGAACTGCCGATGCGCCCGCCGATGGAAGGCCCGGCGACGGTCGATCCGCCGGCCCAAGCCCAGGCGCCCCAGCGCCAGGCCCCGCGCAAGGGCGGCTTTGGCCAGGCGGTGGACAACATCCTGAAGGATCTGTTCGGGGGATAGGCCCGGTAGGATGGGTGCGCCCCGGGCGCACCCATCCTACGAAACGGCGTCGAATCGCCTGCGGGCGGGATCGGGTGACCGGCGGTCGCGGCCGCCGATCCGGGTGTTGCAGGGGCGGAACGTGCCGCCCGGGTGCCTGTCGCGGGCCCGAAGGCCGGTCAGGACATGCCTTCCAGGGCCGCAATCATCTTGTCGACATTGCCGCCGTTCTTGTCGAGCAGCGCGCCGATCTCGGTGCGCTCGGTCAGCAGCAGGTTCACGCCTTCGATGAACATGTTGTAGAACCGGTCGCGGCCCGACCGGTCGGACACCAGGAACGACACTTCGAACGGCGATTCGCCGCGCAGCTTGACCGTCGAGCGGACCTCGTAGCCGTTCTTGATCGGCCGGGCCGAATTGACCGACACCTCGCCGCCGATGAATTCCCGGAACCGCCGGCCGTACTTGTTGGCGATATAGCCCGAGAAGGCATTGGTGAACCGCTGCAGCTGGCTCGATGACACCGTGCGCGCATCGGCGCCCAGGGCATAGCGCGCCATGATCGGCACGTCGGCATAGGTCGTGAAGAGCTTTTCGAAATCCCGGATCATCGCGCCTTCGGACTGGCCCGAGGCGATCACGCGGTTGATCTCGGCCACGACCTTTTCGACCAGGCCGCGGGCGCCAGCCTCGGTCAGGGCCAGGGCGGGCGAGGTGACCAGGGCGGCAAAGGCCGTTGCAAGCGTACCGGTCAGGCAGACGCGGCGGGTGAACTGATTATTGGAGCGCATAGGGGTCCTCGTAGGGATCGGAATACGGATCCGAATATGGGTCCGCCGAGGCATCGGCGTAAGGGTCCGCATAGGGGTCGTCATAGGGATCGGCGTAGGGATCAAACGCATCGGCATCGCCCCCGGTTCCCAGTTCGAACCGGCGGTTTTGCAGGTAGATCAGCCGGGCCTGGGCGTAACTGTCTGCACTTTCATACAAAATCGCGTCGATCGTGTCGCTGTAGCGGCCGCGGTTCGACAGCAGCTCGCCGGCGTTGGAATAGAGCGTGGCATCGCCCAGCGTGTTGTTGCCGATGAACGAGAACGGGTTCAGCCAGATGTCGACCATGATGCCCACGGTGTCCCGTTCGGTCGACGGGCCGTAGAACGGCAGTTCGAGATAGGCGCCCTCGCCGACACCCCAGGTGTGCAGGGTCTGGCCGAAGTCCTTGTCGACCACGGGGATGCCGAATTCCGAGGCCGGGTCGGACAGGCCGAAGCCGCCGATCGTCGAGTTCATCAGGAACCGGGCCAGGGCCCAGCCGAAATTCTCGATATCGCCCTGCAGCAGGGCATTGATCATGACCTTGGGCATGCCGAGGTTGTCGGCGAAATAATTGACGCTGTCCTCGATCGGGTCGGGCACGACCTTGGAAAAGCCGATGCCGGCCGGGCGATAGGCATATTGGTCGACGGTCAGGTTGAACTGGTGCATCGACCGGTTCTGCTTTTCGAAGGGATCGTGCACGCCCTTGGCCGCGATGACGCCATCGGGGGTGGAACTGCACGCCGCGACCAGCGGCAGGGCGAGCAGGGCCGCCCAGCGGGCCAGCCGGGGTGCGGACGATTGGTCAGGTGAAGACGCGGTCAAGTGGAAACCCCTGATGAACCTGTTTTGCAATAGATAAGCCGGAATGCCTCGAAGCCCAAAGGACTGGGGTCGAGATACGCAATCCGTGGCGAATTTGAAACTACCGTGAAGACATTTCTGCTTTACTGCGCCAAATTCGGCCGTATGCACGAAGGCATAAGTTGATGATCCACATTTCGAACGAATGGCCTTTTGAACCATGAGCCAGAAGCTGCCCCGACCGGGGATCGAAGAGCTGCGCGCTGCGCGCCGTGAAAGTCGCGGATTGTACTGGATGGTGGGGATCTTCAGTTTCTTCGCCAACCTGCTGATGCTGACCGGCCCTCTCTACATGCTGCAGGTCTATGATCGCGTCCTGGGCAGCCGGTCCGAGGAAACCCTGATCGCCCTGTCGCTGCTGGTGGCCTTTCTCTATGGCACGATGGGCGTGCTGGATTACGCCCGGGGCCGCATCATGGCCCGCGTCGGCGCCCGGTTCCAGACCCGGCTGGACCGCCGGGTCTTTGATGCCATGGTCCGCCGGTCGGCCATTGCCCCCGATCCCAAGGCCCAGACCGGGCTGATGGACCTTGAAGCCGTGCAGCGGCTGATCGGTTCGCCGGTGCTGATGGCCATCTTCGACATTCCCTGGACCCCGGTCTTCCTGGCCGGGATCATGATCTTCCACCCCTGGCTGGGCTTCCTGGCCCTGGGCGGCGGGGCGGTGCTGATCCTGATCACCTTCCTCAACCAGGCCTTCTCGCGCCGGCCCCTGCTGCGGGCCAGCACGGCCGGCCAAAAATCCCAGCTGATGTCCGAGGAGATTCGCGGCGAGGCCGAGATCGTGACCTCGCTGGGCATGCGTGACGCGGCTTTCCGGCGCTGGCAGGCCGCCCGCGACGAGGCGCTGACCAGCACGGTCACGGCCAATGACATCGGCGGCACCTTCACCTCGATGACCAAGACCCTGCGGCTGTTCCTGCAATCGGCCATGCTGGGCCTGGGTGCCTACCTGGTGCTGCAGAACGAGCTGACCCCGGGGGCGATGATCGCCGGGTCGATCCTGCTGGGCCGGGCGCTGGCGCCGATCGAACTGGCCATCGGCCAGTGGGCCATCGTTCAGCGCGGGATGAAGGGCTGGCAGAACCTGCGCGAATTGCTGGAAACCACCCCGCCCGAGATCCCGCGCACCAAGCTGCCCCGGCCCAAGGCCCGGCTGGCTGTCCGGGCCCTGACCATCCTGCCCCCGGGCGAGAAACGGGCGACGCTCAAGAACCTCAATTTCGATGTCGATCCGGGCGAGGCCATCGGCGTGATCGGCCCGTCCGGCGCGGGCAAGTCGACGCTGGCCCGGGCCCTGACCGGGGTCTGGATGCCCGCCGGCGGGTCGATTCGCCTGGATGGGGCCGGGCTGGACCAGTACGGGCCCGACGACCTGGGCCGCCACATCGGCTACCTGCCCCAGCGGGTGCAGCTGTTCGAAGGCACCATCGCCCAGAACATCGCCCGGCTGAGCGACAGCCCGGATGCGGCCAAGGTCGTGGCCGCGGCCAAGAAATCGGCGGCCCATGACATGATCGTGCGCCTGCCCGACGGCTATGACACCCGGGTGTCGGCCGGCGGCGGCCGGCTGTCGGGCGGCCAGATCCAGCGCATCGGCCTGGCCCGGGCGCTCTATGACGATCCGGTGATCCTGATCCTCGACGAGCCCAATTCCAACCTCGATAACGACGGCTCGGTCGCCCTGAACCATGCCATCCGCGTGCTCAAGGAAGACGGCCGGTCGGCCCTGATCATGGCTCACCGCCCGGCGGCGATCCAGGAATGCGACCGGCTTCTCGTGCTCGATCACGGCATGCGCGCGGCCTTCGGGCCCAAGGACGAGGTCCTGCGCTCGATGGTCCAGAACCATGCCGACATCCAGAAATCCGCATCCATGGGAGGCGTGCAATGAGCGATCGCCGGTTTTCGTCCCGTCTGCCCCTGATCCTGGGCCTGCTGGCCCTTGTGCTGCTGGTCGGCGGTTTCGGCACCTGGGCGGTGCGCAGCACCATCGCCGGGGCCATCGTGTCCTCGGGCCGGATCGAAGTCGACCGCAACCGCCAGGTGGTCCAGCATCTTGATGGTGGGGTGGTCGAGGAAATCCTCGTCGACGAAGGCGACAGCGTGGTGGCCGGTGACGTGCTGCTGCGCCTCGACGGCCAGTTCCTGCGCTCGGAACTGCTGATCACCGAAGGCCAGCTGTACGAGCTGATGGCCCGGCGCGGCCGGCTCGAGGCCGAGCAGGACGGGGTGGAGGACATCGTCTTCGACGACGAGCTGGAACGGGTGGCCGCCGGCCGGCCCGAGGTGCGCGGCCTGATGGACGGCCAGCTGCGCCAGTTCATGGCCCGCAACGAGACCATCCAGCGCGAGACCGAGCAGCTGGAAAAGCGGCGCGGCCAGATCGCCAGCCAGATCGAGGGCATCGACGCCCAGCAGACCGCCCTGACCCTGCAGCTCGACCTGATCCAGCAGCGGCTGGACGACCTGCGCCCGGCGGTGGATGCCGGGCTGGTCCAGGCCGGGGTGTTTCTCGACCTGCAGCGCGAAGCCGCCCGGCTGGACGGCCAGGTCGGCGAGCTGACGGCCCAGAAGGCCCAGTCGGACGGGCGGATCACCGAGATCGACATCGAGATCCTCAAGCTGGGCAGCCAGCGCCGCGAAGAGGCCACGACGCGCCTGCGCGAATTGCAGTACCAGGAAATCGGCCTGGCCGAAGAGGCCCGCAGCCTGCGCGAGAAACTGGCCCGGCTGGACATCACCGCCCCGGTGTCGGGCATTGTCTACGGCATGCAGGTCCACACGCCGCGGTCGGTCATCAAGCCGGCCGACCCGGTGCTCTACCTTGTGCCCCAGGACCGGCCGCTGGTCATCGCCGCGCGGATCGAGCCGGTGCATATCGACCAGGTCCATGTCGACCAAGCGGTGATCCTGCGCTTCTCGGCCTTCGACCAGCGCCAGACGCCCGAGCTGAACGGCGTGGTCACCCAGGTTTCGGCCGATGCCTTCGATGACGAGGCCACCCAGCTGAGCTTCTACCGGGCCGAGATCGAGCTGACCGAAGGCGAACAGGAGCGGCTGCCCGAAGGCACCGTGCTGATCCCGGGCATGCCGGTCGAAGCCTTCATCCGCACGGCCGACCGGTCGCCGCTGGCCTACCTGGTCAAGCCGCTGGCCGATTACTTCACCAAGGCCTTCCGCGAAACCTGACCGCCAGAAGAGGTAGGATGGGTGCTTGCACCCATCCTACGGGTGCCACCGGGCCGGGCAGGGCAACGCGCGTTCCGAACGTCGTCAAACCGTTACCCGGGCCTGCTACCCCGGCGGCCGGTCCGGCGCGCTTGGCGGTTTCCCCCGGGGCGCGACGCGGCTAGGGTCCGGGCCGGACCCTGCGAAACAAGGAATGATCCGCATGAGCTTTGAATCCCGGCTGGCCGACCTTGGCGTGACCCTGCCCGATGCCCCGGCCCCGGCGGCCAATTACGTGCCCTTCGTCGTGACCGGCAACACCGTTTATGTCTCCGGCCAGATCTCGATGGATGCGGATGGCCCGATCCTGGGCAAGCTGGGCGACGGCATGGACGTGCCCGCCGGCGCCGCCGCCGCCCGGACCTGCGCCATCGCCCTGCTGGCCCAGGTCAAGGCCGCCTGCGGTGGCGATCTCGACCGACTGGAACGCGTGGTCAAGCTGACCGGCTTCGTCAATTCCACCCTCGATTTCACCGACCAGCCCAAGGTCATCAACGGCGCGTCGGATTTCCTGGTCGAGGCCCTGGGCGATGCCGGCCGTCACGCCCGTTCGGCCGTTTCGGCCGCGGCCCTGCCCCTGGGCGTGGCCGTCGAAATCGAAGGCATCTTCCAGATCAAATGACCCAGTCCCTGCCGGAGGCCTTCCTGCGCCTGCCCATCGCGCATCGCGCCTATCACGACCTGGCCTCCGGCCGGCCCGAAAACGGGCCCTCGGCCATCGCCGCCGCCGTGGCCGCGGGTTATGCCATCGAGATCGACCTGCAAATGTCGGCCGATGGCCAGGCCCTTGTCTTCCACGATTACGACCTGGACCGGCTGACCGCTGAACAGGGCCCGGTCTCTGCGCTGACTGCCCGGGCGGCCACGGCCCTGCCGCTGGCCGGCGGGGCGCCGGACGACCTTGTGCCCACGCTGGGCCAGGTGCTGGACCAGGTGGCCGGCCGAGTGCCCCTGCTGATCGAACTCAAGGACCAGAGCCGCACCTCGGGCACCGGCCCGCTCGAAGCCGCCACCGCCGCGGCGCTGGACGGTTACACCGGCCCGGTGGCCGTGATGTCGTTCAACCCCGACCAGGTGGCCGAAATGGCCCGGCTGGCCCCCGACGTGCCCCGGGGCCTGACCACCTGTGCCTTCGATCCCGCCGACTGGCCGCTGGATGACGCGACCTGCGCCCGCCTGCGCGCCATTGCCGATGCCGAGCGGGTCGGCGCCAGTTTCATCAGCCACCACCACACCGATCTCGACCGCCCCCGCGTGGCCGAGCTGCGCGGCGCGGGGCTGGCCGTCTTCTGCTGGACCATCCGCTCGCCCGCCGAAGAGGCAGCCGCCCGGCGCGTCGCTCACAATATCACCTTCGAGGGCTATGCCGCCGCCCTGCCGGGTTGAAGCCCCGCGCCACGAGGCCACATTCAGGTAAAGACTGGAGGCCCCATGGATCAGGCGCAGATCGAAGTTCAGGTGCATGGCGCCTTGTCGGCCATCGACCCGGCGCAGTGGGATGCCTGCGCCTGCCCCGAGGCGGCCGATGGCGGCCCGCCGCTCGATCCGTTCACCACCCACCGGTTCCTCGACGCGCTGGAGCGCAGCGGGTCGGTCGGGCCGGGCACCGGCTGGCAGCCGCAATACCTCACGGCCTACATGGACGGCCAGATGATCGCCTGTGCGCCGCTCTATGCCAAGAGCCACAGCCAGGGCGAATACATCTTCGACCACAACTGGGCCCATGCCTATGAAAACGCCGGCGGGCGGTATTACCCCAAGCTGCAGATCGCCGTGCCCTTCACCCCGGCCACCGGCCGGCGCCTGCTGGTCCGGCCGGGCTATGACGGCATCGGCCAGTCGGCCCTGGTGCAGGGCGCGGTGCAGCTGGCCTCGGACAATGGCGTGTCGTCGATCCACGTGACCTTCTGCACCGGCGACGAGGCGGCCATGGGCGAGGAGATGGGCCTGATGTCGCGGGCCACCCAGCAGTTCCACTGGCTCAACGACGATTATGCCGATTTCGAGGCCTTCCTGGCCTCGCTGTCGTCGCGCAAGCGCAAGAACATCCGCAAGGAACGGCGCCAGGCCAACGATTTCGGCGGCGAGATCGTCATGCTGACCGGCGACGAGCTGAAACCCGACCATTGGGATGCCTTCTGGCGGTTCTACCAGGACACCGGCTCGCGCAAATGGGGCAGCCCCTACCTGACCCGCGAATTCTTCGACATCGCCCAGGAGACTCTGCGCGACGACATCCTGCTGGGCCTGGCCGTCGACAGCGGGTTTCCCATCGCCGGGGCGCTGAACTTCATCGGCCGCGACACGCTGTTCGGCCGCTACTGGGGCTGCATCGAACACCACCCGTGCCTGCATTTCGAACTGTGCTACTACCGGGCCATCGACCATGCCATCGCCCGGGGGCTGAAACGGGTCGAGGCCGGGGCCCAGGGCGAACACAAGCTGGCGCGCGGCTACCTGCCGACCCAGACCCATTCGCTGCACTGGGTGGGCGACCCGGGTTTCGCCAAGGCCATCGCGCGCTACCTTGAGGCCGAGCGCGAGGCCGTGGCCGAGGAAATCGAGATCCTGACCGACTACGGCCCGTTCCGCAAAACCCATGTGGAGGAACAGGAATGAGTGACCAACTGACCGGGACCGACCGGGCCAAGGCCCTGGCCTTGCTGCAGGAAACCGGATGGAGCGAGGTCGAGGGCCGCGATGCCATCGCGCGGACCTTCGAATTTGCCGATTTCGTCGAGGCTTTCGGGTTCATGACCCGCGTGGCCATCGTGGCCGAAAAGATGAACCATCACCCGGAATGGGAAAACGTCTACAAGACCGTGCGCGTGGTGCTGACCAGCCACGATATCGGCGGGCTTAGCCAGCGCGATCTGCGGCTGGCCACCCGGATGGAACAGCTGGCCGCCTGATCGGCACGACACCCGGCCTGCGTGTCGGGCCACGTGCTGCCCGGTCCGTCGGGCCACGTGCCGCCCGGTCCGTCTGGCCACGCGCCGGCGCGCCCTTGCCGGCCCGCCCGCCCGGTCCCGGGCGCAGCGGAGCCGGCACCGGCCAATCCCGGTCTCAGCGGTTGGATTCGCCGATGGTCCGGGCCTTCATGCCCTTGTCGAACGTGGCCGAGAATTCGGCCGGGGTCAGCGTGCCAGATGCCAGCGACACGCCGGCCGGCGGGCTGGTGTCGCGCCGGCCGTTGACCGAGATCGAGCCGTTGGAATTGTACTTGAAGCACTTGTTGTCATAGCAGTTCAGCCCCGGCTGAATGCGGATCTCGGTGGCGCCGCTGGCGCTGACCGTCGTGCTGTTAGGCTGGGTCTCGCAGGCGGCGAGGGCGAAACCGGCAAAGCCCGCGAAACAGATCGGGCGCATCGCTGAATAAAGCGGCATGGTACAAACCTCTGTGGGAACACACGTCCCCGTTACCATCGATGCCGCCGCCCTGTCCTGCGCCGAGGGCCGGCCGCCTTTCACATTCGCGTGCAGGGCCGGCCGGTATCGCGCCCGGGGTCATTTCCTGGTCAACCGGCGCGCAAGTCGCGGACCGGCCGCCGGTTTCCCGGGCGCGGCTGTCATGTCCGGCCGATGCCCGGCCGGCGGGTCAGATCGTTTCCAGCAGGGACTCGCCGCCGGAAATCTCGCAGGTGCCCGGGCTTTCCTCGAGCTGCAGCACCTTGACCACGCCGTCCTCGGCATACATCGCATACCGCTTGGACCGGGCGATCAGGCCGGCCGGCGGGGCGTCGAAATTCATGCCGATCGCCGTGGTAAAGGCGCTTTCGGCATCGGCCAGCAGGGTCAGCCCGGCCTCGGTCGCGCCGGTGGCCTCGCCCCAGGCCTTCATCACGAAGGGATCGTTGACCGACACGCAGATGATCTCGTCCACGCCCTTGGCATCGAACCCGTCCTTGGTGCGGATGAAGCTGGGCACATGGGCCATCGAACAGGTCGGGGTGAAGGCGCCGGGCACGGCAAAGATCACCACCTTGCGGCCTGCGGTCAGGCTTTTCAGTTCCACGGGTTCGGGCCCCGCGTCGCCCATACGCGTCAGCGTGACCTCGGGCAGGGTGTCTCCGGGTGCAATGGCCATGGATCGGCTCCTTTGATGAATTGCGTTTCGGTTCACCGGGACTATAGGGTCTGATCGCAACGAGACCATGGCAAATCGGGAGCAGCAGGCATGAGCGGTATTGTGGTGATCGGCGGAGGGCAGGCCGGGGCGTCGCTCGTGGCAAAACTGCGCAAGGACGGCTATGACGGGGCCATCACCCTGATCGGTGCCGAGCCGGTTCCGCCCTACCAGCGCCCGCCCCTGTCCAAGGCCTATCTGCTGGGCGAGATGGAGGTCGAACGCCTCTTCCTACGCCCCGAAAGTTTCTATGCCGACCAGGACATTACCCTGCGCCTGGGCCAGAGCGTGACGGCCATCGACACGGCGGCGCGCACGGTGTCGCTGGGCGACGAGGTGCTGAGCTATGACCAGCTGGCCCTGACCACCGGCTCGGTGCCCCGGCGCCTGCCCGCGGCGATCGGAGGCGAGCTGGGCGGGGTCTATGGCGTGCGCTCGCTGGCCGATGTCGATGCCATGGCCCACGAGGTGCGCGAAGGCGCCCGGGCGCTGATCGTCGGCGGGGGCTACATCGGGCTGGAAGCCGCGGCTGTGGCGGCCAAGCGGGGCATGCAGGTCACGCTGGTCGAGATGGCCGAACGCATCCTGCAACGGGTGGCCGCGCCCGAGACCAGCGCCTATTTCCGCGACCTGCACCGGGGCCATGGCGTCGATCTCCGCGAGGGCGTGGGCCTGACCCGCCTGCTGGGCGATGGCCACGTGACGGGCGCCGAGCTGACCGATGGCAGCCGGATCGACGTCGACCTGGTGGTCGTGGGCGTGGGAATCCTGCCCGACACCGCCCTGGCCGAGGCCGCCGGCCTGGCCATCGACAACGGCATCCGCACCGATGAACAGGGACGGACCTCGGATTCCCATGTCTGGGCCGCGGGCGATTGCGCGTCCTTCCCCTACAAGGGCGAGCGGCTGCGGCTGGAAAGCGTGCCCAATGCCATCGACCAGGCCGAGATCGTCGCGCGCAACATGATGGGCGCCGGGGTCGACTACCTGGCCACGCCCTGGTTCTGGTCGGACCAATACGACGTCAAGCTGCAGATCGCCGGGCTGAACCGGGGCTACGACCAGGTTGTCGCCCGCCGGGGCGAGGGCAACAGCGTGTCATTCTGGTATTACCATGCCGGCCAGCTGATCGCCGTCGACGCGATGAACGATCCCCGGGCCTACATGGTCGGCAAGCGCCTGATCGATGGCGGCAAGACGGCCGATCCGGCGGTGGTCGGTGATGCCACGGCCGATCTCAAGCCGCTGCTGCGGGCCTGATCGGGCCATGGCGGCGGGGATGTCATGCGCATAGTGTCGGGCCGGTTCCGCGGCCGCCGGCTGGCCGCCCTGGGCAAGGGCGATCCGGCGGCCCAGCTGCGGCCGACGACCGACCGCGTGCGCGAAAGCCTGTTTTCCATGCTCACCCATCTCGATGCGATCGATGGCGCGCGGGTGCTCGACGTCTTTGCCGGCACCGGGGCGCTGGGGCTCGAGGCGCTGTCGCGCGGGGCGTCGCATGTGACCTTCGTGGAAAGCGGGCGCAAGGCGCTGGCGCTGATCCGCGAGAATGTCGCGTTGCTGGATATCGCGGCCGAGGTCGAGATCATCGCCCGCGACGCGCTGAAACCGGGGCCGGGTGCCGCGGCGGATCTGGTCTTCCTCGACCCGCCCTATGGCCGGGGGCTGGGTGACAAGGCCCTGGCGGCCCTGGCCCGGGCCGGCCGGCTGGCGCCCGGCGCGCTGATCGTCTGGGAGGAATCGGCGCCGATGGCCGCGCCGCCGGGGTTTGCCCCCGAAGACACGCGGCGATATGGCGATACACATGTCACCCTGCTCAGGTGGCCCGGTGAAAGGGATAACGATGACTGACCTGGTGATCTTCGATTGCGACGGCGTGCTGGTGAACAGCGAGACAACGGCCAACGAGGTGCTGGTGGCCAACCTGGCGGGCTACGGGCTGAACGTGACGCTGGAAGAGAGCGAGCGGATGTTCGTCGGCGGCACGATCCACGGGGTCTTTGCCACCGCCCGCCAGATGGGCGCCGACCTGCCCGACGGCTGGGTCGACGCGATCTACCAGGAGATCTTTGCCCGGCTGGCCGAAGGGGTGGCGGTGATGCCCGGGGTGGTCGAGCTGCTGGACCTGCTGGAGGCGCGGGGAGTTCCCTATTGCGTGGCGTCCAACGGGCCGCCCGAGAAGATGCGCATCACCCTGGGCCAGAACGGCCTGTGGGAGCGGTTCGAGGCCAGCATGGTCTCGGCCCATACCCATGGCGTGGCCAAGCCCGACCCGGGTCTCTTCCTGCAGGCCGCCGCGCCCTTCGGGGTCAGCCCGGACCGGGCGGTGGTGATCGAGGACAGCCGCAACGGCGTGATGGCGGCCAGTGCCGCGGGGATGCGCTGCCTGGCGCTGGTGCCACAGGGCGACGGCGCCCACCTGGAAACCCTGGGCGCCGAGGTGATCCGCCACATGAACGAGGTGCCCGGGCGGATCGGCCTCTAGGCCAATGGCGCGCGCCTTGGCCGGCGTCCGGCAGGGATATTTTCAAAGAGAAAGAAGCAGCAGGCCCGCCCACGCCCGACGCTCCGCGCGGACGGCACGCGCGCCCCTGTGGCAAGGGCGCGGCGTCCTGTCTTCTTCTTGGGTCAAATACCCTCCGCCGGAGGCATCCGCCCCCGCCGCCCGCGCCGTGGCCGGGCCTAGCCGTAGGTCGGGTGGAACTTGCCCCCGGGCGAAAGGGTAAAGATCTCTACCCCGTCGGCGGTCACGCCCACGGAATGTTCGAACTGGGCCGACAGCGACTTGTCGCGGGTCACGGCCGTCCAGTCATCGGCCAGGGTCTTGGTTTCGGGCCGGCCCAGGTTCACCATCGGCTCGATGGTGAAGAACATGCCCTCTTCCAGCACCGCGCCGGTGCCCGGCCGCCCGTAATGCAGAACGTTCGGCGGGGCATGGAACACCCGGCCCAACCCGTGGCCGCAGAAATCGCGCACGACCGACATGCGGTTGCCTTCGACATAGGTCTGGATCGCATGGCCGATGTCGCCGAAGGTGTTGCCCGGCCGGACCATCTCGATGCCCTTGAACAGCGAGTCATGGGTGACCTGGATCAGCCGCTCGGCCTTGCGCGGCAGTTTGCCCGCCACGTACATCCGGCTGGTATCGCCATACCAGCCATCGACGATCACCGTCACGTCGATGTTCAGGATATCGCCGTCCTTCAGCGTCTTGGGCCCCGGAATCCCGTGGCAGACCACGTGGTTGACCGAAATGCAGCTGGCGTGCTGATAGCCCTTGTAGCCGATCGTCGCCGATTTGGCCCCGGCCTCTTCGACCATTTCCGTGATCCGCGTGTCGATCGCTTCGGTCGTCTGGCCCGGAAAGACCAGCGGCGCGATCTCGTCGAGGATCCGGGCCGCGACCGCCCCGGCAGCATGCATGCCCGCGAAATCGGACGGATCATAGATCCGGATGCCATCCTTCGTCAGTCTGCCGCGCGTGTTGTCCAAGACGTCTTCTCCTGTTCCGTCACTGATATTAAGGCCTTGTGGCCGATGATGCCAGAGGGTGCGGCATTTGTGTGGCCCCGGGCCCGCAATCGTGATCACGCATGGCCCGCGGGCACTCGCCCATGCCGGGTGGCGCGGCCGGCCGGGCCGGCCCGGTCATCCTAGCATTCCTCCGCCGCAGATGCATCCATCCCCGCCGCAGCGCGGCACGGGCGCACCCAGGGTGATCGCCTCGGGCGTGATCCGCGTGCCCATGACCATGACCTCGACCCCGGCCGCCTCGGCCCGGGTCAGCGCCGCGGCATAGGTCGGATCGATATCCGCCGCCGGGGCGAAACAGGCCGTATCGGTGCGCTGGACCAGGAACAGCATCACCGCCCGGTGCCCCTGGGCGGCCATCTCGGACAGCTCGGCCAGGTGCTTGGTGCCCCGGGCCGTCACGCTGTCGGGAAACTCGGCCCGGCCGGGCGCCCGCGACAGGGTCACCGACTTGACCTCGACATAGGCATCGGCCCGCCCGTCGCCCTGCAACAGGAAATCGATCCGGCTGGCTGCCCCGTATTTCACCTCGGGGCGCACCCGGTCATAGCCCGTCAGCCCCGGCACCTGGCCGGCCTCCAGCGCCGCGCGCAGCGCCCGGTTGGGCACCGAGGTATCGACCCCGGTGAAATGGCCGTTTTCGTGATCGACCAGCCGCCAGCCCCATTTCAGCTTCTTCCTGGGATCGTCGTTCGGCTCCAGCCAGATCTTCATGCCCGGCTCGGCCAGCCCCATCATCGACCCGGGGTTGGCACAATGGGCCGTCACCTCGCGCCCGTCCTCCAGCCGGCAATCGGCGAGAAACCGTTTGTACCGGCGGATCAGCCGAGCGTGAACGAGGGGGGATGGAAAGCGCATTGCGCTAGCCCTATACCTCGTCCCGACCCGCTGCAAGGAGACCCCAATGGCCAATCCCACCGCCGCAATGCTCGTGATCGGGGACGAAATCCTGTCGGGGCGCACCCGCGATGCCAACATGTACCACCTGGCCGGCGAACTGACCCGCCATGGCATCGACCTGCGCGAGGTGCGCATCGTCTCCGACAATGCCGAGGCCATCATCGACGCCGCGCGCACCCTGTCGCAGGCCCATACCCATGTCTTCACCTCGGGGGGCATCGGCCCGACCCATGACGACATCACCGCCGATTGCATCGCCGCGGCCTTCGACGCGGCCATCGACGTGCGCGAGGATGCCCGCGCCCTGCTGGCCGCCCATTACGAAAGCCGCGGGGTCGAGCTGAACAGCGCCCGTTTGCGCATGGCCCGAATCCCCGACGGCGCCACGCTGATCGACAACCCGGTGTCGGTCGCTCCCGGGTTCACCCTGGGCAATGTCCATGTCATGGCCGGCGTGCCGGCGGTCTTCGAAGCCATGGTCGCCAGCGTCCTGCCCGGCCTGACCGGTGGCGCCCCGATGCTCAGCCAGACCCTGACCGTGCACCGCCCCGAAGGCGAGATCGCCGGGCCGCTGTCGGACCTGGCCGACGATTTTCCCGAGCTGTCGATCGGCTGCTACCCGTTCCAGAAGGACGGGGCCTTTGGCGCCAACATTGTCGTGCGCGGCCGCGACGGCGCCCGGATCAACGCGGCCATGACCCGGCTGGCCCGGGATCTCGGCACGTGACGCCCGACCGGATCCTGGCGGCCATCGATGGCACCTGGCCGCCGGCCCGGATCTTCGACCAGGGCGGCTGGACCTTCCGCCAGGGCCAGGGCGGCGGCCAGCGCGTCTCGGCCACGACGCTTGCGCGGCCGCCGGTGACGGCGGACAAGCCGGCCGCCGGGGGGGATGGCCTGTCGCCCGAGGACATGGATGCGGCCATCGCCCGGGCCGAGGCCGGGATGCTGGACATGGGCCAGCACCCGCTCTTCATGATCCGCCCCGGCGAGACGCTGCTCGACGCCGCCCTCGACCGCCGCGGCTATCTCGTTCACGACCCGGTCCGCGCCTGGGCCTGCCCGCCGGCCCAATTGTGCGACCGCGACATCCCCCGGGTCACCGTCTTCGACCTCTGGGAACCCCTGGCCATCCAGCGCGAGATCTGGGCCGCCGGTGGCATCGGCCCCGGCCGGCTGGCCGTCATGGCCCGCACCGCCGGCCCGCGCACGGCCCTGCTGGGCCGCTGGCAGGACAAGCCCGCCGCCGTGGCCTTTGTCGCCATCCATGACGGCGTGGCCATGCTGCATGCCCTCGAAGTGCGCCCCGAACAGCGCCGCAAGGGCATGGCCGGCTGGATGATGCGCGGCGCGGCGGCCTGGGCCCGCGACAATGGCGCCGATTGCCTGGCCGTGCTCTGCACGCTGGCCAACGGCCCGGCCAACGGGCTTTACGCCGCCCTGGGCATGGCCTCGGTCACCGAATACCACTACCGGCGCCGCCCGGACGCCTCCGGCCCATGATCGACCTCCGCCTTGACCCCCGCCTTGCCCGCATGGCGACCGTCCTGGTCCGCACATTGGCGACCAGATTGCCCCCGGTGTCGCCCGCCGCGCTGGCGCCCACATGGTCCGCAGCCGTGACCCCAGACCGGGCGCCCACGCCGGGCCGCGCCCTGGCGCCGACCTTGGGTCCGACGCTGGCGCGCACCTGGCCCCTTGGACCGGCCCGCACGGCACTCCTGCTGCTCTCAATGGCCGTCGCCCAGCCGGCCCTGGCCTTCCAGCCCGACCTGCCCGCCGCCGCCCGCGAGATTTCGCAGCGGCTGTCGGACACGGCCTATGACCTGCCCGCCGGGCCCTGGTCGCGCGATGGCATGGACAGCCTGACCATCACCGGCCAGGTCGTGCGCCGCACCTGGCGGATCGAAGAAGGCCTGACCACCCGCCAGGTCACCGAACCGCTGGTCGAACAGATGCGCGCGGCGGGCTATGCCCCGGTCTTCACCTGCGAGGCCCGGGCCTGCGGTGGCTTCGACTTCCGCTTTGCCATCGATGTCGTGCCCGCCCCGGACATGTTCGTCGACCTGGCCGATTTCCGCTATGTCTCGGCCATGGATGGCGATGGCAACGGCGTCACCCTGCTGGTCAGCCGCGGGCGCAATGCCGTCTGGCTGCAACTGACCGAAATCGCCCGGGCCACCCCCGGCGTGCCCGGCGATCTTGCCCGCGCCCTGGTCGAAACCGGCCGGCTCGTGCTCGAAGACATCCCCTTTGGCGAAGGCGCCACGCTCGAACCGGGGCCGATCCCCGTGTTCGACGTGCTGGCCGCTTTCCTCGATGAGCGCCCCGATACCCGGCTGGCCATTGTCGCCCATTCGGCCGAGCCCGCCGACGGCGATGCCACCCGGGCCGAAGGCCTGGCCGAGGCCCGCTCCGTGCGCGCCCGGCTGATCGCCGATCACGGCGTCGATCCGGCCCGGGTCGAGGCGCTGTGGCTCGGGCCTTTCGCCCCGCGTGCCTCGCCGCTGGATGCCACCGGCCAGTCGGTCAACCGCCGGATCGAAGCCGTGCTGCTGCCGCAACATCCCGCCACGGCCGAACAGCCGGCCGATGGTGACGCGGACGACTGAGCCGCGCTACGCGGGATCGACACCGGGCCCTTGCCGCAACGCCCCGCCCGCAGCCGAACAACCGGCCGACAGGGCCTTGCCAGGCAACGCCGCTTGACGGCCACACCACCGTCCAACGCAAGATCGAAGCCCGTCACAACGCCCGACAACCGCCCGACGGGACTGACCCGCCCGGCCCCGCTCAGCGCAGGATCGACCGCTCTTCCTGTTCCCGCCACCATTTCTTGTGGCCCCGGTCGGGATATTGCAGCCGTTCGTTCATGAACTGGCCCTGGTGACAGATTGTCCGGTAGCTCTTCAGCGTGAACCCGCCCCCGGCCAGCGCCGGCAGCATCGCCGTCGGGCCGGTCAGCAGGTAGATGTTGGTCTCGGTCCCGGCGGCGATGTTGCGCCGGATCTCGGCCTCGATGCCGGTCATGAACCGGTTGCCCGGCGCCGAGGCCAGGAAGTAATTGGTGATCTCGCCGTCGCGCATCCGCAGGAACAGCTCGTCCTCGTCGTCGCGGATCGACTTCGACGGCGGCCAGACGAAATTGGCATCGGCATCCAGGTAGACCCCGCCGTCCTTCATCAGGATCAGCACGCGCCAGTAATCGGCCTTGGCCGCGCCGATCTGCAGGCGGTTGTAGGTCTCGGCGATCTCGCCGGGGAACTGGGCGTTCACCCACTCATGGGCCGCCGCATCATCCATGTAGTGAAAATCGTGGTCCCAGGCCATCAGCCGGTTGAACCGCCAGGTCAGGTAAACGGCCAGCGAGACCTCGCGGGCGTAATTGGTCTGGTAGACCCGGCGTGGCACCCGGCGCGCGCCGGTCCGGCGGACCAGCGCCGGGGCATAGGCCGGGATCGTGTAGCGGGCCCGGGGCCAAAGCTTGAGGTGGACCATGCAGAAGAGCTTTACCAGCACCCCGACAAGCTTCACCAAGCGGCTGAAAATATATCTCACCTGCGCGCCTTTCCTGTGCGGCCTGCCCGGATGTCGCGCCGCCCACGTCTTTGTGAAGTAGGCCCGGACCGCCGCCAAGGCAAGCCGCCGGGCCCCCGGTGGAACGCGCGCCCGGCGAAACCCGGCCACCTGTGTCCCATGCTGTATCGCCCCCGCATATGCCGCGTCCCGTGCCCGATGGCCCATCCCGGTGCGCCCTGTCACGCAAGTAAAAAAGCCCCGCCGTCGAACGGCGGGGCCAGGTGGGTTGCTCGGGCAAAGCAACAGGCAAAACTGGGTGGGCCTACCAGTCGGTCGGGCCCTTTTCGGCAAAGACATGGACCAGGAAATCGATGAAGGCGCGGACCTTGGGCTGGGTGAACCGGCCCGGCGGATAGACGGCATAGATGCCCTGGGTCTCGACCGGCAGCGACGGCAGAGCGTCCTCGACAAGGCCCTTCTTCATCGCGTCGGCATAGAGATAGCTGGGCAGGTAGGCGATCCCCAGCCCCGAAATTGCCGCATTCAGCAGCGATTGGCCGTCATTGACCGACAGCCAGCCGGCGGTGCGCACCTGGCGCTTCTCGCCCGACGGCGCGGTCAGCTTCCAGACATTGCCCGAGGATTGATTCGAGTAATGCAGCAGCTTGTGTTCATTCAGCTCGTCGATCTTCTGCGGCCGGCCGTGTTTCTGGAAATAGGACGGCGCGGCGATCATGCGCTTCGTCGTCTCGGTCAGCTTGCGCGCCCGCAGCGAGCTGTCTTCCAGTTCGCCGATGCGGATGGCCATGTCGAACCCTTCCGAGATCAGCTCGACATAGCGGTTATTGAGCACCATGTTGACGGTTATGTCAGGGAAATCGTTGAGGAAATCGCTCAGGACGGGCGACAGGTGATTGACTCCGAAATCGGTGGCCACCGAGATCCGCAACAGGCCCGACGGCGCCGATTGCATCGAGGTGACCAGCGCATCGGCCTCGCCCGCATCGTTCAGCACCCGGCGCGCCCGGTCGTAATAGGCCAGGCCGATTTCCGTCGGGCTGACCCGGCGGGTGGTGCGGTTGAGCAGCCGTGCGCCCAGCCGCGCCTCCAGCGACGAGACATGCTTGGACACGGCGGATTTGGAAATGCCCATCTTCTTGGCCGCGTCGGTGAACCCACCCTGGTCCACGACGGTGGCAAAGGCTTCCATCTCGGTCAGTCGATCCATCCCGTCATCCTCGTCATACGTTTCATGACGCTTATGCGCGACAAAAGGGGCAAGATCCGGGCAGGCTTTGGATAATATCGCGGTATTGGCCGGATCGTGCAGGGGCGGGAAACTGCCGGCCGGTCAGCCCGTGGCCGGCTGGCGGGCAAAGAGCCGGTCGAACTGGCGTTGGCCTTCGGGTGTCAGGACGACGGCCCGGCTGCCCTCGACCCGGTAGAGCCAGTTGCGCGTTTCGAAATGGCCCAGCATGGCCCGGCCTAGCCGGCCGGCCAGGTGCGACTGGCGCATCGACCAGTCCAGACATTCCCGGCACAGCGGTGCGCGGCCGGGGGGCAGGCCGGCCGGATCCAGCCCGAGGTTCTGCAGAAAGGTCGCCCCGGCGGCGCTGAGATCGATCGTGTCCGGGCCGACGACGAAATGGCCCATCGCCCGCATCGCGGAGAACATCTGCACCCCGCGTGCCCCGGCCAGGTGGTTGTAACAGACCCGGGCCTCGCGCAGCGCCGGATCGCGCGGGCCCGGCCGGCTGCGCAGCGCCCGGCCCTGGCTGGCGGCCAGGCCCATCAGGGCTTCCAGCGTGCGGGCGACCTCGTCGCTGGCCAGCGCGTAGTACCGGTGGCGGCCCTGGGCCCGCAGGCCGACCAGCCCGCCTTCGGTCAGTTTCTTCAGGTGCGACGACGCGGTCTGGGGCGATACCCCGGCCTCGGCGGCCAGCTCGGTTGCCGTCAGGGCATGGCCGGCCATCAGCGCGCTCAGCATGTTGCCCCGCGCCGGGTCGCCGATCAGCGCGGCCAGCCGCGAAATGTCCGGTCCGTCCTTCATGGTGTCCGCCGCCTCCTGTCCTCCATGCTTCGATACTAATCGAAGCATGGCCTTGGGTCCACGGGCTATCACCGGGCCATCCAACCCGAGAGGCCGACATGCTGACCTGCATCATCCGCTACCGCATCGATCCCACCAAACAGGACCAGTTCCGCCAGTATGCCCGGACCTGGGGCCGCTGCATCCCGCGCAACGGCGCCGGGCTGATCGGCTATTACGCACCCCACGAAGGGTCTTCGACCCTGGCCTACGGCATCTACACGATCGACAGCCTGGCCGCCTACGAGACCTACCGCGCCCGGCTGGCCGCCGATCCGCTGGGGCGGGAAAACTATGCCTTTGCCCAGCGGGAACGGTTTATCCTGTCCGAAGACCGGACCTGGCTGACCCTGGCCTCGTCCCCGCAGGAGGAGCAGCCATGATCGCCATCATCTTCGAAGTCATCCCGGCCGAGGGCCGCAAGGACCAGTACCTGGACATCGCCGCCGAGATGCGCCCGCTGGTCCACGAGATCGACGGGTTCCTGTCGGTCGAACGGTTCCAGAGCCTGACCGACCCGGACAAGCTGCTGTCGCTGTCCTTTTTCCGCGACGAGGCCGCGGTCGCGCAATGGCGCCAGCTCACCGCCCACCGCCGGGCCCAGTCCAGCGGCCGCGCCGGGCTCTTTGCCGGGTACCGCCTGCGCGTCGCCCATGTCCTGCGCGACTATGGTCTCGATGATCGCGCCGAGGCCCCCGAAGACAGCCGACATCTCCACCGGGCCTGACCTGCTGCTTCTTTCTCTTCTCAAATATTCCCGGGGGAGTCCTCCAACGGAGGACGGGGGCAGCGCCCCCGAATGACCGGCCGCCCCCTGGCGGGCCGGTCGCCGGATATTTTCAAAGAGAAAGAAGCAGCACCTCAGAGCAAGGCGGCCAGGCGGGTGCCCTGGTCGATGGCGCGCTTGGCGTCGAGCTCGGCGGCCACGTCGGCGCCTCCGATGACATGGGGCGCCAGGCCCTGGGCGGCCAGGGTGTCGGCCAGGCTGCGCTCGGGCAGCTGGCCGGCGCAGAGGACGATCGTGTCGGCCTCGACCAGGGTGGGCTTGTCGCGGGTCTCGCCGAAGCTGACATGCAACCCGCGGGCATCGATGGATTCGTAGTTCACCCCGCCCAGGAAACGCACGTCCTTCATCTTGAGCGCCGCGCGATGGATCCAGCCGGTGGTCTTGCCCAGCCGCTTGCCGTGTTTCTCGGCCTTGCGCTGCAGCAGCGTGACCTGGCGGGCGGGGGCGTCGGGGCGGGGGCCGCCGGGGGCTAGGCCGCCGCGATCCGTCGCGGGGTCGGACACGCCCCATTCGCGCATCCAGGCCGGCAGGTCCTCGGCCGGGCTGTGGCCGTCCTGGACCAGGTATTCCGCCACGTCGAAGCCGATCCCCCCGGCGCCGATCACCGCCACCCGGGGGCCGGCCGTGACCTTGCCGGTCAGCAGGTCGATGTAGGAACAGACATTCGCCCCGTCCTGGCCGGGGATCTCCGGGTCGCGCGGGGTGACGCCCGTGGCGATGACGATCTCGTCGAAGCCGGCCAGCAGCTCGGGCGTGGCCCGGGTGTTCAGGCGCAGGTCGATGTCGGCATCGGCAACCATGGCCGCATACCAGTCGACCAGCCCGTGGAATTCCTCCTTGCCGGGCACCTGGCGGGCCAGGTTCAGCTGGCCGCCGACCCGGTCGGACGCATCGAAGAGCGTCACGGCATGGCCGCGCTCGCAGGCCGTCAGCGCGGCCGACAGGCCGGCCGGGCCGGCGCCGACAACAGCGATGCGCCTGGGCGTTGCGGCCGGGGTGATGACCAGTTCGGTCTCGGCGCAGGCCCGGGGATTGACCAGGCAGGAGGTCAGCCGGCCCGAGAAGGTGTGATCCAGGCAGGCCTGGTTGCAGGCGATGCAGGGCGCGATCTGTGCGGCCTTGCCGGCCGCGGCCTTGGCGACGAAATGCGGATCGGCCAGCATCGGCCGGGCCAGCGAGACCATGTCGGCGGCGCCATCGGCCAGGATCTCTTCGGCGACACCGGGCGTGTTGATCCTGTTGGAGGTGATGACCGGGATCGAGACCTTGCCCATCAGCTTCTTGGTCACCCAGGCAAAGGCCGCGCGGGGCACCGAGGTGGCGATGGTGGGGATGCGCGCCTCGTGCCAGCCGATGCCGGTGTTGAGGATCGTGGCGCCGGCGGCCTCGACCGCCCGGGCCAGCTGGACGACCTCGTCATGGGTCGAGCCGTCGGGCACCAGGTCGATCATCGACAGGCGGAAGATGATGATGAAATCGGGGCCGACCGCCGCCCGGGTGCGGCGCACGACCTCGATGGCCAGGCGCATGCGGTTGTCATAGGACCCGCCCCAGCGGTCGGTGCGCTTGTTGGTATGGGTGACAAGGAACTGGTTGATGAAATAGCCTTCGGAGCCCATGATCTCGACCCCGTCATAGCCGGCCTGGCGGGCCAGGGCCGCGGCGTTGACGATGTCGGAGATCTGTTTCTCGATGCCATCCTCGTCCAGCTCGTTGGGCGGGAAGGGCGAGATGGGGGATTTCACCGGCGAGGGGGCCACGCATTTCGGGCCGTAGGAATAGCGCCCGGCGTGCAGGATCTGCATGGCGATCTTGCCGCCGGCGTCATGCACGCGGTCGGTGACGATGCGGTGGTTGGCGACATCCGTGTCACTGGTCATCATCGCCGCGCCGGGCAGGACCGAGCCTTCGAGATTGGGGCCGATGCCGCCGGTGACCATCAGCCCGACCCCGCCGCGGGCGCGTTCGGCGTAGAATTCGGCGACGCGGTTCCAGTCCTTCGTTTCCTCCAGCCCGGTATGCATCGAGCCCATCAGCACGCGGTTTTTCAGCGTGGTGAAGCCCAGGTCGAGCGGTTGCAAAAGGTGCGGATAAAGATCGGTCATCGTCCCCTCCCGGTACAGATCGGGGTGACCATTGCCCGCGGGCGGGGCGCTGTCACGTTCAACGCGGCGTCATTGGCGGGTGGGGGTGGGCGGCTGGCGGGGGCGACGTTGCGGCAGAGTTGGGGAACGGGATGGCCGAGGGGCAGTGCGGCGATCGGGGCAGGGCGGCGGACGGGCGAAGGATGGGGGAACGCGGCCGGGGGCCGGGTGGCGGGGCGGCAGAAGGACGGCAGAACGGCGCCGGGGCAAGGCAGGGAAGGGCAAGGGACGACGAGCGGCTTGCCGTGGGCGGTGAGCCGGGTAAATGAGGGGGGACACTTGCAAGGAGAGCCGGGCCATGACCCCTGAAGAGATTGCCAAGCTGCCCTATCGGCCCTGCGTGGGCGTGATGCTGATGAATGCACGGGGCGATGTCTTTGTCGGCCAGCGGATCGACAACGAGGCGCCGGCCTGGCAGATGCCGCAGGGCGGGGTCGACAAGGGCGAGGCGCCGGGGGCGGCGGCGCTGCGGGAGCTGTGGGAAGAGACCGGGGTGACGGCCGAGCTGGTCGAGGAGGTGGCGCGGACCGAAGAGCCGGTGGCCTATGACCTGCCCCACGACCTGGTGCCGCGGATCTGGAAGGGGCGCTATCGCGGCCAGGAGCAGACCTGGTTCCTCTTCCGCTTCCTGGGCGAGGACGGCCAGGTGAACATCGCGACGGAGCATCCCGAGTTCTCCGAGTGGCGCTGGCTGCCGGCGGACGAGCTGGTGGCCAATATCGTGCCGTTCAAGCGGGCGGTCTATGCGCAGGTGGTCGAGGCGTTCGGCCCTTACCTGAAGGCACGCGGGTAGGCCGGCGGTCGGCCGGATATTTGTGAAGAGAAAGAAGCAGCAGCGGGGCGCCCGGTTCGGGGCGGCGCGCGGCACCGAGCGCAGGCGTGCGGGGCACGCGGAGCCAGGAGTGAGGCGATGAGCGAAGACGTGAGCGCGCTGACACGCGGGCGGCAGAGGGGCTCGCACGGGCGGCAGCAGGACGAGGGTGTTCTGGTGATCCGCACGATTGCGATGCCGGCCGATACCAATCCGGCGGGGGACATATTCGGCGGCTGGCTGATGTCGCAGATGGACCTGGCGGCGGGCAACATGGCCGGGCGGGTCTGCCAGGGCCGGGCGGCGACGATTTCCGTCGAGGGGATGCAGTTCCTGCGGCCGGTGAAGGTGGGCGACGAGGTGACGCTCTATGCCACGCTGCGCAAGGTGGGGCGCAGTTCGATGCGCATCCATGTCGATGCCTGGCGCCGGCCGCGCTATTCGGACAAGTCGGAGCCGGTGACCGAGGCGGATTTCGTCTTTGTCGCGCTGGACGAGAGCGGGGCGCCGCGGCCGGTCTTTCTGGACGGGTAGGCGGGCGATCCGGGCGCGGCAGCAATGCGGGCGGCCGGTGCCAAGGTTGGGGCGGTGCGGCACATGGCCGGGGCTGGGCGGCATGTTGCGGCCTGCGCCGGTACGACGCAATGGGGCCGTCACGACGTGGGGCGGTATGGTGCGGCATGGCCCGGCCGGATGGCCGGCCGGGGCGGTGCGCGGGGTGAACGACCCGCCGACCAGGCGGGGCCGGATCAGGCGAGGATCGGCACGCCCGGCGCGCAGTCGCGGGGCAGGGTGCCCGACAGGCGCGGATCGTCGGCGATTTCGACCATGCGCCGACCCGGGGTGAAGCCCGAGCGCATGTAGAAGCCCAGGGCCGCCGGGTGATCCAGCGTGCAGGTATGGACGTGGAACCGGTCGATCGGCCGGTCGGGATGAGACCAGGCGCGGGTGATGGCCTGGTCCATCATCCAGGCCCCGGTGCCCGAGCCGACCAGCGCCGGGCCAAGGCCGAAATAGGCCAGTTCGCATGCGCCGTCCTGGCGGAAATCCAGTTCGAGCAGGCCCAGCGGCTGGCCGTCCCGTTCGACGGCGCGGATCTCGACCAGCGGGTCGGCCAGGATGGCATCGAGATCGCCGTCGCCCAGGCGCAGGCGCGAGAACCACAGCCAGTCGGCCCCGACATGGGTAAAGAGCGCGCGGTACCAGTCGCGGCCCGGCGCCGGCACGTGGCGCAGGGTGATGCCGGCGGGCGCGGGATGGCCGCGCAGCGGGGCCGGGGCCCGCATGTCGAGTTCGGTGACGACGGCCGCCAGCTTGCCCGGCGGCACGTCGTGATAGCCGTCGGCCAGCATCAGTCGATGAGGCCCGCGGCGGTGAGCTCGGCGCGCATGTCGGCCTGGGGGCGCGGGCCGATATGGGTGATGACCTCGCGGGCGCAGGCATTGCCGATCTTCACGCAGCGGTCCATGGCATAGCCCCGCGACAGGCCGAAAAGGAAGCCGGCCGCGAACTGGTCACCGGCGCCGGTGGCATCGACGGGGGTGATCTTTTCCACGCCGACATCCAGCCGGCCTTCGGGCGACATGACCGTCACGCCATCGCCCGAACGGGTGCAGACGACCAGCGGGCAGATCGCGGCGACGGCGGCCAGGTCGGCATCGAGATCATCGTTCTGGAACAGCGAGCGGATCTCGGCCTCGTTGCCGATGACGTAATCCATCTCGTTTTCGATCAGCTTCAGGAAATCGGCGCGGTGGCGTTCGACGCAGAAGGGATCGGAAATGGCGATGCCGGTCTTGCCGCCGCCCTGGCGGCAGGTGCGCGCGGCCTTGAGGAAGGCGTCCTTGCCCTTGTCCTTGTCGAACAGGTAGCCTTCGAGGAACATCAGCCGGGCCTTGCCCGCGACGTCGGGCGAGACATCGTCGGTGCCCAGTTCCGACGAGATGCCGAGATAGGTGTTCATCGAGCGTTCACCGTCGGGCGAGACGAAGATCATCGAGCGCGAAGACGGCAGCTCGCCCCCGGTGACCGGCGGGTTCACGAAGCCCACGCCGTCGTCTTCCATGGCCTTGGCATAGAAGAGGCCGAGGGCATCGTCGCGCACCCGGCCGATGAAGGCCGCGTCGAGGCCAAGCGCCCCGGCCCCGGCGATGGTGTTGGCTACGGCGCCGCCCGGGGTCTGGACCCGGTCGGACATGGCGGCATAGAGCACTTCGGCCCGGTCGCGTTCGACCAGCTGCATGATGCCCTTCTCGATGCCCATGTGGTCGAGGAAGCTGTCGTCGGACTGGGTGATCACGTCGACGACGGCATTGCCGATGCCGACCAGGTCATAGGTGGTCATTGGGTCTTCTCCTCGTAGGGGCAGAGATCGCGGATGATGCAGGTGGGGCAGGCCGGCTTGCGGGCCTTGCAATGGTAGCGGCCGTGCAGGATGAGCCAGTGATGGGCATGCAGCTGGAACGGCGCGGGGATGTTGTCTTCGATGGCCCGCTCGACGATGTCGACATTCTTGCCGGGCGCGATGCCTGTGCGGTTGCCGACGCGGAAGATATGGGTGTCGACGGCCTGGGCCGGGTAGCGCCACCACATGTTGAGCACGACATTGGCCGTCTTGCGCCCGACGCCGGGCAGCGATTGCAGGGCGGCCCGCGACGAGGGCACCTCGCCGCCGTAATCGTCGACCAGGATGCGCGACAGTTTCATCACGTTCCGGGCCTTGTTGCGGTAGAGGCCGATGGTCTTGATGTGCCCGATGAGGCGGTCCTCGCCGAGGTCGAGCATCTTTTGCGGGGTGTCGGCGATCTGGAACAGCTCGGCCGTGGCGCGGTTGACCCCGGCGTCGGTGGCCTGGGCCGACAGGGCGACGGCCACGACAAGCGTGTAGGCGTTGACGTGGTTCAATTCGCCCTTGGGTTCGGGATCGGCGTCCTGGAACCGGGTGAAGATCTGGTGGATCGTGTGGTAATCGAGTTGGCTGGCCATCCGGGCCTTGATGCCGCAGGACCGGCGATGCTGCAACGGCAAAGGCGGTTTTCGCCGGGCCGTGCGGGGTTGTGCGGGCTGCGGGCGTCGCGGAAGGTGGCCGGGCGGCGCGCGGACGGGCGTAAGGACCGGACCGGCAGGTGCTCCCGCGGGCCGGGGCGCCCCGGCTGCGCCGGACCACGCCGGCCCTTGGGCCCGGCCCTGCGCCGGGGGCGCAGGGCGGTTGCGCAGACTTCGGGTCGCCGCACGGGGGCGGGGGCGATAGGATCGGGCCAGCACAGACGGAGCATTCCACGATGAACATGCAGGCCAAGGACGACGGCGGGTATCATTTCAACGTCATGCGCCGGGCGATCGAGCTGATCGACGAGGCCGGCCCGGGCCTGACGCTGGACCGGCTGGCCGCCGAGATGAACATGAGCCCGGCCCATTTCCAGCGGCTGTTCTCGGCCTGGGCCGGGGTGTCGCCCAAGCGGTTCCAGCAATACCTGGCGCTGGGCCATGCCAAGGCCCTTCTGGCCGAACGGTTCACCACGCTGGACACCAGCCATGCCGTTGGCCTGTCGGGCGGCGGGCGGCTCTACGACCTGTTCCTGCGCTGGGAAGCCATGAGCCCCGGCGATTTCGCCCGGGGCGGTGAGGGGCTGACGATCTACTGGGGCTGGTTCGACAGCCCCTTCGGCCCGGCCCTGGTCATGGGCACCGACAAGGGCATCTGCGGCATCGGCTTCGAAGGCGAGACCGATGCCGAAGGGGCCATGGCCGACCTGACCGGGCGCTGGCCGCGGGCGCGGTATGTCGAGGATGTCATGCGCCTGCGGCCCTGGGCCCTGGCGGCCTTCGGGGCCAGCGGCGAGCTGACCGAGGCGCCGCTCTACCTCATCGGGGCGCCGTTCCAGATCAAGGTCTGGGAGGCCCTGCTCTCGATCCCTTCGGGCCATGTCACGACCTATTCCGAGATCGCCCGGTCGATCGGCCGGCCCCGGGCCGTGCGGGCCGTGGGCACGGCCGTGGGGCGCAACCCGATCAGCTGGCTGATCCCCTGCCACCGGGCCCTGCGCAAGTCCGGGGGCCTTGGCGGCTATCACTGGGGCCTGCCGGTCAAGCGGGCGATGCTGGCCTACGAAACGGCCAGGGAAGACGCTGCAACAGGCCCTTCCGGCGGCGCTGCGATTGCAGAGGCCGCAGGCGGGGCGGCCTGACCGGCCGGCGAAAGCGCAGGTCGTCGGTCGGGCCATGGGGTGAGCCATGTGTCGGGCCATGTGTCGGGCCGATCTTCCGGGCCACATGATCCGGGGGGCGGCCGCCGGTCTCGGCCCAGCGGCCCAGGCGCAGGGTCATCAGGACATGGTGTTCGTAATAGGTCATGGCGGGGTTCCTTTGCGGCATGGCCCGATAGGACCACGTCCCTCCTGACACCCCGTTGTCAGTAGGCCATGCTAAGGTGTCAGCAGTCGTCAGCGGTGCGGCGGGCGGAGGGCCGGAACGGGGCCCCGCCCGGCCTGCTCCGACGATGCGCCGCCCAGGGCCCCACGGAGAGATCATGCGCAAATCCACCCGGCTGTTCGAACTGATCCAGATCCTGCGGGCGGCGCGGCGGCCGGTCACGGCCGACGAGCTGGCCGAGCGGCTGGGGGTCTCGGCCCGCACGGTCTATCGCGACATCGCCGCCCTGCAGGCCATGCGCACGCCGATCGATGGCGAGGCCGGGCTGGGCTATGTCATGCGCCGGGGCTACGACCTGCCGCCGCTCAACTTCGACCAGGAAGAGCTGGAGGCCCTGCGCGTCGGCCTGGCCCTGCTGTCGCGCACGGGTGACAGCGCGTTGGTCGCGGCGGCCGGGCGGATCGGCAAGAAGATCGACGCCCTGCAGGACCCCGTCGACTGGCTCAAGGTTGCCGCCCCGGGCGCGCCGCTGGACGACCCGGACAAGGGCTGCGTGTCCAAGGCCCTGCTGCGCGGAGCAATCCGCGACGAGCGCAAGATCGAGATCACCTATCGCGACGAGAAAGACGCCGAGACCACGCGCATCCTGCGCCCGGTGGCCCTGCTCTATTACCAGGATTGCGCCGTGCTGGCCGCCTGGTGCGAGCTGCGCCGGGGCTTCCGCTGTTTCCGGGCCGACCGGATCTGGGCCTGCACCCTGCTCGATGACACTTTCCCCGGCGAAGGCCCGGCCCTGCGCCGGCTGTGGGAAGACAGCGATACCTCGTTCATCCCCTTCGTGACGGCCTTTTGATTGCCCCCCCCCACCCGGTCGCGCCGGGCCGGGTCCGTGCGGCGATGGCGCTGACAACGGCCGGGGCTGGGCCCTGCGGCGGCCGATCCCCATGCCGACACGGGGGATGGTCCAAGCGGCGGCCAGAGACGGCCGATCCCCATGCCCGCACGGGGCAGGGTGGCCCAAGTGGCGATCAGAGGCCGCCGGTTGCCGGCCGGCGCGGTGCGGTGGTGTCCCCGGCGTCGGGACCTGGGGCCTGCTGCCTGTCGTGCCGGCACGAGGCGGTGATGCCCCAGGTGGCGGTCGCCCCCGGGGCGTGGCCGGACGTGGCATTGGCGGGGCCGGTTCACGCAGCGGTGATGGCTCCGGCGGCGAATTGCCCATCGCGCGAGGATTGGCGCTTGAGATAGCCGCGGCCTCGGCCGATAGTCCCGGCAAAATTCCGGCTGCCACGGGCAGCCCGGTCACCGAGCAGAAGGTAGATCCCATGACCCTGTCCCCCGCCCCGGCCCAGCCGGTCCGTTTCCGCAAACCTGCCATCGCCCTGTCGCTGGCCACGGCGCTCGTGCTGGGCGCCTGCACCAACCCGGCCGCGCTGGACCCCAGCACCGATCCCAACCAGAACACCAAGTCCGGCGCCATTGCCGGGGCTGTCCTCGGTGCGGGGGTCGGGCTGATCACCGGCGGTGACCAGGGCCTGAAGAACGCCGCCGTCGGTGCGGCCGCCGGGGCGCTGGTCGGCGCCGGGGCGGGCAGCCTGCTGGACCGCCAGGCCACCGAGATCCGCAATTCGCTGGCCAATGACGGCATCACGGTGGTCAACACCGGCAGCCAGCTGGTCGTGACCCTGCCCCAGGACATCACCTTCGACACCGGCAAGTACGACGTGCGCCCGGCGCTGCAATCCGACCTCAACAAGCTGGCCGCGAATTTCGTCAAGTACAAGAATTCCAACCTGCAGATCACCGGCCATACCGACAATGTCGGCGAGGCGGCCTATAACCAGACCCTGTCCGAACAGCGGGCCGGGGCCGTGGCGGCCGTGCTGATCAACGGCGGGGTCGAGCCGAACCGCATTCGCACCTACGGCGCCGGAGAGAACCAGCCCGTGGCGTCCAACCTGACGCCCGAGGGCCGCGCCCAGAACCGGCGCGTCGAAATCGTCGTCGTGCCCAAGAACTGATCACGCCCGTCCCGGCGCCTGGCAACGGGCTCCGGGACGGCTCCGTCGGATCGGGCGGTATTGCGCCGGGCCCAAGGTCGCTCTGGCCGACGGGCCCGGGCGTGCTAGGCTTTGGCCGGAACCGCTGGAAAGGGAGTGCCAGGACAATGAGTGACGGTCTGCTGCTGGGGATCTCGGGATCGCTGCGAACGGCATCGGTCAACCGCAAGCTGGTGCGCGAGGCCGCCCGGCTGTATGCCCCGGCCCGGTTCATCGAGGCCGATGTCGCCCTGCCGCTCTACGATGGTGACCTCGAAGAGGCCGGCGGCGTGCCGGACGGGGTGGCCCGGCTGGTCGACCAGATCGAAGAGGCCGAGGCCATCGTGATCTCGACGCCGGAATACAACAAGGGCCCGTCGGGCGTGTTGAAGAACGCGCTGGACTGGGTCAGCCGGGTCAAGCCCGTGCGCTGGCAGGACAAGCCCGTGGCCGTGATGTCGGCCGCTGCCGGCCGGGCCGGGGGCGAGCGGGCCCAGCTGATCCTGCGGACCTTCATGGTGCCCTTCCGCGCCCGGGTCATTGCCGGCCCGGAACTGCACCTGGCCGGGGCCGACAAGCAGTTCGGCGAGGATGGTCAGCTGACCTCGGAGCTGTATCTCAAGACCCTGCAGGAACTGATGGACGCCCTGCGCGCCGAAGCCCGGCGCTGAGCAGCGTGCGGGCGCGGCGGATGCGCGGTTTGCCTGCCGCAAGGCGCGGCCGTGCAACCGGTGCCGGATTGTATGGTGGGCAGGGGTAAACTGACGGCCGCGGTCGGCAAGGCGGCCCAATCGACCTGGGCGCGGCCGGTCCGAAGGACGCTGCAACCGGCACGGCCCTTGCCCACATGACAGGCCGGTCACCCAATCCCTTGCGTGGCCCCGGTGGCGGGGGCATGCTGGCGCCATGATGGAGACCCGCCCGACCGCCCAGGTGATCACGGATGCGATGGACCCGGCGCGGGCGACGGCCCTGAACGCCGCGCTCGGCCGCGCGGGCACCCTGGAACCGGGCATGGACCTGCCGCCGTTCTACCACCAGCTCTATTTCTGGCAGGCCAGCCCGCCGGGTGAGCTGGGCCGCGACGGCCATCCCAGGGTCGGCGGGCTGATCCCCGAGACCGGCCTGCCCCGGCGGATGTGGGCCGGGGGGCGGCTGGTCTTCGAAGCCCCGCTGCGCGCGGGCATCCCGGCCGAACGGCTCAGCCTGGCCGAAAGCCTGCGCCACAAGACCGGGCGCAGCGGCCCGCTGGCCTTTGTCACCCTGCGCCACGAGATCCGCCAGCAGGGCCGGCTGTGCGTCACCGAATGGCAGGACTTGGTCTATCGCGCCGATCCCGCCCCGGGCAGCCCGCCCCCGGCCGTGGTGGCCGCCCCGCGTGACGAGACCGACCGCCGGACCGAAAATTTCGACACCACCCTGCTGTTCCGCTACTCGGCCCTGACGTTCAACGGCCACCGCATCCATTACGACGAGACCTATGCCCGGACGGTCGAAGGCTATGACGGGCTGGTCGTGCACGGGCCGTTGCTGGCCCAGATGCTGATGCTGATGGCCGTCGACCTGATGGGCCCGCTGGCCGGTTTTGCCTTTCGGGGCAGCGCGCCGCTGGTCCATACCGAGGCCGCCGAATTCTGCCGGACGGGCACGTCGCTGTGGGTGCGCGGGACGGATGGCCGCCAGATCATGAGCGCCGAGGCCGTGCCGGCCTGAGCCGGCCGGACGAGGGGGCCGCGCCGGGTTGGGGCGGGGCTCTGCCGGGTGGTGGCAGATGCCGCGTCGTGTTGGACAGATGCGCGCCGGGTTGGGCAGAGGCGCCGGCGGACATCGTGCAGGCAGGGGCGCCGATGGACATGGGGGTTGTCACGGGGCCATCGGACACCACGCAACCAGCAGCGCCATCGAACACCACGTAGGCAGAGGAGCCGCACAGCCTGGGCCACCCGGGTGACGGTCACGCCGCAACGCCGACTGGGCCCTGCCGGCGCGGGCAAAGGCTCAGAGGCAGCTTTCCAGGCGGAAATCCTCGGGGATCTCGTCATGGTTGCCCAGCACCAGCCGGGCCATGACCTGGGCCACCTTGGGCGCCATGCCAAAGCCGATCTTGAACCCGCCATTGGCCACGAAATGACCCTCGCGCCTGGGCCAGGGGCCCAGCACCGGCGCCCGGCTGCGGGCGCGCGGGCGCAGGCCGGCCCAGCGGGCGATGACCGGGGCCTCGGCCAGGGCCGGCACGGCGGCGCGGGCGGCGGCCAGCACGTCGTCGAGGCGGGCATCGGTCGAGGCCGGATCGTCATACTCCCGTTCCGTCGTCGAGCCGATGGCCACCTTGCCGTCGGCATGGGGCACGACATGCACGCCATCGGCAAAGAGCTGGGGCGCATCGGCGGGCAGGGCGGCATCCAGCACGGCGGCCTGGCCCTTGATGCCCATGCCCAGGTTGCGCCCGAAGGCCTGCGACAGCTCGGCCAGCCCGGCCGCGCCGGTGGCCCAGACCACGGCCCCCCGGTCGGGCGCCTCGGGCACGACCTCGCAGCCCCGGGCCTGCAGCGCGGCGGTCAGGGCGGCCACGGCCCGGGCCGGGTGCAGCCGGGCGGTCAGGGTGTCGCGGATCAGCCAGCCGGTGGGCGAGACCGGGGCCCAGCCAAGCGCCTCGCCGGCCGAGATCACCTGCCAGGTCGCCGCGCCCTGCCACAGGGTCTGGGCCTCGCGTCCGCGGGCGCGGGCCAGGTCCAGCGCGGCGCTGTCGGCCACCGGCTGCAACCGGCCGGTCCGGGCATAGCCCGGCGATACGCCGCCGGTCATGGCCACGTCGGTCCAGAAGGCCTCGGCCATCATCAGGCTGTCGAACTGAAAGGCCTTCTTGGCGTTCCAGTTCTCGGGCACATGCGGGGCCAGCGCGCCGACCACCCCGCCGCTGGCCCCGGCGCCGGGGCCATGGGGGTCGACGACCGCCACCCGCGCCCCGTGCCGGGCGCAGGCCCAGGCGATCGACAGGCCAAAGATCCCGGCCCCCCTGACGGTCACGTCTGCCATTGCCATTTCCGCTCCGCTTGTCCAGTGTCGCCCCGGCCGGGCGTCTCTTGCCGAGAGACCATAGAAGAGCGGACCATGCAGCACCAGCAGGCGAAGATATCATGGCGGGACGGCCAGGTGCCCGTGTCCGACCTGTTCGACGATCCCTATTACTCGCTCCAGGATGGTCTGGAGGAGACCCGCCACACGTTCCTGGGCGGCAATGACCTGCCGGGCCGGTTCCGCGACGGGTTCCACGTGGCCGAGCTGGGCTTTGGCACCGGGCTGAATTTCCTGGCCACGCTTGACGCCTGGCACCGGGCCGGCGCGCCGGGCGTTTTGCATTACACCAGTTTCGAAGCCTTCCCCATGGCCCCGGACGACATGGCCCAGGCCCTGGCGGCCTTTCCCGGCCTGGCCTTCCGCGACGCCCTGGCCACGGCCTGGGCCAGCGGGCTGTTTCCGGTCGAGATCGGCGGGGCGCGGCTGGACCTGCGGATGGGCGATGCCCGCCAGACCCTGCCGGACTGGCCGGGCCGGGCCGATGCCTGGTTCCTCGACGGCTTTGCCCCGGCCCGCAATCCCGAGCTGTGGGAACCCGCCCTGATGGCCGACGTCGGCCGCCACACCGCGCCGGGCGGCACCCTGGCCACCTACACGGCGGCGGGCCATGTCCGCCGCGCCCTGGCCGAAGCCGGCTTTGCCGTGGAACGGCGCCCGGGCTTTGGCCGCAAACGCCACATGACCGTCGGAACATTGACATGACCATCGAGCCGATCACGGCCGCCGCCCCCGCCGCATCCATCGCCCCGCAGCGCAATTCGGTCGGGCTGGGCATTGGCCTGATGATCGGCTCGACCATCGTCTTTGCCCTGCAGGACGGCATTTCCCGGCACCTGGCCGGCGAATACAACACCCTGATGGTCGTGATGATCCGCTACTGGTTCTTCGCGGCCTTCGTCATCGCCCTGGCCGCGCGCCAGAAGGGCGGGCTGCGCAAGGCCATCGGCACGACCCAGCCGGTCATCCAGCTGATCCGCGGCCTGCTGCTGGCCGCCGAGATCTGCATCGCGGTCTTCGGGTTCACCATCCTGGGCCTGGTCGAAAGCCAGGCCGTGTTCATCTGCTATCCGCTGCTGGTCGCCGCCCTGTCCGGCCCGGTGCTGGGCGAAGGCGTGGGCTGGCGGCGCTGGACGGCCATCGGTGTGGGCTTTGTCGGGGTGATGTTCATCCTGAAACCCTCGGGCGGGGTCTTTGACCCGGCGGCCGTCATCCCGTTGGTCGCCGCCCTGCTCTTTGCGCTCTACAGCCTGCTGACCCGCTACGCCGCCCGGCGCGACAGCACGGCCACCAGTTTCTTCTGGACGGGCACCGTGGGCGCCGTGGCCCTGACGATCGTGGGCTTTTCGCACTGGCAGGTCATGACCCCCGGCGATTACGCCTGGATGGGCCTGTTGTGCATCACCGGAGTCATGGGCCACTGGCTGCTGATCAAGTGTTACGAGGTGGCCGAGGCCAGCGCCGTGCAGCCCTTTGCCTATTTCCACTTTGTCTGGGCCTCGGTCGTGGGCATCACGGTCTTTTCCGAGGTCATGCGCGCCAACGTGGCCTTTGGCGCGGCGCTGATCGTGGCGGCCGGGCTCTTTACCCTATGGCGCGAACGCGCCAAGGGTTGAGCCGCGCAGTTCCTCGGAAAACGGCACCGGCAGCGGGTCCTTGCCCAGCCGGGCGCGGTAGACCGGCAGGCTTTCGGTGACGCGCATGACGTAATTGCGCGTCTCGTTGAACGGGATCATCTCGATCCAGTCGATGATGTCGATATCGGCCCGCCGCCCGCGCGGATCGCCGTAAAGCTCCATCCAGCGCAGCGGCCGGCCCGGCCCGGCATTGTAGCCCGCGGCCATCATCGTGACATTGCCGCCCAGGTCGCCGGCGAGGGTGGCCAGGTAATTGGCCCCCAGCTTGGCATTGTAGCGCCAGTCGTCCAGCATCCGGCCCGAGGTATGGGCCGCGGCGATGCCCAGGTCGGTGGCCACCAGCCGGCCGGTCGCCGGCATGACCTGCATGAAGCCCAGGGCCCCGGCATGGCTGACCACGCCGGGATCGAATTCGCTTTCGCGCCGGGCAATGGCCAGCACCATCTCGGGGGCCATGGGCAGGGTTTCCCCGGCCACCGGGTGCAGCGGATAGTAATAGCCGGCCAGGATCATCCCGCCCTGGGCCGCCCGCTTGGAAATCATCACGGCCAGGTGCGGATCGCCCAGGTCCAGGGCCATCTGGCCCAGCCGGGCGGCATCGGTCGGATCCAGGCTTTCGGTCAGGTGGGTGAAGAACCGTTCGGCCAGGTCGACCTCGCCGGCCTCCCACAATTCGGTGGCCGCGCGAAAGACCGAGGACCGGGTGAAATCGGCCTCCTGCCAGGGTGCCAGCTCGGGCGGGTTGGCCATGGCCGGGTCAAAGGGCATGCCGGCCTTCTCGGCGGCCAGCAACCCGTAGAACGCGCTCTGGTATTCGGCGCCCTCGCGATAGGCGATCTGCGCGATGTCGGTGTCGCCCAGGGCGTCCAGCGCCCGGCCCGTCCAGTATTTCGCCCGGCCCTTTGAAATCGGTGATTCGACGGCATCGTCGAGGCGCAGGAAGTGCAGCAGGGCGGTTTCGGGCTGGTCGAGAAAGCGCAGGGCCAGGTAGCCGGCCAGCCATTCCAGGTCGGCGAAATCCGATCCGCCGTCCAGCCCGTGGCGCATGGCCACGGCATAGGCCCGGTCGTAATCGCCCGCCCGCATCAGCTCGCGGGCATAGCCCCGCCGCCGGCCGGCCCATTTCTCGGGCTGGCCAAGCGCCTCGGCCGAGGTCGAGCGTTCCATCATCAGGTCGAGCGCGTCCTCGGTGCGGCCCTTGCGCGCGCGCCATTCGAAACGGTCATGGGCCAGGCCGGGATCGTCGAGCAGCCCGGCCGGCACCCGGCCGATCAGCGTGTCGACGCCGGCGGCCTGTTCCTGCAGGGCCAGCCGGGCCAGGGCCAGGGCCCGGAGGTCGTCGTCGACGCTGGTCAGCATGCGCCGGGCGCTCAGCCGCTGGCCGTCCCACAGCATCCGGTCCAGCCGGGCGGCGTGATGCGGGGCCAGCAGGGCGCCGCCGGCATCCAGAAAGGCATCCTGGCTCTGGGCGCCCATGGGCATCGTCCGCCAGCCCAGGACCAGCGTGGCATCGGCCTCGCCGTTGCGCCCGGCCGCGCGCAGGGCGTTGACATAGGCCAGCACGCCATCCGGGGTCTGGGGCTCTTGGGCGTCGAACATCTGCAGGACCTGGGCGAAGCTGGCCGCGACAAAGGCGCCTTCGCTCTTCTCGCGCAGCCAGGGCAGGCCGGGCCAGTCGGGATTGCGCGCCAGGAAATCCAGCACCGCCGCGGCATCGCCCCGCCCGGCGCGCAGCCAGTACCATTCGACGATGTCATGCGACGCCGTGCCGGGCCCCTCGGCCTCGGCGAAGGCCCGGGTGAAATCCTGGCCGCGGATGGCGTTCATGGCCCCGGAGAGGTCGGCCAGGGCCGGCCGGGCCAGGCAAAGCAGGAGCAGGAGCGAAACAGGGCGGAGCAGTGCAATCATTTTCGGACCATGCGGGGCTTGAGCATCCAAGCGTATTGTGTGTATCGGCATGTACAACTCACAAAAGCGGTAGTGCCGGGGAGAGCCTACCGCCTAACCCAGGAGCGCGACCATGTTCAAAGGTTCCTTGCCGGCCCTTGTCACCCCGTTTGCAAACGGTGCTGTGGATTACGACGCGCTCAAGAAACTTGTCGACTGGCATGTCGACCAGGGATCGCACGGGCTGGTGCCGGTCGGCACGACCGGGGAAAGCCCGACGCTGACCCATGTCGAACATGAACGCGTCGTGACCGAGGTCGTCAAGGCCGCAGCCGGTCGCATCCCGGTGATTGCCGGGGCCGGGTCGAACAACACCGTCGAGACCGAGCGTTTCCTGCAGCATGCCGCGGCCGTGGGCGCCGACGGGGCGCTTGTCGTGACACCCTATTACAACAAGCCGACCCAGCGCGGGCTGATCGCCCATTTCACCGCGGCCCATGAGTGCTGCGACCTGCCGATCATCATCTACAACATCCCCGGCCGGTCGGTCGTCGACATGACCCCGGCCACGATGGGCACGCTGTCCCGCCTGCCGCGCATCGTCGGGGTCAAGGATGCCACCGGCGACATCGCCCGGGTCAGCCAGCAGCGCGCGTCCTGCGGCCCCGATTTCATCCAGCTTTCGGGCGAGGATGCCACGGCGCTGGGGTTCAATGCCCATGGCGGTGTCGGCTGCATTTCGGTCACGGCCAACGTGGCGCCCCGGCTCTGCGCCGAGTTCCAGGAAGCCACGCTGGTCGGCGATTACGCCCGGGCGCTGGAATTCCAGGACCGGCTGATGCCCCTGCACGAGGCGATCTTCATCGAGCCCGGGCTGGTCGGGGCCAAGTACGCCCTGTCCAGGCTGGGCCTGTGCTCGGAAGAGGTGCGCCTGCCGCTGACCGGCGCGCTGGACGAAACCAAGGCAGCGATCGACGCGGCCATGGTCCATGCCGGCCTGCTCTGATCCATCGCGTTGACAGGGCCCGCGGGCCTTTCCATGGTCTTCTGACGGGGCGTCCGGTGCGGGCGCCCCTTCTGCCATGAAAGGAAGCCCATCCCATGTCCGCCGCCCCCGACCTGCCCACCGATGTCACGATCCTGGCGCCCATCGCCGAAGCGGCGCCCGAGCTGGAAGCGATCTTCCGGGATCTGCATGCCCATCCCGAGCTGGGCTTCGAGGAGGTGCGCACCAGCGCGGTGGTGGCCGAGACGCTGAAGGCCTACGGGGTCGACGAGATCCACACCGGGCTTGGCAAGACCGGCGTCGTCGCGCTGATCCACGGGCGCGAGAAGGGCAACCGGCGGATCGGCCTGCGGGCCGACATGGACGCCCTGCCGATCGACGAGATCACCGGGCTGGACTATGCCTCGACGACGCCCGGGGTGATGCATGCCTGCGGCCATGACGGCCATACGACGATGCTGCTGGGCGCGGCGAAATACCTGGCCGCCACGCGCGATTTCGCGGGCACGGCGGTGCTGATCTTCCAGCCGGCCGAAGAGGGGCTGGGCGGGGCGCGCCAGATGCTGGCCGACGGGCTGTTCGAGCAATTCCCCTGCGACGAGATCTACGGCATGCACAATTCGCCGGGCACGCCGCCGGGCAAGGTGAGCATCTGCAAGGGCGCGGCCATGGCCGGGGCGGCTTTCTTCGACATCAAGGTCGCGGGCAAGGGCAGCCATGCCGCCGCGCCGCACATGTCCAAGGACGCGCTGATGATCGCGGCGACCCTGGCCACCCAGATTCAGACCATCCTGTCGCGCAACATCCCGCCGCAGGACACCTGCGTGCTGTCGATCACCCAGCTGCACGCCGGTTCGGCCTATAACGTCGTGCCGGAAACGGCGACGCTGGCCGGCACGATCCGCTATTTCAAGGACAGCATCTACGAGCTGGCCGGGGCGCGGATGCAGGCGATCTGCGACGGGTTTGCCCTGGCCCACGGGGTCGAGATCACGCTGGACCTGCGCAATGTCTTCGACGTGTTGCAGAACGATGCCGAGCTGTCGGATGCCTATGTGGCCGCGGCCGGGGATATCGTCGGGCCGGCCAATGTCAGCGACAACGAACCGCCGGTGACCGGGTCGGAAGATTTCGCCGACATGCTCAAGGCCGTGCCCGGGGCCTATGTCCGGCTGGGCCATGGCGGGACGGTCCCGCTGCACAACCCGGCCTATGTGCTGGATCCGGGCATCCTGCCGGTCGGCGCGTCGATCCTGGCCCGGGTGGTCGAAACCCGGCTGGCTGCCGGGGCCTGACGCCTGGACCGGCACGGTCTGGCGACCGGCTGGGCAAGACGTGAAGCCCGGACGGGGACAAGGCCGGACAGCCGGACGGCGGAATGCCTGATGACCGGGAGGGGAAAGGCTTCACGACCGGGCCGTGGCCTGACAGCCGGAAGGCGCCAAGGGTCGGGCCGGGTCCAGATTTTTCCAGAAAAATCTCGGCGCGGGCGGGGCAGGGGGGCCGCCGCCCGGGCCGGGTGTGCCGGTCAGGCCTTTTGCGGGCGCATGTCGGCCGGGTCGATGCCGGCCACGGCCACGGGCTTTTTCATCGCGTCGCGGCGGAAGGGCTCGCCCAGTTCCTGGTTGATCAGCGCCTCGATCAGCGTGGTGCGCCCGTGCTCCATCTGGTCGCGGATGGCCTCTCCCAGCGCGCTGGTCAGCTCGTCCATCGTCCGGGCCACGACGCCCTGCAGCCCGCAGGCCCGGGCGATGCCGGCATAGGTCACGTCGTCATCCAGCTCGGTGCCCACGAAATTGTCGTCATACCAGAGCGTGGAATTGCGCTTTTCGGCGCCCCATTGGTAATTGCGGAAGACAACCATCGTGATCGCCGGCCATTCCTTGCGCCCGATGGCCGTCAGCTCGGTCACCGCGATGCCGAAGGCGCCATCGCCGGCAAAACCCACGACGGGCACGTCGGGCTGGCCGATCTTGGCGCCGATGATCGAGGGCAGCCCGTAGCCACAAGGCCCGAACAGCCCCGGCGCCAGGTATTTGCGGCCGTCCTCGAAGGCCGGGTAGGCATTGCCTATGGCGCAATTGTTGCCGATGTCGGACGAGATGATCGCCTCGCGCGGCAGGGCGCCCTGGATCGCGCGCCAGGCCATGCGCGGCGACATCCAGTCGGGCTTGTCGGCCCGGGCCCGGGCGTTCCAGCTGGTGCCCGGATCGTCCTCTTCGTGGTCCATCGACGACAGCTGCTGGGCCCAGCGGGATTTCGTGTCGGCGATCAGGGCCTTGCGCGTGTCGCGGTCAGCATCGCCGGCGCTGTCGTCCAGCCGGTCCAGCAGCGACCCGGCCACCGCCCGGGCATCCCCGACGATGCCCACCGAGATCTTCTTGGTCAGCCCGATGCGGTCGGGGTTGAGATCGACCTGGATGATCCGGGCATCTGAGGGCCAGTAATCCATGCCATAGCCCGGCAGGGTCGAGAACGGGTTGAGCCGGGTGCCCAGGGCCAGGACGACATCGGCCCGGGCGATCAGCTCCATCGCGGCCTTTGAACCGTTATAGCCCAGCGGGCCGGCGAACAGGGGGTGCGAGCCGGGGAAGGCATCGTTGTGCTGGTAGCCTACGCAGACCGGGGCATCGAGCCGCTCGGCCAGGGCCATCGAAGCCGGGATCGCGCCCGACAGCACCACGCCGGCCCCGTTGAGGATGACCGGGAACCGGGCCGAGGACAGCAGCTCTGCGGCCTCTTGCAAGGCCGTCTCGCCGCCGGAGGGACGTTCGAATTCCATCACGTCGGGAATGTCGATGTCGATGACCTGGGTCCAGAAATCCCGGGGCATGTTGATCTGGGCCGGGGCCGAGGCGCGCTTGGCCTGGATGATCACGCGGTTCAGCACTTCGGCCACGCGGGACGGGTCGCGGACCTCTTCCTGGTAGGCGACCATGTCCTTGAACAGGGCCATCTGCTCGACTTCCTGGAACCCGCCCTGGCCCAGGGTCTTGTTGGCCGCCTGGGGCGTGACCAGCAGCAGCGGGCTGTGGTTCCAATAGGCCGTCTTCACGGCGGTGACAAAATTGGTGATGCCCGGCCCGTTCTGGGCGATCATCATCGACATCTTGCCGGTCGCCCGGGTGTAGCCATCGGCCATCATCCCGCCGGAGCCTTCGTGGGCGCAATCCCAGAAGGTGATGCCTGCCTTGGGAAACAGGTCGGAAATGGGCATGAAGGCCGAGCCGATGATCCCGAAGGCATGTTCGATCCCGTGCCGCTGGAGGGTTTTGACGAATGCCTCTTCGGTGGTCATTTTCATGGGCGAGCCTCGTGGGTTGGGGGGTGATGGGCGCAGCTGTTCCGGCCCGCCGGAGCGGGTGTGTCGGGCAGACGGTACGCATGGTTTCAGGGGACGGATAGGGCCAGATGGTGGCCCGTCTTAGGTCCAGCCGGCGCTGCGCGGCGTCGTCGGGCGGCCCGGCGCCGGTCAGGCCGGCGCGGGGTGGTGTTTCGAGGAGGCGTGGTGTGGGAGGATCAGGCCGGGGGCCAGCGGGGAGGATCAGGCCGGGCTCTGCTGGTGGGCCAGCAATTTCCAGGCGTCGCCCTCGCGCACATAGGTGCTGGCGCAATAGGCTGCATAGGCCGGGCCGGGCGCGTCGGGGCGCTGGCCGATGGCCTTGTAGGCCAGGACAACCGTGTCCTTCGATACCGTTTCGCAGGTGGCCTCGAAATCGACGTCGGTCCAGCGCGGGGCCTGGGTCAGGGCCTCGGTGATGGCCGAGCCGCTCAGGATGCCGACCGGAGCCGGAAAGACCATGCAGGCGGCCTCGGCCAGGTGGTTGGCGTGGAAATCGGGACCGTCGAGCCAGAAGCTGCGTTCGGTTTTCCAGTGCTGTTCGAAAGCCATGATGTCACCTCTTGGTTTCGCTAACGGGTCAACGCGCGGCCCCGGGGCGATGTTCCTGCGGCCCTACGGGCGCCCGGCCTGGGTGGCAGGGGGGATCGTGCGGGGAGACGGCTGCTTGACCGCGCCTTGCGGGTGTTTTTGCCTTGCCTTGCCTTGCCTTGCCTTGCCTTGCCTTGCCTTGCCTTGCCTTGCCTTGCCTTGCCTTGCCTTGCCTTGCCTTGCCTTGCCTTGCCTTGCCCTGCCCTGCCTTCGGCAAGCGCTCAGCCGACCCTCTGCCTGCGGGCAGGTGCCCAGCCGGTGCCTCAGCTTGTGGGCCGGCGTCCTGCCGCCAGCCTGAGCTTGCGGCATGCCCCCCGCGGCCGCCTATTCTTGCGGGCCGGCCTCCAGCCGGGCGGCGATCCGCGCGATGCCTTCGGGAATGCGCGCGGCGGGGATCGAGGAATAGGCCAGCCGGTAGAAATTGCGCGGCCGGCGGGCGGCGTGGAAGAACGGCGCGCCCGGCTCGATCAGCACGCTGTCGGCCCGCAAGTCGCGGGCCAGAACGGCCGTGTCGGTGCCCGGCGGGGCCTGCATCCAGAAGGACGACCCGCCGAACACCCCGCGCCCGGCCACGTCGATGCCATGCCGGGTCAGCGCCTCTTCGACGACCTTGCGCCGGTCGTTCAGCGCCGTGGCCATGCGCCGGATCTGGGCATCGTAATGGCCCAGCGACAGGAAATAGGCGGCGGTGCGCTGGATATGGCCCGGCGGGTGGCGCAGGACCGAGGCGCGCAGGGCACGGGCCTCGCGGATGAAGGGCTCGGAGCCGACCAGGTAGCCCAGCCGCAGCCCGGGGAAGAGCGACTTGGAAAAGCTGCCGACATAGATCACCCGGCCCTCCTCATCGAGCGATTTCAGGGCCGGGGAGGGCGCGCGCAGGAAGGCCATTTCGAATTCGTAATCGTCCTCGACGATCAGGGCGCCGATCTCGCGGGCGCGGTCGAGCAGGGCGCGGCGGCGGTCCATGGGCATGGTCGAGGTGGTCGGCGACTGGTGGCTGGGCGTGGTGAACACCACGTCGGTGCCCGGGGGGATGGTTTCGGGCGGCAGGCCGTCGGCATCGACGCGCAGGGGCGACAGGGCGCAGCCGGTCTGGACCAGGATATCCCGCTGGGCATGGTAACAGGGGTCTTCGATCGCCGCCCGGCGGTCGCGGGTCAGCAGCAGCTGGGCGGCCAGCCACAGGGCGTTCTGGGCGCCCAGGGTGATCAGGATTTCCTGGGGCCGGGCGGTGATGCCCCGGCGGGGCAGGGTGTGGCGGGCGATGAATTCGATCAGCAGCGGGTCGTCGGCATCGTAGTAATCGGTGGTGAGGGCGGTGAAATCCTTCTGGCCCAGGGCCTGCATGGCGCAGAGCCGCCAGTTGGCGTGGTCGAACAGGGTGGGGTCGGTCTGGCCGTAGATGAAGGGATAGCGGTAGGTCTGCCAGTCGCGGGGCTTTTCGGGCGTGTCGCCGCCGGTGAAGCGCCGGGCCAGGGTGGCGGGCCAGTCGACGGTGTCGCTGCGCCGGGGGGCGGGGCTGAAGGACGGGGGCACCGGGGCATTGTCCGAGACGAAATAGCCCGACCGCCCGCGCGAGGAGAGGTAATCGTTGGCCAGCAATTCGGTATAGGCCAGCGTGACGGTGATGCGCGACACGCCCAGGTGGCGGGCCAGGGCGCGGGAGGAGGGCAGCTTTTCGCCCTTGTGGAACCGGCCCGACAGGATGCCTTCGGCGACCATCTGCTGGATCTGGGCCTGCAGCGTGCCCGGGGCGTCGGGGGCCAGGAAGAAGGTGTCGACGGAAATGGCCATGGGGGTCCCGGGGCGGTGGCGGTCGATAGGGCGGCAGGCAGCGGGGTAAACCCCGCCCTACGCGGCCCGGCGCTGCCCGGGGGGAGATTAGTCTGGACCTAAGGGGCGCGCAATCTGGACTGAAGGGCAGGGGCCGTGAAGGGGGGCGGCGCGTGGTCTGATGGGCTGGGAAAAGCGCGGCGCATCGGGCGCGGGGCACAGGGGCCGTGGTTGTGGCAATCAGCACGTCAGAACGGCCAGGCACCGTGGCCAGCCCCATGATACGCCACAGCGACCCAGCCCGATCGGCCAATCCCGGCAACAGGCTGCGGTGCGGCGTAGGGCGGGGTTTACCCCGCCGCCCCGCCCGCCGCCGCCTCGGCAGCCAGCCGGTCCAGCAGGGCCTCGGCGCTGGCCGCGAAATCGAACCGCGGCCGCCAGTCCCATTCGGCCCGGGCCGGTGTGCTGTCCATCTCGTCCGGCCCGCCGCCGACAAAGCCCATCACCGCCGGATCGGGCCGGAAATCGCAGGAAAACCCCTGGACCCGGGCGGCCAGCTCGGCGGCGATCTCTCCGGCGGTCAGGCTGTAGCCATGCAGGTTGTAGCCCGGGGTGATCAGCCGCGACCCGTCGGCCCGGGTGATCTGGACGATGGCATCGACCACGTCGTCGAGGAACAGGTTGGACATGCCCGTGGCCTCGGTCACCGGAAAGGTAAAGGCCCGGCCCGCGACCGCCGCCCGAAAGGCATGGCTGGGATAGGCCGTCAGCGCCGCCGGTGGGGCAAAGGGTGACAGGACCATGGGAAAGCGCAGGCAGCGGAAATCGAACCCGTGCACCCGGCGCAGGTAATGGCCCATCCGCTCGACGGCCACCTTGGTCGCGCCATAGATCGTTTCGGGCCATTGCGGCGCATCGACGGCCAGCGGCGAGGGCAGGCCCGGCCCGTAGGTCGCCACGCTGGAGGAGAAGACAAAGGGCCCGGGCACCAATTCGCGGGCCATCTGCATCAGGGTGACCGAGGCCGTGGCATTGATCTCCCAGGCGGCCTTTGGATCGGCCTCGGAACTGCCCGAAAGCAGCGAGGCCAGGTGGATGACGGCGTCCGGCGTCTCGGCCAGCAGGGTCGCCCGCAGCAGGTCAGCGTCGCGGATGTCGCCGGTCACGACCCGGGCGCGGGCGGCGCTATGCGGCCCGTCGCTGCCGGGCAGGTCAAAGCTGACGACCCGGCTGCCCTGGGCTTCGAGGCGGCTGGCCACCAGCCGGCCCAGGTTGCCGTTGCCCCCGGTGATCAGGATGGTGTCGGTCATGGTGATGTCCTCCCGCGGGCCAGTATGGCCGGGGCGTGCGGACAGGGGAAGCGCGGTGTGTGGTCTCTGCGCAGGTTGGCTGCGGGGGATAGGCGCGGCGAGGGTCGGGGCCGGTTGCACGTACGAGAGAGGAAATCGTGGTTTGCACTGGGAGGGGAATGCAGCGGGTCGGGGCCGTGAGGTGTTGAGCGGCCCAAGTCGGAGCCGGTTGCAGGGCGTGTGGGGAAGTTGCGATCTGCGCCGGGTAGGGCCGGAAGTAGTTGTCCGGGGCGTCAGAGGTGGAGACCCGTGCCAGAGAGCGCAGGCCGGGGGACGGATGTGCAGCGGGTGCGCCGGGTCGGCTGGATTAAGGGAGACGCGCGCCGGTGATCAGACGGGCAGGGCCGTGGTCTTGAACACCGTGCGCAGGGCAAAGGAGCTCTGCATCTGCACGACTCCGGGCAGGCGGGCCAGGTGCTGGCGGTGGATGCGGGCGAAATCTTCGGTATCCTCGGCAACGACCTTCAGGATGTAATCGGCCGCCCCGGCCATCAGGTGGCATTCCAGCACATCGGGTATCCGCGCCACGGCCTTTTCAAAGGCATCAAGCACCTCGTCGGTCTGGCCCTGCAGCTTGATCTCGACGAACACCGTGGTCGGCACGCCCAGCTTGCGCGCGTCCAGCATGGCCACGTAGCCCCGGATGTAGCCTTCGGTTTCCAGCCGCTGCACCCGCCGGTGACAGGCCGAGGGCGACAGATTCACCTGGGCCGACAGGTCGGCGTTGGAAATGCGGCCCTTGCGCTGCAATGCGGCAAGGATACGTCGGTCAATCGTGTCGAGGCTCATATGCGCGGGAATCTCCTGTCTCGGGCGCGTATCGCACAAGATTATTCGAAAAGCCATTCCGGCCGCGAGGGGGAAAACACGCCGATTGCGGGGCGGATGGGGCAAGATGGGTGCATCATCCGGCAGATGGCTTCGGGAGGAGATGGCATGAAGATCGGTTGTCCGAAAGAGATCAAGGCGCAGGAATTCCGCGTCGGGCTGACCCCGAACGCGGTGCGCGAGGCGGTGGCCCGGGGCCACGAGGTGCTGATCGAAAGCGCCGCGGGGGCCGGGGCGGGCTTTGGCGATGGCGATTACCGGGCTGCCGGGGCGCGGATCGTGGACACGGCCGCAGAGCTCTTTGCGGCGGCCGAGATGATCGTCAAGGTCAAGGAGCCCCAGCCCGAGGAACGCGCCCGCCTGCGCGAGGGCCAGGTGCTGTTCACCTACCTGCACCTGGCGCCCGATCCGGCCCAGACCCGCGACCTGCTGGCCTCGGGCTGCACGGCGATTGCCTATGAAACCGTGACCGATGCCGGCGGCGGGCTGCCCCTGCTGGCGCCGATGTCCGAGGTGGCCGGCCGGCTGGCGCCCCAGGTCGGGGCCTGGTGCCTGCAGAAGGTCAACGGCGGGCGCGGCGTGCTGATGGGCGGCATCCCGGGCGTCGGCCCGGCCAAGGTGGCTGTTATCGGTGGCGGGGTGGTGGGCACCCATGCGGCCCGGGTGGCCGCAGGCATGGGCGCAGAGGTCACGGTGCTGGACCGTTCGCTGCCCCGGATGCGCTATCTCGATGACGTCTTCGGCGGGGTCTTTGCCACGCGTTATGCCAGCTCGGGCAACACGGCCGACCTGGTGGCCGAGGCCGACCTGGTGATCGGCGCGGTGCTGATCCCCGGGGCGGCGGCGCCCAAGCTGGTCAGCCGGGCCCAGCTGAAGGACATGAAGCCCGGGGCGGCGGTGGTCGACGTGGCCATCGACCAGGGCGGCTGTTTCGAGACCTCGAAGGCCACGACGCACCAGGATCCGATCTACGAGGTGGACGGCATCGTGCATTACTGCGTGGCCAACATGCCCGGAGCGGTGGCCCGGACCTCGACCATCGGGCTGGGCAATGCCACCCTGCCCTTTGTCCTGGCCCTGGCCGACAAGGGCTGGCGCCAGGCCTGCGAAGACGATCCGCACCTGCTGGCCGGGCTGAATGTCCATGCTGGCCAGCTGACCTATTACGCCGTGGGCAAGGCCCTGGGCATCGACGTGATCTCGCCGGCGCTGGCCCTGCGCGGCTGAGGGGGTGACCCGGGCGCGCGCCGCAAGCTGGCGCGCCCGGATGCATCTGCGTTGCGTCCCGCCCGCCGCCCGCGACGCGGGGCGGGTGGGGCGGACACGGCGATCAGCCGTTCTTCACGATCTCGACCGCATGGGGATAGGGGATCGAGATGCCGTTGGCGTCAAAGGCTTCCTTGACGGTCTTGGTCAGGTGGAACTTGAGATCCCAGTAATCCGAGGCCTTGCACCACAGGCGGGTCGAGATATCGACCGAGCTGTCGCCCAGGTTGGTCACGCGGATCCAGGGCGCCGGATCGTCAAAGACCCGGGCATCGGCCTTGGCCAGGTCCAGGATCAGCTGCATGGCCTTGTCGGCATCATCGTCGTAATCGATGCCGAAGGTCAGGTCGCAGCGCCGGGTGGTGTGGTGCGAGTAATTGGTGATGATCGCGCCCCAGGCCTTGCCGTTGGGCAGCACGATCTGGACGTTGTCGGGCGTGACCAGCTCGGTCATGAAGAGGTTCAGGTCGGCCACGGTGCCCGAGGTCCCGCCGATGTCGACATACTGGCCCAGCTTGTAGGGCCGGAAGAGGATCAGCATGACCCCCGCGGCCAGGTCGCTCAGCGTGCCCTGCAGGGCCAGGCCGATTGCCAGCGAGGCGGCACCCAGCACGGCGACGAGGCTGGTGGCCTGGATGCCGAAGATGCCCAGAACCGCGATGAAGACCATCAGCAGGATGCCCCACTTGACCAGGCTGGCGAAGAAGCCGGCCAGGGTCTGGTCGATGCGCGGGGTCTTGGCCAGGCGCTTGCGCACGGAACTGCTGAGCGCGCCGGCCAGGATCCAGCCCAGGATCAGGACGACCAGCGCCTTGATCGCGTTGAGAAGAAGCGGCGTATATGCCTCGACGTTGTCCATGAGTTCCATGATGCACTGTCCTCGATTGTTCTTTTTCCTGCCCCGAAGACACCATGTCGCGCCTGGATGCGCAATCATTGTCGGCCCCGACACATTTGCCGGGGCGGCGCCGGGGGCCGCGCTGCCCAGATAGCGTGAGACGGATGGCCCGCAAGCCGGGCGACGGGGCGGCAGCGGATCGGGGGAGGTGTGGTGCGCCGGGGACACGCCAGACGACGGATAGCGTGGCAGTGCGGGGTGCGGGCGGGGTGATCCGGGGCCAGGTGATACGGCGGCGGACTAATGCGGGCGATCTGTCGTGGGCCCGGCGTGTCACATGTCCGGGCAGGCTGATGCCGACATTGCCCCATGCGCCGATGCGGGCCATTTGCAGGAGGCCATGGGTCGACCACCCCTGCGGTGGGCGCCGCTTGGGCCGATGCGAGCCGTCTGAACGGGGCCATGGGGCGCATGCCGATGCGGTGGGTACTGCTTGGGCGGATGCGAGCCGACGGGCAAGGGGGCGGCGCGGACAGTGCACCATGCGCCGTCGGGGGCCGAGCGATCGGGCCACGTGGCCCCGGCGGGCAACCGGGTGGCGATGGGGCGGGGTGGGCCCGCCCCGCCGGTTCAGCCGGGCAGGGTGCCGGTCAGGACATAGCGCAGGATGTCGACGACCTGCGCGGGCTCCTGGGCCACGGCCAGGGCGGCGGCATCGACTTCCTTCAGCGCATGGGCATGCGCCGGGCCATGCAGGATGATCAGCGACTTGCCGAGGGCCGAGGCATATCCCGCGTCGAACGCCGCGTTCCATTGCTTGTACTGGTCGCCAAAGCGCACGACGACAACGTCGGCATCGGCGATGCCCTTGCGCGTGCGGATGGCGTTGACCATCGCGCCCTTGTGGTCGTGCCAGAACTTGTCGGGCTCTTCGCCCAGGATCGCCACGCCGCAATCGTCGCTGGCCGCGTGGTCGGTGACCGGGCCGGAAAAGGCCACGTCGAGCCCTTCGGCCCCGGCCACGATCTGCTCGCGCCAGTCGGTGTGGATCTCGCCGGACAGGTAGACGGTCAAGGTCATGGTCGGATGTTCCCCCGCGTTGGTAATTGCCAGGGGCCGGTGGTGGCACCGGTGGCGCCGGCCGGCCCTGTTCGGCCCCGGCTTACCCTGTTTCGCCCGGCGGGGAAATGCGGCGGGTATCGGCCCGGTATCGGCCCGGGCCGGTGCGGCCCGCCTATCCCGCCCGCCGGCGCTCTTCGACCTGGCCGCGCAGGCGGCGGACATCGGGGGCCATGCCGGTCATCAGGTGAAAGTCGCGCATCAGCCGGAAGACGGCCAGGCCGACGCCGCTGATCACCATGCTGCCCCGGTCCCGGGCAGCCTGCAGCAGCGCGGTGTCGAACGGGTCTTCCAGCATGTCGGCCACCCAGTGGTCATCCAGCAGCGCCCCGGCCGCGATGGGCAGGCCCGGCCGCTTCGGTCCGCCGACCGGGCAGGCATTGACGATGCCATGCACCTGTTCGGCCACCCGGGCCGGATCGTCGGCCACGATGCCGTTGCAATCCAGCGCCAGCGCCTCGGCCCGGTCGGGTACCGGATCATGGATCAGCAGCCGCCCGGTGCCCAGGTCGCGCAGCGCATGGGCGGCGGCGGCCCCGGACGGCCCGGCGCCCAGCACCAGCACATCGCCCGGCGCCCGCTGGCCCAGCGACCGGCGCAGGCTTTCGCGAAAGGCCCAGGCCGTGGTGTTGTGGCCCAGCCGCACCCCGTCGCGGAACAGGATTGTCGTCACCGCCCCGGTGGCCCGGGCCGAGGGCGACAGCTCGTCCACGTGGGCCAGCGCCGCGCGCTTGTAGGGCGATGCGATATTGGCCCCGGCAAACCCGGCGATTTCCAGCATGTCCAGCATCTGGGCCAGCGAGGGCCGGGCGCGGACCATGGCTTCGGGGTCGAGATGATCGATCTGCAGATCAAAGCCCAGGGCCTGGGCCTCGACGGCATGCAGAACGGCCAGCGAGTGTTGTGCCAGCCCCTGGCCGACCAGCGCGATACAGACCGGCCCGCCGAAGGGCCGTGCCCGTTTTCCGGGAGCACGCCCGGCGATCCGCTTCGGTCCGTTCGACTGGTTGTGACGCATGGCTTCGTCCTTCTGGCAAGCGAATGTGACGCAACGTAACGAACTGATTATTCCTGATTGATGAGCAGCTTCACGGCGCCTGTCAAATCTTTTACGGCCCGTGATCGCGGCCGCTCGCGGCGTGTCGCGGCACGACATTGTGTAGCCCGTTGCATTCCTTAACTTTATTCCGGTGACAGGTATAATGCGCCTGAAACCGCCATATCGCAATTTTTCGATGTGTCGCGAAGCGGCGTCAGGGGCGGAGAGACGAATCGGTGATATATCACCCTATTTCCTGACAATTTTCCCCAGATTCTCGCCTAGTAATTCTGCGCCCGGCGCTGGCGGGTCTGGCGGGCGCTGGCCTCCATCGCCTGGTCCAGCGTGGTGATGCCCGCGCTCTCCAGCAGGCCGATCAGGTGCACCAGCACCCGGGCAGTGGCCATGGCATCGCCGATCGCCGTGTGGCGCTCTTCGGGCGGGATCGGAATGCCCAGCCGCTCGGTCAGCCCGTCGAGGCTGAGATCGGCGGAAGGGTCGAACAGGGCGGCCGAGAGCAGCACGGTGCAGAGCACGGGCATGTCGAAGCGGAGGCCGATACGGGTCTCGGCGTTCCTGAGAAAGGCCATGTCGAAGGGCGCGTTATGGGCGACCAGCACGGCCCCTTCGCAGAAGGCATGAAAGCGCTGGCCGGCGGTGGCGATGCCCGCCGCGCCGGCGACCATGTCGTCGGTGATGCGATGCACCAGGGTCGAGGACGCGGGGATCGGGCGTTCGGGATCGACCAGCATGTCAAAGGTCTCGGCCCCGCGGACCTTGCCGTTGACGATGCGCACCCCGGCGATCTGCACGATGCGGTCGCCGTCGCGGGGCGACAGGCCGGTGGTTTCGGTGTCAAAGACGACAAAGCTCAGCCGGTCGAGGCGCATCGCCCCCAGAGCGGCCTGGTCATCGCCGGCGGGCGCGGCCTCGGGCAGGTCGAAATCGTAGAAATCCGACCAGGGCGCGGGTGGCCGGCCCGACACCGGGATGGCCGCGGGCAGGTGCAGCACCAGGCCCGGAGGCTCGCCCGGGCCGGTGGCCCAGATGTCGGTGCCATGGGCGACCAGGGCATCGCGCCCGGTGGTGCGGCCATAGCCGTCGGACAGGGGCTCGGCCAGCCAGTCCTGCAACGGGCCGTCCAGCAGGGCGGGGCCCTGCCAGTGCAGGGTCAGCCGGGCATCCTGGCCGTCCAGCGCGGCCAGCAGGGCAAAGCCCCGGCGGGCGGGATCATCGGCCAGCCGGTCGAGCAGGTTGCCCAGCAGGGCGGCCACGGCAAAGGGATCGCAGCGCAGCCAGACCTGGCCGGTCTCGCCGGCAAGGTCGCGGCCGGACCGGGCGCGCAGGGCGTCCAACAGGTCGGAGGCGGCCAGGTCGACCATAGGCCAGGCTCCGGCGGCCAGGGTTTCGTAGCGGCCTTCGATGTCGCGCAGGCAGGCATAAAGCCGGTCCAGCTCCTCGGCCTGGGCGGCGGTCAGCCCGGCCCGGGTGTCGGCATCCAGATCGGGCACGCCCTGCAGCACTTCCAGCGCCGCGCCCATGGCCGAGGCCGGCCGGCGGACGCCTTCCATCAGGGCGTTGAACAGGGCGTCGCGCCGGGCATGGGCCTGCAGTTCGGCGGTGGCATCGCGTAGGATGATGACATGGCCTTCGGTGGCCTGGGCGGCGTGGATCGGGGCGATCCGGCCCAGCAGGAACCGGTCGCCACAGGCACTGGCCGCGAGGAAGGTCTCGGGCCCGGTTTCCCCCCGGGCCCGGCGCAGGGCCAGCCGGTCCAGGGCCTGTTGCAGCGGTTCGTGGCGGAACAGGGCGGACAGGCTGCGATCCAGGCCCAGCCCGTCGAGCAGGTCGCGGGCGGCGCGGTTGAACAGCATCACCCGGTTGTCGGGCGTGGTGACGATGACCCCTTCGGCCAGGTCGCGCACCAGCGTTTCGAACAGGTGTTTCTCGCGTTGCAGCCGGGCGGTTTCGGCGGCCACGGCCCGGGCCTGGGCCGAGCGGGCCTCGGCCAGGGCGGTGTTGATGGCATTGGCTGCCGGGGCCAGGGCGCCCAGATAGCGGGCCGGGGCCTCTTCGATGCGCCGGCCGCCGATGTCGGCGGCGGCCCGGGTGGACAGGTCGGCGGCCAGGGCCAGGATCGGCCGGGCGACATTCTCGTCGAAGAGCAAGGCGATCCAGGCGCTCAGCCCGGCCAGGCCCAGGGCGCCGACGATGCCCGCGATGACATAGCCGTCGGGGCCGGTGCCAAAGCGGCTGGCCCCGAACCACAGGCCGAGGCCCAGGATGGCGCTGCCGCCCGTGGCCAGGGCGGCGAAGAAGGCGGCGATGCGCAGCCGCAGTCCGGCACGGTCATGCATGGGCATCCTGGCCCAGCAATTCGGCGATGCAGGCGGTCAGCTCGGTATTGGCGAAGGGCTTGATCATGAACGCGTCGGCCCCCAGGGCCATGCCCTTGCGCCGTTCGACCTCGCCGCCCCGGGCGGTCATCATCAGGACCTTGACGTCGCGCAGGTCGTCGCGGGCGCGGATCTGCTGGCAGACCTCGTAGCCCGACTTGCGCGGCAGCATGACATCCAGCACGACCATGTCGACCGGCTGGTCGTCCAGCGCGGCCAGCGCCGCCTCGCCATCGGCCACGCGCAGGGTGTGATGGCCCATGCGCCCGATCAGGAATTCCAGGGCAAAGGCGATGTTGTTCTCGTCCTCCACCAGCAGGATCGTCTTGCTGTCCATCGCGTCCCTCCTCCTCAAGGCGCTTCGGTCGACGGGCCGGCCGGCGGGTGGCAGCCGGGTCTTCGGGGGTGCCGAGCCGCGCGTCACATCGCGGCCCGGCGCCCCGGCATCAGGCGCAGACCGCCGTGATCAGCGGATCGGCCGCGCCCAGTTCGTGCCAGGCCGCGGTCTGCGGATCGCCAAGCGCGGCATCGCTGACATCGGCCCGGGCATGGCCGGTGCAATCGATCAGCTGCGGGATCGTCGCCGTGGCCCGCCAGCGGGCAAAGAGATAGAGATCGACCAGCATCACCCCCGGCGCCTCGGCATTGGTCTGCACGCTGGACGTGTCGACGGCCAGCACCCGGGTGGTCTGGGGAAAGGCATAGGTCCAGGGCTTCCAGGGATAGGTATCGGCCCGGGTCTCGACGGTCTGCAGGCCCTCGGGCAGGCCGTCGATCGTGCGCCCGCCCCAGGAATATTCCGACCAGATGGTAAAGCCGATCATGGCCAGCCCGCCGGCCGCGGGGATCAGCCAGCGCGGCATGGATTTCCAGACCAGCCCGAGCAACAGCGTGGCCCCGGCCATGCCGATCCCCGCGCAGAAGGTTGCCATCAGTTCCATGATCATCAGCCGAGCATCCCCGTGTTGTGTCCCGCGGCCGATTGCATCGTCTTGACCACCATGAAGGCGTCGCGCAGGTGGTTTCGTTCCAGATCCGACAGCTGCCCGGGTGCCATGAAATTGTCGGGCGGTTCGCCGAGGCGGATCCGGGCGGCCTGGTGCCGCAGCCGAGTGTCGGCGATCAGGTCGTAGGCGTCCAGCAGTTCCGCCTGTCCGGCGGCCGACATCACGCCCGCGGCGCCGGCGGCCTCGATCCGGTCCCGCGTATTGACCACGTCGAGCGCGCCGCGCAGGGCAAAGACCCGGCCCAGGTCGACGACGGGCACGACGCCGGAATGCTTGAGATCGACCTGGTTCTTGTGCTCGCCCGAGCGGATCAGGGCAAAGCCCCGGAACAGCGAGATCGGCGGGGTGTGTTTCAGCGAATTGGCCACCATGTGGGCGACAAAGATCGAATTGGCCCGGGCGGCGGCCAGGGTTTCGGCCTGGAGATCGTCGAACAGCTCGCGCGTGCCGCCGATCGGGCGCAGGTCGAACATGACCGAGGCCAGCATCTGGGCCTCGGGGTCGGGCCGGTCGATCCAGCCCCGGAAATAGGCGCGCCAGACCCGGCGTGGCTGCCGCCAGCGCGGGTTCGTGGCCATCATGTCGCCCGGGCAATAGACATAGCCGCAGGTGGCCAGCCCGTCCGACACAAAGCGCGCCAGGGCGGCGAACCAGGCATCGTCGCCGGGCGTGGCGGCATCGTCGAGGATCAGGCAATTGTCCTGGTCCGACACGCCGGTCTGTTCGCGCCGTCCCTGGCTGCCGCAAGCGGCCCAGAGATAGGGCACGGGCGGCGGACCGAGCTGTTGCTCGGCCAGGATCAGCAGGCGGCGGGTGACGGCATCGGTGACATCGGTGATCCGCCGGCAGATGGCCTGGGGGCTGACCCCGGCCGAGACCAGCTGGCCCAGCAATTCGGGCGTGCGGGCGACGACACGGGCCATGTCCTCGGGGGAGCAGGCTTCGACGATCTCGGCGATCATGTGGCTGGCCGTGGCGGCCTGGTGGCGGAACAGGTCGGTCTTGCCGATCATGCCGACGATGGCGCCGTCCTCGGCCACGGGCAGGTGGCTGATGCCGTGATCGGCCAGCATGACCAGCGCATCCAGCCCCAGCGCCGACGCCGGAATGGTCACCGGGTTGGCCGTCATGATGCGCGACACGGGAATGTCGCCGGGCAGGCCTTCGGCCAGCACCTTGCCGGTCAGGTCGCGGGCGGTGACGATGCCGGTCAGGTCGGCCCCGTCGGTCACCAGCACAGAGTTGATCCGCCGGTCGCGCATCAGCCGGGCGGCCTCGGTCACGGTGGCCATGGGCAGGCAGGTCACCGGCGTGGCCGACATCAGGTCGGCGACCTTCAGGGCGGTCAGCCCGGTGGCATAGGGCCCGTCATCGCCCGTGGTGCCCCGTTCGAACCAGGCCCCGAAGCTGGGATGGTGGCGCACGAGGTTGCGGAAGATGTCGGGCGGGATGACAAAGACCGTCGTCGGCTCGATCGCGCGGGTGGTCACCCGGGCGCGGCCATCCGACAGGATGCCCCGCTGGCCCAGCATGTCGCCCGGCCCCCGGCGCGAGACCACGGTGCCCCCGGCGGCTTCGGATTGGGTCGCGCCGGTCTCGATCACCATCACCCCGGCCAGCGGCTGGCCCTTTTCATAGAGCAGCTCTCCGCCGGCCAGCCTGCGCCGGCTGACCCGCGTTTCCAGGTCCGGGCCAAGATCCTGGGGCAGCATGTCGAAGGGCGGGTGGCGCAGCAGCGCCTCTATGCCGGTCTGGGCGGTCACGTGGTCTGGCCTCTGTCGGGTCCATGGCATCGGCGGGCGGGGGATGCGCCCCGGGGCGTGCCGATCGGCGCCCGGGTCGCAGGGTAACAGGCGGATCAAAGGTCCAAAAAGGCCCCCCTTGCTCGATGCCGGCGGAAATGTCCGGCAGGGGGGAGTTGGGTGGAAGGGGCCGGCGGGCCCCTTCCGGTGGCTGGGTCACTGCAAGGGAAGCAACAGTGCCCGGATCCGGTGCGCCGGATCAGTGCGCCTGGGCCGAGCCCGCGCCACGCGGCACGCGGACGCTTTCGACCAGCTCGACGATTTCCTGCGGGGTCTCCTTGGTCATGCCCGACACGGCATAGGCGACCGCAAAGTTGATCACCGCACCGATGGCGCCGAACGATGTCGACTTGACCGTGAAGAGGAGCGGGTCGGCATCGGTGAAGCTGTTGGTGTCGGGGATGAAGAACCAGCCCTTGTGCAGGAAGATGTAGACCAGCGTGGTGACCAGCCCGGCCAGCATGCCCGACACGGCGCCCCAGTTGTTGATGCGCGTCGAGAAGATGCCCATCATCAGCGCCGGGAAGATCGAGGCGGCGGCAAGGCCAAAGGCCAGGGCCACGGTCTGCGCGGCAAAGCCCGGCGGGTTGAGGCCCAGGTAGGTGGCCACGGCGATGGCCACGGCCATGGCGATCCGCGCCGAGAGCAGTTCGCCCTTTTCGCTGATGCCCGGGTTGATCGCGCCCTTGATCAGGTCGTGGGACACGGCCGACGAGATGGCCAGCAGCAGACCGGCGGCGGTCGACAGCGCGGCGGCCAGGCCCCCGGCGGCCACCAGGCCGATCACCCATGCGGGCAGGTTGGCGATTTCCGGGTTGGCCAGCACCAGGATGTCGCGGTTGAAGTTCGTCAGCTCGTTGCCGACCCAGCCGTTCTCGGCGGCCTTGGCCTGCATGTCCGCCGAATTTTCGTTGTAATACTGGATCTTGCCGTCGCCGTTCTTGTCTTCCCAGCCGAGCAGGCCGGTTTTCTGCCAGGTCAGCATCCAGTTGTACTCGGGGTCTTCCTCGATGGTCTGGACCGCCACGGCCTCGCCATCGGTGCCATTGGGCCAGAACATCTCGGTGATGTTCAGCCGGGCCATGGCGCCCACGGCCGGGGCCGTCAGGTAGAGCAGGGCGATGAAGACCAGCGCCCAGCCGGCGGACCAGCGGGCGTCCGACACCTTGGGCACGGTGAAGAAGCGCATGATGACATGCGGCAGGCCGGCGGTGCCGATCATCAGCGACAGGGTGAAGAGCACCATGTTGAACGTGTCGCCGTGATGGGCCGTGTATTCGGCAAAGCCCAGCTCGGTCACGATGGCATCCAGCTTTTCAAGCAGCGGCTCGCCGCTGGCAGCGTGATCGCCGAAGAGGCCCAGGGCCGGGATCGGGTTGCCGGTCAGCTGCAGCGAGATGAAGATCGCCGGGATCGTGTAGGCCAGGATCAGCACGACATATTGCGCCACCTGGGTATAGGTCACGCCTTTCATGCCGCCGAACACCGCATAGGCGAACACGACACAGGCGCCGATCAGCAGGCCGGTGGTGTTGGACACTTCGAGGAAGCGGCCAAAGGCCACGCCGACGCCGGTCATCTGGCCGATCACGTAGGTGACGGAGGCGACGATCAGGCAGATCACGGCGACAAGGCGCGCGGTCGGGCTGTAGAACCGGTCGCCGATGAATTCCGACACGGTGAACTTGCCGAACTTGCGCAGGTAGGGCGCCAGCAGCAGGGCCAGCAGCACGTAGCCGCCCGTCCAGCCCATCAGGTAGGTCGAATTGTCATAGCCGGTGAAGGCGATCAGCCCGGCCATCGAGATGAACGATGCGGCCGACATCCAGTCGGCGGCGGTGGCCATGCCGTTGGTGACGGGGTGAACCCCCCGGCCGGCGGCATAGAATTCCGAGGTCGATCCGGCCCGGGCCCAGATCGCGATGCCGATGTAGAGCGCAAAGGACGCGCCCACGAACAGCAGGTTGATGACGAATTGGCTCATGTCTCAGTCCTCACTGCTCGTCGACGCCATGCTCGCGGTCGAGCTTGTTCATGCGGAAGGCGTAGAAGAAGATCAGGCCGAGGAAGACCAGGATCGACCCCTGCTGGGCAAACCAGAAGCCCAGGTCGGTTCCGCCGACGCTGATGCCTTTCAGAAGCGGGCGCAGGATGATCCCGAACCCAAAGGATACCACGGCCCAGACGACCAGGCTCCATAGGATGAGGCGCAGGTTGGCCTGCCAATATGCATTGCTTTCGTCGGACATCTGTCTCTCCCTCGGTCCGTTGTTGCGGGTGCGGCCGGGGTGGAACCGGCCGCCCTGTCAGAAACCTGCCGCGGCGCGCCCGAAGGCGGGGGCAGGGTCGTGTCGGATGGCAACGAAGGCGCGGGACAGCGGCCCGGACAGGTCGCCGCCGGATCCGAAAGCCTGGATCCGGGACGTGCAGGCCTGCCGCTGGACAGACCTCTCCTGTGCATTGCGCGTGGGTGTCACGCGCCCTGTTCGGGTGTGGGTAATCATGTGCTCCTCCGTGCCGGCGGGGGGATTGCGCCCGTCCCGCTGCACCAATGTCATTGTTACACCGGATCTGAAAACGGGCGCCCAACTAAATGAAAAGGCGTGAAAGTTTTGTGAAACTGCTTTCAGGAAAGGGACGCGTGAGTGAAAGGAAATTTACAGACCCCGCCATAGGGCAATGAGAATTAACCCTTTTTGAACGCGGCGGCGGCGGGGGACTGGCCACGTGTCCGGCGGTCTGGCCCTGCCCTTGCGTCAGGGTGAGCGCAAACGGCGGCCCGCCGTCGGGGCGGGCCGCCGTGCAAAGATCCGGCGCGGGGCCGGGATGGCGAGCGAATCTGTGCCCTTCCGGCCTCAGGCCTCCCAGGTCACGGCGCCGCCGCAGAAGGTGATCGCGGCCCGGGCCTGGCCGATGGTCTCGGCCGGCTGGGCTTCGAGATCGCGGTCCATCACCACGACATCGGCCAGCATGCCCGGCGCCAGGCGGCCAAAGCGGTGATCGTCATGGCCGGCATAGGCGCCGCCGGCGGTATAGCCGTGCAGGGCCTGCAGCAGGGTCGAGCGGTTGTCGGGATCGTTCGGTCCCCAGGGCTTGCGCGTCATCGCCGCCTGGACCCCGCGCATCGGGTCGATATCGGCCACCGGCCAGTCCGAGGCGAAACAGATCGGCACGCCCTCGGCCCGCAGCGCCGAGACCGGGAAACCCCAGGGCCAGCGCGCCTCGCCGACCCGGCTGACCCAGGGATCGAGCGGGAAGTCCAGCGACCCCGGCGGGTGCGGCGGCTGCATCGAGGCCACGACGCCCAGCTCGCGGAACCGGGGCAGGTCGTCGGGATGCAGCAGCTCGACATGTTCGATCCGGTGGCGGCTGTCGCGCGGGCCATTGGCCTCGCGCGCGGCCTGGTAGCCGTCCAGAACCCGGCGCACGGCCCCGTCGCCGATGGCATGAACCGAGATCTGCAACCCGCGCCGGTCGGCCTCGACGGCGGCCTCGCGGAACCGTTCGGCCGAATGCAGCGCATCGCCGCGCCAGCCGGGCTGGTCGGCGTAATCCTCGAGCATCACGGCGGTGGCCCCGTCGATCACCCCGTCCATGAACATCTTGACCCGCTTCGATTTCAGCCGGTCGGTGGAGAAATCCTCGGCCATTCGGCTGGCCTCGGCCAGCGACGACACCGGCTTGTCGGGGGTCAGGTGAAAGGGGATCTCGGTGCGGCAGAGCAACCCGCCGGCGGCCTCGATCTCGGACAGCAGGTCGAGCTGGTAGCGGTTGCCATCCATGTTGTGCAGCGCGGTGAACCCGTAGGACGCGCAAAGCTTGAGCCCGTCCTGAAGCACCTCGATATCGGTGGCCCGCTCGGCCCCGGTGACCGGGCTGGCCGGCTCGTGGCCGCCCATGCCCAGGGTCTCACGCCCGCCCGACGACCGCAGGGCCATTACCGGGTCCGAGGCGGCATGTTCGCGCAGCTCGCCCAGGGCGGTGCCGTCATCGGCCATGACAACCTCGTTGCCCGGGGGCATGTCGCGGCCGTGCAGCAGCCCGGCCTTGTCCAGCGCGATCGTATTGGCCCAGGCCGTGTGATGGTCATGGGCGATGCAGATCACCGGGCGGTCGGCCAGCGCCGCGTCCAGCATCTGGCGGGTGGTCTGCACGCCGTCACCGAAGAGGTTGTAATCGGTGGCCTTGCAGATCAGCAGGGCCTCGTCGGGATTGGCCGCCGCATAGGCCTGCAGCTTGTCGCGAAAGGCCGGCAGACCCTGGACCCCGTCCAGCTGCAGCAGCCGCAGGCCAAAGGCCCCGGCAAAGAGATGCAGGTGGGATTCGACCATGCCCGGCATGACCGTCGCCCCGCCGGCGTCGATCCGGCGCGTGCCCGGCCCGGCGGTCTGCGCCACGGCATCGCGCGGACCCACGGCCAGGATGCGGTCGCCGGCGATGGCCAGGGCGTCGGCCCGGGGATTGGCCGGGTCCATGGTCAGGACGCGGGCGTTTTCGATCAGGATATCGGCTTTGGTCATGAAGGCTCCGGGTTGGGCTTGAGAACGGGCTGGCGCAGGAAACCGGGCTCAAAGATCATCCCGGCCAGCGGGCGGAAACGGGCGTCGACATCGGCCCGGTGCTGATCCAGCGTGCAGCCGTCATCGCAGATCAGGGCAAAGAAACAGGGGTTCCAGGCGTCGTAGAACACCTGCGCCAGCTGGGCCGGATCGGCGGGTCCGCCGGAGCGCAGGCGCATGTCGTAGGGCGCCAGCCGCTCGGTCAGGGACAGGTGCAGCGAGTCTTCGACGATGCGGTATTCGCAGGCCAGCGGCGCGGCCGGATGGCGGATCGCCGCGGCCTCGGCATAGCGCCAGACCCGCTTGCCCGCGATATCCAGCGTGCGCCCGGACACATCGGTGAAGATGCCCGTCAGCACGGTGGCAAAATCGGTGTCGGTGCGCGGTGGCTTTTGCAGGTGCACGGTCCGGGCCGTGCGCGTACCTTCGGTGATCAGGGCGATCAGGATGCCATCCTTGTTGCCGAAATAGTTGAACACCGTCGGCGGCGAGACTTGGACGGCCGCCGCGATCTCGGCCATCGTCGTGCCATCGATTCCCCGTTCGGCAAACAGCAGCCGCGCGGCGTTCAGAATATCCTCGCGGCGCCGCAGCTTCTTGCGGTCCCTCAGGCCGCCCTCGCCGCCCGTGCCGTTTTTTCCACCTGCTACCGCCATATCGGGTCAAGGATCCTCGTTCTCCAAAATTTTTTATTGACTAAAAATTTTTAGTCAATTGCACTCAGGCAGGAGACGGTCATTCGGTGCGCATCCATGCGGCGGGTGCCGGATAACAAGGCAAACCGCATCCGGGGCCGCGTGTCGGCCGGAAGGATGCGGGTTCAAGGACAAAGGCAGCAGCCTTGGCGGGGAAGGCAATGATGGACATGAGCAACAGCGGGCCGGAGGCAGCGGCCGGCGAGATCGCGATCGAGGTCGACACGGTTTCCAAGATCTTTCCGGGCGACGACGAGGTGCGCGCGCTGGACGGCGTATCGGTCGGCATCCGGCGCAACGAATTCTTCACCCTGCTGGGGCCCTCGGGCTGCGGCAAGACCACGCTTTTGCGGATCATCGCCGGGTTCGAACCGCCGACCATGGGGGCGCTGCGGCTGGACGGCCAGGATATCTCGCGGCTGGCGCCGGACCAGCGGCCGATCAACACGGTGTTCCAGAACTATGCCCTGTTCCCGCACATGAGCGTGGCCCGCAACATCGGGTTCGGGCTGGAAATGCTGGGCAAGCCCCGGCGCGAGGTGGCCGAAACGACTGACTGCATGCTGAAACTGGTGCAGATGGAGGCGCTGAAGGGCCGCAAGACCTCGGCGCTGTCGGGCGGCCAGCAACAGCGCGTGGCCCTGGCCCGGGCGCTGGCGCCGCATCCCAAGGTGCTGCTGCTGGACGAGCCGCTGTCGGCGCTGGACCTGAAGCTGCGCAAGGAAATGCAGATCGAGCTGAAGCGGTTGCAGAGCGAGACGGGGATCACCTTCATCTTTGTCACCCACGACCAGGAAGAGGCGCTGACCATGTCCGACCGGATTGCCGTGATGAAGGACGGCAAGATCCTGCAGGTCGGCAGCCCGCGCGACATCTACCAGCGCCCGGCGGAACGGTTCGTGGCCAATTTCATCGGGGAATCCAATTTCCTCGATGGCACGCTGGCGGGCGGGACCGTCGACCTGAAGGCCGGCGGGCGCTTTGCCGTCACCCCGCCCGAAGGCGTGGCCGAAGGGCCGGTCAGCGTGCTGGTGCGGCCCGAACATGCCCAGGTCGGCCCGGCCGGGGGCGAAGGCCTGGCGGCCACGATCCGCAACGTGGTCTATTCCGGCGATGCGACGACGATCCACCTGACGCTGGCCTCGGGCGAGCCGTTCAAGGCCAAGATGCCCAACAGTGCCGCCGCCGGTGCCCCGCCGCTGCCGGCCGAGGGCGAAGCGGCCGTGCTGACCATCGCGCCCGGCGGCGTGACCGTGCTGAAGGATTGAGCCGATGAGCGACGTCGCCCCGACATCTGGCCCGACATCCGGCCCGACCGACACCCCGCCACCCGGCGCGCTGGAGGCCGATGCCCTGCGCGAGGACAACCGCAGCCGCTGGCTGATGTCCCTGCCGGCCGTGGCCATCATCCTGTGTGCCGCCGCCGGCCCGCTGCTGGTGATGGTGGTCTATTCCTTCCTCGCCCCCGGCGATTACGGCAACGTCAAATGGGAATTCTCGACCGAAGGCTGGGTGTCCGTCTTTCTCGAACGGGATATCTTTGACGACACGCTGGGCTGGGCCGATGCCCACCTGTCGATCTTCTGGCGGTCGTTGTCGCTGTCTTTGATCACGACGGTTGTCACCCTGGTCATCGGCGTGCCCACGGCCTGGTTCATCGCCACCCGGCCCGATGGCAAGCGTGAATTCTGGCTGTTCCTGATCACCGTGCCCTTCTGGACCAACCTCCTGGTGCGCACGATCGCCATCCAGGAACTGATCCGGGCCGAGGGGGTGATCAACCTGGTGCTGCTGAAACTGGGCGTGATCCAGGAGCCGATCCAGATGATGTTCACCAATTTCGCCATCGGTTTCGGCATGAGTTACGTCTACCTGCCGCTGATGGTCCTGCCGGTCTATGCCGCTGTCGAGAAACTGGATTTCCGCCTGGTCGAGGCCGCCCACGATCTGTACGCCAGCCGCTGGACGGCGTTCCGGCGGATCATCATGCCGTTGATCAAGCCCGGCGTTATCGCCGGGTCGATCCTGGTCTTCATCCCGTCCTTGGGGGCCTATGTCACGCCCCGGGTGCTGGGCGGGGGCAAGAACCTGATGTTCGGCAACCTGATCGAGCTGCAATTCGGCCAGGGCCGCAACTGGCCCCTGGGCGCGGCCCTGTCGCTGACCTTGATGGTTGCAGTGATGGTCGCCCTGATCTTCTATGTGCGGGTCACCTCGCGGGAGGCGCGCAATGGCTGAGACCAACCTCTACAAGGGCCGGGGCTACAACGCCCGCACCCTGCCGGGCTTTGCGGCCATCGCCATTTTTGCCTTTGTCGTGATCTATGCGCCGATCATCATCCTGGTGGTCTATTCCTTCAATGCCGGCACCTCGCTGGCGATCTGGGAAGGGTTCTCGTTGCGCTGGTATGCCCAGGCGGCGGCCAACGAACAGGTGCAAAGCGCGGCGCTGCGCTCGCTCTACCTGGCCGGCATGGCCGCGACGATTGCCACCGCCTCGGCGACGATGGCCGCCCTGGCCACCACCCGCACCCGGCGCTTTCCCGGGCGGACCATGGTCTATGCGCTGATCAACCAGCCGCTGATGGTGCCGGAAATCGTCACCGCCGTGGCCCTGCTGATCGTCTTTGCCTGGGTCAAGGTCGCCACCGGCCACAACTCGATGATCTACCTGATCGCCGCGCATACCGCGTTCTGCATCCCCTTTGCCTACCTGCCCATCCGGGCGCGGCTGGAAACCATGGACATGACGCTGGAAGTCGCGGCCTCGGATCTCTACGCGTCCAAGGCCAAGGTCTTTACCAAGATCACCCTGCCGCTGCTGATGCCGGGCATCATCGCGGGGTTCATGCTGGCCTTTGTCATCTCGCTGGATGACGTGGTGATCACCGAATTCGTCAAATCCGCCGGGCAGGACACGCTGCCGACCTACATGCTGGGTCAGCTGCGCCGCGTCGTCACGCCCGAGGTCAACGCCATCTCGACCGCCATCCTGCTGGCCGGAGCGATCCTGGTGTCGCTCTTCTTCTGGTTCAGCCGGGGGAGGGAGTGATCCTGCCTGCAACCGGTCGGGACAAGAACCGGTCGGGCCTGAAGTTCCAACAAGGAGACAATCCATGAAGACGATCCTCGCCGCGACATCCGCGCTGGCCATGCTGGCCGGCGGTGCGATGGCCCAGGAGCTGAACATCTACAACTGGGGTAACTACACGAACCCCGCGCTGATCGAGAAATTCGAGGCCGAGACCGGGATCAAGGTCACGGTCACCGATTACGACAGCAACGACACCGCGCTGGCCAAGGTCAAGGCCGGCGGACATGGCTTTGACATCGTCGTGCCCTCGGCCACCTACGTGCCGATCTGGATCAACGAGGGCCTGCTGCTGGAAACCCGGCCCGACCAGATGGAAAACGGTGGCAACATCGATCCGGCCTGGATGGATGTCGACTGGGATCCGGGCCGCCACTACACCGTGCCATGGCAATGGGGCACGACGGGCGTTGTCGTGAACACCAAGTATTACGACGGCGATATTGACACCTCGGGCATCTTCATGGATCCGCCCGAGGAACTGGCCGGCAAGATCAACGTGGTCCCGGAGATGGGCGACGTGATGGGCCTGGCGATCATGTATTACGGTGGCGAGCCCTGCACCAACGACATGGAGCTGCTGAAGCAGGTCCGCGACGGGCTGGTCGAGGCCAAGAAATCCTGGCTGGGCATGGATTACGGCAACATCGAGAAATTCGCCAAGGAAGACCTCTGGGCCGGGGTGAACTGGAACGGGTCGACCTTCCGCATGCGGCTGGCCAACGAGGACATCGCCTATGGTTATCCCAAGGAAGGCTTTGTGGTCTGGATGGATTCGGTGGCCGTTCTGAAGGACGCGCAGAACCCCGAAGAGGCCAAGACCTTTCAGAACTTCATCATGGACCCGGAAAACGCCGCGCTGATCTCGGATTTCGCGCGCTATGCCAACGGGATCACGGGGTCTGATGCCTTCATGCCCGACGACATGAAGACCGCCCGCGAGATCAACATTCCCGACGAGCTGAAGGGCAAGGGCGTCTTCCTGCCGACCTGCGATCCCGAGACCCAGGCGATCTATTCGCGGATCTGGACCGACCTGCAGAAGTAAGTCCGCACCCGGCCGGGGCCTGTCCCCGGTCCGACCGCCGCCCCTGTTTGCACAGGGGCGGTTTGCGTTTGTGGGCCGGCATTCCGGCGGGCCGGGCCTCGACAGGCCGTCAGCGGCCGGCCGACACGTCCGCCCGGGTGCCCTTAGCGGCTGGCCGGTATGTCCGGCCGGGTATTGTCGAACCCGTTGGTGAACACGCCGCGGGGTTCGATGGCCGCATAGGGGCCACGGGCCAGGAAGCTGCCCGACCCGGGTTCGGCCAGCACCGCGCCGTCGCGCATGACGATCTCGCCCCGGCGCAGGGTCATCACCGGCCAGCCCTTGGCGCGATAGCCTTCCCAGGGCGTGTAGTCGATCGCGTGGTGCATCTCGCCGATGGTGATGGTCTGTTCCATCTCGGGATCCCACAGCACGATATCGGCATCGGCCCCGGGCATCAGCGTGCCCTTGCGCCCGCCCAGCCCGTAGCGCTCGGCGGCATTGGCCGAGGTCAGGCGGACAAAGGTCTGCAGGTCGATCCGGCCCTTCGACACGCCTTCCGAGAACAGCACGGTCATGCGGTTCTCGATGCCCGGCGCGCCGTTGGGAATGGCGTTGAAGGCCGGGGTGCCATCGGGGCGGACGACGGCCGCGCCCTGGCCGTAGCTGGATGCGCCGGGGTCCTTCTTGGCCGTGGCGAAGGAAAAGCCGCAATGGTCGGACGACACGATGTCGATGGTGCCCGCGCGGATCGCGTCCCACAGCCGGTCGGCCTCGCCCCTGTCGCGCAGCGCGGGCGAACAGACGAACTTCGCGCCTTCGAAATCGGGCCGCTCCAGGTCTTCGATCGTGTGGGTCAGGTAATGGGTGCAGGTCTCGGCCCAGACCTTCTGGCCCCGGCCCTTGGCGCGGGCGATCTCCTCGGCGACCTCGCCGGCGGAGACGTGGAAGATCTGCAGCGGCTGGTCGACGAATTCGGCCAGGGCCATGGCCCGCACGGTCGCTTCGCGTTCGACCAGCGGCGGACGGGCCCAGGCATGCTGGACCGGGTCGGTCAGGCCGGCGGCCAGAAGCGCCTCCTGCTGCCAGGCGATGGCATCGTAATTCTCGCAATGCACGGTGACCAGCATGCCCAGCTGGCGGGCGCGGGCCAGGACCTTGAGGAACTCGCCATCGGTCAGGCGCAGCGGATCATAGGTCAGGAAGACCTTGAGGCTGCGGATGCCCCGGGCGGCCAGCGCCGGGATTTCCTCGGCCAGGGCTTCGGGCGTCGGGTCGGTGATGATCTGGTGAAAGCTGTAATCGGCCAGCGACCGGGCGGCGCGGGTCTCGTAATCGGGCGCGCTGTCGGCCAGCGACTTGCCGCGCCATTGCGGCTTGAAACAGATGAACGAGGTGGTGCCCCCCGCCAGCGCGGCCCGCGAGCCGGTCTCAAAGCTTTCCTCCTGCACGGTGCCGTCCTGGCTGACTTCCTCGATATGGCAATGGGGGTCGATGCCCCCCGGCATCAGCAGCTTGCCGGTGGCGTCGATCTCTTCGCGGCCGGGGCCGAGGTCGCGGCCGATGGCGGCGATGGTGCCATCCTTGATCGCGAGATCGGCGTCAAAGACCTCGGCGGCGGTGACGAGGCGGCCGCCCCGGATGACGATGTCGTAGTCGGGCATGATCGTGTCCTGCTTGGTGGTTGTCTCGGGCGGCCGTCGGGCCGCTGTCGGCGAAGGGGTCTGGCCCGCCGGGGCATTGGCGGGGCGGTGTCTTACGGCATGGGCCGGAGCGGGTGCCCGACATGGTCCAGCCAGTGGGCGGCGGCGTCGGCCAGCGAGGTGCGGGGGGCGGGGACCAGCCCGCGCAGCCGGTCGGTGGCCAGCGCTGGCCGGTCGGTGGGATAGCCGTAGCGGATGGTCGGCGTGGTGGCGTCGATCTGCCAGGTCAGGGGAAGATGCGCGGCCAGTGCCGTGCACCAGTCGGGCAGGTCGGTGACCCGGCCCGCCCCGACATGCACGATGTCGGGCAGGGGGCCATCGCGTGTTGCGAGCCCGGCAATGGCCGCCGCCGCATCGCGCGAATAGCACCAATCGGCGGGCACCGCGCGGGGCAGGACAACGGGCCGGCCATCCAGCGCGGCCATCAGGATCTGGTGGTGCGGGCTGGTGACCTGGCGGCTGTCGGAGGCATGTTCATGGGCGCCAAAGATCGGCCCCAGCCGCAGGACCGACAGCGCAATCCCGGCCGGCGGAGCCAGGCGGCGCAGGCTCTGTTCGGCGGCATGTTTGCCGATGCCATAAAGGCTTTGCGGGTCCGGGCGGGTGCGGTCTTCGTGGTAGTGGCCGCATGGTTCGGGGGCGGCCGCGCCGTAGACGGCGATGGACGACAACAGCAGCATCCGCGTTATCCCGCTGGCCCGGGCGCCCTGCAACAGCCGCAGGCTGCCCAGCAGGTTGATGTCGAGCACGAGCGCCGGGTCGGCCTCTTCGCGGGCGGCATCGGGCGTCAGGGCGGCGGCGTGGATCACCTGGGTCAGCCCGCGCCCGCTGAGCGCGGCATCCAGGGCGGCCTGGTCGCGCAGATCGGCGGTGACATAATCGACACTCGGCACCGGGGCGCGGGGCGGCCGCAGGTCGAGGCCCAGGACGGGAACGCCCCGCGCCCCGAGTTCAGCGCAGATGGCCGAGCCGAGGAAACCGGCGGCCCCTGTGACGAGGATCTTCATGGGGTGTCCTTGTGGATGTGGTGCCGGATCGCCGTGGCGATCTCTTCGGCCCGGGCCGGCGCATCGGCCCCGGCCAGCCGCGCGGCCCCGGCCATGGCGGCAACCGGTTCGGCGGGCGCGGGCGGGTCGCCGGCGCGATGACGGATCTTGCCGCCGACCATGGTCAGCCGCGTGTCGGCGCCGGTGCACCGGGCAAGGACCAGCTCAAGCAGGTCGCAATCGGGATCGAGATAGGCCCCGCGCGCCCGGGCCGGATCCAGGGCGACAAGGTCCGCGCGCTGTCCCGGGGCCAGGGTGCCGATGTCGGGCTGAAAGATCGCACGCGCGCCGGTTTCGGTGCCCATGGCCAGCGTCTGTCGGGCTGCTAGGTCGGGCGCGCCGGTCCCCCGGGCCAGCAATCCGCCCAGGCGCAGTTCCGAGAGGTAATCCTCGGTGTCGTCCAGCGCGCAATTGTCGGTGCCAAGCGCCACGGGCAGTCCCGCCGCGCGCCAAGTAGCCAGCGGCGGCGGGCCGTTGAAGAGCCGCATGTTGGCGCCCGGGTTCGACACCACGGTCAGGCCCAGCCGCAGGGCGTCGTCGATGTCGCCGGCCCGGGCCTGCGTGAAATGGGCGGCGCTGACAGGGGTGTCGAACAGGCCGAGCCCTTCGAGATGTCTCAGCACCGCGCCATCGTAAAGCCGGTCGGCCACGGTCCGCTGTGCGGGGGATTCCAGCAGGTGGAAATGGATGCCCGTGCCGCTGCGCGCGGCATGGGCGGCGATGGCGGCCCAGGCGGCGTCGCTGACCCATTGGGGCCCCGCCGGGCCATGGGCCAGCGTGATCGTCGGATGGCCGGCATATTCGGCCAGCAGCCGGTCCATCAGGTCCAGCGTCTCGTCCAGCGGCAGATAGGCGGGCCGTGCCCCGGCCAGCAGCTCCTGCGCCTGGGGCGACAGCCCCGCCCGGAAGGCGCCTTCGTCGGCGGGCGGATAGACCAGCCCGCCCTGGTCCGCGAAACCGACACATACCGTGGCCCGCAGCCCTGTGTCCTCGTAGGCGCGGAGGGCGCCGCGCAGTTCGGCTTCGTAATCGCCGGTGGCATAGGAATAATTGGCATGCAGCGTGGCGGTGACCCCGTTGCGCAGCATCTCCTGCGCTGCAAGGCGTGTCAGCAGGTAGGCATCCGGCGCCCCCCGCCCGCGCCGCCTTGCGATCCAGGGTTCGAGCTGATCGTCGGGATAGCCCAGCTGCAGCTGGCTGAGGCCGCGCCCGTGCTGGTGGGCATTGATGAAACCGGGCAGCACGACAACATCGCCAAGCGCGGTTTCCCGGGCGGCGGGATAGCGCGCCCGCAGGTCGCCCGGCCGGCCCACCGCCGCGATCCGCCCGTCGGTGACGGCCACGCCCCCCGGGCGCAGCGGCGCGACGCCTGCCCCCGGGATCACGCAATCGGCCGTCAGCAGGCGCATGGTCAGAACAGCAGGTTCGGCAACCAGGTCACCAGCCCCGGCCAGAAGATCAGCGCCACGGTGAAGGCCAGCATCAGGGCCACGAAGGGCATCGACCCCCAGATCACGTCCATGATCGACCCGGTCCCGCGCACGCCCTGCACGATATAGAGGTTCATGCCGATGGGCGGCGTGATCAGCCCGGTTTCCATCATCAGCACCAGGAAGATGCCGAACCACACCGGGTCGATGCCCAGCTGGACGATCAGCGGAAAGACGACCGGCAGGGTGGCGATCATCATCGACAGCGTTTCCATGAAACAGCCCAGGATCAGGTAGAAGACGATCAGCAGGAACAGCACCTGGATCGGCCCGGCGCCCAGGTCGACGACAAAGCGGGTCAGGGTCTGGGGGATGCCCAGCATGCCGATGACGAAGTTCAGGAAATGCGCGCCGACCATGATCAGCAGGATCATCGCCGAGATCCGCACCGTCGAGATCATCGCCTCGTGCAGCAGCGGGAGGGTCATCTTGCGCTTGGCGATCGCGACGAGCAGCGCGCAGGTCACGCCGATGGCGGCGGATTCCGTGGGCGTCGCCCAGCCGCCATAGATCACGCCCATGACCACGGCGAAGATCAGCAGGGGCGGCAGGATTTCCAGCAGCGACTTCAGCTTTTCGCGCATCGGCCGGGCCGGCAGGCTGGGCCCGGCGACACCGGGGTTCAGCACGGCGATGACGGCGATCAGGGCCATGAAGGCCCCGGTCAGCGCGATGCCCGGCAGGATGCCGGCGGCAAAGAGCTGGCCGATCGAGGTATTGGTCATCGAGCCGTAGATGATGATGTTGATCGACGGCGGGATCAGGATGCCCAGCGTGGCCCCCGCGGCGATGGTGCCGGTGGTCAGGCGTTCGTCGTACTTGCGTTCCGACAGGATCGGGATGGCGACGTTGCCGATGGTCGCCGCGGTGGCCACCGACGACCCGGAAACGGCGGCAAAGAAGGCCGAAGCGCCGATGTTGGAATGCAAAAGGCCTCCGGGCAGGCGGCGCAGCCAGTCCGACAGCGCGCGGTACAGCCCATCGGCCACGCCCGAGCGCACCAGGATCTCGCCCAGGAAGACAAACAGCGGAATGGCGGTCAGGATGAAATCGTTCTGGCCGCTCCAGATCTGGTTGCCGAAGGTCATCAGGATCGGCCAGCCCATGGTCAGCATGGCGCCGACAAAGGCCGTCAGGAACATGGCCACGGCCACCGGCAGGCCGATCAGCATCAGGCCCAGCATCATCAGGAAGCCGAGCGTTGCCTCTCCAATACCGATCATTGCGCACCTCGTGCCGTCACGCCGGCCTGTTCTTCGTGAATGAGATCATCGAGCGATTTCGGCCCGTAGAAGCGGTTCAGCCGCTCGCGGTCGCGCAGGAACAGCATGGCCGCATGCAGGAACAGCGCGGTCGACACGATGGCAAAGACGGCCAGCCCGAAGACCCAGGCGCTTTGCGGCATCCACAGCGGGGTCATCAGCGGCGTGCCGGACAGGGATTTGAATTCGATGCTTTCCATCAGTGCGGCCCAGCCCCTCCAGGCCATGAACAGAGCCATCAGCATGGTGCCCAGGGTGGCCAGCAGGTTCAGCACCGAACCGACCGCCGGGGTCACCCGTTCGGTCAGGATCTCGACCCGTGTATGGGCCCGTTCGATGGCGGCGAGGGAAAACCCGAAGGCCCCGGTGATGGCCAGCGTATAGCCGCCCAGCTCGTCGCTGCCCTGGAGCGAGACATTGGCAAAGCGGCGCAGCAGCACCTCGGCGGTGATCGTCAGCGTCAGCAGCAACAGGGCATAGCCCGCCACCAGCGCCAGGAACCGCGCGACGGGGGTCAACGCCTGCGCAACTCGGTTTTCGTTGGACATCAGCCTCTCCCGGGGCGGGGTGAACGGGGAAACGGGGGCGCCGGTCGGCGCCCCCGCGATGGTTGGACCGGTGAGACGGCTCAGTTGATGGTCAGGCCCGCGGCGGCGCCGGCGGTCTCGTTCCAGGTGGCCGAGCAGGTTTCGTCGACGTTGTTGCAGGTCTCTTTCCAGATCGGCAGCACGACGGTTTCGGCGATGTCCTTGATCTTGGCGCGGTCTTCGTCGGTGATCTCGACCAGCTCCATCGAGAACTTGGTGTGATCCGTGCAGCTGTCGGCGCCGGTGTTGCAGGCCACGGCATCGCCGTTGGCCGAAATCGCCAGGTCCCACAGCTGGTCTTCGAGCGACTTGAACTGCGCTTCAAGCGCGGCCTGTTCCTCGGCCGAGAACGCATTCCAGGTGTCCAGGTTCATGAAATGGCCCTGCACCGAGCCGGAAACCGACAGCGGCAGCTGGTGGGTGGTGACTTCGGGCCAGTTGCCCGTGTTGCCCGAGGTCGGCGAGGTCACGCCGCAGGACACGACGCCGCGCTGCAGGGCGGGATAGACCTCGGAGAACTGCAGGGTCACCGGGGTCGCGCCCAGCGATTCCAGCATCGCCGACATCGACGGAGTGAAGCTGCGGACCTTCATGCCTTCGAGGTCGGCCAGCGTCTCGATCGGCTCGTTGCAATAGAACACCTGCGGGCCGAAGGGCCACAGGGTCAGGACCTTGGCGTTGAATTTCTCCTGCAGGCGGGTGTCGAAGGCGCCGCGATAGGCATCGACCACGGTGCGCAGGCTGTCCATGTCGGTGGCCACGCCGATCAGGTCGATGCCCTCGAAGAACGGATCATCGCGCGAGGCCATGCCAATCTGCACCGACATCACGTCGAAGGCGCCGCTGCGCAGCAGGCGCAGCGCGTCGGGGGCTTTCACGCCGACCACGTCCATCGGGTTGTAGTTGACGGCCAGCTCGACGCCGGCGTTTTCGCCCAGGCTGTCAAAGAAGGCCTGCTCGATGCCGACCTGCTTGGTGTTCTGCGAGAAATTGCCCGCGATGCGCAGCGAATCCTGGGCGCTGGCAAGTGCCGGAACCGTGACCAACGCGGCGGCGGTCAGAGCGGCGGTAAGAGTATGACGCATGAAATGTCCCCTGCGATTGCATTCATTTTTAGCCTGCGATCAGCGTTTTCGGATCACGGCCCCGCGATCAACGCAAAAGCTCAGCCATGGCCCGACTTTTTGAGTTCGGGCGGGGATCGGCCAAAAATCAGGCAAAACATGGTGGATCTTGCTGGTTATGTGGCCTGTTTACATATTTTTCGCGCCGGGTGCTGCTCGACCATTGCGCCGGAGCGGCGCATCTGACGAAAACTGCCTGTCATGATGTGCTGCCAAAAATGAATGCAATATCGGCGGCGCCACGCAGTGAATGGATCTTCTGAATGCAGACACCCGAGACATCCGGCCCGACCCTGATCGGCATGTTGACCCCCTCGTCGAACACGGTGGTCGAACCCTTTACCGCGGCGCTGGCCTGGCCGCTCTTTCCGCAGGTGTCGGTGCATTTCGGCCGGCTGCGGGTGACGCGGATCGCGCTGGACGAAGGGTCGGACGACCAGTTCGGCATCGACCCGTTCCTTGCCGCCGCCGACCTGCTGGCCGATGCCAAGGTCGATGTCATCGCCTGGAACGGCACGTCGGCCAGCTGGCTGGGCTTTGACAGCGACGACCGGCTTTGTGCCGAACTGACCGAACGCACCGGGGCGCGGGCGACCACCGCGATCAAGAGCCTCAACGCGCTGATCGAGGCCTTCGGGGTCAAGAAACTGGGCCTGGTCACGCCCTATACCCCGGACGTGCAGCAGCAGATCATCGCCAATTACGCCGAGATCGGTGTCGAGACGGTGGCCGAGCGGCACAGCAACCGGTCCGACAATTTCTCGTTCGCCGAAGTGCCCGAGGCCGAGATCGAGCGGATGTGCCGCGAGGTGGCCGAGGCCAAGCCGGACGCCATTGCCATTGTCTGCACGAACATGCGCGGGCCGATGGTCGCGGCCGAGCTTGAGCGCGAACTGGGCATTCCGGTGCTGGATTCCGTGGCGTTCACCCTCTGGGGCTGCCTGAAGGAGGCCGGGATCGACATGACGCCGCTGAAGGAATTCGGCATGATGTTCTCCAAATGAACCGGGCGCGGCGCGAGGAGGCGGGATGGCGGACCTGGATGTGAGGGACGACCTTCTGCCGGGGGACGAGGGCGAGGCGTCGTTGCACGAAACCCTCGTCAGCCGGCTGCGCCAGCTGATGATCGAGGGCACGCTGGAGAGCGGCCAGCGCATCCCCGAGGCCGAACTTTGCCGGATGTTCGGCGTGTCGCGCACGCCCCTGCGCGAGGCGCTCAAGGTGCTGGCGGCGCAGGGCTTCGTGCAGCTTCGGCCCAACCGGGGGGCGATTGTCGCGCCGATCAACCCCGACCAGATCCAGCCGATCTTCGAGATGAAGGGCGCGCTGGAACGGCTGATCGGCATGACCGCGGCCGAACGGGTGACGCCGTCCGACCTGGCGGCGATCGAAGCGCTGCACCAGGAGTTGGGCGAGACGCTCGACCAGGGATTGATGGATGACTACACCCGGCTGAATTATGCCTTCCACAAGGGGCTGGCGCAGGTGACGGGCAACGCGCTGCTGTGCGAGACCTATGACGGGTTGCAACAGCGGATCTGGCGCTATCGGTTTGTGGTGAACGAGGATTTCTCGCGGGTGGCGGACAGTTTCGCCGAACATGAGCAGATCATGATCGCCCTGCGCGCACGCACGCCATTGGACCTCGCCGCGCGGCTTGAGGCGCATAACCTCAGGACCTGCGAGGCCATGCTCAAGGCGACCCGGCAGGTCCTGTGATCGGGCATTGGCCCGGTGGGGCGTTGCGGGATGAGGGTTTGCGGCATCTGCGTTGTGTCGGGGGCTCAGGGCGGGCGGCTTTGAGCCGGTTGGCGCGGGTTGCCGCTTCGTCGGGCCATCTGTGTCGCACTGGTGCCGCCCGCGCCCCGTGATCCGGGGATGTGCTCTGCTTTTGTCTGTCGTCCCTGCAAAGCGGATGGGGGCGTTGCCGCGTCACGTTCCGCCTTTCACCAGCAGGATCAATCATGGCGCAGGTCCTCAGGCGCGCCTGACGGCCCTTGCCGCGTCGGGCGCATCGGGCCTGTTTCGTCCGCCGATGGCGTGCCATGGCGCGCCATGATCGCGATGCGGCGCGTGAAACCACGCCAAATCAATGCATTACGCGGGCCCTGCATATCCATCTTGACGCCCCAAGCCCCATGAAATATGCCTCTCACCTGCGACGCGGGCGTCGTATACTGGCTATTACCTCAGCCTTCCAAGCTGATGAAGCGGGTTCGATTCCCGCCGCCCGCTCCACCTTCTCCTTCCTCTCAGCCCTGTGCCGCGTCACGCCGAGAGCCCGGGTTGCGCCCTGTCCCGGCCTCTCTCGTGCGCCCGGAAAACAGGCAAAGCGGCGCCGCAAGGCGGGTGTCGCCGGCCCGGCGATTGACTTGGCCCCCGCCGCGGTGCCGATCTGGGCCGACAACGACCCCAGGACGGAGACCCCCCATGTGCCAGGCTTGCGACTACACGATCCACGGCGCGCAGCATCATTTCGGCTGGGACAACGCCATCCCGCCGACGGAAACGGTGGCACCGGGCGCGACCATCCTCTTTCATTGCCGCGACAGCTCGGCCGGCCAGCTTGGCCCGGCGTCGACGGTGGCCGACATCGAAACCCTCGATTTCGGCCAGATCAACCCGGTCTCCGGGCCGATCTATGTCGATGGCGCCCGGCCGGGTGACGTGCTCAAGATCACGCTGGAAAGTTTCAAGCCCCGGGTCGAGGACGGCAAGGGCTGGGGCTGGACGGCCAATATCCCCGGGTTCGGCCTGCTGGCCGACCAGTTTCCCGACCCCGCGCTGAACATCTGGACCTATGATGCCGACAGCCTGGCGCCCGCGCTCTGGGGCAGCACGGGCCGGGTGCCGCTCAAGCCCTTTGCCGGGACGATCGGCGTGGCCCCGGCCGAGCCGGGCCCGCATTCCATCGTCCCACCGCGCCGGGTGGGCGGCAATCTCGACATCCGCGACCTGGCGGCCGGCACGGTGCTCTACCTGCCTGTCGAGGTCGATGGCGCGCTGTTCTCTGTGGGCGACACCCATGCCGCCCAGGGCGATGGCGAGGTCTGTGGCACGGCGATCGAAAGCCCGATGGATGTCGTGATCACGCTCGACCTGGTCAAGGACCAGCCCCTGAAGATGCCCCGGTTCACTACGCCCGGGCCGGTCACGCGCCACCTGGATACCAAGGGCTACGAGGTCACCACGGGCGTCGGGCCGGACCTGATGAGCGGGGCGCGGGATGCGGTGGCCGGCATGGTCGACCTGCTGACGGCCGAACATGGCATGTCGGCGGTCGAGGCCTACATGCTGGTCTCGACCTGCGGCGATCTCAGGATCTCGGAAATCGTCGACATGCCCAACTGGGTCGTGTCGTTCTATTTCCCGCGTTCGGTGTTCGAATAGGTGTAGGGCGGGCCTTGGCCCGCCGCACCGGGCAACCCCGTCGGACAGGGTGGGCGGGTGGCGGGGAAATCCCCGCCCTACGCCATGGTGTCAGCCGCGCAGCTCGCCGCCGGTGGCCTTGGTCACCTTGTCGACGATCTTCTTCGACACGGCTTCGATATCGCCATCGGTCAGGGTCTTTTCTGTGGGCTGCAGGCGCACGGCGATGGCCAGCGATTTCTTGCCCTCGCCCAGCGATCCGCCGATGAACTCGTCAAAGACCCGCACGTCGGCGATCAGCGCCTTGTCGGCGCCCTGTGCCGCGTTGACCAGGGTCAGGGCCTCGACCCCGGCATCGACCACGAAGGCAAAGTCGCGTTCGACGGCTTGCAGGTCGTGCAGGTCCAGCGCCGGGCGGGTGGCCCCGGTCTTGCGCGGGGCCGGGATCTCGTCGGGCCAGATCGTGAAGGCCATGGCCGGGCCCTTGATGTCCATCGCGTCCAGCACGCGGGGGTGCAGCTCGCCGAAGACACCCAGCACCTTCTTGGGGCCCAGGCAGATCTTGCCGTGGCGGCCGGGATGCCACCAATCCTGCGCCCCGCGCAGGATCTGCACCCGCGCCGGCGCGCCGAGCGCGGCCAGCACGGCCTCGGCATCGGCCTTGACGTCATAGACATCGACGGGCCGCGCCGCGCCGTGCACGTCCTTGGGCCCGGTGCGCCCGACCAGCAGGCCGGACACCAGGTTGTGCTGTTCCCCCGGCTCGCCACCGTGGAAGGCCGGGCCGCATTCGAACAGGGCCAGGTCCATGAAACCCCGGGCCTGGTTGCGGGCGGCGGCCTGAAGCAGGCCGGGCAGAAGCGCCGGGCGCATGTGCGACATGTCCGACGAGATCGGGTTTTCCAGCATCGTCTCGCGCGTGCCGCCGCCGAACAGCGCGGCCGAGGCCTGGTCGATGAAGGAATAGGTCACGCATTCGTTGTAACCAAGCGCGGCCGTGGTCCGCCGGGCGATGCCCAGGCGTTTCTGTTCCAGGGTCAGCACCGGCTTGGGCACACCGGGCAGGCGGGGCAGGGGCTTGCCCTGCAGCCCGGTCAGCGAGGCCATCCGCGCGACTTCCTCGACCAGGTCGGCCTCGCCCTGCACGTCGGGCCGCCAGCCCGGCACATGGGCCATGTCGCCGTCCAGCCGGAAGCCGAGCGCCGTCAGCGTGGCGCGCTGGGTCTCGGGGGCGATGTCCATGCCGACCAGGCTTTGCACCCGGTCGGTGTCCAGCCGGTAGGCCCGGGCGTGATCGGGCACGGCACCGGCCACGACGATCTCGGAGGGCTCGCCGCCGCACAGTTCGAGGATCATCGCCGTGGCGGCTTCGAGGCCCGGCTGGGTGAAATCGGGGTCGACCCCGCGTTCGAAGCGGTAACGCGCATCGGAATTGATCTTGAGCGCCCGGCCGGCCATGGCGATCTGGATGAAATCCCAGAAGGCCGATTCCACGAAGACATTGGTCGTCTCTTCGGTCACGCCGGTCGGCTCGCCGCCCATGATGCCGGCAATGCTTTCGGGGCCGGTGTCATCGGAGATGACCATCATGCCCGGGGCGAAGGTATATTCCTTCTCGTCCAGGGCCTGCAGGGTCTCGCCGCCCTCGGCCCGGTGGACGCGCAGGTTGCCCTGCACCTTGTCGGCATCGAAGACATGCAGCGGGCGGTTGAGGTCAAAGGTGAAATAGTTGGTCACGTCGACCAGGGCCGAGATCGGGCGCAGGCCGATGGCCTTCAGCCGGTCCTGCAGCCATTTCGGGCTGGGCCCGTTGGTCACGCCGCGGATCAGCCGGCCGGTGAACAGCGGGCAGCCGTCCAGCGTGTTGTCGTCGATGCTGACCGTGATCGGGCTGGGGAAGGTGCCGGGCACGGGCGTGACCGGCCGGTCGATCAGCCTGCCCAGGCCGCGGGCGGCCAGGTCGCGGGCGATGCCCCGCACGCCAAGCGCATCGGCCCGGTTGGGCGTGATGGCGATCTCGATGACCGGGTCGACCGTCGCGGGCCGGTGTTCGGCCAGCCAGTCGGTGAAGCGCTGGCCGACCTCGCCCGAGGGCAGCTCGATGATGCCGTCATGTTCGTCCGACAGTTCCATCTCGCGCTCGGAGCACATCATGCCGAAGCTCTCGATGCCCCGGATCTTGCCCACGCCGATCGTCGTGTCGATGCCGGGCACGTAGACCCCGGGCTTGGCCACGACGACGGTGATGCCCGCCCGCGCGTTCGGCGCGCCGCAGATGATCTGGGTCATGCCCTCGTCGGTCTCGACCTGGCAGACGTTCAGCCGGTCGGCGTCGGGGTGTTTCTCGGCCGACTTCACGAAGCCCAGGGTAAAGTCCTTCAGCGCGTCGGCGGGATTGCTGACGCCCTCGACCTCGAGCCCGAGGTCGGTCAGCGTGTAGAGGATCTCGTCCAGGCTCGCCTCGGTCTCGAGGTGATCCTTCAGCCAGGAAAGCGTGAATTTCATGTATCTGCGCCCAAGGTCGGAGGGGGTTCCGGCCGGGGTTTACCGGAAGGGCGCGCGGGGGGAAAGGGGGGAGGCCCGCCGAGGAGGACCAAGGCGCGCCCGGTCGAGCCGGGGCGCGGGACGCGGGGCGGCCAGAGGGGGCTCTGGCCGGACCGTGTGTCGCCGGCTGCCCGGCTTGGTGCCATTCGATGGCTGTCGGGCGGCTGTCCGGCATGATGTCCCTGCCGGCGGCCGGGCTTGGTACCAGCTGCCGCGCCGCGCTTGGTGGGTATCCGGCGGGGGCTCAGCTGCGGAACCGCTTGGCCAGGTCCTCGGCATCGCCCAAGGCGGCCAGTTTCAGTTCGCGCACCAGCCGCAGCGCGGGCTTGGCGGCGAAGAAGAACGATCCGACGATGAAACACCAGGTGCCCGGGGTCATCCAGTCGTCGGACAGGAACATGAACGAGCCGATGATGAACAGCGTGGCCGCGGCGAAATCGATGACCGTGTAGAAGATCTCGAACAGGGCATAGAGCCGGCGCTGGTCGTGGCTGCCCTGGCGGTGGTCGGTCTGGAAGAGCATGTGGTGAAATCCCTGTCTGGCTGGTCCCCCTGCAGGCGCCCGGGGGCCGGCGGATCGGTGCGGGGCCTGTCGTGATGTGTCGCGCGCCGGTCAGGCCGGGCGCGCGGGGCCTGGGCGTCAGGGTCGGCGCTGGGGCGGTCGGGGTCAAGCGATGCGGCCGGGGTTGGGCAGTAGCGATGTGACCGGGGGGCCGGGGCCGGCGGTGGTGGCAAGCGAGTTGGGCCGCGGTCCGGGGCCGGCGATGGGGCGGGGACAAGGGGCCGGCGCGGCGGCATTGGGGGCGCCGGTGTCAGGCCATGGGGCCGGTGCCGGGCCGGGATCTGCCGGGCCGCGCGATTGGTCGGGGCCAATCACGCCGCCCGCGACGCGCCCGGAGGGCAAGACGCTCTCAGGGCAGGCGGGTGTCGTGAGGCTCTGTCAGATCGGGCGTGTCGATCCGGTCGGCCAGCAGGACGGCAACGAAGCGGGTCGAGGCAAAGGCCCCCAGGACGATGGTGATCATGGCCGTCATCGGCACCGCCAGGATCGCTCCGGGCACGCCCCACAGCGCGCTCCAGACCGACAGGGCGACCAGCACCACGAAGGGCGACAGGTTCATCTGCCGGCCGATCATCCGCGGCTCCAGCCAGTTGCCCACGGTGACCTGGGCGGTGATCAGGAAGGCGGCCAGACCGGCGGTGTGCCACAGCGACCCGGTCTGGGCCAGCGACAGGGCAACGGGAAAGGCCACGGCCAGCAGCGAGCCGACATAGGGGATATAGTTCAGCAAGGCGATGACAATGGCCCAGAAAAAGGCGAAATCGGCCCCGAAGACCAGCAGGATGACCAGGCAGATCGCGCCCAGGATGATGTTGATCAGGGTCTTGACCGTCAGGTATTCGCCGATCTGCCGGTTGATATGGGCCACGATGGTCTTGGTCCGCTCGGCCGTTTCGCCATCGGTGAAGGCCGCCGAGATCTTGGCGGCAAAGCCTTCGCGTTCGGCCATCAGGAACCCGGCATAGACCACGATCAGGAAGATCGACATGCCGACGATGGTGAAGCTGCCCAGCACCGACAGGATCGTTGCCCGCAGGTTCAGCTGGCCGAAGGTCACGGCCACGGCATCGGTGAAAATCTCGCGGGTGTCGACATCGAACCGGGTTTCCACCCGGCCCAGCAGGTCCTCGATGTTCTGCTGGTAGATCGGGGCCACGGCGGCAATGTCGCGCACGGTGGCCGCGACGACCACGGCAAAGACATAGACAACTGCCGCGAAAACGGTCAGCACGCAGATCCGCAGCACGGGCGTGGGCATGTGTCGCAGCAGGGGCAGGCCCTTGAGCGCATCGGTGGCCGAGACCATGAGATAGACCGAGATCACCGAGGTCACGATGGGCACCAGGATCGACCGGCCGACGACCAGGAAATAGCCGACGACCAGCACCAGGATCAGCGACAGGACGAGATTGAGTAGGGGTGCGTCCTTCATCGGCGCCTCTCTTGCGGTCTTGCCCCGGTCTGGCATGCCCGGCCTGCCACCGCAATCACCTGGGGCGGGCAAAGACAGGCTTTGCATGGCGGCATTCCACCGGCTGCTGTCGCTTCACCCATTGCCGCTGCCCTGCCGATCCCGGCATAGTCGCAGCGAATCGGCCCCGCGCCCCCATGCGCCCGGCCGCCAAGTCACTCAGCCGGAGGTCCGTCCCATGAACCGCATCCCCAATTCGCTCCACGCATCGGACATCGCGCACAGCATGCATCCCTACACGAACATGCGCGCCCATGAAGAGCAGGGGCCGATGATCATCACCAAGGGCGACGGCATCCACGTCTACGACAGCGAAGGCAAGGAATACATCGAGGCCATGGCCGGGCTGTGGTCGGTGGCCGTGGGCTTTTCGGAAGACCGCATCGCCAAGGCGGCCTACGAGCAGATGCTCGAACTGCCCTATTACCATTCCTTCGCCCACAAGGCCCATGCGCCGTCGATCCGGCTGGCCGAAAAGCTGGTCGAAATGACGCCCGAAGGGCTGAACCGGGTGTTCTTCACCAATTCCGGGTCCGAGGCCAATGACACCGTGATCAAGATGATCTGGTTCATGAACAACGCCCTGGGCCGGCCCGAAAAGAAGAAGTTCCTGGCCCGCAACAAGGCCTATCACGGCATCACCATCGCCAGCGGGTCGCTGACCGGCCTGCCGGGCAACCACAAGGATTTCGACCTGCCGGCCATCCCGGTCGTCCACCTGACCTGCCCGCATTACTGGAAATGGGCCGAAGAGGGCGAGACCGAGGCCGCGTTCACCGCGCGCCTGCTGAAGGAAGCCGAGGACACGATCCTGGCCGAGGGTCCCGAGACGATCGCCGGTTTCATCGGTGAGCCGGTCATGGGCGCCGGCGGCGTGATGACCCCGCCCGAAGGCTATTGGCCGGGCATTGCCGCGCTCTGCGAGAAATACGACATCCTGCTGATCTCGGACGAGGTGATCAACGGGTTCGGCCGGCTGGGTACGCCCTTCGGCTGCCAGAAATACGGTTTCACCCCCGACATCCTGGTGACCTCGAAACAGCTGACCTCGTCCTACATGCCGCTGGCTGCCATCCTGGTGAACGACAAGGTCTACAACCCGATCGCCGACAATACCGAAAAGCTGGGCACCTTCGGCCATGGTTTCACCGGGTCGGGCCATCCCGTGGCCTGCGCCGCCGGGCTGGAGAACCTGGCGATCATCGAGGAAAAGGACCTGATGGGCAACGCCGCCCGGATGGAAGCGCCCTTCCAGGCCATGGTGCAGAGCTTTGCCGATCACCCGCTGGTCGGCGAGGTGCGCGGCACCGGGCTGATGGCCGGGCTGGAACTGGTGGCCGACAAGGCGTCCAAGACGGGCTTTTCGCCGGTGGGCAAGGTGGCGGCCGCGGTGGCCAAGGCCGCGCAGGACAACGGGCTGATCTGCCGCTCGGTCTACGAGACCGTCGCGCTCTGCCCGCCGCTGATCCTGACCGAGGCCGATATCGAGCGCATCGGCCAGCGCCTGGCCGTGGCGCTGGATGCCGGGCTCGACTGGGCCAAGGCCGAAGGGTTCCTGTGACCCCTGCGCACTGACCGCACCATTCGGACCGGGCCGGAATTTTCGAAAATTCCGGCCCGTTTCCTTTGAAGGAAACGGTGTCGCGCCCCGCGCCGCCTCGCCGGAACAGCGGCCGCGCTTTGCCCCGTTTCGCGCCGCTGGCGTCCTTTTTCGCCCGCCCCCCGCGCAAAATCCTGCTGGAATGGCTAGGTTTGTCCCAGTGGACAATATCCCAGGGGGACCAGACCATGACCGACCGGACACCGGGGCGCACGCCCGGCCTTTACGGCTCCATCCTCGACACCGTGGGCGGCACGCCCGTGGTGCGCATCAACAACCTGGCGCCCGAGGGCGTCGAGATCTACGTCAAGGCCGAGTTCTTCAACCCCGCGGCCTCGGTCAAGGACCGGCTGGCCCTGTCGATCATCGAATCCGCCGAGGCATCGGGCGCGCTGAAACCCGGTCAGACCGTCGTCGAGGCGACCAGCGGCAACACGGGCATCGGCCTGGCCATGGTCTGCGCCCAGAAGGGCTATCCGCTGGTCATCACCATGGCCGAGAGCTTTTCCGTCGAACGCCGCCGGCTGATGCGCATGCTGGGGGCCAAGGTGGTGCTGACGCCCAAGGCCCAGAAGGGCTTTGGCATGTACCAGAAGGCCCGGGAGCTGGCCGAGAAGAACGGCTGGTTCCTGGCCAGCCAGTTCGAGACCAAGGCCAATGCCGACATCCACGAGGCCACGACCGGCCCCGAGATCGTGGCCGATTTCAAGGGCAAGGCGCTGGATTACTTCGTCACCGGCTACGGCACCGGCGGCACGGTGACCGGCGTGGCCCGCGTGCTGCGCCGCGAGCGGCCCGACACGCGGATCGTCCTGACCGAGCCGGCCAATGCCGCGCTGGTCCAGTCGGGCATCGCCCAGGACCGGGACGCGGGCAACAGCCCGGCGGTCAGCCATTCGGCCTTTGAACCCCATCCGATCCAGGGCTGGACCCCGGATTTCATTCCCTTCGTCCTGCAGGAAGCCATCGACAAGGCCTATTACGACGACCTGCTGCCCATCGCCGGAGCCGAGGGCATGGACTGGGCGCGCAAGCTGGCCCGGTCCGAAGGCATCCTGACCGGCGTGTCGGGCGGGTCGACCTTTGGCGTGGCGATGAAACTGGCCGAAACCGCGGCCCCGGGCACGGTGATCCTGGCCATGTTGCCCGATACCGGCGAACGCTACATGTCGACGCCGCTCTTCGAGGCCATCCCCGAAGGCATGGACGACGAGGAAACCGCGATCTCGCAATCGACGCCGGGCTACCAGATGGGCTGAAACGCCGGCCGGGAGGACCAGGGGCCAGACGGCGGCCAACGAGAACCGGCGGGCGCGTGCAACGCACCGCCCCCGGGGCTCATTCGTCGATGAACCGCCGGGCCATCTCGACCTCCTGGTCGCGCATCAGCCGCCAGGCGGTGTCCATGTGGGCCTTCATCACCGCCCGGGCGGCGCCCTTGTCGCCCGCGCGCAGGGCCATGACCAGCCGGGCCTGGTAATCGCGGCCCTTGGCCCAGAGCTCGCGGTTGATCGGTTCGTAGAGCTTGCGATGCACGGTCAGGTCGGTCAGCAGGGCGACCATGAAATCGATGATGAAGGACAGCAGCGAATTGTCGGCCTGCTCGGCCAGGATCGCGTGGAACCGCAGCGAGGCCACGTGCTGGGCGCGTTCCTCGTCCAGCGTGCGGGCCGGCGCGTCATATTGCGTGATGTTCTCTTCCAGCGCCTGCAACACCTCTTCGGGCAGCCGGCCGGCCAGCGTGGCGGCCAGTTCCGGTTCCAGCGCCCGGCGCAGCTGGTAGATGTCGCCGATCGTCAGGTCCTTGAAGTAGAAGTAATTTCCCAGCAGCGCCCGGGCCCGGCCCCGGCTGACCTCGTGCACGAAGGACCCGCCCCCCGGGCCGGTCCGCGTCTTGATCAGGCCCTGCGCCTCGAGGATGCGCATGGCCTCGCGGATGGTGCCCTTGGCCATGGAAAACCGGGCCATCAGCTCGGTCTCGCCGGGCAGCCTGTCGCCGGGCATCAGGCCCTGTTCGACAACCCAGTCCTTGATCTCTTCGGCCACCCGGGCCGGTCGGCTCAGCCGTGGTTCAGTCTTCGAGCGGGTGGTGGCAGGCGGCAAGCTGGTCGTCTCCCATGCGGGTCAGGGCCGGGTCGTCCGTCCGGCAGATCTCGGTGGCGCGCGGGCAGCGCCCGGCAAAGGCACAGCCCGGCGGCGGGTTCAGCGGGTCGGGCAGTTCGGTGCCCTTCTGCTCGGGCGCGGTCAGCGGCCGGCCGACGACGGGCGCGCTGTCGGCCAGCAACTTGGTATAGGGGTGGCGCGGGGCGTTGAAAATCTGTTCCGCCCGGCCGATCTCGACGACGGCGCCGAAATACAACACCACCACCCGGTCGCTGACCGCCTCGACCACGGCCAGGTCGTGGCTGATGAACAGGTAGGTCAGGCCGAAATCGCGGCGCAGGTCGGCCAGCAGGTTCAGCACCTGGGCCTGGACCGACACGTCCAGCGCCGAGACCGGCTCGTCCAGCACGATGATCTCGGGCGCGGCGGCCAGGGCCCGGGCGATGCCGATCCGCTGGGCCTGGCCGCCCGAGAATTCATGTGGGTAGCGATCCAGGAATTCCTCGCGCAGGTTCACCGAAGCAAAGATCTCGGCGATGCGCCGGTCGCGGTCGGCCCGGCCCATGCCGTGCAGCCGGCGCAGGGGGGCGTCCATGATCTGGCGGATGGTCTTGCGCGGGTTGAGCGAGGAAATCGGGTCCTGGAAGACATATTGGATCAGCTTGCCGAAGGCCGCCGGATCGCCGAGGTCGGGCTTGTCTCCGGCGATCTCGATATGGCCGGTCGAAGGCGTCAGCAGCCCGACCAGCATCCGCGCCAGGGTGGATTTGCCACAGCCGGATTCCCCCACGATGCCAAGGGTTTCGCCCTTGGGTACCTCAAAGCTCATCGGGCGGACGGCGCGCACGCCCGGCGGCGCGGGCCGGAACAGCGGCTTGGCCAGCGGAAAGGTCTTCGACAGGTCGGTGACCTTGAGGGCAAGGGTCATGCGACGGCCTCCTCGGGATGGATGCAGCGCACGGCCCGTGTCCCGCCCGACAGGGGGATGTCACCGCGCTGGCAGTCGGTCGTGGCCCGGGCACAGCGCGGGGCAAAGGCACAGCCCTCGGGCAGGTTGTCGACCACCGGGGGCAGGCCGGGAATGGCCTCAAGCCGGCGCCGTCCGCCGCCCAGCTCGGGCACGCAGGCGATCAGGCGCTTGGTATAGGGATGGGCGGGGGCGGCCAGCACGGTGCCCGTCGGCCCCTGTTCGACGATCCGGCCAGCATACATCACGGCCACCCGGTCGCACAGCTGGGCCACGACGCCGAAATCATGGGTGATGAAGACAATGGCCAGCCCGCGCTCGCGGCGCAGCTCGTCCAGCAGGGCCAGGATCTGGGCCTGCACGGTGACATCCAGCGCGGTGGTCGGCTCGTCGGCGATGATCACCTCGGGGTCGTTGACCATGGCCATGGCAATGCCCACCCGCTGGCGCATGCCACCCGACATTTCGTGGGGATAGGCGTCAAGCCGGCTTTGCGGGTTGGGGATGCGAACGGCCTCGAACAGCTCCAGCGCCCGGGCCCGGGCCGCCGTCCGCGACACCCGGTGGTGGGCCTGGATCGCCTCGATCATCTGGTCGCCGACCCGGTAGAGCGGGTGCAGCGTGGCCAGCGGATCCTGGAAGATATAGGCCACCTTGTCGCCGCGCTTGCGCCGCAGGCTGTCATAGGACGCGCCCAGCAGGTCCTCGCCGCCGAATTTCACCGCCCCGCCGGTGATCACCCCGGGCGGCGAGGCGACAAGGCCCATGACCGACAGCGCCGTGACCGACTTGCCCGACCCGCTCTCGCCGATCACGCCCAGGCATTCGCCGGGCTCGACGTGCAGGGACACGCCGCTGACGGCGCGGTAGACCCGGGCGCCGACGTGGAACTGGGTCTGCAGGTCCTGCAGGTCCAGCACGCCTTTCTGCGGAGCCTCGGGCGGCGGGGTGGGGCGGTCGACCCGGGTGGTGGCCCGCGGCCGGCTGAGCGCGCCGGATTTCAGCCGCGGATCAAGCGCATCGCGCACGCCGTCGCCCAGCAGGTTCACGCTCATGACGATGAGAAAGATCATGATGCCCGGCACGATCGAGGTATGCGGGGCGGTGATCAGGGCCGCGCGGGCTTCGCCCAGCATCGAGCCCAGGTCGGCCTGGGGCGGCTGCGATCCCAGGCCCAGGAAGGACAGGCCGGCGGTTTCCAGGATCATCCAGCCGACGGTCGTCGACATGGCGATGACGATGACCGGCAGCACGTTGGGCAGCACTTCGGTCAGGATGATGCGGCCATGGCCCTTGCCGGCCAGCCGCGCGGCATCGACGAATTCGCGCCCGGCCAGGGACACGGTGATGCCCCGGATGTTGCGGGCGAAGAAGGGGATGTTGACGGCCGCCACGGCGATCAGCGCGTTGAGCAGCCCGGGGCCGAGGGCGGCGACGATGGCCAGGGCCAGCAGGATGTAGGGAAAGGCCATCAGCATGTCGACGCCACGCATGATCAGGTTGTCGGTGCGCCCGCCGAAATAGCCGGCGACGATGCCGATGGCCGAACCGACGGTCGCCGCGACAAAGGCCGCGGCGATGCCCACGGCCAGTGACAGCCGCGTGCCCCACATCAGCCGCGACAGCAGGTCCCGGCCGAGGTGATCGGTGCCCAGGAGGTGGCCTTCGGAAAAGGGCCGCAGGAACCGGTCGGCCGTGTTGGTGACATTGGGCTCGGGCAAGGGCAGGAGCGGCGTGAGGATGGCGAGCAGCAGGATGATCGCGATGACCACGGCGCCCATGGCGGCCAGCCGGTTGCGGAACAGCAGCTTGAGAAAGGCGCTCATGTCTTGATCCTCGGGTCGAGCAGGCTTTGCGCCACGTCCACGGCGATGTTGAACAGGACATAACAGCCGGCGACAAAGACCACCCCGCCCTGCACCAGCAGGATGTCGCGTTTCAGGATCGCATCGACCAGCATCCGGCCGATGCCGGGCCATTGGAAGACCATCTCGATATAGACCGCGCCCGACAGGACAAAGCCGGCCTGGATGCCCAGCACGGGGATGATCGACACCATCGCCGCGCGCAGGGCATGGCCATAGATCACCCGGCGTTCCGGCACGCCCTTGGCCCGGGCCGTGCGGATGTAATCCTGGCGCAGCACTTCGAGCATGGCCGACCGCGACAGCCGGGCGACAACACCGGTGGCCACGGCGGCGAGCGCCAGGGCCGGCATGACCAGGTGCCGGAGCAGGTCGGGCAGGTCGCCGCCGCCATAGATGGCGTACATGCCCGAGACGGGCAGCCAGCGCAGTTTCACGGCGAAGACCAGGATCATCATCATGCCCAGGAAGAAGCTGGGCACCGAAATGCCGATGAGCACGGTGAAGGTGATGGCCTTGTCGGCCAGGCCATATTGCCGCGCCGCGGACACGACGCCGGCCAGGATGCCCAGCAGCGAACACAGCACAAAGGACACGCCGGCCAGGATCAGCGTGGCCGAGAACCGTTCGAGGATCTCGTCGAGCACCGGGCGGTTGAGGCTGAAGGAGCGGCCGAAATCGCCCTGGACCATGTTGCCCAGCCAGATGAAATACCGCTGGACCAGGGGCTTATCCAGGCCCAGGTCGCGGTTGAGCTTTTCGACATTGTCCGGCGTGGCATAGGACCCAAGGATCGCCGTGGCCGGATCGCCGGGGATCATTGCCATGATCAGGAAGACGATGATCGTGATGCCAAGCAGCACCGGAATGGCCGAGACCAGCCGCTTGAGGATGTATGTGCCCATCTGCCTTCAAACCTCCGCTGGGCCCCTTGCCGGACCGTGCCGTTTGAAAGACTTTTCAGGAAAAGTCTTTGCAAAACTTTCGGGGAAAGTTTTGTCCTGCGGGCCGGAATTCGGTGTCCGGCCCGCAGAGGGATCAGTTCTTCACGACCGACGACAGCTGCAGCAGGAAGGACGGTTCGAGCTGAAAGTTCTCCACCCGGTCGCTGGTCACCGCGTTCTGCTTCCAGTTGGCGACAAAGACCCAGGGCGCGTCGTCCTGAACGATCTTCTGCATCTGCTGGTAAAGCTCGGCGCGCTTGGCCTGGTCGGTGGCCGTGCGGGCCTCTTCCAGCAGGGCGTCGACCTCGGGGTTGGAATAATAGCCCGAGTTGAACCCGCCCTTGTCCGGCCAGGCATCGGTGCGCAGGGCGAGATAGGGCAGGGTGTCGGGATCGTTGGTCATCCAGGCCATCTCGGCCATGTCGGCCTTGCCTTCCAGCCCGGGGTTCACCTCGCCCAGGAAGGTGTTCCATTCATAGGTCTCGATGCTGACATCCAGCCCGACGGCCGCCAGGTCGGCCTGGATCGCCGTGCCCATGGCAATCGGGTCCAGCATGCCCGATCCGCCCTCGGTGACATAGAAGGTCAGCTCGGCGCCCTCGGCCCCGGCCTCGGCCAGCAGCGCCTTGGCCTTTTCGGGGTCATAGGGATAGGGATCGAGGCTTTCGTCGTAGGCCCAGGCAAAGGCCGGCGGGGTCGGGCCGGCGGCCACGTCGGCGGTGCCTTCCAGCACGTCGTTGACGATGGCCTCCTTGTTGATCGCGTAATTGGCCGCCTGGCGGACGCGCTTGTCGGCAAAGGGCCCTTCCTTGGCGTTCAGGATCAGGAACCAGACATGCGGCCCGGCCTGTTCGACGATGTCGAACCCGCCGCCCTGGAACTGGCTCAGCGCGGTGGGCGGCACTTCGACCATCATGTCGATGCCCCCGGCCAGCATCTCGGCCACGCGGGTGTTGGCATCGGTGATCGGCCGGAAGACCACGGCATCGGTGCCGGCGGGCTCGCCCCAGTAATCGGCGTTCTTCTCGATGACCACGGCCTCGTTCGACCGCCATTCGGCGAATTTGAACGGCCCGGTGCCAACCGGGCTGCGCCCGAAATCGGCGCCGCCGGCCTCGACCGCGGCAGGCGAGACAAGCAGGCCGGTGGGATAGGCCAGGTTGGACAGGAACGGCGCATAGGGCGCGTTCAGGGTGAACTTCACGGTCAGATCGTCGATGACCTCGGTGGTTTCGACCGACGAGAAGAAGAAGGCCAGGGGGAACGGCCCGGTGTCGTGGAACGGGTGGGCCTCGTCCAGCATGCGGTCAAAGTTGAACTTGACGGCCTCGGCATTGAACGGCGTGCCGTCGTGAAAGGTAACGCCCTCGCGCAGGGCGAAGGTGTATTCGGTGCCATCCTCGGAGATCTCCCAGGACGTGGCCAGCTGGGGTTCGACCTCCAGCGTGCCGGGCTTGTAGCGCACCAGGCCCTCGTAGAGGTTCACCAGGATGCGGAAATCGTTGACGGCCGTCACGGCGGCCGGGTCCAGCGACTTGGGCTCGGCGATCTGGCCGACGATCAGCACGCCGGGCGGGGTCTGGGCCAGGGCCGGGGCAGACAGGCTGCCCAGGGCCAGAAGCGAGGTCGCGGCGGCCAGCATGGTCCGGCGCGTCAGGGTCAAAAGGCTCATGGTTGGCTCCCGATTGGACATTTGTTTGAGTCGAATTTATCGTGATAAATAGAACGGGTCAATTTTTCATGATAATTTGGCCGCCACCAGACGGGATGACCGATGACTTTTTCACTTCTTGCCCAGGATCCGGACACCGGCGCATTGGGAGGCGTGGCCGCGACGGGGTCGCTCTGCGTCGGCGGATGGGTGCTGCGCGGGCGGCTGGGAGCGGGAATGTCGGCCAGCCAGGGCGCGGCACCATCGACCTTCTGGGGCGAGGACGTGCTCGATGCCATGGGCTCGGGACTGGATGCGGGCACGGCGGTCACCCGGGTGACCGGGGCGGATACCGGGCGCGACTGGCGCCAGCTGTCGGCGCTTGATGCCACGGGGCGGGCGGCGGCCTTTACCGGCGCCCGGAACACGCCCGAGATGCACAGCCGCACCTTCGCCGGCGGCGTGGCAGCCGGCAACATGCTGGCCAGTGCGTCGGTGGTCGATACCCTGGCCGAGGCCTATCTCGCCGCGCCCGGCAGTTTCGAGACCCGCCTGCTGGCCGCCCTGCGCGCGGCGGATGCCGCCGGCAGCGACATGCGCGGGCTGTTCTCCGCCGCGCTTCTGGTCCTGCGCCCCGACCGGGCACCACTGACCCTGCGTATCGATTACAACGAAACAGATCCGATCGGCGCGCTGGGCGCCCTGCTGGACCGGGCGACCTCGGGGGAATACGGCGCCTGGTTCGGCCAGGTGCCCAACCCGCGGGACCCCATGCGCATTCTCGACTGACCGGCCCTTGCCGGAATGCGCGCAAACGGTGGGGACATGGCCGGATATTTGGAAAGAGAAAGAAGCAGCAGGTCGGCGCGCTGTCCCGGCCACACGCGGGCGTCCTGCTTCTTTCTCTTCAAAAATATCCCGGTGCCAGGCCGCCATCCCGCCCAGGTGGTGGAAAAGGGGCGCCCTTGGTGACCAAGTCACCGTCACCGTGGGGGCCGTCATGGCAGTAACCTTTCAGAAACCGTTCTGAAGGACATTGCCATGCCCGACATCTGGACCCGCAACATGGGACAAATCGACCGTCTTCTCCGCATCGCGCTTGCCCTGGTGCTGCTCTGGCTGGCCTTTGGCGCCGATCTGGCCTGGCCGGGCGTTCTGCGCTGGATTGCCGCCGGCGTGGCGGGCATCTTCCTCGTGACATCGCTGATCGGCTCCTGTCCGCTCTACACCCTTCTGGGGTTCAGAACCTGTCGGACCCGCTGACCATCCCGGAGTGACCAGACCATGACCCATAACGTCAACCTCGACATCCATCCCGACGTCCAGCCGTTCTTTGACCCGGCGACCAACACGATTTCCTACGTGGTCAAGGATCCGGCCTCGGATGCCTGCGCCATCGTCGATTCGGTGATGGACATCGATTATGCCGCCGGGCGCATCAGCCACGATCATGCCGACCAGCTGATCGACCACGTGCGCGGGCGCGGCCTGACCCTGGAGTGGCTGATCGAAACCCATGTCCATGCCGATCACCTCTCGGCCGCGCCCTATATCCAGGCCCGGCTGGGCGGCAAGCTGGGCATCGGCCGCCAGATCACCACCGTTCAGGACACGTTCGGCAAGGTCTTCAACGAAGGCACCGAATTCCAGCGCGACGGCAGCCAGTTCGACCGGCTCTTCGACGACGGCGACACCTACATGGTCGGAGAGATGGAATGCCGGGCGATCCACACTCCCGGCCATACCCCGGCCTGCATGACCCATGTCATGGGCGATGCGGCCTTTGTCGGCGACACGCTGTTCATGCCCGATGGCGGTTCGGCCCGGGCGGATTTCCCCGGGGGCGATGCCGGCCAGCTCTACGATTCGATCCAGAAGGTCCTGGCCCTGCCCGATCAGACCCGGCTGTTCATGTGCCACGATTACGGGCCCGGCGGCCGCGAGATCCAGTGGGAAACCACCGTGGCCGAGGAAAAGGCCCACAACATCCACGTCGGCCGGGGCAAGACCCGCGAGGAATTCGTGCGCTTCCGCACCGAGCGCGATGCCCAGCTGGACATGCCCCGGCTGATCATCCCCTCGCTGCAGGTCAACATGCGCGGGGGCGATCTGCCGCCCGCCGACGAGGACGGCAAGCGCTTTCTGAAGGTGCCGATCAACGGGCTCTGATCCCGCCCGCCGGACCGGGGGCGCCTGCCGCCGCCGGTCCCTTCGCCCGACCTGCAAGACCTTCGGGGCCCCATGACCAACCCACTACGCCGCTACCTGCCCGTTCTCGACTGGGGCCGGAGCTATGACCGGACCACTCTGACCAGCGACCTGGTCGCCGCCGTGATCGTCACGATCATGCTCATCCCGCAATCGCTGGCCTATGCCCTGCTGGCCGGGCTGCCGCCCGAGGCGGGGATCTATGCCTCAATCCTGCCGATCATCCTCTACGCGATCTTCGGCACCAGCCGGGCGCTGGCCGTCGGGCCGGTGGCCGTGGTCTCGCTGATGACGGCCACGGCGATCGGCGAGATCGCCCAGGCCGGCACGATGGGCTATGCCGCCGCGGCCCTGACCCTGGCCTTTCTGTCGGGCCTCTTCCTGGTGGCCCTGGGCGTGTTCCGCCTGGGGTTCCTGGCCAATTTCCTCAGCCACCCGGTGATCGCCGGGTTCATCACCGCATCGGGCATCCTGATCGCGACGAGCCAGCTCAAGCACATCCTGGGCATCCCGGCCGGCGGTCATACGCTGATCGAGATGCTGGCCTCGCTGGCCCGCCACCTGCCCCAGGCACATGCGGTCACGCTGGTCATCGGCGTGGCGGCCACGGCCTTCCTGTTCTGGGTGCGCAGGGGGCTGAAGCCTGCCCTGATCCGGGCCGGCCTGGCCCCACGGGCGGCCGACGTGGCCCAGAAGGCCGGGCCGGTCGCGGCGGTGGTGCTGACCACGCTGGCGGTCTGGCTGCTGGGCCTGCAGGACCGGGGCGTGGCCATCGTCGGCACGGTGCCCCGGGCGCTGCCGCCGTTGACCATGCCGCCGCTGGGTGCGGACACGATCCGGGCGCTGGTCGTGCCGGCGATCCTGATCTCGGTCATCGGCTTCGTCGAATCCATTTCGGTGGCCCAGACACTGGCGGCAAAACGGCGCCAGAAGATCGACCCCGACCAGGAACTGATCGGCCTGGGCGCGGCCAATCTCGGGGCGGCCTTCACCGGGGGCTACCCGGTGACCGGCGGGTTCTCGCGGTCGGTCGTCAATTTCGATGCCGGGGCGGAAACCCCGGCGGCCGGGGCCTTCACGGCCCTGGGCCTGGCCCTGGCGGCGGTGGCGCTGACCCCGCTGATCCATTTCCTGCCCAAGGCCACCCTGGCCGCGACGATCATCGTGGCCGTGCTGGGGCTGGTGGATTTCGGCATCCTGCGCAAGACCTGGGCGTTCAACCGGGCCGATTTCGCGGCGGTGGCCGTGACGATCCTGCTGACGCTGGGCGCGGGGGTCGAGGCGGGGGTTTCGGCCGGGGTGATCATCTCGCTCTTCCTGCACCTGCGCAAGACCGCCCGGCCCCACGTGGCCGAGGTCGGGCTGGTGCCCGGCACCCAGCATTTCCGCAATATCCACCGCCATTGCGTGCGGACCGATCCGTCCCTGGTGACGCTGCGCGTGGACGAGAGCCTCTATTTCGTGAATGCGCGGTTCCTCGAGGACCTGGTGCTGGAGCGCATCGCCAATTGCCCGCAGATCCGCAACGTGGTGCTGATGTGCTCGGCGGTGAACGAGGTGGATTACTCGGCGCTGGAAAGCCTCGAAGCGCTGAACCACCGGCTGCAGGAACTGGGCATCGGGCTGCACCTGTCCGAGGTCAAGGGCCCGGTGACGGACCGGCTGCGCAAGTCGGCCTTCCTGGACCAGCTGAACGGCCGGGTGTTCCTGTCGCAATTCGATGCCTGGAAAGACCTGGTCGGCGGGGCCGACGCGCCAGGGCATCAAGCCGCCGGCCTGTGACGGGCCGGGCATGGGGGCGCTGCCCCCGTCCTCCGTTGGAGGACTCCCCCGGGAATACTTGAGAAGAGAAAGAAGCAGCAGGTCGGCGCGCCGTCCTGTCCGCGCGCGGGTGTCCTGCTTCTTTCTCTTTCCAAATATCCGGCCGTCCAGTCGGCCACCCCGCGGTGATCCCGGGCAAGGGCGCCGGACCGGGGTGTTGCCCGGCTACCGGTCGCCGGCCGAGCGGGCCAGCCGGTCCAGCCCGGCGCGGCCGGACAGGTGCAGCCGGCCGCGGCCCTGTTCGATCCAGCCGCGGCGCTGGAATTCGGCCAGGGTGCGCGACACGACCTCGCGGGCCGTGCCCAGTTCGGTGGCCAGCACCTGGTGGGTGGCATGCACGATGTCGCCATGGTCCGACAGCTCCAGCAGGCGCGCGGCCAGGCGCACGTCGATGCGCTGGAAGACTATGTCGTCGATCAGCATGAACAGGTCGGTGATCCGCCGCGAATAGGCCCGGAAGATGAAGGCCCGGAAATCGGCCGACCGGCCGGCCAGGTCGTCGAAGGTCGCCCGGGGAATGGCCACCGCGCGCACGTCGGTCTCGGCGATGCCATCGGCCGAATAATCCTCGAAGGCCAGCATGCAGGCCGTGGTCAGCACACAGCTTTCCCCGGCATGCACCCGGTAGAGCGTGACCTCGCGCCCGGTGTCCGAACGTTGTTGCACGCGCACCGTGCCGTCGAGCAGCAACAGCAGGTTGTCGGCAGATTGCCCGGGGGCAAAGACCTGGGTGCCGGCCGGCACGGCGACAACCGCGCTGCCCGCGACCAGGTCGGCGCGCAGGTCGGCGGGCAGGGCGGACAGCCCGTCGAACCGGTCGATCCAGCTGTCATCCGTCATGCCCGTATCCATTCCTTGGTTGTCCTGGCCGGCAGGGAGCCGGCCGTGATGGCGCGACGGCATCGCGCATCATGCCCCGGCCCGCGCGGGTCAGGCGCGGGCCGGGGCCGGGGGCGTCTCAGCGCCGGTCGGCCTCTTCGGCCATCTTGCGGTCGTGCTGCAGCTCGAGCCACATGGCGTTCATCACCGCAAAGATCGCGGCCAGGGGCAGGCCGAGGAGCCAGGCAAAATACCACATGAAGGGGTCCTTTCCTCAATAGACGCTATGCGAGTTCTCGGTGACATCGGCTTCGGTCACCTTGCCCCACAGGACGGAATAGACCCAGGCCGTGTAGGCCAGGATCAGCGGCATGAAGATCACCGCGGCGACCAGCATGATGAACAGGGTCTTGTGCGACGACGAGGCATCCCAGACCGTCAGCGAGCTGGTCGGATCCAGCGTCGAGGGCAGCAGGAACGGAAAGATCGTCAGCCCGACCGACGAGATCGCCCCGAAGATCCCCAGCTTGGACCACAGCAGGGTGGTGACCTCGTGCCCGGCGCGCAGGCCGCGCACGGTCATGGCCATGCCCAGGAAGCCCAGCACCGGGGCGATGGCGATCCACGGCCGCTCGGCATAGGCCGACAGCCAGCTGCCGCCCCGGGTGACCTCGATCCAATGCGGGTTCGACGGGCCGTTGGCCGGCACCTCGCCGACGATGGCAAAGCCCTGGACAAAGACGGCCAGGCACAGCCCGGCCAGGGCATAGGCCGCGATGGTCACCAGCCCGGTCCGTGCGCCGATGGCCCGGGCCCGCGCGGCGATGGGGCCTTCGGTCTTCAGCGACAGCCAGGCCGCACCATGGGTCAGCAGCATGGCCAGCGACACCACCCCGCAGAGCAGGGCAAAGGGGTTGAGCAGGCCGAAGAGCTTGGCCAGCGCCCCGCCGGGATAAAGCGGGATCAGCTCGGGGCTGAGCTGGAACGGCACGCCCTGCAGGACGTTGCCCACGGCCACGCCAAAGACCAGCGCGGGCACCGCCCCGCCGACGAACAGCGCCCAGTCCCAGCCGTTGCGCCAGGCCGCGCCATCGCGCTTGGACCGGTACTTGAAGGCCACCGGCCTCAGGATCAGCGCGGCCAGCACCAGGAACATGGCCAGGTAGAACCCCGAGAAACTGACCGCGTAGAGCGGCGGCCAGGCGGCAAAGATCGCCCCGCCGCCCAGGATGAACCAGACCTGGTTGCCTTCCCAGACCGGGCCGACGGTGTTGATGACCACCCGCCGTTCGGTATCGCTGCGCCCGACGAAGGGCAGCAGGGCGCCGACGCCCATGTCGAAACCGTCGGTCATGGCAAAGCCGATCAGCAGGACACCCAGCAGCAGCCACCAGATGACCCGCAGCACGTCGTAGTCGATGAGTTCGAAAAGGATCATGTCATGTCACTCCGCCGGGGTGGGGCTTGGGGTCAGGTCGTCGGCCGGGCCGGCGCGCAGCCGGCGTTCGTGGCGCTGCATCCAGGCCTCGGTTTCCTCGACATCCTGGAACGGGCCCTTGCGGATGTATTTCAGCATCAGGCCCATCTCGACGACGAAGAGGATGGTGTAGAAGGCCACGAAGAGCGTCAGCGTGATCAGAACGTCCTGGATCGACAACCGGCTGACCGACAGGGCCGTGGGCAGGATGCCGTCGACCGTCCAGGGCTGGCGGCCGTATTCGGCCACGATCCAGCCCATCTCGGCGGCGATCCAGGGCGCGGGGATCATGATCACCGCCATGCGCAGGGCCCAGCGGGGATAGCTCTGGCCCATGAAGCTGGACCGCACGAAGAAATAGGCCATCGTGGCGATGAACAGGAAGCCCAGCCCGACCATGATGCGGAAGCCCCAGAAGATCGGAAAGACCATGGGCACGGTGTCGTTGGCCGCCTGGGTGATCTGGGCTTCGGTCGCCTGACGCGGGTCCTCGACATAGCGCATCAGCAGCAGCGCATGGCCCAGGTCGTCGGCATGGGCGTCGAACGTGTCGCGCACCGCCTGCGGAGTGGCGTCGCGCTGGTCGCGGATGGTCATCAGCGCGTCATAGGCCACCAGCCCCGAGCGGATCTTGTCATGGGCCTCTTCGACCAGCTCGTCGATGCCCGGGATTTCCTCGGTCAGCGAGCGGGTGCCGATCAGGCCCATCACCCAGGGGATCTTGACGGCGTAATGGGTCTCGCGGTCCTGTTGGTCGGGAATGCCGAACAGGGTGAAGGACGCCGGGGCCGGTTCGGTTTCCCACATGGCCTCGATGGCGGCCATCTTCATCTTCTGGTTCAGGCCGGCGTCATAGCCCGACTCGTCGCCCAGCACGACGACCGACAGGGCCGAGGCCAGGCCGAAGGATGCGGCGATGGTGATCGACCGCTTGGCCAGGTCGATGTGGCGGCCTTTCAGCAGGTACCAGGCCGACACGCCCAGCACGAAGACCGAGGCAGTGACATAACCGGCCGAAACCGTGTGCACGAACTTGGCCTGGGCGACCGAATTGAACAGCACCTCGTAGAACGAGCCCATTTCCATGCGCATCGTGTCGGGGTTGAATTCGGCTCCGACCGGGTTCTGCATCCAGCCATTGGCGATCAGGATCCACAGCGCCGAGAAATTCGACCCGATGGCCACCAGCCAGGCCACCACGCAATGGGCCGGTTTCGACAGCTTGTCCCAGCCGAAGAAGAACAGCCCGACAAAGGTGGCTTCGAGGAAAAAGGCCATCAGGCCTTCGATGGCCAGCGGCGCGCCGAAGATGTCGCCGACGTAATGGCTGTAATACGACCAGTTCATGCCGAACTGGAATTCCATGGTCAGCCCGGTGGCCACGCCCAGCACAAAGTTGATGCCGAACAGCGTGCCCCAGAACTTGGTCATCTGGCGCCAGATCGGCCGGCCGGTCATGACATAGACGGTTTCCATGATCGCCACGATGACCGACAGGCCAAGGGTCAGCGGGACGAACAGGAAGTGGTACATGGCTGTCAGCGCGAATTGCAGCCGTGACAGCTCGACGATATCGAGGTCCATTCGATCTCTCCATTCCATGGGTCCGCCCCCGGACGCCGGGCGCGGGACCTTTAGCGGCAGTCTTATCCCTCGGGGACAAGCGTAGTGCGTGACTTGGTCACAATGATAGGTCTATTCGCTTTGCAAAAATCGCGTGACGGTCTCCCCGGTGAAGTGCCGCAAGGATCGCCGTATCGGGCAGGCTGCGGCGCAGGTTGGTCATCACCGCCTCGGCGGTTTCGGGGTCCAGCCCCTCTGTCGGCTCGTCCAGCAGCAGGATGTCGGGCCGTCTCAGCATCGCCCGGGCCAGTGCCAGCCGCCGGGTCTCGCCGCCCGACAGGCCGCTGCCGCCTTCGCCCAGCCGCGTGTCCAGCCCGTCGCGCGCCCGCAGGGTGGGCGCCAGGGCCACGGCCTCCAGCACGGCCCAGAGCGCAGCGTCGCCGGGATCGTCCGCCAGCGCCAGCGCCAGGTTCTCGCGGATCGTGCCGGCCAGCAGCCGTGCTCGCTGGGGCACCATGGTCAGCCGGGCGCGCAGCGCCGCCTCGTCCCATTGATCGGGCCGCAGGCCCGCCACCGCCAGCCCCTGGGCCTGGCCGGGCGTCAGCCCGGCCAGCGCCGTCAGCAACCGGGTCTTGCCCGCCCCGCTGGGGCCCGTCAGGGCCGCAGCCTCGCCCGGGCCAAGCGTCAGCGCCAGCCCCGGCCGGTCGATGCAGAGCAGCGGCGCGCCCGGCGCGGGCCGGGAGCGTTCGCCTGCCGGGGCCGCGTCCTCGGGCATCAGCCGCATCGCCGCCGCCCGCAGCCGGCCCAGCTCGGCCAGGCCCCGGCGCAGGGGCGGCCAGGGTTCGGCCAGGGCCAGCGCCACGAAAAGCGCGATGGCCGCCCGGGCCGGGTCCAGCCGGCCGGCCTCGACCGCCAGCGCCCCCACGACCAGCGCCGCCGCCGTCACCAGCGTCAGCAGCAGCGTCAGCCGCATCCCGCCGGCCCGGTCCACCCGGTCCAGCTGGCGGGCCTCGGCGCGGGCCGCGTCGTCGATCTCGTTCAGTGCCGCCACCCGCCCGGGCAGCCCGCCGGCCAGCACCAGCCCGGCCCGGCCGCGCAGCGCGTCGATCAGCCCGCGCCGCAGTGCCTGGGCCCGGTCTTCGGCCGCGGCCGACGGTGCGGCCCCGCGCCGGGCCAGCCGCCACAGCACCAGCGCCGCGGCGGGCAGCGTGCCCAGCACGAGGACCAGCGCCGGGGCCGGCCCGGCAATCGCCGCCAGTACCAGCCCGCTGACGACATAGCTCAGCACCGCCGCGACCCCGGGCAGCAGCACCCGCAGCACCAGCCCGTCCAGCGCATCGACATCCGAGGTCATCCGCACCAGCGCACCTTCGCCCCTCTGGCGGGCCAGCGTTTCGGCATCCTGCCGGGCCAGCCGGCCCAGAAGGTCGACGCGCAGCGCGGCCAGGGCGCGCAGGGTGGCATCATGGGTCAGCAGCCGTTCGCCATAACGCGCCGCCGTGCGGCCCAGGGCAAAGAACCGGATGCCCGCGCCCGGCCGGAACGTGTCAAAGGCAATGCCCAGCCCGGCCAGGCCGGCGAGCCCGGTCGCCGTGATGAACCAGCCCGACAGGCCCAGAAGCGCCGCCCCGAACAGCAGCACCAGCACCATCAGCGCCGCCCCGCGCAGCATCGCCCCGGGCGCCGCGCCCAGCAGCAGCCGGGCCGCCCGGGCCAGCGGGCGCGGCCTTGGTCCCCCGCTCATCGTCCGACCTCCACCGCCCGGTCCATCGCCGCGACCAGCGCCGGGTCATGGGTGGCCACCAGCAGGGTGACCCCCCGCGCCCGCAGGTCGAGCAGCGCGGCGATGATCCGGTGCGCCGTCTCACCATCCAGGTCGGCCGTCGGCTCGTCGGCCAGCAACAGCTCGCGCCCGGCCAGCACCGCCCGGGCGATCATCAGCCGCCGGGCCTCGCCGCCCGACACCCCGCCGCCGGTCTCGCCCAGCCGCGTGGCCAGCCCCTCGGGCAGCCGGGCCACCACGTCATCGGCCCGGGCCAGCGCCAGCGCGCCGGCCACGTCGCCCCGCCCCTGCGGGTCCAGCATCTCGCCCAGGGTCTCGTCGGCGAAATGCACCTGCTGGGGCACCAGCGCCAGCCGGGCCCGCCAGCCATCGGCCGTCGTCTCATCCAGCGCCCGGCCACAGACCTCGACCTGCCCGGCGGCCAGGGGCGTCAGCCCCGCCGCGACCGACAGCAGGGTCGACTTTCCCGCCCCGGAAGGGCCGGTCAGCGCCACCGCCTCGCCGGCCCGCAGGGCCAGGTCGGGCAGGCTCAGCGCCCGGCCCGGCAGGGCCGCCTCGGCCCCGTGCAGCGCCAGCGTCAGCGGCCCCGGCAGGGGCGCGGCCGGCCCGCCCGCCCCGATCAGGGGCCGGCGCGGCGCGGTCTCGGTTTCGTCCAGCTCGGCCAGCACCGCCCGCCCGGCCGCCCGGTCATGCCAGGCCGCGGCCAGGTCGCGCAGGGGCTGAAAGACCTCGGGCGCCAGCAACAGGATGAACACGCCCTGCCAGATGCTCAGCCCGCCGCCCCAGGTGCCGAAGCCCAGCACGCCCAGCAGCGTGAACCCGACCCAGACCGCCACCATCGCCACGCCGATTGCCGCAAACAGTTCGAGCACGGTCGAGGACAGGAAGGCCACCCGCAGCACGGCCATGGTCCGCAGGCGCAGCGCCTCGGCCCGTTCGGCAAAGCCGGCCACAGCCCGCCCGGCTGCGCCCAGCAACCGCAGGTCGGGCAGGGCCGAGACCCGTTCCATCAACATGCCGTTCATCGTGGTGATCTCGTCCAGTTGCCGGCGCGAGGCCTCTTCGGCGGCCATGCCGATCAGGGCCATGAAGACCGGGATCAGCGGCACGGCGACCAGCAGCACCAGCGCCGCCGCCCAGGACATCGTCGCGATCATCGCGATCAGCAGCGCGGGCTGCACCATGACCCGGGCCATGGCCGGGTGATAGCGCGTCATCCAGGGGAGCAGCATGGGCAGTTTCTGCACCGCCAGCGCCGCCGTCGCGGCCGAGCTCTCCGGCCCCGGGGCGGTCAGCGCCCGGGCGATCAGGCGCTGGCGCTGCTCACCGATGACCCGGTCGGCCGCCGCAAAGAGCCAGCCGCCAGCCAGGTGATCCAGACCCGCCCGCAGCGCCCCGGCCAGGGCAAAGACCAGCGCGGCCCAAAGGCTCTGTTGCAGCGTCGCGCCCTGGGTCCAGCCGGCAATGGCCCAGGCCACGGCCGCGGCCTGCACCGGCCAGAGCAGGCCGGCCAGCACCGCCACCGCCGAGGCCCGCCGCATCAGCCCGCGCACCGGGGCCAGCAGCCGGGCTTCGGCCTGTCGCCTGGAATTCGGGATCGGGGCCGTCATCGGCAATATCCGTCCTGTGACCTGTTAACCTCAACTGTCGGGCCGTTTTTCTGCCCGTGCCGCCCGAACCGAAAGGCGCCATCTTGCCGCGTGCCTTATCGCCCCATGCGGCGCGTTGCCACCCCCGGACGTGGCACTTTTGCATCGCGCCCCCGCTCGCCGGCCGGCTCCGCCCTGCCGCGGGGGCCGGTCCAGATTGACAGGCCAGGCGCCAGGGTTCCAGACTTGGCCCGGTCTACGGACGCGTGGATCGTGGATGTGGACGTGAGTGCCGATGTGAGTGCCGAGCAGGGAGACGACAGGGCCAGGATGGACAGACCGACGCTTCTCGATGCGGCCAGCCTGCCGGACGACCACCCGGCCCTGGTGCCCGATCTCTGGGCCCGGGCCATGCTGTTCTTCCCCGGTGTCACGCCCGCCGCCCGCGCCACCGCCCTGGCCGCCGCCGGGCTGCCCCAGGATCTGCCGCCCTCGGGTGCGCTGAAACTGACCCAGCAACACGAGGCCATCCTGTTGCAAAGCCTGGCCGACAGCCTCGACGATCCGGCCTTTGGTGCCCGGGCGGCCATCGGCCACGACACCCGGCAGGGCACGATCCTGACCTACATGGCCTTTGCCGCAGCCGATCTGCGCGACATGCTGGACCTCGTCCTGCGCTACCTGCCGATCACCCGGTCGCAGACCCGGCTGCAGGTCGAGGAAGATGCCGCTCGGGTCATCGTCTGGTTCGATTTCGACGACATGTCGCTGGGCGAACACCTGCATTACGGCGAATTCACCGTGGGCATCGTGCTGCGCACCCTGCGCGTGGCCTTGTCGGGGGACGTGCCGGTCGATTGGGTGTCGGTCGCCCGGCCCGACCGGCATCCGGCCGGCGTGCTGGACCAGGTCTATGGCTGCCCGGTCCGGCCCGAGCCGGGGCGCAACGCGGTCTGCCTGCCGGTCAGCGCCCTGTCGCTGCCGGTGCCCACGGCCGATCGCCACCTGCTGCACCACCTGACCGATTACGGCGATATCCTGCTGGAACGCCGCCAGGTCCACGGCCGGTCGACCCTGGCAGAGGTGCAGGCCATGATCCTGGCCCGGCTGTCCTTCGGCGCGCCCAGCCTGGCCGATGTCGCCGGCGAGATGGCCGTCAGCCCGCGCACCCTGTCGCGCCGGCTGGAACGCGAGGGCCACAGCTATCGCGAAGTGCTGGAGACCCTGCGCTACGACATGGCCCGGCGCTACCTGGCCGACCTGTCGCTGCCCCTGACCGAAGTGGCCTTCCTGCTGGGGTTTGCCGACCAGAGCGGCTTTGGCACGGCCTTTCGGCGCTGGTCGGGTTATGCCCCGGGCCAGTACCGGCGCACGCTCTGACGGAGGGGGCGCGCCCTTGTCTAACGGGCCCCGAAGGGGCGCCCGCCTGGCATCACCACCCCGACAGGGGCGCAACCGGCGTGGTGCAGGTCGATTGACAGCCCCCGGGCAGCACCCTAGCCAGATCGTCAGGGCCGGGGCCTCCGGCCACCAGACTTCCAAGGAAAGGAGGGCCCATCATGCGGACCCTGTTCGAACTGCCCGAAATCCCGGTGATCCCTGTCACCGGCCAGGACGCCGGCTATCCCATCGGCCGCATCTTCTGCGTCGGGCGCAACTACGCGGCCCATGCCGCCGAAATGGGCTTTGAAGTCGACCGCGAGGCGCCGTTCTATTTCACCAAGTCGCCCGCCGCGGCCGTGCTGACCGGGGCCAGCGTGCCCTATCCGCCGGGCACCGAGAATTACCATTACGAGATGGAAATGGCGATCGCCATCGGCGCGCCGGTCTTCCGGGCCAGCCGCCAAGAGGCCCTGGCCGCGATCCATTCCTGCGGCTGCGCGCTCGACATGACCCGGCGCGACCTGCAGATCCGCAACCGCGAGAAAGGCCGGCCGTGGAGCCTTGGCAAGGATGTCGAGGGATCGGCCGTCTTTGCCCCGCTGACCCCGATCGCCGAGATGGGCGAGATCGGCCCGCAGCGCATCCACCTCGCCGTCAACGGCGAGACCCGCCAGGACGGCACCCTGGCCGAGCTGATCTGGAAGCTGGAAGAGATCGTCATGGACCTGTCGGGCTATTACCACCTGCGGCCGGGCGACCTGATCATGACGGGCACCCCGGCGGGCGTCGGCCCGGTGGCTCCGGGCGACGTGCTGACCGGCGGGGTCGACGGGCTGGAGCCGATCAGCCTGACGATCACCGCGCCGGAATAAGCGCGCGCTTGCCCGCCGGCCGCGCCCACAGGGGCAACGGGGCAGGGCGGGCAGAAATGCCGCAGGCCGGGGCGTTGACAGATCGCCCCGGCTTTGGCCTGCTGGACGCTGAATAGTCCCGAACCGGAGCCGGCAGATGAAGATCGACCGCAGTTTTGTTCCCAGCCCCCGGTCACAAGAGCTGTTGGCCAAGCTCGACGACATCCACGGCCCCTGCCTGGGCTGCGCCGATTGCAACGGGTTTTGTGCCGAACTGATCGAAGCCCTGATGCTGCCCGACGCGGTGATCCGCGGGACGACGCGCCCGGGGACGTGACGGTTTGATGAACCAGCGATCTGCTTTCAACGCCGAGATGGCGCGGTTCCTTGCTGAACGGGCGCTGGCCGGAAAGACAGTGACCTATGGCGAGTTCGCCCGGCAATTTGGTCTGGCCAACCAGGGTTGCGGCCCAGTTTTAACCGGAATTGCGCAGTGGTTGCACGCTCATGGGCAACCACTCTTGTCGATCATCGTGGTTAACAAGTCCACCGGCCTGCCTTCGATCGACGCGCGTGTGTACGAGCAGATGGGGATTTCCTCCGAGGCCGATGCGATGGCCGAGATCCGGCGTTGTCACGACTACGATTGGTCGGCCGCGGCTTTCATGCGCTGAGTCCGATCGAAAGCGTGGAGGGGAAGGGCTGATTGTCTCAGCCGGGGCTCTTGGGTTGCCGCAGTTCACGCCTGCCTCTAAATCAGGCGTCCTTAGCAAGATTGCCATGGCCGGACCAGCGGGCGGGAGGGGACAGACAGCATGCGCGACACCGAAGCGGGGGAATTCTCCCACGAGATCCGCGTGGGCTGGGGCCATTGCGACCCGGCGCGGATTGCCTATACCGGCCACATCCCGGGCTGGGCGCTGGAGGCCATCGACGCCTGGTGGGAGGCGCATCTCGACGGCGACGGCTGGTTCGAGATGGAGATCGACCGGGGCTATGGCACGCCCTTCGTGCACCTGTCGATGGATTTCCTGTCGCCGATCACCCCGCGCCACCGGTTAGTCTGCGCGGTCTGGCCGGTGCGGCTGGGAGAGACGTCGATCAGCTTTCGGGTGATCGGATCGCAGGACGGCCAGCGCTGTTTCTCGGGGCTGTTCGTGTCGGTCTTCATGCGGGCCGGCGCATTTCGCGCGGTGCCCGCCCCCGACGAGGCCCGGGCGCTTGTCGAGGCGCTTATCCGGCCCGATATCCCCGACGCCCGGGGCTGAACGCCGGGCCAGAGGCTATGGCCGGGCGAGATGCCGGGCAGGCATGAGGCGGGCCGGGGCGCGGCATTGCCCGGGACAGGCACATAGCGCAACATGGGCGGGCATATGTGTTGGTCCCGCGATAGGGCCGACGAAAGGCAGGTCGCACGACTGGGCTGACCACGGCATCGGACCGGCGCATTGGCCGGTGACAGGCAGGCGACATGGCCGGCCCCAAGGCCCGCGACAGGGCTGGGCAGACAACAGGCCGGACGCGCAACAGGGCCGGCCCCGGGGCACCCAAGCCGCTAGAGCGGATCGCGCAGCCAGCCGGGTTCAAAGACCGTCTCGGTCAGCCCGGCAAACCGGTTCAGCCGGTCGAGCTCGGCTTCGAAACGGGCCTGTCGGCCCTTGCCCCAGCCGACCCCGCGTTCCGGCCACAGGGCCGTCACCCGCAACCGGCCGCTGTCGCGTTCGGCCTTCATGTCGACCCGCCCGACCAGCCGGTCGCCTTCGAGCAGGGGGAAGACATAATAGCCATAGCGCCGCTTGGGCGCGGGGACGAAGATCTCGATCCGGTAGTGGAAGCCAAAGAGCCGCTGCGCCCGGGCCCGGTCGCGCAGGGCCGGATCGAAGGGGGACAGCACGCGCAGCCGGCCGGTCGGTTCGGGCGGGGTCTCGTCGGGCACCCCGGGCCGCAGGAACAGCTTGCGCGCCGCCCCGTCGGCACAGCGCACCACCGCCGGCATGATGCGCCCGGCCGCGGCCTCGCGCGCGCACCAGTTGCGCGCCTCATCCGGGGTCACCGTGTCCCAAAAGGCCGCCAGCTCGCCCGAGGTGGCAAAGCCCAGCCGGTCCAGCGCGCCGTTGCACAGCCAGTCGATGGTTTGCTCCGGTTCGGGGCGCTGGCCGCGCAGGGTCTCTTCGATCACCCGTTCGGTCAGGTCATAGCGCTTCTGGAACCCGTCGCGCCCGATCACCGTCAACGCCCCGGACCGCCAGAGGAATTCCAGCGCCGTCTTGGACGGGTGCCAGTCCCACCAGCCCGACGATCCCTTCTTGTCCTCGCCGCCCAGGTCGCCCGACCCGCAGGGGCCATTGTCGCGGATGTGGCGCAGCACGCCGTCGAACTCGGCCTCGAAATCATGCTTGTGCCAGTTCCGCCAGCGTTCGGGCAGGCGCGCGGCATCGCGGGCAAAGCGCAGCTGCCAATGCGGGTAGAAGGCCATCGGGATGACCGCCGCGTCATGGGTCCAGTGTTCGAACAGCCCGCCGGCGGCATACAGCCGGGACAGGTGGCCGGGCCGGTAGGCCGGGCGCCGGGCATAGAGGATCATGTCATGGGCCCGGGCCAGCGTGTTGACGCTGTCGAGCTGCACGAAACCCAGGGTGTCGATGACCTGCGCCAGGTCGGCGCCCTTGCCCGGGCCGGCCGGGCTGTCGGCCAGGCCGTGGCGGTGCAGGAACAGGTGACGGGCCTGGCGGTTGTCGATCTCGGGCAGGGCGGGACGGGCCGCCACGGCGGGTGCGCCTGGTCTGGGAGGCACGGGGCTCAGCGCCGTTTCAGCGTGTCGCCGAAGGAAATTGTGGGGGTCAGCGTGATCTGGTTGTCGCCGGCCACCGTCGGTTCTGACAGCCGGTCGACGATGACCTGCGCCGCCGCCCGGCCGATTTCCAGCCGGCAGGCATCCATCGTGGCCAGCCGGCGCGGCAGGCCCTGGAGCAATTCGACCCCGTTGAACCCGGCCAGCCCGATCTGGCCCGGCACGTCAATGCCCTGGTCGAGCAGGTAAAGCAGCCCGCCGGCCCCGATCATGTCGTTGGAATAATATAGGAAATCCAGCTCGGGCGTGCGTTCGAGCATGGCTGCCGTCATCTCGCGCCCCTTCAGCAGGGCGGAGCCGCCGGAATAGAAATCGCGGTCCATGATTTCGATGCCCGACTTGGCCAGCACCTCGGTAAAGCCTTCGAACCGCTTCCGGGCCCGGTGGTCCAGCGGCATCTTGGTGCCCATGAAACCGATGTTCTGGTAGCCGGCCTTGAGGATCGCCTTGGCCATCTCGCGCCCGGCCCGCCGGTGGGAAATGCCGACCATTGCATCGACGGGCTTGCCATCGGTATCCATGATCTCGACGACCGGAATGCCCGCGGCCTCCATCATCGCCCGCGAGGCATCGGAATGTTCCAGCCCGGCAATGATCACGCCCGACGGCCGCCAGGACAGCATTTCATAGAGCACCCGTTCCTCTTTCTCGGGCATGTAATCGGTCACGCCGACGACGGGCTGCAACTCGGTGTCCTCCAGCACCTCGTTGATGCCGGTCAGCACCTCGGGAAAGACCATGTTCTTGAGCGAAGGGATGATCACGGCGACCAGGTTGACCCGGCTGGACGCCAGGGCGCCGGCGATCTTGTTGGGCACGTAGCCCAGCTCCTTGGCGGCGGCCAGCACCTTTTCGCGGGTGGCATCCGACACGTCACCCCGTTTGCGCAGCACCCGGCTGACGGTCATTTCGGACACGCCCGAGGCTTCGGAGACATCGCGGAGCGTGAGCGGGCGTTTGGGGTCGATCGTCACGGGGTGTTCCCTTCTCGATGGTTATGTCACGAGGCTAGCGCAAACGGTCGCGTCCTTTCAACAATTCGAAGGGCGGTGACAAGCCGGACGGGGGCGGCTAATAAGGCGCCGGCGGTCCCGTGGCTCAACTGGATAGAGCAGCCCCCTCCTAAGGGGCAGGTTGCAGGTTCGAACCCTGCCGGGATCACCACTTTTTATCTTTACATCAGATACTTACTCTCTCCGCGCGGGCGCATCTTGCAGCTTCTTGCGGGATTTTCCGTCGGTTTTCGGTTCTGGATCGAGAGCATCCCGTACAAAATCCGTACAATCGGACCGGGCTGGCTCTGATTCAGCTGGGAGATGGGCAAAGAAAAACCTCGGTCCGGCGGCAACCGGAACCGAGGCAAATTCAAAAGCAGGCACGAAAATCTGCTTCCCCGATTATAGCGCATCGAGCCGCCCTGTCACAACGAAAATCCTGTGGCGCGACCTCCCCGATGGGAGGTTCGCATGACGCATGTGTTGACGCACCGCGGTCTGCCGGACGGGATGACCCGATGGGACCTCTACGGCCTTCTGGTCAAGGCGGCGAAGCATTTCGGCCTGACTGATACGATGCTCAAGTACCTGCGCTTCGCGATCTCCCGGACACAGGATCAGGACTATGCCGCAGGCAGGATTTGCGCCTTGTGGCCCTCGGTCTCGGAAACCGCATCGCAGCTGGAGGCGGACCCGCGCCAGATTGCCCGGGCCGAGGCCCGGCTGGCGGAGCTGGGCTTCATCGTGAAATCCAGCGCAGCGCGGTGTCGGCGCTACGGCGTCAGATCGGAAAACGTCATCCGGTACGCTTTCGGTATCAACCTCGCCCCGCTCGTGGATCGGGCCGGCGAGATCGAGGCCGCCGCGCGGAAGGTTTGCTTCGAGAAGGAAGAAGCCAAGCGTCTGCGCCTTCATATCCCCAAGCTGTTGGAGCGGGTCCGAACCTCCGGGGACGCTTCCGCCGAAGAGGCCGCGGAAGTGATCCTGCCATCTCGGCGCCCCTCCCGCATCTGGCGCTATGCGCGGCTGAAGGAGATCGCCGACGCGCTGGAAGCGTTGATCGAGACATTCGCCGACGCGTCTGTGGCAGTGGAAATGTCCGACCGGTGCGACGCGGATGTCGCACCCAGGGAAGGTAGAAAAACAAACTCAAAAAGAAGTAGCACCGGTCAGCCCGAACCCCGGCTGACCCCGGCGCAGTTCTGCATTCTCGCCAGCCCAGGCTTTGAAGATGCGGTTCGTCAGTACGCGCCCCCGGGTGCGCCGCCCGATTGGCGCACGATCCCCGCCGCGGCAAAGGATTGGGCGCAGGTGCGGGGCATCCCGGCTGGTCTTTGGCAGCGGCAGGTCGACTGCCTCGGTCCGGAGAAGGCGGCCATCTGTCTTCTCGTCGCAGATCGAAACGCAGAGAGGAACGGCTGTGCGCACCATGTCGATGACCTGCGCCGCGCGTTCCTGGGCCTGGCGCGCAACACCGCTGCGCGTGGTTCCGCACTTCACGGTTTGGTCGGAGAGCTCCAAGGCTTGCGGCGCCAATTGCACGACCGCGCCACCATGCCCGACGCTTCAGGTCATGCGCCGCGGAGTGGTGGTGAGATCGCCTCCCACACGGCAGGCGAACCACCGCTTCGCAGCCGCCAGCGGCGGCTCCCAGAGGCAACGGTGCAGGTCTTCCGCGAAATGTCAGAGGGGGCCGAGTGATGGTCACGGGACGGAAATCAAGTTCACCCACGTCTTGCGACGCGGGAACAGGCGAGGGGGCTGCGCCCCCTTCGAACCCCCCGGCAGTTTCAGGAGCCAAGTATGCCGAGCAGTTGTCCCGATCGATCACCTTCCGGGTGTCCCAGTTGGAGAAGGACGCATTGGATGACATCGCGCGTCAGGCCCGCCGGCCTCTAGCGGAGCTGCTGAGAGAGGCCCTGGGGATGGTGACGTCCGGCCACCGCACCAACATCCCCATGGCGCCGCCGGACTTGATGCGGGCCGTCGCTCGCCTCGAGGCCGACATGGATGAGGTCACGCGCGTTCTGCGGGCGGCCGAGGCAGATGGCAGCTATCTGGACCGCCTGGCGATCCTGAGCCTGCTGGTCGCCATCGATCGGAAGCTGGGCAAGCTGGCGCACCGGCATTGGAGCTGGCGATGATGGTCAAGTTCTTCGACCATGGTCAGGGCGAGGCCGCTCCTGCGGTGAAGTACCTTATCGAGGAGGTGGTGGTAGACTACGACCAGTACCGCCAGCCCAAGCGCGACGCGGCTGGCAGGATCAAGCGTGTGCGCCGCTCGATCGCTCCCGAGGTTCTGAAGGGGCACCCAGAGCGCATGATCGACCTCGTAGACGCGGTGCCGCATCGCTGGCGATACAAGTCCGGGGTGTTGAGCTTTGCCGCCGAGGATGCCCCGACAGAAGCGCAGCAGCGCCAAATGATGGAGGCGTTCGAGGCCTTCGCTTGCCCGGGCCTGGCCCATGACAGCTATCAGATGTTGTGGGTGCGCCATCTGCACGCAGGTCGCGTGGAGTTGCACTTCCTCATGCCGCGGATGGAGCTGCGGACGGGAAAGTCCCTCAACATCGCGCCACCAGGTCACGAGCAGTCGTTCCTGGCTTTCATGGATTTGCACAACCGCCGGCATGGCTGGGCCGATCCCATGGACCCGGCGCGGGCACGCGACGTGAAGACCATCACAGAAGCGCCAGAACGGGCGCAGACACGAGAAGCGGTCCACGAGTGGGTGAAGGAGCAGGTCGGTCTGGGCGCGATCCATGACCGGGACACGCTGCTCGAAGCGCTCAAGAGCGTCGGCTTCGCCATCCCAAGAGCGGGAGACGATTTCGTGACCGTCGCCGACCCTGACCAGCCAAAGAACAAATGGCGTTTGAGAGGAAGGTACTTCTATGACGACTGGACCGCAGATGCAGCTCAGCCCCCGCATCCGACAGAACATGGAGAAGATACTGGAGGCTCAGCTCGACTCGCTGCAATCCCAGTTGAAGAGCTCGAACGACGTGTTGCGGAAGACTGCGCAAAGCGCCGCGCGTACAATCTCGGACGATTTGGAGAGCCTTCGCGACCTGTCCCGCGAGAGCACCAGGGACCTGAGGGACGAGGTGGCGCAGCGAAGGGTCGAAATCGAGAGCCTGATGCAGGAGCTGGAGCGGCAGCGCCTGAGCCACGGCAAGATCGTGACAGGAAGGGTGGTGGCCCTGATCCTGTCGGGGATCGCCCTCGCCGGGTTGATGGCCGCCTTCAGCGCGTTTCTGGGCGCGAAGGGGGCGACACTGCCGCCGCCCGAGCCACCGATCCAGCTGATCCCGGAGCAATTGACGGGCAGCCGGACTATCCGTGGCGTCGGCGGCCTGGGGCAGGTGATCGTCCTGCCGCCGGGACTGTCGCCCGCAAGCTGCCCGATCGGCGCAGGAACGAACCGCACATGTCTGACGATGGAGTGATCCCAGATGACCCTGACACCGCTCGAGAAAGAGTTGCTCGCCTGCGTCGAAGAATTGGAGAAGAGCGTCTCCGCGTGCATGCAGCGGCAGCTCGAGCAAGAGAAGGCGCTCGCCGAATTGCGGAGCGAATTGAACGCCTCGTTGTCGACCTTGCACGGCGCCTTGGAGGCCGGGCGCCGGCCGTTGGAGCAGACCGAGCCAGAGGAGCGCCAGCGGACCGGGTTCATTCGCAGACGCCCCTGATAGGAGGCTCCGAGCCAGAGCAGTGAAAGTGGAAAAAGATATGACAGCGAAAACTGTGCGGGGGAGAACGGCAAGACCTTCGTACCCGGCCGATACACGGGCACGAGCGGTCCAGGACGTACTGGAGATCCAGGATGATCACCCGTCCCTCTGGGCTGCCGTCTCTGAGGTGGCGCTACGCGTCGGCTGTGCCCCCAAGACCTTACTGGAGTGGGTTCAGGACAGCGGTCTGCTGCAGACTTTTGATCCAGTGCTTCTGTCCAACCGGAAGCGCCTCGCTGCGATGTCGAAGGCCGAGCTTGAGCTGGAGAACCAGCGGCTGCGCGCCGAGAACGACGTGTTGCGACGGGCCTGCCTGATCTTCGCCCGCGGCCCGGCGGGCGGAGGGGTCTGATGGCGCATTGGTACACGGCGGACCTGCATTTCGGGCATGAGGCGATCATCGGTTTCTGCAAACGTCCATTCCGCAGCGCCAGCCATATGGACGGCGCGCTGCTGGAGAACCTTTGGTCCAAGGTCGGCCCAGAGGACGATCTATGGATCGTGGGTGATTTTGCCTGGGGAAAACGATCTGACGATGAGGCCTGGCTACACGGCATCTTTCAGCAGCTGCCAGGTGCGCGGCGTCATCTGGTCATCGGCAACCATGATGGCGCTGCGACGCGCTCGCTGCCTTGGGACAGTATTGGCCATCTCGCGCAAGTGGAGGATGCGCCTAAGGAGCCCCCTCTGACCCTCTGCCATTACCCCATGATCACCTGGGAGCACGCCCGGCGTGGCGCTCTACAACTCTTCGGTCACGTTCATGAGAATTGGGCAGGGACGCGGAACGCGGTGAACGTCGGGGTAGATGTCTGGGACTATTGTCCGGTGCAATTCGAGGCGATCAGCCGTCGTGCGCGCAGTCTTCCGGTGAATTCACATTGGAAAGACGCCGAGCCGCGGTCTGCCGGCGCCTAGAAGCCTCAGATTGGGCCAGGCACACCGAGCTCTGCCTGCAGCGCTATCGGCACTGGCTCGGTAAGTTGCCAGGTCACAGCAATCGGCTTCTCGCCCTCCCAGGACAGGAAACGGGGTTTCCCGCAGTAGATGAAGGGGTTCACCTTGCCGTTCACCTTGTTGCCACGGCGCACGAAGAGGTGGACTTCCTCATCTTCTTTGCCTGAGATGATCCGGCCATGGCGACCGTCTTGCGTCGTTCGGTTCTGGCTGAACCAACGCAGGCGATCCGGCCCCAGGAATCCATTCTCGTAGACCAGATCTTGGGTCGAGACGTTGGCGAGTAAGATCAGAGCGTTCTTTTCCCGGATCGGTAGGATGCCGGTGCGCCAGACGTTTTGCTTGTACTCGACACCAAAGGCTTCGGCGATTTCGGGGGCGAGGTATCGCTGCCAAAGCTGCAGGCCCTTTGATCGATGAACGAACGGCGCTTCGGGCTCCGCAACCTCAGTGCCAGGGGTTTCAGCCTTTCGCCAGGCAATCAATTCTTGCGCGAGCTCGCGCAGAGCCGCTCCGCGACTTGGGCGTGTCAGCTGCCAGCCGTTGCGGCCATCGCTAAAATGCGGATCGAACCCCAGGGCTTCAGTACCGCTCCGAGGTTGCTGCCCTGCAAGGATTGCCTCTATGGCTGCGAGTGCTTCAGCCGTGTAGCGCTTCGGTCGCTCAATATCCGCCAGCAATCGCGCATGGCTGGCGAAGACTTCTTCGGGCAGCGGATCGCCCATGTCACGTACGAAGCTGAACCAGCTGCCGTGCCCAGTCGCCCTCGGGTCAAAGCCGTTGCGGAAGACCTCGATCGCCGTTGGTCGCACGCCCTGCCTGTCGCGGAAGTCCAGATAAAAGGCCTCAAGCTCTGCCGCGCCTTCCTTGGGTTTCAGAAGCGTGCGCAGGATGTCGATGGTTTCAAGCTCGTAAGTCACTTCGCAGCCGGGCGGCATGGTCAGTTCTCCACGCTCCCACTCGTCCAGCTTGCGGGTAATGGACCGGTCGCCCGCCCCGGCGCCGGTCAGGGTCGCCACCTTGGTCAGGAAAGACCTGTGGTTCCCGATATAGTCGATGACCTGGAGCACCTTGCCCTCGAACTTGCGCAACCCGCGACCCAGCTGCTGAAGCCAGATGATCGCGCTTTCGGTTGGGCGAAGCATCAGCACGGTGCCAATCTCGGGCACGTCGACGCCTTCGTTGAACATGTCGACGGCAAAGAGGATATCCAGCTCTCCTGCGCCCAGCTGGGTCAGCGAAGAGGCACGCGGCGCCGAGTCCTCGCCTGAGTGGACGGCGACGGCCCGCAGCCCCGCGTCGCGGAAGAACTGGGCCATGTAGTCAGCATGCCGCTTCGAGCAGCAAAAACCGATCGCAGGGCCCTTTGCCCGTTTACGGAACTGTTCCAGCGCGTTTTCGGCGCGGGCAGTGGTCGCCAGTTGTGCCTCAAGCTCGGTCGGGTCGAGCTGGCCGGACCGCCAAGGGATCTGCGCATAGTCGATGTCGTCCGGCACGCCGAAATAGTGGAAGGGAGACAGCCGGCCAGCCTCGATTCCGCGGAAGAGGTCGCATTGGTACACCAAGTTTTCACCGCAGAGCCCTAGCAGGTCGCCACCGTCTGTCCTGTCCGGGGTGGCGGTCAGCCCAAGCAGGAAGCGGGGTGTGAAATGGTCGATCAGGTTCTGATAGGTCCGCGCGGCGGCATGGTGGAATTCGTCGACGACAATGTAGTCGAAGCGATCCGGCGCAAAACGCCTCAGGTGCTGGGCCCGGCCAAGGGTTTGGATCGAAGCAAAGAGAATATCGGCGTCGGCCTCTTTCTCCGTCCCGCTGTAGCGGCCCATGCGGGCCTCGGGGCGCACCTTCCGGAAAGCAGACATGGCCTGTGTCAGGATCTCGTCCCGATGTGCGACAAACAAGACACGGTCGGCATTGGCCCGCTGGGTATCAAAGGCCGCCAGCCAGGTCTTCCCGAGCCCGGTTGCAAGAACGACGAGCCCGGCCCGATGCCCCGTCTGACGCGTAGCCTGCAAAGCCTCCAGAGCTTCGACTTGGATCGGGTGCGGCTCCGGAGGCGGGCCCTCATCCTCGACCATTTTACGGGAGAACTCAGGCAGCGGCTGCGCGCGACGGCGGCGTGCGTAGCTTTCGACCCACTCCTCGGTGAGCGGCGCAACCTGTTGCCTGCGCAGTAGGTCCTCGAAGGCATCCGCAACCTGATCCGTCGCGGCTTCGGAATGGAGGTTCCACTCCACGCCCTCCTCCAGCGCGGACTTCGACAGGTTTGAGCTGCCCACAACCGCCATGCCCGAGGCATCCGCCGCACGGAAAAGCCAAGCCTTGGGGTGGAAGCTCAGACCTCGGGTCTCGAACACGAAGAGCTCGGCGCCATCCAGATCCAGAAGTCGGCGTAGGGCGGCGGGGTCAGTCGTGTCGAGATAGTCGCCCACGATGATGCGCAGGCGCCCTTTGCGGGCCAGAAGCTCCCTCAGCCAAGGCTCGAGCAGTGCGACGCCACTGTCCATTGCGAAGGCGACGGCCAAGTCGACCGATGTGGCCTTGTCGATGTGTTCACCAAGAAGGGGCAGGAGTGGGTCGGCGCCACCGGTCGTCAGCCGGCCCCTGTCATCCAGCACGAAATGGAAATGACCGAGGAAGGTAGACGTACGAAGCCGTGATATGCCGCTCGACAAGGCGCCAGCAAGAGCGCCAAGCATTTGCATCTGCTCCGCCGAGCTCAGGCTGCCCCATTCCAAGACGTGCCGCGGCGCTGGAATGATACCAGCGACGTTCTGGTTACAGATGGGGCAGAGAGCGTTAGCGGAGGTCAATCAGGAACCGAAACTTAAGAAGTTCCGGTAGCTTGGCCCAAGATCGCGTGGCTGTCCAGGACGGGAAAACTGCGTATGAAATGCGCTCATCCGCACCAGGCATGTAACTTACTGCGGAGTGATCGACCGGATGAAAGAACGGCAGGAAAGGCCTCCGTTGGCAGATGGCAGCCATCTGCTCTACGGACCTCAGCCGAAACGTCAATCGGCACTCCCGGCCCGAAGCCGACCTTCGTGCCAGGCGCAGCGGATGGACGGTCCCAGCCTTAAGCCGCCCTTCATACTACGCGTCGCGGATGACTGCAGGTGCCCAACGTTGCCCTTCAAGCGAAGCAGCAGTGAAGGAAGATTGCATCCTGAATCAACGGCCGTGCGAACGTTTAGCGGTCAGGAGCCGTTGTAACGATCGCGGCGAATGTGACAACGGCCAGATGCACAGGCAGAAATCCATTCAAGTATCTGAAAATAGGTGATTTTCTCAATCCTAGCCCTGATTTCCGCGTCGAGTTTATGGCTAACTAAGGGCGTGGACGCTGATGGCTCATCTGCTATATATGATCGAAAATAACGGAGCAGAGACAATGCTGGACTCTATTCGGTACTCGGAAAGCAACGGTAGCCGCTTTTCTGGTCTGCTGACGGCCGAAGCCACCGACCAGTCGGTCTGGAACACTGTACTCGCCCAGACACCAGACTACGTGGTCGCCCCGACACTGGGCTCAGTAATTCCTCATTGGCACCTCGTCATTCCGCGAGAGCCAAGTATCAATCTTCATGAGCATCTCTTCGCTCGTAGAGCAACTGACATCCGAAGCATTATTGCGCCGGTGGCTAACGCGATGCCATCAAGTCAGGTCCTATGGTTCGAGCATGGGCCAAGGCGTCCCGGATCTGTAGTCGGGTGCGGTACAGATTATGCACACCTTCATGTAATTCTGGATGCCCCCTTCAGCTTTGAGGCATTTCGAAGTGCAGCGCGGGCAGCTCGCGTGTCGTGGACAAGGTGCGACATCGAAGAAGCCTATGGTTCGATCGACGGCGGTGATGAGTACTATGCTTTTGGTGACGTTACCAGCGCGTATGTTTCACAAGGTGGCGAGGCCCCCACATCGCAGCTATTCCGGAAGATTGTTGCCAAGTTGGCAGGCAAGGCTGAAGAGTGGGATTACCGCCGATTTACACATGAAGCCTGCGTTCGTCGCACCGTTGAAGCTTGGAAAGCACTCTGAAACAGGATTTGCGAAATACTTCGGAAGAGGCTCAATCTGCAATCGCTGGAAGCGATGGCGTTTCTCCTTCGTTGGCGACTAAGGCGGCACCGCGTCTGACGCCAAAAGACGAGTACACGGATGGCCGCAAGCCATGGGAGTGGACGTCCAAATTCCCGAGCGAAGCGCGGGCCGAAATCAAGATTGAGGCAAGAATTCTGGTCGGAGGATTGCTTGTCTGCGTCCTTTTGGCTGGTGGCTTTCTGGCTCTTGGCAATCAGGTGATAAATTTTTCAGCAGATATAGGTGAGCCTCCACTTGTATTCTCGGTGGAAGCTAGACTTGTGGCGCTATTTTTCACCGGCTGCGTTGGCGGAATTACCTTCTCGATCAAATGGCTTGTGCACGCAGCTGCAACGGGGAGGTGGCATCAGGACAGAAGGTACTGGCGACTCCTAATTCCTTGCCTTGGCGGTGTCTATGCGCTTGCGGTGCTAGCATTGGCGAATGGCGGATATGTCGGTGGGCAAACGGCTGATCCTGCTAGATTTGCTGCAGCATCACCGGCTTTGGCTTTTTTGATTGGGTATTTTTCTGATGGTGTCAGTGGGCTTCTTTCAAATATCGCTAATGCCGTATTTGGGACATTAGAGAAAAAATGATCCAAGGACGGCTCTTGTCTGAAGCAACGGCGAGGCTTGAGTGGGAGGAGGCCTCTGCCCTCAGCTCCGTGTACGGGCCTAAGGGCGCAATGCTGCTCTCTCTTCCGAGGGCTTGGGTACCTCAGTTTGTACTCTATAGCTGCGAAGCAATAGAACACTTACTGCAACAACCGAAATCTTTGCTGAGCGAGATATCCGGAAAAGATGCACTAGAAATTCTGGCCCCTGGGAAGTCCGTAATAGTGCGATCCAGTGTTCTGGATGAATCGATCTGGGAGCGAGGTACATTTCTCAGTGTGCCGCTGCTGGATCTGAACTCGAAAACAACACACGATCGACTTCGCGACGCAATCCAAAAAGTAAAGGAAAATGCGGGCGAACGAAAAGTTGCGATCGTCTTACAGGAGTTCGTGCACCCACAATTCCATGGGGAATTTGGAAACCTTCTGCGTATATCTAAAACTCGTGATCATTGGCAAGTCAGCTCTGTATCGGTAAGCGGAGCTGAAACAGAAGGCCGCCTTAACACTCAGCGTGATATTTCCGCCGACGAACTAAATGGCTTGTCTCCCTATATTCGCCCCAGTGATCCGCGTAGTTTTGGCGCTATTGCAGCTTGGGTAAACTCTGTTCTCCTGCAGCAGTCGCATTGTCGTGTTAACCTTGAGTGGGTCTTCGGCGCACGCGGCTTCTTCATCGTGCAAATTGATGAGGAGACAGAAGATCTTTTTGGGGTGAATCCGTTTCAAGTGCGCATTCCGAAGGTGCACGCAGGAGAGGTCAGCAACGGGAAGGTGATAAAGCCCGCCACGCCGGAATCAAAGAAGACTTGGGATAAGCTTGCAGTTCTGGAAGAGCTCTGGACCGTTAATGAAGGAAATATCCCGTTACTATTTTTCTTATTGCCGGACGATATTTATGCTGGCGATGAGGAATTCGTTGAGTCGCTAACTCGTGAGTTTTTGGAAACCGTCGGTCCAGACGACATCATCATTCGAACGTCTATTCGTCGTGGGTCAGAGAAGCTAACAAACCTCCCCAAGAGCGAAGGCTTGACTCCTTCGGAAGCTGCTCGCTGGTGCATTGAGCAAGCTATGAATTTGCAAACGGAATTTGGCTTGGACTGTTCTGAATTTTGCTTTGTTACACATCGGCTTATACCAGCGAGGGCAAGCGCGTGGGCTTTGGCGCGACCGGATTCTCCTGAAGTGGAGATCCATGTGAACTGGGGATTTGCAGATGCACTACAGTATTACCCTTACGATATCATCGACGTTCATGTCCCTACCAAGAACATATCTTACACGCCTCAGTATAAATCTCACTGCATTCTCCCGAAGCCAGACGGAAGCTGGCAGACGTCGAGGGTAAAGAACGAAGTGGCGAGGAGCCAGTGTGCTTCAATTTCAGAGGCACGAGAAATCGCAGGTCGATCACTAGAAATAGCACGCCGCCTCGGCAAGCCCGTCCACATTATGTGGTTCGTTGGCTGCGTAACAAGCGGTGGAGACACATTCCACGTACCGTGGTACTGGACCCATGTCGAGGATGAGCAACCAAATCCGGAACGCCCTGCGTTGCAATCTTTTCCAATTAAGTCGCGCGATGACCTTTGTGGAATTAGGGATCGTGTCGCCACTCGTGGGAGGGTCGCATTAGAGCTTGCGCCGATTGATGTGAATTTGATGCGCGACAATCAGTTCCTTGAAGAAGCTGCGGCGGCATGCCGCGAGTTAGACGTCCCCATCATTTTACGCGGCTCAACGTTAGCGCATGCATATTATCAGTTGCAGAAGGCTGGCTGTACTGTGATCGCAAGCAGCGCCCGGCAGGCGAAGCGAACCCGTTCAATAGCACCGATGGGGAAGCTCATTCGCGACAAAGTACCTGAGAAAATTAAAAAGAGCGAAGAAGCTGCCTGGACGCAGGAAATGCCGAACAAGCAGGTTTTAAGCTTCCTTGTAGGTAAGTTAGTGGAAGAGTTACTTGAATTTAGAAGAGCCCAGAATCCTCAGGAACAGCGAGCTGAGTTGGCTGACGCCTTGGAAGTTCTACTTTCACTCATGAAGAGGGCTGATCTCTCTTTCGAGGAAGTGTCCAAAGAGGCTGACAAAAAGCGAGAAAAGGCGGGCGGTTTTGAGCAGGGCGTAATTCTATTTGAGACCTCCATTGGAGGGAAAAAATCTGAAGACCGATCCTACTCTGTCGTCCCAGTATCATCGGGTGCATATGGCATAGATGTACCATATACCTTTTTTGGGTTCGGACGCTTTGATGGATTTTCCCGAGTGGAGCTACCGGCGATCAACATGGATGCGCAAATTAAGCTAAAAAATGATCGGCTATCCATTCAACTAGTTAGCCGTAGTGAGCAGCTTGATTTTGATTTTGAAGACGAATAATTGGGCGGATAGGCGTTAATATATTAGGCGCAGACATAAAGGGGCGAACTGCCCTTGTCGGTCATTCGAGGCGCGTGGATTTTTAGTCTGGCTGAGCGGAGGTTTTCTAATCTGAAACAGTAAGCCAGTGGAGCCTGAGCTCGTGAAGCAGTGTCGCTCCGATGGGACGCCGCTTAGTGTTGATTGTGGTCACCAGCGGAACGTGATCACACTAAGCCTTTATGTCCGCTTCGCCGCCGTTCATGCTTGGCGCAGCGAATGGCAGCTCTCCGCCCTTGTTTGCGCCCTGGCGTCATATAGCGCTTAAGGCCTAAGAAGCCGATTTGCGGATCAAGTTTGTCATGGGAACGGTCTTCAACATTCCGGACTACTCGAGGTTTTTTCTCCTCGCGTCACGTAACCTCCGCTCGGCACGGCGCTCTTCCTCTTCTTGCTCTTTCAAGATTTCTCCGATGGCATCTAATCCCCAGCCACCTTCCCGATACCAACGGTCAAGGTAGGCCCATTCTTCTTCAACGCGCTTTGGGACCGACGTCGTCTCCACCGCACCAAGTTCGCTTACCTCACCTGCGATTTCTCGAGCAGGCGCCTCAGCATCAGCGGGCAAATTGAGATCGTGCTGGGAAAGAAGGGCCATGGCCTCGTTGTAGCGATCAATGACTATATCGCGGGTTTCAGCCCAAACAGGATCGCGGCGAACGTTGAGCAGGTCGTGCATGTCGACGTCTCCGCGTGCCAAAATCTGCAGGAGTAGGGAGCTTGGCATGTCGCGCTCTCCGCTTTCGTAGCCTCGATAGGCTCGTACGGAGCAGCCCAGTTCTTTTGCCAACTGATCTTGGGTGAGCTCGCGACGACCGCGGTATTTACGAAGCCCCTGGCTGAGGCTCATTTCACCTCGCCGGTAGCAGCGTTCAAAGGTTCGGGCCTCTTCCGCCTCCTTGTGTCGCGCGCTCTGATAACGCTCGATCTGCTTCCGCCTGATCCAGCCCTTTTGCTGCGCTGACATGCCCGGACGAATCACCAAATTGTCCTGGTCCGGGTCGGGCTTGAACTGGAATGGCATTGAACGTTCCTTCATCAGATCGAAAACCTGCCAGATCTTGCCGCTTTTTGGTCTCCTGAGAAAACGTAATAAATTCATTTGCTTGACCCATTTGGGCGGGCCATGATCTTAGCGGAGAAGCGGTTTGGAGGCGCAGATGAACGATACATTTGAGAACGCAGTCACGCCAGAGATTTGGTGCGAGCGTCTGCGCTCACAGGGTGCCGAGGTCTCAGCGCGCGTTTTGCGGGCGAAGGCTCGTTCCTGCGGCCACTACTACGCCCTCGGCCGTGTCATGCTGCTGTCAGCGGAGCATGTCGAGGCGATCCTATCCGTTGAAGGGGCCCAGGTTCGGAGAGGCGGGCAAGCTATCAGGACCTGGTCCCGTGGGAAGTGATTTCGATCGAGAACACCATGCAGCCATTCGCCCGGAGGAGGCCCGATGTGGTTCGGCTATTCTGGACGCAGGCAAGTCACCTTCAGACTGGGTTTCCTGGCTGCAGGAGTACCGCCAGATCAACATCGCTGAGCGAACGTTGCGGGAGAAGGCGAACCGCTTGGGGGCGTGCTTTCGGATCGGCAATGCCATGATCATCACCCCCGAGCAGATCGATGAAATTCTGACGGAGGATTGGAAGTGCCGCTCGAACCGTACCTCAGAGGCAAGGTCTACTGGGTCAAAGGCTGGATCGAATACAACAGCCGCCCGATCGCCGGCCCATATCGACAAAGCACGAGATCGACTTCGGAAGCTGGCGCGCGGGACTGGATAAGCGAAGAAACTGAGTTGCAGATCCGCAAGCACATCGTCGGCGAGGAGCGGGCGCTTCGCTTCGCGGATGCAACCGAACTCTACCAGCCTGACAGCAGGAGTGCGCGCCAACTACTACCGATCCTCGATGAGATCGGCAGTTTGCCCCTCGCGGCCATTACCGGGCGTCTGCTGAAGAACCTCGGTCCGAAGCTGCGCCCGAACGCGTCTACGGATACTTGGTGGCGGGAAATCGTGACGCCGGCGCGAGCGGTCATCAACAATGCGCACGAGCTGAAGGGAACGCCACTGTTGCGCGTGCGTCGCTACGATCAGTTCGAGCGCAACGCCCAAGACAAGCGCCGCGGCAAGACCAGCCGTGTTGAGCGGGTTCCTGCAACACGGGCTTGGATCGACGCCTTCTGTGCGGAAGCCGATCCGTACAATGCAGCCATGGCGCGCTTCATGTTCGAAACGGCCGCTAGGATCGATCAGGCTGTTTCTTTGACCCCGGACGACCTGCGTCCGGAGAAATGCCAGGTCCGGGTCAAAGCTCATAAGGGACATCCGGAGAGCTGGATAACCGTCTCGCCGGAAATGATGGCGGAGTTGCAGGAGTTGCGTCCCAAGCGTCCCCGCAACCGCAGGACCGGGGCGATCTTGCCGCCGCGGGTCTTCGGGTATGCGAGCTCGACCGGCTACAACAACCGCTGGAAGACGATCTGCCGCCGCGCTGGCATTCCGTACCTCTCGGCTCATGCTGCAGGACGGCACGGATTCTTCACCGAGCTGGTCATACGACAGGGCGTGGACCCTGTTACTGCGGCGCGGGCGGGCCGGTGGTCCGATGCCAATCTGCCGATGAGCATCTACGCCCATCCGGAGAGCGATGAGGCCGACATTCGGGCGCGTTTTCGTACACGGTCCGTACAGACGGAGTCGTCGAATAATGATAACCTACAGAAAGAAAAAGGAGAAATGGGCAATGCATAACACCCTCCTAAGGGGCAGGTTACAGGTTCGAATCCTGTCGGGATCACCAGTAATCCGTTAGAAAAATCATAAATCTGGCCGATAGGTCGCGTTCTGCGCGCCGTGCGATGCGCGCCAAGCGATACGCGCGCACGTAATGGCATGTGGTTTGACCCGGATTGACGGCAGATTGGCACAAAACTGACACAGCGCCCGAGGCGGATAGCCCAATGAAAACGGGCCCCTGCGCTATGGCAGGGGCCTGAAGGCTGGCGCGCTCGGCGCATGGGGGCCGCCCCTGCGTCCTGACCGCGCCGGCCATGCAATTGCCCGGTTTGCGCTCAATGTCGGGGCTGCAATCAATTAGTCAATTCAATCCTCGCCTTTCGGTTTGACAAAAAATTTTCACGATGCCTACCTTGGCACCCACGTCAAACGGGGAAGGGCGATGCAGATCCGTCAGAAGCTGGAAGACATGGCCGACCAGTTCACGCCGGCAGAGCGCCAGCTTGTCTCGGTGCTGCTGGCCGATTACCCCTTTGCCGGGCTCGAACCGATCCAGGAATTGTCCAAGCGCGCCCATATCTCGGCGCCGTCGATCTCGCGCTTCGTGGCCAAGATCGGCTGCGCGGGCTTCCAGGAATTCCAGCAACGGCTGGTCCAGGAGCTGAAGGAAGGCCAGCAATCGCCGATCGACCTGCGTAACGACCTGGCCGGGGACAGCACGGCTTCGGTTGCGGCCTATGTGCGCAGCGTCGAGGCGCTGAATGCCGAGATGGTCGAACGCATCACGCCCAGCCAGTTCGAACGGCTGTGCGACCTGATGACCGATCCCAAGCGGCGGATCTTCATGATCGGCGGGCGGATGAGCGACTCGATCGCCGAGTTCTTCGTGCGCCACCTGCGCCAGATCCGGGCCGACGTGTCGCATGTGCCCTCCGACCCGGAGCTCTGGCCCGAATACCTGCTGCGCATGCGCCCGCGCGACATCCTGCTGATCATCGACTTCCGCCGCTACCAGGCCAACCTGGCCCGGCTGTCGGCCCAGGCCCGGGGGCGCAAGACCCAGACCATCGTGATCACCGACAAGTGGATCAGCCCGGCGGCCAAGGGCGCGACCGAGCTGATCTCGGTGCCGATCTCGTCGGGCACGATCTGGGACAGCTACGTGCCGGCCTTCGCGCTGATCGAGGCCATGCTGGTGGCCATGGCCGAACGCGACTGGGAGGCCACGAAACAACGCATTTCCGAATGGGACAAGCTGCGGGACGAACCCGCGGCAGGGATGAAATGATGACCAGGAACAACGACATCGACAACAGGCTCGTCTTCGTGGGAACGTCGGATCTGTCCGGCGTGGTCCGGGGCAAGTCCTTTCCGGCCGGCGACTGGGAGAAACGGTCGCGCCGGGGGGTGGGCTGGACGCCGACCAACGTGCAGATCACCTGTTTCGACAGCATTTCCGACTCGCCCTTCGGGTCGTTCGGCGACCTGGTCCTGGTGCCCGACGCGGACAGCCGCTTTGTGCTGGAGGACGGCCAGAGGCTGGATTTCGCGCTTGGCGACATCCGGTCGCTGGAGGGCGAGCCCTGGGATTTCTGCACGCGCTCGCTGGCGCGTCGCGCGCTGGATGCGTTCCACGCGCTGACCGGCGCCCGGGTGCAGGCGGCGTTCGAACATGAATTCCAGCTGCGCGACCAGCCGCCCCGGCCGGGAGATGCCTTTGGGTTCAAGGGGTTCCGCGATGGCCAGGCCTGGGCCGAGGACTATCTCGACGCGCTGCAGGCCGCGGGCTGTGCACCCGACACCTTCATGAAGGAATACGGGCCGGGCCAGTACGAGATCACCATGAAGCCGGCCATCGGCCTGGCGGCGGCGGACAATGCGGCGGTGCTGCGCCTGCTGACCCATGACGTGCTGCAGCGCCACGGGCTGGCGCCCAGCTTTGCGCCGATCCTCGATCCCGACAGCGTGGGCAACGGGCTGCACGTGCATTTCAGCTTTCTCGACGATGCGGATGCGCCGCTGACCCATGACGCGGACGATCCGCACGGGATGAGCCGCCTGACCCGCCATTTCATCGGCGGCGTGCTGAAATACCTCGACCAGATCCTGGCCATCCTGGCCCCGTCCGAAATCAGTTACCTGCGGCTGACCCCGCATCGCTGGAGCGCGGCCTACAACAACCTGGGCTTCCGAGACCGCGAGGCCTCGGTCCGGATCTGCCCGGTCACGGCGCAGGATCCCGAAAGCGTGGCCCGCCAGTACAATTTCGAGATCCGCGCGGCGGATGCGGCGGCCAGCCCGCACCTGACGCTGGCCGCGCTGGTCTTTGCCGGCATGCAGGGCGTGCGCGAAGAGGCCGAGCCGCCGACCCCGGCGCAGGAAGACCTGTCGTTGCTCGATCCGGCGGCCCTGGCCGCGCGCGGCTTCCGCCGGTTGCCGACGACGCTGGGCGATGCGCTGGCGGCCTTTGGCCGGTCGCAGGCCGTGCGCGAATGGTTCGGCGACGATTTCGTTGATGTCTACGTGGCGCACAAGGAGGGCGAGCTGGCCCAGCTCGACGGGCTGGACTGGCCCGCGAAATGCGCCCGCTACGCCGAGGTCTACTGATGCTGACGATCCGCGGGGTGTCCAAGAACTTTGGCGGGGTCCAGGCCGTGGATTCCGTCAGCTTCACCGTCGGCGACAACGAGATCCACGGGCTGATCGGGCCGAACGGCGCGGGCAAGACGACCATGCTGAACCTGATCTCGGGGCTGCTGACGATCAGTGCCGGCGAGATCGAGCTGGATGGCCAGCCCGTCCATCGCCTGCCGGCCGAACAGCGGGCGCGGCTGGGCATCGCCCGGACGTTCCAGAACCTGCGGCTGTTCCGCAACCTCAGCGTCCGGCGCAATATCGAGGTGGCCGAAATCCACATGCGCGGGCGCCGTGACGCCGATCCCGACCTGGTCGAAGACGCGATCGCGCGGTTCTGCCTGTCGGGGGTGCTGGACGATACGCCCGACAGCCTGCCCTACGGGCAGATGCGGCGGCTTGAGATCGTGCGCGCGCTGGCCCTGCGGCCGCGGGTGCTGATGCTGGACGAGCCGGCGGCGGGCATGAACCACGCCGAGACCGACCAGCTCTTCGAGAACCTGACCTGGCTGCGCCAGCGTCATCCCTGTTCGATCGTGCTGATCGAACATGACCTGAAGTTCATCATGTCCGCCTGCGAGAAGCTGACGGTCATGAACATGGGCCGGCTGCTTGCAACCGGCGAACCTGCCGAGATCACCAGCAATCAAGAGGTCATCAAGGCCTATCTCGGCCAAGGACATCACACCGACAGGAGTACACCAGATGAAGTCGAACACATTGGCACGTAGCATTCTGCTGGGCGGCGCCGGGGCGCTGGCCCTGGCTGCCGGCGCGGCGATGGCCCAGGACGGCGAGACGATCAAGGTCGCCTTTCCGGTGCCCCTGACCGGCGATTACGCCGCCTATAACGAGGTCGACGGCGCGCGCTGCATGGCCGAGATGATCAACAAGGACGGCGGCGTCGACGGGCGCATGTTCGAACTGCTGATCCAGGACACCGGGGCCGACACCCAGACCGCGATCTCGCTGACCGAACGGTTCCTGGGCGAGGATATCGTTGCCCTGGCCACGATCCCCTTCTCCGACACGATGATCCCCGTGGCCCAGATTTCCGGCGCCCAGGGCGTGTCGGTCATCCAGGCCCAGAGCACCCAGATCGAGATGCATTCCGGCGTGGTGGACAATTTCATCACCAATGTCGCGCCCGATCCCTACACCGCCACGGCCGCGGCGAATTATGCCCTGTCGCAGGGCGTGGAAAACGTCGTGATCTTTACCTCGGACGAAGGCGGTTCGTGGTCGGCGGCGCTGCCGGAATGGTTCTCGGATGTCATCGTCGAGAACGGCGGCACGCTGCAGGCCACGCTCAACTATACCTCGGGCACGACCGACTGGTCGCCCCAGATCGCCGAGCTGCGCGCGCTCGATCCCGCGCCGGACGCGGTGTTCATCTCCTGGGCCATGCCCGACATCGGCATCCTGATCCGCCAGATGCGCTCGGCCGGGCTGGATGCCTGGGTGGTCGGGTCGGACGGGTTCGACGACCCCTCGCTCGACGCCCTGGCCGAAGAAGACCCGACCGCGCTGGACAAGGTGTTCTTTGGCACCCTGGCCCCGGCGGTTCCGGGCAGCCGCATCGACGCCTTCCAGAAGGAATGTGCCGAGATGGGCATGGACGTGAACGGCCTGTTCCCGTCGCTGGGCGCCGACACGATCAAGATGATCGCCTATGGCGTCGAGGCCGCCGGGTCGACCGATCCGGTCGCCGTGCGCGAGGCCATCCGCAGCGCCGACAGCATCCCGGTCATGTCGGTCGAGGCGATCAGCTTCCAGGACACCAACAGCTATGCCCTGCGCGAGATCCCGGTGATCGGCTTCGAGAACGGCGCCCGCGTCGTGCTGCAGCAGGACATCCCCGACAACGTGCCGGGCTGGCAATAAGCCGGCCTCCCGCCGCCCCGGGCCTGCAACGGACCGGGGCGGCGCTTCGAAGAAAGCCCATCACTCATGCTCGAAATTCAGGATCTCAGGGTCACCCATGGCCCGATCGAGGCCGTGCACGGCATCGGATTGTCGGTCGCCGAAGGCAGTTGCGTCGCCCTGCTCGGCCCGAACGGGGCGGGCAAGACCTCGACCCTGTCGGCCATCACCGGCACCGCCCGGTCGACCGGCTCGATCCGGCTGGCCGGCCAGGACATCTCGCGGCTGGCCGTCGAGGCCCGCACCCGGCTGGGCATTGCCATCTCGCCCGAGGGCCGGCGGATCTTTTCGAACCTGACGGTGCGCGAGAACCTGGTGATGGGCGCGGCCAGCCGGGCCAACAAGGCCGGGGTCAACAAGGAAATCCTGGGCTGGTTCGAGCAGTTCCCGATCCTGGGCGAACGCCGTGACCAGCCGGCCGGCACGCTGTCAGGGGGGGAACAGCAGATGCTGGCCATCGCCCGGGCGCTGATGTCGCAGCCGCGCATCCTGCTGCTGGACGAACCGTCGCTGGGCCTGGCCCCGCAGATCACCGCCCGGATCTTCGACATCATCCGCGACCTGCGCCGGCAGGGCATCACCATCCTGCTGGTCGAACAGAACGCCACGGCGGCCATCGGCCTGTCGGATTACGTCTACGTGCTGAACAACGGCACGATCTCGTCGCAGGGCGAGGCCGCGCAATACGGCGACGGCGCGATGCTGATGGACCAGATCACCGGAGTGCATTCCTGATGGACTACGCCATCCAGCAAATCCTCAACGCCCTGAGCTTCGGGGCCGAATACGCCCTGATCGCCCTGGGCCTGGCCATCGTCTTTTCGATCATGGGCCTGGTCAATTTCGCCCATGGCGAGGTCATTGCCTTCGGCGGCTATTCGATGGTCATCGTCGGCACCCTGCTGACCAAGAACCCCTTCATCCTGATGGCTGCCGTGCTGCTGGCCTGCGTGGCCATGTCGGTCCTGCTGGAACGGGTGGCCTTTCGCACCGTGCGCCGGGCCGACCTGACGACCGGCCTGCTGACGGCCTTCGGGGTCAGCATCATCCTGCAGAACCTGTTCCTGCTGCTGGGCTCGCCCCGGCCGATCCCGGCGACGCAGTTCATCTTTCTCGACCAGACCGTGACCCTGGGCGCGATCCAGGTCTCGTCGCTGCAGATCTACGAAACCCTGGCCACGGCCATTGCCATCGTCGTGCTGCTGGTCTTCCTGCGGCGCACGACGCTGGGCCTGGCCATGCGCGCCGCGGCGCTGGATTTCGAGATGGTCCGCCTGTGCGGCCTGCGGGCCAACCGGGTCATCGCCTGCGCCTTTGCCGTGTCGGGCCTGTTGGCCGGCCTGGCCTGCATCTTCATCATGGCCCGGCGCGGCAGCGTCCTGCCCCACATGGGCTTCGACCCGGTGCTCACGGCCTTTGTCGCCTGTGTCATCGGCGGGTTCGGCAGCCTGCCCGGCGCGGTGCTGGGCGGCTTTCTGCTGGGCGCGGTCGAAGTGGCCGTCCTGGTGCTGCTGCCCCAGAATTACGGCGGGCTGGCCCATGCGGTGGTCTTCTCGCTGGTCGCCCTGATCCTGGTGTGGCGGCCCGACGGCATCCTGTCGCCGGCCAAGGAAAAGGGGGACAAGATATGAACCCGAGCCAACGCCGCGGCCTTCTGGGCAGCGCGCTTCTCAGCCTGCTCATCCTGCTGATCCTGGGAGCCTATTACCTCTGGGGCGAGACCTGGCAGGCGCGCATCCTCTATGCCACCTTCGTCAACCTGCTGGTTGTCGTCGGCCTGCAGGTCTTCATGGGCAATGCCAACCTGACCAGCTTTGCCCACAGCGCCTTCATGGGCATCGCGGCCTATGCCGCCGCGATCTGCGTGACGCCCGTGGCGATGAAGGCCATTTCCCTGCCCGACGCGCCCTGGGGGCTGAACGCCTTTGCCCTGTCGCCCTGGCCGTCGGCCCTGATCGCCCTGGGCATCACCGGCCTGCTCGGCCTGCTGACCGGCCTGTTCATCGCCCGGCTGACCGGCGTGGGCGTGACCATCGTCAGCATCGCCATCCTGGTCATCGTGCATTCGATCTTTCTGCACCGCACCGACATCTTCAAGGGCAACCAGGCCTTCTTTGGCATCCCCAAGGTCATGGACCTGCCACAGATCGCCGTGCTGGCCATCCTGGCCATATTCGGCGCCCGCTGGTTCCGCGAAAGCCGCTATGGCGTGCAGTTGCGGGCCTGTGCGGATGACGAGATCGGCGCCCGGGCCATGGGCGTCAATGTCTTCCGCGTGCGCCTGATCGCCTGGGTGCTGGGCACGCTGTTCTTTGCCGTGGCCGGCATTGCCTATGCCTTCTTCCTCGGCACGATCTCGGCCCGGCCGTTCTATTTCAACTTTGTCTTCCTGACCGTGGCCATGCTGATCCTCGGCGGGCTGCGCAGCGTCTCCGGCGCGGTCTTCGGCACGCTGCTGATCTCGATCGGGCTGGAAACCATCCGCTGGCTGGAAACCGGGCCCCAGATCGCCGGGCTGAAACTGCCCCAGATGCTGGGCCTGTCGGGGCTGATGCTGGGCGTGGTCATCGTGGGTGTCATGGCGCTTTTGCCCAACGGCGTGATGGGCAACCGCGAGATCGAGGACCTGTTCCGCCGCCGGCGCAGGCCCGGCTGAACACGCCTTGCGCATGCCGACGGGGCAGGCGTCCGCCAGGGGCGGGCGCCACTGTCGCCATGCGTGAAAAATCCCTGCGATTCCAGTAGGAAAACCGGCCGCTTAATGCTTGTGCAACGGCCCCGGAATCGTGAATGTCAAACGAACAGAACCTGTCAAAGTGAACGGATCAATTGACTTTGAAAAAAATTAGTCAACCTTGGGAGCATGAAGACACGCCCCATTCCCCAACGTCGGACCCGGTCGCGGAGGCGCCCGTGCAGGACCTGACCGCGCCGCTGCTCGACCCCGGTGTCGATCCCGACCCGGTCGAGCGCATCGCGGCCCGGGGCGGGCCGCCGGTGCTGCTGGTCTGCGAACATGCCGGCCAGGCGGTGCCCGCGGCGCTGAACGGTCTCGGGCTGGACCGCCAGGCGCTGGACCTGCACGTGGGCTGGGATGTCGGCGCGGCGGGGGTGACCCGGGCCATGGCCGGCGAGCTGGGCTGCGCGGCGGTGCTGCAGCGCTACAGCCGGCTGGTGATCGATTGCAACCGGCCCACCGAGGCGCCCGATGCCATCCCCGAGGTGTCCGACGGCCTGCGCGTGCCGGGCAATGCCGGGCTGACGGCCGCGGACCGGCGGGGCCGGGTGGACGAGATCTTTGCGCCCTACAACGACGCCGTCACCGCCGCCCGGTCCGGCGACCTGCGCATGCTGCTGTCGATCCACAGTTTTACCCCGCGCATGCGCACCAACCCGGCCGACCGGCCCTGGCACATCGGCTTTCTCTGCCGGGGCGACACGGCCACCTCGCAGGCGCTGCTGGATGCCATCGCCGCGCAGCGGCCCGAGATGGTCATGGCCCTGAACGAGCCCTACCAGATCGACGATGCCTCGGACTGGTTCGTGCCCGCCCATGGCGAGGCCTCGGGCCTGCCGCACAGCCTGATCGAGATCCGCCACGACCTGATCCGCACGCCCGAGACACAGGCCGCCATGGCCGCGCTGCTCTGCCGGGCCGTCCGCACCGTACTGGAGACCCAATGCTGACCCGTGACGTACCCCTGCAGCCCGCCAGCTCGGCGCTGCTCTACATCGATGTCCAGAATTTCTCGGCCCGCCGCGACGGGGGCGAATTCAAGGACATGAGCGACGCAGCCTTCGCGGCCGGCTACGGCGCCTTCTTCGACACGTTCGAGGCCGAGACCCTGCCCAACATGCAGCGCCTGCGCACGGCGGCCCGGGCGGCCGGGGTCGAGGTCATGTACACGACGATCGAAAGCCTGACCCTGGACGGGCGCGACCGCAGCCTGGATTACAAGATCACCGGGTTCAACGTGCCCAAGGGGTCCTGGGACGGCCGGCCGCTGGATGCGCTGGCCCCGGGCGAGGACGAGATCTGGCTGCCCAAGTCGTCGTCCTCGGTCTTTGTGTCGACCAACATCGACTATGTGCTGCGCTGCCTGGGCGTGCGCCAGCTGGTGATCTCGGGGTTGATCACCGACCAATGCGTCGAAAGCGCGATCCGCGATGCCTGCGACCTGGGCTACCTGGTGACCCAGGTCACCGATGCCTGCCTGACCTACACGCCGGAACGCCAGGCCAATTCGATCGCGACGATCAAGGGCTATTGCCGCCAGGTGACAACCGACGCGCTGATCGCGGAACTGAAGGAGGCCACGGCATGACCGGTTTGCAAAGCGTCTGGGACGACATCGATGCCACCCCCGAACGGGTGCTGGACCTGACCCGCGAGATGGTGCGCATCCCCTCGGTCAATCCCAAGTTCGAGGCCAAGCAGGGGCTGAACAACGAGGCCCAGGTGGCCGCCCTGGTCGCCGACCGGCTGAAGGCGCTGGGATGCGAAACCGAAAGCTGGGACGCCCTGCCGGGCCGGCCCAATGTCGTCGGCACGTTGCCCGGCAACGAAGAGCGCAGCCTGATCCTGTGCGGCCATATCGACACCGTGCCGGTGGGCAACCAGGCCAATTGGCATGTCGATCCCTTCGGCGGCGAGATCTCTGATGGCAAGCTCTGGGGCCGGGGGTCGGTCGACATGAAGGCCGGGCTGGCCGCCTGCATCGCCGCGCTGGAAGCCATCCGGGCGGCGGGCATCACCCTGGACGGGCGGGTGTCGGTGCATGCGGTTGTCGATGAAGAGGCCGGCGGGTTCGGGGCGATGGATGCCGTGGCCCGGGGGCACCTGGCCCGCAACGCGATCATCGCCGAACCGACCTGGGACAAGGTCGTGCCGGCGGAAGGCGGGCTGGAATGGGTGCGCGTCACGCTGATCGGCCGGTCGGGCCATGCAGGCATGCGCTACAACGACATCTTCCCCCAGCCCGACGTGCCCGGGCGGCTGGTGCCAGCGGTCAACGCGATCGAGATCGCCGCCCGCTTCCTGGCCGCGCTGAAGGAATTCGAGGCCTCGCGCTGCCGCAACAATTACCATCCGCTCTGCCCGCCGGGCCTGTCGACGATCAACCCCGGCGTGATCCATGGCGGCGTGGGCATCGGCGAGGACGGCCTGCCGCTGATCCGCACCAACCCGGCGATGACGCCGGACCGGGTGACGCTGGACCTGGACCTGAAATTCCTGCCCCACGAAAACTCGGCCGAGGTGCGCAAGGGGTTCGAGGATTTCGTTGCCGCCTTTGCCGCGCTCGATCCCTGGACGGCGGCGCATCCGCCGCTGGTCGAATGGGAGCTGGGCGGGCTGCATTTCCCGCCGATGGACACGCCGGTCGATCACCCGCTGGTCACGTCGCTGGTCGGCCATCACACGGCCCTGGGCGCGGCGCCGGAGATCCGTGGTTTCGACGCGGTGACCGATGCGGCCCATTACGCCGGGGCCGGGGTCGATGCCTGCATCTACGGGCCGTCGGGCGACGGGTTCCACGGTGACAACGAATTTGTCGACGTGGCCTCGCTGCACAAGACGACCAAGGTCATCGCGGCGGCCATCCTGGACATCTGCGGCACCCGCTAGGCCGCGCCGGGCCCCGGGGGCGGGGGCCATGCAAGCCAACAGCTTCCGGCAAACAGCTTCCGGCATACAGCATCCGGAACGGGCCGGTTACGCGAGACCGAACATCCGGCACGGGCCGGCCAGACACCCGGGGAAACACCCGGCGCAGACCGGTCCCGCACACAAGAAACAGAACATCCCAACACGGAGAACAACGACAATGCTCAAGCGCAGAACCTTCCTTGCCTCCACGGCCCTGGTCGCCGGCCTGGCCATGCCCGGCCTGGCCGCGGCCGAGGTCGTCAAGATCGGCGTGCTGGCCCCGGTGTCCGGCCCCGCCGCGGCCGATGGCCAGGAAATGGTCAACGGTGCCCAGCTGGCCGTCGATCAGCTCAACGCCGCCGGTGGCATCGGTGATTACACCTTTGAACTGGTCGTCGGCGATGCGGCCGACCAGAGCGCCGCGGCCGTGGCCACCGCCGCCGAGCGCCTGCTGAGCGACCGCGACATGGGCGCCATCGTGACGGGCTATGCCTCGGGCTCGAACTTCGAGATCGAGATGATGGCCGAGATGGAAATGATCTACCTGGTCTCGGCCAACTCGGCCCAGACCCGCGACATCATCTCCGAAGACCCGGACGCCTTTCCGACGGTCTGGTCCTTCTCGCCGTCCTTCGACGCCTACAACACCGGCGTGCTGCCGGTCATCGAAGGGCTGATCGCCGAAGGCCAGGTGGCCGTCGACGACAAGTCGCTGGCCCTGATCTCGTCGGACAACCCCTATTCCAAGACCATCGCCGAAGGCCTGGTCGAAAGCTTCGAGGCCGCCGGCTGGGAGATCATGGTCAATGACCTGGTGCCCTTTGGCGAGGTCGGCGACTGGCGCGGTTTCCTGGCCAAGGTCCGGCAGGATCCGCCGGCCGTGGTCATCAACACCGATTACCTGCCGGGCAATGCCGCGGCCTTCATGTCGCAATTCATGGAACAGCCGACCGACAGCCTGGTCTTCATCCAGTATGCGCCGTCGGTGCCCGAGTTCCTCGACCTGACCGCCGGCAATTCCTCGGGCGTGCTGTACAACATGCTGGGCGGCACCCTGCCGGGCAGCGCCTCTGAACGTGCGGCCCAGGTCGTCGGCGATTACGAAACCGCCTTCTCGGCGACGCCGGGGGTCTATGGCCCGATGCTCTACGAAGAGGTCATGCTCTATGCCGAGGCGCTGCGCGCCGTGGGTGACCCGGCCGACCGGGTGGCCATCGGCGAATGGATCGGCGCGTCCAGCACCGACACGGCGGCGGGCAAGCTGGAATTCGATCCGGCCACCCACCTGGCCGTTCAGGGCCCCGACAACATCCCGCTGCAGTTCTACCAGATCCAGGACGGCGAACGTGCGCTCTTCTCGCCCGCGGCCTATGCCGATGGTGCCTTCGTCGCACCGCCCTGGATGGAGTGACGGCCATGCCGGACCCGATCCTATCGCTCAGGGGCGTCACCAAGACCTTCGGCGGCCTGACCGCCGTCAACGATGTCAGTTTCGACGTCGAACGAGGCGAGATCTTTGGTGTCGCGGGCCCGAACGGGTCCGGCAAGAGTACCCTTTTCAATTGCATCACCGGTATCCCCTTCGGCCCGTCCGGCGGGGAGATCACCTTTGACGGGCAGCGCATCGACGGCATGCGCCCGCACCGGATCTTTCGGGCCGGGCTGTCGCGCACCTTTCAGAAGGACGCCGAGTTCCCCGACCTGACCGCCGGCGAGACCGCCGCCCTGGGAGGCCATTACGGCGGCGCCCTGCGCGGGGCGGCGCTGCGCGACGCGGCCGAGGCGGCGCTGGACCTGGTGCAGTTCGACGCCGACCGGCGCGACATGCGCACGGCCGACCTGTCGGTCTATGGCAAGAAACAACTGATGATCGCCTCGGCCCTGGTGGCCGGTCCGGCGATCCTGATGCTGGACGAACCGGCTTCGGGCCTGACCCGGCCCGAGATCGCCGCGCTGGACGAACTGCTGGTGCAGGTCAACCGCGCCGGCGTGACGATCATCATCATCGAACATGTCCTCGGCCTGTTGCTGTCGGTCAGCCAGCGCCTGCTGGTGCTGAACCAGGGCGCGGTGCTGACCCAGGGAGACCCGCAGGAGGTCATCCGCGATCAGCGCGTGGTCGAGGCCTACCTGGGGGCGGCAGCGGCATGACCCGGCTTCTCGACGTGACCGGCCTGCGGGCCGGATATGCCACCGTGCCGGTGCTGCACGGCATCGACATTCACCTGGACGCCGGCGAGGCCATCGGGCTTTTCGGGCCGAACGGCCATGGCAAGACCACCCTGCTGCACACGATTTCCGGGCTGCTCACGCCCACCGAAGGCACGATCCGCTTCGACGGTCAGGACATCGCCGGGGCCAAGCCGTCGGCCATCGTCGCGGCGGGGCTGGTGCAGGCCCAGCAGGGCAACACGCTGTTCGGCGACATGGGCGTCGAAGAGACGCTGGAACTGGCGGCCTTCTGCCCGCGCGCCCGTGACGGCTGGCGGGCCCGGCTGGACGAGGTCCATTCCCTGTTTCCGCGCCTGGCCGAACGGCGCCGGCAACGGGCGCGGACCCTGTCGGGCGGTGAACGCCAGATGCTGTCGATCGGCTGCGCGCTGATGTGCAATCCGCGGCTGCTGATCCTCGACGAGCCGACGCTGGGCCTGTCGCCCCGGCTGAAGGGAGAATTGCGCGAGGCCATCGCGGCCATCGCGGCCAAGGGCGTGCCGCTGATCGTGGTCGAACAGGACGTGGAATTCCTCATTGCCCTGTCCGACCGGCTGTACCTGGTCGAACAGGGCGAGGTGGCCAGCGAGATCAACCGCGACAACGCGCCGGATCACAAGGAAATCATGGACATGTACTTCGGCGAGCAGGCGCATTGATGGACGGCGTACTCATTCCCACGCTGGTGTCCGGGCTGCTGCTCGGATCGCTCTACGCGCTGATGGCCTCGGGGCTCAGCCTGATCTGGACGACGCTGGGCGTCTTCAACTTTGCCCATGGCGCGCTGATGACCCTGGCCGCCTACGTGGCCTGGACCCTGTCCGAGCAGCTGCAGCTGGGCCTGCTGGCCGGTTTCGTCGGGGGCATCGGTGCGGCGGTCGTGGCCGGCGTGCTGATCGAGCTGCTGCTGGTCCGCCCGTTCTATGGCAATCGCAACATGATGCTGATCACCGTGATGACCACGCTGGCGGCCTCGACCATCCTGGAACGCGGGATCTCGATCATCTGGGGTCCGCGCCTGAAACAGCTGCCCCGGGTTGTCGAAGGCCAGGTCAGCATCCTGGGCGCGCCGGTCTCGGCCCATGAGGCGCTGATCATCGTGCTGGCCCCGGCCGTCCTGCTGGCCCTGTGGTGGTACACCGGCAAGACCCGCAGCGGCCGGTCGCTGCGCGCGGTGGGCCAGAACCGGTCGTCGGCCGCGCTGATCGGCATCGACGTGCCGCGCACCTTCTCGCTGGCCTTCGGCCTGTCGGCCGCCCTGGCCGGGCTGACCGGCGTTCTGCTGGGCTCGATCCGCTTCGTCACCCCCGGGCTGGGGGCCGATCCGCTGGTCAATGCCATGATCGTCGTGATCTTTGGCGGGCTGGGCAGCCTGGGCGCCACCGCCGGCGCGGCCTATGTCATCGGCCTGCTCGAAGCCCTGCTGGTGCTCTGGCTCGGGCTCTACTGGACGCCTTCGGTGCTGTTCGTCGCGCTGATCCTCGTCCTCGTCTTCAGACCCAACGGCTTGTTCGGGAGAACCGCATGACCCGCAAACAGGGATATGTCGCGCTGGCCGCGCTGGTCGTGCTGGCGCTGGTGCCGGCCGTCGTGACCGACAGCTACACCCGCCACATCTTCATCATCGCCTTCATCTACGGCACCGTGGCGGTCAACTGGGACCTCAGCCTGGGCCTGGGCGGGCTGTTCAACTTCGGCCATCTCGCCTTTTTCGGCATCGGTGTCTACACGGCGGCCATCCTGACCACCGCGACCGACCTGTCGCCCTGGCTGGCCATCCCGGCGGGGGGCATCACCGCCGCCCTGGCCGCCCTGCTGATCGCCCTGCCGGTCGCCCGGCTGCAGGGCATCTACGTCGTGCTTGTCACCTTTGCCTTCGGCCAGCTCTGCATGCAGATCGTGCTGAGCCAGGGCGATTTGACCGGCGGGGCCGAGGGGCTGGTGCGGCTGCCCTACCTGCGGATCGGAGATTACGCCTTCATCCGCGATTTCCGCTTTGCCTATTACTATGTCGCCCTGGGCCTGCTGACCGTGTCGGTCATCGCCCTGCTGGCCCTGGTGCGCTCGCCCTTCGGCAAGTCGCTGCGGGCGGTGCGCGACAATCCCGACTATGCCGCCGCCCGCGGCATCTCGGTCGCCCGGCAACGGATGCTGGTGCTCGTGGCCTCGGCCGTCTTCACGGGCATCGCCGGCGGGTTCTATGCCATCTACCTGCGCGTGGCCTCGCCCGAGGTCTTCGGCTTTTCCGTGGCCACGCTGATCCTGTCCATGGTGCTGATCGGCGGGGCCGGGTCGATCCTGGGCCCGGTGCTGGCCGCCCTGGCCCTGACCTTTGCCACCGAGGCGATGGCCGGCATTCGCGGGCTGGAAGAGGCGCGGTTCATCGTCGTGGCCGTGGCCATGATCCTGGTGCTGCGCATCGCGCCCGGCGGGGCAATCGACATTTTCGGCCGTCTCCTGGCCACGCGACACAAGACATGAGGACATCACCATGAACACCCACCGGATCGACACGTCACACGCCAGCATTGCCGTCAGCGACACCGGGGGCGACGGCCCGGTCCTGCTGATGATCCACGGCAATTCCTCCTGCCGCCAGGTCTTTCGCAACCAGCTGGACGGGGACATCGGCCAGGCCTTCCGCTGCATCGCCTTCGACCTGCCGGGCCATGGCGAGAGCGGTGATGCCACCGACCCCGAGCGCACCTACTGGATGCCCGGCTATGCCGAGACGGCGATCGAGGTCATGCAGGCGCTCGACATCCCGGCCTATGCCGTCCTGGGCTGGTCGCTGGGCGGCCATATCGGGCTTGAGATGATGTCCCGCAGCCCGGCGCTGACCGGGCTGATGATCTCGGGCACGCCGCCCTTCGCCGCCACGTCCGAGTCGCTGGACGCCGGGTTCAAGCCCAGCGAGCACATGGGGCTGGCCGGGCAGGAGGTCTTTACCGAACAGGACGTGTCCGACTATGCCCATTCGACCTGTGGCGAGAATGCCCCGTTCGAGCCCTTCCTGCTGGAGGCCGTGGCCCGCACCGACGGCCGGGCGCGGCGGTTGATGTTCGAACGCATCCTGGCGCCCGAGGCGGCCGACCAGCAGGCCATCGCCCTGGCCAGCCCGGTGCCCCTGGCCATCGTCAACGGCGAGGAAGACGTGTTCATCAACAACGATTTCATTGCCGGGCTGCCTTACAAGAACCTCTGGGAAGACACCGTGCACCGCCTGCCCGGGATCGGCCATGCGCCGTTCTGGGAAGTGCCCGAGACCTTCGATCCCTACCTGCGCCGGTTCATGGCCGCGCTGCAGGGCTGATCCCCCGGGGGGCGCCTGCCGCCCCCCGATTTGGCCAGGTCCTGTCCTGCGTCTAGCCCCCGGGTCCTTTCCGGCCCCAGGCTCGCGATTGCCCGGTCCTGTCGGGCCTTTGCCTGACCGATCTCCCCATCTCGCCCGACTTTCAGCCCCGGTCCTGTCCGGCCTGCGGCCCCTTCCTGCCCCCCGGTACGCCCCAGTCCTGTCCGGCCCGCGCCCCCCGTCTTATCCGCCGTTTGACTGTGCGACCCTGCCCGGTGTCTGCCCCCACTCCGCCCCGGCCCAGCCCGGCGGGGCTGGCGCCACCCGACCCCGCCGGGCTATAGGAGCGCCCGAAGCCAGGTCAGCACAGGGTGGCACACCGATGATCCCCGATCCCGACGACACGCGCGATGTCTATGAACGCCAGGCCGCGCAATACGATGCCGCCCGGTCGCGGGCCCTGTTCGAGGCCAAGTGGCTGGCGCGGTTCACCGCCAGCCTCGCGCCCGGCGCCCGGGTTCTGGACCTGGGCTGCGGCACCGGAGACCCCATCGCGCGCTGGTTCATCATGGAAGGGTTCCGCGTCACCGGCGTGGATTTCGCCGAGGCCATGCTCGACATCGCCCGGGGCCGCTGGCCCGATGGCGACTGGCGCCAGGGCGACATGCGCGCGCTGGACCTGCCCGACCGGTTCGGCGGGATCATCGCCTGGGACAGCTTCTTTCACCTGCGCCCCGAGGAACAGACCGCCTGCATCGCCCGCATTGCCCGCCACCTCGAACCGGGCGGCAGTTTCCTGACCACCGTCGGCCCCGGCGCCGGGGCGGTCAGCGGGACGGTCGGGGCCGAACGGGTCTACCACGCCTCGCTGTCGCCTGCGGCTTATGCCCGCTGCCTGGAAGACAACGGCATGCGCCTGACCGGTTTCATGGCCAAGGATCCCGACACCCAGGATCATTCGGTGCTGATGGCCCGCAAGGACGGCTGATCGCCGCCCCCTCGGCCCGCCCCGCGCTTAGCCCTCGGCCCGCCCCGCGCTTAGCCCTCGGCCCGGGCCGCGGCGAATGCCGCCCCGGCCAGCCTGGCCACGGCGATCGCCCGGCGATCCTCGTAGCGCCGGGCCACGAAGGACACGCCGATCGGCATGCCCGCCGGCCCGGTCAGCCCCGGGGCCGAGACCACCGGCACCTGCAACAGCGTCCACATCGAGTTCATCGAGGCATCGCCGGTGCTGTCCAGCCCCAGCGGCGCCTCGCCCGTCGCGCTGGGGGTCATGACGATGTCGAACTCCGCCGCGATGTCGTCGAACTGGCCCCGGCATGCGTCGGCCAGTCGATAGGCTGCCCGCAGGCTGTCGGGCGTCTCGCCCCGGCGGTTCTCGACCTTGGCCCGGAACTCGTCGTGGATGTCCGGCGTCGTGCGCACCTCGTTCAGCAGCGCCGCGCGGCCTTCGCAATCCAGGATCGACGCATGGGCCTCGGCCAGCCCGTCGAAGGGCGCGGGCAGGGCGACCTCGGTGACCTGCGCACCGGCGGCCTCCAGCAGGGCAATGGCGTTATCCATCGTGGCCGCGACCGACGGTTCGCACAGGGGCCAGGTCGGGGTTTTCATGAAGGCCACCCTGAGCCCGGCGAGGCCGGCCGGAAGGTCGGACAAGCCGAACAGCCCGAAGACATCGGCCAGGATTTCGAAATCGCCGGCGTCGCGGGAATAGAGCCCCAGCGTGTCGCAGGTGGCCGAATACATCTTCAGCCCCTCGCGGCTGATCGCGTTCCACGTCGGTTTCCAACCCCATACCCCGTTGTAGGACGCCGGGCGGATCGTCGAGCCGCCGGTCTGGGTGCCAAGCGCCAGGCTGGCCATGCCCGCGGCCACCGCCGCCCCCGATCCCGATGACGACCCGCCGGGCGTGCGCGCCGGGTCCAGCGGGTTGCGCGTGACCGATCCGCGCTGGGTAAAGGCAAATTCGGTCGTCACCGTCTTGCCCACGATCAGCGCCCCGGCCTGGCGCAGGGTGTCGACACAGGCCGCGTCGACACCCGGGCGGCTGCCCGCATAGCGCGGCGAATTGTGCTGGGTCGGCATGTCGCGGGTGTTGATCACGTCCTTCACGCCCACCGGCACCCCGTGCAGCGGCCCGCGCTCGGGCCGGGCATCCAGCGCCGCCGCCTGGGCGCGCAGGGCCTCGGCGTCGAACCAGGCCCAGGCCCGGACCTCGGGCTCGCGGGCCGCGATCGCTGTGATGATGGTCTCCGCGGTGTCGGTCGCGGACAGGCCCCGGGCGCGAATGGTCGCGGCGGTCATCTGGTCGGGCATGGTGGATCTCCTTTCGCCGGATCCTGCCACGATGCCACGACCGGGGAAATGCCGCGCCGCAGCTTTCCTCAGCCGCCGGGTGAGATTTCCTCACGCCCGGTTCGTGGCCCCGCGCAGGCCCGTTTTGCGCCCGCCGCCCACGACAATGTGAAGACCCCGGCCCGCCGCGCCGTCCCCGCGCCGCCGCCGCCCACCATGGCCCCTCCCGGCCAAGCGCCCGGCCATGCCACACCCGCTTCGCCCTTTGGAACAGGGCCTTCCGCCGCTCGGTCCGCCCCGCCCGCCGCCTGTCCCGGGTCGGCGGACGTGTTTGCGCAAACGTGCCGGGCGGCCTGCCCTGACCTCACCGCATAGCGACTATGCGACGCGGCCCCATAGGCAGCGGCCCCGAGGTTGCATAGCGTTGGAGTTGCTGCGGTGCAGAGAATGCGCCGTGGCTTCCACACAGCCACGGAGTACGACCGATGTCGCCCGACGCACGCCAGGGCCAGATGGCCATCCTGTCCTTCGCCCTTGGTGCCTTTGCCATCGGGGTGTCGGAATTCGCTTCGATGGGTCTTCTGCCCTATTACGCCGCCGACCTGGGCATTGCCGACCACGAGGCCGGCCACGCCGTCAGCGCCTATGCCATCGGCGTGGTGATCGGCGCGCCTGTGCTGGCCGTGCTGGGTGCGCGCCTGCCGCGCAAGGCCTTCCTGATGATGCTGATCGCGGGCTTTGCCCTGGCCAACCTGGCCGGAGCCGTGGCCCCCGATGCCACGACCCTGATCGGCAGCCGTTTCCTGGCCGGCCTGCCCCATGGCGCCTTCCTCGGCGTGGCCATGCTGGCCGCGGCCGACATGATGCCCAAGGGCCAGCGCGCAGCGGGTGTGGCCAAGGTGCTGATGGGCCTGACCATTGCCAATGTCATCGGCGTGCCCGCCGCCGGCGCCCTGGGCCAGGCCATCGGCTGGCGCAGCATGTATGTCATCGTCGGCGTTCTGGCCCTGGCCTCGGTGGCCATGATGGGCCGTTTTGCCCCGGCCACCGCCCCGGCCCAGGGTGCCTCGCCGCTCAAGGAGCTGGGCGCGCTGAAGAACCGGGCGGTCTGGCTGACCCTGCTGGTCGGCGCCGTGGGCTTCGGCGGGGTCTTTGCCGTCTACAGCTATTTCTCGGCGGCCATGATCGACGCCGCCGGCGCTCCGGCCTGGGCCATTCCGCTGTCGCTGTCGCTCTTCGGCATCGGCGCGACGATCGGCAACTGGTTTGCCGGACGCCTGGCCTCGTGGTCGCGCATGGGCGGCACGCTGGTCCTGCTGGCCGGCATGATGGTGACCTCGGCGGCCTATGCGCTGATCGTCGGCAACTGGCCCCTGATGGCCGTGATGATCTTTCTGCTGGGCACCACCGCCGGGCTGGTCATCCCGTTGCAGATGCGCCTGATGGACGTGGCCGGCGAGGCCCAGACCCTGGCCGCCGCGCTGAACCACGCGGCCTTCAACTTTGCCAATGCGCTGGGGCCGTTCCTGGCCGGGCTGGCCCTGTCGGCCGGCGCGGGCTGGGCGGCCACGGGCTGGGTCGGTGCTGCCCTGTCGGCCGCCGGGATCGCCGTTCTGGCCCTGGCCTGGGCCGAGGGCCGGCGCAACGACGGCACCCGGCTTGGCATGGCCGTGCCCGCCGCATAGGGCGACATGATCCACCGGTCTCCGCGACCGGCACAAGGGCCACCCCGGCTTGCCGGGCGTGGCCCTTCCTGTATTTGCAGTGCCGCGACGCCGCGCTGCCCGGCCCAATCGGCCACCCGTGCCCCGGCCCGGTGCAAATTGACGTTTGGTAAAGCCGGGCAATCCGTGCCTAGATGGCCGGGCCGGCCGGCCACCGGCCCGACCGATTCAGGGGAGAGGATCGGCCCGGGCCGACAGGTCGGCGCCAGGAGGGGGCCGCAAAGGGCCGCACGACGGAGTTCATGGGGGGATCACATGGCAGCAGTCCTGTTCTCGGCAATGCAGAACGATGCGCCGTTCCTCCTGGAATGGATCGCCTATCACCGGGCGATCGGCTTTGAGCGCATCGTCATCGCCACCGGCAATGCCCGCGACCAGACGCCCGAGATGCTCGACCGGCTGAGCGCGGCGGGGATCATCGCCCATCACCGTGTCGAAGCCCCGGGCGCCGGGGCCCTGCAGGCCCACGTGGCCGGGCTCTCCCGCGATCCGGCGATCCTGGCCGATGGCGATTGGGCGCTGTTCCTGGGCGTCGACGAATTCCTCGACGTGCGCACGGGCGACGGGCGGCTGGCCGACCTGCTGGCACTTGTGGACGGTGACGACCGGCTGGGCATGCTGATCAACTGGCGGATCTTCGGCGATTCCGGCCAGCCGCATTTCCGCGGGCGGTACATCAGCGACGATTACACCGGCTGCGATGCCGGCCTGCATGAAACCAAGTTCCGCATGCTATTCCGCAAGGGGGCGGATGCGCCGGGCCTGTCGACCGGACTGCAAATGTGCCAGCTGGCACCCGGCGGCCCCGATGCGGCACCCGTCGACGCCGCGCGGATCCTGGCGCCCGATGGCCAGGGGCTGGACAGCCGCGACTGGGCCAGCGCCGGCCCCTTTGCCCCGGGCGTGGCGCAATGGCTGGCCGGTTCCGGCGCCGAGTTCGCCTTTCTGCCGGGCCATGTCGATCCCGCTGCCCCGGCCCAGGTCAACCGCTACATGGTCGGCGATCCCCATACCTTCACGCGCAAGACCCGCCAGCGCGGCCGGTCGGTGCTGATGGGCGACAGGGCCCTGCGCAACACGCGATTTTACCACAAGTGGAACCGGAACGAGGCCCGGGACCGGTCGATCCTGCGCTGGCAGGAGGCCACGGGCGCCGAGATGCAGGCCCTGGCCGAGCTGGCCGGGCTGGACGACCTGCTTGACGCGGCGCGGGCCGATTACATGCAGGGCCAGGACAGGTCGCTGCGCGACATCGAATTCCACCTGACCTTTCCCCGCGACGAGGCGGCCTTTATCCGCGAAAGATACGCGGCCTCGGACCTGATCTTTGAATATGGCAGCGGCGGGTCGACGGTGCTGGCCGCCCGGCTGGGCCGGCCCGTCGTGTCGGTCGAGACCGACGAGACCTATGCCGATGGCGTGGCCCATGCCCTGGCCCGCGAACCCGAGCGGGCCGAGCTGACAGAGGTCTTGTGGGTCAACCTGGGCCAGATCGCCGAATGGGGCTATCCGCGCGACAACAGCCGGATGCGCGATTTCTACCTGTATCCGACACGCGTCTGGGAGACCCATGGCGACCGGCTGCCCGACACGGTGCTGGTGGACGGGCGCATGCGGATGGCCTGTTTCCTGGCCACGCTGGCGCTGACCCGGCAGCCGCTGACGCTGCTGTTCGACGATTACCATGCCCGGCGGAAATACAGCCGGGTCGAAACCCTGCTGAAACCGGTCGACAAGGTCGGACGGATGGCCGTGTTCGACGTGACGCCCGGTCTGGTCACCATGCAGGATTTCGGGACCTTCATCCCCTGGTTCTTCGACCTCGACTGACCGGCCTGCCCAAACGCGAAAGACCACGCCGGGCGGGCGTGGCGGGAAACGGCCGGGGCGGGGGGATCAGCCGCGCATCTGGTCGGCGGGGATCTCGGGCAGGGCCAGGACGGGCGGCAGGGGCAGGGCCTCGCCGCTGCCGACGGCAAAGCTGACCACCGGCCGCGAGACATTGTGCAGCCGTAGCGGGCCCAGCGGCCGGGCATCGGGCGTGGCTCCGGCGATGTCTTCGGTCACGACGATGCGCTCGTTCACGCCCTTGCCGTAATCGCCCAGGCGCGCGGCGATATTGGCCGGCTGTCCGATCACCGTGAAATCCAGCCGTTCCTGGGAACCGACATTGCCATAGGTCACCCGCCCGAACGCCACGCCGATGGCGCAATCCAGCCTTTGGCCCCCGGCCTGCGGCCCCGGCGCGTCCAGCTCGGCCACGATGGCCCGGGCCGCGGCCAGCGCCCGGGCGCGGGCCTGGTCGGGGGCATCGCCGGCCGGAAAGACGGCCAGCACGGCATCCCCGATGAATTTCAGCACTTCGCCGCCCTCGGCCACGATCCGCGCCGACACCGTGTCGAAGAACCCGTTGAGCAGCTCGATGTAATCGGCCCGGCCCAGCCGTTCCTCGAGTAGCGAGCTTTCCCGCAGGTCGCAGAACATGATCGCCGCGTCGATCTCGTCGCCGTCGCCGCGCCGGATCTCGCCGCCCAGCACCCGCGCGCCGGTGCGCTTGCCGACATAGGTTTCCAGCAGCGATTGCGCCGTGGCCTGCAGGGTGAAGACTTCGAGATAGCGGCTGAGCACGGCCGAAATTTCGAAGATCAGGCCGAGATCGGCGGTGGAAAACCCGTCGGGATGATCGCTGGTCAGGGTCAGCACGTTGATCCGCCCGTCCGAGAACCGCAGGGGCATGGCCACGTAATCGGTCGCGCCCATGGCGCGCAGGTCCTCGATGATCGGAAAGCTGCCGGCGCCCGGTTCGGCGCCGATCTTCTGGCGCACGCCACCCAGCCCGTTGGACACGTGGCGCAGCGGGCTGGACAGGTATTCGGGGTGGGTGTGGATGTCGTAGCTGGGGGCCATGACATCGACCTGGCCGGTCTCGCGCGACCACAGGTAGCGCCGGCCGGCAATCATCGGATGCAGCGACCAGACCAGGACGGCCAGCCGCGACACGGCCATGCCGTTGTCCTGCAACCGCTGGGCCAGGCTGGCCAGCAGGTCCTCGGCCGTGTCGATCAGCGCGGCCTCGCGCAGCAGCCAATCGACGATCGGCCCGGTCAGCGCCCCGCCCGACGGCGGGTGGATGCGGTTTTCGCCCAGGTCGAAATCGGTGGCGATGCCCGGCATGAAGGCCACGTAGCCTTCGACCTCGGCGGCCTCGGGCAGGGCATGGGCATAGCTCCAGACCGCGTTCTTCAGGGTCTCGCCGCCGACGGTCGCATCGAGATATTCGGCCGTGCCCTTGAACGGGCAGAAGCTTTGCAGGTCGGTCGGCGCGCAGGCGCACAGCGCGAGATCCTCGCGCGGGAAATAGATCGCGGCAGGCAGGCGGGTTTCGTACATCACCTTGGCCCGGGTGCTGGTTGCCAGCACCTTGCCATTGCGCAGCGCGCTCACCCGGCCCTTCAGGGGCTCGACGGTGATTCCGTAATGGGCGTCGGAAAGTGTGGCGGAAATGTTGGCGCGCACGTTCATGGGCCAGTCCCCCTGTCCTGTTGGGTCAGGTGCAGATGGGGGCTGGCCGGCCGGTTTCAAGAGCGTGTTTCGGCTTTGTTCACACCATCTTGATCACATCTTTGTCGATGGCCAGCATGTAGCCCCGCCGGGCGATGGTCTTGACCAGCAGCGCCGCAACCATCTGGTTGCCGAGCGCGTCGCGCAATCGCTTGATCCGCGTGGCCCCGGCGGCCTCTTCGCAATCGGTGGCCTGGCGGCCGGACACCACGGCTTCCAGCTCGGCCCCCGACAGCACGTCGTCATCCATCCGGGCCTCGGCCAGCACGGCCAGGGTTTCCATCGCTGCGGCCGTCAGCTTGAATTCCATGTCGTTGAGATAGACGACATTTTCCTCGCGGCTGACCACCAGCGAGCTGACCCGGATGCCGGCCCGTTCGATCTGTTCCATCCGCCGGTTCAGCGCGACCAGCAGCACCAGGAAGACCAGCGCGGCCACCAGCATCGCGGCGGCAAAGACCAGCAGGACCAGGATGACCATCCGATAGGACGTCAGCGTGTCGGCAAAGGCCGTGCCCGACTGGGCCAGGATTTCCAGCAGCTTGATCTCGGCCGGGCTGGTCAGCCCGTCGTTTTCCATGAAGATCCGTTCGACCCGGGCGTTGAAGGCATTGGCATCGGGCAGGGTGATCAGCAGGACCGAGGCCGTGATGGCCAGCAGGGCGACGATGGCCGCGATGCCGCTGGCCACGATCCGTCCGCCGGTCATGCGCGTCAGCCAGCCCATCCGGGCGCCGCCCGCCCGCGGTTCAGAAGCGGAGGTAATAGGCGCCGGCATTGGGCTTCCTCTTGTCCAGCCCTTCGGGTCCAAAGACCGAAACGACGTTCAGCAGGGTCCAGCCCTGCGATTGCAGCCGGGGGGCCAGCTGTTGTTGGGCCGCGCCCTTGCTGCATTGGCCCGAGATCCGAGCGACCCCGTAATGCAGCTTGAGCGGGTTGTCCTGCTTGGCCTTGTAATCGGCAAAGCAATCCTGCGCGGCGGCCGCGCCGGGCAGGGCCAGGGCGGCCAGCAGGAGGCATGTGAGCATGATGCGTGTCATGGCCGCAGACTGGGGCCAGCGGCGTTGAAATTCAATAACCACAGGGGGTTTCGGGGGCGGTTATCCGATAACAGGGGGGTGTTATTGCCTGATGTCGCTGGCCGGGCCGAGGGTGGGGCCAGGCCGCCGGGCACGTCTTCCGGCGGTGCAACCGAAAGATCAGGAAGGAGACCTGACATGCCCCGCATCCTTACCGCCCTGGCCACCTCGGCCGCGCTGACCCTGACCGCCATGGCCGCCCCGGCCCGGGCCCAGACCATCGACCCGGGCGCCGTTGTTGCCGGTGCCGTGGCCCTGGGCGTGATCGCGGCCATCGCCAACAACAGCCGCAAGGACAGCCACGCGCCGGCGCCCTCGCAGGCCTACAAGGTCAAGCCCGTGACCCGCCAGCCCGGCCATGCCTATCCGACCCACCCCGGCCAGACCCATCAGTGGCACAAGAACGGCTGGAAGGACGGCCGCCACGATCATCGGGCCAAGGCGCCTGTCGGCCGGGCCACCCTGCCGGCCCATTGCCTGCGCGATGTCTCCCGCCCGGGCGACACGCTGACGCTCTACGGGCAGAACTGCCTCAGCCAGGCGCGGGTGTCGGTCAAGGCGCTGCCCGATGTCTGTGCCGTGCGGGTGCCCACGCAACAGGGGCTTTACACCGGCTATGCCCCGTCCTGCCTGCAGGCCCGCGGCTACCGCGCCGGCTGGCGCTGAGCCCGGCCCCGGCCCGGCGGGCGCATGGTCCGCCGCCCGGTTCTTTGCGATGATCGGGCAATAGCCCTTGCGCCCCGGCCCCGGCCGGGGTTGTTCTGCGGCCATGCGCAAGACCCGTACGACCCCCGATTTCACCTTCGAGACCCGGCTGCATGCTGCCGGCGCCCTGCGCGTGGCCGGCACCGACGAGGTCGGCCGCGGCCCGCTGGCCGGCCCGGTCGTGGCCGCGGCCGTGGTGCTGGACCCGGCCGCCATTCCCGAAGGGCTCAACGATTCAAAGGCCCTGAGCAAGAAACGCCGGGCCCGGCTGGCCGCCCAGATCCGCGAGGTGGCCGAGGTGTCGGTCGCCGAGGCCAGCGTGGCCGAGATCGACGAGATGAACATCCTGCAGGCCAGCCTGCTGGCGATGGAACGGGCCGTGGCCGGGTTGCACATCCTGCCCGATCACGTGCTGGTCGATGGCAAATGGGTCCCGCAGGGGTTGAGCATGCCGGCCTCGCCGGTCATCGGCGGAGATGCGCGCAGCCTGTCGATCGCCGCCGCGTCGATCGTGGCCAAGACCTGGCGCGACAGGGTGATGGTGGATTTGGCGCAACAGCATCCGGGCTATGGCTGGGAAACCAACGCCGGTTACCCGTCAAAGGCCCATCGCGAGGCGCTCCGAGATCTTGGTGTGACCCCACATCATAGGCGTTCGTTCCGGCCCGTCCACAACATCTTGTATCAAGAGAAACTGTAACCTCTTGACTCCAATAAATAAATTGACCGTGATTCGGCTTTGACTCATCCTGTCGTCAACCAATGAGCGCAAAAATGCGCCGGTGATTGAGGCAGACAATATGATGATGACAAGGACGACGCGCATGGATGCGCTGCCGTTGAACAGCGTACTTGCGGGCGATTGCATCGAGGTGATGAACAGCCTGCCGGAAGGCTCGGTTGATCTGATCTTCGCGGATCCGCCCTACAACCTTCAGCTGAAGAACCAGCTGCACCGGCCGGACAACAGCCGGGTCGATGCCGTGGATGACCATTGGGATCAGTTTTCGTCCTTTGCGGCCTATGATGCCTTTACCCGCGACTGGCTGGCCGCGGCCAAGCGGCTGCTCAAGCCGGACGGCGCGCTGTGGGTCATCGGATCCTATCACAATGTCTTCCGCCTCGGCGCCGAGCTGCAGAACCAGGGCTTCTGGATTCTCAACGACGTGGTCTGGCGCAAGTCGAACCCGATGCCGAATTTCCGCGGCAAGCGGTTCACCAATGCCCACGAGACGCTGATCTGGGCGTCGCGGGGCGAAGGCGCGAAATACACCTTCAACTACGAGGCGCTGAAGGCGCTGAACGAAGGCGTCCAGATGCGGTCGGACTGGGTTATCCCGATCTGCAACGGCCATGAGCGGCTGAAGGACGACAAGGGCGACAAGGCCCATCCGACGCAAAAGCCCGAGGCCCTGCTGCACCGGGTGCTGGTCGGCACGACCAACCCGGGCGACGTGGTGCTCGACCCGTTCTTCGGCACCGGCACGACGGGTGCCGTGGCCAAGGCGCTGGGGCGGGATTTCATCGGCATCGAGCGCGAAGAGGCCTATCGAAAGGTCGCCGAAAAGCGCCTGTCGAAGGTGCGCCGGTTCGACCGGGAATCGCTGTCGGTCTCGACCAGCAAGCGCCAGGAGCCGCGCGTGCCCTTCGGCCAGCTGGTCGAACGCGGTCTGCTTGCGCCCGGCGAGATGCTGTCCAGCCCGCGTGGCAAGATCGCCAAGATCCGGGCCGACGGCACGCTGGTGTCCGAGAACGTGAAGGGCTCGATCCACCAGGTCGGCGCCGCGCTGGAAGGCGCGCCCAGCTGCAACGGCTGGACCTACTGGAGCTTCAAGCGCGAGGGCAAATCGGTGCCCATCGACGTGCTGCGCCAGCAGATCCGTTCGGAAATGCACGACTGATCCCATCCGGCCCCGGGGCGCGCGCGGCCGCGCCGCAGCCGTCCCCGGGCCTTTCCCGATTGCAAGAGACACCGCCCGTGTCTGCGGCCTGACGCAGGCACGACACCTGGCCCCGCCTCGCCTGGCGGGGCCTTTTTTGTCCCGTGCCGGGGGTATGGTGGGGCCTCAAGCGGTGGCGTGGCGGGATTGACCCGCCGCCGGCATGCCCGCACGCCGGTTCGGTTCGGTTCGGTTCGGTTCGGTTCGGTTCGGTTCGGTTCGGTTCGGTTCGGTTCGGTTCGGTTCGGTTCGGTTCGGTTCGGTTCGGTTCGGTTCGGTTTGACTCACTGCGGCGCAGCCCTGGTTCCGGCCCGGATCGCCTCTGTCCCGGACCCGGCGGCGCGGGCCAGGCGTGGCCGGCGGGACACGCCGGGGCGGCTGAGGCCAGCAACGCCGGGCGATGGCCGAGGGATTGCCCCAAATTTGCCCCAATTTGAGGGAATTCAGAGCGACGAGCAGGACAGGCGGGCCCGGCCGTAAAAGCGGCGGGCGCGTGAGACGGGGACCAACAGGCCATGACCACGACCAAGACCAAGTACGACACCAAGGACCAGTACAGCTGGGACGAGAAGACCCGCATCTACGACGACAACGGCCAGCTGATCTGGCGCGAGACGGTCTATGACGACGGGCGCCTGACCTCGGTGGGCTTTACCGACGGGGTGATCACCGAGAAACACGACCTGGATGCGGGCGACAGTTTCGACTGGGTGTCGAAGGACATGTATTACGACGAGACCGGCCAGATCGAATATCTCGACAAGGTCTTCGACACCGGGCTGCACCTCCAGCAGAGCTATGAAAACGGCAAGCTGACCGACAAGGTGCTCAGCGACGATGGCGACATCTACAGCTGGGAGACAAAGGTGCAGGGCTACGAGAAAGGCAAGCTGCAGACGTCGAGCGTGGTCTATGACGACGGCAAGCTGCTGGATGCAACCTATGACAAGGGCGTGCTGGCCACCGAGTTCTGGCAGGACGGGGCGGATGCCTTCAACTGGGACACGCGGTACAACCAGTTCGACGACGGCCAGCTGGTCGTGTCCTCGACCGAATATGACGACGGCCGGGCGCTGGATATTTTCTATGGCGCGGATGGCCAGGCCGAGCGCAAGTTCTGGGTCGACGGGGCGGATGAGTTTTCCTGGGCCTGGAAGGACGAGACCTACGAGGATGGCGCGCTGGTCGAACGGCACACGGGCCAGGACAGCGGCATGGAGATCGTCAATACCTATGCCGATGGCGCGCTCGTCGAGCAGATGCGCATCGACGGGGGTGATGATTACGGCTGGGCGACGCAGACCACGGTCTATGACGACAGCGGCGAGGCCGTGTCGCTGACCACGGTCTATGACGACGGCAGCCAGGACGTGATCCACTACGGCGATATGCTGGCCGTCTGACCGGGCGCATCCCGGGTAGGATGGGTCATTGACCCATCCTACGGGTGTCCGGCCACGTTCAGGCGGCGGATTGGGCGGCCCGGGCGCGGGCCATGATGGCCAGGCGGGCGGTCAGCTGGGGCGATTGCGCCGGTGCCGGGGGAAAGACCATCTCGGCCCGGGTCTCGGCATGGTGGCAGGCCACGCGGGCCTGCGGCCCGGTGGCCTGCAGCTCGGGCCGGGTGGTGCGGCAGAGATCTGTGGCCAGCGGACAGCGCGGGGCAAAGGCACAGCCCGGCCCTGGATCAAGCGCCGAGGGTGCCTCGCCCTCGGGCGGTTCGGTGGCGGTGCGCAGGCCGGGCACGGGCCGGGGCGCGGCCTCGATCAGGGCGCGGGTATAGGGATGGCGCGGATCGGCAAAGAGCGTGGCCGAGGGCGCTTCCTCGACGATGCGGCCCAGGTACATGACGGCCACGCGATCGGCGATGTGGCGCACGACCGACAGGTCATGCGAGATGAAGACATAGGCCATGCCGAACTCGCGCTGGAGGTCCTGCAGCAGGTTGACGATCTGGGCCTGGACCGAGACATCCAGCGCCGAGACCGGCTCGTCGCAGACGATCAGCCGGGGCCGGGTGGCAATGGCCCGGGCGATGCAGATCCGCTGGCGCTGGCCGCCCGAGAATTCATGCGGGTAGCGATCGGCGTGATGGGCGGCAAGCCCGACGGTTTCCAGCAGCCGGGCGGTGACCTGGCGGGCCTGGTCGCCATGGGCGACACCATGCAGCAGCAGCGGTTCCATCAGCGTTTCGCGCACGGTCATGCGCGGGTTGAGCGAACCGAAGGGATCCTGGAACACCATCTGCATGTTGCGGCGCAGGGCCTGCAGGCGGTGGGGGGGCAGGTCGGTGACCTCTTCGCCGTCCAGCCGGACCGAGCCGGCCGAGGGTTCCAGCAGGCGCAGCAGGGCCCGGCCGGTGGTCGACTTGCCACAGCCGGATTCGCCGACGATGGCCAGGGTCTCGCCGGCGGCCACGGCAAAGCTGACGTCGGACACGGCCTGGACCACGCCCTTCTTGCGGCCGAACAGCCCGCCGCCGACGGGGAAATGCTTGGTCAGCCCGGCAACTTCGAGGACATTGGGGCGGGGTGCGGTGGCGGCGGCGTCGGTCATGCGGCGATGTCCTCGATCGGGGCTTTCCAGCAGGCGACAAGGCGGTTCTCGCCGATCTCGCGCAGGGGCGGGGGGGAATTGCGGCAATGGTCCGTTGCCAGCGGGCAGCGCGAGGCAAATCGGCAGCCCGCTGGCATGGCCCAGGGCGGAGGAACGGCGCCCGGGATGGTTTCGAGCCGGTCGGCATCCGTGTCCAGCCGGGGCACGGCGGCCATCAGGCCCAGGGTATAGGGATGCATCGGCCCGTCGAAGAGATCGCGGGCCGGGGCCCGTTCGACGACCTTGCCGGCATACATGACAACCACGTCGTCGCAGGTTTCGGCCACGACGCCCAGGTCGTGGGTGATCAGCATGATGGCCGCCCCGGTGCGGTCGGACAGGTCGCGCATGAGATCGAGGATCTGGGCCTGGATGGTGACGTCCAGGGCCGTGGTCGGCTCGTCGGCGATCAGCAGCTCGGGATTGTTGGCCAGGGCCAGGGCGATCATCACCCTCTGGCGCTGGCCGCCGGACAGCTGGTGGGGGAAATCGTCGACCCGTTTCGACGGCGAGGGCAGGCGGACCAGGTCGAGCAGTTCGATGGCCCGTTCGCGGGCCTCGCGCTTGTTGGTCATGCCATGGGCGCGCAGGCATTCGATGATCTGGGCGCCGATCGTGTAGACCGGGTTGAGCGAGGTCATCGGCTCCTGAAAGACCATGCCCATCCGCCCGCCGCGCAGGGCCCGGCGCTCGCCGGCGGGCATGGTCAGCAGGTCGCGGCCTTCGAACAGGACCTGGCCGCCGGCATAGCGGCCCGGGGGCGTGGGGATCAGGCCCATGATGCCCAGCGAGGTGACCGACTTGCCGCAGCCCGATTCACCGACGATGCCGATGGTCTTGCCCCGTTCGAGCGAAAAGCTGACGCCGTCGACGGCACGGAACACGCCGCCTTCGGTCTTGAATTCGATGGCCAGGTCGCGGACGTCGAGGAGGGGAGCTTCGGTCATGTCTCTGCCTTGGCATAGTTGATGGGCGCGGCCTGGTCATGGGTGCGGTCGCGGAAATCGAGCTGCTGGAATTCGACCTCGGCCCGCCGCTGGGCGGCTTCAAGCCCGTCGAGGGCGGCGTCGAGATCGAAGGTCAGCAGCTTGCCGTCGCGCACCAGGGCCGTGCCGTCGACAAAGGTGTCGGTGACCGCCCGTTCGGCGGCGACATAGATCAGCGAGGCCAGCGGGTCGCGGACCGGGCGCATGGCCGGATGGCGCAGGTCGGCCATGAAGAGGTCCGACTTGGCCCCGACGGCCAGCTTGCCGATATCGTCGCGGCCCAGGATCGCCGCGCCGCCGACGGTCGCGGCGTCGAAGGCATCGGTGGTGCGCAGGTCGTAGACGTCCTTGGACGTGATGCGCGAATTGATCAGGGCGTGGCGGATCTCTTCGAGCATGTTGTGGGGATAGGTATCGGTGCCGATGCCCATCGGGATGCCGTCGCGGATGTACTTGCCGAAGGTATGCATCGTCACGCCGCGGCGCTGGAACACCGTCGGGCAATGGGCCACGGCCGTGCCCGAGGCCTTGAGGATCTCGAAATCCCGCGATCCGGGCCAGGCTGTCCAGGGATGGGTGTCGTTGAGAAAGATGCCGTGGCCGATGATCGTGGTGTCGTCCAGCACGCCCAGGCTGTCGAGCCACTGGATGGGCGTCATGCCATGGCGGGTGGTGATCTCGTTGAACTCGACCATCGACTGGGCGGCGTGGATCTGCATCTTCAGCCCGCGGGCCCGGGCCTCGGCATGGCTGTCGCGGATCAGCTCGGGCGAACAGGTGTCGATCTGGGACGGCGCAACCATGGCCGACAGCCGGCCGCAGGGATGGGTCAGCGCGGCCTCGATCGTGTCCATGGCCACCTGCATGGCGCCACGGCCGTCATCCTCGGCCCAGTCGTATTCGACGGAATGGCCGGTGCTGGTGAACCAGCGGGCCGAGCGGTACATCGGCGCGACGACCACGCGCAGGCCCGAGGCCTCGGCCAGCGCCAGCCATTCGGGATAGGCGACAGACAGGTCGACCAGGGTGGTCACGCCCGAGAGCGCCAGCTCGGAATAGGCGGTCTTCACGGCAAAGGGCGTGCCCTGGCCGTCGGGGCGGAAGAGCGGCATGAACTCGTAGAGCGAGGACATGCGCAGGCCCGGCGAGCCCAGCTCGTCCAGCATGCCCTTGTTCATGGCTTCGGAAGAGGGATGGGAATGGATGTCGACCAGCCCGGGGCTGACCATGCGGTCGGTGCCGTCGATCTCGTCGTCCACCGGCCCGTCCCAGGTGCCGCCGACCTGCAGGATGCCGGTCTCGTCAAAGGCCAGGTCAGCGTTGCGCAGCAGGCTGTGGCCCTGGGCGGCTTCGTCCCAGGCAATGATGTAGGCGGCGTTGCGGATGACGGTGGTGGTCATGGGCTGGGATCCTTGGGAGAGGGGAGGGGCCGCCCCGGACGGGCCGGCCCCCTTTTGGCCTGGGATGCGGCGGGCTTACTTGAAGCCCAGCTGCAGGCCCTTGTAGGTGCCCACGCCATAGATGTTGTGGGCCTCGAAGGGCTTGACCTTGCTCGACAGGGCGATCTGCATCGGCTGGTGATAGACCGGCAGCCAGATGGCCTCGCCCTGGACCTTGTGCAGCACCTGGGCATAGGCCGCGGCGCGGTCGGCGTCGGTGGTCGCCTGCGAGCCGGCCAGCAGCAGCTCGTCGGTTTCCGGGTCGGAATAGTTCATCCGGTTCGGGGTCGGGATGTTTTCCGAGCGGAAGTAGAGGTTGAGCCCGTCACCCGACGACACGTAGGGATAGCCCATGACGTACATGTCGAAATCGTCGGTGGCCGACTTGCCCCAGTAGACGGTGGCATCCATCGGTTCGATCTGCATCTTGATGCCGACCTTCAGAAGGTCGGCCTGCACGGCTTCGACCACCTGCTGCCAGTCGCCGGTGAAGGTGATGGCCAGCGGTGCCAGTTCGACGCCGTCCTTCTCGCGCACACCGTCGGAATTCAGCGTCCAGCCGGCCTCGTCCAGCAGGGCGGCGGCCTTTTCCGGGTCATAGGTCAGCAGCTTGTCGTCTTCGCTGTCGTCGTAATCCAGCGCGCCGGAGGACAGGTAGGAGAACGCCGGCTCGACCTCGCCGAAGAACAGGTCTTCGGCCATGGCTTCCTGGTTGACGGCCAGGTTGATGGCCTGGCGGACCTTGATGTCGTTGACCAGGTCACGGGTGATCTTGAACCCGATGTAGTTGGTGAAGAACGCCTCGTCCGAGCGGATGACCTCGACGGTCGGGGCCTGGCGCAGCTTTTCCCAGCCGATGTAGGGGATGTAGGGCGACACGTCGCCCTGGCCGGTCAGCATGGCCACGGTGCGGGTCGCGGCTTCGGGCACGACCTGGAAGGTCATCTTTTCGACCTGGGCCGGGCCGGTGTTCTCGTACATCGGCGGGCCCCAGTTATAGGCCTCGTGGCGGGTCATGACCATCTTGTCGCGCGGCGCCCAGCTTTCCCAGCAGAACGGCCCGGTGCCGTTGAAGCCGGTCACGCCGAAATCGTCGCCCAGCTCTTCGACCGTTTCCTTGTCGATGACCGAGCCAAAGCTCTGGGCCAGCTGGTAGAGCAGTTCCGAATGGGGCGCGTTCAGCTCGTAGACCACGGTGGTGGCATCGGGCGCGGTGATCGATTTCACGTCGCCCATGCGCCAGCGGACCGGCGATTTGGTCTCGGGGTCGTTCCAGCGGTTGAGCGAATAGACGACATCGTCGGCGGTCATCTTCTTGCCGTCGCAGAACGACACGTCGTCGCGCAGGTGGAACGTGTAGGTCAGGGCATCATCCGACACCTCCCAGCTGGTGGCCAGCAGCGGGTGGATGGTCTTCATGTCCTCGTCGAGGGCGACCAGCGTGTCGGCCAGCATGAAGATGACCTCGGAGCCGGCCAGAGCGGCCGTGCGCGGCGGGTCGTAATGGTTGCTGTCGAGCAGGCGAATGATCGTCATTTCCTGCGCGGCGGCGGGCAGGGCCATCGTCAGCGCGGCGGCCAGGCCGATCCCGGCACGGGTCTTGAGAGGGGACGTCATCTGGGTGGGAGCTCCTTGTTGGATGAGTGTGGTCTTGTTGTCGTTGTTGTTGGTCTTGTTGTTATCCGGTGGGTTGGAATGTCAGGCCTGGAGGCGCGGATCGAGCACGTCGCGCAGGGCGTCGCCGGCGACATTGGCCGACAGCACGATGACGAAGATCAGCACCGAGGGGATGACGGCGATATGGGGGGCAAAGAGCAGGAACTCGCGGCCCTGGCTGGCCATCATGCCCAGCTCGGCGGCCGGCGGGCGGGCGCCCAGGCCGAGGAACGACAGGGTGGCGCCGATCAGGATGGTCTGGCCGAAGCGCAGCGAGATGAAGATCATGATCGACGAGATGGCATTGCGTACCAGGTAGCGCTGGAACAGCTGGATGTTCGACAGGCCGACGGCCCGGCCGGCTTCGATGAATTCCTGTTTCATCACGCCGATGGCAATGCCCCGGGCGACGCGGGCGCAATCGGGGATCGACGAGACCGACAGGGCGATGACGACGGGCAGGACGCCCTGGCCCATGACGGCGACCAGGGCCAGGCCCAGCAGGATGGCCGGGAAGGACAGCAGCACGTCCATCGTGCGCATGACGATCGGGTCGAGCTTTTCGTTGAAGGCCGAGAGCAGGCCGACGAACGAGCCCAGGAAACCGCCCAGCCCGACGGCCAGGAAGCCGATCAGCAGGGTCAGCCGCGCGCCGTAGAGCAGGCGGGAATAGATGTCGCGGCCCTGGCCGTCGGTGCCCAGCAGGTGGGCGGCCTCGCCCCGTTCCGACCAGATCGGCGGGGTCATGATCGACCGGCTGTTGAGCGCCGGATCATGGGTGGCCAGCCACGGCGCAAAGATCGCGCCGAGGATGATCAGGGCCAGGACCAGCAGGGCCAGGGCGGCGGCCCGGTCGCGCAGCAGGCGGCGGAACCAATGGGCCCGGGCCGGGGCGGTGACCTGGTCGGCCGGGTCGGCGTCGGGCGTGGCGGGGGCGGCGGCTGTGGTCATGGTCACTTGCGAACCCTCGGATCAAGCAGGGAATAGAGGATGTCGACGATGAGGTTCACGCTGATGAACCCCAGGGCAAAGAGCATGATCGTGCCCTGGGCCACGGTGAAATCCGACGACAGGATGGCGCCCACGGCCAGCCGGCCGAGGCCGGGCCAGGAAAAGATCGTTTCGGTCACCACGGCCCCGCCCAGCAGGTAGCCGATCTGCAGGCCGACCAGGGTGATCACGGGGATCAGGGCGTTGCGCAGGCCATGGGCCAGGATCACCCGGGTTTCCGACAGGCCCTTGGCCCGGGCGGTGCGCACGTGGTCCAGCTTGAGCACTTCGAGCACCGAGGACCGGGTCATGCGGGCCACCGGGCCGATCAGGATCAGGCCCAGCGAGAAGGCCGGCAGGAACAGCCCGCGAAAGCCTTCGGCCGTGTACCAGGGTCCGGGCCGGCCGATGAAGGTGAAGATCGGATAGGTCACGCCCAGCCACTGGATCAGCACCAGCGAGATGAAGAAGATCGGCAGCGAGACCCCCGCAACCGACAGGGCCATGATCGTCCGGTCCACGATCGACCCGCGCATCACGGCCGCCAGGGTGCCCATGGCGATGCCCACGGGCACCGACCACACCATGGCGCCGATCATCAGCTCAAGCGTGGGGATCAGGGCGGTGGCCAGTTCCTCGGTCACCGCCTTGTTGGAAATCATCGACCGCCCGAGGTCGCCCTGTGCCATGCGTTCGAGATAGCCCCAGAACTGCACGAGAACCGGCCTGTCGAGCCCCATTTCCTCGCGGATGGCGGCAACGACGTCTGGCGTGGCCGACGGGCCGGCGACGACAAGGGCCGGGTCTCCCGGGACGATCTGCATCAGCAGGAAGCCGAACAGCATCACCCCGAAGAGCACCGGGATCGAAAGAAGCAGGCGTTGGACGACCGCGTGGAGCATCAGGCTGCCCGCTCGAACACGGTTTCACCGCCACGGATCGTCAGGACGCATTGGGCGTCCAGAATCCGCTCGGGCGCGTCCATCTCGAAGAAATCGGTGTCAAAGACCGCCACGTCGGCCAGCTGGCCGGGGATCAGGCGGCCCTTGCGCTCTTCGTCATGCACGCCGTAGGCCGGTTCGTAGGTATACATGTGCAGGGCCTGGGCCACGCTCAGCTGCTGGCCGTCGCCCAGCACGTTGCCCTTGTCGGTCTTGCGCGCGATCAGCGCGTAGAGGCAGGGGAACGGATCGGGATCGGTGACCGGGCAATCGGTCGAGGCCGAGGGATGCAGACCTTCTTCGAGCCAGGTCTTGAACGGATAGCAATGGTGCGGCCGGTCGGGCCCGAGGCACATGAAATAGCCTTCGCCGAAGAAATACAGGAACGAGGGCTGGCCGGCGGGGATGACCTTCATGGCCTTCATGCGTTCCAGCTGTTCCGGCGTGTGCCAGCCGCAATGTTCGATGCGGTGGCGGCGATCCGGGTCGGGCATCGCGGCATAGGCCTTTTCGTAGGAATCCAGCATCATGCCGATGGCCGCGTCGCCGATGGCATGGGGCGCCATCTGGTAGCCCATCTTGTGGGCCTTCATGACCAGTTCGTCACATTGTTCGGGCGTCAGGCAGGGCACGCCGTAGTTGGTTTCGTCGTTGTAATAGGGCTGGGTCATCCAGGCCGTGCCGGCCCCGGCCGATCCGTCGGTGAAGATCTTGACCGGGCCGATGCGGAACATGTCGTCGCCCACGCCGGTCACCAGGCCTTCGGCATAGGCGATGTCGAGGATGTTCTTTTCCATGTCGCCCATCAGCGTGCCGGCCACGCGCACCTTCAGCCGGCCGTCCTTGTGCGCCATCTGGTAGGCGCGCAGCTCGGGCTCGCCGTTGGACAGGCCGATGCCCGGGTCCATGACCGAGGTGATGCCCAGGCTCAGCAGCTGGGTCGAGGCCGCCTCGATCGCGTCGGCCCAATCGTCGGCCGTGGGCGAGGGTTGGGCCTGTTGCACGGGGAAACGGGCGTTTTCCCACAAAAGGCCGTTCAGCTCGCCCGGGTCGCGGCCGATCTTGCCGCCGAACGGGTCGGGCGTGTTGTGGCCGATGCCGGCCAGCTCCAGCGCCTTGGTGTTGGCCACGCAGGTATGGCCGCAGGCCCGGGTCAGCAGGACCGGGTGGTCGGGCGCCACGGAGTCCAGATCGGTCTTGTGCGGGTGGCGAAAGCCGTCGATCTTGTCGTGGTCATAGCCCCGGCCCAGGATCCAGGTGCCCGGCGGGGTGCTGTCGGCCACTTCCTTGACCATTTCGACGATCTTCTCGACGGTCGTGACCCCGGCATGGGGCCGCAGGTCGAGCTGGCGCAGGTTCATGCCGTAGAAATGCAGGTGCAGGTGGGCGTCGTTCAGGCCGGGCGTGGCCAGCTTGCCGCCAAGGTCGGTGATCTCGGTGTCGGGGCCGGCCATGGCCCCGATCTCGTCCGCGGTGCCTGCGGCCAGGATCTTGTCGCCGGAGATGGCCAGGGCCTCGGCAAAGCCTTCGGACAGGCCACACCAGATCTTGCCGTTGGTGAGGATGCGGGTAGGGGCAGTCATGGGCGTGCTTTCTCTGCTTCGGTTCAATATCCGGCGTCGCGGTCGACCGCGCCCGGAGGTGTCTCGCCGGCGATCAGCGCGGCGTAGTTCTCGGCCACCTGGCGCAGGATCTCCGACCGGGTGGTGTCAGAGGCCTTGTGCGGGGTGACGACGACCCGGGGATGGGCCCAGAACGGGCTGTCGGCCGGCAGCGGCTCGTCGCGGAAGACATCCAGCGAGGCCGCGGCGAGATGGCCTCGGTCGAGGGCGGCGAGCAGGTCCGGTTCGACCAGGTGCTCGCCCCGGCCCAGCTGGATCAGCACCGCGCCCGCGGGCATCGTGGCAAACAGCGCGGCGTCCAGGATGTCGCGGGTTTCGTCGGTCAGGGGCAGCAGGTTGACCAGGTAGTCGGCGCGGGCGGCGACGGCGGCCACGGCGCCCGGGCCCGACAGGATCTCGACCCCGTCCAGCGCGGCATTGCCCGACCGGCTGGCCGCCAGCACGCGATAGCCCATGGCCACCAGCGCCCGGGCCGTGTGCTGGCCCATCAGGCCAAAGCCCAGGAGGCCGACGGTGACCTCCGAGGCCATCGGCGCCCGATAGCTGCGGTCCCAGCGCGCGGCTTTCTGGTTGTCCAGGTAATCGCCCATGCGCCGGTGATGGTGCAGCACGTGCCAGGCCGCGAAGCCGGCCATCATGCGGGCCTGTTCCTCGTCGCGGATGCGGGTGACCGTCACGCCCGATGGCAATGACGGGCAATCCATGATACTATCCACCCCGGCGGCAATCGACGACACCATCTTGATATTCGGATACGGGTCGAAAGCATCCGCTGCCGGGCGCCACGCTATTGCGCAGGTGACGGCGCCCGGATCCTCGACTTCGTCGGGCCGCACCAGGGTGACCCGAGGGTCCTGATCTTCCTTGAAATTCGCCACCAGGTCGAACGGCTCGGACAGGGCCACGACGAGGATCGGCGCGGTCGTGTCGGCAAGGTCGGGGCTGGGCGCCGGGCCGCTGTCGGGCGCCGGCCTGCCGGGCGTGGTGGTCTCGGTCATTGATCGAAATCCGGGTGCCGTGCCTTGCACAGCCGCATGTAGGCCTGCCATTCGGTGTCGGGCTTGCCGGCCGCATCGTGGTTGGCCGCCCAGCCTTCTTCCTGGGCCGCGACGAATTCGGCCAGCTCGTCGGACAGGATGTTGGGTGTCAGGCCCGAGCTCATGATCGCCACCTGGGCCTGGCAGGCCCGGTCGAGATCCATCATCATGCGAAAGGCCTCGCCCACGCTGGACCCGCAGGTCAGCAGCCCGTGGTTGCGCAGGATCATGGCCTTCTTGTCGCCCAGGTCCTCGACGATGCGCGTGCGTTCGTCATGGTTCAGCGCGATGCCTTCGTAATCGTGATAGGCCAGCCGGTTGTGGAAGGGCGCCGACCATTGGTTCAGCGGCAGCAGGCCTTCCTTCATCGAGGCCACGGCCACGCCGGCCACGGTATGGGTATGCAGCACGCAGGCGATGTCGGGCCGGGCGGCATGCACGGCCGAATGGATCGTGAACCCGGCCTTGTTGATCCCCGCGCCATAGGGGTCGTTGAGGATGGTGCCGTCCAGGTCGATCGTGACCAGCTTGCCGGCCGAGACCTCGTCAAAGCGCAGGCCGTAGGGATTGATCAGGAAGGCATGCTCGCCTTCGTCGGCCGGGGCCTTGGCCGAGATATGGGTGAAGATGCTGTCATCCATCCCGAATTCCGCGATCAGCCGGTAGGCGGCGGCCAGTTCCACCCGTTCGGGGGGCAGGCTGGTGCGGATGGGCTCTTGCAGGGTCATGAAAGTCTCCGTTCGGGGGCCGGGGGCGGCCCCGTTCGCTGATTGTCGAGGCAAGTAGTGACGCAAGATTCGAAATCTGTCGACAATCTTCATTGTAGACTTTCCGCAGTTTCGAAGATGTGGGAACGTGATGATGAAAAATGCGGCTGTGTTGACGGCCTTGACCGGTGGCCCCCGATCGGCGGGTTTCCGCTGGGTCAGGTGTCGGGCCAGGGCCGCGTCACGAGGGGGGCACGCCCGCGCATGATGAATGACGAAGGACCGCTGTTTTCCGAGCTGGAATCGACCGATCTGGCCAGCCGGATCGCCGACCAGGTGCTCAAGGCCATCGGCGACGGCCGGCTGCGCCCGGGCGAAAAGGTCGGCGAGGCCCGGCTGGCCCGCGAGCTGGGCACGTCCCGGGCGCCGGTGCGCGAGGCCCTGCGCCTGCTGGAAAGCCAGGGCCTGATCGTGACCCACCCGCGGCGGGGGTTCTTTGTGCATGCCTATGACGCCGACGAGCTGGACGACATCTACGACCTGCGCGAATGCCTCGAACTGCACGCGGCCAGCGCCGCCGTGGCCCGCATGACCGAGGCCGATTTCGACCGGCTGGCCGCCCAGGTCGAGCGGATGAAACGGCTGGTCGACGAAGGCCAGCTGAAGGAGCAGGTCGAACAGGATTACGCCTTTCACCGCATGCTCTGCGTGCTGGGGGGCAACATGCGCATCGTGCGGATGTTCGACCAGATTGCCCTGCAATTGCGGGCGGGGATCGCGCTGCTGGGTCGGGTCTATGACGATCCGCGCGAAATCGCCCGGTCCCATGACCCGCTGATCGAGGCCCTGCGCGCGCGGGATGCCGAACGGCTGCGCCGCGAGCTCCGCGAACATCTCGAAGATGCGCGGATTCACGTCATTCAGCTGTACCGGGGCGACGCCGGATAGGGCCGATCAGCCCGCGCAGCAAGGCTGCTCACACGAATCAACTTGAAAATACAAATATTGTGTTGTCGAATTTCAGGCAGCGCCCGACCCGGGCCATCCCCCTGAAAGGAGACCGGCCATGCATGCCGTCCACGTTCCCCAGTATATCCGCGACCGGGCCATCCTGTCCCACGGCCGCGCCCGCCTGTTCGACCGGCTGGACATGCGCCGCACGGCCCATGTCATTGTTGACTTGCAAAACGGCTTTGTCGCCCCCGGCGCGCCGATCGAGGTGCCCGTCGCCCGCGAGATCATTGCCAACGTCAATGCCATCTCGGACGCCGTGCGCCGGTCGGGCGGGGTGAATGCCTTTCTGCGCTACACCTATGACCCGGCCGAGCCGCTGGCCTGGGACGTGTTTTTCCGAAATTACATGTCCCCCGAACGGCGCGCCCAGCAAGAGGCTGCCTTTGCCGCCGGGGCCGAGATGCATGCGCTGTACCCCGGGCTGGACGTGCGGCCGGACGACCTGGTTTTCGACAAGACCCGGTTCTCGGGGATGATCCCCGGGACCTGCGGGATGGATGCCGCGCTGAAGGCCCGGGGCATCGACACGATGATCATCACCGGGACGCTGACCAATTGCTGCTGCGAAAGCACGGCCCGCGACGCGATGCAGATGGGCTACAACATCGTCTTCGTCACCGATGGCAACGCCGCGCTGACCGACGAGGAGCACAACGCCACCCTGCTGTCGATGGGTGCGATCTTTGCGGATCTGAAAACTGCCGAAGAGGTCGTGGCCCTGACGCTGGCCGATGCGGGCGTGGCGGCGGCGGCCGAATAGGGCCGTTTCGGCCCCCCGGGGGCACCAAAGAGCGATGAAACGGGCGGCTTTGACGAGCCGCCCGTTTCCGTTTGGGAAAGACGAATCACACCGGTGCGATTCGAGATTCCTTAAGATTCATTTAAAACAAAGCGTTACGCCCCGATAACGCAGCGATAACGCGGCGTAAACCATTGTTAACCTGAGCTCGGGGGGACCGGCCAGGCCACATCGGCAGGGCGCCCGCCCGGGCAAAGAAACAAGGCGCCGGCAACGGCGGCGGCGCCGGGGACAATCGCCTGAGAGCGGGGAAATCGACATGGGTAAACGGCCTGTACCGACACCGGAAAAGCTGAATGAAGCCTACCAGGAAGCGCTGCGGCGCTTCGCGGATCGCCAGAACCTGACGGCCATCGACATCGGCCGTGTCTGGAAGGCCGGTCGACCCGTGGACGAAGCGGCGATCCGGCTGCACGTGACACGCAAGCAGCCCGAGACCGAGCTTGATGCGGCGGCGGTCTTCCCCCGCGAGATCCTGGGCATCCCGGTCGACGTGGTCGAAGGCGTCTATCGCATTCCCGAGGCCGCGCGCATGTCCGACAGCCGCCGCCGCGGGCGGTTCCCCTTCCTGATGGGCGGCATGTCCTGCAGCCGGCTGGACGGCGAGGTGGGCACCGTGGGGGTCATCGTCAAGGACCGCCGGACCGGGCGGGCCGGGCTGTTGTCGAACTGGCATGTGCTGGCCGGCCCGCGGGCCAACCCCGGCGATCCCATCCTGCATCCCGGCCGCATCGACGGCGGCCAGCCGGCCCAGGACGAGATCGCGCGGCTGGACCGCTGGATGCTGGACACCGACGGTGATGCGGCGGTGGCCTTCCTGACCGGCGCGCTGCCCTGGGTGCCGCTGCAACTGGGCAGCTTCACCGAGATCGCCGGCACCCGCACGGCCCGGCTGGGCGAGGTGCTGAGCAAGTCGGGGCGGACAACCGGGGTGACCACGGCCGTGGTCGACGGCATCGGCATGTACCGGGTGAACTACGAGGTCCGGCCCGGCGAGATCGAACATCGCGACATCCGCGGCTTCAAGCTGGTCTCGCTGCTGGAAGGCAACCCGCATGACGAAGAGCTGTCCGCGGCTGGCGATTCCGGGGCCTGCTGGGTCGACAGTTCGCAGAACGCCGTGGGCCTGCATTTTGCCGGTGAAACCGCGCCCGGACCCGACCAGGAACATGCCATTGCCTGTGACATGGGCACGGTGATGGACCGGCTCGACCTGGAACCGGCCGGCTTTGACGACCTGGCCAGCCAGCGCGCCGACACCCGGTCATGGGCCGAGATGTCGGACCCGCGCCTGGACGGTTCCGATCCGCTTCCCGTGTGGGGTGGGCCCTTCCCCTGGCCTGCCCACACCCCCGGACCTATGCCGGCGTCTTTCCCAGCGCCCTGGTCCGGCAGCTGGGGGCAGGGCTGGTCAGATCCCAGCCCGATCAGCGATCCGCGCGATGCGCCCGATCGCAGCCCCCAGCGTCCCAATTCCGGCCCCACGCGGCCGCCCGAGGTGCGCCGGCCCGACGTGGCCGATATCGTCGAGGTCTGGAGCCGGCTGGACAAGGCGCTGGACAAGGCCGGGCTGATCGACCCGGGCCGGCGCTTCACCTCGGCGGTGACCACCCTGCTGAACGCGGGCGACGATCATGCCTGCCTGCGGTCGGTGATCAACGAGCCGGGCACGTTCCCCGATATCCGCGATGTGACGACATCCGAACTGCGCATGTTCCGCAGCTTTGACCAGGTCTGCGAATTCCTGGCGCGGCTCAAGAAGGTCGACGCCTAGGGAGGTCGCGATGCAGACGATGGGGGATCCGCCGGAGCGGTCCGACGACAGCGCAGCGGACGACGAAAGCACCGACCGGGCCACGGGCCCGGCGGAGACCGGGCAGACCGGGACGAAGTTCATTCCCTACGACATTGCCAGGGGCCGGCGCCGGCCCGGGCGCCTGTCGGTCGTCGGGGGGCGGACCACGCCGGGCGTGACCCGCGACAATGGCGACAACGCGGCCTATGACCGGCGGCCGATGGCCCACACCAAGGGGCTGGATCACGACGGGCGCGGGCTGGTCGATCCGGCCGATTTCGCCGCGCTGGAAGCGGCGATGGCCGATGGGGTTCCGCCCGATGCGCGGGCCGGTACGGCCGGGGCCGACGGCGGCCAGAGGGCGCGGGCCGGGGGCGCGGCGCCGGGATATCGGCGGATGGACGGCCCCTGGGCCGAAGGCCCGGGCGGTGATGCGGGCTTGCCGGGCATGGCCCCGGCACCCAAGCTGGGCGAAAGCGAGCTGACCGCCGAGATCGCCGAGCTGTATGCCATGGCCCTGGTCCGCGACATGACGTTCCTCGAATTGTCCGAACCCAGCTCGCTGCTGACCCATGTCGATCCGCATGAAGACGGCCGCAAGCTGGTCTATACCAAGAACGGCCAGCCCGCGGCGGTGCGTGATCTGCTGGACGGGCTGAACGCCCTGGGCTGGTTCGGCAAGGGCGACCCGGTGTCCAGCCTGTCGGGCGGTGCGCCGGGCGGGCGGCTGACCAACCATGAAAAGCGCCGGCGGTCGGCCCGGTTCCGCACCGCCTCCGGCCCGGGCACCCGGCTGACCGTCGAGACGCTGTTCCGCGGCTCGTCGCCGGGCTGTGTCACCGGGCCTTATGTCTCGCAATTCCTGATGGGCGCCTCGACCGGCGGACGGGTGGCCTTTGGCGCCCAGGAAATCTCGTTGGCGATCCGGCCGGCCCGGGCCGGGGTCGACCACATGACCGGCTGGGCGGCCTGGCGCGTGGTGCAGAACGGCGAAAACCTCTGTGGCCTGGGCGAAAGCGAAAGCCGCCGCCGGCCGGTCACCACCCCGCGCGACCTGGCCCGGCTGGTGCATGACGACCAGCCCTACCAGGCCCATGTCTGTGCCGGGCTGATGATGCTGGATGCAGGCCTGCCGGGCGATCCCGGCCTGCCCGGGGCCGACCGGCCCGACGGGCTGGCCGAATGGGGGCGCGGACTGGCCGGCACCGGCGGGCCGGACGTTCTGGGCCTGATGGCCGCGCTGTCGCAACGCGCCCTGCAGGCCGTGCGCCGCCAGAAGTTCCACGTGCACCGCCGCGCCCGGCCCGAACGGCTGGCCGCCATGCTGACACTGGCCGCGGCCGATCCCGCGGCCCTGGGCAATGCCGCCGGGCCTTTTGGCACCATGCTGGACGAGCTGGGCGTGACCGGAGGGGGCAATCCCGACACCCGCTGCATCCTCGACTGGATTGCCGTGCGCAATGCCCTGCTGAACGACCGGCTGGACGACCGGCGGTATGCCATCACCCCCGATCCCGCCGATTTCACGCCCGATCCGGCGGCCAATTACCTGCTGCCCATGGCTTATCCCGAGGGCGCGCCGATGCATCCGGCCTATGGCGCCAACCATGCCATCGTCGCCGGGGCCTGCACGACGCTTCTGAAGGCCCTGTTCGATCTCTATGACGACAGCGCCGGCGACCTGCGCCCGAAACTGGATTGCGAAAACCCCAATGGCCGGGTCTTTCCGTCGGTCGCCCATGGCCAGATGGCCGGCGGCTCGCCTTTCTGCATCCATTCCGATCCGCCCGACCTGACCGTCGAAGGCGAGTTGAACAAGCTGGCCGCAAATATCGCCATCGGCCGGAATTTCGCCGGGGTGCACTACTATACCGACTATTACGACAGCCTGCGGCTGGGCGAACGGATTGCCGTGCGCTTCCTGATGGACCGCATGCTGGCCTGCCCTGACAGCGTGGCCATGAGCCTGCGTGATTTCGATGGCACGCGAATCGACCTGAACCGCACCGAATCGGCTGGGCAGAGATTTGTGCAACTCAAGGTTGACGGTGGCGACGAAGGTATGGCGCGAGATGCCTGGTGGGCGCTCAACCAACAGGAATTTTCTGCACGATCATAGGTTTGGGGACGTTTCACTACGACGAGCGAAATTGAAATGATGGGGGAAAGCCGATAATGCAGCACGTGTCGAATTGCCAGGTCATGCCGGACCAATTCGCATGGGCTGGGTCGTTCTTGACAGAATGGCCGGTAACGGTCCCAATTGGTCCGCGTTTTATTGATTTGGAGTGGTGTGGTGCTTTAGCGGATCGGGGAGAGAGGGCCTTAGCCGAGGTATCTGGGAAAACGCGTATTTCTCTGATCGGGCCCTTTCGCATGATCGGGCCCGGTGGGCGTGATATTACCCCGACCAGTCCCGCCCGACAGGCGATTCTGGCGATAGTCGCCCTGTCTCCGCAGGCCAGGCTGTCGCGCACCCGGCTGATGACCCTGTTCTGGCCGTCGAGCACGCCGAAAAAGGCGCAAAGCTCGTTGCGGGCGGCCCTGTTCAAGCTGCGCCGCGACCTCGATCGCCATGCGCCCGGACTGCTGGTCGTCGACGACCATGTCGTGGCTCTGGAACCGGCCATGTTCGAGCGCGACGTCGATAACGAAGATACCCCGGTCACCGGAGAATTGCTGGAAGGGCTGGACGTACCCCTGCGCGACAGCGAGGGGCTGGAAAGCTGGCTGCGCCAGGAACGCGCGGCCTGGGCCGGGCGCCAGGCCGAAAGCTGGGACGAAGAAGAGGAAGAGGCCGAGCCGGTCCGCGAGCGGACGGCGCTGGCTGGCAATGGTGCAGCGGCCCCGTCGCGGGGGTTTTCCTCGGGGTTCGTGGCCGGCGGCGGGCCGGTGTTGCGGCGCTCGGACGGCATGTTGCGGATCGAACCGCGGGTGCGGCTGACCGTCGGCCACCTGGACGTTCTGGCCGGCTCTGAACCCGGGCGCATCCTGGGCCGGCTGCTGCTGGACCAGGTGACCGAGGCCGCCGAGCGCAGCGGCGTGGCCATTCCGGTCGACCGGGCCGAGGACAGGGCCGACATCCGGCTTGAGGTTTCGGTGGCCGAGCTGACCGGCGAATGGCTGGTCGGTCTGCGCCTGCACCGGCGCGACAGCCTGCAAAGCAGCCAGGTGGCCGAGGTGCGCATGCCCGCCGACCTGGGCCGGGCGCTGGCCAGCGAGGGGCTGGTCCACGTGGTCGACCGGGCGGTTGATGCCATCGTGCGCCAGAAGCCCATCGGCGTCGACCTGGGCATGACCGGGCTGGTGACCGAGATCAGCGCGATGTACCTGGCCGGCCAGGATGAACGGCTGGCCCTGCGCGCGGGCCTGGCCCAGCAGATCGAGGCCGAGGGCACCGGCAGCCCGGCGATCCGCAGTTTCCTGGAAACCTTCATCCTGGGCGAAAGCCTCGACGATGGCGAACCCAGCGATGCCCAGCTGACCCTGGCCCTGGGCGCGGCCGATACCGTCTACCAAGGCCGCGAGCTGAACCCCGTCGAGCTGAGCCTGGCGGGCTACGGGCTTGATTTCATTGCCGCCGACCGGCCGCAGGCCTTCAACCTGATGCACGAGGCGGTGCATGCCGGGCCCGAGGTGGCGCTGGTCTGGGACAACCTGGCGATCAGCTATTTCCGCCATGGCGATTTCGAACGGGCCCGGGGGGCGGCCGAACAGGCACTGAAGTTCGGCTATGCCAGCCCGCTGATCGGGATTTTCGAGACAACCTATTGCATGACCTGCCTGGCCACCGGCGACACGGCGGCGGCGGCCTATTACGGCCTGCGGGCGCTGCGGCGCAACGGGGCCTACCTGTCGGCCTGCTGCCATGCGGCGGCGGCCGTGGCCCTGGCCGGCGACCTGCCGGCGGCCGAGGCGCTGGTCGGCCAGATGAAAACGCTGCGGCCCGATATTTCGCTGGCCATGATCGAGGAACGTTTCATGGCCCGGTTCCCGCCCCATGCGCAGGATGTGCTGCTGCGTGGGTTGCGGCTGGCCGGCCTGACCTGACCTGACTGCCGACCCGACAAGCGGACGTCCCGCAAAGGAGCATTGACCCAGATGACAGATCCCCAGACCGAGACGCTCAGGCGCAGCGCCCTTGCCGTGCAGGACAGCCAGGTGACCCTGGTCTATCGCGACACGCCCGAACCGGCGCCCGAGGCCGAAGCCGCGCCGGTGCCCGAAGGGGTCGAGGTGACGGGCGCGGGGCCCGAGGCCCTGGCCGCCGCCCCGGTCGCCCGGGCCAGTGCCTTCCTGACCGGCACGGTCGACAAGAACATGGGCGGCCCGGCCGGGCGGGGCGGATTTTCCAACCGGGGCAATCGGGGCAACCGCGGAAATCGGGGCAACCGGGGCAACCGGGGCAATCGCGGGAACCGGGGCAATCGAGGGGACGAAGGGGTTTTCGACTATTCGCCCGGCCTGCTGGCGCCCTGGGAGCTGCGCCAGAAGCTGCACCAGGCCAATACCTGGCGCGACCTGCCCCTGATGCCGCCGCCCGACGAGGAAAAGACACTGGCCGAGGCCTGGGAGCTGAAGCTGCTCAGCGACAGGCTCTATACGTCGGCCGAGGCGGCGCGCCGGGACGAGATCGAGAAGGAAGTCGGGCTGGACCTGACGGCCTACCTGGAACCGCTGGGCGTGCTGGGCGCCGATGATGTGCCGGCGACGGTCGATGCCTTCCTGTCGATCCTGGCGGTCTGCGAAGAGGTCGGCCTGCGCTACAAGCACCTGTTCAACCGGGCCCGGCCGATCCAGGTCCTGCCCACGCTGCGGCCGTTCATCCCGACGCCGACCCATTCGTCCTATCCGTCCAACCATTCCTTCCAGTCGTTTTCCGTGGCCCTGGCCTTTGCCCGGGCCGTTCCGGACAACGCCAGCAACCCGGGCCTGTTCATGCGGGCGCAGCGCGTGGCGGTGAACCGGGAATGGGCCGGGGTGCATTACCGCAGCGACACCCTGGCCGGGTTGCAGCTGGCCCAGCTGTTCATGCCGACGCTCGAATGGGTGCTGGGCGACCGGCTGCAGGACATGGCCCAGGAATGGCGCTGAGACAGGGCGCAGAGGGAGCAACCAGATGACCTACAAGAGCATTCCGCCCCATATCGGCTATTACCCCCGCTACCACGGGCTGTGGCATCTTTATGCCTCGGGGCTGGACCTTGAATCGCTGATCGTCGATGGCACGCCGGTGCCGGCCTGGCAGGCCGCCCGCCAGCGGCTGGACGAGCCGGGTGCCCGGCCCACGCGCATCGTGCTGGTCGACACGCCGGTGGCCAAGGATCACCCCAACCTGGCCGGGGCGCTGGCCAATACCACGCCGGTGGACGTGACGACCGACACGCCCGATCTCAGCCTGATCCTGTTTGCCGACACGCTGTCGGAAAAGCTGAGCATGATCAATCACGCCGCGGCCACGCTGGCCGACAAGGCCCGGACCGTGCCGGCCGACCCCTGGGTCGGTGACCTGGACGACATCATCCGCAATGCCAGCCTGCGCAACTTTGCCAGCCACGGCACGGCCATGGCCGGCATCATGGCCGCTCGGCCGGTGACCTCGGCCCTGTTCGCCCGGCCCGAAACCAAGAACGACACCCTGCTCGGCGTCTTCGGCCAGGACATCGAAGGCCCGGTTGTCACCCCGGGCACGCCGGATGACGACGAGGGCGAGGATGGTGCGACCGGCGGCGGCCAGATCGACCTGGGCCCCGACGGGCTGCGCGCCACCAAGAGCCCCGGCGGCGCCGAGGTGATCGAGGCCGATCTACCCTATTCCGGGGCCGATCCCACGGCCGAGATCTATTCCATCGGTTTCACCGCCCTGACCGCGCCGCATGAATTCCTGACCGCGCTGGAAGCCGCCAAGCTGCTGGACCCGGACCTGATCGTCATGTCGGTGGCAATGCCCGTGCCGCCCGGGGTGATGGGCCCTGCCGAAGTTGTCGACGAGGATGCGATGGTCGAGCTGGTCGGCGACGACGGGCTGTGGACGGCGCTCAAGACCCACCTGCTGGACCTGTCCCAGACCGTGCCGATCTTCTGTGCCGCGGGCAACACGCGCGACGTGATCAGCTTTCCGGCCTCGCTGGACGAGGCCGACAACGGCATCTTTGCCGTCGGCGCGATGACCAGCAACGACGAACCGGCCAGCTATTCCCCGACGACCGGCGTGTCGATCTTTGCCTTCTCGGGCGATGCCGAGGTCTACAACCGCGCGATCCGCCGGCGCGACCGCTATCGCCAGGATCCCTCGCTGCGCCCGCGCGACTGGGCCAAGAACCCGCTGGTGGCCGATGACCAGATCATGGCCCAGGAAATGATCCTGGCCACCGATCCGCCGGGGCCCTTCGGCTATTCGCTGTCGCCTTACGAAGACGCCTGGGTGCAGACCGGCGAAGAGGACGACGTGCCGGTCAATGCGCTGCTGGATTTCGCGTCGAACTTCTCGGCTTTCAACGGCACCTCGGCGGCCGTGGCGCTGGCCGCCGGGCTGATCTCGCTGGGCTTCAGCAGCCAGACCATCCCCGCCGGGCTCGGCCCGGTCGACATCAAGCAGAAGCTGGCCTCGGTCGGGCCCCGGGCGCTGACCTGGGCCGATATCGAGGCGCTCGGCCAGGAGGAGGAAACCTGAGATGAGCGACATGGCACCGCCTGATCGGCCGCCCCGTTCGGGGGCATCGGTACTTGTCACCTTCGGGGTGCTGGCCTCGGTCGTGATCCTGTTGTCGGTGGCGGCGGGCGATGGCACCGACACCGCCCCGGCCATGGTGCGCAACATCACGCCCGAGGCCGTGGCCCAGGCCATCGGGGCCATTGTCCTGCTGGCCGCCCTGATCGAACGGGCCGTCGAGGTGGCCATGGTCATCGCCTTCGGCCCGGCCGAGCGCGACATGTCGATCAGCCTGCTGGAATCCCGCGCGCGCACCGCCGCAGCGGCCGAGGCGCTGGAAACCCTGACCGAGGCCACGGCCGAGGTGTCGGGCGCGACCAGCGCCCAGCTCAACGATGCGGCCCAGGCGCTGAATGCCGAGACGGGCAAGAGCATCGAGGCCGTGCGCATCTCCGCCGCGCGCAAGCGGTCGCTGACCGCGCTCAAGACCCGGGCGGCGCTGTCGGTGTCGCTGCTGCTGGCCAGCGTGCTGGCCGTGGGCGGGGTGAACCTGGTCAAGACGCTGTTCATGACCGAATTCACCGGCTGGATGCTGTCGGTCGAGCTGTCGGTCACGGCGCTGGTGCTGGCCGGCGGGGCCGAGGGCGTGCACCAGGTGTTCAAGCAGTTCCTGAGCTACCGCGCCGGATCGTGAGCCGCTCTGCCCGGTGGCCGGCCTGTCATGGGGCCGGGACATTGGGGCTGGGCCGCGGGGGCAGGACGCCTGGCCTTGGGCGTGGCATTCGGGACAAGGGTGCCGTGTCAGGAGGGTCGGGACACGATGGCAAGACGACGGGCCAAGGTCATGGCGGTCAGGACGTCGCATTCAGGACCGGGGGGGCGCACGGCCAGGGCATGCCTGGCCGGACATGGGCCGGGGTGCCGGGACAGGTGCACCGTGCCAGGAGGCCGGTCCCAGACCATAGTGCTCAGGACATGAAGCCCGGACAGATGGGCCGGGACGCGGCGTTCAGCGCCAGCAGGCCGCCGAAAAACTCCAAGCGAAGGAGTTTTGACGCGAAAACGCGTCAATTTTCAGAATCTCTCGTCTATCTGGTGAAAAGGCGGTGCACCGGGGTCTGATGAGCGAGGCGAGAGGCGTGCTCATCAGACCTTTTTCAGCGGCCTGCCAGGGGGGCGCAATCCGCAGCATGGGGTAAAAGCCAAGAAAAAGGCGCGCCCCGGGGGACGCGCCGTTGCGGGGCAGGGGTGGGCCCGCTGGCCCCGCGTTGCCAGGTCACCCGCGGGAGGAAACGGATGCCTGGTAGCTGTCGAGTTCACCGATCAGGCTGCGACCCGTGGGCACGTCCATCCGGGCGCAGAATTCCGCCCAGATCACCCCGTGGGGCAGGTCCTTCAGCTCTTCTGTCACGGTGAAGCGGGTGGTGAAATCCATCGCATCCTCGGCCTTGCGCAGCTGATCCAGCGGCAGGCAGAGCGCGCGCAGCAGGGCCTTTTGCATGTTGCGCACGCCGATGACCCAGGCCGCTGTCCGGCTGATCGTGGCATCGAAGAAATCCAGCCCGATATGGGTGCGCCCCAGCAGGTCGGCGCTGACCAGCTCCTGCGCCATGGCCAGGATGTCGTCGTTCAGCAGGATCACATGGTCGCTGTCCCAGCGCATCGGGCGCGAGACATGCAGCAGGATCTCGTCGAGTGACAACGCGACCGAAGAAAGCTTGTCGGCGATGTTCTCGGTGGGGTGGAAATGGCCCATGTCGAGGCAGAGCAGAGTGCCCTTGCGGATGGCATAGCCCATGTAGAATTCATGGCTGCCCACGGTGCAGGCCTCGACCCCGATGCCGAAGAGCTTGCTTTCGACGGCATCCAGCATCTGCGCCTTGTCGAGCGGGTCTGCAAACATCGCGTCGAGCGAGGCCTCCAGCCGCCTGCGCGCGGCCATGCGGTCGACCGGCGTGTCCTTGAACCCGTCGGGCACCCAGATATTGTTGACTGCCGGGCTCCCCAGCGCCGCGCCCATCTGCGCCGCGATCTCGCGGCAGCGCCGCCCGTGCTCGATCCAGAAATCGCGGATGCCGGCGTCGGGATGGGCCAGCGTCAGGTTGTCGTCGGCCTTGGCATGGGCAAAGAACGTCGGGTTGAAATCCAGCCCGATGCCGCTGGCCCTGGCCCAATCGACCCAGGGCGCGAAATGGGCATATTCGATCTCGTCCCGGTCAGGCGTGGCATCGGTGTCCATGTACATAGCGTGCAGGTTCAGCCGGTGCTTGCCCGGGATCATCGCATAGGCGAAATCCAGGTCGGCGCGCAGCTCGTCGGGCGTGCGGGCCCGGCCGGGGTGGTTGCCCGTGGCCTGGATACCGCCGCCCGACGAGCCGGTTTTCGTCTCGAAACCCACCACGTCATCGCCCTGCCAGCAATGCATGGAAATGGCGATGTCCTTCAGCCGGTCGATGGCTGCGTCGGTGTCGACGCCCCAATCGGCAAAGGCCTGTTTCGCGCTGTCGTAAGTGCTGCTCATGTTCCTCTCCCCTTGCGGCGCGGCGGGGCAAGCCCCGCCCTACGCCTGTCGGTTCCGTAGGGCGGGATTTATCCCGCCGCCCCGGCAATCAGCGCGTGAAGGCCTGCACGTTGCCCGCATCCACGTTCAGGATGTTGCCCGTCGACTTGGCCGAGGTGTCGGCGGCAAAGAAATAGGCCGCCTCCGCGATATCCTCGGGCAGGACCGACCGCTTGAGCATCGACCGCTTGCGGTACATCTCTTCCAGCCCGTCCTTGTCGGTGCCATAGGTCGACGCCCGCTGGTCCAGCCATTCGCCTTCCCAGATCTTCGACCCGCGCAGCACCGCGTCGGGGTTCACCACGTTCACCCGGATGCCCGCCTCGGCCCCTTCCAGCGCCAGGCAGCGGGCCAGGTGGATTTCCGAGGCCTTGGCCGTGCAATAGGCCGAGGCATTGGGCGAAGCTGCCAGCCCGTTCTTGGAGGCGACAAAGATCACCGCCCCGCCGACATCCTGCTTGCGCATCAGCTTGAACGCCTCGCGGCTGACCAGGAAATAGCCCGTGGACAGGATGTCCATGTTCTTGTTCCACAGCTCCAGCGAGGTCTCTTCGACCGGGGCCGACGAGGCAATGCCGGCGTTCGACACCAGGATGTCCACGCCCCCGAATTCCACCGCCGTTTCGGCAAAGGCCGCGGCCACGGCCGCCTCGTCGGTCACGTTCATGATGACGCCGCGCACGACATCCTTGCCGAAGCGCTGTTCCAGGTTGGCCGTCGTGGCGTCCAGGCTGTCGCCGTTGATGTCGGCCAGCATCACGCAGGCGCCTTCGGACAGGTAACGCTCGGCCGTGGCCGACCCGATGCCGCCCGCCCCGCCGGTGACCAGGGCAATGCGCCCGGCCAGCGATTTCGGCTTGGGCATGCGCTGCAGCTTGGCCTCTTCCAGAAGCCAGTATTCGATGTCAAAGGCCTCCTGCTCGGGCAGGCCGACATATTCGCTGACCGAGGACGCCCCGCGCATCACGTTGATCGCGTTGACATAGAACTCGCCCGAGATCCGCGCCGTGGCCTTGTCCTTGGCAAAGGTGATCATGCCCACGCCCGGCACCAGGTAGACCACCGCGTTGGGGTCGCGGATGGCCGGGGAATTGTCATGCTTGCAGCGTTCGTAATAGGCCGCGTAATCATCGCGATAGGCCGCGATCTGCGCCGGCAGACCCTCCAGCACCTCGTCGAGGTTGCCCTTGGTCGGATCGAATTCCACCACCAGTGGCCGGATCTTGGTACGCAGGAAATGGTCGGGGCAGGAGGTGCCCAGAGCCGCCAGCGGCTCCATGTCCACCGCGTTCACGAATTCCAGCACCGCGTCGCTGTCGTTGAAATGGCCGACCATGTGCTGGTTGCCCGAGACGAAACCCCGGATCGCCGGCATCAGCTGGGCCGCCACCTCGCGCCGCGCATCGGGGGCCAGCGCCTCGAATTTCGCGCCGCCGAAGGCCGCGACCGAAGCCGATTTCTCGGCCAGCCATTCGGTTGCCTGGTTGATGACGTCGATCGTCATGTCATAGCATTCCTTGGCCGTGTCACCCCAGGTGAACAGCCCATGGCTTTCCAGCACGACACCATCGGCATCGGGGTTTTCCACGCAGAACTTGTTCAGCCACAGGCCCAGCTCGTAGCCCGGTTTCTTCCAGGGCAGCCAGCCGATCTTGTCGCCAAAGATCTCGGCCGTCAGCTCCTTGGAATTCTTCGATGCCGCGATGGCGATGATCGCATCGGCATGCACGTGGTCGACATGCTTGCGCGGCACATAGGCATGCAGCGGCGTGTCGATCGAGGCCGCGCGCGAGTTCAGGTTGAACGTGCAATGGGGCAGGTAGCCGACCATCTCGTCCTCGAACTCCACCCCGCGATAGAGCCCCTTCAGGGCCTCCAGCTTGTCCATGTAGAGCGTCGCGAAGCCGTCCATCTTGATCGAGCCGATATCGCCGCCCGATCCCTTGACCCAGAGCACCTCGACCTCGTCGCCGGTCAGCGGGTCCTTTTCCATCACCTTGGCCGAGGTGTTGCCCCCGCCATAGTTTGTCACCCGCTTGTCGGAGCCAAGGATGTTCGACCGGTAGAGCAGCAGCTCCGATTCGGATTTGCCGGCCGCTTGGGCCGCGTCCCAGCGGTTATCAAGCAGCTGATCTTCAACGGTTTTGAGCATGATGTCCTCCCAATATGGCGATCCGCTCCTGGCGTCGCCCAGCAGTTCGACTTGGGCCGGAGATTGCGCGGGGCGCGGCGTATTGTCAATCATAACCGATCAAAAGCAATCATGCTGCGACGCAGAATGATCGAAAATGATTGAAACTGATTGACAGCCCCGTCGAATCCACGCAACCTCTCGACCCAAGGGAGGACCGGATGCACGAAAAAGAGCGCCACAGGATCATTCTATCCGCCGTTCAGGAGCGGCCCGTGGTCACCGTGGTCGACCTCTGCGCCCTGACCGATGCCTCCGAGGCGACGATCCGCCGCGACATCGCCACGCTTCACATGCAAAAGAAGCTGCGCCGCGTCCGCGGCGGGGCCGAGGCGATCACCCCGCCGAAATTCGTGGGCCTGGCCGGGCGGCCCTTTGCCGTCAACGAGACCATGCGCATCAAGGAAAAGCAGGCCATCGCCCGGGCGGCGGTGGAGCTGTGCGAAGACGGCGACAGCATCATCATCAACGGCGGCACGACGACCTTCCAGATGGTGCATCCGCTGGCCTCGCGCCGCTGCCAGGTCTTTACCAACTCCTTCCCCATCGCCGAACACCTGCTGAAGCATTCCAAGAACACGGTGATGGTGTCGGGTGGCGTGATCTACCGCGAACAGAACATCATCCTGTCGCCCTTCGACAACGACGTGACCCGCAATTTCTATGCCCGGCGCATGTTCATGGGCGCCCAGGGCGTCGGGCCGCTGGGCCTGATGGAGGCCGACCCGCTGCTGATCCAGGCCGAGCAGAAGCTGATCGGCCAGACCGACGAGCTGGTCGTGCTGGTCGACAGTTCCAAGTTCGCCCATCGCTCGCCGCTGGTGCTGTGCCCGCTGGAGCGGGTCGGCACGGTGATCACCGACGAGGGCATCCCGGACAAGGCGGCGGCCATGCTGGAGGCCGCCGATATCACCCTGATCGTCGCGTCTTCGGGGGCGGCACAGAGCGAGGGCGGGGCTGCCTCTTGAACGGCCCCAACTCTTCAGAACGATCGTGACCATGGGAGGACACATCATGAAACGTCGCACTTTTACCAACATGTTGGCCGGGCTGGGCGTTGCCGCCGGCCTGATGGGCACCACGACCGCCGCGCAGGCCGAGGACATGCGCATCGCGCTGGTCGTCAAGGCGCTGGGGATCGGGTTCTTCGAAGCCGCGGCCAAGGGCGCCGAGGAAGCCGCCGCCGAGCTGGGTGATGTGGAAATCATCTACACCGGCCCGACCGACACCACGGCCGAGGGCCAGATCGAGGTGATCAACTCGCTGATCGCCCAGCAGGTCGATGCCATTGCCATCTCGGCCAATGACACCGACGCCCTGGTGCCGACGCTGAAGAAGGCCATGCAGCGCGGGATCACCGTGATCTCGTGGGATTCCGGCGTGGCGCCCGAAGGCCGCCAGGTCCACCTGAACCCGTCGTCCAACCCGCTGATCGGCAACATGATCATCAAGCTGGCGGCCGACAACCTGCCCGAGGGCGGCCAGGTGGCCGTGCTGTCGGCCTCGGCCACGGCGACGAACCAGAACATCTGGATCGACGAGATGAACAAGGTCATGGCCGACTACCCGGGCATCGAGGTCGTGGGCACGGTCTATGGCGACGACCTGGCCGACAAGTCCTACCGCGAGGCCCAGGGCCTGATGCAATCCTATCCCGATCTCGACGCGATCATCGCGCCGACCAGCGTGGGCATCGTGGCCGCGGCGCAGGCCGTGGAAGACGCGGGCAAGGTGGGCGAGGTCAACGTGACCGGCCTGGGCCTGCCGTCGGAAATGGCCGGGGCCATCGAAAGCGGGGCGTCCAAGTCCTTTGCCATCTGGAATCCGATCGACCTGGGCTATTCGGCAACGATGATCGCCCATGCCCTGGCCTCCGGCGCGGCCGAGGCCGAGCCGGGTGCCGAGATCCCGATGGGGCGCATGGGCGCGGTGACGCTCGATGACACCAACTCGGGCGCCATGGCCGATCCCTTCGTCTACGATTCCTCGAACATCGACGATTTCAAGTCGATCTTCTGATCGTCTCCCGAACGCCAGGCCCCGGCGCAGATCCGCGCGGATCCGCGCCGGGGCCACCAATGGAGTCCGACCGATGCTGATGCAGACCCAGAACCGCTCCGCCACCGAAGGTACGGCCGACCATGGTCCCGTGCTGGAACTGGACGGCGTGACCAAGACCTTTCCGGGCGTCAAGGCGCTCGACGGGGTCACCCTGCGGCTTTACCCCGGCCAGGTCACGGCGCTGATCGGCGAGAACGGGGCCGGCAAGTCGACGGTCGTCAAGATCATGACGGGCATCTACCAGCCCGACGGCGGCGACATCCGTGTCGACGGCACGGCCACGCGCTTTCCCACGGCCCAGGACGCGGCCCATGCCGGGATCACGGCCATTCACCAGGAAACCGTGCTGTTCGACGAATTGTCGGTGGCCGAGAACATCTTCCTGGGCCACGCCCCGCGCAACGGCTGGGGCCTGATCGACTGGTCGACGATGCATGCCCGGGCCAGTGAGATCCTGCGCAGCATCGGGGCCGAGATCGACCCCACGCACAAGCTCCATGACCTGGGCATTGCCAACAAGCACCTGGTGGCCATTGCCCGGGCCCTGTCGATCGACGCCCGCGTGGTGATCATGGACGAACCCACCGCCGCCCTGTCCCACAAGGAGATCGAGGAGCTTTACGAGCTGGTCGACACGCTCAAGGCCCAGGGCAAGGCGATCCTGTTCATCAGCCACAAGTTCGACGAGATCTTTCGCATCGCCGACCGCTACACGGTGTTCCGCGACGGCCAGTTCGTGGGCGACGGGCTGATGGCCGACGTGTCCGAGGGCGACCTGGTCAAGATGATGGTCGGCCGTGACGTGGCGCAGATCTTTCCCGACCGCACCAGCCATATCGGCGACGAGGTGCTGCAGGTCGTGGGCTATGACCACCCGACCGAATTCGCCGACATCGGCTTCACCCTGCGCAAGGGCGAGATCCTGGGCTTTTACGGGCTGGTCGGGGCCGGCCGGTCGGAATTCATGCAATCGCTCTTCGGCATCACCCGGCCGAGCAAGGGTGTGGTGAAGATCGACGGCCAGATCCGGGTGATCCGCTCGCCGGCCGATGCGGTCGAGAACGGCATCGTCTACGTGCCCGAGGACCGGGGCAAGCAGGGGGCCATCACGGCCATGCCGATCTTTCAGAACGTCACGCTGCCGTCACTGGGCCGGACGTCGAACAAGGGCTTCATCCGGCTGGCTGAGGAATTCGCCCTGGCCCGGGAATACACCCAAAGGCTCGATCTGCGGGCGGCGTCGCTGGACACTAATGTCGGCAACCTGTCGGGCGGCAACCAGCAGAAGGTGGTCATTGCCAAGTGGCTGGCCACCCAGCCCAAGGTCATCATCCTCGACGAGCCGACCAAGGGCATCGACATCGGGTCCAAGGCCGCGGTGCATGATTTCATGGCCGAACTGGCCGCCCAGGGCCTGGCCGTGATCATGGTCAGCTCGGAGATCCCGGAGGTCCTGGGCATGTCCGACAGGGTCATCGTCATGCGCGAAGGCCGCATGGTCGCCGAGGTTGCGGGCGATGACCTGACCCCCGAAACGCTTGTCCGCCACGCGGCGGGCATCTGATCCGCCCGATCCGGGGCGGCGATACCCGCCCGGGTCGTTCGGGCCCGCAAAGACCTGCCCGCGCCGATCCCGGCGGGTGAAGACCAGCCCGCCGCGGCGGCTCGCCGCTTCCACCGGCGCCGATGCCGGGTAACGACCTCCCGCCCGTGCCGACGCCGGGCAATTAATCCCGGCCCGCGCCGATGCCGGGCAATGAACCCCAGCCCGCGCAGATGCCGGGCGCTATCCCCCGCCCGCTGTGATGCGGGCGCTGATATCCACACCCGCCCCGGCGGGTCCGCCGACGAAAGGCCGACATCATGTTCCGTCTCCTGGCCTCGCGCGAAGTGCTGCTGGCCGGCGCCATTGCCGTCCTGCTGGCCCTGATCGCCACCCGGTTCCCGGCCTTCGTGGCCCCGGCGAACCTGGCCCATGTGTTCAACGACACCGCGCCGCTGATCCTGCTGGCCATCGGCCAGATGATCGTCATCCTGACCAAGTGCATCGACCTGTCGGTCGCGGCCAACCTGGCCCTGACCGGCATGGTCGTGGCCATGATCAACGTGGCCTTTCCCGGCGTTCCGGTGGCCGTGATCCTTGTCGTGGCCATCGCCCTGGGCACGCTCCTGGGCATGATCAACGGCCTGCTGGTCTGGAAGCTGGACATCCCCCCGATCGTCGTCACCCTGGGCACGATGACCATTTTCCGGGGCATCATCTTCCTGTTGTCCGAAGGCAAATGGGTCAACAGCCACGAGATGTCCGCCGCCTTCAAGGCCTTCCCCCGGGCCGGCATCCTCGGCCAGCCGGTGCTGAGCTGGATCGCCGTCCTGGCCGTCATCCTCTTTGCCGTGGTCATGACGCGCACCACCCTGGGCCGGTCGTTCTATGCCGTGGGCGGCAACCCCCATGCGGCAACCTATACCGGCATCGACGTGGGCCGGACCCAGTTCTGGGCCTTCACCATTTCCGGCGCGCTGGCCGGGCTGACCGGCTATCTTTGGGTCTCGCGCTATGCCGTGGCCTATGTCGACATCGCCGCGGGCTTCGAGCTTGACGTCGTTGCGGCCTGTGTCATCGGCGGCATTTCCATCGCCGGGGGCATCGGCACGGTCGGTGGCGCACTGCTGGGCGCGCTGTTCCTGGGCGTGATCAAGAACGCCCTGCCGGTCGTCGATATCTCTCCCTTCTGGCAACAGGCCATCTCGGGCGGGGCGATCATCATCGCCGTGGCCGTCAATGCCCGCGCCTCGCGCAGCAAGGGCCGGATCATCCTCAAGACAGCGGAGCATGCGGCATGACAACCCTCACGACCGACCAGCCGACCGGCCGGCAGATCCCCGACCGCCTGCGCTCGCCGCTGGAAACCCGCCTGAAGAGCTGGGAAAGCCTGCTGCTGCTGGTGGCCATCGCGATCTTTATCGCCAATTCCCTGGCCTCGCCCTATTTCCTCAATGCCTGGAACCTCAGCGACGCGACCTTCAACTTTACCGAAAAGGCCATGATCGCCTTTGCCATGGCCCTGCTGATCATCGCCGGCGAGATCGACCTGTCGGTGGCCTCGATCATCGCGCTGGCCTCGACGGCCATGGGCGCGGCGGTGCAGGTCGGCGTGGGCACGCCTGGCCTCGTGCTGATCGGGCTGGGCACCGGGCTGATCTGCGGGGCGTTCAACGGGGTGCTGGTCACGCGCATGGGCCTGCCGTCCATCGTGGTGACCATCGGCACCATGAGCCTCTTCCGGGGCATCAGCTACATCGTCCTGGGCGACCAGGCCTATCGCGGCTATCCCGACAGCTTTGCCTTCTTTGGCCAGGGCTATGTCTGGTGGGTGATCTCGTTCGAATTCGTGCTCTTTGCCGTGCTGGCCGTGATCTATGGCGTGCTGCTGCACAAGACCAATTTCGGCCGCTCGGTCTATGCCATCGGCAACAATGCCACCGGCGCGCTGTTCTCGGGCATCCGCGTCGACCGGGTCAAGTTCATCCTGTTCCTGCTGACCGGGCTGATGTCGGGCCTGGCCGCGATCTGCCTGACCTCGCGGCTGGGCTCGACGCGCCCGTCCATCGGGATCGGCTGGGAGCTGGAGGTCGTCACCATGGTCGTCCTCGGCGGCGTGTCGATCCTGGGCGGGTCGGGCACCCTGCCGGGGGTGGTCATCGCGGCCTTTGTCATGGGGCTGGTGACCTTCGGGCTGGGCCTGCTGAATGTGCCGGGCATCGTTATGTCGATTGTCATCGGCGCCCTGCTGATCGGGGTGATCGCGCTGCCCCGGCTCTGGGCGAAATGGAGATCGTGATGCAGAAATACGCTTTCAGGATGCAGCTGAACCCCGGCTGCCGGGCCGAATACGAGAAACGCCATGACGAGATCTGGCCCGAGCTGGTCGCCCTGCTGAAAGAGGCCGGGGTGTCGGATTACTCGATCCATCTCGACGAGGAGACCGGCGCGCTGTTCGGCGTGCTCTGGCGGACGGACGATCATGGCATGGATGCCCTGCCGGGCACCGAGATCATGCAGCGCTGGTGGGCGCATATGGCCGATATCATGGAAACCCATCCCGACAACGAACCGGTGGCGGTGCCGCTTGCGCCCGTCTTTCACATGCCATGAACCGGGTGTTGCAGGGCGGCGCGGCGGGCACGGAGGCCAGCGCAGGGACAGCCGGCCACGTGGCGGTCATCGACATCGGCAAGACCAATGCCAAGCTGGCGCTGGTCGACCTGGCCGACCTGTCGGAACTGGCCGTGGTCACCCGGCCCAACACCGTTCTGGCCGGACCGCCCTGGCCGCATTTCGATGTCGAGGGCCATTGGGCGTTCCTGCTCGATGCCCTGGCCCGGTTCCAGTCCGAGCACGGGGTCGATGCCATATCGATCACCACCCATGGCGCCTGCGCGGCGCTGCTGGGGGCGGATGGCAGGCTGGCCGCGCCGATCCTCGATTACGAACATGACGGCCCTGATGCCCTTGCCGCCGACTACGATGCCCTGCGCCCGGATTTCGCCGAGACCGGCTCGCCCCGGCTGGGCATGGGACTGAACATCGGCGCCCAGCTGCATTGGCAATTCGCCCAGGATGCCGGGCTGAAGGACCGCACGGCCACGATCCTGACCTATCCGCAATACTGGGGCTTCCGGCTGACCGGCGTGGCCGCGACCGACGTGACCTCGCTGGGCTGTCACACCGATCTGTGGGCGCCGGGGCAGGGCGGGTTCTCGTCGCTGGTCGACCGGCTGGGCATCGCCGGCAAGATCGCCCCGGCCCGGGCGTCGGGCGACGTGCTGGGCCCGGTCCTGCCAGAGATCGCCCAGGCCACCGGGCTGGCGCCGGGCACGCCTGTCCATTGCGGCATCCATGACAGCAATGCCTCGCTGCTGCCGCACCTGATGGGCCACGATACGCCCTTTTCCGTCGTGTCGACCGGCACCTGGGTCATCGCCATGAGCGTCGGCGGCCGGCCCGTCACGCTGGACCCGGCGCTGGACACGCTGATCAACGTCAATGCCTTTGGCCAGCCGGTGCCCTCGGCCCGGTTCATGGGCGGGCGCGAGCACGACATGATCATGGGCGGGGCCTATCCCGAGCCGGGCGCGGCTGACATCGATGCCGTGCTGGATGGCCATGTCATGCTGTTGCCGGCCGTGGTGCCCGAGACCGGGCCGTTCACCGGGCGGCAGGCCCGCTGGCTGCCGTCCGAGCCGCAGGGCGGCCAGCGCGCGGCGGCGCTGGGGTTCTACCTGGCGCTGGTCACCGCCCGCTGCCTGGCGCTGATCGGCCATGACGGGCCGATCATCGTCGAGGGGCCCTTTGCGCGCAACGGCTGTTTCCGGCGGATGCTGGCCGCGGCGACCGGGGGTGAGGTGCTGGCCATGAAGGGCGCGACGGGCACCAGCCAGGGTGCGGCGCTGCTGGCCGGGCCGGACCGGGTGATGCCGGCCGAGGCCCTGCGCGACGCTCCGCCCGCAGGCGCCGATGCCGAACGGATGCAACGCTATGTTGCCGCCTGGACTGCCGCGCTGGGGTGAGGGCGTGCCCGAAGGCGCCGATGCCGAACGGGTGCGGTGTTACGTTGCCGCCCGGACCGCCGATCTAGGGTGAGAGCTTGCTCGAAGGCGCCGAGGCCAAACGGGTGCAATGCTATGTCGCCGCCTGGACCGCTGCTCTGAGGTGAGGGCGTGTCCGAGGGGCGGGCCGGGTCGGGCGGGTCTCGCCCGCCCGTGTGTCGGGGGTGTGTGTCAGAGCCCTTGGATCAGGGCGCATGGGTTAGGGCGCAAGGGGCCGTCCCGATGGCTCTGGCCCGGTGTGTCAGGCCCGATGCCCCAGCCCGGCAATCACCCCGCGCAGTTCCGCCAACCCGCGCAACCGACCGATCAGCGGATAGCCCGGGTGGGTCTTGCGCCCCAGATCGCCCAGCAGGGCATGGCCGTGATCGGGCCGGAAGGGGATCGCCCGCCCGCCGCTCTCCGCCCGCCGGCGGTCCTCGTCCAGCAGTGCCGCGACAAGGGCCACCATGTCGGTGTCCCCCTCAAGATGCGCGGCCTCCTGAAAGGACCCGTCGGGTTCCTTGGCCACGTTGCGCAGATGGGCGAAATGGATGCGATCCGCGAAGCGCGCGGCAATCGCCGGCACGTCATTGGCCGGGTTGGCCCCCAGTGATCCCGAACACAGCGTCAGCCCGTTCGCGTGGCTGTCCTGCATGGCCATGATCGCCGCGATGTCCGCCTCGCTCGACACGATGCGCGGCAGGCCCAGCAACGGGCGCGGCGGGTCGTCGGGATGGACGCAGAGGCCAATGCCGGCCTCCTCGGCCGTGGGTACGACCTCGGCCAGGAACCGGGCGAAGGACGCGCGCAGATCGTCCGCCGTGAACCCGGCCCAGGGGGCCAGGGCCGCCCGCAGACCGGCGACGTCATAACGATCATAGGCCCCGGGCAGGCCCGACATGATCGCCGTCAGCAGCCGCTGGCGTTCACCCTCGTCGGCCCCGTCGGCCCAGGCCTGCGCGGCGGCGATGACCTCGGGCGTGTAATCCGCCTCGGCCCCGGGGCGCTGCAGCATGTGCAACTCGAACCCGGCCATCTCGACCTGGGAAAACCGCAGGGCATGGCCACCGGTGGGCAGCGGTGCGTCCAGCCGCGTGCGGGTCCAGTCGAGCAGGGGCATGAAGTTGTAACAGACCGTGGTGATGCCCTCGGCCGCCAGGTTGGCCAGCGACTGGCGGTAATTGGCGAACAGCCGGTCCAGATCGCCCACCCCGCGCTTGATGTCCTCGTGCACGGGCAGGCTTTCGACCACGGCCCAGTGCAGCCCGGCGGCCTCGATCATGGCCTTGCGCGCGGCGATGGCCTCGCGCGGCCAGATTTCGCCATAGGGAATGTCGTGCAGGGCGGTGACAATGCCCGTGGCCCCGGTCTGGGCGATCTCGGGCAGGGCGATATCGTCCAAGGGGCCGAACCAGCGCCAGGTTTCGATCATTGTACCAGCTCCGTCACGGTGGCCTTGGCGCCCTTGTCCAGCAGGGCGGTCAGCGCCTGTGTCACGGGGGTTTGCAGGGCAGCGGCCAGGTCTGCGGGAAAGATGTCGCGGATGGCCAGCAGGGCGGCGGCCTTGTCGTCAGGGGTGTCGGCCCCGTCCCAGGCGGCCTTCAGCCGGTCGGCCAGCGGGTCGCGCACGTCGATCGGTGCGCCCGTTTCGTCCACGCCCCCGACATAGCGCATCCATCCGGCCACGGCCAGGACCAGCCCCGGCGCGGCCCGCCCGGCGGCCAGGGTATCGGCCAGCGTGCCCAGGATCCGCTGGGGCAGCTTCTGCGAGCCGTCCATGGCGATCTGCCAGGTCCGGTGGCGGATCGCCGGATTGCGATAGCGGTCCAGCAGGGCGGCGCAATAGGCCGCCAGGTCCTCGCCCTCGGGCTGTTCCAGCGTCGGCACGATTTCCTCGGCCCACAGCTTGTCGCACAGCGCGGCATAGGCCGGGTCGGCCACGGTGTCGGCGATGGTCTCGTAGCCGCCCAGATAGCCCAGGTAGGCCAGGGTCGAATGGGTGCCGTTCAGGCAGCGCAGCTTCATCGTTTCATGCGCCTCGACCGAGCGCACCATCTGCGCGCCGACCTTGTCCCAGGCCGGGCGGCCGGTGGGGAAATGGTCCTCGATCACCCATTGGCGGAAGGGTTCGTGCTGGACGCAGGCCGGGTCATGCCATCCCTGCGCGGTTTCCAGCGCGGCGATGTCCTCGGGCGTGGTCGCGGGGGTGATCCGGTCGACCATCGTGGCCGGAAAGGCCACCTGGTCGGCGATCCACCCGGCCAGCTCGGCATCGCGGGCACGGGCGAAATCCAGCACCAGACCGCGCAGAAGGGGCCCGTTCGACGGCAGGTTGTCACAGGTCAGCACGGTGAAGGCGGCGAGACCGGACGCCTTGCGACGGGCGAGCGCGGCGACCAGGAACCCCACGGCCGAGCGGGGCGGGGCGCCCGTCAGATCATGGGCAATGTCGGGATGATCCATGTTCAGCGGGCCCGTCGCCGGCTCATGGGCATAGCCCTTTTCGGTCACGGTCAGCGACACGATCCTGGTTTCGGGCGCGCTCATCACCCGCAACACGGCCTCGGGGTCCTCGGGCGCGACCAGCACGTCGCAGACCGATCCGATCACCCGCGCCTCGGCGCCATCCGGCCCCAGCGTGACCGAGGTATAGGCCCCGCCCTGGGGAACCATCTGGTCACGCGCCGTGGGGCTTTTCAGCGACACGGCCACGATCCCCCAGTCGCCCGGGTCTGCCTGCATGGCATCGGCGGTGTAAACGGCATTGAAGGCCCGGAAGAACGCCCCGGGGCCAAGGTGGACAATGCCCGGTTTCGGCGCGGGGCCGGACCGGGAAAGACGTTCAGCGGGCAAGCCATCCTCCGTCGACATTCAGGACCGCCCCGGTGACATAGCCCGAGGCCGGGGTGCAAAGGAAGGCCACCGCTCCGGCGATGTCGGCCGGATCGCCCCAGCGCCCGGCCGGGATGCGGCCCAGGATCTCGCCCGCGCGGACGGGGTCTTCGCGCAGGGCGGTGGTGTTGTTGGTCGCGATATAGCCCGGGGCCACGGCATTGACGTTGATGCCCTTGCCCGCCCATTCGTTGGCCAGCGCCTTGGTCAGCCCGGCCACGCCGTGTTTCGACGCGGTATAGGCCGGCACGCGGATGCCGCCCTGGAACGACAGCAGCGAGGCGATGTTGACGATCCGCCCGCCCGCGCCCCGGGCAAGCGCCTGGCGCGCAAAGCCCTGGCACAGCAGGAAGACGGCCTTGAGGTTGACGTCCAGCACGGCGTCCCAGTCGTCTTCGGCAAAGTCCTGGGCATCGGCCCGGCGGATGATGCCCGCGTTGTTGACCAGGATGTCCAGCGGCCCGGCCTCGGCCAGCCGCGCCGCCCCGGTCGCCGGGTCGGCCAGGTCCATGGCAAAGGCCTCGGCGCTGCCGCCGGCCTCTTCGATCAGGGCCACGGTATCGGCGCAGGACGACCGACCGGCGGCCAGCACATGGGCGCCGCGTTCGGCCAGCCCGATGGCCGCCGCCTGGCCGATGCCCGTATTGGCCCCGGTGACCAGCGCGCGCTGGCCGTCGATGCGGAAGGGATCGCTCACTTCAGGTCCTCCATGGCGATCATGTCCATGTCGGTGAAATCGACATTGTCGCCGGCCATGGCCCAGCAGAACGTATAGGCCCCGGTGCCCGCGCCGGCATGGATCGACCAGGGCGGCGAGATCACGACCTCGCGGTTGGCCATCACCAGGTGGCGGGTTTCCGACGGCTCGCCCATCAGGTGAAAGACCCGGGCATCGGCCTCCATGTCGAAGTAGAGATAGGCCTCCATCCGCCGGTCATGGGTATGGGCGGGCATGGTGTTCCAGACCGACCCGGTGGCCAGCTGCGTGTATCCCATGACCAGCTGGCAGGTGTCGCAGACCTCGGGGTGCAGGACCTGGATGATGACCCGTTCGTTCGACGTCTCGGCCGAGCCGAGTTCGACCCGCCGTGCATCGGCCGGGCGGATCAGCCGGGTGGGGTGGGTGGCATGGGCGGGGGCCGAGAGGATGTAGAACAGCCCCTCGCCGCCGAATTCCAGCGCCCCGGCGCCGCGCCCGACATAGAGCACGTCACCCTTGTCCAGGGTGTGGGTCTCGCCGGCGACGGTCACGCTGCCGGGCGCGCCGATGTTCAGGATGCCCATCTCGCGCCGGTCCAGCACCGATGCGGTGCCCGTCTCGGCCACGTGGTCCAGCACCAGCGGCGCGCCCGAGGGCGCGGCCGAGCCGACGATCAGCCGGTCGTAATGGGAATAGGTCAGGCGGATTTCGCCCGGGGCAAACAGCCCGCCGACGTGGAAATGGTCGCGCAGGGCGGTTGTGTCCAGGGTCTTGGCGGTGGCCGGGTCGATGGCGTGGCGGGTTTCGGTGATCAGGGTCATGTCGGTCCTCACAGGAAATCGTCGCGTCGGGGGGTGAAGGTGTCGATCAGGCGGCCGGGTTCGAGGCAGGTGCAGCCGTGTTCGGCGCCCGAGGGGATGACAAAGCTGTCGCCCGGCCCGACCTCGAAGGCCTCGCCCGCGATGGTGAACCGGAAGCGGCCGGCATCGACATAGGTGGATTGCACATGGGGGTGGGAATGTAGCGCGCCCTGGGCGCCTTGTTCAAAGGTGAAGGCCACGACCATCAGCTCGGGGCTGTCCGACAGCACCCGGCGCAGCACGCCGGCATCGGGGGACACTTCGGGATAGGATGTCACGTAAGCCATTGGGGAACCTCCTAACGGAACAGCGAGGGCAGCCAGAGCGAGAGCTGCGGGATGTAGGTGACCAGCATCAGGGTGGCGAAGGCCGCGCCGTAGAACGGCCAGATCGAGCGCACGGCATCCCAGATCGGCAACCGGCCCACGGCACAGCCGACGAACAGAACGGCGCCGACGGGCGGGGTGCACAGGCCGATGCCGAGGTTGAGGATCAGGATGACCCCGAAATGCACCGGATCGACGCCAAAGGCCTGGGCCACGGGCAGGAAGATCGGCGTGGTGATGACGATCAGGGGCGACATGTCCATGAAGGTGCCCAGGATCAGCAGGACGACGTTCAGCAGCAGCAGGATGACGATCGGGTTTTCCGACAGGCCCTTGAGCATGGTGACCATCGAGGCCGGCACCTTGGTATAGGCCAGCAGCCAGCCGAAGGCCGCGGCGCAGCCGATGACCATCAGCACCATGGCCGTGGTGCGCACGGCGGCGAAGGTGGCCTCGACGAAATCGTGCCAGGACAGCGAACGGTAGACGAAGAAGGTGACCAGCAGGGCATAGACCACGGCGATGTTCGACGATTCCGAGGCCGTGAAGATACCCGAGCGCACGCCGCCGAAGATGATGGCCACCAGGATCAGCCCCGGTGCCGCCGACACGAACAGGTGGCCCATCATCGCCAGGCCGGGGAAGGGCTCGGTCGGGTAGCCGCGCTTGCGGGCGACGAACCAGGCGGCGACCATCAGCGAGCCGGCCAGCAGCATGCCCGGGATGATGCCCGCGGTGAACAGGTCGGCGATGGAAATCCGCCCGCCCGCCGAGATCGAGTAGATGATCATGTTGTGCGAGGGCGGCAGCATCAGGGCGATGATCGACGACACGACGGTGATGTTGACGGCGTAATCCACGCCGTAGCCGCGTTCCTTCATCTGCGGCACCATCAGCCCGCCCACGGCCGAGGCATCGGCCGCCGCCGAGCCGGACACGCCGCCGAACATGACCGAGGCCAGGATGTTGACCTGCCCCAGCCCGCCGCGCAGGTGGCCGACAAAGGCCCCCGCAAGGGCGACCAGCCGCCGGGCAATGTCGCCCCGGACCATGAGGTCTCCGGCATAGATGAAGAACGGAATGGCCATCAGGGCAAAGACCGACACGCCGGAATTGAGCCGCTGGAACACCACGACGGGCGGCAGGCCCAGGTAGGCGATGGTGGCGAAGGAGGAGATGCCCAGGCAAAACGCCACGGGCGTGCCGATCAGCAGGAGGACCACGAAGGTCCCGAAGAGGATATAGAGTTCCATGTCAGGTCTCGATGGGATCGTCGCCGAAGCGCGCGGTGGGCAGGCCGGCCAGGCGGCGGGTCACCCGTTCAAGCGAAAAGAGCACGACGAGGATGCCGCCGCCCACGATGGGCGCGAAATCGAAGGCGCCCGAGATGCCCAGCGAGGGCAGGGTGTTGCCCGCCGTGCGCTCGGCCAGCTGCCAGCCGAACCAGACCATGCCCGCGCCAAAGCCGGTCACGGCCAGGTCGGAGATCGTATAGAGCCACAGCTTGACCCGGTCGGGCAGGAAATAGAGCAGCACGTCGAAGGACAGGTGATAGCCTTCGCGGATGCCCACCGCCGCGCCGAGAAAGATGAACCAGCCCATGATCATGACCGAGGCCGGTTCGGTCCAGATGATGCTGTCGTTGAGCACGTAGCGCCAGAAGACCTGCGCGGCGATCAGCACTGTCATGATCACCAGCCCCGTGCCCGCGATCCACAGCGCGGCCCTCGCCAGCGCCCGCGTCGCCCGGGCAATGGACACCATGTTGTCCTGCACGTCCTGGTCCTTTCGCCTGTTCCTGTTGGGGATGGGCGCCCTTGGGCCGCCCCTGTCCGGCTTTGCCTGGCAAAGCCCGGTCCGGCCCGCCGCCGGGGGCGGGCCGGGTATCGGCCGCGGGCCCGGCCCGAAGGTCGCCATGGACCGCCGGGCCGGACGTCACGCGGGGCTTACTCGGTGGCCTGGATGCGGGCCACGAGGTCCTTCAGGCTCTCGTCGGTCACGTATTTCTCGTAGACCGGCTTCATCGCGTCCATGAACGGGCCCTTGTCGATCTCGGTGATGATCTCGCTGCCCGCCGCGCGCACCTTTTCTTCCGAGGCGGCTTCGCGTTCGGCCCAGAGCTGGCGCTGCACCTCGGTCGAGGCCTTGGCCGCTTCCATCACTGCCGCCTGGTCTTCGGCCGACAGCTTGTCCCAGGCGGTTTTCGACATCACCAGGACCTCGGGCACCATCAGGTGCTGGTCCAGCGTGTAATAGCCGGCCACCTCGAAATGGCCCGAGCTTTCATAGGACGGCCAGTTGTTCTCGGCCCCGTCGATCACCCCGGTCTGGATCGAGGAATAGACCTCGCCGTAGGGCATCGGCGTGGCATTGGCGCCAAGCGCACCGACCATGTCGACGAAGAGATCCGATTGCATCACGCGGAACTTCATGCCCGACAGGTCTTCGAGCGTGGTGATGGGTTTCTGGCTGTTGTAGAAACTGCGCGAGCCGGCGTCGTAATAGGTCAGCCCGATCAGGTCGTGATCGGCAAACGCCGCCAGGATGTCGCCGCCGATCTCGCCGTCCAGCACGTTGTGCATGTGGTCGGTCGACCGGAAGATATAGGGCAGCGAGGGCACCTGGGTTTCGGGGATGATGTTGTTGAACGGGCCCATGGACACCCGGTTCAGGTCGATCACGCCGAACTGGGTCTGTTCGATCGTGTCCTTTTCTTCGCCCAGCTGGGCCGAGTGAAAGACCTCGACACAGATCCGCCCGTCGGTCTTGTCCGACAGCATCTCGCCCATGGCCTTGACGGCCTCGACGGTCGGATAGCCGTCGGGATGGGTGTCGGACGACCGCAGGGTGATCTCGCAGGCCGTGGCGGCAGAGGCCATGGCGACGCTGGCCAGAAGGGCCGCGCCGATGGATTTCGCGTAAGTCATGTATTCCTCCCTAAGAAATGGCTCCCCTTCAGAGCCGGTAGGCCTTTCTGGCCAGGTTGGTTGTGAGGTCGGCTGAAACCTCGTGAGCATCTGCCAGGCTCAGCCGCCCCGTGGCGACAAGCGTGGCGAGATAGGAACAATCCGACCGCCGGGCCACGTCGTGGCGGGCGGGGATCGAGCAGAAGGCGCGGGTGTCGTCGTTGAACCCGGCCGTGTTGTAGAAACCGCAGGTCTCGGTGGTGGCCTCGCGGAAGCGGCGGATGCCTTCGTGGCTGTCGAAGAACCACCAGGGCGGGCCCAGCGTCAGGCAGGGATAGGCCCCGGCCATCGGCGCCAGCTCGCGTCCGTAGACGGTTTCGTCCAGCGTGAAGAGGATGACCCGCAGGTCCGGTTCCATGCCCACCGCGTCCAGCATCGGTTTCAGCGCGCCGACCCAGTCGGTGCGCCCGGGAATGTCGAAACCCTTGTCGCGGCCGTGTTTCGCGAAGACCTGGGCCGAATGGTTGCGCCGGGCCCCGGCGTGGATCTGCAGGGTCAGCCCGTCGTCGAGGCTCATCCGCGCCATCTCGGTCAGCATCTGGCCGCGGAAGGCGTCGGCCTCGTCGGGCGAACACATGCCCTTCAGGGCCTTCTGGAACAGCTCGGCAGCTTGGGCCTGGGGCATGTCCTCGGTCCGGGCCGTCGGGTGGCCATGGTCCGAGGCGGTGGCCCCGTGTTCGATGAAAAACGCCCGGCGTGCCCGGTGCGCGGCCAGGTAGCCCGCCCAGGTCGTCGTGTCCTCGCCCGTCAGCGCGCCGAATTGGGCGACATTGTCGGAAAAGCCTTCGAACTCGGGGTCGACCACGGCGTCGGGCCGATAGGTCGTGATCACGCGGCCCGTCCAGCCGCTCTCGCGGATCATGCGGTGCCATTTCAGGTCGTCCAGGGCCCCTTCGGTCGTGGCCAGGGCCTCGATGTTGAACCGTTCGAACAGGGCGCGCGGGCGGAAATCGTCACCGGCCAGGCAGGCGTCGATATGGTCGTAATAGGCATCGGCCGTGTCCGGGCCCAGCCGCTCGTCCAGCCCGAAGACGTGTTCGAACGAATGGTCCAGCCACATGCCCGAGGGCGTGGCCCGGAACAGATGGTAGTTGTCGGCGAACAGCCGCCAGATCTTGCGCGGGTCGGTTTCGGTCGCCCCGCCATCGACGCGCGGCACGCCCAGGTCGGTCAGGGCCACGCCCTGGCTGACCAGCATGCGAAAGACGTAATGGTCGGGGATCACGAACAATTCGGCCGGGTTGGGAAAGCGCGCGTTCTCGGCGAACCAGCGCGGGTCGCAATGGCCGTGGGGCGAGATGATCGGCAGATCGGCCACCCCTTCGTACAGCTCCCGGGCCAGGCTGCGGGTGCCGGGGTCGGCGGGAAACAGGCGGTCGGGATCGGTCAGCGGCATTGGTCGTACCCAGAATCGTGTCTTGGAATATGCTAATATGCTAGTCTGGCAGTTGTGTCAAAACCCCTTTCGGCCTAAAGATGGATCAAGACCTTTGCCGCCCGCCCCGCTAAGACCACGAGCCATGACCGATCTGATCCTCTCTGCCCCCACGCCGCAGGCCTCGGCCACCGACCAGGTGTTCGACGCGGTCTACCGGGCCATCGTTTCGCTGGACCTGCCGCCGGGGGCCAAGATTTCCGAGGTCGAGGTGGCCGGGCGGTTCGACGTGTCGCGCCAGCCCGTGCGCGATGCCTTCTTCCGCCTGTCCAAGCTGGGCTTCCTGGCGATCCGCCCGCAGCGCGCGACCCGGGTGACCAAGATCTCGGAACGGGCGGTGCGCGATGCGGCCTTCGTGCGCACGGCGCTGGAAACCGCCTGTTTCCGCCTGGCGCTGGATCTTGTCACGGCCGAGCAGATGGCCGAGCTGCGCGCCCTGCTCGAGGCCCAGCAGGCGGCGGTCAGCCGCGATGCCCGGGCCGAGTTCCACGATCTTGACGATGCCTTTCATCGGCGGATCTGCGAGATTGCCGGCCATGGCCATGCCTGGACCCTGATCCGCGAACAGAAGGCCCACATGGACCGCGTGCGCTTCCTGTCGCTGTCGCAGGATGGTCAGCTGGCCCTTGACGAACATGTCCATATCCTTGACGCGATCGAAGCCGGCGATGCCGCGCAGACCGATGCCTGGGTGCGCAAGCACCTGGGCCGCATCCTGACCTTCGTGTCCCATATCCGCGAAAAGCACGGGCCCTATTTCGAAGACGAGGGCTGATCATCGGGACCGCGGGGCCCGGCCTTTGACCTTGCACATCCGCCCGGCCGCGTTACACCGATGGCCCCATGCAGACGCTCGACAACATCCTGTCCGACCGGGGCTCGAAATATGCCGTGACCGGCGGGCCCTGTGCCTCGGAGGCCGAGGCCCGGGCCATGGTCGCCACGCTCAAGAAACGCAAGAAATTCGCCAAGGCCACGCATCATTCCTGGGGCCTGCTGACCGAGGCCGGGCCGGTCAAGAACGATGACGGCGAGAGCGGGGCGGGCAATGTCATCCTGCGCATGCTCGAACGCGAAGGGCTCGTCGGCCACGTGGTCATCGTCACGCGCTGGTACGGCGGCAAGCACCTGGGCGGGGACCGGTTCCGCCATGTCCAGACCGCGACGCGGGCCTACCTGGACACGCTCTAGGCCGGGTTAGCAGGGGCCGGATCAACGCGGGTAGGATCAGCGCGGGCCGGAGGGGCGGGTCAGCACGTAGGTGGCCGCCCCGGCCAGGCAGATCGCCTGGATGGCCAGCACGCGGGTTGGCACGCCCAGGGCCAGGCTGAGCAGGAAGGCCGCGGCCATCATGGCGCAGGCCAGGCGCTTGTGGCGCGGGGCGATGGCGCCATGGGCGCGCCAGTCGGCGATCATCGGGCCAAAGGTGCGGTGGCCGGTCAGCCAGGCTTCGACCCGGGGCGAGCTCTTGCCGAAGGCAAAGGCCGACAGGATGACGAAGGGCGTGGTGGGCAGGACGGGCAGCAGCGCGCCGATCGCCCCGAGCGCCAGGCTGAGCGCGCCGAGGCAGAACCAGAGCACCCGCCCCAGCCCGCCATTGCCGCCGCCACCGTCCTGTCCAAGGGTCATCGCCTGTCCCGCCTGCTGGGGCCCGCGCACACCGCCGGGCCTGGCCGAGATTTTTCCTACGAAAAATCTGGCGCCGGTGGAAGGCTAGCGGACGACCAGAACCGATTGCGCGGCGTGGCGCACGACGCGGGCGGCGTTCGGGCCGACGAGGTAATCCTTGAATTCGGGCCGGTGCGAGCCGACGACGATGGCATCGGCCCCGATCCGGTCGGCCGTGGCGATGATCCGGTCATAGATCGTGCCCTGGACCACGTGGCAGGCCGTGGCCGGCAGGCCGGGCAGATGCGCGGCGGCGAAGGCTTCCAGGGCCTTGCGGGCCTCGTCGAGGATGCGCGCGTCATGGCCCGGGCCAAGTGCCGCGCCGACGATGGCCATGCCGCTGTCGGGCACGACATTGACCACGTCGACCGTGCCGCCGCCCTGGGCCGCCAGCCCCAGCGCCGCCTGCGCCGCGCGGGCCGATCCCGGCGTTTCATTGAGGTCGATGGCGAGCAGGATCCTGGCAAACATCGGTCTTTCCTCCTCAGAAGGCGGGTTGCGTGGCGCGGGGCCGCTGGATCATGACCACGCCCGCCAGAAGCAGCAGGGCGGGGATGAAGAAGATCTCCTTGGGCATGCGCTCGTTCTCGATCTCGACGGCCGTGACGATCACGGGCAGGTCGCCGTAGTAATCGTAGTCGGTGCCCAGGGTCTCGAAATGCGGGGTGCCGGGGAAGGGCTCTTCGAGCAGCAGCTGGCCGTCGTCTTCCATCACCGTCAGGCCCTGGTCGCTCAGCGCCGTCTCGGCGTCGCCGTTCAGGGCGGGCACGACGATGGTGATCGGGCGCAGCTCGCCGGTGTCGAAATCGGGGCCGGTGATCGTCACGCGGATCGGCTCGGCATCCTCGGCCGTGGCCATCAGTTCCAGCGCGGCCGGGCCCTGGGCCATGGTGTACTTGTCGCTGACCTGGTCCAGGATCAGGCCGGGCCGGAACAGGACCAGGGCGATGACCAGCAGGATGGCGCTTTCCCAGGGTTTCGACTTGGCAATGAAATAGCCCTGGGTCGCGGCGGCGAAGAGCAGCATGGCGATCAGGGCGATGACAAAGACAAAGACGGCCTTGACCAGCCCGACGTCGATCAGCAGCAGGTCGGTGTTGAAGATGAACAGGAAGGGCAGCAGGGCGGTGCGGATGTCGTAGGCAAAGCCCTGGATCCCGGTCTTGATCGGATCCCCGCGCGAGATCGCCGCGGCGGCATAGGCGGCCAGGCCGACGGGCGGCGTGTCATCGGCGAGAATGCCGAAGTAGAAGACGAACATGTGCACGGCGATCAGCGGCACGATCAGCCCGGCCTGGGCCCCGACCGAGATGATCACCGGGGCCATCAGCGACGAGACCACGATGTAATTGGCCGTGGTCGGCAGGCCCATCCCGAGGATCAGAGACAGCACGGCCACGAGCAGCAGCAGGATCATCAGGTTGCCGCCCGAGATGACCTCGATGACCTGGCCGATGACCTGGTGCGCGCCGGTCAGCGAGATCGTGCCCACGATGATGCCGGCCGCCCCGGTGGCCACGCCGATGCCGATCATGTTGCGCGCGCCCAGGATCAGGCCCTGGACGAAATCGCGCCAGCCGGCAATGGCCTCGGCCAGCGGGCCCTGGCCCCGGAACAGGGCCTTGATGGGCCGGTGGGTCACGGCGATGATGATCATGAAGATCGTGGCCCAGAAGGCCGACAGCGCGGGCGACAGCCGTTCGAGGTTGTCGGTGCGCACCATCAGGTTCCAGATCAGGATGAAGATCGGCAGGGCGTAATAGGCGCCGCCGATCAGCGTCGGCGTCAGCCGCGGGGCGGCGGGCACCGGGGCGTTGGGATCGTCCATCTCGATGTCGGGATAGCGCGCGGCGACCCACAGCAGCAGGACGTAAAGCGCGGCAACCACGGCGACCGAGGCATAGACGCTTTCACCCATCACCGGGTCCAGCACGGCGCGGATGCCGACCATGACAAAGGTGCAGACGGCGAGGAACAGGAAACCCGACAGGAACAGGATCAGGATCATCAGGATGCCGATCTTGCGGCCCGGCTTGTCCAGGCCCTTCAGCCCCATTTTCAGGCTTTCGAGATGCACGATGTAGAGCAGGGCGATGTAGCTGATCACCGCCGGCAGGAAGGCGTGCTTGACCACGTCGATGTAGGGAATGTTGACATATTCGACCATCAGGAAGGCCGCGGCGCCCATGACGGGCGGGGTCAGCTGGCCATTGGTCGAAGACGCCACCTCGACCGCGCCGGCCTTTTCGGCCGGAAAGCCGATGCGCTTCATCAGCGGGATGGTGAAGGTGCCGGTGGTCACGGTGTTGGCGATGGACGAGCCGGAAATCATGCCGGTCATCATCGAGCTGAGCACGGAGGCCTTGGCCGGCCCGCCGCGCAGGGCGCCCAGCAGGGCCACGGCCACCTTGATGAACCAGTTGCCCCCGCCCGCGCGGTCGAGGATCGCGCCGAAGAGCACGAAGAGGAAGATCATCGTGGTCGACACGCCAAGCGCCACGCCAAAGACGCCTTCGGTCTGCATCCAGTAATGGCCCAGGGCCTTGGACAGCGACGCGCCGCCGTAATTGGTGATGTTTCGCGCCCATTCGGAATAGCCCCCGAAGAAGGCGAATGCGATGAAGCAGCTGGCGATGATGACCAGCGGCAGGCCGAGCGAGCGGTAGACCGAGATCAGCAGCACGATCATGCCGATCGAGGACATGACGATGTCCGACGGGCTCCACAGGCCCGGGCGGCCGGCGATCTCGAAGCGGAAGACAACGAGGTAGAGACAGGCCGACACGCCGAGCACCAGCAGCACCCAGTCATATAGCGGGATGCGGTCGCGGGGGGCGGACTTGGTCAGGGGAAAGGCCAGGGTGGCCAGCATCAGGGCAAAGGCCAGGTGCACGTAGCGGGCCTGGGCCACGATGTTGGCGAAGATGCTCATGCCCGTGGTCTGGGCCACGATGCCCGGCAGTTTCGACGCGATGTAGAGCTGGAACAGCGACCAGGCGATGCAGGTGCCGATGATCAGCCTGGCCTGCCAGGCCGCCGATGGGTTGCGCGCCCCGGTATCGGCCTCGGCCACCATGTCATCGGCCGAGCGGCCCGTGTCCACCTCTGCATTCATCGTCGCTACCCCCACGTGCGGAAAATCAGGACCGGGCTGCCCTGCCCGGAAAGGGAAACGCGCCCGGGCTGGCCGGGCGCGTCAGGGTCGATCAGTCGATCAGGCCCAGTTCCTTGTAGGCCCGTTCGGCGCCCGGATGCAGCGGGGCCGACAGGCCGTCCTTGACCATCTCGGACGGTTCGAGATTGGCGAAGGCCGGGTGCAGCTGGCGGAAGTCGTCGATGTTTTCCATCACCGCCTTGGCCACCACGTAGACCGTTTCCTCGGGGATGTCGGCCGAGGTCACGAAGGTCGCGCCGACACCAAAGGTCTGGGTGTCCTCGTCGGTGCCTTCGTACATGCCGCCGGGGATGGTGGCCTTGCGGTAGAACGGGTTCTCGGCGACCAGCGTGTCGATCGGCTCGCCGGCCACGTCGACCAGCACGGCGTCACAGGTGGTGGTCGCTTCCTTGATGGCCGCGGCCGGGTGTCCGATCGTGTAGATCATGGCGTCGATGTTGCCGTCGCAAAGCTGCGTGGCCATTTCCGAGCCCTTGTATTCGGTGGCCAGGGCGAAATCGTCCATCGACAGGCCGAAGGCGTCCATCACCACTTCCATCGTGGCCCGCTGGCCCGACCCCGGGTTGCCCACGTTGACCCGCTTGCCTTTCAGGTCGGCAAAGCCCTCGATCCCGCTGTCGGCCCGCACCACCAGGGTGAAGGGCTCGGGGTGGACGGACATCACCGCCCGGATTTCCGGGAACGGGTTGTCGGCAAAGGACGAGGTGCCGTTGTAGGCATGGTACTGCCAGTCCGACTGGGCCACGCCGAATTCCAGCTCGCCGGCCTTGATCGTGTTGATGTTGTAGACCGATCCGCCCGTCGATTCGACGGCGCAGCGGATGCCGTGTTCCTTGCGCGACTTGTTGACCAGGCGGCAGATCGCGCCGCCGGTGGGATAATAGACGCCGGTCACGCCGCCGGTGCCGATCGAGATGAATTCCTGGGCCGAAGCCGCGCCGCCGATGGCCAGGCCGGCCGCGGCCACTGCGCCGATGACAAGATGTTTCATTGTGAACTCCCCGTGTGTGATTTCTGATGAAGGAAACCCTTGAAAAAGCAGTGGACCAGCAAGATTACTGATTTGCAACCCTGCGTAACTGCCTACGCGGACCGGTCGGAGACCCCCATGTCGCATGTCTTTCCCCGCAATTCCCGCGCCGCGCTGCCCTGCGTGTCCCATGGTGCCGGGGCCTATCTTTATGACAAGTCGGGCAAGGCCTACCTGGACGGATCCGGCGGGGCGGCGGTGTCATGCCTGGGCCATGGCGACCCCCATGTGACCGAGGCGATCAAGGGCCAGCTGGATTGCGTGGCCTTTGCCCATACCGGGTTCTTCACCTCGGAAAAGGCCGAGGAACTGGCCGACCGGCTGGTGGCCCTTGCGCCCGAGGGGCTGGACCGGGTCTATCTGGTGTCCGGCGGATCCGAGGCGATGGAAGCGGCGCTGAAGCTGGCCCGGCAATATTACATCGAGATCGGCCAGCCCGAGCGCACGCGGATCATCGCCCGGCGGCAAAGCTATCACGGCAACACGCTGGGCGCGCTGGCCACGGGGGGCAATGCCTGGCGCCGGGCTCCCTTTGCGCCGCTGCTGATGGATGTGTCGCATGTCTCGGCCTGTTACGCCTATCGCGGCCAGGAGGCCGGCGAGGACGAGGCGGCCTATTGCGACCGGCTGATCGCCGAGATCGAGGCCGAGATCGCCCGGGTGGGGCCGGACAAGGTCATGGCCTTCGTGGCAGAGCCGGTGGTCGGCGCGACGCTGGGCGCGGTGCCGGCGGTGCCGGGCTATTTCCGGCGCATCCGCGAGCTGTGCGACCGCCATGGCATCCTGCTGATCCTCGACGAGGTGATGTGCGGCATGGGCCGGACGGGCACGCTGTTCGCCGCCCGGGCCGAAGGCGTGTCGCCCGACATCACGGCCATCGCCAAGGGGCTGGGCGGGGGCTATCAGCCGATCGGGGCGATGATGTGCACCGGGGCCATCCACGAGGCCATCGAGTCGGGCAGCGGGTTCTTTCAGCACGGCCATACCTACATGGGCCACCCGACCGCCGCCGCCGCGGCCTGCGCGGTGCTGGACCGGCTGGTCGACGACGGGCTGGCCGACCGGGTCACCCCGGTGGGCGACGGGCTGCGGGCGATGCTGACCGACCGGTTCGGGCAGCATCCCCATGTCGGTGACATCCGCGGGCGGGGGCTGTTCCTGGGGCTCGAACTGGTGGCCGACCGCGACAGCCGGGCGCCCTTCGATCCGGCCCGCAAGATCAATGCCCGGCTCAAGGCCGCGGCCTTCGAGGCCGGGCTGATCTGCTACCCGATGGGCGGCTGCGTCGACGGCCAGCGCGGCGACCACGTGCTGCTGGCCCCGCCCTTCATCCTGACCGAGGACCAGGCCGGGGAGCTGGTCGACAAGCTGGAAACCGGGCTGACCGCCGCGCTGGCCTGATCCGACCTGGCCGGGCCGCGTCGGTCAGGGCCAGGCGGCATAGCTGTCCTCGCCCGACCGTGGCCGGGCCCGGGCGGCCCGGCGATAGGCCGCCGGGGTCTCGCCCGTCATACGCAGGAACATCCGCGAGAAATAGGCCGGGTCCTGAAAACCCAGGCGAAAGGCCACCTGGCCGACCGGCAGGCCGCTTGTCGTCAGCAGGGCCTGGGCCTCGTTCAGGATCTGGCGGTGCAGGTATTGCTGGGGCGACCGGCCCGTCGCGCGCTGCACGGCCGTGCCCAGCCGGTCGCGGCTGACGCCCAGCCGGGCGGCATAATCGCCGACCTTCCAATGATCGCGCAGGTGCTGGCCGGCCAGCTGGACAAACCTCTCGGCCAGCCCCTGGGGCGAGACATCCCGGGCCGTCATGTCGGCCCGGGCCAGGCGCCAGAGCTGCAGGAGCAGCAGCGCCAGGTGATGGGCCATGGCCACGTCGGCGCCCGGCCCGGCCTCTGCCCCTTCGGCTTCGAGCCCCTGCACGGCGGCGGTGAACCGCGCCCCGGCCTCGGCCTTGTCCAGCGGGTAGGACATCGGCCGGTCCAGCGTCTGGCGCATCTGCCCGCCCAGCGGCGTGGCCGGCAAGGCGCGCATCAGCGCCAGTTCGGGCACGGCCACGATCACCCCCCGCGTGCCGGCGGTGGCCGTCAGCGCGCCCTGGCCCCCCGCCGGGCGCCACAGCAGGCGCGGCGCTTCGGTCCAGCTGTCCTCGGCCCCGTCGCCGCCGGTGTCGTCGAACCGCAGCTGGCCGGCCTGGGCCAGCACCAGGTGGGCCTGGCCGGCGGCGATGGCATAGGCCACCCGGGTCAGCGGGCTCTGGATGCGGTGGACGCGCGGAATGGCCCGCCGCCGCCGGGGCGGAGCCGGCGATGCGGGGCGGCCGGTCGGGGACGCGGGGCGGTCGGGTGACGACGCGGTGCGGTCGGGCGGGGGCTGATCGCCCGGGGGCGTCGGACGGTCGGGCAGGGACGGCGGACAGGGCATGGCCCGGCCAGATTGGTCCTGACGTCGCAGGAACTCAAGCAAAAGTACAATTCTTCGCCGCATGAGTGCATTTCTGGCCGCCGGTGATCCGGCTATCTTCTCTGCCACGGAGCCCGGACAGGGCTTCGAAGGGAGGACATCATGACCAAGATTTCGCGCTTCGGCGCGCTCAGACGGGCTGTCTTCGGCTCGGCCATCGCCCTTGGCGGCGCCACGGCGCTGGCGGCCGAGGACACCGTGACCATCGGATATGCCGTCGCCCGGACCGGGGCCAATGCCACCGGCGCGGGCATCACCACGATCCCCAATTACGAGCTGTGGGTGAAGGACGTGAACGCCGCCGGCGGGCTGACCCTGCCCGATGGCAGCCGGCGGATGATCGAGGTGGTCGAATATGACAACCGGTCGTCCAACGAAGACCTGGTGCGGGCCGTCGAACGGCTGGCCAGCCAGGACAAGGTCGACCTGATCCTGCCGCCCTGGGGCACCGGGGCCAACCTGGCCGTTGCGCCGCTTTTCGCCCGGTTCGGCTATCCCCAGCTGGCGGTAACGGCCGTGACCGACAAGGCCCCCGATTTCGCCCGGCGCTGGGACCGCAGCTTCTGGATGCTGGGCGGCGGCCACGATTACGCCGCCGGGCTGGTCGACACGCTGAGCGCCGCCCGGGATGCCGGCACGATCAACGACAAGGTGGCCGTGGTCTCGGTGGCCGACGGGTTCGGCATCGACCTGATCAAGGGCGCCCGGCCGGCCTTTGAAGAGGCCGGGTTCGAGCTGGTCTACGACGAGACCTACCCGCTGGGCACCTCGGATTTCGCGGCGATCCTGGCCGAGGCCCAGGGCTCGGGCGCGGACAGTTTCGTGGCCTTTTCCTATCCGCCGGGCAGCTTCGGCATGGTCAAGACGGCCCAGTCGATGGGTTACAACCCCGGGGTGTTCTACATCGGCGTGGGCGGGGCCTTTCCGATCTTTCCCAAGATCGCCGACGGCAAGGCCGAAGGCGTGATGGCCATCGGCGGGGTGGATGCCGACAGCCCGGCCATCCAGGACTACTTCGCCCGCCACACCGCGGCGATCGGCACGCCGCCCGACAGCTGGGCCTCGGCCATCACCTATGCCTCGCTGGAAATGCTGGCCCAGGCCGTGGAACGGGTCGGGCTGGACCATGCGGCGCTGGCCGCCGAGCTGTCGTCGGGCCACTTCCAGACGATCATCGGCGAGGTCCGCCTGCAGGACAACCAGCTGCGCGACCTGTGGTGGGTCGGGCAATGGCAGGGCGGCGACTTCCGGGCCGTCAACCCGGCCGCCAGAGCCGGCGCCTCGGCGCCGGTGATCCCCAAGCCGCAGTGGTGACGGGCGTGTCGCGGGCGTTGGGATGGCGCCCGCGATACGGGTCATCCTTTCCCGATCTCAGAACAGAATTGCTGACATGATACTGACCACGCTGATCCTTGGCCTGGTGCTGGGCGGAACCTATGCGCTGCTGGCGCTGGGGCTGACCCTGCAATACGGCATCGCCCGGATCATGAACCTGGCCTATGGCGAATTCACCCTGGTCGCGGCCTTCTGCCTGGTCGCCCTGTTCCAGGGCCTGGGCCTGCCGCCCCTGCTGGGCATGATCGCCGTGGCCCCGGCGGGCTATGCCCTGGGCTGGGCGCTTTATGCCGTGATGATGCGCCCGCTGGTCGCCCGGTCGGCCCGGGCCGGCGGGACCGGGCGGCTGGAAGTCGATTCGATCCTGGCGACCTTCGGCCTGCTCTTCCTGATCCAGGGCGTGCTGCTTGTTGTCTTCGGGGCCAATTTCACCTCGATCTCGTATCTCGACCGGGGGATCAGCGTGCTGGGCGTGTCGGTCGCGGCGAACAAGCTGATTTCCTTTGCCATCTGTGTCGTTGTCGGCGGCGCGCTGGTGCTGGTGCTGGCCCGCACCCGCTGGGGCCTGACCCTGCGCGCCGTGGCCCAGACCCCGGCGTCGGCCCCGCTGGTCGGCATCGACGTCAATCGCATGGCCCGCCAGGGCTTTGCCCTGGGCACGGCGCTGGCCGCCGTCGGCGGCGCGTCGATTGCCATGCACCAGACCTTTTCGGCCACCGGCGGCGTGGTCTTTACCATGAAGGCCCTGGTCATCGTGATCATGGGCGGGGTCGGCAACATCGGCGGCGCGCTGATCGCCGGGCTGGCCCTGGGCCTGGTCGAAACCTTCGTGGCCACGGCCATCGATCCCGGCCTGACCCTGGCCGCGACCTTTGCCATCTTTCTCTGCGTCCTGCTGTGGCGGCCGCAGGGCCTGTTCGGGAGGGGCTGACATGCGCCATCTGCCATCTGCCACCGCGCGGCCCGCCGCAATCCTGCCCGCCGTGATCGTGCCGGCCGTGCTGCTGGTCCTGGCCCTGCTGCCCTCGGTCCTGTCGGATTACGGGCTGGGCCTGATGATCGGCGCGGTGACCTACGTGGTCCTGGCCCAGGCCTGGGCGCTGTTTTCCGGCCATACGCGCTATATCTCGCTGGCCACCGTCGCCTTCTACGGCACCGGGGCCTATACCGTCGCCGTGCTGAACGAGGTGCTGCCCTATGGCGCCGTGCTGGCCGTGGCCGGGGCGATCGGCGGGGCCCTGGCCCTTGTCGTGGGCCTGGCCACCCTGCGCCTGGCCGGGGTCTATTTCGTCATCTTCACCTTTGGCCTGGCCGAGCTGATCCGCCAGCTGATCACCTGGTACGAAGTCAATGTCACCGGCACGCTGGGCCGCTACATCTTTCTCGATGTCACGGCCCGGGGGATCTATTGGCAGATGCTGGCCCTGGCCGCCGTGACCATCGCCCTGACCGCCTGGATCAACCGGTCGCGGCTGGGCCTGGCCCTGCGCGTGGTCGGCGATGACGAGGTTGTCGCGGCGCATTCGGGCATCCACCTGGCCCGGACCAAGCTGGCGGCCTTTGCCCTGTCGGCCGTCATCCTGACCCTGGCCGGGGCGATTGCCTCGCCGCGCTGGGTCTATGTCGAGCCGGCCATCGTCTTCAATCCGACCGTCAGCTTCCTGACCGTGATCATGGCCCTGCTGGGCGGGGCAAACCGGCTGTGGGGCCCGGCCCTGGGCGCGGTGCCCCTGTTCCTGGTCTTCGAATTCCTGTCGGCACATTTCCCGGACACCTACCCGATCTTCCTGGGCCTGCTCTTCATCGGGGTGGTCTTCGTGCTGCCCGATGGCGTGCTGGCCGGGATCGACCGGCTCAGGGCCCGGCGCCGTCCGGCCACGAAGAGGGAGACAACCGCATGAGCTTTCTGGTGATCGACGGCGCGGTAAAGACCTTTGGCGGGCTTCGGGCCGTGGACGGGGTCAGCCTGTCGCTGGAGCAGGGCGAGATCGTCGGCCTGCTGGGGCCGAACGGGTCGGGCAAGACCACGCTGATCAACCTGGTCTCGGGCGCCCTGCCCGCGAGCGACGGGCGGATCACGCTGGACGGCACCCGGCTGACCGGCCTGCGCCCGGACCGGATCGCCCGGGCCGGGGTGGCCCGAACCTTCCAGCTGGTGCGCGTGCTGCCCTCGCTGACCCTGACCGAGAACGTCATGATCCCGGCGGTCTTTGGCGCCCATGCCCATTGGGGCGCCGCGGCCCGGCGGGTGGCAGGCGAGGCGCTGGACCGTGTCGGCCTGGCCGGGCGCGAGACCGCCACGGCCGGAGAGCTGACCTATATCGACCAGAAACGGCTGGAACTGGCCCGGGCGCTGGCGGCCGAACCCTCGCTGCTGCTGCTCGACGAATGGCTGGCCGGGCTGAACCCGTCCGAGCTGCTGGAAGGCATCGCGCTGATCCGCGAACTGGCGCAATCGGGCATCACCATCCTCATGGTCGAACACATCATGGAAGCCGTCCGGGCGCTGTGTCCGCGGGCGGTGGTGATGAACTCGGGCCGGCTGATCGCCGATGCCCCGACCGAGGCCGCCCTGTCCGATCCGGCCGTCATCGCGGCCTACCTGGGAGAACCCGCCGATGCTTGAGTGTTCCGACCTGACCCTGGCCTATGGCAAGCACGTGGCGCTGGACGGGGTGTCTCTGCGCGTCGACGCGGGCGAGATGGTGGCCATCCTGGGCGCCAACGGGGCCGGGAAATCGTCGCTGCTGGGCGCGATCGGCGGGCGGGTGCGGCCGCGCGCCGGGCAGGTGCGCCTGGACGGGGCCGACCTGCTCGACATGCCCGATCACGCCCGGGTCGGCCGGGGCATTGCCCTGGTGCCCGAGGGCCGGGGCATCTTTCCCGGGCTCAGCGTGGCCGACAACCTGGCGCTGGGGGCCAACCCGGCCCATGCCAGGGCCGGGGCCGATGCCCGCCGGGCCGAGGTGCTGGCCCTGTTCCCCCGGCTGGCCGAACGCCAGGCCCAGCTGGCCGGCACGATGTCGGGGGGCGAACAGCAGATGGTGGCCATCGGCCGGGCGCTGATGTCGGCCCCGCGCCTCTTGTTGCTGGATGAACCCTCGCTGGGCCTGGCGCCCATCGTCGTGCAGGAGGTCTTTGCCGCGCTGGCCCGTATCCGCCGGACCGGCCTGACCATCCTGATCGTGGAACAGAACGCCCGGGCGACGCTTGCGCTTGCGGACCGGGCCTATCTGCTGGAAGCAGGGCGGATCACCGGATCCGGCCCGGCCGAGACCTTGCGAACCGATCCGGCGGTCGTGCGCGCCTTTCTGGGCGGTGCGGCCGTGGCCGGGGAATGAAAGGACCAACCTCATGGAAAGCCTGAACCTTTACATCGACGGTGCCCATGTCGCCGCCAGCGGCGACCGGCGGTTCACCCGGGAGAACCCGGTGACCGGCGAGGCCGTGACCCAGGCCGCCGCGGCCTCGGTCGAGGATGCGACCCGGGCCGTGGATGCCGCTGCCCGGGCCTTTGCCGAATGGTCGCGGACCGGCCCCGGCGAACGCCGGGCCCGGTTGCTGGCCGCGGCCGACAGCCTGGCCGCCCGGGGCGACGACATCGTCGCGGCGATGAAGGACGAGATCGGTGCGACCGAGGCCTGGGCCCGGTTCAACGTCAAGCTGGCCGGCGACATGCTGGTCGAGGCCGCCGCGCTAACCACCCAGATCAAGGGCGAGATCGTGCCGTCGAACCGGCCCGGCACAACGGCCATGGCCACCCGCCAGCCGGCCGGGGTCGTGCTGGCCATGGCGCCCTGGAACGCGCCGGTCATCCTGGGCGTGCGCTCGATCGCCACGCCGCTGGCCTGCGGCAACACGGTGGTCATGAAGACCTCCGAGCTCTGCCCGCGGGTCCATGCGCTGGTCATCGAGGCGGTGGCCGAGGGCGGCTTTCCCAAGGGGGTGCTGAACGCCATTTCCAACGCGCCCGAGGATGCCCCGGCGCTGGTCGAGGCGCTGATCGCCAACCCGGCGGTGCGGCGGGTGAATTTCACCGGCTCGACGCGGGTGGGCAAGGTGATCGGCGAACTGGCCGGGCGCTACCTGAAACCGGCGCTGCTGGAACTCGGGGGCAAGGCGCCGATGATCGTGCTGGAGGATGCCGACATCGACGCAGCCGTCGCGGCGGCCGGGTTCGGGGCCTACATGAACCAGGGCCAGATCTGCATGTCGACCGAGCGGATCATCACCGTCGGCGCGGCGGGCGATGCCTTTGCCGAGGCCTTTGCGGCCAAGGTGGCCAGCCTGCCGGCCGGGGACCCGCGCGAGGGCGCGGCGCCGCTGGGGTCGCTGGTCAATGTGCCGGCGGCCGACCGGGTGCGCGAGCTGATCGCCGATGCGGTGGACAAGGGCGCGACGCTGATCGGCGGCGGCGGTGCCGGCACGATCCTGAATGCAGCGGCGCTCGATCACGTCACCCCGGACATGCGGCTTTATGCCGAGGAGAGCTTTGGCCCGGTGGCCGCGATCATCCGGGCCGGATCGGTCGACGAGGCCGTGCGGATCGCCAACGAAAGCGAGTTCGGCCTGTCTTCGGCGGTGTTCGGGCGTGACGTGATGGCCGCGCTGGACGTGGCCCGGCGCATCGAGAGCGGGATCTGCCATGTCAACGGGCCGACGGTCCACGACGAGGCCCAGATGCCCTTTGGCGGGGTCAAGGCCAGCGGCTATGGCCGGTTCGGCGGGACCTGGGGCATCGAGGAATTCACCGAGCTGCGCTGGATCACCCTGCAGGACGGCCCGCTGCATTACCCGATCTGATGACGTGATCCGTTTGGCCGGCCGTCCTGGCCGGCCGGACACGGCCCGATCTCGCGCCGAGGTCGGGCCGCGCGGCATGTGGCGTGGTCCGTTGCGCCGGCTTTGCCCATCGGCCCCGCCCTGTCCCAACGGTCCTGCGCAACGCCAAGGTCCTGGCTCATCGGTCCGCTCCTGGGCATCGACCTTGCCGTGGCCTGGCGATCCTGCTCAGGTTTGTTGATGCCGCCCTGGCCCGTCGACCCTGCCTTGGCGCGGTGACACCGGGCAAATCAACGGTGCCGCTCCGCTTGATCGGTCCGGGCTTGTCGACCCCGCCCCGCCTTGTCGACCCCGCCCCGCATCGTCGGGACCCGGCCCGAGAAGGCCTAGCGGGGCAGGGGCAGGCCGCCCTTGTAGTAGGGCTTCCAGTCCTCGATGTCGGGATAATGCCGCCGCCGCCAGTCCCGCACGCGGGGGTTCATCACCCGCCGCCAGACCGGGGGGATCATCGCCGCGACGGTCATCACCGGGTAGCCATGGGGCAGCTGCGGGGCCTCGTCCTCGTCATAGGTCTGCAACAGGGGAAACCGCCGGTCTGGCCGGTAATGGTGATCGGAATGGCGCTGCAGGTTGATCAGCAGCCAGTTCGAGGCCTTGCGCGCCGAGTTCCAGGAATGGTGAGGTTTGACATGTTCATAGCGCCCGTCGCCCAGGTGGCGGCGGGTCAGCCCGTAATGTTCGACGTAATTGACCAGTTCCAGCTGCCAGATCGCGACGAAGGCCTGCAGCAGGAACAGGCCCAGCCCGGCCCAGCCACCCAGCCCGAAGGCCAGGGCCAGCATCGCGCCTTGCAGGGCGGCATAGCGCCAGTACGGGTTGGACCGGTGGTGCCAGGGCAGCTTGCGCCGGGCCAGCATGGCCCGTTCGGCGGCAAAGGCCGAGCCCGGGCATTCGGCCAGCACCCGGGGGAAATAGCGGTGGAAGCCTTCGTTGTAGCGCGCGGTGACGGCATCGCGCGGGGTGGCCACGTAGCGGTGATGCACCAGCAGATGTTCCGAGCGGAAATGGGAATAGAGCACCATGGCCAGCAGCAGGTCGGCCAGGTTGCGTTCCAGCCGGTTGGACTGGTGCATCAGCTCGTGGGAATAATTGATGCCGATGGTGCCGGTCAGGATGCCCACGCCGAAGAACAGCCAGGCCTTTTCGCCTCCGCTCAGGTGGTCGCTGTGGGTGGCGTAGTAGATCAGGGCGAAGAGCGTGACACATTGCACGGGCACCCAGAGCGCGGTGATCAGGCGATAGGCCGTCAGCTGGTCGTCGGGGGTCTGGGGGTCGGCATTGGCCTTTTCCAGGCCGGTGGCCAGGTCCAGCCCCCAGAACAGCCACCAGGTCGAGGCCGGCAGCAGGGCCAGGGTCCAGCCGCCGTGGATCGCGGCGACGATGGCCAGTGGGGGCAGCAGGAAGGACACCCAGAACGGCGCGGCATGGCGTAGGCTGGCCAGGCGGTCGGGGGCGAGATAGGCGGGGCGGGCCGGCCGGGCAGGGGCCTCGGCGCCGTCCGGTTCGGTCTGTTGTCGGGGGGTGGTCATGCGCCGGCTCCGGTTTGCGCCGGAGTGTAACGCGGTTTCGGGCCGGGGACCAAGGGGGCGAAACGGCCCGGCAGGGGGACAGGACGTCGCGTTGTGACCGGGGCGATGGGGCCGGGAGACTGTCGGGAGAGCGGCAGGCAAGCGCCGTTGGCTGGGGGCGAGCGACAGGCAAAGGGTGGGGCCGGGTGCAAGTGTGGCGGCCGAGCGTCGGGGCCGGGCGCAAATGACGGGCCTTGAACCGATGACCGGGCGGCGGCGGCAGGCAGGCGGGGGTGCCGGGCATGTCGGGCCTCCCACCCTGTCCAACCCGGCGCGGGACGGCTTGCGGGTCAAGAGCCCACCCCGGCCCGCCATGCCCGGCCCCGACACAAGGCCGGAGGAACTTGGTTCGCGATGTTCGGCCCGCAACGCCCCCGCCCGGATCACCCCTTGCGGTACAGGTCGAAGGCCTTGCGCATGACCGTCGGCAGGTCCGACGGCCGGAACTCGTGCCGCGAGAAGAACCAGCCCCGGTTCGGCGCGGCCCCGGCGGGCAGGTCGGCGCAGAGCACGGTCAGCACCAGGTGGAAATGGGTGAAGGTATGGCGCACCTCGGCGCCCAGCGGCCGCCAGTCGGCGGCGATCGGCGGGGCGGGCGCCGGGGCTTCGGTCCAGTCCGAACCGGGAAAGCCCAGCATGCCGCCCAGCAGCCCCTTGTCGGGTCGGGTTTCGACCAGCAGCGCGCCATCGGCCCGCCGGCCGATGTAAAGATACCCCCGGCGCACCGGCTTGGCCTTCTTGGGCGTCTTCGCCGGCAGCGCATCGGCCGTGCCCCGCTCGTGGGCCAGGCAGGGGGCGCGCAGCGGGCAGATGCCGCAGGCCGGGCTGCGCGGCGTGCAGATCGTGGCGCCCAGGTCCATCACGGCCTGGGCGTGATCGCCCGGCCTTGCCTGCGGCGTCAGCTCGGCCGCCCGGGCCTTGAGCAGCGGTTTCGATCCGGGCAGCGGATCGTGGATGTCGAAGAGCCGGGCCATGACCCGTTCGACATTGCCGTCCATCACCACCTCGGGCAGGTCGAAGGCAATGGCCGAGATCGCCGCCGCCGTGTAGGGCCCGATGCCGGGCAGGGCCAGCAGGGCCGCCGGATCGTCGGGGAACCGCCCGCCGTGATCGGCCACCACGGCCCGGGCACATTTCAGCAGGTTGCGCGCCCGGGCGTAATAGCCCAGTCCGGCCCATTCCCCCATGACCCGGGCATCTTCGGCCGCCGCCAGCGCGCCGACCTCGGGCCACAGCAGGGTGAACCGCGTGAAATAGTCCTTCACGGCGGCCACGGTCGTCTGTTGCAGCATGATTTCCGACAGCCAGACCCGGTAGGGATCCGGCCGCACCCCGGCCGCCCTTTGCGCCGGGCCGACCCGCCAGGGCAGGTCGCGGGCATGGATGTCGTACCAGTCCAGAAGGCCCTGGCCGATGCTCGAGCTTTCGTCACGCAAGTTTTATGCCCTCCTGCGGCGGTTCCGCTGGTTCCTGACGGTCAAACGCATACAATGGGGCGGAAGGAGTGCAAAACCACCATGGCGCCGCGTCAGACCACGACCTACGGTTTCAAGCAGACCGCATCGCTGTTGACCAGCCGGATCCGCAAGGCCAGCGAAAGCCGTGGCTTTGCCGTGTCGCGCGTGCTGGTGCATTGGGAAGAGGTCGCCGGCCCCGAGATCGCGGCCATCGCCCGGCCCGTCGACATCAGCTACAAGGGCAAGAAATTCGGCGCCACGCTGACGCTCCTGACCACGGGGGCCAATGCCCCGATGCTGGAAATGCAGAAACACCGGATCCGCGAACGGGTGAATGCCACCTATGGCTATGAAGCCATTTCGCATATCCGCATCACCCAGACCGCCCCGACGGGCTTTGCCGATGGCCAGGCCTCCTTTGCGCCCGCGCCCCGCAAGGCCCCGCCGCCGCCCGACCCGGTGATCGCCCGCGAAGCCAGCGAAACCGCCAGCGGCGTGGCCGACGATGGCCTGCGCCATGCGCTCGAGGCGCTTGCCCAGAACGTTCTTACGAAATCGAGAAGTTGAGAGACCCATGATGATCCGCACCCTCCTGTCCGCCGGGGGCTCGGCCCTGCTGCTGGCCGCGTCCTATGCCTTCCTGGCCATGCCCACGGGGCGCAGCGGCGAGGCCGTCTACCTGCCCGGCGCGGCCATGGCCCAGGAAACCGCCGAGGCGGCCGAGGTCGATACCTCGACGATCCGGGAAATGGTGCTGGGCGCCGAGGATGCGCCGATCACCATGATCGAATACGCGTCCTACACCTGCCCGCATTGCGCGGCCTTCCACGCCGGGCCGTTCAAGGAAATCAAGAAGAACTACATCGACACGGGCAAGGTGCGGTTCATCTACCGCGAGGTCTATTTCGACCGCTACGGGCTCTGGGCCTCGATGATCGCCCGCTGCGCCGGGTCCGACCGGTTCTTCGGGGTCAACGACCTGCTCTATTCGACCCAGGACGAATGGGTGCGCGCGGGCGAGCCCCAGGCCATCGTCGGCGAGCTGAAGAAGATCGGGCGCATGGCCGGGCTGGATGATGCGGCCCTGGAAAGCTGCCTGCAGGACGGTGACAAGGCCCGCACGCTGGTGGCCTGGTTCCAGGAAAACGCGGCGGCCGACGATGTCACCGGCACGCCCAGCTTCGTCGTCGACGGCGAGAAGGTCTCGAACCAGCCCTATGCCGATTTCAGCGCGCTCTTCGACGAAAAGCTCGGTGAGTGATGCCTGAGGCAAAGCAGGCCCCGCTGAAGGGCCTGAAGGTCATCGAGATGGCCCGTATCTTGGCCGGCCCCTGGGCCGGTCAGACGCTGTCGGACCTGGGCGCCGAAGTTATCAAGCTGGAAGCCCCGCGCGGCGACGACACCCGGCGCTGGGGCCCGCCCTTCGTGGAGCACGACGGCGAGGTGGCGGCCAGCTATTACCATTCAGCCAACCGGGGCAAGGCGTCGGTCATCGTCGATTTCTCGACGGCCGAAGGCCAGGCCCGCGTGCGCGAGCTGGTGGCCGATGCCGACGTGGTGATCGAGAATTTCAAGGTCGGCGGGCTGGCCAAGTACGGGCTGGATTACGACTCGCTGGCCAAGGTCAACCCGGGGCTGGTCTATTGCTCGATCACCGGGTTCGGCCAGGACGGGCCCTATGCCCACCGGGCGGGCTATGATTTCATCATCCAGGGCATGTCGGGGCTGATGTCGATCACCGGCGCGCCCGAGGGCCAGCCGCAGAAGGCCGGCGTGGCGATCACCGACATCTTCACCGGGGTCTATTCGGTGACGGCCATCCTGGCGGCGTTGCAGATGCGCGCGCGCACGGGCCGGGGCCAGCATGTCGACATGGCCCTGATGGACGTGGCCGTGGCGGTGACGGCCAACCAGGCGCTGAACTACCTGACCACGGGCGTGGCCCCGGGGCGGATGGGCAATGCCCACATGAACCTCACGCCCTACGAGGTCTTCGATTGCGCCGACGGGCACATCATCATCGCCACGGGCAACGATGCCCAGTACCAGCGCCTGTGCCGGCTGCTGGGGCTGGATGACATGGCCGAACACCCCGATTACCTGGAAAACAAGGACCGGATCGCCAACCGCCGGGTGATGATCGCCCGGCTCAACGGCGCCACGGCGGGCCGCACGATGGACGACCTTCTGTCGGCCTGCGAGGCCCAGGGCGTGCCGGCCGGGCCGATCAACACGCTGGACCGGGTCATGGCCGATCCCCAGGTCGTGGCGCGGGGCATGCAGATCTCGCTCGACGGCGTGCCCGGCGTGCGCGCACCCTTCCGGTTTTCCGATGCCGACCTGTCGCTCACCCGCCCGGCGCCGAAACTGGGCGAAGACGACGGGCGGTTCTGACCACGGGTGACACCCTGTGCGGGGCTGTTCCGTATGGATACTTAAGAAGAGAAAGAAGCAGCAGGGCCGTCCGCTGCTTCTTTCTCTTTCCAAGTATTCCCCGCCGGAGGCACCGCGCTTTAGCGCGGTTCGCGCGCCAGGTCGGCCAGCCTGTCCCGCAACCAGCGGTCATCGCTGATGGCCAGGCGGACGGGCAGGGTGATGACCTTGAACCGGAACTCGCGCGGCAGGCGGACGGCATCCTTTTCGGTGGTCACCAGCTGGGCGCCCAGGGCCATGGCCTCGGTCTCCAGCCGCGTCATCAGGGCCGGGCTGAGCGGCTGATGGTCGTCCAGCGCCTCGGCCCGGACCAGCTCGGCGCCCAGACCGCGCAGGGTGGCAAAGAACTTCTCGGGCCGGCCGATCCCGGCAAAGGCCAGCGCCCGCGTGGTCGACCAGTCCATCCCGGTGTTCAGGGGCTCCAGCCGGCCTTGCAGCCGGGGCAGGGGGACCGCGGGCGCCCAGCGGGCGGCAAAGCTCTCCTGCGCCTGGTCCGGGCCGATCGACAGGACGGCATCGGCCCGGGCCAGGCCCGTGGCCACCGGTTCGCGCAGCGGCCCGGCCGGCAGGCAACGCCCGTTGCCGAAGCCGGTCAAGGCATCCACGACGATCAGCGACAGGTCCTTGGCCAGGCCGGGGTTCTGGAACCCGTCGTCCAGCACCACCACCCCGGCGCCTTCGGCCTCGGCCATCCGGCCGCCGTCGGCCCGGTCGCGGGCGACGATGACATCGGCAAAGGCCGACAGCAGCAGCGCCTCGTCGCCGACATCCGCCGCCTTGTGCCGCCCGGGATCGACCCGCACCGGCCCGGCCAGCGATCCGCCATGGCCCCGGGTCACGACGAAGGGCCGCAGGTGCAGCGCGGCCAGGGCCTCGATCAGCCAGATCACCGTCGGCGTCTTGCCCGTCCCGCCCACGTTCAGGTTGCCCACGCAGATCACCGGCACGCCCAGCCGGGCGCCCGGCCCGCGGGCGATGCGCCGGGCCGTGGCCGCGGCATAGGCCCGGCCCAGCGGGGCCAGCAGCCGGGCGGCCAGGCCCGGGCGGGCGGGGTCGTTGGTCCAGAACTCAGGCGGTTGCATCGCGCATCCCGGTGGCATCGTGGAAATCCTGCACCAGCTCGGACAGCCGGTCGATCAGCCAGGCGCCTTCGGTCACGACATCCCAGCCGGCCAGGGCCATGCGCGCCGATTCCTCGGGCTGGATCAGCCGCAGCACGACATCGCCCAGGTGCTGGGCCCCGCGCACCAGCTGGGTGCCCCCGGCCTGGGCCAGCCGTTCATAGGCCTCGCCCTGGGCGCCGGTGTGATGGCCATGCAGCACGGCCGATCCCAGCGCCGCGGGGATGAAGGGATGGATGCCCGGCTCTTCGTCGGGGCTGAGCGTGCCGCCCATGACGCTGAGCGGGGCCAGGCGGAACCACAGGGCCGGGCTGTCGGGTTCGCGGGTGACCAGCACCTGGACAAATTCGTCGATCGGATCGCCCGGCTCCCAATCGGCATGGCGCAGCCCGGCCCCGTCCAGCAGGGCCTTCAGCGCGGCGGGATCGAAATTGGCCGACGGGCTGATCACCAGGAGCAGCCGGTGCGACAGGCGCACGGTGTGGCGGTGGGCGCTCAGCAGGCCCACGGCCTCTGACGCGCAGAGCCCGGCGGCGAACCAGACCGGCCGGCCGGCCAGCATCTCGCCGATCTCGGTCAGCTCGTCCTCGGAACAGGGCGGGGGCGCCAGGCTGTCCTGCAGGGGCGGAGCCACCTGCAGGGCCTCGGTCGGCAGGCCGATGCGCTGCAGGCGCGAGAAGGTCGCCGTGTCCAGGGCAAAGACCCGGCGGAAGACCCGCAGCACCGCGCGCTCGGGATCGGGCAGCCAGGGCAGCACTTCGCGGCCCAGCCCGCTTTCGTCGATATCGGTCAGGATCAGCGGCACGTCGGCGGCATGGGCGGCCGACAGCAGGTTGGGCATCAGGTGGCCGCCGGCCCAAAGCCCGACGGCCGGGCGCCAATGGTCGAGAAACTCGGCCGCGGCGCCGGGATGGTCGCTGTCCAGCGGGATCTCGTAGAGCGCGCCGTCATGGCGGGCCGGACGGGGCCCGGTCAGGTGCCGCCGGTCGAAGGTCAGCAGCACGGCCAGGTCGTCGCGCTGGGTGCACAGCCGGTCGGCCAGGTCGAGCAGGGCCGCCGCCCGCATGTCGGTGGTCGCGTGGAACCAGACCACGGGCCGATCCGGCCGCGGGCCCGCCACGGCAATGCCGGGCGGTGGTTTGCGGGCCGACAGGGCCCGGTATGCGGTCAGACTGAGCGGGCGGATCAAGGCGGGGTCAGCCGAGTTCCTCGGTCGAGGAGGCTTCGGCCTCTTCGTCGCGCAGCCGGTGCAGATGGGCGATGAAGTAACGCATGTGGGCGTTGTCCACGGTCCGCTGGGCCTCGGCCTTCCAGGCGTCACGGGCGCTTTGGTAATCGGGGAAGATGCCGACGACATGGATGTCGTCGACGTCCTTGAATGCCGTCTTGGACGGGTCGATCAGCTCGCCGCCAAAGACGAGATGCAGGCGTTGGGCCATGGTGGGCTCCTTTCCGATGCGGCTGCGGCGACCCTAGGCATGGCCGCGCGCAGGTCAAGTTACCTCAGGGCGTGTCCGGTCGGGGCCGGGCACATGCAGATCACGGAACTGGTCAAAGGGGACGTCGCGGGCAGAACAGGGGCCGGTTCGCGGGTCAATCCGCGGGCCGGCGCGCGGGCCACGTCACGGGGGAAATCACGGGTCATGGTTCGGGGGCGGTGGGCAGGGGCGGCGGCGGGGCCGGACTTGGTGCCTGCCACGGGGGCGACCATACGGACGGATACCGGTTCGATCATGCGTGCAGTCGCGGGGCCGGTCACGGGGTCGGACATCCCGGCAGCCACGCAGTCGGTCACATGGGAATTTGCCGGAGCAGCTACCTGGCCAGTCACGCGGACAGCCGCCGGTCCAGCCACACGGGCAGCAACCGGGCCGAACATCCGGGCAGTCTCCGGGGTCGCCAGAAGGGCGGCACCAGGGCGGATCATGACCCGGCCAGCCCGGCCAGCAGCCCGGCATGAACCGAGGCCCCGCCGGCCAGCACGCCGTTGACCAGCGGTTGCGGATTGTTGAACACCAACGGCCCGCCGGTACGGTCGGTCACCCGCGCCCCGGCTTCGCGCAGGATCAGGTCGCCGGCGGCCACGTCCCATTCCCAGCTGTCGCGCAGGGTCAGCATGGCATCGAACCGGCCTTCGGCCACGGCGGCCATGCGATAGGCCAGCGACGGGCGGTATTCGCGCTTGAACCGGGGCACGCCGTCCTTCCACAGCGACGGGTCCAGCGCGGGCCGGGCGGCCAGGACCGAGGCCCCGTCGACCGCCTCGCGCCGGCTCGGCGCGATCGGCCGGCCGTTGACAAAGGCGCCCTGGCCGGCGGCCGCGGAATAGAGCTGGTCGCGCATGGGCAGGTAGATCACCGCCGCCACGACCACCCCGGCTTCGGCCACGGCCAGGGCATGGGCCCAGGTCGTCGCCCCGTCCATGAAGCTGCGCGTGCCGTCGATCGGGTCGATGATGAACACCCGGTCGGCGCCCAGCCGGTCTTCCGTGTCGGGGCTTTCCTCGGACAGCCAGCCATAGCCCGGCCTGGCCGGGCGCAGCATCTCGGCCAGGGTTTCGTTGACGGCAATGTCGGCCTCGGTCACCGGGCCGGCCCCGTCGGGCTTGTCCCAGCGCTTGGCCAGCGGGCCGGTAAAGCCCGTGGCCACCTGGCCGGCCGCCCGGGCGGCGCGGGTCAGCAGGGCGAGATCGGTGTCAGCTGCCGGCAAGGGTCATCCCGTCGATCAGGAGGGACGGCACCACGCGGCTGAGATGGGTGCGGGCGTCGTTGGCCGGGCGCAGGCGCAGCAGCATGTCGGCCAGGTTGCCGGCGATGGTGCATTCGTTGACCGGATAGGCGATCTCGCCGTTTTCCACCCAGAAGCCCGAGGCCCCCCGGCTGTAATCGCCGGTGTTGGGGTTGATCGTCGCGCCGATCATCGAGGTCACCAGCAGCCCGGTGCCCATGTCGCGCAGCAGATCGTCCCGGCTGGCGCTGCCCTGGGTCAGGGCGATGTTCCAGTTCGACGGCGAGGGCGGCGACGAGGTGCCGCGCGTGGCATTGGCCGTCGATGCCAGGCCCAGCTTGCGCGCGCTGGCCAAGTCCAGCGTCCAGCCCGTCAGCACGCCCTTGTCGATGATCGCCCGGCGCGTCGTGGCCAGGCCCTCGGCGTCAAAGGGCCGCGAGGCGCCGATGCGCGGACGGTGCGGGTCCTCGATGACCGACAGCGCCTCGGGCAGGACCTGTTCGCCCAGCCGGCCCATCAGCCAGGACGACCCGCGGGCCACCGCCGCGCCATTGGCCGCGGCCAGCAGGTGGCCGATCAGCGAGCCCGAGATCCGTTCGTCGAAGAGCACCGGGTAGGTGCCGGTGGCGGGCTGGCGGGCGTTCAGGGCGGCCACGGCCCGTTCGCCGGCCGATTGCCCGATCTCGCCGGGCGCGCGCAGGTCGGCGGCAAAGGTCCGGCTGTCGCCGTCGTAATCGCGTTCCATCCCCGTGCCCTGGCCGGCAATGGCCACGCAGGACACCGAGGTGGCCGTGCGTTCATACCCGCCGTCGAACCCGTTGGTCGCGGCCAGGTGCACCCGGCTGCGGCCGTAATGCCCGCCGGCGCTGTCGACCTGGGCCACGCCGGCCACGTCCCGGGCCGCGACCTCGGCGGCCAGGGCCATGTCGCGCAGGGCTTCGGCCGAGGGTTCGGCGGCCGGATCGGCCAGTTCCAGCGCGGCGATGTCGACTGGGCCGGCCAGCTGTCCGGGTTCGGCCAGGCCGGCATGGGGGTCGTCGGGCGCCTCGCGGGCCATGGCCACGGCCCGTTCGGCCATCATGGCCAGGGTTTCGGGCCGGCTGTCCGAAGCCGAGACGATGGCCTGCTTGCGGCCGATCAGCACGCGCAGGCCCAGGTCGGTGCTTTCCGAGCGTTCGGCCTGTTCCAGCACCCCGTCGCGCACGTCGATCGACACCGACCGGCCGTCGACGACCAGGGTGTCGGCCGCTTCGGCCCCGGCCTTGCGGGCGGCGTCCAGAAGGGCATGGGCGAGGGCGGCGAGATCCTGGGTCATGGTGCCTCTGTGTCACGGGCTGGAATATGTCGGAGGTATCCCGTCCGGCCCCGGCCCGCAAGCACCGGCCCGTTCACGTCCTTGCCGAATCCTTGCCGAAACATGGCGATGCGCCGTTCCTGTGCCTTGCACCGCGCGCGCGCCACGGCCCGATCGCGCCCACCTTCGTGCCCGGTAGCGTGGCGGGCGGCGGGGCCCGCTATGCGCGACGTCGTGGCAATCCGCCGGGGTGGGCGGCCCATATGCGCCCCCATGGCAGCCCGCCGGGGCAGGGGCCAGATGAGACATCGTGGCAACCTACCGGGGCAGGGGGCATGCGAGACAACGTGACAACGAGACAACGCACCGGGGCGAGAGGCCATATGCGGTCCATGGCACCTCACCGAAGCGGGCAACCATACGCGACCCGGTGACACCCCGCCGGAGCGGGCGTGCCATGCGACGCCCGGGCCACCCGCCGCAGCGGGCAGCCGGGGCGCGGCCTTACTGGATGCGCTGGCCGTTGGCCGAGATATGGCCCTGTTCGTTGATCTCCAGCTTGGAATTCAGCGTGTCGGGCTCTGTGCCCGGCACGGCCAGCAGGCCCATCATCATTCGCGCGCTGCCGGCTTCCTGCGGGCCGATCAGCCCCATCTGGCTGAGCTTGTCGACCAGCGCATTGCCGCCCGTCAGCTGCAGGTTCAGCTCGCCCACCGGGCGGGGCATGCCGTTGAACGTCTCGGTGTCGTCATTGTCGAAGGTGAACGACCCGGTGCCCGCCAGCCGCGCGCCGACCATGTCCAGTTCCAGCGCCCGGATGTCCAGCTCCTCCAGCTGGCCGGGGGCCTCGCCGGTCTGTTCCAGCTGCGTGGCCACGGCCGGATCCAGCAGGTTGGCCAGCACCGTTGCCTTGCCGGCCAGGTCGACCAGCAGCGTCGCCGGATCGCGCGGCAGGATGGATTGCGGGTCGAACATCATCCAGATCATGTCCGACATCTCGAAATCGTCCAGGTTGACCATCAGCGCGAAATCCTTGGGCTCGGGCCCTTCGGACAGCGGCAGGGTCAGCCCGGCCTTCAGGCCTTCGGCCTCGATGGTCAGCGGGAAGGGCAGCTGGGCGACCATGGCCGTGACCGTCGACGCGGCATGGACCAGGTTGTAGCTCAGGGCATCGCCGGTCATGGCCATGTCGATCGTGCCCTCGGCCGAGGTCAGCTCGGCGGTGAAGGCCTGGCCGTCTTCCTCGCCCGACAGGGTCAGCGCGGCCGCATCATGGGCAAAGGTGCCGGCAAATTCGTACCCCGCCTGCATCATGGCATAAAGATCGCCGCCGCTGCTCGACGTCGGCATCATGCCCTCGCCCTCGAAGGTCAGCCCGGCCATCTCGCCCGATGCCGCGCCCTTGCCCTGGCCGGGCACTTCGAAGGCCATGTCGAAGCTGGCGCTGTCGACGCTGGCCGTCATGTCCATCGGCCGCAGCTCGCCCGGGCCCAGCGTGGTGGTCGAGGTCAGGCCGGCAAAGCTCATGGCCATGCGGATGGCATCGGCCGGGATCTCGTCGCCCGGCGTGTCGATCGATTTCAGCGCCACGTCGACCGTGTCGGCGGCATAGGCCTGGGTGATGGCATCGGCATCGCCCGACATGACCAGGCTGGGCGCGGCCTGGATGATGTCGACGACAACGGTCATCGGCGTGCCGGTCTCGGGGTCGGTGAAGGACGAGGTGACGGGCATGACATCGGGCATCTCGACCCGCACGGTGCCATCGCCCTGTTCGACGAAGCGCAGCGTGCCGAAATCGATGGCCGTGCTGCCGCCGGTCTCGGGCACGGTCATGGTAAAGACCGTGTCGGACACGACCAGCGCGTCGCCCTCGCGGGTCTCGGTGGCCGCCCCGTCATAGCCCGAGCCGGCCAGGATGTCGCGCAGCGAGCCCCAGGCCTCTTCGGCGGTGACATCGGCGGCGGCACCCTGGGCCAGGGCGGCGATCAGCGCGGAAACGGCGCAGGTGGTTCGGAAATGTCTCATCTGAAAAGGATCCTTTCGCCTTTTGGCGCGCATGCTCTGCCGTCCGGCCGGCGCCGTCAACCGCCCCGGCACGCCCGCGGGGCCCGCCCGGGGGGCAGGATGGGGCGCGGGTGGCACAATCGCGCGACAGGGCGGGCGACCGGGCCGCGCAACCGGTGGAAAGGCGCCGGTGGCCGGGGCGGGCCGGCAGGGTCTTGCAATCGCGCGGCGGCCCCGCATTCTGGCCCGGGCCCCCGGCGGGGCCGTCCCCGACCCGGAGCTGCCCCATGATTCGCTGTGACAGGACCGACGGCATCTGGACCGTCACCATCGCCCGGCCCGACAAGGCCAATTCGCTGACCCTGGCCATGCTGACCGAGCTGGCCGAACGAATCGAAGAGGCCGGCACGACCGGCCGGGCCCGGGCGGTGATCCTGACCGGCGAAGGCCGGGTGTTTTCGGCCGGGGCCGATCTGGACGAGGCCCGGGCCGGGCTGGCCACCTCGCCGGTCTGGGAGCGGCTGTCTGCGGCGGTCGCGGCCTTGCCCTGCCTCAGCATCGCCGCCCTGAACGGCACCCTGGCCGGCGGGGCCATGGGCATGGTGCTGGCCTGCGACCTGCGGCTGGCCGTGCCGGGGGCAAAGTTCTTTTACCCCGTGATGAAGCTGGGCTTCCTGCCCCAGCCCTCGGACCCGGTCCGCATGGCCGCCCTGATCGGCCCGGCCCGCACCCGGCTGATCCTGATGGGCGGCCAGAAGATCACCGCCGACGAGGCCCTGTCCTTCGGCCTGGTCGACCGCATCCGCGAGGGCGATGCCCTGCTGAACCATGCCCGCGAGATTGCCGCCGACAGCATCGCCGCCGATCCCGACCTCTGCGCCGCGATCAAGGCCATGTGCCGCTGAGCCCCTCTTGCCCGGGGCCCGCCGCGTCCCTCGCCTCTGCACCCTGAGCCCTCCGGCCCTCCATTGTCCCCGGCGCCGTCTCGCATCGTGCTGCGCCTGCCGCGCTGTCCCCGGCGTCCGGCGGCTCCCGTCCGCGGAGACCCCCTGCCGTCCAACCTGGTATGGCACTTCCCGGCCTTTCACCGCCTTCACCCCCGCGCAGCCTCCGCCTCCTGCGGCGCCCGCCCACTGCGCCCCCCCGCCGTCGGGCCTCGTATTGCGCTTCCCGCGCCTCCCGACCGTCCACCGCCTCCGCCGTCACGCTGCCTCCTGCGGCGCCCGCCCATCGCGATCCTCGCCGCCTGCCTCGTATGGCGCTCCCCTGTCCTACCGGCCTCCCACGGCCTCCGCCCGCGCGCTGCCCCGACCATTGCGCGCCGACCTGCTGCTTCTTTCTCTTCCCAAATATCCGGCCCTGTCCCCGCCACCGGGCCGGCCCTCACCGCTTCCTCCGCCGGCCCGGCACGCGCGAATGAAACCCCGGCGGCCGCTTGCGCACCCAGTCAATGAACCTTGCCAATCGGGGATGGGCCTGCAGCGCCTCGATCGTGTGATAACGCGCCGCCAGCTCGGCTTCGGTCAGCGTCGCGTGGATCTCCAGGTGGCAGATGTGGTGCAGCAGCACCACCGGCCCGCCCTTGCCCCCCTTCAGCCGGGGCACCAGGTGATGCAGGCTCTGTTTCGCCTCGGCCGGGATCGGGCGGCCGCAAAGCGGGCAGGTCGGTGCGTCCATCGGGCCTTTCCTCGCCGGTCTTTCCCCCATAGATGAAGTCATCCCCAGCCAAGGCAAGCCATGTCCCCTTCGACCAAGACAGCCTGTGTGATCGGCGGCGGCCCCGCCGGGCTGATGGCCGCCGAGGTCCTGGCCGGTGCCGGGCTGGCCGTCACCCTGGCAGACTCCCGGCCCTCGGTCGGGCGGAAGCTTCTGATGGCCGGCAAGTCGGGGCTGAACCTGACCAAGGACGAAGCCCCGGAGCCGTTTCTTGATGCCTATGCCGAGGCCGGCGACTGGCTGGCCCCGGCGCTGGCCGGGTTCGGACCGGGTGACGTCATGGCCTGGGCCGAGGGTCTGGGCCAGCCGCTGTTCACCGGCACCAGCGGGCGGGTCTTTCCACGGGCCATGAAGGGCTCGCCCCTGCTGCGCGCCTGGCTGGCCCGGCTGGACGGGGCCGGTGTGCAGATCCGCACGCGTTGGCGCTGGACGGGCTGGGACGGCCCGGCGCTGGGTTTCGAAACCCCCGACGGCCCGGCCCGGTGCCGCCCCGATGTCACCATCCTGGCCCTGGGCGGGGCCAGCTGGGCACGGCTGGGTTCGGACGGGGCCTGGGCCACGATCCTCACCGATGAGCACCCCGCGCCCTTTGCGCCCGCCAATGCCGCGCTGTCGGTCGACTGGTCCGCCCACATGGCCCCGGTCTTCGGCCAGCCGGTCAAGGCCGTGGCCTGGCGGGCGGGGGACCATGTTTCGCGCGGGGAGGCCATCGTTTCGCAGCGCGGGCTGGAAGGCTCGGGCATCTATGCCGTCAGCCGGGGCATCCGCGAGGGCGCGCCGCTGGTGGTCGACCTTGCCCCGGACCTGGCGGCCGACGTGCTGGCCGCGCGGCTGGCCCGGCCCCGGGGCAAGGCCAGCCTGTCCAACCACCTGCGCAAGGTGCTGCGCCTGGACCCGGTCAAGCGCGCCCTGCTGATGGAATGCGCCCGGCCGCTGCCCCAGGATCCCGCCGCCCTGGCCGCCCTGATCAAGGCCCTGCCGGTGCAAGGCGCCCGCTTGCGCCCGCTCGACGAGGCGATCTCGACGGCGGGTGGGCTGACCCGCGCGGCGCTGGACGACCGGCTGATGCTGCGCAGCCGGCCCGGGGTCTTTGCCGCGGGCGAGATGCTGGATTGGGAAGCGCCGACGGGCGGCTACCTGCTGACGGCCTGCCTGGCCACCGGGCGATGGGCCGGGCAGGGCGCGCTTGACTGGCTGGCCGGGGCGCCGGCCTGACCGGCGGCGCCCCGCTTGCACCGGATCACCCCCGGGCGCGGGCCGCGCGATAGGCCGGGCGGGCGCGCAGGGCCTTGCCATAGGCCTTGAGGCTGTCGCTCTCGATGGGGAAATCGGCGGCAATGGCCCAGCCCAGGCAATGGCCCAGCAGGATGTCGGCGATGGTAAAGGTCTCGCCCATCAGGAAGGGGCCCTGCATCTCGCCGGCCAGCCGGTTCAGGTTATGCCCGAATTCCCATTTCAGTGGCGCGACGATCTCGGGCACCCGGCGCTCTTCGGGCAGGATGCGCCCGTAGCGCGCGGCGGTCCACAGCAGCGCGTCGCATTCGTCGTTCACCCGCTCGGTATAGCCGTCCTGGCGGCCGCGTTCGAGGCTGCCGGCGGGAAAGGTCAGCCGGCCGTGGCGATCGGCCAGGAAGGTCATGATGGCCACCGAATCGGTCAGCACCGTGCCGTCGACCTCCAGCGCCGGGATCTTGCCCAGCGACGATACCGCCCGGACCCCGGGGCTTTGCGGCCCAGCATCCACCAGATCGTAATCGAGGCCCATTTCCTCCAGCGCCCACATCACGCGGAACGCGCGCGAGGCTACCTGGCCGTAAAGCTTGTACATGCCGAACTCCCTGTTCCCGGCGGCGCCTCTGGTGGGCCGCCCCCGGGCGCAGGCTAGCCGGCCCGCGACAGCATGGCGAGCCGGATCAGCGCCCGTTCGACCAGGGCCATGGCCGGGGCGGTCTGGCCGGCCGAGCGCAGGGCCAGGTCGGTGTCGGTCAGCAGGGTCAGCGCGGTCTGCAGCCGGTCGGGCCCCCAGGCCTGGGCCTGGCGCACGACCTTGTCGCGGCGCGGGCCGTAGAGTGGCGGGCGCAGGCGGCCGACGCCGGCGGCCGGCCCGCCGGGATCGGCGGCCGCGGCATAGAGCAGGCGGAAATGGCGCATCGCGGCGATGACGATGGCCACGGCATTGACGCCCTGGCCCTGCAGCCGGCGTACCAGCGGCCCGATCTCGGCGCCCCGGCCGGTGGCCACGACCTCGATCAGCGTGTCGGTGCCGGCTTCGGTCGAGCGCGGGGCGCAGGCCTCGATATCGTCGATCGACAGCGGAGCGGCATCGCCGCGCTTGTAGAGCGCGATCTTGTCGACGGTCTGGGCGAAATCGCCGGGGCTCAGCTCCTGGGCCAGGGCGGTCAGCGCCCCGGCGCTGTCGCCGGGAATGTCGCGCAGCCCGGCCTCGCCCAGCACGCGCTCGATCTCGGCCCGGGTCGGCGGGTTGTCGTAGATCGCCGCGACCACGGCCCGGCGATGGCCTTCGAAGAGCTTGCGCAGCTTGGATGCCGGTTTCAGCGCCCCGGCCGTGACCAGCACAAAGGCATCCCCCGGGGCCCAGTCGTCCAGCGCGGCGGCCACGGCGGCATGGGCCGCATCGGGGGCCTCTTCGACAAAGACCGCCCGCGGGCCGGGAAAGAACCCGGTGGCCTTGACCGCGTCGAGCAGCTGGGCCGGATCCTTGCGCAGATCGGCCCCGGGCAGCCGGGCCAGGCGCATTTCCTCTTCGGCATTGGCCCCCAGCAGGGCCTTGAGCACCTGCTGGCGCTTGAGCGCCACGCGCATGCCGTCCTGGCCATAGATCAGCAGGCCCGAGCGATCCGCCTCGGGCCGGGCCAGGAAGGCATCGGCATCGCGGGCGGAGAGCTTCATGAGCCCTGGCCGCCCAGCGGGTCGGGGGGCAGGGCGCCGTCGGCCTCGGGATCGGCCGGGCGCAGCGGGGCGTCGATGTCGACGGCAGTGTAAAGCTCGGCCACCAGCTGGTCGGCCAGGATGACCATCAGCCGGCGCACGGCGTCGCGTTCAGCCGACAGGGTGTCGACGGTCGAACCCGAGGCCGAGTAGCTGGCGAAATTGCTGATCCGGCCTTCGGCCATGATCGCGCCATCGGTCCGGCGGGACATCTTGTAGCGCACCCGGCCGATCAGGTTGTAGCGCGTGATATCGCCCGAGGCCGTCACGGCCTGGCCCGATTCGACCGTGGTGATCGTGTAGGCCAGGTCATAGGCCGGGTTGGTCGGCCGGCCGATCTTGTCCTCGATCCGGCGGACCAGCAGGTAATCTTCCTCGCTGTCGGGCTCGGTGGCCAGAACGCGGTTCTGCAGGGCCGAGCCGATGCCGTCCGGCCCGTAGACCGGGGTAAAGCCGCAGCCCGCCGCCAGGAGCGGCAGGGCCAGCAGCAGGCTTCTGCGATCAGACCACCACATTCACGATCCGGCCCGGCACGACGATGACCTTCTTGGGGGTGCCCCCGTCGAGCGCCTTCTGAACGGCGTCCTCGGCCAGGGCCATGGCCTCGACCGCGGCCTTGTCGGCATCCTTGGGCACCGAGATTTCCGCCCGGCGCTTGCCGTTGACCTGCACCGGAAGGGTGACCGTGTCCTCGACCAGGTATTGCTCGTCGGCCACCGGCCAGGGCGCGGTGGTCACCATGCCCTCGCCGCCCTGGGCCTCCCAGATGGCTTCGGCCAGGTGGGGGGTCATCGGGGCCATGAGCTGGGCCAGGGTGCGGATGGCCAGGCCCTGGGCCTCTTTCCCGGCCTTCGATTTCGAGACCAGGTTGGTAAAGGCGTAAAGCTTGGCGATCGCGGCGTTGAAGCCGAAGCTTTCGATGCCCTGGGTCACGTCGAAGATGGCCTTGTGGGTCGCCCGGATCAGCGCGTCGTCCTCCTCGCCAGGCTCGGCCGAGCCCATCTCGGAGATCTTGACCGACAGCGCCCAGACCCGGCCCAGGTGCCGCGCGGCGGCCTCGGCCCCGGCGGCGGTCCATTCGACATCGCGTTCCGGCGGGCTGTCGGACAGCACGAACCAGCGCGCCGTGTCGGCCCCGAAATCAGCGATGATCGACAGCGGGTCGACCACGTTGTTCTTCGACTTGGACATCTTGGCCGAGGGGATGACCTCGACCTCGGCGCCGGTCTCCCTGAGGAAGGCCTTGCCGTCCTTCAGGTCGATCTCTTCGGGATAGTGATAGACCGGCCGGCCGTTGGCGCCGGGGCTCTGGTAGATCGCATGGGTCACCATGCCCTGGGTGAACAGCGCGTCGAAGGGCTCGCGCGCGCTGTCGGGCAGGTGGCCGGTGACGTTCATCGCCCGGGCGAAGAAGCGCGAATAGAGCAGGTGCAGGATCGCGTGTTCGATGCCGCCGATATACTGGTCGACATTCATCCAGTAATCCGCGTCTTCCATGACCGTCGGCGTCGTGGCGCGCGGCGCGGTGAAGCGGGCGTAATACCACGAGCTGTCGACGAAGGTGTCCATCGTGTCGGTCTCGCGCTGCGCCGGCTTGCCGCATTTCGGGCAGGCCACGTCGCGCCAGCGGGGATGGCGGTCCAGCGGGTTGCCGGGGATCGAGAAATCGATCGCCTTGCCGTTGCCATCGTCATAGGGCAGCTCGACCGGCAGGTTTTCCTTGTTCTCGGGCACCACGCCGCAATCGGCACAATGCACGACCGGGATCGGGCAGCCCCAGTAGCGCTGGCGCGACAGGCCCCAGTCGCGCAGGCGGAATTTCTCGACCCCGGTGCCGAGGCCCCTGGCTTCGAGGTAATCGATCGTGGTGTCGATGGCCTCCTGCCCGGTGGCCACGTCGAGCCCGGCGAAATGGTCGACCCATTTCACCTTTTCGGTCTTGGCCGGCACGAATGCCTCGGTGTCGACGGGCGTTGCATCGTCGAGCGCAAAGAACGTGTCGGTGACGGGCAGGCCGTACTTGCGGCAGAAATCGAGGTCGCGCTGATCGTGCGCCGGGCAGCCGAAGATCGCCCCGGTGCCGTAATCCATCAGGATGAAATTGGCGATCCAGACCGGCAGTTCCCAATCGGGGTTCAGCGGGTGTTTCACCTTGATCCCGGTGTCAAAGCCCAGCTTCTCGGCCTTTTCGATGGCTTCCTCGGTCGTGCCGCCCTTGCGGCATTGGGCCACGAATTCGGCAACCTGGGGGTTCCGGGCCTCAAGGTCCTTGGCAATCGGGTGATCGGGCGAGATGCCGACGAAGGACGCGCCCATCAGCGTGTCGGGCCGGGTGGTGTAAACCTCGATCTCGCCGCCGTCGGTGCGGGTGAAGGCAAATTGCAGGCCGCGCGACTTGCCGATCCAGTTCTGCTGCATCAGCTTGACCTTGGCCGGCCAGCTGTCCAGCCCGTCGATGGCATCGAGCAATTCCCCGGCCATGGACGAGATGTTGAAGAACCATTGCGTCAGCTCGCGGCGTTCGACATCGGCGCCCGAGCGCCAGCCCTTGCCGTCGATCACCTGTTCATTGGCCAGCACGGTCATGTCGACCGGGTCCCAGTTGACCACGGCGTTCTTGCGATAGACCAGCCCGGCTTCGAGCATGTCGAGGAACAGCGCCTGCTGCTGGCCGTAATATTCCGGGTCACAGGTGGCGAATTCGCGGGTCCAGTCGATCGACAGGCCCAGCGGCTTCATCTGGTCCTTCATCGTGGCGATGTTGGAATAGGTCCAGTCACGGGGATGCCCGCCCGAGGCCATGGCCGCGTTCTCGGCCGGCATGCCGAAGGCGTCCCAGCCCATCGGGTGCAGCACCGAATGGCCGGTGGCCAGCTTGTAGCGCGCGATGACGTCGCCCATCGTGTAATTGCGCACGTGGCCCATATGGATGCGGCCCGAAGGATAGGGGAACATTTCCAGCACGTAGTACTTGGGCTTGCCCGGCTGGCGTTCCGCCTTGAAGACATTGGCCTTGTCCCAGGCTTGCTGCCACCTGGCCTCGATCTCGGCTGCGGAGTAACGCGACATGGGTTTCTTGGTCCTTGCAGATGCGAAAACGCCGGGCTCTGGCGGCCCGGCGTCGTGAATAGGGGGAAAACGCTGGTGATGCCAGAGGATCTAGCGGCCGCCGTCCTCGATGCGTAGCTGGCGGGCCCGCGACAGGATCGCGTCCTCGACCGCCCGGGTGGTCGCGGCATTGACCGGCCCGCCGCGCGATTGCAGCGAGACCGACAGCGACCGGGCATCCAGCGCGGGGTCAGAGATATGCACGGTGGCGCGGTAGGACGTGCCGCCGCCCGGAGGTGTGCCGTAGCCGGTGACGATGAGGCCGGTGAACGGGTCGACCGTCTGCACCGGCAGGAAGTTCAGCACGTCCAGCGAGGCCGACCAGAGGTAGCGGTTGACCTGCACCTCGGCCTCGACATCGGGGCGGTTGAACAGCGTCCAGATCGTCGAATCCGTCTGGTTGCGCAGCTCGTCGCTGTCGGTGATGGTCTGGGGCGAACCCGCAGACGTCGTGCTTGCCGAATTGCCGCAACCGGCCACCAGCGCGACAAGCGCGAGACTTCCCATGATCTTCTGCCAGCTCATACCCATCGTCTTCCGAAGCCAGATCCGTTTCGACATACCTCTAGAGAAGCCGGGGCGGCTCAACAAGTCCCCTCCCGGCCCAAGCGTGTTCCGACAGGCATGACCGCGCGGCGGCGACGCCCGCCGGTCGCCGGGCTGCCGTCTCTTGCGCCACGCGGGCAACGCCCCCGCGAAAACCCCGACAAACACCTGCCATGGCCCGCCCCGGGGGTGGTGGCCGGCCCGGCCGATGGCCCTGAAAACGCCCGTCCTGCGGTCGCGGAACGGCCCGTCGGAGGCTGCCGGCAAAGCTTCCGCTGGGGCATGCAGGCATGAGCCAAAACTGGCTGACAACCCCCCTTGTCAGATTGTCGCACCCCTTGATTTCGAAAACTGGCCGGACGTCGTGCAGGCTCTCGAAATCGTGGTTGCGAAGATGCATCTTTCGGTGATCCGGGTCTTGAAATTCGATCGGCGGCCATTGTGCTTCCGGTGTCAAAAGCCCACTTGCCCCTCAAGCGCCGGTTATGCCCAAGGCATTGCCGGTGCGGTAAAAAATTCTGACGATCACATCAAAAAAGCGAGATCATGATGAGAACTCTCGTCGTTTCGACCGCTCTGGTGCTTTGCGCCGGTGCAGCGGCCGCTCAGGTGTCCTTCAGCGGTTACGGCCGCTTCGGCCTTGGCTACCAGGAAAACCGGACCACGGAAGATGTCGCCCTCGTGTCGCGCTTCCGTCTGAACATCGACGGCAAGGCTGTCACCGACGGCGGTGTCGAATTCTCGGCACGGGTCCGTCTGCAGGCAGACGACTCGCCCAGCGTCAACGAACAGAACGGCGCCACGCTGAACGGTGCACGGTTCTCGTCGATCTACCAGGGCTTCCGCCTGGACGTGGGTAACGTGTCGGGTGCCTTCGACGATTCCGACGCCTACTTCGGCTTCGAGCCGGGCCTCGAGGAATTCACCGGTCAATACGCCGGTGTCGACTATGAATTCCTGGAATACGACAGCACGGGCTCGGGCTCGAACGCCGTCTTCGCCAGCTATGCAACCGGCCCCTTCGCCGTTGGCGCGTCGTATGACCCCGATGCCGCCGGTGGCAACGACCGTTGGGACGTTGGCGCATCCTATGCGTTCAACAACTACTCGGTCTACGCCGCATACGGTGAGAACGAAGCTGAACAAAGCCTGCTGGTCTTCGTGCTCGGCGCGGAATTCGACCGGTTCTCGGGCAACCTGTTCATCGGTGACGAAGACCTGAACCTGGCGGCCGGCGCTCCCGAGACCGACGGCATGGTCTATGGTGCATCGCTGGGCTTCGACGTCGGCGCGGCAACCTCGATCCTGGCCTCCTACGGTTCGGGTGACGGCGACGCCGACACCGAATCCTACGCCATCGGTGTTGTCCACGACCTGGGCGGCGGTGTGTCGCTGCGCGGTGGTATCGGTGCCGAAGGCCCGAAAAACGGCTCGACCGACGTGATCGGCGACTTCGGTGTCCACTTCAACTTCTGATGCCTGACGGTCGCCCGGCAACGGGCGGCCAGCATCATCGGACCCGGTGCGCGCGGGTCGCCTGATCCGCGCGCATCACACAGGGCCATCCGTTCCGGCCGGTTTCGCGGCGGACGGGCAGGGTGGCCGGCGGGCCACGGTGGCCAACGCGGGCAGGTCCCCTCGTCCTGTACTTGCGTCTCCTCCGCGGTTCTGCGATCAGACCTTCCCGGCGACGGGGCCCCGCGCGGGCCCGACCGCGGGGACCCTTCGGGCAGGGCGGGTGGCACCGCGCCCGGGCGGACGGACGCGACGGACAGGTCGTCGAACTCTGCCGTGATTCTGCCATGCTCCCGCGGGGACCACCCCCGGAGCACAGCGCGCCGCAATCGGCCCGATGCTGGCCCAGGCCAGCCGGGCCACGCGCGCCCACCGCACCCTTGGGTGCTGTTCCACAACCGGAAAACGCGACTTGCGGCCCTTGTTCACACGGATATGGGGCCGCGATCACGGGCCCTCACGATCACTGTGACATCCTTGCACCAATTTCGGCGTGATTGGGGCGGCCCCCAAAGCGCAACCTTGTGCAAGACCCCTCAAAAGAGCGACACGAGGTTCATACCCAAGCAGGTGCCTGTCCGCATTGGTTTGGGCCGCGAAATCTAAAACCGAGGGAACATCATGAAAAAGACCCTTATCACCTCGACCGCAATGGTCCTGCTGGCTGGCGCAGCCGCAGCACAGGTGTCCTTCAGCGGCTACGGCCGTTTCGGTCTGGGCTACAACGAGAACCGCGTGTCGGAAGACATCGCCCTGGTCTCGCGTTTCCGCCTGAACATCGACGGTAAAGCCGTCACCGACGGCGGCGTCGAGTTCTCGGCACGTGTCCGTCTGCAAGCCGACGACACCCCGGCGATCAACGAGCAGAACGCAGCGACCCTCAACGGCGCACGTTTCTCGGTCATCTACGGCGGCCTGCGTGTTGACGCCGGCAACGTGGCCGGTCAGTTCGACAACATGGTCAACTACTACGGCTTCGAGCCGGGCCTGGAAGCCTTCACCGGCCAGTACGTCGGTGTTGACTACTCGTTCCTGGGCTACTCGTCGACCGGTGCCGGCTCCAACGCCGTGTACGTGAACTACGCCGCTGGCGGCTTCTCGTTCGGTGCATCGTATGACCCGAACGTCGCAGCCAACAACGATCGCTGGGACGTGGGCGCCGCCTACACCTGGAACAACTTCACCGGTGCTGTCACCTACGGTGAAAACGAAAACGATCAGAGCCTGGTCATCGTGACCCTCGGCGCCGACTTCGACCGCTTCTCGGGCACCGTCCTGATCGGTGACGAAGACCTGGGCGCAGGCGCAACCAACGACGGCACCGTCTACGGTCTGTCGCTGTCGTTCGACGTTGGCGCAGCCACCTCGATCCAAGCCTCCTACGGCTCGGGTGAAGGTGACAGCGACACCGAAGGCTACGGCATCTCCTTCGTCCACGACCTGGGCGGCGGCGTTTCGCTGAAAGGCGGCATCGGCCAGCAAGCAGCCAAGAACGCCTCGGACAACGTCATCGGCGACCTGGGTGTGGTCTTCAACTTCTGATAGTTGAAACCATCGACAGATTTGGGCGCGCTCAACCGAGCGCGCCCTTTTCTTTTGGGGCCATGGCGCGTGGTCGGCAACCCGGGACGGCTGGCGCAGATGTCCTGACACCGGCCGCATGACGGGGCCGCAAGTGCCGGGTCGGCGGTCAACGCAAGCGCGGGTTCCGCGCGCAACAGCGGCGAAAGCCCGGGCCGCAGCGGCGCGGCAAGGTCTGGCTTCGGCGGCGCCGCAGGGCTGAACGGTCCGGTTTCGGTATCGCGATGGGTCTGCCACGTTGCATTTCGGGCGGTGCGGCGGGGCTGCGAGGTTCGGTTTAGACGGCACGGCTGGATCGCAAACCCCGGTTCCGGCGGTGTGGTGGGATTGCAAGCCCGTCCACAGGCGGTGGCACGTGACTGCGAGCCCGTTCACGGCGGCGCGGCGGGATTGACCGCCGGGGCAATCAGTCGGGCGGGGCCGTCTATCGTGCCGGTCTAGAGTGCCCGGGGTCTTTCAATTTCCGGCGCTTTTGTGTTTTGTCCCGGCCAGACCGGGAAGGAACCAGACACATGGCGCTCGACGACATTCGCAACCGCATCACCCAGGCCGAACGGGCCGCCGGCCGGCCCCAAGGCTCGGTCCGGCTGATCGCCGTGTCCAAGGTTCAGCCACTCGACCGGGTCGAGGCCGTGCTGGACGCCGGCCACCGGATCTTTGGCGAGAACAAGGTGCAGGAAGCGGCCGGCAAATGGCCCGCCTTCCGCGAGCGCTTTGACGGGGTCGAGCTGCACCTGATCGGGCCGTTGCAGACCAACAAGACCCGCCAGGCCATGGAACTGGCCGATGCGATCCATTCGGTCGACCGGCCCAAGCTGGCCAATACCCTGGCCCGCATCGCACAGGAACGCGGGGCCTGCCCGGATCTCTTCATCCAGGTCAACACCGGCGAGGAAGAGCAGAAGGCCGGGGTCATGCCGGCCGAGGCCGACGGGTTCATCGCCGACTGCCGCGGGCTGGACCTGCCGGTGCGCGGGCTGATGTGCATCCCCCCGGCCGATGAAGAACCCAGCCTGCATTTCGCCCTGCTGGCCAAGATCGCGGCGCGCAACGGGCTGGACGGGTTGTCGATGGGCATGAGCGCCGATTTCGAAAGCGCCATTGCCCTGGGCGCGACCCATGTGCGGGTTGGCTCGGCCATCTTCGGCGACCGGGTGCCCCCGGCAGCCTGACCGCATCGAATCCCCTAGCGCACGATCAGCCGCGCGCCGGCGGCCAGCCGTTCGGTGACCCAGCGCAGGTGATCGCGGCGCAGGGCCACGCAGCCTTCGGTGGGATAGCCTGGCCGGCGCCATTGGTGGATGAAGATCGCCGAGCCCCGGCCCGGCTGGGCCTCGGGCCAGTTCCAGTCGGTCACCAGGGCAATGTCGTAAAGCGGATCGGCCCGGCGCAGCCGTTCGTGGCTGAACCCGTGCGGGGCGGGCACAAGATGGTTGTAGGCCGGATCGCGAATGTCGTCCGACCACAGGTCTCCGGGCCGGATCGGCTGGGCGCCACCGATCGGGCTGGCCAGCCTGTCGGGGCGGTAGAGCACGCCGACGATGGCATGGGCGCCGCGGGGCGTGGCCCCGTCGCCCTCGCGCTTGTCGCTGCGGATGCCGCCGCGCCCGATCGAACAGGGAAACAGCCGGCCCATGAAGCGCAGGCCCCGGGGCGTCAGAACCAGGTCGCCCGGCCCCTGTCCGGCAATCCTTTCCTGTGCGGCAAGCGGCCCGGTCACAGCAGGTGGCCCGACTTGGCCGCCTTGGTCGCCAGGTAGGCCCGGTTATGGGCGGTTTCGCCCACTTTCAGCGGCACCCGTTCGGTCACGGCGATGCCGGCCTTTTCCATCATGGCGATCTTGCCGGGATTGTTGGTCAGCAGGCGGACCGAGGAAAAGCCCAGTTCCTTGAGAATCTCGGCGCCCAGCCGGAAATCGCGTTCGTCATCCTCGAATCCCAGCCGGTGATTGGCCTCGACAGTGTCGAACCCCTGATCCTGCAGGCTGTAGGCCCGCATCTTGTTGGCCAGCCCGATGCCGCGGCCTTCCTGGTTGAGATAGAGCAGCACACCTTCGCCCTCGGTGCCCATCATCGCCAGCGCCCCGCGCAGCTGGGGGCCGCAATCGCATTTCAGCGAGCCCATCAGGTCGCCGGTGAAACAGGCCGAATGCAGCCGGGCCAGCACCGGGCGGTTGCGGTCGGGGCGGCCGATCTCGATGGCATAATGTTCCTCGCCGCCGTCATCGGGGCGGAAGACATGCAGCCGGCCGGCCTCGGAGACCTCCATCGGCAGGCGGGCGCTGACGATGTCGTGCAGGGGCGAGCTGATGCCCAGCTGGCCGCGGGCCTGGTCGAGGTCGATCAGCGTCAGCCCGGCTTCGGCGGCCACGGCCCGGCCGTCGGCCACGGGCACGACGAGGCAGGCCGGCAGAAGGCGGGCCGACTTGGCCAGTTGCAACGCGGCGCGGTGCAGGTCGGCGGGGCCGTCGCGCTGGGTGGTCAGCGGGCCTTTCATTGGTGTTTTCAGATCGTCGGCCGGATCGGCCACGGCCTGGACCCAGTCGCGCCCGGCGTCGCCCGGCAGCAGCACCCGGGCCAGGTCGCCGTCATAGGCCCGGGCCTTGAGCGTGGCCGCCCGTCGCCCGGTGATGGCCATGACGGCCGGGCCCATGGCGCGCAGGTCGGCCAGCCGGTCGGCGGTCAGGGTTTCGGCCGGCACGGCCAGCGCGGCCTGGCCGGCCTGGACCAGCACCACGGGCACGCCCATGCGCAGATCGGCCCGCGCCCGGGCCAGGCGTTCCGGCATCGAAAGGGTCAGGGTCACGGCAGGGATCCGATTGCTTGAAATACCGCCGTTTTCGCTACGCGATTTTGCAACGGAAGTGAAACAAAACCCGCGCGGGGCACACGACGACGTGAAGCCTTTGCAGGAAATCTTGTTCTGGCGGGAGCGGTTTCCATGTTCTGACGAAACAGGAGTACGCTACATGGCCCAGCTGAAGAAAATCCTTCTGGTTGATGATGATGACGACCTGCGTGACGCGCTGAGCGAACAGCTGGTCATGACCGAGGATTTCGACGTGTTCGAAGCCGGCGACGGCCACAGCGCGATGGAACGCGCGAAGGAAGCACTTTACGATCTGATCATTCTGGACGTCGGCCTGCCCGACACCGACGGGCGCGAGCTGTGCCGGTTGATGCGCAAGCAGGGGATCAAGGCGCCGGTGCTGATGCTGACCGGCCATGACAGCGATGCCGACACGATCCTGGGCCTGGATGCCGGGGCGAACGATTACGTGACCAAGCCGTTCAAGTTCCCGGTCCTGCTGGCCCGCATCCGCGCCCAGCTGCGCCAGCACGAACAATCCGAGGACGCGGTGTTCCAGCTGGGGCCCTATACGTTCAAGCCGTCGATGAAGCTGTTGATCACCGAGGACGACCGCAAGATCCGGCTGACCGAGAAGGAGACGAACATCCTCAAGTTCCTCTACCGCTCGACCGATGGCGTTGTGGCCCGCGACGTGCTGTTGCACGAGGTCTGGGGATACAACGCCGGGGTGACGACCCACACGCTGGAAACCCATATCTATCGCCTGCGCCAGAAGATCGAGCCGGACCCGTCGAATGCGCGGCTGCTGGTCACGGAAAGCGGCGGATATCGCCTGGTTGCGTGATCCGGACGGGCTTTGCGACGTAATGATTAAGGAATTGGTAGCAATTTTAGTGTAATTCTACGGTATCCCGCGCATGCCCGGGCATAGGCATGCACCTCCCTGTTGGACCTGGCCGGGCCTCGTGCCCGGCCTTTTTTCGTGGCACCGGGGCGCCCGGATGTGGGCCGGGCGCGAGTGGTGATGGCCGGCCGGATACTTGGAAAGAGAAAGAAGCAGCGGCCGGTCAGCCGGCGCGATCAGGCCAGAAGGGCGCTCAGGGCGGCGATGGCGGCATGGATATCGTCGCCGGTGGTGCGGTGGTTGACGATGGCGGCGCGCAGGCAGGGGCGCCCGTCGACCGTGCCGGTCGAGAAGACGGCGGTGCCATCCAGTTGAAGCCGGGCGGCCAGGGCGGCAGGATCGTGGCCTGGGGTGAAGATGCAGCAGACGTTCGAGATGACCGGGGTGGCCAGGTCCATGCCCGGGGTGGTGCGGGCCAGCTCGCCCATCAGCGCGGCCTGGCGGCAATTGTCGGTGATGGCGCGGGAGAAGGCGGCCGAGCCGTGGGTGGCGATGGCGGCCCAGGCCTTGAGGGCCGCGAAGCCGCGCGACAGGTCCATGCCATAGTCGCAGAACCAGTGATCGCCGCCGGCCAGGCCTTCGGCGGCCGAGGCCAGGTAATCGGGCCGGGCGGTGAAGGCGGCGCGATGGGCCGCGGCATCGGCGATGAGGCAGGCTCCGCAGGCATAGGGCACGCCGATCCACTTGTGCAGGTCCAGGGCGATGCTGTCGGCGCGGTGCAGGCCCCGGGCCAGGTCGCGCCAGGGCGCCTCGGCCAGGCGGATCCAGAAGCCGAAGGCCGCGTCGACATGCAGCCAGATGGACAAGTGCCGGGCAATGTCGGCCAGGGCATCGAGATCGTCGAAGGCGCCGATGCCGACCGAGCCGGCGGTGCCGACGATGGCCAGCGGGGTGATGCCCCGGGCGCGGTCGGCGGTGATGGCCCGTTGCAGGGCGGCCGGGTCCATGCGCTGGTCGGCGGTGGGGGGGATCCGGGTCAGGCTGTCGCTGCCGTGGCCCATGATTTCAAGGGCCTTGGCCACGCAGGAATGGCCGCCCTCGGCGATGTAGACGCGCACGGGGGGCAGGCCGGCCAGGCCGGTGCGGCGGATGTCGGTGCCGAACAGCCGGGCGCGGGCCGTGGTCAGGGCCAGGATCGTGGCCTGCGAGGTGCCGCCGGTCAGGATGCCCGAGGCCTCGGGGGCCATGCCGGCAACGTCGTGCAGATAGGACAGGACGGCGCGTTCGACATCCGTGGCGCCCTGCCAGCGGCCGCCGGTATTGGCGTTCATCGTGGCGGCGACCAGCTCGGCCCCGACCGACACGGGCAGGCCCGAGCCATGGACCCAGCCCCAGAACCGCGGATGGGTGTTGCCCGTGGCCTGGGCCATGATCGGGCCGGTCATCCGGGCAAAGACGGCATCAAGCGCCTGGGGCGCACCGTCTAGGGCCACGCTGTCGGCAAAGTCGTCGGGCACCGGGCGCCAGGGCAGGCTGCGGGTGGCTTCCATGCGGGCGAGGCAGGCATCGAGCAGCCCGTGCATCTGTTCGGAGAAGTCGTCCCAGTCGGTGGGGTCGAGGTGGTGGCCTTCGTCTGTCATGGGCCGACAGAAACCGGGCGGATCGCCGCCGTCAAGCCGGTTGGAATGGTCGGCCAGCTGCGATAGGGCAGGGGTGCTTTTCCGGAGACATGCCATGCCCTTCACCCTTGCCACCTGGAACATCAATTCGGTCCGCCTGCGGGCGGACCTGGTCACGCAGCTGCTGCGCGAGGAAGGGCCGGACGTGCTCTGCCTGCAGGAATGCAAGTCGCCGGTCGACAAGATTCCCTTCGGGCTGTTCAAGGCCCTGGGCTACGAGCACATGGTGGCCCGCGGGCAGAAGGGCTACAACGGGGTGGCTATCCTGTCGAAACTGCCGATCGAAGACGCCGGCGACCGCGATTTCGCCCGGCTGGGCCATGCCCGCCACGTGGCAGGGCGGCTGGAAAACGGGGTGACGATCCACAATTTCTACGTGCCGGCGGGGGGCGACAAGCCGGACCGCGAGGTGAACGAGAAATTCGGCCAGAAGCTGGATTACCTCACCGAGATGCGCGACTGGTTCCGGGAAGAGACCCCGCAAAAGGCCATCCTGGTCGGTGATCTCAACATCGCCCCGCGCGAGGATGATGTCTGGAACCACAAGCAATTGCTCAAGGTGGTCAGCCACACGCCGATCGAGGTCGAACACCTGGGCGAAACCCAGGACGCCGGCAAATGGGTGGATATCACCCGGCAGGACATTCCCGAGGGCAATCTGTATTCCTGGTGGTCCTACCGGTCGCCCGATTGGGATGCGGCGGACAAGGGTCGCCGGCTGGATCATGTCTGGGCCACGCCCGATATTTCCAACGCCGGCCACGGCAGCCGCATCCTGCGCGCGGTCCGGGGCTGGGAAAAGCCGTCGGACCATGCGCCGGTCTTTGCCAGCTTCGACCTGTGACGGCGCGGGTGCCCCGGGAATGGGGCATCCGGTGTGCCATATGACATCAAAAGGGGGTCGGGGCGGGGCTTGCCGGCCGGCAGCCTTTCGGGGCGCGGCTACCCGGCCCTGTGTTGCGGGTCCGCACCGGCCCGGCGGATGTGCCCGGCGGACGGGGCGGAGAAAGGCCGGTGGGACCGGCCTTGCCTACGGCGTGGATACTTTCAAAGAGAAAGAAGCAGGAGCGCGTGCCCTTGTTCATCCGGCGCACACGCGGCCAAGGGATGGCCGGGCCTGCCGCCCATGAGCGTCGGGTGGGAAGGGGGCGGCACGCTGCTGCTTCTTTCTCTTTCCAAATATCCGGCCCTGTCCCACCCGCCCGACGCGCCTTTGGGCAAGGGCGGTGGGCCGGCGGGCGCATGGAGGGCGACGGGGAATGACCGGTGATTTGACCATCCGGTCGGCAGGCGAGGCGGATATTCCGCGCCTCCTCGATCTCTACCGGCATCTCAACCCCGACGACCTGCCCGCCGACCCAAAGCAGGCGCGGGACGCGCTGGCCCGGCTGGTGGTCATCCCGGGCAGTGCCGTTCTGCTGGCCGAAGACACGGACCCGACCGAGGCCGGGGGCGCCGGGACGCTGGTCGGTTCGGTCACGCTGGTTGTCATCCCCAACCTCTCGCGGAGCGCCGCGCCCTATGCGCTGATCGAAAACGTCGTGACCCATGCCGAGCACCGCCGGCGCGGGATCGGCCGGGCCCTGTTGCACGACGCCGCCCGCCGGGCCTGGGCCGAAGGCTGTTACAAGGTCATGCTGATGACCGGGTCGACCCGGCCATCGACACTTGCATTCTACCGCGCCGCCGGGTTCACGCAGGACAAGACCGGCTTTCAGATGCGCCGCCTCGGCCGGCGCAGGGACGGCTGAACCCGACCTCTGCTGCCGCTAACCGCCCGTCAAGCCGGCGGAAACCGGCCCCGACCGGCTGACCTCTGCCGATGGACAGGTGCAAATCGGGAAACCGTTTGGCAGCCGCGCCGCGCGCCCTAGGCTTTGGTCACGTGTACGAAACCAAACGGGGGACACAGATCATGAAACTGTTCCACTTCGCCGCCGGCGCTCTTCTTCTGGCCGTTGCGGCCTGTTCGCAGCCCGAGCCCGAGCCGGTCTACCTGCAGCCCACCTACGAGGGCAAGGCGGGCGAGCCGACCTGTCCGGCGGGTTATGCCCTGTCGACGCTGGACTCGGGCGCGCTGGTCTGCGCACCGCTGCCGCCGGCCTGATCCGGGCCTGATCCGGGCCAGACCCGACCGCCACCGGGCCCATGCCGGGCCGGGGGCCGCCGCGCCCGCGCAGGTCATCCGCCCTGCGCGGGCGCTGTCGTTCCGGCCATCCGGCGCACGCCGTCCAGGAACAGGCCGAAGGGCCGGCCGATCACCAGCATCAGCAGGGTGCCCGACAGGCAGGCTGCCAGGATCTCGGCCCGCGACGCACCGGCCACGGCCAGCGTGGCGGCATAGACCGGCACCTGAAAGCCCAGGAAGGCGGCCGTATCGACAAGGGTGCGCCCCAGGGCCCGGCGGGGGGCGATCCGGCGCAGCAGCAGGTCGCGCCACAGCCCGTAGGGCCGGGCGGTCAGGATCATCACCGGGATCATGATCAGCCGGGCCACCAGCACGCGCCGCGGCTCCATCCCCGCGATGACCAGCTCGCTGAATGCGGCCAGGCAGGTGAAGAACAGCACCGTTGCCACGGTATCGACCAGGAAGGCTTTCATCCCCTGCCGATAGCACCGCCCCGGCCCGGACAAAAGCCCGGGCGGCGGGCGAGACATGCGCCCCGGCGTGGCAGCGCGGCCCAAGAGCCGAGGCGATGCACCGCGCCCCCTTGGTTTCCCGGCCGGGCGCCGTCATATAGGGGGCAAGCGCGAAGGAGATGAGGCACATGATGGATTTGATGTCGGGCGCAGGCAGCGCCCCCGCGGAAGACCTGATCAAGGACAGCAGCGAAGCGACCTTCATGGCCGACGTGGTCGAGCAGTCGCAGACCGTGCCCGTCATCGTCGATTTCTGGGCGCCCTGGTGCGGCCCGTGCAAGACGCTTGGCCCGGCGCTGGAAAAGGCCGTGACCGCCGCCAAGGGCGCGGTGAAGATGGTCAAGATCAATGTCGACGAGAACCAGATGCTGTCGGGCCAGCTGCAGATCCAGTCGATCCCCACGGTCTATGCCTTCTGGCAGGGCCAGCCGGTCGACGGGTTCCAGGGCGCGCTGCCCGGCTCCGAGATCGACGCCTTTGTCGAGCGGGTGATTGCCGCATCGGGCGGCGAGGCGCCGGGCGCCGGGCTGGATGATGCCGTCGAGGCCGCCGAGGCCATGCTGGCCGAAGGTGCGGCCGTGGACGCGGCCCAGACCTTTGCCGCCGTGCTGGGCGAAGACCCCAACCATGCCGCGGCGTACGGCGGCCTGGTCCGGGCGCATATCGCCATGGATGACCTCGACCAGGCCGAAGCCGTGCTGAACGGCGCCCCGGCCGAGATTTCCGCCTCGGCCCCGCTGGAAGCCGCCCATGCCCAGCTGGAACTGGCCCGCCAGGCCGCCGGTGCCGGCCCGCTGGCCGAGTTGACGGCAGCGGTGGATGCCACGCCCGACGATCACCAGGCGCGATTCGACCTGGCCCTGGCGCTGCATGCCAACGGCCAGGTGGAGGAGGCCGTCGACCAGCTGCTCGACCTGTTCCGGCGCGATCGCGAATGGAACGACGGTGCGGCAAAGGCCCAGCTCTTCACGATCTTCGACGCGCTCAAGGCGAACGATCCGGTGGTTCTGAACGGGCGGCGCAAGCTGAGCTCGATGATATTTGCCTGAGCGCCCGACAGGGCTAGATGTGACGCCATGATCAAGCCCACGGACCTGCCCGAGACGATTGCCGTTTTTCCCTTGCCCGGGGCGCTGCTGCTGCCCCGGTCGCGCCTGCCGTTGCATATCTTCGAGCCGCGCTACCTGCAGATGCTGGAAGATGCGCTCAAGACCCCCGAACGGCTGATCGGCATGGTCCAGCCCAACGAGGTGCCCGGGCGCGAGGCCGGCACCGGGCTGTACACCATCGGCTGTGCCGGGCGGCTGACCCAGTTTTCCGAAACCGAGGACGGGCGTTACCTGGTGACGCTGACGGGCGTGTCGCGGTTCCGCGTCCTGCGCGAGGTCGAGGGGTTCACGCCCTACCGGCGCTGCGATGTCAGCTGGGACGGGTTCGGCCGCGACCTGGGCGAGACGGAAGAGGACCAGGGGTTCGACCGGCCGGGCTTCCTGCGCTTGCTCGAACGGTTCTTCTCGGCCCAGAAACTGTCGACGGACTGGGACACGCTGAAAGAGGCCGAGGATGAATTGCTGGTCAATTCGCTGTCGATGCTTCTGGATTTCGATCCCGAGGACAAGCAGGCCCTGCTGGAAGCGCCGTCGCTGCCGACCCGGCGGGAAACGCTGGTGACGCTGATCGAATTTGCCCTGCGCGGCGGGGCCGAGGAGCGGCTGCAATGAGCGACAAGCCGGTGAAACCCCAAGGCGACAACGACACGGGCCGCCATGGCGACACCGACCGCCAGATGCTGGAAACGCTGGTCTGCCCGCTGACCCAGACCGTCCTGGAATATGATGCGGCGCGCCAGGAACTGGTGTCGAAACCCGCCCGGCTGGCCTTCCCTATCCGCAACGGCATCCCGATCATGCTGGTGGACGAGGCGCGCAAACTCGGCTGATCCGCCGGTGGCCGGTCGGCCAACGGGATATTTGGAAAGAGAAAGAAGCAGCAACCTTGGCGCCCCGTCCCTGCGGCGGGCAGGCGGCGTCCGGTCTGCTGCTTCTTTCTCTTCTCAAATATCCGGCCTGCACGTCCTCACAGGGGCTGGCCCTTCAGAAGTCGCGGCACGTCGCCCGCCACCCCGGCGGCTTCGCGGATCAGCCCGCGGCGCAGCGAGGGCAGGGCGCCGACCAGGCCCATGCCCAGGCCACGGCCCAGGCGCAGAAGGGCATTGTCGTTCGAGAACAGCCGGTTGAACACATCCGTGGCCAGCGCAAGGCTGACCGTATCGGCCCGGCGCCATTGCGCATAGCGGTCCAGAACATCCGCGGCACCCGGGTCTTCGCCTCGGCGGCAGGCCATGGCCAGCACCTCGGCCAGCGCGCCCACGTCGCGGAGCCCGGCGTTCAGCCCCTGGCCCGCGATCGGGTGCACCCCGTGGGCCGCATCGCCCACCAGGGCCAGCCGGTCATCGACCATCCGCCGGGCCAGCGTCAGGTCCAGCGGATAGGTGAACCGCTTGCCGGCCAGCGACAGCCCGCCCAGCACATCGCCGAACCGGGGCGCCAGGGCTGTCAGGTAATCCTCGGGCGGCATCGCCTGGATCCGCGCGGCCAGCGCCGTTTCCTCGCTCCAGACGATCGAACACCGGTTCCCCTTGAGCGGCAGGATCGCCAGCGGGCCCTGCGGCAGAAAGATCTGCCGGGCCACGCCGTCGTGGGGCCGGTCGTGCGACAGGGCGCAGACCAGTGCCGTCTGGCCGTAGCGCCATTGCAACCGCCCGATCCCCGCCCGCTGGGCCGTGCCGCTGCGCCGCCCGTCCGAGCCGACCAGCAACCGCCCGCTCAGCTGCCGGCCATCGGCCAGCTCGACCATGGCCCGGCCCGGCTCGACCGACTGGCCGGTCACCCGCGCGCCGGTCATCAGGTTCACCCGCGGCTCGGCCTCCATCGCCGCCAGCAGGGCCGGGCGCAGGTGGCGGTCCTCGACCATGTAGCCCATCGGCCCGTCTTCGATCTCGGCATGGTCGAAGGCCAGCCCGAAGGGTCCGGGGCCCTGGCCGACCTGGCCGTCCGACACCGCGATGTCGAGGATCGGCTGGGCCTCGCCGGCCACCGCCGGCCAGACCCCCAGCGCCGAAAGCAGCCGTTGCGACGCCAGGGCCAGGGCATAGGACCGCCCGTCGAACCCCGGCTCGCCCAGCGCATCGGCGGCCACCGCATCGATCACCACCGAGCGCAGGCCGCATTGGGCCAGCGCCAGGGCCAGCGCCGGGCCGGTCAGCCCGCCGCCGACGATCAGCACATCGTAATCCGTGTTCATGTCCCGCAATATGGCCATGGCTTCGGGATTGTCCACGGTCCACACTGTCGCTACCGTCTCTGCAACGCAGAAAGAGGGTGCGACATGCAGGACTGGTTGACGATGAGCGCGGTTGCGCTGGGGCGGGACATTGCGGCGGGCCGGATCGACCCGGTCGACCTGGCCGAGACCTGCCTGGCGGCCATCGACGGCCATGCCCATGCTCCGGCCATCTATGCCCGCGTCACCCATGACCGCGCCCGGGCCGAAGCCGAGGCGGCCCGGAAACGGGCCGAAGAGGGCCGCCGCCTGTCGCCGCTGGACGGTGTGCCGGCCAGCTGGAAGGACCTGGTCGACACTGCCGGCGTGGCCACCGAAGCCGGCACCGCCCTGCTGAAGGACCGCATCCCGGCCCGCGACGCCCCGGTCCTGCGCAATGCCACGCGCATGGGCATGGTCTGCCTGGGCAAGACCCACATGTCCGAACTGGCCTTTTCCGGCCTGGGCTACAACCCGGTCACCGGCACCCCGCCCAATGTCAACGACCCCGAGGCCGTGCCGGGCGGGTCGTCCTCGGGCGCGGCGGCCTCGGTGGCCTTTGGCCTGGCCCCGCTGGGCATCGGGTCCGACACCGGCGGATCGGTGCGCGTGCCGGCCGCCTGGAACGACCTCGTCGGCCTCAAGACCACGACCGGCCGGCTCAGCCTGGACGGCATCGTGCCGCTCTGCCCGCGGTTCGACACCATCGGCCCGCTGACCCGCAAGGTCGAGGATGCCGCCCTGGCCCTGGCCGCGATGGAAGGCCGCCGGGCGCCCGACCTGGCCGGCGCCGACCTGTCGGGCACACGCATCGCCGTGCTCGGGACCGTGGCCCAGGACGATCTGCGCGACGCCCCCGGCGCGGCCTTTGACAGCGCCCGCGCCCGGATCGAGGCCGCCGGCGCGCGCATGGTGCCGCTGGACGTGCCCGAGCTGACCCAGGCCATGACCCTGTCCGGCGCGCTGTATGCCACCGAGGCCTATGGCCTCTGGCGCGACGTGATCGAGGCCGCGCCCGACCTTATGTATCCCCAGATCCTGGCCCGGTTCCGGGCCGGAGCCGAGTACTCGGCGCCCGATTACGTCGCGGCCTGGGCCGAGCTGGAGCGGTACCGGTCGATCTGGGCCGAGGCCACGGCGCCTTTCGATGCCGTGCTGATCCCGACGGCGCCGAACCTGCCGCCCAACCTTCGGCGGCTGAACGAGGATGCCGAATATTACCGGACCGAGAACCTGATTTCCCTGCGCAACACGCGGATCGGCAACCTGATGGGCCTGTGCGCCCTGACCCTGCCGACGGGCACGCCGTCCTGCGGGGTGACGCTGATGGGCCGGCCGGGCAGCGAAGACGCCCTGCTGCGCCTTGGCCTGGCCGCCGAGGCCGCGCTGGCCGCCTGATCCGGCAGGTGGGCGCATTGATCGGACGCATTGTTGCCTGAACCGGCGGCTCTGGCTTTCGATCAAGGGCGCTGGTCGCTTGGACTGGCGAGTCGGGCCCGGCTTTGACCGGCGCCGCTCGTCGCCGGAACTGGCGGGCCGGGTAGGGTGCCGGTCGGTCACGCCGGTTGCCTGACGCGGCCGGTCTGGCCGGGGCGTCGATCGGTCGCGGGGCGCCATCGGCCGGGGGCCAAGGGGCCCCGTGCGCCCGTTTGCGGCGCTCCGGCACGGGCAAATCGGGGGGCAGGGCAGGGGGCGCCTGGCCGCGCCGCATGGCTTGAATGTCACAATAATGCCTTGTCGCGCCCGTTTTTCTGGACGGATCGGCGGGGCGTCGGTATCCTTTTGCGTAACGGGGCGGATACGACCCCGATCCGAGGCATGCAGATGATTTTTCCTGAGCGGTTTTCGAACCTGCCGGCTTACGCTTTCCCGCGTTTGCGGGCCCTTCTTGATCCCCACGCGCCGGGCGGCGACGTGGTGCACATGACCATTGGTGAACCGAAACATGCGTTTCCCCAATGGCTTACCGATGTGATCGTCGAGAATGCGGCAGGCTTCAACAGCTATCCGGCCAATGAGGGCACGCCCGAACTGCGCCAGGCCATCAGCGCCTGGATCCAGCGGCGCTATGGCGTGACGCGCGATGCCGACACCCAGGTGCTGACGCTGAACGGCACGCGCGAGGGGCTCTACAACGCGGCCATGTCGCTCTGCCCGGAAACCAAGAACGGCGGCCAGCCTGTCGTTCTGGCGCCCAATCCGTTCTACCAGGTCTACATGGTCGCCGCGATTTCGGTCGGTGCGCGGCCGCATTTCGTGCCGGCCACGGCCGAGACCGGCCACCTGCCCGATTTCGCCGGCCTGCCGGCCGAACTGCTGGACCGCACGGCCATTGCCTATGTCTGTTCGCCGGCCAATCCCCAGGGCGCGGTGGCCCCGCGGGACTATTGGCAGACCCTGCTGGGCCTGGCCGAAAAGCACGATTTCCGGGTCTTCGCCGACGAATGCTACTGCGAGATCTACCGCGACGCGCCGCCCGTCGGCGCGATGCAGGTGGCCGACGAGATGGGCATCGACCCCGACCGTCTGCTGTCCTTCCATTCGCTGTCGAAACGGTCGAACCTGCCCGGGCTGCGCTCGGGCTTCGTGGCCACCGGCGCGGGCAACATGGCCCGGCTCAAACAGCTGCGGGCCTATTCCGGCGCGCCGCTGCCCGGGCCGCTGCAGGCCGCCGCCGCCCGGGTCTGGGCCGACGAGGCCCATGTGGTCGAGAACCGCCGGCTCTATGCCGAGAAATACGACATCGCCGATGCGCTCCTGTCGGGCGTGCCGGGCTATGCCTCGCCCCAGGCCGGGTTCTTCCTGTGGCTGCCGGTCGAGGATGGCGAGGCGGCGGCGCTGAAACTCTGGACGGAAACCGGCGTGCGGGTCCTGCCCGGCGCCTACCTGTCGCAAACCGTGGACGGTGCCAATCCCGGCGCCGGCTATATCCGGGTCGCCATGGTGGCCCCAAAAGACGAAATGCAGCGGGGGCTGATCCGGCTTCGCGACTGCCTTTACGGATAAGAACCGAGGTCAGGCATGGCATACAATACCCGCAGTCGCGATCCGCTCCTGGACAGCAGCATGCAGGCGGCCATCGAGCGCCGGGGCAAGGAGCTGATCGGCATCGCCCTTGTCGCGCTGGGCCTCGCCGCCATGGCGATGATCCTGTCCTACACGCCCGACGATCCGAACTGGATGGTCTCGACCGATGCGCCGGTGCAGAACTGGCTGGGCCGGCCGGGCGCGTCGATTGCCGCGCCGCTGTTCATGGTCGTGGGATGGGGCAGCCTGGGCTTTGCCGGGATCTTCCTGGCCTGGGGCCTGCGCTTTCTGTTGCACCGGGGCGAAGAGCGGGCCGTCGGCCGGCTGATCTTTGCGCCGATCGCCGTGGCCGTCCTGTCGATCTATGCCGCCACGCTGGTGCCCGGGCCGGAATGGCGGGCGACCCACAGCTTTGGCCTGGGCGGGCTTTTCGGTGACACGGCCATGGGCGCGCTGCTGACCCTGCTGCCCGTGGGCTCGCATTTCGCCGTCAAGCTGACCTCGCTGGTCGCCGGGCTGGGCACGCTGTTCATCGGCTTCTTCGTCATGGGCTTCACCCGGATCGAGCTCAACCGCATCCTGCGTATGTGCCTGCTGGGCATCGTCATGGGCTACAGCGCGATCCTGTCGGTGCTGGGCAAGGGTGCGCGCGGCGCAGCCGAAGCCGCCCGCATGCGCGCCGAGATGCGCGCGCAGCGCAAGGCCGAAGCCGCGCAAGTGGCGCAGGACGCGGCCCGGGCGGCGGCAGCCGCCATTCCCCAGGCGCCGGCGACAGCCGGCATGCCCCGGGCGCCCGAATATGCGCCGGATTACAGCGCCGATTACGCGCCCGATTATGGCCAGGACCATGCCCCCGAACCGGCTCTGCAAAGGGTGCCACAGGCGGCCGAACGCCCGGCCCCGCAGGTGCATCGCCCGGCCCCTGCGCCGTCCACCCAATGGGCACCCGAAGCGCCGCAGGCACCGCAGGATGACGCATGGTCCGATCCCGCGACCGGCCATCACGACCCCTATGTCCAGGCTCCGGCGCCGGCCCCCCGGCCCGCGCCCCAGCCCGAGCGTGGCGGCCTGCTGTCGCGCATGCCCTCGCTGATCCGCCGGGCCGAGCCCGAGCCCGAACCCGAGGACCTACCCGAGCCCGAGCTGATCGAAGCCTGGCCCGGCGAGCTGGACGGCGACGGCTATTCCGACGACCGCATCCGCGCCAAGATCGCCGATGTCGTGCGCAGCCGCGTCCAGCGTGGCGAGCCCGTCGCCCCGCTCGATGATCCGACCAAGCCCCTGACCCGGGGGCGGGGCCGCCGGCCGCAACCGCTGATCGTCAACACCGCGCCCCGCGTGGCCGCCCCCGTCGCCGCTGCAGTGCCTGCCGCGCCGATGGCCGCCGTGCCTGCGGGCCAATGGGCCGAGGTCCAGCCGGAACAGCAGACGCCCGCCCAATGGGCGGAGGATGATGTTGCCCTGCCGCCCGAACCGCCGCTCTCGCACCGCGCGCCGGCGCCCGGCGGCCTGCGCCCCGAGCCGCCGCTGACGGCCACGGCGCCCCGCGCCGCCACGCCTCCGGTCTCGGCCCCTGTCGCCGCGCCCGTGGCCCCGGTTGTGCCCGCCGCGCCCACGACCCAGCCGCGCATGTCGGCGCCCATGGCTCCTGACGCGCCGGTCGAGGAAGCCCGCTTTGCCGAGGTCGAAGACACCCACACGGCCGAGATCATCGGCCATCATGCCTGGGCCACCCAGGATGCATCGGCCCGGACCGTGCCGCCCGCGCCCGAGGCCCATGCGCCGGCGCCGATGGCCCATGACGACGCGGGTGACCGCACCGCCGCCCCGGCCGGCCATGACAATGCGGCCTATGCCCCGGCAGAGTACGACGATGCGGCCCATGCCCCGACCGGGTACGAGGATGCGGCCTATGCTCAAGCCGGGTACAACGACATGGCCGACGAGGAAACCGGCTATGAAGACGCCCGCGCCCCGGCGCCCGGGGATGCCGTGCCCGTCCACCGTGCCGCGGCCCCGATCCCGGTGGCCGAGCCGAAGAAAGTCGTGCAGAACCCCGTGCGCAAGCCGCCCCAGCCGTCGAAACGCGCCCAGGCCGAGGCCCAGCCCAGCCTGACCTTCGAAGAGCAGGACCAGGGCTATGAACTGCCGCCGCTCAACCTGCTGACCAGCCCCGACAGCATCCAGCGCCACCACCTGTCGGACGAGGCGCTGGAGGAAAATGCGCGGATGCTGGAAAACGTGCTGGACGATTACGGCGTCAAAGGGGAGATCGTCTCGGTCCGCCCCGGCCCCGTGGTCACCATGTACGAACTGGAACCGGCGCCGGGCCTCAAGGCCAGCCGCGTGATCGGCCTGGCCGACGATATCGCCCGGTCGATGTCGGCCCTCTCGGCGCGGGTCTCGACCGTGCCGGGCCGGTCGGTCATCGGCATCGAACTGCCCAATGACAAGCGCGAGATGGTCGTGCTGCGCGAGATCCTCGCGGCCCGCGATTTCGGCGACACCAACATGCGCCTGCCGCTGGCCCTGGGCAAGGATATCGGCGGCGAGCCGATGGTGGCCAACCTGGCCAAGATGCCCCACCTGCTGATCGCCGGGACCACCGGTTCGGGCAAGTCGGTGGCCATCAACACGATGATCCTGTCGCTGCTCTACAAGCTCACGCCCGACGAATGCCGGCTGATCATGATCGACCCCAAGATGCTGGAACTGTCGGTCTATGACGGCATCCCGCACCTGCTGTCGCCGGTGGTGACCGACCCGAAAAAGGCCGTGGTCGCGCTGAAATGGACTGTCGGCGAGATGGAAGAGCGCTACCGCAAGATGTCCAAGATGGGCGTGCGCAACATCGACGGCTACAACGCCCGGGTCGAAGACGCCCTGTCGCGGGGCGAGACCTTCTCGCGCACGGTGCAGACGGGCTTTGACGATGAAACCGGCGATCCGGTGTTCGAGACCGAAGAGATCATCCCCGAGAAAATGCCCTATATCGTCGTCATCGTCGACGAGATGGCCGACCTGATGATGGTCGCGGGCAAGGAGATCGAAGCCTGCATCCAGCGCCTGGCCCAGATGGCCCGGGCCTCGGGCATCCACCTGATCATGGCCACGCAGCGGCCGTCGGTCGACGTGATCACCGGCACGATCAAGGCGAACTTCCCGACCCGGATCTCGTTCCAGGTGACCTCGAAGGTCGACAGCCGGACGATCCTGGGCGAGATGGGCGCCGAGCAGCTTCTGGGCATGGGCGACATGCTCTACATGGCGGGCGGTGCGAAAATCACCCGCTGCCACGGGCCCTTCGTGTCGGACGAAGAGGTGGAGGACCTGGTCAACCACCTCAAGGCCTATGGCCCCCCGACCTACATGGCCAATGTGCTGGAAGGCCCCGACGAGGAACGCGAAAGCGACATCGACGCGGTGCTGGGCCTGGGTGGCAATACGAACGGCGAGGATGCGCTCTACGATCAGGCGGTGCAGATCGTGATCAAGGACCGCAAATGCTCGACCTCCTACATCCAGCGCAAGCTGGGCATCGGCTACAACAAGGCCGCGCGCCTGGTCGAGCAGATGGAAGAGGAAAGCCTCGTCTCGCCGGCCAACCATGTCGGCAAACGCGAGATCCTGGTGCCCGAGCAGCAATAGCCACGGCGCGCCCCCTGGCCGGCGTCCGGCCGGATATTTGAGAAGAGAAAGAAGCAGCAGGTCGGGCAGGGGACCAACGGTATCGCCCCGCGCCCCGCCTGCTGCTTCTTTCTCTTTCCAAGTATCCATACGGAACGGCCGGGCCGGGTGTGCGTTTCACATTTCCGAAGTCCCGCTTGGGGCCGGGAGAAAAAATGCCTAGATGCAGGACATGATGAAACGCCGCCATTTCCTTGCCGCCGCTGCGGCGCTTTGTGCCGCTGCCGGACCGGCTGCCGCCGAGAAGCTTTCGCTGAACGCCCTGTCAAACTATCTCAACGGGATGACGACGGCGCAGGCGCCGTTCACCCAGGTCAGCGATGACGGGTCGCTGTCGACCGGCAAGCTCTACCTGAAACGGCCGGGCCGGGCGCGGTTCGAATACGATCCGCCCAATGCCGCCCAGGTCATTGCCGGGGCCGGGTCGGTGGTCATCGTCGATCCCAAGTCGAACCAGCCGGCCGAGACCTATCCGCTGAACCGCACGCCGCTGTCGATCATCCTGGCGCCGCAGGTCGACCTGGGCCGGGCCAACATGGTTGTCGGCCATGCCTATGACGGCACTGCCACGATCGTCACCGCCCAGGACCCCGACAATCCCGACTACGGCCGGATCGAGCTGATGTTCACCGACGCCCCGATCGAGCTGCGGAAATGGGTGATCCACGACGGGTCGGGCACGACGACCACCGTCCTGCTGGGCGGGCTGGAAACCGGGATGGACCTGTCCGACCGGCTGTTTTCGACCACGCTGCGACGGAATGCCACCAACCGGTAGTTAATAGAGCGCAACAGGCGCGACAGCGGCCCCGCCGGGCAGGAGGACCCGGCGGCGGGGGCGGCCATCCAGCGCCGCCCACCGGACCCGGGACCGCCCGCCATGCATGTGCTCAACTTTGCCTCCGACCAGAACTGCCAGCTGGGCCGCAACGCCGCCTATGGCTTTGCCCGCGACCATGCCTTTGCCTTCTACCGGCAGAAGAGCCTTTATACCTTCATCCCCAAGAATGCCTGTTCGACCCTGCGTTTCTCGCTGGCCGTGGCCAATGGACACCTGCCACCCGATGGCGATGTCGACTGGATCCATGCCAACAACCCGACCTTCGTGGCCAGCCAGGAATTCATCGCCACCTGCGCCCATTCCTTTGTCGTGCTGCGCTGTCCGTTCCGCCGGCTGGCCTCGTGTTACCTCGACAAGATCGTCGGCGGCGAACGCCACCTGCGCAACCTGCTGCCGCCCCTGACCCGCGGGTTTCACCGGGCCCGGGGCCGGGCCGCGCTGGCCCGGCGGGTGCAGGCCCTGAGCTTTGCCGATTTCCTGCGCCATGTCGCCGGCCAGGCCCCTGACGAGATGGACAGCCACTGGCGCCCGCAGGTCGATTTCCTGCTGCTGCGCGACTACGACGATTACCTGGCCCTGGAGCAATTCGGCCAGGCCCGTGACCGGCTGGCACAGCGGGGGATCGAGGTGCTGGATACCCGCGACCGCCTGGGCCACGACACATCGGCCCTGCGCCGCGTGACGGGCGGCTTTGCCCGGGTGCCGGGGACCGAGATCGCCCGGATGAAGGCCGCCGGCGAGGTGCCCGACCCGGCCGGGCTTTACGATGACGAGACCATCTCGCTTGTGCGCCGGGTCTATCGCCGCGACATCGCGCTCTACCGCGAGCGCTTTGGCCCGGCGGGCATGCTGTTCTGAGGCCCCGTCCCGGCGCCTAGCGCCGGCGGCAATCGGCCAGTTGCAGGCCGTAGACCGTGGCCCGGCTGTCGACCTCGTTGGCCACGCGCACCAGCCAGGACTTGGCCTTGTAGGACCCCCGGGCATAGCCCGAATGGCCTTCGTGATAGGCCAGGTACTGGTTGCGCGCATCGCTGAGCGGGATGCCGTTGGTCTTGAGCGTGCGGTTGAAATACCAGCCCATGAAATCCGTGGCATCCTTGATGTCGTGGCGCTTGGCCCCGCGGTTGCCCGTCACCCGGCGGTATTCGTCCCAGGTGCCGTCCAGCGCCTGGCCATAGCCATAGGCCGAGCTTTGGCGCCCGACGGGCAGCACGCCCAGCACATATTGGTGCGGCGTCCGGGCGTTGGAGATGAACTTGCTCTCCTGGTAGATCGTGGCCATCTGCACGTGGATCGGCACGCCCCACTTGCGCTCGGCCTTGCGGAAGGCGCGCATGTATTCGGGACGCTGCGCGATGATGCTGCAGGCGTTGTCGAGATTGGCGGGCGGGGTCTTGTAGCCTGTGCTGCACGACACCAGCAAAAGCACCACGCCCAGGGCGTAGGGGAACCTGTTCATGATCTGACTGCTCGGTCTTTTGTTTGTTACCGGTGATTTTACGTGAATCGGCACAAATGTGGAATCACATTTCCATTGTTGCCGGCTGATGTCCGCCCGCCCTGTTGCAGAGAATTTGTGCAATCCCGCCCGGGCCGGTTTTCCGCGTTTGGAACCAGTGCGTTAATCGTAGGGCCACAATGTGTTTCCCGCAAAATTTTAGCGAGGCATTAGACACGGCGCCTTGTGGCCACTAGAAACGGGCGCTAGGGGCATGGCTGATGTTGAAGAAGAACGCGAAATATCATCTGGGACAGATCGTCCGGCACCGCAAGCACCCGTTCCGCGGGGTGATCTTCGATGTCGATCCGGAATTCTCGAACACCGAGGAATGGTACGAATCGATCCCCGAGGACAGCCGGCCCGTGCGCGAACAGCCGTTCTACCACCTGCTGGCCGAGAATGATCAGACCTATTACATCGCCTATGTGTCGGAGCAGAACCTGGTGGCCGATTACTCGGGCGAGCCGGTCGACCATCCCGATATCGAGGACATGTTCGGCCCGTTCGAAGACGGGTCCTACCCGCTGCACTTCCAGCTGAACTGATTGACTGAACCGGTGGTGCCGCCTGCGGGCGGGGAGGCCCCGGCCACAGGCGGCCGGGGCGGCGGGTTGAAAACCCGCCCTACGGGTGTGGCGCCCGGTCAGTAGCCGATGGCGCAGCCGTCCTTGCGGGGGTCGCTGGCGCCTTCGAGCACACCGTTGTCGAGGATGCGGATGGCCTGGGCCCCGCCGATCGGCGTGTCGGGAACCGTGACATTGTGGCCCATCGCGGCCAGCTCGGCGCGCACGGCGTCGGAATAGCCCCGTTCGACCTTCATCTCGCCTTCGTCAGAAAAGGCCCGGGGCGCGTCGATGGCGGCCTGCGGGTCCATGCCGAAATCGACGATGTTGGACACCACCCGGGCGTGGCCGTTGGGCTGGTAGGCCCCGCCCATCACGCCGAAGGGCATGTCGACCCGGTCGCCCGTGGCCAGCATGGCCGGGATGATCGTGTGCATCGGCCGCCGGCCACCGGCCAGCTCGTTGGGGTGTCCTTCGGCCAGGGTGAACCCGGCGCCGCGGTTCTGCAGCAGGATGCCGAATTTCTCCGAGGCCAGGCCCGAGCCGAAACCGTGGAAGATGGAATAGATCAGCGACACGCACATGCGGTCGCGGTCGACGACGGTGATGTAGATCGTGTCCTTGTGCACCGATTCCGTCAGCGGCGCGGCGGCGGCCATGGCGCGTTTCGGGTCGATCAGCGCGGCCAGCCGGTCGGCGGTGTCGTCCGACAGCATGTGGGCCAGGGCCGTCGTGCGGTCGGGATCGGCGATGAACCGGTTGCGCGCGTCATAGGCCAGCTTGGCGGCCTCGGCTTCGAGATGGGCGCGTTGGGCGCCGAACGGATCCATCCCGGCGATGTCGAAGCGCGACAGGATGTTCAGCATCAGGATGGCCGTTGCGCCTTGGCCGTTGGGCGGATGCTCGATCAGGTCCCGGGCCTTGTAGCGGCCGCGGACCGGCGCATCCGAACGGTGCGACACGGCGGCGAAATCGGCGGCCGTGTGCAGCCCGCCCTCGGCGTTCAGCACGGCCAGCATGTCCTCGGCCACCTCGCCTTCATAGAAGGCCCGGGCGCCGTCGCGGGCCACGCGGCGCAGGACCTCGGCCTGGCCGGGCGCGTTGAAGAGCATGCCAGGGGTGGGGGCCTTGCCGTTGACCAGGTAATGCATCCGGGCCGCGCCCTTCAGCTTGGCCGCGTCGCCGGGCCAGTCGAAGGCCACGCGCGGGGCGACGGGGATGCCGGCCTCGGCGTAGTGGATCGAAGGGGCGAGGATGGCGTCGAGGCCCAGCTTGCCCTGGGTTTCGGACAGGTGGCAGAAGGCGTTGATCGCGCCGGGCACGGTGACGGCATGGGCGCTGTATTCGGGCACGGCACTCAGGCCCTGGTCGCGCAGGGCGGCGGCCGAGGCGGCGGCGGGGGCCTGGCCCGAGCCGTTCACGGCGGTGACGCCTTCGCCCGGCCGGCTGTAGAGCACAAAGCAATCGCCGCCGATGCCGGTCATCTGGGGTTCGGCGATGCCCAGCAGAACGGCCCCGCAGATCGCGGCATCCATGGCATTGCCGCCGCGCTTGAGCAGGTCCAGGGCGGCTTCGGCGGCCAGGGGGTGAGAGGTGGCGACCATGCCGTCGGTGGCAAAGACGGCGGATCGGCCAGGTTGGTGAAAGTCGCGCATCGGTTGCTCCCTCTCGCTGTGACGGGCGGACCCTAGAGCGGCGGTGTTGGAATGCCAAGTGCCAGCGGGTCGGGGGAGGGAGTGCCCCGGCGCCACGCACTGGGTGGGGGCTATTAAGACGTGGCGCCGGGTGAAGCCATATGCAGCTACAGGACGTGTTATGGCGGGGGTTCTGGGCGCGAGTTGGGGGAGAATGCGACGGTTTTGGGGCAGTGCTCGGGTGCCGGTTTTTCAGGCGTTTGGGGTGGCGTGTGACGGTGGCCGTTGGCCGGTGGGGGGCGTGGACCGATGGGTGCGGCGAGTGATGGTGGCCGGTGTGTGCGGCATGAGCTTGGGTCGACGGGTGCGGCGAGGGCCGGGGGCCGATTGGTGCGGGATGGGGCGGGGGCGATGGGTCCGGCGAGGGCCTGGGGCCGATGGGCTCGATATTTTCTGGTGGCCGATGAGCGCAGTCGGGCCGGGTGTTCTGGTGGTGAGCGCCTTGGGACGTCACCGGGCGGGACTTGCCGACCACGAACGTAGGCAGCGGGCTTGGGCGGCGACAGTGGTGGCCAGTTGCGCGGGCGAGGGGCGGATGCCGCCGGACCAGGGGGCGATAATGGCGGATCTGGGGCCGGCAACAACGGGGTGGCATAACGATGGGCCAGCAAAAGGCCGGCAATGCGAAGTCACGGACCAACCACAGGCCGGTCATGCCGGGGCGGTGTGGCGTGCGGGTCAAGCGGTGGGGCGGGGCGGTTAATGCGACGGGGGCGGCCCGTCGGAGGCGGCGAGGTCGAAGATGGCGGTCAGCCGGTTGACGCCGTCCTGTCGGGAATATTCCAGGTCGCGGGCCAGGGTGCGGATCAACAGCCAACCAAAGCCGCCTTCGGGCAGGGCCTCGCGCGGGACGGAGAGATCGGGCGGCAGGCCGGGGGGCAGCATGCCGCCGGGCAGGGCGACGCCATCGTCCTGGATGTCGAATTGCAGCACCGCGCCCTGGTCCTCTTCGGCCAGGCTGGCGGTCAGCCGGATCTGGCCATCCGCGCGCCCGTCATAGGCATGTTCGACGATGTTGTTGATGATTTCGGCCAGGGCGATTTCGATCACCCCGGCGCGTTCGGCGGGCAGCAGGGCGGACAGACCTTCCATGATGCGGGACAGGATGCACCGCGTGTCGCGGATGGTTGCCGGGCTTGTCACGGACAGAACCTCCCGGATGCCGGTCATGTCTCCCTGCCTTTCCCGCGCGCCGGATCTTGCGTCGCTCATCCTTGGCCCATCAGCGCCAGCCCTTCTCTCGACCCTGTCGTTCCGTTCTTGTCTTTTTGTCTGTTGCCTCGTTACGCACTTGTCGTCTTGTCGTTTTGCCTTGCCTTGCCTTGCCTTGCCTTGCCTTGCCTTGCCTTGCCTTGCCTTGCCTTGTCGTCTCGGTCTCGGTCTCGGTCTCGGTCTCGGTCTCGGTCTCGGTCTCGGTCTCGGTCTCGGTCTCGGTCTCGGTCTCGGTCTCGGTCTCGGTCTCGGTCCAGGCCTTCATCTCGACTTCGCACCCTGGCGGGTGTCGTGCCCGCCTGTCCCGGTCCTGTCCCGCCTGCATCGCGGTCCGCTTTCCAGCGCGTCCTGTTCCTGCTCAGCTCCATCCTGCCGGGCGTTGCCTTCTCGTCGGTGGCCGGGCCGACATGCCCCTTCACAGGCTCGGGGCCACGTCGCCGCCTGCGCCGGTCCTCGCTAGCCGCCCTGTCCCGCCGCCTCGGCCAGGGCGGCATCCAGCGTGGGATAAAGCGTAAAGACCGTATCCATCCGCGTCAGCCGAAAGACCTTGTCCACGGTCGGCGACAACCCGGCCAGGTCCAGCCGTCGAGAGGGATCCATCTGTTTCATCGAGGCCACGATCGCCCCCAGCCCCGAGGAATCGATGAAACTGACCGCGCTGAGATCCAGCACCACCCGGAGCGGCCCGCCATCGGTTGCCGCGCGCATGTCGTCCTTGAACCGGATGGCCAGCGCCGCATCGATCCGTGTCGTGGATACCGTGACGATCCGCGCCGTGTCGGTATCAGAAGTGGTCAGCGTCATCCCCAGCCTCCGCAGACGGGTCGGTGATTTGGCGGGCGGCGATTGTCCGGGCGGAGGGATCGCCCAGCCCGCCCCAAGCCGCCCGAGTCCCGCCGGACGCTAAGGGCCAAACCTTACCATCCGGTATCCGCGTGCCCCGCAAAGCCGGAAATCCCGGGCGCACACCGCCGAAGCCCCCAAAAACCACGCAAAAATCCATGCAATTCGGCGCAATTGCCCGGGTGCCACGGGGACGCAGCGCCCCGTCACCGGCCAAATCGCCGCTTGATTTCCGGCCCCGCCCGCGTACCCATGGCCCATGCCCGGCGGGTGCGCCGCATCACCGGGCACCGTCGCCGTGCCCCCGCCGGGCGCCTTTCCCCTTGCGGAGCCATTGCATGAGTTTCGACGCCTGGACGGTCTTTGCCCTTTTCTGGCTGGTCTTCGTGACCACCCCGGGGCCAAATGCCGTGAATTGCATCCAGAACGGCATGACCCTGGGCTTTCGCCGGGCCCTTGTCGGCGTGCTGGCCATCCTGACCCAGGCCACGGCATTCCTGATCCTGTCGGCGCTGGGCGTCACCGCCCTGATCGCCGCCTCGCCCACCGGGTTCCTCGTGGCCAAGCTGGTCGGCGCGGGCTTCCTGATCTGGAACGGCATCCGCACCTGGATGAAGGCCCGCGAACCGGCCCGGCTGGACCCCAAACCCTCGTCGCATGTCTACCTGCATGCCCTGGCCATCGCCACGATCAACCCCAAGAGCGTCGCCGGCTATCTTGCAGCCTTCTCGGCCTTTGTGCAGCCCGACGTGCCGATCCGCGACCAGATGCTGGTCATCGTGCCGACGGCCCTGACCCTGACCACGCTCAGTTACACCGGCTTCACCCTGCTGGGCGCGCTGATGGGACGCTCGGCCCTGGTTGCCGTGTTCAACGTCTGGGTCCGCCGTGTGCTGGGCCTGTGTTTCATCGTCTACGGCCTGCTTCTGGGCTTTGCGGCCACACCGGCGAAAGGATGACCCCCATGATCCACGGATCCTGTCTTTGCGGGGCCACGGCCTTTGAGATTGACGGCGCCCTGGCCCCGGGATCGCTGTGCCATTGCAGCCAGTGCCGGCGCCAGACCAGCCATGTCTATGCCTCGACCCATGTGCCGGACAGCGCCCTGCGCCTGACCCGGGCAGAGCATCTTCGCTGGTATCGGGCCAGCCCGGCCGCACGGCGGGGGTTCTGCGGGCAATGCGGCTCGGTGCTGTTCTGGGATCCGGCCGACGAGGCCATGATCTCGGTCTCGCTGGGTGCGCTCCAGCCGCCGCATCCGGGCCAGGTCGCCCGCCATATCTTTACCGGCGACGCGCCGGGTTATTACCCCCTGGACGACGGCCTGCCCAAGGCCGACTAGGCCGCGGAACGCCCCGATCGGGGCGCCGGCCCGGCCTGACCCCGGGTCGCCGGGGCGGGGCGGGGGCCGGGGCGTTGCGCCTGCCGCCGCAGGGCGTAGTGTGGCGCCGACAACGCATCGACAGGAGTCCCCCATGAACGAACATCCGATCTGGTCCCTCGTGGAAGAGGCCGCGCCCCGGCTGATCGACCTGTCGCACCGGGTCTGGGCCACGCCCGAGACCTGCTATGCCGAGCGCCAGTCGGTCGCGGCCCATGCCGAGGAACTGCGCGCCCAGGGGTTCGACGTGACCGAAGCGCCGGCGGGCATTCCCACGGCCGTGATCGGCGAGGCCGGCGAAGGCGGGCCGGTGATTGCCTTTCTCGGTGAATTCGACGCCCTGGCCGGGCTGAGCCAGGAGGCCGACCTGGCCGAACAGAAGCCGCTGGAGGCCGGGGCCAATGGCCATGGTTGCGGCCACAACCTGCTGGGCTCGGCGTCGATGCTGGCCGCCGTGGCCCTGCGTGACTGGCTGAAACAGACCGGCACGCCCGGGCGGGTACGCTATTACGGCTGTCCGGCCGAGGAAGGCGGGGCGGGCAAGACCTTCATGGTGCGCGACGGGCTCTTCAAAGATGTCGACATTGCCATCAGCTGGCATCCCAATTCGCTGCCCATCATCCTGCGTGGCTCGTCGCTGGCCAATACGCGGATCGATTTCACCTTTGAAGGCCGGGCCGCCCATGCCGCCGGCGCGCCGCATCTCGGCCGCTCGGCGCTGGATGCGATGGAGCTGATGTCCGTGGGCATCAACTACCTGCGCGAGCACATGCCCGACACTGCCCGGGTGCATTATGCCATCATCGACGGCGGGGGGATTTCGCCCAACGTGGTGCAGGCCCGGACCAAGGTGCGTTACGTCGTGCGGGCCGATACCGTGCCCGAGATGCTGTCGCTGATCGACCGGGTCTGCAAGGTGGCCGAAGGGGCCGCGCTGATGACCGAAACCTCGGTCACCCGCGAGATCCTGGCCGCGGTGTCCAACCTGCTGCCCAACGGGCCGCTCTGCGATGCGATGCAGAAGAATTACGAGACCCTCGGCCCGGTGCCCTTCGATGCGGCCGACCGGGAGTATGCCGCCGGGTTCCAGGCCACGCTGTCGGACGAGGATATCAGCGATGCCTGGCGTTCGGCCGGGCTGGTGCCCGAGCCGGGCCGGGTGCTGGGCGACCTGGTGCCGCCGGCCGATGCGCCGGTGCGGCCGCTGGGCGGGTCGACCGACGTGGGCGATGTCAGCTGGGTCGTGCCGACCGTCCAGCTGATGGATGCCACCACCGCCGTGGGCACCCAGCTGCATTCCTGGCAGATGGTCGCCCAGGGCAAGAGCGGGCCTGCGGCCAAGGGCATGATCCATGCCGCCCAGATCATGGCGATGACCGGTGTCGACGTGGTGCTGGATGCCGGGCTGCGCGAGCGGGCCTGGGCCGATCTGCGCGCGCGGGGCGGGGCCGAAGGCTATATCTGCCCGCTGACGGCCGATGCCGTGCCGCCGGTCAAGGCCATGGCCGCCGAGTAACGCCCCGGGGTTTCCTCCCCCGATCGCTGTGGGGGCAACGGCCACGCTTTGCCGCTGGCAAAGCCGGGCGCGCGGCCGAAGGTCGCGCGCAATCCCTCGGGCGCCGGGGCGGCCGTTGCTTGCATCCCGGCCGCCGATCCCCGACACCGGGGTCGGCAATCTCGCGGAACGCGCAAAAGGAGCTTCCCCCATGCATGGCGAATACAAGGTCCCCGGCGGCAAGCTGGTGGTGGCCGACCTGGAGGTCGTCGACGGCCGGCTGGCCGATGTGCGCATTTCGGGCGATTTCTTCCTCGAACCGGCCGAGGCCCTGGCGGATATCACCGCCGCCCTGACCGGGCTGGACGCCGGGGCCGCGGCGGCCGAGATCACCGCCGCCCTGTCCGCCGGCCTGCCCGAGGGCACCGCCCTCGTGGGCTTCAGCATCGACTCGATTGCCATCGCGGTGCGCCGCGCGTTGGGCGTGGCCCGGACCTGGCGGGATTTCGAATGGCAGATCGTCGACACCGGCCCGGTATCGCCGGCCATGCACCTGGCCCTCGACGATGTCCTGGCCCGGGCCGTGGCCGCCGGCACCCGGCCGCCCACCCTGCGGTTCTGGCAATGGGACCGTCCGGCGATCATCATCGGCAATTTCCAGTCGCTGAAGAACGAGGTCGACATGGAGGCCTGCAGGCGCCACGGGGTGACCGTCGTGCGCCGGGTGACCGGCGGCGGGGCGATGTTCGTCGAGCCGGGGTCGACCATCACCTATTCGCTCTATGCCCCCGGCGAGCTGGTCGAGGGCATGGATTTCGCGGCGTCTTATGCCTTTCTCGACAATTGGGTGCTGCAGGCCCTGAACGAGGTCGGGATCGAGGCCTATTACAAGCCGCTCAACGACATTGCCTCGCCCAAGGGCAAGATCGGCGGGGCGGCCCAGAAACGGTACGGGTCGGGCGCGGTGCTGCATCATGCGACCATGGCCTATGACATGGATGGCGCGAAGATGGAGCAGGTCCTGCGCATCGGACGCGAGAAGATTTCCGACAAGGGCATTGCCTCGGCGGCCAAGCGGGTCGATCCGGTGCGCAGCCAGACCGGCCTGTCGCGCGAGGAGGTCACCGCGCGGATGATCGGCACCTTCACGCGGCTCAACGGCGGGGCCGAGGGTTCGGTCAGCGCGGCGGAATGGCAGGCGGCCGAAGCGCTGGTGGAAGAGAAGTTCGGCACCGAGGCCTGGCTGGCCCACGTGCCCTGAACGGCGCGGCAGGTCGCGGCGCGCGCGGGCTCATGTCGGCCGCGCTGTGCCGGGGACGTCACATCCGCGCCCCAGCGGCCGCGCCCGTCGGTGGCGGGCCTCGGCCGGGGGCCTCATCCCGGGTTACGGGGCGGCCGAGGGGCTGGCCGGCGCTTGCCTTTCGGGGCCGCCGGGCGCTAAGCGGGGGCCATGAGTTCCGCGAACCCCAAGAGCACCGAATACGCGCCGCCCGACGGGCCGCTGACCATCCTGCATGACGATCACGAATTGCTGGTGGTCGACAAGCCCGAGGGCCTGCTGTCGGTGCCGGGCAAGGGCGAACACCTGGCCGATTGCCTGCTGAGCCGGGTGCAGGCCGTGTTTCCCGAGGCCTTGCTGGTGCACCGGCTGGATCGTGATACGTCGGGCGTGATGGTCTTTGCCCGCACGCCCCATGCCCAGCGTCACCTGGGCCTGCAATTCGAGAAACGCCAGACCAGGAAGACCTATGTCGCCCGGATCTGGGGCCGGCTGGAGCCGCGGACGGGCACCGTCGACCTGCCGCTGATCGTCGACTGGCCGAACCGCCCTTTGCAGATGGTCTGCCACGAGACGGGCAAGGAAGCGGTGACCGACTGGCGCGTGCAGCGCTACGAAGAGACGGCCACGCGGGTCAAGCTGATGCCCCGGACCGGGCGGTCACACCAGCTGCGCGTGCACATGCTGGCGCTTGGCCATCCGATCCTGGGCGATCCCTTTTATGCCGAGGGTCCGGCGCTGGATGCTCCGCGGATGATGCTGCATGCCGAGGAACTCAAGGTGCATCACCCCGATGGCGGACGGATGATGAGCTTTCGGGCCAAGGCCGGGTTCTGAGCGGCTTTCGGGCGCGATCTGACAGGGTTTGGGCCGGGGATGCCGGGGTGTCTTGAGGGCGCTCTGCGCGGGGCTGTACCTGAACGGGCGTTTGAAAAGGGCGAGTCGTCGCGGATGTCTGGACTACGCGGCCTGAACCGGGCCGGCGGTGGCGCGATCCCCGAATTGCGGCCGGTTGGCGCTCAGGCGGCCATGAAATCCTTCAGCGGATATTTGCAGGGCTGGCCGGGCTGGCAGAATGGGCTGAAGCCCAGGGCATGTTCCATCACCGCCCCCAGCGCGCCGAGGGCATCCAGCGCCGGGGCGACGGGCAGGGCCGGCGGGGCGGCGCACATCGAGGCCGACAGCGTGGCGCTGCAATCCACCGCGGCCCGGGCACCGGCCTGGACGTCATCCCAGGGCGGCAGCATGTCCAGCTGGGCCTGCACCAGCAGGGCCGGCCCGGGCAGGGCGGGCAGGTGCAGGCGGGTGGCCCAGCTGAGCATGGCATTGACCCGGCCGATGCCGGCCGGGGTCAGGGCGTCGGGGCCAAAGGCCTGGCGGATCGTGGCAATGGCTTCCAGCACGCCGGCCAGGGCCAGCATGTCCTGCGGCGGCAGGCTCATGCGGGGCATGGGCACGGCGGCCAGGGCCTGCATCATGGCCTGGGCGGCGGTGGGAAAGCCGGGATCGGACAGGGGCGGCAGGCCCAGCGGCTCATGGGCGCTGTCCAGCCCGGCCATGGCGGCGAAATGCAGGGCCAGGTCGACCTGGGCCGGGCTGAGGGCAAAGGGTGCGGGCGGATGAGCCGCCAGGCTGAGAGCGGTGTCGATGGCCGCGCCATAGGCCGCGCGGGGCTCGCCCAGCTGTTCGGCCAGGACGAACTGGCCGTCGACGCCGGACAGGGCCAGCGGGCACAGCCCCTGGCTGCGCAGGTCGAGGGTGATGCGGGCGGCATCGGTCAGGCGGGCGAAATGCGGCGAGGCGCCAAAGGCCATCAGGGGTGCTGCGGCCGAGAGCGGGCCGGCGGCGAAGGACACCAGGACCTGGCGGAGATGGGCGATCAGCAGGGCGGGATCGGCCAGGGGAAAGAGCCGGGCCTGCAGGCCCAGGGTCAGCACGGCCGAAACCAGGGCGCCGGCGCCTATCGGCAGGGCGCGGGGCAGGGTCGGGCCATGGGCCTGCAGCGTGGCGCGCATCCAGGCCTCGGGGGGCATGTCGGGCAGCGTCGCGGCCATCTGGACATCGGCGCGCAGGGTGCTGTCGGCCGGGGCTTCGAGATGCAGCAGGCGGGCGAGATCGGCCAGCTGGGGCGGGATGACATGGATCGACAGCGGATCGGTCGGGATCAAGCCGGTCAGCGCGTCGGGCGGGGTCTGGCAATGCAGGCAGGGCATGGCTCAGGCGGCCCCGGTGCGGGGCTGGATGCGGGCCGGGCGGGGCGGCGGAACGCAACCGCGGGCCATTGGGTCAGCCGCCGATCAGGACGGTCGGCGCGCCGGCGACGATGGCTCCGCCATGGGCACAGGTATCGCCCAGCCGGGCGGCGGGCAATTTGTTGACCAGCACGGTGGTCGAACATTTCATGATGACGTCGGGCGGCCCGACGCAGGTGGCCATGTCGGTCATCCTGGCCTGGGGCAGACCGACGGTCAGGACGGTGACGGCACAGGGCGGCAGGATCGGCCCGCCGACATGGGGGATCGGGGGAACGCCCGGTGTGACCATCGGGCAGACATGCATGTCGGACACGCGGGCGGCCGGCAGACCCATGGGGAAACTCCTTTAATCAATGCTCAGAATGTATGGCATCGCGCGGGCCATGCAAGAGGCGGCTTGTCGTTGGGTCAACTTTGGATGTGTGCGCTGTGGGCCGTGGCGCGAATTGTGCAGGCAGCGGTGGGGCAAGCCCCACCCTACGCAGGCGGCCGGCGCGGCGCACGGTGTGGGGTGTTGTGTGGTGCGGGCGGCGGGAGGCGCAGGGGTGAGGCGCGGCATGGGGCATTGCGCGGAGTGGAAGAAAGGCGCGGTGCGGCGGCGCAGCGCGACACAAGAGCAGTTCGCGGCGCGGAGTTCTTGGGCGACACGGGGCAGTGCGTGGCTCAGGGCGCATGTCGTGCGGTGGGAGGGCTGCGTTGGCGCATTGCGCGGTGCAGTGGGAACGCCGCGTTGCGGAGGCGACGTGCTGGTCCAGGGCTTTGCGCGGCACGGGGGACGCGGAATTGCGCGGCGTTAGGCGCGGGGGCCGTGTGATGCGGCCGCGGTGAGACCCACAGGCCGAAAGGGCCCCGGCCCCGGGGCAAGCCCCGGGCGCGACGGGGCGCCCGGGGTGGGGTGGCATATGGGCTTACTCGGCGGCCCAGCCGGAGACCGATTTGACCTCGAGGAAATCCTCGATGCCATAGGCCCCGCCTTCGCGGCCGTTGCCCGATTGTTTCATCCCGCCGAAGGGCGCGCCGGCGCCGCGGGACTGGCCGTTGATCTCGACCATGCCCGACCGCAGCTGGCGGGCCAGGCGCCTGGTCCGCTCGGGATCCGTCGACTGGACGTAGTTGGTCAGCCCGTAGACCGTGTCATTGGCGATCTCCAGCGCCTCTTCCTCGGTCTCGAAGGGGATGATCGACAGCACCGGGCCAAAGATCTCGGTCCGCGCGATGGTCATCTGGTTGTTGACGTCGGCAAAGACCGTGGGCTTGACGAAATAGCCCTTGTTCAGCCCGTCGGGCCGGCCGGTGCCTCCGGCGACAAGCCGTGCGCCTTCGTCGATGCCTGCCTGGATCAGGTCCTGGATCTTGCCCCACTGGGTGGCGTTGACCACCGGCCCGATGTGGCGGCCCTCTTCCGAGGCCGGCCCGACCTTGACGCTGGCGGCCACTTCGGCCGCGGTCTCGACCGCGCTGTCATAGATGTCCTTCTGGACCAGCATGCGCGAGGGCGCGTTGCAGGACTGGCCGGTGTTGTTCATCATGTGCAGCACGCCGCGCTTGACGGCCTTGTCGTCGGCATCGGCAAAGATCAGGTTGGCGCCCTTGCCACCCAGTTCCAGGTGGACCTTCTTGAGCGTGTCGGCGGCGTTCTTGGAAATCGCCGTGCCGGCGCGGGTCGAGCCGGTGAAGGACACCATGTCGACATCCGGGTGGCCCGACAGCTGGGTGCCCACGCCGGCGCCATCGCCGTTGACCAGGTTGAACACGCCAGGCGGGAAGCCGGCCTCGTCGACCATCTCGGCGAAGATCATCGCGTTCAGCGGGCTTTCCTCGGAGGGTTTCAGCACCATGGTGCAGCCGGCCACGGCCGCGGCGCCGAATTTCAGGGTGATCTGGTTCTGGGGCCAGTTCCAGGGCGTGATCATCGCGCAGACGCCGACGGCCTCAAGCACGATGCGGTCGTTGGGCGCGTGGTCGCCCAGCGGTTTTTCAAAGCGGAAGTCCTTGGCCGCCTTGATGAAATTGGTCAGGTGCCAGGTGCCCGAGGTGACCTGCTGCTGGCGGGCCATGTCGATCGGCGCGCCCATTTCCAGCGAGGTGGCCCGGGCCAGCTCGTCGAGGCGGCTGTTGTAGACGTCGAGCAGTTTTTCGACCAGGGCGATGCGCTCGGCGGCGGGGGTGGCCATCCAGCCGGGCAGGGCGGCGCGGGCGGCGGCCACGGCGGCGTCGGTGTCGGCCTGGCTGCCCAGCGAGATCACCGCGCAGGGCTCTTCGGTCGAGGGGTCGATGACCTGGTGGTCGGCGGGCTGGGCCGGGTCGACCCAGGCCCCGTTGATGTAGAACTGGCGCTTTTCGATCATGGAAGATCTCCCCTCAGAGATACGGGTTCACAGTCGGCGGTCCGGCCGGCGGGCCGGGCGTCGGGCGCACTGTGTCACCGCGCCGGGGGAGGGGCAAGGGGCGCCCCGACGCCCCCGGCGGGGCTGGTCTTTGCCCGCCGGCGCGGGGGCCGGGACGGCGGGTGGGCGCGCCGGGTGCATGGCCTGTTTGCGACGCCCGAGAGGCTGATCGCGACGCATCGCGACACCATGTCCCGTGCGGGCAGGCCGGGGCGGGCTGGACATTCCGCCGGGCGGATGCAGCTATGCGGCGACGGAAACAGACGCCTTACGGAAAGGACGCACCATGACCCTGCGCATCAACGACACCGTTCCCGATTTCCAGGCCGAGACCGACCAGGGCCCGATTTCGTTCCACGACTGGATCGGCGACAGCTGGGCCATCCTGTTCTCGCATCCCAAGGATTACACGCCGGTCTGCACGACGGAATTCGGCGCCGTGGCGCAGCTGGCCGCGGAATGGGACAAGCGGGGCACCAAGGTGATCGGCGTGTCGGTCGACGGGGTCGAGGAACACCGGGGCTGGAAGGAAGACATCGCGGTCGTGGCCGGCACGGCAGCGGGGTTCCCGATCATTGCCGATGGCGACCTGGCCGTGTCCAAGGCCTTTGACATGCTGCCGGCCGAGGCCTACCTGCCCGACGGGCGGACGCCGGCGGATACGGCGACGGTGCGCTCGGTCTATATCATCTCGCCCGACAAGAAGCTGCAGCTGACGATGACCTACCCGATGTCGGTGGGGCGCAACTTTGCCGAGGTGCTGCGGGCGCTGGACGGGTTGCAGCGGACCTGGGGCCAGCCGCTGGCGACGCCGGCGAACTGGGAGACCGGGCAGGACGTGATCGTGGCGCTGTCGCTGGACGATGCCGCGGCCGAGGCGAAATTCGGGACGCTGGAGAAGAAACTGCCCTACCTGCGGTTCGCGAAGAACCCGGGCTGAGCGGCCCCCGGGCCGGCGTTTTCGGGGGGCGTTGCCCCCCGGAGCCCCCCAGGAATATTTGAAAAGAGAAAGAAGCAGGAGGGCGGCCCGGCGGGGGCGCCCTCTTTCGGTCGTGGGGTTGGCGTCGGCCGGGGCTCAGGTCGGGGTGTCGTCGAGCAGTTCGCGGTAGAGGGCGGTGAGGGCGGCGGCCTCGGTTTCCAGGGCGAAGGCGTCGAGCACATGGGCGCGGGCGGTGCGGCCCATGTCGGCGCGGCGGTCGGGATCGGCGATCAGGGTTTCGATGGCGGCTTCGAGCCCGGCATCGTCGTCGGTGTCGACGATCAGCCCGGTGTCGCCGGCGCGGATCATTTCCTCGAAGGCGCCGGCCCGGGTGGCGACGACGGGCACGCCCGAGGCCATGGCTTCGAGCGGGGTGAGGCCGAAGCCTTCCCAGCGTTGCGGGGCAACGAAGATGTCCATCGCGCGGAAGAACTCGGGGACCTTGCCGTCGGGCTGTTCGCCCATGAACAGGATGCGTCCGCCGAAGCCGGCGCGGGTGACGCGACCCGTCAGGTCATCGAGGAAGGCGCGGTTGTCTGGTGTGGTGCCGCCAGTGATGACGGCGGTGACATCCGGGTGGCGCTTGACCAAGCGCATCATGATCTCGACGAAGCGGTCGGTGCCCTTCTGGTGGCGGATGCGGCCGAAACAGCCGATCAGGCAATGATCGGCGGGCAGGCCGAGCGCGTCCTTGACGTCACGCTTGTGGGCGGCCGGGCGGAACCGGTCGCAATCGACGCCGTGCATGATCACCCGGTGCGGCACGGTCAGGAAGCTGCCGGCCTTTTCCGAGGTGGCGACCACGGCATCCATGCGGTGGATCAGCCAGCGGGTATAGCGGCTGTGCGCACGTTGGGCGGCCGAGGTGAAGACCAGGCGCAGGTTCTTGCGCAGCAGCCATTTCAGGGCCAGCCCGGCGAGCATCTCGGTGTTGCGGCGGGCATGCCAGACCCGGCGCTTGCCCGGGCGCATGAGCAGCAGCTGCAGCAGCGACAGCCGCGGCAGGTCGGCCGGCAGGCGCGGGCCGGTGCAGGCGATGCCGATCCGCGACTTCTGGACCGGCACAAGCCGGAATACCGTCGAAGTCACGCCGGACCAGCGCGTCTTCAGATTTGGGGCAATGACACTGATCTCGTCCGAACGCATGGGCGCACCTTGGGCGAAGGGTCAAGCATCTGCAATCGGAAGCGGCACATCCACAGGCGGAAAGGCCACGGGGTGTAGCAGGCTTGCCTGCCTGTCCGTGCCGGAGGGCCCTTGGGCGGCGGCCGAGTGGCCGGTCGGGCCTGTCGGGCAGGGTCCGACCGGACACGGCGGGGCCGGATCAGGGGGCGCGGGCAGGGTATCCGCACTTGCCCGGTGATCCGCCCCCCGGAATAATCAACCCGCGAAGCCGGACAGCAGAACCCGGCCGCATCCGACAGACCCTGTCCAACGGGAGGATCCCCATGACACGACACCTGGCCGTGCTGGCGCTGCTTGCGTCCGGCATTTCCGCCATCCCCGCCACCCGGGCCCTGGCCGACGAGTCCGCCTGCACCGCGCTGCGCGACACCGTGCTGTCCGGCGCGGTGGTCACCTCGGCCCGGGTCATGCCCGCGGCCGACACCCTGCCGGCCTATTGCGAGGTCCGGGCCACGGCCCTGCCGGCCATCTCGATCGAGATCCGCCTGCCGATGGAAGGCTGGAACGGCAAGTTCTACCAGGCCGGCTGCGGCGGGTTCTGCGGCATCCTGGGCCGGGCCGATGCCTCGGGCGGCTGGGTCAATGCCATGCGGCCCGGGCTGGAACGAGGCTATGCCACGGCGACGTCGGACAGCGGCCACCATGCCCTGTCGGTCGTCGACGGGGGCTGGGCCTACAACAATCCCCATGCCGAGCGCGACTGGGGCTGGCGGTCGATCTCGGAGACCAACCGGGTGGGCAACCTGATGGTCGATGCCTTCTATGGCAGCCCGTCGCAACAAGCGATCTTTCAGGGCTGTTCGACCGGCGGGCGCATGGCCCACGTGGCGGCCAGCCGGTTCCCCGAGATGTTCGACGGCATCATCTCGGGCGCGCCGGCAATGGACTACCCCGGGCTGGTGGCCACGGCCATGTCGTGGTTCATCCAGGCCAACACCGCCCCCGACGGCAGCCGCATCCTGGGCGCGGCCGAGGCCAAGACCATCGGCGATGCCGTGCTGGCCCAATGTGACGGCATCGACGGGGCCGAGGACGGGGCCATTGCCGACCCGCGCCAATGCACCGTCGATTACGCGGGCCTGGGCCTGAGCAACCAGCAGCTGGACACCCTGGCCCGCTGGCGCGAAGGGCCGCGCAATGCGGCCGGCGAACAGCTCTATCCCGGGGGCATCCCGGAAGGCTCTGAACCGTTCTGGTTTCTCTGGCTGACCGGCGACGACAAGGGCAGCAGCCCGCTGGTGCCGGCCTTTGCCGGGGGTTTCGGGCGGTACATGGCCTTTGACCAGGATCCCGGCCCGGCCTGGACGCCGCTGGATTTCGATTTCGAAACCGACCCGGCGCGCATGACCACCAGCGCCGAGATGTACAATGGCGACAACCCCGACATCTCGGCCTTTCGTGCGGCGGGTGGCAAGATGATTGTCTACCACGGCTGGGCCGATGCCATCGTCACGCCCTACAAAACCGTCGATTGGTATGAAAAGGCCGCCGAGCTGGCCGGGGGGACCGAGGCGCTGAGCGATTCCGTGGCGCTGTTCATGGTGCCGGGGCTGGACCATTGCGGCATCCTGCCCGGCCCCGGGGGGATCAACGCCGCGGCTCTCGATCCGACCGCCGCGCTCGAAGGCTGGCTGGCCACGGGCACGCCGCCGGTGTCGATTGCGGCCGAATGACGGCCTGATCCCTGCATGAAACAGGGCCCCGGCGGTTGCGCCGGGGCCACGCCATGCCGGCCGCAGGTCACCGTATCCAGGCACGCGGATCGCGCGCAGGCAGGGCCACGCTGGCGCCAACACACGAACCCACACCGGATCGCGCGCCGGATCGGCCGGGCGCAGGCTGGAACACGCAGGCACACCGGTGCTCACGCCCGGGTGAGGCAACGTGCTTTGCGAATTCGTAATCGACCGGTCTATTAACTATTCATCAACGCTTTCTGCCGATGGAGGCCCCGATGGCACGCCCCAGGAATGACCGCGCCAATGCCGAAAGCCGGACCCGCCTGCTCGAGGCCGGGCTGGCCAGTTTTCGCGCCCGCAGCTTTGCCGAGACCGGGATCAGCGACATCCTGCAACGGGCGTCGGTGCCGAAGGGATCGTTTTACCATTACTTCCCGACCAAGACCGATTTCGGCCTGGCCGTGGCCGATCATTACCATGACGGCCAGATCGCCGCGGCCCGGGCCGTGCTGGGCGATGCAGGCCGGCCGCCGCTGGACCGCCTGCGGCACTTCTTTGAAGCCGCCCGGGCCGACATGAAGGCCCGCGGCTATGCCGAAGGCTGCCTGATGTGCAACCTGACCACCGAGCTGGCCGATGCCGCGCCGCAATTCCAGGCCGGGCTCGACCGGCACTGGCGGGCGCTGTCGGTCGAGCTGGCCCGCTGCCTTGCCGAGGCCGATCTCGACCGGATCAACCTTGGCCACCTCACCGCGCAGGAGGCCGCCGACTGGCTGCTGAATGCTTGGAGCGGGGCCCTCACCCGGATGAAGGCCACCCGCGACGATACCCCCCTGGCGCTGTTCCTGCGCTCTATCTTCAAGGACTGAAGGACCCTTCCCATGACCAAGACCATTCTGATCACCGGTGCCAGCCGTGGCATCGGGCGGCTCACTGCGCGCCTGCTGGCCGAACAGGGCCATGTCGTCCATGCCGGGCTTCGCCATATCGACGGGCGCAATGCCGAAGCGGCGGCCGAACTGGCCGGGCTGTCGGCCGACCTGCCGGGCCAGATCCTGCCGGTCTCGCTGGACGTGACCGACGCCGACCAGATCGCCACGGCCGTGGCCGGGATCGAGGCCACCGGCCCGATCGACGTGCTGATCAACAATGCCGGTGTCATGCCCGTCGGCGTGACCGAAGCCTTCACCATCGCCCAGGCCCAGGCCACGATGGACGTCAACCTCTATGGCATCATGCGCACCACCCGGGCCGTCCTGCCCGCCATGCGGGCGCGCAAGTCGGGGCTGATCATCAGCCTCAGCTCGGCCGCCGGGCGCTTTGGCATGCCCTATTTCGGCCTCTACTGCGCGTCGAAATGGGCGATGGAAGCCTGGTGCGAGGCCCTGCATTACGAGCTGGAGCCCTTTGGCATCGAAAGCCTGCTGGTCGAGCCCTCGGGCCATGGCACCAACCTGGTCAGCGCCTCGCCGGCCCCGGCCGATGACGCCGCCGTCGGCGGCTATGGCGACATGGCCCTGGGGCGCGACCGGCTGCTGGGCATGTTCCAGGGCATGTTCGACCAGGGCGACAGCGTGACCGATGCGGGCAACGTGGCCCGGGCCATTGCCGGGCTGATCGCCGCACCGTCCCCGCGGCCGATCCGCACCCAGGTCGGCGAGGACATGGGCGTCAGCGCCGTGAACGCGGCCACCGCGCCGATCCAGGCTGCACTGGTCGACATGCTGCGCCCGATCTACCGGGGCGAGGCGGCATGACCGGCCGGCTGTTCCTGTTCGCGACGATCCGGGTCAAACCCGAACATGTCGTCGATGCCCGGGCCGCGCTGGACGAATTGATGGCGCCGACCCTGGCCGAACCCGGCTGCCATGTCTTCGCGGCCTTTGCCGCCCGCGACATGCCCGACACGCTGCATCTCTTCGAATGTTTCGACGACGAGGCCGCGCTGGAGGCGCATTATGCGCAGGATTACACCAAGGCGGTCTTTGCGGCCTATGCCGACTGGCTGGTTGCACCGGTCGAAACCCGCAAGCTGACGGCCCTGTCACCCCGGACCCTGGCCCAGTTCCCCGCATGAACGGCCCGGCCCGCGCATGAAAAAGGGCCCCGGCGTTTCCGCCGGGGCCCCCTGATCGGTCAGGCGCTGCGGATCACTCCGCGGCGTCTTCCTTGGCCTTCTTCTCGGCCACGATCTCTTCGCCGGTCTCCTGGTCGACAACCTTCATCGACAGGCGCACCTTGCCGCGATCGTCGAAGCCCAGCAGCTTGACCTTCACTTCCTGGCCTTCCTTCAGAACGTCCGACGGATGGTTCAGGCGGCGGTTCTCGATCTGGGACACGTGGACCAGGCCGTCGCGCTTGCCGAAGAAGTTCACGAAGGCGCCGAAATCGACGATCTTCACGACCTTGCCGGTGTAGATCTGGCCTTCTTCCGGCTCTGCCACGATCGAATGGATCATGTCATAGGCCTTCTGGATGGCGTCACCATCGGCCGAGGCGATCTTGATCACGCCGTCGTCGTTGATGTCGACCTTGGCACCCGACACTTCCACGATCTCGCGGATGACCTTGCCGCCCGAGCCGATCACTTCGCGGATCTTGTCGGTGGGGATGGTCATGGTCTCGATGCGCGGCGCATGCGCCGAGAAGCCCTTGGCTTCGGTCAGCGACTTGCCCATCTCGCCCAGGATGTGCATCCGGCCGTCCTTGGCCTGGGCCAGGGCTTTCTCCATGATCTCGGGCGTGATGCCCGCGACCTTGATGTCCATCTGCAGCGAGGTGATGCCGTTCTCGGTACCGGCGACCTTGAAGTCCATGTCGCCCAGGTGGTCTTCGTCACCCAGGATGTCGGTCAGGATCGCATAGGAGCCGTCGTCTTCCAGGATCAGGCCCATGGCCACACCGGCCACGGCCGATTTCAGCGGCACGCCGGCATCCATCATCGACAGCGAGCCACCGCAGACCGACGCCATCGAGGACGAGCCGTTCGATTCGGTGATCTCCGAGACAACGCGCACGGTGTAGGGGAAATCGGTCGGGGCGGGCAGGACGGCCTGAAGGGCGCGCCAGGCCAGCTTGCCGTGGCCGATCTCGCGGCGGCCGGGGCTGCCGACACGGCCGACTTCACCGACCGAATAGGGCGGGAAGTTGTAGTGCAGCAGGAAGTTCGACTTGAAGTTGCCGTGCAGCGCGTCGATGAACTGTTCGTCATCGCCGGTGCCCAGCGTGGTCACGACCAGGCCCTGGGTTTCCCCGCGGGTGAACAGCGCCGACCCGTGGGTCCGCGGCAGCAGGCCGGTTTCGCAGACGATCGGACGCACGTCGGTGGTCGACCGGCCGTCGATGCGGGTGCCGCCCTTGACCACGTCGCCGCGCAGGATGCCGGCTTCCAGCTTCTTCATCGCCGAGCCGAGGTTGGCGTCGTCAAGCTGCTCTTCGGTGAGAGCGGCCTTGATCGCCTCGCGGGCGGCGCCAACGGCGGCCACGCGTTCCTGCTTGTCGGTGATGGCAAAGGCTGCGCGCATCTGCTCTTCGCCGGCGGCTTTCACCGCGGCATAGAGATCGGCGTAATCCGGCGGGGTGAAATTGAACGGCTCTTTCGCCGTTTCCTCGGCCAGCGCCACGATCAGGTCGATGACCGGCTGGATCTGCTCATGCGCGAAGGTCACGGCGCCCAGCATCTCGGCTTCGGTCAGCTCGTAGGCTTCCGATTCCACCATCATCACGGCGTCCTTGGTCCCGGCAACCACCAGGTCCAGGCGCTGCTCGGGGTTCAGGCGCAGGTCCTGCATGTCGTCGACCGTCGGGTTCAGGACGTATTCGCCATCCTCAAAGCCCACGCGGCAGCCGGCGATCGGGCCCATGAAGGGCGCGCCCGAGATGGTCAGCGCGGCCGAAGCGGCGATCATCGCCACGATGTCGGGGTCGTTGACCAGGTCGTGCGACAGCACGGTGCACATCACCAGCACTTCGTTCTTGAAGCCGGGGACGAACAGCGGGCGGATCGGGCGGTCGATCAGGCGCGCGGTCAGCGTTTCCTTCTCGGTCGGCCGGGCCTCGCGCTTGAAGAAGCCGCCGGGCACCTTGCCGGCTGCATAGTATTTTTCCTGGTAATGGACGGTCAGCGGGAAGAAGTCCTGCCCGGGCTTCTGTTCCTTGGCGAAGGTCACGTTGGCCATGACGCTCGTTTCGCCCAGCGTGGCGATGACCGAGCCGTCGGCCTGACGGGCAACCTTGCCCGTCTCCAGTGTAAGCGTCTCTTCGCCCCACTGCATGGATTTCGTCGTTACGTTGAACATGTATCGTATCCTCAAGGGAGCTCTCCCGGGCGTTCCCGGGTCTCCCGTTTGATGTGGCGGCCCCATTGCCGCCGACCCCTTGCATCCTTCTCTCACGACGCCGGGGCCTTGGCGTCACGTCTCAGATGCGCCGCCCTTACAGTATATCACGTCGTTTGGAAACAGGCATAAGCCCGCAGCGACATTCGTGCGCCGGGCTCTCGCGCAGGCCTTGGCCCATGCCAAGGTGGCCTGTCGGGGCGATGGTCGGGTGTGTTGGCGGCGTGGGATCGGGGCCGTTGGCTTGGCAGATGGCGGGCCGTTCGGCGGGTTCTGGCAAACGTGCGTTTGCCGGTGTTCCGGGGCCGTCCGGTGATGTGTCGGGGGTGTCCGGCGATGGCGTGGCGCGGGGTGTCAGAACTTGAAGCTCAGCCCGATGATCGGCACGCGCCGGCTGATGTCGCCGATGAAATCGCCCCCGGCCAGGTCGGCATCCAGCTGGCGCCAGTCGAAGGTCAGGGCGGTCTGGTCGTTCAGCGCAAAGCCCAGCGACAGGTCCATCTCGGGCTCTTCCAACCCGCGCACCGGGCCTTCGGTCTCGGTCTCGCCCGAGGCCCAGACCCCATCGGTCAGATCAAAGGTCCAGCCCTGGGCCCGGGCACCCGTGGCCCCCGCAAGGACCAGGGTCAGGATCAGCATCAGGGGCGCGGCGCGCGTGCAGGCCGCGCGGAGTGTCGCCGTGATCAGGTCATCCAAGCGCGGCCTCCTTTCCGAATAATCCCCCGCATGTCCCATAACGCGCCGGCGACGCTACGGAAACCTCCTGTTGCCGGTTTGCCGCGGATGCGCGGGCCTGGTGCAACAGGGGGTTTATAGACCGCGTCTTGGGCAAAGGCTCCTTACGTTTTGTTTCGAACTTGAAAGCTTGGCGGCGTGTGGCCGCCCGGTCCTGCCGGGCGGCCGGGTGTCATGCGGGCGGCCTAACTCAGCCGCTGGCGCAGGCCGGGCAGGCGTTGCAGCACCAGCGTGTCCAGCGCCAGCACGGCCAGGATCGTCAGCCCGGCCATGGGAAAGGCCAGCGACACGGCCAGCCCGACCAGCCTCGCGCCCTGCCACAGCGGCATGTCGCGAGGCATCGGCGGCGCGGCCAGCCGCCCGGCCCCGGCGGGCCGGCGGATCCACCACATCACCACGGCGCTGATGCACAGGCCGATGACCGCCAGGCAGAAGACGGTGTTGGCCAGCACGCTCCACAGGCCCAGCGTGCCCATGTGCAAGGCGATGCCCACGGCCATGGCCTTGCCGTAGAGCGAATAATCGTCATAGCGCACATCGGCCAGGATGCGCCCGGTGTGCCGGTCGACATGCACGGTGCGATCAGCCGTCGGATCGAGGCTGTCGGTGCTCATCGAATCGCGGCTGAAGGTCCAGACGCCCTCGTGGCCCTGCGGCAGGTTCATCTGGAACCGCGCGCCGTTGCCGGTCTCGAACCCGATCTCGCGGGCAAAGCGGTCCATCACGTCGATCGTCAGGGGCAGGCCCTCGGCCACCCCTTCGGCCCCGGCGACCGAGCCCGACAGCGGCAGCGGCGTCAGTTCCAGCGTCCAGGGCACGTCCTTGGGCCCGTTGGTCAGGCTGCCGTGGTTGGCATGGCTCAGCGGCGCGCCCCATTTCTCGGCCGGGAACTGGTTCCAGGCCTGCATCATCTTTTCGCCCCAGATGCCGGCCCAGGACAGGCCCGAGACCAGGAAGAAGACCAGCACGATCGACAGCCAGAACCCGACCGCCCCGTGCAGCGATTTCCACATCGACCGGCCGCGCCCCAGCCGGGGCAACAGCGCGTCGCGCCAGCTGCGCCCGTTGCGCGGCCACCACAGGTAAAGCCCGCTGGCCACCAGAACCATGCCCAGGGATGCGGCGATCTCGACCATGCGGTCGCCGGTCACGCCCAGCATCAGCTCGCCATGGATGCGGTCGGCCAGGTCATAGGCGCCGTTGCGGCGCGGCCAGCTGTCGATGACATTGGCCGCATAGGGATCGACGGCCACCATCATCGCGGCGCCATCGGCCGTGTCGACACGGAAGACCGCCGCGCGGTCGGCCTCGCGCGGGGCGATGTATTGCATCAGCCGGCCGCCCGGCACGGCGTCGCGGGCGGCGGCGGCCTGTTGGCTCAGCGCCATGGGCGCGTCGCCGGGGACGACCGTGATGCGCTCGCCGTCGCGGCCGCCGAGATGGGCGATCCACAGCATGCACAGGCCGGTGACGGCCAGCATCAGGAAGAAGGGGATGACGTAGAGCCCGGCGTAGAAATGCCAGCGCCAGGCGGCAAAGTAGAGCTTGCTGGCCGCGGCGGGTGCAACCGTTTCGCGCGCGCCAACATTCACGTTGGTCGTGACCATGATTTTGTCCTGTTTGTTCCTAAAATCCGAATGAAAGGGATCAGGAACGGACGGGCGGCCCCCGGGACGGCGGGGTGGGGTGGATGCGCCGGGTCAGGGTGACCCGGTCGGCCCGGGGGAGGTCGCGGCCATGTGCCACGCTATCGGGTCGGGGATGGGCGATCGTGCCGGGCAGCATCATGCCGGCCATGACACGGCAGGCCTTGCATTCGCTGGGCAGGCCGGCGCCATCGGTGCCACCGCAGATATCGGCCCAGGAAAAGCCCAGGGCGGCAATCTCGGCGGCGGCCACGGCCGGCACCTTCTGTTGCAGCCGCGCCCCGGCATGGGCCAACCCGATCGCGGCGAGCGACAGGGCCATGGCCAGAACCAGGATCACATGAGGAAGGGCGGGGCGGCGTGACATGGTCCGGGACGTTAGGGCGATATGATTAATCAAACAATAACGCTCACCGGACGGAATGTCGCTGGGCGGATCGCGGCCGGGTTGGTGGCCGGCGGGCGCTGGCGGCCCCGTTCCGGGTGCACCCTTGGCCCCGAAAAGCGAAACGCCCGCCGGAGTGGCGGGCGTCGAGGGCATTCAAGAACCGATGCCGGTTTTGTCCGGTTGGGACAAGACCTTAGCGGCGCAGGCCCAGGCGCTGGATCAGCGAGGCATAGCGCGCTTCATCCTTGGCCTTGAGATAGTCCAGCAGCTTGCGGCGCTGAGCAACCATCTTGAGCAGGCCACGGCGGCCGTGGTTGTCTTTCTTGTGGGTCTTGAAGTGCTCGGTCAGCGTCGAGATGCGCGAGCTGAGGATGGCAACCTGGACTTCGGGCGAACCGGTGTCGCCTTCCTTGGTTGCATAGTCCTTCATCAGCTGCGCCTTGAGTTCGGGCGTGATCGACATCGGGGTCTCCTTTCGAAAACAATGGGTTATGGCTCAGGCCGGGATGTCGTCCAGCGCAGGCCCATGGAGGTCGCCGGCCCGGAACCATCGCTGATTCCGGGCCGGGATGGGGGCCAATACACGCAAAAGCCCCATGTTGCAAAGGGATTCGCCCGGCCTTGGGCCTTCCCGCCCCGGCGGACCCGGTGTCAGGCCGCCAGGCCGCTGGCTGCCAGCTGGTCGGGGCTGATCAGCAGGATATCCGCCTCGGTCAGCTCGGCGCCGCCGTGGATCACCGCGACTTCGGTGCCGTCGATGACCAGGTGCTGCAGGTCGGGGTCGGTTTCGTCGGGCAGGACCTGGATGGTCGGGTCGGGGTTGGCCGTGTCGTCCCAGACCACGATCATGCTGTCCTCGCCGGCGGTGAAATCCATGATGTCCACCGTGGCGTCAGCGGGCGCGCCGGCCAGGACGTAGAAGCTGTCGGCCCCGTCGCCGCCCGTCATCGTGTCGCCGCCATCGCCCAGCAGGATGTCGTCGCCGTCGCCGCCATTGACAAAATCGACCCCGTCCTCCGATCCGTCGGACAGGCCCGAGACCAGGTCGTCGCCCGCGCCGCCCATCAGCGTGTCGTTGCCGTCGCCGCCGCGCACCACGTCGTCGCCCAGACCGCCGCTGACGGCATCATCCCCGGCCTCGCCATCGAGAATGTCGTTGCCTTCAGAGCCTTGCAGAGTGTCATCGCCGTTGCCGCCGGACAGCTGGTCATCGCCATTGTGGCCGAAGAGCGTGTCGTCGCCGGCCTCGCCCATCAGCGTATCGGCCCCGTCGTCGCCATGCAGGATGTCGTCGCCATCGCCGCCCATCAGCCTGTCGTCGCCGCGTCCGCCGTCGAGGGTATCGGAGCCCGCACCGCCGATGATCAGGTCGTTGCCGTCATAGCCGTTGACCTGATCGTCGCCGGGGGTGGCCTCGATCGTCTCGTCCTGGTCGCTGCCGGGCAGGATCAGGCCGATCTGCGTGCCGCTGTCGGTGTCGATGACGGGGGTCGGATCGGCGGATGCGAGGTCATCCTCCGTTTCGCCGGTTTGATCACCGGTTTGATCCCCGGTGTCATCGCCGGTGCCGGACCGGTCCTCGGTGGCATTTTCCTCGGGAAACTCATCGTCCTGGCCGGCATCATCCGCGCCAAGATCATCCCCGCCAAGGGCAAACGCCCCGACGGCCATCATGCCCAACAGGCCGGCCAGCATCAGCATCCCGCCACTCCACTCAGATCGGTCCCCACCAACGGTCATTGTGGCCGGGCCGGGGGCGTGCGGTCAAAGCGGATCGGGGTGAATGGTTAATGCCGCCGGGCGCGGCCCGTGGCCGGTCAGCCCATCGCCCAGGGCATCGGCCGGGTTGCATAGGCGATGTAGAGCGGGTGGCGCGGGTGGCCGTCGCGGGTCAGGCCCAGGTGGCAGATCGGGCGCCCGGCGGCACGCAGCAGGGCGGCCACCTCGGCGCCCCGGCCGAGATGCGTGCCATGGGTGCCCCAGCCGGCAATGACCGTATCGGCCCAGCCCAGGCCTTCGGCCAGGGCGGCATCATTGGCCGGCCCGACCGGAGCCTGTGCCGCGCGCAAGGCCCGGGGATCGGTCTCGCGCCAGGCAAAGATGTTGGTCACGCGGAAGGCTGCGAACCCCAGCGCCCGGGCCCGGCGTTCGCAGCGTTCGACCGTCGGGTCGTTCTGGACCTCGGTGGCCTTGGACGGGTTGAGCAGGATGTAGAGCAGGCGCTGGCCATCGGCCTGCCAGCTGCGCGTCAGGCTGTAGCGATAGGCCTCGCAGGGCGAATAGACGGCGGTCGAGGGCGCGCCGTCCTTGACGTGGGACCGGATGATGAGCTGATCGTCGCCGGCGGTCACGTCAGCCCTGCTGGTTGAACACCCGCGAAGGGTGCAGCTCGCCGGCCTTGTAGACGCCCACGGCCACGGCCCGGCCGTCATGGCTGGCCCAGGCCTCGTCGCCGTATTCCACGTCGGAGGCCAGCACCATGCCCGGGTTGCCGTTGCGCAGGCGGGCGGCGCCTTCGGGCGTGCATTTCAGCTCGGGCAGGTCGGCCAGGCCTTCTTCGAGCGGGCGCAGGAAGGTATCGAGCTCGGGCGATTTGGCCAGTTCCTCGACCTGGTCCATGGTGATGCCGTCGGCGGCATCGAAGGGCCCCGACCAGATCCGGCGCAACCGGGTGACATGGCCGTGGCAGCCCAGGGCCGCGCCCAGGTCGCGGGCGATGGACCGGACGTAACCGCCCTTGCCGCAGGTCATTTCCAGGGTGACATGGTCGGCATCGGGCCGGTCGACCAGCAACAGTTCCTCGACCCAGAGCGGGCGGGCGGCGATGTCGACATCCTCGCCGTCGCGGGCCAGCTTGTAGGCCCTCTGGCCGTCGATCTTGACGGCCGAGAACTTGGGCGGGATCTGCATGATGTCGCCGATGAACGGGGCGAGGGCGTCCTTGATCTGTTCGTCGCTGGGGCGCGCGTCGCTTGTGGCGATGACCTCGCCCTCGGCGTCGTCGGTGTTGGTGGCCTGGCCCAGGCGGATGGTGAAGGTATAGGCCTTCAGCGCGTCGGTGATGTAGGGCACGGTCTTGGTCGCTTCGCCCAGGGCCACGGCCAGGACGCCGGTGGCCTCGGGGTCCAGCGTGCCGGCATGGCCGGCCTTCTTCGCGCCAAAGGCCCAGCGGACCTTGTTGACCACGGCGGTCGATGTCGGCCCGGCGGGCTTGTCCACCACGAGCCAGCCGGAAATGTCGCGTCCCTTGCGTGCCATGAAATGCCCCGATGTCTGATGAGAGGCCGCGCTATAGCCCCAAGCCGGCCCGCCGGTCAAGCCCGGGCGGGCGGCGGGTCCGGTCAGGAGCCCGAGGGCACGACGACGCCGACGATCGGGCCCATGTTGAAGCCTGGATCGTTGCGGCCGATGTCGGGGGCATAGAGCCGCGAGATGTTGCCATCGAAGTAGAGCGCGTTGGGCAGGCCCAGCTCGTCGCGGAAGAGCGTGCCGAAATCGTGGAAGGTCACGGCATTGCGCGAGATGGCAAAGACCACGCGCTGGCCGTCGGCCGAGGTGCCGACCCCGTTGCGGATGTAGCGCGAGGTGCTGTCGGGCAGGAAGCGCGGGTGCAGCGCGCCGTCGATGACCAGCATCGGGCCGGATTGGGTGGCAAAGCGGCAGGCCGGGGCCTGGTCGACGAAGGCCAGGGTTTCGATCACGTCGGCCCGGCCGTCGCGGATGCAGAACACCCCGTTGGGCAGCAGGCCGAAATTGCCCGGCCCGGCATTGGGCACGACGCGCATGATCTCTTCGCCGTTCTCGACGTAATGGCCGACCGGCGAGCGGTCGTCATGATACATGCCGGCATTCATCGCAAAGGCCAGCTGGCCTTCGGGGCGCAGGGCGGCATTGACCGCGCTGAACTGGCCCCAGGGCGTGCCATCGGGGCGGTAGAGGAAGAGGCGCAGGTCCTCGGCCCCGGCATCGACCTCGCAGACCGTGTAGCGGTTGCCGCCATGGTCGAGATCGCGGCAGCCACTGGCCACGGCGGGGGCGGCGCCGAAGGTCAGCGCCAGCAGGGCCCAGGCCAGGCGTTTCAACTGTCGAGATCGCGGCGCACCGCGTCCTGGTCGAAGATGCGCCGGGTCTCGTCCATCCGGTCGTAGGTCTCGTCGATCTGGAAGCGCAGGTCGGGGGCGAATTTCAGCCCGCATTTCTTGCCGACGATGCGCCGCAATTCGCTCTTGTTCCGGGCGAGCAGGCTGACGACATCGTCCTGGCCCTTGCCGCCCAGGGGCAGGACATAGGCCGTGGCGATCTTGAGGTCGGGCGAGGTGCGGACTTCGCCGACGGTGATCGACAGGCGGTTGAGATCGGGATCATGCACGTCGCCGCGCGCCAGCACCTCGGACAGGGTGCGGCGGATCAATTCCCCGACTCGCAGCTGACGCTGCGACGGGCCGGGACCGTCATGGAACTTGTTCTTGGCCATGGGGCACATGTAAGCCGTCGCGGGGCCTTTGCCAAGCCGGGGACGAGCGGCTAGGGAGGGGCGGTGCGACGTCAGGAGAGATGAAAGATGCAGGATGTGCCGGGGATCGTGATCACGGGGGCGTCGGGCCGGATGGGCCGGATGCTGGTGCAGGTCGTGGCCGAGAGCGACAAGGCCCGGCTGGTGGGGGCGGTCGAACGGCCCGGCCATGACTGGATCGGGCAGGACGTGGGCACGGCCATGGGCGGCGCGGCCCTGGGCGTGACGGTGACGGACGATCCGCTGGAGGCGTTTTCCAGGGCCCAGGCGGTGATCGATTTCACGGCCCCTGCCGCGACGGTCGAATTTGCCGGGCTGGCGGCCCAGGCCCGGGCGGTGCATGTCATCGGCACGACGGGCATGAGCGACGCGGATGTCGCCCGGCTGGAGCCGGCGTCGCGCCATGCGGTGATCGTCAAGGCGGGCAACATGAGCCTGGGCGTGAACCTGCTGACGCTGCTGACGCGCAAGGTGGCCGCGGCGCTGGACGAGGATTTCGACATCGAGATCGTCGAGGCGCATCACAAACACAAGGTCGATGCGCCGTCCGGCACGGCGCTGATGCTGGGCGAGGCTGCCGCCGAAGGGCGTGGCGTCGAACTGGGCGATGTGGCCGACCGGGCGCGGGACGGCATGACCGGCGCGCGCAAGGCGGGTGACATCGGTTTTGCCGTGGTGCGCGGGGGCGACATCGTGGGTGAACATGACGTGGTCTTCGCGGCGGCCGGCGAGCGGCTGATCCTGCGCCACGTGGCGACCGACCGGGCGATCTTTGCCCGCGGTGCGCTGAAGGCCGCGCTGTGGGGTCAGGACAAGGGGCCGGGGCTTTACGACATGGTCGACGTGCTGGGCCTGGAGTGATCGCCGGGACGTGATCCGGCGGGTGTGATCGGGGCGGCGGGGCGGTTGGCCCGAGCGATCACCTTGATCTGCGCCCAAGAAAATTCGCCGAATTTTCTTGGGCCGCTACGCCCGGCCCGTCGCCGGGGCCCGCCCGGCCGTCCCGGTAAAGGCCACCGGGCCGCGGGTCAGAAATCGACCGCGATGCCCTTTTTCTCCCAATCGCCATAGCGCACGGGCTCCGGCCCGTCGCGCCCGCCCAGTTCCCTGGGCATGGGTTGCGCGGCCGCGGCGGCCTTGCGGCGGGCCTCGGCCTCGGCCAGGGCGCGCTGTGCGGCGGGTGGCAGGTCGGATCTGTCGGCGGGATCGCTCATCATGGGTTCCTTCGGCTACTGCCCCCTGATATACCCGCGCCCCTGATCAGGGCAAGGCAGGGGCAGGACATGGCCGTCACCGGAACCGAGTCGCGGCGCGGGGCCATCGCCCTTCTGGGCGCCGTGTTGACCGACAGGCGGATGCTGTCCGACAGCCTCGGCCTGCTGGAGCGCAGCCCGCCGGCCGACCGCGCCCGGGCGCAGCGCCTGGCCACCGAGACACTGCGGGCGCTCGACCGGGCCGACCGCATCCTCGGCCGTTTCATCGACCGCCGCCCGCCGGTCTACGTGCTCAACATCCTGCGCCTGGGCACCGTCGAATTGTGCACCGGCGGGGCGGCCCATGGGGTGGTGTCCGACCTGGTGGCCATCACCGGGGCGCATCGCCGACACGGCAAGCTGAAGGGCCTGGTCAATGCCGTGCTGCGCAAGGTTGCGGCCGAAGGCCCGGCGGCCTGGGCCGCCCTGCGCCCGCCGCGCCTGCCCAAGGCCTTTCGCAGCCGGCTGGTCGCGGCCTGGGGCGCCCCGGCCGTGGCGGCGATGGAAGAGGTGCATGCCACCCGCCCGCCGCTGGACCTGACCCCGCGCGGCGACGCGGCCGCGCTGGCGCAGGAGCTGGGCGGAGTGCTGCTGGACACCGGTTCGGTCCGGCTGGACGATCCGGGCCAGGTGTCGGGCCTGGCGGGCTATGACGCCGGGCAATGGTGGGTGCAGGACGCCGCCGCCGCCCTGCCGGCCCGTGTCCTGGCCGCCCGGCCGGGCGAGGCCGTGCTGGACATGTGCGCGGCGCCCGGGGGCAAGACCCTGCAGATGGCCGCCGGCGGGGCCGAGGTCACCGCGCTGGATCTTTCCGAGGCCCGGCTCGACCGGCTGCGCGAGAACCTGGCCCGCACCGGTCTTGCCGCGCGGCTGGTCACCGGCGATGCCCGGGCGCACCAGGGCCGGTACGATGCCATCCTGCTGGACGCGCCCTGTTCGGCCACGGGCACGATCCGCCGCCATCCCGACCTGCCGCATATCAAGGCCGCCGGCGAGCTGGACGCGCTTGTCCCGCTGCAGGCTGAGATGCTGGACCATGCCTGGACCCTGCTGGCCCCCGGCGGGCGGCTGGTCTTTTGCACCTGTTCCCTGCTGCCGGCCGAGGGCGAGACCCAGGTTGCCGCCGCCCTGCAGCGGCTCGACGGCGCCGCGATCGACCGGGCGGCGCTGGATCTGCCGGGCGTGTCTGCCGAATGGTGCACCGCCGAGGGCGGGTTGCGGCTGCGGCCCGATTACCTGGCCGAACGTGGCGGGATGGACGGGTTCTACATGGCCTGCCTGCGCAAGCCGGAGGGTTGACCGGCGGCGGCGCGTCACTGCGCCGCATCGGGGCGACATGCGGGCCGTGACCGGGTCGCAGGGGCGACCGGTCCCTTATCCTGACCATGCCGGGCGCGCATGGGGCGGCATCCTGGCGGCCAAGGGAGGCGTCGCAGGGCTGCAAAGGGGATCAATGGGGCGGAATCGGCCGCAATAGGCGGTGACTTGCTGCGACGCAGAGGGTAGAGTGGCGAAAAAGCGCTGCAAAGAGCGTCAGAAGGCAAGAGCAGATGGCCAATCGTGATCCCCTTGATCGGTGGCGCACGCGGGTGCTCAATCGGCACGCGGCGCGGCGCAGTGCGCGTCAGCGTGCCGCGACGGGGTTCGTGTCGCAGCCGGAACCCAAGACCGTCGGATCCTTCGCCAGGGGCCGCCAGCTTCTGGCGGGCAACATCATCCTGGCCGGTCACTTCGTCGAGGCTCCGGGCGCCGACCTGTGGGAGATCGACGCGCCCGATCCGGCCTTCGACGCCGCGCGCCACGGGTTCGGCTGGCTCGATGACCTGGCCGCGGTGGGCGATGTCACCGCCCGGGCGCGGGCGCAGGACTGGCTGTGGGGCTGGATCGAACGCTATGGCCAGGGCCAGGGCCCGGGCTGGACGCCCGACCTGACCGGCCGGCGGCTGATCCGCTGGATCAGCCATGCCATCTTCCTGCTGCGCAGTCGCGATGCGGCCCAGGGCGCGGCGTTCTACCGGCTGCTGTCGGCACAGACCTGGTTCCTGTCGCGGCGCTGGTCCGCTGCCGCCCCGGGCCTGCCCCGGTTCGAGGCGCTGACCGGGCTGGTTTATGCCGGGTTCTCGCTGGAAGGCCGCGAGGCCATGGCCGATCCGGCGATCACCGCGCTGGCTCGCGAATGCAACCTGCAGATCGACGGCCAGGGCGGGCTGCCCACGCGCAACCCCGAGGAACTGCTTGAGGTCTTCACCCTGCTGACCTGGGCCGCCGGCGCGCTGAGCGATGCCGGGCGGACCGTGCCCGATGCCCATCTCGATGCCATCGAGCGCATCGCCCCGACCCTGCGCACCCTGCGCCATTCCGATGGCGGGCTGGCCCGGTTCCACGGTGGCGGGCGCGGGGCCGAGGGCCGGCTGGACATGGCCCTGGCCAGCGCGGCCGTGCGCCGGCGCCATGCCGACGGGCTGGCCATGGGCTATGCCCGGCTGTCGTCGCGGCGCACCTCGGTGCTGATCGACGCCGCCGTGCCCCCGGCCGGGCCGGCGTCCTTCAATGCCCATGCCTCGACCCTGGCCTTTGAACTGACCTCGGGTCGGCGGCCGGTGATCGTCAATTGCGGGGCCGGGGTGGCCTTTGGCCCGGACTGGCGCCGGGCCGGCCGGGCCACGCCGTCGCATTCGGTGCTCTGTCTCGACGGCTATTCCAGCGCCCGGTTGACCCCGCCGGCCCGGCGCACGGCCCGCGAGGCGCTGATCGACGGGCCGGTGACCGTGCCGGTCGAGGTCTCGGAACAGGCCGACGGGTTGCGGTTCGAAGGCGGCCATGACGGCTATGTGGCCAGCCACGGGCTGACCCATGCCCGCACGCTGGACCTGTCGACCGATGGCCGCGGGCTTTCGGGCGAGGACATGCTGCTGGCCCTTGAAGACGGCGAGAAACGCCGGTTCGACAAGGCCATGGACGCCGTGCGCCTGGCCGGCATCGGCTATGACCTGCGCTTTCACCTGCACCCGGATGTCGATGCGGCCATCGACATGGGCGGGGCGGCCGTGTCGATGGCCCTGAAGAGCGGCGAGATCTGGATCTTTCGCCATGACGGCAAGAACACGCTGAAGCTGGAGCCCTCGGTCTACCTGGAAACCGGACGGCTGAAACCCCGTGCGACGAAACAGATTGTACTCTCGGGCCGAGCCATGGGATATGCCACGCGAATCCGCTGGTCGCTGGCCAAGGCCCAGGACACCGCCGTTGCGGTCCGGGACCTGGCCATGGACGACCTGTTCGCTGCCGACTGATCCCCGAAGGGAGTTATCCGATGAACGATCTCGCCCCCGTGCGCCGCGCGCTGCTTTCCGTTTCCGACAAGACCGGCCTGGTCGAGCTGGGCCAGGCCCTGGCCGCCCGCGGTGTCGAGCTGCTGTCGACGGGCGGCACGGCAAGGACCCTGCGCGAGGCCGGGCTGACCGTGAAGGACGTGGCCGAGGTCACCGGCTTCCCCGAGATGATGGATGGCCGGGTCAAGACCCTGCACCCGGCGGTGCATGGCGGGCTGCTGGCCCTGCGCGACAATGACGCGCATGTGACGGCGATGAGCGATCACGGCATCGCGCCGATCGACCTGCTGGTCGTCAACCTCTACCCGTTCGAGGCCACTGTCGCCGCCAGCGCCGATTACGAGACCTGTGTCGAGAACATCGACATCGGCGGCCCGGCGATGATCCGCGCGGCGGCCAAGAACCATGCCTTTGTCAATGTCGTCGTCGACACCGAGGATTACGCCGCCCTGCTGGCCGAGCTGGACGCGATGGACGGCCAGACGAGCTATGCCTTCCGCCAGCGGCTGGCCCAGACGGCCTATGCCCGGACCGGGGCCTATGACGCGGCCGTGTCGACCTGGATGGCCGAGGCGCTGGACCAGCCCGCGCCGCGCCGCAAGGTCGTGGCCGGCACCCTGGCCCAGACCCTGCGCTACGGCGAGAACCCGCACCAGACGGCGGCCTTCTACACCGATGGCTCGGCCCGCCCGGGCGTGGCCTCGGCCGTGCAGCACCAGGGCAAGGAACTGTCCTACAACAACATCAACGACACCGACGCGGCCTTTGAGCTGGTCTCGGAGTTTGGCGGCGATGCTCCGGCCTGCGCGATCATCAAACATGCCAACCCCTGTGGCGTGGCCACCGGCGAGACGCTGAAGGACGCCTATGTGCGGGCCTTCGATTGCGACCGCACCTCGGCCTTCGGGGGCATCATCGCGCTGAACCGGCCGCTGGACGCGGCCACGGCCGAGGAAATCGCCGGGATCTTCACCGAGGTTGTCATCGCGCCCGAGGCGGACGAGGCGGCCCGGGCGGTCTTTGCGCGCAAGCCCAACCTGCGGCTGCTGACGACCGGCGGGCTGGCCGACCCCAAGGCCGCGGGCCGGATGATCAAGCAGGTGGCCGGGGGCTTCCTGCTGCAGGATCGCGACAGCGGCCAGATCGGGGCCGAGAACCTGAAGGTCGTGACCAAGCGCCAGCCGTCGGAGCAGGAGATCGCCGACATGCTGTTTGCCTGGAAGGTCGGCAAGCACGTCAAGTCGAACGCCATCGTCTACGTCAAGGACGGCGCGACGGTGGGCATCGGCGCGGGCCAGATGAGCCGGGTCGACAGTGCGCGCATCGCCGCGCGCAAGTCCGAGGACATGGCCGAGGCCATGGGCCTGGCCGCGCCGCTGACCCAGGGCTCGGTCGTGGCATCGGATGCGTTCTTTCCCTTCCCCGACGGGCTGCTGACGGCGGCCGGTGCCGGGGCCACGGCGGTGATCCAGCCGGGCGGGTCGATGCGTGACGACGAGGTCATCGCGGCGGCCGACGAGGCCGGGCTGGCCATGGTCTTCACCGGCATCCGCCATTTCCGGCACTGACCGGGGCCGGGGCATGAGCAGGGGCATGGCTCGTCCGACCTTGCGGTCCGCCTCGCGGTGGGCCCTGCCGCTGGCGGCGGGGCTGGCCTTTGCCGGCGACCAGCTGAGCAAGTGGATCGTGGTGCATCGCATGCGGCTGGACGTGGCCGGCCAGATCGAGGTGCTGCCGCCGCTGGTGACATTCCGCTACGGCGAGAACCGGGGCATCAATTTCGGCCTGCTCAACGGCCATTCCGAATGGATGCCCTGGATCCTGATCGGCATGTCGGTGGTCATTTCGGTGGCCGTGACCTTCTGGGTCCTGCGCCGCCACGCCCAGTCGCTGATCATGCAGATCGCCGCCGGCCTGCTGGTCGGCGGGGCCCTGGGCAACGTGCTGGACCGGCTGCTTTACGGCTACGTGCTGGACTTTCTCAACATGTCCTGTTGCGGCATCGACAATCCCTATGTCTTCAACATTGCCGATGTCTTCATCTTTGCCGGGGCCATCGGCCTGGCGCTTTACGAGCCGCATGCCCCGGGCGGGGGCAAGGGCGGCAAGGCATCGGCCAGGGCAGGTGGCAGGACCGGGACCGGTGCCAAAACGGGCGCCAAGAGCCCCGGCCGACAGGGCAAAAAGGGCGCGTGACCTCGTCTTCGCGATGGGCTAGACAGGCGCAAGCACGGGAGTACCGGATGAATCCGCAGCGCATTCTTCAGATCATCGGACGTGTCGGCACGGGGCTTGGCCTCGGGCTGCTGGTGGCCGCCTGTTCCGGCAATGACGGCCTGCGCCAGCTGAACACGCCGCGCACCGGGCCGGATGAATTCCGCGTCCTGCCCAGCAAGCCGCTGCAGGAACCCGACAGCTATACCTTCCTGCCGGTGCCCACGCCCGGCGGCGGCAACCGCACCGATCCCAGCCCCGACAGCGATGCCGTCGTGGCCCTGGGCGGCAGCGCCGCGGCGCTGGACGCCTCGCAGGGCGTGCCAAGCCGCGACGGGGCCATCGTGACCTATTCCAGCCGCTACGGCGTGACGGCCAACATCCGCCAGGTCCTGGCCGAAGCCGATGCCGCGTTCCGCAAGCGCAAGGGCCGGTTCACCAATATCCGCATCGTGCCGGTCGACCGCTACAACCAGGCCTACGAGGAATTCGCCCTGGATCCCTTTGCCGAGGCCGAACGCTTCCGCCGCGCCGGAATCCCGACGCCGTCCTCGCCGCCGCGCAGCCCGCAGTGAGCCCCGGCCGGGGCTTTCCGGCCGGTTAACCAAGCTCACATTCCCGACAGGGACAGGCGCGGCCGCTTGAAGCGGCCCGACAAAGGCGTAACTCTGTTTTCGTTCCGCGAAACAAGGAGCCCTGATGAGCCGTTTCCTGTCCCTGATCCCTGCCGGCCTGACCGGGCGGCCCAGCCGGGGGATCACCCGGAAGACCACCCCGGACAACATGCCGAAAATCGTGCCTGCCCTGGCCCTGGCGATCGCCCTCGCACCCGGCGCGACGATGGCCCAGGCCATCGACGACCAGGTCACCACCTTCACGCTCGACAACGGCATGGATGTCGTGGTCATCGAGGATCACCGTGCGCCGGTCGTCCAGCAGATGGTCTGGTACCGCGCCGGATCAGCCGACGAGACCCCGGGCGTGTCGGGCGTGGCGCATTTCCTCGAACACCTGCTGTTCAAGGCCACCGACACGCTGGAGGCCGGTGAGCTTTCGGCGACGGTGGCGGCCAACGGGGGCAGCGACAATGCCTTCACCAGCTACGATTACACGGCCTATTACCAGCAGGTCGCGGCCGACCGGCTGGGGCTGATGATGGAAATGGAATCGGACCGGATGAAGAACATCCGCCTGACCGAGACCGACATTGCCACCGAACGCGACGTGATCCTCGAAGAGCGCAACATGCGCATCGAGAATTCGCCCGGTGCCCTGTTTTCCGAGGACATGGCCGCGGCGCAATATCTCAACCATCGCTACGGCGTGCCGGTGATCGGCTGGAAACACGAGATGGAGCAGCTCGACCTCGAGGCCGTCATGGCCTTTTACGAGCTCTATTATTCGCCCAACAACGCGATCCTCGTGGTGACCGGCGATGTCGATCCCGACGACGTGCGTGCCTTGGCCGAGGATACCTATGGCCGGATCCCGGCCAATCCGGCCCTGACCCCGCGCGCCCGCCCGCAGGAGCCGCCGCAACGGGCGGCCCGCCGGCTGGTCTATGAAGATCCGCGGGTGGCCCAGCCGACGCTGCGCCGGTCCTACCTGGCGCCCGAGCGCAACCCGGGCGACCAGCGCACGGCCGCCGCGCTGGAGCTGCTGTCCGAAGTGCTGGGCGGCGGGACGACGTCGTTCCTGAACGAACGGCTGCAATTCGAGGAAAAGAGCGTGGTCTATGCCGGCAGCTATTATGCGGGCACGGCGCTGGATGCGACGACCTTCAACCTGATCGTCGTGCCGGTGCCGGGCGTCGGACTGCAAGAGGCCGAGGCCTCGCTGGACGCCGCGCTGGCCGATTTCATGGCCGATGGGGTCGATCCCGAGCAGCTGGACCGGATCAAGGCCCAGCTGCGGGCGGCGCAGGTCTATGAACGCGATTCGGTGGACAGCGTGGGCAACCGCTATGGCCGAGCGCTGACCTCGGGGCTGACGGTCGAGGATGTGCAGGCCTGGCCGGCGTTGTTGCAGGAGATCACGCCCGAAGAGGTCATGGCGGCGGCCGAGATGGTGTTCCGGCCCGAAACCTCGGTGACCGGCTGGCTGGTCCGCCCGGGCGAAGGCGAACCGGCCGGGCAGGAGCCCGTTGAAGAAGAGGTGACCCAATGATCCGTTTCACGCTGGCCCTGGTGATGGGCCTTGCCACCTCGGTGACGGCGCTGGCCGCGTGGGCCGAAGTGGCCATCGAAGAGGTGACCAGCCCGTCGGGCATCACGGCCTGGCTGGTCGAGGATCACACGATTCCCTTCACGGCGCTGGAAATCCGCTTTCGCGGGGGCACGTCGCTGGATGCGCCGGACAGCCGCGGGGCGATCTACCTGATGACCGGGCTGCTGGAAGAAGGCGCGGGCGAGATGGATGCCCGCGAATTCGCCCGGGCCCGCGAGGCGCTGGCCGCGTCCTACCAGTTTGATTCCAACGATGACGACGTGTCGATCTCGGCCCGGTTCCTGAGCGAGAACCGCCCCGAGGCGGTTGAGCTGCTGCGTGCGGCGATCACCGCGCCGCGCTTCGACGAGGATGCGGTGGAACGGGTGCGGGGGCAGGTGCTGTCCGGGCTGGCCTCGGATGCCAAGGATCCCGACGATATCGCGGGCAAGGGCTGGTCGGCGCAGATCTATGGCGATCATCCCTACGGCACGCCGGGCAAGGGCACGCTGGAGAGCGTCGAGGCGCTCAGCCGCGATGACATCGTGGCGGCCCATGAGGCGGTCTTTGCGCGCGACCGGGTCTATGTCGGGGCGGTGGGCGACATCACGCCGCAAGAGCTGGGCGCGATCGTCGACGAGCTGCTGGCCGATCTGCCCGAGACGGGCGCGCCGATGCCCGGGCCGGCCGAGTTGCATGTCGAGGGCGGCACGACGGTGATCCCGTTCCAGACGCCGCAATCGGTGGCGCTGTTCGGTCAGCCGGGGATCGAGCGCGACGATCCCGATTTCTTTGCGGCGATGATCGCGATGCACATCCTGGGCGGGTCGGGGGAAAGCCGGCTGATGCAGGAGGTGCGGGTCAAGCGCGGGCTGACCTACGGGGTCTATTCCTACCTGGCGCCCAAGGACCTGGCGGCGGTGATGGTCGGGCGGGTGGCCTCGGCCAACGACCGGATCGGCGCGGCGATCGGGGTGATCGGCGACGAATGGGCGCGGATGGCCGAAGAGGGCGTGACCCAGGAGGAGCTGGATGCGGCCAAGACCTATCTGACCGGGGCCTATCCGCTGCGGTTCAAGGGCAATGCGCGGATCGCGGGCATCCTGGTGGGCATGCAGATGCAAGGCCTGCCCATCGACTACATCGCCACGCGCAACGACAAGGTCGATGCGGTGACGCTGGAGGATGTGAACCGTGTCGCGGCCGAGCTGTTCCGGCCCGAGGATCTGCAGTTCACCGTGGTCGGCGCCCCCGAAGGGCTGGACGCGGACACCAATTGAGGGGTGTGCCCGGGGCAGGCGCGCGGAGCGCGCCTGCCCGGGCACCGGGCGCCGCCGGAGGCGGCGCAACCGCGCCTGAAGGCGCGGCGGCCTGCGGCCGGAGGTACTTTCACCAAGAAGAAGACAGGGCCGGGGCGCTGATCCGGTGAAGGGCGCGCCCGGTAGCCTGGCGTGGGACGGTGCATGGGGTCCCGGGCGGGGGCGCGGGATGTTCGTGCCGCTACTCGCCCCAGGGGATCCAGATCGACTGGGTTTCGGTGGCTTCCGCGAGGAAGGTCGGCGCATCGGCACGCAGCCAGTCGCGGCCGCGGCCATGGTTGACCCAGCTGCGCTTGAGGTTGCCGGCGGACGCGCGTTCGATGGCCTCCGAGACCGGCGCGGCCGAGAAGCTCCAGACGGCATCGACATCGAGATGGCTGGCCAGCACCGGGGCGAGCTCGGCATGGCTGCCGGTCAGGATGTTGACCACCCCGCCCGGCACGTCGGACGTGTCCAGCACCTGGTAGAAATCCGTGGCCGCCAGGGGCGCCTGTTCGGCGGCCACCAGCACGACCCGGTTGCCCATGGCCAGGGCCGGGGCCATGGCCGAGACAAGGCCCAGCAGCGGGGTTTCCTCGGGGCAGAGCGCGCCGATCACGCCGACCGGCCGGCGCATGGCCAGGGCCGTGCCGCGGATCGGCACCGAGCGGGCCGCGCCGTCGTACTTGTCGGCCCAGGCGGCATAGGTGAAGAGCCGGCCGATCGTGGCGTCGACCTCGTCGGCCCCGCCGCTGCCCCCGGACATGGCATCGAGTCGGGCGGCAAATTCACCGGCCCGGGCCGAGAGGTTCTCGGCGATGAAGTAGAGGATCTGGGCCCGCAGGTGGCCCGTCGTTCCGGCCCAGCCGGCGGCGCCCCGGGCGGCCTCGACGGCGTTGCGCACATCCTTGCGATTGGCCAGCGACATGTGGCCCAGGGCGGCGCCATCGGCCCCGGTGACGGGCCGGGAATAGCCGCCGTCGGGCCGAGCCTGCTTGCCCCCGACATAGAGTTTCGCCGTGCGGTCGATCGGCAGGACCGGATCGCCCGGGCCTTCGACGGACGCAATGGGCGCAAGGGCCGGCGCGGTGGCGGCCGGGCGGGTATAGGCCATCAGCCCTTCGGGCCCGCCTTCGCGGCCGAAGCCGCTTTCGCGCAGCCCGCCGAAGGGCGCGGCCGCATCAAAGAGGTTGGTGGCATTGATCCAGACCACCCCGGCCTGCAGGCGGGGGGCGATGTCGAAGGCCAGGTTGACGTTTTCCGTCCAGACCGACGCAGCCAGCCCGTAGCGCGTGTTGTTGGCCAGGGCCACGGCCTCGGCCGGGGTGCGGAAGGTGGTCGACACCAGCACCGGGCCGAAGATCTCGTCCTGCATCAGCGGGTCGGCGGGTTCCAGCCCGGTGATCAGGGCCGGCCGGCAGAAACTGCCCGTCTCGGGCAGCTGGCCGGCTTCGAAGATCTCGCCCGCGCTGGCCGCGACCATCTGGCGGACCCGGGCGACCTGGGCCGGGTCGACCATGGCGCCGATGTCGATCGACTTGTCCAGCGGGTTGCCGATGCGCAGCCCGGCCATGCGGGTCTTGAGCCGGGCGATGACGTCCTCGGCGATGCCTTCCTGCACCAGCAGCCGCGAGCCGGCACAGCAGACCTGGCCCTGGTTGAACCAGATCGCGTCGACCAGCCCTTCGATGGCGCTGTCGATATCGGCATCGTCGAAAATGATGTAGGGCGACTTGCCGCCCAATTCGAGCGTCAGGGCCTTGCCCGTCCCGGCGGTGGCCTCGCGGATGCGCCGGCCGACCTCGGTCGAGCCGGTAAAGGCGATCTTGTCGACATCGGCGGCCACGATCATCTCGCCCACCGCACCGTCGCCGGTGACGATGTTGACCACGCCCCGGGGCACGCCGGCCTGGGCGCAGATGTCGGCGAACAACAGGGCCGTCAGCGAGGTCCATTCGGCGGGTTTCAGCACCACCGTGTTGCCCATGGCCAGGGCCGGGGCGATTTTCCAGGCCAGCATGAGCAGGGGGAAGTTCCAGGGCACGATCTGGCCGCAGACGCCCAGGGGCACGCGGCCGGGCATGGTGTCGTCCATCAGCTCGGCCTGGCCGGCATGGTAGTAGAAATGCCGCTGGGCCAGGGGGATGTCGATGTCGCGGGATTCGCGGACGGGCTTGCCGTTGTCCAGCGTTTCCAGCACGGCAAAGAGCCGGGCGTGTTTCTGCAGCAGGCGGGCCAGGGCATAGAGCACCCGGGCCCGGCCATGACCGCCAAGCGCCTGCCAGCCGGGCTGGGCCGCCCGGGCAGCGGCCACGGCGGCGGCCACGTCCTCCGGGCCGGCCTGGGTGATCTCGGCCAGGACCTCGCCAGTTGCCGGATTGCAGGTGTCAAAGGTCTCGCCCGGGGCGGTGAAGGCCCCGTCGATGAACAGGCCAAAGCGCCCGCCCTGGTCGACGATCCAGGCCAGCGCATCGGCGGCGCTTTCGGGGGCAGGGCCGTATTCCATGGTGTCGAAGATGTCCTTGATGCTCATTTGACCGCCTCGCATTCGGTCTGCAGAATTTGCGGCTGCAGGGGATCGTGGATCAGGCGCTGCACGCGGATCCGGGGCCCGAAGGCCGGGCCGTTGTCGGTTGCGACCGGGGTGCCATGCACGATGTAGAGCCCGGTGTCGTCGGGATAGATCCGCAGGTCGAGCTGGCCGCGGGCCATGCGGATGGTGTCATCGCGCCCGTTGCTGGTCAGAATGGCCATGCTTTTCATGATGTTGATCGCGTCCAGCGCGGGGGCCACACCGCCGGGCTGCCAGGGCCCGCAGGCATAGTCGCGCCCGGCCAAGGCGCCGGTGGCGAGCGTGGTCAGGGCCAGGGCGGCCATCATCGCGTCACGCCAGCGCATGGCGCCACCCGGCCGAATAGGCGCCGGTCACGTGATGTTCGAGCTGGCGCTCGATATCGCCCAGCAGCGACGAGGCGCCAAAGCGGAAGAGGTCGTTGTGCAGCCAGCGATCGCCCAGTTCTTCCTTCATCAGGGCCTGGTAGACCAGGGCGTCCTTGGCCTTTGAAATCCCGCCGGCGGGCTTGTAGCCGACCATGTGGCCGGTGCGGGCGTGATAGGCCCGGATCGCGCGCAGCATGACCAGCGAAACGGGCAGGGTGGCATTGACGCCTTCCTTGCCGGTCGAGGTCTTGATGAAATCGGCCCCGGCCATCATGCAGACTAGCGAGGCCCGGGCGACATTGCGCAGCGTGCCCAGCTCGCCGGTGGCCAGGATCGCCTTGACATGGGCCTCGCCACAGGCCTCGCGGAAGAGGCGCATCTCGTCGTAGAGCGCCTGCCAGTTGCCGGTCAGCACGTGGCGGCGGGAAATGACGATGTCGATCTCGGCGGCCCCGGCAGCGACGCTTTCGACGATTTCCTCGATCCGCAGGCGAAAGGGCGACAGGCCGGCGGGAAAGCCGGTGCTGACCGCGGCCACCGGGATGCCTGTCTCGTCCAGCGCGGCGACGGCCGGAGCGATCATGTCGTGGTAGACACAGACGGCGCCGACGGTGATCGGGGGCATGCCCATCGCGGCAAGCAGGTCGGCCCGCACCGGCTGGCGGGCCTTGGCGCAGAGCCGGCGCACCCGCCCGGCGGTGTCGTCGCCGGCCAGGGTGGTCAGGTCGATGCAGGTGATCGCGCGCAGCAGCCAGGCGGCCTGGTGGTCTTTCTTGACCGATCGCCGCCCTGGCAGGGTGGCCGCCCGGCGTTCGATGGCCGAGGTATTGGCCTGCACCGCCCGGACCCAGTCGAGATCGAGCTCCATCCCCGGGTTGCGCGCCACGTGGGCGGCCTGGGTTACCTGCGGCAATTGCGCCGCGGCCGGTTGGGTCGTCATGGGCTTGGCCTTTCCATCGGGCGTGTCGCGCCGGACGGTCGCATGGGGCCGGGCGCGTGGCAAGGGTGGCGACGCAACGGAGGGGACGGCGCCCCTGGCCGGCGAACGGCCGGATATTTAAGAAGAGAAAGAAGCAGCAAGCGCGCCCTGCTGCTTCTTTCTCTTTCCAAATATCCTGTTGGTCCGGTGCAGCCGGCGCGACGGTGGTGTCAGGCCGCGCCCCAGCCGCCGCCCCCGGGCGTGACCATGCCAAAGACACCGCCGGCGGGCAGGTCGATCTCGTCGTTGCCGGCCAGGGGGCGGCGGCTGCCGTCGGGCAGTTCGGCCCAGTTCCGCCCGACCTGGCCCGGCGCGCCGCCGTCGCCGCCGAAGGGCGGGACCTGTCGGTGGGAACACAGGGTGGTGACGGTGACCGGGGCGAGGAAGCGCAGCCGGCGCAGGGCGCCGTTGCCGCCGGGCCAGTGGCCTGCGCCGCCGGTATCCGGGGCGATGCGGAATTCCTCGAGCCGGACCGGGAAGCGGCGTTCCAGGATCTCGGGATCGGTCATGCGCGTGTTGGTCATGTGGCTCTGCACCGCGTCGCAGCCGGCAAAGCCCGGCCCGGCGCCGGTGCCGCCGGCGATGGTTTCATAATTCTGGAACGTGTCGTTGCCCCAGATGAAATTGTTCATCGTGGCCTGGCTGCAGGCGATCACCCCCAGCGCCCCGTAGAGCGCGTTGCAGGCGGCCTGGCTGACCTCGGTATTGCCCGCGATCACCGCCGCCGGATAGTCGGGATTGAGGAAGGTGCCCCTGGGCGCCACGATCTTCAGGGGTTTCAGGCAGCCTTCGTTCAGCGGGATCGACTGGCCGACCAGCGTGCGGAAGACATAAAGCACCACTGCCCGGCAGACCGCGAAGGGCGCGTTGTAATTGCCCGCATGCTGGGGCGAGGTGCCGGTGAAATCGATCACCGCCTCGCGGGCGGCATGATCGACCGTGACCGCAACTTCGATGGTCTGGCCGATGTCCATGGCATAGCTGAACCGGCCCGACGGCAGGTTGCTGAGCACGCGGCGCACGCTTTCCTCGGCATTGTCCTGGACATGGCCCATGTAGGCGCGCACGGTGTCCAGCCCGTATTGCCCGACCACGTCCAGCAAGGCCTGGCGGCCGGTCTCGTTGGCGGCCACCTGGGCCTGGAGATCGGCCAGGTTGTGGGCCGGGTTGCGCGCGGGGTAGCGCCCCGAGGCCAGGGTGGCGAGGGCCGTTTCGGACTGGAACGTGCCGCGGGACACCAGCCGGACATTGTCGATCAGCACGCCTTCTTCGTCGATATGGGCGCTGTCGGGCGGGGCCGAACCGGGGGTACGCCCGCCGATATCGGCATGGTGGCCGCGCGAGCCCAGCCAGAACACCGGCCGGCCGCCGGCAAAGACCGGGGTGACCACGGTGACATCGGGCAGGTGGGTGCCGCCGTTGTAGGGCGAGTTGAGCATGAAGGCATCGCCGTCGTGGATGTCGCCGGCATTCTCGCGCATCACCGTGCGGATGCTGTCGGACATCGAGCCCAGGTGAACGGGCACATGCGGGGCATTGGCCACCAGGTCGCCGTGTTCGTCGAAGATCGCGCAGGAGAAATCCAGCCGTTCCTTGATGTTGACCGACCAGGACGTATTGGCCAGCGTCGCGCCCATCTGGTCGGCCACGGACATGAAGAGGTTGCCCATGACCTCGAGCAGCACCGGATCGGCCCGGGTGCCGGCGGCCAGGTCGCGGGGTTTCGCCTCGGTCCGGTCCAGGATCAGGTTGCCCATGTCGTCCAGCCGGGCCGTCCAGCCGGGTTCGACGATATTGGTGCCCGTGGGTTCGGTGATGATCGCGGGCCCCGGAATGCGGGCCTGCGGGGTCAGCCCCTGCCGGTCGAACAGCGGCGCCTCGGTCCAGCCGTCAGGGGTGTGCATCGGCACATGGGCGCGGGGGGTGTCGGCGTCTCCGAACGGCGTCGTCAGGGGGGCTTCGCCGGTTTCGCCCACGGCCTCGACGCTGATCATCTCGAACAGGATGTCGCGGCCGGGCGAGTGAAAGCCGAACCGCTGGCGATGCGCCCATTCAAAGCCGGCCTGCATGTCTTCGAGCGAGCCGAAGGGCACCGCGAGCGCCTGATGCGAGCCGTCGTAACGCAGGTGCGCGCGCGTCAGAAGGGTGATCTCGGTCAGGCCCTGCGATGCGACCTCGGCCTGGGCATCATCGGCGATGGCATCCCGGGCGGCGGTCGCGCCGGCGATGTCGGACAGGGGGGCGTCGTACTGGACCTCGCGCAGGGCGCGGATATCGGCCAGACCCATCCCGTAGGCCGACAGAACACCGGCATGGGGATGGATGAAAACCTTTGTCATTCCAAGGGCATCGGCCACCAGGCAGGCATGTTGCCCACCGGCGCCGCCGAAACATTGCAGCGTGTAGCCGGTCACGTCATGGCCGCGCTGCACGCTGATCTTCTTGATCGCGTTGGCCATGTTGTCCACGGCGATGCGCAGGAAGCCTTCGGCCATTTCCTCGGGGCTGCGGGGCGGTTCGCCGGTCTCGGCCGCGACCTGATCGGCCAGGGCCGCGAACCCGGCGCGGACGGCGTCCGCGTCCAGCGGCTGGTCGCCGTCGGGCCCGAAGACCGCCGGGAAATGGTCGGGGTTGAGCTTGCCCAGCATGACGTTGCAATCGGTGACCGTCAGCGGCCCGCCGCGGCGATAGCAGGCCGGGCCGGGATCGGCGCCGGCGCTTTCGGGACCGACCTGGAACCGGCCTTCGGCAAAGCGGCAGATCGAGCCGCCGCCGGCGGCCACGGTGTGGATGTCCATCATCGGCGCCCGCATGCGCACGCCGGCCACCTCGGTTTCGAACGACCGTTCATAGGCCCCGGCGTAATGGCTGACATCGGTCGAGGTTCCGCCCATGTCGAAGCCGATCAGCCGGTCGTGGCCCATCGCCCCGGCCGTGCGCACCATGCCCACGATGCCTCCCGCCGGGCCGGACAGGATGGCATCCTTGCCCTGGAACAGCATGGCATCGGTCAGCCCGCCCGAGGATTGCATGAAGAGCAGCCGCTCGCAGGCCCGGCCCAGGTCAAGCGCCCCGGCGACCTGGTCGACATAGCGGCGCAGGATCGGCGAGAGATAGGCATCGACCACCGTGGTATCGCCCCGGCCGACCAGCTTGGCCAGTTTCGACACTTCGTGGCTGGCCGAAACCTGGGGAAAGCCGATCTCGCGGGCGATGGCGGCCACGCGGGCCTCGTGGTCGGGGTTGAGATAGCCATGCAGCCCGGCAATGGCGACCGAGCGGATGCCATCGTCATGGGCCTGTTGCAGGGCGGCCCGGGCGGCGGCCTCGTCCAGGGGCACGACCACGCCGCCGTCGGCATCCAGCCGTTCGTCCATCTCGACCACGCGGTCATAGAGCAGATCGGGCCGGCGGATATCCAGGGCAAAGAGATCGGGCCGGGTCTGGTAGCCGATGCGCAGCAGGTCGCCAAAGCCCCGGGTGATCATCAACAGGACCCGGGCGCCCTTGCGTTCCAGCAGGGCATTGGTGGCCACGGTCGTGCCCATCTTGACCGCGCCGATGGCCCCATCGGGAAAGGCGCCGTCGATGTCCATCAGCTCGCGGATGCCCTGGACGGCGGCATCGCGATAGCGTTCCGGGTTCTCGGACAAGAGCTTGTGGGTCTGCAGGGTGCCGTCCGGGCGGCGCGCGACGATGTCGGTAAAGGTTCCGCCCCGGTCGATCCAGAATTCCCAGTTTCCGCTCATGCCCGGCCCCCTTGCTGATGATGTGACAGGACAGACCAAGGGGGCGCGGGGATGTCAATCGACCGGCCCTATGCGCCTTTCAGAATCGGCGCGGGCCATGCTAGGACTGGTGGTATGGGACAACATGACCGCAATATGGGCGATGCACGACCGGTTATCCGGCAGCTGGATGAAGCAGCGATCAACCGGATCGCCGCCGGCGAGGTCGTGGAACGGCCGGCGTCAGCCGTCAAGGAGCTGGTCGAAAACGCCATCGACGCCGGGGCGACCCGCGTCATGATCGAGATCGCCGACGGGGGCAAGACCCTGATCCGCGTGACCGATGACGGCTGTGGCATCGCCGGCGAGGATCTGCCGCTGGCCCTGTCGCGCCATGCCACGTCAAAGATCGACGGCACCGACCTGCTGAACATCCATACCTTCGGCTTCCGGGGCGAGGCGCTGCCGTCGCTGGGCGCCGTGGGCCGGCTGACCATCACCTCGCGGGCGGGCGACGAGGCGGCCGAGATCCGGGTGTCGGGCGGCAAGATGGGCGCGGTGCGGCCGGCGGCCCTGCGCGGCGGCACGGTGGTCGAGCTGCGCGACCTGTTCTACGCCACCCCGGCGCGGCTGAAGTTCCTGCGCACCGACCGGTCCGAGATGCAGGCCGTGTCGGACACGATCAAGCGGCTGGCCATGGCCGAGCCTTCGGTCGGGTTCACCCTGCGCGACGTGTCGGGCGATGGCCAGGGGCGCACGACCTTCCGGGCCGATCCCGAGACGGGCGACCTCTTCGATGCGCTGCACGGGCGGCTGGCCCAGGTGCTGGGCCGTGAATTTGCCGAAAACGCCCTGCGGGTGGATGCCACGCGCGAAGGCGTGCGGCTCTTCGGATATGCCGCGCTGCCGACCTATTCGCGCGGCGCGGCGGTGGCCCAGTTCCTCTTCGTCAACGGCCGGCCGGTGCGCGACAAGCTGCTGATCGGGGCGCTGCGCGGGGCCTATGCCGATTTCCTGTCGCGCGACCGGCACCCGGCGGCGGCGCTTTTCGTCGATTGCGATCCGCATCTGGTCGATGTCAACGTGCACCCGGCCAAGTCCGAGGTGCGGTTCCGCGACTCCGGGCTGGTGCGCGGGCTGATCGTCTCGGCCCTGCGCCATGCGCTGGCCGAGGCCGGGCACCGGGCCTCGACGACCGTGGCCGGCGCAACGCTGGGCGCGATGCGCCCCGAACAGCCGACCGCCAGTGGCCAGCCCCGGGTCTACCAGATGGACCGGCCGTCCGGCGGCTGGAGCGGCGGGCGCATGGGGACGGGTGCCATCCCGCCGGCTCCGCCCCTGCCCGAGCCGGGCTTTGCGGAAACCCGGTCGGCCTGGAGCGCGGCAGTGGTCGACACGCCTCTGCCCGCGGAGGAGGGCGGCGAAGATGGCGAGCCCGGCCCGCAAGGGGCGGCCGAGCCGCGCCCGCTGGGGGCGGCGCGCGGCCAGGTCCACGAGAATTACATCATCGCCCAGACCGCCGACGGCATGGTCATCGTCGACCAGCATGCCGCCCATGAACGGCTGGTCTACGAAAAGCTCAAGCGCCAGTCGGCCGAACGGGGCATCACCGCCCAGGCCCTGCTGATCCCCGAGATCGTCGAGCTCTCGCCCGCCGATTGCGCCCGCCTCCTGGACCATGCCGAGGCCCTGCACGAGCTCGGCCTGGCCATCGAGCCCTTCGGCGGCGGCGCCGTGGCCATCCGCGAGACCCCGGCCATCCTGGGCACGGTCGACGGCGCCGGCCTCCTGCGTGACATCCTCGACGAGCTGACCGACAGCGGCGAAAGCGCGGCCCTGAAAGAGCGCATCGATGCCATCCTGTCGCGCATGGCCTGCCACGGCTCGGTCCGCTCGGGCCGGCGGATGCAGGCCGACGAGATGAATGCCCTGCTGCGCGAGATGGAGGCAACGCCCCATTCCGGCCAGTGCAACCACGGCCGGCCGACCTATGTCGAACTGAAACTGGCCGATATCGAACGGCTGTTCGGCCGCACATGATCCAGCTCGCCGGCCAGCCGCTGCCGCTGGATGATCCGCGCCTCTGGGCGCTGGCCGGCGCTGCGGCGCTGGTCCTGCTGCTGCTGGCCCTGCTGGTCACCTCCATCCGCGCCTCGGGCCGGGCGGCCCGCGCGGCCGAGCCGGTGGCGGCGCAGATGGCCTGGCTGGGCCAGTCGCTGCAACAGATGGCCCAGGGCCAGGACCAGCTGCGCGGGGGCTTGCAACAGGTGTCGGACACCCAGGCCAATGCCCAGCTGCGCGTGATCCAGACCGTCGAGGCCCGGCTGGCCACGGTGCAGCAGCAGATGGCCGACCGGCTGGCCGAAAACGCCCTGAAATCCCAGGTCGCCCTGGCCGAGATGCAGGAGCGCATGACCGACACTTTGCATGGCCAGTCCAAGGCCACGACAACCTCGCTGACCCAGCTGCAGGAACGTCTGCGGGCCATCGACAAGGCCCAGGACAACATCACCCGGCTGTCGGGCGACGTGCTGTCGCTGCAGGACATCCTGTCCAACAAGCAGACCCGCGGGGCCTTCGGCGAGATCCAGCTGCACGAGATCGTGTCCCGGGCACTGCCCCGCGACGGCTACCAGATGCAGGCCACGCTGCCCAACGGCCGGCGGGCCGATTGCCTCATCCGCCTTCCCCAGCCGCCCGGGCCGATCGTGATCGACAGCAAGTTCCCCTTGGAGGCCTACGAAGCCCTGCGCGCGGCAGAGACCGATGCCGATCGCCACCGGGCCGGCCAGGCCCTGCGCCAGGCCCTGCGCGTGCATATCCGGGCCATTGCCGAGCGCTACATCATCGAAGGCGAAACGGCCGACGGCGCGTTGATGTTCCTGCCCTCCGAAGCGGTCTATGCCGAGCTGCATGCCAATTTCGCCGATGTCGTGCGCGAAGGCTTCGAGGCCCGGGTCTGGATCGTGTCGCCCACGACCTGCATGGCCACGCTGAACACCATGCGGGCCATCCTCAAGGACGCCAGGATGCGCGAACAGGCCGGGGCGATCCGCACGGAGCTGTCGCTGCTGCATCGCGATGTCGAACGGCTGGGCGAACGGGTGTCGAACCTGGACCGCCATTTCACCCAGGCCGCCCGCGACGTGGCCGAGATCCGGGTCAGCGCCGAAAAGGCCGGGCGGCGCGCCCAGCGGCTGGACCGGTTCGAATTCGATGCCGAGGGCGACGAGGACACCCCCCGTCCGGCTCCCGCGCCCGGGGCCTGAGCCCAGGACCGCACCGGACCATCGGCAGGACACCTTGGGCCGCTGAAGCCTAAAGGGGCGAGGCATTCGACGTCATTTCCCGGGTGGAAAGCGCGTGCCGATCGGGGGCGCTGCCCCCGTCCTCCGTTGGAGGACTCCCCCGGGAATACTTGGAAAGAGAAAGAAGCAGGAATGCAGTCTTGCCTGCCCGCGCGCGCGACGGCTGACGGGGCAGGGCAGGCCTGCTGCTTCTTTCTCTTCTTAAACATCCGGCCTTGTCCTCGACGCCTGCGCGGCAATGGGCAGGGGCGGGTCAGATCCGCAGGAAGGGCTGGACCAGGCGTGGCAGCAGGGAATTGAAGCGCAGGGGCGCGTCGGTCACCGCCAGGCAGATGCAATCCTCGGAGATATCGGCCACCGGCGTGTGGTGCAGGTGTTCGTCGGCGATTTCCACGTCGCCGCGGGCAAAGTGATCGTCCTCATCGGAAAAGGCGCCCTGCAGGACCATTGTCATCTCGGTGCCCCGGTGGCCGTGATCGGGCATGGCCGCGCCGGCCGGGATGAAGAGCAACCGGGCGGTGGCCCCTGGGGCCGTCCTGAGGATGGCCTGGCGCACGCCCATGCCGACCGGTCGCCATCGGATCTGGTCGAGATCGCCGCCGACGTAATCCTGCAGAGGGCCGGGCAGGACGCCGGGTGTTCGGCGCGGTGCGGGGGCAGCCTCCGGGGAAGGCTCTGGCGGGCGGGCCGCGATGCGGGCCAGGGTGGCGGCATAGCTGTCCTCGGCCAGGGCCACGCCCGAGGGCGGCTCGTCCAGCAGCGCGCCGCCCAGGGCGTCGAAGGCGGCCAGCCGCGCCCGGCATTCGTCGCACAGCGATACGTGGCTGGCGACCATCAGGCTGAAGGCCTCGTTCAGCGATCCGGCCGAATAGGCCATCAGGATCGCATCTGTCAGGTGATGTCTGATCTCTTGGGTCATCGGTTTCACTTCATGGCATGGCGCAGACGATCCAGCGCCAGGCGTATCCTCGACTTGATCGTGCCCAGCGGCAGACCCGTTTGCGCGGCGATCTCGCGGTGGCTCATGTCGCCGAAATAGGCCCGTTCGATCAGCTCGCGCTGGGTTTCGGGCAGGTCCTGCAGCGCCGTGCGCAGCTGGGCGCTTTCCTGTTGCAGCCCCATGACCTCGGCCTGGTCCGGTTCGGCCTCGGGCCCCCAGGGCAGGTCTTCGGGCTCGGGCCGGCGCTGGCGGCGCAGCATGTCGATGCGCCGGTTGCGCGCGACCGTAAAGATCCAGGTGGCCACCGAGGCCCGGGCCGGATCAAAGAGATGGGCCTTGTGCCAGACCGTGGCCATGACCTCCTGGGTGATTTCCTCGGCCTGGGCCGCATCGGCGCCCGACTTGACCAGGAACCCTTTCACCCGCGGGGCGAAATGGCGAAACAGCGCGCCAAAGGCCACCTGGTCGCCGGCGCGGATCCGGGCGACGTGATCGATCCAGGGACAGCCTCCATCGGGCTTGGTCTTCATCTGCACGCGTCCGATCCTCGGGCCGGGCCCATGAGCCACGATTGCCTCATGGCTTACGCCGTCGGAACGGGAGGGATCAACCAGCATCTCCATGTCCAGCATTACGGTCCCCGGGCCGGGGCGGATCACCGCGACACGAAATTTTTCTCTTTTTCATCCAAATGGCCCTCTCGTGCGTAGACCTTTCGAATGCAAAACCGGAGACGCAGATGCCATTTGAACAACGCAGCGCCCTGCCGCGCAGGATCGCGGTGATCGGCGGGGGGATTTCGGGGCTGGGTGCGGCGCAGATGCTGTCCGATACCCACCTTGTCACCCTGTTCGAAGCCGCGCCCCGGCTGGGCGGGCATGCCCGCACGGTCATGGCCGGCAAGCGCGGCGACCAGCCCGTCGACATGGGCTTCATCGTGTTCAACCAGGTCAATTACCCCCGGCTCACCACGCTTTTCGACCAGCTGGACGTGCCGGTGGCGCCCAGCAACATGAGCTTTGGCGTGTCGATCGACGGTGGCGCGCTGGAATATGCGCTGTCGGGCATCAATGCGCTGTTCGCCCAGCGGGCGCGTGCCGGTGATCCCAGGTTCCTGCGCATGATCCGCGACATCTTTCGGTTCAACGCCGGGGCCGAGGCCGCGATCACCGGGCCTGACATGACCGTGCGCGACCTGTTGGCCTCCCTGGGCACCGGCCCGTGGTTCCGCGACTATTACCTGCTGCCCTTCTCCGGGGCGATCTGGTCGATGCCGAAGCGGCAGGTGCTGGATTTCCCGGCCATGGCCATGATCCGGTTCTTCCGCAATCACCACCTGCTCAGCCACCGGGGCCAGCATCAATGGTACACCGTGCGCGGCGGGTCGGTGCAATATGTCTCGCGGCTGGAAAGCACCCTGCGCCGGCGCGGGGTCGAGATTCGCACCGGTTGCCCGGTGCGGGCGATCCGCCGCGACGGGCTGGGCGTGACGATCACCCCGGCGGGCGGCGAGGCCGAGCATTTCGACGATGTCGTGCTGGCCACCCATTCCGACGACAGCCTGTCCCTGTTGGCCGATGCCAGCCCCTTTGAACGGGCCGCGCTGGCGCGCATCCGCTACCAGCCCAACCAGGTCACCCTGCATGCCGATCCGGCGATGATGCCCCGCCGGCGGCGGGTCTGGTCCAGCTGGGTCTATTCCGAGGATCGTCGGGCGCCGTCGGACGTGATCGACCTGACCTACTGGATGAACTCGCTGCAACCGATCCCGGACGACGATCCGCTGTTCGTCACGCTCAATTCGCGCCGGCCGATCCGCGACGAGCTGATCCACGACCAGGTCACCATGCGCCATCCGGTCTATGATGCCGACGCCCTCGTCGCCCAGGAAGAGATCCGCGCGCGCAACGGCACGTTCAACACCTGGTTCTGCGGGGCCTGGATGAAGAACGGCTTTCACGAAGACGGCCTGGCCAGCGCGGCCGATGTCGTGTCGGCCATGGCGGCCCGGCCCTTGCACCAGGTGGCCGCGGAATGAGCGGGGTGGACCATATCGCCGGCCAGACTTTCCATGGCCGCAAGGGCGCGGTGCGCAATGCCTTCCGCTATGGCGTCGATTACCTGCTCTTCGATGCCGAGGCCGAGTTGACCGGCCCGGCGCTGTTCTCGCGCAACCGGGCCAACCTCTTTGCCGTGCATGATCGTGACCATGGTGGCGCGCCGGGCAACGGGCGCGGTGCGCCCTGGGTCCGCGAGGTGCTGACCGCCCATGATCTGCCGCAACCCGCGCGCATCCTGCTGCTGACCCAGCCGCGCGTGCTGGGCCATGTGTTCAACCCGGTGAGCTTCTGGCTGTGCGAGGATGCCTGCGGCGGGCTGCTGGCCGTGATCGCCGAGGTGACCAATACCTTCGGCGACCGCCATTCCTACCTGTGCCACAAGCCCTGCCTGACCCCGATCACCCCGTCCGACCGGCTGCAGGCCAGCAAGATCTTTCATGTCAGCCCGTTCCAGCCCGTCGAAGGCGGCTATGTCTTCCGCTTCGACATCCGGCCGGACCGGCTGGGCATCTGGATCGACTACAGCCAGCAGGACGGCGGGCTGATCGCCACGCTGACCGGCCATCGCCGGGCCCTGGGCAACGGGTCGATCCTGCGCGCGGTGCTGCGCCGGCCACTGGGCTCGCGTCGGGTGCTGGCGCTGATCCATTGGCAGGCCCTGCGGCTGTGGTGGAAGAAGGCCGGCTATCGCCTGCGCCCCGCGCCGCCCGAAGGCGAGGTGTCGCGGGGATGACGGGAAACAGATCGGGAAACGGAAAGGAGGACGGATGATGCTGGATATCCTCTTGGTGATGCTCGGGGCGGTGATCGTGCTGGCCCTGCTGGCCCTGCGCCGGGGTCTGGCGTCCTTTGCGGCGCAGCGCCCGGCCGATTACGCCGCGGCTGGCCCGGCGCTCGATCCGCGCCGCCACCTGGACGGGCCGCTGATCTGCGACGGCGTGGTCTATGGCCCGACGGGCCGGGTGGTGTCGCGGTTCACCGCCGACATGGAGGCCCGCTGGGACGGCAACCGGGGCGTGCTGCGCGAACATTTCCGCTATGACGACGGGTCGAGCCGCGACCGCGAATGGCGTCTGACCCTGCTAGGCGACGGCCGGATCGAGGCGCGGGCCGAGGATGTCGTCGGTGCGGGCCAGGGCTGGTTCCGCGGCCCGGCGCTGGCCTTGCGCTATCGCATCCGCCTGCCGGCCGCGTCGGGCGGGCATGTGCTGGGCGCGGTGGACTGGATGTATCTCACCCCGGACGGCACCATCGTGAACCGCAGCCAGTTCCGCAAGTTCGGCGTGACCGTGGCCGAGCTGGTGGCCACGATGCGCCCGGCGCCAGCCCCGGCGGCGGGTCGGGGGGCCGAGGCCGCATGAGACAGCTGGACGGCAGGCGCTACTGGCTGATCGGCGCCAGCGAAGGCCTGGGCGCGGCGCTGGCCCGCGAACTGACCGGGCAGGGCGTGCACCTGGTGCTGTCGGCCCGTTCGGCCGACCGGCTCGACGACCTGGCCGCCACGCTGCCCGGCGGGGCCGAGACCGTGGTGATGGACGTGACCGACGAGGCCAGCGTGCAGGCCGCCGCCCGCCAGGTCGGCCGGGTCGATGGCATGGTCTACCTGGCCGGGGTCTACTGGCCGATGGCCTCGCAGGGATGGCAGGCCGACGAGGCGGTGGCCATGGCCGACGTGAACTTCACCGGCCTGGTCCGGGTCCTGGGCCAGGTCGTGCCCCAGATGGTTGGGCGCGATGCCGGCCATATCGTGATCACCGGCTCTCTGTCGGGCTTTCGCGGCCTGCCGGGGGCCATCGGTTATGCCGCGTCCAAGGCCGGGGTGATGGCCCTGGCCGAATGCCTGCATGCCGACCTGCACCGGTCCGGGGTCGACGTCCAACTGGTCAACCCGGGCTTCATCCGCACCCGGCTGACGGCGCGCAACGATTTTGCCATGCCCTTCCTGATGGATCCAGACAAGGCCGCCGCGATCATCGCCCGTCACATGACCCGCCGGCGCTTTGCCCGCAATTTCCCGACCGGCTTCAGCTGGGTCTTCCGCCTGTCCCGACTTTTGCCCGAGAGCGTCTACCTGCGGCTCTTTGCCTGAACTGGCCACGGGCGTTGGCCGAGCGGTCGGGTATTTAAGACCAAGAAGAAGCAGCAGGACGCGCCCCTGTCTTCTTCTTGGTCTTAAATACCCGGCGCTCGCTATCCGTTTGCGGCTGGTCAACCGCGTCGGAACGCCCGTTTGAATTCGGATAGCCTGAGCGCACCGATCACGTGGGCGGTGGCGAAATAGCTGACCATGCCGGCCAGGACCAGGCCGAGCAGGGCCAGGTAGCGCAGACCAGGCGTGCTCAGCGCGGTGCCGAGGGCCAGGGCCAGGGCCCAGCAGATCGCGCCCATGATCAGCGATGCCAGGACGATGCGCCAGATCCGCCGGTGGAACCGGGCATCGAACCGCGCGACCTCGCCCATCGGCCGGGCGCCGCGCACCAGCAGGACCACCATGGCCCAGCCGGCCAGCGTCGTGGCCCAGGCCGGGGCCGTCCAGCCGATCAGGAATGCCCCGCCGACGGCGATCACCGCGTTCACGGCCATGGCCCAGAGCGCATAGCGGAAGGGCGAGCGGGTGTCCTCGCGGGCGAAAAACAGCGGCTGGTAGATCTTTTGCAGGACAAAGGCCGGCAGGCCGAGCCCGTAGATCGCCACCGCCCGGGCGATGCCCGCGCTGTCGACCGCCGTCGTGGCCCCCCGTTCGAACAGCACCGAGACCAGCGGCAGCGGGATCACGACCAGCGCCACCGCGCAGGGAATGGTCAGCGCCAGCGAGATCTCGGCCGCCCGGCTGAGCGCATCGCGCGAGCCGGCCATGTCATCGGCCGCCAGCCGGCGCGACAGGTCGGGCAGCAGCACCACGCCGATGGCAATGCCCACCACGCCCAGCGGCAGCTGGTAGAGCCGGTCGGCCGCAAAGAGCCAGCTGACCGCCGTGTCGAAATACGACGCCACCTGCTGGCCGACCAGAAGGTTGACCTGCACCACCCCGCCCGCCAGGGCGGCGGGCACGGCGATCCGCACCAGCCGCTTCAGCTCAGGCGTCAGCCGGGGCCGGCGCAGCCGCAGGGCGAAGCCCGCGCGCGAGGCCGCGATCCAGACCAGCGCCAGCTGGCCCACACCGGCCACGGGGATCGCCCAGATCAGCGCCCGGGCCACGTCGCCACCGACCACCCGCGCCGCGACCATTGCTGCGATCAGCAGCAGGTTCAGCAGTACCGGGGCCGCCGCCGCCGCCGCGAAACGGCCGGTTGCGTTCAGCACGCCCGACAGCAGCGCGGCCAGCGAGATGAACAGGATGTAGGGAAAGGCGATCCGCCCGAAATCTACCGCCAGCAAGAATTGCGGCTGGCCGGCAAAACCCGAGGCCAGCCCGAGGATCAGCCAGGGCATGGCCAGCTGCGCCAGCAGCGTCAGCACGATCAGCACCGAGGCCAGCCCGGCCAGGGCGTCTTCGGCAAAGGCCCGCGCCTCGTCCTGGCCATCGCCTTCCAGCTTCTTCGAGAACATCGGCACGAAGGCCATGTTGAAGGCGCCCTCGGCGAAGAACCGGCGGAACATGTTGGGCAGGCGGAAGGCCACGACATAGGCCTGGTAGAGCGGCCCCGTGCCCAGGAACGCCAGGATCATCGCGTCGCGGACAAAGCCCAGCACGCGGCTCATCAGCGTCCAGCCACCCACGGTCAGGAAGCCGGACATCAGCCGGATCGGTTTCATCGGGCGCTCACCGCTGGGCGCGTTCGGCGCCGTCGGCCACGGCCTTGATCAGCCGTTCCTCCAGGCGCTTCTGCTTGGACGGCGTGTGGTATTTCAGCCCGAACATGTCCTTGACATAGAACGTGTCCACGGCCTGTTCGCCATAGGTCGCGACCACCGCCGAGGCGATATAGATATTGGCCTCGGCCAGCGAACGGGCCAGGTCGTAGAGCAGGCCGGGCCGGTCGCGGGTATCGACCTCGATGATCGTGTAGATGTCCGAGCCGTCGTTGTCGAAGATGACCTTGGTCGGCACCTTGAACGCCTGTTCGCGCGGCTTGATCTTGTCGCGCGATTTCAGCGCCTCGCGGGCCACGACCTCGCCTTTGAGCGTGCGGTGGATCATCTGGGTCAGGCGCGGCAGGCGCGAGACCTCGTAGGGATTGCCGTCGTGGTCCTGGATCCAGAAGGTCGCCGTGACGTAGCCGTCCTTGGTCGTATAGGTCCGCGCGTCGCAGATATTGGCCCCGACCAGCGCCAGCGCCCCGGCCAGCCGGGCGAAGATCCCCGGGTGGTCGACCATGGCAAAGCAGGCCCGGGTGACGTCCATGTCTTCCTCGGGATGCAGGTCGATGCGGATCTCGGCCGGATCGCCGCTGCTGACCAGTTCGCGCATGAGCCGGGCAAAGACCACGTGGGCCGTGATGTGCAGGCCCTGCCAGTAGGGCGGGTAATGGCGGTCGATCTCGGCTTCGAGCTGGCGGGCGGGCCAGTCGTGCAGCTCGGCCCGCAGCCCGGCGATGGCCTCGGCCTCGCGGGTCTCGCGGGTGACCTGGTCGGTGCCGGAATCCAGCGACCGGGCGGTCTGGCGATAGAGCGCGCGGATCAGCGAGGCCTTCCAGTTGTTCCAGATGTCTGGGCCCACGCCTCGGATGTCGCAGACCGTCAGGATCAGCAGCAGGTCCAGCCGTTTCTTGGTTTCCACGGCTGAGGCGAAATCGGACACCGTGCGCGGATCGGCGATGTCGCGTTTCTGGGCCATGTCCGACATCAGCAGGTGGCTGCGCACCAGCCATTCCACGGTTTCGCATTCTTCCAGCGTCAGGCCCAGCCTGCGGCAGACCACGTGGGCGATCTCGGCGCCCAGGATCGAATGATCCTCGGGCCGGCCCTTGCCGATGTCATGCAGCAGCAGGGCGATGTACATGACCTTGCGGTTGATGCCGTTGTGGATCGCCCGCGACGACACGGGCAGGTCGTCTTCCAGCTCGCCGCGTTCCAGCCGGGCCAGCTGGCCGATGCACTGGATGGTGTGTTCGTCGACGGTATAGGAATGATACATGTTGAACTGCATCATCGCGACGATCGGTTCGAACTCGGGCAGGAAGGCCGCCAGCACGCCCAGCTCGTTCATCCGGCGCAGGGCGCGTTCGGGATTGCCGTGGTTCAGCAGCATGCCGATGAAAAGCTGCGCCGCCTCGTCGTCGTTGCGCATCTCGTCGTCGATCAGGTGCAGGTTGGCCGCAACCAGCCGCATGGCGTCGGGATGGATGAGCAGATCGGTGCGCAGCCCTTCCTCGAACAGCCGCAGCAGGTTCAGCTTGTCGGCCAGGAAGGCCTTGTCGTTCTCGATGCCCAGCCGGTTAAATTCGATCTTGTAGCCCGGCCGCACCCGCGGGCGCCGGCGCAGCAGCCGTTCCAGCAGCGGGCCGGACCGGGTGTGGGTGGCTTCGAGCTTGGTCAGGAAGATCCGGGTCAGGTCGCCGACCCGCGTGGCATGGCGGAAGTAATCCTGCATGAAGACCTCGACCGCCCGGCGCCCGGCCTTGTCGGTATAGCCCAGCCGGCTGGCCACCTCGACCTGCATGTCGAAGGTCAGTTTCTCGTTGGGGCGGCCGGCCAGCAGGTGCAGGTGCGAGCGCACGGCCCAGAGAAAGGATTCCGCGGCGGCAAAGCTTTCGAATTCCTCGGGGCGGAAGACACCCAGGGGCACCAGTTCGGCGGCGTTCTGCACGCCGTGCAGGTACTTGGCGATCCAGAACAGCGATTGCAGGTCGCGCAGCCCGCCCTTGCCTTCCTTGACGTTGGGCTCGACCATGTAGCGCGCGCCCTGGCGCTGGTGGCGCTTGGCCCGTTCTTCCAGCTTGGCCTCGATGAAGTCGCGGCTGCCACCCGAGAACAGGTCGCTGTGCAGCTTGTCGGCCAGTTCCCCGGCCAGGTCGGTGTCCCCGGTCAGGAAGCGATGTTCCAGGAAGGTCGTGCGGATCGTGAAATCCTCACGGCCCAGCCGGATGCAATCCTTGATGGTCCGGCTGGCGTGGCCGACCTTCAGCTTGAGATCCCACAGCATGTAGAGCATCGATTCGATGACGCTCTCGGCCCAGGCGGTGATCTTGTAGGGCGTCAGGAACAGCAGGTCGACATCCGAGAACGGGGCCATTTCGCCCCGGCCATAGCCGCCGACGGCCACGACGGCCATGCGTTCGGTGGCCGTGGGATTGGGCAGCGGATGCAGGTAGGTCGTCGCGGCGTGGAACGTGGCCGCGATCAGCCCGTCGGTGAGGTAGGTATAGGACCGGGTCAGCGGCCGGGCGGCAAAGGGATCTGCGGCAAAGGCCGTTTCGATGGCGGCACGGCCGGTCGTCGTGGCATCGCGCAGGATCTCGACGACACCGTTGCGCAGGGCCTGCGGATCGGGCTTGCCCGTGCCCATCTCGTCGATCCGGGCAAAGATGGTTTCGGTGTCGAAGATCTCGGCCGGGGCGCAGATCAGCGGCCCTTCCGGGCGCGGCCGGCCGGGCAGCACCCCGCTGTCGCGGGGCAGGGAGGCCGGGGCCGGGGCGGTGCGCGTCGTGTCGTCGGGCATGGAGGGGGCCGTCGGTTGAAGGTGGGGCCGCCGGGCCGGGCCCGGCGGCGGGAGTTCAGGCGAGGCCCGGGGCTCAGAGGCCGAGGCCGCCGAAACCGCTGGGCGCGGGATCGATGATGGACATCTGGTTGTTGCTGATCGTCGCCACGGCCAGGGCCCGTTCGTTGCTGCCGTTGGGCAGGAAGCGGAAGGCGCCATAGACACCCTGGAAACCCGCGCCCTGGGTCAGCGACTGGGCGCTGAGCGCGTCACGCTTGCCCGAGGACAGCAGGGCGCCGATGGCCGCGATGCCGTCATAGCCCAGCCCGGCGATCGGGTGCGGCGGGCCGCCATAGGCCGCGGCATAGCGCTGGCTGAACTGTTGCGAGGTGCCCGGATCGGGCAGGGCGAACCAGCCGCCCTGGACGCCCGGCAGGGTCAGGGTCTGGGCCGGCACGTCCCAGCGGGCCAGGCCCATGTATTGCACCGTACCCGGGGCCGCGCCGGCTTCGGGCAGCAGCTGGGAATAGAGCGGCAGCGCGCCGGCCGTCGTCGAGGTCAGGAACAGCGTGTCGGCCGCGTTGCTCGAAATGGCCGAGGTGATCTGGGGCACGCTGTCGATCACGCTTTGCTGCGACAGGTCATAGGGCACCGAGGCCACGACCTCGGCCGCCGTGCCGGAAAAGGCCTGCTGGATGGCATTGCGCCCCAGCTGGCCCGGCACGTCCGAGCTGTGCACGACAACGACCCGGCGCTTGCCCTGGCGCGCGGCATACCTGGCCAGGCGGTTGGCCGTGTTCTCGAAGGTGTTGCCCAGGACAAAGACATTGCCCCCGGCGATCTGGGTGTTGTTGGAGAAGGACAGCACGTTGATGCCCTGGCTGGCCACGGCCAGCCCGGCGGCATTGGCCGCCTCGGCGCGCAGCGGGCCCAGGATGATCTTGGCCCCGTCATTGGCCGCCTGCTGGGCCATGGCCGCGGCGGTCGTCGCGCTGCCGGCCGTGTCATAGACCCGCAGGTCGATCTGGGCGCCCTGCAGGTCGGCAATGGCCAGGCGGGCGGCGTTTTCCAGGCTGGCCGACAGCACGCCATCGCCTTGCGTCGACGAGGATTTCGGCACAAGTAGCGCCACGGTCACGGGACCGGAGGTGTTGACGGTCGGGCCGCCGCCGATCGGACCGGGCTCACAGGCGGCCAGGGCGAGGGCCGCGACAACGGCCGCCCCCCGGAGCACCGCCTTGCGGGCGGGGGCGAAAAAGGCAAGCATGGACAAAGGACACTCCAACTGTTCCGGGCGACGCGCCGCCGCCGTGTTGCCCCTGAAATAATAGAGATCCCTGAAGGAGGGTCTAGCGTTGAATTTCCGCAGCACCCCGCTGGCACCCGGCCTGCATTTCGTCGGAACCCCGATCGGCACCGCCCGCGACATCACCTTGCGGGCGCTCGACGTGCTGGCCTCGGCCGATGTGCTGGCGGCCGAGGATACCCGGTCGCTGCGCCACCTGATGGAGATCCACGGCGTGCCCCTGAACGGGCGCACCGTCCTCAGCTACCACGACCACAGCGGCGCCGGCGCCCGCGAGCGGCTGATGCAGGCCCTGGCCGGCGGGCAATCGGTTGCCTATGCCTCCGAGGCCGGCATGCCCCTGATCGCCGATCCGGGCTATGGGCTGAGCCGGGCCGCGGCCGAGGCCGGCCACCTGGTCACCTCGGCGCCCGGACCTTCGGCGGTGCTGACCGCCCTGACCCTGGCCGGCCTGCCGACGGATGCCTTCTTTTTCGATGGTTTCCTGCCCTCGGCCCGCACCGCCCGGCGCAACCGCCTGGCCGAATTGCGCGAGATACCCGGCACGCTGGTTTTCTACGAATCCCCCAAGCGCATTGCCCAGACCCTGGCCGATGCCGCCGAGGTCCTGGGCCCCGACCGCCCGTCCGCCCTGGCCCGTGAACTGACCAAGAAATTCGAGGAAATCCGCCGTGGTGGCCTGGGTCAACTTGCCGAGGAGATCGCGGAAAAACCGGTTAAGGGCGAAATCGTCCTGGTTGTCGACCGTGCCCGTCAACCTTCCCTTAACGCCGCTGACCTAGAACAGGACCTGCGCGACGCCCTGCAGACGATGACAATCCGTGATGCCGCCGACCTGGTGTCGCGGGCCCATGGCCTGCCTCGCCGGCAGGTCTACCAGGCGGCGCTGAAGATGGAAAAGGACTGACAAAGGATTGGCGATGGACAGGCGCAGCCGGGGACGGATCGAATATCATGCGGGCCTTTCCGCCGAAGACAGCATCGCCCGCGATTACGAACGGCGGGGCTTTCCGGTGGCGCGGCGGCGCTGGCGGGGCAAGGGCGGCGAAATCGACCTGATCGCGCGGGATGGCGACGCGCTGATCTTCATCGAGGTCAAGAAAAGCCGGGATTTCGACACCGCGGCCCAGCGGTTGGGCCCACGCCAGATGGCGCGGCTGTGCCAGTCGGCCGAGGAATTCCTGGGCGGCGAACCGCGCGGATTGCTGACCGAGATGCGGTTCGACGTGGCACTGGTCGATGCACAGGGGCGTCACAAGATCGTCGAAAACGCCTTCGGCGCGGCCTGAGCGCGCGCCTCCCATTGATCCCGCCGGCGCCCTGCGCCATGTAAGGCGGGTCCAAGGGGAGTGACGCACCGATGAAGATCGCCTTTCAGATGGACCCGATCACCGGGGTCGACATCAATGCCGACAGCACCTTCCGCCTCGCGGAAGAGGCCCAGGCACGGGGCCATGCGCTGTTCTATTACGCTCCCGACGACCTGGCCTTTGAAGAAGGCCGGGTGACGGCCATTGGCCAGGACATGCAGGTGCAGCGGGTGGCCGGCACACCGGCGATCCTGGGCGAGAAGCGCAAGGTGGACCTGGGTGAATTCGACGTGGTCTGGCTGCGCCAGGATCCGCCCTTTGACATGCATTACATCACCTCGACCCATCTGCTCGACTTGCTGCCCGACAGCACGCTGGTGGCCAATGACCCGTTCTGGGTGCGCAACTACCCGGAAAAGCTGCTGGTCCTGACCTTCCCGCAGCTGACCCCGCCGACGGCCATCGCGCGCAATATCGACACGATCCGGGCCTTCCGCGAGAAGCATGGCGACATCATCCTCAAGCCGCTCTACGGCAATGGCGGGGCCGGGGTGTTCAAGCTGTCGCGCGACGATGGCAACCTGTCCTCGCTCTTCGAACTCTTCACCGGCTTTTCCCGCGAACCGCTGATCGTGCAGAAATTCCTGCCCGACGTCAGCGCCGGCGACAAACGCGTGATCCTGGTCGATGGCGAATGTGTCGGGGCGATCAACCGCGTTCCGGCCAAGGGCGAGACCAGGTCCAACATGCATGTGGGCGGCCGCCCCGAAAAGGTCGAGCTGACGGACCGCGACCGCGAGATCTGCGCGGCCATCGGCCCCCTTCTGAAGGAAAAGGGCCAGATCTTCGTGGGCATCGACGTGATCGGCCAATACCTGACCGAAATCAACGTGACGTCGCCCACCGGCATCCAGGAACTGGAACGCTTTGACGGCATCAACGTGGCGGGCAAGGTCTGGGAGGCCATCGAAGCCCGCAAGGGCTGACCGCCTCAGCCGCCCACGGCACCGGTCAGCCGCAGCCCCAGGGCTTCGGCCACGTGGGGGCGGCGCACCGCGGCTGATCCGTCCAGGTCGGCAATGGTGCGCGCCACGCGCAGCACCCGGTGATATCCCCGCGCCGACAGGCCGACCCGTTCGGCCATCCGGCGCAACAGCTCCTGCCCCTCGGCATCCGGTGTGGCCAGTTCGGCCAGCAGGTCCCCGGACATGTCGGCATTCTGCCGCAGCCCTGCCATGCCCTCGAACCGCGCCGCCTGCACCTGCCGGGCCGCCGCGACACGGGCGGCAACGACCGGGGAGCCTTCACCCCCCGAAGCCATTGTCAGATCGGTGAAATCCACCGGCGGCACCTCGATCCGCAGGTCGAACCGGTCCATCAAAGGCCCCGAGATCTTGCCCAGGTATTCCTCGCCACAGATGGGCACCCGCGCACAGGCCCGCGCCGCATCCGGCAAGTAACCGCAGCGACAGGGGTTGGCCGCCGCCACCAGCATGAACCGGCAAGGATAGGTCACATGGGCATTGGCCCGCGCCACCATGACCTCGCCCGTCTCGATCGGCTGGCGCAGGGTTTCCAGAACCGAGCGCGGGAATTCCGGCAATTCGTCCAGGAACAGCACCCCGTTGTGCGCCAGCGAGATCTCGCCCGGCCTCGCCCGCCTCCCGCCGCCGATGATCGCCGCCGGGGTCGCCGTGTGATGCGGGTCGCGATAGGGTCGGGCCCGGCTGATCCCGCCCTCGTCCAGCAGGCCGCAGAGCGACTGGATCATCGAGGTCTCCAGCGCCTCGACCGGTGTCAGCGGTGGCAGGATGCCGGGCAAGCGCTTGGCCAACATGGACTTTCCCGATCCCGGCGTGCCAACGAAGATCACGTGATGCCGCCCCGCCGCCGCGATCTCCAGCGCCCGCTTGGCCCGTTCCTGGCCCTTGACGTCACAGAGATCCGGCGCCGGAGCCCCGGCCAGCGCCTCGCCCGGTCGGGCTACGTCGATCGGCGCCTGGCCGGTGAAATGCCGCACCACGTCCGACAACGTGCCCGCCCCCAGCACCTGCGCCGCCCCGACCCAAGCCGCTTCCGCTCCCGAGGCCGCGGGGCAGATCAGCTGGCGGTCATCCTCGGCCGCCGCCATGGCCGCCGGCAACGCTCCGACCACCGGCACCAGCGTGCCGTCCAGCGACAATTCTCCAAGCGCCACAACGGCTTCGACGGCCTCGCCCGGCAGGATCTCAAGCGCTGACAACAGCGCCATGGCGATGGGCAGGTCGAAATGCGAGCCCTCCTTGGGCAGGTCCGCCGGCGACAAGTTGACCGTGATCCGCTTGGACGGCAGCGCCACCGACATGGTCGACAGGGCGCTGCGCACCCGGTCGCGTGCCTCCGACACCGCCTTGTCCGGCAGCCCCACCACGGAAAACGCCGGCAAACCGGCGGTGATGGCGCATTGCACCTCGACCAGCCGGGCCCGGACTCCTTCGAAAGCGACCGTGTAGGTTTTTGCGACCATGACACCTCCGGTTCCGGTCAGACCGAACCATGGCTAGCGTCATCTTGGTTTCCAAATCGTTAAGGCGCAGCGGTGCACGGGCATTTCCATTAGCACTTTCGCGCCGGCGTCACCCGATCGGCCAGGCCTCGCTGGGCAGATCCTGCGGATAGGGCTCGGGGTCGTAGGTCACCTCTTGCGCCATTTGTCGCCATTCCCGGACGGGATCGGTGTTCAGCAAGGCTTGGCAATAGGCCCGCGCCCCGGCGCCAACCGGCAGGTCATAACCGATGATCCGCGCGGCCACGGGCGTGTAAAACACGTCTGCCAGCGAATATCGCCCGAACAGCCAACCTTCATCGGCACCCGAGATCGCCCGGCCATGGGCCCAGAGCACCTCGATCCGGTTCAGGTCTGCCCGAACCGCGTCGGATGGCGAGAAGTCCTTGTAAATGCGTTGGAATTGCATCGGGCAATCGCCTCGCAGGGCCGCGAAACCGGCCACCATCTCGGCGCAGAGCCAACGTGCCGTAGCCCTTTGCGCCGGCGTGTCGGGCCAGAGCCCGGCCTCGGGGTGCCGCTCTGCCAGCGTCTCGGCAATCGCCAGGCTTTCGCCGATGACACAGCCGTCGGGCGTGCGCAGAACGGGCACCAGCCGGGCCGGCGCCAGTGGGGCCAGGTCGGCGGCCATCGTGCCGCTGTAGAGCCCGACAAAATTCGTGCGGACGGGCAGATTGAATGCCGCGCAGCTCAGCCAGCCCCGAAGGGACCAGCTGGAATACATGCGGTCGCCAAGAAAGAGATCATAGGTCATGCGCCCAGAGTGCCGCCGTGGCGGGGGTCGGTCCAATGCCATTTTGTGCGCCGGGTCATCACGACATCAATGGTTTGACCCGGTTCAGGGCGATTTCGTCTCGTGATCCAGCCGCTGGCGGGCGATTTCCTCGTTGGCCTCGGCGCGACGCCGGTCGGTCAGGGCGGCCTCGACGTAATCCAGGTGGGTCTCGACCGCGCGCCGCGCTGCCGCCCCGTCGCGCGCGATCAGAGCCCGCGCAATCGCACGGTGCTGGTCCAGAAGCGCCTCGCGCGCCTCGGCCTGGGCAAAGACCGCCTGGCGGTTGTAAAACACCCCCTGCTGCAGCAGATCATACATCGACCGCATCATGTGCAGCATGACCACATTGTGGCCGGCTTCGATGATGCTCATGTGAAACTGCGCGTCCAGCCCAGATTCCTCGCGGGCCGAGCCGGTCTTGTGGGCCTGTTCCATCTTGGACAAGATCGTCTCTATGACCTTGAGATCGCTGTCCGAACCCAGCCGTGCCGCGCGTTCGGCGGCCAGCCCTTCCATGTCGCGCCGGAACGACAGGTAATCCGACATGGCGGCGTCATGACTGCCCATCAGGCGGACAAGCGCCGGCGAAAAGGCCGACCCTAGCACATCCGCCACAAAGATCCCCGATCCGGGGCGGGCGGTCAGCAGGCCCTGTTCCTGCAGCTCGGCCACGGCGTCGCGCAGGCTGGGGCGCGAGACGCCCAGCCGTTCGGCCAGGTCCCGTTCCGAGGGCAGCCGTTCGCCGGGCCTCAGGATGCCCCGCAGGATCAACAGCTCGATCTGCCGGACAATGGCCGTCGAGATCTTTTCGGGAAGGACTTTCTGAAAGGGCATGGGCCAATCTTGCTGAATTGGTCAAATCATATGACCGCATTTGTGCTGGTGCAACAGGGCAGGGCCCGGTTTCGTGCACGCCCTGTTAACCTGATCAGGTGCATGGTCCGTGGATGAGGATCGTTTTCCTGTGTCTTTTGCTGGGCGTGATGGCCTGTTCCGCGCCGTCGCCGCATTTCGCGGGGATCGCGCCGACTCGTATTGCCGTCGCGGGCAGTGTCTTTGATGTGCGTGTGCGCGGCGAATTGGCGGAATCTGTCCGGCTGAACCCGCAATATGCCCCGCGCCTGGGTCCGATTGCGGGCCGCGCGGCGGTGGCCATGGCCTTTGCCAGCGGGTGCGAGGTGCGCGGTGTGCTGGGGGACCAGGCAGTGCAGCTGGGCCAGCTGGATTGCGGCAGGGGGCGCGGCCCGCCCTTGCGGCCGACCCCGCGTTACGATTGCATTGAAATCCCCTCCGGTGTCGAACGCACGGACGGGACGGAGTATCTCGACTATGATTGCTCACCCTATTGAGTTGATCTGCTCGCAATATCTTGTGGAAAAGCCGCAAAGCTCCGCGACATCTGCCGTGATCGCGTTGACTCCGGCCGGCGGGATGGCGACCATGGGCGGAATCGTCGTGAATCGCCGAAAGGCCCTGTCCGTTGCGTTTTACAAAGCTCCGTCTCACCGGGTTCAAGAGTTTCGTGGACCCGACCGACCTGATCATCCACGAAGGCCTGACCGGCGTCGTGGGGCCGAATGGCTGTGGCAAGTCCAACCTGCTGGAAGCCCTGCGTTGGGTGATGGGCGAAAACCGTCCCTCGGCCATGCGCGGCGGCGGCATGGAGGACGTGATCTTTGCTGGCTCGGGCACCCGCCCGGCGCGGAACTTTGCCGAAGTGTCGTTGCAGATCGACAATGCCGACCGCCTGGCGCCTTCGGGTTTCAACGACCAGGACAGCCTGGAGGTCATTCGCCGGATCACCCGCGACGTTGGATCCGCCTACAAGGCCAACGCCAAGGATGTCCGGGCGCGCGACGTGCAGATGCTGTTTGCCGACGCTTCGACTGGTGCCCATTCTCCGGCTCTGGTCCGGCAGGGCCAGATCTCCGAGCTGATCAACGCCAAGCCCAAGGCCCGTCGCCGGATCCTGGAAGAAGCCGCCGGGATTTCGGGGCTGTACCAGCGGCGGCATGAGGCCGAACTCAAGCTGAACGGCACCGAGCAGAACCTGGCCCGGGTCGACGATGTGATCGAACAGCTGGCCCAGCAGTTGGCGCAGCTGGCGCGCCAGGCCCGCCAGGCCGCGCGTTACCGTTCGATCGGCGAATCGCTGAGGCGCGCCGAAGGCCTGCTGCTTTACCGGCGCTGGCGCGAGGCCGACGAGGCCCGGGCAGCGGCGGCCGAGGGGCTCAAGACCTGCACGACGGAAGCGGCGCAGCGCGAACATGCCGTGCGCGAGGCGACATCGGCCCGCGAAGCGGCCGAGGAAGCCCTGCCGCCCTTGCGCGAGGAAGAGGCCATTGCCGCGGCGGTGGTGCAGCGCATGAATGTGCGCCGCCATGCGCTGGAGGACGAATCCAAGCGGGCCCAAGAGTCCATCCGCACGCTGACCAGCCGCATCGAACAGCTGTCGCGGGACATCGACCGCGAGCGCGGGCTGAACCGCGATGCCGGCGAGACGATCGAGACCCTGGAATGGGAAGCGCGCGAGCTGGCCAAGGCCGGCGAGGGCCACGACGACCAGCTGGAAGAGGCCGCCGACCAGGCCCAGGAAGCAGCCGCCGTCCTGTCCGACCGCGAATCGCACCTGAGCACGGTGACCGAAGACGTGGCCCGCCTGGCCGCGCGTCACCAATCGGTGGCCCGGCTGCTGTCGGACAGCCACAAGACTCTCGAACGTTCCGAGGCTGCGGCCGAGCAGGCTGAGGCCAACATGGCCGCTGCCCGCCGCACCCTGGCCGAAACCGGATCGGCCTGTGACGAGGCGCGCAGTGCCGAGGCCCGCGCCCAGCTGGCGGCCGAACAGGCCGAGGCGGCGCTGGAAGCGGCGGACGAGGCGCTGACCGACACCCAGGGGCTGGAGGCCGATGCGCGGGCCGAACGGTCGGCCGCCGAAGGCGAGGTCGGCGCGATCCAGGCCGAGGTTTCGGCCCTTGCGCGTTTGGTCGACCGCGATACCGCCGAGGGCGGCCAGGTGATGGACGCGATCCGCGTCGAGGCAGGCTATGAAAAGGCCCTGGGCGCGGCGCTGGCCGACGACCTGCGTGCCCCGCACGTGGGCCGCGAAGGCCCGTCGGGCTGGGTTGACCTGCCGGGCTATGACGACGCTCCGGCCTTGCCCGAAGGCGTTCAGCCGCTGTCGGCCATGGTCCAGGTGCCCGATGTGCTGGCCCGCCGGATCGGCCAGATCGGCGTGGTCACAGCCGAAGACGGTGCCCGCTTGCAAGCCGCGTTGCAACCCGGCCAGCGGCTGGTCACGCGCGAGGGCGACCTCTGGCGGTGGGACGGTTACCGGGCCTGGGCCGAAGACGCACCCTCGGCCGCGGCCCTGCGGCTGGAACAGATCAACCGATTGGAATCGCTGAAGAACGACCTTGAAGAAATCAGCGCGCGTGCCGCGGCGGCGACCCAGGCTCACGAGGCGCTGAAAATGCGCCTGAAGGAGCTGGCCGATGCCGATGCCGCCGCGCGGACGGCCCGCCGCGAGGCCGATCGCATGGTGGCCGACGCCGGCCGGGCGCTCAGCCGGGCCGAGGCGGATCGAAACCTGGCCGAGGGCAAGCTGGAGACCCTGGGCCTGGCGCTGGCGCGCCACCGCGACGAGGCCACCGAGGCGCGGCGCCAGGTCGTGGAAGCCGAGCGGCAGATGCATGACCTCGACGATCTCGACAGCGCCAGGGCAGCGGTGGAGGATCTGAAGCAGGTGGTCGAGGCCGCGCGGATCACGATGATGACCCGCCGCTCGGCCCATGACGAACTGCGCCGCGAAGGCGAGGCCCGGCTGAAGCGCAGCCAGGTCGTGACCAAGGAACTGAGCGGCTGGCGGCATCGCCTGGAAACCGCCGGCACGCGGATTGCCGAGCTGGAAGAGCGCCGCGAGGCCACGGCCGACGAGCTGGGCGAGGCCAAGGAGCGGCCCGAGGAACTGGCCGAGGAACAGGAAACCCTGTTGGCCGAGCTGGAAACGGCGGAGGCGCGCAAGGCCGATGCCTCGGATGCGCTGGCCGCCGGCGAGGCCCGCCAGCGCAGCACGGTCCAGGCCGAACGCGATGCCGAACGGGCGGCGTCGGAGGCGCGCGAGAACCGGGCGCGGGCCGAAGCCCGGGCCGAAGCCGCGCGCGAGGCCGTGTTGCAGGCGGCGGACCGGATCGCGGATGACCGCGAATGCTCGCCGGCCGAGTTGCTGACCGCGCTGGATACCGATCCGTCCGAAATGCCCGATGCCGAAGCGCTGGAGGCCGAGGTCAACCGCCACAAGCGCCAGCGCGATGCCCTGGGCGCGGTGAACCTGCGGGCCGAGGAAGATGCCCGCGAGGTGCAGGACGAGCACGACGCCCTGGTCAAGGAGAAATCCGACCTGGAAGAGGCCATCCGCACGCTGCGCTCGGGCATTGCCAGCCTCAACCGCGAAGGGCGCGAGCGGCTGTTGACGGCCTTCGAACAGGTGAACAGCAACTTTGCCATGCTCTTCACTCATCTGTTCGGTGGGGGCGAGGCCAACCTGGTCATGGTGGAGAGCGACGATCCGCTCGATGCCGGGCTGGAGATCATGTGCCAGCCGCCGGGCAAGAAGCTGTCGACGCTCTCGCTGCTGTCGGGTGGGGAACAGACGCTGACGGCCATGGCGCTGATCTTTGCGGTCTTCCTGGCCAATCCGGCGCCGATCTGCGTGCTCGACGAGGTCGACGCGCCGCTCGACGATGCCAACGTGACGCGGTTCTGCGATCTGCTGGACGAGATGTGCCGGCGGACCGACACGCGGTTCCTGATCATCACGCACCATGCGGTGACCATGGCGCGGATGGATCGGCTGTTCGGGGTGACCATGGCTGAACAGGGCGTGTCGCAGCTGGTGTCGGTCGATCTGCGCAAGGCCGAGGCCATGGTGGCCTGACCCCGGGCAGGCGGGACGACGCTCGCCTGCGGCATCGCCCCGCCCGCCGTCCCGTAATGGTTAATTTCGGTGTTCGGATTTTAACGTGCGATTGACCCTAAATCCCTAGCGTTCTTCCGCGGCGACCTGTCGCGGTGGAAGGACGTGATGACCCTGAACCAAGAAGCTTGTTGGAAGTGGATGGTGATCCTGAAAGCCGCTGCGCTGCTGGTGTCCATCATCCGTCTCGTTTCCGGTTTCTGACCGGGTATGAGAAGCCCCGTAGAGAGCGACCTCTGCGGGGCGCGTTTCGGTGATGAACCTGAAACACTTACTGGAATGGCCAGTAGATTGGTAATTTGCTAATTTTCCGTAAAGACCCGGCCCCTCACAGCGCGTTCAGCAACCCAACCGTCGGCCAGGCATCCGCCGGCATCCCCAACCGCGCCTGCTCCGCCTGAACGGCCGCCCGTGTCCCGGCGCCCAGGATGCCGTCGATCCCGCCCACGTCATGGCCTCGTGCCGCCAGCTTCTGCTGCAGCACCTTCATCTGCTCGCCGCTCAGCCCCGGGTCGGGATTGCCGGCCTGGTAGATCGGTGCGCCTTCCAGGCGGGTGGCGAAATAGGCCGCCGTCATCACGTAGACAAAGCTCTGGTTCCATTCGAAATAAACGTCGAAATTCGGATAGGCTAGGAACGCCGGCCCGTTGCGCCCCTGCGGCAGGATCAGCGAGGCCGGCAGGTCGGCCATCTGGCCGTCGCGGGCCACCACGCCCATGGCCTGCCAATCGCGAGACGGGCGGGGCTTGCCCGGCCCGGAGAGCGACCAGTCCAGGCCCTCGGGCACAGTGACCTCCTCGATCCAGGGCTCGCCCGCGCGCCAGCCCAGGCCCGACAACAGCTTGCCCCCCGACATCAACGCATCCGCGGCCGATTGCTTGAGCAGCACATGCCCGTCGCCATCCCCGTCGACACCGTTTTCCAGGATGTCACCGGGCAGCATCTGGACCATGCCGATCTCGCCGGCCCAGGCGCCGGTTGTGGTGGCCGGATCGAAATCGCCGTGTTCGTAGAGCTCCAACGCGGCCAGGACCTGTGGCCGGAACAGCTCGGGCCGGCGGCAATCATGGGCCAGGGTGACCAGCGCGTTCAGCGTGTTGAAATCGCCCTGCACCGCCCCGTAATCCGTCTCGAAGGCCCAGAAGGCCAGCAACACCCCGCGCGACACGCCGTATTGCGCCTCGATCCGGTCAAAGACCGCCCCGTGGCGGCTGGCGTTCTGGCGGCCCCGGTCGATGCGATTCTGGCTGATCAGCCGGCGCGAGAAATCGACGAAGGGCCGCTGAAAGACACCCTGCGCCCGGTCGGCGCGCAGCACGGCCGGATCCTGCCGGGCACTGCGGAAGAACGCATCGACGGTGGCCGGATCATGCCCGGCGGCCACGGCTTCGGTCTTCAGCCCGTCGATGAACCCGGGGAAATCGCCCCCGCATTGGGCGGCCAGCGGGCCGGCAGACAGGGCGAGGGCGGTGAAACAGGCGAAAGAGAGGTGTCGCATCAGGTCTTCCCGGCTTTGGCATTCAGGCTGGTACAGGCCTACAGCAGCGCCATCGCGAGGACCAGCAACAGCCCCGCGAGCCAGCTGCGCCACAGGCAGGACACCGCCGCATCGATTTCCGCCGCGTCGATCTCGCGCCGGGCCCGGCCGTTCACCCAGGCCAGTTCGCGCATTTGGCCGTCATAGCTGCGCGGGCCGGCCAGGGCGACATCCAGCACCCGGGCCATGGCCGCCTCGGGCCAGCCGGCATTGGGCGAGCGGTGGCGGCGGGCATCGCGGCGGATCGCCGCCCAGGGCAGGCGGCCATGGGACAGGCCGATCAGCAGGGCGGTCAGCCGGGCCGGCACCAGGTTCAGCAGGTCGTCCATCCGGGCCGAGGCCCAGCCAAAGGCCTCGTGGCGCGGCGTGCGGTAGCCGATCATGCTGTCGGCAGTGTTGACGGCCTTGTAGATCAGGATGCCGGGCAGCCCGCCCAGCAGGAACCAGAAGGCCGGGGCGATCACCCCGTCCGACAGGTTTTCCGCCGCGCTTTCGATGGCCGACCGCGCGATGCGCGGAGCGTCCATGTCGGCTGTGTCGCGGCTGACGATCATGGCCACGGCCTGCCGCCCCCCGGGCAGGCCCCGGCGCAGGCCATCGGCCACGGCGCCGACATGTTCGACCAACGACCGCTGGGCCAGCAGGATCGCGGCGCAGAGGATCTCGACCACCGGGCCCAGCTGCGCCAGCAGCCATCCCAGCCCGCCGGCCCCGGCCATCAGGATTGCCAGCGCCAGCAGCCCGCGCAGCCGCAGGCCCGGCCCCCGGTTGAGCCGTTGATCCAGCCAGCCCACCGCGCGGCCCATCAGCTCCGCCGGATGGGGCAGGCGCGACCACAGCCAGCGCGGCTCGCCCAGGGCTGCATCCAGCGCCATAGCCAGGATGAGGCAGACAGGCCCGCTCAGCATGGGCGGCCCGCCCGGTCGGGGCGGATCATTGCCCGTTTGCCGGGCAAACGCCCGGGCCATGAGCGCGGCCTGCGCTCGTTGTCTGCGCAGGGCATGGAATTCCTCGCAATCTTAACCCGCTCCTCAGATTCATTAATCGTTTGTTAACGCATAAAGCGCATCAATGGGCCAGCCGACAGCGTCCTGCGGCTGAAAGCGGTGCCCATGAACGTCTTGATCGTAGAGAGTAAGCCCGAACTTGGTTGCATGTGGCAGCGGCATCTGCAGCGCATGGGCGCCGATGTCGACCTGGTGACCTCGCAGGAAGCGGCGATCGTGTCGCTGCAAGAGGCGGAATACGACATCCTGGTCGTCGACCTGGTCCTGCAGGACGGCAGCGCGCTGACGGTCTCGGATTTCGCCAATTACCGCTGCCCCGAGGCGCGGGTGATCTTCGTGACCAACACGACCTTCTTCTCGGACGGGTCGATCTTTGCCCATTCGCCCAATGCCTGCGCCTATGTGCCGGCGGCGACCCGGCCCGAAGACCTGGCCGCCATGGTCGATTACTACGCCGCGCTGCGCTGATCGCGCCCGTGCGGGGCGGTGAAATCGGGCGAGGGGTTGATCGGGATGATCCGGTGCGGATTGATCGTGTCGTGGCTGTAATGGTAATGCCGCACGATATGGCCGAAATGCACCGTCTCGGCCACGCCCGGCCATTGATAGAGCTCGCGCGTGTAGCCCCAGATATTGGGGTAATCCACGATCCGCGCCCGGTTGCACTTGAAATGGGTGTGATAGACCAGATCGAAGCGCAACAGGGTCGTCAGCAGCCGCCAATCGGCTTCGGTGATCTCGTCGCCCATCAGGTAACGCTGGCCGGCCAGCCGCTCTTCGAGCCAGTCGAGCGTGTCGAACAGCGGGTGCACGGCGGCGTCATAGGCCTGTTGCGAGGTGGCGAAGCCGGATTTGTAGACGCCGTTGTTCAGCGTGTCGTAGATCCGCTCGTTGACCTCGGCGATGCCCGCGCGCAGGGCCGGCGGGTGGAAATCCAGGGTGTTGCCGGTGATTCCGTCGAAGGCCGAATTGAACATGCGGATGATCTCGGCGCTTTCGTTGGACACGATGGTGCCGCGCTGCTTGTCCCACAGGACGGGCACGGTGACGCGGGTGGTGCAGCCCGGTTCGGCTTGTTGGTAGACCTCGTAGAGACAGGATTTGCCCAACAGGTCATCGCCCGTCGCGCCATCGAAATCGGTGGCGAAGGTCCAGCCCTTGTCGAGCATGTCGGGATGCACGACCGAAACCGAGATATGCGGGGCCAGGTCCTTGAGATTGCGGAAGATCAGGGCGCGGTGGGCCCAGGGGCAGGCAAGGCTGACATAAAGATGGTAGCGCCCGCTCTCGGCGGCGAAACCGCCTTCGCCGCTGGGGCCGGGGCGACCGTCGGGGGTGACCCAGTTGCGGAAGCTGGAGGTCGAGCGCTTGAACGCGCCGCCGGTCGATTTGGTGTCATACCAATTGTCGTGCCAGATGCCGTCGATCAGCTGTCCCATGGGGTCCTCCTGCGGTTGCCATCGCGGGAAAGGTAAGGCGGCCGGGCGCGATGTCACAACTGTTGCGGCGCGCAGGGCCTCTGCAATGGTGCACCAAGGCGCGGTCTGGGTTGGGGCACCGGGCGGGGGCTCCGGGGTGGCTGATGCGCCGGGGCAACAGCGGGTTTTCGAGCCTTTCGTCAGGGTTGATTAACAGGTGTCTGGCATAGCTTCCTTGAAGGACGGAAGACCGGGAGATTCTGTGATGTCGACCTACCTGCCGAGGGAAGTGAGGGACGATCTGGATGCCGCGCGGATGGCCAAGCTGCGCAAGCGCAACCGCCTGCGCGTGCTGGTCGGCGGCGAGGCCTGGCCGGTGCTGCGGCTCTGGCGATCGGGGTTTGCCGTCGAGGCCGAGCGTGTGCCGGCCCTGCGCGGGCTGGTCGATGTCTATGACGGGTCGCAGCATCTCTACCAATGCCTGATCGTGGCTTCCGAGGAAGAGGGCGGCGAGATGCGCTATGAATTCAAGCGCAACACGGCGGCCCATGACAGCCCGCCGCTGGATCACGCCCGCGATCCCGACACCCCCATCGCGCTGCTGCCCCGCTGAGGGTGCCCCGCACATCGCCTGCGCCATCGGCCATGCCCCCGGCCGCAACCGGGGGCGGCGGCGTTATTGCAGGTCTTCGAAGGCCGCGGCCATGCGTTCGACGGCCTTTTCGATCTGGCTGCGCGGCATGCCGATGTTGAACCGCAGGAAGCTGTCACCGCCCTTGCCGAAGGTATGGCCTTCGTTGGCCGCGATCCGGGCGCCCTTGTAGACCCGTTGCTGCGCCTCTTCCGGGCTCATGCCCGTGCCCGCGAAATCGACCCAGCTGAGATAGGTGGCCTGCAGCGGCATCGAACGCAGGCCGGGGATCGCGTTGATCCCGGCGTCAAAGACCTGGCGGTTGCCGTCGAGATACCGCACCAGCGCCTCGACCCATTCCGCCCCCGCCGGCGAATAGGCCGCCGTGGCGAACTCGACGCCGAAGACGTTGCTGGCCACCCGCAGCGCCTCCTTGCGGCTGGCGAATTTCGCGCGCAGGGCCTCGTCTTCGATGATCACGCAGCCGGTATGCAGCCCGGCAAGGTTGAAGGTCTTGGACGGCGCGGCCAGGGTGACCAGCCGGTCGGTCACGCCGTCGATCAGCGCGGTGGGCACATGCTGCTGGCCGGGCATCACCAGGTCGTGGTGGATCTCGTCCGAGATCAGCAGCAGGTCGTGGCGCCGGGCAAAGGCCGCGATGCCCTCCAGCTCGGCCCGGGTCCAGACACGGCCGCCGGGATTATGCGGCGAACACAGGATCAGCGCGGTTTCCGACCCGTCCATCTGGGCATCCCAGGCGTCGAAATCCAGCGTGTAGAGCCCGTCGACTATGGGCATTTCGCATTCCACCACGCGCCGGTCGGCGCCCAGAATGGTCTTGGCAAAGGCATGGTAGACCGGGGTGAACAGCACGATGCCGTCGCCCGGGCGGGTGAAGGTGTCGAGGCAGAGCGCCACGGCGTTGACGATGCCCGTCGTGGTGAACATCGTCTCGGGCGCGACGGTCCAGCCATGGCGGTTTTCCATCCACCAGGACACCGCCTGGTGAAAGCCGGCATCGCCCGTCGTATAGCCGAAGATGCCGTCGTCGAGCAGCGCGCGGCCCCGGTCCAGCACGACCTGCGGCGGGCGGAAATCCATGTCGGCGACCCACATCGACAGGCCCTCGTCGGGCGACACGCCGTAGAGCTTGTCCATCGCGTCCCACTTGGCGCAGCCCGTGCCGCGCCGGTCGATCACCGCGTCGAAATCCGGATCCGTCGTCATGCCATGTCCTTTCCGTGCATTCGGGCTGACGCTATGCCATTTGGCCCCGGGTGCAAGGGGCGTTGCGGCAGACCGGTCAATCGCTTACATCCATGGCCATGAAGCGCCCCATTCTCATCCATCCCGATCCGCGCCTGAAGAAGGTCTGCGCGCCCGTGGCCGATATCACGGACGACCTGCGCCGGCTGGCCGACGACATGCTGGAAACCATGTATGACGCCCCGGGCATCGGCCTGGCCGCGCCGCAGATCGGCGTGCTGGACCGGGTGATCGTGATGGATTGCGTCAAGGACGAAACCCTGCCGCCGCGCCCGGTGGTCATGGTCAACCCCCAGGTCGTCGCCGGCTCGGACCTGCTGAACACCTACGAGGAAGGCTGCCTGTCGATCCCCGAGCAATATGCCGATGTCACCCGGCCGGCCGAGGTCGAGGTGCGCTGGATGGATCTGGACGGGCGCGAGCAGACCGAGACGTTCGACGGGCTGTGGGCGACCTGCGTGCAGCACGAGATCGACCACCTCGATGGCAAGCTGTTCATCGATTACCTCAAGCCGATGAAGCGCCAGATGATCACCCGCAAGATGCAGAAGCTCAAGCGCGAGAAGGCCCGCGCCTGATGGCCCAGCGCGAGATCCTGCGCTGGCCCGATGCCCTGCTGTCGCGGGTCTGCGCGCCGGTCGGGGCCGACGAGGATGTCGGCGGGCTGGTCAGCGACATGTTCGACACGATGTATGCCGCGCCGGGCCGCGGGTTGGCCGCGCCGCAGGTCGGCGTGCTCAAGCGGGTCTTTGTCATGGACGTGACCTGGAAGGCCGGGCCGCGGACGCCGCTGGCCTTGATCAACCCCCAGGTCATCGACCGCGCGCCCGATATCCAAACGACCCGCGAGGGCTGCCTGTCGATCCCCGGCGTGCTGATCGACGTGGCCCGGCCCGAGGCCGTGACCATGGCCTGGACAGACGAGGCCGGCCGGCTGCGCGAAGACCGGTTCACGGGCTTTGCCGCGGTCTGTGCCCAGCACGAGCTGGACCACCTCGACGGCATCGTGACCCTTGACCGGGTCTCGCCCGAGGTGCGGCGCATGGCCGAGGCCGATTACGACGGGGGCGGGCGATGAGCGTCCGCCGCTGCCTGCCCTGGCCGGACAAGCGCCTGCGGACCGCGGCCGAGCCGGTCGAGAAGATCACCGACGAGATCCGCGCGACCTGGCAGGACATGATCGACACGATGGAAGCCATGCCCGGCGTTGGCCTGGCCGCCCCGCAGATCGGCGTGATGCTGCGGCTGGCCGTTGTCGATGCCTCCGCCGAGCGCGGCCGGGTGATCCGGCTGGCCAATCCCGAAATCCTTGAGGCCTCGACCGAGCTGCGCGCCCATGACGAGGCCAGCCCCAACCTGCCGGGCGTCTCGGCCCGGCTGGAACGGCCGGCCCGGGTGACGGTGCGGTTTCTCAACGGCCAGGGCATGATCGACCGCCACGATTTCGAAGGGTTGTGGGCGACCAGTGTGCAGCACCAGATCGATCACCTCAACGGGCGGATGTATTTCGACAACCTGGGCCGCACGCGGCGCGACATGCTGCTGCGCAAGGCCCGCAAGATGGCCACCCCCCGGGAGGACTGATGCGCATCATCTTCATGGGCACGCCCGATTTCTCGGTGCCGGTGCTGCAGGCGCTGGTCGATGCCGGCCATGACATCGCCGCCGTCTATTGCCAGCCGCCGCGCCCGGCCGGCCGGGGCAAGAAGCCACGGCCGTCGCCGGTGCAGGCCCGGGCCGAGGCGCTTGGCCTGGCCGTGCGCCACCCGGTGTCGCTGAAAGGCGTCGAGGAACAGGCCGCCTTTGCCGCGCTGGAGGCCGATGTGGCCGTTGTCGTGGCCTATGGGCTGATCCTGCCGCAGCCGGTGCTGGACGCGCCGGCCCGGGGCTGTCTCAACATCCATGCCTCGCTGCTGCCGCGCTGGCGCGGTGCGGCGCCGATCCACCGGGCGATCATGTCGGGCGACGACCGGACCGGCATCTGCATCATGCAGATGGAAGCCGGGCTGGACACCGGGCCGGTGCTGCTGCGCGAGGAAACCGATATCGGGGCCGAGGAAACCACGGCCGGGCTGCATGACCGGCTCAGCGCGATGGGTGCGGGGCTGATCACCCGGGCGCTCGACCGGATCGACAGCCTGGTGGCCGAGCCGCAGCCCGAAGAGGGCGTGACCTATGCGGCCAAGATCGACAAGGCCGAGGCCCGGATCGACTGGTCGCTGCCGGCGGACAGCGTCGATCGCCAGATCCGCGGGTTGTCACCCTTTCCCGGCGCCTGGACCGAGATCGGCGGCGAGCGGGTCAAGCTGCTGGCCTCGCGCCTGGCCCCGGGGCCGATCCCGGGCGACAGCCCGGCCGGCACGGTGCTGACCGACGGGCTGACCGTGGCCTGCGGCAGCGGGGCGGTCGAGATCCTGCGCTTGCAAAGGGCGGGCAAGGGCGCGCAGGATCAGGGCGATTACCTGCGCGGCCGCCCGGTCGCGGCCGGCACCTGCCTGCAGAAGGAGGCCCCATGTTCCTGACACTCTTCGGCACCGTCGTGATCGCGGGCATCGTGGGATATGCCTCGGAACGCACCGGCTGGACGCGCAACGGGGTGATCCCGTCGATCATCATCTGCATCGGCGGGGCGTTCCTGTTCTTCTTTCTGCGCATCATGTTCGGCATCGGCTTCGGGAGCCCGGGGCTGAACGCCATCGTCTCGTCGATCGGTGCGCTGGTCATCGTGCCGTTCCACTGGCGGCCGCGAAAGTGACCGGGCGATGAGCATCGTCGTTCTGGTCATCATCGGCGCCGCCGCCGGGTTCATTGCCACGCGGCTGATGCGGATCGAGGCCGATATCATCACGACCATCGTCGTCGGCATCCTGGGCGCCCTGCTGGGCGGGCTGGTGCTGCGGCTGCTGCTGACGGTGATGGGCGCCATGGCCGGGTTGATCGGGGCGATCCTGGGGGCGCTGGTGCTGATCTGGCTCTGGCAGATCTACGGGCCGAAGGGGCCGCGCGGCCCGGGTGGCCGCCGGCGCTGAGCGGCCTTCGGATGGATGGCCGCCGGCGCGGCGGGGCAAGCCCCGCCCTACGCCGGCCCGCGTGACCTAACCCTTGAAAGGCTTCATCCCGGCCCGCGCCAGTTCGTCGGCGCGCTCGTTCTCGGGATGGCCGGCATGGCCCTTGACCCATTTCCACGTCACGTCATGGCGCGCCTGCGCCGCGTCCAGCCGTTGCCACAGCTCGGCATTCTTCACCGGCTTCTTCGCCGAGGTCTTCCAGCCGTTGCGCTTCCAGCCGAAGATCCAGCCGGTCACCCCGTTCTTCACATAGGCGCTGTCGGTCACCACGGTGATCTTCGACGCCTTGTCCAGCGTCTCCAGCGCGGTGATCGCGGCCATCAGCTCCATCCGGTTGTTGGTTGTCGCCGCCTCGCCGCCCGACAGGGTGCGTTCCTTCATCACCGTGCCGCCGTCCTTGGCCTGCAGCAGGACGCCCCAGCCGCCGGGGCCGGGATTGCCCGAACAGGCGCCATCGGTATAGGCAAAGAGCTCAGCCATGGGCAAAGACCGTGATCCCGGCCTCCAGCTGTCCGGACATTCCCCGGATCTCGCTCAGGTGACGATCCGTCACCTCGAACCCGGCCGCGCCAAGCAGATCTTCCAACTCGCTTTCTCCGTAATAGCTGTAGAACCGGCCCAGGCTGTCGATCTTTTCGCCCGTGCCCAGTTTCATGCCGATGCAGAACAATCCGCCCGGGGTCAACGCCCGATGCACCGCGGCAAGGCGGCCGGGCAGGGCGGCGCGCGGGGCGTGCAGCAGCGAATAGCTGGCCCAGATGCCGTCATAGGCGGCCACGTCGTCAAGCGCGTCGAACCGGGCCTGGCGGGCGGTGACCCCGGCCATGGCCGAGGCCAGCCGCACCATTTCGGCCGAGGCATCGCAGGCCGTGACGCGGAACCCGGCGCCGGCCATCACCGCCGCGGCATGGCCCGGCCCGCAGCCCAGGTCGAGCAGGTGGCCGCCCGTGGGCGCCCCGGCCATGAACCGGGCCAGCATCGGGTCGGTCTGGTCCTCGACCGTTCTCGCGTAATCGTCTGCCCGGGCATCGTAGAACCCGATCGTCCTGTCATCGCTCACCAGATCACTCCTACCGAAAGACATGCAATCACCAGCGCGGTCATCGCCACGCGCAGCCGCAGCCACCAGCCGGGTGTCAGGCCCCAGGCCGAGAAGGCCGCGTCGATCAGCAGCACACCGGCAAAGCCGAAGATCAGGTTCATCCCCGCGCTGGTCGGCCCGCCGCCGGTCATGACAAAGGCCCAGAGGGCGGGCAGCACCGACAGGGCATAGCAGATGCCCGCCCGGCCGGCCGGCGCCCGGGTGGCAAAGCCCCAGAGCACCCCGGACATGAAGCTGAGGATGACCGAGCCGTAGAACAGCTGGACATAAGGCCCGACGAACCGCGCGCCAAAGGTCTGCAGGCCCCAGGCCGACAGGCCGGGCGACAGGTAGCTCAGCGCGCCCCAGGCAAAGGGGATCAGCCCGGCCAGCGCCAGGGCCAGGGGGATCGGCGGTATGCGCGGGGATCGGGGCATCAGGGGCATGTCACTAGGGTCTTGGGGGCTTGGGGCGTGGGAGGGCGGATGAGCGGCTGGGTTGGCTGGCCAGTCGGGCGGGGAGGATGCGGCAGGGCAGGGCGGACCATGT